>NZ_VFOU01000006.1 GCF_006716305.1 Enteractinococcus coprophilus | reverse complement strand
TGGCCCAGATGGTAGCAAACGTTGAGACAGCACCCCGGACGTATGGCAACTGGAAACGCGAGTCCGTGGCCGGATATTTTGGGTTAGGCCCAAAGACGGCTGCCGTGTTTTATGGGCTGATTTTGGTCGCCCTGATCGCGTTGTTTAATCGGTGGTGGCTGACCTTGGGTGGGGCCGTGGTGGTGATGGCCTTGATCCAGATCTTGTATCGTGTCCGGGATCGGCATCATCGACACACTGGCGACAAACTCGCAACCGTGCTGGGCTGGCAACGCCAGAAACTTACTGGTGCCAACCTGTATCGGTCTGGGCCGTTAGGGGTGGATCGGTTAGGCAAAAACCGGTTGCCCGGTTTAGCGGCACGGTCTGAACTGTTGGAAGTCCAAGATGCGTTGGGCCGCGATTTTTGTATTATCCGGTCTCCTGCCCGACGGCATTACACGGTGGTGCTCAGTGCTAATCCTGATGGTAACGCGCTAGTGGATCAAGACCAGGTTGATACGTGGGTTGCCATGTGGGGCAATTTCTTAGCTGCTGTGGGCGATGAAGCCCGGTTGGTGGGCTTTACTGTCACCATTGAAACCGCACCGGATAGTGGGGCGATGCTCACCCGAGAAGTCAACATGAATACCAGTTCTGACGCTCCAGAGTTTGCTCAACACTACATGCAGGAGGTTCTTGATACGTTTCCCGAAGGGGCAGCCTCCACGACCGCATGGCTGGCATTTACGTATCAAATGGAACCTGGGGCAACCAAAGATCAACACGAATTTATCCGGTTCTTTCAATCCCGGATGACGTTTCTGACAACGCATTTGCAAGGGACCGGAGTGGGGTCGGTGACACCAGTAACTGCTGATGAACTGTGTGAGTACATTCGAGTCTCCTATGACCCCGCAGCGGCAACGTTAGTTGAAGATGCACGAGCCGCTGGTGAATCCCTGCATTTAGATTGGGAAGAAACCGGGCCAAGTGCGTATGACGCTGGCTGGGATTCATTCAGACATGATTCAGGTGTCTCGGTGTCCTGGTACATGTCCCAAGCCCCCCGTGGACACGTCATCTCCCGTGTATTGGAACCCTTGCTAGAGCCGATTCATTTAGTGGAACGTAAACGGGTCACGCTGATCTATCGACCCATCCCATCGGAAGAAGCCGGGGAAATGGTGGTCAATGACAGTACTTCGGCTCGCCATCGCGCCACCAGATCCAATGCGGATGAACGCGACTCGATGGAATATCAGCAAGCCAAGACCACTGAACGAGAAGAAGCCCAAGGCGCCGGTCTGGTCCGTTTTGGCATGATCGTCACCGCCACCACACGCAACCCAGACAATCTGGATCAGATCGTCACAGCTGTTGAAGCTCGTGGTCGTTCGGCTGGCCGGATTCGTTTGCGTCGTGCCTGGGCCACTCAGGCATCGGCGTTTGCCGCAGCCTTGCCATTAGGTGTGGTTTTACCAGAACAAATCAGTATTCGTCGTGGCGGACAACACTAGGAGCAGTTATGCGAAACGTTGTACAGCGTCTGATACAGAAAAAGAAGAAACGTCCAGCTACACCACCGTTGCACACGAAACCCGGCCTGCGTGGCATCGCTGGTCGAGGTGGTGGCAGTATGCCCTACATCGAGTCTGCCGATGAATTTATTGGCTCCACCGTCCAAGCCTGCGGATTATACCCATTTACCTCTGGTGTGGGGGCACCCAACATTGGGGTGCCCTTAGGCAAGCATCAGATCACTCGGGCCAGTGTGTGTGCTGATCCCATCTCCTGGTTTGAGCGAGCCAGCCTAATTAGCAACCCTTCTGCGGTGATCCTCTCCAAACCGGGGTTAGGTAAATCCACCGTGGCAGATATTTGGGCCGTAGGACTACGGGCGTATGGGGTGTTGCCCTGGTTTTTTGGTGATGTCAAAGGTGAACACGTCGACATTAATGAGGCCCTTGGTGGGGATCGGATTCAATTTGGGCGCGCCAACGCGATCAACATTTTAGATAGCCGCGCTGAACGCACAGCCGCACACAGGTTACCAGCAGATGCCCGAGAACATGTACGGGCCGAAGGCCACAACCGCCGGCAGTCGATGGTGGAAGCCTTGCTGACGATTCGTCGGCAGCAACCGATGTGGCACCGTGAACAAAGCGTGTTAGATGTTGCGCTGGCCGTGTTGGAAGAACGCGGTGAACGCGATGGCAGGGTGCCAACACTGATTGATCTACGTAACCTGTTATCAGAAGCACCCGATGAACTGCGCCACGCTGCCATTGATAGGGGCAGTGAACAACGGTATCGAGAAATTACCGAAGATATGGAAGCTGCCCTGGCGGGGATTGTCAGCGGTCGGACCTTTGGTGGCACATTTAGTGGAGAGTCTAATGTGCAGATTGATCCTGATAAGCCGGTCTGTTTCGACGTTTCATCGGTGAAGCCCGGTGAAACCGAACTCATGGCCGCCTGTCTGGTGGCCACATGGTCTACTGGTTTTGGATCGCTGAACATCACTCATGCGCTAGCTGATGCTGGGCTTGAAGAAGATCGTCGCTATTTTTTGATCCTGGATGAAGTCTGGCGAGCATTACGGGTGGGCCATGGCATGGTCGATCATTATGACTCCCTGACACGGCTCAACCGGACCTGGGGGACTGGCCAGGTGATGAATGTGCATAGCTTTAAAGACTTTGAGTCCCTGCCGACACAACATGACCGGGACAAGGCCCAAGGCTTTATGGACCGTGCTGGCATGTTGGTGCTGGGTGGCATTTCCCAAGGTGAGGTTGAAACCCTGCAACGGGTTGTGGATTTGAACCCTCGTGAACGCGAAGCCCTGACCAGCTGGGCGACTCCTCCAAGTTGGAATGTCCGCCGCAACCGGCATGATGCGCCACCAGGTCGTGGCAAATTCTTAATTAAATCCGGGGATAGTCCCGGTATTCCCATTGATGTTGAAGCCGCCGAACCATTATTGCGCTTGCATGATACCAATCAACGCTGGCAGAACCGACTTGATGATCCTGTGATGGAGTCCTAATGCAGCAATCTAACCGCCGAAAACAACCTGGTTCACACGATCCAATTTTGGTGTTGTGGGCCATCGTGGCCGCAATCATCGTGATGGGCCTGGTGATCCTGCTGGGAGGATTACACCTGGGATATTGGTGGGATGATCTAGATCGTGGTGTGATCCCGAACAACCCGTTTGAAGTCATCATCGACCTTGCCCAAGGGCACTTAGCATGGCCTGCTGCCGCGACTGTGGCTGCATCGATCATCGGGGCAGTGTGTGGTGGCCTTGTGGTGCTATTTACCGTTGATCGTCTCCGGGCCAAGCGACACAGACTGCCGGTGGATACTGCGGCACGATACATGGCGCACGGCAAAGAAGTGAAGTCATTTAGCGATAAACAGGCTCGGAAAAAAGCCGAAAGGTGGGGTGTCGAATCATTAGCACCGGGCATCCCCATAGGGACCTCCGTGGTGTGTGGCACCAAACTGTATGGCTCCTATGAGGACATGGTCGCGGTCATTGCTGGACCGCGCATGAATAAAACCACCGCCACGGTGATCCCCGCCATCTGTGCAGCACCGGGCGCGGTGTTAACGACTTCCAATAAGCGCGACGTTGTTGATGGCACTCGCGCACTACGTCGAGACGTTGGCAAGGTGTGGGTGTTTGACCCACAACAGATCGCCCAAGAACAGCCCACCTGGTGGTGGAACCCGCTCAGTTATGTCACCGACGATGTTCAAGCGGCAAAACTGGCTGAACATTTTGCCGCCGCCAGTAGTAATCCGGGGGCAAAGAAAGACGCATATTTCGATAATGCGGCCCGCGATTTGCTGGCCGCACTGTTGTTAGCGGCAGCAGAAGATCACCGGCCAATCACCGATGTTTACCTGTGGCTGACCGACGATAGCGATACCGCTGCCGTCGATATTCTCGAAGCCGCTGGCTGGACGCTCCGGGCAAGCCAACTCGATCAAGTGCTGCACTTACCCGACAAACAACGCGCCGGGATCTATGGATCAGCCCAACAGATGGCCGCTGCATTAGCCAATAGCGGCATCACTGACTGGATCACCCCGCAATCAGCAGACGATCCACGCCCACAATTCGACCCATACGATTTTGTCAGAACCGCCACCGGCACCCTGTACTCCTTGTCTAAAGAGGGCCAAGGCACCGCTGGCCCATTGGTAACGGCCTTGACGGTCGCCGTGGTGGAAGCCGCCGAAACCATCGCATCTTCCACAACAGATGCAGCCGCCACTGGTGATGGCCGCCTCAAAACCCCTTTGGTTGGGGTGTTGGATGAAGCCGCCAACGTGTGTCGGTGGAGCGATCTACCAGACCTTTACTCACATTTTGGCTCACGTGGCATCGTGTTGATGACCTTGCTGCAATCCTGGTCCCAAGGCGTCGATGTCTGGGGTGAATCCGGGATGAAGAAGCTGTGGAGTGCTGCCAACGTGAAACTGTATGGCGGTAACGTGGCAGAAGATGAATTCCTAAACTCGCTATCCAATATGATCGGCACCTGGGATAAGGAAACTCGATCCATTTCTACCGGACGAGGACAACGCAACGTGTCCACTCAGATCACACGTGAACGCATCCTAGAAAACTCAGACTTATCAGCACTGCCAAGACAACGCGGGGTCTTTATCGGGGCCGGGGTCCGGCCTGTACTGGTGAAAACAATTCCATGGTTTGAGCAACCAAACCTAGCAAAACAGCTTCACGCAGCAACGGCCAATGACACCTCAGACAACGAAGTTGCTATGACTACCGCAACCGCGCAACGTTAGGAAATATGATGGTCGATGACATGCCTACAACATTGGCAGATGCAGAAGCTCAGCCACCGGCTTCCGCGCCTGATGCGCCGCAATTGCAGTATGCGTCAGTCTTTGAGTTCTACGATGGCATCGTAGAACCATTCTTACGTGACCGTCTGATCGGTCCACGCCACCAACGATGGTCGGCACAATGGTGGAAGTCAGCCGAAGCCATGCTGCGACTAAACGCTGTGTGGCGAGCTTATGAAGCGCTGCGGCTCGATGCTGCAACCGGCCTATCCGTGTGGCTCAAAGACCATTTTGATCCGCATATGAGAGCGCTTACATCCGAAGATGGTCCCTTTGGTGACTCTCGCGATGCTTCCAAACGCGGTGAAGATCCGCCCTATGACCGGCCAGAAGAAATACTCAGCGCATATAGTCACGTGTTCGGCTAGCGTCCACGCTCAGCGTCACGCTGGCGAGACGGCGACACTTCCCCTCCATGGTCTGGGCGCGCTTTGCTAGGAGATTTGACGTGAACTGCTGCTCTAGCAGGTTGTGCATTAGCTTGTTCGGGCAGCATTTGTGCTGCGATCGTATCTTCATCCAAGCCATTTGACCGCATTAACTGCTCAAAATCGTCAAGCCGGGTGGCTCTTGATTGGGTTTCACCCTCAGTGACAGGCTCTGGCTGCCCAGATTCCGAAGCTTGCTCCGGGCCGTGTGCTTTCGGTGGTGCCATGTGATGTTGCACAGATTGCGACTCAGGTTGATGCTGCTCTGATTGATTGATCTCAGCCACCAACGTGTGCAGTGGATCGTCTGTGTCCAATGTATCCAATGACAGGACCGCCACGAGCTGCTGTGCTTCACGGCGACGCTGTTCAGGTGACAAAGCTGCGATGCGCGCGCTAGGGGTAATGCCCCATCGAGCTTGTACTCGACTATCGACTCGACTGGCAAGTTTTGCGATGTCCGGGTCGCGATCTTTCCACGCCTGGGAAGCTGCCACCACACTAGCGACACGTTCAGTTGAAGCCGTGTTCCACCACCCATCATGATCTGCTTGGCTAAGTATCACTCGGGCATATTGCCGTTCAGCATCGTATCGTCGTTGCAATTGCAAATTCAGCGTTTCTTCTCGCCGTGCGGCTCGCTGGATTTGCTGCTCTCGCATTTGAGCAACCATGCGACCAAGCGCTGCTGCTTGTGTCACGGCTGACCGGAAAGCATTATCTACGTCTTGCTCAAAGTTGCCGGATTCTGAGGGTGCCATCGTTATCTACCTTTCATGAGATATGGTTAGCGACTCAAACCATCGCGGTCTGGCTCATGGATCGGTGCCTGTTGGGTTTCGGGGATTGCTGTTGGCATGGGTGCAGTTGGGTTGGCGAGGTCATGTGGCGTGAGTTCTTTCATGCCAGCCAGCACGCTTTCAACATCTGGTGAATAGGCAACGGGTTGCGTCACAGCCTGTTGGACCTCGGCCAGATCATGTTGCAGTGTCAGGCGTAAGTCTTGTGCTCGTCGGTGTTGCTTGGTGGCTTCATGCACGGTGGCAAGCGCCTGGACGGTTTCTAGGACGTGTTTCATCATCAACACCTGGGCTGCTGGTGTCTTTCCGTTGGTTGCAGCCTGGGTCAAAACCATTGCTGCACCACGCATCCACGGTTGTTTCTTCGTGGGCACTTCTGGCCGGTGTTTGAGACTAGCGCTACGCCCAAGATGACGTGCTGCACGTTGTAGCTGGTCAGCATATGGGCTATCTGCTGTTGCCCACGATGCCATCAGCCCGGACATGTGTTGCGCTTCGACAGCCCACCGATCTCCATCGGCTAATGGGATCGCACGCAGTTGGTGGAAATGATCATCAATAGCTTGTTGCTGTTTGGCTAACACTTCGGGGTCGAAGTGGTTTTGACCGGCTGGGGTTGGTGCCAGATTCCGTCCGGCTTGTTGCCATGCGTGCTGGGCTTGCTGTCGTAATTCAGGGCTGGTTTCCCACTGTTGGCGTAGTCGATTCAGCGACAAATCATGGCCTAAACTGCCCCCAGCAATGAACCAGGGCTGTTCACCATATTTCGATGGCAGCGCCACCTGATAGCCGCCAACAATGGTCTGCTCACGATCCTTATAAAATGGCTTAATGAGCATGCCGTGGTCATACAGTTTAGCCACAAATTCGGCTTCGGTATCGGCCAGTGCTGCCGCTGCCCGGACCTCAACTTTCAACGTCTCGCGCGGCATCCCTTCGGCCTTAATTTCACGTTTCATCGCGGCCACATACTCACCACGTGCAGCCTTAGATAACTCACCCCAATCCAGATCTTCAATATCTCGGGTGGCTTCGTATTTCGCCTCGGCACGACGACGTGCCGTGGCTTCGTATTCCGCACGTGAATAGCCTGGCTCTGAGACTTTCGATTGCTCAGTTTCTAGCTCGACTAAACCAAACTCTCGCTCAAGCTGCCTGGCGACTTTTTGTGCACGAGAATAGTCAAACCCAATGTCTGCTTTGGTGCCATCCTCCCGGATCAATTGCACCGCAAGATGGATATGGTCATTGCCATTGGTAGATGCACCGTGATGGATCGCTGCCCACCGCATACCGGCCTTGGTTCCCTCCTGGGTATCAAAGCCCATCTTGTGTATAAAAGCATGAGCAATCTCCGACCATGTTTCATCACCAAGCTCACCCTCGGTCGCGGCCAGCGATAGCGAACAATGCCATACATGACCACCCTTCATCTGCGCGTCATGCACCGTTCGTGGGCGATCTAACGTCTTGCCTAACTGCAAGGCTGCCTCATGGTCCAACTGCTCGTTGGCGTGCCATGCCATGACCCCATCTGAGCCAGCCACAACATGCGGGTTGGTGTGTTCATTGGCTCGGCCTGGCCCAGCAAGATACGACACTAAACCCACCATGCGATCACCACGTGAAATGTTCGGAATCACAAGAAGTCCCCTTTCACAGACGCTACATCGTCAAGGGCATGTTCAGTCTTGAAATACAAGCCGCGCAACCCAGCAAGGGCGGCCATTAAATCCTCGGGAACCTCCCCAGTCGCATTGGCAACTTTGGCGATCTGGTTCAAGTTCACACCCACCGCAGAAATCTGTCGCGACAACCCAAACAGCGCCGTAATCAGCTCTTGAATATCTGCACGAGAAACACTGGTATCAGGCCGCAACGCGGACTCCACCAAAACCCGCTGGACACTCACATTTTGATGTGCAGCCAACCGTAACAACGCTGCTTGCTCCTCGGCATTGACCTTCACAACATAACGCCCGGAACGTGGCAAGACACTGTTCTCACGGCGACGGCCAAGCCGCCCCTGATGCTCAAAACGTGAAGCCAATCAACACACCTCCAAAGCCAAGCGCAGCGTCCGCACATCGTGCGGGGTCATAAGCCTATTCTGCCACCCCGCAGGGGCCAGATCAAGGCGAAAGCAGACTTAGTGTACCTAAGTCTATAGCTTGCTCCGTCTGGGACTCGTTTTGTAGGTCGGTAGACCTTTGTGACAGCGCCACAAATAAATAAGAGCAAGAAGTGGCCACCTACGGTGACTGCTGTCATCGCTGGCGCGGTTCCTTTCGACCAAGAAAGGGTATCTAGACCAGGCAGAACACCGTCAAGGCTTCCAGGCGGCTTTCGCGGCATATCCTCGCTGCGCTCCGGTATTCCACGATCCACCCTCCATCCTTGACTGAACCTGCCTGGCTAGGGGGTTTCGGCAACTGCCGAAAGGAACGGCATAGACAAGAAAGTAGGTGGTTGCGTTGGCAACCTTATTGACACCCCAGGAAGTCGCAGCCCAACTCAACATCAGTGTTCGAGCACTCCATGCCATGCGTCGTAACGGACAAGGGCCAGAGTGGTTACAGCTAAACAAAAGAACGGTCCGATACGTCTCAGATGATGTGGTGCAATGGATCAAAAGCAAACAACAAGCATGATGGGGTTTCTAGCGTTAGATCCTTTAATACTGCGCCGAAACATCGTAAGGTCGGAATATGGAAACATCAAACAAGAGCTTCAGCCCAGCAGAGCAAGCAGTGCTTGATGAAGCACGCAAAGTTAACGAAGAACGCATGCAAGCCATCCAAGACCTTGCAGCGATTGTCGCCCAACGCATTGACCTAGAAGAGCGACTGAAAGAAAACACGAAACAAGAACGCCGTGCGGTGCGTGAAGCCGAAAAAGCTGGCTGGACCCCAGCACAAATTAAACGCTTCATGAAACCACCACGGCCCCAAAATACGTCCCAGAAAAAACAAACCAACGAGCAATCAGCTCAACCTAAAGAACAGAATGAACCTCAAATACAAGCTGGAATGACACCTGACATTTAGTGGCAGGCATACTCGCTTTGAATCAATCCATCGTAAAGAAAGGACTTACGCCGAGCTAATAGCTGCGGGGTCTACCCGCTGGTATTAGCTCGGCGTAAAGCGTTATAGATCGTTTGACGTGACACACCAAACTGTCTGGCGATCTCCGTCTTAGGATGCCCAAGCTCCTCTAACACTCTGACCTGCTCCACGTCGTCGTCACTGAGTGCTGGCTGCTGAGCATATTTGCCCTTGGCCTTGGCAAGAGCGATCCCCTCGGCTTGGCGTTCTTTGATACGTCGCCGTTCAAATTCAGCGAAGGCGGCAAGAATCCCCAGCATTAACGAGTCCATTGGGGACGCCCCATTTTTGTCTACGGTGATGTTCTCGTTGACGAACTCTACTGCGGCACCCTTGTGGGTAATTTCAGCGACGATGTTGTATAAGTCGCGCGTATCGCGCCCGAGCCGGTCCATCGACGCAATCCGTACGGTATCGTTGTCGCGTATGTACTCCAACAGATCAGCTAACGCTTTTCGCTTTGCCCTGGACTTCCCACTGATCTTGTCGGTAAAAATCTTGTGACACTCTCCCAGCACTTCAAGTTGGCGCTGCGGGTTTTGATCTGCAGCACTGACTCTGACGTACCCTACAACCTGTCCACTCACGACTAAGACCTGCCCTCACACATGTGTAAAAACACTGATTTTGAACCTGCGTTTACAGCATACTCTCGTCGGCTTGATTGGCGTGTAAAAGGGTATACCTGATTTGACACGTGGGCCAGTAAGCATCTCGCTTACACTGTTTTCGTAGTCGTCTAGGCCACGTCTGGTTACGCTACGCTGTTCTGTTAGGGTGACGGCATGAACTGCCTCCACCGGCTGATGGTTTCGCATCATGATCACTTGGCGGACTGGCTCAGCGAGGGTAAGCCAGGCAGTTTCCAAGCCTTTCTCGATGCGCATGACCCCGACTTTTCTCTCGTGACAGTCCCCGGCGAACTCTTAGATTTGGCTGCACTTCGCTCGGGGCTCAGCCGCGGGGGCGGTTCCCGCCCTGGGCTGCGGATCAGAATCAGCGACATGACCCATTTGATTCCCGGCGTCTGCCAGTTTCGGGAACAGCATGAGGTGGACAATAGGGTAGTCGACATGAGGATTGTTACTGCTGTGGTGCGCGATGGGCGCGTGCTTGGGTTGCAGGAGACGGCCAGGCCGGTCGCGGAGGACTAAGTAATAGTACGCCTGGCGCTGTTGGGCGGCGTCAGCTGACCCGAGGACGGTGGGCGAAGACGCGGTGGCAGCGCTAAACGATGGCGCGGGGAGCTGAGCCGGCTTCGACCCTACCGGGCTGTAGATCCCGGTAGGGTGTTCAGGCTTAGTGTACTCCGCCGACCTCGATCAACAGGACACCGCCGACGATCAAGATGATGCCAATGCTCATGACCCAGGTGAGGGGTTCTTTGAAGAAGATTCGACTCAAGACTGCGGTAATGGCGACGCCCGCTGCGGACCAGATGCCGTAGGCTACGCCAAGGGGGACCCCTTGAGCAAGGGTGACAGAGAGCATGCCGAAGGCGATAACGTAGCCAATGACGACGCCGATCCACCAGCGTTTCCGGCCACTGCTACTGGCCATGCGCAGGGACATCGTACCGGCAAGCTCACCGGCGATCGCGGTCATGAGGCTGATGAGAGCGAGGGTATTCATCGAGTCACCACCAGGTCTTTGTGAGCGGATTTCTGAGCAACGTGCGAACCGAATTCAATGAGCAACACTCCCGCGATAATGACGGCCATGCCGATGCCCATGAGCAGCGTGATCGGTTCTCCGAAGATAACTCGTGACATCGCCGCAGTCAGTGCCACGCCGCACGCTCCCCAGATGCCGTACCCGACGCCGAGGTTCATGCCGTTTCGCAGGGACTTGAATAAGCAAGCGAACGAGCCGATGTAGCCAGCGACGACGAGCGCATAGAAGAAGGGGTTGTCTAGCGCTGCCTTTAGCGCAAGTGCCCCGGTGACTTCGAGGACGATCGCGGCTGCAAGAAAGAGCCACTTCTTTAGAGGTTCATTTTGTACGTGTTGAGTGTCAGGTTCGTGCAATTGTTGTTGCGTCACAGACTCGTTCCTTTCTGGAGGACTTCGGAGGCGAGGGCAACAGTGCCAGAGCGGATCTCCTCGTCCAGGTCGAGCAGGCCAAGGCAACGGTTGATCCAGGCCCCGTCTGCGATGAGACGAACTGCGGTGAGGTGGGGTTCGTCCAAATGCCCAAACCAGGTTTTCACGCGGTCGGCCCACCGCTCTGAGAGCTTGTGTCGCAGTTTCGGGTCGGCGAGTAGGACCAGATCGGAGGTGTCCATATCGCCCAGAAGCGTGTGCTCGACATAAGCCAGCAACCGGTCCTCCGCACTGGCATCTGCCCCGGCACGCGCTAAGATTTCTGCCTCCCACAAGTCAAGTTGATGCTCGAGCACCGCGAGCGTGAGGACCTCCTTGGTCGCAAAATGATGCACGACCCCCGGCTTGGTCATTCCGGCCTCACGCGCAACAGCATCAATGGTCAGAATTTCATCCGCACGCAGCACAGCGAGTGCCGCGTCGAGAAGCATTGGTTTTGTAGTCACCCGATTAACCTACCATACGTATGGTAAGGAGCGCCAGGGAGTCAACAATGGTCTTTTTCGGAGAGGCTCGCGAACTGGACTGTTGCTGCTGATGTTTGTGGCACCGGTCCAGCAATGGCCCTCTGTCACGTGGATCGCTGTCCTACCATGCGCTACTCGGAGGAGAGTAGCCTTTTGGAGGATGTGTAGTGCCTCGATTTCGGTGCCCGCCTGGTTCGCGATGCGAGTTGCCTCGGCCCCTGGTGCAGCGGGTCATGAAGATCAAAAGAAATCGACACCGCCACCAACGCCGTCACGAAGCATCGAAAGACCCCGCCAGTTAGCGGAGGAAATCGCAGGTTCGCGTGAGTGCTGGAAGGGGCGAGGACTGCCCAGGCAGGTATACCTGATTTGACACGTGGGCCAGTAAGCATCTCGCTTACACTGTTTTCGTAGTCGTCTAGGCCACGTCTGGTTACGCTACGCTGTTCTGTTAGGGTGACGGCATGAACTGCCTCCACCGGCTGATGGTTTCGCATCATGATCACTTGGCGGACTGGCTCAGCGAGGGTAAGCCAGGCAGTTTCCAAGCCTTTCTCGATGCGCATGACCCCGACTTTTCTCTCGTGACAGTCCCCGGCGAACTCTTAGATTTGGCTGCACTTCGCTCGGGGCTCAGCCGCGGGGGCGGTTCCCGCCCTGGGCTGCGGATCAGAATCAGCGACATGACCCATTTGATTCCCGGCGTCTGCCAGTTTCGGGAACAGCATGAGGTGGACAATAGGGTAGTCGACATGAGGATTGTTACTGCTGTGGTGCGCGATGGGCGCGTGCTTGGGTTGCAGGAGACGGCCAGGCCGGTCGCGGAGGACTAAGTAATAGTACGCCTGGCGCTGTTGGGCGGCGTCAGCTGACCCGAGGACGGTGGGCGAAGACGCGGTGGCAGCGCTAAACGATGGCGCGGGGAGCTGAGCCGGCTTCGACCCTACCGGGCTGTAGATCCCGGTAGGGTGTTCAGGCTTAGTGTACTCCGCCGACCTCGATCAACAGGACACCGCCGACGATCAAGATGATGCCAATGCTCATGACCCAGGTGAGGGGTTCTTTGAAGAAGATTCGACTCAAGACTGCGGTAATGGCGACGCCCGCTGCGGACCAGATGCCGTAGGCTACGCCAAGGGGGACCCCTTGAGCAAGGGTGACAGAGAGCATGCCGAAGGCGATAACGTAGCCAATGACGACGCCGATCCACCAGCGTTTCCGGCCACTGCTACTGGCCATGCGCAGGGACATCGTACCGGCAAGCTCACCGGCGATCGCGGTCATGAGGCTGATGAGAGCGAGGGTATTCATCGAGTCACCACCAGGTCTTTGTGAGCGGATTTCTGAGCAACGTGCGAACCGAATTCAATGAGCAACACTCCCGCGATAATGACGGCCATGCCGATGCCCATGAGCAGCGTGATCGGTTCTCCGAAGATAACTCGTGACATCGCCGCAGTCAGTGCCACGCCGCACGCTCCCCAGATGCCGTACCCGACGCCGAGGTTCATGCCGTTTCGCAGGGACTTGAATAAGCAAGCGAACGAGCCGATGTAGCCAGCGACGACGAGCGCATAGAAGAAGGGGTTGTCTAGCGCTGCCTTTAGCGCAAGTGCCCCGGTGACTTCGAGGACGATCGCGGCTGCAAGAAAGAGCCACTTCTTTAGAGGTTCATTTTGTACGTGTTGAGTGTCAGGTTCGTGCAATTGTTGTTGCGTCACAGACTCGTTCCTTTCTGGAGGACTTCGGAGGCGAGGGCAACAGTGCCAGAGCGGATCTCCTCGTCCAGGTCGAGCAGGCCAAGGCAACGGTTGATCCAGGCCCCGTCTGCGATGAGACGAACTGCGGTGAGGTGGGGTTCGTCCAAATGCCCAAACCAGGTTTTCACGCGGTCGGCCCACCGCTCTGAGAGCTTGTGTCGCAGTTTCGGGTCGGCGAGTAGGACCAGATCGGAGGTGTCCATATCGCCCAGAAGCGTGTGCTCGACATAAGCCAGCAACCGGTCCTCCGCACTGGCATCTGCCCCGGCACGCGCTAAGATTTCTGCCTCCCACAAGTCAAGTTGATGCTCGAGCACCGCGAGCGTGAGGACCTCCTTGGTCGCAAAATGATGCACGACCCCCGGCTTGGTCATTCCGGCCTCACGCGCAACAGCATCAATGGTCAGAATTTCATCCGCACGCAGCACAGCGAGTGCCGCGTCGAGAAGCATTGGTTTTGTAGTCACCCGATTAACCTACCATACGTATGGTAAGGAGCGCCAGGGAGTCAACAATGGTCTTTTTCGGAGAGGCTCGCGAACTGGACTGTTGCTGCTGATGTTTGTGGCACCGGTCCAGCAATGGCCCTCTGTCACGTGGATCGCTGTCCTACCATGCGCTACTCGGAGGAGAGTAGCCTTTTGGAGGATGTGTAGTGCCTCGATTTCGGTGCCCGCCTGGTTCGCGATGCGAGTTGCCTCGGCCCCTGGTGCAGCGGGTCATGAAGATCAAAAGAAATCGACACCGCCACCAACGCCGTCACGAAGCATCGAAAGACCCCGCCAGTTAGCGGAGGAAATCGCAGGTTCGCGTGAGTGCTGGAAGGGGCGAGGACTGCCCAGGCAGGTATACCCTGACTGACATGCGAGACGACTGGCCCAGCTGGAACTAACTCGAGGTGGCATTGTTTAGTTTTTGACGCAAGGCGCTCACCTGATCGGCTTCTGTTAGGAAATTATTAGATCGGGCTTCGTCCTTCGTGAGGTCTTGTTCCATTTGAGCTTCGTGGCGCAAGGTGTCCTCGTGGTCTTGGAGTGCAGTTTCGATGAGGACAAATTCATCTGCTGCCAGGTGCAGCGTAATCGGATCTTGTGTAGGCATGACTTCCTCCGGCTCGGGTTGTTTGCATGATGTGCCCTAGTTCGTCGGGTGACGTTGCATATATTCTTCTAAGGCTGCGTGCAGCAGCTCTTGGATGCTCATGTCGGCTTGCAGGGCATACATTTTCAGGTCGTCTTTGAACTCTGAGGTTGTCCGGGCGCTGAGGTAGGTGTTCAACGGGTTTTCCGGTGTCCTCATGGTCTCTGCGACGCTGCGATGTTCTGGCTTCTGAGCTTGCCGTTTGGTCGTCACGTTCGCCAGTTGTTGTGACAAGCGGTTGTGGTGTGTGCTCATTCCATGACCTCCAAGAGTTCGTCTGTAACGGCTGAGTAGTCGTAGAAAATATCCGGGCGTGATCCGAAACTGTTTTGGATTGCTTGGCGGTCCCCTATGGCATTACTGAATACGGGGATAACTGAGTTGTCACGTAAGAATGTGACGGCGGTTTTATATGCCACGGTCTGTTTATTGGCTCTGGTGATTAGTGCGGCGTGTGGTACGCCTGCGGGAATGCTGGCAGCCGTTGCCAACATTCTGTCCAGGTCGATGACTGCTGGCGACGAGGGCAGGATCACAAAGTCTGCTGCCGCGATTGCTTCGTCTATGACCTTTGGGTGTCCCGGTGGGGTGTCAATAAGCACATAGTCGGCGGTCGTGTGTCGGGGGCCGTGTTTCATGCGTACCTCGTTCGGGATTTCCACGTTAAACGGTAGTGGTTGCCCTGCGTCGGCGGCCTGTTCGGCCCAATCGGTCGCTGATCCCTGGGGATCTGCGTCCCAGACTGCGACTTCGCGCATCCCAGCTAGGGCGGTAGCGATGCAGATTGTGGACGTTGTTTTTCCGGTGCCGCCCTTGGCGTTCACAAAAACGATCGTCTTGGTCATGGTGACTCCTTGTGGTGGTTTGATGCCTAGTGTACCTGGTTGTGCACATGTGCCCACGTGCGCCTGCGCACGTGGGCACATGTGCACAACGGCTAGGCGCTGAGTTGCAGGAGGTGGGCCGGTGATGCGAATGGGCCAACGTGCATCGTCGCATCGTAGGTTGCGACCTGCAAGCTCACGAGCTGGTCGGCTAGTCCGGCGTGCTCGGACCAGTCTTTGATCCAGGCGTACCCAGGAGGGGTCGGCAGTCCGTAGACTTCAAGGTTTGTGCTGAGCACTTCATGGCCTTCGTCGGTGATGAGGTAGAGCAAGTGCCGGTGCTGGTCGTAGGCCAGGTAGCCGGTCAGTTCGACCTCTGTGCCAAACTTCAAGGTGGTCAAGTCGGTTAGATATTTTGGCTGCTGAAACATTGCTTCTAGTTTCCTTCCCTTGGTGGTGGTTGGGCTGGAACTGGATTCCCTGCCCTGCTTGTACCTACTATTGTATGCCCTATTTTAGGGCATGTCAAGCGGGCTTGACGCTTTCTTGTTTCCCTTGGTGGCGGGGCGCGTGCTCACATGTGCACTTGTGCACATGTGAGCACGCGCCTTTGCTGACTAGTGATCTAGTCGCCGGTATTCTCCAGCAGATATACCCTGGCATGATGCCTGGGCGCCACATTCAGTGGTCGCTGGCCGCACCTTGTGCGGCTCCACGGCTTCACTGGATGGGCGGTAGTCATACATCGTGGTATCAATGAACACCAGCGGCAGAAAAGCGTGATCCTCGATGCTTCTGACGTGGCCGTGCACCCACTCCCAGCGATAGTAAAGGTCGTTATAGGTGAGATAGTCCACTGGCTGACCTTCGGTGAAGTCGTGAATGTTCATGGTGGTTTCCTTCCCTTGGTGGTGGTTGGGCTGGAACTGGATTCCCTGCCCTGCTTGTACTTACTATTGTATGCCCTATTTTAGGGCATGTCAAGCGGGTTTGGAGATTTATTTTTCCTAGATTTTCCGCGCAGTGACTGCTGCCGCCCTGTTGCACCTGTCCTTAAGTGACTTGCTCACATGTGCACGTGTGCACATGTGAGCAAGTTCTGTTAGTGCGGGTTATGCTGCGACTGCTGGGCTTTCTTCGGTGATAGCTTCGATGATCTGGTGCGCGGCTTTCAGGACTCGGGCGGCGGTTTCTTTGATAAGTTCGGTGTCTCCGTCGCTCCACTGTGCGACGTAGCCGACACTGTAAGCGCTGGTGTCCAGCCCTAGGGTTCCGGCCACGACGTAAGCCACGCTTTCGGCTTCGGTTTCTTTGATGCCCCGGTGCTCGATATATTCGGCCTGTGTGATGCCTTCGTGCATGATCGCGTGAGCGGCTTCGTGGATCATCGTTTTAGCAACCTGGGCCGGTGCTAGCTGGTCATGGATCACGATTTTTTTACTGCCGTCAATGGTGGTGTACCCGTTCGCGCCGGTGGTGATGTGCTCGGTTGTCACGGTCCAGCCTTGGGCGGTGAGGTAGTGGCGAACTGCTGCGGCGATACCTTCGGTATCATCTCCGGTCAACTTCTTGGCTAGGGTGGTCGGGTCTGCGGCTTCGGGGTCGATCAAGTCGGTTTGAGCAATGTCAAAAACGGACAACATCGGGAAGTAAATTTTTACCGGGTCGCCTTTAGCGTTGCGCTTGATCGGGAGGTTATAGGTTTCGGCTTCTTTGATTTCCTCGGCGGTCATTTTCTTTTCGCCGTACCCGAAGATTTTCAGCGCTTTTTCGCCTTTTCGTACTTGGCGGTTCAGCTCCTGCCATTTGCGGAAGCCTGCAACCGCGCTAGCGCTGCGGTTCTGGCTCAGGATCAACAGCAAATTGTTCAGGCTGTAATTATGGAAGTTCTGGGCAAAATTCAAGAACTGCTGCCATGCGTCCGAGTCGCGCAGCGATTCGACCTGTTCGGTAATTTGGGCCTGTAGCGCGTCGGCCTGTGCGCGGCGTTCTTCGATGGTTTTGCGGGTTTTGACTTTCGGTGCCATTGTTTCTGGTTTCCTTCCCTTGGTGGTGGTTGGGCTGGAACTGGATTCCCTGCCCTGCTTGTACTTACTATTATAGGCCCTATTTTAGGGCATGTCAACTCGGTCTGGTGCTTTCTTTTATATTATTTGCTCGTTCTGTAGTGTTTCCTGCGTTCCTCACGCGTCCCACTTTGATCATTTTTTTGCATTTCCTGGCAATGAGATCCCAAACGCGATAAGGGAGTGGGGTCAACCCGTAGGGCGGTGGAGGGAAAAGTTTTTGCGCGAAATAAGGGAGCTTGCGACCGCGCGCCAAAAAGTTTTCACGGAGCCGGTGCTTGCACTTGACGCTACGACCGGTCGCGTGACGATTGAATGACAGGAAAAGCAAAACATGCCCAGACGAAAAACCCCAGCTGCATCGCAGCTGGGGTTCACGTGGTGAGTGCTATTCGGAACGATCCTCAACGAACTCTGCCCTGATATTCAGGTCGTCACCAAAGAACGTGATCATTCCCATGATTGCTGCGTGTTGTTCTTTGGTCATGTCAGGGCCAAGAGCGCGCTGGGCTGCTTCGTCGGTTTTATACAGCGGCAAGGTGGGGGAGTAGTCACCATCTGCGGTGTCGGCATCGGCTTGGAATTGCGTCAGAATGGTATCTACAGTGGTGCGTGCATGAGCCAGTTTGGATTCCAGCCACTCCACGGCATCGGCTGGGGGCCAGTGTGTGGATTCCCAGCGTCGAGACGTGCGCAGATTCACGTTGCACGCTATAGCGACTTCATCGGTAGTAATGCCAAGTAGTCGGCGGATCATTTTAAATTCAGCGCTATTCATGGTGTGGTTCCTAGGATTGACGTAGTTGTGATGGTGTGACGTTGATGCGTGGTTTATAGGAGAACAACGCCAACTGGATTCCCTACCCTTAGCATCCACTGTACGCCCTAAACTAGGGCATGTCTACCAGGGCTTGTACATTTTCTTAGCGTTGCTGCCGACGACGAGGGAGGAGGTTGGAACGCAGCCACGGTCCAAGTCTGGGATTGTGTACCTTCCTGCATCGTTCAGGAGGTGGAGACTTTGGTTTAGCGGGGTGTTCGACCTGCTGGTAGCACTGCGGGAGGGCTTGGATACTCCGGTAGTGGCTGTGTGGGAGTGGGCGGGGGAAGGGCGCACCACCTGATGCTCCAGTGACGCACGCTAGCATTTCACTCATGGGAACTGGTATCCAGCGGCGCATGTAGCGGCTTACGGTGCTGGGGTGCTTGCCAAGTTTGGCGGCGATCTGTGTGCGGCTGAGTCCTTTTCTGCGGAGGTGCTGGGCGTGCTTGGCGTGCTGCTTGGCGCATTGTTTACGGGCGGCGGCGGCAGCGGCTGGGCCTTTGGCTCGTGCGGCGCGTTGTGCTGGGGTGTTGGCGAGTCCACCGCGACGGCCCATTTCTGACAGCACGCGGCGCATCCCTTCGGGCATGTTCGTGGTCGGCCCATTGATGCGGAGATAGCCCTTGGTGGCCATGAAGCGCGCAATGGAATTAATGATGGTGTGGACTTCGTTGGCTTTGAGCGGGATAACACACCGATCATTTGCGGCCCATGCTGCGGCTACATAATCGCCGCCGTCATACGCTACGAATCGTGCTGCATCGAATACGCCCTTGTTGCGGCCACCAACCGGCAGACTGCCAGTGGTGGGTTCGACAACGGGTTTTCCGTTGCTGAATTGCATCGGCTCATACGTCCACAGTCCAGCAGCTTTCAACGCACTGTAGAGATTGCCTAACGTGTAGATCGGGGTGATGCTTCTGGCGAAGGTTCCAGCATGTTCATAGGCAGGGTTTCGCACACGTGACGGGGATACCGGATCAACTAGCGGGTCGCCACCGACGACCGTGCGGAGGGCTTTCCCTACATTTCGGGCGTAACGGATTGGATGGTCATGTGCGCTGTCGCGCAGGTCTACCGGATCAATAAACCAGCCAGCCTGTGCCCCGTTCGGGGTTGCGATCACCCATGACGGGTGAATCTCAGCCGGGAGTCGTTCAAATATCTCGACTTCTGCGCCGGGACGATCCACGTCCACAAACAGCGCGTAAGCGACGTTTGCAGGGGGCGTGAAGAACGGATATTGATACAAGTTATCCAAGGTCCGTGCGACGCCTGGGCTGTCTTTAGCCCCGGCCATGACCAGCCATTTGACCTTAAAATGATTGGCAAATGCGCCACGAAATTTCGCTGTCCGGCTAGATGTATGGGCGGCGGGACGTGGAAGTGCTACGATAGGCACAGAACCTCCTGACTTTGGATAGGTCGAGTTCTATTTCAGAAGGCAGTTTGGATCTGGGCTTCTGAAACATTCTTATAAGAAGTGCTCGTCTGCCAGGACGGGCACTTCTTGTTTTAACTATGCATTTGTGATGATTCTTGGTTCTCCAGGTGTTGTATCACCAGATCACCAACAATGTCGGATCGTGAGCCTGGTTTATCGGCAATCCACGATTCAAATCTGTCTTTGTATTCCATCGGTATCCGTACCGTGACAGCAAACCGTGGACCACGTGGTTTTGGTCCTGGTTTCTTTCGCTGTGACATAACGTATCCCTCTGATCTACTTCTCTCTTCAACGATCATCGCACATCTTTGCATCACAAATCTAGTCTTGAGAACGTGTCCCTGAAATATTGTTTTAGCGCGTGGAAATAGGGACCGTCTCGTAGGTGTAGTCGTGGATTTTGCCGTCGTCGTTAAACGAGAAGTAGTAAATACGTTGCTCGTCACCGCTTGGTAGTGTTTCTTCACTGTCATTTTCCCAATGCCAGGTGGCACGAACGGAGATGATACCTTCTTCGGTTTCTGTGTGGGGGTTTAACACTACTTGGGGTGTGGAGGTGGCGTTGTGCTCGGCGGCTTGGTTCCATGCTTGGCCTGTGGTGGGACGTTCTGGCGCTATAACCTCTTCCGCACGTTCTTTGGTCATGAGATGTTTAGCACGTTGTTCTGCTGCGGTACGGTTAAAATCTTCTGCTGGTTTCCAGGTCGTCATGATGCGTGCGGCTTCTAAGGCGGTTTGTTCATTGCGGGTTTCGTCTGATCCGGGCGCAGTTTGGGCGGCGGGGTCTGATTCGTCAGCATCGTTGGTTGGCAGCAGTGCTGGGGAAACTACGATCACGACCGCTGCGACCACGATTGCTAGCACGATGAGTATGAGCTTATTGCGGTTCATAGGACACCTTTTTCTACCAGGATCGGTTGCGGATCAGTGGCATGGTCATAGGTTGGCTGTGAATCGTCGGCTTCGGCGGTGTTGATTTGAAAGTGTAAGTGCGGACCAGAAGCATTACCTGTGGCACCTTCGGTGCATAAAGCTGTGCCAACGGCCACGGTGTCGCCCTGAGTGACACTGGTACTGCCGGTCTGGCAGTGGTGAAACTGCATGACTAGATTGGGATCATCGGTCATGCGACCAATGATGTATTCGCCTTGGTACTGGTTAGTTCCGGTCGCGGTGATTTCCAGATCGGTTGCAGCCACAACGGTTGTGCCGCCACCAGTGGAGAAGTCTAGGCCACCATGATTTGCGGTGTACTGATTACACTCTGTTCCTGCGGGGCATGGGCGGGGACCAAAACCGGACGTCACCTGGCCACCGGGCAGTGGGTGGGTCCATTCGCCGCTGCCCAGATCACCAATTTCTGAGCCGCCAGGGGGCGTGCAATCTTCGGAAAAATCCACCTGCGCCCGGTCCATAATTGCTGGAACATATTCTTGCGTTTCTGGATACGGTGGAATGCCGCCATATTGCTGCACGGCACCAGGTCCAGCGTTATACGCGGCCAAAGTGAACTCAATGCGCTCTTGATCAGTAGTTGCTACCGGAGCGACTGTGTCCTGTAGGGCATTCAGATAGCGTCCCGTTGCGGCGATACTAGCCTCGGGATCAAATGGATCTTCGCCCTGACCGTAGTCAATCCATGTTTCGGGCGTGAATTGTCCGACACCATCTGCATAAGCTGACTGTGCATTAGGATCCCAACCGGATTCGGTGTAGAACAGTGCCGCGACAATTTCGTATGGTAAACCTGCTTCATCAGCTGCGTCTTGGACCCATTGCTCATATTCCGTCGGGACCGCCACACCCTCACCATCAGCTACGACACACGCACTAGCTGGCTGGGCTTGCTCAGCGTCGCTGTCCATGAACAAGACGGCCACCCCAAGAAAAACCGCCATCAATATCAGCACCAACATCAGCACCACAGCAATGACGATGCCGGTGCCGCCAGTGGCTTTCAGGGCTGCCAGACCAGCGGCAGCTGCGGCTTGTTTCCCTTTGCTGCTGCCTTGGCTTTCTCGTTCCTGAGTCACCAGAGCATCCCACCATCAAAGAGGTCATAGGCAACCACCAGTGCGCTTAGCAGTCCTACTACCACAAGCAGGATGAATACCACCACGGCGATGAGACGCAGTAAACAGCTACGGTTGCGGGTCAGACCGTGGATGATGCCACCACCAACCAGAGCAACAATTAGCGTGACAATCACAATGGGCAAAGCCTGTTTCCAATCGGTGCCGACTGGCACGGCTGGAAGCTCAGTCTGGATAGCTGATACAACTTGCTGCATGATGTACACCTTTGAAGTGTTTAGCTCAGGCCGTGAGCTACTGCTGCCCCGGCGCGTAGCCAGGCGCGTTGGGTGGATTCGCGTAGTCCGTCATAGCGCAGGTGACCATCGACCATTGCAGGGTCGTAGGGAATAGTTACAACCGCCCGGGCCAGCGGTTCAAAACCAGTAGCAATGTGGTTTAAATCGCTGGGCTTAGCGTTTGCTTCGGCCTGTGAAACCACGACCACGGCGTTATCGGCTAAATTTTCGCCATGCGTGCCGGTCTTAGCTAGGTCTTCAAGCAACAAGGCACCAGCTTCGGCTTTTTCGTCACTAGTAGTGGTCGCAACGACCAGCTGGTCTGTGTGGGTAATCATTTGCCGCCACAAGGGATCAGACTCGTCGTTGCCGGAGTCAATAATGATCAGCCGATAAAATTTGGCTGCCACGGCGTGAATGGTATCAACATCGTCTTGGGTGAAGCGTTGGGCATCAGCCAAGACTTTGGGTTTGGACCGCAGCACATCGAAACGGTCGTCAGTTTGATGGTGGGTGTAGTGGGCCAGATCGCCCAGCTGCGCGCCAGGCGCTAGCAGCTTGTCAGCGGCAGGCAAAAGGTCCAGCAGGGTTGCTTCATGGGCTGCTTGCTCGGTGCGCCAGCCCAGGGTGCCGCGTGTTTGATTGTTGTCCCATGCCAGGACCCCGCCACCGCCATAGCGTGCAAAGACCGCCGACAACAGGATACTTGTTGGTGTTTTTCCGGCACCCCCTTTACCATTGACTACGGCAATGGTGCGAGGTCCAGCCCAATGCTGCGACACTGCGTGAATGTCATCGCGTTCCGCTTGCTCTGCCACTGAGGGTGGCAGCCGGAAGCCCAACTGGTTTACTATGCCTCGCCAGCCAGCGGTGGCGGGCTTATCAGGCTTGGCTTGGGTCAGAAATGACTGCCGGGATTCCCGTCGAGTTTGTGGCGATACTATGCTCTCTGTTGACTGGTCTGTCTCTGCCGTGTCGTTGGATGCCGATGTTTGACCCGTGCCGGGGGTATGACCTGCAACAGGTAAATCCGTCCATTGACCTAACGAGTCGGCAGGGATGGCAGTTTCTTGCTCCACTGTGGCCTTGTTATGCTGAGCCTGACTGGCTGTAGCAATCTTATCTTTTTTGTGTGGTTCTACAGCTTTGCCCGGCTCCGGGCTGATCGACCCATCAGGGGCAACCACCAAGTGCACCGTTTGGGCTTCTACGTTATCCACCACGGTGACACGAACTGCACGCTCTAAGCGGGCCGCTACGGCGGCTGCGTGGTCGCGAATTTTGGTGCGTGTTTGGTCGTGCGTGTCGGCCTCGATGGTATGGGAGGTGCCTTGAATCAAGATTTCTCCTCCACCATCGGCATTACACAGCGCTTCCAATCGTGGCCACTTCGGCAGGTTTTTCATGTCTCGTCATCTCCTTTAGGTGGCTGCCCGTATGCGGCTTGTAACAGCTCGCGTAAATCTTCTTTGCGAATTCGCACCGTGCGCCCCATATCGAAAGCGCGCAAGCGCCCATCCCTTCGCCATCGTGCGATGGTGTGATGGGACACCCGCAGCAAATCAGCCACCTCTTGGGGTGTCATAATGTCTGGCTGGTCCGCCAGAAGCGCCTCCACCGCATCTTGAGTCATATACAGCACAATCCCATCTTTACATATATCGCATACTTTGCATAGCGTGACTTATCGTTGCTTATCGTGCAGAAAGAGCATAGTGTTAGGAGTTAGAAAACTCGCCAATATACGCTCTGGCCTAGAGTACTGTAAACACAACTTACGGGGAGTCCTTGAAAGGTGTAAGTGATGTCGCGTAATCGAGTAGAACTTCGATCCTCGTGGTTTGACACTGCCGAAGCATCAAATGCTGGCAATGACGCCGCACCACCGGAAACCGTGGATGATATGCCCGAACGAGTGATCGCCCATGATCCACCGATTGCCAACGTCACCGCGCCAGATATTACCGATCGGCTGCCGAGTATCCAGATGTCAGATACTCGCCCGGTAGCTGTTGTCGGCGCTCATGGTGGCGCTGGGGCAACTTCTTTGGCTGCCATTGACCCAGAACTGTTGTTTGATTGCGGGGCCGCTTGGCCTTCAACGCACGGCAAACAGGCCTGCATCTTGGTCGCTCGAACTTCTGCGCGCGGGCTACATGCAGCTCAAACTGCCTTGCAGCAGTGGGCAGCAGCAGAGACACCCTCAGTGGATGTACTTGGCCTGGTGTTGATTGCCGATGCACCAGGCAAACTGCCGAAACCACTCAAAGAGCTTGTGCACGTGGTTTCTGGCGGTGCCCCCAGAACGTGGCATCTGCCGTGGGACCCGGCAATGCGTCTGGATATGGAAAACACCATGCCCATCCGACGGTCATCCAAACTTATTCGAAACCTTAAAACCCTGATAGATCACTGAAAGGACTTGTCATGAACGGATTGCTGTTCACACTCTCATCGCAGGTAATCACCACGTTGCCCAACCCTAGCCCGGAGCGACCCCCAGGGATGGAAGGCTTAGATACGCTGCTGAATTGGGCGCAGTTTTTAGGCTTTGCCGCAGCCATTGGAGGATTGATTGTCGCTGGCGCGATGTTAGCCGTCAACCTGCGAACCGGACAAGGTTCGGATGAAGGCATCATGTTGACTAAGCCCATCATTGGTGCGTTGGTCATTGCTGCCGCTGGCGCAATCATTGGACTACTGGCCGGATAACCAAGGAGGGCCGCAGCAGTGGCAGAACAAGACACAAAACTCAGCAAGTCAGTCATTGTGTCGCTGGCGTTCATTGGGATACTCGTGGTGGCTGCGGCGGTGATACTGCTGTGGCCACGTGGCTCAGACACTGACGCAGTGCCACCTGAGACCACGGCATCGCAGTCAACTACCGCGCAAGACGCGGAAGAACTCGCTGGCATTGAGCCAAGCGCGTGCGGGTTAACTCCTGATCCAGACATGACGATGGACACGCCACCGGAACAGGTTGAAGCTATCACGGTCGGGTTGGTGAAGGTGCCAAGCAGTGAGATCTTCGGACCAGTAGAACAGGCCAATGAAGTCCCGATTTGCTGGCAATACAGCCAAGCCGGTGCGGTTTCAGCCGCCTATACTTTTGCGGCAACCGCAACGGAGACTGCACGACTAACTGAGGGGCATTTAATAGAGCACCTTGCCGATGGTCCAGGCCGAGATCAAATGCTGGAAACGCTGCAAGATGCTCAGGAGAACGACCCTGACTCATTGGGGACGACTTCTGCACCCATTAAACCTGTGGGTTACCGAGTCCTAGAGTTCAGTGACGAAGCAGCTCGGGTCGATGTGCTCATTGAACACCTGGAAGCATCCGGTAATTATGCGGCAATGGCCTACCAGCTGGTGTGGCAAGACGGAGACTGGAAACTCGACGTCACCGAAACAGGTGACAATTATAGCGATATGCGCCGTGTGCCCGATACGGCTGACTTTACGATGTGGGAGATTGACGAATGATCCGGCCTGCTCAAATCCTGTATGCCAGTACCGAAGAAGAAATGGGCATTGGTGACTGGTTTGAAGTGACGTGCACGCTCAATACCACCTGTAGGAATGCGCAGAGTACCGTCGAGTTTGTCAGTGATCCGGTCGGCACGATCACCGATGGGGCGTTTGAAGAATTACGCGAGCTGGTCAACGCTGGCATTACCGAGATGGTGAGCTTTTTAGCCACCATGTGGATCCGTGTGCCATTACCAAATATTACCGGGGTCACCGAAGCCGCAGATACGTCTCGCAGCGCCGGAGCCTTATCCATAGATACCGTGTTGAACTGGGTCATGTACATCGGCTTTGCTGTGGTCATTGGTGCTGTCATTGGCCTGGGTGCGATGATGGCTGTTCGGTTGCGTCAAGGCGAAGGCATGAACCTGACCGGACGTTTAGGACTCAGCCTGTTTGGGGCTGTGTTAATCGGTGGGGCATCCTCCATTGCCGCAGCGTTAGCCAATGAGATGTGGCTAACTGGTTCTTCAACGATTGTATTTGTCCAAAATCAGCTATTTTGGGTCGCCATTGCCATCGTAGTGTTAAGCATTATTGTTGCCGGGATCAGAATGGCCGTAGATCAAAAAGGCCAACATGGTATTGATCTGGCAAAATCCCTGGGGATCTTTATCGTGGCAGCCGGAGCCGGAACTACCGCAGTCAGCCTGTTAGTCCTCGGCGGACATGAAATCAGTGTCGCCCTGTTAGATGCTTCGTTGGAATGTGATGAAGGTGCCGGCAGACAGTGTTTTGGTGAAGGCATGGCCCGAGTCCTGAATCTTGATCCCACCGGAGTCTTTGGCTGGAATGCGCTGGGCGTGTTTTGGACGGTGCTGCTTGGGATCGTCTTAGCTGTCGTGGGGCTCATTCAGCTGGTGTTGATGTATTTACGCACCATCATTATTAGCGCATTGCTGGGTTTCTTACTTGTTGCTGCTGCTGGAACCAATATGAAAGTTGGTCGGCAAATGTGGGAAAAATACGCTGGCTGGATGCTTGCGTTTATCTTGTATGAGCCTGCCGCAGCGGCCATTTATGCCACCGCGTTTTATCCGATCACCGATTTCGGCAGTGAAGATGCGGTCGCTACAGAGATGATGGACCAGTTCTGGGGTGCCCTTGGTGGCATCGTGTTAATGGTGCTGGCGTTATTCGCGTTGCCTGCGTTGATGAAACTGCTGGTTCCTGCAACTTCTGCGATGGTTGGTGCCGCTGGTGGCGGCATGGCTGGGGGCCTAATGGCGGCTGGCACGATGGCTGTTGCTGGTGGAGCAAAGACGGTGGCGGCAGCAAAAACAGGTGGTGCCACTGCCGGAGCTGGCGGTGCAAGCGGTGGCGGAGGTGCTTCGGGTGGAGGTGGCGGTGCAAGCGGTGGCGGAGGTGCTTCGGGTGGAGGTGGCGGGTCACTGCAACAACGTGGAGGTTCACCACCACAACCAGTCAGTCCCAACGGGGCAAGTACAAGTGGACAGACCGCATCTGCCGGTTCGCCAACCACCGGGTCACACGCCGGAGCTTCTGCTACACCATCTGGTGGCAGCAACGCAGCTGAGTCAACCACCAGTGGGGCCAACGGTGGCAGGATCAACAGCTCAGATCATTCATCGTCGGGTGCGGCCAAGAGTGCCCCGTCTGATGCTGGGGGATCACACGGTACACCATCTGGTGCTGCTAGGAGTGAGTCACCACCACCAACATCACGTGGCACAAAGCGTCCCGGTACGAATACACGGCCATGGCAGAGTCAGGGCGGCAACATCGGTGAACAGATTGTAGGAAACGACGACCACCAGGAGGA
>NZ_VFOU01000005.1 GCF_006716305.1 Enteractinococcus coprophilus | reverse complement strand
AAAAACCCTACCCTGCCCTCGACCGCGTTAGTTTTGCTGCTGACCGGTTTCGGGTCGTTGTTTATTATCGTTGGGATCATCACGCTCGTTGCGACGGACCCGACCAACTGGGTTGGCGTGGGGCTGAGCTGGTTCGTGGGGTTGTATAGCTTTGTCATGGCTCAGATATTTAAGCAGCGGCGTCAGCGCCAGCAATAGTTAATGTTTATTTAGTGAGACAACAAAGAGCCAGTGCGAAAATTCGCACTGGCTCTTTCTAGGTTGAGGGCCGGTTTTAGTGGCCTACGAGGTTAGCGGAAGTCGCCACCCATTCCGTAGTCCTCCAACGGGATAGCGTGGAAGTCGCCACCGATTTCGGTGTCCATGCCCGGGTAATCAAAATCCGGGAATGCTGCGGCACCGGTGAACATGTTGGCCTTGGCCTCATCGGTCGGTTCAACGGCGACGTTGGTGTAGCGGTCCAGACCGGTTCCGGCCGGGATGAGCTTACCAATGATGACGTTTTCCTTCAGGCCGAGCAGTGGATCGGCCTTGCCTTCCATGGCGGCCTGCGTCAGCACGCGGGTCGTCTCCTGGAAGGAAGCGGCCGATAGCCACGAGTCGGTTGCTAGCGAGGCCTTGGTGATACCCATCAGTTCGTCACGACCAACGGCTGGGCGTTTGCCTTCGGCAACGGCAGCACGGTTGGCGGCAACGAAGGTGGCGCGGTCAGCCAGTTCACCTGGTAGCAAGTCGGTTTCACCAGAGTCAATGATGGTGATACGACGTAGCATCTGACGGACGATGACTTCCACGTGTTTGTCGTGAATGCCAACACCCTGTGACTGGTAGACCTCTTGGACCTCGTCGACCAGGAATTTCTGGGCGGCGCGTGGACCAAGGACACGCAGGACCTGTTTAGGATCGATGGCCCCAGCAACCAGCTGGGTACCGACGTCCACGTGCTGGCCGTCTTCGACGAGCAGACGCGAACGACGCAGCACCGGGTAGGCCATTTCTTCGGAACCGTCATCCGGGGTGAGCACCAGACGAACCTGTTTGTCGTCTTCTTCGATGGTCACGCGACCGGCGACCTCGGAGATTGGGGCGACACCCTTCGGGGTACGGGCTTCGAAGAGTTCCTGAATACGTGGCAGACCCTGGGTAATATCGTCAGCCGATGCGACACCACCGGTGTGGAACGTACGCATGGTCAGCTGTGTACCTGGTTCACCAATCGACTGTGCTGCGATAATACCGACAGCTTCGCCAATGTCGACAACCTTGCCGGTAGCCATCGAGCGACCGTAGCACTTGGCACAGGTTCCAACAGCTGAGTCACAGGTCAGAACCGAACGGATGCGGATCTCAGTGACTCCGGCATCGCGCAAAATATCCAGCTTGGTGCTGCCGATGTCCTTGCCGGCTTCGACGATCACGTTGCCGTCAGCGTCTTTGGCATCGCGGGCCAGTACTCGAGAGTAAGCTGACGTTTCGATGTCGTCGACCAGTACCAGTTCGCCGTTCTCGTTTGGTTCGGCGATGACCGTGACGAGTCCCTTATTGGTACCGCAGTCATCTTCACGGACGATAACGTCCTGAGACACGTCGACCAAACGGCGGGTTAGGTAACCAGAGTTCGCGGTCTTCAACGCGGTATCGGCCAGGCCCTTACGAGCACCGTGGGTAGCGGAGAAGTATTCCAGTACCGACAGGCCCTCACGGTAAGAGGACTTGATCGGACGTGGGATAATCTCACCCTTCGGGTTGGCTACCAGGCCACGAATACCGGCAATCTGACGTACCTGCAGCCAGTTACCGCGAGCACCGGAGGTGACCATGCGGTTAATGGCGTTCTGTTTGCCCATACCGGCCTGCATTGCGGCGGCCACTTCGTCGGTGGCGTTGTTCCAGACGTCGATCAGTTCGGCGCGGCGTTCGTCATCCGAAATCAGACCGGTTTCGTACTGGGTCTGAACCTTCGTTGCCTGATCTTCATATCCTTCCATAATCGACGCTTTGTCGAAGTTCGAAGTGATGTCAGAGATCGCAACGGTGACACCCGACCACGTACCCCAGTAGAAACCAGCGTCTTTGAGGTTGTCCAGCGCACGAGCAGTAGAAACCAACGGGTAGCGTTCAGCGAGGTCGTTGACCAATTCGCCCAGCGTTCCCTTCGTGGCGACAACTTCTACCCACGGGTAGTCGGCTGGCAGCAATCGGTTGAACAACACGCGACCGATGGTAGTTTCCAGGTTGACGCGCTGTCCTGGTTCCCAACCTTCTGGAGCAGTTTGCACCTCGGATGGCACAAAGTCGTGCACACCGATGGTCACGGTTGCGTTCAGGTGTACCTTGCCGGCGTCCATGGCCATGATTGCTTCACCTAGCGAGGAGTAGGCGTTGCCTACACCAACGACGTCGTCGCGGACGTCGGTCAGGTGGTTCAGACCAATGATCATATCCTGTGATGGCACGGCAACTGCGCGACCATCGGATGGTTTCAGGATGTTGTTGGACGACAGCATCAACAGGCGCGCTTCGGCTTGGGCTTCGGGGCTCAGCGGCAGGTGAACTGCCATCTGGTCGCCGTCGAAGTCTGCGTTGAATGCGGCACAGACCAGCGGGTGCAGCTGGATAGCTTTACCTTCGACCAGCTGTGGTTCAAACGCCTGGATACCCAAACGGTGCAGGGTTGGTGCGCGGTTGAGCAGTACCGGGTGTTCGGTAATGACTTCTTCCAACACGTCCCAAACCTGTGGGCGAGTCCGTTCGACCATCCGCTTGGCAGATTTGATGTTCTGCGCGTGGTTCAGGTCGACCAGACGCTTCATGACGAATGGTTTGAACAGCTCCAGTGCCATCTGCTTTGGCAGACCGGCCTGGTGCAGTTCCAGCTGTGGACCGACCACGATGACCGAACGGCCCGAGTAGTCGACACGTTTACCCAGCAGGTTCTGACGGAAACGGCCCTGTTTACCCTTGAGCATGTCAGATAGTGACTTCAGCGGACGGTTGCCCGGTCCGGTGACGGCACGGCCGCGGCGGCCATTGTCGAACAGCGAGTCGACGGATTCCTGCAGCATGCGCTTTTCGTTGTTGACAATGATCTCTGGGGCACCCAATTCAAGCAGGCGCTTCAGACGCGAGTTGCGGTTGATCACACGACGGTAGAGGTCGTTGAGGTCGGAGGTCGCAAAACGGCCACCGTCGAGCTGCACCATTGGGCGCAGTTCTGGTGGAATGATCGGGACGGCGTCTAAGACCATGCCTTCTGGCTTATTGTCGGTGGTCAAAAACGCGTTGACCACTTTCAGTCGCTTCAGCGCACGGGTTTTGCGCTGGCCTTTACCAGTCTGGATGATTTCGTGAAGCTTTTCAGATTCACCTTCCAGGTCGAAGGTCTGCAGACGTCGCTGGATTGCTTCAGCACCCATCGAGCCTTCGAAGTATTCGCCGTATTTGTCACGCAGCGAACGGAAGACTTGTTCGTCGCCTTCCAGGTCGCCGACCTTCAGGTTTTTGAAGCGATCCCAAACTTCTTCCAACTGGGCGATTTCGGCTTCAGAGCGTTTGCGAACCTGTGCCATGGTTTTTTCGCCCAAGGATTTGGCTTTTTCGCGCTCTGCGGCTTTAGCACCGGATTGTTCCAGTTCGGCGAGCTCTTCTTCGAGCTCACGCGAAATGGCAGCAATGTCGGAGTCGAGCTGTTTTTTCAGGAAGTTGATTTCCTGGTCGTGCTCGGCCTGCAGGTTTGGTAGATCGGCGTGACGAGCTTCTTCGTCAACGCTGGTGATCATGTAGGCGGCAAAGTAGATGATCTTTTCGAGATCTTTTGGCGCCAGGTCCAGCAGGTAGCCAAGACGGGATGGGACACCTTTGAAGTACCAGATGTGGGTGACTGGTGCAGCCAGTTCGATGTGGCCCATGCGGTCACGACGAACTTTGGAACGAGTGACTTCTACACCACAGCGTTCACAAATGATGCCTTTATAACGGACGCGCTTGTATTTGCCGCAATAGCATTCCCAGTCGCGGGTTGGACCGAAGATGCGCTCACAAAACAGGCCATCTTTTTCTGGCTTCAGTGTGCGGTAGTTAATGGTTTCAGGTTTCTTGACCTCACCGTAGGACCACTCGCGGATTTGGTCTGCGGTGGCCAGTCCGATGCGCATGAGGCCGAATGAGTTTTCTGTGGACATTGTCCTATGAACTCCTGGTTCTAAAGTGGATGAAAGACTTTGTTGTGTGTGGAACTTAGACTTCTTCTACCGAGCTGGGTTCAGCCCGGGAGAGGTCGATGCCTAGTTCTTCAGCAGCACGGAATGAATCTTCATCCGAGTCACGCATTTCGATGGATTGACCGTCGGCGGAAAGTACTTCCACGTTCAGGCACAAGGATTGCATTTCCTTGATCAATACCTTGAACGATTCTGGAACGCCTGGTTCTGGAATGTTTTCACCCTTGACGATGGCTTCATAGACCTTGACACGGCCGTGGACGTCGTCAGATTTGTGGGTGAGCAGTTCCTGCAGGGTGTATGCGGCACCGTATGCTTCCAGTGCCCATACCTCCATTTCACCAAAGCGCTGACCACCGAATTGTGCTTTACCACCCAGTGGTTGCTGGGTAATCATCGAGTACGGTCCTGTTGAACGCGCGTGGATCTTGTCGTCAACCAAGTGGTGCAGTTTCAGCATGTACATGTAGCCAACCGAGATCGGCTCTGGGAATGGCTCTCCAGAGCGACCGTCGAACAGCTGCGCCTTCCCGTTAGTACCCATGAGGCGTTCGCCGTCGCGGGTGGGGTTGACGTGGCCCAGTAGGCCGGTGACTTCTTCGGCTTCTGCACCGTCGAAGACCGGGGTGGCAACGTTGACCGGTCCGGTTTCACGCGGCAGGTTCGGCAGCTTGGCCAGGAAGTCTGGTTCGCCTTCGATCTTCCAACCGTTGGCGGCGGCCCATCCGAGGTGTAGTTCCATGACCTGACCCAGGTTCATACGTCCTGGAACACCCAGTGGGTTCAGGATCATATCAACTGGTGTTCCGTCGGCCATAAATGGCATGTCTTCCATCGGGAGAATCTTGGCGATAACGCCCTTGTTCCCGTGGCGGCCAGCCATTTTGTCACCGTCTTGGATCTTACGTTTCTGCGCTACGTAGACGCGGACCAGCTGGTTGACGCCTGCTGGGAGATCGTCGTCTTCGTCGCGGTCGAAGATGCGAACACCGATGACGGTTCCGGATTCACCGTGTGGGACCTTCAAAGAGGTGTCACGGACTTCCTTAGATTTTTCACCGAAGATGGCGCGCAGGAGGCGCTCTTCCGGGGTTAGCTCGGTTTCACCCTTTGGTGTGACACGACCGACCAGGATGTCACCGGATTCGACCTCGGCACCGATGTGGATGATGCCGCGTTCGTCGAGCTGTGCCAGAACTTCTTCCGAGACGTTTGGAATGTCGCGGGTGATTTCTTCGGCACCCAGCTTGGTGTCACGAGCGTCGACTTCGTATTCTTCGATGTGAATCGAGGTCAGCACATCGTCGGAGACCATGCGCTGGGACACGATGATCGCGTCTTCGAAGTTCAGACCTTCCCATGGCATGAAGGCCACGAGCAGGTTCTTGCCCAGGGCCAGTTCACCGTTATCGGTGGATGGGCCATCAGCTAGAACCGAGCCGTATTCGACGCGTTGGCCTTCGGAAACGCGCACAACCTGGTTGTAGGCGTTGCCCTGGTTGGAGCGTTCGAATTTGGCGATGGTGTAATGACGGGTGGTGCCTGCGTCTTCCATGACGGTGACCATATCTGCGGCGACTTCGGTAACCACACCCGGTTTCTGCGCGATGACCGAGTCACCGGCATCAACGGCGATGGGTTTCTCCATGCCGGTACCGACCAGTGGGGCTTCCGACTCGACGAGTGGCACGGCCTGACGCTGCATGTTGGCACCCATGAGCGCACGGTTCGCATCGTCATGCTCAAGGAATGGGATCAGTGCGGTTGCAGCCGAGACCATCTGGCGTGGGGACACGTCCATGTAGTCAATATCGGATGGATCGGCGAGAATTGGCTCACCGTCACCACCGCGCTGACGGGACATGACGAGCTCTTCAGCGAAGGTGCCGTCATCGTTGAGTACTGCGTTGGCCTGAGCGATCTGGACGTGCAGTTCGTCATCGGCGGTCAGGTATTCAACGGTGTCGGTGACCCGACCGTCAATGACCTTGCGGTACGGGGTTTCAATGAACCCGAAGGAGTTGATGCGACCATAGGTTGCCATCGAACCGATCAGCCCAATGTTTGGACCTTCTGGGGTTTCAATGGGGCACATACGACCGTAGTGCGATGGGTGCACGTCACGGACTTCCATACCGGCGCGATCACGCGACAGACCACCTGGGCCCAGCGCGGACAGACGACGTTTGTGGGTCAACCCGGCCAGCGGGTTCCCCTGGTCCATGAACTGCGACAGCTGCGAGGTTCCGAAGAACTCGCGGATGGCAGCAACGACCGGACGGATATTGATCAGGGTTTGTGGCGTGATGGCCTCAACGTCCTGGGTGGTCATGCGTTCGCGAACCACACGTTCCATCCGGGATAGACCGGTACGGATCTGGTTTTCGATCAGTTCACCAACCGCACGGATACGACGGTTACCGAAGTGGTCGATGTCATCGACTTCTACCGGAACGTCGACTTCTTGGCCTTTACGAGTGCCCTTGATTTTGGAGTCACCGTTGTGCAGTGCCGCAATGAAGTGCACCATCTGTGTGACGTCGTCTTCAGTCAGGACCAGCGATGCTGGGTCACCGAGTGGTGCGTCGACGCCGAGTTTGCGGTTGAGTTTATAACGACCGACTTTCGCCAGATCGTAACGACGTTCAGTGAAGTAGAGGTTAGCCAGCAGGTTCTGCGCGGAGTCCACCGAAACAGGTTCGCCCGGACGCAGCTTGCGGTAAATATCTTTGAGCGCTTCGGCCTGGTCGGCAATGCCGTCTTTTTCCAGGGTCAGCATCATGGAGTCGTACTGGCCGAACTCTTCGCGAATGCGAGCTTCGGTCCAGCCCATGGCCTTGAGTAAAACAGTGACTGGTTGTTTACGGCGGCGGTCCAAACGGACCGAAACCTGGTCACGACGGTCAATTTCTAATTCGAACCAAGCACCGCGCGATGGGATGATGCGCGCGGTATAAATATCTTTGTCAGTGGTCTTATCCGGGGTGCGCTCAAAGTAAGCGCCCGGGGAACGGACCAACTGGGAGACGACGACACGCTCGGTACCGTTGATGATGAAGGTACCTTCATCGGTCATCAGCGGGAAGTCACCCATGAAGACAGTCTGCTGTTTAATTTCGCCGGTGTTGTAGTTCATGAACTCGGCTTTGACATACAGCGGAGCAGCGTAGGAAGCATCACGTTCTTTAGCTTCCTCGGCGCCCATCTTCGGGTCCGAGAACTCTGGGTCGGAAAACGACAGAGACATCGTGCCTTGGTAATCTTCAATCGGCGAGATTTCATCAAAAATCTCTGCCAAACCTGAAGTTGTGACTACCGAGTCATCGCCGATCTCTTGTGCATGTGCGACCTGCGCGGCCCAGCGTTCGTTGCCGACGAGACGGTCAAAAGACTCCGTCTGCAGAGCAAGAAGATTGGGCACATCAAGTGGCTCAGCAATCTTTGCAAAAGAAATACGACCGGCTGAAGAGCCATGCCGATAGTTTGTAGCGGTTGTGTTATCAGAGGTGCTAGAAGCGACCAACAGCGATCCTTTCACAGACCTTCCAAGTATCTAAAGACGCGCAGTGCCCGTTCATCTACTCAGATACGCCACGAGGACAAAGACACGGGACCCACCGCTATATGAAGGTCAAGCCGCTCTTGTGTATGATCCTGTGGAGATGGTGAACTCGGCATTAGGGCCGGGGCACCAAAACGACCTGAAGACAGGGATACGCAAAGAATCAGCATAGCTTGACTCAACACCTTTTGTCCAGTAGGCGCTCGCGACTTATTGACAATTTCACCTACGAGTGTGACGCGGGTCGCAAATTTGTTGCACAATCTTCGCTCGTGGCGAGTTGTAACTCCGTTACCCCGTCGAGCCACTCTTTGCCCCGTGTCACCGGACTCGCTTTCGGGCGTATGGGACCGTTTGTGGTTCTCAAGGGCAGAGAGTCTCTGTCAAAAACCAGGTAAGAGTCCATTTGAAGTGGAGCGTTCTAGCGCGTCGATTGCGCCATCCCATCTCACCGGCGCAGAAGACCCTGCCAGCCCGTAGGCCGGAGCGATCTGGGCTTATAGGGTTGCGATATGGAGCCCCCAGATGATTCGGTCAGACCGCTGGATGATGAGTTTCGAGCCGAGCGCATGGCCCGGCAAACGGCTCCGCCTGGACTGGAAGACCCCGCAAAGCGTGCATTATGGGGGCTCGGAATCCACGAAGAGGATTACGGCCCTTATCTCATCGAGCTGAAAGTGCAGTACGTCGATGGGTTAGCTGAAGCCGCTCGGGCGTTTGCCGATCTTTTTCAAAGAGTCATCGTCGGTCCAGCAGAGGAGCTTCATCCGGACCTGGACGATGAGGTTGCTCCCTGGGGAATAACCCGCATTTCGAAGACATACTTTCGGTGTGAAATGACTATGTCTCAGTGGAAGAAACTTATCGCGGCTGACGAACACCAAGCTGCCAGACGTAGCAGCGAGTCACAGGCCGGGGATATTCCTTCCATGGCGGTCGCGGCTTTTCGTTTTCGAACGATCTATAAACTCTGGCCGGATTTCCCTGTGCATGCGCAACTCACGCATTCGATTTCTACAATCAAAGCCGATGCAGCCTTATGCACATTTGAAGCCAGTGGTGAGGGTGGGTGATTAGAACGACCCCTACGGCGGTATAGGAAGAGATGGAGCCCGACACCCGGGAGGTAAATGTCGCCGAAGCATTCTTACGTGACTGGGACACTGCCACGTCATACCAGTTCTTACCCGGGCACGTCTACAACCTGCAAGCTGATCGCTTCATCCACGATCACGCGGACGTGACGGGTGTCGAAGTTGCCAACGCCATACTGCAGGCGATGCGCAGCACCTTGAGCTACTGAGCACAAGGCGCGAACACGGCTGGTACATTGCAGCTCAGCACATGCACGCCATGAGCTCGTTTTAACGGCCTCCGACTAGTGGTGCATTTGACTAGCGTTGATGGTCCTCACCACGGATTTGATCCACGATGTGATCGATCATCTCGTCTAATACAGTCATGCCATCCCTAACTCCACCTAATGAGCCGGGCAGGGTCGCCACGAAGGTGTTACCCACGACGCCGGCGATGCCTCGAGAGAGTGCGGCATTGGGGGTGTGTTTCAGGCCTTCGAGAAGAATTGCCGTCATAACATGAGGCAATTGAACATCTAGGATCTCGCCAATGACATCTACGGTCTGATCGGTGGGAGAAATCCCTGTGCCACCGCTCGTGATGAGTACATCAGGCAATGCTTCTTGGTCATCGGATACGAGCTGCGCGATCGTATCGGCCAGGTCATGGTCAGCAACGACTACTGCATTAGGTGTGACATAACCTTTAGAACGCAACCAGCTGACAATTTGGGGACCGGCTTCGTCTTCATAAGTTCCAGCAGCGGCGCGAGTGGAAGCAATGATGACTTGAGCGGTTTTTCCTTGTCCCCCGTGAGTGTCACGGCCTTCAGATACGGATTGAGACTGCATACGTGGCAATGGTTTGACAGCAACATCGAATGTTGCATCGGCAAATAGATGTGCGGTTACGGTTTGCCCCGGCTTGAAGCGGGATAGTGGTGGAACTTCTAACAGTGCGTTTGAGCCCACTGCTTGAGCAAGTAAATGCGAGCTCGCTTCACCTTGTAGTTGCGCCACGAGATCTGCGCCTTGCAGTCCGATCATAGCCCGGCGATATTGGGTCTTACCGCGGATACCGGTCACGGTGCTGTTGACCTTGGTTTGCACCGCTACTGGGGCCCAACCCGATCTAAAGGCTTTCCATAGTGCGGGAACAATTACCATGCGCAATGAGACCAGGGTTGAGATGGGATTACCAGGTAGGGCAAGAATTGGTGTTCTACCGTAGACCCCGTATCCCTGTGGGCCGCCGGGTTGTTGCTGAATTTTGCCGACCCAAGATACTTCTAAGCGTTCCAGCAGCTGACGCACTACTTCATACTTACCTTCGGAGATACCTCCAGAGGTGAGGATGATATCTGGGGCATGGTCACGAATCAGACGATCGATTTCTGATTGAAAGTCGCGCAGTTCATCAGTTGTAGAACCGGTGGCGATAATATCCATGCCATGCGTCTGTGCAAAGCCGCGCATCAACGGAGTATTTGCATCAAAGATCTGTGCCTCTCTGGGGGCTCTGCCAGCAACTACCTCGTCACCGCCGGCGATGACTGCAATCTTTGGACGTGCCTTGACGGTCAATTCTGCGATTCCTTGAGAAGCCGCAGCGGCAATCAGGGCAGCATCCACTACCGTACTTTCGCGCGCCAACACTGTTCCAGCAGGCAAATCACTACCGGTTTTTCGAATGAAGGTACCAACCTCGACCGAGGGAAGGTGTACGTATTCACCGGTGGCAACAAAATGGGGCGGATCAGTTTGTTCTACCGGAATGATTGCAACTACATCTTCGGGGATTTTTGCTCCGGTCATAATCGGCACAGCTGTGTCGTGGCCATAACCGTTGACGCCGTAGTGATAAATATCTGCCGGGTCGGTACCGGCTGGGACATCAGGTCCAACCCGAAACCTGCCACCTGCTACGTTGGCGTACCCAATGCCATAGCCATCCATCTGAGAATTGTCGAAGCGGGGTGATGGGTGTTTTGTTACCAAATCAGCGGCCAGCCGCCAGCCCATAGCTTCCGTTAGTGGTAAAGGAAGGGCCGGCAGCTCCCCTACCGTGTCCAGCAACAACCGAGCCAGGGTATCAGCATAGGTTTCCGTTGACATCGTCATGAGTCATCCTCCGGTCCGGGGATGGCCCAGTCACCGGATTTTCCACCGGTTTTCTCTAAGACTTTGATATCGGTGATAACGGCCTGAGCGTCCACGGCCTTGATCATGTCATAGATCGTCAAAGCTGCCGTCGATGCGGCCGTCAGTGCTTCCATCTCCACCCCGGTGACACCTTGAGTCTTCACCAAAGTAATAACTCGTAGGGTGCCGGTTTCAACGTCAGATTCGAAATCGACGGTGATCTTTCCTAACGGTATGGGATGGCACAGCGGAATAGTCTCCCAGGTTTTCTTGGCAGCCATAATGCCTGCAACGCGGGCCACAGGCAGTGCGTCACCTTTGGGCAGATCGGCGTCCATGATTAAGTCGATAACATCGCTTCTTGTGTGCACTACAGCTTGGGCTCGAGATGACCGAGCCGTGCTGGCCTTACCGGTAACGTCTACCATGTGGGCCGACCCATCGGAACGAACGTGGCTGAGCTGGTGGTCCATGACTACCTTTCATCGACTATTGACAGGGTCTAGACTAACTATAAGATGAAACACCCATCCCCCGCCCCAACAACCTAAACAACGCTTTGGCTGTTGTGATGGTAAGGAGCACTCCTTGACTGGTTTGATAGACCAATTTGGTCGTACCGCCACTGATCTTCGCATGTCGCTCATTGATAAATGCAATTTACGGTGTCGATATTGCATGCCTGCTGAAGGCCTGGACTGGCTTAAGAAAAATGACATGCTCACTGCAGATGAAGTCATTCGATTGGCTGATATCGCGATAACCCATCTTGGTATTGAAGGGATCCGCTTTACCGGCGGCGAACCCCTGGTGAGAGCCGATTTGGTCGACATCATTCGTGCTGTGCATAGTGCACACCCACAGATTGAGCTAGCCATGACCACCAACGGCATCAATCTTGAGAAAAAAATCGATGACCTGGTAGCGGCTGGACTATCGCGGATTAATGTTTCTTTAGACACTGTCTGTCCTGAGACTTTCGCTAAAATTACCCGTCGCGACCGACTCACCAAAGTACTTGAGGGATTGCATTCTGCTAAGGCAGCTGGATTAGACCCCATTAAAATCAACGCTGTCTTATTGCGTGGCCTCAATGACGATCAAGCCGCTGAGCTTCTCACCTGGACTCTCGAACACGGATACCAGTTACGCTTTATCGAACAGATGCCACTGGATGCTGACCACAACTGGACCCGCGACAACATGGTGACAGCCGCCGAAATCCGAGAACAGATCTCGCAGGTATATACCTTAACTCCACATGAGGTACCACGCGGTTCCGCCCCAGCAGAACTCTTCGACGTGAAATCCCAACACACCGGTAAAGTTTTAGGAACGGTAGGCATCATTGCCTCGGTGACAGAACCATTCTGCGCAGCGTGCACCCGCACGCGAATCACCGCTGATGCAAAAGTCCGCTCCTGTTTGTTTTCGCATACTGAAACAGATCTCATGGAAGTTTTGCGTGACGGCTCTTCTGATGAGGTGATCGCCGATGCCTGGCGAGAAGCGATGTGGCATAAACCGAAAGCCCACGGTCAGACCACGACTGGGCTCGGGATGCCTGGTTTCGTGCAACCGGAACGCACGATGAGCGCTATCGGAGGCTAGCCACGGTTCGTGGACGTCGCAGACGTTGATGTGAGACGCGCGGCCAGGCTCATACGGGACGCTCGCTGAGGAATACAGAAATTACAAGCTGAGAAAATATTCAGCAGGATACTCGAGAACATCCCCGTTGGGCAGAAGCGGCTGTTCTTCTCCCAGTACGGCGGATAGACCCAGTTGAAACAAATTGCCGTGGCCTACCAAGATGACATTGTGCGCACGGTGACGCTGGGCTATATAGCGGAAGGCGTCGAGCGCCCGAGCCCTCACAGCTTCACAAGATTCTTTTGCGCACATCAATTGGTTTCGCGTTTCTTCGTCGAAGTCCCCCAAGTGGATTCCTTCCGCTGGGCCAAAGTCACGTTCGATGAGATTATCGACTGTGTGGACCCGACCGATATCCAGGATTTCTGCAATACGCTGCGCGGATTGAACCGAGCGTACAAGGGACGACGAATAGATCGCCTGCCACTGCCCCGACCGTTGCAGCCTTTGCGCTGCTTTGGTCGATTCGAAGTACCCTTCGGCACTCAACGGGTTGTCTGTTCGTCCTTGCAATAGTCGTTTTCGGCTCCACTGTGTATGTCCATGTCGGACAAAGGCCCACTTCATTGTCAATCCTCGTTTGCTGAACAGCGGTCTGTCGGATCTTCGCGGCCGATACTACCGGTCAGAAGGGGCACGGAATCTCCGTGGTAAATAATCGGCGACCTCTAGGTAACACGCAATCGAAGTCGAATTGACTGCAGGACGAACACGCACCTGTTAAGGGGTTTCAGTTTTAAACACGTCACCCCGCTGCAGATGCAGCGGGGTGACGTTAGAACGAGATCAGAACTGGTGCTGATCGTCCGTTACTGAAGTTTACTTCAGGGTTACGGTAGCGCCAGCGCCTTCGAGAGCTTCCTTGGCAGCATCTGCAGCAGCTTTGTCGACGCCTTCGAGGACGGCCTTTGGAGCAGCGTCAACGAGGTCTTTAGCGTCTTTCAGACCCAGCGAGGTCAGAGCGCGTACTTCCTTGATAACACCGATCTTGGCGTCACCGGCAGATTCGAGGACAACATCGAATTCGGTCTGTTCTTCAGCAGCACCGGCATCGTCGCCGCCGCCAGCTGGAGCAGCAGCCATTGCGACTGGGGCAGCAGCGGTTACATCGAATTCTTCTTCAAATGCTTTGATGAATTCGGATAGCTCTAGCAGGGACAGCTCTTTGAAAGCATCCAACAGTTCTTCGGTGGACAGTTTTGCCATGAGATTGGCTCCTTTGTACTAAAAGTCTTGTGTTGAGTAGGGCGGCACACTCGGTGCCAGAGATTAGGCAGCTTGTTCTTGTTTTTCTCGCAGTGCTTCTGCAAGACGAACAGCTTTTTCGATTGGAGCCTGGAATGTCGCGGCAGCCTTGGACAGGGAGCCCTTCATTGCACCAGCCATCATCGACAGCAGAACCTCGCGAGATTCGAGATCTGCCAGCTGTCTAACATCGGATTCTTCAAGAGGCTGGCCATCCATGTAGCCGCCCCTGATGACCAACTTATCGTGGTCTTTGGCGAAATCACGAATGACTTTTGCAACGTCGACGGTTTCACCCGAGACGAATGCAATTGCGGTAGGACCGGTGAGTTTGCCTTCTAGGGCAGTTACTCCGGCCTGTTCTGCCGCAATGGCAGTCAGCGTGTTCTTCGCCACGGCGTAAGTAGCGTTCTCACCCAGGGCACGGCGTAGAGCTGTGATCTCCTGCACGGTGAGACCACGGTATTCTGTGACGACTGCGGCAGATGAGTTGCGGAATAGGTCCGTCAGCTCTTCCACGGCTGCAGTTTTTTCAGCATTCGCCATGGCACTCCTTCCTTTGTGGATATGCCGGCCGCTCAAACACAAAAAACGCCCCGTGCAGGTGCACAGGGCGCAAAGATTCTAAAACTGCTCTAAGACGCAGTCGGTCTATGCTGTCATGTTCACCTGCGCGGGCCGCTCATGGATTGAGCTTTTATAGTCTCACCTATTTAACACATGTGAACACGACCGGCGGTCTTCGGTATGGAACACTTTACACAGTGGCATTCTGAATGTGCAAATCGGCCAAACTGATGATTCCTCAACGCGATCGTGAACATTTTCTGCGCCAGATCAGTCAGTCTCATCCATATCTAATCGAGCTTGCCCGACGAGATAAGCTAATTGGGCGCCGTTGTCAGCACCGGTCTTCTGCATTGCCCTGGTGACTGTGGATTTTACTGTGTCGGGCGCGATATTGAGCTCGACCGCAATGTGTTTGTAAGCCTTCCCGTGCCCGATGAGATGAGCTACCTGTAATTCACGCTCTGAAAGCGACGCGATACGATCTCGCGCCTGGACTATTTCAGGTGCCGTCGTGGGTTTGAGGAAGCTTCGAATCAATCGGCTAGTGGTCTGCGGAGAGACAATGGGATCACCAGCGGCTGCCGCCTGTATCGCTGAGTTCAACAGTGCTTCGGCATCGTTTTTCAAGATGAAGCCCACGGCGCCGGCTTCGAGCGCTCCCCGAGTATAAGACTCCAAGTCGAAACTTGTTACCGCGATGACTTTGGGTGGATCGAATAAATTACGGATCCGCCGAATAGCTTCCACCCCGTCGAACTCGCCTGGCAGGTACAGGTCCATAATGACGACGTCGGGTCGGATATCCCGAATCTGTTGAAGTGCATCAATAGCGTTATTGGCCGTACCAGCAACGGTAAGTTCGGGGTCAGATTCGACGATCGCTACAAGACTCCGTAGGGTTAACGTCTCATCGTCCACGATCAACACCTGAATTGCCACACAGCAGAGCTTATCACCGCATACAGTGCAGGTTAGGGCGCGGTTTGCTCCTGTTGCCAGGGAAGTCGGATCGTGAGACGGAAATACTCTGGCAGGAGTTCGGCATGAGCGTTTCCACCAAGCAGCTCTGCCCGCTCTGTTATACCTAATATCCCTGTGCCACTCCCTGCGTCGAAAGTCGCTTGTGTATCGCGACGGTTCATGAATTCCATCCGCAGCTCCTCCCCTGGTTGCCCCTCGAATCGCAGTTGGACTGTTTGATCCGGGCTGTGGCGCATCACGTTGGTCAGAGCTTCTTGGGTTATGCGTAAAACTGCTCGCTGGAGTTCATCGGGTGCTGTGTCATAGCCGTTGAGCACGATGAGTGGATATACCACGAGTCCTTGGTCCGAGGCGTCATCAAACAGTCTCTTGAGGTCGTCGAAGCCATCCGGAGCCACGGATGGAACTGTCGACTCTTTCTCCCCATGATCGCGCAACGTGGTGACAAGATTTCGCAAGTCTCGTAGCGCTTGGTCTGAATACTGTCTCGTTGCTTGCAGCGCGGTAGCGAGTTCTGCGTCATCATGGCCAGTTAAGTGCCTCTGCATTTGTCCAGTCTGTAATGACAATGCCGTCAGACGTTGAGCCAGCGTGTCATGGACTTCGCGTGCCAGATACTCACGTTCAGTCTGCCGTGTCATTTGGGTAGAGATATTGTCGCGGTCGTGTTCGACCGCGACCACCGTTGCATCGGCTTGCTCGATGCGTCTGCGTTGCCGGGTCAGCAAGGAGGTAGCCAGCACGGTACCCAGTGTCAGAAAGCCAATGGTTAATACGGCAACAATCGAAGCCTCGACCGCAACATCACTACTCGGCATCCGCAGCAGCGCGAGGACATGCCACCCAATATTGATGAGGATCGCAAGTAAGCCGGTCCCGGCTACTATCCACTGCCACCGTCTTTCGGCTCGCACGATCCACACGGTCAGACCCACAGCCAGAACGAATGGATCACCTTGAATAACCACCGCATGAAATCCACCCGCGATGATCAAAACCAACGGAATCTTTCGATACCAGGGAATCAAAAGTAACAATATAGTGGCCAGCAAGAAACGGACGGCGCCCAGGTCAGAAATCTCCATCTGGGTTGCATCGACGAAGTTCTCTGGGGTCGTCATGATGGCCAACATGCTGACCAAAAACCCGGTCAGGATCATGCAGGAGATTGCCAACACCTGGGCCACCATCGGCCACCAGCGGTTTTTCCTCGTCGTTGTCGTCATGATGAGCCAGTTTAGCTACCTTGAGAGCGCTATCGTTCACACTTTTGGTCAATGGGCCTTACCCGATCGGGTATCACGATGTACCTGGTAGGCGGTACGCCGCCTTGTGCATTCTGTATAGCGTGAGCAGTGTTGATATTTCCTCGCACCCATTTGAAAGGTCACTATGACAACCGACACCGAATTCCGGCCAGTCCAATCTCAAGCACAACCCCCGAAACAGCGTAATGTCATCGGGCTTATCGCGCTGGTCACTGCGATTGTTGGGGCAGTCTTTGCGCTGATTCCAGGCGCGATGATCCTGGGGTGGATCCTACTGCCTATTGCTTTTATTTTGTCCATCGTCTCGCTTTTCATGAAGAACCAAAAGCGTGGACAAGGTATCGCGGCACTTATCATCTCAATTGTCGGCACGTTTATTGGCATGATCGTCTTCATCGGTGTCGTAGGTTCTGCTGTGGACGAGGCGTTCAATGAAGAAACACAGATTCAGTCGCCAATCGATGGAGCGGAAATGCAAGAACCCGAAGACATAGTCGTTGACGAAGACGCTGCAGAGTCTGCTGACGCTGACGCCGAGGATGGCACACGAGCGAATCCCTTGGCTATTGGTTCCACAATCAGTGACTCCGAGTGGGAGGTAACGATCAATAGTGTTGACCTTGATGCAACCGACGTCATTATGGCTGAGAACCCGTTCAATGAAGCACCGGCTGATGGAAATGTCTACATCATGGTCGAAGTGAGTGCGACCTACACAGGCACCGATCCCGAAGGCGAAACCCCATGGGTGACAGTGGAATATGTCTCAGCCGGTGGCAATTCGTTTGCCAGTCACGACTCGATGGTGGTTGCGCCCAATAGCTTCGATTCGCTCGAGACGTTGTACGAAGGGGCCTCTGCCACCGGCAACATCTCCCTCGAAGTACCTGAAGATGAAATCGCTGACGGCACGCTGAAGGTCTCGCCAGGCCTGTTTTCCGACGCAGTCTTCTTCACAGTCCAATAGCCTGTGGGAAAAAGATGGCTGCGTCCCAGTCCCTGGGGGTTCTGGGACGCAGCCGGTTAAAACGACAGCAGGCCAGGAAGATTGTTCCTGGCCTGCTTGCGTACGTACTACCCAAGGTTATTGGGCACGAAGTTAGTTTTCTTCGGCGAGTACGCGGGTGACGTTTGGATCGATCTGAATACCAGGACCGAAGGTAGTGGCTACAGTGGATTTGGTGATGTAGCGACCTTTGGCTGCGGATGGTTTCAGACGAATGATTTCGTCCAGTGCGGTTGCGAAATTCTCGGTCAGCTGTTCTTCGGTGAAGCTGGTGTTACCGATGATGAAGTGCAAGTTCGCGTGACGGTCGACGCGGAAGTCGATTTTACCGCCCTTGATGTCCTTGACTGCCTGGGCAACGTTCGGGGTAACCGTACCGGTGCGTGGGTTTGGCATGAGGTTACGTGGACCCAGGATTTTACCGAGGCGACCAACGAGACCCATCATGTCTGGGGATGCAACTGCTGCATCGAAATCAGTCCAGCCACCCTGGATACGTTCTACCAGGTCGTCGGAACCAACGTAATCGGCGCCGGCTTCTTCGGCTGCGGTGGCGTTCGCACCGGTTGCGAAGACAACCACACGAGCGGTTTTACCGGTGCCGTGTGGCAGGTTGGCGGTACCACGGACCATCTGGTCAGCTTTACGTGGGTCTACCGACAGGCGCATAGCGACTTCAACGGTGCTGTCGCGCTGGGATGGGTTGGTTTCTTTTACTAAAGCAAGTGCTTCAGCTGGCGCGTAGAGGCGATCTTCGATTTTCGCCGCGGCTGCTCTATATGCTTTGCTGCGCTTTGCCATCTGCTTGTTCTCCTTATGCAGTTGTGGTGTCAACGGACCGCGCTCGGCCCTACCACGGATTTTGAGAATGTTTGGGGTTAGCCTTCGACGGTGATACCCATGGAACGGGCAGTACCGGCGATGATCTTGGTTGCCGCATCGAGGTCGTTGGCGTTGAGGTCACGCATTTTTGTCTCGGCGATTTCTTGCGCCTGAGCAGTGGTGATCTTACCGACTTTGGCGGTGTGAGGGGTACCCGAGCCTTTTGCAACACCGGCAGCTTTTTTGATCAACTGGGATGCTGGTGGGGTCTTGGTAATAAAGGTGAATGAGCGGTCTTCGTAGACAGTAATTTCTACTGGAACGATGTTGCCGCGCATGGATTCGGTCTCAGCGTTGTAGGCCTTGACGAACTCCATCATGTTCACACCGTGTTGGCCAAGTGCTGGGCCAACTGGTGGAGCAGGTGAAGCTGCGCCTGCTTCGATCTGGAGTTTAATCAGACCGGCGACCTTTTTCTTTGGGGCCATTTTGGGGTCCTTTTCTACTTCGGAAAACGCCAACCACAGGAGCGTGGGTGACGGGGTGATCACCGTGGCGCGATGATCTGGACACTTCAAGCCCGAACAAAGCGTTTCGGGCTTGAAGTGAAGTCTGGATATCTAGTTATTCGGCCTTCGCAACTTCGTGGAAACCGAGGGTTACAGGTGTTTCGCGTTCGAAAATTGTCACGAGGACAACCAGTTGACGAGATTCAACTTTGACCTCAGAGATGGTCGCTGGCAGAGATTCGAATGGGCCTTCCTTGACGGTGACCGAGTCGCCAACCTCGAAGTCCACAGAAACCTGTGGGGCCACTTCTTCAGCTGCTTGACCAGTCATTGGTGCACCAGCTTTTTCAGCTTCTTTCGCAGCTTGTTGCATCAGCGATGGCGCCAGCATGTCATAAACTTCCTGCTGGGAAAGCGGGATCGGGTCATACGCGTTGCCAACGAATCCGGTAACTCCCGGGGTGTGGCGCACGGCGGCCCAAGCATCTTCGGTCATTTCCATGCGAACCAGCACATAGCCTGGCACGCGTACGCGGTTGATAACCTTGCGTACCGTGTTTTTAATTTCGACGACTTCTTCCATCGGGACTTCGATTTCGTAAATGTCGTCTTCGACTTCCAGAGTCTGGATTCGAGTTTCCAGGTTGGCTTTCACACGGCGTTCGTAACCGGAATAGGTGTGAACGACGTACCACTCACCCGGCGCGCGGCGCAGACGGGAACGCAGCTCTTCGGCGACTTGTTCGGGATCTTTTGCAACCGGGGCTTCCGGCGCATCTGTCTCTTGAGCTTCTGCTGCAAGGTCCTCAGCCGCTGCTTCCAGGGCTTCTTCGACTTCTGCAGGATCTTCTTCAGCTTCTTCGAGAGCTTCGTCTGCTTCCTCAAGGGCTGCTGCTGTTTCTTCGAGGGCTTCCTCTTCGACAATGTCTTGGGCTACCTCAGCTGGCTCACGGACTGCCACTTCGTCGGGTTCGCCGCTTGCATCAAAAGCTGACTCTTCGAGAGTATTTTCTACGTCGGCCGCTGCTTCAGCTGGTTCTTGTAGCTCGTCTGCGACGTCGTCGTTGACATCTTCGACCAGCTCGTTGGTCTCCTCAACGTCACTGGTGTCGATGTTTGGATCGAGTTCGTTCTCCGACACTAGGTATCCTGCTTTCTCAACGGTCAATCACGGGTGTTTACTGACATTTTCACAACGGGAAGCGCCCCGCGATATATGTGAAGTTTTTTAGAGGCCGTCAGAACTACCGAATACCCAGGATGCACCCATACCGAACAGCCAGTCGAGCAGGCTCACCAGTCCAATCACAATAATGACGAAGACCAAAACGACGCCGGTCATCTTGATGAGTTCTTGGCGGGTCGGGGTGACCACCTTGCGCATCTCATCAATGACTTGGCGCAGGAACATCATGATCCGAGCAAAGAACCCCCGCTTTTCAGCGGTTGGGGATGATGAAGTCTTGCTCACTGATCCTCGCTCATACTGATTGTGCTGATAGGTTCTTCGATTCCTTCGAACCTCATGCGCAGGGCAGACAGGACTCGAACCTGCAACCTACGGTTTTGGAGACCGTTGCGCTACCAATTGCGCCACTGCCCTAGGGTTGACCGCACACAAAAGCTGGTGTGCGACCTACACCAGAGTCCAATCATAGCTAATGCGAACCGAGACGACAAATCCAGGTGCATCCTTGGGCTTGCCGCCGACCACGAGAGCGTCAACAAATCGCATGCCAACACCGGTAGTGCAGTACGATTGCCCCATCGATTACTTCATGACTCGCACGTATCGCGAGCAATTCGTCGAAAGGCCTAGACCACCTATGGTTGAACCAGCACGCCGTGTTTCTGTCCGACTGCAAGCGATTCCTGAATCTGCCACGTTGGCAATCACTGCCAAAGCAAAACAGCTCAAAGCAGCTGGTGAACCAGTCATCGGTTTCGGCGCCGGAGAGCCGGATTTCCCAACTCCGGATTACATTGTCGAAGCCGCCAAAGAAGCCGTCGTGGATCCTGCCAACCACCGCTACACCCCGGCGGCAGGCCTTCCCGAATTGCGCCAGGCAATCGCCGACAAGACACTGCGCGACTCGGGCATCAAAATTGACGCTTCTCAGGTGATCGTCACCAACGGTGGCAAACAAGCTGTCTACAACGCTTTTGCTGCGATTGTCGATCCGGACGATGAGATTCTGTTGCCAGCGCCATACTGGACGACATACCCCGAAGCGATCAAGTTAGCCGGGGGCACTCCTGTTGATGTTTTTGCCGGCGCCGAAGCAGAGTACAAGGTCACAGTTGAGCAGCTTGAAGCGGCTCGAACCGAGAAGACGAAAGCCCTGGTGTTCGTATCGCCGTCGAACCCAACAGGTTCCGTGTACACGCCAGAAGAAACACAGGCCATCGGCCAGTGGGCGTTGGACAACGGCATCTGGGTCATCACCGATGAGATCTACGAACACCTGGTTTACGACGAAGCGATCTTCACACCAATTTTGAAAGCCGTCCCCGACCTTGCCAACCAGACGATCATCGTCAACGGCGTGGCAAAAACCTACGCCATGACCGGGTGGCGTGTGGGCTGGATGATCGCTCCAGCAGACGTCGTCAAGGCAGCCTCGACCCTGCAATCGCACGCAACCTCAAACGTCAACAACATCGCCCAGAAAGCTGCACTCGCTGCCGTTTCCGGACCATTGGATGCCGTCAAAGAAATGCTCAAAGCCTTCGACGAACGACGCAAGACCATGGTCAAAATGCTCAATGAGATCCAGGGCTTCCATTGTCCAACGCCGAAGGGCGCTTTCTATGCGTATGTGGACGTCACAAAAGCACTGGGGAAAGATATCGCCGGGCAGCACGTCGAGACCTCTGCAGAACTTGCAGAAGTCATTTTGGAAAAAGCCCAGGTCGCTGTCGTTCCGGGTGAAGCCTTCGGCAAAACCGGCTACATCCGTTTGTCATATGCGCTGGGCCTAGACGACCTCACCGAGGGTGTAGCTCGGATCCAAAAGCTCATCAACGGCTAACTTACAATCCGCACCTACGGGTTAGCGCCCTTTCTTCTTACGCAAATACGTCATAGACTCCAGTTCTATGACGTATTTGCGTATTTCAGAGGCTGCCGGCTATCTGGGCGTATCGGACGACTCTGTCCGTCGCTGGATTACGCAAGGAAAGCTCTCTGCCACCACCGATGAGACTGGCCGTCAAGTAGTCACCGGTGCTGAGGTCGCAACCTTGGCACAAGCAGCAGCGGAGGGCCGATCGCATGTGCCAGGCGAACTTGCCTCTTCTGCTCGCAATAAACTCAACGGCTTGGTGACAAAGATCCAATCCGACAAAATCATGTCACAAGTTGAATTGCAGTGTGGGCCATTTCGGGTCGTCTCGCTCATATCAACCGAAGCAGTCCAAGAACTCGGCCTTCAAGTTGGCTCCCCTGCGATCGCAACCGTCAAAGCAACCAATGTGGTCGTCGAAACCACCGGGCTGGCTCCATGAAACGAGCTCTCACCACACTCACCACAATGGCATCAGTCATCATACTGATGTTGACCGGTTGTAGTGCCAATTCCTCCACCCCAGAAGTTTCGGAATCGGACGCCACGGCTACAGGAGAAGAAGCCACCCTGAACGTCCTCGCCGCAGCCTCACTACAGAAATCACTTGAGGAAATCTCCGAAGAGTTCACAGCACAACATCCAGATGTCACCATCGATTTCAACTTCGCAGGCTCTGCGACGCTGGTCCATAACCTCGATTCCGGCTCCCCTGCTGATATTTTGGCTTCAGCCGATGAACTCAACATGGACAAAGCTGAGCAAGCTCACCTCATCGACGCTGACACTCGTACATTATTCGCGTCCAATACGTTGGTGGGCATCGTGCCCGTTGACAACCCAGCACAGGTTTCGAACCTACAAGAGGCTACTGCAAACGGCGTGAATCTTGTCATCTGTGCACCACAGGTTCCGTGTGGCGCACTATCGCAGAGACTTGCCGAAGCTGTCGGAGTTAATTTGCAGCCCGCCTCTGAAGAACAGCAGGTCGTAGATGTTTTAGGCAAAGTTCGCTCAGGTCAGGCTGACGCTGGTCTGGTGTATGCGACCGATGCTGGGCTGGCTCCCAATGAGGTCAGCACTTTCGAAATCGAAGGAGCCGACGAGGAATTGAACTACTACCCGATTGCTCGTACCGCGAACTCTGAACATCCTGACGTTGCCGAGACGTTCATCGAATTCGTTAAATCGGACACCGGTCGATCCATTCTTGAAGCGCATGGCTTCACGACCCCGTAAGGCCGCGTAATAACCCCTATGACTATCACGAAGCCAGTCAATAATGTTCGACCTCGTCCTACCCTGTCAGCTGGCATACCCAGTTCAGCAATCGTTGTGGCGGTTCTGGCTGGCGCATTTTTTGTTCTCCCCTTTATTGCGCTGCTGGCAGGGATCACTTGGTCTGATCTGCCTGAGCTGTTGACGAGCAGATCCGCTCTGGACGCATTGTGGTTATCTTTGCGTACCGCGAGCGCTGCTACTGCTATTTGCATAGTTTTCGGCGTCCCGCTTGCCTTGGTCTTGGCTCGCTCCAACTTTCCCGGTCGCACGTTGATGCGCTCGGTTGTACTCGTTCCACTTGTGATTCCACCGGTCGTCGCCGGTATTGTGCTCACGGAGGCTTTCGGTCGTCGCGGGCTCATTGGCGAGCAGCTGTCCGCGCTGGGCATTGACATTGCTTTCACTACCGCCGCGGTGGTGTTGGCCCAGACGTTTGTGTCACTGCCTTTTATGGTGACCACTCTGGAGTCGCATTTGGCATCGTCTGGCGAGCACTATGAACGTGTGGCCCTGTCTCTTGGTTCTTCGAAGTGGCGGACTTTTTGGACCGTTACCCTCCCGCTGCTCCGGCCAGGGTTAGTGTCAGGCGTCGTACTCACTTTTGCGCGAGCACTTGGCGAATTCGGTGCCACCATCACGTTTGCTGGTTCTCTGCAGGGCACCACACGCACCATGCCATTGGAGATTTATTTGGCACGCGAAGCAGATCCCGATGCAGCGGTTGCACTGTCACTGGTCCTGATCCTCATCGCTGTACTGGTCATCGCTGTTGCGTATTTCCGACCGAAGCATCCTCATCGTTAGGCGGTCGTAAATATTCATGACTTCAATGCAGCATTCAGGTCTCACAGTCGATATCACTGTGGCACAACGGAAGGTTAACGTCGCCTTCAGCGTGCCACACGGCGAGGTACTCGCACTGGTAGGGCCCAATGGTTCTGGCAAGACCACGACCCTTATGGCGCTCGCTGGGTGGCTCATGCCCGATGTCGGCAAAGCGAAACTGGACGGCACCGTACTGTTCGATTGCCCAGACCCTACCCGAAAACCCCACAAGTGGCTTCCCGCCCATCAACGCGGCATTGGATACCTCTCGCAAGACCATCATCTGTTCCCTCATCTATCAGCCGTCGACAATATTATGTACGGCATGGACCGGGCAGACATTACCGGACGTAGAGCCCGCCGAGCCAAGGCTGAAGAGTGGCTGGATCGCATCGGTCTTGCAGGTTATGGGAAACGCAAGCCACACCAGCTGTCTGGCGGTCAAGCTCAACGCGTAGCTATCGCCCGGGTGCTGGCCTCTGGCCCGCGACTCGTCCTACTCGATGAGCCGTTGGCGGCTCTTGATGTCAAAGCTGCACCCGCCATCCGCAACCTTTTAACGGAAGTGCTACGGGACCTCACCGTCATTTTAGTGACTCATCACCAGGATGATATCGTTGCCTTGGCCGACGAGGTGTATCACATCATCCCTCAGCGATAACCCCTAAGGTGAGGTGCCTTTGGGGAATAAAAGTGACCTGTTCGGCATTAATATTCACCGGGTAGACTTATACTTTGGCTACCGCGCCAGCAACCTATTTTCGATGACGCTGAGAGGCAGAACCTATGTTGCGTACCATGTTCCATGCCAAGATCCACCGTGCCACTGTAACCGAAGCCAACCTGCACTACGTTGGCTCGGTAACCGTGGATCAGGATCTGCTCGACGCCGCGGATATTCTCCCCGGCGAAATGGTGTCGATCGTGGATATCACCAACGGAGCCCGGCTAGAGACCTACACCATCGCTGGTGAACGCGGTTCCGGAGTCATTGGCATTAATGGCGCAGCAGCACATCTGATCAACCCAGGCGATCTTGTCATTCTGATCGCCTACGCGCAAATGGCTGACGCTGAAGCGCGCGCCTATATTCCAAAAGTTGTTCATGTCGATGAGAACAATCGCATCGTCAGCCTCGGAGCAGATCCAGCCGAAGCGTTACAAGAAGGCACGCAGCGACCTCCCTATGCCCGTGATTTCGACGCTGCGCGTATGAACTAACAGCTCTTTAGGCCCCCCACTCATCTGCCGCGTCAGCATGCGGGGCTAACTCGGCTGCTCAGCGCTGTGAGGCATCAATACGTCATCATGAAACCTGGGTAACGCTTCATGCCAAGTCACACCCGCCACATGTCTGGTGCATAAAGTTCCAAAATGTTATGAATTTTGGCTCTTGAGCTGTTGAGCCCTACGAATCATGCCCGTAAGGTAGGCCACACCCTGGATCTCCAGTGATACTCATCACAAAACGAGCAACGTGCACCAGGGATCGGCCGCTTACTGTCTCCGTGGCTGGCCCGGGAAACGGTGCACCTAAGGATGGTACCTCTCATGGTTCGCAGCACCTCACGAATGATGAAAACCGCGGCTGTTTCAGCCGCAGCACTACTGGCACTGACCGCATGTAACGGTGGCGGTGAAGAAGATACGGCTTCTGGCGAGGTCATCACCGTTGGCATTGCTGGTGAAGTTCCCTATTCTTATCTCGATGACAATGGCGAACCGGCTGGGGCCACTGTTGCGCTGGCCGAACGTATCTTCGGTGATATGGGCTACGAGGTCGAAGCGGAGCTCGTCGATTGGGACAACCTTATCCCCGGCCTCAACGCTGAACGATTCCATGCGATATCGGCAGGCATGTCGATCACTCCAGAACGATGCGCAGAAGCAGCCTTTGCAGAGCCCGAAATCATGTATACCACCGCCCTGGTAGTCGAAGAGGGCAATCCCCACGGCGTCGAAAATCTCGATGATGTCTTAGAAGCCCAAGAAAGCGGCGAAGATATTACCCTAGCGACGTTGACTGCCGGCATTGAAGCCGGGTACGCCACTGACTTGGGTCTAGATTACGAGGGTGTAGGCAGCGCCGATGAGGGCTTAGAAATGGTCCAAGGTGGACGCGCGGATGTCTTCGCTATGACTGCCATTTCTCTCAACCAAATGACAGAGAACGCAGACGGCGTGGAGGTCACGGACCCCTTCGTCCAAGAAATTGATGGTGTTTTGCAATATGGCGCCGGATCTACAGTATTCCGCAAGGACGATACTGAAACCCTGAATGAGTATAACGAGCACCTGGCCGAACTGAAATCTAACGGTGAATTAGGTGAGATCCTCGCTGAGCACGGCTTCACTGATGCAGAGGTGCCACCCGAAGACATGACAGCAGAAGCATTGTGCGCAGGTGACCTGGAAGCTTTGCAAGATATCGAGGAATAACTTCCGTCCCTACACCTTGAGGATCCCCGAAGGGACTGAAGAGTTCGCATGAATTACTTAGATGCCCTTGTCATGCATGGCCCTCGATTATGGGATGGTCTGCTACTCACACTCCAGCTCACCGTTGTCAGCGGACTTTTAGCGTTCGTCGTAGCGGTCGTTCTAGGACTCATGGCCGGTAGCACGAAGCTCCTGGTTCGTCTGCCTGCGCGTATTATCATCGAGTTCTTCCGTGGAACATCGCTGCTGGTACAGCTGATGTGGCTGTTCTACGTGCTGCCGCTCTTCGGTCCCAGTCTCGGGGCAATGTTAGTGGCTATATTCGCACTCACGTTGAACTATGGCGCCTATGGAGCCGAGGCGGTCCGGGCTTCCTTGACATCGGTGCCTCAGGGGCAATGGGAAGCCACCGCAGCTTTGTCGATGTCGTGGCCGCACAAAATGCGACGGATCATTTTTCCGCAAGCATGGGCCTTGATGCTACCATCACTGACGAACCTGTGGGTGCATCTACTCAAGGGCAGCTCTATTGTCTACATCATCGGTATGAGTGAGTTTACCTTTGAGTTACTGCAGCTCCGGCGCACTACTGACTGGTTGTTCGCGCTAGCAATTGTCGGGTTGGTGGTGTACTTCATCATCGCGCTGGTGTTGACCCAACTCATGCGTTTGTTCGAAGCACGCTCCAAATATAAGTTGGGTCGAGGACCAAGCCTCAAAGAGATCCTCTCACCGGTCCTCACAAATAAAATCTCACCCGCTGACGAACCCGCAGCGGTCGCCCCCGGCGGTGCCCGATGATCCGGCTGCCTGGACTCATGGGTGTCCTTAGTGGCACCGTAGACGCCCCCGATATCGATGACACCACGAGTTTCTGGCGGTGGGACTTTGCCTGGGAAGTCCTACCAGAAATGTTGCGTTCCTTCTTTCAAGTCACCCTAGTAGTGACGGTCGTGGGCACGCTCATCGCGGCTGTTTTGGGACTGATCATTGCGATTCTCATCCGCGTACTTCCCAAGCCGTTAGCCTGGCTTGTCACGTGGAGCGCAAATTTCATCCGCATGACCCCTATTGTCGTCCAACTGCTCGTGGTCTTCTATGGATTTGTCTGGATGGAGCCCATGGCCATCGCGTTATTGGTCTATGGGGTGCATTACTCCACCTACATGTCGGAGGTATACCGTGCTGGCATTGATGCTGTTCCCACCGGCCAGTGGGAAGCTACCACCGCACTCTCCCTCTCGGCCGTACGCACCTGGCAACGAGTGATCATCCCTCAGGCTTTGCGATCTACCGTGCCCTCACTGGGGAACTATGCAATCTCGATGTTCAAAGACACCCCATTTTTGATTGCGATTTCAGTAATGGAAATGGTCACCACCGCGTTAGAGATTGGCGGGTTCACCTACCGATATATCGAGACTATTACCATTGCCGGGGTCATCTTCTTGGTCGCTAGCTACGGCACTGCAGTCCTTGTCAACCGATTGGAGAGACGTCTTGCCTACGCCTACTGATGCCAAACCCGCCATGCCTGTTATTGAGTTTCGGGACGTGGAGAAACAATTCGATACCAAGACCGTGTTGAAGGAGCTAAATTTCACGATCGAGCGCGGCGAACGCGTCACGCTCATTGGACCATCAGGATCCGGCAAGACCACCATCCTGCGCTTAGTCATGACGCTTGAGGGACTCACCGACGGATATATCTACATTGACGGTGCACCACTCGTGTATGAACAGCGCGATGGCAAACGTGTCCCCGTCTCCAAGCGCCAGCAAAAGCTGCTCACCACTCGCATCGGTATGGTGTTTCAGCAGTTCAATCTGTTTCCCAATATGACTGTTCTTGAGAACATCATCGAAGCGCCGATTCACGTGCTGGGAATCAATAAACGCGATGCTATCGACCGAGCCCACCAACTCCTTGAAAAGGTGGGCCTGCCAGATAAAACAGACGCACACCCCACGGCGCTTTCTGGTGGTCAACAGCAGAGAGTGGCTATTGCCAGGGCGCTCGCCATGGACCCAGAGATTCTCTTACTCGATGAGGTGACCTCTGCTCTTGACCCCGAGGTCGTAGTGGATGTGCTCCAGGTTCTGCGGGACGTGGCTGCCACCACCGATGTCACGATGCTGATAGTCACCCACGAAATGAGTTTTGCCAGGGATGTCTCGCACCGGGTCATGATGCTCGATGGAGGCAAGATCATTGAAAGCGCAGATCCAGAAACAATCTTTACGAATCCTGCTAAGGAACGGACCAAAAAATTTCTCGCAGCGGTGCTGCGGGACGCCTAAGATCTGCGTCCCGCAACATGCTATGACCTAGCGTCGCAGCGCGTCCTGTTCCGCTGGACTCTGCTCTGTGCTCGTAGCGCGGCGACGATTGAGCAACTTCCAGATCGTCACGATCACCATGATCGCCAGCAGGATCGCACCGACATAGCCGTTGAGCACGTACACAATGTTGACCATCTGGTCAAAAGGTAACCAGAGACCAATGACGGTTCCCAGAACTGCAAGACCGATCGTGAGGTATTTATATTTCTTGGTGCCGTCTGGGAAGAAACGTGATGAAACGGTCCACAGAAGTGGAATCGCAGTGGTATAAATTCCCGCGAGAATCATCAGGGAGATCAGGGATGCGACAAAGGGTGCGATGTCGTTGGCGAGTACCAGCATCGGAATTTGCATGCCTGCAACGTGTTCAATATTCGCAAGCAAACCCAGTCCAACGATCATGCATGCCAGGGAAAAGACGACACCGCCGGTGAGTCCACCAGCACGAGCTTCGCGTTGAGTCGGAACAGTTTTTCCCAGTGCCGTCAGGAATGCAGCCAGCCACAGCATACAGAACCCTACGTAGCTCAGGGCTGCGGTAATCCAGTGGTTCGAAGCCTGTTGAATTTCAAGATCTGCCACCATGTCATGGCCGGCCAAGATCCCGGTGTCAGCGTTCATGATGCCTACAATGCCAAGGCCGACAGCGATGACAACGATCAGCGGACCGATTTTACCGATGACATCGACCAGAGAATTTAGACCGAACCATACGGTCAGCGCCACGAGAACGGTCAGGCCAATTCCCCCAACCCAAGCCGGTATGTTGTAGTGCTCATCGAAGACGGCGCCAGCACCGGCGACCATGACGGTAAAGGATAGGAAAACGAACAGGATCGAGAAATAGTCGAAGAACTTTCCGACATACTTGCCGGCGTAGTACTCAAAGATTTGTGAGGGCTTTTCAAATTGCTCCCGTTGCCCGACCGTGAGGAACTGGATTGAAACAAAGCTGATCAGTGCCAGCACCAGTACTCCAGTGCCAAAAACACCCCAAAAGCCATACGAGGCAAAGTACTGCATAATTTCTTGACCGGTTGCAAATCCTGAACCAATCAAAAATGCCATAATGGCACCGGCATAAGTCAGCACGCGCATTGTGCTGGATCGTTCTGTAGAAAACAGATGTGTTTTCTTTCGTCGGGTCGTGGTGTTCATCAGAAGGTGTGCTCCCTATCGTGGTTATCTGATATACCTCAGACGCTTTATGAGATATATCACTCGCAAGTACACTAAAGCATGTTGGATGTGATGATCAACACTGTGCAGTGACGTTACAACGATTTTTGGTCCTCAGTCGTACGCGCTGGGTGGAATGTCGAGGCGACTGGCAACGCTGTGACGCACGCTAATATCCGGTTATGCTGAGGTGATGATGCTCGCCTAGACGGTGAGAGAGCTACGTTGCCATGTGTACTGGAGGCACCCTTGTCGAATCATTATCTCCATTCGCCGGGGTTATCAAATGCTAATCAAAAGCTGGTGTTATCGGCGTGGGCGCGTTCTTTAGATATTGAAGCAAGCGCCCTGCACGACGCGAACGATGACGCCGGGATCCAGCGGTTTGAGATAGCAGCGGAGCATGAGTTAACCGACTGGGATCCGAATACGGCCACGTTTATTCAGCTCTTTAATATCTCGCTACTCTATGCGCCAGCATGGTTTCTTGATGCTGCCCGTAATATCGATGATGACATCCTCGCGTTGGAATCCACAATGCTGCAGTTGGGCTACGATGCGGGCGCGCGCTCCTTGGGCGAAGAGGTGCTCTACTATGCCGAAGACATCCCGTACTATGAGGATGCTCAATTAAACGTGACTTCACAGAGTCGGGATGTTCGTCGGCTGGAGGCCGCATGTCCGCCCGATGATATTACGGCGATGCCGCTGGACGCACTCGATCATTATTTTACGATCTCAGCATTTGGTGAGCATCCCGAACCGATCGCCGGCGCCGGCTACGATGTTTTTTCTGACACGGTCGGCCAATTGTCGGTGCTCGTAGCGTTGGTTCAGCGTGCCAAAGGCTATGGAACGTTTATGTTGGCCAGAGCTGCCGAGGAATGCATGTTTGATGGACTTATTCCCCAGTGGGTGACGTCGGTGGGCGACGATATTGGAGAACGAATGGCCAACGACGTCGGCTTTATCCTGTCTGGATACCGTACGAGTGTGACCTTCGACTAGCGACGCCGCAGGTCTTTGAGCCCCTGCACTCTGCCCACAACTTTTCCTGCTGACGGTGAAGTCAAGGTGACCTGTGAAGCGGCGGTGAAGTTTGGTGCGGTGTCATCGGCATCCTCTGGAGGATTTTCGCGGATGATCAATTGTGCTTCCGGGTCCGTGTTGCGCCGGATCATCGCCGTTCCGATAGCGCCCATCTCATGGTGCATGGCCACGGACCTCAGTGTGCCGATTGCTCGTGCAGAAGACATGGCTTCGGTGTCTTCGGTTTCGGGGCGCAGAATAATATCCGCACCGGCTTCGGGCAGCCCATGCACCGATCCGTCGATCAGTAGACCCACGAGACGACGGGGTGGGTGCCCGAGGTTATGCACGCGTGCCACGGTTTCTTGGCCCTTATAGCAGCCTTTATCGATGTGGACTGCGGTGCGCAGCCAATCGAGTTCGTGCGGAATGGACCGGTCATCAGTGTCGAGTAATTGGCGAGGGCGACCTGCAGCAATGCGCAGGGCTTCAGAGGCCATGGTGCCGGCGAGGCGGAACCCCTCGGGCAGGTTGGTGACCGTTTCTACGAGTTCCTCGGTCGGGATGATGTAGAGCCGCCAGGCGTAGTTTTCGTGTACAGCAGGATGGTCTGCCGGGTCCTGGGTATAGGCATAACCACCCGGAGCGATACCCGGCCACGGATCAATCCATACGGGACCCTCGAAGCCTGGAATCTCGTCGGTGGTGCCCAACAGTGCAAGCTCGCCGGTGCGATCGGTGACTTCAACACGCGATGCGAATTGCATGCGCGTCAACCAGTCCGCCAGGGTGGCGTTCATCGTGGGCTCGGTGAGTAAGTACGCGGTTTCGCCGTCGTCGTGGACTTTCGCTGCGATCTCAACACGACCGCGCAGATCCAAAAATAGTGCTTCGGCATTGATCGGGCTGACCATTCCTTGGAAATTCTGGGTGGTCAGGGTATGTAAGAGATTCAGGCGATCGGCCCCGGTCACGGTCACAACGCCATAGTGGGAAAGATCAACGACGGCTTGACCGTTAGCCAGCGCACGCTGTTCCTGGTGGGGTTGGCCATAGTGTCCGGCAACGTAGTGGTCGATCGAATCCGCTGCGACCGCACCGTGAATAGCATGTTCACCGGTCAGTAAGGGTGAAGTTGCGGGAGTGTATTCGATATGAGTTACGTCAAGCATGTGATCACTCTACGCGTCGTGTTTGCCGGGCAGGTGTGGTTTCCCGGGCGGCAGACGACCATCGTTCTCGGAGGGCATTTTATCGAGGATGCCAGAGGCGTGCGGTTTCGGCTCTTCACCCTCGGCTTCGACGACATCCCAACGCCAGAACATTTGGCCATTGACCAGCCCGTAGATCCGGCTGGCGGAATGATAGTTGCCGCTGAGCGTGCCGTGGAGCACGGCATCGGCCTGGAGCTGGATTTGGGGGCCGCGAACGATCCCGTAATACAACTCAGCCATCGAACCGGGATGCGTGAGCGTTGCGGTGATCGGAAAATCGGTTTCATTTTTGCGCAACCGTTCAACGTCTTCGGCAGAACGGTAGGCGGGCACCGGATCGGCAGGTTTCATGCCGGGTCCGACGTCGGCGGCGTGACGTTGCCGGTCGATCGACCAGTACCCGGACTCAAAAGTCAGCGGTCGAATCAGCGTGCCATCTTCTTCCGACAACCAGGTTTCGGCGCGATACTGCAAAAACGGCAACCCAGTTTCGGCGAAATCGATGCGCTGGTAAAAGATCTCGGAATCTTCTTCGCCGGCACCAAGGCGTCCTTGTCCTTCCCAGGAGCCAATCAGCCACGCTAGCGGGGCTAGCTCTGGGAGCAGATCGTAGGGTAGTTCGATAGCCACGTGAGAGTTTAGCGCTGACCCCGGTAGAGGCCGCGGATAACCAGCAATGCGAACAGTGCCATACCCACGCCGGCCAGGCCCACGAGGACGGTAAAGAAGATTTCTAAAGCTACAACAGACATGGCCCTTAGTTTACTCACATTCTGAATTCGATACGACTTGGTGTCGTCAATTATTACCAAGGTAAAACGTGGAGGACGAAGTAGCCAACCATCCCAGCGACAATCGTTACCCCGGTGCCAAGGCCAATCGCTGTCAAGGGGTGCTTCAGAGATGCTGCTGGGGCTTCTTTCGTTTCCGAAAAACTGTCGGCTAATGCGATGATCAGCGCACCGAGGGCCCCGCCAATGACCGCCGGCACAGATAAGACACCGGCTCGAATGATCTGCATAATAACAGCCACCACTGTGGCACCAACGATGACGGCGATCATGCGGTTACGCCGCCGGGTCGGCAACAAGGTGGCCAGTGCGGCCACCGCTAGCGAGACCAGGATGGTGAGCATCAGCCAGGTCAATCCCGTGAAGCGCTCAATCATGATCGCACCCTGGGCGACTTCATATTTCTGCCGCAGCAACATGGCCCAGCCAGCCGCGGTGGCTGCAATCACGGCTCCCAACGAAAACATCGCGGTGGACAAAAACCGTTGGGGCCCACCGGGCAACGAAAAGGTTTGCACACCAAAAATCAACAGCACGCCCAGCGCGGCCGCTCCCCCAACAGGTGCCAACCACAATTCTGTGGCCATTGGCGAAAACTCCACGTGTGCTGGGAGCAAAGTGACCGTCCAGACCGAGGACAAACCGGTGAAGGCTAAGACGGCACTGATTCCCCATCGCGGTGTGGGTCGAACCATGACCGGCCAAGCCACAGCAAAGCCGATGACCAGCACAGATAAGGCCACGGGGCTGACCCATTGCGGCAGATTGGGCACAAATACCGTCACCACGGCCAACACCGCAGCAGCGGCGACTGTGGTTAAAGCTGAAATAGTCCTTCGCACTCCTCTATCATGTCATGGCACCAGCTTTGAGCTGGGACTCAAGACAACCGCGCCCGAAAATTCGCGGTACCCGTTATTGTGGTGGCATGACTCAATTGCGCGTGCATGCTCCTGCAGAAACGTCGAATCACCTTTCTCAACTTCGCAAACTTGCTGATCTCGGGGTCGCCGCAGACCATAATGAACCTTTTGGCGACCAAACCTGGGTCGAGCTGCGTGCCGGACGAGCCTGGTTGGTCTCCACCGGAGAACCGAAATTCACGGGGGCTGCAGCCATCGTCATTCCTGAGCACCCCGACCACCCTGTTGTAGTGGAGTTGCTGGTTGCTCCTGAAGATCGTGGCAACGGTTTAGGCCACCAATTAGTCAAGGCGATCAAGGAAATACTTGCCCAGCATGCCGCCGAGCAGCAAACAGTGACGGCGTGGAGCCATGGAGACCACCCCGCAGCACGCCTACTGGCAACGAAGGCTGGCCTAGAGCCGGTGCGCGTTTTGTACCGGATGGCATTAGAGATCGATCGCGAGTCTTTCGGGGACGCGATCATTCCGCAGGGTTATTCCATTCGGACATTTGTGCCCGGCGAGGATGACGCTGCCTGGCTGCAGCTCAATGCAACCGCCTTTGCCGACCACCCCGAACAAGGGCAACTCACCCAGGCTGATCTGGAAGCGCGCAAAACTGAAACCTGGTTTGATCCGCAGGGCTTTTTCATTGCCGAAGATGCTCAGGGTATTCCGGTCGGGTTCCACTGGACGAAAACCCCGGTGGGCTCGGCTGCCGGTGAAGTGTATGTAGTCGGGGTGCATCCTGAAACTCAGGGCACCGGTTTGGGGAAAGCTCTGACGCTGCATGGCATGAACCACTTAGCGAGTTCGGGATTAGAGAAGATCGTATTGTATGTTGATGATGAAAATCGCCCAGCGGTGAACCTCTACACGTCGTTAGGCTTCGGCGTGGAAAACACCGATGTCATGTTCTCTTCACGCAGCTAGGCTCACACTTCATGCGCGCTGCAAAACGCCTCGGGAAGCTCACCTCTACACGTGCTACCGTCATCACAGCTGAACAAGGCGTGAACGCCAAGATCCTAGCTGCCGGCACTATCCCATGGCGCACTAAATCTGGCAGACTTCAAGTCTTACTCATCCACCGCCCAGCATTTGACGATTGGTCCTGGCCCAAAGGTCGCCTGGATGTCAATGAGACTCTTCCAGAGACCGCCTGGCGAGAAACCAAAGAAGAGGTCGGCCTAGATTTACCCCTGGGCATTCCCTTGGGAATCATCAGGTACAAGACTCCGCAGGGCAACAACCGAAAAGAAGTCTGGTACTGGGCCGCACGCGTCGTTGATCAGAAGGCGCGTCCCGATAACAAAGAAATCGACGACGTTCGCTGGGTGAATGTGGAGACCGCGCGTCGATTGCTGTCCAAAGAGCTGGATCAAAAACCTCTCGACGTGTTGGAGGCCGCATTCGATGCGCACCATTTGGCAACGGTGCCATTCGTTGTGGTGCGACAAGCCAAAGCTACCCCGGCTGAATCCTGGACCCGAGATGAAATCGATCGGCCACTGGCCGATTCTGGGTATCAGCAAGCCAAAGCAGTCGCTCGCTTGCTGCGCGCATGGAAACCCACACGTATCGTCACCTCAAGATATACGCGCTCTCTGGAGACCATCGCGCCATATGTGAAGAAACACGGCGGAGCGGTCCGGACCAAGAAATGGCTCAATAAAACCCCCGAGGAGCACAACACCTCCTTGGCACGGCGCCTTCGTCAAGAATTCAAACGTCTTGACCCCATCATGGTGTGCTCTCAACCCTCGGTCGTGAAGCAGATCCTCAAAGAGCTCAAGGCGTGGATCCGCGAAGACAAAGCCCTCATCAGCCCCAAGTCGGTGACCAAGAAGAAACAATTCAAACTCGCTCCCGGCTCCGTTCTGGTGGTCCATCGAGCAACACATCGTTCAGGTCAGATCGTTTCGGTCGAACGCTATGATCCGCTCGTGAAATAAGCACCTATCCCTCAGCGATACCGATCTTGTGGAAGAAGCATAGGAGCAACGAGGAGGGGCTTGGTAGGCTGTGGCTATGACTACTTCGCCGGGCACGCAGCCAGAAAAAATCGTTCATCAGAACCTGCGCTTAGTACATGCTCCTGCCAAAGACCGATTCGAACTGCACCATGAAAGCCCCTATACGGGCGACACAACGTTTATCGGTTTTATCGGTTACCGCATGGCCGAGGAAGATCCTGAAATCTACGTGCTGCAACACACGATTGTCGCGGAGGAATATGGCCGCCAAGGCTACGCCCGTGCTCTGACAACCTTGTTATTAGATCAGTTTGAAAAACAGGAACAAAAGTTCACAACGCAGTGTTCTTATATTGTGGACTATTTGCGCCGGTATCCCGAATATCTGCACCTTGTCACGAATCCAGCTGCCAAACGATAACCCCCGGAAAAGGAATATGACCGCTCAGTCCATCGCAACCCCCTATGAAGATCTACTGGCCGATGTGCTTGAAAATGGCACCCTGACCACGGACCGCACCGGCACCGGCACCTATTCGGTATTTGGACGTCAGATCCGTTACAACCTGGCAGAGTATTTCCCACTGATCACGACCAAACGCGTGCATTTTAAATCTGCGGCGTTAGAACTGATCTGGTTTCTCAACGGCGAGTCCAACGTCAAATGGCTCCAGGAACGTGGGGTACGGATCTGGAATGAATGGGCTGATGAAGACGGCGAGCTAGGGCCCGTCTACGGTGTGCAGTGGCGTTCCTGGCCGGCTCCTAATGGTGAATCTATCGACCAGATCAGTCAGGTGCTGGAGTCGCTCGCGCATAACCCTGGATCGCGTCGTCACATCGTCTCGGCCTGGAACCCCGGTCAGATCGACGAAATGGCACTGCCCGCGTGCCACGCGATGTTCCAGTTCCATGTCCAGCCTGAAGCAGACGGCCCGGGCAAGCTCTCGTGCCAGCTTTACCAGCGTTCGGCAGATATGTTCCTTGGAGTGCCGTTCAATATCGCAGAATACTCACTGCTGACCATGATGATGGCACACCAACTCGGTTATAACCCTGGGGAATTTGTTTGGACCGGTGGTGATGTTCATATCTATTCCAACCATGTCGATCAGGTCCGTGAACAACTCAACCGCGAGCCCTACCCGTATCCGCAGCTACGATTCCGCCGCAAACCCAAAGATTTGTTCAGCTACGAATTGGAAGATTTCGAAGTCATTGACTACCAACACCACCCCACTATCTCAGCTCCAGTTGCCGTCTGACACCCGCATCGGCATGGTCTGGGCGCAAAGCTTAGACGGCGTCATCGGACTCGACGGTGATATGCCCTGGCATGTGCCCGAAGATCTCAAGCATTTCAAAGAGGTCACGATGGGTGAAGTGCTGGTCATGGGACGACGAACCTGGTCGTCATTTCCGGATTCCTTCCGTCCACTGCCGGGGCGAACGTCAATTGTTGTCTCGAAGACTTTTGCCGAAGAACCCTCCGACGAAAAACTGCAACACGAGGGTGTTCACGTAGTAGCAGACTTGGCGGAAGGGCTAGAACTCGCCGGTGAGCTTAAGACCGGTCCTATGATTTGGGTCATTGGTGGGGGCAGCCTATATGATCAGGCATTAGAGGTAACCACCGTTGTAGAACGCAGCCTATTCAATATCCACGTTGACGGCGATACGTATGCCCCTCAACTCGATGCCTCATGGAATCAGACCGGACAAGATCCGTCTCAGGGCTGGCATACTTCCAAATCCTCGGTGCAGTATCGCTTTGAACGATGGGAGCGCACCCTTGACTAAAACAACAAACACCGCCCCGGTCACCCAACGCCAGATGGTGTTAGCATTCCTGGGCTTGGTGGCGGGCCCCTTACTTGCACTCGTATGTGCCGGAATGGGACTGTATCTGGTACTGACCGGCAAGACGATCGCCGGGATCATCTTTCTCCTCGTCCTCACCCAAGCATTCATCGGAGTAGGACTCTGGGCATACAACGCTCGCAAAAAATACGCACTAGCACAGAATGTGAAATAAGACGTTATGACTCAACAAGTTTCGGAAGCTCCAATGTACGCTGATGCTGCATCCCGTCCATCGGTTGGTCTCATCGGTTGGCGTGGCATGGTCGGATCCGTGCTCATGCAGCGAATGGTCGAAGAAAAAGACTTCGCCAAAATCAACCCTGTGTTCTTTTCGACGTCCAATGCTGGCGGCCCAGTCCCTGAACTCCCAGGCATCGACACTTCAGAGACACTGCAGGATGCCCACGACATTGAAATGCTCGCGAAGCTACCGATTATCCTGACCACCCAGGGCGGCGATTACACCAACGAGGTGTACCCGAAGCTTCGTGCTGCCGGTTGGAAGGGCTTGTGGATCGACGCCGCCTCGGCACTGCGCATGGATGATGAATCCATCATCGTGCTAGACCCGGTCAACCGCGACCAAATTGAAGCCGGTCTCAAGAACGGCATCAATCAATTCGTTGGCGGCAACTGCACCGTCTCGCTCATGCTCCTGGGCCTGGGCGGCCTCATGCGGAACGGTCTGGTCGAGTGGGGAACCGCTATGACTTACCAGGCTGCTTCCGGCGGCGGTGCTCGTCACATGCGTGAACTACTGAAGGGCTTCGGCACTCTGCACGACATCGTTGCTGAAGATTTGCAGAACCCCAGCTCCGCGATCTTGGATATTGACGAGAAAGTCATCACCGCACAGCGTGACGGTTCCATGGATACTTCACAGTTCGGAGCCCCACTGGCCGGTTCACTGATCCCCTGGATCGATTCGGATCTAGGCAACGGCATGTCGCGTGAAGATTGGAAAGGCATGGCCGAGAGCAACAAGATTCTTGGTCGCACCGGCGATGACGTCATGCCCCTGGAGTCGGTGACTGTTCGCATCGGTGCGCTGCGTTCCCACTCCCAAGCGTTAACCCTCAGGCTCACCAAAGACATCCCACTGGATGAAATTGAAGAGCTTCTGGCCAACGACAATGATTGGGTCAAGTTCGTTCCGAACACTAAAGAAGCTTCCATGCAACAACTCACTCCGGTCGCCGCTACCGGCACCATGGACATCCCCGTTGGACGTGTTCGCAAACTCGCCATGGGCCCGGAATACATCTCGGCATTCACCGTGGGTGACCAGTTGCTGTGGGGTGCTGCAGAACCGGTACGTCGCATGCTGATGATTGCCACCGGCAACCTCTAAAACTACTAGCCGGTGCAACCGGCACCAGCTCTGAGCCGTCCATCATAACGATGGGCGGCTCAAGCGCTTAATGTTCGGTTCGTGTGAACTCTGGAATCGCACAGACCCGGGTGGTTAGACTCCAGGCATGGACCCCATGATGCTCCTTCTTCCCGCAGGCTTACTACAAGGTGCGATTCTCGCCGTTGCAGCTTGCCATGCCGGCAGGCGCGGTACCCCCAATAATCTACTGGGGATCCGCCTATGGTCCACCACATTCTCTCAGACCGCATGGCAGGCCGGACATCGGGCTGCTGTTAAATACAGTTGGTGTCTACTTCTTCTAGCGATCACATCCCTGGGCCTAGGAGTCTGGCTTGTGCAAACTCCGAGCGGGTCCGATACCGCGCTGGTGACAACTTACACTCTTGGAAGCTTCCTCTGTTTTCTTGGGGTGACCGTCTGGATGATCTACCGGGCACACATCGCGGCTAAGGCCGTAGCCATTCACCACGTCCTGCAGGAAGATGCCGAGATCATCGACGCCATCGTTGAGCAACGATACGCACAGCAGGATATCCAGCCGTAAAGACACCGCAGATCACCATTAGCCCGGCGACAGTGGGCATCGAACCATCGACTGCAAAACAGCTTTGGGAGATCTTGGTCGAGGCCGATACCTTATTCATTCCACCGCTATCGGCAAGAACATCTGGAACCCAAACCAGCTTCACTCCTGCACCGGTCTCACCTGCAGTAGGACCTCGACAGTACTTCGAGTCGCTCCAGGATCAGCATGTCGTCATGGCACGTGCGAAGGCTTCCAGCATGGCTATTGCAGGGTTCATGAGCTTTCGCCCCAGCTATAGGCTCCCCTACGAATACTCCACGGCGTTGTACCACTATGTCACCACAGTCATTGTTCGTCCCGCCTTCCGAGGTCAGCGCATCACCCAACGAATGTACAGGTCCCTTCAGGAAGCAGCCGCACAACTGGGCGAAGACGTAGCCACACGAACCTGGTCAACGAACGCAGCGCACATTGGGTTGTTATCGGCATTGGGATTTTCTGAAACCCACCGCATACCTGACGACCGTGGTCACGGAATCGACACCGTGTATTTTGTGAGAAGTATCTGACACTGCTCAGTTCAGAATGTCTTGGTGTCTCAGCTCAGGGACGAGCCACAATGACGCCGGACACAGTTCAGCACGCTGAGCGGGACGGTAGCGCGGACCATAAGGTACCTGCAACTGACGCCTGGCTGGAGATCTGACCTAGAATGATCGCAACATGTTGTGAGCCAAGGAGCTGTGCTGTGCGATTGCCAAAATTCAAGATTCCAACATATGCTTCGATGCGGATTGGCCCGAAATTCTTGCAGCGATTCATGCGGATCTGGCCGCCATATTTAGGTGCCGGTATCAAACCTGAATACATTGCCGATGATGGATCCCGCTCGATTGTCACACACAAGCCCAATGTATTCACCCGAAACCTCGTCGGCACCGCGTTCGGTGGCACCATGTTGTCCATGACCGACCCATTTTTCATGTTTGCGGGTGTCTATGGTCTGGGTAAAGAGTATCTCGTGTGGGATGTCGGGGTCGAAGCAAAATTCGTGAAACCAGGACGAGGAAAAATTACCGCCGATATGCAGGTTGCCGACGAAACCTGGGAGCTCATCAAAGCTCGCACCGCCAACGGGGATAAATACTTGCATTGGTTCGATGTCGAAATCACTGATGAACAAGCAGAGGTTGTAGCGATCATCCGCCGCCAGGTGTACTTCCGTCGGAAACCACAATTCATAGAACGCCCACGTGTAGAAGCCGCCACACCCCGATAGTCGGCTCCTCCACACCACGGCTGAGTTGTCTTCGAGCACACGTCCAATGGCACAAATATTAGAGCCTGGCGCAGTCGAAGGATTCGACCGCGATATTCATTGCTATGAAGCTTCCGTACGGACGGAGTCTCCTCCAGTCCTCGCACGTTTCACGCGAGCTTATGCCTGAAACTCCTGGTGAGAGCTCGCGTTGGTGTTCAGCACGCCAACCAGTATGTTCTTTCGCTGAAACACCCGTTCGTCGACACAATGCGAAGATCTTAAATTAAATCTTCTGTACCTCTTGCCTGTTGCTGATCTAACAACTAGATTGTTAGAACAGCAACAAAATGTTGCGCACATCACAGCCTCAAGAGATATCCTTTGTTGCAGAACGAAACTTGAAACATCATGTCAGTACAGATCACCAACTCAATACTCGCGCCAGCACCCCGCATACCGAGCAGCGTCGCCCATCTTCTGACACTTGAACATACTCTGTGATGCGGTATGCTTGGACGTTTTGTGCACCCGGCCAACCAGAAATGGAGTCTTCCGTGACGACTTCCGACCCAACCTCTCACGAAACACCTACCCCCACTTCGCAAGTCTCAGTCAAAACCCTGCGTCAAGTAACCTTCGCCGGTTTCGCCGGCACGGTGGTTGAATGGTTTGACTTCGCAGTCTACGGCTTTATGGCGACGATTATCGCCACCGTATTCTTCCCCGATTCCAACGGTGCCGTAGCACTCCTGCAGACTTTCGCCATCTTCGCTGTCGCTTTCGCCTTACGCCCATTAGGCGGAGCGTTCTTTGGCATGCTCGGCGATCGCATCGGTCGTAAGAACATCCTCATCACCACGGTCCTTCTGATGTCTGGCTCCACCGCCGCCATCGGCCTGCTACCAAGTTATGAACAAATTGGTATCTGGGCTGCAATCCTGCTGACCCTCGCTCGCTGTCTACAAGGCCTATCGGCCGGCGGTGAATATGCAGGCGCCGTCACCTACGTGATCGAACACTCGCCACCACATCAGCGCGCCCGGTGGGGTGCCGCCATGCCAACCGCAACATTTACTGCTTTTGCAGCCGCAGCCCTGCTCTCCTTCGTACTGACCACCAGCATCGGAGATGCCGCCATGCACGAATGGGGCTGGCGCGTACCGTTCCTCATTGCCGCGCCACTGGGCCTCATTGCCTTCTGGATCCGTCGCAAACTCGGCGAATCTCCGATGTTCCAAGACGCTGAAGAGGATGACACCACCGAGCACGCACCGCTGCGCTCGACCATCAAAACGCAGGCTCGTCCAATGATGATCTTGGGCGGCTACATCTCGCTCACCGCGTTGAGCTTCTACATCTTCTCGACCTACATGACCACATTCTTGCGCGAGGTCGTCCAGCTCGATGCGGTGCCTGTCCTTGCCTCCAACGTCATTGCGTTGACCATGGCCGCCTGCACCGCTCCGTTGGCCGGTCGCATCTGTGACCGCTTTGGACGTCGCAAGACCATGTTCGCTTCGGCCATCATGCTGGGTGCTGCAGCGATCCCTGGCTACATCATTGCCTCGACCGGCTCATTTGGGACCGCACTACTCGGTCAGCTGATGATCATGTTTGGTGCCGTCACTGCCAACGTGGTCACCGCAGTCCTGTTGACCGAAGTCTTCCCAACCCGTGTTCGTTACACTGCCTCCGGGATCACCTATAACCTGTCCTACGCGATCTTCGGCGGTACCGCACCATACATCGCAACCTGGCTGATCGACGTCACCGGCAATCCGATCTCCCCTGCCATTTACCTCACGATCGTGGCAGCCGGCGCCTTCATTGCCACGACAATGATGCCTGAGACCGCCGGACGCCAACTGGGCGCCGGGCTGGATGATGAACCGATTACTTCCGCTATCCCGGTCCTGCCGACTTATAGCAAGGTCAAGCCGTCGAAACCAAAACCGGTCAAAGTCAAAACCCTGGTCTAACCAGTCATATATAAACCGAACTCAGGGGCGTGATTCTTCGGAATCATGCCCCTGACCATTTTCTGACACCACTGAGGCGCCGAGGCGAGCCGAGATATCATTGGCGGTTCTGCGCACTGCCTCCTGAAGACTCTCCGCAGAATCATTGAGCTCGACGCGCGAAGACGGCGCAGAGAGAACAACACAACCGATCTCAGCACCTCGCAGGTCACGCACCACTGCGGACACCCCAAATTCTTCAGGCGTGGTGTGTCCTTTGTTCATCGCAACACCCGTACGACGAATTTCTTCAAGGTCCTCTTCGATTTGTTGGCGGGACAGCCCGCCCTTCGGCGCAATGATCAAACCATCATCGATCAGCTCATGGACTGTCTTGAGGGGCTGGTAGGCCAGCATGACCCGTACCGATGAAGAACTCCATTGGTTGTAGCGGTTACCAATCGGCTGGGTATGACGGACTTGGTGCGGGCTGGCCACTTGATCAACGACGATGGTACCGGTACCACTCCACACGCCCAGGGCGGAGGTCTCGCCGGTAATTTCGGTCAGTCGCTCTAAATGTTCCAGGCCGGCGTCGCGAATATCAAGATCTGCGAGCAACGGGGCTGACAATTCTAGAACGCTCAAGCCGAGACGATATCGTCCCCCATCGCGCTCACGCTGAACATAACCTAGCTCTGCAAGACCATTGAGCATGCGAGACACCGTGGATTTGTGCAGTCCAACGATTTCAGAGATTTCGGTGACACCAAGTACTGGACGCCGAATCGAAAACGACTCTAAGATAGCCAACCCATTAAGTAACGCGGCGGGTGCGCCTTGAGGTTGGCGGGTGGTCGATTCATCGGGCGTCGGCATGAAAGCTCCTGGGATGTACAGTGCAGATATTTGTCACATTCTATGCCCTGAGGCTCATAGACTCGTGGACCAACGCAACCTCATGGGGAATTATCCTCGGGTGCTGCACAGCAACAGTCCAGAGTTGGACCATGGGTAATGGTGACGTGGGGGCTGCCTACCAGTTGTTTTATGGTCGATTGAGCGCTCAGACGATGTTCACGCGGACGCCCAACTCGTTGCCGATTATTGGGATCCGCTAGGCATGACAACACGGATTGTCGCACACGGAGATTACCCTGTCGTCTCTGGCACCGATGGGCCAGTCAATAATACGAGCTTTGACACTGACGCGGCTGGAAAGACCTATAGCATCACCGCTGTAGCGCACTGTGCACCCGGTAATGCATCAGATCTCAAGCGTGAGGACATCCAGCAGCGCCAAACCGGAGAAACCCTCCCCGGAGATGAGTACGTCGCGACCGAAGACTGAACTCGCGTATCTATCGAGTTGAACGTCTCGTCTGCTAATCCGTGAGTTGCACTCCGATCAACACTGGCTCAGGGACCAGTCTGATCCCCCACTTCTCGGCAACACCGTTGCGCACCAAGCTGGCGATCCTGATTAAATCCCGGGTGGTCGCGCTCCCCCGGTTCGTCAAAGCAAGCGTGTGTTTGGTGGACAAAGATGCTCTGCCCTCGACGGTCCCGGACTCCCCATTCAGGCCAAAGCCCTTGTGAAAACCAGCGTGATCGATCAACCAGGCAGCCGAGAGCTTGATGGTATCGGCATCATTGCCCGCCTCGTGATGGGCAAACCGCGGAGCCTCATCGGGCAGGGTCGCAGCAACGTCATTCGGCACGATCGGGTTGGTGAAAAAGGATCCGGTCGACCACGTGTCATAGTCTGTTGGATCTAACACCATGCCTTTACTCGCCCGTAAGCCCAGCACAGTTTGACGAATGTGCTGCAGTGGAGCGCTGGCACCCAATTCAACATTCAGCGCACGTGCCAATTGGGTATAGCGGACGGGTGCTAGCTCGCCGGTCTTCGTCAACTGCAGATCGACGGTCAGCACAATCCAACGCGGTGAAGCCTGGTGGAAGTTGGTAGCCGATGAGGCGATCGAGCGTTTAATGATCGAGTCGCGATATCCAAAGTCTAGGTCCTCGCCGGTCAGCTCTACGATCTCATGGTTTTCGCGATCCCAAACGCGAATGCTGTGCAAGGTTTGGGAAATGTCCGCACCGTAGGCACCGACGTTTTGTACCGGGGTTGCTCCTGTGGAGCCAGGGATCCCGGAGAGTGCTTCGATGCCGGTGAGCCCTTGGGTCACGGACCAGGCGACGACGTCGTCCCATTGATGTCCGGCTGCCACACGAATATGGACATTATGGTCAGTGGACTCGATGATCTCGACACCTTCGGTTGAGATCTGTACCACGGTGCCAGGAAAGCCCTCATCAGCAACTAACAGGTTGGAGCCACCGGCCACCACCAACAGCGGTACACCGGCTGCATCGGTGTCGGCGACGGCGCGGGTGAGTTGGTCTTCGGTGGTGACCGTGATCCACGTGGTCGCTGGGCCTCCGACGCGGGCGGTGGTGTGGTTCGCGAGTAAGTTTTGCGTCATACGGTTAGAGCTGCACTTGGGCTTGTGCGCGGGTCAGGACACGGGCATTGTCATCGTGAGGGTTCGTAACGGTGAGATCCACGCGAACGACCCTGGTTTCTTCGTTGATCGCACCGACTTTTGCTACGACATCAAGCTGGGCCCCGGGGTTGGGGTTGTCAAACGGCCGTGCCGGGTTAGCAGTGTGAGTGGTTTCTTCGACCGGGACCATCGCTGAAAACCGTGTCTGGTAATCAATGATGGTGGCTGGATCGTTGGTCCACTCGGTGACTAAGTCAACGGCCAGCCCCATAGATAACATGCCGTGGGCGATGACGCCGGGCAATTCGGCAGCTTGAGCGGTGGCTTCTGACCAGTGAATCGGGTTGAAATCCCCTGAGGCCCCGGCATAACGGATGAGGTCTGCGCGGTTGATGTTGATGGTGCGGGTGGCGACGACTTCGCCTTTGGTGAGATTTTCGATGGCAATCATGAAGGTCCTTATCCGCGAATCAGTAACGTCGAGGTGATGGTCGAAACCGGCGCCCGTTCAGCAGCGGTGATCTCGACCTGGGTGGTGATTAGTCGATTACCGGCCAGCTCTTTGACGGATACGACGGTTGCGGTCGCGTAGAGTTCATCGCCGGCGACCACGCTGCGGTGATGACTAAAGCGCTGGTCAGCATGGACGACGCGCGAGAAGTCCACCTTTGCTTCTGGATCATTGACCATCCGAGCTTCGGCACGCTGAGCAATCGAAACTAGAAATGTCGGTGGGGCGATCAGGTCTTTGTGACCGGCAGCGCGAGCTGCTTGCGCATCGTGGTGGAAGGGGTGAGTGTTTTTCACGGCGGTTGCGAAGCGACGAATCTCTTCGCTTCCAACATGGTACGGGCCAACCGTGGGGTATTCTCGGCCGGTGATATCAACAGTCATGTTTAGTCCTTTCCACGCTGTTGGCGACGTTTGCGGTCCGCTTCGAGGTTTTCACGCAGCTCTCGGCGGCGTCCGGCGTACCGAATCATTTGGGCAATGACGTGGGTCACGAGCCCTGCGCCCATGATCCATACGGCCATAAGTGACAGGGTCCTGGTGGATGTTAGACCACCGACAATGGCGAAGAGAAAGCCTACGCCGAGAATGACCATCCCGGTGATCAACACCCGCTGATAGGTGCGGGAACCGGTGGTAAAGGGGTTATCATCCATCCAAGACATAAACCCTATTATCCCTGATGCGGACTAGTCGCCCTTGACGTTTACGATTTGGCGCAGCGTATGGCGAATTGCCACCAGTTCAGTGGAGTCCGCCATGACCCGGTCGATCGGCTTATAGGCCTGTGGAATTTCATCAATAAATTTATGCGTATCACGGTATTCGATCCCCACCATTGCTTTGCGCAGGTCGTCTTGCGTGAAGGCACGTCGGGCCGCGCGACGCGAGTATTGGCGCCCGGCTCCGTGCGGGGCAGAGTCCAGCGCATCAGGGTTGCCTTTGCCTTCGACGATGTAGGACGCTGCACCCATGGAACCTGGGATCGATGCCAAGTCTCCCTTGCGAGCGCGGATCGCACCCTTACGAGTTACCCAGACTTCTTTACCGAAATGTTCTTCTTTCTCGGTGAAGTTGTGGTGCGAGTTGATCCGTTGAATATCCCGCACCGACTCCCCTGCCCAGCGGCCGAGCTGTTCGTTGACCCGGTCCATCATTTCTTCACGGTTCAGTAGCGCGAAGTGTTGCGCCCAGTGCAGATGATCGACGTACTGATCGAATTCTGGGGTGCCTTCCTCAAACCAGGCCAGGTCCTCGTGGGGCATGGTGTCACCGGCTGCACGACGTAGACGCTTGGCGATTGCGATGTGGTGGGTTGCGATCTTATTACCGATACCACGTGAACCTGAATGCAGGAACGTCCAGACGTTGTCGTGGTCATCCAGGCAAACTTCGATGAAGTGGTTACCGCCACCCAGGGTACCCAGCTGGACCCGCCAGTTTTTATCGAAGGCATCGGGATCAAAGTCGATCTCCAAGGCCATGGTTTCCAGTTCGTCGATGCGTGGCTTGGCAGTCGGCAGGATCTTTCGGTTGTACTGCCCCGCTGAGACCGGGATAGCTCGTTCGATCTGTTCACGCAGGGTCTTGAGGTCCTTGGGCAGATCGTTGAACGTGAATTGGGTTTGGACCGCGATCATGCCACAACCGATGTCCACCCCGACCGCTGCGGGCATGACCGCGCCCAAGGTAGGAATCACCGATCCCACAGTCGCACCGTAGCCCAGGTGGGCATCAGGCATCAGAGCGATATGCGGATAGATAAAGTCGAGCTCGGCAGATGTAATCGCTTGTTGTCGCGTTTCTTCTTCAAGAATCGAGGCCCAGGAGACTAGCTGATCATTGATACGTTCCATATCGCTGCAGTGTACTCCAGATGATCCGGTAAACCGATGGACTATCCACATACGCTGATGCCCGCCTGAAGCGGACTTCGGGCGAGCATCTTGTCGAGGGACCAGAGGTCAGCTGACCAATGCGTGGTTGAACTCATGCATCGCGTCCATCAGGTTGAATGCGATGTGTTCGGCAAAGGATGCGCGCGGCATGATGCGCCAGGTGGTATCTTCTGTGCGCCACAACAACACGGGCGTGCGGGCCAAGGTCGTAGTGATCGCTCGGTTGACGGTAAACACCGTTGGATGGATATCCGTTGGAGTCGTCTTACGCAGCACGTGGCGAGCGGCGGGACCGGACAGTTCGATAATCGTACGGTTCGACGATAAATCAACGACGTGGCCGCGTTCCTGACCTAAAGCGTCCTCGAGCGTGGCCACCAGTTCTGGGCGTTCGTTCACCGAGACGGCGAGGAATTCATCCGGCGAAATCCACAGGACGCCAAGCGCATCAGGTTGGCCTGCAACCTCCCCCACGGCAGCGGGCAGCCCGTGCGGTAGCACCGTTGCAATAGCGTCGTGAGCGGGACTACCGGGCGTCGCCCGTATGCCGATCATGGTCGCAAATGGTACTTCTCGGATGGACACATTGTGTGGCCCGGTCGCTTCGGCGGCTTCCAGTTCGGTGGCCAAGTGTTGCAGGGGCGATTCGCGCAACGCGCGGGGATCTGGTTTAACGTTCGCCATCGCGACGGGTTCCTTCCGGGTCAAATGAGATGAGCGGCGTGATTTCAAATTCCACCGGTGGATCGTAGGCGGGTGCATAGAGTTTTTCGCCGATGCGCTTGGAACCGCCACGAACTAAGGCCAGGCCAAAGGTGCGGTCTAACGCTGCGGAGTCGTAATAGCCGGTGACGTGTCCTGAGGTTGAGACCGGGCGCGGGGCATCGAGATCTTCAGCGGAGACTAATGCAGCACCGTCGCGCACCATGGAGTTCTTGTCGGTGGCCATAATCGCAACGAGCTCTTCCCGGTCGTCGCGCAGGAAGTCATCTAGCTGATACGAGCGCTTGCCCAAAAAGTCTTGCTTGATCTTGGACACGACCCAGTCCATGCCGACGTCCTGGGGTGAGTTGGTGCCGTCGGTATCTTGACCCACGATCACAAAGCCCTTTTCAGCACGCAGGATGCGCTGGGCCTCCAGCCCGTAGGGGGTGATGTCGTAGGCAGCACCGGCTTGGGCCACCGCATCCCACAGTGCCCGCCCGTATTGGGTGGGCACGGCGATTTCATAGGACAGCTCCCCGGTAAACGAGATCCGCGAAATGCGGGCAGGGATGCCGTTATCTAACGTGGTTTCGCGGAACTCCATGAATTCGAAGGCCTCTGGCGCGAAATCGACGTCGGAGGCCAGTTGCTCGACCACTCGACGGGCCTTTGGCCCAGACACCGCAACCGTGGCGAACTGTTCCGAGACCGACGTGAAGGTCGCATCCAGGTGCGACCACTCGGTTTGATGCCAGTTTTCCAACCAGTTCAACACGCGCTGGGCCCCACCGGAGGTGGTGTGCATGAAGAAGCGGTCTTCGGCCAGGCGCAGGGTGACACCGTCGTCAAAGACTTTGCCATCGACGCCGGTCATAACCCCGTAGCGGCCGCGGCCAACTTTGAGCTTTAGAAAACCGTTGGTATAGATCCGGTTGAGGAATTCCGCGGAGTCTTTGCCACGAACTTCAATCTTGCCCAGGGTTGAGGAGTCGATCATACCCACACCGTTACGGGCCGCGATGGTTTCGCGACGAATCGCTTGGGCTTTGGTTTCGCCTGCACGCGGGTAGTAGCTGGCGCGACGCCACTCCCCTGCCATCTCAAAGACGGCGTCGAGTGCTTCATGAGCCCGGTCCATGGCGGTCTTGCGCAGCGCGTCAAACAGTTCGCCGCGCTGACGACCGGCCAGGCCCACATAGGAGATCGGTGAATACGGGGCACGGAAGGTCGTGGTCCCGATGTCGTCCATCGTGTGACCATCCAGGATCTCAGACATCACCCCAATGGCGTTGACAGCACCGGTTTTGCCTTGGTCATTGCCCGTGGAGATCGAGGTGTAGCGCTTGATGTGTTCAACCGACGACATCCCGGCACCGGTGGCACGCAGCACGTCTTGAACCGTCTGGTCGCGGTGTAGATCCACGAAGTGGTTCGCGTATGCGTCTTGGTCTTCGCCGTCTGGTGATGGCACCATGCGCAGCGCTGCAACGGGGCCGCGGTGGCCGGCAGCGGCCACAGGTTCTGTAGCGAATGAGAAGTGTCCGGTTGCATCGGCTGCGGCTGCCCCAGCGTTGGCTCCGTTGGCCAGTGCTTCGCCCAGCGACAAGGACCCGGTCACCGATCCGGCGTAGTGGAAGTCGGCGCGTGGTTGGCCGATCACAAAACCCTGGACCTCGTGATCCCAGACGACCTTGCCTTGGCGTTGTGAGTGCAGATGGATCACCGGTGACCAGCCACCCGAAACCCCTAGCGTGTCGACTTCGAAGTGTCGGGTCGCGCCCAGTTCGCCGTCGGCCAGGTATTCGGCCACGGTGATCCCGGCCAGTGCTCCCTGATCGCTGGCGGTAGTATCGCAGACCACCGATCCAGCGATAACGTCAATGCCAGCGGCCACGGCCTGCAGCGCGGCCTCCGATAGGTCAGCGCGCACGTCGATGACGGCGACCAGGTGCCCCAGCTCTGCCAACTGCTGAGCCAGCAGGTAGACCGAATCGTTAGTCGTCAACAGGGCAATGCTACTGCCGGCCAGCACACCGTAGCGGTTCAAGTACCCGGCGATGCCCGAGGCGAGCATGATGCCGGGACGATCGTTGTTTTTGAACACGATCGGGCGTTCGTGCGAGCCGGTGGCCAACACGACTTGTTTGGCCCGGAGGTGCAGAGTGCGCTCACGTGAGACGCCGAACGGTACCTGATCGTCGAGATGGTCGGTGCGACGCTGGGTGGCCATGAAGTAATTGTTTTCGTAACCCCCAAACACCGTGGTGCGGTTCAGCAGCGTCACGTCATCATTCGCCTGCAGTTCGGCCACGGTTTCAGCGATCCAGGTCTCAACGGGCTTGCCGTCAATCACAGCATCCGGGGTGCCGACGAGGTTGCCACCAAAGGTCGCCCGCTCATCCAAAATCACCACGCGCGCTCCGGCCCTGGAGGCCTGCAATGCTGCGGCTAACCCGGCGGGACCGGCCCCGACCACGAGCACATCTGGGTGTTCGTAGGTGTAATCGTAGTATTCCGGGTCGGCGGTCTCAGCGAGCTTGCCGATGCCTTGAACGTGCTCGGCGACCATGTTGTTCGTGACCTCAACGGTCGGGCCAATCAGCATGGTTTCGGAAATCGTCTCGGCCTTGGCCCGGGTCACGGTCAGCAGCGAGTTCGGCTCTTCCACGCCACAAGCCAGCACACCCCGGGGTCGGCCCAGATAAATTGAGTCTCCTACCCTGCGGTGGCCATTCGCCAGTAAAGCTGAGGTTACGGTGTCCCCACGGTAGGCGGTCATGGTGTGCCCGTCGATCGTGACTTCTACGGTCTCATCGCGGTTGATGGCCGCTCCGGGGGCAATCGCTGCTGGCACCCGGAACGAGGTGCCGGTGGTTACTGCAATCGGGGTCATCGGATGCCTCCATGGTGGGGTGGAATATTTGGGCGCGGGGTACCCACTGGGTAGGTGGCCTTGAATTCATATGACACGGTGTCGCGCACCGCGTTGAACCATTTACGACACCCGGTCAAATGCACCCAGCGCTCGGCGCGTAAACCCATCGGGTTGTCGCGGAAGTACAGCCATTGCGCCCATTCATCATTGGTCAGCGCCTGTGGATCTTGTGGATACGGCACGTGTGCCTGCGACCCGTATTCGAATTCTGTTTCATCTCGTAACCCGCAATGCGGGCAATCAATCAGCATCATCGTGGTGAGTTCCTAGTGCAGTACACCGGAAGCCGAGTGTTCATCGACCAGGTGTCCGGTGTAGTAACGGTCAAGACCAAAGTGTTTGTTATATTCGTGCGGTTCGTCATGGGCAATCGTGTGCGCCAGCGTGTAGCCACCAATCGGGGTGCCCTTGAAACCGCCGGATCCCCAACCGCAGTTGATGTAGATACCCTCGACCGGCGTCTTGCCGATGATCGGGGTCGAATCCGGGGAAATATCGACGACGCCGCCCCAGACGCGAATCAGATGCGCCCGGGCAAAAATTGGGACCAGTTCGACTGCTGCGGCCAGCTGGCGTTCAATCGTGTGGAAGCCACCGCGTGCACCATAGGCAGTGTAGGGGTCGGTGTTGGCACCCATGACCAGTTCGCCCTTGTGTGCTTGGGACACATAGACGTGAATGTGGTGCGAGGTCAGAATCATCGGGTGCACCGGTTCAAATAATTCCGAGACCAGAGCTTGCAGGGTTCGGGACTGAATCGGAACCTGGAAGCCGGCCTTTTCGGCCAGCAAAGATGAGTGCCCGGCGACGGCGATGCCGACCTTTTCGGTGGCGATATTGCCGCGGGTGGTTTCTACGCCGATGACTTTGTCGCCGTCTTTGAGAAATCCAGTGACCTCGGTGTTCTGGATAATATCGACGCCCATCGCAGAAGCTTTGCGGGCATAAGCCCAAGCGACGTGATCGTGCTTGGCGATCGCAGCACGCGCCTGATAGGTCGCACCCATCACCGGGTGGCGGATGGCATCGGAAATATTGACGATCGGTAGTAGCTCTTTGACTTCTTGCGGGGTCAGCCACTCGGCGTCTGCTCCATTGAGCACGTTCGATTCCACCCGGCGAATCGATTCGCGGACTTCGGCGTCGGTGTGGGCCAGGGTGATCAGACCGCGCTGGGAGAACAAAAAGTCGTACTCGAGCTCTTCATCCAGGCCTTCCCACATCTGTAGGGAGCGATCAAAGAAGCGGGTGGATTTATCCAGCATGTAGTTGGAGCGAATGATGGTGGTGTTGCGGGCCATGTTGCCGCCACCCAGCCAGCCCTTGTCGATCACTGCGACGTTGGTGATGCCGTGCTCTTTGGCCAGGTAGTAGGCGGTTGCCAGTCCGTGCCCGCCGGCACCAACGATCACGACGTCATACGAAGATTTCAGACGTGGATTGCGCCAGAGGAAATCCGGGTGTTCCGGTAGCAGATCTGCCATCGTGCCGATCCCATTCTTCATCAAGAGGTTGAATACGCCAGAAGTGTTTCTGGCACACCCAACATTAGAAGCGCACACGACCGGATTCTAGAGTTCTTGGAACATTTCGCTTTTGTCGGTTGAAAAAGTAGTGATCATTCTGGCTGTAGAAATGATCGGCGCATGGGGACAACCAACTTCACCGCTGCTTCGGGAGCACAGTGGGGTTATCTCACCTTCATGAGCAGGCTTACACCGGGCGCAAGACCATCACATTCTCAGCACGTTTTTCATTGAGCTACGTCACACGAGGTTACTGATCGGATCTTTGAGAAGTGCTTTGGGGTCGCAATTGGTCAAACGGCGGGTGACCCTGCACTGTGTGCTGGTCACCCGCCGTTAGACAGGAGTTGGTATCAGTTGGGCTTACTGAAGTTCTTCAGGAATCCACCAGAGACCATCGTTGTTTTCATCGAGGTAGGTTTTGAATTCGTCTGAGTGATAGGCGTCGACGACGGCCTGTGCCCATTCGGTGTCCTGATTTTCTTCTTTTACCACGGCTTTCAAAACCAGGTGGTCCAGGATATCTTCGGTTTCCAGTGCGGTCGAGGCGTCGATGCCAGCGTTGTACACAATCGAACCGGTCAGAACGTAGAAATCAAAGTCGGGTGCTGCCGACGGATCA
>NZ_VFOU01000004.1 GCF_006716305.1 Enteractinococcus coprophilus | reverse complement strand
ACACGGTGAATCCGGAACCGTCATCGGTGTTCGCATCTTCGACCGCGACGAAGACGACGATCTCCCAGCAGGCGTCAACCAGCTGGTCCGCGTCTACGTAGCGCAGAAACGTAAGATCCAAGACGGTGACAAAATGGCTGGCCGCCACGGGAACAAGGGCGTTATCGCCAAGATTCTCCCGATGGAAGACATGCCATTTATGGCCGACGGAACACCAGTTGATATGATCCTGAACCCACTGGGTGTTCCAGGACGTATGAACCTGGGTCAGGTCATGGAACTACACCTCGGATGGGCCGCCGCCAACGGTTGGAAGATCGAAGGCGAACCAGACTTCCTGGCCAAGCTGCCGAACCTGCCGCGTGAAACCGGACCGGTCAACGTTGCCACCCCGGTCTTCGACGGTGCAGAAGCCGAAGAAGTCACCGGCCTACTGGGCCACGTCAACCCCACCCGCGACGGCGAACGCCTCATGGGTACTAACGGGAAGGCGCAGCTGTTCGACGGTCGCTCTGGAGAGCCATTCCCAGAGCCGATCTCGGTTGGCTACATGTACATGCTGAAACTGCACCACTTGGTTGACGACAAGATCCACGCGCGTTCAACAGGACCGTACTCGATGATTACCCAGCAACCACTGGGTGGTAAAGCACAATTCGGTGGTCAGCGCTTTGGTGAAATGGAGGTATGGGCACTGGAAGCATACGGTGCCGCATACACCCTGCAGGAACTGCTCACCCACAAATCTGACGACGTCCACGGCCGTGTCAAGGTCTATGAAGCCATCGTCAAGGGTGAAAACATTCCAGAACCAGGCGTTCCAGAATCGTTCAAGGTATTGATCAAGGAAATGCAATCCTTGTGCCTGAACGTGGAAGTACTTTCCGCCGACGGTCAATCCATCGAAATGCGTGACTCGGATGAAGATTCATTCCGTGCTGCTGAAGAACTAGGCATCGACCTCTCCCGGGCTGAACCCAGCTCGGTAGAAGAAGTCTAAGTTCCACACACAACAAAGTCTTTCATCCACTTTAGAACCAGGAGTTCATAGGACAATGTCCACAGAAAACTCATTCGGCCTCATGCGCATCGGACTGGCCACCGCAGACCAAATCCGCGAGTGGTCCTACGGTGAGGTCAAGAAACCTGAAACCATTAACTACCGCACACTGAAGCCAGAAAAAGATGGCCTGTTTTGTGAGCGCATCTTCGGTCCAACCCGCGACTGGGAATGCTATTGCGGCAAATACAAGCGCGTCCGTTATAAAGGCATCATTTGTGAACGCTGTGGTGTAGAAGTCACTCGTTCCAAAGTTCGTCGTGACCGCATGGGCCACATCGAACTGGCTGCACCAGTCACCCACATCTGGTACTTCAAAGGTGTCCCATCCCGTCTTGGCTACCTGCTGGACCTGGCGCCAAAAGATCTCGAAAAGATCATCTACTTTGCCGCCTACATGATCACCAGCGTTGACGAAGAAGCTCGTCACGCCGATCTACCAAACCTGCAGGCCGAGCACGACCAGGAAATCAACTTCCTGAAAAAACAGCTCGACTCCGACATTGCTGCCATTTCGCGTGAGCTCGAAGAAGAGCTCGCCGAACTGGAACAATCCGGTGCTAAAGCCGCAGAGCGCGAAAAAGCCAAATCCTTGGGCGAAAAAACCATGGCACAGGTTCGCAAACGCTCTGAAGCCGAAATCGCCCAGTTGGAAGAAGTTTGGGATCGCTTCAAAAACCTGAAGGTCGGCGACCTGGAAGGCGACGAACAAGTCTTCCGTTCGCTGCGTGACAAATACGGCGAATACTTCGAAGGCTCGATGGGTGCTGAAGCAATCCAGCGACGTCTGCAGACCTTCGACCTGGAAGGTGAATCTGAAAAGCTTCACGAAATCATCCAGACTGGTAAAGGCCAGCGCAAAACCCGTGCGCTGAAGCGACTGAAAGTGGTCAACGCGTTTTTGACCACCGACAATAAGCCAGAAGGCATGGTCTTAGACGCCGTCCCGATCATTCCACCAGAACTGCGCCCAATGGTGCAGCTCGACGGTGGCCGTTTTGCGACCTCCGACCTCAACGACCTCTACCGTCGTGTGATCAACCGCAACTCGCGTCTGAAGCGCCTGCTTGAATTGGGTGCCCCAGAGATCATTGTCAACAACGAAAAGCGCATGCTGCAGGAATCCGTCGACTCGCTGTTCGACAATGGCCGCCGCGGCCGTGCCGTCACCGGACCGGGCAACCGTCCGCTGAAGTCACTATCTGACATGCTCAAGGGTAAACAGGGCCGTTTCCGTCAGAACCTGCTGGGTAAACGTGTCGACTACTCGGGCCGTTCGGTCATCGTGGTCGGTCCACAGCTGGAACTGCACCAGGCCGGTCTGCCAAAGCAGATGGCACTGGAGCTGTTCAAACCATTCGTCATGAAGCGTCTGGTCGACCTGAACCACGCGCAGAACATCAAATCTGCCAAGCGGATGGTCGAACGGACTCGCCCACAGGTTTGGGACGTGTTGGAAGAAGTCATTACCGAACACCCGGTACTGCTCAACCGCGCACCAACCCTGCACCGTTTGGGTATCCAGGCGTTTGAACCACAGCTGGTCGAAGGTAAAGCTATCCAGCTGCACCCGCTGGTCTGTGCCGCATTCAACGCAGACTTCGACGGCGACCAGATGGCAGTTCACCTGCCGCTGAGCCCCGAAGCCCAAGCCGAAGCGCGCCTGTTGATGCTGTCGTCCAACAACATCCTGAAACCATCCGATGGTCGCGCAGTTGCCGTGCCATCACAGGATATGATCATTGGTCTGAACCACCTGACCGACGTCCGCGACGACGTCGTTGGTGTAGGCAACGCCTACTCCTCGCTAGGTGAAGCAATCATGGCCATGGACGCCGGCAAGGTACACCTGAACGCAACCGTGACCATCGGTGTGCACGACTTTGTGCCATCCGAGGTGCAAACTGCTCCAGAAGGTTGGGAACCAGGACAGCGCGTCAACCTGGAAACTACCATCGGTCGCGTGTTGTTCAACCGATTGCTGCCAGCCGACTACCCGTGGGTAGAAGTTGTCGCCACGAAGGGAACGCTGGGCGAATTGGTCAACGACCTCGCTGAACGCTACCCGTTGGTTTCTACTGCTCGTGCGCTGGACAACCTCAAAGACGCTGGTTTCTACTGGGGTACGTGGTCGGGTGTCACCGTTGCGATCTCTGACATCACTTCGAACTTCGACAAAGCGTCGATTATGGAAGGATATGAAGATCAGGCAACGAAGGTTCAGACCCAGTACGAAACCGGTCTGATTTCGGATGACGAACGCCGCGCCGAACTGATCGACGTCTGGAACAACGCCACCGACGAAGTGGCCGCCGCAATGCAGGCCGGTATGGGCAAACAGAACGCCATTAACCGCATGGTCACCTCCGGTGCTCGCGGTAACTGGCTGCAGGTACGTCAGATTGCCGGTATTCGTGGCCTGGTAGCCAACCCGAAGGGTGAGATTATCCCACGTCCGATCAAGTCCTCTTACCGTGAGGGCCTGTCGGTACTGGAATACTTCTCCGCTACCCACGGTGCTCGTAAGGGCCTGGCCGATACCGCGTTGAAGACCGCGAACTCTGGTTACCTAACCCGCCGTTTGGTCGACGTGTCTCAGGACGTTATCGTCCGTGAAGATGACTGCGGTACCAATAAGGGACTCGTCACGGTCATCGCCGAACCAAACGAGAACGGCGAACTGGTACTGGTCGACGACATCGAAACGTCAGCTTACTCTCGAGTACTGGCCCGCGATGCCAAAGACGCTGACGGCAACGTGATCGTCGAAGCCGGCAAGGACATCGGCAGCACCAAGCTGGATATTTTGCGCGATGCCGGAGTCACTGAGATCCGCATCCGTTCGGTTCTGACCTGTGACTCAGCTGTTGGAACCTGTGCCAAGTGCTACGGTCGCTCGATGGCTACCGGCAAGGTTGTCGACATTGGCGAAGCTGTCGGTATTATCGCAGCACAGTCGATTGGTGAACCAGGTACACAGCTGACCATGCGTACGTTCCACACCGGTGGTGTCGCATCGGCTGACGATATTACCCAGGGTCTGCCACGTATTCAGGAACTCTTCGAAGCCCGTACCCCGAAGGGTGTCGCCCCAATCTCCGAGGTCGCCGGTCGCGTGACCATCGAAGAAGACGACAAACAGGTTCGTCTGGTGCTCACCCCGGATGACGGTTCCGAAGAAATGGCCTACCCGGTGCTGCGTCGTTCGCGTCTGCTCGTCGAAGACGGCCAGCACGTGGACGTCGGTACCCAGCTGGTTGCTGGGGCCATCGATCCTAAACAGGTCCTGCGTGTCCTTGGTCCACGCGCCGCCCAGAAATTCCTGGTCGACGAGGTCCAAGAGGTCTACCAGTCACAGGGTGTTGGCATTCACGACAAACACGTGGAAGTCATCGTCCGTCAGATGCTACGTCGTATCACCATCATTGACTCTGGTGAAACCGACTTGCTACCAGGTGAACTGGCTGACCGCGCCACCTTCGTTGCCGCCAACCGTGCTGCCGTTGCCGAAGGCAAACGCCCAGCCGTTGGTCGTGACGAACTGATGGGTATCACCAAGGCCTCGCTAGCAACCGACTCGTGGCTATCGGCCGCTTCCTTCCAGGAGACGACCCGCGTGCTGACGCAGGCCGCCATGGAAGGCAAGGCCGATCCACTGCTCGGCCTGAAGGAAAACGTCATCATTGGTAAGCTCATCCCGGCCGGAACCGGTCTGGACCGCTACACCAACGTCGCCGTTGAACCGACCGATGAGGCCAAGGCCAACATGTTCACCGGTGCCGCAGCATTCCCGGATTTTGATTACCCGGGCATGGACACCGAAATCGGTGGCGACTTCCACGCTATCCCGTTGGAGGACTACGGAATGGGTGGCGACTTCCGCTAACCTCGTAGGCCACTAAAACCGGCCCTCAACCTAGAAAGAGCCAGTGCGAATTTTCGCACTGGCTCTTTGTTGTCTCACTAAATAAACATTAACTATTGCTGGCGCTGACGCCGCTGCTTAAATATCTGAGCCATGACAAAGCTATACAACCCCACGAACCAGCTCAGCCCCACGCCAACCCAGTTGGTCGGGTCCGTCGCAACGAGCGTGATGATCCCAACGATAATAAACAACGACCCGAAACCGGTCAGCAGCAAAACTAACGCGGTCGAGGGCAGGGTAGGGGTTTTTGTATCGATCTTGGTCATGAAATATCTAGCTCTCTTCATCAGTAGCGATCAGAACGCTATATTCACCCTAAGCATTATCGCGCAGTTACCGCTAACCGCTAACGCGATCACTGTCCATGAAAACCAACGGCCGCGACCCTGACGAGTCAGGACCACGGCCGTTAAAGGATGCCAGAGAGCTGCAGTACTAACCTCTGCGCGCAAGATACCGATTGAACGCCTGGCTCAGCACCTTATTGATCGGGTAGTCCCATTCACCCATCGTCTCGATGACGTCTGCGCCCATGGTCGTTTTAAACCGCGTCAGACCAGCAAGCTCGTGTTCTTTCTTCAACGTGGGGGAGACTCCGCCCAAGTCATACCAGCGAGCGCCAGCTTCTAGGCTGAGCTTGACTTGTTCCAATTGCAGCGCGCGAGGAGCATAACGTTTTGACTCAGCACGCGTCGACGCCCCATACACATACCAGCCGGTATCTTGTTGCTGCACATAAATCGCAGAAGCAAGCAGCTGATCCTCATAGTGGGCAAATAAGACCTTGCACTGAGCGATATCCGAAGCATTTAATGCATTGAACATCGACTCAAAATAGGTTTGAGGACGACCAGTGAAGTCATCTCGCTCGGCCGTTTCCTCATACAGGGTTTGCCACTGGTCAATATCCGAAATGTCGCCTACGGAGATCTGTAAATCCGAGCGCATCGATTTACGCGTCTGACGCCGTGAAGTACTGTCCATGCGGGCTAGCACGTCATCGACCGCTTGGATAAATTCCGGGGACTCGCGGTCAGCGCGTTGTTCGGCGGTGAGCTCCGGCAGAGGGATCCGCGCCTGGAACTGGGCCTGACCCGGTCCGAATTCTTCAGTCATTTCGGGCTTCTTCCAGCCCAGCCGCACCAAGGAATCTTCCAAAGACCAAGCCGTGGGGTTGGACTCCGCCGGATGGAGATCTGGAATCATGTCGTGTTCGTTGGCAGATAGCGTGCGCCGGATGGTCTCGGCCTCCCAGCGGCGCAGATTGAAGGGTAAGCCCATTCGGATCAAGAACGCGCCCTGACTGCGCATATATGGCACCAGCGGATTTACAAGAGAATCTAAGGCAATGGTTTCAGGATCAAAAACTGGTCCCTCTGCCATATACGCTAAGCTCCGGCCCCTTAGACCAGGCACCGGGATCGGACGGTATAGCACTAAGCTTGTGGCCACCAACCGATCATTGTCCAACCAACCCAATGATTGGCTACGCCACGCTGGCTTGGTCTGGGGCCAATAGGGGTTTTGTAAGAAGGAAGCGCGCGGTTGCTCAGCGAGGAACCTTTGATGTTCTTCCGTGGAAATCTCTTGAATATTCAGGGTCTTATGTTGTGTCACGTCTCCAGCGTACCCCAGCTGTGGAAGGTTCCCTGGGGTAGGGCGAGCAGGGTCACGGCTGGCAGTTGCTAAACTCGTCCATTATGAGTTCACAGATCCCTGCTGCCCAAACCTTTGTCCCGGTGATTACCGGGGGAGACCTCGGCGCTTATACGCTGGCCCGCGAATTTCATGAAGCATACGGGGTGACATCAGCCATCGTCCCCACCGCAGAAAACTTGGTAGTGGGCGGTAGCAAAATTACCCACCTGCATCCTGCCGGCGCGATGTTTGAACCGGCGCGCGTCGTTGAACATCTCGGGCGCGTTGCTCAACATCTGCAACGTGACGGCGAGCGCCCGCTGCTCCTATTGGCCGGCTATGATCACCTCGTGCGGATTGTCATAGAGCACAGCGAAGAGCTTCGCGCTATGGGGTATGTCTTCCCAGACCTCACGACCGATCAATTGGATCGCGCATCGCTGAAAGAAAACTTTTATGCGCTGTGTGACGAGCTGGGGGTCAGATATCCAAAGACTGTTTCCATGGACTGCTCACAGGGCGTCCAGGCAGTGGATGAGTTTTTAGAGTCCGTCACCGAGGTAGGGCTGGATTACCCGCTGATACTGAAAGCCGGAGACGGCGCGGCGTGGGCCAATACTCGCTTCCCTGGCCGTCGTAAAGTTCATTTCTTGTACGAGCCTAACCAATTGCAGGAGATCCTCACGCAAGCTATCAATGCGGGCTACCGCGGTTCGCTAATCATTCAGCAGTTCATTCCGGGACCGGATTCCAACCTTCGAATCCTCACACACTTCCGTGACCGTACCGGCCAGAACTCGCTGACCGGTCTAGCCGAAGTCATTGTTGAAGACCACGCTCCGGGTTTAGAAGGCAACTCGCGAGCCGTGGTTGCAGTCTCCGATGCCCAGGTAGAAGAACAAGGTGCACGACTCATGGATGCATTGGACTGGCACGGCTTTGGCATGTTTGACCTCAAAATTCATGAGGCCACAGGAGAGGCCTACTTCTTGGAGATGAATCCTCGGCTGGGCCGCCATCATTACTACCTGACGGTAGCTGGAGCTAACCCTGCCGCCTACCTCTACCGGGAATTCATCGATCCCACACCTCACGGCGAACCGGTGACTACCGATGGACCCGCCGCTTCATTAACGATTCCTCTCAAGCTGGCCAAACACTACGCTGCACCTGACCAGCAACAGCAACTTGCTGCTGCAAAGCGTGCCAATCGTATTGGATGGCCATTGCAGTACAGCCGAGACCGCAACCTCAAACGTGACCTGTATCAGCGATATCGCTTGACCAAAGCCGCTGCCGAAGTGGCTCACACCCCGGGCACGATGAACGCTTAGATGATGGTGTGAGGCCGCGTTGTGCTTGCGGCATACCTTCGCTTCTTCTGTCGGGACCGAAGCCCCTGCGTCTGACAGCAGAGGTCACCGGCCCCCACAAGTGTCAATGCTTCGTCCTACCGCTGTCACAAGGCGTGTGTTCGCCGAGGTGACCGCTGTAGTGTTGGTTTTGAACGAGCGACAGTTGATCTTCAGCATGCTCGATGGCATGGAGATCGAGCGGTCACCTAGGCTCATATCTGCCATTACGCATCTGCAAAGTGATCAAACCCTACTCCTTGGCCAAATTGTGGCAATGTGACCGAACCTGGTACACTGAGAACGATTGTTTCAAAGTGGCAGTAGGACTCTGTCCGGGTTGCGGGGAACTTGCGCAACAAATGCCACCTTTTTGCACGTCTAAAGTCGAATAGCCTCAGACGTCGAAAAACGACCAAGCTTTCTTTCGATCCGATGCGCTTCATCCCGCCTCGGACCGTCCGAAAGAAGATAAATCATACGGAGAATATTTTGCCAACAATTCAGCAGCTGGTCCGCAAGGGCCGCACGCCAAAATCTAAGCGTGTTGGTGCGCCTGCGCTTGACGCGCGCCCAATGCGCCGTGGTGTCTGCACCCGTGTTTACACCACCACCCCTAAGAAACCAAACTCCGCGCTGCGTAAAGTCGCACGTGTCCGCCTGGCCGGTGGTATCGAAGTTACAGCCTACATTCCAGGTGAAGGCCACAACCTCCAGGAGCACTCCATCGTGCTCGTTCGTGGCGGTGGCGTGAAAGACCTTCCAGGTGTCCGCTACAAGATTGTTCGCGGTGCTCTGGACACTCAGGGTGTCAAAGATCGCCGTCAAGCTCGTAGCCGTTACGGCGCTAAGAAGGAGAAGTAAACCATGCCACGTAAAGGTCCTGCGCCCAAGCGCCCACTGGTAGTTGACCCTGTTTACAGTTCGTCCTTGGTCACCCAGTTGATTAACAAAGTTTTGGTTGATGGTAAAAAGTCAACCGCCGAACGTATCGTTTACGGTGCCCTCGCCGGTACTCGTGAAAAAGGTGGCGACGATCCAGTAGCTACGCTCAAGAAAGCTCTGGATAACGTTCGTCCCGCACTTGAAGTCCGCTCACGTCGTGTAGGTGGCGCCACCTACCAGGTACCTGTCGAGGTCAAGCCTGGTCGTGCTACCGCTCTCGCACTTCGCTGGCTGGTTACCTTCTCGAAGGCACGCCGCGAAAAATCGATGACTGAGCGTCTGACGAATGAAATTCTGGATGCTTCCAACGGGCTGGGTGCAGCTGTAAAACGTCGTGAGGACGTGCACAAGATGGCCGAAGCTAACAAGGCGTTTGCCCACTACCGCTGGTAAACCAAACACCAACTCAGTACTCGATCCGAGCCGTTGCCTCACCCAGGAGTCTGTGGCTCACGGAACCAGGCAACAATCAAGGGAGAACCTGTGGCACAACAAGAAGTGCTTACCGACCTCACAAAAGTACGTAACATCGGCATCATGGCTCACATTGACGCCGGTAAAACCACCACGACCGAGCGTATCCTCTTCTACACCGGTGTAAGCCACAAACTGGGTGAAACCCACGACGGCGCTTCAACCACCGACTGGATGGAGCAGGAAAAAGAGCGCGGTATCACCATTACCTCCGCTGCTGTTACCAGCTTCTGGCACGGTAATCAGATTAACGTCATCGACACCCCAGGTCACGTTGACTTCACTGTTGAAGTAGAACGCTCCCTGCGTGTCCTCGACGGTGCAGTTGCTGTATTCGACGCTAAAGAAGGCGTAGAACCACAGTCCGAGACCGTATGGCGTCAAGCTGACAAATACGGTGTACCTCGTATTTGCTTCGTCAACAAGATGGATAAGCTCGGTGCAGATTTCTACAACACCGTCGAAACCATCAAGTCTCGCCTGGGTGCCAAGCCGCTGGTTATGCAGCTGCCAATTGGCGCTGAAAGCGACTTCATCGGTGTCGTAGACCTCGTCACCATGAAAGCTTTCGTGTGGCCAGAAGATGCCAAAGGTGACACTGCCCTTGGTGCTAGCTACGAAATTCAGGACATTCCTGCAGAACTCCAAGAACGCGCTGAAGAGTACCGCAACGAGCTGGTTGAGTCCATTGCCGAATCATCGGAAGAACTGATGATGAAGTACCTGGACGGCGAAGAGCTCACCAACGAAGAAATCAAGGCAGGCGTTCGCGCGCTGACAATCGCTGACGAAGCCTACCCGGTCTTCTGTGGCTCTGCTTTCAAAAACCGCGGTGTCCAGCCAATCATTGACGCTGTCATTGACTACCTGCCCTCCCCATTGGATGTCGAGTCTGTGACCGGTACTTCCATGAAGGACCCAGAAGAAGAACTGACCCGCAAGCCAAGCCTGCAGGAACCATTCTCTGCGCTTGCATTCAAGATCGCGGCTCACCCCTTCTTCGGTACCCTGACCTATATCCGTGTGTACTCGGGTAAAATCTCGGCCGGCGATACCGTCCTGAACGCGACCAAGGGCAAACAGGAACGTGTCTCCCGTCTGTTCCAGATGCACGCCAACAAGGAAAACCCTGTTGATGAAGCACAGGCGGGTCACATCTACGCTGTTGTGGGTCTCAAAGACACCACGACCGGTGACAGCCTGTCGGCTAAAGAAGCTCCGATCATCCTGGAATCCATGGAATTCCCAGAACCAGTGATCTCGGTTGCAATCGAGCCAAACTCCAAGGGTGACCAGGAAAAGCTGTCGACCGCTATTCAGCGCCTGTCGGCAGAAGACCCAACCTTCACCGTGTCTCAAAACGAAGAAACCGGCCAGACCGAAATCGGCGGCATGGGCGAACTGCACCTCGACGTGCTGGTCGACCGCATGAAGCGCGAATTCAAGGTTGAAGCTACCGTGGGTAAGCCACAGGTTTCCTACCGCGAGACCATTCGCCAGAAGGTCGAGTCCGTCGACTTCACCCACAAGAAACAAACCGGTGGGTCCGGTCAGTTCGCGAAGGTCGTTGTGACCTTCGAACCACTGGATACCGAAGATGGCGAAATTTACGAATTCAAAAACGCCGTCACCGGTGGACGTATTCCTCGTGAATACATCCCGTCGGTCGACCAGGGCATCCAGGAAGCCATGCAGTTTGGTGTCTTGGCTGGCTACCCAATGGTTGGCGTCAAAGCTACTCTGGAAGACGGCGCATACCACGACGTCGACTCCTCGGAAATGGCGTTCAAACTTGCCGGCTCCCAGGTCTTCAAAGAAGGTATCAAACGCGCAAAACCGGTTCTGCTTGAACCGATTATGTCCGTTGAAGTGCGTACCCCAGAAGAGTACATGGGCGATGTCATTGGTGACCTGAACTCCCGCCGCGGTACCATCGAATCGATGGACGATGCAGCAGGTGTCAAAGTCGTTAAGGCGAAAGTCCCACTGTCCGAAATGTTTGGTTACATCGGTGACCTGCGTTCCCGTACTCAGGGTCGCGCCGTCTACACCATGACCTTCGATTCATACGGTGAAGTACCATCTGCTGTTTCTGAAGAAATTATTCAGAAACACTCCGGCCAATAATTTAGACTTATTAGCTGGCTAGATTTTTGGTGGTGGGTTTGGCCCGCCAAGCCCACCACCAGCCAGACGGTGTGTCGCCCCGAACACAACGTTTGGTACAGGACTAGGGTCCGGTCCGCGCAGGCGGCCGAGGTTGTTTAGCAATCGACGGACCGGTCCTAACCACCGGGGAAACTAGTAATAACAACATCTGACGTAGACTGGACCAAAGTCAGACCGCCACAAGCGGCTGCATGTCCTTCTCCAGTCGAACAGTTCTAGGAGGAATCTGTGTCGAAGGCAAAGTTCGAGCGGACAAAGCCGCACATTAACATCGGTACCATCGGTCACGTTGACCACGGTAAAACCACCCTCACCGCTGCGATCTCCAAGGTACTCGCCGATAAGTACCCGGAATACAACGAACAGCGCGACTACGCCGATATCGATGGTGCTCCTGAAGAGCGCCAGCGCGGTATTACTATCAACGTTTCCCACGTTGAGTACGAAACCGAAAAGCGTCACTACGCACACGTCGACGCCCCAGGCCACGCCGACTACATCAAGAACATGATTACCGGTGCTGCTCAGATGGACGGCGCAATCCTCGTTGTTGCTGCTACTGACGGCCCAATGGCTCAGACCCGTGAACACGTTCTGCTGGCCAAGCAGGTTGGCGTTCCAACCCTGCTGGTTGCACTCAACAAATCCGACATGGTCGACGACGAAGACCTGCTGGAACTGGTTGAAATGGAAGTTCGCGAACTGCTGTCCTCCCAGGACTTCGACGGCGACAACGCTCCAGTTATCCGCGTCTCCGCTCTGAAAGCTATCGAAGGCGAAGAGAAATGGGTCAAAGCTGTTGAGGACCTCATGGACGCTGTGGATGAATACATCCCAGAACCAGTTCGTGACCGCGACAAGCCATTCCTGATGCCGATTGAAGACGTCTTCACCATTACCGGTCGCGGTACTGTTGTAACCGGTCGTGCGGAGCGCGGTACCCTGGCAATCAACTCCGAAGTTGAAATCGTTGGTATCCGTGAATCCCAGAAGACCACCGTCACCGGGATCGAGATGTTCCACAAACAGCTCGACGAAGCATGGGCAGGCGAAAACTGTGGTCTGCTGCTGCGCGGTCTGCGTCGTGAAGACGTCGAACGTGGTCAGGTTGTTGTTGCACCTGGTTCGATCACCCCGCACACCCAGTTCGAGGCCAACGTCTACATTCTGTCCAAGGACGAAGGTGGCCGTCACAACCCGTTCTACTCGAACTACCGTCCACAGTTCTACTTCCGTACCACTGACGTAACCGGTGTCATCACCCTGCCAGAAGGTACCGAAATGGTCATGCCAGGTGACACCACCGAAATGACCGTCGAACTGATCCAGCCTATCGCTATGGAAGAAGGCCTCGGCTTTGCTATCCGTGAAGGTGGACGTACCGTTGGTTCCGGTCGTGTAACCAAGATCATTGCGTAAGTTCAACTTACCTTTGCAACCCTAGCGATCCGCTAGGTGCACATGAAACCCCCGCCTTGGGCGGGGGTTTTGTGTTTCTAATTGCCTTCGCACCTGCGATTAAGCGGCACCGGCAAGCAAAGCTTGCTACGATAAACGAGATACGAGATACGAGATCGGTATTGAAGTAGTCAAGCATTGCCAACCGTTCGATTCGCATTGCGGCTGCTTTTCTGTCATAATAGACAGGTTGCTCAAAACAACTGTGCCCTTAGGACGGATTTTCGACCTAATGACACCTACACAAGAGCGCACATCAAATTCCCAGATTGTTCCTAAAGCGCAGTCTGGCGAGTAAAAAAAACTTGATGATCTCACATAGTCGAGGAACCCGTATGACGGATTCGGTTATGTGAGCGAAAATAACACATGCGCCAGCTTCGGCTGCGGCGCATGTACACAGGGACAGGTACTCAACTAGTACGGAAATGAGGCAGACGCCATGGCGGGACAAAAAATCCGCATCCGGCTGAAGTCGTATGATCACGAAGTGATCGACACTTCAGCGCGGAAGATCGTTGACACGGTCACACGCGCAGGCGCACAGGTAGTTGGCCCGGTTCCACTACCTACCGAGAAGAATGTGTTCGCCGTGATCCGTTCTCCGCACAAATACAAAGACAGCCGTGAGCACTTTGAAATGCGTACTCACAAACGTCTTATCGACATCGTAGACCCGACTCCTAAGGCTGTTGACTCGCTGATGCGTCTTGATCTGCCAGCGGACGTCAACATTGAAATCAAACTCTAAGCTAGGGAGGTGCTGAGAGAACTATGACCACATCCCAGAAGAATATCAAGGGACTGTTGGGCACGAAGCTCGGCATGACCCAGGTATGGGACGAGAACAACAACCTCATTCCCGTTACTGTGGTTCAGGCTGAGCCTAACGTAGTCACCCAACTTCGCAACGAAGAAGTTGATGGCTACTCTGCTGTCCAAATTGCATACGGGGCAATCGATCCCCGTAAGGTCTCCAAACCATTGGTCGGACACTTCGACAAAGCCGGTGTAACACCGCGTCGTCACGTCGTCGAAATCCGTACCGCTGACGTAGCCAACTACGAACTCGGCCAGGACCTGACCGTTGAACTGTTCGAAGCAGGACAAAAAGTTGATGTCACTGCGAACTCCAAGGGTAAAGGCTTCGCCGGTGCCATGAAGCGCCACAACTTTGGTGGCTCATTTGCTTCCCACGGTGCGAAAAAGAACCACCGTAAACCAGGCTCGGTCGGTGGCGCTGCTACCCCAGGTCGTGTGTTCAAAGGCAAGAAGCTTCCAGGCCGCATGGGTAACGTCAAAACAACCACTCAGAACCTGACTCTGCACGGTATCGATGCAGAAAACAACCTGCTGCTCATCAAAGGTGCAGTACCTGGCCCACGCGGTCGCGTTGTTCTGGTTCGCGATGCAGTGAAGGGAGCCTAGTTCAATGGCTGTCAACAAAGTATCGGTGGATCTACCAGCTGAACTCTTTGACGTTGAGGCAAACGTTGCTCTCATGCACCAAGTTGTCAACGCACAACTTGCGGCCGCACGTCAAGGAACTCACGCGACGAAGACTCGCGCTGAAGTATCCGGCGGTGGACGCAAACCGTTTCGTCAAAAAGGTACCGGCCGCGCACGCCAGGGCTCGATTCGTGAACCACAGATGACCGGTGGCGGTATCGCTCACGGTCCACAATCACGCAACTACTCCCAGCGCACCCCAAAGAAAATGATTGCAGCAGCCCTGCGCCAGGCACTGTCTGACCGTGCCCGCAACGGACGCATCCACGTTGTCGAGACCCTGATTGATCAGGACACCCCGTCGACGAAAGCTGCAAAAACCGCGCTGGCAGAAGTATCGAACGAACGTCGTAACTTCCTGGTCGTGATCGACCGCGCCGACGACGTCGCTGCACTGTCAACTCGTAACCTGCAGCATGTTCACACGCTGTATGCTGATCAGCTCAATACGTATGACGTATTGAAAGCTGACGACGTGGTCTTTACCAAGCCTGCATACGACGCCTTCGTGGCCGCTGCAAGCGCCAAGTAGGAGGAGACCACATGTCAACTAACATCGAGAAGAATCCCCGCGACGTGATCTTTGCTCCCGTCGTGAGCGAAAAGAGCTACGCGGACATGGACGAAGGTCGTTACACCTTCCTCGTGGACCCGCGCTCAAATAAATCTGAAATCAAACTGGCTATCGAAACGATTTTCGATGTCAAGGTGGCTTCAGTCAACACCATGAACCGTGAGGGTAAGCGTCAGCGTACCCGTTTCGGCTACGGCACTCGCAAAGCTACCAAGCGCGCGGTTGTCACGCTGAAGGAAGGTTCCATCGACATCTTCGGAGGTCCGGCCCTCTAGGTCGGAGACCACTTGATCGAGGAATATATCTATGGCAATTCGTAATTACAGACCGGTTACCCCGGGCCAGCGCGGCTCGTCGGTATCCGAGTTCACAGAAATCACCCGAAATGCGCCGGAAAAGTCGTTGCTGCGCCCACTGTCGAAAACCGGTGGCCGTAACAACCTCGGACGCATTACATCACGTCACCGTGGTGGTGGACACAAGCGCCAGTACCGTCTGATCGACTTCCGCCGTCACGATAAAGATGGCGTACCGGCCAAGGTCGCTCACATCGAGTACGACCCGAACCGTACCGCCAACATTGCACTGTTGCACTACGTCGATGGAGCTAAGCGCTACATCCTCGCCCCAGCTCGTCTAAAGCAGGGCGACATGGTGGAGTCTGGCCCAAATGCCGACATCAAACCTGGCAACAACCTGCCACTTCGCAACATCCCACTGGGTACCGTGATCCACGCTGTGGAGCTGCGTCCAGGTGGCGGTGCGAAAATGGCACGTTCCGCTGGTGCATCCATCCAGTTGGTTGCTCGCGAAGGCAAATACGCACAACTGCGCCTGCCATCGGGCGAGATCCGCAACGTTGACATCCGCTGCCGCGCCACCGTTGGTGAAGTCGGCAACGCCGAGCAGATCAACATTTCCTGGGGTAAAGCCGGACGTATGCGCTGGAAAGGCGTTCGTCCGCAGACCCGCGGTGCCGCTATGAACCCTGTGGATCACCCACACGGTGGTGGTGAAGGTAAGACCTCCGGTGGTCGTCACCCTTCAAACCCGAATGGTAAGAAGGAAGGCCGTACACGCCGTCCGAACAAGGCCAGCGACCAGTACATTGTGCGTCGTCGTCCGAAAAGCAAGAAGAATCGATAGGAGCTGATCTCTTTATGCCACGCAGCCTGAAGAAGGGCCCCTACGTAGATCAGCACTTGTACCTCAAGGTTCTTGCTGAGAACGAAAAGGGCACTAAAAACGTTATCCGCACTTGGTCACGTCGTTCGATGATCATCCCGGACATGCTGGGTCACACCATTGCAGTCCATGATGGTCGCAAACACGTGCCGGTGTTCGTTACCGAATCCATGGTCGGACACAAACTGGGAGAATTCGCGCCTACGCGTACCTTCCGCGGCCACTCCAAGGACGACCAGAAAGGCCGCCGCTAGTAGCGGTGGCTGATCTTAGAGAGGATTAAGCAATGGAAGCCAAGGCAATTGCACGCTATTTGCGTGTTACGCCAATGAAGGCCCGGCGCGTCGTCGACCTTGTTCGTGGTAAGCAAGCGAATGAAGCCCTGGCCATTTTGAAGTTCGCCCAGCAGGGCGCAGCTGATCCGGTGTACAAGGTACTCGCCTCTGCAGTATCAAATGCACGGGAAAAAGCAGACCGCGAAGGCCTGGCCTTCAACGAAGAAGAGCTGTTTGTCAGTGAAGCCTTCGTTGACGAAGGCCCAACCATGAAGCGCTACCAGCCGCGCGCTCAGGGCCGTGCCTTCGAAATCAAAAAACGCACCAGTCATGTCACCATGATTGTTGCGACCGATGAAGATCAGAAAGGTGGGACCAACTAAATGGGTCAGAAGATTCACCCACACGGATTCCGCCTCGGCATTACCAAAGATCACGTATCCCGCTGGTTCGCTGACTCGAACGTCGAAGGCCAGCGCTACAAGGACTTCGTCAAAGAAGACGTGCAGATCCGCAGCCTGCTGCAGGATGGCATGGAACGTGCAGGTATTTCCAAAGTTGAGATCGAACGTACCCGCGACCGTGTCCGTGTAGACGTGCACACCGCTCGCCCGGGTATTGTCATCGGTCGCCGTGGTGCGGAAGCTGATCGCATTCGCCGTGAACTGGAAAAGCTCACTGGCAAGCAGATTCAGCTCAACATCCTAGAAGTCAAGAAACCAGAAACCGATGCACAGCTCGTAGCACAAGGTGTCGCCGAACAGCTCACCGCACGTGTGGCATTCCGCCGTGCAATGCGTCGCTCCATCCAGTCGGCCATGCGCGCAGGCGCTGAGGGTATCCGTATTCAGGTATCCGGTCGTCTGGGCGGCGCCGACATGGGCCGTACCGAGTTCTACCGCGAAGGCCGTGTTCCGCTGCACACCCTGCGCGCCAACATCGATTTCGGTCAGTTCGAAGCCAAGACCACTTACGGACGTATTGGCGTCAAAGTATGGGTCTACAAGGGCGACCTGACCGATAAAGAACTGGCCGCACAAGAAGCAGCCGCACCATCAGGCCGTGGTGGCCGCGGTGGTCGCGGTGGTGGTGCACGCCGTCGCCGTGGTGGCGCCCCACAGGGTGCCCGCGCTGGCGCTCAAGGAGGCAACGCGTAATGCTTATCCCACGTCGCGTAAAATTCCGTAAACAGCACCGTCCTGGCCGTAAAGGTATGGCCAAAGGCGGCACCGAAGTAGCCTTCGGTGAATGGGGTCTGCAAGCAACCACTCGCGCCTATGTAACCAACCGTCAGATCGAGGCAGCTCGTATCGCGATGACTCGTTACATCAAGCGTGGTGGTCACGTGTGGATCAACATTTTCCCAGACCGTCCACTGACCAAGAAACCAGCCGAAGTCCGCATGGGTTCGGGTAAAGGCTCACCAGAATTCTGGGTAGCCAACATCAAACCCGGACGTGTCATGTTCGAACTGTCTGGTGTCAGTGAAGAGGTCGCACGCGAAGCTCTACGTCTAGCAGCCCACAAGCTGCCAGTCAAAGCTCGCATCGTACGCCGAGAGGGTGGTGAATAACCATGGCATTGGGTTCACCTGAACTAACAACTGAAGCACTCGATGGTTTCGACAACGCACGCCTGCGTGAAGAACTCGACAAAGCAAAAGCCGAGTTATTCAACCTGCGCTTCCAAGCGGCAACCGGCCAGATCGAAAACGCCGGTCGTATCAAGGTCGTCAAACGCGACATTGCACGCATTATGACCGTGCTGCGCGAACGCGAACTCGGTATCCGCGAAGAAGTCGAAGCCAGCGACGAAGACATCAAAGACAAAAAGAAAAGCCGCAAGTAGGCTGAGGAGGAATCACAGTGACTGAGTCTGTTGACACCGCAGCCGCACCAGAGCGTAACTACCGCAAAAATGTTCGTGGAGTAGTCGTGTCCGACAAGATGGAAAAAACCATCGTCGTCGAGATCGAATACTTCAAACAGCACGCTCTGTACGGCAAAATCATGCGTCGCTCCAAGCGCGTCAAAGCCCATGACGAAGAAAACACCGCCGGTATCGGCGACATCGTTCGCCTGGCCGAGACCCGCCCGCTTTCCAAAGGGAAGCACTGGCGCCTGGTCGACATCGTAGAGCGCGCCAAGTAAGCGCTAGCACTACGACAACAAATAACAACTGCATCCGCATCAGAAATATCTGGTGCGGATGCAGTGCTTTAACACCGCCACCGCACCTTGTGCTTCGATAATGGTGAACAACGATTTTCCAAATACACCAACCGTGCGGTAGCATAATGTAGCTGTGCCCCTTTTCATAGCTCGGCCATCCACCGGGTATCTGACGGAAAGTAAGCACAACATCTTGCACCAACGTGCCTCGGCCCTGGCTCAAAAGCACTGTGAGATCAGTTTGCCTCTGTGCGCAATCTGATCACATACGTCTCACCTAGCTGGGGGTAAGCACAGCAAGAATATTTCCATGACCGTTCCGCAAGGCTCGACCCAACCGAGGGCTGAGAACCAGCGAGACATGCAGGAGTAAGCAAGTGATTCAACAAGAATCGCGGCTCAAAGTTGCCGACAACACCGGTGCGAAAGAAATTCTCACCATCCGTGTTCTAGGTGGCTCTGGACGCCGCTATGCATCCATCGGCGACGTCATCGTCGCTACCGTCAAAGATGCCATCCCAGGCGGTGCCGTCAAAAAGGGCGACGTCGTCAAAGCAGTTGTCGTACGTACCAAGAAATCGGTACGTCGCACTGATGGCTCGTACATTAAGTTCGACGAAAACGCAGCCGTCATCCTTCGTCAGGATAACGAACCACGCGGTACTCGTATCTTCGGCCCAGTTGCCCGTGAGCTACGTGATAACCAATTCATGCGTATCGTATCGCTGGCACCGGAGGTGATCTAACCTATGGCGAAGATCAAAAAAGACGACCTCGTACAGGTTCTGTCAGGTAAAGACCGCGGCAAACAGGGCAAAGTCCTGCGTGTTCTACCGAAAGAAGACAAAGTCCTCGTTGAAGGTGTCAACCGGGTAACCAAGCACGTACGTGCCGGTCAGGGACCAGACGGTGCAACCGAAGGCGGACGTGTAGAAGAAGAAGCTCTGCTACACATCTCCAAGGTTGCAGTTGTCGACCCGGAAACCGAAAAGCCAACCCGCGTTGGTTACCGTTTTGAAGAAGTCGAAGAAGACGGCGAAACCAAGACCGTCAAGGTCCGTTACGCCAAGGCCTCTGGAAAGGAGCTGTAATGACACAGGTATCTGAAAACGCAGCCTCCAAGGTCACCCCGCGGCTCAAAGCCAAATACCGTGACGAAATCAAAGCAGAACTCCAAAACGAGTTCAACTATGAAAACGTCATGCAGGTACCAGGTCTAGAAAAGATCGTGGTCAACATGGGTGTCGGTGAAGCCGCACGTGACTCCAAAGTCATCAACGGTGCCATTGAAGACCTCACCGCGATCACCGGTCAGAAACCACAGGTAACTCGCGCGAAGAAATCCATCGCACAGTTCAAACTCCGCGAAGGCATGCCTATCGGTACACACGTGACCATGCGCGGCGATCGCATGTGGGAATTCCTGGATCGTCTGGTCACCCTCGCACTGCCACGTATCCGTGACTTCCGCGGTTTGAGCCCACGCCAGTTTGACGGCAACGGCAACTACACCTTCGGTCTGTCCGAACAGTCCGTGTTCCACGAAATCGATCAGGACAAGATCGACCGTGTACGCGGTATGGATATCACCCTCGTAACCACCGCCAAAACCGACGACGAAGGCCGTGCACTGTTGCGTGCGCTGGGCTTCCCGTTCAAGGCAGACCAGTAATCCAACTACGTTATAGGTCTTGGCCCGGTGTACCGGGTCAGGAAACCACAACGAGAAAAGGCTAAAGCCATATATGAGTATGACCGACCCCGTCGCAGACATGTTGACACGTCTGCGCAACGCTAACTCGGCGCATCACGACTCCGTGTCTATGCCGTCTTCAAAATTGAAGCGCGGCGTCGCCGAAATCTTAAAAAACGAAGGCTACATCGCCGACTACAACGAAGTTGACGCACGCGTAGGCAAAGACCTCGTCCTGGACCTGAAGTTTGGTCCACAGCGTCAGCGTTCTATCGCAGGACTGCGCCGCATCTCGAAACCAGGTTTGCGCGTCTACGCCAAGTCCAACAACCTGCCACATGTGCTGGGTGGACTCGGCATTGCGATCTTATCGACTTCATCTGGTCTGCTGACCGACCGTCAAGCAGCTTCGAAAGGTGTGGGTGGGGAAGTCCTCGCCTACGTCTGGTAACGGAAAGGAAGGGAATCAATGTCACGTATTGGAAAGCTTCCGATCACCGTACCTTCCGGCGTCGACGTTGCCATCAACGGCTCCGATGTGTCTGTCAAAGGACCAAAAGGTGAGCTGGGCATGAGCATCGACGGCCCGATTGAAGCCAAACTCGAAGAAAACGTCATCACCGTCACCCGTCCGGATGAAGAACGCGAATCTCGTTCGCTCCACGGCCTGACTCGTACCCTGATCAACAACATGATCGTCGGCGTCACCGAAGGCTACTCCAAGAAATTGGAACTTCACGGTACCGGTTACCGCGTGGTTGCCAAAGGCAGCGGTCTCGAACTGCAGCTGGGTTTCTCCCACCCCGTCGAGGTTGATGCCCCAGCAGGTATCGACTTTGTCATCGAAGGCAACACGATCACCGTGTCAGGTATCGATAAACAACTTGTCGGCGAAACTGCCGCCAACATCCGTAAACTGCGCGTTACCGAACCTTATAAGGCCAAAGGTATTCGCTACGAGGGTGAAATCATTCGCCGCAAGGCCGGAAAGGCAGGTAAGTAATGTCAACTGTCAGTATCAAAGGCAAAGGCAAAAACGCTGCCCGCCGTCGCCGTCACGCACGCGTACGCAAACGGATCCACGGAACAGCCGCACGCCCACGTCTTGTTGTCAACCGTTCAGCACGCCACATCTTTGCACAGGTTATCGACGACGAAGCCGGTGTCACGCTGGTATCTGCTTCCACCATGGAAGCCGATCTTCGTGCACTCGACGCTGAGAAAACCCAAAAAGCTCGCAAAGTAGGCGAACTCATTGCACAGCGCGCTGAAGACGCCGGGGTGACCGCAGTCGTATTCGACCGCGCCGGTCACAAATACCACGGACGTATCGCAGCCGTCGCTGACGGTGCACGGGAAGGTGGACTGAAGCTGTGACCGAAGCAAACAACGAAAAGGACACACAGGTGACCGAAACAACTCAAGAGGCTGTATCGGAAACCTCGCAGGGCTCCGACAGCCAGCACACCGAACAACGCGGTGGTCGTGGCGCACGTCGTGGCCAACGCTCTGAACGTGGCGAACGCTCAGACCGTGGCGGACGCCGTGGCGGTCGCGATGACAACAAAGACCAGTTCCTAGAACGCGTCGTTGCCATCAACCGTGTTGCCAAAGTCGTCAAGGGTGGACGCCGGTTCGCCTTCACCGCACTGGTAGTCGTCGGCGACGGCGACGGCATGGTCGGTGTCGGCTACGGAAAAGCCAAAGAAGTCCCAGCCGCAATCGCCAAAGGCGTCGAAGAAGCCAAGAAGAACTTCTTCCGCGTCCCACGCGTCGGTACGACCATCCCACACCTGTCCCAGGGTGAAGATGCCGCAGGCGTTGTCCTGCTGCGTCCTGCCTCCCCGGGTACCGGTGTTATCGCCGGTGGTCCAGTCCGTGCGGTACTTGAAGCAGCCGGTATTACCGACGTGCTGTCTAAGTCCATGGGCTCGGCGAATGCCATCAACATCGTTCGCGCAACCGTAGAAGCACTGCGTCAGCTGGAAGGCCCTGAAGAGGTCGCAGCGCGCCGTGGTCTGTCTGTTGACGAAGTTGCTCCACGAGCAATGCTGCGCACGATCGAAGAAGCCCGTGCCAAGCGTGCAGAAGAAAAGGCAGGTGCATAAGCGTGGCAAACTTCGAATCAACCCCGAAGAACCTTGTGCCATCCGACGCAACCCTGACCATCACGCAGGTACGCTCGGTTATCGGACGCAAGCCAAAACACGTTGAAACGCTGCGGTCGCTCGGGCTGCGTGGTATCGGCAAGTCCGTTACTCGCAACGCCGACGCCGCCACGGTGGGCATGGTTAACGCTGTGTCTCACCTGGTAAAGGTCGAGGAGGTCGACTAATGGCTGAAGAACAACAAGAAGCGATCAAACTTCACGACCTGCGTCCAGCAAAAGGCTCGAACAAACGCAAACTGCGTTACGGTCGTGGTGAAGGTGGCAAGGGCGGTAAAACCGCAACCCGCGGTACCAAGGGCACCCGTGCTCGCAACAAGGTACCAGCAGGTTTCGAAGGTGGACAGCTTCCGCTGTACATGCGCCTTCCAAAACTGCGCGGTTTCAAAAACCCTGCCAAAATCAACTACCAGGTTGTCAACCTCGACAAACTGACCGAATCCTTCCCAGAAGGCGGCGACGTCACCGTTGCTGACCTCGTGGCCAAGGGGCTCGTTCGTAAGAACCAGCCGGTCAAAGTTCTCGGCTCGGGTGACATCGGTGTCGCAGTCAATGTGACCGCCGATGCATTCTCCAAATCAGCTGTCGACAAGATTGCTGAAGCCGGAGGCTCAACCACTACTGCATAACCCTGTTCTGACTGAGAACAGCGTGAGCTGTTAGACGGCCCTCGATCATTGACGTGACACGTCACAGGTCGAGGGCCGTTGGTTTTAACGTTAGAATGCAAACCGTGCCTTTTCTTGGCACCACCGTGTACGAAAGATCCGACGTTCTGTCGTATCTACCAAAGTGCAGTCTCGCACTACTGTCAGGAGGACACTTGTTCAGCACGATAGCCAGGGTGTTCAAAACCCCAGATCTGCGAACTAAGATCCTGTTTACGTTGGCTGTCATCGCCATCTACCGGGTCGGCGTCTTCATCCCCGCACCAAGTGTCGACTACGGCAACGTGCAAATGTGTTTGGCCCAAGGTGATACCACCGGTGGGCTCTACTCCTTTGTCAACATGTTCTCCGGCGGTGCGCTACTGCAGGTTTCTATTTTCGCACTGGGCATTATGCCCTACATCACCGCGTCGATCATCACCCAGCTGCTGCGCGTGGTCATCCCTGCTTTTGAGCGACTTCAGAAAGAAGGTGCCGAAGGTCAAGCGCGCCTGACTCAGTACACGCGCTACCTGACCGTGGGCCTGGCACTGCTGAACGCGACCACAATCGCCACCCTGGCACGCTCGGGCGCCCTATTGAACTGTAACGTCTCGCTGCTCAATGACGACGGCATTTGGGCGACCCTGCTATTGGTTCTGACCTTAGCCATGGGTGCCATCGTCATCATGTGGATGGGTGAACAGATCACCGAACGCGGCGTCGGAAACGGCATGTCACTGATGATCTTCGTGTCGATCGCTGCCGGATTCCCAGCAGGCCTGGCTGCCATCTGGCAAACCCAGAGCTGGCGAGTCTTCGCACTGGTCATGGTCGTTGGCATCGCCACCATGATGTTCATTGTGTTCGTCGAAGACACCCAGCGCCGTATCCCTGTGCAATACGCTCGCCGCCAGATCGGTCGCCGCTCCGTGGGTTCCACTACGACCTACATCCCGATCAAAGTCAATATGGCCGGTGTGATTCCGGTGATCTTCGCGTCATCGATCTTGATGCTGCCGCAGATTCTCATCCAGTTCAATATGCCCACCGACGGTAGTGAACCGGCCGGCTGGATCGTTTGGCTGCAGCAGTACTTCGGCACCGGGTCACACCCGCTATACATGGCGATTTTCTTCCTGATGACGATCTTCTTCACGTATTTCTACGTGACCATTACCTTTAACCCGCAAGACGTTTCGGATAATATGAAACGCCAAGGCGGCTTCATCCCGGGTGTCCGTGCAGGACGGCCCACCGTGCAGTACCTGGAATACGTGATCTCGCGAGTGACCTTCGTCGGCGCGATCTACCTCGGCGTAATCGCGATGATCCCGCTGATAGCATTCGTGCTGATCGGTGCGGACCAAAACTTCCCATTTGGAGGCGTCTCGATTCTGATTATGGTTGGTGTAGCTTTGACCACGATCAAACAAATCGACGCACAAATGGAACAACGCCATTACGAAGGCTTGCTCCGCTAGGCTGGAAGACAACCACACGAGACCCAAAGAACAAGGACAGGACAATCTATGACACGTTTGCTCATCATGGGCCCTCCAGGGTCAGGCAAAGGCACCCAAGCGGTACGTATTGCAGACAAAATGGCCATCCCCGCCATCTCAACCGGAGATATCTTCCGTTATAACGTCAAAGAAGTGACGGAACTTGGCAAAGAAGCCAAGACCTACATCGACGCTGGCGACTTCGTGCCCGATGACGTCACCAACCGGATGGTCGCAGACCGCCTCAACCATAAAGATGTTGCCAACGGGTTTCTCCTTGACGGATATCCACGCACCCAAGGCCAGGTAGAAGCGCTCAACAAAATCCTGGAAGACAAAGGTGAGGTCCTCACGGCTGTCCTCGTCCTCGAAGTACCAGATGAGGAGATCATCGAACGCCTACTAGCGCGCGCTGAAACAGAGGGCCGTTCCGATGACACCGCTGAGGTCATCCAGCACCGCCTAGACCTCTACCACCAGGAAACCGCGGATCTGATCGAAGGCTATGTCAACCAGGGCATTGTTGGTCGGGTTGACGGTACCGGAGCCATCGACGACATCACCGAGCGTCTCCTACAAACCATCTACAATATCCGTGCTCGCACCGGCACCCTCCCGGTGATCAAGCCTCGCTCTGGTGAGTAATCCATAAAGCGTGTTGGAAAACCGACCCGATATCGGGTCGGTTTTTCGTTGCCCAACAATACGTGCGGGACGGATTGGCAACCGTTAACGCAACCCACTACGCTGGGTGAATATTCAGCCGCGCCTACCGCAAGGTCACGACCTGTCCGAACCCACAGAGAACAGCATCAGGAATGTCACGACAAATAGAACTCAAAACCAATAAGCAGCTGGCCACTATGCATAAGGCCGGCCTTATCTTGCACCAAGGACTCGACGCGGTCGTCGCAGCAGCACAACCCGGAATCACCACCGCCCACCTCGACCAGGTTTTTCGTACCGTGCTCGCAGACCATGGTGCAACCTCCAATTTCCTGGGGTATCACGGCTTCCCAGCCACCATCTGTGCATCGGTCAATGAGGAAGTCGTCCACGGCATCCCGGGGGAGCGGGTTCTACAAAATGGTGACATCATCTCCATCGATGCCGGTGCTGTTGTCGACGGTTGGCATTCTGATTCTGCTCGAACGGTGCTTGTTGGCACCCCAGATCCTGCCAACGTCCGCCTCTCAACGATTACCGAAGAAGCCATGTGGGCAGGTATCGCTGCCTTTGCCAAAGCCAAACACGTTGGTGAAATCGGCAACGCGATCGAAGACTACGTTCGAGCTCAACCCGGAGAGCCACTTGGCATTCTGGAAGACTATGTAGGTCACGGCATTGGCTCTGCCATGCACCAGGCACCAGATGTTTTCAACTACCGCTCGGGCATGCGCGGGCCGCGAATCAAAGCCGGTATGGTGCTGGCAATCGAACCGATGCTCGTCCGCGGGGATATCGCTACGAAAACCCTCGATGACGATTGGACCGTCGTGACGCTCGATGGTTCCTATGCATCCCAGTGGGAGCACTCGGTGGCGCGCCATAAGGAAGGGATCTGGGTCATCACGAGCCCAGATGGCGGAGCAGCGAATCTTGCTCGCTACGGGGTCACCCCGGTGCCGATCCCACAAAACTAGGTCACTGTCAAGAGCGTTTGGCATTACTTGGCAACATGCGCTAACATAGACCCTTGGCTGATTCTGCCTTTAAGTTCATCGGCGTGCCCGAATAAAAGCTTCAAGAATGAATTCAGTGCATAAACTCATGCTTCTGTGATTGCTTGGCTCGGATACGAACCAGTGCAGTGACAAAAGATAACAGATTGTGGAGGACATGGCTAAAAAAGAAGGCGTCATTGAAGTTGAAGGAACCGTCTCTGAAGCATTGCCAAACGCAATGTTCCGGGTCCGGTTAGATAACGACCACGTCGTGCTTGCCACCATTTCTGGAAAAATGCGTCAACACTATATTCGCATTCTCCCGGAAGACCGTGTGGTGGTCGAGCTTAGCCCCTACGACCTCGAACGAGGCCGTATTGTCTACCGCTATAAATAAAACTATCCACCTCTGGAACGCTCAAGGAGGAACCCAATGAAGGTTCAGCCAAGCGTGAAGCGGATCTGCGATGACTGCAAGGTTATTCGCCGCCACGGCAATGTCATGGTGATCTGCTCTAACCCACGCCACAAACAGCGCCAGGGCTAAAACCCCTAGCGCACTACACATAGGTCCACGATGGACCGCAGCAACACAGAGCGTCAAGCTCAACCTTCGGACAAGACAAAGGCCGAAGACTTACCCGCCAGGTAAGGACAATGTCTGGGATGTGTCGAGTTCTTCATATCCCGCATTGCACCACTTGGCCGGAGAACCTCCCGGGTAAGGACGTGTTGTTGAAGACCTTTGTCATAAAGAACAGGAGAACGGCCATATGGCACGTCTAGCAGGCGTTGATATTCCACGTGAAAAGCGTGTCGTCATCGCTCTCACCTACATTTACGGTGTTGGCACCAGCCGCGCGAACCAGATTCTGGAAGCTACCGGCGTTGACGCAAGTACTCGCGTCAAAGATCTAACCGATGACGAAATGGTCAAACTGCGTGACTACATCGAAGGCAACCTTCAAGTCGAAGGTGATCTGCGTCGTGAAGTTGCAGCAGACATTCGTCGCAAAGTCGAAATTGGTTCCTACCAGGGGCTGCGCCACCGTCGTGGTTTGCCAGTCCGCGGCCAGCGCACCAAAAATAACGCTCGTACCCGTAAGGGCCCGAAGAAGACTGTTGCAGGACGCAAGAAGTAGTCACTTCTGCTCCCACCCAGTATTTACTAACTTAAGCTTTTTGTAGGAGAGCATTCAATGGCAAAGCCACGCGGTGCGGCCCCACGTAAGGGACGTCGCTCCAAGAAGAATATTACTCAGGGCCAAGCCCACATTAAATCAACCTTTAACAACACCATCGTTTCGATTACCGACACCACCGGTGCCGTCATCTCCTGGGCTTCGGCCGGAGAGATGGGTTTCAAAGGTTCCCGTAAATCGACCCCGTTCGCTGCTCAAACCGCGGCTGAGCATGCTGCCAAGCGCGCCCAGGAGCACGGGATGCGTAAAGTTGACGTCTTCGTCAAAGGTCCAGGCTCCGGACGCGAAACCGCGATCCGTTCCCTGCAGGCTGCAGGCCTGGAAGTCGGCTCCATTTCGGACGTGACTCCAGTTGCACACAACGGTGCACGCCCGGCCAAACGCCGTCGCGTCTAAGGCTTTTGAGCACACCACAACCAACGCTCAACAGCCATGTTGACCAACGGTCGTGGATCAATCTAGAAATAATTTCCATCGTTTCCCCCAACTGCGCGCATCAAATGGCGGATCGCGCGCCGAAAGGAAATGTCAGTGCTCATTGCACAGCGCCCCACGTTGACTGAAGAACCCGTTTCGGAAACCCGGTCCCGTTTCGTCCTCGAACCACTGGAACCGGGCTTCGGCTACACCCTTGGTAACTCACTGCGTCGCACCCTGTTGTCGTCGATCCCAGGTGCCGCTGTCACCTCGGTTCGTATCGATCAGGTGCTGCACGAGTTCACCACCATCCAGGGTGTCAAAGAAGACGTCACGGAAGTCATCTTAAACGTCAAGCAGCTTTCGGTCTCATCGCACCACGATGAACCAGTCGTTGCTTACCTGCGCAAGCAGGGACCAGGTGTCGTGACCGCAGCTGATATCACCCCACCGGCAGGTGTCGAGGTCCATAACCCGGATCTGCACATCGCCACACTGAACGAAAAAGGCAAGTTCGATATGGAACTCACCATCGAACGTGGCCGTGGGTATGTCACCGCTGCACAGAACAAATCACCAGATGCAGAGATCGGCCGTATCCCGGTCGACTCGATCTACTCACCAGTATTGACCGTCACCTTCAAAGTCGACGCTACCCGCGTGGAACAGCGCACCGACTTCGACAAGTTGACCATCGATGTTGAAACCAAGCCATCCATGGCACCACGCGACGCACTAGCCTCAGCCGGTTCGACCTTGGTTGAACTATTTGGCCTGGCCCGCGAACTCAATGTTGAAGCTGAAGGTATTGAAGTCGGCCCATCGCCAGTCGATACCAGTGTTGCGGCAGACCTGGCATTGCCAGTAGAAGACCTGGAACTTACCGTCCGGTCATACAACTGCCTGAAACGCGAAGGCATCAACACCGTTGGTGAGCTTGTAGCACGCTCCGAGACCGACCTGATGGATATCCGCAACTTCGGCGCAAAATCCATCGACGAGGTCAAGGAAAAACTTGAAGGCCTCGGTCTGTCGCTCAAAGACGGTGGCCCCGGAAGCTTCGACTCGCCCTTTGACTCCCAGGAGTCAAGCGAGTACGGGCTATAAGTCATATTTGAACCACTGATTCCCGGGACCTAGTGCCGGGAAATCATACAAGGAGAATTCATGCCTACCCCAACCAAAGGACCGCGCCTGGGCGGCGGCCCGGCACACCAGCGTCGTATGCTGGCGAACTTGTCGGTCAGCCTGTTCGAACATAAGTCCATCAAGACCACGCTGACCAAAGCAAAGCGCCTACAGCCTTATGCTGAGCGCCTGGTCAGCTTCGCAAAACAGGGTGACCTGCCGGCTCGTCGCAAGGTACAGGGCCTGATCGCCGGGAACTCGCGCACCAACAAATCCGTTGTGCACGAACTGTTCACCGTGATCGGCCCAGCAATGGCAAATCGCGACGGTGGTTACACCCGCATCACCAAGATCGGCAACCGTGCCGGCGACAATGCTCCAATGGCTGTCATCGAACTGGTCATGGAACCAGTTTCGCCAAAGCAGGCCGTTGTAGCTGAAGCAGAAGCGGTCGCTGGCAGCGCAGCAGAAGAAGCACCAGCAGAAGAAACTGTTGAGACTCCAGAAGCTGTTGAAGCTGATGACGCCGTAGAAACCGAAGAGACCGAAGAAACTCCTGAAGCAGCTGAAAAGGCTGACGAAGAAGACAAGTAAGTCCACGTGACGGAATCCGTAGAAGCCTCGCACTGTTGTGCGGGGCTTCTACTTTTAACACGGTCACGGCACCGACTACACTGGCACGTATGCACAACCAGAGCATGCACCGGATCAGGGTCGATTTGGCATATGACGGGACCGGTTTCCACGGGTGGGCTAGACAACCCGGCTTACCGACCGTCCAAGCAACGATCGAAGACGGACTGTTCACCATCTTTCGACAGCCGGTAGCCACCACGGTCGCGGGGCGAACGGATGCCGGTGTGCATGCGGCCAATCAAGTAATACATTTCGACATCCCCACTGAACTGTGGGCACAGCTACCTGGTCATCATCCTTCACGACCTGCAGAAGCGGCCTTGGTCTCGAAACTCAATGGCGTACTCGCCAAAGAATCTGGCGCCATCCGCATCAGGAGCGCCCGGGTGGCACCCAAGGGCTTCGACGCCAGATTCTCGCCCATCTCACGCCGCTATCGTTACCTTGTGGCACTTGGTGAGCCTGATCCACTCACCAGACACTTTACGTATCACCACCGTAAACCTTTGGTCGTGGATCGCATGGTCGAAGAGATCGACGGATTGACAGGCCTGCATGATTTCCGAGCGTTTTGCAAACCTCGGCCCGGTGCCACAACGATTCGGACACTGCAAGAATTTCGGATCGACCAAGACGAGGCAGTGTTCACGATCCATCTCACCGCCGATGCTTTCTGTCATCACATGGTTCGCGCACTGGTGGGTGCGCTGTTGCGGGTAGGAGATGGGGCACGCGAGCCAGGCTGGCTGCGCAACCGGTTGGCCAACCCGGTGCGGGATTCGAATATGGTCATCGCCCCAGCACACGGTCTGATCCTTGATCGGGTCACGTACCCAGAGGACGATCAAGTTGCCCAACGCGCCATACAGACTCGCGCGAAGCGTGACCCTAGGATGCTGACTTGCGACTAATGCGCTGGGCCGCTTCAGTAATGACCGTGACAACTGCAGCAGCATTGGCAGTCACTTCGTGTTGGTCGGTCACAAGTTCTAACCGGGTCGTGGGGCGCGAGGCTATTGGTTTGGTCACCACACCGGGAAATGAAAAAGACGAGAACGACGCCGGCAGAATGGACGCGCCAACGCCTGCAGCGACCAATCCCATGACGTTTTCTTGATTGACGGCACGCTGCACGATTCTCGGTGACCGTCCCAGGTGATGGAAGATCTCCATAATGTTCGTAACGTAGCCGGGCATCGACTGGAACGGAAACAGCACTAACGGCAACTGGATCAGGTCTTCAGAAGAAACTTCATCCTGGGAGGCTAGCGCGTGGTTGGATGGCAGAACGGCGACCAGCTGCTCGGTCAGTAAAGTGGTAAATTGCAGCCCTGATTGTAGGGGAGCATCGCGCATAATACCGATATCTAAACGGTTTTCTAACAAGGCCTCAACCTGTTCGCCCGTGGCCATGGGCTGCAGGTCCAGGTGGATGCCCGGATGCTGGAGACGCATATCTCGGACGCTTGCCGGAATGAGTTCGTAACTGGCCGAAGACACGAAGCCGACCCGCACCCGACCCCGTCGTCCGGCTTTGATCTCCCGAATATCTTCAACAGCTTCGTCCAAGTCCTGCAAGATTGGTCGGACAAGATCTTGGAAACGGGAGCCTTCGGAGGTGAGTGAGACGCGCCGAGAGGTTCGATCAAACAGTGAAACACCCAGCTCTTCTTCCAACCGCTTGATATGTACGGTCAGCGGCGGCTGAGAAATATGGAGGCGCGCTGCGGCCCGGCCGAAGTGCAGTTCTTCGGCGACTGCCATGAAATATTCCAGTTGACGTAATTCCACGATCATTCCTTCTGGTCGGAGCCCATCAGACCGACCACTCCAACTCTATACCCAGCAGCATCACAGCTGGTGGGGACAGTAATGCATGACTGATCACAGTCGTTTTGCGATGGTAAGTGATCCGTAGTAACATGGGTAGCTGTTGTGCGTGTCCTCCCGGATCGCAAGCGCAGCAGCACCCGACGCAGTTGCATCGTCGTTAGGGTCGTTGCGGCACCGGGAAGATCGGACCCGGCTTCACGCCAGCCCTCACCTGGTGTACCGGAGATGCACTGTCAACTTAACAGAGGAGTCGAGCTAGTGGCTCTCACGGTCATCCGACTCCACTGACCGAACACCGACATACGAAGGCTAATACATAGTGCGTACGTTTACACCAACGCCAGACGACGTCGATCGTCAATGGCACGTCATTGACGCCACCGATGTGGTGCTGGGACGTCTTGCCAGCCAGGTGGCAACGCTGCTGCGCGGCAAGCACAAGCCCACTTTTGCACCGCACATGGACATGGGTGATTACGTCATCATCCTCAACGCAGAGAAAGTAGCGTTGACCGGTGCCAAGCTGGAAAAGAAAAAGGCTTACCGTCACTCCGGTTACCCAGGTGGCCTGACCTCAACCACTTACGCTGAACTGCTGGAGAAAAACCCAGTTCGCGCGGTTGAAAAAGCCATCAAGGGCATGCTGCCATCGAACCGTCTGTCCGACCAGGTTATTAAAAAACTGAAGGTCTACGAAGGTTCCGATCACCCGCACGCGTCCCAGCAGCCAAAAGAATTCATCATCGACCAGGTCGCCCAGTAGGCCCTGAGTTCAAGGAGAACCCATGACTGAAAACGTCAATGAGATCGCTGAGGACCAGGAGCTGACCAGCTACACCTCGGAATCTGACACCCAAGTTGCTACAGAAGAAGCTACCGAACGCCCAGCACTGACCCAATCCGGTCAGGCCGTTGGTCGTCGCAAGCGCGCCATTGCCCGTGTTCGCCTGGTACCAGGCACCGGAACATGGAAAATCAATGGTCGCGACCTTGAAGCGTACTTCCCGAACAAACTGCACCAGCAGGAAGTCAACGACCCATTCCGTCTACTCGAGCTCAACGGCGCATACGACGTCGTCGCTCTCGTTCACGGTGGTGGCCCATCCGGTCAAGCCGGTGCTGTCCGCCTGGGCGTTGCACGTGCACTCAACGAAATCGACCGCGAGAACAACCGTGGCCCGCTGAAGAAAGCTGGTTTCCTGACTCGTGACGCTCGTGCAGTTGAGCGCAAGAAGGCCGGTCTCAAGAAGGCCCGTAAAGCTCCACAGTACTCGAAGCGTTAATTCGCCCGAACTGTTCAAAACATCCGCCAACATATGTTGGCGGATGTTTTGTTTTAACCACCCTCCGCCAGCCTCCTGACCACGCGCAGGGGAACCGTGTCACAGGTCTCATCAAAACGGCTACGATCGACTGTGAACGATCCGATCGGCACAGATGAGATGTAGCACCCATGAGTCAAACCGAACAATCCTTACACATGGCTATCGACACCGGCGGCACCTTCACCGATGTGGCAGTGCGCGCAGCCGATGGCACCATGAACGTCTGGAAGCTGCCCTCCACTCCAAAGGCACCGGAACAGGCGGTCATCGCCGGACTGAAAGGCGCCCTGGACCGTGTCGGCGGCGCACCGGAAGACCTCACCCGTTTCGTACACGGCAGTACCGTAGCCACCAACACGGTCATTACCCGCGACGGCGCACGCGTCGGGATGGTCACGACGAAAGGGTTTCGCGACGTACTGGCAATCGCGCAACAAGCCCGCCCATCCATCTACGATCAACACCAACGACGACCAGAGCCCCTGATTGACCGAAAATTCATCGTTGAAGCGCACCAACGTATGGACGCCACCGGACAGGTGATCGTGGACCTCGATGAGACGGCGCTGCGTACCACCATCGAACAGCTGCGAACATTCAAGCTCGATGTCATCGTCGTCTCGTTTCTCAATGCCTATGTGAATCCCGAACACGAACACCGAGCAGCTACGATTATTCAGGCAGCTGGGGTCGCGCAACAAGTCGTGGCAGCGACCGATGTGTCTGCCGAAATGCGCGAATATGAGCGCACCTCGACTGCGGCTATTAATGCCTACGTGTCGCCGCGAATATCGAATTATCTGCACCAACTGGAACACGGCCTGACCGAGTCTGGCGTGCAAACCGGCTGGCGCATCATGCAATCCTCGGGCGGACTGCTCAGCCCGAGCGATGCAGCTGAACACCCCGCACGCACCGTGCTATCGGGACTGGCCGGGGGAGTGGTCGGTGCCGCGAACTGGGCGAAACATTTAAACCTGAAACGAGTCGTCTCCTTTGATATTGGTGGCACCTCAACCGATATCGCCCTGATCCGCGATGGGATCCCAGATGAGACACTGTCCTCTGAGATCGCCGGGCTGCCTATGAAGCTGCCGTCGGTGGATGTCCACACGATCGGTGCCGGCGGCGGTTCGATTGCCTGGTTAGATTCCGGTGGTGGATTACGGGTGGGACCGCATTCCGCCGGTGCTGATCCTGGACCCATAAGTTATCAGCGCGGCGGCGAGCACCTCACCGTGACAGATGCCCACGCCGTGCTAGGTCGGCTTGGCGACGAACTCCTCGGTGGCGAATTCACGTTAGATGTTCCGGCCGCACGGGCGGCGATGACCGACTGGGGCAAACAGCTTGGCCTGTCGGCCGAAGACACCGCAGAGGGCATCCTGAAAGTCGTTACCGCAACCATGGCTCGAGGCATTCGCAAAGTCTCGGTCGAACGCGGAGTGGACCTTCGGGCCTGTGAGCTCATGGCATTTGGTGGTGCCGGTCCATTGCACGGTGCCGATCTCGCTCGGGAGCTCAACATGCGCTCGGTGATTATTCCACCACGGCCTGGGATCGCCTCAGCCGTGGGTATGCTCGATGCACCGATCCGCTACGATTATGCGACCAGTGTGAACGTCAACGCTCCAGACGCATTGGCCGCTTTGGAAGTCACTTACCACGAGATGCAAGCCCAGGCTCGTGCCGATTTGGATCATCCGGAGGCCGAAACCCACTACGAGTTCCTGGTCGATGCTCGCTACATCGGCCAGTCCTATGAACTCACGGTCGCTTGGGATGCCGACTGGGACACTCAGCGTCAGATCTTTGATCGCGCCCACGAGGAAAACTATGGGTTTGCTGATCCCGATGCGGTCATGGAAGTCGTTGTGGCCCGCCTCGTGGTGACCCAACCTGTGGAACACGGCGCCCTAGAATCTGTCGCCTCCCTCAGCCCGGAGGTCACACCCACAGACCACCGCGACGTATACATTGATGGCGCTTGGCGCGAAGTGCAGGTCTATGATCGCACCACCTTCGGAGATGGCACCGTAGTGGAAGGCCCTGCAATCATCGAACAATTCGACTCGACCACGTATATTCGTCCCGATCAGCTCGCGCAGAATGACACCTACGATTTTCTGCATATTCGTTTGGCAGCAGACCAGGAGCAATCATGAATCAGACGCCGTTGAACGCGATAGAACTAGAGATCGCTCGCAACCGTTTAGAATCGATCGCCGAAGAAGTCGGCACCGCCCTGATCCAAACCAGCTACTCGCCGAACATTAAAGATCGCCGCGACTGCTCGGCCGGGATCTACGGACCGGACGGGATGCTCATCTCACAGGCAGAACACATCCCATTGCATCTGGGACTCATGCCAACCATGATCAAAAACGCCCTGGCCGCCTACGGCACTGAAAATCTTGTCGACGGCGATGTCCTGATCACGAACAACCCCTATCTGGGTGGCTCTCACCTTCCAGACATGTGCGTCATCACGCCGGTCTTCTGGCACAAGGAACTGATCGCAGTGGTGGCAAATCTGGCCCACCACGTGGACGTCGGCGGCATGACCCCGGGGTCAATGGCCACCCACGCCACCGAGATCTACCAAGAAGGCGTCCGCATTCCACCGGTCAAACTTTTCGCCCAAGGACAGTTGCGCCGGGAACTGTTGGCGGTACTGCTGACGAACATTCGCACCCAGGACAAAACCCGCGGCGACATCATGGCCCAAGTCGCTGCCAACCGTTTGGGGCAGCGCCGCATCCACGAACTCTTAGCAGAATGGGGTAGCGCCCGGTTTGACTTGTCCACCCGGGCGCTGGTCGACTATGCCGCTCGCCGGACTAGAGCCGCGATTGCCCAACTACCGGATGGCAAAGGCACTTTTACCGATATTCTCGAACACGATGGCAACCGCGAGCACCCCATTTCAATTACGGTGACCGTGGAGGTCGCCGGTGAAAAGCTGACGGTGGATTTTACCCAAACTGATGACCAGGTCGCCGGGTCGGTGAACTGTTCGTGGGCGGTGACAGAAGGCTGCGTTGCCTACGTCATTAAGCTGCTTACCGATCCAACTCTGCCGTCGAATGCAGGATTGATGGAACCCATCACCGTGCAAACTCGCGAGGGCTCCCTCGTGGCCGCCGTGTTTCCCGCACCGGTGGCCAATGGCAATATCCAAACATCGCAACGTATCGTGGATGCCCTGTTAGGAGCGTTTCACCAGTTCGCTCCCGCACACGTCCCAGCCGCCTCATCAGGGTCCATGTCGATCATGACCATTGGCGGCTTCGACGAAACCACCGGGCAGTATTTTTCCTACGTCGAAACCTACGGAGGCGGTCAAGGGGCGATGCCAGACCAAGACGGCGCCTCGGCCTTGCACACGCACATGACCAACACGCGCAACACCCCATGTGAAGTTATTGAACGCGAATACCCGCTGCGAGTTGAGGCTTACCAGATCGCTGATGGCACCGGTGGTAGCGGAAAGTTTGCAGGCGGCGACGGGCTGATCCGACATTTGACACTCACTCGGGGCAAAGCCCAAGTGGTGGCCGGAACCTCTCGAGTGACCACCGCACCATGGGGTCTAGCCGGAGGCGCTGATGGCACACCAGGTCACGTCATTCGCCACGGCGCTGACGGTGATGAAGCTCGTGAATCCATGACACGCTTCGAAGTCCAAGCCGGTGAAGGGATCACCATTCAAACCGCCGGTGGTGGTGGGTATGGGACCTGGGATGACCTGAGCTCTTTCCGCGAGCACGCCGAAGACTAGCCAGGAGATCTTCGTGGGGTACCGAAGAATATGTGCGCCTGGAGACACCTTTGGCCCAAGGCGTGAGTTACGCGCACCCCACCCAGCGTTGCTGGGAACCAACGGCCGACGGTACCAGGGCTTGTGGCATTCCCCGCCCGGTCGTTGCTCGTTACCAGCTAGTAACAGTACGCTGGGAAACGACCAGAAAGGTTGGACATGACCGCTGCACAGACCCTTGCCGACGTTCAACACGTGTACCGGACAGGACGAACCCGAAGCGTTGCTTGGCGATTGGGCCAATTGGCCGCGTTACAACAACTCCTGGAGGACCACGCCGAGACTATCGAGGCAGCGCTGCGAGCCGACCTTGGCAAGAACAGTTTCGAAGCGTGGGTATCCGAGATCGGCCAGGTGCTTCACGAGATTAAAGCGCTACGTAAACACGTGATCTCTTGGGCCAAACCGCGACGCGTCCGCACCCCGATCGCACTCTGGCCGGCGACGTCTTCGATCCAACACGAACCACGTGGCGTCGTGTTGGTGATTTCGCCGTGGAACTATCCGCTATTGCTGAGTTTGTCGCCGCTGGCCGGAGCCGTCGCGGCGGGGAACGCGGTGGTATTGAAGCCCTCCGAGGTCGCCACCGCGGTCGAAGCTGCCCTGGCCGAACTGATTCCGCAATACCTTGACCCACATGCTGTTCGTGTGGTCACCGGCGGTCCAGATATCGTCCATGAAATGCTCACGACCGATCCGGGTTACGTGTTTTTCACCGGATCGGCCCGGGTCGGGTCGATTATTGCCCAAGTCTGTGCCGAACGCCATATCGATTACACGCTGGAGCTTGGCGGCCAATCCCCGGTCTATGTCCATGACGACGTCAATCTCAAGGCTGCTGCAACCCGCCTGGTATGGGGCAAGTTCTTCAATGCCGGGCAGACCTGTGTAGCACCAAATCACGTCTATGTTCACGAAGCCGTCGCGGACCAGTTCCAGACTGCGGTCCTTGCCGAGGTCCAGCGACAGTTTGGCACACAACCGCAGACCAACCCGAATTATCCACGGATGATCACCCCAGACCACACTAGCCGGCTTGTCGAACTGCTAGACAACACACAAGGCAACGTGGTGTACGGCGGAACCAGCAACCCGGTACAACGTTTCATTGAGCCGACGATCATTACCGACACCACCGAAGACGACGCCTTGATGTCGCGCGAGCTCTTCGGCCCGGTCCTGCCCATCATGAAGGTCACCGGAATCGACGAAGCAGTGCATCGCATCAATCAACGAGCCCACCCACTGGCGGCTTATGTGTTCACCGAATCCAAGGCCATCAAAGACTCCTTTTGCGATCAGGTGGTGGCTGGGGCGATCGGTATCAACATTCCGGTCATGCACGTCGCCAACCCACATCTACCCTTTGGCGGAGTGGGCGCATCAGGTCGCGGCCAGTACCATGGCCGCTGGTCCCTAGAAACCTTCACCCACCAACGCGCGGTGTTAGATAAACCCACCCGATTCGACACCATCAAACTCATGACGCAACCAATACCCGGCTGGGCCAATGGCCTGGTTCGCCGTTTCCTGTCAGCCGGAAAAAACCCAGTCGCCGATAGGCAAACGGCCCAGCACTACCGCACCCTGGGACCGAAATAACCACGACCATGGATACAAGTTTTCGACTCCTACCACCTGGTCAACCCCTACCCGGCCAGCAGCATCTTCGGCTGGATGCAGCCTGTCACAACCTGGACGCCCCAATGGCCGTACTAGACCTGCACGCCCTATCAGCCAATGCGCATGATCTCCTTGCTCGCGCCCGGGGTAAACCAGTGCGCATCTCGTCGAAGTCGATCCGCTCGGTAGAAGTTCTCAAAGCTTTGCTGGCTCTTGAGGGGTTCGCGGGGGTCTTGGCGTTGAGTTTGGATGAAGCCATCATGTTGGTGCACATGGGGGTCACCGACGACGTCGTCGTAGGATATCCAACCGTCGCATCCAATGCGCTGGGCAACTTGCTACGTTCGGCCGAACTGTTATCGACCATTACTCTGATGATTGATCACCCCGATCAACTGCGAGCCATCCAGGACGTGGGCACACCCGTGGCGCCGGTACGAATCTGTCTGGATCTGGATACCTCATTGAAGTTTGGCCCCTTCCACATCGGCGCTCGTCGATCACCGATCCATCGAGCCTCCCAAGCCCGCGCGGCCGCCGAATATATCACCGCCTCCCCGCAGTTTCAGCTCGTGGGGGTGATGGGCTACGAAGCCCACATTGCCGGGCTCACGGATGCCAACCCTGCCATCAGAGCGCTCAAACGCATCGCGATGGCTGAACTGAGCGCTCGCAGACCGAGCATGGTTGCTGCAGTGCAGGCGGTACTAACTGAGCGCGGGGTACCGGAACTGGAATTCGTCAACGGCGGTGGCACAGGGTCGCTTGAATTCACGACATCCGATGAGTCCGTCACTGAACTTGCCGCCGGTTCTGGGCTCTACGGTCCGTACCTCTTCGATCATTATGCAAGGTTCACACCCCATCCGGCCGCTTTCTTTGGGCTGGACGCCGTACGTGCACCACGAGCCCGGATGATCACCGTGCATGGTGGCGGGTGGATTGCGTCAGGGCCACCCGGTGCCGACCGGCTCCCGCAACCGACCTATCCGCCAGGACTGCGCTATACCAGCACCGAGGGCGCCGGTGAAGTTCAAACCCCGTTGACATCTCACAAGGGGAGACTTCATATCGGACAGCGGGTCTGGTTTCGGCACACCAAAGCCGGGGAACTGGCCGAACACGTCAATCATTTCTACATTCTCACGCAGCAATCCATCACCGCCCGCGTGTCCACGTACCGCGGTGATGGTTACGCATTTCTCTAAGGCAGGCACATTGTTATGGCGCACTCCTGGTCGAATTGGTCGAAGACGGTCACTGCTACACCCACTGAGGTAGCGACTCCCTGGACCACTGCGGCGCTGGAAACGACGGTCCACCAGGCGTTAACCCAGGGACGACGCCTCAAAGCGGTGGGCTCTGGGCACTCCTTTACCGGCGTCGCGGTCGCTGAGGATATCCAAGTGAATCTAGACAACTACACCGGGACGGTGGCCTTCGACCAACAAACCGGACGAATTACCCTGCGCTCAGGCACCCGACTGTGGCAAATACCCCAGTTTGTAGACGGTAGTGGCTGGGCAATGCAGAATCTTGGGGATATCAACCAACAGTCGATCGCCGGTGCCATCTCCACCGGGACCCATGGGACGGGGGCCGCATACGGTGGTTTAGCATCTCAGGTTGTGGGCTTGGAAGTCATCACTGGCACGGGGCACAGCCTGAGCGTCTCCCAGGAGCACGAGCCCGAGCTCCTTGATGCGCTCCGCGTCAGCATGGGAGCCCTTGGCATCTTGACCAGCGTGACACTGCAACTGGTGCCGGAATACGATCTACGAACCGTCGAAGCGCCGACATCTCTCGAGGGGGTGCTAACAAACTGGGAGGCACTCAACGACCAGCATGATCACTTTGAGTTCTTTTGGTTCGGACACGATCATAATGTCCAAACCAAAAGCTCGCGGCGCCAGTCAATCCAGCGCCACACCCCATCACCACTGCGCAGAGCACAACAATGGGTCAACCAGGAGCTCGTGTCCAACGGCGGCCTGGCAGTGATCAGTCAACTCGGTCGCCGTTCTAGCCGCTGGCTGCCAGCACTCAACCGGTACGCCACCCGAGCATGGGGCAGATCCGACATCACGGCCCACTGGTCGTCCGCTTTTGCATCATCTCGTCGAGTACGATTCAACGAGATGGAATATGCGCTGCCCTTGGATGCCATCCCGGAAGTAGTACGTGAGCTGCGCGCGCTATTTTGGCGTAAGAACCTCGGTAGCGCATTCCCGTTGGAGATTCGATCTGCTGCAGCAGATACTGCGTGGTTGGCCACGAATCATGGTCGTGCCACGGGTTACATCGCTGCCCACCAATACTTTCGGCAAGACTTTGGCGACTACTTCGGCCAGATTGAGCCAATCCTACGTGCTGCAGACGGGCGTCCACACTGGGGCAAACTCCACACCCTAGCCGCCGACGACTTCCCGGGGCTGTATCCGATGTGGGCGAAGATGTCAGACATCCGTGAGCAGTTAGACCCGGAGCGCGTTTTCGCCAACCCCTATGTGACCCGCGTACTGGGCCCTTAAATACAGTGCGGGGTGCAGACCGAAACCGGTCTATACCCCGCGAGGCTCGTGATTGGACTGGGTTAGAGGACTTTCGACAGGAAATCTTTGAGCCGATCCGAGGTGGGGTTGCCAAAAATTTGTTCCGGCGAACCGTGTTCTTGGATCACGCCGGAATCAATGAAAGCCACCCGGTCGGCGACCTCACGGGCGAAGCCCATTTCGTGGGTCACTAACACCATCGTCATACCTTCTTCGGCGAGGCTACGGATGACACCAAGAACTTCACCTACCATTTCGGGGTCCAAGGCAGAGGTCGCCTCATCAAAGAGCATGATTTCTGGTTTCATCGCCAGGGCTCTGGCGATGGCAACACGTTGCTTCTGCCCTCCGGACAGTGAGTCCGGCCGGGCATCGGCTTTATCTTCTAGCCCCACGCGATGCAATAGTTCCCGGGCCTCTTGCTGCGCCCGGTCCTGGGAATATTTTTTCACCTGAGTGGGCGCCAGTGTGATGTTTTCCAACACCGTCATATTGGGGAATAAGTTGAAATGCTGAAACACCATCCCCACATGCTTGCGCACCTCATTCAGATCGACATTGTTATCTGCCAGGCTGAACCCACCCAGCCAGATATCGCCCGAAGTAATTGTTTCGAGGCCATTGATGCAGCGTAGCAACGTGGATTTTCCAGATCCCGAGGGGCCGATGATACAGACGACTTCGCCCGTTTTGACGTTGGCGTTGACCCCTTTGAGTACCTCGTGGTCGCCGAACGATTTCCGCAGATTCTCAATGCGGATCACGTTCGTCTCGTCATCAGTCACTAATGGGATGGTAGAAGTTTTTGGATTTGGCATTACTTATTTACCCTTCTATCCGCGTAGTTCGCCAGACCGGTGAGCAACCAGATTGCTACAAAATAGATCGCAGCGACAATGAGCAACACCTCGGTCGTGCGGAAGTTGGCCGCATAGATCTGCTGCGCCTGGTAGAGCAGCTCGCCAAAGCCAATGGCCAGCAACAATGAGGAGTCTTTGAGCATGATCACCAGTTGGTTGATCAATGAAGGAGTCATCATCTTGAACGCCTGCGGCAGCACCACTTTGCGCATCGACTGTCCCTGCGTCAGCGCCAGAGAACGGGCGGCTTCGGCCTGCCCAGGATCTACGGACTGTACAGATCCTCGAACGATTTCAGCAATATACGCCGCCCCGTTCAGTGATAGCGTCAGTGCACCGGCGACCCAAATGGAAATCGGCGTTCCGAGCACTTGCGGCAAACCAAAGTAGAAAAAGAACGCCCATACAAGAACCGGGGTCCCACGAAAGATGGCGATGAAGGTGGTGGCAATCCCGCGCAGAATAATATTCGACGAGAGTTTCATGAAACCAAACATCAAGCCCAGTGCCATGGCGATCGCAAACGAGATGCCAGTGATGAGCAGCGTATTTCGTAGCCCGACCATCAATGCCGGAATTGAGGTAGCCAACAGGCCTAAGAAAGTCGATGGATCCGGGCCGGACTCCCCGCCGATGTAATGATCAAGGATCTCTTGATATTCACCGGACTCCTGCAGGTTGTTGAGCCCCTCGTTGAACATGGCTAAGAGCTCTTGGTTCTCACCCTTGTTCACCATAAACCCGTAGTCACCGGTTGGCTCAGGCTCTGATACTAATTCCAGACCGGAACCTTGTTGGATTCCATAGGCGATGATCGGCAGGTCATCAACGAGGGCCTTGTCGTGGCCGGACTTGACCGATTCCACCATGGTCGTTGTTTGATCCAGGGCATTGATTTCGAAGTCGTGGTCCTGTTGCATTTCGCGAGCCCACTCTTCAGAGAGCGAGCCCGTCTTGACGGCAACTGATTCACCCTCAAGATCTCCCCACCCAGAAATGCCAGAACCCTCGACGGCCGCGATCGTCAATTCACCGGTGAAGTATGGATCGGAGAAGTCATAGACCTCTTGACGCTCTTCCGTAATCCCTGCCCCGGCGATGACTCCGTCTACTTGGTTAGCGCTCAATGCTTGCAGCGCAGCATTGAACCCCATCGATCGGAATTCGACCCGGAAGCCCTGGTCCTCGGCAATGGCTTTCATCAGGTCAATGTCGATTCCCACCAGTTCGCCTGCAGGATCGCGAAATTCAAACGGTGCAAACGTCGTGTCTGTACCGATGACGTATACCTCGCCTTCCGGGTCGCCACCTTCAGTCTCTGCGGCATTATCGGCTAGGGCAGCCGGTGCCATGAAGAAACTCAAGAGTGCAATGAGCCCAGCGAAGACGAATGACAAAAAGGTTTTGCCCTGCCTCATCTCATTACTCCCATACCTCATCACCTACGAAATCAAAGCTAATGTATGCACGGTACAGTTGTACCACTTTTGATGGTGAATAGTTGCCTAGATCACAGGCCTGCCAGCAATATCACCCTCAGAGGGGCAGTAGCCGACCATCTTCATGCTGCGACAGCCAAGGGATACACTCTCAGCTGGAAGACGCTCCCTGCGGCTTCTTTGCCCCATGACTACCGATGCCAAAGATGCCGATAATGTACGGAATTCGGGTCTGAGTGCGGCATCGTGCGGTATTTCTCAACCAGGGTAACCCGCCGATGACATCAGGCGAAGTGTCGAGAGATCCTGGTTCGATAAATATTGATCCGTGCGCGCGACTCGACGGTGATGGACCGAATGAACCTCTCGATCACATGTGCCGCTTTCTCTACTTTTGCCCCGTAGTGGCCACGAACTATCGTGTGCTGACGAGAAAAGGCTCGGGCACACATTGAAGCAATGCACCGTGTGGAGAACAAAGTGCTTTACGCTGGTAGGAACACTTTCTTGGCACGTCTGTCGGGATCATGCAATTGTGACTCGGCGTCTATGTTGAGGGAGTATGGCGACGACTTTGGCGGTAGCTTCCCGCTGATTCGATAAGATCTATAACTGAATCATCCCGGCACGTATCGGGGTGGTTCGCCGGTCACACAGAATTGGTAACAATGTCACAATTATTTGGTACTGACGGTGTTCGAGGCATAGCCAACGAAAAAATTACCGTCGAACTCGCACTTGAACTCGCCCAAGCTGGGGCAGTGGTCCTGGGGTTTGAGAACTCCAACGGAGCACGCCCGAAGGCAGTCGTAGCCCGAGACCCACGGATCTCCTCAGAATTTATTGCTGCAGCAGTCTCTGCAGGTCTCGCCTCTTCCGGCGTCGACGTGTACGACGCTGGTGTCATGCCTACCCCCGCGGCTGCCTACTTGGTTGACGACATCAACGCCGATTTCGGTGTGATGATTTCTGCATCGCACAACCCAGCCCCCGATAACGGGATTAAATTCCTCGCCCGCGGTGGCGATAAGCTTACCGACGCGCAGGAAGCACGCATAGAGGCTCAACTGGGCCAACCACCATTGCGTCCTATCGGCGCGGAAGTGGGTCGTGTTCGCCGGTTCTCGGATGCCGAAGATCGATATGTTATTCACCTGTTGAAATCTCTACCCAACCGTCTGGACGGTATGAAGGTTGTCATCGATGCCGCCCACGGTGCAGGCTCTGCCGTGGCACCGCAGGTCTTTACGGATGCCGGTGCCGAGGTAGCGTTGATCGGCGCGGACCCAGATGGTCTGAACATTAACCAAAACTACGGTTCCACCCACATGGAAAACTTGCAGGCCGCTGTACTCGAACACGGTGCTGATCTTGGGGTAGCACTGGATGGGGATGCTGACCGCTTCTTAGCCGTTGACCATAAAGGCAGGATCGTGGACGGGGACCAGATCATGGCGATTATGGCCCTGGCGCTCAAGGAACAGGGCAAACTGAAAGACGACACGTTGGTTGTCACCGTCATGAGTAACCTCGGGTTGAAACTGGCCATGCAAGATCACGGCATCAACGTGGTCGAGACCAAAGTAGGGGACCGGTATGTGCTGGAAGCCATGCACGAAAAAGCCTACTCGCTGGGTGGTGAGCAATCCGGCCACATTATCTTCGCAGACTGGGCCACGACCGGCGACGGTATCCTCACCGGGCTACACCTTGCCGCGCGATTGAAAGAAACCACCAAGACACTGGCCGAAATGTCGACTGTGATGACACGACTGCCGCAGGTACTGATCAACGTCAAAGACGTGGATCGAGATGGTGTCAGCAAAAACGGGGTCGTCGCCGACGCCGTTGCGCAGGTCGAAACCCAGCTTGGTGAAACGGGACGCGTCTTATTACGACCATCCGGCACCGAACCGGTGGTACGCGTCATGGTAGAAGCCGCCGATAAGGACACCGCAGAAAGCCACGCACAACGTCTAGCGGATGTCGTGTCAGAAAACCTGGCGCTGTGACCACACCAGACGAACAGCCGACCGAGGAGGAACGACGCGCGGCCGAAGGATACTTTCGCCGCGATGTTGACGAGTTCCACCGGGAAGCAAATGTTCTAGCAGGCCAGGACCCGCGCGATGTTTCCGCGGATCCGCCAAAGAACCTTGCGGCACGACGGCTCCTGGTTTTTGGCATTCTCCTGCTTGCGGGTGTTGTGGCCACAGCCCTGGCCATCGGGCTGATGGCTGTCCCTGATTGTGAGAATCCGCAATACAATTGGATGCCGTGCATTCCGAATTTCTAAGCGCTCAGTGCGATGTCCATTCAAGGAAGCTGTCGGATGATGCCGTGTTTTTCTGGTGTGGGAAGCTAGATGCGGGGATTCCTGGTCAGCGCATCGCGGATTTCACGCAGTAGGGCGATGTCCTCTGGAGTTTCTTCTGCGTCTTCTTCTTCGCGCTTCCGCAGAGCGATGAGTTTGTTCATTGGTGTCACGATGAAGAAATAGACGGCAGCTGCCACGAATAAGAAGTTCACCATCGCAGTGAGCAGGACCCCGAATGCGATTTCATTACCGTTGAGGGTTACTTTGGCGAAATCATCGAAGTTTGGTGAACCCACGAGCGCAGAAATCAGCGGCATGAGTACCGAGTCGGTCAGGGCGGTAACGACCTGCGTGAAAGCGGCCCCAATAATCACGGCAACGGCAAGGTCCATCACGTTACCCTGCGCTAAGAAGTCTCTAAATCCTTTGAGCATGATTCACAGTATAAAGTCAGACCTGCCATAAGAGCATGCAATACTCATTGTGACAGGACTAGTCTTGGTAATCCGGTGCAGGATCTAATGCGAATTCTCGTTCCGCTACGCCAGAGTGCTCAGCAATATGCTGTGCATATTGTTCCCCGAAGTACCGCAAATGCCAGGGCTCGTATTGGAATCCGGTGTAATCGTGTTCGTCTTCGGGATATCGAATAACAAATCCAAAGTCCGGGGCGTGTTCAGCGACCCACTGACCCGCAGCCGTGTCGCCGAAACTTTGTTTCAAGGTGTGCTGGCCATCTGGAGTATCAACGTCAAGCGAAAGTCCGGTTTGGTGTTCAGAATATCCCGGTCGTGCCGACATATGGTTCGTTGTAGCGGCGCCATACTGGCGCACGTAAGTGTCATACAATTCGACTTGGTAGTCATATGAACGATACGCCGAGATGGCTGTGAGGCTGATGCCATCTTGCTGGGCGGCTTCAAACATCGCGTGTGCTGCCTCAGCCGCTTCTTGACGGAGTAACTGTGAGCCAGAACTGAACTCAGCGGATAGTTCCACCAGATCAGTCGGCTCGTAGTCTGCGGGTAGGTGGCGCTGTTTGTTGACGATGACCGTGAGCGAATCCGGCGAGTCGAGATCTTCTGGAATATGGGATTCGGTTTGAGCAGGCTCTTCGGTCGAGGCGTCCGAAGCCGACTCGGGCGGGGTAACTTCAGCTTCCGACGGCTTGTGTGGGCTTGCCGTGGACGATCGCCTGCTTCGGGGATTTGTCACCTTATCGTCTGCGGTGACCGGGGTAAGTGTGATTTCATCGATATGCCGGGGGACAGATTCTGAAGTTTGTGGTGCTGGATCGTCACCGGGGTCAGCAGTTGCGGCAATCGACTGGTCGCGATCTTGTGCCAGCGGCGGTTCGACGTCGTCTTGAACGTTGGTCGCAACGGGGTACGTCTCTGGTTTGAGCGGAGAAAATTCCTGCACTTGGCGTCCCATGGTTTCGGCAACCACCGGCGGGGAGGCATAGATACTTGCCCCGAGACAGGCCAATGTGACCGCTGCTGCGGTAATGGTCACAGTGGTGTTACGGGGCATGGTTAGATTTTCCTCATCAGGACGCGTCTGACGTAATGGTCGGCGTTCTTTGTCAATACTAGTTTAGCTCTGCCCCGAGTGGGGAGGACGTTCTGGATGAGGTTGGGTCCATTGATCCGATCCCAAATACCGGTGGCGGTTTTAATGGCCTCGGTATCGGTCAGAGCCGCATACCGGTGGAAATACGATTCCGGGTCTGCGAACGCGCCCGAGCGCAGTTTCATGAAGCGTTTGACATACCAGCTCCGCACGGCTTCGTGTGGTGCATCCACATAGATGGAATAGTCAAAGAAATCCGACACCGATAGCCCCGAGGTTCCATCGGACCGCGGCCGCGGTGGAGCCAACACGTTGAGCCCTTCGACAATCAACACGTCAGGACGACGCACGACAATCTGTTGGTTCGGCACGATGTCATAGGTGAGGTGTGAATACATTGGTGCGCGGACTTCGGGGACGCCGGCTTTGACATCCGAGACAAAACGCAGCAGTCGGCGTCGGTCAAATGATTCCGGGAAGCCCTTGCGCTCCATGAGGCCGCGACGACGAAGTTCAGCGTTGGGGTAGAGGAAACCATCGGTCGTCACGAGTTCGACTCTCGGTGTGTTCGGCCAGCGGCGCAGCATCTCTTGCAGGACACGGGCGATCGTGGATTTGCCAACGGCCACTGATCCCGCAACGCCAATAACAAACGGTGTGCGACGCGTGGTTTCACCAAGGAATTTATTGGACGCCTCCCGAAGTTTCGCGGAAGCCTCTACATAGATACTCAACAGGCGTGACAAGGGAAGATATACTTCAGCGACCTCGGTGAGTGACAATTGATCGCCAAGACCACGCAGTCGTTCGACATCAGACTGATCGAAAGGCTGTTCTAGCTCGTGGGCTAGTCTTGACCACGTAGCGCGGTCAAGTTCAATAAACGGCGAGTAAGACTGCTGTGGCTCGACCGGCGGTGAACCCACGAAATTGATGGGCTCGGTGACCGGGCTCACCGGAGTGTTCGGTGAATCTGGGGTCCCGGGATGAGGGCTGGTCGCATCACGAATGTGGAAATTCACCTCATCATTATGACTCATCAAGCCAGATAGTAGACAATTATTGGTATCCAGCTTAGCTATTGGCAAGGGTATATAGCAGAATTCGAGATAAGGAAACTTGGTGGCGCACCTTCAGCAGCAGTCGAGAACGACTCAACGCAACAGCGGATATCTCCAAGCGTTCCTGGCATATTTTTTATGGGGCGTGCTGCCCATTGTATTCACCTACTACATGACAGCACATCCGATTGATCTACTGGCTTGGCGAGTCGTGCTAGCCCTGTTGGTCACCCTCGTCGCGATCTCCTGTATGCGCGGAGCATGGAAACGTTTGGGCATCGCGCTGAAAACCCGACGCGATCACCTGTTACTCATCTTGGCTGGGCATCTGATCGTCATCAACTGGGCCGTATATATTTACGCGGTCGCCACCAACCGTGTATTGGAAGCCTCCCTGGGGTATTTTATTAACCCGGTCATGACGATCGTGTTGGGCGTGGTGATCCTCAAAGAACGTTTGCGCCCCCTGCAGTGGGCAGCCGTGATCGTTTCACTGCTTGCCGTTATCCTCTTGACCGTAGAGTACGGGCGTTTGCCCTGGATTTCGTTGACACTGGCCTTGTCGTTTGCCTTTTATGGCTTGGTGAAGAATAAGACTGGCCCATCGGTTGATTCGCTGACCGGCCTGACCGTGGAAACCATGTGGTTAACGGTGCCTTCGAGCCTATGGTTGGTCCTTGCTTCGATGGGATTGTTGGGTACGGCCGGAGGCATCGGGGTCTTTGAGAACTTCGATACCGTCCAGAGTCTCACGCTGCCAGTGGTGGGGCTCGTCACGGTGATCCCACTGGTGCTCTTCGCCGGGGCGGCTGCCCGCTTACCACTGTCCACGGTGGGAATGTTCCAATACATCGCACCAATCGCCCAGTTCATTTTTGGGTACTTTGTTTTTCAAGAGGCCATGTCAACGGGCCGTTGGGTCGGCTTTATTTTGGTCTGGGTCGCCGTCATTATTCTCATTGGGGATGCCCTACGACAAATCGCAAAGAATCCGAAGTTACGAACCACAACATCGCAAACTGCCCCAGAAGAACCGGTAGACTACACAGCATGATCATTGGCATAGGTGTGGACATGGTTGACATTGCGCGCTTTGAGCGACAGCTCGAACGGACTCCGAAGCTTCGGGAGCGTCTGTTTACCCCCGCTGAACGCGAACTCAGCCTGCAATCCTTGGCAGCACGGTTTGCTGCCAAGGAGGCCGTTGCCAAAGCCCTATCCGCACCTGCCGGTATGAACTGGCAGCACTGTCAGATCGGCCGTGAACCCTCCGGTGTTCCATACGTGGTGGTCACCGGCACCGTTGCTGATATAGCCGAGGCCAAAGGTGTGCGACGCTGGCACCTGTCGCTGTCTCACGATGGTGGTTGGGCAACCGCGATGGTTGTTGCCGAGGGCTAATGCGCCGCTGCTATACCGGGACCCAGATTCGCGCAGCCGAGCAATCGCACCTGGACGTCGGTGACGGACCCGTCCTGATGCGCCGCGCGGCCTGGGGACTAGCCCACCACACCCTCGAGCTGCTCAACACCCGCGGCCAAACCTACGGCAGTCGCGTTATCGGGTTGATCGGCAAAGGCAATAACGGCGGCGATACCCTCTGGGCGTTGAGCTTTCTTGCCAAACGTGGTGCAGCGATCGCTGCCATCCCAACCAACTCGGCGCCCTGTGACCTGCACCCAGAAGGTCTGGCAGCATTTCACCGTGCAGGTGGTCGCTTCGTCGAACGGGTACCAACCGATACCGCTGCGGTGATCGACGGCGTCTTCGGGACCGGATTTCGCGGTAGCTTTGATCTACCCCAGTACCTGATGGCTCACAATCTTCATCTTCCCGACTCCGCGGCAGTCATTGCCTGTGATATTCCTTCCGGTGTCCTGGCTGACACCGGTGTGATCCCGGGTAGAGCACTTGCCGCTGACCTCACCGTGACGTTTGCCGGTCCAAAGGTCGGGTTATTGGCCGACGCTGGTCGCCAGCACAGTGGGACGATACGCGTGGTCGACATCGGGATTAACGACGAACTGACAGCGCTTGACCAGCCGTGGTGGCTTGCCGAGGAGCATGACGTTGTTGCAGCATATGGGCCACCCGCCTGGGATGCGCATAAATACTCGCACGGCGTGCTCAGCGTGGTCGCGGGGTCTGCCGAATACCCCGGGGCTGCGGTGTTAGTAGTCAATGCTGCCACCGCTACCGGGGTCGGGTATCTCAGTTTGGTTGCCGAACCGCCGCGCGGAAAAACGGTTGCCGATAAAGTCCTGGCCACGACCCCGCAGGCGGTAGTTACCGACCAAGTGACTGATAAAGCCACAGCAGTCGTTATTGGTCCGGGGCTCGGTGCGACGATGCGCGCTCAAGACGCTACCCGTTCCGCGCTACAAGCCGCGATCCGGCTGCAGATCCCCGCGCTCGTGGATGCCTCGGGTCTGGATGTGCTGGAGCCCCGGGTCTTCGATGCAGCACTGCCCGCACTGGTCCTGACACCGCACGTGGGGGAGATGCAGCGGCTGACCACACGACTTGCCCCGGATCTTGTCGCACTGCCGGTCGTAGAGCAGGCCGCGGCATGTGCGAAACGCTTTGGGGTCTGGGTGGTGTTGAAGTCGGCCACCACCTACGTGTTTTCGCCCACCGGTTTGCGCAGTCTGCACCCGGCACGCACCGCAGAACTTGCCACCGCTGGAACCGGCGACACACTAGCTGGCATTCTGGGCGCCGGGCTGTCGCGCCTCAAGCCATCCGCCGAGGGCTTTATGCAACGTCTCTTTAGTACCCTGAGCGCCGGAGTACGGCTACACTCAATGGCCGGTGAACTGGCCGCAGCCGACGGCGGCGTCGTCGTGAGCACGCTGGAGCACTACATTCGTCAAGCAAAACAGCAGAGTCTGGAATAATAAACGTCACTATGGCTACATGTTGGACAACCGAACCGGAACGCTGGGTGACCATCGATCATTCAGCGTTGGCGCATAATATTCACACCATCGCCCAGTGGGTTAAGCCCGCTCAGGTGATGGCCGTGGTCAAAGCTGATGGCTATGGTCACGGTGCCGTGGAAGTCGCCCAAACCGCGGTGGCCGCCGGTGCGACCTGGTTGGGGACCGCGCACGTGACCGAGGCCCTGAAGCTGCGCGAAGCCGGGATCACCGCTCCGCTGTTGGCCTGGTTGCATACGATCAGAACCCCATTTCGAGCCGCGATCGAACACAATATTGACATCGGAGTGTCGGGCCCAGAGCTCGATGCGGTGGCTGAGGCCGCGCGAAACGCCGATCTACCCGCTCGCGTGCACCTGAAAATTGACACCGGCCTGTCCCGCAATGGGGCGGTCCCGGAGATCTGGGATGATCTATGTAAACGTGCCTCTGAACTCCAGCAGGCCGGCATCGTACGCGTTGTGGGGGTGTTCACACACTTTGCTAACGCCGATGATCCAGACGGCGATACGGATGTCGATATCCAGTTGCGCCTCTACCATGCGGCCGTAGAAACCGCGCGTAAACACGGACTCACCGTCGATGTACGTCACGTGGCAAACTCCCCGGCGCTGCTGGCACGGCCCGATACACACCTAGACATGGTCCGGGCCGGGGTCGCGATCTACGGGCTGAGCCCCTTTGCCGATCGCACCGCCGAAGATCTCGGGTTGCGACCGGTCATGAGCTTTGGCACCACCGTGGCCAATAATAAGCCCGCCGATATCGGCACCGGCGTATCTTATGGCTACGCTTATCGTTGCGAACTACCCACCCGGCTCGCGCTGATTCCCGCCGGGTATGCCGACGGGGTGCCCCGCACCGCGATCGGCGCACCGGTATGGATCGACGGTAAGTTCTACCGGGTCGCCGGCACTATTGCCATGGACCAATTCGTCGTGGATCTACAAACCGATCGTAATGACGAAGCCACCGCACCGGTTGGGACCGAAGTCGAGTTGTTCGGGCAAAAATCTGGGATTTCCTCTGATGCCTGGGCCATCGCAGCCGGCACGATCAACTACGAACTCGTAACCCGAATCGGCTGCCGGGTACCTCGCATACACAAGCAGTGGGTGTAGCCGTGCGCACAGAAATTGAACTTACAGACGTGGCCGCCACCCACCGCCTGGCACGTTCTGTTGCTCACCAGTTGCATGCAGGCGACGTCATGATTCTCACTGGCGAACTGGGAGCTGGGAAAACCACGTTCACCCAGGGGCTGGCCAGTGCCCTGGGGATCACCGCGTCCATTACCTCACCGACCTTCGTGCTGGCCCGCCACCACAAGCATCCGGGTGACGGTCTCAACTTGGTCCACGTCGATGCCTACCGGATCACCAGTGCTGATGAACTGGCCAGCCTAGATCTGGAATCCTGGCTGGATGATTCGGTGGTCGTGGTGGAATGGGGTCGCGGCACCGCCGAAGCGCTCACCGATGCCTACCTGGATATTGAGCTGATTCGCCGCGGAGCCACCAGCGATGAGCTGATCACCGATTTTTCCGACGACGAAGTCGAAGAACCCCGCACCGCGATCATCACCGGTCACGGCCAGCGCTGGGAAGGAATCCAGTTGACATGAGCCATATCTTCTTAGCGCTTGACACTTCCGCCACCGCTTCGGCAGCCATCGCTCGGGATGACGAGATCGTAGCCCACCGAGCCACCGACTCTCAGCGAAATCACTCGGAAGTTCTGGCTGGATTCATCAAAGAGGTGCTCACCGAGGCCGGGCTTGATCCGACTGCACCCGAAATGCTCGACGGGATCTTTGTTGGTGTCGGACCCGGCCCTTTCACCGGGCTGCGCGCCGGCATCGTCACCGCCCAAACGCTGGCTCACACCTGGAACATACCGGCCTACGGGGTGCTCAGCCTCGACGGGCTGGCCTACCGAGTAGCCCCCGAAGCCTTTCGCACCGGGGTTAATGAGTTCATCGTGGCCACGGATGCGCGACGCAAAGAGGTTTACTGGGCCCACTACGACAACATCGGCGGCCAACCCCAGCGCCTCCACTGGCCCTTTGTCACCGACCCGGCCGAGGTCACCGAGCTGCCCGTTTACGGTGCCGGCGCTGGTCTGTATCCGCAACACCTTTTTGGTATGTCCGAATTTGCCGACGCGGTGCCCGACGCCGCAGACATCGCAGCCTACGGCACTCTCGCGCTACGCCGAGGTCGCGGTTTGCAGCCGGTTGAACCGCACTACCTGCGCGGCCACGACGCTCAAATCCCGAAGCAACTGCGCAAATGAACCCACCCGCGCCCCTGCAGCTGCCTCCCGGATACGCCCAGCGTGCCTGGACCGCCGAAGACCTCACCGAAATCACCGCCTTGGATGCGTTAATCTTTGGCCCAGATGCCTGGTCATTGGAGCTCTTTGAAGCCGAATACCAGGCCTCGGTCGCCATTAACGCGCACAGCTTCTACCAGGTGGTCACCTACCGTGGGCAAATCGTCGGTTTCGCCGGGGTCATGTACGGGCCACCTTTTGCCGACATCACCACGATCGGCGTCCACCCAGACCACACCGGCAAAAAACTGGGCGCAGCCTTGCTGCTCTGGTGCATCCGCACAGCCGTCACCCTGGGAGCCCAGGACATGCTGTTAGAAGTCCGGGCCGACAACCGCACCGCTCAGCAGCTTTATGCCGACAACGGATTCACTCATATCCACACCCGGCCCAAGTATTATCCTGGCGGCATCGACGCGTGGGTTATGCGCAAACCCCTGCGCGGATCAGAAGCATCCATCGATCAGCAGACCAAGGAGTAACATGGCATCCCCGATCGTTCTAGGGATTGAAACCTCATGCGATGAAACCGGCATCGGCATTGTCTCCGGTACCAGACTGCTGGCTCACCAGGTCGCCTCATCCATGGACGAACACGTCGCCTTCGGCGGAGTCATCCCTGAAATCGCCGCCCGCGCGCACGTCACCGAATTCCTCCCGGTGCTGAATGCCGCACTGGCCGAAGCACACATCACCCTCGACGACGTCGATGCGATCGCCGTTACCGCAGGCCCCGGCCTAGCCGGAGCCCTCATGGTGGGAGTAGCCGGAGCCAAAGCGCTCGCAGTTGCCACCGGCAAACCGTTATACGGTATCAACCACCTCATCGCCCACATCGGAGTCGGCTTCCTCGACAACGTGGGCGCAGATCTGCACAACGTCCATCAACTCGGAGCACTACTGGTCTCCGGGGGCCACACCGAAATGCTGAAGATCAATTCGTTGACTTCGGATGTCGAACTGCTGGGTTCCACCATCGATGACGCGGCAGGTGAAGCTTACGATAAAGTCGCGCGCCTGATCGGGGCTGGGTATCCTGGCGGTCCGATCATCGATAAGATGGCACATGACGGGGATCCGAAAGCTTTCACATTCCCGCGCGGGCTCACCGCACCTAAAAACATGGGGAGCGCGCAAGAGCCTGCCAAAGATCGGTATAACTGGTCGTTTTCTGGGTTGAAGACCGCAGTGTCACGGGCAGTGGAACAATTTGCCCTACGCGACATGGAAGTCCCGGCCAACGACATCGCCGCTTCCTTCCAAGAAGCCGTGGCCGATGTCATCACCCACAAAGCAGTCCTTGCAGCAACGGAACACGGGATCGACCATATCTTGTTAGGCGGGGGAGTAGCAGCCAACTCTCGGCTGCGCCAGCTGCTGACCGAACGGACCCAAGCAGCGGGCATCGGATTGACCATCCCGCCGATGAATCTGTGTACCGATAACGGTGCCATGGTCGCAGCACTGGGCGCCCAACTCGTTGCCGATGGTGTGGCTCCTTCCGACCTCACATTCTCAGCAGACCCGACGCAAGCAGTGCAACGTGTCAGCGTCTAACCGACGCCCGTTGGCCATAAGCACGACCTTCAAGCATTGCAGCACGTAGTATGAACTGGTAGATCTCATAAACGTACTTGTCAGCGGCGTGCACGCTTTGCCATGATGAAAGGGTCGTCATTGTCACCAGCTACGGTTGCCCTCGCTCTCCTCCTCCTGGGGATTCTGGCACTGATTGGTATTCTGGTTCGCGTCCGCAGCAAGACCGCCCAGAATCTCTTTCTGCCAGTCTCGCTCATTGCAGGCTTCATCGCCCTGATCCTAGGGCCACAGGTTCTCGGACGAGTCGCCGGATGGCTAGGGTGGGACCCACTTGTCGAAGGCGGCATTTTCGGCTCAGAGGTTTTGTCCGTCTGGTCTGAACTACCGGGCTTACTCATCAGCGTAGTATTCGCAGCATTATTCCTCGGCTCACCCATCCCGTCCCCGAAACGCGCTGTGAAGCTGCTGGGCCCCCAGTTGTCGCTAGGTGTCACATTTGCCGCCGGCCAGTACGTCATCGGCATGCTGCTGGCCGTCCTCATCCTGGTTCCAGTGTTCAATGTGACTCCAATGTTCGGTGCGCTGATCGAAATCGGTTTCGAAGGCGGACACGGGACGGCCGCTGGCATGGCTCCTGTCATGACCGAAATGGGGTTTGAAGAAGGCGGCGATCTAGCCTTAGCGATGGCCACCGTGGGGATCCTTTCGGGTGTGATCATCGGTGTCATCGCGGTCAACTGGGCGGCTCGTCGAGGCCATTCAAAAACTTTGGATGTCAAAGCGAACCGAGACCCAGAGATCGCAGCTGGTCTGTATCGTCGAGATTTGCCGTCTGGTGGGCTTCAGACGATCCGCTCCGAATCACTCGATACCCTGACAATGCACATCGGCATCATCGCTCTAGCGATCCTTATCGGACAGGGGATGCTGTCGGCTTTACAGGCGCTCGAGCAGTGGCTGTGGGCCGACATCATTGAGATTTTTGCATACGTTCCGTTGTTCCCACTGGCCATGCTCGGTGGCGTGATCCTGCAGCTGATCGCTGATAAGACTGGCCTGGCACCACTCATTGACCGCGGCACCATGGAACGCATTCAGGGTCTCGCCCTGGATACGTTGATCATTGCAGCGATGGCGACCCTGTCGATCGACGCGATCGCAAATAACCTCGGTCCGTTTGTGATTCTTGCGGCCGCCGGGATCCTGTGGAATGTCTTCGTGCTGTTCGCCCTGGCTCCCCGGTTTATCCAAAGCTTCTGGTTCGAACGAGGCATCGCTGACTTTGGCCAGTCCATGGGTGTGACGGCTACCGGGTTGCTCCTTCTGCGCATGGCAGATCCAAAACAGGAAAGCCCGGCCTATGAATCATTTGGCTACAAGCAGCTAGTCTTCGAACCCTTTTTTGGTGGGGGATTGGTGACCGCCGCGGCCATCCCATTCATCGCGCAACTGGGTCCGTATCCACTCTTGATCGTCATGGCGGTGTTACTCGTCTTATCGTTGATCAGTGGGTTCTTCTACTTTGGCAAGCGATCCACATTCGTTGTAGAAGGTAGCGCCTAACGCCTTAGGCGCTACCAGGTACGGAGGGACTCTACGGTTTCTGCGGCAGAACCTAAGACCACGCTTGTGAGCTGCTCTTGAGATAATTTATCACCGAACTTTGAGTGTGTCTGAGCACGCTGTTTGGTTGCTGAATTATTGGCCCGCATCATGTCTTCGACCCACTGGAGTTCGTTGGCGCATCCTAATCGCTGCGCAATGGGCTCGATCCGGTTCAATACCTGTTCCAGGTGGTCAGTGACGAGCATTTCTGTGCCATCAGAGTCGATTATGGCGATCGTATCAAGGCCATATCGGGCAGCGCGCCATTTATTTTCCTGCACATACCAGGGCTGCAAGATATCGACGTGTTCCAGCGCATCGACGTCGCCGCCGACGACTTCGTGAACTAAACACTGCGTGAGGGCCGTGATAGCGCCGACTTGCTGGAGAGTAGACACGCCATCACACACGCGCTGTTCTACCGTGCCAAAACGTGGAACGGGGCGGATATCCCATCGGATCTCCGTGACATCATCGACCATCCCCACGGTGTGCAAATCCTCGACGACACGCTCATAATCGGACCACTGATGGAATTGAAACGGCAGCCCGCTTGTCGGCAACTGCTGAAATAGCAGGGTGCGCTGGGAAGCATAACCGGTGTCATACCCGACCCAGTACGGACTCGACGCGCTCAGTGCCAGCATGTGCGGATAATACTTGATGAGATGGTTCAACGCGGGCATCGCTTTATTGACATGATCCAACCCGATATGTGCATGAACCCCATAGATCAGCATTTGCTGTCCCCAATATTGGGTGCGGTCAAGTAGCTTTTGGTAGCGAGAACCCGATGAAATACGCTCTGCGAAGGGATGGGCAAAAGGATGGGTACCTTGCGAAAACAAGGTCAGCTCCTCACCCGCGATGAGTTCGAGGACATATCGTCCAGCGCTGGCGAGTTGATCTAAACCTTCGTCTACGGATTGGCAGACTCCGGTGACCAATTCCAAAGTGTTGAGCATAAACTCGCCGACAATTTGGAAAGGTTCTTCAGAAGGGACTTGAAGTTCGGCCAGAATGTCCTGGCCAACAGGGCGCAATTGCCCGGTAGACGAATCGACAAGTCCAAGTTCCCATTCGATGCCGACCGTCGATTGGGCAGACGTTGCAAAATCCAAGCGCACCTTGAAGCCTTTCTGCTGTATCTTTCTATCAATCGTACCGGGCGCTACGACATGGCAGTGCTGTCGGATGTCGAAAGTCTGCTCCGTGTTACATGATATTTTCCTGGGCTCTTAGCTGACTGGTCCCGTGCTGAAATGCTTTGCCGACTTAACGAGGCACTGCAAACCGGCTGAGCGTCTCGGGCGAGAAGAAGAGTGGCCCGTTTCTTTCAGAGAACTGGACGCAACTTTTTGCCACGTCGATACCGTGACAAGCCTCAACCTCTAGGCCATATAAACAAACTGGCGTTATAAGGCCTAGTCACCCCGGAGTTGTCTCGATCAGGGCTCACACCAAGACGATGTGACCTGAATAACATCAGGCTACCTTGCGCTAATTGATGCAGGCTTAGTAAAGTGATCTAACGTTAGCTTAGGCATACCTAAGTTCATAAGAGTGCTAATCTGTTATTTACTCTGTCATTTGGAGACTGAACGTGAAAAAATTTGGACTGACACGCTATCGTGTTGCCGCACTATTTGCCGTCGGCGCCTTGGGTTTAAGCGCCTGTGGTTCCCCTGATGCAGGCAGCGCGGAAGAAACCAGTGACGCTGGAGGCAATGCTTCAACGGTCGAAGTAACCGACATGGCTGGTACCACCCACACTGTTCCCGAAGAACCACAGTCGGTTATTGCAACCGATAACCGTGTGTTCCGCACCCTGGGAGAGTGGGACGTCGAATTATCCGCGGCTCCGATTGATCTCATGCCTGCCGACATGGAAGTGCTGGAGAAATACACCCAGAACGAAGAGATCCTCAATCTCGGCAACCACCGTGAGCCAAACATGGAAATGGTGACAGCTGCCGAACCGGATCTGGTCATCAACGGACAGCGTTTCAGTCAGCACGGCGAAGCAATTGCTAACGCGGTCGACGACGGCGTTCCTATTGTCGACACCGACATTGACGTCGAATCCGGCAATATCGACCAGGAATTCCGTGATCAGATCACGCTGCTTGGAGAAGTGTTCGGGCATCAAGACGACGCCGAAGCGCTCATCACTGACTTTGATGATGCTCTCGAGCGCGCCAAAGAAGCTTACGATCCAGAAGTCACGGTGGCAGGACTGATTACCTCTGGTGGCGATATCAACTACTCTGCTCCCACTACAGGTCGCGCGATCGGGCCACTGTATGACATCCTGGAACTGACCCCTGCCCTTGAGGACGACGGCTCGACCGACCACCAAGGTGATGACATCTCGGTTGAAGCAATCGCCTCGGCAAACCCAGAATTCCTAATCGTTATGGACCGCGATGCTGCAGTGGGCGATGGTACTTCTGCCGGCGCGAAAGAACTGATTGAGGAATCTGAAGCACTCCAGGACGTGCCTGCGGTTGCAAACGATAACATCTACTACATGCCAGCTGACTTCTACGTCGCCGAGGACATCCAGAACTACACTACGGTCCTCAATGAGTTAGCTGATATGTGGTCGAAATAATATAAAGGCTCTGCGTGACTAAACTTTCCCCTACCCGCCCCGATGGGCTTGTGACATCCATCGGTGCATCGAAGAACCCTGGATTGTGGTCGCGCACCTGGCCGCTGTTGATCGGGCTGATGGTAACCCTCAGCCTGATCATAGCCTCGTTATTTATCGGAGTGTACGATCTCAGCTCCGAGGGCGGACGCGAGATGTTTCTTATCACTCGCGTCCCCCGTACTCTCGCCCTGATCTTGTCGGGAGCGTCTATGGCGGTTGTCGGTCTGATTATGCAGCTGATGACCCAAAATCGGTTCGTGGAACCTTCTACTACCGGAACCATTGAATGGGCCGGACTGGGCCTGATTCTCACCTATATTTTTATTCCGCAACCATCGCTCATGCTCCGCATGATGGTGGCTATTGTGTTTGCCCTCATTGGCACGATCATCTTTTTTGCGTTTCTTCAACGGGTGGCCTTGAAGTCTTCGCTGGTGGTTCCCATCGTTGGACTCATGCTGGGGGCGGTTGTGGGAGCGGTGTCGACGTTTGTGGCGCTCCAGGCTGAAATGTTGCAAAACTTGGGCATCTGGTTTGCTGGTTCGTTCACCGGCGTGACGCGCGGCCGATACGAATTATTATGGATCGTTGCGGTTACCACAATCATTGTGTATTTTGTTGCGGATCGCTTTACCGTCGCCGGGCTAGGCCAAGAGATCGCCACTTCTGTGGGGTTGAATTATCGAGCGGTGATGATCGTTGGTATTTCGATTGTTGCCATCACCACCGGGGTGGTCTCAGTGGTCGTAGGCTCTCTACCGTTTTTGGGGCTGGTCGTCCCCAACATTGTGTCGATGTTTCGCGGAGACAATCTTCGGACTAACCTGCCCTGGGTCGTCATGGTCGGCATTGTTGTCATCACGCTCACCGATATCATCGGCCGCACCATCATCATGCCTTTCGAAATTCCTGTGTCGATGATCCTTGGCGTACTGGGAGCAACCGTATTCGTCTACCTCATCGTCAGAAGGGGGCGTCGTGGCTAACACAATGACCGTTCCTGTCGAAACGACTTCGAACTTCATTAACGCAAAGCACCGCCGCCGCTGGCTGATCTCGCTCATTGGGCTCATCGTCGTCGCCGTCGGACTGACGATCGCAACCATCGTCTATAGCAACCCGATGCCCTTGGGCAGCAATGGGTTCTGGAAGATCGCAGAAGCACGCGTGATCTCGGTTGTCGTGATCGCAGTGGTGGCACTATCTCACTCATTTGCCACGGTCGCCTTTCACACGGTCACCGCGAACAGAATTGTCACTCCATCAATCCTGGGGTTCGAAGCGCTCTACGGGTTGATCAACACGGCAGCCGTATTCTTCTTCGGCGCGCTCGGGGCGACTTTGACGCGTGGTATCGTGTCATACTTCTTCCAAGTCGCCATGATGGTCGCCTTTGCCACATTGCTCTATACCTGGCTGCTGGGGTCTAAATTCACCAACGTTCACACCATGCTCTTGGTCGGTGTGGTGATGGGGGCTGGTCTTGCCTCGCTGACCACCTTTATGCAACGCATGCTCGACCCCAATGAATTCGACATCCTCACCGCCCGCCTGATGGGCAACATCTCCAATGCCAGCACGGAATATCTGCCCTACGCAGTGCCCATCGTCCTCGTTGTGGTGACCTGGCTCTGGCTCAACTCGCGCCGGCTCGACACACTGTCGCTGGGGTCGGCGGTCTCAACGAACTTGGGACTCAACCACCGCACCGAGCTGATTAAGGTTCTCATCGCGGTCTCAATTCTCATGGCGATGACTACCTCGCTGGTCGGTCCCATGACATTCCTGGGCTTCCTGGTTGCCACCATGGCGTATTCCATCGCTGACACGTACAGCCACCGGGCAATCTTCCCGATCTCGTTCCTCTTGGGATACGTGCTGCTGACCGGCGCATATTTTGTCTTGCGGCATATTTTTTACGCCCAGGGTGCGGTTACCATCATCGTCGAGTTGATCGGCGGGCTAGTATTTCTTATCGTCATCATGCGGAAGGGGCGGCTATGATTACCCTCGAAAACGTTACCAAAACCTATGCGGGCGAAACCACCATTGGACCCATCAACGTGCAGATCCCATCCGGTGGTATTACCTCCCTGGTAGGTCCGAACGGTGCAGGGAAGTCGACCGTACTGACGATGATGGGTCGGCTCATGAGCCCCGACTCTGGGCGGATCACCGTCGGCGGGCTGGACGTGGCCCAAGCCAAGTCCAACGAGGTAGCCAAAACGCTGGCTATTCTGCGCCAAGAAAACCACTTCGTCACCCGACTCACCGTCCGTCAGCTCATTGGTTTCGGACGCTATCCGCACTCTCGTGGCCGGCTGACCGTTGAAGACGAACGCCACATCAACGAAGCTTTAGAATTTCTCAACCTGACCGCGCTGCAAGACCGATACCTCGATGAACTGTCAGGCGGTCAACGCCAGCGCGCTTATGTGGCCATGGTGCTGGCCCAAGATACCGAATACGTCTTCCTCGACGAACCACTCAATAACCTCGACATGAGCCACTCGGTGCAGATGATGCGCCAGCTGCGTGCTGCCGCCGATGATTTGGGACGCACCGTGATCGTGGTGATGCATGATATTAACTTCGCATCGCGTTACTCGGATAATATCCTGGCCATGAATGACGGCCAAGTGACACACTTCGATACGTGCGCAGATACCATGAAGTCGTCGGTTCTGACCGAGATTTTCGGCACCTCAGTCCGTATTATTGACGACATTGATGGACCGCTGGCAGTCTACTTCTAACCTGGCCTCAGCCCTCAGGAATAACGGCGCACGTGGTTGGGTTGCACCGCACTGACAGAAACCTCGCGATAAGGGCTGCCATGCATTTGCAAGCATCAACCCCGACGATTGAATCTCAGCTGACACGACTCATCCAGCTCGGCGTGCCGGCTTTGGCAGGCTACACTGAACAGGAGTTCACCGCGGCCGGTGATGCCCTGCCCAACCGTGACGGCGGTATTATCGTCGTGCACCCCCACCTGCTCCCGCCATCGCGTCTCGCGCCGCTTCTAGAACGCGACGGAAAGTCGGGCTTCGTCGTGGTAGACATGGTCGACCTTGACAAATTCGAGCCCCTAGCTGGCCTGACAATTCCTGTGGCACCGCTCTACGTGATCAGCGACATCAATCGTGGCGACGATATGCTCAACTGGAGCCCCGACGAAGCACTGGCTGAAATCACCACCCGAGGACGCCGCCCACTGACCATAAGCGAAGGGATCTCCTGGCTTTTACAGCAGCCGGATCAGCTGGAACCAAATCGCTGCTTCATGACCATCGCCTCTCGCAAACGCAAAAAACAGGGTCTCGATGCCCGCACGCCAGCAATTTGGATCAGTAGCGGGACCGGGCGAGATGGCAAGAACAACCGCGGAGCGCCCAAGGTGGGATGGTGCTGGGCTCGCAACCGTCACACATGGCTCGGTTTTGCTTCAACCCTCTAAACACACGCGGTGGGCAACCGCTGTTGGTTAGTCCTCGACCCACTCCAACAGATCCCCGGGTTGGCAGTCCAGCACTTTGCACATCGCCTCCAAGGTGCTGAACCTCACCGCTTTTGCGCGACCGTTCTTGAGCACGGACACATTTGCCGGACTGATCCCAACTCGCTCGGCAAACTCTGCAACGCTCATTTTCCGTTTCGCGAGTTCAACGTCGATCCGCACCACGATGGCCATCAGATCACTCCCTCAAGGTCTTCGCGCAGCCTGGTGGCCTGTCGCAAGAGATCGCGGAGTACGACGACGAGTAAGACGAAGACCGCGGCGATCAGCGTGACGCCGAGCAACACGAGGGTCGGTCCTGGATCGCGTATTTCCGGGGTGAAATAAATATAGCTGATGATAGCACCAGCCATGGCGGCCAGCAGAACCCAGGCGGCGAAGACCGTCCACGCGATGATGTCAACCCACCGCAGGGAGCCGGCGGTGAAGATCTGATCGTGGCGGACCAGGGTTAATAAGCGCCAGGTGCATACGATCACGACTTGCACGCACAGCGCCTCGAGCTCCCAGAAGATCAGTAGTGGCCACCGCCAGGGATCACTTTCCGGGGAGTGGATGAACTCGCCAGGAAAAGACATGACTTGTGCAACCACGAGTCCCAGAAACACGATCACCAGCAGGATGCGCAGCGGGAAAACCACTCGACTCACGGTGGATTTGTGGACCTGTTTTGCGTCAATCATCTATCGATTATCATTCGATAGATGTCGAATGTCAATCCCATGCAGGGTATAGCTATTGGAACCATCGCCATCGTCTACGGGGAAGGTGATGACTCACCGGGGCTTCAGGGCCTCGGGACACTGATCGTTCTCGGCATGATCGCACTTGGTGTGAGAACCATTCGACGTAGAGGTCAGGGCGGTCCCAAAGCGAAGCTCAGCCCCCTCGAATATGAAGTAGACGCCGATAAGAACGACTGAAAGCGGCTCAAGGATCGGTAGGATGAGACTATCGTCCCAGGGTAATAGAGGTTGAGGTCGCCATCGTAGTAGGAGAGCCAGTGTCAGAGCAGCTAGTAAATTTCTGTGATCTCACCATTCGTTATAACGACCAGGTGTTAGAGCCGAGAGGCTGGACTGCAGCCCAGTCGGCCTGGGCCGCTGAATTACTTGTCGATGCGCCTTCAGGACCAGTCCTGGAACTGTGTGCCGGTGTTGGACATATCGGCTTGGGCGCTATTCGGGACTCATTACGCACTCTTGTTATGGTCGATTTCAATCCCGTGGCACAACAATTCGCATACGACAACGCCGCCGCGAATAATCTGACGACGCAGGTGGAATTTCGTCTGGCACGAATGGAAGAAGCGCTGCAGCCGGATGAACGCTTTGGATTAATCATTGCGGATCCACCTTGGGTGTCGTCGGCGGAGACGTCGCGATTCCCTGCGGACCCGCTCACCGCGATTGATGGCGGAGACGACGGCCTGGATTTAGCACGCACCTGCGTGGAGTTGATCGACCGCCATCTTCTGGACGATGGCTCCGCGCTACTCCAGCTTGGAAACAACGATCAGGTAGCGCGCATTACTGAATATGCCCAACAGTTCTCGGCCGGGTCTCTCAAGGTAGAAGAAACCCGGACGTTCGAAGACGGAGTCGTAGTCTGGCTTGCGCGCTAATCAGTCGGCGGCTGTTGCTTGCGCAGAAACTTGTGCGTTCCGTCGCACCAGGGCTTGATTTGTGATTTGCCACATCGGCAGACCGCGCTGACCGGACGAGTCGTCTGATGGTCATTGCCATTTTCGTCCTGAACGACGTGGTCGCCGCGCAACAGCATCGGGCCGCCGGGACACAAGATGATATCCGGGTAATCTGATTTCGAAGCGTCACTCATGCTGCCCACTCTTGTAGCATGCGGTCGGCATATCGATCTTCGAGATCCATGCTGGTCCACGCGCCGAAAAACACGTCTTCGTGCAGTTCGGGTTCTTCTTCGAGGAGGACCCCGCAAATCGTCCGGACCGCCAGTTGCTCATGGACCGCGTCGGCCTCAACGTGTTCGGTGTAATACTCCAGCATCTCGGGCGGAAAACCGAGCCTATCGAGTCCTTGGGCGATGCGACGCGAGGGTACCGAACTGGTGGCTTCAAATGCGGCTAGGAATCCCAACGAGGCTGCACGAAGTCGGCGATTCAAGCCGAATAACGACATTGCGTTATTCTGTTCTAAGACTTCCAGGGGTGCCTCGTCAATATAGGCCCCGTAGGTGGCATCCAATCCGCTGGCTTCAAGACCGCGAGCGAACAGGGTGGCGTGCAGTCGGTTTGGATCGCCCGCACCGTATTCGTCGTATTGCAATTCCACGACGGCGGCTTTGACAGGATCGGACAGTCGGGGAATCACCCAGGTGGTGTGGTCGGATTCTTTGAGATGATAAATGGTTTTATGTCGTAGAAACTCGTGGACTTGATCTTTGGTGGCAAACTTATGGATGTGACCGGAAAGAGATGGTCCATCATGGCTGGCAACAAAATCAAAAAACGTCTCGGCGAAGGCTCCCGGTTCGGGTAGTTGGGGTGCTCGGCCACGAAGCGTCTGTTCAAAATCTGTTTCAAGTTGACGCCGCAAACCAATCAGGTGGGGATCCCACTCCAGGTCATCTGAAACGTCTTCAAAGCCGCGGTGGTGCAGTTCATAGAGCACCCACAGGGTCAACTGCGCGTCCTCGGTTCCATCCGGTTCGGGCGTATCTGAAATTGGTGCTGTATCCCCACTTTGCAGTGCCTGAAAAACGCATCCGCTCAGGGCGCCGCGTGCTTTAGGAAGCAACATGAATCCACCCCGAGCAGTCAAATGGTGGGTACATTTGCGTGTGCATGCACGTCCTCGTCTCGTCATTGCAAAAGGCTTGCATTCAAGGTACAAGTAAAGCGAGGGTTTCTGAACTGTGTCAAGATCTCATTGAGGTCGATGCCGTGTGGGGTCAGCCACCACCTGCGGTGTTGCGATCCTGACTGGCTAAGCCGGGCCCCGACTGCGGGTCGGTCCGTTTGTCATACGCATGCAAGGGACAGCAAAATCGATTACCCCTTGGTGCGTGGCACGATCATGACGGTCCCGCGAGCGTGGGACAGCGTGGTGCGGGAAACGGATCCTAATAATAGGCTGGCGAATCCGCCGTGACCGCGAGTTCCCAAGACGGTCAGCTGGGCGCGCCCGGTACAGTCCAGCATGGCCTCGGCTGGGATTTTGCGTTGGACAACCAGGGAGATCTCCACGCCGGGGACTTCATGTTGGAGATGTTCCTGCTCGGTCATCAACGAGCGCATCATGTCGTCGTGAATCTGTTGTTCCATTGTCTCATTGGATGCGAGATACCAGACCGTGGAAGTGCCAGTGAAATGCGGCTGCGACTGCACAAGTTCCAGCGTGACGCCGCGTCGTTTCGCTTCGTGAGCGGCCACGACGGCTGCGCGACGGGCATGCTCGGAACCGTCTACACCCACACACACCGGTCGATCATCTGGTGTAGTCGATATGCCTTGAGTTGTCGTATCTGCATCGGATTCTGGACTATGGACGATGACGGTGGGGCAGTCTGCGTGAGCCGGGAGGGCGGAAGCAACTGAACCCAGGACGCGCCCCCAGAATTTACCGAGGCCACGACGGCCTACGACAATGAGTTGGGCATCCGAAGACAGCTTGACTAACCAATCGGTGGCATCACCGATCAATGCCCGGTACTCCACCGTCCCCGTATAATTTTGGCCCTCTAACAATGCCTGTGCTTCGGCAAGTTTGTCTTCGGCAAGACGGCGGGCCGGATCAACCACTTGGGCGCCGGACATGCTGCGGATGTAATCGCTATAAGGAAAGACAAATGCTGAAGCGACCGTTAGCGGCACGTTGCGCAGGGTGGCTGCCCGCGCGGCCCAAAACAGGGCATCAATGGCATGCGGTGAGCCATCGAAGCCCACGACGACTCCCGGGCTGGTGTGTTCATGAGATGACGGAGTGCTCATCACCGCAGACCTCCATGACTAGGACACTTCGGGTGCTTCCATGGTAGACCAACCCCCAGTGTCTTGCAGCACATCTTTTCGGAAAAATAGGCCGGGGCGCACCGTTCCACTGCGCCTCAAGCTTCGCTCTCCAGGGTTGCACGCTCCTCACCATCGCCTGGCCGGTCTTGACTGGGAAACGCTCATGAACCATATTGTTGACCGCCTGATCGGATCAACAACTGTCACATGACCTATGCGAAGCCCTGACCGGCTAGTCGAGCTTTCTGCAACACTAGACCGCTCACTACGATCCAAAACATAGTCACAACTGCAAATGTGCAGTACTAGCCTTCAGCACGCAGCAACGTGCTTCTGGGCCTCATCAGATCGGTTGGACGACGATTGCATAGCGCGCCTCGCCGACTCTCGTGAGCACCAAGGTCAGGTGTTCGCCCGATGCGGGTTTCTTCGTATTGAGTCCCTGCATCAGGGTGCGGCGCAGTTCTTCTGGGGAGACATCTACGCCACGTTTCTTAATATCGAGCCTAGTGACGTTGTGTTCTTTGATGTAACGGCGCAAGGTTTTGATCTTATAGGGCAGCACTTCAAGGATTCGGTAACCGGTAGCAAAGGCGGTCTCGTGGTATTCGTCCGAGCAGAAATAGGCAATGTGTTCATCCAGCTGTCGCCCGGCCGAGGTCTGTGTGGCATCGTTATCCATGAAGTGTTCAACCATCAAATCCGTGACAAGCCCGGCACGGATCACTGCACCATCGGGTTCGTAAAGGTAGCCGGCCGCCCCGTCAATCCCGGTGACAGGAACCTGCGGTGACATCCCAAAATCGGTAGGTGAGGTCAACTCGCTGGCACCGTGAGCGTTGATGACCAGCGCAGCTCGGCGGACATCGGAACGTTGGGCCATGTTGAACCATAATGCGGCTTCAACCACACTGCCGTGCAATGAGACCCACTGGGCTTCGGCGGTATCGGGGATGACCTCATGGGCCAGTGCTGGGCCGAGTTTAACACCCAAAGGGTAACCGGCGCTCGCCAACTCTTCAACAAAGGACAGGGGCGGGGAGAAGGCTTCGGGATCAAAAATTCTTACGGTGCCCGACGACTGGGTCTTCCGGCGTGCCGGATCTAACCAGTAGCCACGCGCGGTGCCCTCGGAGACAGGGTTATCCCGAACCCACTGGATCGCATCGGCGACGTCAACTTTGGCATGGGGAAACGGCATGAGGTTGATCGTGGTTGCTGCCGCCGTGGTCTCATCAATTTCCACCGCGGTCACTGGGATGTCAAGACCCGCGATTGCTAAGGCGTCGGCACCTAAACCGCAGCCCAAATCGATCACTTCATCGACGCCAGCCCGAGCGAATCGACGCGCGTGATGAGCGGCCACCTGTAATGGTGTTGCCTGCTGCAGACCGGCATCAGTAAACAGCATCTGTTCAACGAATGGCCCGAATTTGGCCACCGCTTGCGTCCGGAGCTTCAGTTGCGTCAACACCGAGTTCACAACGGTTGGGGCATAGCCTTCCGCGCGGAGCCGCTCCGCAAGCGTCAGGGTCTCGGAGCTGGCATATTCGCCGCTGCGCCACAGCTTATTGAGCAGTTTGAACCCCTCCGGGGTGAGAGCGCCGGCAAGTTCAGAGGCAGTTGATTCAGACACAACTTCCAGCGTACCTGGTTCTGCACGCCACGACTCATCGAGACAGTAGCGCCATCGCGCGATGATGCTACCTGCAAACTGTTTCGTCGCCAAACGCGAAATGAATTAGCACTCTATTTGACCAAGTGCTAATCGCAGAATACAGTTGAGAATTGGCACACGCGGCATGCGAGTGCTAAGCCTTTAGGTTCCAGCCATCCGGCACCCGCGACGACGGTTGGCTTGCCCGGCACAATGAACAATATTTACCTTTTACTTAGTAGGAGAGATTCATGGCTGTCTCCATCAAGCCTCTAGAGGACCGCATCGTAGTTGAACCACTGGCCGCCGAGCAGACCACTGCTTCCGGCCTGGTTATTCCAGACACCGCTCAGGAAAAACCACAAGAAGGAAAAGTTGTAGCCGTAGGCCCAGGCCGCGTTGCTGACAACGGCGAACGCATCAGTGTTGACGTTTCCGAAGGCGACGTCGTGCTGTTTTCCAAATACGGTGGCACCGAAGTCAAGTACGGCGGCCAGGAATACCTCGTGCTGTCCGCGCGTGACGTGCTGGCCGTCATCGAAAAATAAGCCTGACTCTTCTGTAAGCATTTTTCGAAACGAACTACAAAGGAGAACAGTTGGCTAAACAACTGCTATTCAACGACGCTGCTCGTCGCGCACTACAAGCTGGTGTGGACAAGTTGGCTGACACTGTCAAAGTCACCCTTGGTCCAAAAGGCCGCAACGTCGTCCTCGATAAGGCATGGGGCGCACCCAATATCACCAACGACGGCGTGACCATTGCTCGCGAAGTCGAACTGGAAGACCCGTTCGAAGACATGGGTGCCCAGCTGGCAAAAGAAGTTGCCACCAAAACTCAAGACATCGCCGGTGACGGTACCACCACCGCAACCGTTCTTGCCCAGGCCCTGGTCAATGAAGGTCTGCGCCTGGTTGCTGCCGGTGCAGCACCTGGCGAAGTCAAAAAAGGCGTCGAAGCCGCAGTAGAGGTTCTGCAGGAACGTTTGCTGGAGAACGCTGTTGAAGTATCCGGTGATATGGTCTCCCACGTGGCTGCCATTTCCTCGGGCGAAACCGAAATCGGTGAACTGCTGGCCAAGGCCTTCGACACCGTGGGTGTGAACGGTGTCATCACCGTTGAAGAGTCCTCAACCACCCAGACCGAACTGGAAATCACCGAAGGTATGGAATTCGACAAGGGCTACCTGTCGCCATACATGGTTACCGACGCCGAGCGTCAAGAAGCCGTGTTGGAAGATCCATACATTCTGCTGACCCAGTCCAAGATCTCCAACGTCCAGGACTTCTTGCCACTGCTAGAAAAAGTTCTACAGGAAAAGAAGCCACTGTTCATCGTTGCTGAAGACGTTGACGGTGAAGCCCTGTCGACCCTGGTCGTCAATAAACTGCGCGGCACTCTGAACGCTGTAGCCGTCAAGGCCCCAGGCTTTGGCGACCGCCGCAAAGCCATGCTCCAGGACATCGCCACCCTAACCGGTGCACAGGTCGTTTCCGAAGACCTGGGCATGAAACTGGATCAGGTTGGTCTGGAAGTTCTGGGTACCGCTCGTCGCGTGACCGTGACCAAGGACGTCACCACCATCGTTGATGGTGCCGGTGAAGCCCAGGATGTTGCGGATCGTGTTGCGCAGATCAAATCGGAAATCGAAGCAACTGATTCCGACTGGGACCGCGAAAAACTGCAGGAACGTCTAGCCAAACTGGCCGGCGGCGTCTCCGTCATCAAGGTCGGTGCCGCCACCGAGGTCGAGCTCAAAGAACGCAAGGGCCGCATCGAAGATGCTGTCGCCTCGACCCGTGCAGCACTGGAAGAAGGCATCGTTGCCGGTGGTGGTACGGCGTTGATCAACGCTGCCGCCGCGCTGGATGACGCCGAATCCTTGAAGGAACTGCCATCCGATCAGAAGGCCGGTGTCGACGTTGTACGCCGCGCTATCGTCCAGCCAGCCCGCTGGATCGCACTGAACGCTGGCGAAGACGGTTCGGTTGTTGTCTCCCGTGTTGCCGACTTGAAGCCAAACGAAGGCTACAACGCGGCAACCGGTGAATACGGCAACCTCGTGGATGCAGGCATCATCGACCCGGTCAAGGTCACCCGTTCGGCACTGTCGAACGCCGCCTCGATCGCCGGTATGGTCCTGACCACCGAAACTCTGGTTGCTGACAAAGTGGAAGAAGACGAAGATTAAGCACTTCGTGTCTTAGACACTGCATAGCCCAAGGGCCTGACCTCGATTTTGTATCGAGGTCAGGCCCTTGGGCTTTTCGTACACTGACCCCGCTTCAGAGTCTGCCCCGAGTACGAGGGTATGGCACCAGCTTCTCAAGGACTCGCGCTGGCGTAAGTTCTCAAACACTTTGCTTCGGGCTATACTGTGACCCGAAGCATAACCAATATATAGGCCGCACATAGTAGACGGGAGAGCCCACATTAGGTGGGCACCGACGGTGCAACTTCCTCCCCGGAATCTCTCAGGTATCCCAACCGTTTACTACAGGCAGATCTGGAAAGCAGTCGATATCTCGACTCACCGACGGGGCAACCAGGAGACTGGCAAACTCTCAGGTCAGTAACAGAGGGGAGGGGTATGACGGATACAACTATCCACACCCAAGGAGATCCCATGACCATTCACGATCTTTCCAAATCCGCCGTTTACGACCGGTCCAACTTCGCCCAACGGCACCTGGGACCCCGTGAATCAGGGGTTGAGGAAATGTTGGAAGCGCTGGGCTATGACAGCCTGGATGCATTGACCACCGCGGCAGTCCCCGAAAATATTGCCCAGCAAGAACCCTTGGTTCTGCCTGACGCGCTCACCGAGACTCAGACGCAGGCTCGCCTGCGTGAACTGGCCTCCAAAAACACGTTAAAGCGCTCGATGATCGGGCAAGGGTTTTACGATACGATCACCCCGGCGGTCATTCGCCGCAATGTGACAGAAAACCCCGGCTGGTACACCGCCTACACACCGTATCAACCCGAGATCTCGCAGGGCCGTCTTGAAGCCCTGCTGAACTTCCAAACCATGGTCTCGGATCTCACCGGCATGGAAATCGCCAACGCATCGCTGCTCGACGAATCGTCTGCAGCAGCTGAAGCAGTGCTGATGATGCGGCGCGCCAACCGCAAACACGCCAATGACCCAGTGGTCATCGATAAAAACATCTTCCCGCAGACGTTGGCCGTCGTCCTGGGTCACACTCGCCCGCTGGGCATTGAAACCATCTTGGTTGACCTGGCCACCGAAGGCCTGCCCGAAGGCGATATCTGTGGTGTGTTAGTCCAACAGCCAGGCGACGATGGTGCGCTTGCCAATCACCAGAAGGTGTTTGACGAAGCCAAAGAACGCGGCGCGATGATCAGCGTCATCGCCGATCTGTTAGCGCTGACGATGATCACCCCACCGGGTGAACAAGGCGCGGACATTGCTGTCGGCACGACCCAGCGTTTCGGAGTGCCACTATTTTATGGCGGGCCACACGCCGCCTACATGGCGACCCGCGAACGCTACGTCCGTCAGATGCCAGGCCGCCTCGTGGGAGTATCCAAGGACGCCAACGGCCTGCCAGCCTACCGCCTAGCGCTGCAGACACGTGAACAACACATTCGTCGTGAAAAAGCGACGTCGAATATCTGTACCGCGCAGGCACTACTGGCCGTTATGGCCGGTATGTACGGTGTCTACCACGGTCCGGAAGGTGTCACCGAAATCGCCCAGCGCACCCACAGCATGGCGACACGGTTAGCTGCCTCGCTGCGCGATGCCGGCTATGAACTGGCGGCCGAGAATTTCTTCGACACGATTGTCGTCACCGTCAAAGATGTCGACAGCATCATGACTCAAGCCGTTAAAGCTGGATACAACCTGCGTCGTTTTTCTGATAGCCAGGTGGGAATTTCGGCCGATGAGACCACCACCGAAGCAGATATTGAAGCCGTCGCCGAAGTTTTCGGAGCGACCCTCGTCGACTCGGCTGATTCCACGATCCAGCCTGAGCTGGTCCGCGAATCAGCATTCATGACCCACGAAATCTTCAACACAATCCGATCTGAAACCACCATGATGCGGTACTGCCGCCGCCTGGCAGACCGCGACCTGGCACTGGACCGTACGATGATCCCGCTGGGGTCGTGCACGATGAAGCTCAACGCGGCTGCCGAGATGGAGGCCATCACCTGGCCAGAACTGGCTGGTATCCACCCGTATGCGCCAGACGATCAAGCCGCCGGGTGGATCGAGATGATCAAAGACCTCGAATCGAAACTCGAAGCCATCACTGGGTACGCCGCCGTCTCGCTACAGCCAAACGCAGGGTCGGCTGGCGAATACGCCGGGCTGCTGGCGATCCGCCACTACCTGATTGACAAGGGCGAAGAGGACCGTGACATTTGCATCATCCCGGCCTCGGCTCACGGCACGAATGCTGCTTCGGCGGTGCTGGCAGGCTTGCAAGTCATCGTGGTGAAAACCGCTGACGATGGGTCGATTGACTCGACCCATCTCGATGAGGTCCTGGACAAGTACGGTGAACGCATTGCGGCGATCATGGTGACATACCCTTCCACCGCGGGGATCTATGATGCTGACGTCGCTCAGATTTGCGAAAAGATCCACAACGTCGGCGGTCAGGTTTACATTGATGGGGCGAACCTCAACGCGCTGATCGGCCTGGCACAGCCCGGGAAGTTCGGTGGCGATGTCTCCCACCTGAACCTGCACAAAACCTTCTCGATCCCACACGGCGGTGGTGGCCCAGGCGTGGGCCCGGTCTGCGTGGCCGAGCACCTGGTTCCGTATCTGCCAGCCGACCCACGGGTCCAGCTGTCGGACAACGCGACCCCGGTCGCTTCAACCCTGTATGGTTCCGCTGGGGTCTTGCCCATCAGTTGGGCCTACATCACCATGATGGGCGCCGACGCGCTGAAAGAAGCCACGCAGGTTGCCGTGTTGTCGGCAAATTATGTGGCCCACCGCCTCAAGAATCACTACCCGCTGCTCTACACGGGGCTAAATGATCTGGTTGCTCACGAATGCATTCTGGATCTGCGAGAAATCACCAAGAACACCGGCGTCACCGTCGAGGATGTTGCCAAGCGTCTGATGGACTTTGGCTTCCACGCACCAACCATGGCCTTCCCGGTACCCGGCACCCTGATGGTGGAACCCACCGAATCCGAAGACATGGATGAGATGGAGCGTTTCATCACCGCGATGATCACGATTCGCGAAGAAATCACCGACATCGAAAACGGCAAGATTGCCGTCGAAGAATCCGCACTGCGGCATGCGCCACACCCGGTGTCGGATGTGGTCAGCTCTGATTGGGATCGTGCTTACTCGGTTGAACAAGCTGCCTTCCCGGTACCCGAACTGCGAGTGGATAAGTATTTCACCCCGGTATCGCGTATCGACCAGGCCGGCGGCGACCGCAACCTCGTGTGCTCGTGCCCACCACCAGAAGCTTTTGAACTGCAGTAGGAGTCTGACCACATGACACTAAAAACCACACCGTTATTTGCCGCACACGAAAAGCTCGGCGCCACCTTTACCGATTTCAACGGCTGGAATATGCCGCTGAAATACTCCTCGGAAATGACCGAACACAAAGCAGTTCGACAAGCCGTCGGTATCTTTGACCTTTCCCACATGGGTGAAGTCTTTCTCTCCGGCCCCGATGCGGTCAAAGGCCTCAACACCGCACTCGCCGGAGATTTCTCCAAGATGAGCGTGGGCCGGGCGAAGTACACGGTCATGCTCACCGAAGATGGCACCATCCTGGATGACCTGATCGTCTACCGGTTGGGTGAAGACCGCTACCTGATGGTGCCCAACGCCGGCAACGCTCCGGCGGTGGCCGAGGCCGTGGTAGCTCGCACCGAGGGGATGGACCTTACCGTTGACGATGCCACCGCGGACCTATCGCTGGTCGGCATTCAAGGCCCGAAGGCCGCGGATGTCGTAGCCGCCCTTGGGGAGGACTTCGCCGAAGCTGCTGCCTCGCTTACGAACTATCGGGTCACCGAAATCCTGGTCAATGGCAACGACTGGATTGTCGCGCGCACCGGCTACACCGGAGAAGATGGTTTTGAAATCATCACACCCAACGCTGACATCGCCGGTCTGTGGGAGCAGATCTTCAGCCTGGACATTGGCGTGGAGATCACCCCGTGTGGGCTGGCCAGTCGCGACTCGCTGCGTTTGGAAGCCGGCATGCCCCTGTATGGCAACGAGCTGTCAACCGAACGCACGCCATTTGAAGCCGGCATGGGCCGGATTGTCTCCTTTGAGAAACCGGAAAACTTCGTTGGCCGGGCCGCGCTGGAACCGCAACGGGAGCAAACCCCGCAGCAGGTTCTTATCGGACTGACCAGTGATCAACGCCGTGCGGCTCGTAGTGGATCCGAGATCGTGGTAGATGGTCAAACCGTTGGTGTTATCACCTCCGGTATCCCATCGCCCACCCTGTCCAAACCGGTAGCGCTGGGCTACATTGACGCAGCCCACGCGGACGTCGACACCGAAGTCAGCGTTGATATCCGCGGTAAAGCACTTCCGTTTATCATCACCAAACCACCCTTTTACTCTCGCTAACACCAACCAGAAGGACACCTCATGACCGCTGTAAAACCCGGCCTGCGCTACTCCGCCGAACACGAATGGCTCAATGACGAAGACCCCGTCCGTATCGGTATTACCGCATACGCCGCCGATCAACTGGGCGACGTCGTATTTGCCGAACTTCCAGAACCCGGAGACACCGTCACCGCCGGCGAAGTCTGCGGCGAACTAGAATCGACCAAGTCGGTCTCTGAACTGTACTGCCCGGTCACCGGCACCGTGGTCGAAACGAACGAAGACGTCATCCAGAACCCGGAACGTATTAACGAAGACCCATACGGCGCCGGCTGGTTGTTCACCGTAGACGTCACCGAAGAAGGCGAAATCCTCACCCCCGAGCAATACGCCGAACAAACCGGGACTGAAGTAGCGTAAAAATCAGCTGAAATGGCCCGGGAGTGTTCACGGTCTGCGATGAAACGTCGCCGAGCGTGACGATCGGAATAATCGCAGCGGTAAAGCCCTTATTATAGAAACCAACGGCTTTCTTGAAAGGGTAGTATCCAGTGACCGACCACACTTCCGGGCCATCATCTGAACCTGTTACCTCCGCCCACGACCCATTCGGGTTCGTAGGGCTTACGTATGACGACGTCCTGTTACTACCGAACATGACCGACGTCATCCCCGCCGATGCCGACGTCTCGACCCAACTGACCAAACGCATCCGCATCAATACCCCGATCATCTCCGCAGCCATGGACACCGTGACTGAAGCACCCCTGGCTATTGCCATGGCACGGTACGGAGGCATGGGCGTCATTCACCGCAACCTGTCCATCGAAGACCAGGCTTCCGAGATCGACAAGGTCAAACGCAATGAATCGGGCATGGTCACGGACCCGGTAACCATCTCCCCAGACGCTGCCCTTGCCGAATGGGATGAGCTGTGCGGTCGCTATCGGATCTCGGGCCTACCTGTGGTCGATCAAGATGACACTCTGCTGGGCATCATCACCAACCGTGACACCCGGTTTGTGCCTCGCGCCGAGTTTCCGACCACCAAGGTCCACGAAATTATGACCAAGATGCCACTGATCACGGCACCGTTCAATGTCCAACGCGACGAGGTCATGCGCCTGCTCGATGAACACCGCATCGAAAAACTGCCACTGGTTGATGCGAACAACAAACTTGAAGGCCTCATCACGGTCAAAGACTTCGATAAGGCCCAGGAATTCCCCCATGCCGCCAAAGACGCCGAAGGTCGCCTGCTTGTCGGCGGCGCGGTCGGGTTCTTCGGTGACGGCTATGAACGCGCTATGACCCTGATTGATGCCGGCGTGGACGTCCTGGTCGTAGACACCGCCAACGGTCATACGCAAGGCGTGTTGGATATGGTCGCCAAACTCAAAGCCGAATCGGCAGCCAAAGATGTCGACGTGATCGGCGGTCAGGCCGCGACCTATCAGGGCGCGAAAGCTCTCATCGACGCCGGTGTGGACGCCGTGAAAGTCGGCGTTGGTCCCGGTTCGATCTGTACTACCCGTGTGGTCGCCGGTGTCGGTGTCCCACAAATCACCGCGATTTATGAATCGGCCAAAGCCGCGATCCCAGCCGGCGTCCCCATCATTGCCGACGGCGGTCTACAACACTCTGGAGATATCGGCAAAGCCATTGTCGCCGGAGCCAATTCCGTGATGTTGGGCTCCCTGCTGGCCGGAACCGCCGAATCACCCGGTGACCTAGTCTTCTACCAGGGCAAACAGTTTAAAACCTACCGTGGCATGGGCTCGTTAGGTGCAATGCAAACGCGCGACGGGTCGCGCTCATATTCCAAAGACCGCTACTTCCAGGCCGATGTGCCCGAGGATGAAAAGCTCATCCCCGAAGGCATCGAAGGTCAGGTCCCATACCGAGGCCCACTGGGTGCGGTCCTGCACCAGTTGGAAGGTGGCCTGCGCCAGACCATGTTCTACACCGGCTCCCCCGATATTTCGTGCCTGCAACGCGACGGTCGTTTCGTCCGCATCACCGCCGCCGGGTTGAAAGAATCCCACCCGCACGACATCATGATGACGGTTGAAGCACCAAACTACCGAGCCTAGCTAAGCTGGCGGTGGACCGTTTCCACGCCCTTGACCATCCGATCCCGGATAGAAATTGGATAACCGTGACTTACGAAGTTGAAATTGGCCGAGGCAAGCGCGGCAGACACGCGATGCCCCTGGACGCCGTGTCGATCGTGCCAACTCGTCGAACCCGCGACCCCGAAGACGTGTCGCTCGACTGGCAAATTGATGCCTTCAAATTCTCCATGCCCGTCATCGGGGCGCCCATGGACTCGGTCATGTCACCGGCCACCGCCATCCAACTTGGCAAACTTGGCGGCATGGGCGTGCTCAATCTGGAAGGCCTGTGGACTCGCTACGAAGACCCACAGCCGGTCCTTGAGGAAATCGCAGCCTTGGAAGCCAAATCGTTTTCCCCCGAAAACACCGCGCGCCTACAGCAGCTCTACTCGGCACCAATCCAGCCGGAGCTGATCTCGGCACGCCTGGAAGAAATCCGCGCGGCAGGCGTCGTCGTCGCCGGTGCTCTGACGCCGCAGCGCACGCAAGAGTTCTACAAGACCGTGGTAGATGCCGGCGTGGACATGTTCGTCATTCGTGGCACCACCGTCTCGGCCCAGCACGTGTCGGAGACCAAAGAACCACTGGATCTCAAACAGTTCATTTATGAACTCGATGTGCCTGTAATCGTCGGGGGTGTTGCTGGTTACACCCCGGCGCTGCACCTGATGCGCACCGGAGCCGCCGGCGTCCTAGTGGGCTTTGGTGGCGGAGCGTCGTCAACCACGCGTCGTGCTCTGGGCATTCGTGTGCCGATGGCCACCGCGATCTCCGATATCGCCGAAGCGCGCCGCGACTACATGGATGAATCCGGCGGCCGCTACGTTCATGTGATTGCCGACGGCGGGACCGGGAACTCCGGGGACATCGTCAAGGCCCTTGGCATGGGCGCTGACGCCGTGATGCTGGGCACCACCTTAGCCCGCGCCGAAGAAGCCCCAGGCAAGGGCTGGCACTGGGGCCTAGAAGCCGCCCACCCAGATTTCCCACGGGGGGATCGCACCCAGGTGGGCACCGTAGCGCCGATGGAACAACTCCTGCTTGGCCCGTCCAGTCACACCAACGGCACCGCAAACCTCATGGGTGCGCTGCGCCGTGCGATGGCCTCAACGGGCTACACGGAGCTCAAAGACTTCCAAAAAGTCGAAGTTTACATCTCCGAAACCTACACGGGATGATGCCCACTTGCTGAAGACAGCCCTCAAGCCCCGGTGGATCGGCTTCTTGCTCCTCACCCTAGCAGTCGCCTCCATCTTCGTGTTGCTCACCAAATGGCAGTTCGAACAATCCACCTCCGACCAACCCCGGTCTCACACGATCACCGAAACCCCCGTTGCCCTCACCGAGCATTTCCAGCCCGAGGTTCCCATGATGGGGGACCAGGCAGACCAGATGGTGACCTTCACCGGCCACCTCAACCCGCAGCATTCTGTGCAGGTGGGGCCCCGCCTGCGCGACGGCGTGGAAGGGTTCTGGCTGGTCTCCAGCGCGACCGTGCAAGGTGCCCCGGCTGACAATCGGATACCCGTGGTGTGGGGCTGGAGCGAAGAACAAACCGAAGCCAACGGCGAGGAGCTCACCCGGCTGTTTGAAGAGTCCACGGGTATTTCAGCCCAGGACGACATTGAATTCACCGGACGACTCATCCCGGGCGAAGGCCCAACACCGAACACGAACCATTTCATCGAGCCCAAACGCACCCAGATGCTAGCCACCGCAGAGTTAGCTAACCTCTGGGATCAACCGCTCTACGCCGGATATGTGGTTGCCGAAACCTTCGCGGTCAACGGTACCGAACACGTGGTCTCTGGAGCCACAGGGATCGAGGGTGTTGAAACCGCACCGCAGCCCGAAGAATCGCAGGTTGCCTGGCTCAACGTGTTCTACGCAATTGAATGGTTTATCTTTGCGGTGTTCTCCCTGTACTTGTGGTGGCGCTTCGTGCGCGATGACAATCTGAAAGATCAACGCGAAGCCGAACTTGATGAACTATGGGAGCAACACTGGAAAGCCCAAGAGCTTGACCGCCTCCGTGAACAAGCCCGCCAAGAAAAAGCTGCCGCCGAACGAGCCTACCGCGCCTATCACGGTTCTGGCTCCGATGAGCAGAAAGACGAGTAAGACGTTATGACACACAACAAGAACACCCCGCCGGTTGATCCGACCACCCTGCCCGATCCCGAAGACATTACCGAAGCCGACCTCGGGCAGGCTCCGCCGCGCCCGGAAAGCACCAAGAAACGACGGTTCGGTGGGACCCACCGCCAAATCCGCAGCGCCATGGGACTGTATAAATTCACCTCCTGGCTCACCGGTATCTTCCTGTTACTGCTGGTGTTACAAATGATCGTCAAATACGGGTTTCAACGGGAACTGTTTGCCGGCGGTGTGACCGAAGATGGCAACGAATTTGTGCTGGGACTGTTCCACGAACAAGCAGTGGTCGAAGGCATCAATATTTCGTTGCTGGTGCTGATTGTGCACGGCTGGTTATACGTCCTGTATCTGCTGGCGTGTTTCCGGTTGTGGTCAATGATGCGCTGGGGCGGCGTCCGGCTGCTGGCCATGGCCGGTGGCGGTGTTGTACCGTTTCTGTCCTTCTTCGTGGAAAAGAAAGTCAACCACCAAGCCGAAGCTGAGCTGGCGGCCCACCCCGAAGGGGTCCTGAGGTACTAACGTCCGACCTCACCGGAGCCATCGACCGTATCCTTTAGAATGAAAACTGTGATGACTACACCCCAGCATGCTCAAACCCCGGCCCAAGACACTGTAATCGTTGTCGACTATGGCTCCGACGACGCCCAATTACTGGCTCGCCGCATTCGTGAAGCTAAAGTCTATTCCGAAGTCCACTCCTACACGACCGGAGCCGAGGCGATCCTCGCGGCGAAGCCAGCCGCCCTGGTCCTCGCCGTCCGCTCGACGGCGAGCGAAGACCTCCCCGTGATCGATGAACGGCTCCTCACCGCAGGCATCCCCGTGCTCGCCGCCGGTGGGGGGTTCGTTGCCGTGACCAACACTCTCGGTGGCACCGTGGCGCTGGCCCCGACGCACCAGTCAGGCACCGTGCAGGTCACGAATCTTGACGATAACGCCGTATTATTTTCTGGCCAGGACGCTGTCCAAGAGCTCGCAACCAACCACGCCCACCACGTGGTGCAAGCCGCCGAAGGCTTTGTCGTCACAGCGTCGCATGACACCATGCCGGTGGCTGCTGCGGAAAACCCGGAAATGAAGATTTACGGGACTACTTGGAACTTGGCATCCGAAGCGTCCAGCCACGGGCTTGCGACAATCAAGAACTTCTTATTCATTGCCGCCGATTTGACCCCGGACTGGTCAATCGAACACGTCATTGACCAACAAGTAGCCGCCATCCGAGAACAAATCGGCGATAAGCGTGCGATCATCGGCCTATCCGGTGGTGTCGATTCAGCGGTCGCAGCCGCATTAGTCCAGCGTGCCGTCGGCAATCAGCTCACCGCCGTATACGTCAACCACGGGTTGATGCGCAAAAATGAATCCGCCGAGATTCAACGCGCCTTCGGAGATTCCAACGGCGCACAATTGATCATGATCGATGCAGAAGCCGAGTTCCTAGCCGCTCTCGAGGGCGTGTCGGATCCGGAACAAAAACGCAAGATCATCGGTGAGCGATTCATCCGGACTTTCGAACAAGCCGAAGCAGATATTGTTGCTGCATCGGCGAATGATCCTGACGCCACCGAGGTCAAATTCCTCGTCCAAGGCACCATCTATCCCGACGTCATTGAGTCCGGGGATGCTGATGGTTCAAAGGTCATCAAGTCACACCACAATGTTGGGGGACTTCCTGAAGATATCGAATTCAAACTCGTAGAACCCCTACGGCAATTATTCAAAGACGAAGTGCGTGAGGTCGGAACCAAGCTGGGGCTGCCCGATGACATCGTGTGGCGCCAACCGTTCCCCGGTCCTGGATTAGGTATTCGCATCGTTGGGGCCATTACCAAAGAACGGTTGGATCTGCTGCGAGAAGCTGATGCCATTGTGCGCGAGGAACTCAGCGCAAATGGTCTGGATCGTGAGATCTGGCAATCGCCGGTCGTGTTGTTAGCCGATGTTCGCTCCGTGGGTGTCAGTGACGGCGGACGAACCTATGGACACCCGATCGTGTTGCGCCCGGTCCACTCGGAAGACGCGATGACCGCGTCCTTTGCACGTATCCCATATGACCTGCTCGATCACATCTCCCAACGCATTACCTCAGAAGTTGACGGGATAAACCGCGTGGTCTTAGACATCACCGGGAAACCGCCCGGCACCATCGAATGGGAATAAGTAGACGCTTTGGCTCCGATCTGTGGATCGGAGCCAAAGGTGTTAAACCAGCGCGTTTCGGCGATTCCTGTGGTGTGGCAACGCCAAAGTTGTGACCGAAGGTATTAGAGTCGTGTAGGTGCAACCTGTCTCAATCACAGGAAGGATGAGCGTGAGCCGCGAGAAACATGACGTCGAGCTAGACGATGTAGCGCTGTCTGCTGACCAGGTCGACGAACCCATCGATGTGGCGGCAGCCGATTCTGACCGTGAAGTTGAACCGGACGGTGTCAGTGGCAGCAGTGTGTCAGCTGAAGTTGAACCTGACGAAGATCAAGACGCTGTCGATCCGGTCGAGGTAGCCGAACAAGACTTTTCACGCTGGCTGTCTGAGATTGCCACGGGAACCGAAACCGACACGATGCTGCGCTATGCGCCCACAACGTCGAACTCGATTGATATCACCCATTCGCAGCCCAGTGGTCTGACCCAATTTCTGTCCGCCCGACGCACCCGCTTGACCACACTACTGCGGGACCAGCCCGGCATGCAGAACAACATCAATACCGCCGAAGATATTGATACAAAAATTCAGGAGTTGCTGGCTGATCGCGGCATTAATGTCGGCTACCTGGCCGCGGGCTTAGCTACCTGGCGAGTCACCGAAGACGGCATCAACCAACAACTATCCGCACCGGTGTTGTTAGCACCTATCAGGCTATCTGCCCGTCCCAACCGCGACGACTACGATGTCCAAATCATTGGTGCCGCTCGATTGAACCCCGCTCTGGTTCGCTATTTCGCCGATCAATACGGCATCTCGTTGAACCCGCAGCGCCACGAGGAAGCCGCCTATACCACGGCCAAACTTGAGCCGCTTCCCGCACTGGAATTATTGCGTGCCCGGACCACGAAAGTCCGCGGGCTCGTGGTGGAACACAGACTGCTAATCTCGACGTTTGCGGATCTTTCCGATACCGCATCCCGCGAAGTTGTGGACCCTGAGCATCAGGTCATCAGCAAACTTTATGAAGTCGGTGCCGGAACCGAAGATTCCGGGCACATGGACCAAGCCCCGGTTCTGGCTCACGAACCGACACCGTTAGACGACCGCGATCCTGCCGAAGAAATACTCGTCGTTGATCTCGACCGGTCCCAGCAAAAAGCCGTCGATCATATTCTGGCCGGCGAATCACTCGTGGTATCAGCCCCACCTGGTACTGGGCAAACCCAGACCGCGGTGGCCGCTGCAATTGGTCTGGCGGCACAAGGTAAACGCACATTGGTGATTGCAGAAAAAACCTCGACGCTCAACGAATTTTCTAACAGGCTTGCTGATCTGCAACTGGATCCACTCGTCTTAGGTGTCCAAGCCGATACCGGTGCCAAAGAAATTACTGAGCAACTCATTCGCTCACTGCTGTCTGCAGAACGCGCCAAAGAACCCGCAGTGCGCCGTATCCACCAAACCCTGCGAGATGTACGCAGCCAGCTGGTTGACCATACCAACTCGCTTCATGAGGTGCGCGAACGTTGGCAGTGCTCACCCATTCAAGCGATGAATGAACTGGTCACATTGATGAATGCCGATCCTGCACCGGCTACCTCGGTGCGGCTGAAGCGTTCGGTGTTAGATGGCACAGTTGATCGCAAAGAAGTTGCCGAACAGCTTCGCTATGCCGCGGAACTTGGTGCCTTTGATAAGTCTTCAACCGAGTCGCCCTGGTACGGGGCCCGCCTGCGCAACGTTCATGAAGCCGAAGCCGCGCTGGATCTCGCCCAGCAAGTCCACGATGACCTGGGCGACGTCGCTCCACGTCTGGAAAGTGCGACCTCGCACGCCCAATTGACCATGGGTAGCAGCGTCGCGGAATGGACCAAACAGGTCGAGCTACTGCGCGAAGTGCGCGATACGCTCGATAAGTTCACCCCCGATATCTTTGACCGTCCGGTGACTGACCTGATTGCGGCCACCGCGACCGGTGCTTGGCGCAAAGAACATGCCATCGATATGTCAGCCATGACGCGCACCCGGTTGCGCTGGCTGGCTCGCGAATACATCCGTCCGGGTGTGGACGTCCCCAACCTCCATGAAGCGCTCATCAAGGTTCAAGACCAGCTCACCGCGTGGAACCAGTGGACCACGTCGAAGCGCAATCCGGTCATCCCGACCGGGGTGGAAGCGTTGGCTAAGGACACCCACCAACTGTACGAGGATCTCAACCGGTTACAAGACATGCTCGCGCCAGCGCCACGTGAAGCGCAGCATTTGACGCGTCTCGATGCCGGCGACTTGCACGATGTGCTATCGCGACTAGTCGACGATGCCCAAACCTTACACACCTTGCCGGAACGCACGATCGTTATAGACCAGCTGACTGAGCAAGGTTTAGACGAACTGCTTGTGGACTTCCAAGAACGCGGTGTCACCGCAGACCAGGTCACCCTGGAACTTGAAGTTGCCTGGTGGCAGTCAGCCTTGGAGGCGATGGTATCTGCTGATGAGCATCTGGCCGCGACCAACGGGCACCAATTAGCCCGGTTGGAAGAAGAGTTCCGCATCGCTGATACCGCGCATTTGGAATCGGGGCCCTCACGAGTCCGTCACCAGCTGGCCGCGACATGGGAGAAAGCTACCCGCGATTACCCGGACGCTGCCGATTCGTTGCGTCGTCTCTTGCGCACCGGTGCTGCCACCGTTGAAACGGTTCTAGGCATTAATCCCAAGTTGCTCCAACCGCTGGTGCCGATCTTTACGACCTCCCCATTAGCCTTGGCCGATCTGCCCGCCTGGATCACCTTTGACACAGTGCTGATCCTGGATTCCGAAACAATTGGCCTGGCCACCGGTCTGGGCGCAATTTCTCGTGCCGAACAGGTCGTAGCCTTCGGTGACGCCGTCTCCGGCCGACCCGTCGGATTCCACGTTTCCGTGGACCCAACGGCTCGAGCCTCACAACCCCGCCAGGCCGAATCGGTACACGAGGCCCTCAGCCGCGTGCTGCCAGCAGTCCCGCTAAAGATCATGCACCGCGGGGTCAACCAATACCTAGCTCGCACATTGGGCGACCAGCTCTACAACGGTGGTCTTGATCGGGCGCCGACGCCGCAGGAAATTGCGACTAGCTCTCAAACCGGCATCGACGTCGAATACCTTACGGCTCCTGGCAGTCCCGGCATGGGAGATGACGGTGTGGAATCGACCACCGCAGAAGTCACCCGAACCGTGGACGCGGTGTTTGAACACTTCAAACACCGGCCCGAAGAATCCCTTGTAGTGATTGCCGCCAACCAAGCACACGCTCGACGGATTGCAGAATCTATTCGGTACAACCTGCCAAATCACCGGTGGGCTATGAAGTTCTTTAGCACCGAGACCTCACCGAACGGTCAGGGTTTTGTTGTTGCACCGATGGAGCGTGCCCATGGGCTGGTTGCCGATCATGTGATCTTCACTCTGGGGTACGGTCGAACCTCCACCGGCAAAGTCGTGCATCACTTCGGGCCGCTATCCGAACACCACGGCGTGGAATACTACGCGACCGCTTTCACCCGCGCCCGGCGCCAGATCACAGTCTTTACGGCTATTCACCCTCAAGAAATCAACACCGATAATCTCATGTCTGGTGCCAAGCTCTTCTGGGAGCTGCTGATCAACTTACCTGCCACGGTCGGACCACCGGTCAAAGCACCGGAGTCTGAACCGCTGGATCACATCAGCGATGATTTCGTGCAACACCTGGCAACCCGGGGTGCAGCGTATCATTTCGACACCCAAGAATTCACCGACCTCCTGCTGTACACACCACAGCATCACCGGCCGGACTACTACTCCGAAAAGTATCTGCCCGTTGCAGTTTCCTACGACGGTGCGGAACGTTACCACCGCACCCCGGTGCGCACCAGGACCCGGACCGTACCTGCCCAACTGGCGGAGTTCGGTTGGCACAACGATGCGCTATGGGCCATTGATGTCTTTACCGACCCGCTGGGTGTAGCCAACGCGTTCGCCGAAAAACTCCAGCTCCCGGAACACACCGGCTACTCAGTCTATGACGAGCGCGACCAACAGCACTATGGCTAAAAATCAGGATGCTACCGGCGACTCGTCGTCACCTGACGACCAGCCACGGCGAAAGCGGCGGCCACGTCGTGCCACGGTGCCAGGTACCGGTCCGGCCTCAGCCGATGGCCCGGAACCACGCCTTGAAGATGTCCAACCCAAAGCCCCTGCCTCCAAGAAGCCACCGCTGTCATCACGCGACCGCTGGATCCATGACGAAAAACCGCCGCATTACTAAACCCAGTGGAACCCGCTCGCTGCGGTTACCACAGCCTGCACCGGTAAGTCATGATCCTCGATAGGAAACGCCTGGTCGGCTGCCTCAAACAGCTCGTGGTCAAAGAGGGGAGTGATGAGCCACGGCATCCGATCGGTGAGCTGCGGAAGCTTTTCCAAAAACCTATCGTAATAACCGCCGCCTTTACCCAGACGGTAGCCAGCAGTATCCGCGGCTAATGCCGGCACGAACACCACGTCGGCATCTGCGACCTTCTGCGGCCCAAACCGTTCGCCGACGGGTTCTTGAATCGGCCCGTACCTGGATTGTGCCATTTCGACGTCGGGCGTCCAATGCACCCAGGACATCGATCGATCCCCGTGAGATACCGGTACCCACACTTCCACACCGTCGGCGTGGAAAGCATGCATGACCGGATCGGTATCAGGCTCGGTGCCGAACTTGATCGTCATCGTCACCTTACCTGCTGGGCGCTGCGACGGTTCCAGCCTGCGGTACCAGCTGAGTAAGTGATCATTCAACACCGCCGACTGGCGCTGCCGTTCTTGGTCGCCTAATTCCTTGCGGTGGGCAAAAAACTGCTTGCGAAGGGCATCTTTGGAATCCTGAGTCATGATCTCATTGTGACACCCGTCCTCATACAAGCAAACACACCATCCACGCTTCGAGCCCTACAATGGGGCATCATGAGTCGTTTTTCTGCGCTACCTACGATTTGGCCGGTCATTCTTGAACACCAGGACTTGATGCTAGCCCCGCTGCGCTATACCCATCGAAAGCAGTGGTATGAGGTGCGCAGACGCAACCACACCTGGCTGCAACCCTGGGAAGCCACGGACCCGACCGGGACCCAGCAGTCAATGTCCTACCCTGCCATGGTTCGCGCTCACAACCGAGATGGGGCTGCCGGAGTCTCTTATCCATGGACTATTTTCAAACAGTCCGGTTTTGACCAGAAATCACAACTGGTAGGCCAGATGATTGCGGCCCCCGTCTTGTGGGGTTCTATGCGAACAACGACGCTGGGATACTGGGTTGATCAAGCACACGCCGGGCAAAACATTGTGCCAACCGCTGTCGCCTTAGCCAGTGACTACCTGTTAACTCAAGTGGGACTGCACCGTATTGAGATTAATATCGTGCCGGATAATGCTGCCTCACTGCGAGTCGTGGAAAAACTGGGCCTCCGATCAGAAGGCATCAGAAAAGAATATATTCATATCAATGGGACCTGGCGCGATCACGAATCGTTTGCTATAACGCGAGAAGAATTACCGCCAGGAGGGTTGTTATCCCGTTTGACATAACCATTTATCGTAGTCCAACCTGGCAACACACGACCATGAAATCGACCACTTTCAGGTAGCGCAGTATATCGTAATAGGCGTGGACAACCGCATCCGAGAGCTTGAAGAGTCGCTAGCCGCTACGCTCGGATTCCTGCCCGAAATCGATATTGCAACATCGATCGTGGTGGTGGCTGTAGTCGTAGCCGGCTTGACTTTGCTTGCCCGACGCCCGGATGTGGCTCTGCGCACCCGTCAACGACGTGAATCCCGCCAACGAAGGAAAGCAATGCATTCTTCCCCCACTTCGACGCACTCCGGCGGCACTGGATTCTCAATTCGCTGGGGCCGCTTAGGTATTTTTGCGGTCGGAGCCCTCTCACTCATCACCGTGTTGATTTCCGGTCTCGCCGGAACCTTTGGTGCAGGTACCTGGCTGCTGGCCGGGATCAGCCTGCTCATCACCGCAGCATGCTACGGCATCCTGCGCGGTCTTGTCATATTGGATTCCAAAAAGCGCGCCCGAGAACGTGAACAGCTCACCATTTCTGAAGGCCTTGAGACCTCCATTGCTACCTACACCACTGACCAGCGCGTACCGTCTGCAGTGCGCCGTAATGACGAGGTCTTTGATTTTGCTGATGAACCAGAACAGCAGCAAGCCATCGAAGAAGAGACTGAGGAACCCGTAGCGGATGCACCGGCACCGATTCCTGCTCGGATTCCATTACCACGCCCGATTTATCTGGACGCTCCAGAGGTACAACGAGAAGCACCACGGCCACTAGACACGCCACAGGATCCCCTCCCGTCGCGGGACGTGCAGTTATCTGAAGGTGTCTCGAGCGAATATCAAGAAAAGATTTCCGAAAAGGCCAACACCCGGCTGGATCTGGACAAAGTTCTCAACCGTCGTCGGGCGATCTAAGGTCTCGCGCTGTGTTCACCGGTGGGTTTGGACCATTTGAGGCTACCCAACTCACCGAAGCCCTCACCGATGTCCTGGCACGGTCCGGACGTCAGCTCGACAATGCCGTACTGCGTGATGTCCAATACCGCAGCGGAGATTACTATGCCATCGTGGAAGCCTTGGTGCGCCTGCCCGGGGGAGAGGCACACCAAGCGTTCTACGGCATCACAACTGCACAAGTACCGACCGAAGCTGTCGGCTATTTCGTCACCGCTGCCGACACACATATTTTCATCTGGCAACACCCCGCTGATCCCTTGTTACCGGGTCTTCGCTTAGCCGCCACACCAGCCCAGGTGCGCGAGCATTTTGCACCCGACCGGGATCTGACAGCTTTAACTGCGGTTATTTATCGCCCGCTGAATCGCGCGGTGTTTCGAGCCAGTCTCGCACCAATAGCAGCGGGTGGCCTCAGCGATACGCTCTTTTTGAAAGTGCTGCGTAGCGGCACCGCCCAACCGGTATATGCGATGCATCAGCTGCTTGCAGCTGCAACAGTGCCGGTTGTTGAGCCGGTCACCGAACCTATCTCAGATGTCTTGGCCCTTGTCGGCGGTCAAGGTATGCCACTTGGTGATTACATCCGTGCCGAGGGAGCACATAACCGGTTTAACTGTTTTGAACTCATCGAGATTTTGGATCGCTTCCCAACCGAAGTGATGCAACGACCCCAGCAGCCCTCTTGGGCAGACCGCTACCAGGAATTTATGCTGGCTGCCCACCGTGCCATGCCCAGTCAACGCGAACGCCTCACACGCCTGGGGGATCGGTTCGAACGCGCCCACGACAGCATCCGGCTCGGGCCTATCGTGCCGACCCACGGAGATCTCTATGAGGCGCACATCCTGGTCGATCCGATCACCGGCAAGATCCAGCACCTGCTGGATGTGGACGGGGCTGGGCCCGGCTACCGGGTCGATGATTATGCGTGTTTGGTCGGCCACTTAGCAGTGCTGGGCTACAACGATGCACAACCCTGGGGCTGGCAGAGCGCGATGCTCACCTTCCAGCGTCTGGCAGAACATGCCCATCCAAGAACCTTGGCGGTCCGTGCTGCAGCCGTGGTTGTCAGTCTTATCCCGACATATCAACCACACGCCGACGCGGCGGCACGTGGTAGGGCATACCTTACCGTGGCAGAAGCCCTGATGGATCTTGCCTAGTCTTCGAAAAACGTCTCGGTAATGAACTCATACTCCGGCTCGAGCGGGGTATCAATCTGGATCCGTTCGGCTTGGAGGTTCACCCGTTTGGCTTCAGCCTCATCGCCTTGACCACGCAGCGCGGTAGCTAAACCTAATAGGGCGGCCTTGCGCAGTTGCGGCTTGATACCGTCAGCATCAGCGATTGTGGAAAACAGGGTCATGGCCTCAACCCATTTGTGTTTTTCAACCAGAAACTTCCCGGCTAGCAGCTCGCAGCAGTGGCCCATGGCGAGCTCGGCTTCATCTTCAAACATATCCGCCGCCGTCAGCGCGGTCGCCACAGCCTTATTGGTCTTGCCAAACTTCGCATAAGCCCGTGCCTTCAGGCGGGTCAGATCTGCTGCGACATACCGGACGTCGTCGTTACTGGCCAGTGTGATCGCCTGGTCATAGAGTTTCAGTCCTTCAGGTTTCGTCTGCTCACACAGCAGCTTCGCCAGTTCGCGTAACCCCTGGGTCTCGACCGCCGGGTCTTCTGATGCTTTCGCCATCTCGACGGCCTGACGCAACAGGTCTTCGGCTTCAGAATACATGTGTGTATGTTCGGTTTCTGCAAGTTTCATACCGGCGGCAAGACTCGTGCGGGCGGCTTCGCGGACTCGATCGACCTTGATAAACGCGTCTATCGCGTCGCGCCAGTGTGTCACGGCGTCCCGGTAGCGTTCCTGGCGGGACACGGCGTTGGCTAGATCAATCAGCGCATGGGCTAAGACGTGGTGGTTGCCGTTTAACCGTTCCCGAGTTACTAAGCCGCTCAACACTTCTTCGGCTTCGGTCACTTCTCCGGCATCCAGCAGTTGGTGGCCCAAGGCAGCGACCAGGCCTGAGGCTTCTTCAACCTCGCCCTGTTCTGCCTGATCCACCGCGACCCGCCAGGCCAAAACAGACAACTGGTGCTTCTCTGCTCGACGGGCAACTGACGCCACCAAAGAAGCCGCAGAAGCAGCGCCGGGTCGAATCTGTAACCGAGCGTAGAGTTCCAAAGCGCGCAGACCAAAGGTGGCCGACTGCTGCATGTCATTACGGTGGTGAGCGATCACGGCTTGCATCATCCACATCGCGGCACGTACGGCGCGGTTGCAACCGGAATCCAAGATGGCCTTTGACAGCTCATCGGCGTCATCGACCTCTTCGTTCATAAATTTCAGGTGGGCTAGGAACATTTCGGTGTTCGCCAACGAGCCAGCTGAAAGTCGGTAGCCGGCATCGGCACGACGACGTTGTAGATCTACGGCTTCTTCGATCGCGTCGAGGGCGTCGTCAGCTCGCATCTGGCTCATGTGATGTACGGCTAGACCGATGAGGACATCGGTCAAAACTGTGTCGATGGTGTCGAGGGAGCGTTCTTGATCGGCGACCCCTTGCAATACGGTGGCGGCAAACCCGTCGGCTTCGGCGAACAGAATGGAACCCAGTTGGTCTTCCATCTCTGCTTGGTGTGTCTGGCCGAGCGAGCGCAGCAATTTGGTGCGCTCTTGGATGGCACGCTGCATGCCGGTTTCGTCTTCAAGTTTGTGATGTACAGACGCTAAGAGGCGATAGAGACCAAGTTTGACGTCGGGATTGGTCCCAGCACTGGCTAAACCGTGGGTGGCACAAGATAGTGCACGGTCAAGATCATCGGCGTAGGCGGCTTCGTGCGCTAGATCTAACCAGCCACGAGCGGTGTGAGCAGTTTCTTGGTGCAGGTCAGCGACTGCCGACCGATTGCCTAGTAATGCTCGAAGCTTCGGTTCGACAAGTGAAGGGAGATCGGATTGGCTGTCTGATCCATCAAATTCAGCCGACGACGTCGAGAATTCCATGACTCATAGTCTAGTGATCACTTTGCGGACGTTGCGACCACTAGACTTGGAAAATATGGATTTTCTGTGGCGACCCGCGTCTTATGCGCTAATTACGAAAAAGGATGAAGTTTTGCTGAGCTTATGGGAAAGCTCGGTCGGCTCATTCTGGACCTTGCCGGGCGGCGGTATCGAGTTTGACGAACAACCCGAGACCGCTTGCGTCCGAGAAGTATGGGAAGAAACCGGCTATAACATTGCTCTCACAAGGTTCTTATCAGTATCCACACACGTGATTCCCAGGGAAAAACGTGTTCCCGGACAACACTTGCCGCTGCAGATTTTACGGTTGTTATACACCGCTGAGATTGTGTCGGGAACCCTGCGTCCAGAGGTCGGTGGGTCCTCAACGGACGCTGCCTGGATCCCAATCAGCCAGTTGCATAATCTCGACAAAACCAAGGGCCATCGAGTGTCGGAATGGGTTGAAGAAGCCTTGGAGATCTCGAAAAGCATCGGCCGTACACCCCAGGAGCCATAACCACGTGAGACATGCACACAGCTTGCGTTGGGCAGGACTAGTCGCCGCGGCGGTGTTCGTCGTTGGGTGTTCGGACCAGACAGCAGTTGAGACAAGCCAGCTCACCATCATGACGACGTCCAGGGCGCTCGACGAAGCCACCTCGATGGCGGTGGCAGAGTACCTGAAAGCCCAGGGCGTGGACGTGGAAATCCAACAGCACAGCGCACTATCGGAGGCATATGGGGCACTGAACGCACCGACCGCGCAGGACCAGGCGGTCCTCGGGATCCTCACAGCTCCGCAAGATCAACAGGCGGAAGAGCGCACAGTTCAGCTGCCCGAAGACCTTGAGATCGTGGCTCAAGCACCCGCTGAAATTGGGTTCGTGGCCACCGCCTCATCAATTACAGCTGCCAAATTCGCGCGACAGGTTGTCGAGACCGACGACCCGGAAATGCCAATGGGTGAGGCTTGTGCGGAACAGACCTGGTTTCATCCGCAACTGGATGAGGAATCCTTAGAGATCATCGGTGATGCTCTCGCCCAACAGGGCTGCGAGCCGACATTTGAAACCGTCGAAACGTTGGACGCTGAGACCTCTACGGAGCTGATCGAACAGCTAACTATGGAACCGAACACAGTGGTTATGCTGCGCGGAGTAAACCCTGCGATCAGTGATCAAGGGCTGGCAAGCCTTGATATCGAAACCCGGCAATGGCCTCACAGCAATATCGTTGCAGTCTCGCACATCGATGCCGACAATCCTTTGGCTGCTGAAGTGGGTGAAGTGTTGGACGTGCTCAATAGCGACGCCGCCACGACGCTGATGCGCGGCTACTACAACGCTCAAACTTCAGTCTCAGATTTGCAGTACGAGGTCGATGATGCGGTTCGGTATTGGCTAGCCGAAGCGGATCTGATCGATCCCGACACAGTGATCAATATCACCGACGACAATGATTAGTTGTCATCTACAATCGACCTAAACTCAAAGGTTTCAGGAGGACCCGGTGCCCCGCACTTATCGCGATATTCGCCAATCATCCAAATTACTCAACGTTCGCTACGACGTGCGAGGTCCTATCCTGGAAGAGGCGCAACGCCTGGAAGCAGCTGGTCAACGCATTATGCGGTTGAACATTGGCAACCCCGCGCCCTTCGGTTTTGAAGCGCCGCATGAGATTCTCAAAGACATGATCGCTAACCTGCCCGAGGCGCAGGGATATTCCGATTCCAAAGGTATTACTTCAGCCCGCCGAGCGGTTTCGCAGTACTACGAAACCGAAGGCATCATGGACATCCGCAGCGACGATGTTTTCATCGGTAACGGCGTTTCGGAAATGATCTCCATGGTGTTACAAGCGCTGCTTGATGACGGCGATGAAGTGCTCATCCCAGCCCCCGACTATCCGCTGTGGACCGGGGCCACCACACTGTCGGGTGGCAACGCTGTGCACTACCGGACTGTAGAAGAAGAAGGCTGGATCCCAGATCTGGATCACATTGAAGCTCGGGTCTCGGCACGGACCAAGGCCATTGTGATCATCAACCCGAATAACCCAACCGGCGCCGTCTATAACCGCGAAACTCTTGAGGGCATCTTTGAAATTGCTCGCCGGTATGGGTTGGTCGTGCTGTCCGATGAGATCTACGAAAAGATCCTGTATGAAGATGCTAAACATATTCACGCAGCCTCGATTGCCGACGACGTCTTGGTGCTCACCTTCTCTGGCCTGTCTAAGGCGTATCGGGTGGCGGGCTATCGTGCCGGTTGGGTGGCCGTCTCCGGGGCAAAACACCGGGCGACTGACTTCCTTGAAGGCCTGACGCTGCTGGCCAATATGCGCATGTGTTCTAATGTGCCAGCCCAGCACGTCATTCAAACGGCTTTGGGCGGCTACCAATCGATTAATGATCTGATCTTGCCCGGCGGCCGATTGCTAGATCAACGCAATGTGGCTACGAAACTGCTGCGTGAGATCCCAGGCGTCACCGTCCAAGAACCCCACGGCGCGCTCTATGTCTTTCCGAAACTCGATCCGGAACTGTATCCGATTGAAAATGACGAAAGCTTCGTCATTGAGTTGCTCCGCCAACAACAAATCCTCGTATCTCATGGTGGAGCATTTAACTACCCGGATACTGACCACTTCCGGTTGGTCACGCTGCCATCTGTACAGCAATTGACCGATGGCATCGGTCGGATCGCAGACTTCCTAGAAGATTACCGCTACCGTCACGCCTAGCCAGCGTTGGTTGCACCCGGTTCCTGGTTGTGTTGAGTCTGCGCGCGGACTTCTTCTAATCTCGAGCGTGCACCCTCGAGCCAGGATTCACAGCGACGAGCCAGCGCTTCACCGCGCTCCCAGAGGGCTAAGGATTCTTCAAGCCCGGCGCCGCCGGCCTCAAGTCGTTCTACAGTCTGGATGAGCTCGGAGCGCGCTTGCTCATAGCTCATGGTGTTGATGTCGGAAACATCCGCCGACGAGAAGCCTTCGACGGCAGGTTGAGGTTGCTGTTCAGTCATGGGATTGCTCCTTAGGATGTTTCGGTTACCGAGGTAGTGGTTGCACTCAGGCGGCCCGCTGCCACCAAAATATCGAGTTCATCGCCCAGCGAGACAGTCGAGGCATCACGCAGGATCGTGTTGTCATGCTGGACCACCGCATACCCGCGGTTGAGAGTTTGTTGGGGTGACAGCGACCGGACTCGGGCTTTGAGCTGTTCAATATGGTCGGTCGCGCGATGGAGTTGGTGCCCAAAGGTTGCTCGAGAACGGGTGACCAACTGATCGATCTCTTCGGCGCGCAACTGGATGATCGTCTCTGGTTGAGCCATGACCGGTCGAGAGCGAAGCTGCGCGATCTGCTGACGTTGTACATCTACGAGACGTTGCACCGCCTGTGCCATGCGCGTGCGCACATCCATGATGCCCGCCAGCTCTATGGCAGCGTCGGGGACAATATTTTTCGCCGCGTCAGTGGGCGTGGAAGCGCGGAAATCGGCGACGTCATCTAACACTGGGCGGTCGGCTTCGTGACCGATGGCCGATACCACCGGTGTAGTCAACTGGGAGACTGTTCGCACCAGGGCCTCATCCGAGAACGGCAGGATCACCTCTTCGAGGGCTCCGCCACCACGTGCGACCACAATGACATCAACGCTAGGGTCCCGGTCGAGAACGTGTAACGCGGCGCTGACTTCATCGGACACTCGGGGTCCTTGCATTGCAGCGTGGATCACTTCGAAACGGGCAACAGGCCAGCGAAGCCACACATTGCGTTGGACATCATGCATCGCATCCGAATCACGGCCAGTAATTAACCCGATGGTATTCGGTAATACCGGCAGTGGTTTCTTGCGTTCCGGTGCGAACAGGCCTTCGTCGGCTAGCGCCCGGCGCAGGCGTTCAACGCGGGCTAATAGCTCACCAATACCCACCGGGCGCATGTCGTTGACGACCATAGTCAACCGGCCGGTCTTGGTGTAGAAGTTCGGCTTGACCAAGGCGACGACGCGGGCGCCTTCTTGAATCGAAGGATCTAGACGATTGGCGGTGCGAGACCAGGCGACAACGGGCAGGGACATCTCGACGTCGAGGTCACGCATGGTCATCCACGCATGACCACGGCTGACACGGTGTTCGATGAGTTGACCTTCGACCCAGGTGGGGGAGATCCGCTCAATATAGTTCTTCAGATTTTCCGACAGGCGCGACAGCGGCCATGGGCTCTCTGGCGTCGTATCGGCTGCAAGCTGCGGTTGAGCAGGCCTATCGGGGGTTGGAATGTGTTCAGACATAGCTACCACTTACACTAGATTTGGAACACCACGATGATTTCACACCCACGACATTGTGAAGAGAGCAGGATTCACGAATGCGTAACTTCTTGGCGGTCATCTTAGCGATCATTGTCGGTCTCACTGCTTCCTTTGGGCTGGTGTCGTGGAAACTGAGCGAACTGATCCATCAGCCCGAACCTGTCCAAAATATCTTAGCTTCCGGGGAGTCGGCTGAAGAATTCAAGGCTGCCGTGCCCAGCGCTGTCGGGAATCTTGCGGCAGATACGACGGGCGTCGCGCTCGTGGACGACGCGTTGAACCAAGCCGTGGCAGAAGCCTCTGCTCGGATCGTGGGGCACGACGATTTCGATGCGGCGTGGGCAGAATCGCTGGAACAAACTCGGGCGGGATGGTTGCAGGACATCACGGTGTTACGTGATCGGATGGAAACCGGAGAAACTCTTGCCGATAACGCTACCGATGCGCAACTCGATTTACAGCTAGGGCCGGTTACTGACCTGACGTTATCGATGATTGAAGACGCGGTCACTGAAGCCACCGTGGACCTACCGGGCGTAGAAACCCCTTTGCTCCAGCTTGATGCCGAATCCGAAACAACGATTGCGACCCCAATTCCACCGGTGAGTTTCTTGACTGCTGAACAGGTGGTCATGGTGGAAGAATTAATGACCATGTGGCCGGCGATCTTGGCGTTGGCAGCGATTATCTTTGTGATGGCGTTGGTTGTTGCTTCCTGGGGGAGTCGTTGGCTCGTGCTGCTGGTTTCCGGGTTGGTCGCTGCGGTGTGTGCTGTGGCACTCAAGCTCGGGTCTATGTGGATGCAAAATACCGTGGTGGAACGCACTGAAGGTGACCCAAACCAGGCGTTGGTTCGGTCACTGCTGGATGCCGTTCAGGACTGGGCGGACCCGCAGCTGCTGGTCTTTGGTGCCACAGCGATTGGTGTTGGACTCTTAGGTATCCTGGGTGGTTTTATTTCCGCTAATCGTCGGCGTTCGTACCGCTAGTCTCGATACCGCACCGCGGTTTGTCCATCTGGTGAATTCACGTGGGTATCTGGACCACCAGGGACGACGTCGGTGTTTTGGGCTGATACCGCACGCCAGTAGTCACCTTGTTCATCGTGCAGCCGAGTGACTACAAAGCTAAAGACAGTGCGACGATCCTCAGCTAGTTGCCCGTCTGGGGTGTGCTGTCCGGTGACGGTCACCCGGGCGTGAACGACGGCGTGATCAGCGCCGAGCATTCGGATCTCGGTTCGACCAACATTCATGGTGGAGCTGCCGAAAATATGAGCGAAACCGAATTCGTGTGCTTTCCGGATGCGTTCTTTCGTCGTCCACCACAGGCCGGTGACGTTGACGAAGTCGGCGTCTTTGACAAAGAGTTCCGCTAGCGCGTCGGCATCGTGGGCATTCCAGGCTCGTTGGAAATCAGTAACAATAGATTTGGGTGATTGCCGATTCATGGTCTTACTCCGTCTGGGTACTGCCAACGGTTGCATCAATATTGGCCTGGAGTTCCGGAGCGGTGACATCCCGGGTGCTCTGCTGTACGGGCTCTGCAACAGTAATCGTGTCTAACGAGGCATCCAGTTCTTCGAGACGTCGAGCAGAAGGTAGCACTCGACCTTCAAGCGTTGCCATCATCGAGTTGAACCGGGTGACCGTCGTGTTGATTGACTTGCCCAGGGAGTCTAAACGACGGCCTAACAACCCGAGACGTTCGTAGAGTTCGCGGGCTGACGCAAAGACGGTCCGGGCATTATCCACGAGGTTTTCCTGTTGCCAGGCATACGCAACCGATTTCAACGTCGCTAACAGCGATACCGGAGATACCACTGCTACACCTTGGCTAAACGAATAGTCCAAGAGTTGGCCGTCGGCCTCCAGAGCTGCAGACAGGTGAGATTCTGCCGGCAAGAACAACAACACCAGATCCGGTGTATTGTCCAGGGCATTCCAATATTTTTTGGTTCCCAGGTCTTTGACGTGTGCTCGAAGTGCTCGAGCATGGGCTGCTTCAAATTCGGTACGACGCCGTTGGTCTTCTTCGGTTCCGTCGGCCGGAATTTCGGCAGCTTGGAGAATGGCTGACATGGGTGCCTTGGCATCCACGACCAATGACTTGCCACCCGGCAGATGCACGAGCATGTCAGGACGGAATTGTTCGCCATCACGCTCAGCGGTGTTCACGAGCAGGTTGACTTGTTCTTCAAAGTCCGTGTGCTGCAGCATTCCTGCGGCTTCAACAATGCGTCGCAATTGGACTTCACCCCAGTGGCCCCGAGCAGATGAGGAACGCAGGCTCGCAACGAGCTTCTGGGTGTTTTCTAGCAGTGCCGAGTCGGTCAGGTGGGCGGTGCGCAACTGCTGAGATAGCTGACCGTATTGTTGGCCACGATCGCGTTCTAGTTGGGCAACCTGGGTACCCAACTGGTCGAGCTGCTGGGACAACGGGCCAAGCATCTGCAAAATCTGATGCTGCGATTGGAACTGCTGGCGATCTTCGGTGCGTTGCCGATCGAGCAGCTCAGCACGGGTCTGCGCGGTGGCTAACTGCTCCCGCAAGGCCGCCTCGGTTGTGCCATCCGATGGTCCGCCCGCGCTACGTTTCCCAATCACATAGCCGCCGATGAAAAACAGCACGGCAATCAGAATACACAGCACAATCGCAGTCGAAATCTCCATGCCTCTAAGCCTGGCACATCGAACGGACATGATAGGCCTGGCGCGCTGAGATAACTTTCTGGCGTGCCACCGATAGCCGGTACTTGCGGTATCGGAAAAGACTGGCACAATGTAATCTATGCAACACCCAACCGAATGGAGCGCTCGTGGCCGAAACTAGCTTGCGGAACAAGACCGTGTTGATCTCTGGAGGCAGCCGTGGCATTGGACTAGCCATTGCAAAACGCCTGGCATCAGACGGGGCCAATATCGTTTTATTAGCTAAAACAGCGCAGCCGCATCCCAAATTGCCCGGGACCGTCTATACGGCTGCAGAAGAAATCCGTCAGGCTGGGGGACAGGCCCTGCCGGTCGTTGGTGATGTCCGCGAGGAAACTGATGTACAGGCAGCCGTCGACGGCGCTGTCAACGAATTCGGTGGTATCGACATCGTCATTAATAATGCATCAGCCATCAATCTCGAGCCAGCCTCCGATATCGAGATGAAACGCTATGACTTGATGCAGGACATTAATGCACGCGGCACTTTCCTGCTCACCCGGACTGCACTGCCACACCTGAAAGCCTCAGCAGACCCGCGAATCCTTAGCTTGTCACCACCGCTGAATCTCTCACCAAAATGGTTGGGTGCGGCCCCGGCCTACATGATGGCCAAATATGGGATGAGCCTGGCCGCTCTGGGCATTGGTGCCCAAAACAACATCCCGGCAACTTGTTTGTGGCCGAAAACGACAATTCAAACCGCAGCGGTCCAGTATGCGTTGGGTGGTACCACCATGTATGAACGCTCCCGGACGCCCGAGGTGTATTCCGACGCAGCACATGTCGTGCTGACGGCAGAACCAAGCCGGTATGCGGGTCAGGCAATCCTCTGTGAAGACGCCTTAGAAGATGCGGGAGTCACGGATTTTGCGAAGTACTCGCCGGGTGTTGATTCAGCGGACCTCGAAAAGGATATCTTCGTCGACTAACCACTCGATAGGCTCACTGCTGATAGGTGCCCAGGCACTCAACCTTTTATCTACGGCCACGGGAGCAGCATGCATGAATTGACCTTAGCCACACTGGGCAAAACGATCGAAGAGCATGACACGGTTGTCGTTGATTTCTGGGCGCAATGGTGTACCACTTGTACACGTTTCCGGCCGATCTTCGCCGACGTCGCCGAACGGGTTGATGACGTGCAGTTCGCCACGGTCAATACGGACCAAGAACAAGATCTGGCCGCGATCATGGGCATCCGCTCTTTGCCCACGATCGTCGCGTTTCGCAAAGGCAAACACGTCTTTGCGAAATCGGGCGTTACCACCCGCAGACAATTGGCCGAGATCATAGAACAGATCAAAACAATAAATCCAGACCGCTAATTGACCTTCGCCTCGGAGTTATCCACAGTTTCGGCAATATGTTCCGCGGGCTTCTTGGCGTGGTGTCAGAGTTGTGATCATCCGAACCGTTGCTAGGCGACAGGAGAACACAATGAACACCACAGCAGATACCACACTGCGGATTCGCGAATTTACCCGCCGCGAGAAAACCTGCATCCGACAAGACGTCAAGCGCTTTGAAAAGATCGGTCGAGACCATCGCTGTGCCAATCTCGACGAATATGCCGACTTTGTACGCGAACGTCTGCGATACACCGACGAAGGGCATTTCACCAGCAAGTCCGTTTCGCTGGTCAGAGGACTGATCTCCTATGTTGGAGATCAGCTCATACGGGCAACCAACCTCGAAAGAGTCATGACAACCCTGAAACTGGCACCCGGATGGCTCTTGCGAGACCCCGGGACGTATCAGACAGTTTTTGTCGGAGACGTGGTCATCGACTACCTCCTCATGCACGATTTATGGGCCCCAACCTTGGACGACATCATGGATGAGCTAGTTGAGTGGAATGACGGGTATTTGGACAAAGAAGACCTCTACACACATCACGTATGGGATCCCGAGATTGGACTCAGTGACTATCTGGTCGCCTGAAATCTCGCCCACCCATGTCCGTTACATACTTGCGATCCTTGTTCGTGAGCGTCGAAAACAATGTGAATAGGCATAGTAGCGAAATCGAATGGTGACACGGCCGTAGAGCGTGATCGAACCCAGGCATCTTCACCTGAAGTGTGAAAAGGTTAAACGGACAGTATTTCCTCTCGCACGCTCCTGGGCACATCGAAAGCGAGGCGCAGCTAGATGCCAGCAGATCATGAGCACCACGATCACACCAGCCACGCCGTTCAAGAACACGATCATCACTCCGAGTACGAACACCCCGCCGAAGATGAGAACCACCACGCACATGCACATCACGGCCACGGCGATCATAGCGATCACGTCCGGCAATTCCGCAGGCTATTTTGGATCAACCTAATCATTGCCATTCCCGTGGTTCTATTTTCGCCGATGTTTGGCCACCTGTTGGGGTATACCGTGCCAGATTGGGCACTATGGGTCGCGCCCTTACTCGGCACGGTGATGTATTTCTGGGGTGGATGGCCGTTTTTGACCGGAGCAGTCGGCGAGATCAAAGCGAGAGCTCCCGGGATGATGCTACTCATCTCGTTGGGCATCACGGTGGCCTTCATAGCCTCCTGGGCTGCCACCCTCGGATTGGTCGCCTCTGATCTTGAATTCTGGTGGGAACTGGCACTGTTAGTGGTCATCATGCTGCTCGGCCACTGGATTGAGATGCGGTCACTAGAACAAACAACTTCTGCACTAGATTCGCTGGCCGAATTATTACCGGACGAAGCCGAGCGCCTCGAGGGCGATCAGATCGTCAGCGTGAGCCCTGACCAGCTCGTGGTTAACGATGTCGTTCTTGTCCGCCCCGGGGCAAGCGTACCCGCCGATGGTGAGATCCTCGACGGGCAGGCGTCAATGGATGAATCCATGATTACCGGCGAATCACATCCGGTCCACCGAGGCGTTGGCTCAACCGTCACCGCCGGGACAGTCGCCACTGACTCGGGACTGAAAATCCGTGTCACGGCTACTGGCGATGACACCGCATTGGCCGGTATCAATCGGCTGGTCGCCGAAGCACAAAGCTCGTCATCTCGAGCACAACGCCTTGCGGATCGAGCCGCCGCATTACTGTTTTGGTTTGCGCTTGGTGCCGCTGTCATTACGGCGATCATCTGGTTTATGGTATCCGGACCAGATGTGGCCGTAGCACGTGTCATTACCGTGTTGGTCATTGCCTGTCCACACGCGCTGGGATTAGCTATACCGCTGGTAGTTTCTATCGCCACGGAACGTGCTGCTCGGGGCGGAGTGCTGATCAAAGACCGATTGGCACTAGAAGCCATGCGCGAGGTGGACACCGTGCTATACGATAAGACCGGCACGCTCACCAAAGGTGCTCCGACGGTCACGCACGTGGAACCCGTAGGAAAGTACTCCGCCGTGGAAGTCTTAGAACTTGCCGCAGCTGCCGAACAGCCCAGCGAGCACCCTTTAGCCACAGCCATTGTAAAAGCAGCCCACCATCGTGGCATACAGCTTCCACCAGCTTCCCAGTTCTCATCTTCGCCCGCGGTCGGTGTCTCAGCAATCGTCAATGACCAACACATTCAAGTTGGCGGACCGTACCTCTTACAGGAAGCACAACAATCAGAGATCCCCCATGCGCAGCAGTGGAAGAATGAAGGCGCCATCATCTTGCACGTACTGTGCAATGGCGAAGTGATTGGTGGACTCAAACTTGCGGATGAGATTCGTCCTGAATCTCATGATATAGTCCACGCATTGCATCAGCTGAGCATTGAGGTCGTCATGATCACAGGCGATGCCGAAGCGGTTGCTCAAGATGTGGGGCGACAGTTAGGGATCGACCGCATCTTTGCCGGAGTGCGTCCTGAAGACAAAGCCGCAAAGGTGGCCCAGCTACAACACGAAGACAAAAAAGTCGCGATGGTCGGGGATGGGGTCAATGACGCGCCGGCACTCGCGCAAGCAGATGTGGGTATAGCCATTGGTGCGGGAACTGATGTGGCCATTGCATCGGCGGGAGTCATACTTGCGAGTTCCGACCCGCGGTCCGTGCTGTCCGTCATTGAACTGTCTCGCGCTGCCTACCAGAAGATGAAACAAAACCTATGGTGGGCCGCAGGCTATAACCTGCTCGCTGTCCCACTCGCTGCAGGGATCTTGGCACCCATCGGATTTGTCCTCCCGATGTCAGTCGGCGCGATCTTGATGTCTCTGTCGACCGTAGTGGTAGCACTGAACGCGCAGCTCTTACGCCGAATTGATTTGGCCCCTGAAACCAGCACAAAAGCAGTACTGCAAGCCGAAGCAACCTCAGTCAATCAGTGAACGGATAGCAGGACTTTGGTCGGCAACTTCTGAGACTGTGGCAAGGATGAGGTTTTGCATCGCGGCCGCAGCCTTGCTCAAGGTGACATCTCGACGGTGGGCCAGTGAGATAGTTCGCATGAGTGAGGGCTCGATCAACCTGGATGACGAAAGATGAGGGCGGTCCAGGAGGACCGTGGCTGGAACGACTGCTACTCCCAGACCCCGTTCCACGAAACGCAGGACAGCATCCATCTCCGCGCCCTCTAAAACCACGTTTGGATCTAAATCCATTTGCTGATAAGCGTCCATCGTTGCGGCACGAAGGTCATAGCTTTGCGAAAAAACAATTTGAGGTAACTCTGCTAACTGTTGAAGAGTTAGCTGCTGTGTATGCTGACCAGGATGCTTTTGACTGGAGGCAATCACCACGAGTTCTTCTTCAAATAGCGGAATATGGTCCAAGCTTTCCATTGCGGACGGATCGTGCTCAGAAGCAACAACGATGGCCATATCAAGACTGCCGCTAATCAATTCGTTCAAGAGGTTATGTGACCCAGATTCACGTAAATGCAGATCCACCCCGGGATAATCCTGATGGTAAGGGCCCACCACCTCCGCGACGACAGAAACACACATACTCGGCGGTGCACCGAGACGGACTCGACCGCGTCGCAGACCTGCTAGTTCCTGCATTTGGAAGCGAATCTGTTCTGCATCGGCCAACATTCGAACAGCTACGGGGCGGAGTGTTTCTCCGGCTGCGGTCAGTGTGATGTTGCCCCTAGCTCGGTGAAAAAGCTCCGAGCCGAGCTCGGCTTCTAACGTTGAAATCTGGCGGCTCAAGGTCGGCTGCGCGATATGTAATTGCGCCGCTGCCTTGGTGAAATGCCCCGTCTCAGCGACGGTGAGAAAACTTTCGAGCTGCTCTAGGTTCATGTCGATAGCATATACGCATCGATTCGAACCAAATAATTCATTGGACTAATCATTGACGGCTTTTTACCGTGGAGCCATGACAAGATTCAGAACCCATGAACAACAAATTTCTACCAGCGTCTTAGTGATCGGCACCGGTGGCTCAGGCTTGCGGGCTGCCATTGAATTAGCCGAGCACGGGGTCGAGGTGACCGCAGTAGGTAAACGACCACGGCACGATGCGCACACTGCGCTCGCGGCCGGCGGGATTAACGCCGCCCTGGGCACGATGGATGTCGAAGATAGTTGGCAACAACACGCGGCAGACACTATCAAAGAAAGCTACAACCTGGCCGACCCTCGAACCGTGGAGATTGTAGCGAAAGGTGCTGCCGAAGGCATCAGCGACCTGGAACGCTACGGTATGGGCTTTGCCCGTGAAGCAGATGGCCGCATCTCACAACGGTTCTTCGGGGCCCACACTTTCCGCCGGACTGCCTTCGCCGGGGACTACACGGGATTAGAAATCCAACGCAGCCTGGTTAGACGCAGTGAACAACTCGAGATCCCCATTCTGGACACCGTCTACATCACCGATATTCTGACCGACGACAACCGAGTCTTTGGTGCCTATGGTTTCGATATCAGCGATGGTACTCGCTACCTTATCCACGCCGACGCCGTCATCCTGGCCGCTGGTGGGCACAACCGGATTTGGCGGCGGACTTCGTCACGCCGTGATGAGAACACGGGCGACTCTTTCCGCCTGGCAGTCGAAGCAGGAGCGCGCCTACGGGATCCAGAGCTAGTGCAATTTCACCCCTCAGGCATCTTGGAGCCTGAAAACGCTGCTGGAACACTCGTGTCTGAAGCGGCACGTGGTGAGGGCGGTATTCTTCGAAACGCACTGGGCGAGCGCTTCATGGAACGCTATGATCCTGAACGCATGGAACTGTCCACTCGGGACCGCGTGGCACTTGCTGCATATACCGAGATTCAGGACGGTCGCGGAACTGAAAACGGGGGAGTCTGGCTAGATGTTTCCCACTTACCGCGTGAAATTATCCTGAAGCGACTTCCACGGGTTTATCAGACCCTGATGGAAACCCAAATGCTCGACATTACCCGTGAGCCAATCGAGGTCGCCCCAACAGCGCACTACTCTATGGGTGGCGTATGGGTGCGATCGGAAGATCACTCCACTGAGGTCGACGGGCTCTACGCGATCGGTGAAGCATCCAGTGGGCTGCACGGCGCAAACCGGCTCGGAGGGAACTCGCTCATCGAGTTACTCGTTTTCGGGCGCATCGTCGGACAAGCCGCAGCTAAATACTCCGCGACCCTGCCGGCACAAACCCGTTCTGCAGATGCCATCGCGAACGCACGTGGCGAAGTCGACAGGCTACTTTCTGCAGATGGACCTGAAAACGTACGTGCCCTGCAGCGTGCCATCCGAGATATGATGACCGACTGCGCTGGCGTCGTCCGGTCCGAAGAAGGCCTGCAACAAGGTCTCGCGCGCCTCGACGAGATCGAAGCGCGCATGGAAAACGTGGGTATCCATCCCGATATTGCCGGGTTCCAGGATCTCGCACATGCCTACGATCTCAAGTCATCTGCGCTCGCAGCTCGTGCCACCCTTGAGGCAGCGCTGGAGCGCCGTGAAACTCGTGGGTGTCACAATCGCAGTGACTATCCAGATATGGACCCGGCCATGCAGGTCAACCTCGTCTGGTCACCGGAAACCGGAGTCACGCGAGAAGAAATCGGACCAATTCCGGAAGAGATCAGCGAACTGATCCGCGAAGTAAGTCAGGAAGGCAAACTGGTCGAGTAGGGTTCGCCTGGTGGTCTCACTTCCCAAGTAGTGGTGAGACCACCTTTGCGCGGCGCGGCCACAAGATGATCGTCGGCGGGGCAGAGGCACCGATTATTCCGCCGAAAGTTCAAAAACTCCCACAGCCATCTCTGGACCAATTCCACCAGGTAGAGTAGGGGCCGTGTCTTTATCAATAGGTTTTGTCGGACTGCCCAACGTCGGTAAGTCAACGTTATTTAATGCCATCACTCGCCAGACGGTTCTTGCCGCGAACTACCCGTTCGCGACGATTGAGCCAAACGTCGGGATCGTGAACCTCGCCGATGAGAGATTGGACAAGCTCGCGGAAATCTTTGGTTCACAAAAGTTACTGCCGGCAACTGTCTCATTCGTCGATATCGCTGGCATTGTTAAGGGGGCTTCCGAAGGCGAAGGTCTAGGTAACCAGTTCCTGGCCAACATTCGTGAATCCTCGGCCATCGCCCAGGTCGTTCGTGTCTTCGAAGACACCGACGTTATCCACGTTGATGGTGAGATCGATCCGTCCTCAGACATCGAGACGATCAACACCGAATTAATTCTTGCCGACATGCAGACCCTTGAACGCGCCATTCCGCGCGTCGAAAAAGAGGTCAAAGGCAAAAAGACTGATAAAGAAGTTCTTGACGCAATGCTTGCTGCCCAAGCAGTCCTGGAACGCGGCGATACCATCTTCTCGTCGATTGACTCCGACAAGCTCGAAATGGACTTGCTGCGGGAGTTAAACCTACTAACCGCCAAGCCATTTATTTACGTCTTCAACTCAGACGACGGCGTATTGGCTGATGAGGAACGTCAAAAAGAACTGGCTGACATGGTCGCGCCGGCTCAGGCGGTATTCCTCGATGCGCAGTTCGAGTCGGAGCTTGTTGATATGTCCGAAGACGAAGCCCGCGAGATGTTGGAGATGGCCGGTCGCGAAGAATCCGGAATGGACCAGCTAGCGCGTGTCGGTTTTGAAACCCTAGGCCTACAGACCTACCTAACAGCCGGGCCAAAAGAAGCACGGGCCTGGACTATTCACAAGGGTGATACCGCACCTGAAGCTGCCGGCGTCATTCACACCGACTTCCAGCGTGGTTTCATTCGTGCCGAAGTGGTGTCGTTCGAGGATCTCGTCGCAGCCGGTTCTATGGCTGAAGCCAAAGCGCAAGGTAAAGTCCGCCTTGAAGGCAAAGACTACCTGATGCAAGACGGCGACGTCGTCGAATTCCGCTTTAACGTCTAGCGTTATTGACGTGTCCCGTTATAGGCTGATGCCACGCTGCGAAGGATATCGCAGATCTCCGAATCCCACCTGGAAACCGGTTAGAGCAACTATCTGGCGACCGTCGTGGGCAGCACAGTATTCGTGGGAACGCGCAATGGCGTATCCGCTTCGTCTGGAGAGATGGAGGTGCAGACAATGTCGAACTCGTCGACTATCACTGAAGAAAACCTGATTGATCCCATTCACCCGGGAGAGGTCCTGATGGAGGACTTCATCGAGGGCTTTGGCAGCACGCAGAACAAACTGGCTGTTTCGATAGGGGTGCCGCCGCGCCGAATTAATGAGATCGTGCATGGTAAGCGGGGCATTACCGCTGAGACCGCTATCCGTCTGGCGCGGTACTTCGGCACGTCTGAAGAGTTTTGGATGAACTTGCAATCTCATTACGAGCTGCGACTTAAGCGTAGGATACTGCGGGATAAGATCGCTGAGATTACGCCTTTGAAGGTCGCGTGAGCCGTCTTCCCAGAGAAATTCGTATTGACATACTTGAGCGGTAGTCAACCAAGCGGCGTTGTGGATCGCACCGAACGCTACCTGTTGATCCGTCCTGGGTCGGTGTTACAGTGAGCAACAAGCACGGTCTCACCGTGTAACTGAGATATTTGATCTAAGGAGAATTCATGCCTCGTCCTGTTACTAACTCCGCCAAGACCGTCTGGAACGGCGATCTCAAATCCGGTAGCGGTACCGTCAGCCTGGAGACATCCCAGCTTGGGACTCTTCCAACGCACTGGAAAGCTCGCTCTGAGGAGTCCGAGCGCGGTACCACTTCCCCCGAGGAGCTCATCGGTGCTGCTTTAGCGACGTGTTTCTCAATGCAATTTTCGAACATGCTCTCCGAGAACGGCACTCCGCCGACCACCATTGAGAGCACCGCAAATGTCACATTCAACATCGCTGAAGGCGGCATTACCGGTATCGAACTTGTCAACAACTCGACGATCGAGGGTATCGAAGACGCTGACTTTCAGCGTCTTGCAGCTGAAGCCAAGGACACTTGCCCCGTTTCGAAAGCACTGCAGGGCGTGGAAATCACGCTGAACGCCACCCTCGCCTGATCCGAGACGAGAACTGCACGTCGTTGAACAACCCTTGCGGGATGGATTGCAGGGTGTTTGTCTGGATGGTGGAAGATATCTTCGATGATTCCAGGAGGATGTATGACTGAGAATTTGACCGGACAGACAATTGCGTTCGTCGCTACCAACGGCGTTGAACAGGATGAGCTGACCTCGCCCTGGGAAGCCGTCAAGAAAGCGGGAGCCACCCCTGTGTTGGTGTCCGATAAGAAAGACAGCATCACCGCGATGCAGGGCGACTGGGAACACGGAGATTCCTTTAGCGTTGATCGCCACATCAGTGAAGCGAAGGTCGAAGATTTCGACTCTTTGGTCTTGCCCGGTGGCACTTTGAACGCCGATGCACTCAGGACTAACGACGACGTTTTGAACTTCGTGCGCGGGTTCTTTTCAGCAAAGAAACCGGTTGCGTCAATCTGCCACGGCCCGTGGATACTCATTAACGCTGGTGTTGTAGAAGGACGCACCGTGACGAGTGTCGATAAGATCTCCATCGATTTGAAAAATGCCGGCGCGAATTGGGTCGACCAGGAAGTTGTCGTCGATAACGGCCTGACCACCTCTCGACATCCAGGCGATCTCGAGGCGTTCAACGCCAAGCTGCTTGAAGAAGCAGCTGAAGGGAAACACCGCCAACAAACCGTCTGACACTGCTCTTGCCAGTATGTCTAAGTGAAAGGCCCGTCACCGAGCGATCGGTGGCGGGTTTTTCATGTGCGTTATGGTGAGAACGAAAGCACTGTCATGATGAATGAGCCTTAGCAAACTCCTCCCCACTCGATAAAGGAGCCCTGACCGATGAGCTTCACCGTCTATCTTTCCGGCGAAATTCACACCGACTGGCGTGAAGAAATCCAGCGCGGCGCGAAGGCGGCCGGACTGGACATCGTCTTCACCGCACCGGTGACCGACCACCCCGCAAGTGATGCGGCCGGCGACCATCTAGGCGGAACCGAAAGCCAGTTCTGGCGTGATCACCAATCTGCCAAAGTCAATGCAATTCGCACGCGCACGCTGATCGAAAAGGCAGACCTAGTGGTGGTGCGCTTCGGAGACCAGTACAAGCAGTGGAATGCTGCCTTCGATGCGGGTTACTGCGCTGCGCTGGGGAAACCCTACGTGACCCTGCACGAGGCAGATATCGTCCATCCGCTCAAAGAAGTCGATGCCGAGGCTCAGGCCTGGTGTACGACAACCGACCAGGTCGTTGAGATCCTGCGGTATGTACTCAAAGCTTGAGATTAATACCTTGATCACGCACTGCTCTTGATGGGTGCGTAAGGCTGCCGCGAACACATGCCGTCAACTCATTCCTATTTTGCTGACTCGCTGCCAGGGCAGTCTGGCTGGCCGGTTGCACTGGCCCATCGTGGTGCCGACATACAACGCGAGAACACTCTAACTGCGGTGCGTAACGCAGTTAACGCCGGCTTTGGATATGTGGAACTCGATGTGCGCACCACCGCAGACAACAAGGTCGTGGTGTTCCACGATGAAACCCTCGACCGCATCACCACGGGGACCGGACCCCTCTCCAGCACCACGTGGGATGAGTTAGCATCCGTGCAGATCATCGGCGCAGCACCCCGCAACGAGATCATTTCTGAGCCGCTGGTGCTCTTCGAAGAGCTACTTGAGACGTTCCCGACGACGCGATTTAACGTTGATCTGAAAGACCGTGCGTCAGCTGCCCTGATGGTTGAGATTCTGCGACGCCAGAACGCCTGGTGCAGAGTGCTTATCACCTCATTCAGAGACGCCCATCGGCGGCTGTTCTTCGACAACCTGCGTTCGACAGACCCGTCCGTGGCGTCGTCTGGCGGCATAGAGACAGTCGTCCTCTTGCGGTCAACTCGCCGCATAGGTGCTTTCAAGGCTATGGTTCGTGGCCTGCGCCGGAGACTGCCGCTCGATGCGGTCCAGATCCCGATGCGCCAAGGGCCAATCCGGGTGGTGACACAGCGGTTTGTTGATGCCTGCCACGCAGCAGGGATTGCTGTGCACGTGTGGGTCATCAATGACCCGCAACAGATGAAAAACCTCCTGGCAATGGGCGTTGACGGGATTGTGACAGACAACGGGCCGGCGGTTGCTCAAGTGTTTGGCGCGAGGGGAATTTGGCCCCAGCGCTTGCAGAATCAGGGGTCATGAAACCTGTATGTACTACGCATACGGTAGTAAACAACCAGAAACCACTAGATTAGATGCACCGCTTGCCTACGAATGAGGCTGTATGTCTCGCATTACCACTAAGAACACACTTCTTACTTCGGTGCTGCTAGCGAGTCTATTGCTTTCAGGCTGTGGTTCTGAAGCATCAGCTCCGCGGGAGACCGACGATGTTCCGAGCGAAACCGCAACGGCAGAGCTAAAAAATGATACCGAAGTTTCCGCGGTGGCAGAAGACCAAGATCTCGGTGCAAGCGAGAGTGCTGATGCCGGGCAGGGAGATGTAGAGGCTGCCTTGGCTGAGCGGGGTCTTCAGTTTTCATGACGTGGACACTACAACTGTTCAGGTTCATATCGAGAGCTCACCACTGTTCCTTGGCATGATCCCAGAAGGTATGGATGAAGCCGACCGTGAGCAAACCGAAGCGAACATGGCTGAAATCATGGTATACGGCATGCAACATGTGCCCAGCTGATTACTCGCAGTGGGCGCAGGCAGTGATCGAACTGTACCCGGAGCACATCATATTACAGTAACTCAGATGGCGGGGCCTGATGGGATAACAGGCCCCGCGTGCGTCAACGCCAAGGAACCGGGGTCTTGGTGCGGCGATCCTTTCCCAAGTTTGCCAAAGGAGAGGCACTTTTCAGTCCATTTCTTGGCCGATATCCACAAGCATTGACATGGTAGGGCAGCCGGATTAGCGTCAAACCTACCAGGAGTGTGACGCGCACCTCGTCTGAGTCACTCCTCAGGGGAGTCATCATGAGTCCGGGACGTAGAGCAGCAGTTTTTGCCGGCATTTTGTACCTGATCACCCACGTCACGAGCGTCGGTGCGCGAATCCTGTATATGCCGTTTCTTGAGGACCCAAGCTTGGCGACTCGTGCGGAACCCTTGCTCGTATTTGGTATGGTGCTTGAGGTAATTTTGGCTGCCGCGGTTGTGGGCACTTCTGTTGCGCTCTACCCACTGCTACGAGACAAGGGCCCTCACTTGGCGATCGGCTATGTGGGTCTACGTACCCTGGAGGCAGCAGTCATTGGAACCGGTGCTGCTGCCATGTTCGCTGTGATATTGACAGATCCAGGATTGAATGGCTCGGACGGATTAGGGGGCGAACCGATCTTAGAAGTAGTCGACATCGCACTCATTCAGGTAGTCGAGGCCGCGTTTATCTTGGGACCAGGATTAATTTGCTCGTTCAATACTGTCGTGATCACAACGCTGCTGTATCGAAAACGGCTGGTACCAAGGATTATCCCGATGCTGGGGCTCATCGGAGGCCCGCTCGTTTTCGTCTGGAATGTGGGTTTGATGCTCAACATCGCAGATGCGAGTAACGCATTCGCTATATTCTTCGTCGTGCCAATCTTCGCGTGGGAGATCTCGTTTGCGATCTATCTCATCGCACGTGGCATACGTGACAGCGGAACGGCCCACCAGGAAGTCCCGTTGCGAGCTTAGGCTGGTGAGAGTGACAACCTGTTTCGAGCCACAAATTCGTTGATCAACTACTTCTCCTCATGGTGCGACGATTCTTGCGTTCCCCCATCACATAACGATTTTGATTAACGAACGCGCCGAAGATTTGAAACCTATGTAACGCAAAGACAGTCCCTCAGTTAATACGACGCACAATGTGTAAAGCATTGAACAGTCGTTTACCGCGCGACGGAGAGTGCTCGAGCAGAGTCATAGAATTATGCCAAGCTAGGAACAACTTGAGACTACAGATCGCTTACCGTTGAACCACCCGAATCGGCAATAGCATTACCTGAACATGTGTCATCGGCATTGTACCCAGACTGAGGAGACCACTATAGATGGCGTCACCAGACAACATACTTTTGCATCTGGCAGAAGACGACGAACAACAGGTTCGAGACGTCTTCAAACGTCTGGCAGAACGCGGATTTCAAGCACAGCAGCAGACCCCGCACGTGACGATCACTTTCTCACCCGCAATGCCCGCCGATGTCGTTCAGTGTGCAGCCGAGTTACTTCCGCCGGTGGTTCCAGCGTCTCTGAAACGAGTGGGCAGCGTTGTGTTCGGAACGAAGCGCAAACAAACTGTCGCTTGGCTCCTAGAAACCACTGACGAGCTGGAGAGAGCTGCTCGTCAGATCAGTGCGCTGAACCCGGATGGGCGTGGACCGCGCTGGATACCCCACTTGACAGTAGGCCTGCGACTACCCCGTGAGATTGTTCCAGAATATATGCGCGCTCTTGATGAGCTGACATCTTCACATCTCAAAGAATTTACTGCTGTACGAGCAGCATTCTGGCGTCCACGAGCGCAAGAGCTGAGAGTCCTGGCAGGCGCCACTATGAACGATAGCGTGCTTGGCGCATCCGATCTGACCTGAGGATGACAGTTAATGCATTAAAACGTGTGGGTGGCCGATGTTATCGGGTGCCTGGGCTGATCGGGAACACGCGCTGACGCTCGTTACAAATGAGCGCGTCGTATTGTTGGTGTGAGAATAAAATGGTGATGTGAAAACCGGCGAAGCACTTCGAATCTGCGCGTACAGAAGGACGGAGGCGGAGGCGACTTTACGAATCTTTCGCAGAGCGATTATGAACACGGCGTCAGCAGATTACACGCCCGAACAGATTGTCGCGTGGGCTCGGCCCGAGCGAACTGACATCTCAGCCTGGGATCAGTCGATGCGTCGTCGTAGTAGTTACGTGGCTGTTGTGGACGAGCAAGTTGCTGGTTTCTCGGATGTCAGCGAAGAAGGCTATATCAACCTGATGTATGTGGCCCCCGGTTTTACCCGCAGAGGGGTAGGGCGAGAACTTATAACGTTCTTGGAATATCGGGCGCGAAGCTATGCAGCGCGACGACTTACGGCGAATGTCAGCATTACTGCCCAGGCGTTTTTTGAGGCCTACGGTTTTCAGGTCGAGGCAGAGCAACACCCGGTGATCAACGGCGTCGACCTGACGAAGTTCCGGATGACAAAAGAGCTTTCAACACGAACATGAGCCTGATCTTGGAGTACCCGGTCAGAGGTCGTGTAGTCAGTCGGTGACCTCGGCGCCGGCGTCTATTGCTTCAGCCAACTCAGCGAGCTTGGTGATTGACCGGTCGAGGGCTTCTTCAGTGTTCTCTCGGGCACGCTCGAATCGGCTCTCATCAGTGAGCTCACTCCAGTCATAGGTGTGACGGACCAAGGTCGTGACGTTATCGATCGGCTCGAGCTCCCATCGCCATAGATGGCCGGGAGGATCCTCGCCAACCGGTGCTGGCTTCCACGCGACGAGTCGGCCTTCTTCAAACTCTACGACTTCGTTGACCCGACGTTGGCCGCTGGTGAGTTCCATGGTGAAGGTCTGACCAACGCGCGCAATGCGCTGCCCTTGATCGGCGTGGGCGAGGTTGTCGTTGCCATCGAACTGCGGGTGACGAACTGGATCGGCGATGAGTTTGAAGATTTCGGCGGCTGGGAGTGCGACTTCGCGCTCCGCGCTGATGATGCGTTGTTCTGTCATGTCACCACTCTTCCACTGGTCCTCAACATCGTCTAGGGGTGTTTTGTTTTACGCTGTCCCCGGCTTTGTTTACGACAATTTCTACCCTCAAGGTTGGGAAGCCCGCCAGATGTTAGACCTTGGCGCGGTGCTTGATGACGACTCCGATAGCGTCACCGTCGCAGAAATTGATGACCTTGTGGTCGCGCGGATCAGCATACGGATCCACCCGGAAGACAAAATGGGGGAGATCTACGTGTTGTGTGTTCCCTCTGAACATCAGCGGCAGCGGTTGATGAATCAGGACCACCAAGAAATCCAAGATGCCGGGATGAGCATGGTCATGGTGGAGACCGGCGGTGACCCGGAGCATGAAGCAGCAAGGCTTGGCTGTGAAACGGCCGAGTACCACCGGTGGCCGGTTACCCGATACTTCAAAGAGCTCTAGAACTTCATCAATGAGTGATTCCGTTCGCGGATTAATTCCCCCAAAATCTCAGTGTCGTTCAACGATGATCCCATTGTGCGGGACTGTACCATCGAACTGAATTGGAACGGCGTTAGCCCGTAGGATGTCCAGGCTGTCAACAGCATGCAGATGCAGGTGGGGTTCGGTACTATTTCCTGAGTTACCGCAGCGCCCAATCGATTGCCCGGACTCGACCCGTTGGCCAACCGTTACTTCCGCACTGCCTTGCTGTAAATGGCACAGTGCAACCACAACGGTACCGGTCACATGGACCGTCTGGATAAACACATGGTTGCCGGCAAGAACCAGCCAACCGGCTCCTGCGCGACGACGCTGGGTCAGCGCATAACCGATCGAGGCGAAACCACGATAAGCGTGATGATCGACTTCGGCATCATGCACCCCCACAACGAGGCCGTCGACGGGGGAGAGAATCGGTCTGCCAAAGCCCGTAAATGACTCAGGCGGTTCGGATTGAATCAACGAACCCAGGGTGAAAGACGCAGAGCGTCCCTCGTCGTCCACGGGAACGAAATCGATGGCGTAACTGAGCCCAAAGACAGCCGTGCCATGACTCGGCACGCGATTGGCCGGGCTATTGCGTACCTGCCACCTGCCGTGAAATGGATAGGTAATGTTCAACGGTTCACCGGGTGACATGTGCGCACTCCTTAATCAGGCCTGGGAGGTTTGCGATTGCGCTTAATCTCGGCGCGTCTCCGTTTTGCTTCGAGTCGACGACGTTTCGAACCGCGGGTGGGCCGGGTCTGCCGTCGCACGATTTCTGGCATCACGGCTTCGCGTAACAGGGCTGCTAAACGTTGTCTTGCTGCTTTCCGATTGTGGTGCTGTGACCGGTGTTCGGCTGCGTCAATGGTGAGGACCGTGCCGGAGAGTCTCGAAGCTAATCGTTTCAGAACACGCTGTCGTTGGGTTTCGTCTAGCGCAGATGTTGCCCTGAGGTCCAGACTGAGCTGAACCCGCGAATCGGCGGTGTTGACACCTTGCCCGCCGGGCCCTGAGGCACGAGAGAACTCTTCGGTCAGCTCGGCTGCTGGGATGCGGAGTCCGCGAGGTGCACCGGGACCAGCTGGTATGTGCAATTCCTGCATGTCTTCAGCGTACCTGCACGATAGCGCCGTCTGCGTGGCATCAAGTCACATCAGCACTACCTGTCAGTGCAGCTTTCTGATGTGCATAGACGTCGGCGCAGGGTAGTGGAAAACTAGATGCAATGAAACCTCATGTTTGGAGAGATCCCATGGTCGCCGAAAGTCATCACACCCTCAGCTACATAGAGTTCGGAGTGACCGACCTGCAAGTCACTCGCACGTTCTATGAATTGGCATTCGGGTGGGAGTTCAATGATTACGGTCCGAACTACACCGGCATCAAATCTGTTGACGGCGACTCCGAAGTCGGTGGACGCCGATTTGAATTCACTGATCCGAGTGGCAATCGGTTGGGTGTCTATGCGGCACGGTGAATCGGTGGCTTGCCGCAGCCGGTGAGATAGCAAAGGTGAATACTATGGACGACGACCAACACAGATCTGATGCAGACGCGGGTTCGCGAAAACAACACGTACCCCCTCCCGTGCTCGCCGCGGTCGCTTTCGGTGTTCAAATATTGTTGAGCGAAAAACGCGCGAGCTCGAAAGGATCTAGAATAGCTGGGGCGATTATAGGGGGTGGGGCAGGTCTGTTAATGGGCGGTGCGGTTCTAGAGTTTCGGCGATATCATACGACCGTCAATCCCGAAACGTTGGATACGAGCACGCTGGTCGTATCGGGACCCAATAGGTTGACTCGGAATCCAATGTATCTGGGGTTAGCAGGGGTGCTGACCGCACATGCCGTGTGGCGGCGCTCGTGGCCCGCTCTGATTCCTGTTGCACTGTTCGCAGCCGTCATCGATCGAACACAAATACCAGCTGAAGAGGCGGTACTACAGCAACGCTTCGGAATAGAATTTAAACGCTATCGAGCGGTGACACCGCGATGGTTCGGTGTACCGCGTCGCACTGTTACGAAGGTGCATCGATAATTAGGTAATACGAGGCTTAGGCCCCTTGCGATGTCTTGGGGAAACGGCGCCCGGTAACTTCATGGGAACGTATACGGATGAAGCGTTCTTTCTTGCCCTCCTGCCAGGGGCGAACCTCAACCTTAAGGGAATTGACAGCTTCTTCAATGGCCCGAAACGTGGTGGCCTGACCTTTGACGACGACGCTCCAGACCAATCCCGTCTCGGCGTCGTATCCGTCGGCTTCGAACGCCACGGGTGCATCGCTCAACGCGCTGGTCACTTTGGTGCCTGCCGCGGAGCGAAAGAGCACCGTGCCTTGATCCACCGCATAGTTCACCGGGAAGATCTCAGGGTGGTCACCGACGATGACGGCCAGCCGTCCCACCTCGGCGCTTCGCAGTAGCTCCCAACATTGCTTCTCGGATAGATTTTCAACTGCGCTCATGATCCACTCTCCAGCAGACGACACTACTTCGACTAGCGATTTCAATGCTACAGGGTGGCCTACGCTGGTGATATGCCTTGGCGCAGACTGCTTGTGAGGTCTGCAAGCGCACATTAGTCTTTGAGCATGACGGCGCCGGTGTATCAGCGAGAAACTTCAAGTTTTGATCGCGTACTCGGGTTCTTGGATGCGATCTATGCTTTCGCGGTGACGTTGCTGGTCCTTAACATTGACGTCACCTCGCCGGAAGCCTGGAGCAGTATAGAGGCTTTCTTCACGCAGGGAATTGGTTCTCAGCTATTGGGGTTTCTGATCAGCTTCCTTGTTATCGTGGCCTTCTGGCGACGTAACCATGCGATGCTGGCAAACTTCACCGGCCTGGACCCGACTACGATCACGTGGAATATCGTCGTGGCCGGCCTCATTATCTTCATACCGTTCACAACACAGGGCATAAGCGACCCACATACCGACGACCTGCCGTTGCCGACCGCGGTTTATGCCGTCAACATTGCGCTCGCAGTTATGGCCCATGCGATGATGCTGCAGATCGCGGCGCGGCGTGGCCTGTTGATAAAACCATTAAATCGTAAGCAGCTCAGAGCGCGGGCTATCAACTCGCTGGGTGCACCGATAGTCTTTCTCGTCTCCATTCCGGTGGCGTATCTCACCGACGGCAATACGGCGAAGTTCTGCTGGCTCGCTTTACTCATTCTCGGGCCCCTGGGTGATCGCCTTGTTGGCCACGCAGATACTAGGTTCCAAGGGCAGCCATCAACGCCAAAGGCACCAGAATAATCCTGTCAGTCCGTCCGCTACGGATTCTAGCTCAACATTCCGATTGGTCGGCCCCGAAGGCTAAGACCAACGGGCATGCTAGCAATATTGATATTGACGAGCATGTGATCAGTCTGCCTAAATTGTGGTGTAGCTCGCGGTCATGCGAATTTCGCTTCGCCTGGTCTGACGAGACCAGATTCATAGGCGGTCACGACAATTTGGACACGATCACGAAGGCTGAGCTTGCTCAGAATCCGGGACACGTGCGTTTTGACGGTTTGTTCGGCAAGCGAAAGCGACTCTGCGATTTCCACGTTGGAAAATCCGCGAGCCACAAGGCGGGTGACTTCCAGCTCGCGTTCGGTGAGCAGGTCCTTGACGGCTTGTGCAGTCTGTGGTGTTGCGGGCCGAGACAGGTAGTCGGAAATCAGAGTCTTGGTGATTTGAGGAGAGAGCAATGCATCGCCTGCGGCGACCACGCGAACAGCATTGACCAATTCTTCGGGGGTAGCATCTTTGAGCAGAAAACCACTGGCGCCAGCCCGGAGTGCTGAGAAGACGTATTCATCGGCATCGAATGTCGTGAGCATCAGAATCTTTGGCACCTTCCCGGGTTGACTGAGCACAAGGCGCGCGGCTTCAAGCCCGTTGACCTTCGGCATCCGAATGTCCATCAGCACAACATCGGGTTTGGTATGTTGCACCACATCTAGGATTCCGGCGCCGTCTGCGGCTGTCCCCACAACCTCGAGGTCATCTTGAGCATCCAGTAACGCTGCGAAGCCTGCTCGAATCATAGATTGGTCGTCCACGATGAGCACGCGCACGCCATCATTCGCTGTAGCAGAGGATGATGCAGTGAAGGAATGCGGAATGTCAGACACGCCTCAAACTTACCTCAAAAGTACTGACCGCGACCGTTCACGTTCACTCTTGAGCGTGATGCAAACGGCAGCAGGATGCCCCTACAGTGAATAGCATGAACACAGCAGCCACTGATCACAATCATGAAACGGGTTTTGGCTCGGTCTATAAGCGTCTCGGAGATAATTATATCTACGTGCTTACTGGTCTGCCGATCGCGATTTTTAGTTTTTCACTGCTGTTGAGTTTGCTCGTGATCTCTATCGCCACAATGGTGGTCGGGTTGGGCCTTGTGGTATTGCCACTAACCCTGCTCATGGCGTCTGCTTTTGCGACACTTTCTAGAAACCGGTTACGAGCCTGGGGTGTGACCATCGAACCTGCCAGGTATCGTCCGACTCAACCGACCATTGCCGGACGGCTCAGGATTCTTGCAGATCCGCAGCGTTGGTTGGATTGGGTTTTCGAAGTACTCATTGCTTTCCCGCTTCGGCTCACCGCCTTTGTTTTTGCTGTGGTCTGGTCAGCGGTTGGCCTTGGCGGGGTGACATACTTTTTTTGGTCGTTGTTTGTCCCCGGCGAGCGGGCTGTCATTCAACTGATCCAGATCACTACTCCGTCGCTCATGCCGCGAAGCCCTGCAGGCCAGTACCTTTTGGATTCAGGCGTGGGCTTCGTGATCGGGCTGATCTTTGTCTTGACTCTTGCCCACGTCATGCAGATGCTGGCCGAAGTAGATGCAATGCTGACCAGTGTGTTGCTGGGCGCCAATCAGCGGCCAGCACAGGCGGGGAAGGAGAATCCGCTTCTCACCGATTATCAGGATACTTGGGGATCGTCGGAGACCTCCTTTGGCCCAACAGCGTGGGCTCTCACTGGCACAATATTTTCTGCAGTCGTGCTTCTGGCGGTCGCATGGCCGGTGGTGAGCGCAGTCTATTCTGTGAATGCGGCCGTAGTCATGGTGTGGACGATGTTGCATTGTGCAGCCATCGTTGCCACATTGCGCTGGACATGGATAAGTCTAGCCGTTTCACTGGTCGCCTCCGGTGCACTAATACTCGTGACTGCACCAGCTGAGGTTTCGGTGTGGCCCTGGCCGGTTACGGTGCTGTTGACCCAATGTGCGGTCTTGATTGTGGCAGGTCTCGCCAGACCTTGGTACTACGCGGTGTCAGCTTGGAGCGCCGGAGTGGTGCTGACCATTAGCGTTCTGGTTGCTGAGGCTCCCGAGCTTCCAGCGGGGGCGTTGGGCAATAGTATCGTTTTTGCAACAGTGAGTGGAGCTGTCGTTGTCGCTGCCACATTGAGTAGAATGTGGATCCGCAATGCTGGGCGGCTTGAAGCCGCTGAAAGAACTAGTGCAATACAGGATCGCCGCAGCAAAGAACTTGCAGAACGCAACAGAATTGCCCGAGAATTACATGACGTGGTCGCCCACAGTATGTCCGTCATCAGCGTCCAGGCCGCCACTGCACAGTACCGGAATCCGGGCATCGATGAGGCCTCCCAAAGGGAGTTTGACGAGATTGCAAAGTCCTCGAGACAAGCGTTGTCGGAGATGCGTATGCTGCTAAGCATCTTGCGCAACGACGACGATGCTCCCACCACACCCACCCCTGGGTTGGACGACATTGACGCACTCGTTGAAGCAACCAGAGCATCGGGTACTGAGATTCGCTACCGCGGTTTTGATTCGACCAACAAGGATGTCCTAGACAAGACCGCGCCAGCCACGGGTCTTGCTGCATATCGAATAGTCCAGGAGGCCTTGAGTAATGCGCTTCGGCACGCGCCCGGTTCAGCCGTCGACGTGGAGTTAAGTATCACCGTGGCTGCTGATAACACCGACCGCATAAGCATCGCGGTGATCAATGGTCCTCGTCCCGATCGGACAACGACGCCCGCCCCAGGTTCGGGACTTGGCCTGGATGGCATCCGCGAACGCACCGTAGCCGTTGGCGGGACATACCAAGTCGGACCGACCCCGGAGGGTGGCTTTGCAGTCTATGCGCACCTGGCGCTGTGATCGTATCTGGTTGCAGACCATACTCTAGTAGGGGGTGAGATTGGCTCTGCAGGGTGATGTGCTGCCCACACCCGGTGCATAAGGTTAGAAATATGTCAGCATCTTCTGAAACCTCCAGCATTAATGCCCCACGTTCTGTCGCATCGCGACGTCGGGCACCCCGAAAACCAGGTCAACATGAACAGGTCAATGATTTCTTCGAGCTGTCGCAAAAGGTGCGAGACGCCGGCCTGATGGAACGCCGCGTCGGTGCCTATATTTGGCGCATAATCCTGTTAGGAGCCGCATTTGTTGGTGCTGGTGCTTTGCTCGTGACGCTAGGAAATACGTGGTGGCAGCTCGCAGTCGCGGTGCTGTTCGGTGTGTTATTCACACAAACCGCATTTCTGGCACATGATGGTGCGCACCAGCAAATTTTTGCATCTGGTAGCCGTAATGCGTGGTTCTCACGCATTATCGGAAATCTAATCGTGGGTATGAGCTATGGGTGGTGGACTCGCAAACACAATCGACACCACGCAGTGCCCAATACCATTGGCAAGGACGGCGACATCGCCACCGGGACCCTGGTGTTTGTCCCAGGGGAAGACACTGATCGTGGTGGTTTCATGGGATGGATTACCCGACGTCAAGGGTGGCTGTTCTTTCCGTTGCTGACACTTTTCGCATTTGCACTCCACTACCACTCCATTCGATCGGTCGTGCAAAATCCCAAGCTAAAACACCGATGGGTAGAACTGCTTTTTCTGATCATCCGGCTTGTCAGTTTTCCGATCATCATTATCTGGTTGCTGGGGCCAGGGTTGGGTGCGGCCTTTATGGGCATGCAGCTGATGGTATTTGGGGTCTATATGGGCGCAAGCTTTGCTCCCAACCACAAAGGCATGCCCCTGATTCCCGAAGACTCAAAGATAGACTTCCTTAGCCGCCAAGTCCTCACCTCGCGCAATATCAAAGGTGGACGACTCGTTGAATGGGCCATGGGCGGATTGAACTATCAGATTGAACACCACGTATTTCCCCGCATGCCCAGTGCGAATCTGCGCTTTGTTCGGCCGATAGTTAAACAACACTGTGCTGAGCGGGGCATCCCTTATACCGAAACCGGACTTTTCGAGGCATATAAGATTATCGTCACCTATCTCAACCGGGTGGGGCTCGGATATGCCGATCCGATGGACTGTCCGGTCAAAACAGAATTCCGGCCGCGCTGATTTATTAGCGGAGCACCTCGACGAGCACGATCCATGACACAAGGATTCCCGACACGATCGCCAAGATACCCCCAGCGGCCGCAAACAGGAGGCTGCTTGGCTGACCGCTGACCATCATGATGCCGGATACGAGATAGGCAACGACCGGGAGAAAACCGAGGGTCGACTTAGAAATACGGCCGCCCTGTGCCTGGTCTGGATCGCGCAGAATAATCCATGTCGCATGCGATTGGAACACCCCAGCCCCGACTGCCGCAATGATAATCACGAGACCATATGATATCGAGCTCATCCCGGGGATAAGGCCCGCAGCAGAGACGACTAAGGCCAAAACGAGGGCCGCGACTGCGGCCGCGAGTCGAGCGGTGAGCGTGCCGGCTCGAATAATCGTGCCAATGTTGACGCTTGCGGCCACGATAACGAGACCAGCGAGCGCCGCGCTCGCACCGGTCATCGCAACATTGAAATCGCTCCACTGCGCTACCATGTCGGTCATGTACACAGGCTACGCCAGTCCCGATGCTGGCGGCGTGTTTCCCGGGAACGCTTTACGCCTGTGAAATATGAGCGCTCACTGCCGAGGCTCGTCTGTCTGAACGGTGAACACTTCAGGGCCTCCTCGAACTGGCTGGAGAGACTGCGAGGCTTGCTCGATGAGAGTTCCTACGTGTTGCTGCGATTTGCGGTAGGCGCTAACGAGCTGCGCGTGCCATTGTGGAGTTATGACACATCTTCTGGTGATACACCACAGTCCGACTGATAGCGTACAGTTACTGCCCCATGCGGCTCTACGAGGGGCCAACCACCCCGACATTGAGGGTGTCGAGGTCAGTTCGATTCCTGCATTGGCATGGGCCCGGGAGGAACAGGATGAAAACCATCATCCGACACGCAGACGGCTACCCGTTTATTACCCCGGCAAACTTTGGGTACATGAGCGGTGCGCTCAAACACGTCTTCGATAGCACATTCCTCAAAATCAGCGGGTCACTCAGCGATGACGGAAGTGCAAGCGGCGGCAGCCAAGACACTCGTCGTCGTTTATATGGGCTGATTGTGCATGGTCGGTATGACACCACTGGGGCCGTTCGATCGGTCGAAGGGATCGTGGGTGGATTGGGCTGGCGCCGTCGCGGCGAAACGGTGGAGGCCATGGGCGATGTGACCCAGGAGGATCTCGACGCAGCCGAAGACCTGGGTGCTACCTTGACAGTCCAACTCACGGACTGATGACCAGGGAATTACGGCTGGAGCTGCTGGGCGAACATGACAATGATGCCGCTTGGGCCGCGAACATAAGTGAGTTTATAGAAATCCTGATAGGTCGCCACTCCACGCAACGGATGGCAACCGTGCCGCGCGGCTATCTCAAGGGCCTCGTTGATATCGTCAACCGCGAAAGCCACCCGGTGCATACCAATTTCGTGGGGAAGCGTGGGGTTGGTTTCGATTGCTTTGGGGTGAATGTACTCGAAAAGTTCTATATGCCCGTTACCGTCAGGGGTTTGTAGCAGGGCGATCTTGACATGGTTTCCATCCAGTCCCACAGCGGTATCGGCCCACTTGCCGCGTATCGTGTCGCGCCCTAGGACAGCCAGACCGAGGTCGCTGAAAAATGCGACCGCAGCTTCGAGATCTCGGACCGCGATGGCGACGTTGTCGAGCCTGATAGTCATGTCGGCAGCGTACCTGATGAGACGTCACTCGAAAAGACCCACCCTAGACGCTTGCTTCTATACAGCAAGGGTGAGCCAGCGGCCTATATCTAAAATAACCGGCCAAAAGACGTGCTGTCAGTTGTACACTTGGCTCCACACGCCGACTCTATAGCCTTGAAGGGCGGCAGCTATGGGGATGCTGAATTATGCTGCGACCATTTCTCTTGATGGGTATGTGGCGAATAGCAACACGGACTTTCAATGGGCGGCTCCGAGCGATGAAGTGTTTGCGCATCATCTGGAGCGCATGAGCCACGTGACCACCGAAATACTTGGGCGGCGAGCATATAGCCTAATGAAGTATTGGTCCACCGTAGCTGAAAATGCTGAGCACTCCGCCGCAGAGGTTGAATTTGCCAAACGTTGGCTAGCTATCGATAAGGTCGTTGTTTCCTCTACCCTCTCCAAGAGTAACTTTTGGCAAACGGGACTCAGTTAGTGCGCGAGCTGACCCTTAGTGATATACGCCATATTGTGGCAAGAAACAACGGCATCACTCAGATCTTCGGTCCGTTCACAGCAGCTGAAGCGCTCCGGGCGGGGATTGTTGACCGCTTGGAACTCTTCATTGTTCCGATAATGATCGGCCAAGGTCGACGTGCACTCCCTGAGGGTGCCTATCGCAAAACTGAAACTCACACAGAAACAAGCATTCGACGACGGTACCGTCTTTCTGCGGTACGACCGCTACTGAGGCGCCACTGACACTAAGCCTCACGGAATCGCGGGGCCTTATGGTCCGGAGGTATCATAGGAGTGTGGTCGCTTTAGGCGACACCGACAGCGCTTCCAGGTTCAACAACCTGAATCACTGTGGAGAGGACTGAATTTCTCAGGACATGTCCACGTGGGGTGCTGCGCTAACCAGCGCATTAGCCTCGCGACCGATATAAAAATCGGTATTCTAGAAAGGATATGTCCATGGCAACCAAAGACGAGAAAAATCTTCAAAAGGTGCTCGCCAAGATTGATCGCATGGATGAGCCTGCTCGGACCACAATGCAGCGTATGCATAAGATCATCACAGCCGCTGCCCCAGAACTGAAACCCCGGATTTGGTACGGCATGCCCGGTTACGCGCTACATGCCAGCAGCCCAGTATTAGTGTTTTTCCGAAATGACGAGCGGATGACGCTTGGTCTGAGTGAAAAGGCAGAATTGAAACCAGCCGGTGGCGAAGACGGGCAGCTGATTCCAGCGGCCTGGTACCTTGAAGAACTTGATGACGTGACCGAAAAACGCGTCGCGGAGATCGTACGATCCGCCGTATCTGTCAACGCTCGGTGAGAACCTTTCACAGTACCGCTAATAGTATTTAGGTGCGCATAGCGCACCCTAGACCGAAACTAGGAGGCCCAGCCGGCACCCCGTCCCGCTGGGCCTCCGGTATACGGCTCGTCCTGCATCTCGTTGAACGACATGATTACGGTTTTGCCCACGAGATATATCAGTAGCAAGCCGTCGCGACACCGCCCCAGCCTTGCGAAGACGCAGCAAATACGGACGCAGCGGGAGCGCGAGCCTCGCGCAGTACAGATCAGAAGCGTAATCTTGCTCGTGTAATGACCCCGACATCACAGGAGAACCGCGATGCTAAATAGATTGTCGAGGATGCTGCGATCCGCTGCTAATTCACGCACAACACGGCGCCGCCCTAGAGGGCGAGGTGGTCGGGGTGGCCGAGGTGAGATCACTCGGCTCATCCGTCGTTTTATGCGGTAGGTCGAATGCCAGAACGTCCAGCGCGAACTTCTTCGCGCTGGACGTTCTGGCGGCAGATGGAAGAACGCGTGATCGCATCATGACCAGGCTTCGAGCTATATAGCGCTCCCGGGCAGAGGCTAAATTTTTGCCAAGAGATCTTTCCAAATCGGACGCCAAAATTGAATAGCCTCGGCAGAATCGAGCTTGGAATGCTGCAGGCCAACCGCGGACTTCCCGTTCTGCTTCTCACTGATATTCACGACAACGCGCGACCCATCCGATAGGGCTACGCGCCAGTACCGCCAACGGTCAGTGCTTGAAGTGGAAGCCTCACCCTCGATCGGCACGCCCCCGAACTCTGTCCGAGCATTGACGACTTCCAGCCAGGCTTGAAGGGCTTGATCCTTATTGCCTGGAACCGTGCGCGTCGTAGAGAGCTGAAAGTCGCCGGTGCTGGTTTGTCCCGGAACGCGCAGACCCGCGTACTGTCCAAAGGCAACGGCAGTGCTTTGAGCCCACCATTCCTTTTGCTCAACGGACTCCGGCATGAGTTCCAATGCCAAGGCCGCGATCGCAGGGTGGTCCATCTGCCGAGCGCCGGCGTCGTCAAAATGCTGCACCCAGCTCTCCCAAGACCGGCCGGTAGCAGTGGCGATGGCAGAGGTGTTCATCGGTTTGACCATGCCATCATTGATACCAGGCCGAACCACGGATGTCATTCGCGAAAGTACGTCCCAAGGGTGTGCATACTAGGAATCTAGAGCCGGCTGCTCCTTCCAGCGACCTTGTTGGATGTTTTGCCCAAGCGTAAAATTCTGTTCATGTAGAGGATCCGAACCCTTCCGGTTTACAAGGTCCTCGAGGCTGTGCTCGTCGATAAGCCATCGTGACCATCCCAGGACGTGGATGCCACGGCCACAGAGTCGCCACCGTCCCGATCCAGCATGCTCTTCAGCACGCAGGGCTGGGGCACCACGAAAGTGTGAATATGACTAGCTCGCAGAGAGATGGCCACCCGCTGGCGGTCGAGACACAGAACTTGACGCAACACTTCGGCACCCAGACCGCCGTCGATGACGTCAACCTCAGCATCACCGCAGGTGGAGTACATGCGGTTTTGGGACCCAATGGCGCTGGAAAAACCACGGTCATGCGTATTCTGGCCACCTTGCTGCGCCCTAGTAGCGGGTACGCCAAGGTTCTTGGCTACGACGTGCTGACCCATCCGGGAAAAGTGCGCGAGCGTATTGCCCTGACCGGCCAGTTCGCTTCACTCGACGAAGACCTCACAGGATTGGAAAATCTCGCAATGCTTGCACGGCTGCGCGGTTACCGAGGTCGCACTGCAAAATCCCGGGCAGAGTCCCTCTTGGAAGCCTTTGGCTTGCTTGATGCTGCGGCTCGTCAGGTTCGCAAATATTCGGGCGGCATGCGACGACGCCTCGACATCGCCGCCTCGCTGTTGGTCCGCCCAGATCTACTCTTCCTTGACGAACCCACAACCGGATTGGATCCGCGAAGTAGAAACGATGTGTGGGACGCCGTGCGCACCCTCGTCTCTGCGGGCACCACCGTCTTGCTCACCACGCAATATCTCGACGAGGCTGATCAACTGGCAGATCGCGTGACCGTCCTGGACGCGGGGCGTATCGTAGCCGAGGGGACGCCCGGCGAGCTCAAATCCATTGTGGGCTCCGGGATCTTGCACATCCGATTTGCCAGCGCCGACCAGGCTGGCGCCGCCGTCACCCTGCTCGATGCCCGCTTTGCAGAACCCACGGAACTCAGCACGGACGGGGTCACGGTGAGCATGCGCCTTAATGACATCACAAAAGCCGCAGAGCTGATCGCAGAACTGCAACGGCAAGGTGTACACCTCACAGAGTTTTCACTTGGACAACCCAGTCTCAACGAAGTTTTTCTTGCACTGACCACTCCGCGCTCCAAGACTCAGGAGAAGCCCGATGACCGTTGAAAATCATCGCGACGAACAATTCACGGTTCGGTTGGAAGATGCTTTAGCCACCACCGGATCTGTCCGTCTGATCGGTCCGGGATTAGCGGTGCTAACCTTCACTCGACGTTCATTGCTCAAGATCAGACACGTACCCGAACAACTGCTCGACGCCGTCCTCTATCCCGTGCTATTCGTGTTGATGTTCACCTACGTTTTCGGTGGCGCGATCAGTGGAACACCCGAAGAGTATCTGCAGTTTGCACTACCTGGCATTCTCACGCAGACTGTCCTCTTCCTGACGATATACACGGCAATGACGATCAACACTGACATAGAAAAAGGCGTCTTTGATCGGTACCGTACTCAGCCGGTCTGGCGGCCAGCCCACCTGGTGGGAGCGCTACTGGCTGACTCGCTACGGTATGGCATCGCTACGGCACTGACTCTGGTGGTCGGGTTTCTCCTTGGGTATCGTGCCCCAGGCGGGGTACTTGGCATAGTGGCGGCCATTGCCGTGTTGTTCATGTTCTGCTTTGCCTTGAGTTGGATGTGGTTGGTCATCGGGCTCAAGGTACGCACGCCCAGCGCAGTTCAAGGTGTCTCCGTACTGATCTTGTTTCCCTTGACCTTCATCAGCTCGGTGTTCGCACCACCAGAAACGATGCCAACGTGGCTCCAGGGCTTCGTCAACGCGAACCCGGTAAGCCAATTAGTAGACACCCTCCGAGATCTCATGAACGGCGTAGCGAATTTGCAGAACCTGCTCATTGTGGTCGGGGTATCAGTGCTCATTACCGCGATCTTTGCCCCTATCGCACTGCGGATCTACAACCGCATCTCATAACTGAGTCGCCGTGTGGTTTTTAACCTTAGGTGCTGAAGCTTGTGCCAATTCACGGCAGCCAGAGTTGCTACCCCGCTACCAACCAGCAATAGCAAAGCAAGTATGAGGACACCAACTTCGAGCCAGGACACTGACCGGCGTAGTCGTAGGGGTAAAGCAACCAGCGCGATGGTGACCGCAGTGATGCCAAAAGACAACCCAAATAACAACGGTTTGCGCCACGACAGTGGCCCGTCGAATGACCCATTCGTGACTAATAAAACAATACCGTGGAAGACTCCCGAAGCGATGAGTAACAGCCCACAGGCAAGCAGGAAACGCTGCGGTGCGTCAAGACGCCGCTGAGGTAGCGGGGGACGTGCCTGCATCCCAGCGATCGATGCAGCCGAGATATTGCGTGTCATGACATCAACAGTACTCTTCGAGGTGAGCCGAAAGTAGCCCCTCTCGTTCACCACAAACCTGTCGTCCTCTGCTCAAATCTTCAAGTTATTCGTCATACCCAAGATGCAGCTTCGTCCGGCTGCTAAGTTGCATAGAGCACTGGAGTAGGTGCGACTACACACAGCACGTGAGAGGGTAGGACATAACGATGGCGGAGCCAGTTAAGACAGAACAGCCCGGTCAGCCACCGGCTGCGGGACGATCGAGCGAAGACCGGTCAGCTCGCATCGCAGTGACGGTCTTTCCCGTCATCATTATCGCCGCATTTCTCATCGGGTTCCTGTTCCCGACCCAGACGGCACCGCTAGCCCAGTACACCAGCATTGCCCTAGGTGTCATTATGTTCGCCATGGGGATCACACTGACCATCCCGGACTTCGCACTGGTCATCAAGCGGCCGCTGCCGATTCTGCTCGGCGTCATCGCCCAGTATGTGCTGATGCCTGCCGTGGCGGTGGCATTGGTATTTGTTTTCCAACTACCACCCGAACTAGCCGTCGGGGTGATTTTGGTGGGTTGTGCGCCAGGTGGCACCTCCTCGAACGTCATCACGTACCTTGCGAAAGGTGATGTGGCACTGTCGGTCACCATGACCTCGGTTTCGACACTGCTGGCACCGATCTTCACACCGCTGCTGACGCTGTGGTTGGCCGGCACCCTGTTACCCGTAGATGCAGGATCCATGGCCATGTCGATCGTGCAGATGGTCCTCATCCCGATCGTTGCAGGACTCTTGGTCCGTTGGTTGCTGCGCAGCTGGGTCGAGAAAGTGCTGCCCCTGTTGCCATGGGTGAGTGTGTTGGGTATTTCTTACGTTGTGATCGCCGTGGTCTCGGGGTCCGCCGACCGTATCGTCGAAGCAGGTCTGCTGGTGTTGGCCGTCGTCATCTTGCATAACGGCTTGGGATACTTGCTGGGCTACTTCGCAGCGCGGGTGTTCAAATATCCAGAACGCGTGGCACGCACCACGTCAGTCGAAGTGGGCATGCAGAACTCGGGTCTGGCAGCGACGCTGGCCGCAGCACACTTCAGCCCGGTTGCAGCCCTTCCCGCTGCCGTTTTCAGTGTGTGGCACAACATCTCCGGTGGCTTGCTGGCGCTGTTCTTCCGCTATCGGTCAGCACGCCAAGAAAAGCACGATCTCGAGGTGCAAAAAGCCCACAGCAACGCTCAATAACCTCCCTTACTGCCGAGGCTCTTTCAGCCGCGTGGGCCGAGAGTAGATCGTGCGGGTTCTCAAGGACAAACCGGTCAGGACTGCATTCCACGAATCACGGTGTCTAGGATCAGACGTCGTGCACGTGGCACATCAACCCCTGTGGCGAACCATTGGTGGCCGTAGTCGGAAGACATCCAGCGTGTCTGACCAGCTTGACTGCCGTAGGCCGGGAACTGAATCTTGGCCTGTTGAAATTCAAAAACTTCAGGATGACTCAGCGCCAGTAGCGTCAGCGGATCACACGGATTAGATTGCTCTAGTCCCTGCTGTTGCCACCACGTCCGAGACTGCTCCACTATCAACTGCGTGAGCCGATGTGCAGGGCGCGCCCGTTGGATCGTTTCCAAATCCGTCGGGTCATACGGCACCTGGCGACACAGCTCAATGCCAATGCAAATAATGGGGATACCTAATTCCATGAAGCGCCCTGCCGCTACGGCGTCGGAGAAAACATTATGATCCGGCCGGCCTTCTTCGAATTGGCCAGCCATGGCCACCACACACCGTGGCTTTACTTTGGAGTCTTCAAGAGCTTCGGCTGCATTTGTGAGAGGGCCGATGGCGGCAATGACCAGCTGAGAACCGTACTTTTGCAGCGCTTGAGCATAAACTGAGGCTGCCGTAGTCTCCGGGTCTTCGACGTGGCTAAGATCGAAGCCTTCACCTTCGTGGCCGGCCCAGAAAACATCTCGGCCTGATCGGGGTTCTTCGCTGCCAAAACCAATCGGAATGCCATCTCGTCCCGCTAAGGACAGGGTCGCGGCAGCAATTTTGGCTCGAAGGCGAGTGTCGCCGTATACGGTGGTCACGCCCACCAGCCGCAAGTTTCGGCTACCCAACATAAATAACAAAGCCAGCAGATCATCCACATTGGAACCAATATCGGTATCTAAGAGCACAGGTGTGGGCGTGGAGAATTCGGTAGTGAACAGTGGGGGAGGTGTCGACATGATGAGTGTTCTTTCTTCAAGGCAGTACGCCACTACGCCGCACTTGTCGTGAACCTTGGGTTATCAAGACTAACGGAAATTTCGTGCTAAAACAGGGGGTCGTTTCCAACTACAAGAACTCCGCGACTTGACGGTGGCGGCGTCGAATCGTTTTGCTGGAAAGACAACACCCAAACAGGGTTGTCATGAAATGAAACCGAGCACCTTATCGGTTGTCTGAAAGGAATGGTTATGGCCCGAAATATTGTAGTCACCGGAGCAGGTTCTGGGATTGGTGCGATGTGTGCCCAGCTGGTCGAAGATCGTGGTGATACCGCGATCGGATTGGATCTGAAAAACGCCGAATTCGAGGTAGACCTGTCCGATCGCTCGGCGGTCGATGACGTCGTCAGACAAGTAGAAGAGCAATACGGCCAGGTCGACGGGGTGATCGCCAATGCTGGCACTCAGACAAATACACCCCTTGATCTGAAAGTCAATTTCTTTGGCGCTCGCAATACAGTGCACGCATTTCGGCGGCTGTTGGCTCAATCGGAAAATGGGCGGGTTGCCATCACCGCCTCTGCTGCAAGTCTGCAGCCCACCGATCCGCATCTGGTGAAGCTACTACTTGACGATCAAGAATCTGAAGCACTCGAATATGGTCAGTCGCTTGCCGATCAAGGCCAGATGGCCGGGTATGCCAACTACTCCGCCTCCAAGCGGGCTATAGCCACCTGGGTGCGTCGGGTTGCTCCTACCGAGGAGTTTGCTGGTGCAGGTATCGGTATCAATGCGGTCGGCCCGGGCGTGGTCGCAACTCCGATGACCACACAATTGCTGTCTACCCAGGAGGGCCGGGACATGGCCTTTGGGGCAATGCCGGCACCGTATAACGGCGCCCAGCGACCCGAGGATATCGCAGATGTCTTAGTTTTCCTGGTCTCAGGACTCAACCGGTCTATGACAGGCCAAGTGATCTATGTTGACGGTGGTTTCGATGCGATCGGCCGGGGCGAAGACCTCTGGCATGCACCAAAATCCATGGACCAGGTCGACTCACGCTAAAAGCACCAAGTGGTGACTGTTCTCGGGTGACGGTGCTGCCGTCACCCAAGGACGGGGCTCCACTGGTTCTGCCATAGGATGGGGGCTATGTGGACACGGGGTAGGGCGAAACGCCAAACCAATAATGCCGAGCAGCGCTCGCCGGTCAACCGCTTTGTGCGGGCGATCCTCGGGCTTTTTGCTGCGCCACGGGTTGATATGCGTGAAGACTATGAAAAAGTCCGCAGATTCCAACGACAACTTGCAGTACCGCGCGTTCCGACGAACCGCGCCGTGGACTACGAAGTTCCCTCCGAAGCCGGCACGCACCACATTCCCGTCAGGGTCTTTCACCCCAAAGAGCAGACGCGCGACGACGTGCTGGTCTTCTTTCACGGGGGCGGCTGGGTTATTGGCGATGTCGACAGTTACACCCCAACCTGCATGAACATGGCCGATCTGACGGGGGCCGTTGTCGTCGCCGTTGACTACCGACTCGCACCAGAACACCCATTTCCGGCTGGCCTCGAGGATTGCTACCAGATCATTCGCAGCCTGCTCGATGACCCCACCCCCGTGGGTATCGAAAATGCCGACAACATCGTGCTGATCGGCGACTCGGCAGGAGCCAATCTCGCAGCGGTGGTTTCACTACAACTGCGTGACGAGGGGCATCGGGGTGTGTCCCGCCAGATTCTGCTGTACCCGGTGACGTACTGGGATCACAATGCCGACACCTCGCCATTTGACTCAGTCCGAGAACATGGTGAAGGTCTGCGCCTGACCAACGCCGAAGTGCAAGCCTATTTTGAGCTCTACGTTCCAGACCCCAACGGACGAAAAGACTGGAACGTGGTGCCGCTGATGGCACGCGACCTGAAAGATCAGCCCCGCACTTTGATCATCACCGCCGAGCTGGACCTGCTGCGAGATGAGGGCGAAGCCTATGGTCAGGCGTTGCGCGGGGCTGACAATAACGTGCACGTTCACCGGGTCAACGGCGCCTTACACGGGTTCATTGCGTTGCCGCGGCTGGCTCGAGCGGTCCGGGAAGCCTATGAGGTGATCAACGCCTTTCTGGACGATGAAGCTCAAACAAAGGATCCAACATGACACGCCGGAAATGGGTCCGCTTAGATAACGCCTCGAACATCTTTTTGGCAGCACGCAGTGAAACTGACACAAAAGTGTTCCGTCTCAGCGCTGAGTTGGATCACCATGTCGATCCGCAGTTGCTGCAGGTCGCGCTTGATATCACCTACGACCGCTTTACGCTCTATCACGCGGTGTTACGTCGGGCGATCTTTTGGTACTACCTCCAAGACAGCGATTTGCGCCCCACCGTCACCCCCGATAATCAACCGACCTGCGCACCAATTTATGACGCCGATCGAACCGGTCTGCTCTTCCGAGTGATGTACCACCAGAACCGCATCATCCTGGAGATCTTTCACGCCCTGTCGGACGGCACCGGAGCCCTGTGGTTTCTGACGGACCTGGTCACCGAATACATCCGGTCGCGCTACCCCCAGCAACCTGACATCGAAGACACCTCCACAGCTCAGCTCATCGCCCAGCCGGGTGCAGCCGATGAAAATATCGCCGCACGAGACCTGGCGGTGGATAGCTTTGCCCAATACTTCCGACGACCCAGCACCACCGATGAGCGGGCCGCTGAAGTCGAGGTCGAATCGAGCCTGACAACCACCACCAAAGTCTTCCAAGTCACCGGGACCCGCACACCGGACTACCGAACCCGCGCTGTAGAGTTGACGGCTTCGGCCAACGATGTCCTGACCCTGGCAAAGGCCGAGGGTGTGTCGATGACCATGTATCTGACCGCCCTGTTTTTTGAAGCAATTCGCCGCTCCTCCGATGGTTTCGGCCGCTCCCGTACACTCGCAGCCACCATCCCGGTCAATCTACGCCAGTTTTTCCCATCGGTATCACCCCGAAACTTTTTTGCAACGGTGCGCGTGGAACATACTTACGGTGAAGGCCCAGACGACATCGCCTCAGTCGGTCGGCAGCTGGAACAGCAATTCCGGCCGAAAGCCTCTCCGGAAGCCCTGGGCAAGAAGCTGCGTCGATTGACTCGCGTTGAACGTTCGCCGCTGTTACGTGTCGTGCCACGCCCGCTGAAAGATGTCATCCTGCGGGGCCTCAACTGGGCCAACAACCGTGGTCTGACCGTCTCGGTGTCCAACCTTGGGCGCGTGACTCTGCCCGAGGCCATCGAATCGCACGTGGGGGCCATGGCCTTCCACGTCTCCGCGGTGCGACCACAGATGTGCGTGATGTCGCATGCCGGACTGCTGACCATTAGTTTTACCTCGCCCTTTATCGAAACCGATCACATCAAAGAATTCGCCCGCTACCTCACCGACCAAGGTATAGCCGTGACCGTAGCTGCCGCCCGAGTAACCGAATTCGAGCTCGCCGAGGAACTCGAATCATGAAACGCTGTCACGACTGCTCAGTCGAAATCGCCGGCGACTGGCAACATTGCCCACTGTGCCAAGAACCGACCAGAGGCCATGCTTCGCCCAGCCCATTTCCGGCCGTGGCACTGAGCTTCTCTCGACGCCGCATCTTCCGGCTGCTGTTTTTTGGTTCTTTAGCGATCATCCTGGGCTCCTTTGCCGTCCAACTGTTCTTGGGCCGTGGCCCAGCAGAATTCGGCGCGGTGCGCTCCGTCTGGCTGGGCGTCGTCACCATGTGGTTGGTTGCCGTGATGGCGGTGCGCAAACGTCGTAACGTTGCCAAAAGCATCGTATATTTGGTCCTCATCGTCGGACTGGTGTGTCTCTACTGGGACTACCTCAACGGCTGGCAGGGGTGGTCGCTGAACTACGCCATCCCAATCGTCTGTGGCTCGTCCATCTTGGCCCTTTTGATCACGGTCCGCTCGATGCGCATCGAAGTGGGCAATTACATCGTTTACAGCGGCATCACGATCCTGCTGGGCCTGCTGCCCATTGTGTTCTTAGTCTTCAGCTGGGTCACCACCACCCTGCCATCGGCCATCTGCGTCGCCGTCAGCGTGATCGCGCTGGTGGTCATCCAGGTCTATCGCGGGGCGGAAGTCCGGCACGAACTTGCCAAACGTCTACACGTCTAAGGCGCACACGAGTAGACTTTGTGGCAGCATCCGCGTCTGCCGCGACGGCACCCGCGAGCCTGCGTCACAAGGAGGACGACGTCATGGGAATACTCAGCTATACAGCCGTGATGTCGCTGGATGGCTACATTGCCGATACCGACGGCGACTTCCAGTGGGCCACGCCCAGTCCGGAGATCTTCGACGCTCACCTGCAACGCATGAGCGAAGTCTCCACGGAGATCATGGGACGCAAAACCTATGAGCTCATGCACTTCTGGGATACCTACCCCGATTCCGACGAGGCCACGCCCGCCGAAAAAGTCTTCGGCCGCCTCTGGCAGCACATCGACAAAATCGTTGCCTCATCCACCCTGAGCCCAACAGATATGGTTGCCGACGACGAACTCGTACCCGACCTGGACGTTGAACGCGTACAACGCATCGGTCAAGAAGCCGAAGGAGTCGTCGAGATCTTCGGCCCGACCACAGCAGCCGATGCCATTCGTGCCGGGCTCATCGAGCGCTTTGAATTCTTTATTGTGCCGATCATCATAGGTGGCGGCCTAAAAGCCCTGCCCGAAGGGGTGCGCTTGGGCGTGGTGCTTGTCGAACAGCGCACCTTCGAAAACGGTACGGTCTACCTACGCTACGAACGGACCGCATAGATTTTCTGTGGTTTTCAAGTAATCGCACCCCAGAGGTAGCTTGTTTAGACCATCCCCGGTATCCTTTTAGGTTGTTTGCAGCGGTTCTGTGCTGTGGGCGAAGTCTTCTCACGTTACTAAAGGACCGAAGGATGTGATGTTATGGATGGCTCATTTCTGTCTGAAGGGGTACCTATCATCATCGGCCTGATCATCGTTCTCCTCGTTATCTGGGGCATCGTGATCTACAACCGGTTAGTCAAAGCTCGCAACGCTTCGAAGGAAGCGCTCCAAGGCATCGACGTTGCCTTAGAAACACGCTTTGACCAGATCAAAGCCCAAGCCGAGGCTGCTACTGGAATCGTCCAAACCGAAGTCGAGCTGATACTGAAAGCCACATCGCTGCGCACCGGTCGCACCATTCGCGAGCTGACCGTCGATGAAAAATCTGAGCTGAACGCATCGCTGAAAGAAGCAGAGCAGTACCTGATCCAACAAAGTCAACAGGGTCCGGGTGCACTTGCCTCAATTGAGAACTACCCGGATATGAACACGTGGCAGAACGTTGAGCTGCTGCAACGTACCATCAATGAAGTTGAAGAGCGTCTGCAAGCTGCTCGTCGCGTCTACAACCGTGCTGCCACTGATTACAACACCAAACGCGAAGTCTTTCCAACCGTGCTGATCGCAGGCATGCTTGGCTTCCGCGAACACGAACTATTTGAACTCACAGACCAACGCAAACGCGCTCAGTACAACCTTGAAGGATTTCTCGACAAATGAGTTCGCATCCAAGAATCTCTGTGCCATCATTTGACTCCGTTTGGTCAAAGATTCGTAAACATTCCATCAAGGTCACCAAGGATACCTCCTGGATGACCACCTGGAATGCTAAATCCATCGGCTTGATGATTCCGGTGTTTATTGGTCTGGGCCTCTTTGTGCTGGCGCTATTATTCTTTTTCACCGGTCTCGAGCTCCTCGGTATGCTCGCCCTGGTACTTGCCGTGATTATAGCTGCACCCACCGTCGTCTACGTGATGCGCCAGATGAACCAAGCCTCTGGCCAGTACTCCCAAACCGTTGTCGCACCAATGTTCGAAGCGCTCGTCAAAGAACTCAGCGCCCGCACCGTCACCGGTAGTGAATCGGGTTTGAAAGCATCCTATGATCCAGACGGTGGTATCTCCAGATCTATGCTGTCTTCATCCGGTTTCATTCGGGACGCTAACGCAACTCAGGAAGACTACATTCGTGGCACCTTGGGTGACACCGACTTTATGATCTCCGATGTTAAATGGCAGACTTCCAAGATCGAACTGAGTCAGGAAGCGAAGCAACGCCAGGCCCGTCGCCAAGAGCGCGAGGACAAACGTCACGACCGCGAACGCGACCGCAGACTGCGTGATAAACACGGTGATAGTTGGCGTACTCACAAACGCATTGAAGACCACCGTCGCAGCTCCAGCGGTTCCCTCACAGACTTGTTGCCAGGCTCCTTGGTAGAACAAGTCAAAGAAAAATACTCTCGGTTTGAAGAATCCACCAATCGCATGGGGCCTTCCATGGTGTTTTTCATCGCTGATTTCCACAAAGAGTTCAACTCCCGCACGTATCTGTTACCCCGCGAACGTGAAGACCAAGCGATCCGATCCTTCACCGAAGAAAGCGCTGCAAAAACCGGACTTGAACCGATGGTGTTAGAAGACCCTGAAATCACTAAACGATTTGAAGGCTGGACCACCGATCAAGCTGAAGCTCGTTACTTAATCACCCCGCAACTCATGCTGGCTATTAGTGACGCTGCTGAACGCATGGAGTCCGATCGGATTGCCGTATCGTTCAATGGCACTCGTATGTACTTTGCGGTAGTCATGGACACTGACCGTTTCAGCCTGGGATTCCAGAAAAATGAGGACGATGGCTACCAGATGGCCAAAGAGATCTACGAGGATTTGGTCGCTTTCATTTCGCTGATTGAACATTTCAATCTCAACACCAGAATCTGGACCAAAGTCTAATCCGGGTCTGACCGGGTACGCTGTTAACACCACCAGCGAGCCCGGAAGGACGCAGATGCAAGCCAACCAAGCTCTGCAACGAGTCGGTCCCTTTTATAAAGCGCTACGTGAGTTTGCCTATGACGACGGCATCTTAGTAGATCTCGACGCATTAGATTGCCGCCGCACCCCGGCCTTTGAGGATTCCAACGGCGAAACCTTTGGCAAAGTGGCGGGACAACAACTGCTAGCCACCAATGCGGAACGGTTATCAGAGCTGCAAACCAAACTGTTCGCCAATGCCCAAGCTGCTGATCTTCACAGATCCGTGCTGCTCGTTATTCAGGGGATGGACACCTCCGGAAAGGGCGGTATTACCAAACACGTGGTCGGGTCTATGGACCCCCAGGGCATCCACCAGGTTGGTTTCAAAAAACCCACTCCAGAAGAGATGCAACACGACTTCCTCTGGCGCATCCGTCATCACACCCCGCGGCACGGCGACATCGCCGTCTTTGACCGTTCACACTACGAAGATGTCCTGGTGCACCGGGTTGACCAACTGACCCCACCGGCTCGATTACAGCGCCGCTACGGATCAATACGCCAGTTCGAACAAGAACTCGCCCACAACGGGACCATCATCATCAAAGTCATGTTGCACATCAGCCGGGAAGAACAATACGAACGTCTTTCAGCACGACTGGATGACCCGCAGAAACACTGGAAGTTTACTCCCGCAGATATCGATGCCCGCTTGAAATGGGATGCGTACATGGTGGCTCATCGCATCGCCATCGAAGTCACGGACAAGGAACACGCTCCATGGTTCGTGATTCCAGCCGACCGGAAATGGTACGCCAAACTGGCTGTTCAACAACTTCTGATCGAAACACTTGAATCATTGGACCTATCGTGGCCACCTGGTAACTTCAATATCGCAGAACAACGCCGCAGACTCGAGGCCAGCCGCTAGAGGGGTGCAGCACCGATGCGATCTGCAGATCAACCAAGAAACCACATTCCTCATCAGAAAATACTCTCGGTGTTCTTACTGGTCATTGCCATCGTCAACGTGATCAGCTGTGCGGCAGGAGCCTGGGGGATCGCAACCGCCGGACCGCAACTTTTTGGTGCCGACCTGCTGGCCGGGACACTTTTTGAGGACCAGTATTGGCTTGCCGCCCTAGCACTGGCGTTCGTTGGCCTGGTACAGATACTCGCACTGATCGCACACCTGAGCCGAAGTCGATGGGTCGCAACCCTGCACGCATTCGCTGGTATGACCATGGTGGTTTTCATCTTCGTTGAAGTCTTGATCATCAACGAAACCTTCTTCCTGCAGCCACTGTTCTTTGGACTGGGAGCACTACAGCTAAGCCTCAGTCCATTGTTCTGGCAGCTGCTGCCTCGACGTTGGCCAGCTCGTGAGTGGGGTTCTTCGCGTTGAGAACGAACTCACCTGAGGGCTTGAGGTTGACTATGATGAGCGCTCATGGAGACAACGGAAATCCCACGTTCATCATTTGCATTCGACACGGTGTTCGCCCAGCTTGAAAACGGCTTAACCCCACAGGGGGTAGTCCTTGACTCCGAACAGTATGACCTCGCTCAACAGGTCGTGAAATTTCTCCAGGAGGCCACCTCGGATGATGCGACTCAGTTGGGGCAGGTCGGCTACTTCGTTTACGGTCCACCGGGCCGCGGCAAAACGTGGCTGATGACGCAGCTCTTTGAAGCCGCCCCCTATCCCGTTGGGACAAAACGTCAGGTGCACTTTCATGACTTCTTTCGCGGTCTCCAACGGCAGCTGGGGGCTAAAACCAGTACTCGCGAAGCGATCGAAGCGACGCTGAACGAATTGCTCACTGGAACCCAGTTGTTCTTCTTTGACGAACTACACGTCCACGATCCCGGCAGTGCCGCACTGTTAAACCGGCTGTTAGCCGTGATCGCTAAACGCGGGATCCCAACGCTTATCACCTCAAACTATGCACCTGAAAATTTATTGCAAGAACCGGCTTTCCACCATGTGATCGAACCGAGTATCACCATCCTGCGGGAACACTTTTCGGTACAGGCACTCGATGGTGGAACCGACTACCGCTCCCTGCATGCTGCTCGTGACTCCGGTTTCGCATCTGGTCGCTGGCTTGTTGCCGAGCCCGGAGACCATCCGTATCAGGTGCTGCGGTCGGCTGGCTATATGCCACCGCGGCCTACCGAAGCAACAACTGTCCTTGAAGGTCATCGAGCACTCAAAGCACTTGCTGTACGAGACAAAGAGATCTGGTTCGACTTCGCAGACTTGCTGCAGGCCCGGTCAGTGACCAGTGACTTCATGGATCTCACTGAAGACTATGACCATTGGGTGCTCACTGGCATCCCAAAATTGTCGCAGACTGATCCAGCATCCCGCCAGCGGTTCGTCACGCTCATCGATGTCTTAGTCGATCGCGACATCCCGCTGGTAGCCTGCGCCACAGTATCCCGCGAAAGCCTCGCCGACATGGAAGAACCACCACCAGACCTCTTCCGCACACAGAGCCGACTCGCGTTGTTACGCGGACAGTAACTCCATGAACGCACAGCTACACCTGAGGGCTTGACGGCCTCCTTGCCGGTCTTTCGAAGCCAAGAGCCTTGACCTTGGATGCTTCGCAACTTACTTGGCTTGGACTAGTCCCCACCATGGGCTGGCATTGCTGCACAACAGGGGATCCTCCGCGCTTACTGAAAAAACGATTTCAAGCGAGTTTGGTGACATTTCACGCAGTGTTTCCGTGGTCGTGTTATTCATCTGTGTACAGACCAAAAGGGCGGTCGTAGGGTGGAAGTGGATATTCTGTAGGAGGTTTCATGGTGGATGTAACGAAAAATGCACAACAGTTGGCTGACCTTCACGAATCCGGTGACATGGTTGTTTTGCCAACCGTGTGGGATACCTGGAGCGCCGGGGTCGCAGCGGAGGCCGGCTTTCGAGGTCTGACGGTCGGAAGCCATCCCGTCGCGGACTCGATCGGCAGCGAAGATGGCGAGCGGATGAAAATCACTGCGTATCTGAAGGTCGTCAAACGCATCGTGAGGACGGTTGACATACCGATCAGCGTCGATGTCGAATCTGGCTACGGTCTACAACCGGGCGAACTGATCCACCGCTTATTAGAAGTGGGCGCAGCAGGGGCAAATATCGAAGACGTTGTGCACTCTGAAGGAGATCGCGTTCGTTCTCGGAATGAGCACGCCGACTATATAGCTCGCGCCCGCGAAGCTGCAGATGCGGCTGGAGTTCCCTTTGTCATTAACGGACGCACAGATGCGGTCAAGCTTGGCAGGGAATTCTACCGCGACCCTTTGGACGAAGCAGTGGAACGGCTGCGCCTCATGGAACGGGCCGGAGCCCGTGCGGTTTATCCTGTGGGGCTGAGCTCCCGAGACCAGGTCAAAGTGGCTGTTGAAGCGGTCTCGGTACCGGTCAACGTCACTGCCCACCCCGTTGAAGGGCATGGTGCCGGCGATTTCTCTGATCTCCAACGACTCGGCGTGCGCCGTGTGACCTTTGGACCACTGTGGCAGAAATGGCTTGGTGAAGTCTCCGAGAAAAAGCTGAAGCACTGGGTCGCGCCCTAGAATCTAACCTGTTGCTATGATGCATGGGAGCTGTCATCAGCTCCCATGAGTAGGTTTATACAACAGGTGGAGAGCCGTCGTTATGTCCGATCAGTTGCCCGCATGTCCAGAGTGCCACGAAGAATACACGTATGAATCCGGTGCATTGCTGGTGTGTCCGATGTGTGGCCACGAATGGTCACCCGAGGTTGCTGTCGAAACCGAAGCCACGCCTGCTGTCGCTGTCATCCGGGACGCCGTCGGCAATGTACTCACCGACGGCGATACCGTGACCGTGGTGAGGGATCTCAAGGTCAAAGGCGCCGGCGGGGTCATTAAAGTAGGGACAAAAGTCACCGACATCCGACTTCTTGAAGACGCCGTCGACGGGCACGATATCGACGCGAGAGTCCCGGGCTTTGGAAATATGCAGCTGAAATCTAGCGTCGTCAAGAAAGCGACCTAAGACCACACAGAGTTACCAGCACAACAGACCTCCCCGCATCGGGAAGGTCTGTTGTGTTATTTCAAGTCAGGAGTCGGGCCCCTGGACCGTCGGGGCACTCTAGTTGTCAGCAGTGTTCTGCCAGGTAGCGATCATTTCGTCCATGGTTGCAGTTGAAGCCTGACCATCTTCTTCAAGTCGTTGGAGTTGGGCTTCGTGATAATCCTGACGAGCATCGGCGGTCGCATCACTGATCAACACCGAACGCATGTTGTGCGCATATGCATCACGAGCGGTTTGGCTGATACAGCCGTGGGTGGATACTCCAGCTAGGACGATCCGGTTGACCGAGAGATTGACAAGGCGCAGATGCAGGTCGGTGGCAAAGAATGCGCTATCGCGAGTCTTTTCGATCCTGGTGGTCTTATCGGTATTTAAGCCGTCAATGACCTCGGTTCCTTCTTCACCGGAAAAGAGGAAGCCCTCACCGGCTTCAAGCATGTTCAGGGTCCAGGTCGAAGTGTCGCGACTGTGAACCGTCGTCACGACAAACACGGGTATGTCTGCCTCGATAGCCGCTTCCGACAGCCTATTCGCTGCGGCAGTGAGTTCAGCTTCTTGTTCTGCTAGGCCTTCTTCATCAAAGAATGCATTTTGGAGATCGACGAGTAACAGGGCATCACGGTGGTCAGTCATGAGTTCATTGTAATAGCCAAGCTGAGACCATGGTCGCGGTAATGACGTAGATTCAACATGGCCATTCAGCCGATAGTTACAAATTTGAATTAGGTTTACTTTTTCGGCGCGAATAGGATGAAATGGAACAGCAGCGCCCGGCTGTCAGCCACCCCTGAATATTGGCCGGGAGAACTTCCGACACCGAAGGAGCAACCCGTCTATGAAGATCGGTATCATCAACGGTTCGATCCGTGGAACACGTAATACTGAACCAGTGGCCAAATACGCCCACGAAATCGCAACGCAGCGCGACGGCGACTTCGAATACGAATATGTTGATCTGACCGAGTACAACGTACCATTGCTGACCAGCGACGTCCACCCGATGGTTGCCAATAAAAACCATGAAGATCCAAACGTTCAGAAGTGGTCGGACAAGATCGATTCGCTCGATGCCTTCATCTTTGTCACTCCGGAATACAACCACGGCGTGCCCGGTGGCTTCAAAAACGCCGTTGATGTTCTTGGCCCGGAATGGGTTGGTAAACCGGTTGCGTTCATCGGTCATGGTGCTGTTGGTGGTGTCCGTGCTATTGAGCAGTGGCGCCAAATTGTTGCGAACTTCTCGATGCCAGTGGTTCGTGCCGAATTGAACTTCAACTTGTTTTTCGATTGGGAAGACGGCGACTTCTCACCTGCAGAACGTCACCCAGCCGAAATGCACGCCATGTTAGATCAGCTTGAAGAGCTGGTCGCCAAGCATCGCGTGAACGTAACGGTCTAGCCAGTTTTTCAACCGCGGGTATTCGACCGATCAGGTCGGGTACACGCGGTTTTTTGTGCCCGCTACGCCTTAGTCATGATCTTGGTCTTCGCTTTTGATTTCCAAGACGCCCGAGACCTCACTGATCTTACGAAACAGCGATTCCGGCGGACGTTGCTTGCCGTGAGTGAACTCGATGCGAGCCAGGACGGTAGGTCCCGTGTCTCCTCGTTCACGGTGGGTTTCCGATAGCGCCATATCGTATCCAGCATCTGAGGCGACCTGCAAAATGTCGCGCAACACTCCGTGGCCATCCTGGTAACGCACCTGGTACAGCTCGGTGCGGCGCTGTGTTGGCAAGCGACGAATCAATGCGGTCAGGGCAGTGACCGCAAAGAGATATAACGCAACGGTGAGTGCGGCGATAACAGGCATGCCCGCACCACAGGCCATCCCGACTGCTGCCGTGACCCACACCGATGCAGCCGTGGTGAGACCCGAGACGATGTTGCGGCGAACGAAAATGACCCCTGCCCCAAGAAAACCGATTCCGGTCACGATCTGGGCGGCAATCCGGGAAGGGTCCAAGACAACGCTCTCGCCCACCACCTGCGCGAAGCCATATGCCGAGACGAGGGTGAAGAGCGCGGAGCCCATGCCTACCAGAATGTGGGTCCTTGCTCCGGCGGATTTTTGTCGCAGTTCGCGTTCGAGCCCGATGATTCCCGACAGGACAAATGAGCACACCAAGAGGATCGCTTGGGTGGTAAGCGTATCTGAGATCCACTCAATTTCCATAGCACCCAGAATACGCTGCCTGCTCGGGGGTGTCCCAGGTCGCAGGGGAAACGGGCCGCTTTATACGGAAGGATGCCAACCCAATAGAGGTCCGAGACGATGGGCGATGTCGGTCAGAATCTGCACGTAGTCTTCGTGGTCGAAACTAAACGGCAACGCGAATGCCACCTCGGTGACCTGTTGATACCCGGCATGAGCGTGCAGCTGTTCTGCAATTTCTTCACTAGTACCGATGAGGTCCTTGGCAAAGAGCATGTTGCGCGGACCCTGGGGTTTTTCGGTGCGCGGCGTGCGCTCATCCACATAAGCCTGGTACTTTGCCTTTTGCGCTGTCGTAGCGGAGTCGGTTGGAATCACGACTAATCCCTGCGATACCCGGGCCGGTGCGCTTGGGGTGTGCTTGGCAGTGGCTGCTCGAAATGCCTGAATCTGTTGGGCTTGTACTTCGGCGAAGTCTGGCGTGTCATCTTCTTGAGGAAAGATCACGCTACTGGTGAGCAAATTCATGCCGTGTTCGCCGGCCCACATAGCTGAGTCCATGCTCCCTGCTCCGTACCATAGACGCTCTCGTAGCCCGGGGGAGTGGGGTTCAATACGGTTTGAGAATTCTTCCACTACCCCGCGTTTGCCGGAAAGTTCCCGAACGGGTTCACCAGCAATGAGTCGGTTGAACAGGTCAACGCGTGCTTTGCTGAAATCTTCGAGCTCAGCTGTGTTGGGGTACAGCACGTGTTGGATGGTGTCATAGTCCATTGGCGTACCGACGCTGAGCCCGGGGTTGATCCGACCGTTCGATAAGATATCGACGGTCGCGAAGTCTTCGGCTAGTCGCAGTGGGTTTTCCCATCCCATCGGCGTGACGGCGGTACCTAGTTCAATGCGCGTGGTCCGCTGTGATGCTGCTGCCATCACTGCGATGGGCGAGGAGATGCCAAATTGCAGGTGCCGATGACGCAGCCAAGCACTGTCGAAACCTAATCGTTCACCAAGTTCAATGATTTCTAGGGTGGACTCATGTCCTGCAGCGGGATCTTGTGGATCAAATAATCCGATCGTCAGAAATCCCAAACGTTGTAAATGTTGTTCAGCTGACATGAGACACCTTCAGAATTTTCTTGTAACGAACGGTGGTTCTGAGTTTAGTGACCCGGCCCGTGCCTGGCACCGGTGTCGGTCATGCAAGGACACGTGCTCGTGGTCGCCCCCGGTTCTATCGGTGCCTGTATTGCACAATCTAGTCCTGTTGGTGGGCTGATCGCTCAACAATATGTGCTGATATGCGCGAACTGTAGGATGCGGTCTTTCAACCACAGCCGGTAGTTCGAACCTATCGACCCCTATCGGAGGAGCGGTGGTATGACCCTCTGGATGGCGTCAGCGTAGGCTAGCTCGGCACCGGCCTCACCTTACCGGTGGTTATTGAGGTGACCTACCGTCACTATTTAGTCGAATCGACGAGCGCTAATCTGAGAAATATAAACTCGTGAAATGAGCAAGCCGGAACCTTGGACGTCTGGAGGACGTATGCAGCAGGTCAACGCCGCCGAGATCTGGGACTTGGTCTATCGATCCACTCGCCAAGCCGGATTCGCAACGGCTGTCTGTGAGACTCTTGCCGATGCCACCACGGAAGCGGAACTCTACGGCAAACCAACAGTGGGCCTCGAGCACCTGTTTTATTATTTTCAGGCGGTGACCAATCGGTTGATCACCCCCACACCGCAGGTTCAACTCACGTCGGTGACGGATGTAATGAGTCTGGTCGATGCGGATCATGGGCCCATGCAGTATGCGTACCGTCAGGGCGAGGATGCACTCATTCAAGCTGCTCAAGCCCACGGGCTGGCGCTGCTCATGATCAAAAATGCTTTCGCCGGCGGAGAGCTGGGGTATTATGCGCGTCGCCTGGCCAAACACGGGTTGGTCTCGTTGGCGTTTGCCAATAGTCCGGCGGTGATGAGTGTCGGCGGCAGCTATGACCGCCTGCTGGGAACCAATCCATTGAGTTACGGGGTACCACTGGCAGATGGTCGGGCAATCATTATTGACCAAGCGTCGTCGTCAACCGCCCGCGTGAATTTTCAAAAATATGCCACCCGGCGCGAAGCGATCCCTGAGAGTTGGGCGCTGAACCGTCACGGGCAACCGACGACTGATGCTCAGGCCGCGCTTGCGGGGACACTGTTGCCGTTTGGTGGTTATAAAGGTGGCAATATCGCCATGCTGGTGGAATTTATGGCGATGCTTAGCGGAGGGGACTCATCGTATGAAGCCGCCCCCTACTACGCCGGGGAGCGTCGCCAGGGGATCGGTGCCACGATTGTTGCCATCGATGCAAACAAGTTGCCTGGGTACCGCCACCGGATTGACTCGCTCCTCGACCAGTTCCGGCGCGATCACGGTAGCAAGATCCGGCTGACCGAACTGGAGGTCAACAATCGTAGGGTAGAGGTGCGTCAGAGTCTGTGGTCGCAACTGCAGCACTACGCACAAAAAGGTGAAGTCCCGGAAGCCTGACCTTTTGCCGCAGACAACAGTGCCCCGGCGTCAGGCACCGTGCTGGTATTTGGTTCGCAGCTGGTCTCGCGCCTGGGCGATCAAACGAAGGTCGCGTTCGGCGGCACGAGCCGATTGGATGGGGTTATCGGCAAAGGTCGCAAAGCCACAATCGGTATTGAGGAGCACTCGCTCATAACCAAAGAGCCTAATGGCCCGCTCAGCACGGGCAGCGACGTCGTCGACCGTATCGTTAGCTGAGTCTTTCTGGTTGATGACCCCGACGCCGATCCGCTGATCATCTCGGATGCCCGCTAGCGCTTCGAGCTCACCCGCCCGTGGGGTACACAGCTCGAGAATAAGCGTGCCGACATTCACTGACCGGAACAGTGGCACCAGTGGTTCATAACCACCGGTCAAAGCGGATGTCTCATCGGTGGTCCAGTTGCCACGACATACATGCAGCGCCAGACGGTCGGTGGGGAAGCCCTCCGTGACCTGCTCGAGTAGCTGGTGGGCAAAAGCCAGTTCTTCATCCTGGGCACCGCGCTCGCCGAGAGCACCACACATAAACGTTCTACCACCTTGGCCCTGTTCGCCATAGAGCACCTCGGTGAGTACGGGTTCATCGAGCTGTACCAGGATGGTGCCTTCGGCCAGCAGGTAGGCAATTTCTTCGCGCAGGATGCGCACGATATCGACGGCGAGTTGCTCGCGGTTGTCATAGGCGCGGTCGGAAACGCATTCCATCCACATGGTCCGGGTTAGCAGATATGGTCCGGGCAGGCTGACTTTAACCGGTTTAGTCGCAATAGATTGGGCATATTGCACTTCATGGACTGTCAGCGGGTCGTTGCGTCCCAGAGGACCGAAAACGGCTGGGTGACGGACTTCGCCGGCTGGCACATCCAGCGCTTGTAGTTCTTTGTTGAACTGGTCAGGATCATCAACATATGGCAGCAGATCGGTGACCGGAATGAGCTGGCAGTTTTGCAGGATGCCGCCCACGAATGATGAGTAGTTGTCGCGGCGTTGTTCACCGTCGGTCACCACATCAATGCCCGCGCGTTCTTGGGCTGCGATAGCAAGTTGTACAGCGTCATCGGCATCGGCTTGGAACGCGTCGTCATCGAGACGGCCTTCAAGATGCTGATGTAACGATTCCAACATCCAGCGTGGCCGCGGCCAACTGCCCAAACTCAGCACGGACAACGGCTCGATGTTCGGCGCATCGGCGGGCTCGGGCAGGCTGTCTGGGATATGGGGCGTCACAACTTCTTGCGTGATCGCCATTTGCGGTTTCTTCCGCTTTTTCTTCAGCTTCAAAGGAGCGAGCGGTGTCTCTGGGTGTGCTGCCGGGCGTGCGGTCACCGTCGGGAGGGCAGCGTCTGCTGGTGGTGTGAAAGGTCCCTTGCTAACCAAGAATCGCCAGACTCCGGGCTCAGTGTGCATATTGAGCAGCTCGTTTTTCGTCAGCCGGCACCAGGACGGGAGATCTACTTCGACCGTGGAATCATGCGAGACAATTTCCAATAACTCGCCGGGTTCTAACGGATCGATGTGCTTACGAATCAACAGCAGCAGACCATTGCCACAATCAAGGTCCCCACCATTGAAACTGGTCTTTGGCGGGTATGGGTGCACGGTGGGCATGGACATAACGGGCTCTTTCACACTACAGAAGGTTTAGTACGAGACGCTTGGGGTACCGTCGGCGAGGAATTCGACGAGTTTTGCCCCACCGACGACGGTTGCCCCCTCGATCAGATTGTCTGGAGCGATGGCACGTTTCTTGATACATGGGGCGCACACATAGACCTGGCCGCCAGCTTCAACGAAGTTGCTGATCAGCTCGGCCAGTGGAGCAAAACCCTCTTCGTGGATGTCGTCAGCGTAGCCCTTTTCTGCCAGGCGTACCCCTTCGGTGGAAAGGAAGACCATGGTGTCTTGATCGGAACCAGCAGCAGCGTTGGCTACCACGAAGCCAACAGTTGCTTTATCGGTATCGTTTTTGGCATGGGTGATAGAGACACAGAATTTTCCGGTACCGGACATGAGGGCTACTCCTTGGTTTGAATGAAATATATCGGGTGATCTTGGTAGATCAGCGGGTTGCGGGTGAGGCGACACCAGGCAGGGATGTCCTCTGGGGCGCCGGGATCGGTTGCGGTGAGCTGCAAAATATCACCGGCTGCAAGCTCATCACGAAGCTTGAGTTTGAGCTTGACGATGAGTTCACCGCAGCCCATATCCCCGGCGTCCCAGGTGGCATTTGGTTCGGGTCGATCCACGAATATAGCTCCTCGCTTGTGGCAGATAAGGTATCCGCTCCCTCGGGAAGCTTATCTTCCAATACTTAGCGCTTCAATACTTTACCTTCCGGGAAAGTCGAAGTCAGGACGGAATCGGTCGTTGTAAGAGCCCATGTCCTGTCGGACTGTGAACCGCACGGCAGTTCTACCAAAAGGGGCCAGCTAGGCCATGCGTTAACTACTTTGGTCAACCGATCGGTCCGGCACTGCCGGATACGTATTCGAACTGGGATATCGACGCTACGAATGGAAGTGCGACAGCCTCAACGGGGCCTCGATTGCGGCCGCCCGCCGCCTGGGGTTTACCTACGAAGGAACATTTCGCCAAGCGATGGTCTATAAGCAACGCAGCCGAGACACTGCCTGGTTTGCCATCATCAATCAAGATTGGCCAGCTATCTAGCAATCTTTCGAACACTGGCTGGCATCGGCGAATTTCGATGAGCATGGAAAGCAAATGACCAAGCTGAATATTGGTCCAGCCTAAGCATGACAAGGGGTCGGCTTCTTGAACTTTCGTGTTCAAAAAGCCGACCCCTCGGAGTAGTGAGTTTTTACTGATCAGCCTTGATCAGGTCGGCAGCACGCTCACCCATGAGCATCACGGTGATGTTCGGGTTGACCGCGGTCAACTGCGGCATAGCTGAGGCATCCACAACCCGCAGGTTCTTGGTGCCTTTGACTCGCAGCTGTGGATCCAGCGGCGACATGGCATCATCGACAGCCCCCATCCGGCAAGAGCCAGCCGGGTGATACACGGTATTGTGCGTTTTGGTCACGTAGGCTGCGATGTCCTCATCGGACTGGACATCTTCACCTGGGAACAGCTCCCGACCAGCAAATTCCGCCATCGGTTCCTGGGCGACAATCTTGCGTGCCAGTTTGATGCCCTCGACGGCTACGCGCATATCGTGACCTTCGGGATCGGTGAAGTAGCGCGGGTCGACCTTTGGCTTATCCGCATAATCTCGCGACCGCAACCGGACGGTGCCACGCGATTTCGCGTGGGTGACGTTTGGAGTGAGCGCAAACGACTCATCCTCGTGCGGGTACCCGTGGCGTCGGGTGTGCATCGAAAACGGCACGGAGCCGTAGTGCATCATCAAATCCGGTAGATCCAGGCCTTCTTCGGTCGGCGAGAAGATCCCGATTTCCCACCACTGGGTGGCTTCGCGAGTCATGTCCACCTTCGAAGCCCACGAGATCACTGCTTCTGGGTGATCCTGCAGGTTGGAGCCAACACCGGGGGAGTCCACCCGAACACCGACGCCGACCTCATTGAGGTGATCTGCGGGTCCGATCCCGGACAGCATGAGCAGTTTCGGAGTATCGATGGCGCCGGCCGAGACGATCACTTCGCGGTTGGCTTCCAGTGTGGCGAGCCGACTGAACGCGTTGGACAGATATTCCACCCCGGTCGCACGATTGTCGTCATCGAACAGAATACGTGTCACCCAGTGGTCGGTCAGGATATCGAGGTTGTCTCGGTCCATGATGGGGTGCAAGTAGGACACCGACGAGGACGCGCGGGTGCCATCTTTTTTCGAGTTGATCTGGAAGTATCCGGCACCGTTGACCACGGTGGAGCCATCATTGAACTCGACGATCGGAATACCCTGTTTTTCACAAGCTTCCAACAACGCGTTGCCCAACGGATCTGTTTTGGGGATATTCATCAATTCGACCGGGCCGTCGCTGCCGTTGTGTGCACCGGAGTTGTCGTTAGTCTCAAGTCGTTTGATCAGCGGCAGCATGGTTTCGGCATTCCAGCCCTCGGCTCCCATTGCTTCCCACAGGTCCATGTCTTCTGCGGGTGGGTGGAAGGCGATACACGAGTTATGCGAGGAGCATCCGCCGAGCACTTTAGCGCGGGCGTGGCGCATAAACGAGTTACCGCTTTCCTGCTCTTCGATCGTGTAATCCCAGTCCATGCCGGATTCCAGCAGTTCTGGCCAGCGGTTGAGCTGTAGGACTTCTGGTTTATCGATATCGGTGGGACCTGCTTCGAGCAGGGCGACCGTTACGTTGGGGTCTTCACTTAGCCGAGCAGCGACCACTGCACCGGCAGAGCCGCCGCCGACCACCACATAGTCGTAATTCGTTGTTGTCACGTTGTACTCCATTCCTGCAGGCTAAAACGCGTCTTGACGAGGGAACCAGCCGGATTCTGCCGGCTCGGTGTTTTCGTAGATGTGTTTGGAAATTGTGTATTCTTCGAGTCCGGTGATGCCAAGTTCACGACCGATACCCGACTGTTTGAAGCCACCCCATTCGGCTTGTGGCAGGTAGGGGTGGTAGTCATTAATCCAGATGGTGCCGTGGCGCAGTTTGCGCGAGACACGGTTGGTCACCCCTGAGTCTGAGGACCACACGGCACCGGCTAGACCGTAGTCCGTGTCATTGGCGATCGAGATGGCTTCGGCCTCGGTTGAAAACGTCTCGACGGTGATGACGGGCCCGAAGCCTTCTTCAATGACCGCTGGGTTATCGGCGGTGCACTGATCCAGCACAGTGGGTGCATAGAAATAGCCATCTTTATGCTCGTCGCCGCCCCAGTGCCCACCAACGCGCAGGCGGGCACCGGCTTCGACACCGCGATTAACGTAATCAGTGACCTTCTCCCGGTGTTCGGCCGAAATCAGCGGTCCGGTCTCAGCGTTGTCGTCGAATGGGCCACCCATCACGATGTGTCCAGCACGACGAACAAGTTCATCGACGAACCGCTCGGCGATACTGTCTTGCACAATCAGTCGCACTCCTGCGGAACATACCAGACCCGAATCCAGGAAGGCGGCAGTCAACGCGTTGTCTAGGGCTGCATCGAAATCCGCGTCCGCGAACACAATATTGGGGTTTTTCCCACCAAGTTCTAGGGCCACATTTTTGACGGTGTACGCTGCCGATTCGGCAATTTTTCGGCCGGTCACCAGCCCACCGGTGAAGGACACCAGGTCGATTTCTTTATGACTGGACAGCGGGGCACCCACGGTGTTGCCTGCACCGAGCACCACGTTTGCAACACCTGCGGGCAGTCCTAGTTTATCCAGGACGTCTGCCATGAGCAGTGTGGTGTGCGGGGTCAGTTCGGCGGGTTTGATCACAAACGAGTTCCCAGCAGCCAGGGCGGGGGCAATTTTCCATGCCGCTTGCAGCAGCGGGAAGTTCCAGGGGGTAATCATCCCGACGACGCCGATCGGCTCGTGTACGACGCGTGAAATGACACTGGAGTCACCGGCATCGACCAAACGCCCCGGGTAGTGATCGGCAATCTTGCCGAAGTGTCGGAAGCTGGCGATGATATCTTCCATATCGCCTTGGGCCTCGACGAAACGTTTGCCGGTGTCCAACGATTCGGCTCGGGCGAATTCATCTTTGCGTTCGCGCAGTGCTTCAGCGACGTCGAGGAGGAAGTCGCCGCGTTCGATGGCTGGCCGGTCGGCCCATACCCCGGATTCAAACGCTGCTCGGGCCGCCATGATGGCCCGTTCGGTATCTTCGGTGGTCCCTTCCGAGACGACTCCGACTTCACTGCCGTCCGCGGGGCAGTAAATGGTGCGGGTGTCGCCGTTGGAGGAACTCACCCATTGGCCGTCGATGAAAAGTGTTGCTGTATTAGCGGTCATTTGGGGTTTCTCCTTGTCCTGTGGAGTTCTGTTGGCCAGTTGGTTCTGCTGGCACGATCGGTATGGTGCTGGTGGGGGTGTGGATCTGGTCGCTGTCGGTCCACTCATCGGGAATGGTGGCCTCGACCACGCTGGAGGGCGAGCCCTTGTCACCAATCATGGACATGTACATCATGTGGGCGTCATAGGCATCCAGGATGTCGGAAATGACTTGATCTTTGGTAAAGCCCAGGATGTCTTTGCCCTGTGAGCCGGTGAGGTTGAAGACTTCGACTTTGAAGAAGACTTCGGAGACGGCAGATATGTTGTGCGCATAGTTTGGCACGTTGTACGCGACCGGATAGGGCTGGTACTTGAATTCGTCCTGGTCGGTGAAGTGCACTATCAGATCCACATAGGGGATCGGATACTCTGGGTGCTCGCCTCGGTGACATGTGACGTTGGCACCAAGTTTGGTGAGCTCTTCAGCGACTTCTTCGACTGCAGGAGTCGCCACGTTGTTCATGAAATCGCGAGCTTGGGTAGCAGTTGCCCAAGACATTCGGCGTGCAAGTCGCTGACGCCAGGTGGTCGATGGACGCCCCGTGGTGTCACGGATACTAGAAAGGACTCCGGGCATAATCGCTCGTTTGGAGTCAATGCTTTGTCGTTCGGTCCGTAAGACCTTGAACAGACTGAACATCATCAAATAAATCACGATGGAAAACGGCAGCCCGATCATCACGGTGGCGGCCTGGAGTGTATAGACCCCTTCAATGAACAGCATCGCTAGGGTCAGCGCCCCGGTGACGACCGCCCAGAAGATACGCAGCCACGGTGCGCCGTCGGAATCATCAGTGGACGGCTTGGATGTCAGATTTGCCATGACCAGCGATCCGGAATCCGCCGAAGTTACGTAGAACAGCAGACCGGTGACCACAGCCAGGCCGATGCTGAACGTTGCGCCTGGGTATTGTGCCAGCAGGGTGAAGTACCCGGATTCTGGCAGACTGATCGCTTCGTTGAGGAAGACCTCATCCCCGGCCCTAAAGAACGCGAGCGCACCGTTGCCGAAGATCGAGATCCACAGCAGGATAAAGCTAAAGGGAATCAGCAGTACCCCTAAGACGAACTGGCGCAGAGTCCGGCCGCGAGAAATGCGGGCAAGGAAGAGTCCAACAAAGGCTGCCCAGGCGATCCACCAGGCCCAGAAAAACAGCGTCCAGTCCTTCATCCAATCAGCCGCGGGGTAGTCAGGACTGCCGGCAGTGTAACCGAACGTGTTCATCATCATGGAGGGGAACCGGGAAGCGAAGTCGCCGGCATTTTGTATCAGCTGGTTCATCAGCTGCGGGGTGTTCCCCGAAAACAGCACCCAGAGCATCAACACAATACATAAGATGACGTTGAGTTCGGACAGCCGACGAATGCCTTTATCGACACCGGTGACCGTGGAGATGATCGTGATGCCCACGGCCAGAACCATCAGGGCAATCTGGACGGTCATCGATTGTGGAATGCCAAAGATATATGACAGCCCATAGTTCAAGAAGACCACACCGATACCCAGGGAGACCGCGATACCGAAAATTGTTCCCAGGACGGCGGCGACATCCACGGCGTGGCCCGGGATGCCCTTGATCCGTTTCCCAAAGATCGGAGCCAGCGCCGACCGAATACTCAAGGGCAGATGGTATCGGTAAGCAAATAAGCCGACGCCCATCCCCATGAGCGCATAGAGTGCCCAACCAGGGATACCGTAGTGGAACATCGTCCACAACGGGGCCATGCGGGCGGCTTCATCAGACAGTCCCGCGGACTCAGGCGGGGTGAGATAGTTCGTTGCTGGACCGGAGATCCCGAAAAACATGAGGTCCACACCGATGCCAGCGGCAAACAGCATGGAGGCCCAGGTGAATAAATTGAATCGGGGTTTGGAATGGTCGGGACCCATTTTGACGCGACCGACCTTGGTCAGCGCGACGACCAGGACGAAGACCACCACGATGGTCACGGTCAACACGTAGTACCAACCAAGGTTGGTCGCAACCCAGTCCATGGTACCGAAGATGACGGTTTCGGCTTGCGCCGGCAACAGCCAGGACCACAGCACGAATGCGACGATCAGCGCGGCCGAGGTGAAGAAAACCGGTTTGTTGACCGGGGAATATTTTGTCTTCTCCGGTGGGGTCTGCTGCGTTGTGCTCATCCCGGGGTCGGGTCGTGCTGCAGCGTGAGCATCGGAAGATCCCACGGCACCAGCCATGACATTCCTCTCGTTGAAGGTGAATACGGGCGGCCAGCTCCGATAACGAAACTGGTTGAAGCTATTCCGTACCGTCACAGACCGGGAACATTGCAACCTTACGGCGGCAAATCAAGTGAAATCAAGTAATTAGCGCATTTGTTAGTTGCCGCATAGGTGCATGTGAGAGCCACAATACGCCGGAGTGGATCCGGACCTAACGTTCCTCTTGGCCATTCAACACATCATCAGAGCTTCCGAGGTTTGTGTCTCGCAAACAAAAAGCCGATGCTAATCAGCACGATATTGTTCATCGATTGGTGCAGCTGCGCGTCCCCTCGATGCTGGGTGTGCTTGCGGGCTTCGAGGCCATTCCTGATCGACTACGGTTGGGACATGCGAGTATGTGGTGTCGACCTAGCTGCAGAGCCAAAGAACACGGGTCTGGCGCTCCTGCACGATGACGGTACGCAGATTGCGCTCGAGTCTGTGGTGGTGGGCGTCGTCGATGACCACGTTATCGAAACAGTTCAAGACGTCGAGTACACCGGGGTGGATGTACCATTTGGTTGGCCACAACCTTTCGCAGCTTTCGTCGAAGAACATGCCAAGCAGACACTTCCGCCACCGGCCACGACGGGCCCCACCTGGCGTCGCGAGTTGGCGCTGCGCACCACGGACCGCGAAGTCCACCGGGCAACCGGGCTCACGCCGTTAAGCGTGTCAGCCAACCTGATTGCCTATCCTGCATTTCGCTGGGCTGGGATCGAGGCACGGCTGCGCGACCAGCAAATCGATGTCAGCAGAGATGGATCGGGTGCTGTCGCCGAGGTCTATCCGGCAGCAGCGCTGTACCGCTGGGGCTTACCCCACACTGGATATAAGGGGACACAACGTGCCGCGATACGCCAGCAGATCATGACTGGACTGACCCAGCGATTTCCCACACTGGACTGGAACGGCTATGCAGCGCTGGTAGTCGCAAATGATAACGCCCTGGACGCCATTATCGCAGGCTTAGTCAGCCACCAGATTCGTCGTGGCCAGTGCGAAGGGCCACCCCTGCGCTATCGCGAGACAGCCCAGATTGAAGGTTGGATCTGGCTTCCACAACGCTCTGATCGTTAGTCCTTGCCACGCCTTCGAGCCGCTGAAGGCCTATGAATCAGCCCGGCTCGGTCGTAGACTCGCTACACCAAAAGACTGCTGCACTACGTGACCTGCAACCTGTGCCCGCACCGAGGTGTGAGCGGTAGTCCTGAGCACATCGATCATTGCGGCCTGACTTATTGGCTGGAGAAGAAAGTGTGACTGATGTTCAAGAAATGGTTCAGTACCGGCACTTCGAAAAAACCGCTTGGCAAGCTGGTGGGAGGCGCTTCAGCAGCGCTTGGTCTTGGTGCCGTCGTCACCTATGATCTGCTGCAGAAACGATCAGGCGTACTCCGCAATTATCCGCTCATTGGACACGGACGAAGTCTACTGCTGAAAATCCGTCCCGAAATTCAGCAATACTTCATCGAACGAGATTGGGACGGTCGCCCCTTCGATCGAACCGCACGTGAACTGATTTATGCGCGTTCACGCGATGGTAAAAGTGAAGAATCCTTCGGCACGGTGCACGATATCACCGCAGAAGGCAAAGAATGGTTTGTCCATTCGATCACCCCGGTCAAACCACTGTCCACCCCGCCACGGGTTCGGGTGGGCGGTGCAGAGTGCGCAAAACCTTATGACATGGCACTGCTCAATGTCTCTTCGATGAGCTACGGCTCCTTATCGGCCAATGCAATACAGGCACTCAATGCCGGAGCAGCGAAAGGCCAGTTTGCTCATGACACCGGAGAGGGTGGAATCTCTCCGCACCACTTGGCTGGGGGCGGGGACTTAGTCTGGGAGATCGGCACCGCATACTTCGGTGCTCGCACGGAAGCTGGTGAATTTGACCCGCAGAAATTTGCTGAACGAGCCTCCCTGGATGCTGTCAAGATGGTGTCACTGAAGCTGAGTCAGGGTGCTAAACCTGGCATTGGTGGGGTACTCCCTCAAGCCAAAATCACTGCAGAGATCGCTGAGATCCGAGGCGTCCCGCGCGATGAAAAATGTATCAGTCCGCCCTATCACACTGTTTTTTCTACCCCGGTAGAGCTCATCGAATTCATTGCCACTATGCGTGAGCTGGCCGGTGGAAAACCCGCTGGATTCAAGCTGTGCGTGACTTCACAACGCGACGTGTTAGCGATTTGTAAAGCGATTCATCAAGTGGGCACTGCACCGGATTTCATCATTGTGGACGGGTCAGAAGGCGGCACGGGAGCCGCTCCCGTGGAGTTCGAGGACTACATTGGGATGCCCTTAACCCAAGGTCTCATGACGGTACATAATGCGCTGGTCGGGGCCGGACTACGCGACCGCATTCGAATAGGTGCTGCCGGAAAGATTGCTGAAGGCAGTGACATCGTCCGAAGGCTGCTTCAAGGAGCCGACTACCTCAACTCAGCGCGCGCCATGATGATGGCTCTGGGATGTATTCAAGCCATGAGGTGTGCCGAGAATACCTGCCCGGTGGGTGTCGCGACGCAAAATAGACGCCGCCAACGAGCACTTCACGTCCCAACGAAAACTGAATACGTCTACAACTACCAACGCAACACCGTACGAGAAGCGCTGCGGGTCATGGCCGCTCTTGGGGTTCAACATCCCGACGACCTGCATCCTGAAATGCTTCGGCGTAACCTGGCCGAAGGAAAAAGCGCTTCCTACGCAGAGCTGTATGACTGGCTGGAACCAGGACAACTCTATAGAGATCCACCCGGCCAGTGGCGTCAAGCATGGCAAGAAGCCAGCCCGGATCGATTTGGTCCGCGCAGTGTTTTCCGCACTACATAGTTTTGGGTCGACGTGCCAGTGCCCTGGACGCTCATCGTAGAAGAAGAGATGGAATCACCAAGCTGAACCGCGGCGTCGGCCAACCGCACTCTTGCTTCTCGCTATGACATTCGAAGCCGAATCCCCGACGGCAGCATCATGGGGGGACTTGGGTTGGTCCGATCGATATGCGCCACCTTTGAGGTTGCTTGGGCGGATGGGGTGCAATAACATATCGGGCATGAAGCAATGATCCTGTTCCGCCCCGCGTCTGAGGCTGCAGCCCGGCGGGGAATGTCCTATCGCAGGAATCATTGTGTCGAGTTTTACTTCATTTACGCACCTGAAAGTCTCAGGAATCTCCAAAGCCTTTCCCGACCGCCGTGTCTTGAGCAATATTTCTTTCGCGGTGGCCCACCACGATCGGGTCGGCATCATTGGTGAAAATGGTTCTGGCAAGACCACCTTGTTGCGTATTTTGGCCGGCGAGCTGCCTCCCGATGACGGCAGCGTGGATATTTTTACCTCGCATGGCGACAAGCTGCACATCGGACTGCTCCACCAACAACCGCAGTTTCCTCACGCGCTGACCGTGACAGCAGTCCTTGAGCAAGCGGTAATACGCTTGCGTTCCGCGGAAGCCGCGGTGGTCGATGCGGCACAAGCCATAGCCGAAACGCCACAAGCCTCCGGTGTACTGAATGACTATATGGCCGCCATTGGGGCCGCCGAACGTCTCGGAGCGTGGGGGATCGAGGCACATGTTGAAACGACGATGCACGGGCTCGGGTTGGACGAATTAGCTCGTAACAAAACTGTCGGGCAACTCTCCGGAGGTCAGCGCGCCCGTCTAGCGATGGCCAGTCTCCTCTTGTCAGCCCCGGATATCCTCTTATTAGACGAACCAACCAATCACCTGGATGATATGGCGCTGGGGTATTTGGCAACGGTGATATCCGAATGGCACGGCCCGGTGATCATGGTCAGTCATGACCGGGCATTTCTCGACGAGACGGTGGTGTCCATTCTGGATTTAGATCCGGCACCTCGAGCGCTCGCCGATCCGGCGATCGATGAGGCACTACCCAGTGAGGGCGTCACACGTTTCAGTGGTGCTTATTCGGATTACCTGACGTTCCAATTGGCAGCACGCCAGCGTTGGCAACATCAATATGATCAAGAACAAGCCGAGATCAGACGTTTGCACGCCGCCGTAGATGAGCACCAGGTGGTGGGTCACACTGATTGGAAGCCGCGCACCGAAAGCCGAATCGCAAAGAAATATCATGCAGACCGAAACGCCAAAGTCGTGGCCCGGCGAGTCAATGACGCCCGCTCCCGTCTCGCCGAAGCTGAACAACATCAGATCGTCCGGCCACCTGACCGACTCGCATTTCAAGGGCTGCAGGTCGCTATACAAGATACTGCGACGTCGGCTGCAGCGGACGAAGCGCTGATTCGAGCCAAAAACGTCACGGTAGCAGGACGTCTCGCACCGATCTCACTCACCATTAGTCAGGGAGAGCACCTGCTGATCACCGGCGCCAACGGCACCGGTAAAACCACCCTCCTGGAAGTGCTGGCAGGCAACCTGACACCCACCGGTGGAAGATTTGAACGCTTGGCGGAGCTGACTTACCGAATGCTTCGTCAAGAAAGTGATTGGGACGAGGTGGCCGACCAAACCGCCCGCGCAGTGTACGAACAGACCGTAGGAATTGAACGTGCTGCAACCTTACCGCTATCGACCTTCGGCCTACTGAGTCCTCGCGATGAAACCCGCACCCTGGCGACGTTGAGCGTCGGCCAACAACGCCGCTTGGATTTAGCAGTCTTACTTGCTAACCCGCCAGAGGTGCTCTTGCTGGATGAGCCCACCAACCATCTGTCCTTGTTATTAGTCACCGAATTGGAGGCATCGATTCAGGACTACCCGGGGACGGTCATCATTGCCACACACGACCGGTGGTTGCGCGAGCGCTGGCGGGGAAAACGCCTCCACCTCCAAGACAAGGGGTAGTTGTGGTGGGGATCTCCTATGTCACTGGTGAGTGCGGTCGATGAGCTGATATACGCTGCTGATCAGGTGTGATGCCCTGGGGCGAACACTTCTTTATGTGCTTTCGCGCGGCATCTGGCACACTAGAATGATCATCACAACCATTGAAGGAATCCATGTCGTATACACCACCGCCACCTAGCCCATATCAGTCGGATAAAGCTTCATCCTCGCCGCAGCGAAATCGGCGCCCCGGCACCCGCATGCTCATCGCCGGGTTGATCCTGATTGGTATCAGCGTCATAGGCGGCATTATCGCCGTGGTGGCTTTGACCGTTTCGTCGTTCGGTAAGTTCGAAGAGTTCGCGTCCTCGACGTATTCCATTGAAGAACACGTCACGGTCGATGGTCTCGGAGATAATCAGTGGTTTATTTATCAAGACCCCGACGTCATGTCAGGTGCCAGCTGCTCGGTGACTGACGAACAGGGCAATGACATCACCAATCGTTCTGCTGATATGAACATGTCAGTCGATGACCTGTCCTATCAGGCCATCCAGTCCTTTGAATCCACCGCCGACGGCGTGTATGAAATCTCCTGCACCGACTACCCGGTCGCCCTCGGTGGTTCATTACCACTGGGCGGTCTCATCGGCGTTGGTATCAGCCTCCTCCTGGCAGGACTGCTCTTCCTGGTCGGTGCAGTGCTGACCATTATTGGTCTGGTACGTCGCGCTAAATCCAAACGACAGCAATCCCCGCCCTACGGTGGTGGCTCCTACCCGGGTTATGGTCAAGGACAACAGCCGTACTATCCGGGGCCGTCCGCGTGACCCAGACGCACCACCACCAGACCGCGGATTCCTTTCGACGTCCCGTTGCAGGCTATATTCTGGCCAGCATTGTCGTGGGAGTGCTTGGTCTGGTGACCGCCATCGCGATCACGGTCTCGGGCATTATGAATACTTTTTCCGACGTCGGGGAATCCTATGCCGATGCTTTCGAGACCGGGGTGCGCGTGGGGCCACAGGCGTCCTCAATTGACCTTCAGGGCGCTAAATATACGATCCTGTCGCTCTACTATGGTGACGAGGAACCCTCCGTCACAGATCAAATGCAACAGTGTGACATCACCGACCCAGAGGGGCACCCGGTGATGTCAAATACTTCATCACAGCAGGTCACCGAATCCCAAGCCGCCGCCGCGGGTTATCACCTGCCAGGCCTGCATCACGTGATTTTCACCCATTTTGAAGCCCGCGAAGGAACCTATACCGTTCAGTGCCGGCAGGAAGCTATCGTCAGCGACGGCTCCAGCTATCAGATGAGCAACACCGCGCTGCAAGGTGTCCTGATCGGCCTGAGCAGCGTGATTCTTGCGGGCGGATTATTCATCATGGGCATCGTGAACAGTTCACGCAATAAAAAAGCCCAAGCCGAAGAACTCGCCCTGGCGCATCAGGCCGGCCTCAGCTAGTGCTTGGCTGCAACGCTGAGTCTCACCTGGGTTTGTGTCGCCTGCGTGAAGGCCACGGTGGGCAGCCGTTCGGCGTCTTTACTAAGCTGAGGGACATGATGAATTGTTCGGATCCAGCCGGTCGCATCCATACTGAAGTGCTAGAGGGCGGGCCACGACGTGTGGTATTTTTTCACGGACTCATGGGGCGCGGGAAAAACTTCACGACCATTGCCCGAGGTCTCCAAGAAACCACGACCTCCCTGCTCGTAGATTTGCCCAACCACGGGGCCTCGTGCTGGACCGAGAACTTCGACTATATCCACATGGCCGATCTGGTGGCAGCCGAACTTCGGCGGGATTTCTGTCAAGACGAACCAGCCGTGGTCCTGGGCCACTCGATGGGTGGGAAAGTCGCGATGCTGCTTGCGCTGCGCCATCCCGAACTAATCGCCGGGCTGATCATCGAAGACATCTCGCCGGTAAACTCCTCAGCCAGCGAATTTGAACACCTCTTGGGAACGCTGCTGAAACTGGATCTATCGCAGATTACGTCACGCCGTGATGCCCACGCCAAGCTCAAGACAGATATCGATGACGCCGGCGTTCGCAGCTTCTTATTGCAAAATCTCATCCGCGATGATCATGACGGGTTCAGGTGGCAGCCGAACCTTCAGATGCTGTACGACAATCTGCCCACCGTCGTAGATTTTCCGGCTGTCGAGCAAACCTATGATGACCATCCTGTGTTGTGGGTCAAAGGTTCCGAATCGGATTACATCAACGACGAAGCCAGCGTCGCCATGCGCGAACTGTTCCCCGTCACCCGAAAAATTCAGATTCGCAACGCGGGGCATTGGGTGCACTCCGAACAGCCCAAACTCTTCACCGAAACCATCAATTACTACATTGCCGGACGCTACGATGCCTAACCCAGTTGTGCCCGTGACGAGCACGCACCTTGCAGCTGTGCGGTTTTGATACCCTAGCGTTGTGACAACCCAAGAAGAACTTGCCCCCGCCATCCCTCAGGTCCCCGTTGGACCGGGCGGCCGCGACGCGCTCATCGGCCGCCGCGTGTTTCCGTCCCCGCTGATGCGACGCATCACCTATGCGGTGGTGTTTGAAATTCTGGCGGTTGGGTTCACGACCCTAATTCTCGCGTTACTGGGGAACGATTCAGGCTCGTCTTTTCTGGTTGGTCTCGTGTCGTCAACGGTTGCCCTGACCTGGAACCTCATCTTCAACTGGGGTTTTGAGGCCTTTGAACGTCGCATCAAGATCACGCACCGACCGTGGTACATGCGCGTCACTCACGCCGTATTATTCGAAGGCGGGCTGGTGGCTATGTTGGTGCCGGCAATTGCCTGGATCCTGGGTGTGAGCCTGCTTGAAGCCTTCATCCTAGAAATCGGCTTGCTGATTTTCTTTTTGATCTACACCGCGATCTATGCCTGGGCCTTCGACCGAGTCTTCGGGCTGCCCGAACCCCGATCACACTATGGACGTTAACCAAAGTTTTGCACTGCCGGGCGAACAGCCGTCGATAAAACCCGCCGCTGACGCATACAGTAGAAGCATGTCCAAAACGCATTTAAAAGGTAACCCCGTCAACATCGTCGCCGATATCCCAGCCATCGGATCGACCATCCCAGAATTCACCCTGGTTGGCACCGACCTCTCCGAGGTCACGCAGTCTGATTATCAAGGCCAGTGGCTGCTGTTGAACATTTTCCCATCTCTGGACACCGGCGTGTGTGCCAATAGTGTGCGCAAGTTCAACGAGCGCGCAGGCAACCTGGACAACACCGTGGTGCTAAATATCTCCAAAGACCTGCCATTCGCTCAAGCTCGCTTCTTTGAGACCGAAGGCATCGAGGGTGCACGTGCTGCTTCAGCGTTCCGTTCCACCTTTGGTGAAGACTACGGTGTCCAACTAGCCGACTCACCCATGAAAGGCCTGCTCGCGCGCACCGTTGTGGTCGCCAACCCGGAAGGCGAAGTTACCTACACCCAGCTCGTCAACGAAATCACCACCGAACCTGACTATGACCACGTCATGGAACATTTGGGTGCCTAACCCAGCATAGAAAACCACCCGGCGTGAACTACCAGCACTCTTCCGAACCCGGATCGTCGCCAGACCCCGACGATCAGCGACCTGACCAATACCGGCAGGCCTCTGAAGAGCGCGCTGGCAGTCCGCCACCCCCGCCCGGACCACCGCCATACGGTCCGGGCGATCGCGTCTCAGGTGACTACGGCCCCTATGGGCCCAGCCCGTTCAACGATGGGCCATACCGTACGGGTTCACCGGATCCTGGTTACGGGCACCAGGACCCGCGATTCGACCCACGCTGGGTGCATTCACCACACCATCCGAGAGATGAATCACGGCCCCAACCGTATTTTGAGAACCACTACTCCGGACCCGAACAGCACTCCCCACCACCCCGTCGTCGGGGTCCGCTGAGTCTTATCCTTAACGGGATCGGCATCCTGGCCTTTGGGTTCTTGCTCATCGGCTTTCTGTCGCTGGTCTTTGACTGGGACCGCCAAGATATCGCGGGTGATAACTTTTCTCTCGAAGAATTCTTTGCACCAGGCACCGAAACAGAACACGCTGAACCGGCGGTTCCAAAGGCCGAAGAATCGACCGGTGGTCTGGTCGAGCAGCTCGATCACGTCCACGAGGGTATTACCATCGATTGGGAGAACGGGGGTCGGCATACCGGCCCCGGTCTTGATCCCGGCCAAGAAGTAACGGATGCACCCGGTATTTTTATGGTCGACACCCAGGTCTACCAATATCTCGGGTTCGGATCCGGCATGGTGGTCAGTGCTGACGGGCTGGCCATCACCAATTATCACGTGGTTGAATCCTCCATGTCGGTGTCGATCACTATGGCCGATACCAATGAGCGCTATTCCGCCACCGTGCTGGGCCGCGATGCCAGCCAAGACATCGCCGTATTGCAAATCGACACCGATGAACCACTGGAAGTTGCCTCTATCAATCCAGGCGAAGTTGACCTGGGCGATACGGTCGCTGGCGTTGGCAATGCCGGTGGTCAGGGCTACTTGACCTCAGTGGTTGGTGAAGTTCAAGGCACTAGCGAAACCATCCATATCGAACCGCAAGAACCCGGCTCACCGGCACAATGGTTAGATGACCTCATCATGATTACCGCTGACATCGTGCCCGGATATTCGGGTGGACCGACCGTTGATGCCAACGGACAAGTGATCGGGGTGTCGACCGCGGCAAGCCAAAACACCACGGACACCGATGAAGCGTATGGGTATGCGGTGCCGATCGTCAGCGCACTAGACGTCGTCGAGCAGGTTCTTGCCGGCGATGATTCCGGCGACGTCGTCATTGGTGCTGGGGGAGCGCTGGGCATCGTAGTCTCATCCGAACCCGACGCTGGGGCACGCATCATGGAGGTCATGAATGGCTCTGCAGGGCATCAAATCGGACTGCAGCCTGATGACGTGATTCTAGAAATCGACGGCAACGAGGTGCTCAACTCCTCATATATTTCACGCTACGTGCGAGATAAAAACCCCGGTGACGAAGTCGACGTCGTGTGGCGCACCGTCGATGGCGAAATACGTAGCGACACGGCGATCCTTGAGGAAGCCTCGATCAACTAAGGTCGTGGTTGGCCGGTGAGAGCTGATCGTCAACATACACATCCCGGGCGGCAAGCGCACCGGCGGCCGCCATGAGTACGGCTAACGCAAAAAGAAACACTAGCGTCGTCGTCCAGGTGTTGTTGGCCGTGTATAACATGCCCACCAGCATGGGACCGATTCCGGCCAGGATATAGCCAACGGGTTGGACGAACCCCGAGAGCCTGGCGGTAATTTCGTGGTCGATGCTGCGGGCAGGAATTAGGGAGATGGCGGTTGCAAATGCCATGCCGCCAATGCCCAGGAGTATAGCCCACACCCAGCGCCCCTCGGCGGGCCAAAGAAAGAGGCCCAGATAGCCCAGGGCGCTAAAAGCGCCAAAGGCCACCGGCCAGACCCATAGGCGTTTCGAGCGGTCTACCACGGTGGGCATAATGATACTGCCCACCAACCCAATGACCGCTGCGGTGGCCAGCAGTAAGCCGGCCTCATTGGCGCTGACACCGGCGTCGCGATAGATCTGGGGCAACCACCCGAATTGCACGTACACCTGGGTGGATTGTAAGGAAAAGAAGGCCATCATGGCCCAAGCTGCCGGCGAGCGGAACATCCGTTTTGTTGGGCTCGTGTGCGCTGGAGTGCGGGGATAGTCATAACCGATTCGTCTCGTGACGATAAACCACAGCACCGCCGGGATGATCGCAAGCACGCCCCACAACGATAATGCGCCACGCCACCCGACTCCCGGGCTGAACCATTCGGAGAGCAGTTGCGCAACCGGGGCGGTGAAGGCCGCACCGATCGCTCCGGCCGCCACCACACACACCGAATACACCGTCATGAGCTTGACCGTATGCTGACGGCCATGAATTTTGATCCAGGCGGGCATCAGCACATTGGCAATCGCAATGCCGGTCAGGCCAATGATCGACAAGATCAAAAACAGCCAGGAATTATCCACCCAAGCCCGCAGACCAATACCAAAAACCAGCGCCAGGGCTGATAACAGAAGGGTGGCGGAGATGCCAAAGCGCTTGCCGATCCGGACTGCGAGCAGCCCGAGAATTCCGAAGATCAGGCCTGGAAGCGACGTTAACAAGCCCAGCGCGCCGCCCCCAAACTGCATTCCCTCACCGATTTCGGCCAGCAGGGGACCGATCGAACTTGCCGCGGCCCTCAGATTCAGTGCCAGCGCGAACACGGAGATGAACATGAACCCATAGGTCAGCGTTTTGGGTGTGGCGGCGACAGCGGTGCGATTGGACATACGATCAGTTCTACCCGTATCCGGGGCAATTTCGTCACGTACTACGGTCCAAGACGGATCGGTCGGCAAGATCTCAGGTGTGCTTTACACTAGGAACGTGGCCATTTCATACACACCCACAGTGTCTTCGGCCGCAGCACATCTTACATTTCTACCTTCAAACGAGGTATGCCCATGACCAATCAGACCACCACACGTGAAGATCTTCGTAACGTTGCCATTGTCGCCCACGTAGACCACGGAAAAACCACCCTGGTCAACGCTATGTTGACCGCGACCGGGGCGTTCGGCGAGCACAAACAAGTCGAAGACCGTGTGATGGACTCTGGGGAACTGGAAAAAGAAAAGGGCATCACCATCCTGGCCAAAAACACCACGGTGTTTTACTCGGGCCCAGCCTCCAATGGTGAAGAAGTCACGATCAATGTGATCGATACTCCAGGGCACGCGGATTTCGGTGGTGAAGTCGAACGTGGTCTGTCGATGGTCGACGGCGTCGTGTTGCTCGTGGATTCCTCGGAAGGCCCCTTGCCACAGACCCGCTTTGTGTTGCGCAAGGCTCTTGAGGCAGCTAAACCGGTGATCTTGTTGGTCAATAAAGTTGACCGTCCCGATGCCCGCATCGACGGCGTCGTGTCCGATTCGATGGACCTGCTGTTAGGGTTGGCAGAAGACGTCGCCAAAGATGTCCCAGACCTGGATCTGGACGCCGTCCTTGATGTTCCTGTTGTGTATGCTTCGGGCAAAGCCGGCCGTGCATCGACCGTGCAGCCCGCCGATGGTCAGCTACCAGACAACGAAGATCTGGAACCGCTGTTTGCCACCATCATGGAACACATCCCAGCTCCGACCTATGACGAAAACGAAGTCCTGCAGGCTCACGTCACAAACTTGGACTACTCGCCGTTCTTGGGACGTCTGGCGCTGCTGCGCATCCATAACGGCACCCTGAATAAAAACCAGACCGTGGCCTGGTCATCCGAAAGCGGCATCAAAAACGTCAAGATTACCGAGCTGCTCGAGACCAAAGGTCTTGATCGCGTCCCGGCAGAGGTTGCTCGGCCAGGTGAGATCGTGGCTGTGGCCGGTATCGAAGACATCATGATCGGCGATACGTTGACCGATCCGGATAACCCGAAGCCATTGCCACAAATCACCGTTGAAGACCCCTCGATCTCGATGACCCTGGGCGTGAACACCTCGCCGCTGGCCGGCAAGGTCAAAGGTGCCAAAGTCACCGCGCGCCAGATCAAGGACCGCTTGGAGCGTGAACTGATCGGCAACGTTTCGCTGAAAATCCTGCCGACCGACCGCCCAGACACCTGGGAAGTCCAGGGTCGTGGCGAGCTAGCATTGGCCATTTTGGTAGAACAGATGCGCCGCGAAGGGTATGAAATGACCGTGGGCAAACCCCAGGTCGTGACCAAAGAGATCGACGGCGTCTTGCACGAACCGATGGAACTGATGACCATCGACATCCCAGAAGAACACATGGGGGCTGTCACTCAGCTGATGGCATCCCGCAAGGGCCTCATGGAGAGCATGGTCAATAACGGCACCGGCTGGGTCCGCATGGAATTTAAAGTTCCTGCTCGCGGTCTGATCGGTTTCCGTACCCGCTTTTTGACCGAAACCCATGGTGCCGGTATCGCGTCATCGTATGCTGCTGGCTATGAGCCCTGGGCCGGAGCCATCATCTACCGGGCAACCGGTTCCATCGTGTCTGACCGTTCCGGTACAGCTACCCCGTATTCGATGATCAACCTGCAAGAACGTGCCTCGTTCTTCATCCAGCCGGGCGCTGAAGTCTACGAAGGCATGGTGTTGGGCGAAAACTCACGCAACGAAGACATGGATGTCAACATCGTGCGTGAAAAGAAACAAACCAACGTGCGTGCAGCCTCCGCCGACAACTTCGAAGGCCTCACACCACCCCGGATTCTGACCCTTGAAGAATCTTTGGAATGGGTCCGAGATGACGAATGTGTCGAAGTCACTCCAGAAGCGATCCGGATGCGTAAGGTGGTGCTTGATGCGAATGAACGAGTCAAACTCGCCCGAGCACGGGCACGCGCACAAGCACAGTAAGCGCAACACCACCGTTGGCTGGAGCCTCGCCGGGATCCTGTTGGGTGTCATCACCGGGGCGGTCGGCACCGTCCTGCACCTGAATTCCTATTGGACCGGCAGCTTTGGTCTACCCTGGGGTGTCGTCTTGGCCCTGGTGATCGCCTGGTTGGCCCAGCGGTGGATTGCACTGCGCAGCGTCAGTATTGTCGCCACTGGCCTGACCGGCATCGCCCAATATCTCACCCTGGCCGCGATGGTCGGACTCAGCACGGGGAATCATTTCAGCGTGCCGCTCAATGAGCAGACCTGGGAGTTTGTGCCCCACCTCGTGATCGCCACACTGGCCTGGAACATTGCGATTGTTGCGGTGACTTTACTGAGTATGCTCCAGTTAGCTCGCACCATCCGGCGCACCAAAGCCCAGCTTGCGGCAGACCAGACACATCTGACACCCGCTTTCAGTGCGTGGGATAAACAGTAGACTGTACAACACGAAACGCTGTGAAGGAGCAACGCGAAGATGACCTACGTAATCGCCTTACCATGTGTTGACCTGAAGGATAAGTCCTGCATTGATGAATGCCCGGTGGACTGTATTTATGAAGGTGAGCGCATGCTCTACATCCATCCGGATGAATGCGTAGACTGCGGCGCTTGTGAACCCGTCTGCCCGGTGGAAGCCATCTACTACGAGGATGACACCCCGGAAGAGTGGGCTGACTACTACGATGCGAATGTCGAATTCTTTGATGACATCGGCTCCCCGGGAGGAGCCGCCAAACTCGGGTTGATTCCGAAAGACCACCCGCTGGTTGCCGCCCTTCCGCCACAGGAGCATGACGTTTAATGCTTGACCTGCCTGAATATCCTTGGCAGTTGCTGGCCCCCTATAAAGCCACCGCACAAGCCCATCCCGCTGGCCTTGTCGATCTGTCGATCGGCGCGCCTGTGGATCCCACTCCAGACGTCGTGCAAGCTGCCTTGCAATCTGCGACCAACTGGCCTGGATATCCGGGGTCTTCTGGCGCCGATGAGCTTCGCGACGCCATCACCGAATGGTATGGCCGACGTCGCCAGGTCAAAAACCTGACGCGCGACAACGTGACAGCAACCGTGGGCTCCAAGGAGTTCATTGCCTGGCTGCCCCTACTACTGGGGTTAGGCCCGGGCGACGTCATTGTGTACCCAACCGTGGCGTATCCGACCTATGACATCGGCGCCAAGATCGTTGGTGCCACCTCGGTCACAGCCGATTCATTAACTGAGCTCGATGCAGACACTCGAACCAAAGTGAAACTGGTTTGGGTCAACTCACCGGCCAACCCGACCGGGATCGTGCAGGAGATCAGTACACTCCGTGCCATCGTCGACGACGCACGTGCCATCGGCGCCGTCGTCGCGTCAGATGAATGCTATGCCGAACTAGGCTGGGGACGTTGGGAGACCGAGCAGATCCCCTCAATTCTGCATCCCCGGGTCTCCGGGGAGGACTACACCGGGCTGTTGTCGGTGTACTCGCTGTCGAAACAGTCGAATATGGCCGGTTACCGTGCCGCTTTTGTTGCCGGCGATGCCGAACTTATTGCAGCACTGATCAACCTGCGCTCCCACACCGGCATGGTCGTGCCCGGCCCGATTCAGCAGGCCACGATCGCAGCCTTGGCAGATGAGGAACACGTGGCGCAACAAAAAGCGCTCTATCGAACACGCCGCCAGAAACTGGTGACCGCCATTGAAGCTGCCGGCTTGGTCATTGATCACTCACAAGCAGGTCTATATTTGTGGGTGCGCGACCCGACGGTAACAGACCCGACGGCCGAGGATTCATGGGCATTACTCGATCGCTTTGCTCAGGCTGGCATTTTGGTGGGGCCCGGAGTGTTTTACTCGTCGGCCGGTAACGGATACATCCGCGCCTCGATCACGGCGACCGATCATGAAGTCGAACAAGCAGTGTCCCGACTCAAAGCGGGGTTATGATTACAACGTTTGGCCATAAAATCCCAAGCGTTTCTAAAGTTGGTAAATTTGTACGGCAGAGCCATAACGAATAGCGCCACGGACCTGTGGCCATAGTGCAAGCATCACTTTGCACGGACAAGAGGGAAAACCATGACAGATAAACACGACGGCAAGCTTACGGTAGGCGAGAACTACGTAGACCTGGCACGTGTTGAAGCAACCGCGGGAAATGATGGTTTGAGTATCGCCACTGTGCTGCGTGATACCGAGACCGTCACGTATGACCCCGGTTTCATGAACACCGCCAATGCTCGCTCCGCCATCACCTATATTGATGGGGAAAACGGCATTCTGCGCTACCGTGGCTACCCAATTGATGAGCTGGCTGAAAAATCTTCCTTCCTGGAAGTCGCCTACCTGTTGATCTACGGCGAACTGCCAACTAGTGACGAGTTCGATGCCTGGGATCAGAACATCCGTTCGCACACAATGTTGCATGAAGATATTAAAGCTTTCTTCGACGGATTCCCTCGTAACGCTCACCCGATGGCGGTTTTGTCTTCCGCAGTCTCTGCACTGTCGACCTTCTACGAAGATTCCCTGGACCCATTTGATGAAGAACAGGTCCATATCTCGACTATCCGGTTGATGTCTAAGGTGCCAGTGCTGGCTGCCTACGCATATAAGAAGTCGATCGGTCAGCCTTTCTTGTACCCAGACAACTCGCTGAACCTCACCGAAAACTTCTTGCGCTTGACTTTCGGTGTCCCCACCGAACCGTATGAGCTGGACCAGGACATGGTTGATGCGTTGGATATGCTGCTCATTTTGCACGCAGACCATGAGCAGAACTGCTCGACTTCCACCGTTCGTTTAGTCGGATCATCACACGCCAACATCTTCGGTTCGATCTCAGCCGGAATCAACGCCCTGTTTGGTCCACTGCACGGTGGCGCCAACGAGGCCGTGTTGAATATGCTCAACCAGATCAAAGATGAAGGTTTGAGCCCAGAACAGTTCATGGACAAAGTCAAAGACAAAGAATCAGGCATCCGCCTGATGGGCTTTGGCCACCGTGTCTACAAGAACTACGATCCACGTGCTCGGATTGTCAAAGCCACTGCAGAGAAGATCCTCAATAAGCTCGGTGGCAATGACGAACGTCTCGAGATCGCGATGCGCCTGGAAGAGCGTGCCCTCAATGATGATTACTTCATTGAACGCAAGCTCTACCCGAACGTCGACTTCTACACCGGACTCATCTACAGTGCAATGGGCTTCCCACCACGGATGTTCACCCCGCTGTTTGCACTGGGTCGTCTGCCAGGCTGGATCGCACAGTGGCGCGAAATGATTGCTGACGAGGAAACTCGCATCGGTCGTCCACGCCAGGTCTACGTCGGAGAAGATCTGCGACACTACCCGAATTCGAAATAAACAGCGATGAGATGCTTGATGCCCCACCTCGGTGGGGCATCACTCGTTAAGAAGCTTATGACGGACAGTGCTTGGTCGTGATCTGACTAGCAGTCGCAATATCGGGGTTGAAACCGGTAGCCTCTTCCCATTCGGCAAACGCTTCTACAAGTGCTCCCTGTGTAACTACCGTACGCAATGCCTCGGTGAGCGCATCACAGTGTGCCGGATCGGTACCGATCCAATACTGATGTGCCTCCAAAAGCTCGTCAGCGACCTCCAGATCCTCTTCCGCAGCGATATCGGACCACGATAACAATTCATAAGTCGCAGCGAGGTTTGGATCAAGCATTACACCGGCAAGTTGCATATCGTCAGCGGCAATCGCGTCAAAACGACCCGAGCGCATCCCGACTTCGCACTCACTGACCGTCTGCTGAACTGTGACATTTTCAATTGGCAGTTCCACTGACGCAGCCGCAGAGTTCGCGACAACACATACGGGTGCTTCGACCAATTCCGCAGCTGAAGTAATTGACTCTAGTGGCTCAATCGTCGTTATGGCGTTTTCTGTTTCATCTGCTGCTTGCCGGATTAACAGTGCTGACTTAGCGGTGGCATAAGGACCTACCCACCCGAGCTGGTCAGTCAACTGCGACTCGGATAACTGACCGAGCATAAACTCCAGCTCGCCATTTTGAATGGCCGCTATCGTGTCGTTGGCTGCGCTGATAGGTACCCAGCGCACTTGGGCTTCTGGCTCTATGGTGTCCAACTCAGCTGCGACCGCCCGTCCTAGTGCGATCTCGGCACCGGAAGTTTCGACGGGATCGCTGCCAGAAGCTAACCCAGGAGAAGACAAGACCACGCCGATATTGACCACTTCTTCGGTATCCGCACCATCATCCGTCACCGGATCCTCGGTCGTGCCACAACCGCTCAAAACCACGGCAAATGTTACCGCTGCCAAGCATGCCGATGATCCTCTGAGACGACGCAAGAGTTTTTTAGCCACGATCAGACATTAGCCCAAGTAACCTACCAAGCCCAATGATTCGACTTGCGATAGCCGGCAAGCTAGGCGATCCCCGCCCGAAATCCTCTATCGGCGAGATAGCTGATGAGAACCCCACCTGTATGGACGCCGCCTTCAACACTGACAAAACCTGTAAAGCTGAAAGTGGCTAGTCCGGGACTGGCTGGCCGGGTAGGTTGATTGGCACACTGGCGTTGTCGTGACTCATGACAAAACTGACCTCCGTGATGGGGTGTCTTGCCTATGAATTGTCCGATGACAACGGTGGGCCGACACCGCCCGGTCCACCTTGGTGGCCTGATAGAAGCATGTCCAACATTGAGCGTTGTGACCCGTTACAGTTTTGCCCCGAAGTGATTCCTGTCCGGGCTCGGTGTCAGCCGATAGCGACCGAAACACGGTCCGCGAACAGATCCGAAGGGAAACAATCGCTATGTCCACTATCGTTTCACACCAGTATGCATATGTCATCGGAGTCGACACCCACGCTGCAACACACACCTATGCTGTGGTCACCAACAGTGGCGTTCATGTCGATACCCAAACGTTTCCGACCACAAAACCTGGGCTGCGACGGGCTCTGTCATGGGCCGGGCGACGGACCGACGGAGACCTGGATAGTCTGTGGGTCATCGAGGGCATCGGCAGCTACGGGGCTGAGCTGGCCAAAGCAGTCGATACGGCAGGCTACGAAGTCGTCGAGGCGCCTCGTATGAGCAACAAAACCCGCCGAGGTATTGGTAAAACTGATCCCATTGATGCGTTCCGTATTGCCAGCGCAGTCTTGCCATTGGCCACTGACCGGCTACGCAAACCACGAGGTCACGACGACATTCAGAGTGCACTGCAGATTTTGTTGACCGCCAGAGACGAATTAGCACGCGAACGCACCAGAGCCATCAACGCCCTAACTGCGTTACTGCGGACCATTGATTTAGGCATCGATGCACGGCATGCACTCGGGATGAAAATCATCAGCCAGATCGCATCCTGGCGTAGCAGAAAAGAACCCATCAGCTTAGCTATCGCACGCAGCGAGGCTATTCGTTTAGCGCAACGCGTCCGACAAGCCCACACTGAGATTCTCCAGAATGACAAACAGCTGTCGAACCTGATTGCACAAAGTCCCGCTGCTGACCTCACCAACGAAACTGGCATCGGACCAGTCACAGCAGCCACGATGCTCGTGGCGTGGGCTTATCCCGGAAGGCTCCGCAACGAGGCAGCATTTGCCGCTCTAGCTGGTGCAAGCCCACTGCCAGCTTCCTCAGGTAACACGGTGCGATACCGGCTCAACCGAGGCGGTGACCGCCAACTCAACCGAGCCCTCAACGTGATCGCGATGCACCGAACAATCCATGATCCCGAAACCCAAGCTTATGTCGAAAAACGACGCATCGAAGGCAAAACTGACCGAGAGATACGTAGATGCTTGAAACGCTATCTGGCCCGTCGAATTTACCGGCACCTCAATCAAGCCGCTCACTCAGCAAAAAGGTATTGACATCTATAGAAGCTTCATAGACTGTGGTAGTCAGACCGTAGCGGGTGCTGACATATTTAGGTAACTTTTACCCCTGCAACAGGTCCGCGTTTACCTGAAATTGTGGCGTCCGACAAGCATCGTTAGCAACTTCATGAGACAATAGGGGCATGGGCGATGCGATATTGATGATTGAAATTCTGGTGTTAGGTGTTCTCATCATCGGATTTTTGGCACTCATTATCACGCGTGGACAGCAACATTTGGTGAAACCTATGGCTGAGCCACTCCCGACACTGCCTCCGGTGCTTTTGCCGGAGGCACAGGAAGTTACCGCCCGAGATATTCAAGACATTCGTTTTGCTGTTGGACTGCGAGGGTATCGCACCGACCAGGTGGATCAGGTACTCGCTCGGCTTTCCGCCGCGATCGAAGCACGTGATCGACAGATCGCAGACTTGCGCCACGTAGCGGAAAATTCTTAACCCTAGTCCGACGAACAATCCAAGAAACATGTCAACCGTTCGCGTCGCGGCATAGACGCGTATAGAAAGGAACAGTAATGGCTGCAATGAAGCCTCGTACCGGTGACGGTCCAATGGAAGTTGTCCGTGAGCAACGCAAACTTGTAATGCGTATTCCTACTGACGGTGGTGGACGCCTTGTCGTGGAGCTCAACGATGAAGAAGCTCAAGAACTCAAAGACGCACTCTCCGGCGTGATCAACGTCAGCTAACCCCTGGTGAGGCCTAAGCCCGGGTCGCCAATAACAGACCTGTTCCGGTGGGTATAAGCGCTGATGTCTGCCAAACCGAGGTGTCGTCACGCAGTGTATGGTCCACCTCGCGCAGCATAACCGTTGACGCATCTCGAACCGCCGGACGCGGCACCCGATCTTGGTCTAACGCATCATGAATAATCACCGTGCCACCGGAGCGGAGCACACGAGCCGCTTCGGTGACATGGTATTCCAGCAATAGTGGGTCTGCATCAATGAAGACGAGGTCATAAGCCGATGCAGACAGCTTTGGCAACACCGTTCGACCACGCCCTGCAATCAGCCGGGTCGTGGAGCTGGGATAGCCATCTGCAACGAACACTTCGCGAGCGGCGCGTTGGGCTTCTGCATCTGGATCTAGTGAGGTCAGGACAGCTCCAGTTGGCGCACCACGCATCAGGGCCAAACCAGATACGCCAGCTCCCGTCCCCAACTCCACCATCGTTTGTGGTCGAGATGCAGCAGCTAAGAAGGTCAACATCGATGCGGTGCCTTCAGACACTGGAGTGATACCAAGCTCTGCCGAACGATCACGAGCCATCAACAACACGTCGTCTTCAACTGGACGTGCTTCAGCAAAGGCCCAGCTAGCGTATTTGCCGGTCTGTTGTGGGCTCAGCGCCTTCATAACTTGTGTACTCCCGTTGATTGTTGACGTCTGCGCGACTTATGCTCACTACATTGTAAAGCCCGCGAGACGCGTTCTCGTATTCATGCCAAACAACCATTGTCGTTTCAGAATATTCTCAGAATCATTTGCCACAATAAGGGCAGTTTGGAATTATGACCAGCGGATGAATTGACTGAGGGAAGCGAGGATGTTGATGAGCAGAAGCCCATCGAACTTCGCTTTTCACCCCCGTTCCAAGTTTGATGCGTTCCTGGAAGGTCAATTGTCAGCGACTGCAGACCAGCGCGTCCAGGCACATCTTGCGGAATGTGAACAGTGCACTCAAGAAGTCGAACAACGATGGTCCGCTCTCTCAGTTACTCAAAAGCTAGAACGCTTATCTCAAGATGACGCACCCAGACAGGTTGGACAACAGCCCGAGACGGTGATGAAGTCCAGCGGTATAGCCGGCTGGAAGTTCTTAGCTAGTGCAGGGATCATTGGAGTCGTAATCGTCGGTGTCTTTTTCAGTCTCTGGATGTTGGGAGGGACTGAGCAATCATATGAATCGGCCGAGTCTTCCTCGCGTGTTCTGATTCCAGAGCAGGTTGAAGTTGTTCAAGCAGACCCACAGGATCTGATCCGTCCCACCCCTAGCGACGATTCGACCAAAGTACCCACAGACTTTAGTACTTCACATGCACAACTGTCGTATAGCAGTGCGCCCCTGGGCATCGACGGAACTCCCATCCGTCTCACCTCCGTGAGCGATTTGCGTGCAGCTGGCTGGACCATCCCGCATTTCCGAGCATTGGGCATGACCTTTGAGTCTGCTGTCTTTGATGAAGAACAAGGCCAAGTCTACGTAGTCTCGGTGTTCAACGGGACCACTGTCGATGCCGAAGATCAAACGGTGGTGCGCGAATGTCGGATGGAAAATGCTGATGGCTCCATCACAGCGTGCAGCCATCTGGACTTCACAAAATCGGCCGCCGATGAGGTTTCGTTACCGGTAGCCGAAAACGTCTGGGTCTACACTTACCCGGACGGTTCGTGGACAGCGTACATGTCCACGAATAAATCACAGTATCGGGTTGATTCGACGTCCGATGCAGATTACGCCGGCGGAATTATGTCCACGTTATATCTAGAAGAGAAATCTAGGCTGAGTTCGGGTACCGATCAGGCCGACGAAGACATCAGCCAGCGCTTCGAGCGCGGAGTGGAGCGGTTGTTGGGCCGCTAGGAGGCTTCCTGCAACCGAGGACCAACCCAGTTTCGGGTAAGCTGTAGCCAGTATGAACATCTTTGGTATTAATGGTGGCGAGCTGATCATTCTGGTCGTGCTTGCATTGCTATTGTTGGGACCCGAAAAGATCCCAGAGTACCTTCGGAAGCTGCGCGAATGGGTCCACAGAATTCGCTTGCTCGCCGAGGGTGCCAAAGAGCAGTTCAAAGAAGAAACCGGAACCGATTTTGACGAGGTTGACTGGCAGAAATACGACCCCCGACAATACGATCCTCGTCGAGTTATCCGGGAAGCGCTGTCGGAACCAATCGAAGATCTGGAAGCATCACTGCACGATGCTCAGACCACCGTGCAGGATGCCGCAGACACGGTTCTCGATAAGCCGTCTCCACCGCGACCCACACTTACGCAAGCAGAGATACTTGCCGCTGCTGTGCCTATCGATCAACTCAGCCAGCAGCCTCAGTTTCCTGACCCCAGCAAGCCAGCCAGTCTTCAAGCACCCGCTTTCGGATCTTCTCTGGCACCGCAGGAAACTGACGGTCAACTCGATGGCTCCGCAACGGTCGAAGGGCGAAATACAGCGGAATCCTTAGTAGAGCCCGAGGAACCTGAGGTCGTCACAACACCGTTTGATGCCGAAGCTACTTAGGGGTCACCGGGAGCTTACGTCCCGATAACCCACGCGGCGTACCGGCTAATTGGTCCACGATCGTATTGAGCGCTTGACCTGCCGGAGCATCCGCTGAGGTCACCACTGTAGGAGTGCCGACTTCACTATCGGCGCGTAAGACTGGATCCAGTGGAATCGAGCCAAGCAACGGAACGTCTTTGCCTAGGACCTGCGTCAATCGTTGGCTCACGGCCTGCCCGCCACCAGAGCCAAAGACTTCAACGATACTGCCGTCTGGAAGACGCATCGGGCCCATATTCTCAATAACGCCAGTTACGGGCTGATTCGTTTGCGTCGACAGCTGCCCTGCGCGGGCGGCAACCTGAGCTGCAGTATGTTCTGGCGTCGTGATCACCAGTAATTGTGCGGTGGGCAGCAACTGCGACGTCGAGATCGCAATATCCCCGGTACCAGGCGGCAAATCGATCAGGAGTACATCCAAATCGCCCCAGTACACGTCGGTGACAAACTGCTCCAGCGCCCGATGTAGCATGGGGCCACGCCAGGCAACTGGCTGATCTGAGTCGAGGAACATGCCAATCGACATGACCTTGACCCCATAGGCGACCGGGGGCATGATCAAATCTTCGACCTTAGTGGGCTTAGCTGTGATACCTAATAAACCGGGGATCGAAAACCCATGTATATCGGCATCAATGAGCCCGACCGCAAGACCCCGTTCAGCGAGTCCCACGGCCAGGTTTGCCGTAATCGTCGACTTACCAACCCCGCCCTTGCCCGAGGCCACAGCATAAATTTGCGTCAGTGTTCCCTCACCGAAGGGATTTCTCGGCCGAGAGGCCGTGAGGTGCTGCTGGAGTGCCACTCGCTGCTCTGGAGTCATAGTGGTCAGCCGTACCGAAACTTTGCCGTCGACCAGAGGCTGCACAGCGGCGGCAACATCGGCATGGATCGTATCCTGCATAGGGCACCCATCGATCGTTAGACGGATGTCCACGGTGATATCTTCTGCGGAAAACTCCACGGCGGAGACCATCCCGAGGGTCGTGATGGGTTTGCGGATTTCCGGGTCTATCACCTCTGCGAGAGCTTGCCAGGCTGCGACTTCGTGGGGCGCAGCCGGAACCGTATCTGGTCCCAGAATGCCACTTGGATAAAGATCAGTCGTGGTGGTCATGGGCGGGTGATTCTCCTTGCTCACAGCGCAATGTGGGCGGGATGGTGGAAAGTCTTGCTGACAGGGTAGAAAATAGACTCTATGAGTATGTTTGGACCCGGAGCACACATTGGATCCCCGCTGCCGCAAGGGCAGTTGATTGGCAACTATCGTTCGTATGAAGCTGCAATATCTGCGGTGGATCGTGCAGTCGAGGCCGGTGTGGATCCGCGGTTTCTTTCTATCGTAGGGCGTGATCTGCGTTCGGTCTATCGGTTGCGTCACCGCCCCAGCTATGCGGCTGTGGCTGGACGGGGTGCATTGCAGGGCGCTTTTTTCGGGGTGTTCATCGGTCTATTGATCTCTATGATGGCCGGGGGACAGGACCTACCGATGACGCTTGCTTCAACCGTGGTCATGGGGGCTGTCATTTGGGTGCTCTTCGGAGTGATCGGTGAAGTGTTGCGCCGACGTCAGCTGAAATACGCCATGATTCCGTCAATGACGGCGGTGAGCTTTGACTTGGTGGTTGATAACTCGGTAGCTGATCAGGTCAGCTCGGTGCTCGGGCCGCAACCCACGGCAGCGGCACCACGACCTGCCCCTGCACCAACGCCACCACAGACCGAACAGCAAGAAGATGAAACGACTGTAGACAACTCGCGCGGCATCCCCGATTTGCCCGATGGCCGCCCGCAGTACGGTGTCCGGGTCGATCCGACACCGGACACCGAACCAGACTCAGACGAGTCCCAGACGCGCTAGCTGCGCCACAGATCGGCCATCCACGATTCAATGTCTTCGACCGTGCGTGGCAGGTGCGCCGAAAGTGATTCGGCGCCATCTGCGGTGACTAAGATATCGTCTTCGATCCGAACGCCGATGCCGCGATATTCTTCTGGAATGGCCAGGTCTTCATCCTTGAAATACAGGCCCGGCTCGATGGTAAAGACCATGCCTTCCTGCAAGGGCGCATCCAGGTACATTTCCCGACGCGCTTGTGCACAGTCGTGGACATCTAACCCGAGGTGGTGCGAAGTGCCGTGTGGCATCCAACGGCGATGGTGCTGTCCTTCAGCAGACAGGGCCTCTTCTACAGATACGGGCAGTAATCCCCATTCTTCTAGATGCTGGGCTAGCACCTCCATCGCGGTATTATGAATATCGCGGAATAGCACGCCGGGTTTGGCAGCATAGAGCGCAGCATCGGCGGCAGCCAGGACCGCGTTGTATATCTTGGCCTGAATCGGTGTGAATTTCCCGTTGACCGGTAGGGTACGGGTGATGTCGGCGGTGTAGAGGGAATCGGCTTCCACTCCTGCATCGACTAACAACAAATCGCCGTCTTTGACCTCGCCGGTGTTGCGAATCCAATGGAGCACCGTCGCATTGTTCCCCGCTGCCGCAATCGTGTCGTACCCCAGGTCATTGCCTTCTAACCGGGCGCGAGCAAAGAATGCGGTTTCGATGACCCGTTCGCCCCGTGCGTGCTGCGTCGCCTGCGGGATGGCCCGTACGATGTCTTCGAAGCCACGAATGGTGGACTCGACAGAACCTCGCAGTTCAGTGATTTCATGGTCATCTTTGATCAAGCGCATTTCTGATAGGAACTCTGCCAACTCGCCGTCGAGAGCGTCGGAGTGTTCCAGATCGACCCCCGTGTTGATGCGCGAAGTATCAACGAGCGCGTCGAGATTCGGATCGGTTTCACGAACCAAGCGGATACGAGTCCCGCCGATCTCTACGACACCCGCATCCACAGTGACCGCGTACTCCAACTCGGAGAGGTCCTTGGTGATGAGGCCGGTTCGTTGGTGGAGTTCCTTGAGCGTAGGTTGTGGGCCGACCCAGAACTCGCCGGTCTTGGTGTTTGCGTAGAATTCTTCGGAATCTCGTCCAGCCAAGGGGCGGAAAAACAGAGTGGCTGCGTGGTTGCTACCGTGGTCACCGGTGCCTTCGGGCACTGGCTGCATGACCAACACAGCGTCCGGTTCATGATCCACGCCCAACCCGGTGAGGTGGGCAAACGCCGAATGGGGACGGAACCGGTAGTCGGTGTCATTGGAACGAACCTTCGGTGCACCCGCCGGAATGACAAGACGGTCTGATGGGAAACGTTTGGAGAGTGTGACACGGCGCTGGGCAGCATAAGGTGCCGCGGTGTCCGCCTGGAAATCAATATCTTTGGTCTGTTGCCATTGAGAAGCCATGAACGATTTAAACGCGTCCGATGATGGGCGATGAGAACGGTTTTCGACACGATCTTCAATGGGCTGATCTTGGGCAGCGTGCTGTACGGCATCAGATGGTTGAGTCATACTGCTATCTTCCCATGATTGACACCACCTGCGAGGTGTCATAACGAAATTCGCGACCAGCTTGGGAATCCAGGCTGTGCAGAGGGGCCTGCAAGGCGCGTGAATCTGCCACATTATGGTCCGGCCTAGTACAATGGCATCTTATGGCCTTCGACATGCACACTCATTCGAATTTCTCGGATGGTACGACTTCGCCGGCGGATGTTGTTCACGCCGCGGCACGTGCCGGGCTTGCCGGGGTAGCGTTAACCGACCACGATACGACCGCTGGTTGGGAGCCTGCAGAAGAGGCCGCTGCCGAACACCAGATTGCGCTGATCCGCGGCATGGAGCTCTCTACCGTATCGCGCGATGGGATCGCTGTGCACGTGTTGTCCTACCTGCACGATCCCACCGACATGGATCTGCTTGCTGAGATCGCAAAATCGCGCAACGCCCGGTATCAGCGAGCCAAACGCATGGCCAAGTTACTGTCGGAAGATTTCCCGATCACTTGGGAGCTGGTCAAACAGCAGACCACAGTCGAATCGACCATTGGTCGCCCGCATCTGGCTGATGCTCTGGTTCAAGTCGGAGCTGTGCCGAACCGCTCGGCAGCCTTCGACACGATTTTGCGCGGCGGTTCGAAATACTATGTACCGCACTACGCCCCAGACCCGGTATTGGGTGTCGAGCTAATTCGCAACGCCGGTGGGGTACCGATCTTTGCGCATCCCAAGGCGAAGGTGCGCGGTAGGACGGTCAGCAATCGGTTATTTTATGACATGCTCGACGCCGGTCTCGCCGGGGTCGAGGTGTACCACCGAGATAACAGCGGCAGCGGCAAAGAATGGCTGCTGGGGTTTGCACAACAGCACGACCTGCTAGTGACAGGTTCATCGGATTATCACGGTGCCGGCAAACCCAATCGGCTGGGAGAACATGTGACCTCGCGAGAAACCGTCGAGGCCATTGAAGCCAAAGCAACCTCGGGTTACAAAGTGTTATGGAACGGTAACTAGACGCCGACCAGCGTCGCCGCCGGAAGTCGTTGGGTCATCACTTCGATGGCCTGTGGGTTCTGATCCACCAGGACATATCGTCGACCTAATTGTTGGGCAGCCGCGCCCAGCGTGCCCGATCCAGCAAAGAAATCCAACACCCAATCGCCCGGGCGTGATGACGCTGCGACCATTCGACGTACCAACCCGACGGGTTTTTGCGTCGGATAACCGGTTTTTTCGTTGCCGGTGGGGGAGACGATCGTATGCCACCAGACATCGGTGGGCAGTTTGCCGCGTTCGCGTTTTTCTGGTGTGACCAGCCCAGGAGCCATATAAGGCTCTCGATCTACTTCCTCGGAATCGAACCAATACTTCTTGGGGTCTTTCACATAGACCAAAATCGTGTCGTGTTTGGCTGGCCAACGACTACGAGACTTGCCCCCGTAATCGTAGGCCCAGATGATCTCATTGAGAAAATGATCGCGCCCGAAAATCATATCGAGCATCACTTTGGCGTAGTGCACTTCTCGGTAATCCAGGTGGAGATACAACGTGCCGTCTTCGGCCAGGATGCGCCAGGCCTGTTCCAAGCGCGGCTCTAAGAAGTCCCAGTAGTTGGTAAATGCGTCATCGTAAGAAGCAAGTGCGCCACGAAGCGTTTCATACGAATGCCCGCCAAAACCGACCCGGTCACCCTTGCCGTTTTCGACCCGCACGGTCTTCATCTGCGTACGTGCCTGTTTGCGGCCGGTATTAAATGGCGGATCAATGTAGATCATGGTGACCGATTCATCCGGCACCGATCTCAGGAACTCCATGTTATCGGCCTGGATGATCTTATTGTCACCCGAAAAAATCTCGCTCATTGATGTTAGGAATCACCCTTGGAGCCCCGGTCGACCACTTGGCCGTTCTTCCGGCGCGTGCGGGTGCGTTGACGTCGTGGCTTCTGGCTAGATTTCGACGACGATTCCTGGGACTTTTCGGAGTTGTCAGACCGGGAGCCGGAGTTATCGGACCGTGTGCGTTGCCGTCCCCGTCCACGACCGCGCGACTGACTGCTTCGACCACGGCCTGACTGGTTACCCCGGCGTTTGCGGTCCGGCCCACCCAACTCTTCTTGTTGTTCAGCGTCCAAACCGGCACGGGTGCGCTGCGATTTCGGCAGCCGGCCCTTTGTGCCTTCGGGAATATCAAGATCTTCATATAAGTGAGGCGAAGCTGAATAGGTTTCCACCGGTTCAACCTGTTCAATTTCCAACGCCTGAGCGATGAGCTTCCAGCGTGTCATATCTTCCCAGTCCACCAGGGTCACGGCGATACCTTTGTGTCCTGCCCGGCCTGTCCGGCCCACGCGGTGCAGATAGGTTTTTTCGTCTTCTGGCGCCTGGAAGTTAAAGACGTGGGTCACTTCTTCCACATCGATACCGCGTGCTGCGACATCGGTTGCGACCAGAACGTCAATCTTGCCGTTGCGGAAGGCGCGTAGGGCCTGTTCACGAGCCCCTTGACCGAGGTCACCGTGCAGTGCGCCTGCTGCAAAACCGCGACGCTCTAATTCTTCAGCGAGGCGTGCAGCGGTGCGTTTGGTGCGGGTGAAGATGATGGTCAGACCGCGCCCGCGGGCCTGCAGGGCACGAGCAATGAGCTCATCTTTATCCATGTGGTGTGCACGGTAAACCAGTTGGCGAATATCCCGTTTGACCAGGGAATCATCTTCCGGGTCAGATGCTGAGATGTGGGTGGGTTGCACCATGTAGCGGCGGGCCATGGTGATGACCGCCCCTGGCATCGTGGCCGAGAAGAGCATGGTCTGACGCTGTTGCGGAACCTCTTGCAACAGGGTTTCCACATCAGGCAAAAAGCCTAGGTCTAACATCTCATCGGCTTCATCTAGGACCACCGTATGGATCTGGGACAGGTCCAAGTGGTTTTGTTTCATAAGGTCGATCAGTCGGCCCGGTGTGCCAACGATGACTTCGACGCCCTTTTTCAGGCCCCTGATCTGTGGCTCGTAGTCGCGACCGCCGTAAATGGCTCCAATACGCGCGGATAGATGCTTAGCTGCACCTTCTAGATCTTTGGAGACTTGGACTGCTAGTTCACGGGTGGGAGCCACGATGAGCGCTTGGGGTGCGCCTGGGATGGCCAGGTCATGATATCCATCATCTTTGGGACCCAAGACCTTGTCGAGGACCGGCAGGCCGAAACCCAAGGTCTTGCCCGTTCCTGTTTTCGCTTGTCCAATAATGTCCTGATCGCTCAAAGCGATCGGCAGCGTCATGGACTGGATCGGAAAAGGCTGTTCGATACCTTGGTCGGCGAGGGCTTGGACAATTTCGGGGCGTAAGTCGAAATCAGCAAACGTTTCTTGATTGGTATTTGTCACGATCGAATAAGTTCCTTAAAGCTCGATTTCAGCACCGTTTGGTGCGTGCGGAGCCGATCGTGGATTAGTCAAAAGTAACAGATACGCATTCACGTACGACCGGTCATCCGGGAGGTAATTCCTCAGATCCAAACATGTGGACCAGTATCCCAGTCTACCTGGTGGTGTGGCAGGTGAAATCTAACCGGCGATAAAGCCGACGCGACGTGCAGTTGCATCACCGATTTCGACGTATCCGAGGACACCAGCAGGCACGATGATGGTCCCACCTTTGTCATCGGTCAGTTCAAGGGTGGCTTTGTCGTTGACTGCAGCGCGAACCTTTGCGGTGACGTCGTCTTTCGACATGTCGGTCTGAAAGCTAATTTCACGGGCGACGTTCTGAATGCCAATGCGAATTTCCACGGGGTAGTTCTCCTAAAATGCGGGTATCAAGGGTGTTTCTGTCATCATTTAGCTTAGATCAGTTTGGCAGCGAAATCGCTTAGCCTGTTCCTCGCTACGCTGGGGGATTATTCGATAAATCAAATCCGATGGCGCCGTGGGCGACGAATCGACATGTGTGGTCAACTGCGGTATCCAACGGAATGTTCGGACGAGTGGGGTGCGGGCCGCGATATTCCTCGGCCCATCGGGTTGCCATAAATAACACGCTGGAAGCAATGCCACGGGTGATGAACCGCGAACTGGCCGAGTCCAAGATCGAATGATCCAAAATATATGGGGAGATAAAATCGACCAGCTCGGTGAGGAAATCTTCTAGGCGTTCTTCGAGTTCTTTGGGGTTCTCCATCGAGGTATCTAACAGTAATCGATAATGTCCGCGCGGGTCAGCGGTGAACTCAAAGACACCGTGAACGGCCTGATAGGCGACTTCTTCATCTGCGGTAGCAGAATCTGGATCAACGGCTTGCATCGCGGTGGTGATCCGATCGCGCAGAGAGCTCAGCTGGCCGTCGATTAGCGTGAAAAATAGATCGCGCTTATTGGCAAAGTGTTGGTACAGCACGGGTTTGGAGACCGCCGCGCGCTGGGCAACATCGTCCATCGTGGTTTGGGCATAACCACGTTCGGCGAAGACATCTAGCGCCACGTCGATGAGTTGGGCGCGTCGTTGATCGCGTGGCAGGCGAATGGGTGACGCAGTAATCTTCGACATTTTCAGCTTTCTCTTCTGGGCTGATGCGCACCGAGTACCACGGCGGCGGTTAGGCAGTGCGTTGCTGTGCTTCGCTGGTGTCGAGGTGTGCGGGCGCAGTGGGCTGAGTCCGGCCGTTGCGCCGGCGGTCTTTGGTAGCCTCGGCAACATCAAGTCCGAAGACGGTTTCTAGGGCTGCTTCGTATTCCTCGAGGGTGCCGTTCGCAGCGGCCTGTCGAGCACGCACGGTTGGCTCGTGCAGCATTTGGCGCACCATGCGTCGCATCGCTAGTTGGACTTCTTCAGCCGCAGCGGTACAACCGTGTCGCTCCCGAACGCGTGCCATTTCTTCGTCCAGTACGGCCATCGTGTGGCTGCGTAACGTGACGATGGCATCGGCTGCACTACGTTCGCGTTTGTCAGTGAGGTATTCATCAACGGCTTGGTCGACCAACTGCTGTGCCTGGGTGATAGAGGCTTGCTGTTCGGTTGGCGCGGCCATTTTGACGGATTCTAATGTGATGAGATCAACGGCTGGCAGATCACCAATCGCCGGGTCAAAATCATGGGTTAGCGCAAGGTCTAATACGGTCAGACGGTGGGTCGCACCTTCGCGCAGTCTTTCGAGCTGTGTCGCGCTGACTGTTCGCTCGCCACCCGATACGCCAATGAGGACATCGGCTTCGGCAAAGGCACCTTCAACTTCGGAACCACCCAGGGCCATGGCCCAGCCACCGCGATCTTCGACAAATTGCTGGGCGCGGCCAGACGATGAATGCACCGCGACATGCTTTGCGCCGCGGGCTTCGAGTTGTGCAAGCGTCGTCCCCGCGTAGGCGCCGGTGCCGACCAGCAGGATATTGGCATCTTTCCAGAAGCGTTGGGCGCCGACAACGGATGTCCCGGCACGCAACTCGGTGGTTAGATCCAGGGCGACTGAAACGATCGAACGACCGGTCGATCCCAAAGCGGTTTGAGCGCCAATGTCTTTGGCGGTCCGGGAAGCGGTTTCAAAAAGTTTGGTCAACGTACCCGTCGTGTGTCCGGCTTCACGAGCATCAGTGAGGGCGCGGCGGACCTGTCCGGCGATTTCACGTTCTCCCACCACGGCAGATTTCAGTCCAGAGCCCACTTCAAATAGGTGACGAACGGCTGCCTCATGGCGATAGAGTTTAAATGCCGCGGCAACGTCGTCGTAGGGCATCTGGCTGTTCTTTGCGACGGTGTGCAGAATATCTTCGGCGGCCTGTTCAACATTGTCGGCAGAACCGGCTTCGGCGTAGATCTCGACACGGTTGCATGTGGACAGCGTGACGACGCCGGAAACAGCGTCGGAAGATACAGCTTCAGAGACCTCTGTAGTGCCGCTAGCTAACTGCGCCACCGTCTCGAGGTCCAACCAGGTGTGCGCTGCGACTAATGAAAACATCACCACAATGCCACCCATCGTACGAAATTTGGCCGCTGGAACAAAATGCACCCGGTGGTTTCGCTGTTGGGGTGATCAGGCCGATTGTGAGGAAACGTGGAGGCATTGTGGCTCGGATCCTGGAATAATGAACTGACATGACCCAAGCGTTTTCTCAAACTCCGGCCCTGCCGGCAACCCACCCACTCATGCTCGACGACGCGGAGCGCTCGACCGCCGAGTCTGCACTGATTCAAGGTTATCGAGGTCAGGTGGGGGTTCGTCGACCCGTCTGGTTCATGCGTCAGGCCGGTCGTTCTTTGCCGGAGTATCGGAAACTTCGCGAAGGCACGACCATGTTGGAATCGTGCCTCATCCCTGAAATGGCTTCCGAAATTACCCTGCAGCCGGTCCGTCGGCACGACGTTGACGCCGCAATTTTCTTTTCCGATATTGTCATTCCCTTGAAGCTGGCCGGCATCGGTGTGGAAATTCAGCCCGGCGTTGGACCCGTGCTCGATGCCCCGATTCGCTCGGCTGAGGATGTCGATAAGCTGCCAGAGCTGACCGACGACATGTTTGAACCGATCACCGAGGCGGTCAAACTCACCGTTGCTGAACTCGGTTCGCGTCCTTTGATCGGATTTGCCGGCGCCCCGTATACCGTGGCCGCCTACATGGTTGAAGGCCGTCCGTCACGTGATCATCTCGGCCCGCGCACCATGATGCACAACGATCCCAAGGCCTGGGACCGTCTCATGGCTTGGACCGCCGAAGCCTCTGGACGCTTCCTGCGGGCTCAGATCATGGCTGGCGCCTCAGCCGCCCAACTCTTTGACTCGTGGGCTGGCTCGCTGTCGCGGACAAACTATGAAACCAAAGTCATGCCGTATTCGAAGCAAGCCATCAGCCATATCTCGGATCTGACCGGCCCGACCGGTATTCCGCTGGTGCACTTTGGGACCGGTACCTCGGAGATCCTGGACCTCATACGCGACACCGGTGCCTCCGTGGTGGGCGTTGATTACCGCTTGCGTCTTGATGAAGTCAATCGTCGCCTTGCCAATACGCCGGGCCCCGATGGTCGTACCACGGTGCCACTGCAAGGCAATATCGATCCGGCTCTGCTGTCTGCCCAATGGGACGTCCTTGAAGCCCACGTGCGCGACGTCATCGCTCAAGGCGCTGAGGCTCCCGGTCACGTGCTGAACCTGGGCCATGGTGTGCCGCCGACCACCGATCCCACCGTGCTGACGCGTGTGGTGGAATTGATCCACTCGATCGATTACTAAATGCCCCACGTTGTTGTCATTGGTGCCGGGATCGCCGGGCTGACCGCAGCATACCGAGCGATCAACGCCGGGCATCGCGTCACGGTGTTTGAAGCTTCCTCCACGGCCGGTGGGGCCATTGCTCCGGTGACCTTTGACTTACCTGAAGGGCCGTTGGTCGTCGACGCCGGAGCCGAAGCCTATGCGGCCCGCTCGACGCACATGATTCAACTGCTCGATGAGCTCGGGCTTGCCGGCGAACTGGTGACCCCCAATCCAGCTGGTTCCTGGCTGTATCTGCCCCAGGTTGGCGCTGTACCGGCGCCCAAGCTTGGGATGTGGGGGATCCCTGGCGATCCGTCGGCACCTGAAGTCATCGAAGCTCTCGGCCCCGAAGGGGCAGCGCGTGCCGCAGCCGATCTCACGACCCCGATGGACAGTTGGGTCGAACGTCGCGCTGCAGGTCAACCGGTGACTGTAGGGAAACTCGTGGCTGACCGCTTTGGGCCTATAGCGCTCGAACGGTTGGTTGCTCCCGTCGTGGCAGGGGTGCACTCGGCAGACCCCAACGACGTCGACATTGACAAGATCGCACCGGGACTATTGGATAAAGCCATCCAACGGGGTTCGGTGGCCAAAGCCGTGGCCGATCTTCGAGCTGCGGCACCCCCGGGAGCAGCGGTCCAAACCCTCCCAGGCGGGATGTCTCGACTCATTCAGCGACTGCTGGAAGTGCTCGAGGGCCGTGCTGAAGTGCGTTTTGGTACTCGGGTGACGGGCTTGGACTCCAAAACCAAAACCGTCACGGCCGATACCGGCGAACAGCTGCGGGCTGATCAGGTGATTCTGGCCATCGATGCGCCGGCAGCCTACGATCTGCTGGCGCCAAGCACCGACCTGACCGAACGCCCCGAGTACGGCGCCGGCGTAAGCCTGGTGGTGTTAGTCGTCGACGCACCAAGCCTTGATGCTCATCCGCGCGGGACCGGGATGCTCGTCTCACCAGCCGTGACCGATGTACGAGCAAAAGCCGCAACACACGTCACCGCCAAATGGGCCTGGGCAGCTGACGCTGCGACCACTTTGTCCGAGCACCGCCACGTCATCCGCCTGAGCTACGGCAGAGTCACCGACCCGCCTGACGGCACAGCTGCTGGCCACGACACCTCCGATACCGAATTACTGGCTATGGCCACTCAAGATGCGGCAGTGATGTTTGGGCTCAGCCCGGAAGAATTGCACACCGGATTGGTCGCGTCCAGGGTCGTGCGCTGGCGCGCCGCAATGCCGCTCACCACTTCCGAAAACGCCGCCCGGATTCGCGCGGTTGCACAGGCCGCGAAGGCCAGTAACTGGATTCAGGTCACCGGGGCGTGGTTTGCTGGGACAGGGTTGGCTGCGATTACCCAGCACGTCACAGGATTAACGTTGAATCCAGTACAGTAAGTTCTACAACCTGTAGAACGATGAAGTTCACTGCAGCATGAAGGAGCAGAATTGACTCAAGAAACCAAAGTCGTCCAGGGTACAGAATCCGCAACCAGCTGGTTCACTACCTACACCGTCTTTGCGCGGAAAAACGATGCCCCAGCAAAATCAGATGCCCAGAACGCACGCGATAACGAAGAGTTCGAAAAGCTGGTCGAAGAACTGGCCGAAGCCGGCGTAACCGTCCGCGGTCTCTACGACGTCTCGGGTATGCGCGCCGAAGCCGACATCATGGTGTGGATGTGGTCGAAATCCCCGGAAGCCTTGCAGGAAGCCATCCGTCAGATCCGTCGCTCCGGATTGCTCTCCGGCACGACCATGGCCTTTACCGCAATGGGCGCCGACCGCATGGCCGAATTCAACCCCGAACACGTCCCGGCGTTCACCGAAGGCCGCAAACCACGCAAATGGCTGTGCTTCTACCCGTTCGTGCGGTCCTATGACTGGTACACGCTGGATCCGAAAGAACGTGCGCGGATGCTGCGCGACCACGGCAACCTGGGCCAAGAGTTCCCTGACGTCTGGGCCAACACCGTCTCGGCCTTTGGTCTCAACGACTGGGAGTGGCTGCTGGGTCTGGAATCCCCGCGCCTGGATCTACTGGTCGACATGATGCGCTCGCTGCGCAATAATGAGACCCGCCACTATGTACGCGAAGAAGTGCCGTTCTACACCGGCCGCTACATTGAAATCGACGAAGTTGCTGAGGTGCTGGCCTAATGGCCTACCGTATTGGAACCCGCGGTTCCGCATTGGCCACCACACAAACCCAGTGGGTGGCCGATGCGATGACCACGGCGGACACCGAATTTGAACAGGTCATCATCAAAACCAAAGGTGATGTGACGACCGGTTCGCTGGCCAATCTTGGTGGTACTGGGGTCTTTGCCACGGCGTTGCGCCAAGCCGTGATCGACGGCGAAGTCGACCTGGCCGTGCATTCACTCAAAGACCTACCGGCTAAACAACCCGAGCAACTGCGCATCGCCGCAATTCCCGAACGTGCCGACTACCGCGATGCCCTGTGCGCCGCCGAAGGCATGACGCTGGAGACCCTGCCCAAGGGTGCCAAGATCGGCACCGGGTCGCCGCGTCGTATAGCCCAGCTGCTCGCGTTGCGTCCGGACCTAGAAATAGTCGATATCCGCGGAAACGTCCACACCCGGCTCGCTCGAGTCAAGGGATATGAACACCACCATGACAACGCACCTTCCGCGGCCGGATCACCCAAGGGCGACCTCGACGCCGTCGTATTAGCCTGCGCCGGTATCGACCGGCTCGGCCTAGACTGGGCGATCACCCAGCGCATCGATCCCGAGCTCATGCTGCCGGCCCCCGGACAAGGTGCTCTAGCAGTCGAAGTCTCGGCAGACAAGGCCCCGGATGCGTCATTAGCCGCCGCGCTGGCCCACCACGATCAACCAGCCGCCCGCCTGGAGGCCACCGCAGAACGCGCACTGCTCGCCACGCTGGAAGCCGGTTGTGCTTCGCCCATCGGAGCGCTGGCCACCTACACCGATGGCCGACTCCGCCTGGATGCCGTCGTGGCGGCGATGGATGGCACGAAAACCATCCGTCGCGAAGCCACCACGGCTCTGCCGGTTGAAGCCATCACCGATGCCACCTTGGCTGCCGCCTACCAGCTGGGTGTCAAGGTCGCTACCATGATGATCGACGACGGCGCCGACCTGTTGCCCCCGGGGCCTGCACGCGGCAATCGATGAGAGTCATTTTGACCCGCCAACCCGCCCAGGCCGGCCAGATCGAGGCCGGACTGGAGCAGTTGGGGTATCGGATTGGTTTTCTCCCGCTGACCGATTTTCAGTTACCTGGGGATCTCGTCCAGCTGGACGAGATGGTTTCGGGGCTCCACGAGGGCGCCTGGGACCGGGTGCTATTCACCAGTCCCAATACCATCCGCGCCCTGGTGGCACGCGGGTGGGAACCCGCGAACACTGAACTCCATACGAACATTGCCGTCACCGGGCCCGGCACCGCACGAGTTTTGTATTATTATGGCGCGACCATAACCCCGTGGATGCCCACCGATGACGCCTCCGCCGATGGGATCCTGAACCAGTTTCCGTCGGGGCCGGGCCGGCTGGCCTTGCCCCAGGGCAAAGCCGCCGGCGCAGCGATGACCCAAGGCCTGACCGAGCGCGGCTGGGACGTCACCCACGTGGTGGCCTACCACACCGTCGACTACCCTGCGGCGGCCGACCGCGCTCTATTACCCGCCCAAAATGGCGTCCTAACTCCTGCGAATCTCACCGCCGACGACGTCGTGGTGCTCACCGCTCCGAGTGCGGCGCGCCGCTGGGCCGAAACTGTCGGCAACGTCGCAGCGCTTATCGCGATTGGCCAGCCCACCCGCAGAGCCGCCGAACACCACCACATCGCCCTTGCCGCCACCGCACCCTCACCCGATGCTCACGGCATCGCACAGGTCCTGAAACGCCTCTAATCCCGAAAGGACACTATGTTCCCGCACCGCCCGCGCCGTTTGCGCCAGTCATCTGCCATGCGCAACCTGGTTGCCCAGAACCGTCTGGCCCCGGCCGATCTGATCCTGCCGGTCTTCGTCAAAGAAGGCGCTGCAGCACCCATCGATATTTCCTCCATGCCCGGGGTTCAACAGCATTCGATGGATTCGCTGAAAGCCGCGGCGCACGACGCGGTAGCCGCCGGCGTCGGTGGCATCATGCTGTTCGGTGTGCCCAAAACCCTGGATGCCCAGGGTACCGCGGGTGTGGACCCCAACGGGGTTCTCAACGTCGCCATTCGCGAGGTCATGGCCGAAGTCGGCGATGACATGGTGGTCATGGCCGATACCTGCCTGGATGAATTCACCGACCACGGCCACTGCGGAGTGCTCGACGCCGACGGCAACGTGGATAACGACGCCACCAACGCGATCTACGCCAAGATGGCTGTCGCCCAGGCCGAAGCCGGCGTGCACGTCGTCTCCCCATCGGGCATGATGGACGGCCAGGTCGGCGTCATTCGTGACGCCCTGGATGAGGCAGGATTCCAGCACACGACAATTCTGGCCTATTCAGCAAAATACGCCTCGGCGTTCTATGGTCCGTTCCGTGAAGCCGTCGACTCCGCGCTGACCGGCGACCGCAAGACCTACCAAATGGATTCGGCCAACCGCACCGAAGCGATCTTGGAAACCGAACTCGACATCCAAGAAGGTGCCGACATGGTCATGGTCAAACCGGCCATGAGCTACCTGGACATCCTGCGCGACGTCGCCAACATGTCGCCCGTACCGGTTGCCGCGTACCAGATCTCGGGGGAGTACGCGATGATCGAGGCCGCCGCTGCCAACGGTTGGATCGAACGCGTTCCGGCGATGCTGGAATCGCTGACCGCCATTCGCCGTGCCGGTGCCCAAAACATTCTGACCTATTATGCGACCGAAGCCGCTCGACTACTTTCCTAGGAGCCTTTATATGACAACAAATCAACAAGCCTTTGCTACCGCCCGCGCTATTATCCCTGGCGGGGTGAACTCGCCGGTGCGTGCCTTTGGCTCCGTGGGCGGCACGCCTGCCGCCATGGTCAAGGCCTCTGGGCCATATCTGACCGACGTCGAAGGCAAAACCTACGTTGACCTTGTCGGTTCCTGGGGACCGATGTTGCTGGGCCACAACCACCCTGCCGTCGTCGAGGCTGTGCATGAGGCCGTGGATGCCGGCCTGTCTTTTGGTACCTCAACTCCCGGTGAAGCCAAACTGGCCGAACTCATCGCGCAGATCATGCCGGTCGAACGTGTCCGTTTTGTTTCGACCGGAACCGAAGCCACGATGACGGCGATCCGCCTGGCCCGTGGGGCAACCGGTCGGAACCTGATCATCAAATTTGCTGGCTGCTACCATGGGCACTCCGATGGTCTGCTCGCTGCGGCAGGCTCAGGTCTGGCAACCCACGCGCTACCGGATTCTGCCGGTGTCCCCGAAGCCATTACCAGCCAAACTCTGGTGTTGCCGTATAACGATGAAGAAGCCGTCAAAGAGGCTTTCGAAACCTATCCCGATCAGATTGCCGGGATCATCACCGAATCAGCGCCGGCCAATATGGGTGTCGTTCCTCCCAAACCCGGATTCAACAAGTTCTTGCGCGATATCACCACCCAACACGGTGCGGTCTTTATTATGGACGAAGTTCTCACCGGCTTCCGGGCTACCGCCAAGGGTGGCTGGGGATTAGAAAATGCCGACTGGACGCCGGATCTCTTTACGTTCGGTAAGGTCATCGGCGGGGGACTGCCGGTGGCCTCGGTTGCGGGTAAAGCCGCGGTCATGGACCTGCTGGCCCCGGTTGGCCCGGTCTACCAGGCGGGCACATTATCGGGGAACCCGATTGCTATGGCGGCGGGCTATGCGACCTTGTCCAATGCCACAGAGCAAGCCTATGCAACCATCGAACAGCGCTCTACCCAGCTACAAACGATGGTCAGCGATGCACTCAACGCCGAGGGCGTGAACCACTCGATCCAAAGCGCCGGTTCGTTGTTCTCGATGACGTTTGGTACCGCAGACACCCCGGTCATCGATTATGCATCCGCTCAAGCACAAGAAGCCTTCCGCTACGGCCCGTTCTTCCACGCGATGCTAGACGGCGGCGTTTACCTAGCGCCATCCGTGTTCGAAGCCTGGTTTGTTTCTGCTGCTCACGACGACAAAGCGATGAACATAATCGCCGAGGCACTGCCTGCTGCGGCCCGTGCTGCCGCTGCTGCAACCGCCTAATTCTTCGTTACACAACATCCGCTGGACACCCTCAACGCAAGGGGTTTCCAGCGGATGTTGTCGTTTAACTGTTCTGACTAGTAATAACGCTTCGGATCAAACCTGGAGGGGAGCTGGACAAGTGGCCAGAGTCTGCTGAAATTGGTTAAAAGCTGTTGTAACGCTTACAGCGGACGCGTAGTCTTTGAGCTAAACCACCACCCCTTATCACACAGACAATTGGAGGCGGGATGGCCAACAACGCAGGACAACTAGCAGTCCTAGCAGCTGGATATTTACTAGGTCGAACGAGAAGCATGAAAACGGTGCTGATGGTGGCCGGGGGTGTGGCCTATGGCCGACTCACAGCCCCCAACAGCGACGGGGAAAGCTCAGTAGGATCGTTGTTGAGCAGCCTCGGAAGTTCCAGCATTGCAGAAGCCGCACGCGAAGCGATTACCACAACCGCCACTAAGGGTGTCGAATCACTCAATAAGAACCTCCAAGAGCGCTCTGAAACATTGCGGAACCCCGGGGCCTCCGAGGAGGAATCCGAGGACCAAGAGGGCACTGAAGATGAGGTGAGCGAAGAGTCCGAGGACACCGAAGGCACCGAGACTGAAGACGCCGAGGAAGAGACCGAAGAGACGACCAAGAGTGGAGACAGCTGATATGGCGGATACATCGAAGAAGAACGATTCGACATCATCTGGCTGGGGCGGACTACTCGATTCGCTTCCACTGGATGAACTGAAGAATAACCTGACTGCATACGCCAGCGCCTGGGGTGAAAACACCATCAAAGGTCTCGGCGATAAAGCCACCGGTCTCCTCGATAACCTCGGTTCGCCAGACAATGCGATGGGTAAAGCCGCCATGAAGGGCGCCCAGAAGATGGCCGAAGGCGAATCTCCTCTCAAGGCTGGACTATCAGGAGCTGCAACCGGTGTTAAAGAACAGGTCAAAGATGTCTTTACCGGAGGCGGCGGCAGCAAAAGCAGCAATCGCGGTGCCAAAAAGGTCACCAATATTGTAGAGACCATCGAAGTCGGCGTTCCCATTTCGGTTGCTTACAACCAGTGGACGCAATTTGAAGACTGGTCCGACTTTATGAAGAAAGTCGAAAACGTCGAGCAAGAATCCGATGAGAAGGTCAACTTCAAAGGGCAAGTTTTCTGGTCACATCGCACATGGGACTCGACGATCATCCAACAGGTACCCGATGAGCAAATCGTGTGGCGCTCTACGGGTCAGAAGGGCCATCTTGATGGTGGCGTGACATTCCATGAGCTGGGTCCGCGACTGACCCGCATTCTGGTGGTTGTTGAGTACTACCCACAGGGCTTCATGGAAAAAACCGGCAACATTTGGCGGGCCGTGGGCCGACGCGTACGGGTTGAACTCAAGCGCTACGTCCGACAGATTATGACGTCCACGATTCTCGATCCTGATGCAGTCGAAGGATGGCGTGGCGAGATTCGTGATTCTGAGGTAGTTCGTACCCACGAAGAAGTCGTGGAAGAAGAACAAGCCCAAGCTGAACAAGGTGAAGACAATGAAGATGCTTCAGAGCAGGAAAGCCAAACAGATGCTGACGACGATACCGCGGCAGAAACAGAAGATGCTCCCGAAGACTCCGACGCTCCTGCAGATAGCGATGAAGCCGCCAACGACGAGGAGTATGTAGAAGACGAGCCCGTTGAAGACTCCGAAGAAGTAGAAGACGAGGAATATGTCGAAGAAGAGGAGCCCTCTGGCGAAGAAACTGCCGAGGATGAGGACGTCGTAGAAGATGGAGCCTATGAGGAAGAACCCGGCGCCGAAGATGAGGAGGTAGCCGAGGAAGAGCCCGTCGAAGAAGCCGAGCTCGAAGAAGAACCTGCTGAAGAAGAATTCGTTGAAGAAGACGAGGCAGCGCCTGAGGATGACGAAATTCTCGAAGAAGAGCCTGCTGAAGAGTCCGCAGAAGAAGCTCCAGCTGAGAACGAAGCGGGAGCTGAAGGTGACGAGGTTGAAGAAGAGCCCTCTGACGAAGGCGAAGAATCTGAAACCGAGGAGCCAACCGACGAATCCGACACGGAAGAGGAATCAGCAGCGGAGGACGAGGAGGAATCAGCCGACGAGGAGCCTGCAGAAGAAACTGCTAGCAAATCAAGCGGATCGAAATCCTCTTCCAAACGCTCTAGCTCAGGTACCAGCTCGAAGCGCTCATCAACGAGTAATCGTTCGAAGGGCTCGGGCGGCGGTTCCAAGAGCACCACAAGCTCCAGCGGTAACAAGAGTTCCCGGTCGAGCAGTGGTAACCGGAAGTCCACGACTAAGAGCGGCAACAAGTCATCGAATCGATCCAATAGCCAATCGAAAAACACAAGGAGTACCCGATCTACGTCCAAGGGCAAGTCCCAAAAAAGTAGCTGATCGGCACGTACGTCAGCCGATCCGATCCGCGAAAGGCAGACACCCATGACCACCACTCCACAACGACGCTCGCAAGGCAGTTACATCGACCGGCCATCATCGAGCTCGCTGGCCGACGTCGTCGAGCTCATTTTGGACAAAGGGCTCGTGATCGACATCTATATCCGAGTCTCACTTGTCGGCATTGAGATCCTCACCATCGACGCCAGAATCGTCATCGCAAGTGTGGATACTTACCTACGCTTTGCCGAAGCCACCAACCGGCTTGATCTGACCCAACAGGGCGGAAAAGATCTGACCGAAATGATGGAAGGGCTCACCGAGAGCGGTTCTAAAGGCAAAATCGGCGGCGCACTCGAGGGCGTGAAAGAAGCGTTCACCTCGGACGACGATGACGAGGATAAAGAAAAACCCAAGAGAACCGCAGCCAGACGGCAAAAGCAATCCTCTGAAGAATGAGGACAACGGACAGGAACCCGATGACAGCAGACTCTGAGACTGACCAGTTGTATGTGTACGGTATCGTCACGGAAGACACCACACTACCCGCAGGGTTGACCGGTGTCAGTGAAGCTACCGTAGAGACCACCAGCTACGGCCCACTAGCTGCCGTCGTGACACGACTCAGTGATGAAGACGAGGTCGGCACGCCCGACAATCTGCTAGCTCACAGTACCGTGCTCGACTCTATTGCCGAGCACGTCACGATCCTTCCCATGGCCTTTGGTACCATCGTGCCCACAGAAGACGAGCTACAAGAAGCAGTACTCGAACTCAATGAGACTGAGTATCAGGACGCTCTAGAGCGGTTGTCAGGGACAGTCCAATACACCGTGCGAGCCCGCTATATTCGGGATGCTGTACTGGCCGACTTGATCGAAGATGACCCGCAGGTTGCAGAACTTCGCGCAGCAATCGCTGGCACCACCGAAGACAAGACCCGTCAGGAACGCATCGCCTTGGGAGAGCTGGTCGTGGGAGCTTTCGACCGAATCCGCCCGGAACACGCCCAACACATCATCGACGCGGTCAGGCCCACCGTCGAAGATTTTCAGGAACGTGAGGGCGGTCAGGTTGAAGACGTCATCGAAATGGCTGTACTCGTGAGCCGAGACCGAGTATCGGACTTTGAAGACGCTCTAGAATCGGCAGCTGAACAGCTGCATGCGCGGATCAGTTTTCAACTTCTTGGGCCTCAGGCTCCCTACGATTTTGTGGGCGACTAAAACAGGAGGTGCCATCGTGGGTTTGTTCTCGGGGCTGTTTTTCGGCCCCATCAAAGGCACGATCTGGATTGCCGAACAGCTCAAAGAAGAAGCTGAGCGACAATACTACGATCCTGCTTCTATCCGCCGCCAACTGGAAGAAGTTGCCCAGGCCCGCCAAGACGGCAGACTCACGGATGAAGAAGCGTCAAGTTTAGAGACCGAGCTCATCCAACGACTGCTCACAGCACACCATCGCAACACCGAATAATAGCAGGGCCCAAGCGCGACTGGCGAGAGAAAGCAGTGCACCATGACTGAAGAACAAAAACCTGAAACGAAAACCAGCTCCTCCTCCGAAAGCGCTCGTAGGTCGAGTGCCAGCAATAAAGAAGCCACGAATCGAGAGACTGTCACCAAGAAGCGCCCCAAGTCGCAGTCATCAGAAACCGCGACGAAACGGCGTCCCAAACCGAAGATTGCTGCTGGGAAGGCAGTTGTCGCTGCGATGAAGCAACTTCAGCTGCTCACAACCCGCACACCAGAATCGGTTGTGGGCGTGACCGCTCACAACGAAGGTTGGCGTGTGACGATAGAGGTTGTTGAATCGGCACGGATTCCTAGTACAGCAGATATCATGGCTGAATATGAGGTAGACATCGATGCCGATGGGGATCTAGAGGGGTATTCACGCACATCCCGCTACTTCCGAGGTCGTACCCAAGGCGAGTGATATATGCGCTTCAAGTTCAGAAAGGGGGTACGGCATGACAATTGCACGCAGCGGCAATAGTGGGGGAATGGAACCTCAACGTAGTCGTGAAGGCACTTTGATGCACGTGGTCGAGACCCTTCTGGACAAAGGACTGGTACTCAACGCCGACATCATGGTGTCGGTGGCGGGTGTGGAACTGCTTGGCATCCGGATTCGCGCGGCACTTGCCTCGTTTGAAACGGCTGCGCGCTACGGATTGGAATTCCCTGCTGGCACTAACACCGAAACGGTGGCATGGCAGAATGCGGTCGAAGCCAAGGAAACCTGTCCGAAATGCCATAAAGCTTCCCCCGTGTCGCAGCTGCTCAATGAATTTTGTCCCTGGTGTGGCTGGCAATCGGCCCAAGCTCTTCACAACGCAGAACGCAATGCAGAAGAACACGACGTGGAGGGCACAGCAGACCGGCAGGAAATCAGTCGGGAGCAGTCATGACCGACTCGACTTTTCGTCCGCCTGATAAGTCAGCGCCGATGGAACCGACTCGCAACCCTGAGGTTTCACTTTCGGATCTGATTACTGTGCTGCTAGATAAAGGCACCTATCTAAATCTTGACCTCATTATCTCTGTAGCTGATATTCCACTGATCGGGGTGAATCTGCGCGCGACGATTGCTGGGATGGAAACCATGCTGGAATACGGCATGATGCGGGACTGGGATGAAAAAACTCGAGCCTGGGTTCGGCAGTCCGTTGCTCGACATTTCCCGCTAGCAGAAGACGAAGAGATTGTAGCGAAGATGGCCGGGGGGTATTTTCATGAAGGCTGGACTAAAACTTGGCGCCCCGGTTCCGTCTACGTCACCAATCAACGGTTAGTCGTTTTTCGGCGTGAGCCAAAAGAAATTCTATGGGAAACGCAGTTAGCCCATATCAATGCGTTGCGTCTGACGGATCAACAAACCATCGGTTCCGAGCTCCGCACTCGATTATTAATCGACACTGCTGATGGTGTCACGACCATGCTGTCAGCCTCAGCTCCCGGTCGAATTCGAGAACTGATCGCACAACAGCAACCCCACCTGAAAACTCCAAGGCACCTTGCTCCAGCGGCAGAGGAGTCTTCACAGTTATCCAAGCATGCATGGTACTTAGAGCACCGTGCGGGGGGCACGTTATGGCGTGGCGGTACGGTGACCGTGGAAGAAGACAGACTTACCTGGCGAGCCCCCACTGATGCCCGCCATGCAGTCAATCTTGCCTGGCAAGACATCACGGATATACAACTCACGGAGATGCGTGCACCGTCCGGTGAGAACAAGGCCCTACACCTCACAACGCACCAAGGGGATATCTATCTTGGGCTCACCCAACCGGAACAGTGGGTCGGTCTCGTGTCACAGCGAATGCTCGGTCACGGCAATTCGAAAGAGGGCTCCGATGCTGGAAATTGATGAAGGCAGCCTCAAACACGGTGTGCTCACGTTAGTCGTAACGTTGGTGGAAGTCATCCAAGAAGCGTTGGAAACGCAAGCTGTCCGACGGCTCGAAGGCGGAGACCTCACCGAAGAAGAACAAGAACGGCTGGGTCAAGCGCTCATGGAATTAGATGAGGCACTTGATGAGATCAAAGCAGAACACGGTATAACCGCCTCGGTAGCTGATCTCCACCGTGGCCTTGATGATGTGGTGGACGAGGTTATAGACAAACTTATTAACCCGGCTCGCTGGGCTGATGAGACACCGAATGAAGGGCACACCATTTCGTGAGAAACACCGGGCTATATGTTTATGCGATCATCCCCGACGAAGGTCTTTCCATCAATGAGCTACCAAAAGGTATCAACGGTCAGCCTCTCCATCTGGTGGAAAGTAATGGGCTTGCCGCAATTGTCCACAACGCGGATCCTGAACCATACCAGGGACCGGATTCCGAGGTGAAACGCTGGATCTTACAACACAGCGACGTGGTCGATGCCGCTTGGCAGCAGCTTGGCACAATCCTGCCCATGACCTTTAACGTGATCGTGGCGCCGGGCGAGGACGCCGAACAACGCCCTGAGCACCGATTGCGCACCTGGTTATCCGAATCAGCTGACACGATGCGAGTACACCTGGATACATTGCGCAATCATGTCGAACTGCGGGTTGATATCTCGCTAGATGAGGACGATACGACGGCGGACGATCCTGAGTTATCAGAACTGCGCGAAGGAATCGATGCTCGACCGGCAGGAGTACAACGGCTATATCGAAAGCGTCTGGAAGAACATCGGCGCAGCGTAGCAGAACGGATTGCTGACGAGCTTTATCCCCAGGTCCGTAAACGCTTAGTCGCCCTGGCCGAAGATATGGTCGAAAACGCCCGTCCAGGACGAGAACCGGGTAGCGTGACTGTCCTGAACGCCTCACTGCTGGTTCATGTCGACGCCGTCGATGAGGTAGGGCTTGAGCTCGCCGAAATCCGTGACACCCAACCTGGCGCCCAGATTCGCTATCTCGGCCCTTGGCCGCCATACTCATTCGGGGAACTGCCGAAACTCACGACCTAAACGCGGTGATCTAAGCGCGCGGTCCTGAAGCCCCGGAGACAATCCGGTCGATCAGCGCATCAAGCTGGCTACGTTTGTGAGCAGGCGTCACCTGGGCATAGGGCAGTGCGTCACGGTGAGCATGCCAAGGTACCAGCACATCGAATTCGACACCGCGCAAGATGGTCAAGCTATTCAAAAACGCTCGCCGATCACTCTCCGGTAAGATCACGGCTTTCCAAATCCCTTCATCAACCCAGATGGCATCCCCGGGAAATAAGAAGCGATGTGCCCCATGCTCCCAGGCGAAAAACGTCGTTCCTACAGTGTGCGAATGACTGGGCAACAGTTTCAGATCGTCACCAATGAACTGCGGGTCTCTGAAATCGCCGGTGACGTGCATCTTCGGTTCCACACCGGGTCGGTCCCACTCATGGACATAGACGGGAATTGTTAGTTCTGGTTGTCCGTACATCGCTTCGTGATAGTGATTCAGCAGTAACCGTGTGGGCGTTCCCAGCTGATGTATCTCTTGGGCAGCCGCGTCAATGCCAGGCGAGTTGTAAATAATGACGACGCCGGAATTGGCTTCTAATACAAATGACCGCACCACCAGATCGTCCATGAAGGGCAAGGGGGTCGTCCTCGTGGACCACAGCCCAGGAAAAAGTTGCTGCAATGCAGAACTGTAATGAGGAATCTGGGATGTCATGGCCTGATTCCCTTCGAACGAAATCCTCTGGTTCCCAGTGTAGTCCGCATACCTGGAAGACACCGAGACAGACAGAACTTCGGGGTAGATAGAACACAGCCGGGTGCTCACTGTACTGTGTCAGTGAGCACCCGGTTGTTACGCTGTCCCGTGTCTAGCGGGGCAGCAGCGCCTAGGCTGCTATGGTTTTCTCAGCGCGGATGGGCAGCGCCACGAGTTCGCCTGCCTCAACTGTGACTTTGACCGAGTCGCCTTCGCGGACTGCTTCGGCAACCAGCAGGTCTGCAACCTTGTCATCCAACTGACGCTGGATGACTCGACGCAGCGGCCGAGCACCGTAAGCAGGTTCGTAGCCGGATTCGGCGATCCAGTCGCGAGCGACGTCATCTACTTCAAGCGCAATGCCTTGGGCAGCAAGGCGATCCTGGGAAGCTTTCAACTGCAGTCCAACGATCTGACGCAGTTGTTCACGGCTCAGCGGCTTGAACAACAAGGTGTCATCAATCCGGTTCAAGAACTCCGGTCGCATGAACTCCTTGACACGACCCATGACTTTCTGTTTGATATCGTGCTGGGCTGCTGTGGCATCGCCAGAGACAAAGCCCAAGGGAGCCCCAGTGGACGACAAGTATTCAGAGCCGAGGTTCGAGGTCATGATAATCACGGTGTTACGGAAGTCCACAGTCCGTCCTTGACCATCGGTGAGGCGTCCATCATCAAGAACTTGCAGCAGCAGGTTGAAGATATCCGGGTGGGCCTTTTCGATCTCGTCGAGCAGGAGAACCGAGTATGGGCGGCGACGAACCTGCTCGGTCAGCTGACCGGCTTCATCGTAACCGACATAGCCCGGAGGTGCACCGACTAACCGTGACACAGTGTGGCGCTCGCCGAATTCTGACATGTCGAAGCGAACCATCGCATCTTCGTCATCGAAGAGCGACTGTGCCAGAGCCTTGGCCAGTTCGGTTTTCCCGACACCGGTTGGACCTAAGAACAAGAAGCTCCCCACCGGACGCGATGGATCCGCCATGCCGGTGCGCGCGCGACGAATCGAACGCGCGATCGCGGTGACCGCATCGTCCTGACCTACCACCCGCTCGTGGAGTTCTTCCTCTAACCGGGCTAGCCGGGATTTCTCGGCCTCGGTCATGCGGGCAGCTGGAATACCGGTCGCGCGGGAAACCATCTCGGCAATTTCTGCCTCACCAATCACAGACGAGACCACCGCAGGACGAGCCGAAGCTTCGGCCAGCTGTTTGCTTACTTCAGTAACCTGATCACGCAATTCGCCAGCACGCTCGTAGTTTTCCGCATTGACAGCAGAGTTTTTCTCCGCCTCCAATGCGGCAAGCTGCGAACGCAAAGCTTCAATGTCGACGTCAGCCCCATCAGCATCGGGGCCGCGGCGCAGCGAAAGCCGAGCACCGGCCTGGTCAATCAAATCGATCGCCTTATCCGGTAAGAACCGGTCAGTGATGTAGCGATCTGACAGTTCGACCGCGGAACGTAGCGCCTCATCGGTGTAGGTCACCTTGTGGTGTTCTGCGTAACGATCTGCCAGACCGTGCAGAATTTGGACGGCGTCTTCGACCGATGGCTCACCAACCGTAATTGGTTGGAAGCGACGTTCCAGTGCCGAGTCTTTTTCGATCGTGCGGTATTCCTTTAGCGTCGTTGCCCCGACCATGTGCAGGTCCCCGCGGGCCAGTCGTGGTTTTAGGATATTCCCGGCATCCATGCCACCGGATTCACCCGAACCACCAGCACCGACAACGGTGTGCAACTCATCGATAAATACGATCGTGTTTTCGTCTTCGGCAAGTTCCTCGATGGCGCCGGTTAGCCGCTCTTCGAATTCACCGCGGTACTTCGTCCCGGCGACCATCCCGGCAAGGTCCAGGCTGATCACTCGGCGACCTTTGAGCTGTGCAGGAACCTTGTCTTTGACAATAGCCTGAGCCAGTCCCTCGACAATAGCGGTCTTCCCGACACCGGCTTCACCAATCAGCACCGGATTGTTCTTCGTGCGACGAGCCAGGACTTCAATGGTTTGCTCAATTTCTTCATCGCGACCGATGACCGGGTCCAAGCGACCGGCTTTGGCTTCCTCGGTCAAATCCAGACCGAATTTCTCCAACATCGAGCCTTCCACATCATCATCAACATCGCCGCGTTGTTCAGCGGCCTGCTGGGCGTACGCTTGCTGGGCACCTGCCTGAAGAGCCTGGGGTGTAACACCGGCGTTGGCCATGAGCCCCCCGGCAGGGGAGTCCTGGTTCAACACGAATGCAAAGAAGACGTGTTCGGGATTGATATATGTTGAGCCCATGCCACGGGCAACCTGGTAGGCATCGAGCAGTACTTTCTGCGCAGAGCCGTTGAGGGTCGCTGCAGTTGCGCCAGTATTTTCAACTGGTGCAGGCAGTTGTTCGTCCACCGCCTTCACAATAGCCTGTGGATCTGCTCCAGCTTGGCGTGCGCCGGCAGCGGCAGGATCTTCTTCGAGCATGACGCGCAGAATATGCAGTGCGTCTACCTCGGTTTGACCACGATCTACAGCGAATTTTGCAGCGCTAGTAATGATTTCTTGGGTGCGCTTGCTCAGCAGACGGTTAATGTCAACGGGACTCGACTGCCGCCCGATCGGTTGTCCTTGCAAGAATCGAGCAATGAAATCGTCGAAGGAACCGCTGTTAGAGCCACCTGGGCTGAAAAATGCGGGCATTCTATCCTCCTAGTACTCATACACAGTGTGTGCATGAAAGTTGAGTGCATCTAACTCAAGTAACGCATCATTGTTTTGAATTATTCCGAAAAGTTCAGAACTTTGCAAGAAACTTGAGTAGTGGCAACTCAGGTTTGGGCGGAAGTTTTGTGCACCCCACGAAAATATGTTGATGAACACGAACATCCACGCCCACTCAGGCCTATGGAGGTGATCCTGCTGGATTTTGGGTTGCGCATCCTCACCTGCAATCGACCATGGCCCTTGCCCGCTGAGAGTCCGGCCTAATGTCGCTCATAAACGGGTTGCGAAGGGATCCGCGCAGCTCTACTCGTCCGTCCCGGCACCTTCCCGTATTCTGAACTTATGTCTCTCGAATCTGTCGTAGAAGTGATTGTCCTAAGCCTGGAAGGATTGGGCGTGATCACGATGATCATTGGTTTTATCATCGCGGCCTATTTTTCGATTCGAGTCTTAGTTCACCGCCGCGGAGGACGAACCGCGTCTCATACGTTGCGCACAATGGTTGGGTCCGCGATTCTGCTGGGTTTGGGGGTGCTGGTTGCTGCCGATCTGATTCGGACCGTGATGAACCCATCACTCGACGAGACGGTAGTGCTAGGCATTATCGTGGTCATTCGTACTCTGCTGAGCTTCTCAATCCAAATTGAGATTGACGGGATCTTGCCGTGGAAAAGAGCCTTGCTCAAAAACGGTGGCCAGCTTCTGACAGAATCCATGGGCGAGGAACTCACGAAAGGTCCTCAGCCCAAAATGCAGGAAGAGCGATCACTATAAGGCAGAGTGCACGACGCTTTGTGCAAGCCGTTGCGCCACCATGACCTCAACGAATTGGACGGCAGCAATATCCCCGTATATGCCCCTCACATAGAGAAATCACACTGCGGGGTCGTACGCAACTGGCCCCTGAAGTAATGTCATTCAGGGGCCAGCGCACAATCGAACATTTAGCCTGCTAAGGGAATGTCCCGTCCCGGAATAGCTGCGAGTAATTTTTGTGTGTAAGGCTCTTGCGGGTTGTTGAAGATACTGTTGGCATCAGCTTGTTCTACGACTCTGCCGCCCTGCATTACCAGGACGTCATCGGCAATCTGACGAACGACTGCCAGGTCATGGGTGATGAACAGATAAGACAGTCCCAGCTCAACCTGCAGGTCGTTGAGCAGCTGCAGGATTTGGTCCTGTACCAGCACATCCAGTGCCGATACCGCCTCATCTAGCACGAGGACTTCAGGGTTCAGCGCTAGCGCCCGAGCAATGGCAACGCGTTGCCGCTGACCGCCGGAGAGCTCATTGGGATACCGGTTCATAACCGTGTGCGGTAAGGAGACCTGATCGAGTAGCGTGCGAACTCGCTCTTCACGCTCAGTCTTAGATCCCACCTGATGCACCACAAGCGGTTCTTCGATGGCCTCATAGATTGAAAACATCGGGTCCAAGGAGGCATACGGGTTCTGGAAGACCGGTTGAATACGACGTCGGAATTTCAGCTGCTGATCTCGTGACGTGATCGTGGAAATATCCACACCATCGAAATACACGTGACCTTCCGTGGGGGTTTCCAGCCCGAGGACCATGCGTGCCACGGTGGATTTTCCGGAGCCCGATTCGCCAACTAAGGCGGTTGTCGTACCCCGTGCTAGGTCGAAACTGACCTGTTGGGCTGCAATCAGATCGGTTTTGGAAAACCCTTTACCCGGCAGTTTGAACACCTTGGTCAGGCTTTGGATCTGCATGGCCGGGGTTTCCACATCGACTTCGGTCTCTTCGCTCACGTGTTCCTGAGCAGCTCGACGTATCGCTGTGCGTTCCTGCGCTGACACACGTTCTGATTGCAAAGACGGCGCGGCATTAATCAACCGTTTGGAATACGGGTGTTGTGGATCCTGCAGAATCGCAAGCGCGGGGCCCGATTCGACAACTTCGCCCTTGTACATCACCACGAGGTGGTCGGCACGCTCGGCGGCCAATCCCAGGTCGTGTGTAATCAGCAAGACCGCGACCCCGAGTTCGGATGTCAGGTCATCAAGATGGTCCAGGATCTGTTTTTGGACTGTTACATCGAGTGCGGAGGTCGGTTCGTCAGCAATGAGTAATTTTGGCCGGGCTGCCAGTCCAGCGGCGATCAATGCGCGCTGACGCATACCACCGGAGAACTCATGGGGGTACTGCTGTGCGCGACGTTTTGCATCGGGTAGTCCGGCCTCTTCTAGCAGCTCGACGACCCGGGCGTCTGCAGCTTTGCCTTTGGCCACATTATTGACCTCTAGAACCTCACGGATCTGAGCGCCAACTTTATACAGGGGGTTCAGGTTCGACAGCGGGTCCTGAGGAACCAGACCGATATGTGAGCCACGGTAGCCACGGCGTTTGCGTGCTGGTAGCTTCACCAGGTCGGTGCCTTCGTATCGAATGGATCCTTGGGTCACCTTCCCGGTACCGGGTAGCAGGTCGATGATCGCATGAGCGGTCGTGGACTTTCCGGACCCGGACTCACCAACGATGGCGACCGTCTGGCCCGGATAAATGGTCATATTCAGACCACGAACGGCGTTGACGCTGCGTTTATCAACACTGAAATCGATGTGTAGGTCGCTGACTTCTAACAGTGGTTGTGTCATTTATTTTCTCGCTTTCGGATCCAGTGCATCGCGGACGGCGTCACCCAGCAACATGAAGCTCAGCACCGTCATTGCGAGCGCACCGGCAGGGAAGAACAGCACGTGCAAGTTATCGCCGGAACGTACCTGCGGCTGGGCGGCAGCAATATCGTTACCCCATGACACCACCGATGGTGGAAGGCCAATCCCCAGGAACGACAAGGTCGCTTCTGCAACGATGTACACGCCCAGCGACACTGTGGCGGTCACAATGACCGGTGGCAGAGCGTTGGGAATGATGTGGGTAAACAAGTTACGCCACTTGGATGCACCCAGTGAGCGCGCGGCATCAACGAATTCCAGGTTTTTAATTTCCATGACAGCCCCGCGTGCGATACGAGTGATTTGGGGCCAACCGAAGACAGCCAGGGCGATAACTACGGCGCTCACACCGCCCCAATACCCTCGGTTAGGCCACACATTATTCAGCGCCGACAGTCCAACGATTGCTGCCAACAGGAGCGGGATCGCAAAGAATATGTCAGCCGCACGGGAGATAATCGTGTCGACCCAACCTCCGAAGAATCCAGCAATAGCGCCGGTGAGCAGTCCAACGATGGTCACGATGAGGGTGGTCAACAATCCGATGATCACCGAGGCTCGCGCGCCGTGAATGGTCCGTGCAAACACGTCATACCCTTGGCGATCAAACCCGAAGATATGACCAGGTTGTGGTTTGCCCAGGCTATTGGATAAATCCGCTGAGCGCGGGTCGACGGAAGTAAACAGGGTAGGAAAACAGACGACAACAAGCACCAGCAGTAATAAGATGGCCGAAAACCAGAAGATCCAGTTGCTACGCAACGATTTCCACGCTTGTTTCCACTGGCTTTCTGGCGGATGCGAGGTGTCCACGTCGACGGCTGTGGGTAGCTCAGTGTCAATGGCCGGGGCCACGAAGCGTTCTTGTCCAGGTTGTGGCGTGTGGTTATGCATATCGAATCCTCGGATCTAAAGCAGCGTAGAGCAGGTCAACTAACAGGCTGGCGACCACGTAGATGAGAACCATAATCGTGACCACGGATACGACCGTGGGGTTTTCGCCTCGCAAAATAGCCTGATAGGCCAAGTTGCCGATGCCGTTGATGTTGAAAATTCCCTCGGTGACGACGGCGCCAGCCATGAGCGCGCCGAGATCAGCGCCCAAGAAGGTTACGACGGGGATCAGAGAGTTACGCAGCACATGGCGGCGGTTCACGACTCCGTCGGGCACACCGTGTGCACGGGCCGTGCGGACGTGATCTGCAGTGAGGTTTTCAATGACGGATGTGCGCGTCAAACGCAAAACGTAGGCAAACGAAACCAACCCCAAGACCACTGCTGGCAGCAGCAAGTTGGTGAAGGTCGTTGCTGAACCTACCGTTGGTGGAACCCATTGCAGTTGCACCCCGAAAATGAGTTGGAGTGCGAAGCCGAGGACGAAAATCGGAATCGCGATGACGACCAGAGACACGACCAACATCGTCGAATCAAAGATATGACCGCGGCGCAGGCCGGCATAAAAACCAGCGACGACCCCCAGGATGGCTTCGATGATCATCGCCATGAAAGCTAACTGGAAAGTGACCGGTAGAGACCGTGCAATGAGATCGGAGACGGGCTGACCCGAGTAGGAGGTTCCAAAATCGCCAACCAGGGCACCTTTGAGGAAGAGAAGCCACTGGACGATGAAAGGTTTATCAAGATTGTATTGAGCTTCAAGTTGCGCTCTTGCTGCTTCTGAGACCGGCTTTTCGCCAAAGAGAGCCACAATGGGGTCTCCCGGCTGGAGGAACACTAGCGCATAGATGAGCAGTGTGGCTCCCAGGATGACCGGGATGGTCTGGAGCAGTCGGCGGACGATGTAACGCCACATGCTATACCTCGAATTTTTGTCATGCCACCTCGTGAGTGACGCGACCTAGAAGTTGGATGAACATGACTGTGACCGCCGAGGTTCTCGGCGGTCACAGTCATGATTCAATCGTCGTAAATTATGGTGTGACTATTGAGTTATTTAGTGACAAGGTAGTACTCTGGCTGATTCTGCCAGTTGACCTGTACACCTTCAACTCCTTGCGCCGCGATGGCGATCGCGTCACGGTTCCAGAGTGGAATCGCAGGCAGATCTTCCATCAGGATAGCCTGGGCGTCTGCCAGGTGCTCTGCTCGTGTTGCGTCATCTTCGGCCGCAGCGGCTTCGCGTAGCGCCTGGTCGAAATCTGGGTTTGAGTAGTCGCCGTCGTTAGCACCAGCTCCGGTGCCGAAGGTCGGTGCAATGTAGTTGTAAACCGATGGGTAGTCTGGCTGCCAACCGGTACGGAATGCGGTATCCAACTCGCGGTTCGTGATCAGTTCACGGAATTCAGCAAACGCTGCAAACGCGTTGGGTTCGGCCTCGATTTCGAGGTTTTCGCGAATCTGGTTGGTGACTGCTTCGACCCATTCGCGGTTTCCAGCGCCGTCAGCGTTGTAGGACAGCTCGAAGCTGCCGGTGAACTCGTTGATCTCATCGGCTTGTGCCCAGAGCTCTTTAGCTTCATCAGCATCGAATTCCAGCACATCCGCGCCTTCGACGTCCTCCGTGAAGTCCGGCATCAACGGACTGGAGAAATCGGTCGCTGGAGTGTACGTGTCATCGAAAATGGTTGACGTGACGGCCTCGCGGTCGATCGCCTTGGAAATGGCTTGACGCCGCAGCTGTCCCTCTTCATCATCACCGAAGTGCTCGAGGCGACTAGGAATGGTGATGGTGCCATTGACCGAACCCGGCTCAGCGAAAGCCTGGATGCTGTCATCATCTTGGAAGGTGGAAATCGCAGACGGTGGGACCTGATCCATAACATCCACCACGCCCGACTGGACATCGGTGTATGCCGCATCAGGATCGGTGTAGAACTTGAAAATCAGACCGTCGTTTTGCGGCGTGCGGTTCCCCTCATAATCAGGATTAGTTGATAGGACGGCTTCCACGTCGTGGTTCCATTCCTCCAGAACGTATGGGCCGTTGGAAACCGGTTTCTCGCCAAAAGCTTCCATATCTTCGAATGCAACTTCTGGCAGTGGGAAGTATGCGGAGTACCCCAGACGATCTGGGAAGTCAGATGCTGGTTCCTTCAACGTCACTTCAAAGGTCAGGTCATCGACGACCTCAAGACCGGATAGGGTTTCGCCATCGGTGCTGTTGCCTTCTTCGTCTGTTCCTTCGATAGGGTTGAAGAAGTACGCGTTCAGCTGGGCATTATCTGGATTGGCGCCATAGTTCCAGGCATCAACGAACGAGTTCGCTGTGACCGGGGTGCCATCTGAGAAAGTCCAGCCGTCTTTGAGCTTGATGGTCCAGGTCAAGTTGTCTTCGGATTCGATCGATTCGGCGACTTCCATTTCAGTCGAACCATCGGTCGCGTATGACACGAGACCAGCAAAGATAGCATCGACAATGTGTCCACCGCCGACTTCGTTCGTGTTGGTCGGGACCAGTGGGTTTTGTGGTTCAGTGCCATGAGCATTGATGACCATCTCTCCGTCGGCGCTACCGCCAGCGGCGTCATCTCCGCCGCCACATGCAGTAAAAGCAAGGGCTGCGACTGAAAGTGCTCCAACGTATTTGAGTATCCGTTTGGGTTGCATCCGGGATCTCCGTTCAAGGTTAAATGCAAGCAGTTGATGTTGCGCGAGGTTGTTATTTCAACGCAAAGTATGAGTCACATTACTTGAAAGCGCTGTGACTCACATCTCGAAGTTTACGACACAATGAACAAATTGTAACGTCTGGTGACCTCGGGTAGGGCAGAACCGAAAGGAACTCGTCCTAGATCTGTCATCTACCCATAACGATAGGTATCGTGTACTTTCTTGAGTCTGCGCATTGTCGAGGGGTTTTAACCGACTGAGTCTGGTACCGAAAGTTTTTCGACGGGCCACTCCCGGGACACCGTAGCTCCCGGGTTCTTTCGGCGCAAGAATTGCTCGAAGCTGGCCGCTTGAGCCGCTTTCCAACGGATCTGCTGGTTGAAAATGGTCTCTAAGGGGACATCGAAATGACTGGGGAATTTCGCGACCAGAGCCTGAGCCACTTGGACAGCAGCTACCGAATCTGCCAAGGAGGTGTGGGCCTGATCAAGCGTGACATCGTACAGCTCGCATACTGCTTCCAGGGTGCGTTTGCCTTTCCGGAAGGTATCAACATGCTTATCTAAGACATAGGGATCGACAACCCCTGCCACTGCGAAATCTCCCATGTTACGTCGCCCCATTTCCGCGCTGAGGACCGTGAAGTCATACACGCCGTTATAGGCGATAATTGGAACGCGGTGATACATAAAGTCGGTGAGCGTTGCGACGATTTCGCTAACTCCCGTGGTCGCGTCCATTCCGTATTCCCGGGCATATTCGGTGCTGATTCCATGGACAGCGGCAGCTTCTGCGGGAATTTCCACACCGGGATCTACGAGCCACTCGGCATGAGCTCGCACGGTGCCCTCCGGGTCGAGTAGCACCAGAGAAGCCGTGACGGTGCGCGCGGTATGGGGGTTCTTGCCAGTGGTTTCTAAATCAAACCCTAGCAACGTCCCCGTGTGCCAGGGTTCATCAGGCCCGGGGATTGTCAGTACGCTTGCCGCAGTCGTCATGTTTCCAAAATACCTGCTGCCACGTCAGAACTAAACTGCCTGGGGATTGTCAACCGGTCTGTGGAGAAGTTGTCACCCGCTGTCGGTAAAAGTGGTTCAATGGAAGTTATGGTGTCAACTCCGCGACTGCTTCGGCCTAGAAACCTCTATCGTCCTGCTCCTGTTCTAGATGCCCACCAGCAAAGGGTAGTCCACCAGCCGACCGGACACGGTCCGATGCTGGTCTTGGGTGGCCCCGGCACTGGAAAAACGACCACTGCGGTGGAATATGCGGTTGCTAAGATCACCGCAGGTGTGGCCACCAACGAGGTATTGTTTTTAACTAATACTCGAACCGGTGCAGCGCAGCTGCGCGACTACCTCACAGCGCGTTTGAATCATGAATCGGTTGATTCTCGCGCAGAGACTCCCGTCCGGTCTTTTTCTTCCTATGCCTTTGACCTCATCCATCGGATCCGAGAAGCAGAAGGCGCTACGCCACGCCTTCTGGCCGGTGCTGAACAGGACCGGTTGATTGCTGAACTGATCGAGGGCTATGTGACTGATCCGCAGTTGACCATGGAATGGCCTGAAAGCCTGAAGCAGGCGGTAGGTTTACGGGGATTGCGTCACGAATTGCGCGAACTGATCGACCGTTGCGCTGAATACGGTATCGAACCCGGTGATCTTCAAATTCTCGGTAGAACGAACGGTCGAACCGAATGGGTTGCGGCTGCAACTATCTTGCAGGACTACCGCGATGTGCTCGATCTATCGGGTGCTGATGCCTATGATCCCTCAGGCCTGATCACTGCTGCGGTCAAACTGTGGGAAGCCAACCCAGATTTTGCGGCCGCAGAAACACAGCGCATCAAACACATCATCATCGACGACTTCCAAGACGCAACCCCCGCCATCCACCGGCTCGTCCAACTCATCGGGTCAAACCGCGATATTGTCATCACCCTGAACCCAGACACCACCGTCCAAGGATTCCGTGGTGCTCGCCCGCAAGCCTTAGTGAACTGGCCCGAGATATTAGCCCCGGATGCAACTACCGTGACATTAGACACCGGATATCGTCTCGGCACTGAGTTGCATGGAGCCTATCAGCGGACAGTGGGACGTATTCCGGCCATCGGTGGTCTGCCAGATGCGCGCTCCAATCTCAGTGCCGCAGACCATGACGACGTGGTGGCCGTGCACCGATTGGCCTCACCGGTCCAAGAGCACCTATTTATCGTCCAGCAAATACTCGAACTGCATCACCGACACGGGGTCGAATTCGAAGACATGGCAGTTTTGGCGCGTACCTCGGCCAAAGTTGCTGAAGTTGCTACCGCACTAGAGACAGAAACGATCCCGGTTGTGCGGTCTATTTCAGAAGTGATGCTCAATCAGCAGCCGGCCGCTGCACCATTGCTGGTGCTGACCGCTGCGGCCGATGCGGTTGCCCATGGCGGAGCCGAAACAGCCACCGGCTTAGACCCAGCGGACTTACACTGGTTGATCACCGGACGCTACGGAAACTCCACACCATTAGAGCTTCGCAATCTGCGCCGTCGGCTATTGGCAGTAGAACGCGATGCTTCTGGCACTCGAGACTCCACACATCTACTTGACCTCTTGGTGTCGAACCCTGGTGGGGCACCTGAACTCCTGGGCTTGGATACGGATCGGCGGCTGCCTCGATATGCTGCAGGGGCTATACGGATCGGGCGCATGCTCGCCGCGATGGTGAAAGCCACCATCGAAGAACAGGCTTCGGCTGAAATGGTGTTGTGGGCAGGCTGGGAAATTGCCTTGCCAGACGTCGGCAACGTGTGGGAACAACAGGCCTTATCCGATGATCCAAATGCATCGGTTCGTGCCAACCGTGACCTCGATACTGTGGTTGCGCTTTTTGAAGCGGCAGAACGCTACGTTGTGCAATTCCCCGGCCAAACAGCACTTGGTTTCACCCAATACCTAGCAGAACAAGACCTGCCGATGGATACTCTCTCGGCACGTGCAGGACAGGCCGGAGTCTCGGTCCTGACCCCCACGACCGCCGCCGGACGCGACTGGGACACGGTTTTTGTGGTGGGAGTTCAAGAAGGCGTCTGGCCAAACACCCGATTGCGCGGTCAGCTGTTACACACCCAAGAACTCGTCGAAGAAGTCACCGGCACTGCCGGACAACAACCCATCAACGAACGCATCGCTCAGGTGCGCCACGATGAATTGCGCACCTTTGCCGCCGCGATTTCGCGGGCTCGCCGTCGTCTGATCGGTACCGCCGTGGCTGACGCAGATCATCAACCCTCAATGTTTATCGAACGCCTTGCTCCCTGGAAACCCACGGATGACGAACCCGCACGCCCCTACACAACGGTCGCTACGCCACTGACGGCCGATGGCCTAGTCATCCACCTGCGCCGCACGCTAGAAGAAACCGAACGAAAACTTCTACAAGCCGCTGACTCTACCGAAGTCGAAGCTTTACACACCCAAGCCAACCAAGCCGCCAGTGCGCTCGCAGTACTCGCCGACGGGGGGATCGCGCCTGCGGAACCAGACCACTGGTGGGGATTAGTTGATTTATCAACGACGTCTCCGATCCACGGGATCGATGAACACGGGGTACCCAATCGAGTCCGGTTATCCCCATCGACGGTGGAAACAGCCGTTGAATCACCACTGCAGTGGTTCATTTATCAAATCTCGACGGCCGGAACCCACCCAGCCGCTGCAACTGGAACCTTTATCCACGCGATTGCTGAAAAATTCCCCGACGCCGACGTGGGGGAGATGTTCACAGAGCTCAAAGAAAAGTTTCCGGTGCTGGCCGCCGAGGCCGGTATCGAACCCGGGTGGGAATATGATGCCCTTTATGCCAAGGCCAAACGTACCCTGGAGTATTACTACGAGTACGTCTCAGGTATGCGGGCAGGCTATCAGACCGGTCGGGGTAAGACCGCTGAAACATTCGGCCCACGCCAGCTCGTTGCGACTGAATACCGGGTGACGGTTGAGCTGGATTTTGACGAAGTAAAAGTGCAACTCAACGGTATTATGGACCGAGTCGAAATGGATGCCGACGGGCGGGCCTATGTGGTGGACCTCAAAACCGGTGCCACCCAGGTCACCGGTGCTCGCTTGGCCCGACTGCCACAGTTGGGCGTCTATCAGGCCATGGTGAAAGCCGGCGCTCTTAAAGATCTTGTGCCAAGCCGCCAACCAGCTGGTGCGGCGTTGGTGCAACTCGGAACGACGAATAAGTCAGTAAACATCCAACCTCAGGCTCCGCTTGATGAGGGCATAACCTGGGCAGAGCAAGACATCGCCGATGCGGCCCGCTGGGTCCAAGGCCCGTATTTTTACACCGTGCATGATGCTGACGAATGCAACCTGACCGCACTGTGCCCCATCTGTAAGGAAGGACAACAGGTAACCGAATGGCTGATCTAACGTGGGGACATGCACCGCGCTATACCGCACGCGAGCTGACCGACCTGCTCGAAGACCACAAGCCCGCGGCCACTCGCCTGTACCCAACGGATGAACAAACCGCGATTATCGAAGCGGGACCTGATCCTCTCCTGGTGGTCGCTGGCGCTGGTTCGGGCAAGACCCACACCATGACCGACCGGGTCATCTGGCTCATCGCCAATGGTTATGTCCGGCCCGAAGAAGTTTTGGGCGTGACCTTCACCCGTAAAGCTGCGGGGGAACTTGAAACCCGAATCAACACAGCCATTGAGCGGCTTGCTGCTCGCGAAGATATCGAACTGGACTTCGACACCACCGATATCGGTCAGGCCACCGTCACCACGTATCACTCCTATGCCAATATGTTGGTCGCTGATCACGGACTGCGCATCGGGGTCGAACCAGATTCGCGGTTGATCGGCGGAGCAGAGACCCACCAGTTCATCACCGAAGTGGTGCGCGAACACGATGCCGATATCGACGTCTCCGATGTCGAGTCGGAAGATCTAGCCGCCAGTATCGCCGACGGCGTGCGCGATAGGCCGCTGTCCTCGACAATTAAAGCTGTGTCCAAACTTGCCGGTGACTGTGCCGAACATCTGGTAGAACCAGCCCGAGTGAAAGATGCACTGGCTGAAATGTTTACCTTCGGGCAGGGCCTCCCCGAAGGTAAACCCACGGCGAACACCAACTCGATCTTCACGAGTCTGAAACTCCGAAGCAAAATCGCTGATATGGTCGCGGATTACCTCGAGCTCAAAAAGGCTAACAACGTCATGGACTATGGCGACCTAGTGCGCTATGCCGCCCTGATCGCCACGCAGCTTCCCGAAGTGCGAGCCATCGAGCGTGAAAAATATAAAATCGTGCTGCTCGATGAGTTCCAAGACACCTCGCACGCCCAACTGAAGTTGTTCTCCTATCTCTATGGTCGTGGCGACGGAACACAGTCGCCACACTCGGTAACGGCGGTCGGCGACCCCAACCAGTCGATATACGGCTTCCGGGGAGCATCCGCCGGACAGCTTTTTTCATTCGTTGAAGAATTTGGTGCCCAACAACTGGTGTTGACCACGGCGTGGCGTAATAGTCGCGGCATCCTGGACATGGCCAACCACGTAGCCCAACCGTTGCGTGACCAAGCCGATTCCGGGCATGTAATTCCCGAACTGCAGGCCCGGCCCGGCGCAGGGTCTGGCACAGTAGAACTGAACTGGTTCGACTCAGCAGATGAAGAAGCCAGCCACCTAGCCGAACGCATCCAAGACCTCGGTGTGGCAGATGGCACCACCACGGCAGCAATCTTATGCCGGACAAAGAAACAGTTCGATCCTCTGATCGAAGCACTCGAAGCCCGCGGCATTTCCTATGAAGTGGTGGGTCTAGCGGGGCTGTTGACGATTCCTGAAGTCATCGAAATTGTTGCGATTCTCAAAGTCTTAGCTGAACCACAGGAATCAGATGGTTTGCTGCGCTTGCTAACCAATGCTCGCTGGCGCATCGGCCCCGAGGATCTCTGGGGCCTCAACCAGTTCGCTCGCACTTTGGAATACCAAACGCGCAACGACCCGCTGGACGCCGACACCTCGGCACTGGAAGATATCGATCACCCCTCCATGGTCAGTGCACTCTTGCGCTTGCCGAAAGAAAATTGGGTCAGTAGCAAAGGCCAGACTTTCAGCGACGCCGGATTCCAACGACTTCATGCTCTCCGAGACTTCATCAGCGACCTGATGCGTCAAATCCATTTGCCAATCCCGACGCTCATCCGGCACATCGAAAACATCACCGGGCTGGGAGTTGAAGTCGGTGTGCGCCCCGGAAACCATTCGGTAGATGCACGCCGATACCTTGATGAATTCCTGCGCATCGCCGAAAGCTTCCAAGCTTCTGCAGATCAGACTCGTACCCTGGACCTCATCACATTTCTGACGTGGCTTGAAACTGCCGCTGATGAGGAGGACGGTCTTGACATGCCACCGGAACAACCTAAACCCGGTGCAGTTCAGATCATGACCATGCACGCTTCAAAAGGCCTGGAGTGGGATGCGGTCTTCGTGCCGGGGCTGACACAAAATACGTTCCCCGGGACGAAAGTCGATTTATGGACCAGCACTAGCCGCGGGGATCTACCGTGGCCTCTGCGGGGCGACTGTGCGACCCTGCCGTCGTGGGATCACGAGATGGCAGCTGACCGCCGCGAGTGGGCGGGACTGTCGGGGGTCGACACGCTCACAGCCAAGATGGCTGAAGAACTGTCGGAGACGCACGGGCGTGAGGTACTGAGCCTTAAACAAAAGGTTCAGCTCCATGAATTGGAAGAGGCCCGCCGTCTTGCGTATGTGGCCTTCACTCGCGCCAAAGACCTGCTGTGGGTCTCAGGTTCTTATTGGGAAGGCACCTCGAGTCGACCACAAGCAAAGTCGATCTTCTTGGAAGAAATGGTCGCCTACGATGAGCATTACGGGCTCGATCAGAAAGCTCATTGGGCCGAGGAGTTCCCTGAAGAAAACCCGCGCCGGGCGAAGGCACTTGTCGCACAGTGGCCGTATGATCCGCTGGATGGACCGGTGCATTATCAGGTCGAAGCCCGCAGCGATGGCAGACTGCCCGAACCACGCCCAGACTCTGTACAGGTGCGTCGGAGTCATCCGCGTAGGGAAGCGCTGACAGGTGCGGCCCGGCGCGTTCGTCGCGCCTCAACCACACCGATTGAGCTCGACGCCGACCTCGCTCAACGCATCGACTGGGTATTGGATCGAGCCAATATGCCAGTCAACCATGACGTACCGATGCCCGAACACATCTCCACGAGCCGTTTTGTAGAGCTAGCACAGAACCCGGATGCCGTCGCACGTCAGATCCGGCGACCGATGCCACAGCGTCCCACAGCAGCAGCACGCGAAGGCACACTAGTTCACGAGTGGATCGAACACTTCTACACCAAAAACCGGCCCGGGATGACCCCGATGCTAGATATTGAAGACACCGAAGTCTTAGTGGATGCCGAGTGGGATGAAGTCACCGGGCTAGCGGAGCTTCGAGAAAAATTCGAAGCCTCGGATTGGGCTGAGAAAACTCCGGTCATGATCGAAGCCGCAGTAGAAACTTCGGTTGCGGGGCTCACGCTTCGCGGTCGTATTGACGCGGTGTTTCGTAGCGGGGGAGACCCGAATATAGCGTTTGATCCCGAAGCTAGATGGGAACTGGTGGATTGGAAAACCGGTCGAGTCCCCAGCGATGCAGAGATGCCACATCGGAGTCTGCAGCTAGCGATCTACCGTCTCGCCTGGTCACGTCTTCACGGTATCCCGTTGGAGAACATCACCGGAAAATTCGTGTACTTAGCTCACGGGATTGAAAAAACCCCGCAAGATTTCGCTACCGCACAACAACTCGAAAAACTGCTGGCCGCAGCATTTGGCGACGAGTCCTCTGGGAACTAGTCCCGGCGCAGGTTTTCTTGCACCACTTTCCACGATATAGGTTGGGTGTCTTCATCTTCGGCTGCTGGCTGGGGAACATCGTGACGGATGATTTGGTCATCTTCTGATAGTGAATGCACAATCAGTTCTGCACCACTATCCTCGCGCGCCGTCTGTGGCGTGTGTTCGACAGCATCGTCCGGCTGATCGGGTCCCGAGACAGTCTCTGCGGATTCTTCTGGAATTTCCGTGCTAGCAGACTCTGTGTCTTGCGTTGCATCTGGCTCGACGGTGAGCTGAGCCTGAGCCGTTTCGGTGTCATCGTCAAAGTCTTTTTGCGTTGCATTTTCGGCTGGCTCGTACTCAGACCAGACAGCTGGTTCGGCCTCAGCCTCAGCGTCACGCTCATCATTACCGACGAGTGGTTCGGGTGGGGCCACAGGCTCCCAGAACTGCTGACCAATATCGTGCCCACCCGTGTAGTCAACGTCCGCAGACAAATCCCGCAGCATTGACTGGGCTTCGGCAATGACGTCTTTATCGGAAGCATGAATACCAGACATGAGGTATTTACCCAACGAGAACTCAGCAGCTAGCGCGGCGCGGCGCATCAGGTGCAGATCTACCTGATCTGCGGGCAAGTCCATGTGTCGGTGATAGGCCGAAATGACGGCATCCCGAAATTCGATGGATCCTGTAGAGGCTAGCCACATGAAATCTCGTGCTGGATCACCGATGTGCAGGTCGGTCCATGCTGTCACTCCTACCGCCCGGTTGCGATCGATCAGCAGTGAGGTTTCATCAAAATCCCCGTGGACCACCCGAGGGATAAAGGTCCACATCTGGCGTTCTTCAAAAGCATTTTCCCAACGACGCAACAGATCGGCTGGCACTTTACCAGTCAGTGCCATTTGGTCGAGCTCAGATAGCAGCCGGGCTCGGGATTGCTCAGCACCATAGGCGGGCAGATCTGCGGTTTCGACCACTGCGCTGGGCAGTTTGTGAATCGCAGCAATGATTCTGCCAATATCATCAATGGTTTGGGTCTCTGCATGCGTGATGGTGCCGAGATCGACGGGCTCGCCCGGCATCTGGTGATAGATGAAGGTTCGTAGCCCATCAATTTGCACAGCGCCAGCGACGGACGGAACGCGAAATGGTAGGTGAGCTCTGATCGCCGGGGTAAAACCCGACAACACTTGGATCTCAGTTTCTAAGCGGAAGGCAGCCTGAGAGTTCCGTGGTGCACGCACACGCCAGTGATTATTGTCGGTGTCAGTCACTATGGCCGAGTCAAAGGCACGCGGATCGTCAGGCGACGCGGCGGCTTGGACAATATCAAGCCCCGGCATGGCGGCCGAGGCCAGTGCAGCAAGTTCCATGGCGGTACGTTTCATCACATCTACCTTACGCGTGATCGCAACCGGTTGGTGAGCACAGCAATGGTGAGTCGAAAAACTCGGGTCACAGACTAAGCTGGATTTTATGGATATGCTGCCCGATCTTGGACGATTGCCCCTGGCCCGCGACGATGTCGACCGCGGCACTGAACTGAGAGATGATGAAACCTTATTGACTCAACTCTGGGAACGTCCCAACACCAGGATTCTGTGGTTGCACGGTCGGACGGCTCCGGTTTATGCAGGTCAGATTGTCCTGACAGCACCACAAGGTGAACTACCAGCAGGCGCGGTCTACCTGGGTCGTTCGGCCCATCACCGGGCTCAACATAGTCAGTTTGTCGAACCGGCTGCCGAACACGTTGAAATTATTTTGCTGGTTGCCGACTCGAAAGCCGCGGCTCCAAGCTTGAAGGACCCGCAGGTGGGGGGCATGAGTGTCGAACATCCCGACTATATCGATTGGCTTGGAGTCTTCGATATTGCAGCAGGCTTAGATGATCGCGACGTCGGTATCTTTGTGTCCGCAGTGGCCATCGCCAACTGGCATAAGGTCAATAAATACTGCCCACGATGCGGTACCAAAACGCAACATAAATCCTCTGGTTGGGTACAGGTGTGCCCCCAAGATGGCTCCGAGCATTTCCCACGAACTGATCCAGCCGTCATCATGCTCATCACCGACTCCAGCGACCGGGCCTTACTCGGCAATAACAAAGCCTGGGGTGATAAACGCTATTCCGCATTAGCCGGCTTTGTAGAACCTGGGGAGTCATTGGAAGCTGCGGTAAAACGTGAAGTCTATGAAGAATCCCAGGTCGTTGTCGATGGTGTCAAATATATGGGGTCACAACCCTGGCCCTTCCCGCAATCGCTGATGTTAGGCTTCCTAGGTCGCACGGATCGACCTGACGACGCCACAGCTGATAAAGAAGAAATCGCTGAGGTGCGCTGGTTTAGCCGAGATGAACTGCGTGACGAGGTAGAAAACGGTCGAATGTATATCCCCGGTGCGTCTTCAATTGCGCACCATTTACTACGTCACTGGTACGGTGGACCATTGCCACAACCCAGAACTTTAGAGAATTAATTTGCAGAACCCAGAAGAAATCCTCGCTGGCTTAGACGCCGAGCAACGTCAGGCAGCTACCGCGTTGCGCGGACCAGTACGAATCCTTGCCGGTGCCGGAACCGGCAAAACGCGAGCGATCACTCACCGAATTGCATATGGGGTCGCCACTGGCGTCTACAACCCGTATAACGTGCTTGCCGTGACGTTTACCGCACGAGCTGCGGCGGAAATGCGCTCGCGACTTCGCGACCTCGGTGCTCACGGTGTTCAAGCCAGAACCTTCCACGCGGCCGCTCTCAGTCAGTTGCAGTATTTCTGGCAACACGCTGTGGGCGGGGATATGCCACGACTTGTGGAACACAAAACCCACCTCATCATGGAGGCGGCCCAACGGTTGCGCATGAGCACCGATAAAGCCACGATTCGAGATCTCGCCGGTGAAATTGAATGGGCAAAATTCAATATGCTCACGCCGCAGACCTATCACCAGCAGGCTACCCAGCGCACAATGCCAGCTGGCTGGGACCTCATTGCCACGACTCGACTATTCCAAGCTTACGAGGACCTCAAATCTGATCGGGGATTGATCGATTTTGAAGATGTCTTGTTGATCATGGTGGGCATTCTAGAATCCGAGCCTCGGATTGCCGCGACAGTCCGTAAACAGTACCGGATCTTCTTGGTGGACGAATTCCAGGACGTCTCACCGCTACAATACCGGCTGCTTAAAGCCTGGCTGGGCGATCGAGATGATCTATGCGTTGTGGGAGATACTTCCCAGACCATCTACTCGTTTACCGGGGCAACGGCTGACTATCTGCTGGACTTCGGCCAAGAGTTTCCTGATGCTACTCAGATCAAACTGATCCGAGATTATCGTTCGACGCCGCAGATCGTCGATCTTGCCAATAGGCTGCTGCTTGAACGGACCAAAGCACACCGATCTGGCATGCCGCGATGGCCAGAGCCTTTGGAATTGATATCACAACGGGAGTCCGGAGCGGCACCAGTTTTTGCGGAATGCACCCATGAACAAGCGGAAGCCGAATGGGTTACTGCGCAGATCCAACAACTATTGTCCGCTGGCCACAAAGGCTCGGATATTGCCATTTTGTTTCGTACGAATGCCCAGTCTGCAATTTTCGAACAAGCGCTCAGCGATGCGGGTGTTTCGTATCAGGTGCGCGGTGCGGAACGGTTCTTCAACCGTAGAGAAGTTCGCGACGGCATCTTGCAACTACGCGCGGCCGCCAAATCCGCTGAAGGGGTCGCCGGAAGTGATGTCGTCACTCGCATTAAAGATGTGCTGGCATCATTAGGCTATACGCCCGTGGCGCCAGAACAGTCTGGAGCAGTGCGTGAGCGGTGGGAATCTCTCAATGCCATTGTCAACCTCGCCGAGGATCTTGTTGAAGCACGAGGTGACCAGGTCACGTTAGATGTGGTGGTTGCTGAACTGGATGAACGTGCTTCCCACCAGCATGCCCCGGTCATGGATGGCGTGACGCTCGCTTCGATTCACTCAGCCAAGGGATTGGAGTGGGACGCAGTGTTTCTTGTCGGGCTGACTGAGGGACTTATGCCCATTAGTTTTGCCACGGAGGACAAGAGCGTCGATGAAGAACGCCGCTTGTTCTATGTGGGTATCACTCGGGCAAAAACTCGGTTATATTTGTCATGGTCGTTATCGCGATCCGCTGGAGGGCGGGCAAATCGTCGTCCTTCACGATTTCTCCAGGCGATTCGGGCCACCACCGTGCAGCAGTCCTCACAAGGTTCTTCCCAGCGCGGTAGACGTGCCAAAGGGACGAAGGTTGCAAAGTGTCGGACCTGCGGAGCGGTTCTATCCACCGGCGCAGAACGCAAAATCGGTCGCTGTCAGGACTGTCCACCAACGTATGATCCGGAAGTCTTCGATAAATTAGTCAGCTGGCGCAAAACCGTTTCGACCGCTGACAAGGTACCAGCGTTTGTTATATTTACCGATGCGACACTGGTTGCGATTGCCGAAAAAATGCCCACGGACCTGCAACAGCTTCGACAACTACCGGGCATTGGTCCCAAAAAACTGGAACGCTATGGCACCGACGTATTAGCGATCCTGGGTTCGTGAAGCGCTATACAACACCCAGGTAGCGGTTCAATGGTAAACGTCTGAACCCAACCATTGGCGAGGTGCACTCGCGTGAAAGTATTGAGTTGGAGCCCAGGTACGCGACCATATTTGGTTTTGGATATTTGGTGACGTAAATCTTGTGAATCAACCATGGCTAGGACCTCTGTGGCAATAAGTCCTGCGACCAGGTGCGCTCCAGCGACCGTCTCGATACCGCCTCGGCTATTATGCAACGCGGCGGCACGTTGGGTACGAACGGCATAGGAACTGGCATCTTCTAAACACAACGGGCAAGCCGTTGCCTGGGGGAGGACCCACGGTCCAATATCGATTTCATCATCACGTATGACGACGGCTAGGTATGGATGTCGCTGCCTCTTGGCCTGGTCGATCGTTTCGACATGGGCGGCCCCTAAAGTGATCTGCACCGTGGCCAGCGTCGCCAGTTCTGGTTGTTTCAACCAACCAGTGGGATGTACTGCCGGTCGCTGATACTTTGGATTGCTCACCGTAGCCACGGCGAGAGAACGTACTTGCCCGATATCTTTATCTGTCAGTCCAGTGCCGGTATCAGCTGAGGTCACTCTGGAGGAATCCCAAACGTTGAGATGGCCGATGCCGGAATCGCGCAATATTTGTGTCAGGGCGGTACCCGTGCGACCAAGACCAAAAATCTGAAGAGCTGCCCCATAGCGTTGAGTTTGAAATTCTTGGCGGTCACGTGCTGCCAAGCCTTGTAGCTTCCCACGCGCAAATACCGGGGTGACGCATCGCAAACGAGCCAAGCTACCCCGATGGTCTGGGTCTTCGCTTCGTACAAAGAACTCTGGCGTCGGCGTTGAAACCAAGACTGGACGGAGCCTCGTCAGCAGAACGTGGCAGTCGAATTCCGTAACTTGACACTGTTTGGCTACCTCAAGTTCTTTGCCATCGATGATTCCGCTACGCAATTCATGAATGAAATCAGCGACGGGCCGGGTCACCCCAGTAAGCTCCAGTGCGCGAAAACCCGAACCGAGTTGAATGTGGCTCTCTGACACATGGGTGATCGATAAGCCAGGATTGATTTGCATGGTGACTCCTCAGCATTGCAGGGTGTTACCATGATGTGCCACCGGTGGACTTTCACGAACGGGTTTTCCACAATAATCCCAGAGCACCAGTGATATCCACAGCGAACCGCTGCTGTGGTTCGACGATCGCATCAGTGCGGCAGCATGAAGGGCATGAACACTATTTCGACTTTAATACGTGAAAATATCCAGCAGTTGTCAGGCGGTCGTATCGCATCAGTAGTGGAAATCGACGGGGAGCCCGTTCGACTCATAGCGTCGTCCCGCAGGCGGAAGACTATTTCAGCGTCTGTGCGCGACGGGATGATTCAACTGTCGGTGCCGATGAACATGAAAGACGCGGAGATTATCACCTCGGCCCGGAGCTTGATTGACAAGATCAAAGCCCGTCAGCGACGAAGCAACCGGTTCCAGTCGAATCCAGAGCTTTTTGACCGTGCAGTGCACTTGGCCAGGGTTTGGCTCAATGCAGAAGTCCACCCTACCTCGGTGGTCTGGTCGGATCGACAAACGACCATGTGGGGTTCCTGTACCGCGACCACCGGGGCAATCCGCATTTCGACTATGCTTCGCGGTATGCCCCAGTGGGTCATCGATGGCGTGCTAGTCCATGAATTGGCGCACCTAAAGTACTCCGGGCACGGGCAAGAGTTTCAGGCGTTTACCCGGCGTTACCCCAGAATGGCTGAAGCCGATGCCTTCCTGGATGGAGTCGCATTTGCCCAACAACGCGGCGAGGGCGCGTCGTTCCCCAACGCTTACGATTGATCGTCGTCGTAGCCGCCTTCAAGCAGTTTCTTGAGATCCTCGTCCAAACTTGCAGACTGTTCATCCGCGGTTTCGCGCCGTGTGATGTATCCTTCGGGATCATCAAGGTCTTCGTCGGTCGGTAAGCGAAGCTGCGATTCCCAGATAGCGTCTCGATATGGCACGCCTTCGGCTTCTTGAATGATGGTCCAAAGCTTCGTTGCATCATGGAGCCGACGCGGTCGGAGATCTAAACCGACGAGCGAACCAAAAGCGTGTTCGGCCGGACCGCCCGCTGCACGACGACGGTTGATCATCTCTCGCAGAGCTTCAGCAGACTCCAGGGGTTTAGCAGCTTCTGTAACAACCACATCGACCCACCCCTCAATCAGTGCTAATAGTGTCTCGAGTTGTTCAATCGCTGCTTTTTGAGCGCCTTCCGGCTCGGGGATAAACATCGAACCGGAAAACATCTGATTCATCGACTCGGGATCCATGGGGTCAAGTGTTTGCACCGCATCTTCAATTGCGGAAACATCAATACTGATGCCCGCTGCATATTGCTGCACCATCGCCATAAGATCACGAGCCAGCCACGGCGAGTTGGCAAATAGTCGCATGCGAGCGGCCTCACGTAGCGCCAGGTAGATGCGCACCTGATCAGCTTCGACCGAGAGCCCGTCGCCAAATTCTTCAATGTTCACTGGCACCATAGCCAGACGTTGGCCAGCGATAGGGAATCCGGTGTCAGTACCGGAGAGCACCTCTTGAGCCAGCTCGCCGATTGCCTGCCCCAGCTGCAGGCCAAACATGGAACCGCCCAGGTTCTTCATCATGGGCTGCATTTGGCCAAAGGCTGCTTGGAATTCCTCGGGAAGTTGTCCGGGAAGCTGTTCTGTGATCGATCTAGTCAAGGCTTCAGATAAGGAGGTAGCTACCGGTTCGGTCATTTCGCGCCAGTTGTCCATGGTCGCTTCGACCCACTCGGCGCGAGACCACGCTACCACCGGAACATTAGCAGCCTCGATGGTGGTGGTTTGATCGAGCCAAGCGTCAGCTAATCGCAGGGCGTCGTCGATTTCCTTGGCAGCAAACGAACCTACGGAGGGGTCTTGCCCAGCGATAGATTGGCGGGCAGTTTGTTTTGCTAGATCCCACTTCACCGGCCCATCGTCGTCGGAGGACGCCATCATGGATTGGAACTGCGCCATGATGTTTTGCATCATCTGTGGATCCATCATCGATGGATCAAAGGGCATGCCGGATGCGCCGAACTGCTGCATTGCCCGCTGGATTTCTTCTGGATCTGGAGCGTTACCGCCGAACATACGACGGAACATCTCTTCCATTGGATCTTGGTCATCACCATTTGTTGGACCTTGGTTGCTCATAACACTCCACGTTACTGTAGCTACGGGTTGAAAAAATAGGCTCGGTTAGCGTTGCGCTGAGTGAACCTCTAACGCTTCTTGTTCACGTTTTGCTTGCCGTTGTGCCAACGTTTCCGCAGTACCTTCCGTCATACGATACAAGACCGGAACGATGACCAAGGTAATCAGGGTTGATGCGAACAGTCCACCGATTACCGCAATAGACATCGGAGCGGATACGAAACTTGATTGACCAGCTAGACCGAGCGCGGGTGGAATCATCGCACCGATAGTGGCGGCCGCCGTCATAATGATCGGCCGAACACGGTTCTGTGCACCGCCGATGATCGCCTGATCAAGGTTCGCATCCCGTCGTCGATATTGATTGATCAAGTCCATCAATACAATCGAGTTGGTCACGACAATACCAATGAGCATCAGCATACCCACCAGGGTTGTGGCGCCCAGCGGAGTGTCGGTAACTAATAGTGCCAGGATCATACCTGTGGCACCAAAGGGAATCGCAACCAACAGGATGAGTGGTTGCACCAGGGATTTCAACTGCCATACCAATACAACGTAGATCAACACGATGGCCGCTATCATGGCAAGGGCTAACTGCTGGAATGTCGTATCAATCTCTTCGGCTACACCCGCCAATTCAGTTTGTACACCCTCGGGCAACTCTGCGTTGTCAATGGCTTGTGTCAAGGCGGCGGTGGTCGCACCGACATTATCGGTTGATGCCGGGGTGACCGAGACGGTGACCGTCCGGATCGCATCTATCGTTGAAACCGAAGGTGCGATATTGACACGATTGACTTCGGCAATATCCGTCAATGGGATACCAAAGAGATCCAAGTTCTCAATATCTTCCACGGTTTCCACGGTAGCAGCCGACTCCAGGTGGACATTGAGTTCAGCGTCGTCGATGGTGACCTGTGCGACGGGGAAGTCCGTAGTGTGGGACGCAATCAGCCCCATCGCTTCGGGCACGGTCATACCGTATTGGGCAATCTCATCTTCGAGCGGCACAATCTCCAAGGAAGGTTGAGCTGCTGCGTAATCAGATTCCACCCGTGCGACGTCATCGAGCTCTTCGAAAGCGGCGGTCAGGGTTTCGTTCGCAGTAGCAAGGTCGTTATCATCCAGTGCATCGAGTCGAACATCTACGGTATCCGAACCCATCAGTGCTCCACCGGCTTCCATCTGGAATTCACCGATGTCGGGGTTTTTGTCGAAATAGTTTTCTAATGCCGATTGAATACTGGTTTCAGCTTCGGCCTGGTCGGCGGTAGCGTCAGTGATGACGGTCAATGATGCCTGATTTGGGCCAGCTCCGCCCATCATGGCCTGTCCGCCGATATCGGTTTGCACGGTCTCGACGTGTGCGATCTGGGTCAATTCTTCTTCGAGGCCCTCGGCGAGTTCTGAAGTGCGTTGCAGAGAAGAACCCTGGGGAGCAGTGTATGTCACCTGGTGCATGTTCATCCCGGTATCGCCCAGCAGATTGACTTTCAACGCAGGCACCAGAGCAAGTGACCCCGCGAACACGAAGAGAGCAGCCAAGGCGGTGACCCATCGGGTGGTGCGAGATTTAATGGTCCAGGTGATGATGGGGCGGTAGATGCGGGCCAACCAGTTGGTGGTGACGCGAATATCGGTATCAGCCATCGGGACTGCTTCGTCACCGCGAATACGCTGGTTGCGCATGAACCAATAAGCAAGGACCGGGACGATGGTCAAAGCGATCAGCGTTGAGCCGATCATCGCCAGTACAACAGTCAGTGCGAAGGGTCGAAAGAGCTCTCCGGCGACCCCTTCGACCAACAGAATCGGGACGAAGACCATCACCGTGACAACGGTCGAGGAGATCACAGCGGCGGAAACTTCAGCGGTGGCGCGGGCAATCGTTTTGGCCTTGGGCTCACCCGGTGGTGCTTGGCGAAGGTGCCGCATGATATTTTCAATGACTACGATCGAGTCATCAACCATACGACCGATGGTGATCATCAGTCCGGCCAGCGACATCATATTCATAGTGGTACCCGTGGCTAACATGCCCACAAAGGCAAACAGTACCGACAGTGGAATCGCGATACCGGTGATAATCGTAGGCCGGATAGACAGCAAGAAAACGAAGATCACCAGTACGGCCAAGATCAGGCCCCACATGCCCTCATTGGCTAAACCGGCAATGGCATCTTCGATGAACTCGGCCTGATCGAAAACCACCGTGAACTCGGTTCCCGAACCCATTTGGGTGGCAGCTTCGTCCATAACCCGGTGGGCGGCTTCAGAAAGCTCAATGAAGTTTGCGCCGTGTGAGGGGAGAACCAACAAGGTGATCGAATCATTACCGTTGGTCCGCGAGACGGTTTCGGCTTCGGCTTGGGTACGTTCAACGTCTGCCACTTCTGACAGCTGGACCGGTTGGTCATCTTCGACTGCCAGTAAAGTCGCAGCGAGATCGTCGACGTCGTCAAAGGCCTGCCCAATAGATATGTCCAGGGTTTGACCATCGTCGGTGATATTGCCACCGGGTAGGACGACGCCGGCGTCTTCTAAGCCGTCTACGATCGCGGCGCGGTCAAGGCCGTGTTCGGCTAGGGCATCGTCGTCGGGGTCTATGCGAACAATTTCTTCTTCGACTCCGAATAACTGAACCTGGGCGATGCCCGAAATGTTTTCCAGATCGGAACGGGCGGATTGATCGAAACGCTGATTCAAGTCACCGGGTGAAAGCTCCGATGACATGCTGACGACCATGGCAGGGATACTGGCGGAACCACCGGTCAAAGTGCGGGTCGTGGTGCCATCGGGCAGTTGTTCTTCCAGAGTATTGAGAATGGTGTCGGTTTGGGAGGCCGCACGGAAAATATCGGAACCGTATTCCATCTCCAACATGATCATCGAGTAGTTGGAGCTCGACGTTGAGGAAGTCGAGGTGACATTATCGACGGCGGTCAGCTGGCGTTCGATCGGTTCGGCCACCTGCTGTGCCATCTGTTCAGAGGAGGCTCCCGGGTTCGTCGCGGTCACGGCAACCGTAGGTAATTCAACCGGTGGGATCAGCTCACGCCGTAGCATGTTAAGAGAGATCAGTCCCAGCACCATGATGACGATGGTGACCAGGGCGATGAACGCACGATTTTTCATGCTGAGTTTGACGAGCCAGTCCACTGTGGTCCTTTAACGAAACGCGATGCCAGAAAATGCTGGTTTCAACTTACCCTAGATAGGCTAGGAAAACTCAATCGATCTGTGAACGAAAGCGATATATGGACGTCCAAACAAGACTGCGGGCTCGGGCGAGACGCGTCGGAGGGGTGTTGGCCATTCTGCTGTTGGCCGCATTATTCATCCCCACTCCCTACACCCTCCAGAAACCGGGTCCAACATTTGACACGCTAGAGCAGGTCGATATTGAAGGTAAGCCGATGGAGATGATCGAAATCGACGGCGTCCCAACCTATCCGACCGAGGGGCGCTTAGATCTGACAACGATTTCGGTTTCCGGTCCGCCAACGTCGAACTCCACGCTGGTAGACGTGCTCTACCAAGCAGCCCAGCCGTATCCAGCGATTACTCCGGCCGAATTACTGTATCCTCCTGAAACCACCGGTGAGGAGGTTCGGACCCAGAACGCCGAGGCGATGGCAGATTCGCAGTCCTGGGCGGTGGCTGCGGCCCTGGAACATCTGGACATGGACTACCAGCAACGCTTATTCGCTTTAGACTTCACCGAAAATTCTCCGGCGGCAGAGTTCCTAGAGCAGGACGACGAAATTATCAGCATCAACGGCACCGAGATTACCGGTCATGCGCAGTTGGTCAATACGATCCAAGAAGCTAATGGACAACCGGTCAAGCTGCGGGTGCGGCGCCATGGTGAAGACCAGACCTTCACCATCCCGGTGACTCAAAGCGCGGAGGGGGCCTACCAGATCGGGGTGTTTTTGGATTCGGAGTTTGAATTCCCAATCGATGTCGAGATCCACTTACAAGACGTGGGCGGACCCTCGGCTGGATTGATCTTCACGCTGGCACTGATCGATCTGATGACAGAAGCATCAGTCACTGATGGTCGCCACATTGCCGGTACCGGCACGATCGACCCGGATGGCACCGTTGGGCCAATTGGTGGCGTGCAACAAAAAGTGATCGCCGCGAGCTCGACGGGTGCCACGATCTTTTTGGCACCCGAACGAAACTGTGCAGAAATAACGCATGTCCCAGAGGGCATGACCGTTTACAGTGTCGATACACTGGACACGGCACTTGAAATTCTGGCTGCGCCAGCAGGTGAAGTAGAACACCCCACCTGTTCGTGAGCTGGCAGTTCGATAGAATTTCACTAATTGTAAACAAACGAGTCGGGCATAGCCCGCAGATAGGGAACTACCGTGAGTTTCGGACAAGGATTCGGCGGCATATTTGGCCGCCCGGATGATCCCTCCGGTGGCTCTGACGATTCCGGCGGGTCGAGCCGCGGATTTGGTTTTTCGTCAGGCAGCGGAGGCTCAGGAGACGACGACAGGGCACGACCGGGGGGTGCGGGTTCTCGCCGTCCTGGGGCACTACTGCTCACCCTGATTATTCTTGGTGTGCTGGTGGTACTGTTCGTGTTGTTCGCCATGGTGTACACCGAGGTGTTGTGGTTCAACCAACTGGGGTACCAGAAAGTCTTCTGGACCGAACACATCACCAAGGCCATATTATTGTCGTCGCCGGTGTACTCATGGCCGTGATCACCTGGCTGGCATTGCACCTGGCATATAATCACCGGCCCAGGAACCTCGCCGGGCAGCTTCGGCAAAACGTCGAACAGTATCAAAAACAGCTCGAGCCGATCCGCCGTCTGGTCTTCATCGGTGCGCCAATTTTGATTGGTTTCTTCGCCGGAACTGCTGCGATGAATGGTTGGGAACAAGTCCTGTTGTTCTTCAACCAGGTGCCTTACGGCATGGAAGATCCAGAATTTGGCCTAGATTTGACCTTCTATATGGCAACCCTGCCACTGCTGAGCACTGTCATTTCGTTTTTGACTTCAGTAGTGCTGGTAGCCGGTATTGCCGGTGTCATCGTTCACTACCTCTACGGTGGTATCCGTATCGAAGACGGCACCGGTATTACCGTAGAACGTGCCGCTCGTTTCCACATTTTGATCTTCGCATCGGTCTACATGCTCTTGCAGGGTGGTCGCTACTGGCTCAACCGCTACCAAACTCTGCATGATCAATCCGGCAACTGGGCTGGTGCGCTATACACGGATGTCAACGCCGTCATTCCGACGTCGACGATCCTGGCCATTGCCGCCATCCTGATCATCGGGCTGTTCATCGCTACGATGATCAACGGCCGTTGGCGGTTGTCAATTATCGGTGTGGCCGGGTTCATCGTGGCCGCGCTGATCGCCGGATCGATCTACCCGTTTTTGATCCAGCAATACCGCGTGGAGCCAACCGAGCAGACTATGGAAGCCCCATACATCGAGCGCAACATCAAATTCACTCGTGAAGGGTACGATGTCGCCGACGTCGAATACACCCCGTATGCCGGGGAAACCGAAACCGAACGCGGAGCGCTCAGTGGCGATTCTGCCACCACCGCCAATGTCCGTTTGATGGACCCCAACCTGCTGTCCCAGACCTTCGGTCAGCTGCAGCAGTTCCGTCCGTACTATTCCTTCCCAGAAACGCTGCACGTTGACCGTTATGAGATCGACGGCGAAGTCCGTGACACGATTCTGGCCGCTCGTGAAGTCAACCCACCCGGCGATGACTCCTGGGTCAACCAGCACGTCATTTACACCCACGGGTACGGCATCGTGGCAGCCGACGCGTCCGAGGTCGGTGGCGGGGGTCGCCCAGCGTTCCTGCTATCCGGTATTCCAACGTCTGGTTCGTTGGCTTCTGAAGAAGAATACGAACCACGTATCTACTTTGGTCGAAGCTCACCGGAGTACTCGGTAGTCGGTAAAGAAGAAGGCCAACCGGATCGCGAGCGTGACCGCCCGCAAGAAACCGGTTCCGAACAGGACACCGCATACACCTTCTCTGAAGATGGTGGCCCATCAGTCGGTAGCCTGTTCAACCAACTGGCGTATGCGATCAAATTCGGTTCGACTGAACTGATCCTGTCTCAAGACGTCAACTCACAGTCGCAGATCCTGTTTGACCGTGACCCGGTTGACCGGGTGGAAAAAGTCGCGCCATACCTGTCGGTCGACACCAACACCTACCCGGCAATCGTTGATGGCCGCGTCAAATGGATCGTCGATGGGTACACAACCTCTGATGCGTTCCCATACTCCGACCAGTCACAATTAGAATCAGCCACCACCGACGCGCTCAACGTGGATCCAAACCTGGTTTTGACCGGTCAGATCAACTACATTCGCAACTCGGTCAAAGCTACCGTCGATGCCTATAACGGTGAAGTCACCCTGTACGCGTGGGAACCAGAAGACCCGTTACTGCAGGCGTGGATGAACGTCTATGACAACACGGTCAAGCCATATTCCGAAATGTCGGCTGAACTCATGGATCACGTCCGGTACCCACAGGATATGTTCAAGGTTCAGCGCGAGCAGTTGGCGACCTATCACGTGGAAGATCCAGGTGACTTCTACGAAGCCAACGACGCCTGGTCGATCCCTGATGATCCGACCTCAGGTTCTGAGGCAGGCGTGAAGATTCCGCCGTACTACATGACCATGCAAATGCCAGGTCAAGAAGAGCCGGCCTTTCAGCTGACCACCCCGTATATTCCACAGGAACGTGAGGGTGCAGCAACGCGTAACGTGCTCTACGGCTTCCTGGGAGCCAACGGCGACGCTGGAACCGGTGAGGACGGCGTGAAAGCCGAGACTTACGGTCAGTTGCAGATGCTGGAGTTACCGCGCCAGACCACGACCCCTGGTCCTGGACAAGCGCAGAACAACTTCAACTCTGATGACACGGTGTCCCGTGAGCTGAACCTGTTGCGCCAGGGTGCCTCCGATGTGATCAACGGCAACATGATTACGCTGCCGGTGGCCAACGGTATCCTCTATGTTCAGCCGGTCTACGTTCGCTCGACCGGTGAGACTTCCTATCCGGTTCTGCGGAAGGTTCTGGTGGCATTCGGTGACAAGGTCGGCTTTGCTGACACCTTGGCTGAATCTCTCGACCAGGTCTTCGAAGGTGAATCCGGTGCTGAAACACCTGAGGAGCAGCAGACAGAAGGCGCGCCGGAACAAGACGGTCAAGCCGAACCGCCAATGGCCTCTTCGCCAGAGGAACAACTCACCGAGGCGCTCAATGATGCTCGTGACGCAATGGAACGTTCTGACACCGCGATGGCTGATGGAGACTGGGCAGCTTATGGCCAAGCCCAAGCCGACCTCCAGGACGCTTTAGAGCGCGCACTGGCCCTCGAAGGTGGCGACGCCCCAGCTGAGCCTGAAGGTGACGCTGCTAACAGTGGGGCCGAAGAGTCAAGTGACTAGGGGGTATAGGGGTCGATGAGCTGATCGTCCGATTTGCATTCCATTTCCGCGGTGTGTACAGTAGAGAAAGACGCCGCGGGGTGGAGCAGTTCGGTAGCTCGTCGGGCTCATAACCCGAAGGCCGCAGGTTCAAATCCTGCCCCCGCAACTGAATAGCCAAAGACCCCCGAGATTTCTCGGGGGTCTTTGCTTTTCCCAAAACCGGTTCCTCAGGGCTCCGGACGGCTGAGCCGCTGACGAAACGCCACCGGGGGATCCCGAGCATCTTGGCCCAATACGCACGTCTTCCGGAGTGTAGGGAATCTTCAGCTATCGTCAGGAAATCATGGTGGAAACACCCAGAAAACTGTATCAAGATGGACCTGACAGGAAAGGACGATAATGCACGAGACTTGGCCCCCGCAACCTGAGCACACGAATCCCTCGGATCGGCGCGACGCGTCATCCGTCCCGTCGGGCAATGATGCTCCACCGCCGCCACCGCAGTTTCAACGCTCGTTCCAACCGCACTCTGAACCTGAAGCGTCCGCTAACCACCAGCGCTCACCACAACGTTTCGGCTGGCCCGCCCTGTTGACCTCTGTCGCACTGGCCGCGGTGCTCGGTGGAGGTGCCGGGGGACTGACGGCACATTATCTCGACGACGGCTCACCTGCCGCGTCCAGCGAGATCCGCGATTCCCCCCAGCTCAACCGCACAGATAACGTCACGCCCACGACCGAAGCGGCTGCAGTGGCATCGCCGTCGGTTGTAACACTTGCCGTCGGGGGCGATCAAGCCGAGGGCTCCGGTTCCGGAGTGATCCTGGATGAACAGGGCCATATCCTCACGAACACGCACGTTGTGACCCTTGGTGGTCAAACCGCTGCTGCCGGTGTGCTCGTGCAGACTCACGATGGCGAAGTGTACGAGGCCGAAGTGGTCGGTCTTGATCCGATGTCTGACCTTGCCGTGGTGAAGATTGATGCAGAAGGCCTCCAGCCCATCGAGATGGGTAATTCCCAGGACATGAATGTCGGCGACCAAGCGGTGGCCATCGGTGCGCCGCTGGGATTATCAGGCACCGTAACCGAGGGCATCATCTCGAATTTGGATCGCACAATTTCGGTTGCCTCGTCAGCGGTTCCAGAAGAACAGGACACGCCGCAGGAAGAAAACCCCTTTGAATTCCGGCTACCCGACAATACCGAGCCGCCCGCAGCACAGGGGCAGATTCATCTCAACGTCATTCAGTCCGACGCCGCAATCAACCCCGGGAACTCGGGTGGTGCTCTCGTAGACGGCGCAGGACGGCTGATCGGCGTCAATGTGGCAATCGCTACGCGTACTGAAGGTAACGTTGGCCTGGGCTTTGCAATCCCCGTGGAATACGCTCAGCGCGTCGCTCAAGAACTCATTGAGAACGGCGAAGCCTCCCACGGTGTCCTCGGCGTGACCATCGTGCCAACGGGCCAAGGCAGTCTCTCATCTGGGGCCCGTGTCGTTGAGGTCGTTGAAGACGGTCCAGCCGCCGGCACCCGGCTGCAGTCCGACGACGTGATTACCGCCGTCGACGGTCAACCGGTTACCGATCCCGGCTCGCTATCGGCCACCGTGCGTGAATATCCGGGGGGTTCCGAAGTGGAGTTGACCGTGCTCCGAGACGGTGAAGAGTTTCATGAAACGGTCACGCTGGGCACGATGAACTAGGGCTACACTATAAGGCGTGCTCAACCAACCTGTCTTTGCTGCTGACCTTGTCAAAAAGTCGAACATCACCCGTGCGCTGGCCATTGCCGCGCACCCGGATGACATTGACTTCGGAGCAGCCGCGACCATCGCAGCCCTGACCGACGCGGGCGTAGATGTCACTTATTGTCTGGTCACCTCGGGCGACGCGGGAGGATTTGAGCTGGACCATTCGCGCGAAGCGATGATCGCCCGGCGTGAGCAGGAACAACGCACCGCAGCCGCCGTCGTCGGAGTCTCGGAAGTGCGCTATCTGAAACACCTCGACGGTTATGTAGAACCCACTCACGAACTGATGGCGCAATTAGTTCAGGTGATGCGTGAGGTCCAGCCCGACGTCGTCATCACCCAGCACCCGCAACGCCATTGGCAACGCTTACAAGCCTCGCACCCTGACCATCTGGCGGTTGGGGAAGCGACAGTGCGAGCGATCTACCCGGCCGTGGAAAACCCATTTGCCTACCCACAATTGGCACACCTTCCGGCATTTCGCATCGGCCAGCTGTGGATGATGGGCGCTCCCAGCGAATTAGCAAACGTCGCCATTGATGTCACCGAATATGTCGAGCGCAAACTCGAAGCGCTCCACGTGCATGCCTCGCAGCATCCGGATCCAGCATTCATGGACCATCGCGTGCGCACCGCAATGCAAGAGTGTCATCCCACGCCTGGGCGGGCCGCCGAAGTCTTTCACGTGGTTGCCGTCAATGACGAGACCACGTTCGCCGGGTTCTAGCCCGAGAAACCGTACGCGGCTGACCCGGACGCGCTAGTCCTGCAGCGACATCTCGACCAGAGCGGTGCTGGATGGCGTTTCAGACCCGGTTTCGGGTTCGACGGTGATCCACAACAGTTCATAATTGGTCACCCCGCGGAACTGGACCTCACCGTTTTCCAACTGCTGGGCCGTATAGGTACCGACTGAAACAACCGAGCCACCGGGCTCTTCAAAGAGCCAGACCTGGTAGCGTTCATCTTCGGCCAGCTCAGGTACATCACTAAAGGACAGGTAGGCGACGTCTTCGTCGTTGGAGAAGTGGCCGGTCACCGAGGCCCCGTCCATGGTTGCCGAAACACTAGTCCGGTCTTGGGCATTATCGACGGCGCTGCGGATGCGCTGGTCACCGGTATTCAAAAAGATGACGGCCACAATCACAGCGATAATCAATACGGCGCCCACGACGATGAACATCGCCCGACTGCGGCGCTGCTGGTCGGGGTCTTCCTCGACTTCGTACTCGTCCACGGTTTCAATAAACCCGATGCCCACATTTTGTTCGGGCAGTTGTTCTAGCACCGAATCCAACAGATGGGCCGGGGGATGGGCGGCGACCCGACGAAACGCCCAGGTCAGCATGCGTTGGAAGAGTGCGGTGCGGGCCCGTAGTTGGGCGGCAACGTCGCGATCTTGGCGGTTGATCCAGGCTTCGACAGCTACCGCGTCGTCGTCATCCAGAGCCTGTAGCGCATTCAGGGTCGCCAGCTCGCTGCCGAGGCCCACGTGCAGATCGACATCAATATCATCGGAAAACGCGGCCGTTTGACCGCCCGACGCCGAGAGGGTTCCGGTGACCCGGGTGGCCAGCAGCGGGTCCGATTCGGCGGACGTGCTGCCGGTGATCTCGGTGAGGTAGTGGCGGGTCAGGCGCACCGCGGCATCGCGCAGGCGAGATTTCAAGGTCGGTAGGGCCACGTCGAGTTCATCGGCGGCCTCGTCGATGGTGCGCCCACCCAACCACACGGTGGTCAGGGCGACGGCTTGGGCCTCGGTGAGTGGTTCGAGTTCGCCTAGGCGGGCTGCGATGGCGCGCATGCGGTCCACATCGCCGATGGTGGTGGCGTCGGGGCGGTGGTAGCGGCCAGTTTGCTGGGCTATCGAATTGATCCACGCGACCACGGTGCGGTCCCGTGCTAGTTCATCGGCGTGGTCAACGTTGAAATCGAATGTAAAGTGTGGAGCCTGGCGCCACAGCGTGATGTAGGCGTCAGTCGTAGCCTGCAATGCATCGTCTTCGGAAGGGAACTGTGCGGTGAGCATGCCAAAGACCTGCGGCGAGGTGAGATCATACAACGCTGCGAACGCGGCAGTGTCGTTCTCTCCGGATTGGAACAATAAGTGCGCTGGGCCAGGGGTATGTGTTTCCATCACGACTTAGCTTAGTAACTGCGCTGTCTTCACGCAGGCTCGGCGCGCCCTAGCGTGGTGAACTGCCGGCAAATTCATACTGCCGCCAGGCTTCATACAGCGCAATCGATGCCGAATTTGCCAGATTCAACGAGCGCCGACCGGTTTGCATCGGCAAATAAACGGTTTCGGTGATCGCAGGGTCGTTGAGCACGTCATCAGGCAGACCGGTGGATTCTTGTCCGAATAACAACACGTCGCCGGGGTGATAGGAGACTTCGTCGTAGCGAACCGTGCCGGTGCCAGTGAAGGCAAAAACCCGCGCGGGAGCAAGCGCTTTGAAGGCAGCGGCGAGATCTTTGTGCACCGTCATCACGGCCAAGTCGTGGTAGTCCAGGCCGGCCCGCCGCAGGTGGGCGTCGTCGAAATTAAAGCCCAGGGGTTCCACCAGGTGCAATTGCGCGCCGGTGATCGCGGCCAGCCGGATGGCATTACCGGTGTTGCCTGGGATTTCTGGGGTATGGAAGAGCAGCCGAAAGCCCGGGTTAGTTGGGTCGGCGGCTCGTGGTGCCGTGTCGTGTGGATTGTGTGTCATAGTGTGGCGATGAGTTGTCCCATGGCGGTCCGATCAACCACATTGTGATTGCCGGTGCCGATAAAGAGTTTGATATTGCGGACGGCGTCCATGACGGACGCTGGAGCCTCGGTCAGCCCAAGGGTATTGAGCGCATCCGGGGCCTGGATGGTTGGGGCGTGTGGATTGGCGGAAAAGATGACGGCGAACCCACCGACCTCAAAGGTTGGCAGCAACTGCTGCAGACCGAGCACGGCCTCGGTCAGATCCGGGAGCTCAATGCGCTTACGACCCAGCAGGTGGGTGCCATTGAACTGGTAGACATCCGGTGGGGCGTGTTGCACCCCGAAGACCGCGACCTTGGAGCCACCAAGTAACACCGTATTCAGGACGAGTTTGCGTGAGAGTTTGACCCCGTGGAAAATGCGGACGGCGGGTAGCGCCCCGTAGACCCGTGACTGCAGGACCTCAGAGAGTTCAGCGTGGAGGGCTCGCTGCTTTCGATGCAAGAAACCACCCGGAAGCACCCCGTGGACTACCTGTTGGGCCAAGAGCGAATCCACCGATACGGGCGGCTTTGTGGCCGTACGGATCGGTCCATCGGCCAGGGGTGGAATGAAGCGCACCGGATCGGGGCTGGACTTAGGTGTCGGCTTGGTGCGGGTGCGTGGTTGGGGTTTCGGTGTCGATCGGGGCGTGGAATCAAGTTCAGAAAGTTGTTTCCACGCCTTCGTGATTTCGTCGAAGCGAGCCGCGTCACCCCCGCGATCCGGGTGGTGTTGTTTGGCCAACGCCAAGTACGCCCGGCGAAGCTGGCGCTTGGATGCCGAACGGCTGACCCCTAGCACGGCATAGGGGTCGAATTGGTGGCGGTGATTATCTGGCACGGGCCATATTCTACCTGCGCTGTTCTAAACTAGAGGACATGTCCCGGATTTATCTTGACCACGCAGCAACCACCCCGGTGCGCCCGGCCGCGCTGGAGACTTTTGTCACCCAGGCCCAACGCATCGGCAATGCTTCTGCCCTGCACTCCGCCGGGCGTTCAGTCAAGCTCCACGTCGCCGATGCCCGGGACCGTCTCGCCGCCACCCTGGGAGCGCACCCCAGTGAAATCATCTTTACCTCGGGTGGCACCGAAGCCGACAACCTCGGTATCAAGGGGCTCTACCTGGCCCATCGGGCAGCCGAAGAAACCAAAAATGTCGTTCTTGCCACAGGCATCGAACACCCGGCTGTGGCCGATTCGTTGGAATGGTTAGCAGCCCACGAGGGCGCCCAGCTCGTTTTTGTCGACGTCGACGCCGAAGGTTTTGTTGACCTCGAAGCCTGGCGCGCTGCGTTGGAAGCCCACCGCGGTCGCATCGCGGTGGCCACTTTGATGTGGGCCAATAACGAGATCGGGACCATCCAGCCCATTGCGCAGGTGGCTGAGTTATGCGCAGCCGAAAACGTGGACTTTCACGTCGACGCCGTCCAGGCCTTTGGCGCCCTGCCCATCACCTTTGCTCCCGGGATTACCACGATGGCGATCTCAGGTCACAAAATTGGCGCACCGGTGGGCATTGGTGCGCTGCTGGTCCGTCGTGACGCGAAACCGACCCCGGTGCTCCACGGTGGCGGACAGGAACGCGACATCCGCTCGGGCACCACAGCCGATGCATTGATCGTTGCTTTTGCTGCCGCGGCTGAAGAAGCCACCGCCAACCTGGCCGAAGAATCCGCTCGTCTAGCCGGACTGCGTGACCAATTGATTGCGGCCATCCAACAGCACATTCCCCAGGCCAAACTCCAGGGACCGGCGGACGGAAATTATCGGCTGCCAACGAACGTGCATTTTTCCTTTGCTCAAGCCGAGGGTGACTCGTTATTATTTGGGTTAGACATGGCGGGTATCGAATCCTCGACGGGTTCGGCCTGTAACGCAGGAGTCTCGCGACCCTCACAGGTGATTCTGGCTACCGGTCAAGATGAGGCCGCAGCTCGATCCACCCAGCGGTTCTCCCTGGGCTACACGACGACGCAAGCAGATATTGACGCGGTGATTGCCACGCTGCCTGGGGTGTACCAGGCGGCCGCGAAAGCCGGGATGACCGCTGAAACATCCTCGATTCGCACCGCAAACTCCCACCGCTAAACGGAAGTGAAATGGTTATGAAAAAGTTAAAGGTTTTGGCCGCAATGTCGGGCGGTGTCGACTCGGCAGTTGCTGCAGCGCGCGCCGTTGACGCCGGCCACGACGTCGTCGGTGTTCACCTAGCCCTGTCCCGGATGCCCGGCACGCTGCGCACCGGTTCGCGCGGCTGCTGCACAATCGAAGACGCCTCGGATGCCTGGCGCGCGTGCGAAAAGCTCGGTATCCCGTACTACACCTGGGACTTCTCGGAACGCTTCCAGGAAGAAGTCGTCGAAGACTTCATTGACGAATACGCCGCCGGCCGCACCCCGAACCCGTGCATGCGCTGTAACGAACGCATCAAATTCGCCGCCCTGCTCGAACGTGCACTGGCGCTGGGTTTCGACGCCGTTGTTACCGGTCACTATGCCAAGGTGATTGAAAACGACCGGGGCGAACTCGAACTGCACCGTGCCGCCGACGACGCCAAAGACCAGTCCTACGTGTTGGGCGTGCTGACCGCCGAACAGCTCAAACACTCGATGTTCCCGCTGGGCGACACCCCGTCCAAGGACATGGTGCGCGCGGAAGCCGCAGAACGTGGCCTCTCGGTTGCTCAGAAGCCCGATTCGCACGACATTTGTTTCATCCCCGACGGCGACACCCGCGGCTGGTTGGAAGAAAAGATCGACATGACCGAAGGCGCGATCGTAGACACCGACGGCGAACAGGTCGGCACCCACCCCGGAGCCCAAGCATTCACCATCGGACAGCGCCGCGGCCTAGCCATTGGCAAACCCGCCGAAGACGGTAAACCACGCTTCGTGTTGGAAATCCGGCCGAAGGAAAACACCGTCGTCGTCGGTTCACGCGACATGCTGGCCGTGGATCGCATCACCGGCATCCGCCCATCCTGGGCCGGGAGCCCACTGGCAGAAGAAGCCACCGGAGACTGGTTTGATTGCCGCGTCCAAGTCCGCGCCCACGCCGAACCTGTACCCGGCCGTGCCCGGGTGACCACCGCAGATGTCGACGGCGCCTCCGACGTCGTCTGGCAGATCGAACTGAACGAGACCATCCAGGGTGTTGCCCCCGGTCAGACCGCTGTCCTGTATCAGGCCACTCGCGTGCTCGGTCAGGTGACGATCCACAAGTCAATCAACGCCCAGCGATTGACACACGTCTAGACTAAGAACCATGATTTATGATTCCACGGCGTCGTCATTGACGGGCAAAACCGATCCGGTCATCCTGGATGAACTGTTATCCATTCGCTCCAGCATCGACAATATTGATGCAACCCTGGTGTATCTGCTGGCCGAACGGTTCAAATGCACCCAAAAAGTTGGCCAACTCAAAGCCCGCCACAATCTGCCACCGTCCGACCCGGAACGGGAAAAGGCACAAATCAAACGGCTGCACGACCTGAGCCGCGACGCCGAACTGGATCCCGTCTTTGCCGAAAAGTTCTTGAACTTCATCATCGAAGAAGTCATCCGCCACCATAAAGCCATTTCACAGGAGCAGCGGTGACCCACCCCATCGGCGTGGTCGATGGGACATTTTCCGGCACCGACCCGCATGCGGTCTACGCGCTGCAGCTCAACGAGCTTGGTGCGCCCCATATCCCAGCACTGGCTGAACTGCCTGACGTCGGTCCACACGCCCGCGGGCTCGGTAAAGTTGTTGCCAATCTGAGCCTGCCCTTCGAATTGCGCCCCTACGGGTGGCAACTGCAACGCGGAAGTCGAATCAACGCCGCCGATCAGTTACGCGCCATCTCGCACCGCAACTCCATCATCCAGGCCATGGCCGATGTCGCTGCCGGCGCCGACGTCCCGGCCGTCTCGGTGCGTTTGCTCGGCCCTGTCTCTCTGTTGGTCGACGCCATGTTGCCATCGGGTCAGCGCATCTTACGCGATGCTGGTGCTCGCGCCGATGTTGCGGCTGTCTGGGTCGAAGGGGTAGCCGATCTGATTCGTCGCATCCACGATGTGTTAGGTGCACGCGTTAGCGTATTCGTCGAAGAACAACGTGCGCACGACGTCGTCAATGGCAGGATTCGTACAGTCTCAGGCGCAGACGTAGAACGGGCCGTTGACGTCAGTGAGATTCGCTCGTATTGGCAACTGACCGAAGGCCTGGATGCAGAAATTTTTCTTGAAACACCGTTCGAGACGCTACGTTCTGCCGCGCAGGTCGGTTCCATTGCGCTGAGCTGGCCAGTCGGACGCAGCCAACGCACAGAACAGGTTTGGGAGCTTATTGACGCGCTGGTGGGAGCCGGGCGACCGGTTGCTCTACAGCTACAACGTCGAAGCGACCCAGAACGCTACGCCGAAGAGCTGATTCAGCAGTACTTGGACTGGGGTTTAGATCCGGTCTGCCTCGAGCATGTGCGGTTGGTGCAGAAATTCAATGCAGCACCTGAGATCGCTGTCGGATCCGGTTTGGAAGCGTTACAAACGGTCGCTGATCACGCAGCCGGATATGCGGGTAGCCTCTAGCTGCGGCACATTTTTTCGGACCGATCGCACTGCCACAGCGGAAAGCCACTGGGGCAGCGCTTTTTCATGTTCATAATGAGGATGAACCGCGAGGTTAGGGCTCTGCTGACCTGTGACACACGACCCCCTGCTAGCCACTCTGCAGTTTGCTGACAACCGTGTCCTCGGACTTGTGGATGATTCGAAGTGTCGAACACAATTGTCCACAATAATAGCAACACGCCTAATGATATAACAAAAAACGATGTATAAGACGACTTTAACTGCCCTAAAGTGTTAAACAAAGCAGTATAAGTCGTTGCTTGTCATCAGGTCGACAGGTAGAATAGGGCTACTAGTCGTTCACCACTGTTTCTGATTTCTCCCTTGTTATCTCCGAGGATGTTTTTCTCCTAGGCTTTTTGCTTCCGATGTCTCGTTGAGAGGATGCGCCGATGGCTTCCACCGCACTTCCGGACCTCGGAATCGCCGTGCCGATGCCAGCCGAGATTAATCTCGAGGGACTAGACGACCTAAGCATTGGGCAGTTGACCTACCTCACGGCTGTGGCGCAACAGAAATTGTCACAGCGGATGGCGGATCCCGGCACCGCCTATGAGTTTGCCCAATATCGACGAGCCTCCGGTGCGGACTGGTCTGGTCACCAGCCACAAGCAGGCAGCGGAAATAGTGATGCTGATGCCACAGACAGTCCCGCCCCCATGGACGCTCTACGTCAGGCAGCCAGTGGTGAGGATGATCCTACAGACGTTGACGGCAACCCCATCATCGCGCCGCGGCCACTGCCGGCTCCGCCAGAGAATCAACACGATGCTATTCCTTTTATCGCTCAGATGGTGCGTGGAATCCAGCACGCTCATGACGCGATGGTCACCGGCTTCGCTCGGCACTTACAACCCGTATTTTTCAAACAGCCGGAATATCTGGGAACCCCGGAAGGCGTCCAAGCTTTCCGCGACAGTACGGCGTATTTCAAAGAAGTTCTACGTTTTTCTGGACAAACAACCAAGAAGATTCATGACCGGATGCCCTATGTCACGTGGAATCCCGGTCAGGACCCAACAATGGGCGTTCATCAGCCAAAGTTATTGAAACTTGCTCAAGCATTTAAAGATGGCACCATTCCTGCCGAGAATGTAGACCGGATCGTGTGGCTCGATCAAGATCTAACCCAGTATGTGCGCAAAACCACCGCGTCCCACGATGACAAAGACGCCGTGCTGCGTGAATTCGAATCAACTCTAGTGGAAGCATCTGAAGCTTCGAACCCGGATGCATTCAACGCTGCTCGACGTCGCTGGGCGGATAAGATTGCGCACGCTCTCGACGCCGATGGGCCGCCTATAGCCCAGACTTTGCGCAAGAAAGCCGACAATGTACTCCGCGATCAGGGCTACGCTGACGGATCTGGAAAAATTTGGATGCATGCCACCCCGGACATCTATGCCAAGTACAAGCATCTCGTTGTTAATCAGCTGAATCGCAACGGAGCGCCCCTCAAACCTGATGGGGCCTACACGGAATGGCTGTACAACCCCGCTCATGATCGTGAAGACGAGCAGGAAACGCCAACCAGTGATCACTCGACTACCTCAGAGGATAAGGACACTAACTTTACGTCAGAGGATAGCGCCCATAGCGCCACGCAGCCAGGGGAACCGGTTGACGACAGTACGCGCACCGACGACCATAAACGCTTATTTGATGATCTCGAATCGGACCTTCCGATGAATATGGCCACGCTGGACGATCTGAGTACTGATCGTGATCCGGCAGCGGCTGTGGCTGAAGACGACCAGGGCAATACCACAGCTCGAAAAGACCTCGATGCTATCGAGCAACTCACCCCAGGGCAGTTGGTCACTGCCATTCTGGTGGGCGTGTTCCACGCCATTTTCAGTATGGCGCCGGACGAATTACAACTGAAAAGATCCCACGGCGCAGATGCAACCCTGGTGATCGTCCAGGATGTTGAAACTGCCTACCAGACGCTGGGGATTGGCGCGATCCCTGAAGACGTCCGAAGACCCCGCGGTCCTCATGGAGTGGTGCCGACGGTGCTTAAACGCCCAAACCCCGACAATCCTGCTGCTCTGTGTAGAGATCCCAACCATGTTTTTGGGAGCAGCCCACCACCCTGGACCGGGTATATTTCGGAGGCGCTGAACATCGGGGCGTTACATCCCAAAGATGCCGAAAAACTAGCCTGTGACAGCCAGCTGGTCGGTCAAATCTGGAATCATCACCACAGTGTGCTCAACCAACGGCGAACCTATCGGACTTTCACTCCGGCCCAACGTCGCGCTATTTTAGCCCGTGACCGCGGGTGCCAAGCCCCGGGTTGCACGATCATTGCTGCGTGGTGCCAGATCCACCACCTGCGACCTTGGGAACTCGGCGGGCTGACTGACGTAGAAAACGCGATTAGCCTGTGTGCCTTCCACCATGCGGCCGTGCACAACGGCAAATGGACGATCCGCACCCTCAACGCCACCCATTTCTTCCAACCCGCACCCTGGCTCGACCCCACCCAGCCGCTGCTACGGAATATGTACTGGGCAATATAACGACCTTGCCGTGATAGAAGGCTATAGGCGTCCTGCAGCCTTTAGTCGTAGGTAAGCGTCTCCTACAGCCAGGGGAAGAGCGGCCGGCAGGGCTTCAATAACCTCTGCACCATAGCGATTCAGCAGCTGAATCATCTTGCGATTTCGCTGCTTCTGAGCTTCAGCACTCGCTGCGATATACACATCATCAGAAGTTGTCCGCTGGGCGACCATGTCTTCGAGTTCTGGATCTGCTACCGCGGCTATCAGTACTACGTGATGACGAGTGAGAACCGGAAGAATCGGGATGAGACCTTCTTCAATGGCCGCCGAGTCTAATGGGGTAACCAACACAATTAAAGCTCTCTGGCGAGTAATCTTCGAAACTTCGGGCGGAAGAATGGTCCAGTCTGCGGCCAAAAGTCGAGGAAAGACTTGTGAAAGGGCAGTCGCCATTCGATGCAGCAGATGGCCTTTGTCTTCGGAAGAGGATCGAGCGCGAATACTTTGATCTAGTGTTAGCAGATCCACCCGATCTCCACCGGCATTGGCCAAAGCCGCAATAAATAAAGCCACTTCAATGCCTGCATCGAATCGGGTCTCGTCGCCCACTCGAACCGCAGAAGCCCGTGAGGAATCCAGTACCACCACAACGCGACGGTCACGTTCGGGACAATAGGTCCGTACGATTAAGGTATCCGACCGGGCGGACGCTCGCCAATCGATCGTCCGCACGTCATCACCCAGTACATATTCCCGCAAGGCATCAAATTCATGTCCAGCTCCTGGCCTGTGGACCGCTGAACGTCCCTCAATCTCACGCAGTTGCTGAATCCGAGACGGGAGGTGTCGACGCGAACGAAAAGGCGGAACGACGGTTACTTCGCCCTCATGCTGATGGGTATGCTGTCGACCGCCCAGACCCAGGGGTCCGTATGTGCGAACCGTCAATTTTCGGGTACGTAGCGTTCCGCGTCGGCCTGGGGTCAACACCGACGAGAACCGTTGAGAGCCGCCGGGCTCGACGTGTAGACGATGTTCGGGCTGAGTATTACGGGCTGATGGCTGCCAACCATCACGAATGAGTCCCCGCATTGTGCGAGCTGCACGATTTGATATTTCGACCCACACTTCCAGCGACTCATCGAACCGCACCGGCGTATTGTCACTGCGTCGGATCGTAACGGCTCGCGGTGAGGGGGTCAGGAACAGGTCGAGGCAAAGTAGTACACCCAAGAACAGCAGCAGAATAAAAACGGTGCCCCAATTCGGCCACAGGATCATGGGAATGAACCCGGCTACGGCCAGCCATATGAAACGCAGCGAGACAAACATTACCGCGGCACCGGAACGGATGCTATCAGACCGCTCAACACTTGGTCAATGCTCACTCCGTCCATCTCGGCTTCTGGTCGTAACGATACTCGGTGGCGCAAACAAGGTAACAACAGGGCCTGAACGTCGTCGGGAGTAATGAAATCTCGTCCCACCAGCCAGGCCCAGGCCTTTGCGGTTTTCATCAGTGCCGTGGACCCGCGCGGGGAGACACCTATTTGAAAGGATGGCGAATTTCGGGTCGCGTGAATAAGTTCGACAATATACCGCAACACCTCGGTGGAAGTTCTCACCTGGGCGATCTCCGCCCGAGCAGCCTCGATCGTGGCGGCATCGGCAACCGCTTTTAGCCCGGCCTGTGCCAGATCGGTTGGACGGAAGCCGGTCGCGTGCCGATGAAGAATCTCGAGTTCTTCTTCACGGGAGGGCAGGTCGAGTCTGACCTTGAGCATAAACCGATCCAACTGGGCTTCAGGCAGGGGATAGGTGCCCTCGTATTCGATCGGGTTCTGGGTGGCGATCACCATGAACGGCTCGGGTAACGGATAGGTCGTGCCATCGACTGAGACTTGGTGTTCTTCCATCGCTTCGAGCAGCGCGGCCTGCGTTTTCGGCGGCGTTCGGTTGATCTCATCGGCCAACATGAGGTTGGTGAACACCGGTCCCTCGCGGAAGCGGAACTCAGCGGTCGAGGAGTCATAAATCAATGACCCGGTCACATCACCGGGCATCAAATCCGGGGTGAACTGCACGCGCGTGTTGCGCAAGTCCATGGCCTCCGAGAGGCTGCGTACTACCAGCGTTTTAGCCACCCCGGGCACCCCTTCTAGCAGCACGTGTCCCTCGGCAAGCAATCCGATGAGCAGCGAAGTGACGGCGTGGTCTTGCCCGACCACGGCTTTGGCGACCTCTTCTCGGACGTGGTTGAGATCGGGGCGGGTGGTGGTATTCACGAGGACTCCTTTGTTGGCGTGCTGAGACGGTCACGCACCTGATGTTCGAGGTCTTGTAACTGATTGGCCCAGGCCACGAATTCGTGTGTGCTCAGCTGATCGGTGGGCGGGGTATAAAGCCGTTGCACATCGGTACGTGGCATGGCCAACTGCGATGCGGTTTCGTGTAGAATCGCATCGGGCGATGCCTGGACACCCAGGCGCAGCAATCGTGCCAGGCAGGCAAGCGATGCCTGTTGAATGGTGCCCAGGGCGTGACGCCGTTGTTTAGTTTTGGCATACATCCGTCCGCGGCCCACTGTGGTTTCAGCCGCAGGGACTTCGGCAGGTAAGGGCTCGACGATTACGGGGCCGGTGCGTCGTCCGCGATAAAACAACCAGATGCCGGTGACAATGACCGCCCAGACGATACCCATCCGAGCCCAGTCGGGCAATTGGACCGGCGAAAGCTTGCCGTCAGTATCCGGGTCAAACTGGAAATCAGGTTGAAACCAAATCACGGTATCGGCCCGGCCTAGCGTCCACAGGGCAAGGGTTGCGGTGCCGTTGTCATACAGCCCCGCATTAGAGAGCATCCGCCAGTCGGCAAAAATGATCGACCCTTCGGTACTTTCAGCAAAGGCGTAGGCTGGCTCGGACTGGCCGGTTGAGTCATCGACGACCGCGAAACACCCCAGGGCATCGTCGTCAATGACGACACCTTGACGGAACCCGCCGATGGCGTCGGCTTCTTGGGCTGCGCCAAGCTGGCAGCTGGGACCAGCTTCGAGGTGCTCTACGAAACCGACGTTTCGGGTCTCGTATACCCCGCTGACTAGGTCGAGCTGTTGCGAGTCCGTCACCCCGGCAAAAACTCGTTGCTCGGCGGGCACCAGCTGCGCTAATTCGGCGAGGCGCTCGTAGGAGGCGGAGGACATGGCCTGGTATTTATCGTGAAATAACACCGTGGCGTCGGGGTGGCGTTGGAGTTCGGAACGCAATTGCGTCATCGACTGGGCCGGCCGCACCGCAATCCCATAATCGGTAAGCACACTGGTCAGCGCGGCTGCCCCGTCGTCGGTTTGATCGTCGATGCCGAGACTTCCGTCGGCGCGCTGCGGTTGCAGTGCAATCCACACCATGACCGCCAACCAGACGGCGATGATGAGCGAGACGAGCAGCACGAGCCCTGTTCTGCGACGTTGTTGGGTCATCGCGGCATCAACCTGGCCGGGTTCTGGTGCGGGTGTGGCGTGGTCGGTGTAGCCACGGCCACCGTGGCGGCCAGATGCACGATGGATTCAGTGGCTTGTTGTGATGGGTGGGCGCTACCGTAGCTAATCTCATTGAATTTTTCTGAAGCCTCATGGATCGCGGTGCGATACGCAGGCAAGACGCCGCCCAGTGACCAGCCAAACACGGTGGCGGTCGTGGCCGGGGTGACCTCGGTGAGTTCCCGTTCGGAGGCGGCGCGTACCATGGCGCGATAGGCCTGCAGATAGGCCTGGTCAAGCTGCTTGGCTGCCAGGAGTTGGCGTGCCTGGTCGAGGTACTGGGCCGCTGAAATACTGGGGTCGACCAACAGCTCATCGGCGTCCTGGCTGGGGGAGACCGACGGACGAAAAAAGCGAAACAGCAAAAACGCCAAGACAACCACGGCGAGAACGAGGAAACCTAGAGTGACGAGATTGCCCGTTCCGGAGACATCGACGTTGAGTTTCAAGGCATCATTGAGCCACTGCAACACACGTTCCCACCAGCTCATCCCGGTGGGGTCGACGTCGTAGGAGTCGATCCGTTCATCAAGTAGACGTCGGGCGTCGTCGTCATCGGGCGTCCAAGGAATGGACGTCATGCACGCGGCCCCGGTGGGGTTGGTGGCATTTGAGGTGGCCCCGACGGATCAGTCGGTCCAGCGGGACCTGAATATGGTGGATATTGACTCGGTGGATAACCGCCACCAAATTGTGGAGGCTGACCATATGGATTGTTCTGTGGTGTTTGGGTGGCGGTCGCGGGGGTGAAGCGTCCTGGAATCAAATCGTTGGTCTCGTCGGGAGCGGCCGGCCCCTGCTGTCCGGAGGTGTCGAATCGATCGGCGACTGAACCGCTGGCGTGTTGGGCGGCTAGGTGTTGGAAGCTCAGTCCCAGACCCTCTTTGCGGAAGCGATAGTCGTAGTAGAACATAATCGAGATTAGTACGCCCATGTTGGTCACGATGAAACTCACCAGCGAGGTCACAGCGGTAATGATAAGGGTGATGATGAGCATCGAGCTAAGCAGTTCGCCCTCGGTGCCGGCCGACATCAGCACGAACTGGCTGATGAAGCTTAGCGGGGCGGTGATGACGGCCGACACGATACCCAGAATGAGAGCAAATAGTAGCGCGATGCCCAAGGTACGCCAGAAATAACCACGGGTGAGACCCCACGAGCGGCGCAGTGCCGCGAAAATTCCAATGTCTTCGACGACCATCGCCGGGATGATCAGGTGCCAGCGGATGGCAAAGAACACGGCAACAACGCCCGGGATCGCCATGGCCAACAGGAATGCGAAAATAGTCGCCGCGATGGCCCCACCGCTTTGCGGTTCCCCACCGGCAAACGCAATGGCAGCAACCAACACCAGCAGCAGTGCCATCACCAGGTAGACGACGATGAGGGCAACCACCATCAACGCCAGCAGCCCAACGAGCTTGCCCCACTGGCCGCGCAACAAACGAAAACCTTGACCGAGCGAGGTTTTCATGTTGATCGCGCCGCGCCCCATCATGATGGAGTACATGCCCCAGTTAAAGGTCTGGCCTACCATTAGGACTAACTGCGAGAGCATGAGAGACCCAACGAATCCAAGGCCCCCACGGGAAAAGATGTCATCAAACGTTGCGGTCGGGTCCGCTATGGTCGTGCCAAATGCGCGCAGAAAAAAGAATTCGCCGGTGGCCGCGACAATCGCCGCGATCGCACCGATGATGAGCGCTGCACCAAAAAACAGTCCCGGGGATTTGCGGATCGCGGCGAACATGCCCGAAAAATAATCCCCGAGTGTCAACGGTCGCAGCGGTAAGGTACCGGGCTGCGCTACCGGAGCATATGGCGATGGGCCCCCGGCTGGTGGATACGGTGACGGTTGGGATGGCCCCGGGTAGGGCGGTCGTCCCTGAGCGCTCCAGCCGTAAGATCCCGGCTGGTGAGAGCCCGGTTCCTCGGGGTGCGGATGAGTTGGGCCGTTAGTAGACATGGGCTCCTCGCAGTGTCGGACATACCGGGCGTGCAGATACAGTAATCGTCATCCGGTTACTACAACAGATTCTAACCACGCTGGACCGACAACGTTGCCCATTTTTGACGCGATTGGGCGAATCCCCAATATAAAACAGGTTCTGGGATCTTCTCCGGTATGCTTTAGACGGGTAATCGATACGCCAGGAGCGCGGGAAGGAAGCGGGTTGAAAACCAAAATTCTAGTGGTTGACGACGACGAAGCGTTAGCCGAAATGATCGGCATCGTGCTGAGTAACGATGGGTTTGAGACCTATTTTTGTTATGACGGCGGTCAAGCCAATGACATGTATCGCAGTGTTCGTCCCGATTTGGTGTTGTTGGACCTGATGCTACCCGGTAAAGACGGTATCGAAATTCTGCGTGAGTTACGCAAAGAATCCGATACCCCCGTCGTCATGCTGACCGCGAAATCCGAAACCGCCGACGTCGTCCGCGGGCTAGAAGCCGGCGCCGACGACTACGTGCCAAAACCATTTAAACCTGCTGAGCTTGTGGCACGTGTGCGCGCGCGACTCCGTGAGACGGACCCAAAAGACTCCGAAACCTTACACATCGCGGACCTCACGATCGATGTTGCCGGCCACGAAGTGACTCGCGACGGCGTCAATCTGAACCTCACCCCGCTGGAATTTGACCTCCTGGTTGAACTCGCCCGTCGTCCGGGCCAGGTGCTGACCCGTGAAGAATTACTCGAAGAGATCTGGGGCTACCGCCACCAAGGCGATGCCCGGTTGGTCAACGTGCATGTGCAGCGGTTGCGGGCCAAAGTGGAAAAAGATCCCGATAAACCCGAAGTGATCCTCACCGTGCGCGGAGTTGGATACAAAGCCGGCTAGCTTATGTCCACAGACGCCGCTGCCCCCTCCGAGGACCTGTACGAAGAACCCCGACAAGGCTGGTTCAAGCGGTTTGTCGGGATGTTTGACCGGACTCGACGACGCTTCATCCGGGAATGGGACTCCTCGATGGCGCTGCGCACCGCGGTGATTGCCGCAGCCGCCACGATCATCGGATCGCTCTTTCTCGCCTTCTTTCTGACCCAGCAGATTACTTCGGGGCTCTTTCAGTCTCGTTTTAATCAGGTGCAGGCCGAAGCTAACCACGCGCTGCAGCAAACCCGCCAGGTTTTTGAAAACGCAGCAACCGCAGATGAGGATTCCACGACCTCATTAGTCGCTGACACTCTGCGCCAACTGACCACAGACGATACGGCATTCGCCCGCGACTTTTTGCTCGTCCCACTCGAAGAAGACGACAGCTTATATGTCGGCTCGATGAGCTCAGGGGGAGCAACCGAACAGCTCATTACCGATGAACTGGCCGACCAGGTGGCTTCCGGCAATGGCATTTACTACCAGTCGATCGCTCTGCCCGATGCCGGTTCGACCCAACCCGGTCTCGCTTTTGGTACCCAGGTTGTGCTGCCACCGGGGAACTACTATGCGCTGTATTTCATCTATGACCTGGCCGACGTCCAAGCCACGATCGACTACCTGATGAATGTGCTGTTGGTTGCCGGTGTGGTCTTAGTGTTTATGAACATTGGGATCGCACTGTGGGTTACCCGTTCGGTGGGCAAGCCCATCCAACAAGCCGCTCAAACCGCTGAGTGGTTATCTTCTGGCGACCTCTCGGTTCGCATGGATGTCCAACGCACCGATGAGATCGGGTCCCTGTCGGAATCGTTCAATAAGATGGCCGACAACATTCAGGACCAGATCACCCAGCTGGCCGACCTGTCGCAAATTCAGCAGCGTTTCGTTTCCGATGTGTCCCACGAGTTACGCACCCCGCTGACCACCGTGGCCATGGCCTCGGAGGTCCTGTACGAATCCCGAAGCGAGCTTGACCCCGTGCTGCGACGCTCCACGGAGCTGATGCACCACCAGGTCGAACGGTTCCAAGCCCTCCTTGAAGACCTCTTAGAAATCTCGCGCTTCGACGCCGGGGCAGCCCAGGTCGCCGTCGAAAAGACCGATCTACTTCACTTAGCCGCTGACGTCGCCCTCACCGCGCAACCGCTGGCCGATAAAACGAACACCCAACTGTCCATCGTGGCCAAAGGACAGAACTTTACCTCCGACGTCGACTCCCGCCGCATCGAACGTATCCTGCGTAATCTGGTCAATAATGCGATTGAACACGGCGAATCCAATCCAGTAGATGTCATCATTCAGGGCGATGATACATCCGTGTCGATCGTCGTACGCGACCACGGCATGGGCATGACCGAAGATCAACTCGACCACGTGTTCGATCGCTTTTGGCGCGCTGACCCTGCCCGCACCCGCACGACCGGCGGTTCCGGCCTGGGTCTGGCGATCGCCGTCGAAGATACCCGCTTACACAACGGCACACTCGATGCGTGGGGACGCCCCGAGCAGGGCTCGGCTTTCCGCTTGACGCTGCCACGCATTTCCGGCACGGTCGTGTCGGGTGAACCCCCGTTGAGCTTGCCACCTGAATATGACCGGGCCCAGAGGATCTCGCCGCGCGACGTCGATGTTTCCCAGAGCCAACCGGATGCCTCGTCAGTGCTGAACCGCATCACTGAACAGCATCTGTATCACCCCCGAAAAGAGCGGCCATGAGCACTGCGAGGTTATATCAGCTCCTCGTAGCCATAGTTACCGCTGTCATATTGGCCGGGTGTGCTAGCCTTCCGCAATCCAGCCAGGTCGGCGAGTCCGATCAACAAGCCGACACGAATCACGACGTCGCCTACACGTTTAATCCAGCCGGCCCCGCCAACGATGCAACCCCAACATCGATCATTAACGGGTTTATCCTGGCGGCTACCGGTATTCAGGGGGACTTTTCGACTGCCCGAGAGTTCCTGACCGAAACTGCAGCCCAGAATTGGAACCCGGCCGCGCAAACCACGATCTACACCGGGCGCCCGATTATCGATGCCACCGGGGACAATGAATACACCGTGGAACTGGTCACCGTCGGTTCGCTCGATGACGCCGGTGTGCTCCAGCTTGCCGGTGAGGGGGCGACCCGAAACCACGAATTCACCCTGAGTCAGGTTGATGGCCAGTGGCGTATCGATCAACTGCCCGACGGCATTAATCTCGACGCCGCACAATTCCGAGCCCTCTTCAATACCCAAACCCTGTATTTTTACGATCCGACCTATGCATATGCGGTCCCTGATGTGCGCTGGATGCTCAATACTGTCGACCAGACCTCAACGATCGTCAACGCGCTCCTCGACGGGCCTGCCAGTTATCTGGAAGGGGCTGTGGTGACGGCCTTCCCACCGAACGCTGAGCTCTACCGTGATACCATCCCGGTCTCCAGCGCAATTGCGCAGGTTGATTTCACCGACGAAACGTTTCGGGGCATGTCAGATCTGGCCCGCTACCGGATGTTCCAGCAGCTGGAGTTGACCTTGCAACGCTATCCCGGGGTCTCCGAAGTTAATATGACCCGTGAACGTGCCAGCATTGAATTCGACGAACCGCCCAGTGGGTTTGTGCCTGCCGCGACATCAGTCATAACGGGCAACTCGCAGATTGGCATTCACCCGGAGACGAACCAGTTGGTCACCTATGAGGCCAATACCATGTCGGCACTGCCCGGGTTTCCCAATGTTGCGGAGCTGGAGCCCACCGAACCGACAATCAACCGCGATGGCGATATCGCAGCATTTGTCAACGCCGACCGTGACATGTTGTATGTCGCCAATGATTCCAGTGCGGCGTTTGAAATCGCTACCGGTACCGAACTGATCGCTCCCACAATGGACGTCCACGGGTGGGTCTATACCGTGACCGAAAAAAATACCATTATTGCCGCCAATACCAACCGTACCGGTCAGGTCTTAGAGATCATGCACCCGTGGGCTGGCCGCGGTCTTGAGATTTCGGCGTTACGCATTTCACCGGAAGGCACCCGCGCCGCCGTCGTCGTGCAGGTTGACGAGGGCCCCGCCCAATTATTTGTCGCCGGAGTGATCCGCGACGACGACTCCCAGCCACAAGCTCTTGGCAACGCTTTTCGCTTACAAACCGATGAACCACCAAACGCTGTGGAGTGGTATTCGAATGCGGAAATCTTAGCGGGACGACTCTCCGAACGAGAACGTGTCGAGCTTGAACTCGTCGGGTTCAGCGGGCCGTCGGTCAACTTCAAACCTATGCTTGGCATGGTGAACTTTTCCACGGGTGCCGGCAATGTTTATGCCGAAACCCAAGACAACGTGTACCTGCGGGTCGGCAATAACTGGCGAGCTCAATCTGGTGCTCCCACACAATTGTCCTATCCAAGCTAGTTCTCCACATTTTTCTCTGAGCTCGACGCCGAGGGGCGGGCGACGCGGCATACTTTTATCATGGCAGGATTCTTGGATGCCCTGGACCGGGTAGCGACGTCATCACTGGCAAACGGGTGGAACGCGGCCTGGCGGGGAATGCTCAATCTGCTGGTCCCGAACCCGTGTTCTTTGTGCGTATGGTCTGATGCTATCGCCCATCAGCTGTGCGAGCCGTGTACGCAATTGTTGAAGGAACAGACGAAGCAAATTTTCCAGGCACAGGATTTTGCCGAGGCACTTCCTCTTGATCTGGTCACCGGGCAACCGTTACCGGTATTCGCGGCGTCATTTTATACCCCAGAGATGGCCAAGGTGTTGCTGAAATTCAAAGACCATCAACGCATCAAGGTTGCCGGAGTCCTACGTCCCATTGTCTACCGCACCTTGCAGCATGCAATTGAAACTCTGGGATACGAGTATTATCGGCTGGTGCCCATTCCGGCGTCGGGAGCCAGTATGCGCCGTCGGGGATATAACCCGGTGGTGACGATGTTGCCTCGTCACCTCCCGCCCGCGCTGAACTTAGATGCGGGGTTGTTGAAAACGCGCTGGCATGTGCTCACTCGAGCAGCACACCACGGTACAGGCGTGCAGGTTCGGCGAGAACAGTCGCGCAAAAAATTCCGCGTCGCCACGCGGCGTCGAGAACCAGCTGAACCGGTTATTTTGGTCGACGACGTGCTGACGACGGGTGCCACGCTGGCTGCGGGCACTCGTACCCTCCAATCCCAGGGGTTTGATGTCGTGGCAGCCGTGGTGTTTTCGGCGGTGATGCCCAGAGGTTAAATGGCCAAGAGCCTTAGCGCACGGCAGAATTTCAAGGAACTAGCAGGATTTGTCCAACCAGAACTTATCGTAGAACGTCCCAACGGGTAACATAATGGAGACCAGCCTCGGCGGCGGAGCAGTGGATGAACATTTGTTGTTTCGTCGCTGACTTTATTGCTCTAAGTACACGAGGAGGATTTGATGGCACTTGACATCAATTACCTGGCCCGCGACACAGATCTGACGGATGATTTCCGTTCCTACGTCGAAGAGAAGTTCGACAAGATCTCGTCATTGACCGAACAAGCACAGCGTTTGGAGGTCAAACTCGTTTCTCGTGAATCACATACCGGAGCTTCCGGGCAGGTGACTGCAGAACTTACCCTGCACTCACCTCGCAACGTGGTTCGTTCGGAGGCCAACGACAACGATAAACAAATCGCGTTTGACCACGCGTTTGCTCGTCTGCAAGAGCGCCTGCGCCGGCTACGCGAACGTGCCAAAGGTGGCCGTCGCCGTCCTTCGGTTCAAGAGATCACCCAAAACTTTGCCCCTGTGCCATCGGACGTTTCGTTGGTCGAAGAAGTCCTTGAACAACAAGCTGCTGAAGCAAAAGAGCAGGCCGAACAGGAACGTCTAGAGCAAAATGGTGACATCCCGGTCACCATTCGTCGTAAGGTCTTTCCGACCCATAAGATGAATCTGGACGATGCTATCGACAACATGGAGTTAGTCGGACACGACTTCTACCTGTTTATCGATGAAGAAACAGATCTGCCATCGGTTGCATACCGTCGTCGTGGTTGGTCCTACGGTGTCATCGCCATGGGAGACGAAGAATCTGAAACCACTCGGGATTATCGCCAAGCTGAAGCCTAAAGCGGATTGCTAAAAGTGATGCCCCACCGGCAATCGGTGGGGCATCATGTATGTCAGTAGCATGTGGATTTGGTGTCCACAAACCCGGGCGACGTAGACTGTCAATAGTATGCGGGAGCCCCGCTGAGAGAATAAAGATTTCGGGAGTACAAGACACGTGGCATCATTTATTGAACGGATTCTGCGAACCGGTGAGAAACGGGTCCTTAAACGCCTGCGGCAATATGCGGACGCCGTCAATGCTGTTGAAGATGACTTCAAATCGCTCAGTGACGCCGAACTCCGGGCCGAAACAGACGCCTTCAAAGCACAGATAGCCGACGGCGTCAGCCTAGATACTTTGCTGCCAGAGGCGTTCGCCGCTGTGCGTGAAGCCGCTTCCAGAACAGTTGGGTTGCGTCATTTCGATGTCCAGCTCATGGGTGGTGCGGCGTTGCACGAAGGCTTGATTGCCGAGATGAAAACCGGTGAAGGTAAAACCCTAGTGGCTACGGCACCGGCATACCTGAACGCACTGTCTGGTGATCCTGTGCATATCGTGACGGTCAACGACTATTTGGCCGAATACCAATCCGAACTGATGGGACGTATCTTCCGTTTCCTCGGGATGTCTACGGGCGTGGTCTCATCCGGTCTACCACCTTCGGAACGTAAAGCGCAATATGACGCCGATATCACGTATGGAACCAACAACGAATTTGGTTTCGACTACCTACGTGACAACATGGTCATGAATATGGCCGACATGGTCCAACGTGGCCACGGGTTTGCGATCGTCGACGAGATCGACTCGATCCTGATCGATGAGGCGCGCACTCCACTTATTATTTCCGGTCCAGCGCAGGGCGATGTTTCTGGCTGGTACTCGCAATTTGCTTCCCTCGCTCCGCGTCTCAAACGCGACGTGGATTACGAAATCGATGAAAAGAAACGTACCGTGTCGGTCCTGGAAAAAGGTATCGACAAGGTTGAAGACTGGCTTGGTATCGAAAACCTTTACGAATCTGCCAATACGCCGCTGATCGGCCACCTCAACAACGCTATTCGGGCCAAAGAGCTCTTCCTACGTGGTCGTGAATACGAAATTATCGACGGCGAAGTACGAATCGTTGATGAACATACCGGTCGTATGTTGCCAGGTCGACGACTCTCCGACGGGCTGCACCAGGCCATTGAAGCCAAAGAAAAAGTTAAAGTCCAAGCCGAAAACCAGACCCTAGCTTCTGTCACGCTGCAGAATTACTTCCGGAAATACAAAAAGCTGTCGGGCATGACTGGTACCGCAGAAACTGAAGCCGGCGAGTTCATGTCGACCTATAACCTCGGCGTCGTACCAATTCCAACCCACCGGGAGGTCCAGCGTCACGATCAGCAGGACCTCGTGTTCAAACACGAGAAAGCCAAGTTTGAAGCCGTCGTCAAGGACGTGGTGGAACGTCACAAGACGAAACAGCCCATTTTGATCGGTACGACTTCGGTAGAGAAATCCGAGTACGTTTCCAAAATGCTAGCCAAAGAGGGCATTCGACACGAGGTTCTCAACGCTAAGAACTATGCTCGTGAAGCTGCGATTATTGCACAGGCCGGACGACTGGGAGCCGTTACCGTGGCGACCAACATGGCTGGACGCGGTACCGACATCATTTTGGGCGGTAACGCAGAGTTCACCGCGGTCGCTGAGATGCACCGCCGTGGGCTCGATCCGGAAGAACATCCTGAAGAATACGAAGCAGTTTGGGATGAAGTCTTTGCCAAGGCTCAAGCTGATAGTGAAGAAGAACGTGAAGCGGTTAAAACTGCGGGTGGGCTCTATGTGCTGGGGACTGAACGTCACGAGTCACGTCGCATCGATAATCAGCTTCGTGGTCGCTCTGGGCGTCAAGGTGATCCTGGTGAGTCCCGATTCTACCTGTCAATGACCGATGATCTGTTGCGGTTATTCAACGCTGGCATGGCACAGCGTGTGATGAGTATGAGTAACTATCCTGACGATATGCCACTGGAAGCCAAGATGGTAACCAAAGCCATTGAGCGTGCACAGGCTACCGTGGAAGAGCGCAACACGCAGCAGCGCAAAGACTTATTGAAATACGACCAGGTTATGAATTCCCAGCGCGAGGCGATTTACACGGATCGACGCCACATTCTGGAAGGCGAAGATCTCGAGTCGCGAGTTTATGAGTTCATCGAGGCATCCATTGCTGACATTGTTGACGAAGCGTACCTCGTAGAGAGCAATGAGGAAGTGGATGGCGATCAGCTATGGCAAAACCTCAAAGGTCTCTACCCTGTGTCGTTGACCCAGGAGGACATCGAGTCCGAATTAGGGTCACTCTCATCAATAAAACCAGCTGATTTGAAACGGGAACTGATCTCGGATGCACAGGTCCTTTACGGGATTCGTGAAGAAGAACTCGGTGAAGAACTCCTTCGGGATTTAGAGCGTCGTGTGCTGCTTGAAACTATTGGCCAAAAGTGGCAAGAACATCTCTACGAAATGGACTACCTCCGCGAAGGAGTGGGCTTGCGCGCCATGGCGCAACGCGACCCACTCGTGGAGTATCAGCGTGAGGGCCACACCATGTTCCAATCCATGATGCAGGCTATTCGCGAAGACACCGTGTACAAGCTTTTCCACCTGAAGGTTCGCAAACCTGAAGTGAAAGTCGGTTCGAAAATGCCAGGGGTCGCTGCTGACTTCTCTCAGATTGCAAACTTTGGTGCCAAGCAGCAGCAACCCCTACAATTTTCCGGTCCATCTGCAGCAGCCCCGGGTGCGACCACGACACAAACGCGCGCGGCCGATGGTCAACAAGTCACGACCGAACAGAAGTCTCGTGCGGAACGAAAAGCAGAGGAACGCGAGGCTCGGAAAGCTGCAAAGAAGGCTCGTCGTGACTCCTAACCGACCTCAAAAGCGATGACTCGCCAGCGGTTGCGATGCAGCTGTAATCGCATCGCGATCGCTCGGGCACGTTGACCCACTCGAATGGTCATGGATGACTCCCATTCTCCATTGGCCTTTGGAGATGCGCGAACACCAAGGGTTTCTATCGATGGCACCTTTTTTGATCCTTCATCGCCGCGTCGGGCTGCTAAATACTTTTCATTGACGCTATGTTCAACTCGTGCCCGGAGTTTATGAAAGAGCTCTAATTCTATCCAGGCACTGAGCTGCATATACGGGCGGATTCCCAGTTCGGCTTCAATAAACGCTGCCCCAATCGTCTGGGTCATCTTTTTTATGGATGCTAATTGTTGACGGTAGCGCCGATCAGCAATGGGCGACGAGGTAGTGGTGCGAGCTGAAAATGCACGCGTCAGCCGTCGGGGTTCGGCAGATTTTGATGGCTCATATTCATCTACCGGATCTCTGGGGACATCATCTAACCGAGCCACCAGCCGAGCGTTCGTTGCTCGTAGTGTTGAGACGGGTGTTATTTGTAGTTGTTGTTCCGAAAGAGCATGCAGGTGCGAGGGAGCCGGTCTGGTCTTCTCCGTACGATCTGGTTCGTCAGGGAGTGATGATTCATGAAGTGCGGTGGACATGTTCTTCTCCTTGGGCGTGAGAATAGGCTGGCTGGTTAGTCAGTAAATGGAGGAATCTCGAGAAGGCTTCCCGGCTGAATGGTGTGTGGGTCATCGCCAAGTACGTGGTAGTTGTGCTCCCACCACTGTCTCCACCTGTTGTCGATTTGGAACAGGGTGGCGTCGGCGCCCAACTCGTAGTGAGCGATGTCCCATAGACAATCACCAGCTTTGACAACAAATATATTTTGCGTCGTCTCATCACTCACTGGCGGCGAGTAGACGTGCGGTGAAACAGGGACGGGCTGGGGGAGGAACTTCTGTGATCGGTGGCTTTCAGCGTGTGCATCTGAAGTCTCTTGACGAAGCGGTTCCGCTTCCTCTGAAATGGTCGATGTTTGCCGCGGCATGGGAGTGAGTTTTGCTGAGTCATTCATCGTTGATGTGACTTTGGGTGCGATGACCACGTGACTTGTTGCTCGAGGTTGAGGCGACAAAGTAGGCGTTGCGGTATTTGGGCTGAGCTCGTGAGAGGTTGGTGAGAGGCTGAGAGCGTCGGGAACTGGGCTATGTGAGTCAAGCGCAAGCTCGTCCTCCAGGTTGTCTGTGTGTGCCTCGGTTGGTGCCTCTACATACGGCATGAAGGCTTCTGGCTTGGACACGCTCTGGCTTGCTCGGGACGTCTCTTCATGCTCAGGAGACGCAACAGCTTGGGAGGAAAATGCGAGTTGAGCACCCAATGCTGATATAAGGATGCGGCGAAGAAACCTCGGGGTGAAGAGCTCAGACCAGTAAGTCACAGCAGTACGACGCGTTTTGACACCGATAACGAAGGCCATACCAGCGACAAGAAAAATCAACCAGACTGCCGCCAGGGCCGCGCCTACGAGGCCGCATATCAGGGCGATCCAGTATTCCAAGGTATGTAGCGAGGAGGCCGCAGGTTGGGACTTCCAGCTTTGGCCCATCCACCAGAGAAGGGGGCCAGAAACCACCCCGAGTATGGCAAGCAAGATATCTTCCACGCCAGCCTGCTGCTTCTCTTGTGCCATATGCATTGTCATACTGTCTCCTGAAGCGATGGGATCAAGGTGACTGTAGCTTGTCAGAAATGTCATTTAGATGTCAATGATTCAAGTAAAGGTCAGTATATGCTGTTTGATATCTTTTGATTATTTTAGATGAACCAGGCAGGCGGCAGGGTCTGACAGATAGGGCTGGGCTGCGCAACCAACCCGTGAATTCAAGCGGATATGGTTTTAGAGTGAACTCATGCGATGGAATGATTTATTCACCGATCTCGAAGCGCAGTTACGGTTTGGCCAGTGGCAAGCTGTTGAACAAGATGCGGCCGAACTGACCCGAGGCATTTGGGCGGAGCTCACCTTAATGGACCGACTCCGCGGGGCATTAGGCCAGGATGTTCGCATGACTTTGGCAGACGGACGGGTTCAAACTCTAAAGATGAAAGCTATTGGCCCAGCTTGGGTTGGTGGCACCGACGAGACTGGTTCGCTCATCGTGTTGCGAGATGCAATCGTGGGTGTCGAGACAGGTTTGAACCGAGCAGCGGTGCCGTCTCGACCCTTACAGGCTGGGCCAAGTGTGCTAGCTATATATAGAGCATTGGCGCGACGCCGTGAGCCAGTACAAGTTGTATCAAAACGCGGGGTGGTACTTGCAGAAGGGACGATTGATCGCGTTGGCAAGGATCATATCGATGTAGCGTTACACGCGCGCGACGAGTTTCGGCGCTCGTCAGCCTTGCAGGGTGGTCGCATTATTCCAACGGACGTGATCCAACTGGTGAGGGCGTCGCCCATGGGTCTTGATGACCTCGCCTGAATTTAGACGTCACTGAGGTTGATCGGCGGGCTGTTCTTCCGCCACGCGCTGGCGTTGTTCTTCGTGGAGCTGTTCGATAAACTCCTCGAACTTTTGGGAATCAACGCGCCACTGACCACGGCCGCCGATTTGGAAAGCTTCAAGTTCCCCTCTGAGGACCATATTGCGGACTGCTGCGGTGGAGATTTGGAGTTCTTCTGCAACATCCGTCAGAGTCATAAAGCGAGGCACTGCAGCTCCTAAAGTCGCACATTTTAGGGTCATTTGATGATTTTAGATTACGTGAGTTGTCGAGTGTTCACAAGTGGGGCGATATGCGTTAGCCTAGCCCTGACTCGCATCTCTCAGTATTACCTTCCGTTGGGCGACCAGCCCTATTATTCCTTCTTGCAATCCGTCACAGTAGATGACTGTACCTGCCCTTGAGGAAAACCCGTGAACGATAAACCCGCAGAAGCTCCCCGTATCCGCACGCCTGGATGGCGCGATCCGCGCTTGATTGTAGGTGTCATTCTTGTTGTTCTATCCGTTGCCGGTGTGGTTGCTCTCATGCAGTCCGCGGATTCCCGGCAAGGCTATTGGGCGGCGTCGGTGGATATCGTGCCCGGAGCGAAGGTCAAAGCTGACGACTTTCATATCGTCCAAGCCAGCATGTCTGAAGCCGCGACCATGTACTGGCCGGCCGAACGCGAACTCCCCGCGGAATTCTATGTGGCCTCGACAGTGCTACAGGGCGAATTTTTAGCGCACCGACAAGTCAACGAAGCCGATCCAGGCGGGCGGCAGCAGGTTGGTATTCGGGTATCAGAAGACATGCCCGCCTCCGTTACTACCGGGTCTCGGGCTGATGTGTGGGTTGCTTTGGCCGATAGCAACGGTCGAGGATTTGAGGAACCGCACAAACTCATCACCAGCGCAGAGGTCGTGGGCATAGACGACAACACTTCGGCCTTTGCTGCAGCAGATACCACGACCGTATATCTCATGCTCTCTCAAGATGCATTGCCGGGAGTCTTAGATGCTCAGGCCAACGGCGCGAAAATTTCACTGGTGCCATCCATCTCGGGGGATTGATCGGACATGGCAGTACTCAATGTTGCGACCACCATCAATCCGCGTTTCGATCATGTCACGCCGATCGAATCCACACGCTCGGACGTCACGATTACCCATCGGTGCCACATCTTCGCTGAATTGATGGCGGTGGCCCGCTCGGGGCTTGTAGACATCGTCCTGGTCGCAGATGACTTTGACCTGGTGAGTTTGGAAACCCTGCAGCAACTTAAAGGCGCTGACGGTCGCGGCCCGAGACTGGCGGCCATAAGCGACGTCGTCGATGATCGTCAGCGTCTCACCGAGCTTGGTATTCCTGTCGCCTCCGCGCAGCTTTCTGGGCCTGAACTGGTCGACTGGTTGCAAACCGTCCACATTCACGAGGTAATCCCACAGCCGCAAGCAGACTCGTCGTTGAGTCCAGCCGATCTTCAGGTGTTAGCGGAACTTGATCCTGATACCGCGTCTACACGACGTCGTGGCCGCCGAGCTGCGCCGTATGATCCTGCCAAAGATCTCCCACAGAGCCTGATGGAGCCTGCTGTAAACGCGGATCATAGCGCCGTGCACGACGCTTTTGAGATGGAAGAAGTCAGTACCGGCGATACGTTCGGGGACAAGCCTCGTCCGACCGGTCACGTAACCGGTCCTAACCAAGAGGTCATAGCACCTTCTGCACCTGGCACGGGCGATCCTGAGCAGCCTGGCGAGGCAGAAGGCACGAACCGCGGCCATATCACGGCCGTGTGGGGTCCCATCGGCTCACCCGGAGTGACAACCATCGCGGTAAATTTAGCAATGGAAGCAGCACTAACCGGGCACCGAACGCTATTGATCGACGCTGATACATACGGAGCAGCGGTCTCTGTGCATCTGGGACTACTAGAAGACAGCGCCGCCATTGCTCAAGCCTGCCGTGCAGCTGAGCATCGAGGACTCGATGCCGAAGGTCTGGCCGCTTTTACGCAACGCGTCACGGTTCACGGTGCCAGCGTGGAGGTGATCACGGGCTTGACCCGTTCGGAGCGCTGGCCGCAGGTGCGCGCGGCGGCGTGGGCACACGTTCTAGATGTGGCACGTCAGGGTTGGGACGTGATCATTATTGACTGTGGATTCGGACTTGAGCAAGACGAAGAGCTCAGCTTCGATATCCCAGCACCTCAGCGAAACGCCACCACCGTCACTGCCGTCACGAACGCAGAGAACATCATTGCGGTGGGAACCGGGGATCCGGTTGGTTTTGTCAGGTTCATGAAAGACCTGGAGCATCTGATGGAAACCACCGACGGCGATATCATACCCATCGTCAATAAGGTCACGTCGATGACATCAGGTCTGAGCCCGAAACGACAACTGCGCGGGGCTTGGGAGCGCTTTGGGCCGAAAGTGCCGTTGCAACAATTCATTGGGTGGGCACCGGAGGTTACCGCTGGTGCCCTGCTTGCCGGAAAAACATTGGCGGAAAGCGCACCGAAGGCAGAGATTCGTCTAGCTATTCAACGACTCATGCAGGCTTGTATCCCAAGCCTGGCGAACACGACCAACGCCGCCTCGGCCAAGCGGAAATCACCGACGAAGCTCTTGAAGTTCATCAACAACTCGTAACCGCCAGCATCAGCCAATCTCAGGAGCTGGTGTCACCAAGCAGATTGTGCATCAACCCTGTTGTGCCACCTGGCCAGAAGCTAGGGTGTTTGGTGGCGGCAATGGCGCCGTCATCAGAAGATTTCAACAGAAAGTTGCATTCATGCCCGCGAATGAACCGTTGTGGACAGCGCCGTCCACTGATAGTCCCGTAGAAGCGACCGAGAAACTGGCTCAAGCCTATTTCAGGCATGTCGGCCCAGACGATGAACGGGTTCTCGGTGAGCAAGGTCGTGCAGAGATGGTGCAAGGCCACCTCGAATTGGCCGTAGAGGCTGGCGGCGAACCGAAAATTGCTGTTCGACATTATCCGCGTCACGCCGTGATTCAGGTGGTGCATCCAGACATTCGGTACCTGGTTGACTCGGTGTCTGCCGAGCTCAATAAAATGGACGTGCCGATCTCGGTGATCGTGCACCCCATTGTTGTTGCCCAGCACGCCAATGACGATGGACGTCTCACCGATATTTTCGAACTTCCCGCCCACCCGCCGCGGATCTCCGGGGACCAAGTCATGCCCCTGGAACAACTGCCACCGGCACCTCAGGGCTATCACGCGGAGCTGCAGTCCTGGATATCAATTCAAACTGGGATGCCACTTCAACCGGACCAAGCCGAAGCCCTAGTCGAGGCTGTTGAAGCATCCCTGGCAGACGTACGCGCTGCCAATCGTGATTTCGACGCCCTCAAACAGGCTGTGACCCATGCAGCTGAGGCGCTGCGAACCGAAGGCCCGGAGTCGGCCCAGGATATTGAGGCAGCGGCTCGACTACTGGAGTGGATGCGCGATGATAACTTTGTGTTCCTTGGGTATCGCGAATACGACCTTGACACGAATGAGCAGGGGCAACAGTACCTAGCAGCCCAGAGGGGAACCGGGCTGGGCATTATGCGTGACCAGGAATCAACGGCGCAACCACTGACTGCTCTCGGCCAACAACAGATCGACAAACCGCAGCCGCTGATCATCACGAAAACAAACTCCCGATCCAGGGTGTATCGCAATGCCTACATGGACTACATCGGCGCCAAAAAATACGATGCAGATGGTGAAGCGGTAGGGGAGCGGCGCTTCATTGGACTCTGGCGACCCACCTTGAGTTCGGTTCCAATCGACCAGGTGCCCTATGCCCACGAGTTGGCCGAACAAGTTCGTGCTGCAGCGGGATTTGACCCGCAGTCGCACTCAGGTGCCGCGCTGAACCTTGAGCTGGAACGGTATCCGCGGGACGAGATGATGCAAATGAGCCCCAGGGAACTGCTAGACACGATGCTTGGCATCTTGTCTCTGGGGGAGCGTCGGAAAACACGGCTGTTTCTAAGACCAGATATCTATGGCCGATTCATGACCGCCATGGTGTATTTACCTCGCGATCGTTACAACACCTCCGTGCGGTTGCGTATCCAAGAGGTCCTCGTGGACCACCTCAATGCCACATCTCTTGACGTCAATGTCTACCTGGACGAGTCCGTCTTAGCCCGATTGTTCTATCGCATCCAGCTGCCCAAGGACTGGGACGGTTACGACCGGGTGGACCACGACCAGATCGAAGAAGACCTCGTGATGGCCGTACGGTCCTGGAAAGAAGGCGTCGACATCCAAGCGGTCGCCGTCTTCGGCGAAAACTCCGGGGTCGAGGCAGCACAAGTCTGGGATGAAGCCTTCCCGCCCAACTATCGCGTGCGCTTTGAAATCGACGATGCGATGGAAGATATATCGCGTTTCACCGCGCTTGAAGACGATCGCCCCGCTATCTATCTGGTGCCCGGCGAGACCGGTGCACGGATGAAGATCTATTCGGCCCAGCCGATCACCTTGACTACCTTGATGCCGATCTTGGGGGAATTAGGTGTTGAGGTCACTGATGAATATCCGTTCCGCATTGCTCCGCGCAATCGTGAACACTATTACCTCTACGACGTCGGATTGCTAGCGGGCGATGACGTCAACCTTTCCAGCGTTGCACAACTGCTTGAAGACACGGTGGCGTCGGCGATTACCGGCCATATCGAAGCTGATGCTTTCAACAAACTGGTGCTGCACCAGGGCGTTTCACCCGAAATGGTCGCAGTCTTGCGCGCATACGGCCACTATTTGCGGCAACTGCAACTACCCAACTCGTTGCAATTTATGGCAGAAGTACTCCTGGCAAACCCCGGCGTCACCGCAGGGCTCGTGGACTATTTCCAAACCCGTTTTGACCCAGACCTTACGGGGGTGGGTGAAGAAAATGATGGAGCAGTATCGCAGGAGCGACTCGATAAACTCGACGAGATCGTGGCCAACCTCCAGGAACGCTTCGAGAAAATCCCCACCCTGGACGCCGACCGGTTACTGCGGCACTATTTGACGGTCATGCAGGCCACCGATAGGACAAATGCCTACACCGGCCATGACTGGTTGAGCTTCAAGATCGCACCGCAACGTATCCCCTTCGCTCCACACCCGCGGCCCCTCCACGAAATCTGGGTCCACTCACCGCAAGTATCAGGTGTGCATTTCCGTTTCGGAGCGATTGCTCGCGGCGGGCTGCGGTGGTCGGACCGGCGAGAGGACTTCCGCACCGAGGTTTTGTCGCTCGTGCAGACCCAACAAACCAAGAACGCAGTCATCGTGCCCCAAGGTGCCAAAGGTGGGTTCTATGCCCACCGGTTGCCCGACCCTTCTGTCGATCGCGAAGCCTGGGTCGAGGCGGGTCGCGAAGCGTATAAAACCTTCATGCGCGCCATGCTGGACATCACCGATAACCAGCGCACCATCGAAGGACAACGGGTCACCTGGACACGAGAGAACATCATCCGCCACGACGAGACCGACACCTACCTGGTCGTAGCGGCCGATAAAGGTACCGCAGGATTCTCGGACACCGCCAACGAAATCGCAGCCGAATACGGCCACTGGCTGGGGGATGCCTTCGCGTCCGGTGGCTCTGTGGGCTACGACCACAAAGGGATGGGCATCACCGCTCGAGGGGCTTGGGAGTCAGTGACATCGCACTTCGGCACGCTCGGCGTCGACGTTGCGACCGAACCGTTCACCGTCGTCGGTATCGGCGATATGTCCGGGGACGTGTTCGGCAACGGGATGCGCCGGTCCGTCAAGACGAAGCTTGTGGCCGCATTCAACCACTTGCACATCTTCATTGACCCTAATCCTGATCCGGAAGTTGCTTTCAATGAACGCGAACGACTCTACAATCTCCCGCGCTCGTCGTGGAGTGACTACAACCCGGAACTGATATCGACAGGTGGTGGCGTATTTGACCGTACCGCCCGGTCCGTGGAGATCACTGATGAGATGCGTAAGGTCTTTGATATCCCCACGACGGTCACCGAAATGACCCCAAATGAGCTGCTCAAAGCGGTCCTGCAAGCGCCGGTCGACCTCCTGTATAACGGCGGTATTGGGACCTACATCAAATCCACGGAAGAAACCCACGACGACGTCGGAGACCGTGCCAACGATCCAATTCGCGTCAACGGCTCTGAAGTGCGTGCTCGAGTCGTTGGTGAAGGCGGGAACCTCGGCGCTACTCAGGCTGGTCGCGTTGAAGCAGCCCTCAGCGGGGTGTTGATCAATATGGACGCGATCGATAACTCAGGTGGCGTTGATGCATCGGATCACGAAGTCAATATCAAGATCTTGATTGATACGATGCTTGAAGAAGAAATCCTCAACCCAGAAGAACGCACTGAGTTGCTATTGTCGATGACCGATGAGGTCGCAGAGCTCGTGCTGGAAACCAACGTGGCCCAGAATGCTTTGTTGCGCCTAGAAGAAGGTCTCGACGCCGAGTGGACGCCAACCCTGATTCGGCATACCGCCTGGCTTGAAGAACACGCCGGGCTAGACCGAGAACAAGAGGCTATTCCTTCCGAAGACGAACTTCGAGAGCGTATGGAACAAGGCAAAGGGTTCGTCACTCCGGAGTTAGCAATCCTGGCGTCCTATACCAAGATCCAGTTGATGCACGATCTGTTGAACTCACCGATGGTCGACGACGAGTGGTTCAACGACTGGTTATACGCATACTTTCCGAAGACGCTGCAGCAACGGGCCGGCAAAACCGTATTGAATCATCCTCTGGCTAAAGAAATTATTGCCATGAAGGTCGCCAACCACGTCATCGACACCGGGGGCATCACCACGGTATTTCGTGCACAAGAAGAAACCGGAGCCGATGCTCATACCATCGTTGAATCGTTCCTAGCCGGGCAGTGGATCTATGAGGTGAACGAATACCGGGGAGAACTCGATGCGTTACCTAAAACCGTAGACCCCGATATTCGTTGGGAAATCGGTTTCCGCCTGCGGCGTCTAACCGATCGCATCACCAGGTGGATCATCCAACACCAGCGCGCGGACCTCACCATGCAGCAACGTATTTCGGCATACTTGAAGCCCGTCACCGAACTACTGCCAGAAATCAATGGTGCGTTTGTAGGCGATACGAAGCGACGGTTTGAGTCTGATCGGGATCGCTTGATTGAAGCCGGATTTGAGCCGCAGCTTGCTGTTCGAACGTCACGGATGTTTGAAGCCTATTCGTTGATGGATATCGTGGACTTGGCCGCTCGTCTGGATGAAGATCCCAAGCGTGTCATCGGCATCTTCTTTGCACTCCATGATGAGTTCAACGTCAGTTATCTGCTGGATCTCATCAGTGGCCTGTCTCGAGAAACCCGTTGGGAATCGCTATCAAGAGTTTCGATGCGCGAAGAGTTGTACTCCTGGCTCACCGAACTTACTGGTGAAGTTCTCACGACCGAAGGCATTGAGGAACGTACGCCGTCCGAGGCGCTGGCTCACTGGGAATCGGATCACTTACGACGTGTGGCACGCGTTCGGAGCTTCCTAGCCCACGTGACTGAGCAATTCGATGTTTACGCCACCACGAATGAAGATACGGACCTTGCCATGTTGACGGTGGTCATGCGCCGACTACGCAGCCTGATCCTGTAACTCCTCGCCAGCTTCGCGAAACCCGGGAGTCGAGACTACGCTACAACTATGCATACCTCGACTCCCGGGTCTTTTGTTGACCAGCAGCACACCCCACATCTGGAACTCATTAAAGCGGAGTGGCAGATTGCTGCTGATCTTTCGTTTTGCGATGTGGTCCTGTGGTATCCCCGTAATGAGTCGTATCAAGCCATAGCCCAGGCTCGACCTGTTACGGCGCAGACGACGCTGCCACAAGACATGACGGGGACGGTTCCACCGGCCAGTATCGGTCCGGTGCTGGACCGTGTATTTGCTACGGGTCAACCAGTCACAGCGACTAACGACGACATTGCTGGCCCACCCGGAGTCTCTGCCTGGCCGGTGGTTTGGAAGGCACAGACCATTGCGGTGGTGACCGTACATCAAAACTTGGTCTCACAGCGCCACACGTCAAGGCTTGAAGAGGTTTACCGACAGTCCGCAAACGATCTTTTCGTGATGATCGGCAACGGGACATGGCCCGCTCAAGATTCCAAAGCTTCGTCCACGAGCCACGGCAACCCTCGGGTCGGGGATGGGCTGGTCCGTATCGACGCCCATGGACTGATCACGTATGCATCTCCCAACGCGACCTCTGCATTTCGAAAACTCGGCATCCGGGATGCAGTCGATGGGAGACAGCTATCGCGATTAGTGACAAATCAGCTTGATGCAAATATGCCACTCGATGAGATTATGCCCGCCGTTCTGTTCGGACGGCAATCAGCACGAGTCGACATAGAAACCCGTAACACTGTGTTGTCCGCACGTTCCATCCCTTTGCTGGACAGCCACGGAGAACACTTCGCTGCTCTTGTGTTACTCCGTGACATCACCGAAATCCGTCGTCGCGATGAACAACTCATCAGTAAAGATGCCACGATTCGAGAAATCCACCACCGGGTGAAGAACAATCTACAAACCGTTGGTTCACTGCTACGAATGCAGTCACGTCGAATGAAATCAGACGACGCGCGCCAAGCCTTATTACAAGCCATGTCAAGAGTAGACGCGATTGCTTTGGTCCACGAGACACTGTCACAAACCATGGAAGCAACTGTAGACATGGATGACTTACTGAATCGTCAATTCACAATGGCCGTTGATATAGCCGCCGGCTCACGATCCGTATCTACTCAAATTCAAGGAAGCTTTGGACAGCTGCCTGGGCACTTGGCTACTCCGTTAGCGCTTGTGGTCAACGAGTTAGCTACCAATGCTGTTGAACATGGCACGGGTCCGGACGGCGGAATGGTTTCGTTGGTCATAAAACGAACTCATGCTCCGGGGCAACCGCACCCCTATCTGAAACTCGAAGTTATTGATGAAGGTATCGTCGATGGGGTGGAAGTAACCGCAACTATCGGTAGCGGTTTGGGTACCCAGATTGTTCGGACCCTTGTGGAGTCTGATCTTCACGGTTCAATTAGTTGGGAACGGCAACTGCCCGACAAGCACGGAGCAGCCGGTACGCGAGCGGTGGTATCCGTCCCACTTGATCATTAAGTTTGGAGAAGACAAGGTCGGTGTCGCACTGCGTGTAACACCGACCTTGTGAGGTTTCTGCGATTAGGAAGCGCGGCGGGCGCGGGCCTTACGACGTTTCAGCGCACGACGTTCGTCTTCACTCATACCGCCCCACACACCGGAATCTTGTCCGGATTCAATCGCCCATTGCAGGCATACTTCTAGAACTGGGCAGGTACGGCAGATTGCTTTAGCTTCTTCGATCTGCAATAAGGCAGGGCCGGTATTACCGACTGGGAAGAAGAGTTCTGGGTCCTTGTCAAGACAGGCTGCTTTACTGCGCCAATCCATTATGATCGCTCCCTAAAAACGCCTATGTAGGCGTGAAATAAAAGTGACTAGTGATCGGTAATTTAAAACGCTTTAGTCTCAGTGACACGTAGTCTGTCCCAGAAGGACAAACTAATTACGGATCTCCATTAGTGTGTTATGAACCAGCTTTCCATGGAGTGTTCATCGGTTCAAGAGCTTTTTCGAGAAACTTCTCCAAAACCGGGAGGCATTAGTCACATTCGGGGCTAAATGTGAATAGCGTTGGTGCGACGGTCACATTAACGGCGAGTGAATCAAGATACGCTCTGACGGAGAATGAGTTCGTCTTACAATCGATATTTAGTCATGGAGTTATGGCATGTCACAAACACCACAGAGCACTCAGAGACCCTTGCTTATCAAAGTCGTGGTTCTGGTGGTCTTAGGTCAAGCCGTCGCGCTTCTAGTCAACGCCGTTTTGACAATCGTGGGGAGCGGATCAGGTCAGCTGCCGGTATCAGCGATAATTTTTCTAGTGTTCTTGTACCTGCTGGGCATGGTCTGGTTGATCGCTGCCGCAGTTGGCGTATATAAAGGCAAAGCATGGCCACGAGGTGCACTCATCGTTGCAGAAGTGTTGGCCGTGATCTTGTCGTTCACGTATTTCCAGCTCGGCGACATCTTGCTGGGGAGCGCGCTTATCTTCTCCGGTGGGGTCGTGCTTATTTTGCTCTTTACTCCGGCGTTGAACAACCATCTCGTTCAGCGCCGGAGTCACGACAGCTAGTTGACGGGTCCGGTGTATTTTTCGCCGGGCCCTTGACCTGGCGGGTCAGGTACGATGGACTCCTCGCGGAACGCCAGTTGGAGGGTTCGCAGACCATCGCGAAGTGGTGCAGCATGGGCTGAACCCATGTCAGGGGCTCCTGCGACAATCAAGCCGGCAAGTGCAGTGATCAGTTTACGCGCCTCGTCAAGGTCGATGTGATCCCTGGCATTTGGCATATCGCCGAGGCCGAGCTTAACTGCAGCCGCCGTCATCAGGTGTACAGCTGTAGTTGAGATTACTTCCGCGGCCGGTACTTCGTGAATCTCGCGAACTTGATTCTCGACGTCATCCAGGCCGAATTCATAAACACCGTCTCCGGTGTGATCATGTGGTTCAGTCATACGTCTAAGCTTGGCACATCTCCTACGCGAAGATTTCTGTTGGACGTACTTTTCGTGCAGAGAGGAGCGTTGACGTGCTTACCTCGAATTGAGGTTCATGTTCGATCATGATAGAGTTAACCGGCGTATGACAAGTGGAGGTTTCCTCCCACCCGCCGACGGATTTAGGTCTTGTTATCGGGTAGACCGGATGCAAGCGAGAACTGCACCCCATGAATCGAATGCACATTGGTGCAACGATTTGGCCTCCACTGTCTTTACAGGGAGGCATTTTTTATGCCTTGCCCTGGAAGTACACCAGCGGGAGTGGTGACTACCAGCATTTCACCTAAGCAAGGAGACATCTCATTAGCGAGCCAAGAGTAAACGAACGCATTCGCGTGCCCGAGGTCCGGTTGGTTGGCCCAGAGGGTGAACAGGTCGGAATCGTGCGCATTGAAGATGCGTTGCGGTTGGCCGTTGAAGCTGATTTAGATCTAGTGGAAGTGGCCCCGAAGGCCAAGCCACCGGTTGCGAAACTGATGGATTTCGGTAAGTGGAAGTACGAAGCGGCAGTTAAAGCTCGTCAGTCCCGCCGAAACCAGGCAACCACCCAGCTGAAGGAAGTCCGCTTCCGCCTAAAGATTGAGGACCACGACTATCAGACTAAGGTCTCGCAGGCGCAGAAATTCCTCAAAGCTGGCGACAAAGTCAAAGCGATGATCCAGTTCCGTGGCCGCGAACAGCAACGCCCTGAATTCGGTGTCCACTTGTTGGAACGCTTCGCTGATGACGTGGCCGAATTCGGCGAGGTTGAGTCTAAGCCCCGTCAAGACGGACGAAACATGGTCATGGTTATTGGTCCCTTGAAGGGTGCTCAAGCCAGCCGTGGCAAGGGCGGAGACCACAAGCCACGTCAGGGTGGAGGCTCCCGACGAGATCGAGCAGCAGCAGCCGCTCGTCAAGCCCGCGAAGAAGATGCGCAGCAAGCTGAGCCCAAAAACTCAATTGCTGATGCCATGCCAGACGAACTGAAACAGCAAGCCACCCAGGTAAACGATGGTCCAAAGCCTGGACCAATGCAATAGTCAGTTCGAGTTAACGAAGAATTTCCCGAGCTGATCTCGGTTCCGGGACATTAAGTCTTGCTACAAGACTGAGACTGGTTTCTTGCGGAAGCCAGCCGACAACGATAAGGAGAACGGCCACTATGCCGAAAATGAAGACTCACAACGGTGCCCGTAAGCGCTTCCGCGTGACTGGGTCGGGAAAGCTGATGCGCGAACGTGCAAACCGCCGTCACTACCTGGAGCACAAATCTTCACGCTACAAGCGCCGTCTGAAACCAGACGTCGCCCTGGCTAAAGCCGACGTTGCACGTATCCGTCGCATGCTGGGTATTTAGCACCCTGCTATAGGTATCATCACCATCAGTTTTCTTCCCACTCTGGGAAATCATAAATAAGGAGTAGAACGCATGGCACGTGTCAAACGTTCGATTAACGCAAAAAAGAAGCGTCGCACAGTACTGCAGCGCGCTAAAGGCTACCGCGGTCAGCGCTCACGTTTGTACCGTAAAGCACATGAACAGCTGCTGCACTCGTTTGTCTACAACTATCAGCACCGTCGCAAACGTAAAGGCGATTTCCGTCGTCTGTGGATTACCCGCATCAATGCCGCCGCACGTGCTAACGGTATGACATATAATCGCTTCATCCAAGGTCTGAAACTGGCTGAAATCGAATTGGACCGTCGCATGCTGGCCCAAATCGCTGTGTCTGACGCAGAGACCTTCTCCGCTCTAGTCAAAATGGCAAAAGAAGCGCTGCCAGCAGACGTGAACGCACCAGTCGCTAAGTAACATTTAGCACTCAGTACATGACAAAACGCCCCGTCAATCTGATGGACAACCCCCACGCGGATCGCGTGAAGCGGGTCGCTCAGTTGGCGGGGCGTTCTGCTGTTCGAAACCGTAGGCAGCAGTTTCTTGCAGAAGGCCCACAGTCGGCGACCGAAGCTATCCGTGTACACCTGGGCCTACTTGAGCTGTCTAACTCGACACGCCAAATGTGGCCTGTCGGAGAGACCGTTGCCGAAGTCTATTTCACGCGCCAACTATTGGTCTCGCAGCCGGCACTCTCTGCTCTGGTGCATCAACTACCCTCCAACGTCTTTATTGCTGAAACTTCCAACGAAGTACTGCAAGCCATGTCTGATGCTGTGGTACACCAGGACATCTTGGTCGTAGTTAATATCCCTCCGGGTAATTCACCGCCCCCGCAGCAGGCCGCGTTGGTTGCAGGGATGGTAAGGATTCAAGATCCTGGGAATGTCGGAACGATCATTCGGGCCGCCGATGCGTCTGGTGCGGACTACGTGTTCGCAACCCCCGGGACAGTCGATATTTATAATCCCAAAACTGTTCGGTCTACGGCTGGTTCATTGTTTCACCTACCTGTTTATACCCGGGTAGACCTTGAATCATTTGTTGGATCCTTTCAGGGACAAACCTGGGCTGCCGATGGCTATGGCAATCTCGTCTTGGATCAAACAGACTCCTTTCTGCTCAACGCACCAACGGCGTGGCTGTTCGGTAATGAAGGTCAAGGGCTCAACGAGGCAGAACTTGGTCTTGCAGATCAACGGGTGGCAGTCCCGCTATATGGTTTAGCTGAGTCACTGAATGTCTCGACTGCGGCGACAATTTGCCTATATTCTTCTGCAATGGCACAGCGCCGTCATCAACCATCGGCTAGTTGAACTTCCCACCCTCCGCTAGGTTTCTCTGCTGTCACTAGGACGGCCCGTGAAATCAGCGAGGGTATCTCCACGAGTTTGGGCCAAATCATCTGATGTTCAGTTGATGAGTTCTTAGGTAAGTAAAATCGATCGGGGATCATCCCGAGAAGTCGTCCGCCTGCCAGTTCACGGCCGCCAAACACGTATATTTTCAAGCTCATGGAGTACTGGCGCAACAGGTGGATCAGCTGTTCATCAAAGCCCTGAAAGCTTCCTGTCACGAGGGCATTGGCCCAGCTGCCCCAGTCTGCAATGATCATGACAACCGTGGTATTGCTACGAAGTCTTGCTTTGATATCTGCCATGAAGTGCTGCAGAATATCGGCATTAGCCTCAGAGTAGTGAAGATACGTATCCCATCTGTTCGGATCCCCAACGACAGGACGTCCGTCGAGAAAAACCGTCTCGACATCTGATCCCGCAACATATTCCGCCACAACAGCTAGTGTCTCTGCGATGCCGCTGCCGGCCGACCCTATCCAGGCCACAGAGCCCGAAAGGACCAGGTGTCCACCTGGATCAGATGTATGACCCAGGTACACTGGGTATTGCGCAGATCGCGTAGGGTCATCGACTAACCCGATAGGACTCGCACCCATGCTGGCTGGCAAAAGGTGCAGAAATGACTTATCTATTTGTTGTGGTAGTGCTGGTAATAGCACCGGGTCTGGTACAGGTAGGGACGCGGCCTGCTGCCGGAATCTTTGAATAAGTGCGGGCCAGTCCGTCGTCACCGGCAATGTGGTCTCTTTGCTAGCCTCGCAAGGTTGGAGGACTATTGGCTCGTCGTTTAGCAGATATCGTGAGGTTTGAAATAATCGCGGCGTACTCGATCCCGCTTTGTGATAGGCACGCCCCGGTGTGGTCGGGGAAATCGAAAACGCTTCGGCAGTTCCCAGAACCTCCCAGGAGTCGTGTTCTGTCGCAGTTCTCAGGCAGATCAGCGAACCGATGTTTGCGCGAATATCTGCACTCACGGCGCCTTGCGTTCGCTGGGTAGCGATAACTAAATGAAATCCAAGCGATCGACCGGTCGACGCGAGATGCGCAAGAATTGTTGATGCCTCAGGGTTCTGTTCGATGAGCACTCTAAGCTCGTCGATCGCTACGACCAGTCGCGGTAAGTCAATGTGGGGTGCTTTACTCCGGAACGCGGCATAATCGGCGACTTGATGGTCTGCAAAGAGACTTTCTCTGCGAAAAAGTTCGGCAGCGATGGCCTTGAGCGACCTGAACGAGGTCGCTGCTACATGGTTGGTCTCGACGCTTACAGTGTGTGGAAGTGGAGCTAGTACATTGAATGATGAGCCTCCCTTAAAATCCAATAGGATCATACTGACCTCGCACGGGGGATAACGTTCTATAAGGCCCGCCAGCAAGGTAAGTAGTAGCTCGGATTTGCCTGAACCGGTGGTTCCGGTGATAAGCACATGCGGACCGTCGGGAACAAGATCAATATTAAGGCCTAGGGAACCTGTCCCTAAACTCGTCACTAGTTCAGTTATCGCCTGTCCGCGCATACATTGTGGCGATACCTCTAGATAATCAGAACTCAACTGATCGTTGGGTTGATCAAGCCCGAGTTCGTAGGTGATCAGGTCGAGAGACGCTCGGCTCATTCCAGCCGGAACGACATCACTTGCAACCCAAGGTCCTTCAATTCTTCGATCTGCAAGGTCTATATGTGTCGTAAGGCTGTCAATCACCACCTCGGTATCTCTGGTGAAAATCAGGTGGTGTACATGCGAGTCGTCTGGTTTTTTGGGATACTGAGATATCTCCACGACCGGTGAACCGCCCACGTGAACGCCGTCAATTACAAGTCCGCTTCTTGTAGCACGCACATGCCGTAGCAACTGAACGATGGTCCAGTTTTTCAGCGCGTGAAGTATGTCAGGATCTCCAGTAACTACGGTGCGATGGCCTGGCTTAAGCTGAACCACGAGATCAACTCGCGCACTGAGGTGCGGCTGCCATCGGAGGGTCTCAACAACCTGTTGCATTGCTGCCTTGCGTACACCGGTACCGAGGTGTAGGACCGGATACTGAGGTTGAGAACCCGCCAAAGCTAGAGGATCAGGCCCATCAGCGGTTAACGCTAACATCATCTGTTCTGGGGTGAAGATGCTGCCGTGAAAATCACTAACGGCCGCCTCAATAGCTGCCCGTATTTTCTCAACGAATCGCCTCCGAGACCTTCGGTATTGAGCGATAAGTACTACAGCAATAATCACGGAGATGCCAGAGAACAGTAGAAAATACCACATCCCGGTGACGACCATGAGGACTATGCCGATCATCAGCGGCGCAGCAGCTCCGATGACTTGCAGCAGTACATTGGGCGGTGAGGGCGGTTGGCCGCACGAGATTTCGAAAGTTTTCGGCTGCTTGGGAATTCGAAGTGGTTCGCCCGCTCCTCGGTGGAGTTTGAAAGATGTAGTACCAGCAACGAACGTCTCACCGGCTTTCCAGTAAATGGGTTTTCCCTGTGCTGGTGTGATAATCGGGCCATTGGAGGATAAACGAATATCGAAGTCATGAGCAGAGAGCCAGGGATCTCGAATCTGTGCTTGTGCGCTACTTCTTCCGACTGTGAGGTTGACCCGAGTCAGGGGAAACATTCGCCCCGAATCGGGTCCTTCAGCGGTCACTAGCAGTAATCTCGACTCTGGCTTATATGGCGAAGCTGCATTTATCGGCTTCGCTACCAGACGCCCAACTCCGTGCGACCACAGATCTAACAGATCCGTCGCAGGTATTTCCTCCAGAGGTACTCCCTGTACAAAAAACTTCAACTTGCTGGCACCAGGAATCACAACCTGTAGTTGCATCGCCAATTCCTGACCCCCTTCAAGCGGGATACGGTTTAAATGCCACCAGGTAGGACGACGCGTAGACCCAAAGATTTGCAGTAACATTCCTTCCCTTTCGCTGTTCCATTCACTTATGGTCGCTCATTGCGGTATATGGCGAAACCCACTGGGAACACAGTGTGGAAAAGAGTGGAAGTCATGGCTGTTATCCACAGGGCGTCAATCAAGGCTTGAAACTTCAAGGTAACTTGGAGAAAGTGAATCGTGTCACAAGGTCGCAGACACTTTGGTTGAGTATGGAGATACATGGAAGCCAGGCAGTTGCTAGAACTGGAAGTCCGCGAGATGATTCGAACTCGCGGCATTGATCCCAGTGGACAACCCGAAGAAGTCCGAGCTCTCGTTGCATCAGCGGCCGCCGACTACGACGCTCGTAGCCTGCAGTCTCCGCTACCCGTGCTTGCTGATTTAGATTCAACGAGGCAAGCGATTTTTGATGCGGTAGCAGGCTTCGGGCCACTCCAGCCCCTGCTTGATGATCCCGAGGTTGAGGAACTGTGGATCAACTCGCCGACACAGATATTCTGTGCTCGCAATGGGATCACCGAATTGACCAACATTTCGTTGACGTCACAACAAGTAGCCGACTTGGTTGAAAAGATGCTTAAAACAAGCGGTAGAAGACTCGATCTATCCACTCCGTTCGTGGATGCCGCATTACCCGATGGTTCACGTCTTCACGTGGTCATCCCCGACATCACCGCGAAACACTGGGCAGTTAATATCCGGAAATTCGTCGTGCGCGCGCATCGGCTATCCGATCTCGTGCAAAAGGGGAGCCTGACCACGCAGGCCGCCGCCTACCTTGATAAAGCAGTCAGTGCAGGCCTAAATATCCTAGTTTCGGGAGCCACCCAGGCAGGTAAGACGACCATGCTCAATTGCCTTTCAGCCTCGATTGGGCCACGAGAGCGAGTCATTACTGTAGAAGAAATTTTCGAACTAAAGATCCCTCAACGCGACGTCGTTAATATGCAATGCCGTCAACCCAACCTCGAGGGCGTCGGTGAGATTTCGCTACGAAGACTGGTGAAAGAAGCACTACGGATGCGACCTGACCGCATTATTGTCGGAGAAGTACGCGAAGCCGAGGCATTAGACATGCTCGTGGCGCTAAATGCAGGCCTAGCGGGCATGTGTAGTGTGCATGCTAACTCAGCGCATGACGCCCTCGCGAAGATCTGTACCCTGCCGTTGCTGGCAGGGGAGAATATCAGCCGAGATTTTGTGACCCCCACGGTGGCTAGTTGTTTTGACCTGGTGGTGCATTGCGCTCGCGATCATGACGGGCATCGGTATGTGGCGGAGATTCTGGCGGTTGGCAGCCGTGTCGAAGGAGGAATTATCGAATCGACGCCAGTCTTCCGGTTCTTAGACGGTGAGCTGACATTGAATCAAACAGGCCTGATGGAACATCCCAAGTTTGCCGCCGCAGGAGTCGACATCCGAACGGTCCTTGGAGAGACAGCATGAGCGTCCTTCTGGGTCTTGTATTGGGCGCTGGGTTACTGCTCGTCTGGTGGTCATTTTGGCCACGTTCAGAAAAAACAAAGGATCGACCCCCGTCAAAAGCACAGCAGCTTATTGCCCAGACAGGCATAGCTCGTCTTAGCGTTTCAGGCGTAGTGACGCTCTCGGTGGTGTTGGCGTCTGTCGTGTTTATTAGTCTTTCAGCTCTCACTGGTGCCATGCCCGTGGCACTCTGTTTTGCGCTGTTTGCAGCGGCTGCACCGTGGGCCGCATTGTCGTGGCAAGCCAAGCGGCGCCAAACAGCTCTCCGAGAGATATGGCCTGATGCCATCGATAACCTGCGTTCAGCGGTTCGGGCCGGATTGACACTGCCTGAGGCGTTAACTCAACTAGCAGATCGTGGTCCCAATGAACTCCGCGTGCCGTTTGAAGAATTCGCTGCTGATTACCGCGCAGGGGCCCGGTTCGCAGATGCTCTAGAGCGACTGAAATACTCACTGGCGGATCCAACAGCTGACCGTCTCATTGCCTCTCTGCACGTAACCCGAGAGGTAGGGGGCGCCGACATCGGACGCTTATTGGAAACTCTGTCTGACTTCCTGCGCGATGATGCGCGGACGAGAGCGGAACTAGAAGCGCGGCAATCTTGGACTGTTAACGGAGCACGGCTCGCTGTGGTAGCTCCATGGCTAATTTTGCTCTTATTAGTAACGCAACCCGAAGCAGCAGTGGCCTATCAGTCCGTGACCGGGCTGATCATCTTAATGGGTGGCGTGGGTGTTTCCGTTATCTGTTATCAACTCATGCTGAAGATCGGATCCCTGCCAGCGGAACGGAGAATTCTGTGAATGCCGCGATGTGGTCGGCCATCGGTTTGGCTATTGCCGGAGCTGTGGGCTTGACGATGCTGATAGTGACAGGTATTCGGTTCAACAAGTCAAGCTTGGCAGAACGAGTCGCACCCCAGATGCGAGGCTACATGAACGCGGAAACAACCGAACGGGCTACGCTACCAATGTTCGGTACGCTGTCGACCATTAGTACGCCTTTGGTACAAGCTGGGGTTGACCAACTCAATAAGCTGAACCTTGGCAACGCACAGCTCACCTCTCGGCTAGCACAAGCTGGTTCACGCCTCACCGTCGCTGACTATCGTGCGCAACAGTTGATGATGGCGGTCGGCGCGGCAATACTAGCTATCTCCGGGTGCATTTGGGCAGCTGTACACCACGCATTGAATCCGATCATTGGGCTGATTATCGTCACGATAGCCACAGTGCTCGCGTTTTTCGCCCGAGACAATCTTCTAACCGCCCAAATAAACCGACGACGAACGAAGATCTTGGCTGAGTTCCCAACCGTAGCTGAGTTACTGGCGCTTTCCGTGGCTGCCGGCGAGTCCGCACATAGTGCACTCGAACGGGTAGCCACCACAGCCAGGGGCGAGCTCGCATACGAGTTCAAACTCGTGCTTGCTGATATCCGCTCTGGCGACAGCCTGACGAGCGCGTTGAATTCATGCTCCGATCGGCTAAAACTTCATCCGGTAGAACGTTTTATTACCGGTCTGACCGTCGCGCACGAACGAGGCACACCGTTGGCCGCTGTGTTGTATGCCCAAGCTCGGGATGTTCGTGAATTGACCAAACGTGAACTGCTCGAGCTCGCGGGCAAAAAAGAAATCTCGATGCTTGTGCCTTTAATCTTCGGCATTCTCCCATTGACCGTAGTTTTTGCAGTTTTCCCCGGACTCTCATTACTCAATCTCGGACTCTGACCTTGAAAGGATTCACCGTGCACTTACTCAACCGCATTACTAGGCACCTCACCATTGACCGATTCCAAGACGAGCGTGGGGATGTGCCCGGGTGGGTCATGATCACACTTATGTCCGCCATTCTGGTAGCAGGTCTACTTGCGCTTGCGGGGCCAGCCCTGAATGGTTTATTTGAAGAAGCGATAGCGCGTGTTTCAGGGTCTTAAGCCGACCTCCCGTAGAGATACGGGCGCGGTCGTAGCCGAATCAGCGATGATCATCGGGCTGGTGACTTTACTCTGCGGGACCATCTTGCAGATAGGCGTCATTATTCACACCAGAAACACAATGATTGATGCAGCGTCTGCGGGTGCTCGCTATGCAGCACTTGCAGATCGCAACCTGACCGATGGGCAAAAGCGGACCGCTGCTCTGTTGGCCAGCAGCATACCAAATGCAGAATCAGCGATCGTAACCATCGGGCGAGAAAGCGACGGTGAGCTCATTCGTGTCACTGTGACACATCACCTTCCGATGCTGGGGTTCATCACCGCGCCCGTTCCTTTATCAGCGACGGCACAAGCATATGATCTCACTCCGTAACGATCAGGGATCAGCCACAGTCGAGTTCATCGGCCTATCTGTCATATTATTGATTCCCGCCATATATTTGCTCTTGACGATCTCGCAGTTGCAAGCAGCCGGCTACGCCGCTGTGGCTGCAGCCGACCAGGCTGCTAAGACCGTTGGTCTTAGCCAGAGCGCGGCCCAGGCTGAACAGCTTGCAATTCGCACAGTCCAACTGACTGCTGAGGACTTTCAACTAGAACCGGATGCAACCACCACAACGATAAAATGCAGTAACCCAGATTGTACGAATCCAGGGACTCAAATTCGTGTGTATGTATCAATGGATGTGACGTTGCCGTTAGTCCCAACGTTTTTCGGAAAGCCAACCCGCATTGCCACGATGGACGCAACCGGTTATCACCTGATAGGGGAGTTCGAATGATCATTCGAGGGCAGGAAGATAACGGGCAAACCTCAGTTTTCGTAATCGGCGTGACGGTCATTATTTTACTGTTTACCCTGACCATCGCAGCGATCATGTCGGTCACTTTGCAACACCGCAAACTGTTGTCACTTGCGGACTCTGCTGCTCAGAGTGCGGCTACAGCATTTACACTCGCTGATCCTGAGGCACTTGCACTGAAGATCACTCACGAAACAGCCACGAGCGAGGTCAACCAGCACCTGACCAATGTTGAGGCAGCTGACCGGTTTCCTCATCTTCGCGTGGAGCAGGTCCGTGTTACTGGCGATACGACCGTGACAGTCCAGTTATCTGCCACAGCACACCCGCCGGTTGTTAACTGGGTGCTTCCTGCTGGTGTGGTCGTGACTGCAGAGGGCACGGCCAGAACACAGCTCACGCAATGAAAACAGTATTTATGCCCTGACTCCCATTTCGCGTATCCTGGAAGAATAATGGCTGATATTGACTTTTCCGCAGAAATCGCAGACCTGCGCCACACCTACGAATCCATCGCGGCGGTATCCGACGTCGAACAGATCCGCGCCGCAATCGCTGACCTGTCTAAGCAAGCTAGCGCCCCTGATCTCTGGAACGATCCAACAATCGGACAACAGGTTACTTCGGCGTTGTCGCGAAAAGAACATGAACTAGAGCGACTCACCTCGTTAGCCTCCCGAATCGATGACCTAGAAGTCATGGTTGAACTGGCACAAGAAGCTGGCGACACTGATCTTTATGCGGAAGCAGCAAATGAGTTGACTGCTATCAAAAAAGCCCTCAGCCAGCTGGAGACCGTTACCTTACTGAGTGGGGAATACGACGAACGCGAAGCCGTCATCACCATTCGTGCTGGAGCTGGCGGAGTTGATGCCTCAGACTTTACTCAGATGCTACTGCGCATGTATCTGCGGTGGGCCGAGCACAACGGGTACCCTGCCAAAGTCATGGACACGTCCTACGCGGAAGAAGCCGGTCTGAAATCGGCTACGTTTGAAGTCAACGCTCCGTATGCCTACGGCACGTTATCTGTGGAAGCCGGTACACACCGTCTCGTGCGGATCTCACCGTTTGATAACCAAGGACGACGGCATACTTCTTTTGCAGCAGTCGAAGTCGTGCCACTTATTGAATCTGATGACTCTATCGATATTCCTGATACTGACCTGCGAGTTGATGTATTTCGTTCGTCAGGGCCTGGTGGACAACACGTGAACACCACCGACTCGGCGGTGCGTTTGACCCACCTTCCGACCGGCATTGTGGTGTCAATGCAGAACGAAAAATCACAGATTCAAAACCGTGCTGCGGCGATGCGCGTCTTGCAGTCACGCCTCTTGTTGTTACGTAAAGAAGAAGAGGAAGCCAAAAAGAAAGAACTGGCCGGTGACGTCAAGGCTTCTTGGGGCGATCAAATGCGCTCCTATGTCTTAAACCCGTATCAGATGGTCAAGGATTTGCGCACCAACCATGAAGAAGGAAATCCGGATAAAGTCTTCAATGGTGAAATTAATGATTTCATTGAAGCAGGAATTCGATGGCGTGCTGAAGGTCGTCACGAATAACCACCGCCCCTAGTCAACACCAAGCGATGGTGCAAGACTAGAGGCATGACTGAACAACGCATTGTGCATGCCACGCGGACAATTGATGCCCCCGCCACAACAATATTTGAACTCATTGCTGATCCTGCCCAACAACCGGAGTGGGACGGCAACGACAACCTCGCAAAAGCCCCTACAGGTCAACGCATCACTGCGGTGAATCAGGACTTCACTATGGAGTTGACCAACGGCGAGAGCCGGACGAATCACGTGGTCGAGTTTGAAGAGGGTCGGCGCATTGCCTGGAAGCCCGCGCCTACTGGCGAAGAACCACGAGGACATATTTTCCGCTGGGAACTGCGTCCCATCAATGACACACAAACCGAGGTGACTCACACCTACGACTGGACTCAACTGACCGATGAAACACGTTTTACGCGAGCCCGCTCTTACACTGAAGAAGCGCTGATGAGTTCGGTTAACCGCCTATCACTGAAAGCCGAAAGCTAACGTATACGAGTGACTAGGTATTTGACCCTGTGCGTTAGAATGTGTTGAACCACACACCAGAACCCGTAGGAGTCACGTTGTCTACCCCTTCACCACGCGATGCAGTAATTGTCGGCGGTTCCCGAACCCCGTTTGGGCGCTTACTTGGATCTCTGAGTAGCTTCTCGGCCATTGATCTTGGTGCTCATGCCATCACTGGTGCGATTCAGGACGCCGGCATTTCAGCTGATGATGTGGACACCGTGATTATGGGACAAGTTGTCCAAGCCGGTTCTGGTCAAAACCCAGGGCGGCAGGCAGCGTTACAGGCCGGGCTCGGACGCGATGTGCACGGTATGACCATCAATAAGGTGTGTCTCTCTGGGGCTACCGCCGTCATCGATGCGGCACGTATGATCGCTTTAGGCGACGCTAACGTTGTCATAGCCGGGGGTCAGGAGTCTATGACCAACGCCCCTCATCTGATTCCCGGATCGCGCAGTGGGCACAAATATGGTTCCGTCACGATGCTGGATGCTACGGATCATGATGCGCTTACCGACCAGGACAGTCAAGTCTCGATGGGGATTCTGACGGAGCAAGGCAACGTGACGCACGATCTTGACCGTCAGAGCCAGGATCGGGTTGCTGCGATGTCGCATCAACGTGCGGTAGACGGTGCTGCAGTCCGCGCAGAAGAAATTACACCGATTGAGATTCCACAGCGACGCGGTGAACCGGTCATCTTTGACACCGATGAAGGCGTTCGCGAAGGTACTACCGAAGAAACCCTTGCCAAGCTTCCCGCGGCCTTTGCCCAGGATGGCAGTGTCACAGCAGGAAACTCATCACAACTATCCGACGGGGCGGCCGCGCTCGTTGTAGTGGCACGAGAGTATGCCCAAAAGCACGGACTCAACATCCTGGCTACCGTTGCCGGCTACGGCCAGGTGGCGGGCCCCCGTGACGCGCTGCTGCACTCGCAGCCCTCTAACGCCCTACTTGCTGCGGCCAAACGTAGCGGCTGGGAGATCTCTGACGTCGATTTCATCGAAATTAACGAAGCCTTCGGTGCCGTCATCGTCCAATCGCTGAAAGATCTCGATAACTACCCCATAGAACAATCAAATCTCTACGGTGGAGCTATTGCGCTTGGCCACCCGGTAGGAGCGTCGGGCGCCCGATTAACGTTAACTGCTGCAAAAGAGCTAGATCGACGTGGCGGAGGTCGGGCTGCTATAGCCCTGTGTGGTGGCGGTGGCCAGGGCGAAGCCATTTTGCTTGAACGCTAAAACATAAATTTCAACACACCCCCGGCACCAGCCCCAAGATCCCACGGATGTTATCCAACCGTGATTAGTCTTGGAGTGCTGGTGCTTTCTGCTTCCCCGACAAGACCAAGCACCGGTGGATCGTGTGGCGATTCGGTCAAGGAAAATGATGATCCGATTCGAAGATGTAACGAAGGTCTATGATACGACCTCTCGTCCTGCATTAGACGGTGTAACAACCGAAATCGTTCGCGGCGAGTTCGTATTCCTCGTTGGTCCCTCCGGATCCGGTAAATCGACATTTATTCGACTCGTCCAACGCGAAGAAAAAGCGTCCTCTGGGACCGTCTATGTCTCGGGTCGCGATGTCGCTCGGTTATCGTCTTGGCGAGTGCCCCATCTGCGGCGAGACTTGGGCGTTGTCTTTCAAGATTTCCGTTTGCTACCGAATAAGACCGTGTTTTCGAACGTTGCTTTCGCGATGCAAGTTTTGGGGAAACGTCGCAGTCTGATTAATCAGACCGTGCCTGAGGTTTTGGAAACGGTGGGGCTGCGCGATAAAGCGCACCGGTTCCCGCATGAGCTGTCAGGTGGTGAGCAACAGCGCGTGGCAATTGCTCGCGCCGTCGTCAATAAACCTGCGATATTGCTGGCCGATGAACCGACCGGTAACCTCGATCCCGAAACCTCGTGGGGAATTATGGAAGTGCTCGATACGATCCATCAGAACGGGACAACCGTGGTGATGGCAACCCACGACAACGAAATCGTCAACACCATGCGGCGACGAGTCGTTGAACTTGAGGCCGGCAAGATCGTCCGCGATGAAGCCGAAGGTGGCTATCAGCCCGCTGACAATACCGCACAGCTGCAATCACGACTTCGGAAGACCGAGGTGAAATAGTGCGGTTCGCGTTTATCCTGTCGGAAACCTTCTCCGGCATCCGCCGAAATCTGTCCATGGTCATTTCTGTGGTACTGGTGACGTTTATTTCCCTGACGTTTGTCGGCTCAGCTGGGTTGCTGCAGATGCAGATTAATCAAATGAAGGGCTACTGGTACGACCGAGTCGAAGTCGCCATCTTCTTATGTAACGACACCTCAACCGCCGCTAGCTGTGCCGGTGGGGGGATCACGGATGCTCAGCGCGACGCCATCGAAGCTCAACTCGATTCGCCACAAGCTGCCGCGTATGTGGAAAGTTACGAATACGAATCCCAAGAACAAGCCCTTGAGCTGTTCCAACAGCAGTATGCCAACCTAGACATGGCCGAAAGCGTGACAGCTGAGCAACTGCCAGAATCGTTCCGAGTTTCCCTGGTTGATCCAGAACAATACGAAGTCGTCAACGAAATGTTCTCCGGCATGGCCGGGGTTGAAGTCGTCTCTGACCAGCGAGAGCTTTTGGAGTCGTTATTCTCTTTGATGAACATCGCTTCGGTGATCGCTATTGCTTTGGCCATCATCATGTTGATCACGGCCATTTTGCTCATCGCGACCACTATTCGTCTTTCGGCATTCTCCCGACGCCGCGAAACCGGGATTATGCGCTTAGTGGGCGCTTCAAAGACGATGATCCAGTTGCCATTTTTGGCTGAAGGTGTCGTTGCCGCCTTGTTGGGTGCGGCTCTGGCCTCGGTGGCAACCTGGGCCATTGCGAAGTTCTTTATCGCCGACTGGCTGGCAAGTCAGTACCCGCAAACTGGTTTCATTTCTTCTGCCGAAGCATTATGGCTGGTTCCACTGCTATTTTTGATCGCCCTAATACTAGCTGCAGCGTCGTCGATGTTGACGCTTCGACGCTATCTAAAAGTTTAGTGATTGAGTATTGTTATTGATCGAGCCATCTTCAAGCTATACAACACGATATTTGGCGCGTGTCTAAAGGAGACATGAATATGATTCAACGACGTTTCACAAGTGCTCTTGCAGCCGCCGGCATCGTGGCGGTTCTTGGTGTCACGTCAGTGGTGCCTGCTCACGGGCAGGAGCGCATTGACCGACTTGAGCGTCAGTTGGAAGACTCGAAGAAAGAGCGCAATCGGCTAGGCGGCTCGCTTGAAGAGCTCAACGACCAAAAAGACGGTCTCGACTCCGACCGCGGTGACTTGAATGCATCGCTTGAAGGCCTCGACGAAGACATTGCGAACAAAGTCACCGAGCTACAACAGCTTCAGGAGCAGTTGCCGGCGGCTCAGCAAGCTGTTGAGGACGCCGAAGCACGAGTAGCTGCCGCGCAGCAAGAGGTGAACTCGCTCAATAATCGTGTTGCCGACGCCGAGGCTCGACTGGCTGATATCCAGCAGGAAATTGCCGAATCCGAAGCTGCTCTTGATCTCGCACAAGACGAAGTGGGCCAGATCGCGGCTGAAGCGTATAAGTCTGGTGGTGTCAACGACCTCTCATTCCTGCTCGGTGTCAGCGATTCCTCCCTACCCGAAGCGATGGGTATGGCACAGCAGGCACTGCGCATTCAAGAAAACCAGATTGCTGAAGTTTCGCAGCAAAACGCCGAAGACATGAACGCTCAGGCTCGCCTTGAAGCTGTAGAAGCAGAGATTCGCGAGCTCAAAGCTCAAGCCGAAGAAGCATTGGCGGCAGAACAGGCCGCACGGGATGAAGCCAACGCTGCCAAAGAAGAACTCGATGGCATGATTCAGACCAACGAACGTCTGACTGCAGAGCTTGAAGCGGAACGGCCGCGCATCGAAGCTGCGATCGAAGACAACCGTGCTGCTGCCGACAACGTCAACGAGCAGATCCTGGCTCAGCAGGAAAAGGTCAACGCCCAGTCATCCGAGATTTCGCAACTTCAGCAAGAATACGATGAAGCCGTTGCAGAAGCTGAAGCGAAACGAAAGGCAGCTGAAGAGGCTGAACGCAAGGCTCGTGAAGCAGAACGCAAAGCAGCTGAGCGAAACGCGACACAGCAGCAAAAACAGTCCGCGAATAAGGCCCGCAGCGCGGCCACCAGTGCAAATAAGAGTTACAAAGCCGCCGAGAAAAAAGTCACCCAGAAAGCAAACCGTGGCAGTGCATGGGGTCTGATTGTGCCCATCAACACCTATGTCACATCAGGCTTCGGATGGCGCCCAACGCCTGCTGGAACATATGACTATGGCGGTCGCGGCGGCTATGTCCATACCGGTATTGACTACGGTGGCGGTTGCGGTATTCCCATCAAGGCTGCACGCTCTGGAACAGTAATTAATGCTGACTGGGCAGTGTCGACTTCTGGTCGCCGTGTGGTCATTGACCACGGACGCGTTAACGGGGACTTGCTCGCCACTAAGTATCACCACATGACCCGTTACATCGTCAGCCCGGGTCAGAAGGTCTCCCAGGGACAAGTCATCGGTTATACCGGAACTACCGGTAACTCGACTGGTTGCCACCTACACTTTGAGACGCTACGCAATGGCACCCCGGTCAACCCGGCGGGTCTGCTCTAACATTTCATCTTTCACGGGCGCCTCCGTTCAGTTCATTGCAACTGAACGGAGGCGCCGTTTTGACAGCACCTGTATAATTGCAGGTTGGACGAAAACGAACAGCGGAAGGAGTGAGAATGTCCAAAAAGTCTGGTCGCAGCAAGCCTGCGCGCTCAGATCGACAAGTGATCGCTTCTAACCGCAAAGCGCGCCATAACTACAACATTAAAGACACTTACGAAGCCGGAATCGCTCTGATGGGCACGGAAGTTAAATCATTGCGTGACGGCCAAGCATCCATTGTCGATGGCTTCGCGATGTTTTCCGGTAACGAGCTGTGGCTCGAAAACGTGTATATTCCCGAATACGGCTATGGTACCTGGACCAATCACCAAGCCCGTCGGAAGCGGAAGCTTCTGCTACATCGCAGCGAGTTGAATAAGCTCAAACGCGAGCTCGATACCGCCGGAACCACCATCGTGCCGTTGTCGCTTTACTTTCGTGACGGCAAAGCCAAGGTTGAGATCGCTCTTGCTGAAGGTAAACGTGACTACGATAAACGCCACGCACTGCGTGAGGCCCAGGATAAACGCGAGGCACAGCGTGCTATGCGGGAAGCCAATCGCCGTGGCACATCCCTGCTGTAATATCGCAGGATGCCTGGAATAAATATCGTGCACTTTGGGTTGTACATATTGAGCCCTTTACGTTAGAGTAAAAGGTCCTGGCCTGACCAGGTGCTGTTATATAACAGAATACGGGGATGATCGGTTTCGACGATGTGAGTTGCCGTAAGGGAAGCGTGCCGAGGACGCAAAGTTATCTCGTAAACACCCTTTGCAACCAATTAAGTGCCGATTCTAAACGCACTGACTTCGCTCTCGCTGCCTAACTAGCGAACGAGTCCGTCAGCCCAGGCTTTGCTATCGACCTGGTGCCTGGCGTCGCTTAGATAGCCACTGTCTGTCGCCCCTGTCGGGGGAAGCGACAGAGACCTGAATCCGACTAGACCTAACAGTTGCTCGTCTGCGAGCGGCTGAGGTCGATAAAACTCCATGCAGACTGCGCACGGAGAAGCCTAACGAATGCCACATCGGACCCGGGTTCAATTCCCGGCATCTCCACTATCAACCCGCCATCGCACGGATGGCGGGTTTTTTCTTACCCTAAACGCGGCCAGTGATGACAATTCAGGCCCGTGGAAGACCAGAGTGTCACGGAGTAGTCACGGAGATCAGGCTGATCACGGCGATGAACCCCAGGTAACAGACCAAGATCGATAGGCCTACATGCTGCAGCCAGGTCATGATGGCCTTGCCCGGTCTCTCTACGGACTGTTGCGCGGTGGTGAGTGCGACAGTGGAGTATGTGGTCAAGGAGCCAGCGAAGCCGCCGAGCAGGATCAGTGCAACACGTTCATCGATAACCTGCTCCCAGCCGAGCCCGGTTACAACGCCGGCTATAGCTGAACCGATGACGTTGACCAGCAAGATCCCGCGACGGGGTAAGTAGAGGTCCGCTAGGTAGCGCAGCACCGCACCTGCGGCAGAGGCGAGCACAAAATACACCAGCATCGTCATCGAGCTGCCCTGCGGAGGCCCACTCGGTAGCTCGCCAAGGTCAACAGCGTTGTCAATCCGAGGAACCCCACCAACATCAGGATGGCAAGCAACCACAACCATGGCGAGGGTACCGACGAGGCGATACCAAAGCTGGTTTGGCCCGCTGCAGCGAGACTTACCGCCAGCGCCAGTGCCGACATCGTGGAGAAAGACCCCAATACCCCGACAGTGATACCTTTGTGCAGTGGCTCGGGCCACTTGCGATGAGTCGCGTAGCCGGCGATCAGGCCCAGCAGCACAGACCCGAGCATATTCACGACTAGCGTGGGCAGCGGGTCGCCTGGATCACCGGGAAACGTCAGGCTCGGCCACGGAAGGTACACTCGGGCCAGCGCACCGACAACACCACCGAGTGCTACCGCGGCGACGGTGCGGGGATTAGGTTTAGGCGCGGGATTGGCCACGAAGTGCGGGATTGAGACGTTCTAGTACGTCGTCGTGCAGATGAGTATTAGTTGCCAGGCCGTGGCCACCGTAGGGACCTGGTTCGCCATCCAAGGAGGTAAAGGTGCCCCCGGCTTCGGTGACGATTGGGACGATCGCGGCCATGTCATAGACTTCCAACTCAGGTTCGCAGGCGATATCCACGGCTCCTTCGGCCACGAGCATGTACGACCAAAAATCGCCAAATGCTCGCACGCGCCAAACGTCGGAGGTCAGCTGTAGAAACTCGCTGACGTTGCCACGATCGCGCCAGCCTTCCAACGAGGAAAACGACAGGGACGCATCTGAAATTTCTGTGACATCCGAGGCGTGGATACGAGTGGCGTTCGAAAGTGATTTGCCGGTATACGCGCCACCGTCGGCATAAGCCCACCAGCGGCGATTCAGGGCAGGCGCGGAAACCACCCCGACGACCGGTTCGTTGTTTTCCACCAGGGCAATCAGTGTCGCCCACACCGGAACGCCGCGCACAAAGTTTTTGGTGCCGTCAATCGGGTCAATGATCCAGCGGCGTTTACCGGAGCCGGTGTGACCGAATTCCTCGCCGGTGACGGCGTCGCGAGGTCGGGCGCGTTTGAGTTGTTCGCGGATGAGTTCTTCGGCGGCGCGATCGGCGTCGGATACCGGCGTCATATCTGGTTTGGTGTCGACCTTCAGGTCCACGGATTGAAACCGCGACATCGTGAGCGCGTCAACGGAATCAGCGATGACCAGTGCAAGATTGAGGTCTTCGCGGTAACCCTGGCGGGAGGGGGTGAGCTGCATGGTGGAGTGTCTTTCCTTGTTGGGATTAGTCAAAGTCTTCGGATTCGAGGCGATTGGCCAGCAGTCTACGCAATGAGGCCAAGCGTTGGGCACCGGACTCACCGGCGTGACCGGCAGCCACCCAGGCGTCCAGGGCACAACCGGGGGAGTCTTCGGTGTGGGTGCATCCGCGCGGGCAGTTCACAATGGCATCACCAAGGTCCTCGAAGGCTGCAACGACGGTATCGGGGTCGACCAGACCCATGCCAAACGACCGAATGCCCGGGGTGTCGATGATCATTGAGGTGCCGGCCTGGTTGAGCGGTATGGCCAAGGCCGATGACGATGTATGCCTGCCCCGTCCGGTGACGACGTTGACGTGGCCGACCGCTCGCTCCGCGCCGGTCAGCGCGTTGAGCAGGGTGGACTTGCCGACCCCGGAGGGTCCAATGAGCGCGGAGATGTGTCCGGACAACCGGTCCTGGAGAGCATCAAGATCGGCCGGATGCAGGATGGGGGCAAGGCTGGGGTCGCCGTCGTCGGTATTGACCGGCCCGATGGTATAAATTTCCAGCTTGAGGTGGGCGTAATGCTCCCGGAGTGTATCGGGTTCCGCGAGGTCGGTTTTGGTGATGCATAAGATCGGGGTGATCCCGGCGTCGTAGGCTGCGACCATGGCGCGGTCGATAAAGCCGGTGCGCGGCTCTGGATTGGCTGCTGCGACGACGATCACCAGGGTGTCGGCATTGGCGACGACAATGCGTTCGTAGGCATCGGTGTCGTCGGCAGAGCGCCGCAGCACAGTCTCGCGGGGTTGGAGGCGCACGATGCGGGCTAAGGTGCCATCGTCACCGGAGGTATCACCAACGACGTCGACGAGGTCGCCGGTGACGATGGCGGTTTTGCGCATTTCCCGGGCGCGCATCGCGGTGATATAGCGAGCTTTGGCGCCACGAGAGGATTTGGTCTTGCGTTGAGCCGGCAGGAAGATGGTGTAGCGTCCGCGATCAACCGTGGTGACTCGGCCGGTGATGGCGTCTTCGTGGGCCGGACGGTCCTTGGTGCGGGGCCGACTGCCGCGTTTTGACGGACGCTTCGGAACCGATGACTCGTCATAGCGCGAGTAATCGATGCGGTTGCGACTCATGCGCGAATGTCCCGTTGGCCGGCGGCGAGTTTCGTCCACGCGCTCGGGAAGTCCGGCATCGTCTTGGCAGTGGTGGCAATGTCATGGACGACGGTATGTTCTACGGCCAGCCCGATGATTGCCCCGAAGGTGGCCATGCGGTGATCCGCGTAGGATTCCAGTGTCGCACCGGTCAGATCATAACCCCCGGCGAAGGCCAAGTAGTCGAGTCCTTCTTCAATGGTTGCGCCGAGTTTCGTGGCCTCGGCGTTGAGCGCTGTGAGCCGGTCAGTTTCATGCCCGCGAAGGTGGCCAATTTTGGTCAAGCGGGTGGGTCCGTCGGCTAGCAGTGCAAGGGCCGCCGTCGTGGGGGTCAATTCGGCAAGATCGGCGATTTCACCCCCGCCGGTGATGATGGGGCGCCCGGTTGCATCCCGTGTGCCGGTGACGGTCAGGTCGCCATAGTTGGTTCCGGCCACCGGCTCAAAGGTCACGGTCGCGCCGAAGGCGGGCAAAATGTCACGCCAACGGTCACCAATTTGGGTGGTTTCTTGTGGCCAGTACGGTACGGTCACACTGCCGCCGGTGACGACGGCCGCAGCAAGGTATGGACCGGCATTGGAGAGGTCCGGCTCTACGGCGGTGTCGGTGGCGGTGATGGGGCCGGGATGCACCATCCAGCGATTTGGTTCGGGATGTTCAATGCGCACGCCAGCAGCCTCAAGCACATTGACGGTCATCGCGATGTGTTCTGGACTGGGGGTATGTTCGCCCGTGTGACGTAGATCCAGGCCGCGCCCGAAGGTTGCGCCAACCAAGAGCAGGGCGGAGACAAATTGCGAGGAACCCCCCGAATCGATACCCACCGCACCGCCAGGGACGGGGCCTTTGCCGTGCACGGTGAGTGGGAGAGTTGTGATGGGGTCTTGACCGTTGGCGCTGATGTGGGCGCCGGCTTGAATCAGACCATCGATGACGGGTCCCATCGGGCGGGCATAGGATTGTTCATCACCGTCGACGAGCACAGTGGCCTGTGTTCCAGCGGCCACCCCGGGGATAAAACGCATCACGGTTCCTGCTAGTCCCGAATCCACCGTGATCTCCCCGGTGGTTTCGGCCAGCCGGATGGGCGTGACATCTAAAACGGTCGGGTCATCGTTGACTCGCTGGAAGGCGGCCCCCAAGGCTGTGAGCGCTTGGATCATCAGGTCGGTGTCGCGCGAGACGAGTACACCGGTCAGGCGACTGGGGGACTCGGATAGGGCGGCGAGGACAAGGTGTCGGTTCGTTAATGACTTGGAACCCGGCAACGCGACGGTCGCGTGGATTGGGGTATTGGTGAACGGTGCGGACCATGTTTCACCGGGGGCGGGCGTCCTTGTGACCAACACTGACCTCTTTCGTAATCGACAAAACGGGGTGACCAGACTTCTTCCAAGATACCTTGTTCTCGCTGACAGCGTGGCAGTTCGGGAGATGTTGAGGGAATATTTAGGTCCCGGCGATCGCTGTAGGTGCTAGATGATTAACGTGGCGATGCACACTCGGGAGGACGTGATACAGCAGTGCTAACGCTTTATGCGCCGACAGAAACCTCTCATGAGCAGGTTTTCAGATTAGACTTAGCTGGGATGACTCCTTTGCCTTCTGAAATTCCCGCAGCCGATGACGGCTCTCGTATTGATCCGAAAGCTGAGACGGATGAGCAGCGCAGGGACCGTTTTGAACGGGACGCGATGCAGTACGTGGATCAGCTGTATTCTGGTGCCTTGAGGATGACCCGTAATCCTGAAGACGCCGAGGATCTGGTGCAAGAAGCATATGCTCGTGCGTATTCTTCGTTTCACCAGTACAAACCCGGTACGAATTTGCGTGCCTGGCTGTTTCGGATCTTGACGAACACGTACATCAACATTTATCGCAAGCGTCAACGTCGTCCACAGGAAGCCGACGGCGATGGTCTGGAAGACTGGCAGATGGCCAGGGCCGCTGAACATACATCGTCCGGCTTGCGCTCGGCTGAGACCGAAGCGCTGGATGTCCTGCCCGATAGCGACGTGAAGAATGCGCTGGCTGAGATCTCCGAGGACTTCCGGATTCCCGTGTATCTGGCGGATGTTGAGGGCTTTGCTTATAAAGAGATCGCTGACATTTTGGATGTGCCTATTGGTACGGTGATGTCTCGGTTGCACCGGGGACGTCGTAGCTTGCGTGAACTGCTCACAGATTATGCCGCTGAGCGCGGCATTAAGGGCGCGATTGAATTACAGAAAGAACAACAAGCAAAAGCATCGGAGGAGGCCCAAAAATGACACATGAAACACAAGACGTTCGGACCGAGTCCGATCGCGCCGAAAACGGTGGGTGCACCGAAGCCCGGATTGAAAGCATTTATCAGTATCTAGATGGCGCTTTGGATTCTGCTGATCTCGCAGAAGTTCGCGCCCATATTGATGGCTGTCCGGAGTGCCAGTCGGAGCATGATCTCGAATTGATTATTCGCGACGTCGTGAAGCGGTCCTGCGATGAAAAGGCCCCACGTAGTCTGAAAGATAAGATTTTGCATCGTATCAGTGAGCTGAAAACCACCGGTTAGTTTTGGGCCTGTGCGAGGTCAATAAAAAAGTCTGAACCAGTTGGTTCAGACTTTTTTCTGTACAAGAACGCTTAGGCGTTTGGACGCTTGCCAGAGTTGGCACGGTTCTTGCGACGATCCTTGCGTTTGCGACCACGTTTGCTCATCGTGTGGCTCCTTTCTAAAATGGTTCCACGCTAGTGTACCACTGACAATTAGCCGTGAATGCTCGGGTCTGCAATACCGAGCCATTCAAACCAGCCGCGGTTCAAAACCAACCACGCGATGAGCCCGTAGGCCGATTGGCCCGGCAGACCGTCATTGATCATGACGTCTTCATTGAAATTCTGGTGGTTCACCAAATCAGTCAACGCGTCAATATAGGTGACCCCTCGCCGTTCTGCGACATCTTGATACGCAGCATTGAGCTGTGCCAAGTGAGCATTGGTTTCTTGATCTTGGGCCGGGGTAGGACCGACAACAAACGTTGACAGGTTGTGCTGTGCTGCACGGTCTAAAATATTGGCCAAGTGTAGTCGGGCTCGGGCCGAGGAGCCCATGGTAACTATTGGATCATGCGGGACCGCGATAATCATCCGATTTTCGGTCTCCTGTTGTGCTAGCCGAGGCAACACTTCTGGTTCCCAACGCTCGGAGAGTTGCTCGGTCGTCTCGTCGGGAAAAACTAACGGATAAGATTCGATGACCAGGTCTGGCGCATGGGTCTTAGCCAATACCCGGCCTAACCAGCCCAGGCCGCGCGCATCACCCACACCGGTCAGTGTTCGAGATCCAACGGAGAACAACCGGATGTTTCGCGTGTGCACGTGCATTGCCTCTTTCCTTAGCCTGTTCGTTGTATCCACTGTAGTCGTCTAGAACCTCAATGGGTGGTTAAATGCCTGTTGCGGCCCAAAAACTTGGACCGCAACAGGTTGGACTACTGCTGGTGTAGTCGACTATGAGCCGAAGACATCCTGGAGCAGGGTGTCGTGTTCTTCATCGTGGCGTGGCTTATTACCTACCGATGGAGAAGCTGCTGCTGGACGGCTGATGAGCGTGACGTCGCGGTCTAATTCAGGCAGGAGGTTCTGCAACATGAATGGCCATGGGCCTTGGTTTGCTGGTTCGTCTTGAACCCAGCTGACCTTAGCGTTGTCATATTTGTTGAGCTCGGCCTGAATCTCTTCGGTCGGCAGCGGGTAGAGCTGTTCGACACGCACGATTGCGACGTCGGACTCCATGTCAAGCGCCTTGCGACGTTGCACAAGGTCATAGTACAGGCGTCCGGAAACCAGCAGGACCTGTTTCGCCGATTTCGATGCAGTCTCATCTGGGATGACTGGCATGAAACGACCCTTGGTGAAGTCTTCGACCTGCGAAGCAGCAGCGCGCAAACGGAGCAACTGTTTCGGACTGAATACGATCATTGGTCGACGAGGAGTCCTGTAAGCGTGTTCGCGCAGCAGGTGGAAGTGGTTCGCACCGTTGGAGGGTTGGACCACGCGCATGTTGTTCTCGGCCGAGAGCTGCAGGAACCGCTCAATACGTGCCGATGAGTGGTCAGGCCCTTGGCCTTCGTAACCGTGCGGTAGCAGCAACACGATCGAAGAGTGCTGGTTCCACTTTTGCTGGGACGACGAGATGAACTCATCAATGACGATCTGGGCACCATTGACGAAGTCACCGAACTGGGCTTCCCACAGCACAAGTGCCTCTGGGCGCTCAACCGAGTAACCATATTCGAAGCCTAGGGCTGCGTATTCACTGAGTAAGGAGTTGTACACCCAGAATTTGCCCTGGTTATGGGACAGCGAAGACAGGGGTGTCCATTCGTCGTTGGTCTCGCGATCGTAGAAGACTGCGTGACGCTGCACGAAGGTACCGCGGCGGGAATCCTGACCGGCCAGTCGAACTGGGACACCTTCCATCATCAATGACCCAAAGGCTGCCAACTCAGCAAAGCCCCAGTCGATGTTGCCATCGATGGCCATCTTATTGCGGCGTTCTAGCAAAGTGACCAATTTCGGGTGGACGTTGAAGCCCTCGGGGATTTCCGTGTGGACTTCGCCGATGCGGCGCAAGACGTCTTCAGAAATCGCTGTGGTTTCCGGCGTGTAGGTCTTGGAAGTGTCCTCGATGCCGTGGGCCGACCCGAGAACAGGGATTGGTGAAGTCTCGGCTTCACCAATTTCTGCAAAGGCAGACTCCAGGCGATTCTTGTAGTCGGCTGCTGCCTGATCGGCTTCTTCCTGGGTGATATCACCACGACCAACCAGCGCATCAACATAGAGACGACGGGTAGAGGTCTTGTTGGCGATCAGGTTGTACATACCTGGCTGGGTCATCGATGGGTCGTCACCTTCGTTGTGACCACGACGACGGTAGGTGATCAGATCTAACACGACGTCACGGTGGAAGCGCTGACGGTATTCGAATGCCATCTGCGCTGCGTGAACTACGGCTTCTGGGTCATCTCCATTGACGTGGAAGACCGGAGCCTGAATGGCACGTGCGACGTCGGTGGCGTAAGTCGAAGAACGTGACTGCGATGGTGGGGTAGTGAACCCAACCTGGTTGTTGATCACGACGTGGACGGTTCCACCGGTGCGGTAGCCGCGTAGCTGGGACATTTGCATGGTCTCAAAGACCACGCCTTGGCCTGCAAAGGCGGCGTCACCGTGAATCTGGATGGGCAGCACCGAGAACGACTTCGGCGATTTCGCGCCGTGGTCATACCGGTCCTGTTTAGCACGCACGATGCCTTCGAGCACCGGGTTGACGGCTTCCAGGTGCGATGGGTTTGCAGCAACTGACACGGTGGTGGTGTTGCCGTTATAGGACTTGAACGTCCCCTCGGTACCCAGGTGGTATTTTACGTCGCCGGAGCCCTGGGCAACTGTCGAATCGACATCGCCAACGAATTCCCGGAAGACCTGGGTGAAGGTCTTCCCCGCGATGTTCGTCAACACGTTGAGGCGACCACGGTGCGCCATACCAATGGCGACTTCATCCAGACCATCGTCTGCGGCACCTGACAGGACCGCATCCAGCAGTGGAATCAGTGATTCCGAACCTTCAAGCGAGAAACGCTTCTGCCCGACGAACTTGGTCTGCAGGAAGGTTTCGAATGCTTCGGCAGCGTTCAACCGTCCCAGGATGCGCAGTTGTTCTTCACGGGTGGGTTTGACGAATGGGTGTTCCAGTTTGTCCTGGAACCAGGCGCGTTGTTCGGGGTCATCAATGTGCATGTACTCATAACCCGAATTTCGGGTATAAGCATCACGCAGCACCCCGAGCAGATCACGCAGCAGCATGTGCGATTTGCCGCCGATGCCACCGGTGGGCCAGACGCGGTCTAAGTCCCACAGGGTTAACCCGTGGGAGTCGAGATCCAGGTCTGGGTGGGTGCGCATGCGGTATTCCAGCGGATCGGTGTCAGCGATCAGGTGGCCACGGACACGGTACGAGTGGATCAGCTGCTGAATGCGGGCGGCTTTGCCAACCTCGTCTTCAGGGTCGACCTGTACATCCGGTGCCCAGCGGACAGGCACGTGTGGAATACGCAGATTGACGAAGATGTCGTCATAGAAGTTTTCTTCGCCCAGCAACAGGTTGTGCACGGTGCGTAAGAATTCGCCGGAGCCAGCACCCTGGATGACACGGTGGTCGTACGTCGAGGTGACGGTCATGGTTTTCGAGACGGCAAGGTCAGACAGCACCTTTTGTGAGGTACCTTCAAATTCCGCCGGATACGTGAGCGCGCCGACACCAATGATGGCCGCTTGACCTTCGGACAGGCGAGGGACCGAGTGCACGGTCCCAATACCACCGGGGTTGGTTAGCGACACGGTGGTGCCGGAGTGGTCTTCCATGGTCAGTTTATTGTTTAGTGCACGCTTGACGAGAGCGTCGTAGGCTTCCCAGAACTCACGGAAGCTCATATCTTCAACGGCTTTGATGGATGGCTGGACGAGGGCGCGTTCACCTTTGTCACTTGGCAAGTCAATGGCCAAACCGAAGTTGATGTGCGCCGGGTTGACCTTGAATTTCTTGCCGTCTTGTTCGCGGTAGATCGCGTTCATTTCGGGGTGCTTGACCAGCGCTCGAATGACTGCGTACCCGATGAGGTGGGTAAAGGAGACGCGACCACCGCGGGTACGTTGCAGGTGGTTATTGATGATCGTTCGGTTGTCTACCAGGGCCTTGACTGGCATATCGCGCACGGTGGTGGCGGTTGGCATGGACAGTGACGCATCCATGTTGTTGGCGATAGCCTGTGGCATACCGCGAAGACGAATCCATTCGTCCTCTTTGACTTTCTCACCATCTTCTTTTGCGCGCTCTTCGCGCGCTGCAATGGATGGCTCAGAGGTGATGGCTTGGGGGGCTGCTTCGGCGCGCCGAACTTTTGGTTGTGGTGGTTTGGTCCCATTCGCCGCGGCTGCTTTAGTCGCAGTTTTCGTTGCCGTCTTTGGGGCATCGGCTGCAGGTTTAGCAGCTTGTTTTTGTGCTGCTTGAGCAGGTGCTGCGGTCTGTGAATGTGCTGTGCTCTGGAGGGAGTCAGAGCGACTGGCAGTTTCTAAACGGGCGAAAATCTCAGCCCATTTCTCATCCACAGAAGACTTATCCGCCTTGTACTTTTCGTAGATATCCGCAACAAGCCATTCATTGCCGGGAAATTCCTCGGAGAGCTGGGCGGACGTAAGTTCTGGCACGGTGAAGGCCTCTTCCGTAATTTCTTGTTTTTTGTGCGTACACGTGGCGAGATCTCTAACCGCCGGGCCGACGAAACTCGCCGTCGGGGCCGTTCATGGTGTCCCGGTACTTGGCTTGAGTGAAGCTGGACTCACTCAGGCCAGCCATCAACGGCAGCTGGATCTATCATAGTGACTTTCATGTCTAAATTGCCACAGAATACGTCGGATTGCTCACAGATCGGCTGCACGCAAAATGTCCCGCAGAAATCGTGATGTGCAGCACTATTGCAGTGTAGTGCAGAATCGCAACCGCTGCCACTGGAGCAAAAAACTGTCATGATGGTTTTATGCGTTTTCTTAACCCTGTTTCTACGGACCTTACCTATTCTGATGTTTTTCTAGTGCCATCCTGTTCTGAGGTCGGCTCGAGAATGAATGTTGATATCTCCGCCACCGATGGCACTGGAACCACGATTCCGGTTGTGGCATCAAATATGAGTGGCGTGACAGGTCGACGCATGGTAGAGACCATCGCTCGACGCGGCGGGCTGGGGATCTTCCCGCAAGACACCCCATTGCATCTCATCCAAGAATCCATCGACTGGATCAAATCTCGCGACACCCTTTTTGAAACACCGTTATACGTGGGGCTTGACGACCGCGTCTTGGATGTCCGCCACCTTGCTGAAAAACGCAACCATCCGGCAGTCTGCGTGGTCGATGCGAACCAGGCATTGTTGGGCATCGTGCACAACGCGGATACCGAAAGCATTGATCAATTCGCCTCGGTGCAATCATTGCTGCGCGAACCGCTGTACACGGTCTCCGCTTCTGACCTGAAGGGTCTGCCTGCCGAGGCGCGTGCCAAAGCACTGCGCGATCTCTATATGAAAATGCACGACGCTCAGGTCAACTACGCACCCGTGGTCGACGGCACGCGGCTGGTCGGGGTGCTCACGCTCAACGGGGTGCTGCGCTCAACGATCTTCATCCCGGCCGTCGATGCTCACGATCGCCTGCTCGTCGGTGCAGCAGTGGGGGTCAATGCAGACGTCGCCGAGCACGCCGAAGCACTGGTTGCCAGGGGGATTGACGTCATCGTGCTCGACACCGCCCACGGACACCAAGAAAAGATGCTGTCTGCCTTGCGCAGCTTGCGTGATCTGCCGGTTCCGGTGGTGGCAGGTAATGTCGTGTCGGCTGAAGGGACACACGATTTGATCGAGGCCGGTGCCGATATCGTAAAGGTCGGTGTAGGTCCCGGCGCCATGTGTACTACCCGCATGATGACTGCCGTGGGAAGACCACAGTTCTCGGCCGTCTACGATTGTGCACAAGCGGCCGCATCTCACGGGAAGCACATTTGGGCAGACGGCGGTATTAAGTACCCGCGCGATGTGGCATTAGCCCTGGCGGCAGGCGCGTCTCAGGTCATGATTGGTTCCTGGTTTGCAGGCACTATGGAGTCTCCCGGAGATATGTTCGTGGATCGGGAGGGCCGCAAATACAAAGAGAACTTCGGTATGGCCTCGGCCCGAGCAGTGTCAGCCCGAACCCGCCAAGATGATGCGTTTGAGCGCGCTCGCAAGGCCTTCTTTGAAGAAGGTGTTTCCGGTTCCAAGATGTATGTCGACCCCGCACGCCCGTCGGTGGAGGACCTGCTGGATGATATTACTGCCGGAGTGCGGTCGTCCATGACCTATGCAGGGGCGCGAAACCTTGCGCAATTCCATGAACGCGCCGTCGTGGGGATCCAATCCGCCGCAGGATATGAGGAAGGACGGCCGGTTGCCAAGTCCTGGTAATCACCAGGCCTTATAATAGGTGCATCATGGACGATGACAGACGTGCCCGACGCACAGATCACAGAACAATTCGCCACGCTCCGGCGAACGAAATGGAGCCTCCGAGTTGGCTGCTAAGCCAACAACATGAGATGTCCCGGGGCGGTGATCCCTGGTGTTAGTGGAATGGTTGCTCTTCGGCGTGAGCATGTTGCTGATTCTCGGTAACGGCTTCTTCGTCGCGGTGGAATTCTCGCTGATTTCGCTGGATGTGCCAACGGTCCAACGCATGGTCGACGACGGCGACAAGGGTGCCGAACCGGTGCTGAAGGCCTTGAAATCGCTGTCCACTCAACTGTCATCGTGCCAGTTAGGCATTACCTTGACCGCGCTGCTCACGGGCTTCTTTTTGGAACCCTCACTGGGCGTCCTCTTCACGGTCCCGCTTGAAGCCATCTTCGGAGATAATGCCGCCCTAACGTACTCGGTTTCGTTGACTCTGGCCATGATTATCGGCACGGGCCTATCGATGCTCATCGGTGAGCTGGTGCCAAAGAACCTGTCATTAGCTACAGCCATGCCAGTAGCCCGCGTGCTGGCCCGACCACAGCTGATCTTCACTGCGATTTTCCGGCCGATCATCGCGGGATTAAATAACTTCTCCAACTGGATCCTGGGCCTGTTTGGGATGGCCGCGCAAGAGGAGCTGTCCGGTGCGCGCACCCCAGAGGAGCTTTCGTCGTTGGTTCGTCGCTCCGCCGAGATGGGCACCCTGGACGTCAAAACCGCCGCATTCGTTGATCGAACACTAAAATTTAGTGAACGCACCGCAGCCGACGTGATGACGCCACGCATGGATATGGCAACGGTCGAAGCCAACCAAAGCCTTGATGAAGTTCTAGCCGTGGCACGCTCCACCGGCTACTCTCGCTTCCCAGTCACCGAAGGCCACGCCGATGAAATCCGCGGCGTGCTCCACATTAAGAAAGCGATCGCCGTCCCAAGGTCCAGGCGCGCCCACCTGTCAGCCGCCACGATTACCAGCGACATTACCCGAGTACCCGAGGCCGTGAATCTGGATACGCTCATCACCGATCTCCGCGAAGCCCCGTTTCAGATGGCCGTCGTCGTCGATGAATACGGTGGTACCGCCGGTGTGGTGACGCTGGAAGATCTTGTCGAAGAGATTGTTGGCGAAGTTGCCGACGAACACGATCGTCTTAGCCCCGGTGTTTTGCAAAGTGCCGACGGCGGCTGGTTCTTCCCAGCCCGGCTTCGCCCCGATGAGGTCATGACCTATATCCCCGGACTGATCATCGAAGAAGACGAAGCGTATGAAACGGTCGGCGGGTTTATCATGGCCGAGCTTGGGCGAGTCGCAGATGTCGGCGATACCGTCGATTTGGATAACGGGTCGCTGGAAGTTCGGCGGATCGATGGACACCGCATTGAACGTGTGAAATACATGCCAGAAGACTTCGACCTTGACCAAGCGGTTCGTTTACCGAAGGAGGATGCATGAGCGAGCATATCCCCGGCCTGTTGTGGCTGATCGTTCTGCTGGCTGGTAATGCCTTCTTCGTCGCCGGTGAGTTTGCAGTCATGGGCGCACGACGGGCTCAGATCGAACCTCGAGTCGAAGACGGCTCCAAACTTGCCAAATATGCGCTGTTTGCGATGGAACACGTGACCGATATTCTGGCCATCTGTCAGCTCGGGATTACCGTATGTTCGCTGTTGATCCTGAATGTGGCTGAACCTGCGATCGCCTATATTTTTGCCGTCCCACTGCAAGCGCTCGGGGTCGACCCCGGATTTGCTGGCACCATAGCCTTCATTTTGGCGCTGTTCATCGTGACGTTCTTGCACGTTACCTTCGGTGAGATGGTCCCAAAGAATGCCGCGGTCAGTATCGCCGATCGCGCGGTGTTGATCTTGGCGCCTCCGCTGGTATTTCTAGATAAAGTTTTCAAGCCGGTTATTCGTATCCTGAACTGGTCGGCAAATATCATCCTGCACCTGTTCAAGGTCGAACCAAAACAAGAGGTAACCTCGACCTATACCCTCGAAGAGGTGCAGTCGATCGTGGCTGAATCGCAACGCACCGGTCTCGTCGATGACCAAACCGGGCTGTTATCCGGCGCGTTGAGTTTCTCGGATGTTCCAGCCCAAGACGTGATGGTCCCGATCGATCAGATCATTTCGATCGACTCGACCGCCACCCCAGAAGACTTCGATCAGGCCGTCCGAAAAACCGGGTTGTCTCGACTCGTTGTCGAAGATGCCTCCGACAACACGGTTATCGGATACCTGCACATCAAGGACTTGATGTCGATCCCAGATGAGCGGTATACGGCACCGATCCCGGTTAATCGTGTGCGCTCGATGGTCAACATCACCGTAGAGAAGCACATCGACGACGCTCTGACGGTCATGCAGCGCATTGGAGTCCACATGGCGCGGGTGCAAGACGCCGAAGGCACCACGGTCGGCGTGCTGTTCTTGGAAGACGTCATCGAAGTCTTGGTCGGCGAGATTCGCGACATTACCCAGTCGCAGCGGGTGACGATCCGACAACAGATGGGCAGGGCCGGGGGAGAGCCCAGTCTCTAGGCGGCGGGTCTCACCAAGTAATTGCTAATGCGAATGACTTGCATTAGTGTCTGTTGGTGGACGTCGGAAACTCGGCGTTGCCTCGTCCCATATTTCGTGAAGGATCTTTGATGCACCAGCCCCGTAAGCGCACGCTGACGGTTGTCGCAACACTTGCCATGTTCGGGTTGCCGCTATCGGCTTGCACCTCGGATATCGGCGAGGACGGGGCCGCGGCCGACGCTACCGCCACAATCGTTGCGACCACCACCCAGGTCGGATCGATCGCCAACCAAATCACCGAATGCGCTGGCGGTCACACAGAGATCTTAATGAGCGCCGCAGATGACCCGCATCAGTTTGAAGCCTCCAGCGCTCAGATGGCCGACATGATCGCAGCCGATCTGGTGGTCACTAACGGTTTGGGTCTGGAAGCCTCAATGCAGCGCTCTATCGAAAATGCCGTCACCGACGGAGCCGAAGTATTTGAACTGGCCCCGCAACTGGAACCTCTACCCCTAGAAGATGAGGGCCACGACCATGCAGCAGCGGCTCACGGCGAAGACGAGCACCACCACGGCGCGCACGATCCACATATCTGGATGGATGTTTCTCGGATGGCCGATGGCGCAGAGCTGATCGGTGAGAAGATCACGACGATGACAGGCGATGAAAACTACACCTCGTGCGGGGCGGACGTCGCCGAAGAGCTGCGCAATGTCGACGCACAAATCCAAGAGATACTAGCATCGGTGGAATCCGCACGCCTGGTGACCGACCACGCGGCCTACGGATATTTTGCCGACCGCTACCGTCTGCAGATTGAAGGTGTGGTTATTCCTGGTGGCTCCACCGACGGCGAGCCGTCATCGCAGGAACTCACCCAGCTCACCGAGTTACTCAAGCAGCAAGCTGCCGATGTGCTGGTGACATCGAAGGCCAACAATAACCGCATGATTCAGGCACTATCGGAAGAAGCCGATGGCACCATCCCGGTTGTGGAACTCTATGAATCGGCCGTCGGCGAGTCCGGCTCCGAAGCCGAAACCTATCAGCAAGCGATGCTGTATAACGCCGAAGCTCTCGCCGAAGCTCTGAACTAACAATGCTGACATATAGAAAGGATCCCAAGTAGTGGAGCTACTGAACTGGATGGTTGAACCATTCCAGGCTGGATTTCAGATTCGAGCCCTGCTCGGGGGACTTTTGGCCGCTCTGATGTCCAGTTTTGTCGGTGTCTGGTTAGTGCTGCGCGGGATGAGCTTTTTCGGTGATGCCTTCGTCCACGGTGTCGTCCCCGGGATCGCCGCCGCTGTGCTCTTTGGGTTCTCACCCTATCTGGGGGCCGCCTTAGCCGCCCTGGTCATGGTGAGCTTGATGGAGCTGGTCTACCGCACAACCAGTCTGAAAGAAGACACCGCGATCGGCTTGTTGTTTGTCGGCATGATGGCGCTGGGCGTCGTGCTGATCTCGCGCGCCGATAGCTTCCAGGGCTCGTTGACCGCTATTTTATTTGGTGACGCGTTGGGCGTCAGCTGGACTGACATCCAGATGCAGCTGCTGTTCGTGATTGGCGTGGGGGCGCTGTCGTTGTTGTTATACCGGCCGTTGATGGTGCTGTCGTTTTCTCCGGATAAGGCCGAAGCACTGGGAATGCGCCCACAGCTGACGCACTGGTTGTTGCTGATGATGATCGCTGCGGCAGTGATTGGATCCTTCCAAGCCGTTGGGACCTTATTGGTCCTCGGGCTGCTAATCGGTCCGGCGGCAACAGCCGCCCTGGTGACCCGTACGGTGCCCAGAATGATCTTGGCATCGCTTATCATCGGAGTGGTGTCTGTTACTGTTGGATTGATGTTCAGTTACCATCTGGGAACTGCCGCGGGCGCCTCCATGGCCCTGGTCGCGATCGTGGGATTCTTCGTGGTGCTGCTGATCAGAGAAGTTAGTGGTGCGATTCACCGTCGTCGCCGTGGTGCGACCCCAGCCATTCAAGGAGCCTCATGACTCTCGTAGAAGCCGACGACATCGTCTTGTATCGTGGCTCCCATCGAGCCGTTTCGGCATCGAGTTTCACCATTCCGCAAGGCAAAATTACCGCCGTGATCGGTCCCAATGGTTCGGGGAAAACTACCTTGCTACAGGCCATCGCCGGCATCCTGTCGCCCAGCGCCGGCGAAATTCGCGTCATGGGCAAACCGGTCAAAGAGGTCAAACAAGACATCTCGTTTGTCATGCAATCTGTGGTGTTTCCCACCGGCACCCCCATTACCGTCAAAGACGTGGTCTCCATGGGACGCTACGCGCAGCGCGGCTGGTTTGGGATGTTCCGCTCCCAAGACCGGTCGGCCATCAACTATGCGATGAACGTGATGAATATTGGCGATCTGAAAAACCGGCATCTCGAAGAACTGTCCGGCGGCCAGCGCCAACGTGTCTATGTAGCTCAAGGCATCGCCCAGGGGCACGAGATCCTGGTGCTTGATGAACCAATGACCGGGCTGGATCTGACGTCGATGCGCATCATCGACGACGTTATTCACGCCGAAGTTGAAGAACACGGCCACTCGGTCATTTTGACCACCCACGATCTCGATGAAGCCGCTGCAGCCGATCACGTGATCCTCATGGATGGCCAAGTGATCGCCACCGGGTCACCGGCAGAGGTCCTGACGCGTGACAACCTTGAGCGAGCCTACGGCCTGGGCAGCTTACATGAACCGGCCGAGGTCAATGGCACCACCGTGGTAGAGCTCCCTGAGTGCACAGCCGAGGGCGATGCACTTGAGGCCGAAGAACATACCTACGGACGCCGCACGAGCTAACTCTAACGCGCCCGTTACGAGGCGTTTTTGGCACACTGCGGGCACAGCCCGTAAATTTCCAGTGTGTGATTGATATCGGTGTAGCCGAAATCCTCGCCCACATGATCGGCCCACTGTTCGATCTTTGGGGCCTCAATTTCTTCGGTCGCCCGACAGCTGCGACACACTAAATGATGGTGATGACCAGTGGAGGCACATTTGCGAAACAAGGTTTGACCATCGTCCAAGGCAAGAATATCGACGACGCCGTCTTCAACCTGGGACTGCAGGACCCGGTACACGGTGGCCAGCGAAACCGTTCGACCCGAGTCGGCTACTGACTGGTGGACCTGTTGGGCCGATAAAAAGTCAGGGCTCTGGTCTAGAATCTCATCGATCGCCCGCTTCTGCCAGGTGTTGCGGGTGCGGGGCCGAGGCGATGAAGCTGACGACATGCTGATGGGTTCCCCTTCTCGCGTGATGAACTCGGGCTACAGTGTAGCAAGGAAGCCTGAGTTGCCGCAGAGTTCGTTTTTTTACTGCGCTGACCGTGCAATTGAGCATTTGCCGGGCTATTGTGGAGGATGTGAAAATCCCGCAACGCTCTGGCACACCACGTGTCATATCAACCTATGCAACGTTTCGTGCCGACTGTGTTGGAGGCACTCAGTAATGAATCACCCTGTACTGGTCAGTGTCGATGTGCTGGCCGCCTGGATGGGCCTGGACCGTACCGACTACAGCCTGCCTGATGAACATACCGTTCAGGTTCGCACCAGAATGTTGGCAGATCAACTGCCCACCCAGCCCGAAGGTTTTGTTGCCCCCACGCCGGTGCCCGAACCCGGCAGACTCGTCATCTGGGATGTCAGATGGTCGGCAACCGATCCGACACAAAATCACGAATCCTACCGCCAGGGCCACCTGCCCGGTGCGGTCTATGTTTCCATGACGAGCCATCTGGCGGGCCACGGCGCCCCAACTGTCGGGAGACACCCCCTACCGGATCCGGCCAAATTTACTGATGCCGTGCGCATGCTCGGACTCAATGACGACGACACCGTCGTGGTCTACGACGCGGGGGCCTCCTCGGCCGCGGCTCGCGCGTGGTGGCTGCTGCGCTACGCGGGCAAACACGAAGTTTATGTCCTGGACGGCGGCTTAGAAGCCTGGCGCGACGCCGACCTGCCCTTACACGCCGGTGAAGTCCTGCCACGCATCGGTTCGGCCTACCTTTCATGGGGCAAAATGCCGGTGGTGGATACCGAAGACATCCCGGCATTTGTCCAGAACGACGGGATCCTGCTCGATGCCCGAGCCGTGGAACGCTACACGGGCGAACGCGAACCCATAGACCCGGTGGCCGGACATATTCCCTCGGCGTTATCGGCGCCCGGAGCGGACCTGACCGATGCCTCGGGCAAGTTTTATCCGGCAGACCAGTTGCGCGAGTACTTTGCTCGCCACGGGGTGCAGCCGAGCTCGGCGGTCACCGCCTACTGTGGCTCCGGGGTCACCGCATCCAAAACCGTGCTAGGACTAGCACTGGCAGGTTTTGATGGGGCGTTGTATCCCGGATCATGGTCGGCGTGGTCATCGTCACGCGATCATCCGGTGGCTACCGGCCAAGCCCCCGGGCAGATGCCTGCAGACCTCTAGGCGCTTCACCCCTGAGTTTTCGGTCGCCGAGTTATTAGACTGAGGACGCAACCTACAGTCTATTTCGTTCTCAGGAGAGTTTATGGCGACGATTTTTACGAAGATTATCGACGGCGAACTGCCCGGTCGTTTCATTTGGCAAGACGATCAGTGCGTGGCGTTTTTGGATATTAACCCGCTGTCCTATGGTCACACCTTGGTCGTTCCACGCGAAGAGGTCGACATGTGGACGGAGATCGACGAAGACCTCAACGCCCACCTCTATACCGTGGCCTCGCGTATTGGGGCAGCCCAGGTCTCCGGCCTAGGTGCGGCCCGTGCCGGAATGATGATTGCCGGCTATGAGGTCCCGCATGTGCACCTGCATGTGTTCCCAACCGAGTCCTTGGCTGATTTCGATTTGCGCCGGATCATGCGCGACCCAGACCAGAACAAAATGGATCAGGCCGCAACCCAATTGCGTGCCGCACTGCGGGACGCCGGGCACGGCGACTTCGTTCCTGCAGACTAACGCAGTTGCACCGCGGCAGCTTTCATGGCTTGGCGTAGGCGTTTTGCACTCACACTGGTCGCGGTACCCAGCTCTTGGGCAAACAGTGACACCCGGAATTCCTGAAGCAACCAAAAGATCTCCTGGATTGCTGCCGGTGTGGGTACACCAGCGGGGGCCTGAGCTTTCAGGTCCCCGTAGGCGTGTTCTAACTCGTGCACCACCTGCATGTTTAACCCGTCGCGTTGCAGGGCGCCACCGGCGTCGAGTTTTTCCATCCGCAGCTGCATGGCCTGAAGATAGCGTGGCAGGTGGCGCAGCTGTGCCCACCCTGTGGCGGACACAAAATTCGGTCCGATCAACTGGTCGTGTTGGGCACGCAGATCAGCAGCCGCTGCGGCCAGCGCGAGGGAACGAATCTTCCGAATACGCCGATCAACGTCCCGGGACAGGTTCAGGATGTCTGCAACCACCTTGGTGACCTTGAAGGTGGTGTCAATCAATTCTTCGTGCACCCGTTGTTTAAGTACCTGGTAGGCAGACTCGGTCATCGGGAGCTCCTCAGGAAGCAGCGCGTCAATCGCGGTGCGTGTGCAGTCCGTGACCAGTGCGGCACTGTCGGGATAGGGCGAATGGGCAAAGGCCAGTTTCTCTGTCGCCGACAGGTGATCCAGGATATAGCGCTGCGGGTTCGGCAGTTCGGCCTGCAGCAGTGCAATGACCCCGCCGCGGTGCACGGCTTGCTGTTCCCCCTCGGTGCGCAGTATGACCAGAGCCGCCGAGGGCGACTTGTGCTCCTCAGCCTGTAAGGCCGGATAGCCGGTGACCTGCTGGTGCGCCGTCCCGGTCCATATTGAGGTCTGCACCGTGGCTGGAAGGTCCCCGAAATTCCATGAGGTCAGCCCGGTTTTGGGCTCCAGTGTTGGCCCCGGTCGTGGTATGGGCGCATCCTGACGTTTTGGGTCTCGAATGGATTTGGGTTGCGGCCGCCCGGGCCCGCGACCACGTTTGGTGGCTTTCGGTAGGTGTACCCCCTGTTCTTTGGCCGCCTCGGTGAGTGACGCCGCCAGTGCCGTCTGGTTCTGACCGGCGAGGTCCCGTTGCAGTGCCAGCAAGTCATCTGAGGTGCCCACCACAGCGCCGCGCTCGTCGACCACCTGATAATTGAACCGCAGGTGAGGTGGCAGTTTGTCCGGTGCCCACTCATTGCGATCAACCGGTTGATGTTTGGTCTGTCGCAGGAAAGTTGCCAATACAGTGTAAAAGTCATCGGTGGCTGGATCTGCGTGCGCCGCGAGATACTCTGCTGCCGCCTGGGCGGTATCCGGCGCGGGCACCAGGTGCTTGCGAATCGGTTTGGGTAGGCCACGGATCAGCGCGGTGATCAGCTCGGTGCGTAGTCCGGGGATGAGCCAGTCAAAGCGCTGCTGATCCATAGAGTGCAACAGCGCCAGAGGGATAGTCACGGTCACCCCGTCGGTCTGGGGTCCTGGCGGTTGACCGGTCCCGGAGGCATCCGCGCCCAGCGCGATCACCGGTTTGAACTCATAGTGCAGTGGTAATTCGACGTCCCCGGTGGGGGTCGGGTGGAGAAACACGTCGGGGAACTGGTCGACGTCGAGATCCTCGGTATCCGCTGCTAACAGTTTGGCTGGATCAAAGTCTAAGAGTTCGGCATCTTCATGGCGTTGTTTACGCCACCATGCATCGAAGTGCCGTTGTGACACCGCGTGTTCTGGAATTCGGGCGTCATAGAATTCAAAGAGTGCATCTTCGGAGACCAACAGATCCCGACGGCGCAGTCGGGTTTCGAGTTCTTCAACTTCGGCCAACCGTTCCAGGTTGCGTTTGAAGAAGTGATGTCGAGTGTTCCAGTCGCCTTCAATCAGTGCATGACGGATAAACAGCTCTCGGGCTGCCGCACGGTGGACGTTGTAGTAGCGTACGGGTCTCTCGGCTACGATCGTGACTCCGTACACGGTGATGCGTTGCCGGGCCATCGCGGTGCCATTGCGACGTGACCAGTAGGGATCCGAGGTGTTAATCTTGGCGATCGATCCGGCGGCTTCTTCAATCCATTCAGGCTCAACGGCGGCTACCTGGCGGGCCCACAGCCGGGAGGTCTCGACAAGTTCAGCGGCCATCACGAAATCATGACGCTTTTTGAATAACCCGGATCCCGGGAAGATCGCGAACCGCGAACCACGAGCGCCTTGATAGTGTTTGCGTCGCTCATCCCAGGAGCCAATGTGGGACAACAGCCCGGTCAATAATGCTTTGTGGACGCCGTCGTGGTGGGCCACGGCATCAATGCTTCGGGAACCGGTCGTGATGCCAACTTCTCGAGCGATCTGGCGCAGTTGGCGCACCAGGTCCTGCCATTCGCGCACTCGCAGGTAGTTGATGAACTCCCTACGACACAGCTTGCGGAACTGGTTACCTGATAGTTCGCGTTGTTGCTCGTGGAGATAATTCCATAGATTCAACAAGGCAGCAAAATCCGATGTGTCATCGGTGAAGCGCTTGTGGAGTTCATCGGCCGCCGCTCGGTGTTCTTCGGGGCGTTCGCGGGGGTCCTGGATGGTCAATCCGGCGGCTAATATGAGTACTTCCGGGACGACGTCGTACTGTTCCGAGGCCAGGATCATGCGGCCAAGCCGTGGTGCGACCGGCAGCCGGGCCAGACGCCGACCCAGGGGAGTGATGGTACCGGCCTTGAACGTGCGGGTCACCCGCCGCCCGCCGCGGCCGCGCACTGTGACCGGGTTACCCGTATTCAGCGCGCCGAGTTCGGTCAGCAGGGTCACACCGTCGGTGATTTGTTTATGTTCGGGAGCCTGCAGGAACGGGAAATCTTCGAGTTCATCGGCGGTGGCGATGATATTGATCGAGGCCATATGCAAGATGACCGACGCCAGTGAGGTGCGCAAGATTTCCGGGTCGGTAAACTCGGGCCGTGCCTCGAAATCCTCTTCGGAATACAGCCGAATGGCAATGCCCGGACTCGTCCGGCCGGCACGCCCGGAGCGCTGCTGTGCGGAAGCCTGTGAAATCCGTTCGATGGGCAAGCGCTGGACCTTGGTGCGCTGCGAATACCGAGAAATGCGAGCCGTCCCGGTATCAATAACATATTTGATCCCGGGGACGGTCAGCGAGGTCTCGGCCACGTTGGTCGCCAGCACGATGCGGCGGTGCTTACCGGGCCGGAAGACCCGCTGTTGGTCCTGCAACGACAGTCGGCCAAATAACGGCAGGATCTCGGCGTTGGCGAGTCGCGGGTTCCGAGCGACCCGAGGGGCCAGGATTTCGGCGGCGTCGCGGATTTCCCGCTCGCCGGGGAAGAAGACCAGGATGTCGCCGGGTTCTTCGCGACTGAGTTCATCCACGGCGTCGGCGATCGCATCCAGGGGATCGCGGGCGTCGTCGAGATCATCGGCGTCATCGTCAGGATCATCGGGGAGGGCCTGTTCCGTCAGGGGTCGATAGCGGATTTCTACCGGGTAGGTTCGACCCGACACTTCGACAATGGGCGCGGGCTTACCAGTGGCATCTGCAAAGTGTTCTGCAAAGGATTCAGGGTCGATCGTGGCCGAGGTGATAATGACTTTCAGGTCATCGCGTTTGGCTAGCAGTCGCTTGAGGTAACCCAACAGAAAGTCGATATTGAGGCTGCGTTCATGGGCCTCGTCAATAATGATGACCGAGTACTTCGACAGGGTCGGGTCATGTTGAATTTCGGCCAGCAAAATGCCATCGGTCATGACCTTCAACCGGGTGTCTTCTGACACCTCTGAGGTGAAGCGCACCTGATAGCCAACGGTCGAGCCGATCTTCTGGCCAAGTTCGTCTGCCACCCGTTCGGCAACCGAGCGAGCCGCGATACGGCGAGGCTGGGTATGGCCGATCATCCCGTGGTCGGCCAAGCCCATGGCCAAACACATTTTCGGCAACTGGGTGGTCTTACCGGAACCGGTCTCACCGGCGACAATGACCACCTGGTGGTCGGCCAGCTGCGCCATGATCTGTTCACGGTGCTGAGAAACCGGCAGCTCTTCGGGGAACGTGATGGCAGACAACTGACGCGCTGAAGTATTGGACATGATGCTAAAGGATTCTACGGTAGTCCGCCCCGTGGCGCGCAGCAGGGACGCGCAGGGCCAAAAGCCCGTGCCCTCGGGTGGTGAGCACCAACCGAGGGCACGGAAGCTTATTAGCGCGGGGTATTGATCGTGATGAGCTGTTTATTGACGAACTCATCCATGCCCAGGGGGCCCAGTTCGCGGCCAAACCCGGAGCGTTTCACTCCACCGAACGGCAGATCCTCGCCACCGACGTTGAAGGCGTTGATGTGCACCATGCCGACTTCTAGTCGGTCTGCCACGGCTTGTGCTCGGGCTTCATCCGTGGAGAACACGGCGCCACCCAGGCCGTAGGACGACGAGTTGGCTAATTCGATTGCCTCGTCTTCGGTGTTGACCCGATAAATCATCACGACCGGTCCGAACAGCTCTTCGGAGTATGCTCTGGCAGTTTCGGGCACGTCGGTCAACACCGTGGGCGCGACATAGTAGCCGGGCAGGTCAGGGCGTTGACCACCAACATGCACGGTCGCCCCGGCGCGGCGGGCATCCTCGATTTGTTGCATCAGGCCCACGGCAGCGGCCTCGGAAGATAGCGGAGCGTATTCACCGCGATTGGCCTCGGCCGGGTTACCTGGAGTGAGTTCGGCCGCCAATGTGGTCAGTTCTGCCACGAATTCGTCATAAATGTCGTCCATGACGATAATGCGCTTATTCGAGGTACAGGTCTGCCCGCTGTTACTCAGCCGGGAGAACAACGCCCGACGAGCAGAAGTCGAAACGTCGGCCGAGTCTAAGACAATGTAGGGGTCCGAACCACCGAGTTCCAGCACGGCCTTTTTCAAGTGCCGACCAGCTTGTTCTGCAACAGCCGACCCGGCACGCTCGGAACCGGTCAGCGATACACCCTGGATCCGAGGATCTGCGATGATGGTTGAAATTTGGTCATGCGTGGCAAAAACATTGATGTAGGCACCCTCAAGGACACCTGCTTCGTGCATCAGTTCCTGAATCTTCAACGCGGCACCCGCACAGATTTCAGCGTGCTTGAGGATCACGGTATTGCCCAACATTAGATTCGGTGCAGCAAACCGAATGACCTGATAGTAAGGGAAGTTCCACGGCATAATTCCCAGGATTGTACCGATCGGACGACGACGCAGGATTGCGGTCTGGCCGTCAATGTTTTTGAGCTCCTGGTCGGCGGCAAGCCGTTCGCCTTCGGTCGCGTAATACCGAATAATGCGCGCACAATACTTGACTTCACCGATGGCTTCGCGAGTGTTCTTGCCCATCTCGAGGGTGGCTTGAGCCGCGAGTTCTTCGGCGCGCTCCTCGAAGAGGTCAGCCAGTTTGAGCAGAATCTGTCCGCGCTGTGCCATGGGCATGTCCGACCACGTGCGGTACGCATTGGCAGCTGTGGTTAACGCTTGTTGGATGTCGTCGTCGGAGGCGTAGGGAAATTCTTGTACCAGTTCGCCGGTGGCTGGGTTTTGTGTTCGATACGTTGTGGTCATGAGTATTCCTTCTTAGTGCAGCACAGTAAGGTCGATCACTAATCTAAACGAGCCGATCGAAGAACTCACGACCATGACGCAGGCAGGCGGCAGTTTTATAGGCCCGGTGGAATATAGTGGTCTAGTCCATCTTGGCGGAGTCGATGTTTGAGGTCTTCGACTAATTGCGTGTAGTTATCCATGATGCGTGCCCGGTCTTGTAACTCGGAGGCGAGATCCATCGACGTCGCGCGGCGTAGTTCTTTACGCGTCATCGTCAAAGCAGTGGGCCGACCACCCGGGGTGTACACCATGGATGCCAATGCTTCGATGGCCCGTTCCCGGTTCTTCATCGTGGTGCCTTCCATCTCCCAACGAAATAATGTTCGCTCGGAGATGCCGATTTTTTGGGCCAAGTCGGTACGTGGAAGGTGTGCAGCTTCGCGCCGACGCATAATATCCAATCCGGCCGAAAGTTCGTCGTTGGGGTTGAGCTGTTCCTGCCCTTCCCGAGGGTGGATTTTCCTACGCATGTCTGTGCCGTCCAAAAAGTCTGCCTTCTGCATCGGTTGATTTTTCAAGTATGCAGCAACCGTTTATCATGTCACAATATCTCATCCGCCCCAAACCCGCATGTCAGGTACAAAATCAACGGTTCACCGATGTTCTGTTGATCGCCCGGCGTCGTGGGGCGTGTCGTGCAGTTCAAGGGAAGAAGTGACAGGTCAACGTCGGGTAAGCGGAGTCACCCTGCCTGGTTGAAACGACGGTGCAACCGGTTGCAATTGCCCTTTCGGGGTATCTGGCGGCAAGTGTCGTTGAAGACGAGCTTTGCAGAACACAAAACCCCACAGGACATCGAAGGTACCTGTGAGGTTTGTGCCCCCGATAGGAATCGAACCTACGGCCTTCTGCTCCGGAGGCAGACGCTCTATCCACTGAGCTACGGAGGCGGGTATCCATAACGATACTGGAAAGTTCCGGTGGACCTTGAATACCCTACCGCAAAAATCACGCGCAACGAAATACTTGGTCCCACAGGATCCGGTAGCGCATGTAACTTTGCCTTAAAGGTGCCGACCTAGGCGACGAAAGCTAAACTTGGACACGTGAATCCTGAAAATCTCTCTGCTGCTCTTGCCCACATTGTGCGTTCTGCCGTCGATGCCGGGGATATTAACCTCCCTGCCGAGGCGGTTCCAGAAGCCCCGCGAGTCGAACGCCCAAAGTCGCGCGACCACGGTGACTGGGCCACCAATATCGCCATGCAGCTGGGTAAACGCGCCGGCATGAACCCCCGCCAGTTTGCAGAAATTGTTGCGCCGAAGATTCAAGAGCTGGATGGCGTGGCGTCGGTTGAGATTGCCGGCCCAGGATTTATTAACATCACGCTGGATGCCGCTGCCGCCGGTGAATTGGCACGCACGATCGTGGAAGCCGGCGAAGCCTACGGTCGCAACGACCAGGCCGTCGGGGACGTGGTGAACCTGGAATTTGTTTCCGCCAACCCCACCGGCCCACTGCACATCGGACACACTCGTTGGGCCGCACTGGGAGATGCGATCAGTCGTCTGCTGCGTGCTTCAGGCGCATCGGTGACCAATGAGTACTACATCAACGACTACGGTGCGCAGCTGGAAACATTTGCGGCCTCTGTCTGGGCGCGCATGCACGGCCAAGATGTGCCCGAAGGTGGCTACCCCGGCCAGTACGTCCACGAAATCGCCGACGCGATCCTGGCTGAAGATCCCACCATCAAGGACAAAACTTACGACGAAGCCCTGCCCCAGCTGCGCACGCGCGCCTACCAAATTCAGCTCGAGGACATTCGGGCCACGCTCGATGAATTCGAGGTCCATTTTGATGTTTGGTTCTCGGAATCCAAATTGCACGAAGACGGCGCAGTGGAACAAGCCCTTGAACGGCTCAAAGCCCAGGGGCACACGTATGAACAAGACGGTGCTTTCTGGTTGCGCACCACTGACTTTGGCGACGATAAAGATCGGGTGTTAATCAAAGCCGACGGCAAACCCACCTATTTCGCCGGTGATGCCGCATACTATTTATCGAAAAAAGATCGCGGTTTCGAACAAAAAATTTATTTGCTGGGTGCCGACCACCACGGCTACGTCAACCGGCTGCGTGCGCTGGCCGCATGTGCTGGCGACGACATGGATGACAACATTGAAGTACTCATCGGTCAGCTCATCTCGGTTAATGGTGCACGCCTGTCCAAGCGTGCCGGCAACATCATCGAATTGCGTGATCTCATCGACTGGTTAGGTGTCGATGCACTGCGCTACTCGCTGGCCCGCTACCCGAACGATTCCCCCATGGAAATCGATCCGGACCTGCTGCGCTCTCAGACCAATGACAACCCGGTGTTCTACGTGCAATACGCACATGCCCGGTCACGGTCAGCGGCGCGGACCGCCGACGCTCAAGGTATCGTGCGCGAGGTGGAAAAATTCGACGCCGCGAGCCTGAATCATCCTGCCGAAGAAGAACTGTTGTCCAAATTGGCACAGTTCCCCTCGGTCGTTGGGGCAGCAGCAAAAGGTCGGGCACCCCACCGCGTGGCTCGTCATCTGGAATCCATCGCGGCGGCCTACCACCAGTGGTATGGCGCGTGTCGGATTGTGCCCGCTCCTGCGCAGGACGGCACCAAACCCGCACCAGAAACTGTCAACTATTCCCGTCGCTGGCTCAACGATGCCACCACCCAGGTGCTGGCCAATGGGCTCGGTCTGCTGGGTGTTTCAGCACCGGAGAAAATGTAATGCGCTCACCGCTTGCCCCAGCCTGGTTGACCCTTCCTGAGGATACTGCCGCCCTCGACGAGCAGATCTTCTCCTCCGGTGTCGCCCGTGTAGCTGGCGAAGTCTCGATCCAGGGCATCGGCGTCACCGAACTCGTCGAAGAATACGGCAGCCCATTATGGGTCATCGATGAAAACGATTTTCGTGATCGGGCACGCGCCTACGTGGAGGCTTTTCAGGCAGCCTTCGAGTCGTTATGCGGCGGCGTCGATGTGTTTTACGCATCCAAAGCGTTACTGACCGTCCAAATCGCCAAATGGGTCAAAGAAGAAGGCCTGCATATCGACACGGCTTCCGGTGGCGAAATGGCCATCGCGCTGCGTGCCGGCACCGATCCGGCGCACATCGGGCTGCACGGCAATAATAAATCCGACGACGAGCTGCGCACCGCCATTGAACAGCAGATCGGTCGCATCGTGGTGGATTCCCTGGCCGAGTTGCACCGCGTGGAAGCCATGGCAGGCCACTTGAATAAGCGCGCCAATGTGATGCTGCGTTTGACCCCCGGGGTTGATGCCTCAACCCACGAACACATCGCCACAGCCCACGAGGATCAGAAATTCGGCCTGACGATGACGCCGGCTCCCGGTGCCGACACGTCAGTTGCCTACCAGGCCGTGCACTTTGCAGCCGACGCCGAGCACATTAATCTGGTGGGATTGCACTCACATATCGGTAGTCAGATCTTTGACTCGACCGGTTTTGAAACTACCGCGACGCGCATGCTGGAATTCATCGCCGTGCTGGCAGCAGAAGATATTCACATCGCCGAACTCGATATTGGCGGAGGATACGGCATCGCCTACACCGAGGCTGACACCCCGGTCGCACCCGCCGTCATTGCCCAGAATCTGGCCGCACACATGGCCGAAGAAGTTGACCGGTTGGGCATTGACTGGCCCCGAATCTCCATTGAACCCGGGCGGTCGATTGCAGGGCCGGCCGGGTTGACGATCTATACCGTGGGAACCACCAAAACCGTGTGGGTTGAACACGCTGGTCAGCACTATTCGCGGCGCTATGTGGCCGTGGATGGCGGAATGTCGGATAATCCTCGCCCGGTGCTCTACGACGCCGATTACACCGCGGTGTTGGCCAACCGGGTCTCGGAATCAGGACCAGTGTTCTCGCGTGTGGTCGGCAAGCACTGCGAATCTGGCGACATTGTGGTCAATGCGGTCTATCTGCCTGAAGATACCGATCACGGCGACCTGCTCGTCGTCCCCGCGACTGGTGCGTATGGACATGTGATGAGCTCGAATTACAACATGCTGCTGCGCCCTGCGATCGTGGCCATCAAAGACGGTCAGGCTCGCACGATTATCCGGCGCGAAACCTATGATGATCTTTTTGCACGTGAGGTCGATTTGTAAGCCGTCGGATCCGACTGGACTACAATGACGACACGGTGCCCTAGCCACATTCAACGTTTACTCGGAGGACCATGACCACTGCATCTGATACCCCAACCCTAAACATCGCACTGTTGGGTGGTGGAACCGTCGGATCACAGGTTGCTCGTATTCTCACCGAGGATGCTGAAGCCCTCACCGGGCGCATCGGCGCCACACTGCAGCTCACCAAGATTCTTGTCCGGAATCCCCAGGCCACTCGCGACTACCAGCTGCCCGCTGAGTACTACTCCGATCAGGTTGACGAGGTGCTCGACGGTGCAGATATCGTTATTGAACTGATGGGCGGGATTGAACCAGCCCGCGAGCTCATCCTGAAGGCCATTGCCCAGGGTTCCAACGTCGTCACTGGCAATAAGGCACTGCTGGCAACCCACGGCAATGAACTGTTTGAGGCTGCCGCTCAAGCCGGGGTGCAGTTATCATTTGAGGCCGCCGTTGCCGGGGCGATTCCGATTCTGCGACCGTTACGCGACTCGCTGTCGGGCGACCGGGTCACCCGCATTATGGGAATTGTCAATGGCACGACGAATTACATCCTGGACCAGATGGATACCACGGGTGCCTCCTTCAATGACGCCTTGGCTGAAGCTCAGCGTCTAGGGTATGCCGAGGCCGACCCGACCGCGGATGTTGGGGGAGAGGACGCCGCCGCCAAGGCCGCGATCCTGGCGCACCTGGCCTTCCACGCACCGTTTACCCTGGATCAGGTGTACACCGAGGGCATCACCGAGATTACGGATCTGGACCACAAGGTGGCCGCAGATGCCGGCTACATCATCAAACTGCTGGCCATTGCCGAACAGCTTGATGACCCCACCGGTGTGGTCTTGCGCGTCCACCCGACCCTGCTGCCCCGCGAACACCCGCTGGCCTCGGTGCGCGGTGCATATAATGCCGTATTTGTTGAAGCCGAAAACGCTGGCGAATTGATGTTCTATGGTCCCGGAGCTGGTGGGGCACCGACTGCTTCGGCCGTTATGGGGGATGTCATGTCGATCGCCAAGCGTAAATTGCGCGGTGGTCCCGGACGGACTCACACGGCCCGTCGCGAACTGGATGCTCTGCAAATTGGCGAGACGACGACCCGGTACATGATGGTCGTCCGCGCCGCCGACGCTCCGGGTGTCCTGGCCAAAGTTGCCGGGACGTTCGCCGAACACAACGTGTCGATCAAATCCATGAACCAGACCCCGGATGCGGACTCGTCGGAAGACCACAAGACCGCACTGTTGTCATTCGTCACCCACCGTGCGAAAGAATCTCAGCTGGCCAAGACGCTAGAGGCCACCAAATCTCTGGACGTCGTTGACGACGTGCTGTCCGTCATGCGGGTTGAAGGTAAATAGTCGTGGCATCACCGGCCACCACACCACCAGCCAACCGGGTCCCCGTTGGCATCGTTGCCAACATCAAGGTTCCGGCGACGTCGGCGAATCTGGGACCCGGCTTCGACAGCGCCGGGATCGCCGTCGGACTCTATGATGAACTGCAGATCCGGACCACCGAAACGGGTTTCAGTGCGACTATCGACGGCGAGGGGCAGAACTACCTGCCCACCGATGCGCGCCATCTGATCATTACCCAGATTCGGCTGCGGCTAGACCACCTGGGGTGGCACCTGCCCGGACTCGAGTTGCATGCGATCAACCGGATTCCTCACTCGCGTGGTCTCGGTTCGTCTGCCGCCGCACATATCGCCGCAGCGTTAGCGGTTAAAGCTTTATTGCCCCAAGACTGTGAGATTGCCAACGATGACCTGTTGCAGTGGGCTTCGGAAGCTGAAGGCCACCCGGATAATGTGGCGCCTGCGGTCTTTGGGGGACTGACGTTTTCGTGGAATGAGCCCGATGACCACGGCAACCGGTATCGCAGTTTACAGTTGCTACCGCACCCCGAGGTGACCCCCGTGGTGGCGATCCCGTCCAAACCGCTGTCCACGGCTGCCGCACGAACGCTCTTGCCGACCAGCGTGCCGCACGGTGAAGCCGTGGCCAACGCTTCGCGCGCGGCGTTATTGGCACCGGCCATGACAACCAACCCCGAACTGCTACTGCCCGCTACCGAAGACTGGTTGCACCAAAAATACCGGCAACCGTCGATGCCGGAAACCCTGGCCCACATCGTCTCAATGCGGGAAGACGGCCATGCCGCCGTCGTGTCGGGAGCCGGGCCAACCCTGTGCGTTTTCGCCAAGAATCGCGCAGAAGCCGACGTCGTTGCAGACAAACTGACACAGCGTGCAGCGAAATCTGAGCAACACTGGGATGTCCGGATTCTGCCTGTGGCCACTCAAGGTGCTACCATGGAAGTATTCCGGCCCTAACGAGAACTATTTACGGTTTGGATCCTTTCTAAATCGATCGTCATCGGCCTGGTCTTTACCGCAATTCTGCGGAGAGTTTTTGATAGCCCATCATCCTAGATGTCAGGTTATCCAACACGATAGACACCTTCGTTGACACTGCTGTGCAACATGAGGTGCTCGCTATATTGCAATCACTCCAAGACAATGTGACGTAACCCCAGTCGCGTCAGCTTTGTTATCAAACCTGCGGGTATCTTAAGCCCGTCCGACGAGGGGGAAGGAACCTTCGTGACTGAACAAGACACAATGCAGGCCCCAACCGAAAATGGGACTGCTGGCCTGGGTAGCCTGAAACTCACCCAACTGCGAGATTTAGCATCGCAACTCGGCATCACTGGCACCTCCCGCATGCGCAAAGCGCAGCTGGTCGACGTCATTACCGATCATCAGCGCGGTGGGACGACCACCGAACGTGCGACGGCAGATGAAGCCAAGCCCGCCGACGACAAACCCCAACAGCGTCGCTCCAACCAGCGCACCAAGAAAACCACGCCGAAACAGGACGACGCCCAAGGCGCTAAAGACGCTTCCGAGCAGGCCCCTGACAAGACCGAGTCCGGCGCCAAGACTGACTCCAGCAAGAACCACTCGGCTCAAGAACAAACCGACACCACCCAAGGTACTGCTGCAGAAGAGTCAACCAAACAGCGCGACCAGCAGTCTTCTCGTGGCCGCCGTGGCGGTCGCGGACAGCAGTCTGCCCGCGAAGACAAAGGCGCTCGTGCAGATTCTGCTGACAAAGCCGACGACGCCGCGCAGCAAGACGGCGAGAAATCCGAAGACCAAGAGTCCACCAGTCGCGGCCGCGGACAACGTACTCGCAACCAGCAGCGTCGCGATCAGGACCGTCAGCGTCGCGAAACCCGCGAAGACCAGGACGCGTCCGACGACCAAGACTCCGATGAGTCCGGTGACGACAAGCAAGACGGTTCACGCCGTCGTCGTGACGACGATCAACGCAATCAGCGCCGTCAACGCCAACGCGATCGTAGCCGGTCACGCGATCGCCACCGCGACCAGGATCAGGACCAAGACGCCGACGACGATCAGCACCAAGAAGTGTCGGAAGACGATACGCTCATTCCGATCTCGGGCATTCTCGATGTGTTAGATAACTACGCGTTCGTCCGGACCTCCGGATACCTGCCCGGTCCCAATGACGTGTATGTTTCGATGGCCATGGTCAAACGCTACGGCCTGCGTAAAGGTGACGCAGTGCGCGGCCAGGTTCGCGCGCCGGGTGCAGACGACGATGATGGCAACCAGCAAGGCGGACGCGGCGGACGTGGCGGCCGTGGCGGACGCAACCGTCGTGGCGGCAGCGGTGGCTCCGGCGGCAACCGTCAGAAATTCAATGCGCTCGTCAAACTCGACTGGGTCAACGGTCAAGAAGCCGTGGAGAACCCCAAGCGTGTTGAATTCAACAAACTCACCCCGCTGTACCCGCAGGAGCGTCTGCGCCTGGAAAACAATCCAAAAGACATGGGCCCACGCCTCGTGGACCTGGTCGCACCGATTGGTAAGGGCCAGCGCGGTCTGATCGTTTCACCACCAAAAGCCGGTAAAACGATGATGCTGCAGTCGATCGCCAATGCGATCACCACCAATAACCCCGAGGTCAAACTCATGATGGTGCTGGTGGATGAACGGCCAGAAGAAGTGACTGACATGCAGCGTTCGGTACGCGGTGAAGTCATTGCTTCGACCTTCGACCGGCCAGCAGAAGACCACACCACGGTTGCCGAACTGTCGATTGAACGCGCCAAGCGCATGGTCGAACTGGGCCACGACGTCGTCGTCCTGCTGGACTCGATGACGCGCCTGGGTCGTGCCTATAACTTGGCGACTCCGGCCTCAGGACGCATCCTGTCCGGTGGTGTCGATTCGGCAGCACTGTACCCACCTAAGAAATTCTTCGGTGCGGCACGCAACATCGAAGGTGGCGGTTCGCTAACCATCCTGGCGACCGCACTGGTCGAGACCGGGTCCCGCATGGACGAAGTGATCTTCGAAGAGTTCAAGGGCACCGGCAATATGGAACTGCGTCTGTCCCGCGAACTGTCCGAACGTCGGATTTTCCCAGCCATCGACATCAATGCTTCGGGTACCCGTCGCGAAGAGAACCTGCTGACCAAGGAAGAGATCGGTATCATGTGGCGTCTGCGCCGCGTGCTGTCCGGGCTGGAAACCCAGCAGGCTCTAGAACTGCTGACTTCCAAGCTCAAAGAAACCGAAACCAACGCGGAATTTCTGATGCTGGTCTCCAAGACCACCCTTCGAGGTCAATCAGAGTCTTAGCTTTCTGACAAAGAACCATCGCGCAATCTGACGGTTGCGCGATGGTTTTTTTGATTTCTTCCTAAGACTCCTACGACTAAGGTAAACACATGAGTACGTTTGACTCCATCGATAATCTGCTACAAGAACACGCCGAGCTCACCGAAAAAATGGGTGACCCGGCAGTCCACGCCAACCAAGCCATGGCCCGGAAAGTCGGGCGTCGCTTCGCCGAGCTCGAAAAGATCGTCAAAGCCCACAAACGGTGGCAACAGATCGGCCAAGACTTAGAAGACACCAAGGAACTCGCCGAAGAGGATGAGGACTTTGCCGCTGAAATTCCCGGATTGGAAACCAGCTACGAGGAAGCCAGCGAACTGCTCCACCGGTTGCTGATCCCGCGTGATCCCGACGACGCACGCAATGTCATCCTGGAAATCAAAGGTGGCGAAGGTGGCGAAGAAGCCGCTCTGTTCGCCTCCGACCTGGCCCGGATGTACCTCCGCTATGCAGAGAACAAGGGGTGGAAAACCGAGATCATTTCGGCCACCGAATCCGATCTTGGCGGATATAAAGATGTGCATATTGGGATCTCGTCGAATACCAACGACCCTGCAGAAGGCGTATTCGCACACCTGAAATTCGAAGGCGGCGTCCACCGCGTGCAGCGCGTGCCCGTGACCGAATCCCAGGGCCGGATCCATACTTCGGCTGCCGGCGTGCTGGTTTTTCCAGAAGTCGATGAACCCGAAGAGATCGCGATCAACCAATCCGACCTGAAGATCGATGTGTATCGTTCCTCCGGGCCGGGTGGCCAGCATGTGAACACGACCGACTCTGCGGTGCGTATTACCCACTTGCCGACCGGCATTGTGGTGGCCATGCAGAACGAGAAGTCGCAGATTCAAAACCGTGAAGCCGCCATGCGCGTTCTGCGGTCACGCCTGTTAGCGTGGCAACAAGAACAACTTGACGCCGAAGCCGCCGAGACTCGTGCTTCGCAGGTGCGTACTATGGACCGTTCCGAACGTATCCGCACCTACAACTTCCCAGAGAACCGTGTCGCCGATCACCGCACCGGATACAAGGCCAATAACTTGGACCGCGTTCTGGAAGGCGACCTGGATCCAGTAATCCATTCACTGATCGAAATGGATGAAGCCGAACGTCTTGCCGCCCTGGGTGAAAACTCGAAGGCCTAATGACCGACGTCAATGAGATCCTCCGCCTGGTCCAAGAACACTTGAGCCAGGCGGAAATCGACTCCCCACAAGCCGAAGCCGCAACTATCGTTGCCCACGTGTTGGGTATTTCTCGCGGCAGACTCGGAGTGCTGCAGGCGCTAGGGGCGCGGCTCGAAGCCGGTGACGTCGCCAAAATCACCGAACTTGCCACCGCCCGAGCAACCCGGACCCCGCTGCAATACCTGATCGGGACCACCGGGTTTTACGGGCTCGACCTCAAAGTGGCGCCCGGGGTGTTTATCCCGCGGGTCGAAACTGAAGTCCTCGTCGAGACAACGGTGCAACACTTTGCCACACATCCTGGTCCGCTGAAGATTCTAGACTTGTGCACCGGCTCGGGAGCTATCGCGGCAGCAGTCGCTGACCAGATGCGCCAACGGAACATCCCAGTAGAGGTATGGGCGGTCGATATCTCGCCCGAAGCAACCGAGCTAGCCCGGACTAATACCGCCCAACACAAGGTCACCGTATTGTGTGCGGATGCTACTGATCATCGCAACGTCATCGCGGCGGCCCCGAAGCTTTCCTCACTGCGCGGAACTTTTGATGCTGTCGTGTCCAATCCACCGTATATTCCAACGACGACGCCGGTAACACAACACGAAGCCGAATATGACCCGCACCGTGCCCTCTATGGTGGGTCGGCAGACGGCACCGCCATCCCATTGCGCATCGCCCACCAGGCCGCCGAGTGGTTGGCACCGGGCGGGCTTTTCATGATGGAACATGATCACACGCACGCCACACAACTTGTGGCGGCACTTGTGGCCAGCTCCGTCTGGGACCAGGTGCAGACTGTGAAAGATCTCACTGGCGCGGATCGTTTTGTTGCCGCGATTCGCACATCATCGGCGAAACCATCACCGAATTCATCTTCAACCCTGGCACAATAACTATCGTGACTCAGCTGTTCGACGCCCAAGAATCCGACCAACGGACCGCCGCCATCGCCGCGGCGAGCAAAGCCATTAGCCAACGCGAACTCATCGTCTTGCCCACCGACACGGTCTATGGTGTCGGCGCCGATGCGTTCAATCCACAGGCCGTGGCCGTGCTCTTGGCCGCTAAGGGGCGCTCCCGGCAGTCCCCGCCACCGGTGCTGATCGGCAATATGCAAGTTCTGGATGCACTAGCCGTTGATATTCCCGCCACCGGACGCCAATTAGCGCAAGCCTTTTGGCCAGGCGCACTAACGCTGATCTTCAACGCCCAGCCTTCTCTATCTTGGGATCTTGGCGAAACCCATGGCACGGTCGCATTGCGCCAACCAGCGGATGCCCTGGCCCAACAGATTCTTCAAAACACCGGACCATTAGCGGTGTCTTCCGCCAACCGGCACGGCCAGCCAGCGGCCACCACAGCCCAAGCCGCTCAAGAAGCCCTAGGTGCTTCCGTGTCCGTCTACATACATGACGGCGACCGCGGCGCACAACAAGCCTCCACCATCGTAGATTGCACCGTCACCCCGCACCGTGTGCTTCGACAGGGCGCCATCAGCATCGAGGAACTACGACAAGTTGTTCCCGACGTTTTGGATCTCAACGACCCGGAACCACCTACATCAGGGTCCACGGGAGCAACGACGTGGGAGGATTCTTCGTCGTCATGAAGGTTTACCTTGCCATCGTGGCCATCACCGCGCTAATCAGTTTCGCACTGACCCCGATGGCACGCATGTTAGGTGTTCGCGGTCGCGTCTATACGCCCACCCGGAAACGCGATATGCACCGCGAACCCATCCCGAAACTCGGGGGAGCGGCTATGGCCCTGGCGGTAACCATCGTGCTGGGTGCGGCATCACTCATCCCCTTTTTATCCGGGATCTACCAGGCGCCGATCGTCGGCATCCTGCTGGCCATCCTGGTGACCCTGGTCATGGGGGTGGCAGACGATCTGTGGGATCTGCATTGGATCATCAAATTCGCCGGCCAAGTCTTGGCCGCGGGCATTGTTGCGGCGGCCGGCATACGCGTTGAAGCCATGCCAGTTGGATGGATCCACGTCGATAATGATCTTGCGCAGATCGTCATCACGATTTTCGTAATTGTGCTGACGATCAATGCGTTCAACTTTATCGATGGGCTCGACGGGTTAGCATCCGGTGTGGCCATTATCGGTGGTTCAGCCTTCTTCATCTACAGCTATATCCTCACCAGAACCATCAACGCCTACGATTATTCGAACTTGGCGACTTTGCTGACCGCACTACTTATCGGGGCCTGTCTCGGTTTTTTGCCTTTCAACTTCCATCCGGCCCGCATCTTTATGGGTGAGGTCGGCGCACAGCTCATCGGCCTGTTAATGGCCACCGCAGCCGTTGCGGTCACCGCCGATCTTGGGGCATTAGAAGGATTCCGGTTCCGCAATATCCCCGCGTACATGCCGATTTTGTTGCCACTGGCCGTCATGATCCTCCCGCTGCTCGACCTCTTCATGGCGGTATTGCGCCGAACCGCACGCCGCACCTCGCCATTTAGTGCAGACCGAGGCCACATCCATCACAAGCTGGTCGACGGCGGATACACCCACCGACAAGCCGTGCTGTTGCTATACCTGTGGACATTTGTCGTGGGATACGGTGCCGTATCACTGACCTATTTCCCTGCTGCGATGGTCATTGGTGCAACGATCGTTGCCCTGGCACTGCTCGTTGTGCTGACACTTCGTCCCTGGATGGCGCGTCGAGCCTACTATCGACGACTCAATAAGCTGCGGGCAGCACGAGCTGCCGAACGAGCGCTGAACCATTCGGCAGAACAAGGTGAAACCTATGGCAAAGAAACCCGTCAATAAGCACGGCTGGTGGGGGATTCTGCTGCACGCCTCTTGGCCGACCTGGGTCGGGATCGTCGTGACCGCAGTAGCGTTCCTTCTGTTAGAGAACGGCGACGCCGGGCTGTCAGCGCTGGTCGCCGGGATCATCGTTTGGGGCTTATCAGCACTTAGTATTCTGCTGATAGCCATTGTGTGGCAACGACGTCGCAACCTCGCCATCCCATTAGCGATGGGTGCCTTTGTCGCCAAGATCGTGATTCTTGGCATGCTGCTGGCCGTAGTGCCCCCACCCGAATGGCTGCACACGATCGGGGCTGCCATTGGAGCCTTGGTGGCCATCGTCATCTGGCAAATTGCAGAGGTTATTGTTTTTCTCAATACCCGGCGCCTGATCTATTCCTAACCCATCTCATCAGTGTGATAAAGACAACAAATACGCAGATTTGTTCACCTGTGAGATGCGCCAAATAACGTCCTGACAAGCTGTTTCATTAGATTTATTCGACACGGTGTAGAAATGGCGTGACCAAGGTCTCACTTGATTTGGTAGATTGGGCCAGCGACGTCGTCTGGAATAAACGACTCAATGCGACACGGGTTAAGGTTTTTGCTAGACTATCCAAGGGCAAAAACGCGTTGAACATCGCAACTGCCTTCAACAACACTCCGGCAACATCCCCGAAGCAGGTTCGAATACCTCAACCTTCCCGTGGGATTCTTAAGAGAGGATTTGCGTGCTTCCACTCGTACTAAGTTATCTCCCCACGCAGGGATACGTGCCGCCCACGATCGATGATGCGCACTTACCAGACATGATTCCGTGGATGGCTGAGTACGGCACCGGTTTCGGCAAACAGATGCTCATGATCATTCTGTCGGTCATTTTGATCTGGGCGCTTTTTGGCATCGCAATGCGCAAACCTTCCCTGGTCCCAGGGCGTCTGCAGTGGATCGCCGAGTCCGGCTATGCATTCGTGCGCAATGGCATTGGTCGCGACATTCTTGGTGAAAAACATTTCCGCCAGTGGGTTCCGCTGCTGTTTGCAACGTTCTTCTTTGTACTCTTCAACAACTTATTTGGCGCGATCCCGATCCTGCAGCTGCCATCGTTCTCGCACGCCGGCGCAGCCTATGCAATCGCCATTATCATGTACATCATCTGGATTGGTGTTGGACTGCGTCATCACGGTATTAAATACTTCAAACTGGCTGTGGTCCCCGAGGGCGTTCCCAGCTGGATCCTGCCACTGCTGGTTCCATTGGAGATCATCTCCAACTTCATCGTTCGCCCACTGACGCACTCGCTGCGTTTGATGGCAACCATGTTGGCCGGGCACATGATCGTCATGCTGGCCGGCTCCGGTGCAGAATACCTGATTACTCAAACGGACAGTATCTTGAACGCAGGCTTGGGCATTGGCGTCATCATCGGTTCCGTGGCGCTGTACTTCCTGGAACTGCTGATCATGGTCCTGCAGGCCTTCGTCTTTACTCTGTTGACGGCGCTCTACATTCAAGGGGCTATCGCCGCTCAAGCAGAGCCCATCATGGACAAGCCAATGCCGGTCGCAGCGTAACTTCTAACGCTCCGCACAGAACTGAATATTTGTTATAAAGATTTGCCGATTCGAACCTATGAATCGCGACGGTGAGATACACGCCGTGAAATTACTTCCTGGTACCGGTACCCATCGGATCCCCGCCGGGAACCCTCCACAACCTGCCTGTTAGGCATCTTGAAAGGAACACAATGGAACTGCATGGTTCATTGAACATGATCGGTTACGGCCTGGCCGCAATTGGCTCCGCTATTGGTGTGGGTCTGATCTTCGCTGCATACATCAACGGTGTTGCACGTCAGCCAGAATCCCAGTCGCAGCTGCAGCCAATCGCGCTGCTTGGTTTCGCGCTGGCAGAAGCCCTTGCGATTCTTGGTCTGGTCTTCGCTTTCGTTATTGGAGCCTAGGCGCCATCCACGGTCGGAAAGCATCCGGCCATATATGTCAGTAATGAACACTTAAGGATGGTTTGAAATGATCAATAGCATGACGATCATGGCGGCCGCCGCGGAACAGGAACAAGCGAATCCGCTGATCCCAAATATTTGGGAAATCGTGGTCACGTCGGTTGGCTTCCTGGTCCTCTTGTTCATCGTCATCAAATTCGTCGTTCCGGCAATGGAGAAATCCTACGTCGAACGTCGGGATGCGATCGAAGGTGGACTTGAGCGCGCTCAGGCTGCACAAGCAGAGGCTGCCCAGTTAAAGAACAACTACGAACAGCTGCTGCAAGAAGCCCGTACCGAAGCCAGCCAAATTCGAGAGCAGGCTCGTACCGAAGCGGCACAGATTGTTGCAGAGGCACGTCAGAACGCTTCGGCAGAAGCGTCGCGCATCTCTGAACAAGCTTCCGTTCAGATTGCTGCCGAACGCCAGCAGGCCGTTACGGCACTGCGTACCGAAGTCGGCACCCTGGCAACCTCATTGGCCTCCAAGATTGTTGGAGAAGCGCTTGAAGACGACGCTCGTTCGCAGCGCGTTGTCGACCGCTTCCTGGCAGACCTGGAGAAAGAACAGGCCTCAACCACGAGTGCAGGTGCAACTGAGTAATGTCACAAGCATCGCGTGATTCATTGGCACAACTGCACACCGAGCTGAAAGCTACCCTTTCAGCCGGAGGAGTCGAACTCGGCGCCGAACTGTTTGCGGCTTTGAAAGTGATCGACGATAACGGTGCATTGCGCCGCTCGATCACCGACCCAACGGTTGAAGCCAACCGACGTCAAGAATTAATTCGCAGGATCTTTGCCAACCAAGTCTCAGCATCTGCTGTGACGGTATTGCAAAGCCTTGCCGGCGCACGCTGGACCACCGAACGCGAATTCGGTGACGCACTCGAAGAGATGGCGGCTATTTCCGCTATCTACAGCGCCGAACAGGGTGGTCTTGCTGGTCTGCAGACCCTGACGCAGCAACTGCTGGAATTCAACCGTGTGGTTGATGCCAGCCACGAACTGCAGCGGGCACTCACCGATCAGCAAGCGCCAGTATCTTCTCGAGGCGATCTCGCTGACAATCTCATGTCAGCCGATGCCATGGCCCCAGCAAAGTTGTTGGTCCGTCAGGCAGTGGAGCATCCTCGTGGAGTGAAACCTGTTGATCTTGTTCGTCGTTTTGCTGATCTGAGCGCACAGCAACAACGTCAGTGGATCGCCGATGTGACGGTGGCCCGTCCACTCCAGCAAGCTCAGGTAGATCGTTTGGCCAACACACTGTCGTCCACTTTTGGTCGTCAGTTGCAGCTAAACGTTCACACTGACCCGCAGCTGATCGGCGGAATCCGGATCCAAGTTGGTGACGAAGTCATTGACTCCTCGGTCGCTTCACGACTGAACGATCTGAACACTAAACTGGCCGGCTGAAACCGGCACTCGAAACATATACAACTAGGCCACATCACCATGATGCGGCATTCAAAGAGAGCAGGGACTGCAGATGGCCGATTTGACCATCAACGCTGACGACGTCCGTGATGCCCTAAACGAGTTTGCGGAGTCGTACGAACCGGCCGACACCGAACGTGTCGAAGTTGGCTACGTCACAAGCGCAGCTGACGGTATTGCCCGTGTGGAAGGTCTTCCTTCCGTTATGTCGAACGAACTGCTTCGTTTCGACAATGGCGTCACTGGACTGGCTCAGAACCTCGACCCACGTGAAATTGGTGTCGTTGTGCTGGGTGACTTCCAGGGTATTCAAGAAGGTATGAAAGTGTACCGCACCGGCGACGTACTGTCCGTACCGGTCGGGGACGCTTTCATGGGTCGTGTCGTGAACCCACTGGGTGAACCAATCGACAACCTTGGTCCAATCGAGGACGAAGGCCGCCGTGCACTGGAACTCCAGGCACCAGGTGTGACCCAGCGTAAGTCGGTACACGAACCACTTCAGACTGGTATGAAAGCCATCGATGCGATGATTCCTATCGGTCGTGGCCAGCGTCAGCTGATCATTGGTGACCGCCAGACCGGTAAGACCGCAATTGGTGTCGATGCGATTCTCAACCAGCGAGCCAACTGGGAGTCGGGGGATCCGAACAAACAGGTACGTTGTATCTACGTGGCTGTTGGCCAGAAGGCTTCAACGATCGCATCGGTTCGTGCCACACTGGAACGCGAGGGCGCACTCGAATACACCACCATCGTTGCCTCACCAGCATCTGACCCAGCGGGCTTCAAATACCTGGCACCATATGCCGGGTCAGCCATTGGGCAGCACTGGATGTACGGTGGCAAACACGTTCTGATCATTTTCGACGACCTGTCCAAGCAGGCTGAGGCCTACCGCGCCGTGTCGCTGTTGCTGCGTCGTCCACCAGGCCGTGAAGCGTACCCAGGTGACGTGTTCTACCTGCACTCACGGTTGCTGGAACGTTGTGCAAAGCTCTCTGACGAATTGGGTGCCGGGTCGATGACCGGTCTGCCGATCGTGGAGACCAAAGCCAACGACGTCTCGGCATACATTCCGACCAACGTTATTTCGATTACCGACGGTCAGATCTTCTTGCAGTCTGACCTGTTCAACGCCAACCAGCGCCCAGCTGTTGACGTTGGTATTTCGGTATCGCGCGTAGGTGGTGCAGCCCAGACCAAGGCACTGAAATCCGTTTCCGGTACCCTGCGTATTGATCTCGCCCAGTACCGTGACATGGAAGCCTTTGCGATGTTCGCATCTGACCTTGATGCTTCAACGCGTCGTCAGCTGGACCGTGGTGCACGCCTGATGGAACTGCTCAAGCAGCCGCAGTACACCCCGTACCCAGTCGAAGACCAGGTTGTTTCGATCTGGGCAGGCTCTCAGGGACACATGGACGACGTTCCAGTCTCTGACGTACTGCGCTTCGAATCGGAATTCTTGCAGCACCTGCGTCTCAATAACATCGCGCTGGCAGATATCGCAGAAACCGGGCGCCTGAACGATGACACCATCGCGGTCTTGGAACAGGAAGTTACCAGCTTCAAGAAATCCTTCCTTGCCCAAGGTGGCGACGCCGTCCAGCCAGGCAACGAAGAGTTCGATGCCATTGACGAAGGCGCCGTCGAACAAGAACGCATCGTCCGCCAGAAACGCTGATCGACCCTAGCATTTGGTGCCGGGGAAACCCGGCACCTGCTATAGGTCACAGAAAGGAAAAGCATGTCAGCATCCGATATTCGGGTCTATCGCAACAAGATCAACTCGACGACGTCGATGAAAAAGATCTTCAATGCGATGGAACTGATCGCAACCTCGCGAATCGGTAAGGCACGCCAGCGTGTGGCAGCTTCGATGCCCTATGCCAATGCGATTACTCGGGCCGTTTCTGCCGTGGCATCACAGCAAGACATCGAACACGTTCTGACGTCGGAACCCGAAAATCCGCGACGCGCTGCTGTGCTCATCATGTCGAGCGACCGCGGCCTGGCTGGAGCATACTCCGCAAACATCCTGCGTCACGCAGAGACCTTGATTGAACGCCTTTCCGAAGAAGGTAAATCCGCCGATCTATACCTGATCGGCCGCAAGGCTCAGGCGTACTTTGACTTCCGTAACCGTTCGTACAAGAAATTCTGGACCGGTTCGACCGATAGCCCAGAATTCGACGTCGCAAAAGATGTTGGCGAAACACTCGTCGATGCCTTCTTGACCGACTACGAAGAGGGCGGCGTCGACGAAATTCACATCGTCTACACAGAGTTCAAGAGCATGGTGCGACAAGACCCAACGGTTGTTCGTCTTCTGCCACTGGAAGTTGTGGAAGAAGAAGTCACCGATGCGTCGGAACTGTTCCCGCTCTATGACTACGAACCCGCCCCAGAAGAAGTCTTGGATGCATTGCTGCCCAAATACATCGAGTCGAGAATCTTCTCGTCCATGTTGCAGGCTGCCGCATCAGAACTGGCCAACCGTCAACGAGCTATGAGTGCAGCCGGAGATAACGCCGAAGATCTCATCCGTGAATACACTTTGCTGATGAACAACGCCCGTCAGGCTTCCATTACTCAGGAGCTCACCGAACTCATCGCTGGTGCAGACGCACTAGCAGAGTCCTAAACGGGCTGACACCACAGCCTCACTGACCCATATTTCAACATCCACATAGAAGTGAGTTACATGACTGCCACTATGAATGAATCCGGTAGCGGCGCTAAAACCGGCGCCGTGGGCCGCATTGCCCGCATTACCGGACCGGTCATCGACGCTGAATTCCCAGCGGACGCCATGCCGGAGATCTACAATGCTCTGAAAGTACAGTTGACCCTCGGTGGTCAAACCTCGACCATTACTTTCGAAGTTGCCCAGCACCTGGGTGAAAACCTGGTTCGCGCCATCGCGATGCAGGCAACCGACGGTTTGGTCCGCGGTCAGGAAGTCGTCGACACCGGCCAGCCAATCTCGGTGCCCGTGGGCGACGTCGTCAAAGGCCACATCTTCAACGCGCTGGGCGACTCGCTCGACGTTGATATTGCTGAACTTGATGTTCAAGAACGCTGGCCAATTCACCGCCAGCCACCAAACTTCGCTGACCTGGAAGCCTCCACCCAGATGATGGAGACTGGTATCAAGGTCATCGACCTGCTCACCCCCTACATTCAGGGTGGAAAGATTGGTCTGTTCGGTGGTGCCGGTGTTGGTAAAACCGTTCTGATCCAGGAAATGATTACCCGTGTTGCACGCAACTTCGGTGGTACCTCGGTATTCGCTGGTGTTGGCGAGCGTACTCGTGAGGGTAACGACCTCTGGGTCGAAATGGACGAAGCCGACGTACTGAAAGACACCGCACTGGTGTTCGGTCAGATGGACGAGCCACCAGGCACCCGTCTACGCGTTGCGCTAACCGGTCTGACTATGGCCGAGTACTTCCGTGACGTCCAGAAGCAGGACGTGTTGTTGTTCATTGACAACATTTTCCGCTTCTCGCAGGCCGGTATGGAAGTTTCGACCCTGCTGGGTCGTATGCCTTCTGCTGTGGGTTACCAGCCGAACCTGGCTGACGAAATGGGTATCCTGCAGGAACGCATTACCTCAACTCGCGGTCACTCTATTACCTCGATGCAGGCCGTTTACGTCCCAGCGGACGACTACACTGACCCTGCTCCAGCCAACGTGTTCGCGCACTTGGATGCGACCACGAACCTGACTCGTGACCTGGCTTCGCGTGGTCTGTACCCAGCGGTTGATCCACTGGCCTCGACCTCGCGTCTGCTGGACCCACAGTACGTTGGTCAGGAACACTACGACGTCGCGACCCGCGTCAAGCAGATTCTGCAGAAGAACAAAGAACTGCAAGACATCATCGCGATCCTCGGTGTTGACGAGCTGTCCGAAGAAGACCGTGTCGTCGTCGGCCGTGCACGCAAGATCGAACAGTTCCTGTCGCAGAACACCTACACTGCGAAGCAGTTCACCGGTGTCGAAGGCTCGACCGTTCCAATCAAGGACACCATCGAAGGCTTCAAGGCCATCGCCGACGGCGACCTGGACCACATCGCAGAACAGGCCTTCTACAATGTTGGTGGCCTGGATGACGTGGAGCGGGAATGGGCGAAAATCCAGAAGGAAGGCTAACTCATGGCCGATAACCTCCTGGACGTCGAAATCGTTGCCGAGGACCACTTCGTGTGGTCCGGGCAAGCCCGCTCCGTGTCCGCCCGCACGATTGACGGTGAGATCGGGATTCTTCCCGGTCACACCCCGATGCTTGCGGTGCTGGGTGACGGCGAAGTCGTCGTCGAAGCAGCAGACGGTGAAGCCGTGGTTGCACAAGCCAATGGCGGGTTCTTCTCGGTTGATTCGAACCGGGTGACCATCGCCGCAACACAAGCGGAGCTGTCAGCGTAAGATGCCGTCGTGGCTGGCCTGGACGCTCATCGGAATCGCGGTCATAGCGTTCGTAACGGCAGTGATGATCGCCTGGCGATTATTTATGCTGCTTAGAACACCCGGTTCCTTTAAAGCGCGCCTGGTCAGCAAACACGACGACGAAAAACCCGGCAAACCCGTGGTGGTGTCATATAACGAATACTCGGTGGAAATCTTCGCCGTCTACTCGATCTGGCCTCGCCCGTTTGCCAGCGTACCGCGTCACTCGCTAGACGTAACACGGTTTCCCCGCCGAACTCGCATCCGTGCCTGGGTGCGGTTAGACGATCTGGAAACCGGTGCATACCTCAAGCTCAGTGCAGCCCAAGCGCACGTCTCTGAGCTCACCACGTGGTACGAGTCCGGTCCCGCAGTTGGGATTGGGCACTGGCGAGAACCGCCACAACGGCGACAGCGTCGTCGATACTTCTAACTTCATATGACAATCGGTCGACAGGGTACGTGGATGGCTCTGTCGACCGATTGCTTTAAGCCACGGCCTTAGGCGGGTCGGTACCGGCTAGCGCTGCATCGCGGCACATACCTGATCATGATTCAGCCCTGCTGCCACCAGGTCATCGTGGATCGCCAACAGATCTTTACCACCCGATGCCAACGTGGCCCGTCCCGCAAGCTGCGGGCTCGCAGCTGTAGGATAGTGCAGTTCAACATGTCCCAACCTGGGTGGCTGCGCAGTAAGTGGCTGAACGCCGGTGGGAAGGGTCGCAGCCGAGGCATCTGAAACCAACCGGATAGTGGCGGGCCACAGGTCAAACCACCACCGGACCACCTCAAGATCGACATGGAAGCCGTCTGCGATCAATTCCACGACGACCTCACCGCGGGCTGCTGCTTCCATGACCGCAAGAATTGGCCCTGGGTCCCGATGGTGAAAACCACGCATCGCATTATAGAGATGGGTAATGGTCACCGGTTCTCCCGTCAGGGCGTAGACGAATGCTATGCCGTGGCGCATCTGGAGATAGGTTGCACCGGTGTGGCCTAGCGCAGGCGCAATCCCGGCTTCAACGAGTTGCTCAACGGTGGCCTCAAACCCCGGGAGCTCGGGTGCTAGCGTCATCATGGTGATCAGCCGGCTGGGGTCCTGGTAGTTGAACACGGTTTCTAGGAACCGCTTGCCGGGATCTTCGTTGGGAGCCAGCAGTGCCGACCTGGGATGCGCGCCGGCAAACTCTGGCGCAAGAAATGGGCCTTCCAGATGCACGCCGTCCACCAGCCCATCGACATGAGCTGCACGTAGCCGGTTCAGTGTATCGGGTAACGCGGCCAGTCCGATCGTCGGAATTGAGGCGGTAACCCCAGTGGTGCGCCGAGATGCCAGCAAGCGCAACGCGGCCTGGATCGACTGGACATCGGAGGTGGCAAAATCAACCCCGGCCACGCCATGGATGTGGCGGTCAGCGAACGTGTTGGTGCATTTAGAAAAGGCGGGAGTCAACATCGTCGACGCCTCGCATGGCATCGTAGTCCAGCGTGACCGTGCTGAAACCCCGGTCTTCAGCGAGTACGCGCGCCTGTGGCTTAATTTGTTGAGCGGCAAACACTCCGTGCACGGGTGCCAGCAGTGGATCCCGGTTGAGCAGTTCAACATAGCGGGAGAGTTGTTCGACGCCGTCGATATCTCCGCGCCGCTTCAGCTCCACGGCCACGGTCTCTCCGGTGCCGTTCTTGGCCAGAATGTCGACCGGACCAATGGCGGTCATATATTCGCGCCGGATGAGTTGATAGCCCGATCCCAGCAGGTGAATTTGTTCGGCCAACAGTCGTTGCAAGTCGGCTTCGACGCCGTCTTTGACTAATCCAGGATCCACCCCGAGCTCGTGACTGGAATCGTGCTCAATAGCGTAGATACTAATGATCAGGCGGTCATCGGATTTCTGCGACTGCACCGTCCATACTGTTTCGATGCCTTCGTGCTGCTGGGTCTCGGATGGCTCCGAGACGATCACTCGGGCGGGCGGCGTCATCCAGTTCAGGGGTTTATAGGAACCACCGTCGGAGTGGATCAACACCGCGCCGTCGGCCTTGAACATGATGAGCCGTTTGGCGGGGGGCAGGTAGGCATTGAGCCGGCCAGCGTAGGTGACAGAACATTCAGCAATGACAAGTCGCATAACGGGCATTAGTCTACTGGGTAATTGCTGGTTCATAGTGCAGCAGGCGGACTCGGCGAGTATGTGACAATAGGGGTCATGGCTCGCAAAAATAAGCGCCGTCGTGACCAACATCCCAAGCGCGGCAGAAGAAC
>NZ_VFOU01000003.1 GCF_006716305.1 Enteractinococcus coprophilus | reverse complement strand
CAGGTAGGAGCTGCGCAGTGCGGTGAGCATGGCGGTCTGGGTTTTTGAAGCCTGGTCGTTGAGGTTATCGAGTTGCGCGTCGAGTTCGGTGCCTGTTTCTGGCGATGCACCAAACATTTGTGTCACAAGGTCTACGGACTCCACTAGGAATTTGGCAAGCGTTCGAACGTGAGTCGCGCCTGATTCATCGGCAGAAAATAGGCGCGTTACAGACAGCTTCATGATTGGTTACTTTACACACCGAAAGTTAATGCGGTGCTGAATTAATTCGTTGGACGTCGCTCGGCAGTCTCAGTCTGCAGGCGTCCTTGACGCCAGGCAGCGGCACAGAGCTCTAATTCGGTAGCGGTGCGCTGTAATTTCGTCGAGCGATGCTCCAAAGCTGCGGCAGCTGCCGGATTGTGATCTTCGAGTTGTTCGGCGTGCTGGTGCTGGCCGGCAGCAATCACCCGGGCGTAGGCGCCACCGCGCTCCAAAGCGATAGCAAAATCACCGGCGTATACCCCGGTGAGGATCTTGGTGATCAGCGACTGTAGGTCACGTGCCTGCGGTGGTTCAGAGGCGCCGGCGATCACACGCGAAACATATGCCTCATACCCCGCTCGGTACCAGGCGGCCCAACGGTCACCATCGCGTTGGGTGGCCTGCTGGAGAGCGTACAACCGCCACAGAGCGCCCCCATAGGTCACAGCAGGGGCATCGGCCCACATACGCGCCATCGTGTCGAGCCCGACGTCGGCGACGAGATCGACGAGCCAGTCAACAGTTGCATCATCGGCGTCAGGATCTTGCCCGGTTGCTACGAGTTTAGCCGCGATGATTTGGGCAGCGGAGAATACCTCGGCCGGATCGATGCCGCCCGAACGATGCTCAAACTCCTCAAGCGGCGTCAACTTCGGGCGGTGATATTGAATACCGGCGGAACTACCCCGCTGCAAACTCAAACGTACTCCTTAGGTACTTCGGTAATTGAGACGTACCTTCGACAGCCTAGGGCAGGTGCACCCCTAAATAACAGCCTCTTGAGTGATTTTTGTTCCGTAGCAAAATAGGCTACAATCATTTATCGGTCCTCAACGGACCGTGGGCCTTTAGCTCAGTAGGTAGAGCATCGGACTTTTAATCCGCAGGTCGCGGGTTCGATCCCCGCAGGGCCCACGAGACTATCTTCAGTGAGATAGCGCAAAACCCGTCAGATTATAATCTGGCGGGTTTCGTGTTTCCACAAAGGTTGCCTTTGCGGATGGAGCAACAAGACTGCCCCGCCACTCAAGGTTGAGTTCGCAGGGCGGTCAAAGTTTTAGCTAGCGCTTTCCGTGGTACGGTGCTTCCAGTTTACTGGCGGGTCACAGGGTATTGCGGTTGAGTCCTCCCAATGCACGAGAAGATAGTTCGCCAGCAGGACCGCCCTGTTCCAAGGGCCGGGCTACACTGCAGAATATGAACCACTCCAGTGACGCCTCCAGCGGCAGCGCTTCGAAGCATTCGCCGTTGGACTCACAACTGTTTGCACGCCACGATCGATTCTTGGCCGAACGTCCCCAAGGTGCTGATGAAGACGTGCACATGCTGCCAGACCTTGTGGACCACGTCATTGGACGCTGTACCAAACCGGGCGACCTGGTTCTGGATCCTTTCGCGGGATTTGGTACCACTCTTCAGCGAGCGGTGGCGCTGAAGCGACGAGCACTCGGGTTGGAGCTGCTACCCGATCGGGTGGCCTACCTCAACCACCACATACCAGATGCGCACATTCTCGAAGGCGATGCTAAACAGTTATTAAGAACGCTGCCGGACGCTGCACCAGAATTGGGTGAGGCCAGCATCGACTTGATTTTGACCTCTCCGCCCTACATGACGGCAGACGATCACCCCGCCGATCCGCTGAAGGGATACGAGGGTGAAGACGGCGACTACAACCGGTACTTGCGCGAACTCGGGGAAGTGGCTGCGCAATGCGCTCGCCTGATCGCACCGGATGGTTTCATTGTGTGGAACCTCGCCGACATTCACTACCGAGGAAGAACCACGCAGTTAATCGCGGATTGTGCGCGTGTGCTTGCCGAGCATCTGAGCTTGGTGGGGATCACCGAAATCCTTTGGGATCGTTATCCACACGATCTGATCTCCGATGCGCTCCTGGTGTTTCAGCGGGCTAGCCAGGAGTCAATAACAGCCAACCGCCGGCCAGAAGACATGCCGCGGTGATCAGCCAGAAGATGCCAACCCACACACCCGCTGGCAAGCGTGTCAGACGCGCCAGCTGATCGGCATCACTATCTCTGCGACCGCGTTGTCGTCGTCGGGACCGGTGCAGATCAACCACTGCGCGCGGTGCGATCAGCAAGAGTCCCCAGACCATCAGATAGGCCGCAATCGAGATGACCGTTCCGGAGGCAAGCCAGCTGAGGGCTGCTACACCGGCGCCGGTGATTACGACAACCCACAGGCCGTAGAAGTTGCGGATGAACAGCAGCATCGCAGCACACAGAACGACCAGTGCCCAGAGGGTGCCGGCGGCGAATCCTTTGCCGAGCAACCACGCTCCGGCTAAGCCGACGACAGCCGGGGCCGGGTAACCGGCCAGGAGAGTGGCGATCATGCCGGGACCGGTGGGCTTGCCGCGTGAAAGGGTGAGGCCTGAGGTGTCGGAATGCAGGCGGATGCCGCGCAGTTTACGTCCGACCAGCACCGAGACGATCGCGTGGCCGGCTTCGTGCAGCAAGGTCGCTAAATGTCGAACTAGGCGGTAGCCGACAGGCGACCAGGTCACCATGAGGGTGACGACGGCGACGGCCAACACCCAGGTCTGTGGCAGGGGTGGTTGAACGCTCGTGGCGCGTTCCCAAATTTCGATGAGCACCCACCCACATATAGCAGAATCACCTGGCCAGTTGCCGGGGCTCAGTTTCGTTGGGCGAGCCAGCCGGTTGCCAGGGTCGCCACGGCCTCGGGAGCGTCGTCGACGATGAAATGGGCGGCATCGTTGACGTAGGCGAATTCAACATGATCCGCGTATTGCTGGGGATTCTTACAGATCACATTCATGAGCTCTTCGGTGGTGGGGTGATCTTGTCTGCCAAAGACAACCAGCGTGGGGACGGAGAGTCGACGACGTCGGTAGGCGCCACGGACAATGCGCAGCGCCTCGGGCATGAGCATTTTGCGAACGAGAGGTCTGACGGCGGCATCGATCTCTGGGCGCTGAAGTGGTGCAAGGTATGCTCCAGCGATCTCATCGGATAGCGGGTGAGTCATGTATCTGCGGGAGAAGATATCCCGCAGCGAAGCGCCAGATCGATACCAGATAAGGCCGGGTAGGTGTCGAAAAGCCGGGGCGAGTTTTGGGTGGAATTTCGCAAATCCGGGAAATACCGACAGCTGGATTGCTGAGCGTACACGTTCGGGATATTCGTAGCTGAGCTGCATGGCGGTAAGAACGCCCATGTCGTGTGAGATCACGTGGGCACTTTCGATCTGAAGGGCATCATAGATAGCTAATAGATCGCGCAGACGGGTTTGCCGTTCAATATAGGGATCATCGGCAACGGTCCACCCAGCACCGCGTAGGTCAGGACAAAATACCTGAAACCCTTCGGCGGCGATGGCCGGGGCAACGTTGCGCCACTGCCACCAGTGCTGTGGGAAACCGTGCAACATGATGACCGGTTCGCCGTCGCCGATGGTCGCCACATGCGTGTGCAATCCCGGCGTATCAATCATGAAATGTTCAAACCCGGCGGCCGCGGGCAGTGGGGGCGACCAGGTGTCAGTATCAGCCGGGCGAATAGATTTACCCTGTGGAATGGCCATTTCTAGCCCCAAAGAAAAGTAGAATTACTACTTTTAGAGTATTCCTCGGTCGAGCCATGAGTCAACGAGTTTAACAAGGTTATGGGAGCTTCGGTGAACAAAAGCGACCCTGCGATTACTGGGCTATTTTGTTGTGCACGTCGTCAATCTGACAACCTCACCTTGAGGGGTGTACTCGGCCATGTTCTGTTCGCGTCATCAGGTCTTGGAGTCACCGTATCAACCTTGAGCTCGCGGTAGACACGCGAGTAAACTGAATGGACCGTGACAAGGGGGTCTGGGCGATGAGGGTCTTATTAGCAGGCGCTACCGGAGTGATCGGCCGTCAACTGGTGCCACAGTTAGAAGCTGCAGGGCATGTCGTCATCGGTCTGGCGAGGTCGATTCGCGGGCATATGGGCTCTACCGCGCTCGCGGTTGACGCTCTTGATCGCGAGGCGGTTGTGCGAGCAGTTGAAGAAAACGAGCCGGATGCGATCGTCAATATGCTCACGGCCATTCCTGAGCGGATTAATCCCAAGCGCGTGGATGATGATTTCGAAGTGACCAATCGGCTGCGCATTGAGGGCACTGAAAATCTGCGCTTTGCGGCACAGCGAGCCGGGGTGGCACATTTCATCTCACAAAGCCTTGCGTTTGGGTATGAACCTCGCGGCACAGTGTTGGCTGATGAAAAAGCTGCTCTGTGGAGGGATCCACCAAAACCCTTCGCGACCGTTTTACATGGTGTCCAGCGGCTGGAAGCAACAACTCGAGCAGCTCACGGAACGGTTTTACGCTTCGGCCATCTCTACGGCCCGGGCACGAGCTTTTCTCCCGAGGGGTGGTTCTTCCGAGAGCTCCAGCAAGGCGAAGTGCCACTGATCGGCGATGGGCGAGCGACTTTTTCCTTTGTTCATGTGCAAGACGCGGCCGCAGCGGTCGTGGCGGCCTTGGCCGCAAAAGCACCCGGCGTGTACAACATTGTCGACGACGATCCGGCTGAGGTTCGGGAATGGTTGCCACTGCTTGCTGAAATGATGGGGGCACCTTCACCCAAACGCGTCTCTCCGCTTTTGGCAGGTTTCGCCGTGGGCACCTGGGGCATCGCGTTTATGACCCGGCTGCGTGGAGCAGATAATACGAAAGCGAAACGAGAACTCAACTGGCAACCTGACTACCCATCGTGGCGCGACGGATTTGCCGATGAACTCGCTCATGCGAATATTGCACGGTGACGCTAACGGTCGTTTATGGACAGATGGCTGAGTAGGGGAGCTGCTCGAGGTAGATTATTCCCATGATCTCCAGCTCCCGTCCAACTCAGACGTGGAAAAGTGGCACCCTGCAATTACAGATCTGGCGGGAGCAGCTCATCAATCTCGCGCCAAAGTCTCTGGCGATCTTAGCGCAAACCATCTTTTGTGCCGTCGCATTTTTCCCGATCGTATTGTTATGGTTCTACAACCGCGAGGTTATCCAGGTTCCAGAGTTACTCACCGGAATTGTGGTGCTCGCCGTCCCATCCCTGCTCGTGATATTCACACCGGCAAACCGGGTGCGTGGCTGGTGGTGGCTCAACCTGCTCCTGCCGCTGGCTGATTTAGCAGGCCTGGGCGTGCTTCGTTGGGCAACCTTGCCCGACGGTGCCCAGCTATCCAGCCTGGCGCTAGCTCCAGCGCTCTGGTTGGTCGTGCGCTACCGGTTACGGGGAGTAGTGCTGGGCACGATTACCATTCTGTTGACTATTTCGCTGCCGTCCCTGGTGATCGATACGCAGCTGAGCCTTGCAGATTTTGCCCGCTTTGGAGTTCTACCGATCACCTTTCTCATCGTTGCCGCGCTCGTGCTGGTGCTATTTGCCCGCCTGTCGCACCAGCACCATGAACTCAAACGCCAAGACCGACTCCTCAAAGGCGTCATTAACCACCTGAACGTGGGGGTGCTTGTCATGGACGCCGAGGGCAACGATGTCATGGCGAACCCAGCTCAGCGCTACATTCACGGCCTCGTGTCGCCCGAAGGCAGCCTGGACCCAACCGAAGCCGGCCATCTGCTCTTCACCCTTGATGGGGCGACAATACCGCCGGAACAGCGCCCCGCCCGGCGTGTCATTCGGGGTGAAAGCTTTGAGGACGTGCTCATCGTCGCGGGATCACCAACACACGAACAACGCGTCTTAGAAGTAGCCTCCCGAATTATTGCCGGCCCCGACGGTGGAGTAGAATCCCGGATTCTGATCTTCGACGACATCAGCGACACCTATCATGCCCAGCGCGCACAGCAAGACATCATCGCAACCGTTTCCCATGAACTTCGTACGCCGTTGACCTCGATCCTGGGCTACACCGATTTTGCGCTTGAATCTCTTGACGAGATGCCAGTCGAGAACCGCCGTGAACTAGAAGACTTCTTGACTGTGATTGAACGTAACGCAGAAAAACTCTTAGTCAGAGTCGAAGACCTGCTATTGCAACAACAGGCCCGCTACGGCAACCTCAGGCTCAATAAACAGGTCGTGTGCTTATCCGATTTGGCGCGAGAAGCTATTCAAGCTCAACGAGCGCTTGCGGCAGAGCGTCATATCGACGTCGCCTTCGATGCAGTCACTGAACCCATTGTCCGGGCCGATCCGCAGCGCATCAGTCAGGTGATGGATAACTTGTTATCCAATGCCCTGAAATATACTCCACCGGGTGGGCATATCCAGGTGCGAGTCGGTCGAGATGACGGCGACGGCGTAAACGTCCCCGATGCGATCTTTGTGGTCTCCGACACCGGGGCCGGTATGAGTGCTCAAGAACTTGAAAGCTTATTCACGCCGTTTTATCGCACCGAATCCGCTGCCAACTTTACTCAAGGAACGGGACTTGGTCTTTCCGTTTCGAAAGGCATTGTGGAAACCCACCACGGGAGTCTCCAGGTGGACAGTGCACCCGGGAAAGGTTCTACATTTGTTGTCCGCCTACCACTTCATCAGGAGTATTCAGCATGATCCCATCGCATCGTGAAACTCCGGCCTGGCTCTGGATGGTTGCGGTCATGCTTTGTCCGCTCTATGGCATAGTTACTTCCATCGTGTTCGTCTTCTCTGGCACCTTTGGGAGTTTTGGGGAGCGCCCACTCCGCGATGTCATGTTGGTCGTTGTCTCAGTGATCTCCGCGCTGGCCCTGACGTATATCAGCATGCTGCTGTTTAGGTTCTCGCGTCGAGAAACGCACACTGTGGGACGCGCCGAAGATTTCGAGTGGCATCTGCTGGTCCCATGCTTGAACGAAGAATCGGTCGTGGCCGAAACCGTCTCAGCTGCCCGAATGAGTTTTCCTGCAGCCCACGTGTGGGTTATCGACGACGCTTCGGATGATCGCACTGGCTCGATCGTCCGCGGTCTGCAGGATTTTGATGACCACGTCCATTTGATCACCAGGATTGCGCCGCATGCCCGCACCGGCAAAGGCGATGCACTCAATGCTGCGTATCGGCAGGTCGGTCAGTTCGTGGGTGCGGACCCGTCTCGACGACAACGCACAGTCATCGGGGTGCTTGATGCAGATGGCTATCTCTCCGACAACACCTTGGATGTCCTGGCCGGGCCTGAGGCTTTCGGCGATCAGCACACGGGCGGGGTGCAGATCGAAGTCTGGATGAAAAACCGTGCAGATAAACGACCTCGTCCGATCCACGGGTGGTGGCAAAACCTGGTGGGCAGAATACTCATTCGTCTTCAGGATATCGAGTTCCGCACCGCGAACTCGGCCATGCAGCTCTTACGTGTCCAGACCGGCACCGTGGGTATGGGTGGCAATGGGCAGTTCAACCGACTGACGGTCCTAGACCAGTTGGCCGATACCGATGGTGAACCGTGGGGGAGGAAGCTCAGCGAAGACTTCGAACTAGGACTGAAGATCTTGGCCCTCGGGTATCGCACGTACTACACGCGCCAAGCCCACGTGTCCCAAGAAGCCCTACCGTATTTCCAACGGCTGCTCACCCAACGCACGCGGTGGGCCCAAGGCCTGTTGGAATGTGCCTCACTATTACCTCGACTGCGCCGCGCCAAAGTCTTGAACTTTGCTGGGTTTCTTGAGGTGCACTTCTTGATGAGCCAGGCCTGGTTGTCGATGATCAATCTGTTAGTGATCCCTACCCTGACGATACTGGCCGTTATCGAAGGCGGCGCATGGCTGTGGCAGTCCAGCTCGCAGTTACTGTCCTTATTAGCCGCAGTCATCTTCCTGGTGTTGCCCTATGCCATGTGGGGCCCACTGTATCGACTTCGAGCAGGAGCCAATGTGGGATGGCTGCAGTCCGCGGTGCTGGGCATACTGTTCCTGGGATACGTGTATCTGACATACCTGTTTTACGCTCGGGCCATCGGACGCATGCTGACAGGGCGTCATGCGTGGGCCAAAACGAAACGAAACGCTGATGATCTACGTCAGCTCGAGACCACCCCATTACCAATTATTCCAACGACGGCGCCCCTATTGGACCGGGCGGTGGTCCAGGAATTGGCCGTGGAGTTGGAAGGCCACGAGGATTTCGCTCGCGAGCTGATCTCGACTTTCGCGATCATTTGGCCCAAGCGTCTGGCCAATGTTCAGCTCGCTACGGCAGCCGAAGACCCGCAAGCCACATGGGATGCGGTGGCCAGCATTCGGGTGTCGGCAGCTATGCTGGGTGCCACACGCTTAGCCGGAACAGCCCAGCGCATGGCTGAGTTAGTCGAAGCCCGCGATTTCGAAGCGCTTCGCCAAGCGTTGCCGACCTTGGAGCAGTTGGGTGCTGATACGGTCGAAGAGATTCGCCGTGATGTCGTGCGTGCTTCCTAATCGGAAATTACCGGACCCCGGCGTCCTGCAGCAGACTGGCGAACTGTTGGCGCAGTTCGCGCGGCCGAAAGGGCTTGGTCAAAAACAGATCAGCACCGGCGGCGAGGCCAGCGCTCCGGTCAGCGTCCGAGGAACGCGCCGAGATAATCACGACCGGTCCGGTGTAGTGTTCTCGCAGGGTGTGCACGATCTCGAGCCCGTTGATGTCGGGCAGACCAATGTCGACAGTAATCATCGAATAGGCCTTGTGCTGGGCGTGGTCGAGACCTTCTTGGCCGGTGCTGGCAGATTCGACCGCTAAGCCTGCCTGGCCAATGGTCATCTCCAAAAGGCGCCTGATGTCGTCATCATCCTCGATGATCAGGGCGGTTTCAGATTGAACGGTGGGACCTGCGGTCATGGCATCCTTCCGACGCTTCGCTGACATGAGCAGACTAGCGAAAGGTTACCACGTGGACAATCATTCACCCGCTGTCCGGGTGATGCGGGCTCAAAACCTGCGCTGCCTTAGGTTGTTTCGGTGTGGTCTTTGAGGTCTTGTTGTGGGTCGCGGTTGGCTTCGACATCGACGCCGCGCATAAAGAGTAATGCCACCGTGGCGATGAGGATAAGCACGCCCACCGAAACGTAGATAGCTTCTGGTGTCCACCCGGCGTCCATGAGTGCCCCGGTGGCCGTCGGAGCGATAATCGCGCCGAACCGCCCGATGCCGATGCCCCAACCAGCGCCGGTAGAACGTAATCCAGAGGTATATGACTGTGGGGTCAACACGTACAGTCCGGCGATACAGCCATTGATAAACAGCCCGACGAAGACGCCCAAGATGAGCACTACGACGGTCCACTGGGCAGAAAATACGAAAATGGCCATCAAAATTGCGGCCAGGACCGTGAACCGGCTGAGCACGACCCGCGTGGACCAGCGGGCAGTGAACAGGCCGAAGACCACCGATCCGATCGCCCCACCAAGGGTGAGACCCACGGTGACGAACATCGAGAGGGTCTCGCTCAGGCCGGTGGCGTGCATCAGTCGCGGCGTCCAGGAGTTCACGAAGTAGAACGCAAACATAATCACAAAGAACGTGGTCCAGATGACAAGAGTGACTCGTCGGTTTTGCTTGGTGAACAGCTTGCTGATCCCAGTTTCTTGTTCACTACGCTGCGCAGCCGTGTCAGGAACAGTCAGATCGATCGGTTCGAGATACCCCAGGCGGTGGGCGATGCGTTCAGCCTTCTCCTGGGCGTTTTTCGGTTGCCGGTTATAGAGGTAGGAAGCAGATTCCGGCAGGAGCGGCAGGACGATGAGCAGCGAAATGACAGCCATGATGCCGCCCACCAGGAAGACTGAACGCCACCCAAAGCTGCTGATCAGACCAACCATGGCGGTGCCACCCAATGCTGCGCCAATGCCATAGCCTGCGGCATAAATACTGATGGCCAAGCCGCGATGCTTCCGGGAGGCATATTCCGCACTGATGACGTTGGTTCCAACTAAGATGCCACCGATGCCTAGGCCGGTCACGATGCGCCAGATGCCCAATTCGATCGCCGATCCTGCGGTGGCCGATAAAAACAGCCCGATGGCGTTGACGACGATTGCCAAGATCGTCATGTTTCGGCGACCTATCCGGTCGGCTACAGGTCCCAGGGTTAATGCCCCCACGGCCATCCCGACGAGGGCGGCACTCATGACGATGCCCAATTCAGTGCCGCTGAGTCCAAACTCTTCGGTCACCGCATTTGAGGTAAAGGAGATGGCCAGGACGTCATAACCATCCAGAGCATTGAGGAAGGTACATATCGCAATGATGAGCCATTGATACCCTGACATTGGCCGAGTATCGATCTGATGACGCAGATCCATAGGTGCCTCCCACAAACCGCACAAGAATATCTATGTGGATAGTTAGTTGTTCTGATAGCCAGGCTAATGGTGCTCTGAGACACAGGCAAGATTGTGACGATAACTACAAACAGGTGGGCGGGGTGTACCAAATATGCACGCGACAACCGTGCCAGTCAGTTCTCTAAGACGGTTCTATTGCACCCCTGGGGTTTCAAGAAATCGCCTGCACGACCCGGCGTAAATTGTTCAATAAGCCTCGGAACGGCCGTGGTCATCCAGAGGACTCTTGTCAGCCTCGGAAGGAAGTCAAAAGCCCACGGGCCTGGCACCTGAGGAACAGGTGCCAGGCCCGTGGGCATTCACACAGTGGTCTTAGTCGTTGCGGGTGGCGGTGGTTCCGCCTTCACTCTCTAATGACTCTGATGGATCGCTGATCACATCGCGACCGGCATCAGCAGTTTCATGACCGGCTTTGTCATTGTCTTCGTCAGCGTTGGGGCTGTTGGAATGGCCCTGCGAATCGCCCTGATAACCGGTGGACTTATCTATGAACTCGGCGGCTTTTTCTGAAACCTTGCCCAGGGTGGGGTTCTTGTCTTTCAGCGTCTCAGTAACGCTGCCGGCGACGTCGTGCACCTGCTCTTGGATTTTTGGATCGCTCCAGAACTGCTGAACCGATTGTTTTGCCTGCTGAGCTACCTGCATGGCTTGTTCTCTGCCCTGGCGGTTACCAAGAACATAACCTGCAGCGGCACCGAGACCGAAAGTTAATACTCGACCGAAACGGAAAATTTTCATAGTGTCGCGACTCCTTATAAATTACTCGTACTATCTACGAGTCTTCTCGGTGTACCACTCAAGGTCAATGTTGTATCAACGATTTTACCCTGGGAAGCCGCTTAGAAAAGCTGCAAAACTTGATCAATGATTCCAACTGTTCCGTCTGCTGAAGGCTATGCGATACCGTGGAAATCGGGCGTATCTGATCTTCAGATCCTCAACGCGAAGCGATACATACGCAGGAGGAAGCATTGGCAAACGTTGCAGAACACATTATTTCTACGTTGGAAGCGCACGGCACTGAACGCATCTGGGGCATTGCCGGGGATTCCCTCAACGGGTTCACAGATGCTCTCATCGGATCCACGATCGATTGGATGACCGTCCGACACGAAGAAGCCGGAGCATTTGCTGCGGCTGCCGAAGCCGAAATGACCGGTGAGCTTGCGGTCGTTGCAGGCACCTCTGGACCGGGGAACCTGCATTTGATCAACGGCCTATACGACGCGCAACGCTCGCGGGTACCGGTGCTGGCGATTGCTGCCCATATCCCGTCGGAGGAAATTGGGACCGGCTACTTTCAGGAGACTCATCCGCAAGAGTTGTTTCGCGAATGTAGCGTGTATGTCGAACATGTCAGCGATGTCCGACAGTTGCCGCGGGTGCTGATGATCGCGATGCGCAATGCGATCGAACAGCGCGGCGTCGCCGTCTTGGTTATCAGTGGTTCGATGTTTCTCGCAGAGATGCCTGATGCTGCCCCCGAGATCATTCACGCGACTCATTCCCGCATCCTTCCCAGTGTCGCGGAATTAGAACGTGCCGCTGATGTGCTCAACGAGGCCCAGAAGGTCACGATCCTGGCCGGGGCCGGGGTGGCTGGGGCGCACACCGAGTTGTTGGAAGTTGCCGAGTTGCTCCAAGCACCGATTGTGCATGCGCTGCGCGGTAAAGAGCACGTGGAATATGATAATCCCTACGACGTCGGAATGACCGGTCTGTTGGGCTTTGCTTCCGGGTATCAGGCGATGTTCGACGCGGATGTTCTGCTCATGGTTGGCACTGATCTGCCGTATCAACAGTTCTATCCTGACAACATTCCGGTCATCCAGATTGATCGACGCGGAGACCAAATCGGCAAACGCGTGGCGGTTGACGTCCCGTTGGTGGGGACAGCTAAAGACACGCTGCGAGAACTGGTGCCGCTGCTGGAACCGGCTACCTCTTCCAAGCACCTGAAAACCATGCGCGACCACTACGAAAAGACGCGCAAGAAGCTTGATAACCTCGCCCAGCCTTCGCGCGGGTCGCGCCCGATTCACCCGCAGTACCTCACCCGGCTGTTGGATGAACATGCTGGGCAAGATGCGGTTTTCATTCCTGATGTGGGTTCACCGGTGGTCTATGCCGCAAGATATCTCACTGCGACTAAAAATCGTCGCATCATCGGGTCGTTTAGTCACGGATCGATGGCCAATGCGATGACCATGGGGATGGGTGCCCAGGCTGCGTTTCCCGAGCGTCAGGTCATCTCGCTATCCGGCGACGGCGGGCTGGGCATGCTCATGGGTGAATTGCTCACGCTGCGCCAGCATAAACTGCCGGTCAAAGTCGTGGTTTATAACAACTCGTCGCTGAACTTCATCGAACTCGAGATGAAGGCCGACGGCTTCGTCCCATTTGCCACCGAACTCGACAACCCGGACTACGCCAAGGTCGCCGAGGCCATGGGCATCTGGGGCAAACGCGTGGAACGCAGTTCTCACTTACCCAAGGCCATTGATGAGTTCTTAGCGCATGATGGTCCGGCACTGTTGGATGTAGTTACCGAACAGCAAGAACTGACGATTCCGCCGACCATTACTTCACAACAGGTCAAAGGGTTTTCGCTATATGCAATGCGCGCAGTGTTGAGCGGTCAAGGATCGGAACTGGTGGACCTGGCCCGCGCAAACCTGCGCCGTATCCTCTAGCGTGCTAGTTTACTTTAGCGGCACCTGGAGCTCACCGATGGTCTATCACTAGTCCATCGGTGCGAAGGATGAGTCAGGGAGACTGCCCAGGAATGCGGTTCAATCAGTCAATATTGAACCGCATTGGGCCGACACACTTAGATAGGGGAGTTGAATTGAGATGACGTTGCTGCAAGGTGTGCTGTGGGATATGGATGGCACGCTGGTGGACACCGAGCCCTATTGGTTTCGTGCTGAAGCCGAACTCATGACGGGATGGGGTTGTGCCTTGGAGCGAAGAGGATTCCAAGCGGTTAGTTGGCAGTGCACTGCCGGTCTATGCGCGCATTGCTCAGACCGCCGGCGTCAACCTGTCGTCGCGCGAGATTATCGAACAGTTACTTAACGCAGTCATAGCTCAGACACGGCAGGCTATTCCCTGGCGACCTGGTGCTCGTGAGCTGCTGGCCCAACTGCGTCAGGCCCGGATCCCGATGGGCTTAGTGACGATGAGCGAAGCGGCCCTGGCCAATGAAATTGTAGCGGAGCTGCCCCAGGGCACGTTCAGCGTGCAGGTCACCGGAGAGGCCGTGGAACATGGCAAACCTGCTCCCGCCCCATATCTACTGGGCGCCCGCCTTCTGATGGAGCACTACCCAGACCGTGAAGAGCTCAGCCTGAACCGGATGGTCGCGATCGAAGATTCAGAGCCAGGGGTCACGTCAGCACTTGCTGCGGGCATCACCACGATCGGAGTACCAAATATCGTAGCGATCCCAGCCCTCGCGGGCCTCACACTGTGGGACACCCTGGCCGGCAAGACGATTGCGGATCTTGAAGCTCTGCTACCTGTAGAAGCGGTGGGCTCGTAGCAACCTAGATGCCGGTGATGCCATAAAAACGTGCCTGGAGTGAGCGAATGGCCTGGCTGAATTCTGGATACGGGCCACGCACCGGAACATTGGGAGCGACCGTGGTCACCGGCAACGGGGCAACTGGCCCGGCTGGAACATCCCATTCGTTCAACCATTGCACCAAATTTGCGGCACTACTGGCATACACAATTGGCCCCAGCCCAACCCGCGCATGAGCTGCGGCACACATCGGACAGTGCTCGCCCGAGGTATAGACGGTTGCGGTTAGCCGCTGCTCCGCGGTGAGGTTATCGGCCGCCCACCTGGCGATCGCAAACTCTGGGTGCCGAGTCGGATCCCCGCCTGAAATGCGGTTTCGATCCGCAAAGAGTTCCACGCCTTCGGCGTCCACCAGCACCGACCCGAACGGTTCGTCGCCGGCTTCAAGGGCTTCGGCTGCTAAATCCACGCATTGTTGTAAATACTGGCGGTCCAGGTCTGTGAGTTCTACGTCAGTCATAGCACCACTCAATCATGAATCATCTCGCTCGCCCAGTCTTCACTGGGTGGGAAGACGTTCGCGCCCGGTCAACCCATGAGTCGACCGGGCGCGAAGAACATTATCAATGCGGATACTTAGTAATTGGCTGGTGGGTCTGAAGCAGGGAAAGACTCTTCGCCCTGTTCATCAACGACGGCTTCCTCACGGTCTTTGCCGGGATGTTCCTCGTCAATGTAGTCCTCTTTCGTGGACTCCTCGGTAGGATCTGGTTCGTCGTCGCGCTTGTGTTTGGGATTCTTGGTCACAGCGATCAACTCCTTTCTGAGCCCATTGTGCACCCCAACGTCGCCCGGTGGCTAGGGCTGGATGCAAGGCAACTGCTATAAGCACCATGGAGAATAACAGCCTGCGGCACACCTCGCCACCGCGGTCCAGATGTCGGCGCCAGCACTGCAAGAAGCGGTCCCGGTCGTCCCCACAGACCCAGAAGTCTGGGTCTCGTTACTGGAGCAAATCGGATCCTAGCGGCGGGGCGGTAGCTGCTTGTCGCGCCATGTGGAACCCTACTTTAACGCAGAATATGGGAGCAGCACGCGGGTCAAATGTTGAGCATTTCACACTCAGGGAGGCTATTTACCGCAAATTTGCCTGTAATTTTTGGTAGCGTCACTTTGTGACGAATACCGTTTTGCGGTTGAAAGACCCTACTTGGAGATGATATCCCCGTGAGTGAAGAACGAGCGCGCACTATTAATACCCTGCGCGAGATTGCCCAGGCGCTAGAAAGCGACCAATCGACCAAGGCCACAGAAATCTTAGGCACCGTCGGCCCGGAGGCCGAAAACGGACGCCCAAGTGTAGCTCAGCTGACCTACGTGGCACTAGAGTCCCTGGATGACTGGTATGCCAAGCATGGCCTGAATGGTCGAGTCCGGGTCGCGCAACGTGACGTGCCGCGTACGATTCGGAACATCACTCCTGCCATCGAAGCACTTGCCACCAAGGGGCGTGCTCTGCGCTCGACCCCGAGCCTGCTGCAGCGCAACCCTGGCCAAGCCGTCGCCGGCGCCGGTGCTTTTGTGGTGACCGCAGCTGTGCGTGCGCTCGCCGAACAACAAGACACGGATTTTGATGCGAAGCTGAACGAACTGTTGCCTGAACAAGAAGTCAGCGAACCACCAGCACCGGTGACGCCTGCACAGCCTGCGACCGAAGATGCTCCACCTGTGGCAGAAGTAGTAGAAGAAGTCCCCGCGGCAGTGGTCGAAGAAGTTGTCGACGTCGTTGATGAAGCCGCCGAACCAGTGCAACCAGACGGTGATGATCCGCAAGTGCGCTACACCGCGATCCTGGAGACTCGCTTCATGGCCGGTGTGAAAGAATTCGCCCAGTGGATGGGCGACGGCCACGCTGTGACGGGCACCGGTTTGCCCAAACGCGCCGACATTAAAGACGTCGCGGCAACCATCGGCATTGATGCCGAAGGTGTCGCGAAGAAACCTGAAGCAGTAGAACCGGTGGCATCCGATCTGGATCTGAACGTGCCGGCTGAAGCACATCCGACCCGTTATGCGACCTCAGCTCAGGCGATCCCAGAGCTCATGGCGTTTTGGACCACCATGCAAGAAACCGGTCAGGCACAGGTTACCTCGACCAAGATCCAACCGGGCGCCAACGCTGCCGCGTTCGAATTTGAAGACATCGAACAGCTCGATGCAGCAGAAAACCTGGTCGCCACCTACGTGGCACAAACTCTCAGCTATGACGCCGATGACGCCGCCGCCAAACAGACGGCTCAATTCATTGTGAACGGCGACTCCGCTGACGGTGTACTCATCCCACGACTGCGGCAACTCGAGGCCATGGATCTCATCGACCTCGCAGACGGCAAGCCCAGTATTCCTGCCGCTCTGCAGCCAGCCGTGACCAAAGGCGCCTCCCAGGTCGCCAAATAAGTTACGACAACACTTTGCCTAGCTGACGGTCAGCCCGTCCGCTATGCACAAGGGCCCCATTCCGAACTGTGTCGGAATGGGGCCCTCGGTCATTTTCGAGGTGGGGGCAGGACTTGAACCTGCGTATACGGCCTTGCGAGCCGCAACCTAGCTACTCGGTCACCCCACCGGAACACAGTGATAGTCTCACTGCGACACCCATGTTACGTTTGGCCTATGGCAGGTGCAAATGGTTTATCTGATGAATTTCCAACGGCTGAAACGATCGAAGATTTTACTCACGATATCGCAGCGGTACGTGCCCGGATCGCCGATGCCGCACATCGGGTAGGACGGGACCCCGATGAAATCCGGTTGTTGCCCGTCAGTAAAACTGTTCCTGAAGACCGCATTCGTATAGCCGTCGCGGCGGGATTACAGCAGCTTGGCGAAAACCGTGTCCAAGAAGCCACCCGAAAATATCATGCGATGCAGGACTTGGATGTGGAGTGGTCGATCATCGGCAACCTGCAGACCAATAAGGCGCGCGACGTGGCAGCCTATGCTGCGGAATTCCAAGCATTGGATCGCTTACGGGTAGCAGAGGTACTCAACCGTCGACTTGAAACCGCAGGACGAACACTGCCCGTCTTTGTGCAGGTCAACACCTCAAATGAGCCACAAAAATATGGCATCCATCCAGACGAATTGGCCCGCTTCCTCGCCGACTTACGCCAGTACCCCAACTTGGAAGTCCAAGGGCTCATGACATTAGCAATCTTCAGTTCAGACACTGAACGGGTGCGAAAGTGCTTCACCTTGCTGCGTGAGCTGCGAGACCAAATGCGCGCCGAGGTACCAGAGCTGCTTGGGCCTGGTGAACTATCCATGGGGATGTCAGGAGATTTCGAGACCGCGATCGAAGAAGGTTCAACCGTAGTCCGAGTCGGACAAGCAATTTTCGGTGCTCGCTCTACACCAGATAGCGCGTATTGGCCCGGCATGGCCTGACCGCTCGACGCCCTGGAAGCCCTCGACCTGCACAGTCCAAGTTGGATACTCGAGTACAAAAGATAGCGCCACGCTTCGCAATTGGAAGACGGTGTTGAAGCTTCACGACTTAGCGCACAGCGCCTAGCCCTGCATCAGCTCTACTTGACGCGATGATAGCCACGTCAGCGCTGCGCCGATGTCACCCATCGGGTAGATGTGGGCCATGATTGGCCCGAGCTCGGAGGTGAGCATCCTAGTGAGCGAACGCAGGAAAGCTCCCGGATCGACCAGCGTGGCGTCATGGTCTGCCAGCCACCCATAACGCTGCAGGTCTTCCTGCGTAGCATCGACTTTGCATAATGCACAGAATCGTAGGAGTTTTGCTGCAGTGGTGGGTGCTGGGACGCCGATGCGGATCGGAGCGGTGATGCCTCTGGCGCGCACCTTGGTAACCCACTCCTGCACAGCTGCAGGATCTAGACAGAGTTGAGTGGTGATTTCAACAGCCCGCTCGGTGGCTTCGAGGGCGTCGACCTTTGCTGCCAGATGATCCAGCAACACTGCGGAGCTCGTGGTCGGATGCTCTTTTGGGAATCCCGGGAGGGCGATGAGCCTGAGGTCGGCTTCGGTGATCGGTGCCGATTGGATGAGCTTTAATGCCGTGGCATAAGGACCGGCCGGTTCGGTGGGATCTCCACCCACGATCATGACTTCTTGCAGACCAAGCTTGCCGCAGCTGGTTTCCAACAGTTCACCAAGCTGTGCCTCAGAAGCGAGCCGTCGGGCCGACAAAATCGGTCGAACCCGCAACCCCGCTGCTGACAAGGTGCGAATCGCTGCGAGCCGCTGAGCAACCGAAATCTCTTCCACAAAGGCTACGTTGATCGGTGCATCCCCGGGCATCCGATCGGCGACGTCGACGAATTGTCCAACCTGACGCACTGTTGTCTCAAACGACGGCGTTGTAAAGTCCATGTGTTTAGACACCTGGGGCTCTTTCTGCGGGATCTGACTGTTGTGCCAGCACTATTGTGCATCTCGGGCGGCCTCGAATCACGACAAGACACGCTGAGTCCCCGCGTCCATGGTGGACGCGGGGACTCAGCGTGGTGAGGTGGTTCTTGCGAGTTAGTGGTCGGTGGCTTTTTCCGCGCCGACACCGGTCAGGGAGCGAACTTCCATCTCGGCCTGCTTGGCAGGATCCTCAGTGGCTTTGGAAGTGACCGAACCCAGCCAGCCCAGGATGAATGACAGCGGAATCGACACGATGCCCGGGTTGGTCAGCGGGTAGAGTGCCAAATCGACGTCTGGGAAGAACGACGTTTCGGCCCCCCACATGACCGGGGAGAAGACGATCAGGGTGATCGAAGTGATCAGCCCGCCGTACATCGACCACAGTGCACCGCGAGTGGTGAACCGCTTCCAGAACAGCGAGTAGATGATCGTTGGCAGGTTCGCCGAGGCAGCCACCGCGAAGGCCAGTGCAACCAGGAAGGCCACGTTTTGGCCTTGGGCACCAATACCGCCCAGGATGGCCAAGATCCCCACGACGACGACGGTGGCGCGTCCGGCGCGCATCTCGCCTGCGGTGTCGAGTTTGCCCTTCTTGATGACTTCGCCGTAGATGTCGTGGGCAAACGATGCCGAAGCGGTAATCGTTAGCCCGGCAACAACGGCCAGGATAGTGGCGAAGGCGACTGCGGCGATGATGCCCAACAGGATGGTGCCGCCGAGTTCATAGGCCAGCAACGGTGCTGCCGAGTTCTGTCCGCCCGGTGCGTTGCTGATGACTTCTGGGCCTAGCATCGCGGCGGCGCCAAAGCCCAACACCAGGGTGCACAGGTAGAACCCACCGATCAAACAGATCGCCCAGACCACGGATTTGCGAGCCTCTTTAGCGGTTGGCACGGTGTAGAACCGCATCAACACGTGTGGCAGACCAGCGGTGCCCAGGACCAGGGCCAGTCCCAGTGACAGGAAGTCGATCTTCGACAGGGCGGACGCACCGTATTGCAGGCCTGGATCCAACACGGCTGGGTTGCCAGCGGTGGTGACGGCTTCGCCCAGCATCGCCGAGAAGTTGAAGCCGAACAGGGCCAGCAGCCAGATGCTCATGATGCCCACCCCGATCAGCAACAGGGTGGCTTTGATGATCTGCACCCAGGTGGTGCCTTTCATACCGCCGATGAAGACGTAGAAGATCATCAAGACGCCAACGATGGCGATGACCAGCGATTGGCCGAGTTTGGAATCAATGCCTAACAGCAAGGACACCAGGGCCCCGGCGCCGGCCATCTGGGCCAGTAGGTAGAAGATCGATACCGCCAGGGTGGAGGTTGCCGCAGCGATGCGCACGGGGCGCTGTCGCAGGCGGAAGCTCAGCACATCGGCCATCGTGAACTTGCCGGTGTTGCGTAGCATTTCGGCGACCAACAGCAGGGCGACGAGCCAGGCGACCAGGAAGCCGATTGAGTAGAGGAAGCCGTCGTAACCATAGATTGCAATGGCTCCCACAATTCCTAGGAAGGATGCGGCGGAAAGATAATCCCCAGCAATGGCGGTACCATTCTGGGTGCCGGTAAATGATCGACCGCCCGCGTAGAAGTCTGTGGCTGTTTTGGTTTTGCGTGATGCCCGCACCACCGCAAACAGGGTGACGGCAACGAATACGAGGAAGATGCCGATGTTGGCCCACGGGTTGCCAACTTCGGTGGATACGTCTGTGGTGGCAGCAGTGATGAGTGCTGAGGTCATGATGCATCTCCTGAACCCGGTGCGGTGGTGGCATAACCGGTAACTTCAACTGGTGTTGGCTCACCGGCGCCAGCGGCTTCCATCTGTTCGCGAAGATCGGTGGCAATCGGGTCAATCTTCCGATTTGCATAAGCCACGTAAGCGCCGGTGATAATAAACGTTGTGACGAACTGGGCTAGTCCCAGCACGATGCCGAGGTTAATGTTGCCCAAGACTTTGATGGCCATAAACTCGGGTGCGAACGCGGCCAAAATGACAAACGCCAGGTACCAGATCAAAAAGATCACGGTCATGGGAAATACAAAGCTGCGGTGCGTTTTGCGCAGCTGTTGAAACTGTTCAGATTTCTGTACCTGTTGGAAGTCGGAATAATTATGTGTTGTCGTCATGATGATCCTCCACGGTGGAGTTGGATGAGGTCTTCATGCCCCACAGGCTAGTCAGTGTGATGTGAGTCACGAAAGGCGGGCGGTTCAATCATGCGCTAAGCGGTCAGGTTGGTGAGTTGAACGGCGAAGCTTTGGGAAAAAGTGAATACTGTCACCTAGGCTTACAGGTATGTTCACCCTTCACGCGTTGCGGCACCCGCTACTCTCCGGGCGGTCAGCACACACCCAGGGGAGAGTATTGTGATCTTTCGCAAAAAATCTCGAGAGGAACATCAGCCTGCCGAACCGGATTATCAACAGCTCGTTGAGCTGACCCGTGAGCAGCTCATCGACGCACAACTGCGCAGCCTGCGCGCCCAGATCTCCCCGCATTTTATTTACAACTCGCTCAATGCCATCGCCGGGCTGATACCTAGTGATCCGGTTCGTGCCCGGGAACTGCTGGTCGATTTCGCTGATTTTATTCGGTACTCGCTGGGGACCGAGGGGGATTTCACCACCCTGGAAGATGAGCTCAGTGCCGTGGAACGGTACGTGTTGTTGGAAAAAGCGCGCTTCGGTGAACGGTTACAGGTGAGCCTGGATATCGCGCCGGAAGTGTTGGGACTCAAAATCCCATTTCTCAGCGTGCAACCGCTGGTCGAAAACGCGGTCCGTCACGGCATGTACACCACCCAGGGTGAGGGCCACGTGTTCGTGCGCGCCAAGGACGCCGATACGTATGCAGAAATCAGTATTGAAGACGACGGTGTTGGCGCTGACCCGGAATTTATGGCTAAAGTGATGCGCGGTGAAGCAGACGGGTCGCACGTGGGGCTGCGCAATGTTGATCTGCGGCTCCGTCAAGCCTACGGTCCAGGACATGGCCTGCACATCGAAACCGCCCAGGACGCCGGCATGAATGTGTCGATGCGCATCCCGAAATTCAAAGCCCCGGCCCGCATCATTACCCCGGTTGCGGGTGATTACGCATGAGCCAGTCGCAAGATCCGGGCTTACATGTGCTGGCCGTCGACGACGAAGTCCCCGCCGTAGAACAGATGCAATGGCTGTTAGAAGCAGACCCGCTCGTCGGTGTTGTCCACACTGCCACCAGCGTTGCCGGGGCCAAACATGTGATGAGTCGTCACCGTGTTGATGTGGTGATGCTAGATATTCACATGCCCGGGCACACCGGGATGGATCTGGCCCACGAGCTGCGCCGCCAGGATAATGGCGACGTACCGCACGTTATCTTTGTAACTGCCGATGCCAGACCTGCGGTACACGCTTTTGAACTCGACGCCTTGGACTATTTGCTCAAACCCGTGCGACCAGCACGCCTGCATGAAGCACTACGCAAAACGCTCAGCCGAGTGGACACCGGTGCCATCACACAATTGCCTGAACAAGGCAGAGTGACGGTACAACAGGGTGCACAACAGTTATTCGTCCCGATTCGTACCATCCGCTGGGCCCAAGCCCAGGGGGACTACGCCAGAATCTACACCGAGGACGACTCTTATCTGCTACGCATCTCGCTGACGGGCATCGAAGAAGACTGGGCGGGCTACGACTTTGTACGCATTCACCGGTCGCATATCGTCAACTTGAACTACGCCAATAAAATCGTCCAGCAAGACAGCAAAATGTTCATGTTTGTTGGCGATACCGAACTGCCGGTGAGTCGACGGCTCATGCCTCAGGTGCGCCAGCGGCTCAAACAACTCAACTTCCGATCGGTCCCGCGGAGTGATGGATGAGCGACCCGCGATATCTTGACGACGAAGATTTCGAGCTTGACCTCATCCGCGACCCGCCGCCGGCCGCCCAGGTACCCGACACCCTGCGAGCCATGCGCGCTCGCCGGGTGCAAGTCGATATGCCCTCTGGGTTGCCCAGTGTCCAGGAAGTGCTCCACAATCCAGCGGATACAGCCGCCCGCACGCAACCATCAGCCCGCGCTGTGCGACGGCTCATGCGCATCCAACTGCAATTGGCCGTGAGCCTGATGGCCTCATTTTTTGGCCTGGTCGTCGTGGTGAACCTGGCCTTCCATTTCAGCCCCGCGCTCGCCGGAGTCCCACTGCTGGGGGTGCCGTTGGAATGGCTCTTCCCCTCGGTGTTAGTCATTCCCTTGTTGATGTTGCTGGGGTGGTTCTATGTTCGACGGGCCACCGTCCACGAACACCAGTTGGCAGCTGAGCTCACTGACCAAACACCGGAGGGGCCATGACTCAGAACGCGCTGTTGGTTTTGGGCTCGATTAGCCTGGTGTGTGTCGTGACGATTCTCATCAGCGTGCATGGTTTACGCCGTAGCCGTACGACCCGAGATTTCTATGTCGCCTCCCGCCGCGTCCCACCGTGGATGAACGCTTCGGCGATTGCTGGCGAATACCTCTCGGCTGCTAGTTTCTTGGGCGTGGCCGGACTCATCATGGCTTTTGGCACCCACGGGTTATGGTTCCCGGTCGGATACACGGCGGGCTTTTTGTCGCTCTTAGTCTTTGTGGCGGCACCGCTGCGTCGATCCGGGGCCTACACGATCCCGGACCTGATGAGCCTGCGCCTGCCTTCGCGGACGCTGCGCCGTCTGACCGCACTGCTGGTTGTGTTCACCGGGTGGCTCTATATCATCCCGCAACTCCACGGAGCCGCCATTGCCCTGTCAGCCACGACCGGCCTGCCCGGCTGGTTGGGGCCGGCCATTGTGATTCTGGTGGTGTTACCCACCGTGGTGTCCGGCGGCATGCGCTCGGTGACCATCGCCCAGGCGGTGCAATATTGGTTTAAACTCTCCGCCCTGTTAGTGCCCACCATGTTTATCTTGCTTCGGGTGGGCGCCGGTGAGGCCGATTTCATCCCGGATTTGGCCAATGCTTTCGAAACCGAACTGGTCATTGAAACCCACGTCAGCACGTATCGGACAATCTCGCTGGTTGCGGCCCTGATGCTCGGCACCCTGGGCCTATCGCACGTGCTGGTGCGGTTTTACACCAATCCCGATGGGCCATCGGCGCGACGCACCACCGTGTTATTGCTGGGACTGTTAGCCGGGTTTTATTCGTTGCCCATTATTCTGGGCGTCGTCGCACGGGCGGTGCTCCCCGAACTCGCCGCTTCCGCCAGCACCGACACTGCCCTGTTGCGCCTGCCGGATGCGATCTTTACCGGTGTGGTCGGCGATCTGTTGACTGCACTGGTTGCCGGTGGCGCATTTGCTGCTTTCCTGTCGACAGCCTCGGGGCTGGTCGTGTCCATTTCCGGTGTCGTCTCCCAGGAATTCTTCGGCGGCACGGTTCGCGGATTTCGGATCGGTGCGATCCTGGCCATGGTTTTGCCGATCCTTGCCGCCTATATCACCACCGGGCTGGCCTTGGCCGGCGCCGTTGCGATGGTGTTCACCTTCACCGCATCCTGTCTAGCACCCATCGTGTTACTGGCCATTTGGTGGCGCGGACTGACTGTCCACGGCGCCATCACCGGCATGATCACCGGTGCGGTCGTGTCGCTCGGCGCACTCATTGCGGGCCAACTGCTGGAACTTGAAGGCTTCACCGCCACCGTGTTGCAGTACCCGGCGCTGTGGAGTGTGCCGCTGGTGTTAGCGGTCACGATGCTCGTCTCGGCGCTGGGCGCCCAGCGGCCACCGGCTCATACCGAAGCCGTCCTCGCCAGACTGCACCTGCCTGAACAGGTAACCGAGCCGGCACAGAAGTATTAGCTACCCGGAGAACCTGTTATCCATGCCACAGCGCTGATATCGTCGGCATATGGCTGCATCGAAGTCTCCATCCGACGATCCAGAATTCTTACCCCTCCCGCCCGGAGTGGAAATCCGACACCGCGTTGGGGCCGACGCCGAGCTGATGGACCAGCTCGCGCCACTGTTGGCTGCCGAGGGCATCGACGTTGCGCACCTCACGGATGCCGACCCCGAGGAACTCAACGAGGCGCTGACCCGGGCGGTCGAACGTCACAACATGGAATTATCCACCCCGGTGGGTGATCAACGAGCCCGTGCGATCAACACGTTGCGTGAACTCGTGGTCGCGCTGCACGCCGAGAACATCGCCGAGGTACAAAACCTCTTCGGCTCGATTGGTCCGGCACCCACCCGCCACCGACCCTCCAGTGGCCACCTGACCGGCGTCGCCATGGAAAACCTTGACAGCATCTATCGCAATACCGCCCTGCACCCGGCGCTACACGTCGTCGAAATCCCAAAGGTCGACCCCAACACGAAGGCCGCGGCCGAAGAGATCTTAGGGCTGGCCGCCAAGGGCACCGCGTTCCGATCCCTGGACACCCTGCTGACCAATCACGGCGGATTTGAAGTGGCCCGTGCCGGCATCTACCTGCTGGCCGCAACCATCACGGCGATCGCAACCCACCAAAACGCGACCTTTGATCGGGTGCTCGATGAACTCGTCCCGGTTCTAGAGGTCAGTCAACTGCCCACGACCAACGGCGATCAGACGTCGTCGTCGCAGGAATATTTGGATGATTTTGCCAGTTGGTTGAAAACCCAGGACGACGTCGCCGAGGTTGCCCCCAAGATTTCGATTATCTTCAATTCGATGATCGATGAGGCCGCCCGCGAGGATATTGACCCGCACGACCCGGCCGATTTCGATGTGTGGACCATGGCTGTGTTAGCCAACACCCAGCCCCAATATGTGGTGACGGCGCTGGAAATTATCAAACACTATCTGCAATTCCGTCTGCGTACTGACCTGGAACCCGACCGCTGGCATCAGGCTCACGCGAAAATTACCGACATGACCGTGGTGCACAAGGCGCCACCGTGGGATTTCGAAAAGATCTTTGCCACCGCCCAGGATGTGGACCACGACACCCGGTATGACGCCATGCGCCAGCTGCCGATCGTCTCCGGCACCCAACAATTACGCGACTGGTTGGCCACCCCGCGCCCGACCACTGACGCTGGCGCACCGCGCACCGAAGATGTTCACACGATCGGGGCCATGATTGGGCTCGATGTGCACGACTCCCTGCGGTTACGCAAGCGGTTCAGTAGCGCCCATGTTGACTCCGCCCTGGATGTCCCGGAACTGATGATCTGGTGGTGGACTTTAGAAGAACTCGGCGTGATCGCGCTCGTCGATGCAACCGTCGAGCTGGGCCCGACCGCCGGTGAGTATGTCGAAGCCGAGAAGATCCCATTTGAGGCGGCCGAAGGCATCATCGCCACGTATATCAAGATCTTCTTGATCCACGGCCTAGAACACGCTCCGCTGGAAGTCTCCTCGGTCGGGCACACGCTGGGTCGGCTGTTGAACTCGCTGGCGGGCATGCCTCCGGCAACGCAAGCCTCACCGGATGATTTTCGAGGTCAGCTTGTCCAGCAGCGCTCGGATGAATACTTGCGGTCGCTGCACGCGTTTGGCATGTTGGGTGAGAACCTGCGGGAACCCGAGATTCCCGAGCCACTACGGGGCGCGGTCTTTTACGGCCTCATGATGGCCATGGACTACATGGATGAATTCCTTGACCAGAACTTCTCATGACCTAGCCAGTTGACGACGGCGCAATACCGTGGTCGGAATCCACACGAGGATCGCAGCTACGGCCAGGACGGTCCCGGCTAAGGCCGGGGCCGAGTAGCTGAACCCGGCAGCAATCACCGCGCCACCGATTGCAGCACCTGCCGCATTGGCCAGATTCAGTGCCGAGTGATTCAATGCAGCCGCCAACGTTTGGGCGTCGCCTGCGACATCCATGAGTCGAATCTGCAGACTTGGCGTCAGACTCGAACCAAAGAACCCGACCAGCCCAAAGTTGATGACCCCGAGCACCGGGTGGGTCGAGGTGAAATAGAATGCGGTCAATACAACGGCGATCATGATCAGCGCAAACAGGATACCCAATTCCAGATTGCGGTCGGAGAGCCACCCACCAAACCAGGTGCCGCCAACCGACCCGATCCCATAGACCATCAACACCAGCCACAGCCAGGAAGCATCTAGCCCCGCGCGATCGGTCATAGTCCAGGAAATATACGTATACACCGCGAACATGCCACCGAACCCCACGGTGCCCATCGCTAGGGTCAACCAGACTTGAGAGCGTTTCAGAGCGCCCAGCTCGGTGCGCGGATTCGTAGGCCGCATCCGTGTCATATGCGGCATCAAAAACCACAACAACACCACGGTTGCCAGGCCAATGGTCGCAACCAGGCCATAGGCAGCAGGCCAGCCCAAGGCGGCACCCAGTGCCTGAGCTGCGGGCACGCCGATGACTGTTGCCACCGAGAGTCCCATGGTAATAAATGCAACGGCGCGACCACGCTGGGCCACCGGTGCCATCGAGGCTGCTGCGAGACCCGCCACCGAGAAGTACGCGCCGTGCGGCAAGCCGGCGATAAATCGGGCCACCAAGAGGGTCTCGTAGTTCGTAGCGAAGACCGACAAACCATTGCCAACCGTGAAGGCTGCCATCAGCAACAGTAAGAGCCGCCGCCGCGGCACCCGGCCGGTCAGCGCGGTGATCAGTGGTGCCCCGACCACCACACCCAGCGCGTAACTGGTGATGATCACGCCTGCGGTGTCTTCGGTGATCTGAAAGTCTTCGGCGATCATATGCAATAAACCCATCGAGACGAACTCGGTGGTGCCGATACCGAAGGCTCCCAGCGACATCGCCAGCATGACGATCAGCCGACGCCGTTCACTGATCTGGGTTTGCCTGGGTAGTTGACGACGCCGCAGGGCGGCAGAAAATGTAGGTTTTTGCACAACGTGCCAGTGTAACAGTGGAATCGCAAGAGCGTGTATTTTAGGGTAGCCTTACCTTATTCTTTTCGCAGGGTGTGCTGTATTGCTGTGGCGGGTTCCTGCACAATACGCCCCCTATCATCTTTCGAGGAGTCCCATGACCCACATCCTCCACGGCCCGGTTCGCGGGATCGTGCACTCGGTGCGCCAGCTATCGCCGACATTTCAACGCATCGTATTTACCGGTGGGCAACTCAACGAGTTAGCAGCTGTGGGCCCGTTTTATGACCAGCGCATTAAGATCATCCTGCCCAACGATGCCGGGCACTTGCCCGGCATCGTCGAAGGCGCCGACTGGTACCAACGCTGGTTGGCGTTACCGGATGCCGAGCGCGGCACGATGCGCACCTATTCGATTCGTCACCTCGTCCGCGCCGACGGTGCCACGTATCTGACCGTGGATTTTGTGCTGCATGGCATTGCTGACGGCGAGACGGGACCGGCGGCAGCCTGGGCCGCCAACGCCACGGCCGGCGATGAACTCTTGCTGGTAGCACCGCACCAGGGTCAAGCGCCATCGGGCATCGAGTTTCATCCCGGGGGAGCCCAAGACATCATCCTGCTCGGCGACGAATCAGCTGCCCCGGCCATCGCCCGGATTCTGGAAGACCTCAACGAACATGGCACCAGTGCCAACGTGTGTGCCTACATTGAAGTCCCGTCAGCTCAAGATCAACTGCCCATCGACACAGCAATCCAAGTCCAGTGGCTCTGCCGCAACAACGAAAACCTCGGAGAACCGCTAGCCAAAGCGCTGGGCTGGCACATCCAAGAGGTACAGGACGATCAAGACGAGCTGCTGTGGGAAACCCCCGTCTTTTCGGCATCTGGGGAAGAAGTCGCCGAAAACCCAGCACCCCACACCGGGACCTACTACTGGATCGCCGGCGAATCCGGTGTGATTAAAAAACTGCGCCGCTTCTTAGTCAACGACGTCGGCGTTGAACGATCTCAGGTCGCGTTCATGGGCTACTGGCGCCACGGCGTGGCCATGCGTGGTTAAGAAAATGCGCGGCTAAGTAAAAATCACCTCACACCTTAGACTTTCACAACATCAAGGAGCATCATGTCACCTCGTTCAACGACCCCAGCGCCAAAGCGCTGGATTGCCATCGCTGCCATCGGTGTGGCCACCGCACTGGCTGTCAGCGGGTGTTCTAACAGTGGTCAGGAACAATCCGCCGATGGCGACTGGGAGCCGATCACCATTGACAGCGCGCTGGGGTCGGCAACCATCGACACGCCACCCGAACGCATCGTGACCTTAGGGCAGGGGTCCACCGAAACGGCCATCGCACTGGGCACCACGCCGGTCGGGATGGAAGAGTATCCCTGGGGTGCCGATGACACCGGGTATCTGCCGTGGATCCACGAAGAAGTCACCGAACGCGGCGACGAACTACCCGAACTGTTTACCGGTGGCACCGAACTGGATATCGAAGCCGTGGTGGAGCTTGAACCCGATTTGATCCTGGCACCGTGGTCGGGTCTGACCCAGGAACAATATGACCTGCTAGCCGATATCGCGCCAACCGTGGCCTATCCCGAACAGCCCTGGACCATTGAATGGGATCAACAGATTGAACTCATCGGTCAAGCCATGGGCCAGTCTGAAGAGGCCGCCGACCTGATTGAGGATCTGGAAACCCAACTGGCTGAAGCCACCGTTCCCGAATATGAGGGCCTCACCTTTTCCTATATTTACAACACCGGCCCGGGAACCCTGGGTGTGTTCTATCCCGAGGAACACCGCGTAGCCATGGTCTCGGCCCTGGGCCTGACACCTGATCCGGTCGTCGAAGAATTGCGCGCCGACTTTGATGAACCCGGCACCCAGTCGGCACTGATTGGGTTAGAGAATGCCGATAAGCTCAATGACTCGGACCTGATCTTCACGTTCTACATGGACCAGGCCAGCCGTGAGGAAATCGAAGCCCAACCCCTGTATGCCGCGATCCCGGCCATCGAACAAGGGGCCATCGTGGCAGCCGAAGACCAATCCCTGGTCACCGCCTCATCCATGATCACCCCGCTGACTGTGCCCTGGTCACTGGAACGCTATAAGCCGCTGATCGATGAAGCCGTCGCCAACGTGGAACAAGAATAACGCCCCGATGCGTCGACCACTGATCATGGCTGCCCTGACGGTGCTGCTGGGTGCCACCTGCATCCTCAGCCTGTTTCTGGGCAGCCGCCCCAACGGGGTCGCCGACGTTGTAGACGTGCTGACCGGCGACGGCGAACCTCATCTGGCCAACGTTGTGGCGTCGCGCATCCCGCGCACCGTGCTGGGTGCCATCGTGGGTGCAGCCCTTGCGGTGTCGGGGACCTTGATTCAGGGCATTACTCGCAACCCGCTGGGTGAACCCGGTATTCTGGGCATCGGGGTGGGTGCCTCGGCCAGTGTGGTCACCGGCACCGCACTATTCGGGGCACTGAGTGCCACCGGCACCATGGGTTTTGCGATGCTTGGCGCGATCATCGCGGTGGCCGTCGTCTTAGTGCTGGGTGGTCGCTCCAGTGCTCGCGGCATCGTGCCGTTGATTCTGGCCGGTGCAGTGGTGACCGCCGTATTGTATGCCTACATTAATGCGATGGTACTGACCCTGCCGCAGGTTTTTGACTCCTATCGATTCTGGATGGTCGGGTCCCTAGCCGGTGTCGAGCTCTCGCGATTGGGTCAAGTCCTGGTGCCGTTGGTCATCGGTTTCTGCCTCGCGCTCCTGATCGCCCGCGGCATGAATGCCCTGGCACTGGGAGAAGAAACCGCCATCTCCTTGGGGTTTCGGGTGGGTGCTACCCGGTTGATCGGCATTATCGCCGCGGCCCTGTTGGCCGCCGTAGCCACCGCTATCGCAGGACCGATCAGCTTTATCGGATTAGCCGTGCCACATATTATCTTCGCACTGATGGGCGAAGACTTCCGCTGGCGCGTACCGGCTGCGCTCCTTGGTGGGGCGCTGGCACTGGTTGCCGCCGACGTCCTTGCCCGGGTTATTATCCGACCTCAGGAACTCATGGTCGGTATTGTCACCGCATTTATTGGCGCACCGTTTCTCTTGATGGCCGTCCGTCGCGGGGCGGTGACGACATGACCCAGCAGCAAACAAAAGTTTTCACCATCGGTGAGACCATCGCCGTGCTGTATCAGCGTCGCCACGTGGTGCTGTGGACTATACTGGCCGCCCTGATCCTGGTGTTGGGCATCGTCACGCTCGTCGCAGGCAAACTGGGCATTGGAATGGGCGATATTATCGCGCTGTTCGGCGGCGAATCCAGCCCAACCGCGACGTTCGTGTTAGAAAACCTGCGCGGCCCGCGATTGCTGGTCGCTATCCTAGCCGGAGCAGCCTTTGGTTTATCTGGTGCACTGTTTCAAACGGTCACGCGCAACCCACTGGGCAGCCCCGACGTTCTCGGTCTGGCTGCGGGCGCCGGTGCAGGCGTTGCGGTGGTCTCCTTGTTTCCCACCGGACTGCCCACCCCCATCGGCGCACTGGCAGGAGCCGGAGTGGCCATCGGACTGGTCGCAATCGCCACTGGCAGCGGATTCACCTCACCCTCGCGAGTGATTCTTGCCGGTATTGCCGTGGCCGCGATGGCTACCGCTATTACCCAATTCGTGGTGACCGCGACCTTGCGTGATGAAGCCAGTCGGCTAGCCGCCTACCTGGTCGGCAGTCTCAATGCCCGCGATCTAGGCCACGCCGGGCTCATCTGCTTGGCGTTGCTTATCGCACTGCCACTGCTGATCGTGCTGAACCCGCGGCTGCAATTAATGGAACTGGGTGATGAATTGGCCACCTCGCTGGGCGGGAAAGCCACGACGACGCGCACCTGGGCCATCGTGGCATCGCTGATGCTGGCTGCCATGGCCGTGGCGGTTGCCGGTCCGATCGCCTTCATCGCCCTGATGAGCCCACACGCCGCACGCATGCTCACCCGAAGCACCGGGCCTAACCTGGTCACCAGTGCCCTGGTCGGGGCAGTGCTACTGGTGCTGGCGGATCTGAGCGTCCAACAGCTGCCCGTACTAGATGGCCTGCCGGTCGGTATTATCACCGCGGGCTTTGGCGGCATCTTTCTGGGCTATTTATTGCTTCGTGAATTTCGGAAAGGACACGCCTGACATGACATATAACTTACTGGCCGCAAGAGGTCTGACAGTTGGCTACGGTGCAACACCGGTCATTCACGACTTGGACTTTGACGTCCCGCAGGGCCGGTTTACCGCGATCGTTGGACCAAATGGCTGCGGTAAATCAACCCTGGTGAAGTCCCTGGCACGAGTGCTGGCCACTGAGCCCGGCATGGTCACACTCGATGGTAAACATGTTCAGGCCTATCGCCCGCGCCGCCTCGCCCAGCGAGTCGCGCTGCTGCCTCAGCATCCAACGGTGCCCGAGGGAGTGACCGTACGTGGTCTGGTGGCTCGGGGCCGGTATCCATACCACGGGGCGTTGCGGCAGTGGTCCCCGCAAGATACGCCAGCCATTGATCAAGCACTGAACGATACCGGGTTAACCGAGCTGGCCGATATGCCGGTTGCCGCGTTGTCGGGTGGCCAACGCCAGCGCGCTTGGCTTGCGATGGTCCTGGCCCAACAAACCGACTACGTTCTGTTGGATGAGCCGACGTCGTTTCTCGACATCGCTCACCAGGTCGACGTGCTGCGGCTGTGCCGAAACATCAGCAACCAGGGCCGCACCGTCGTCGCCGTGCTGCACGATCTCAACCAGGCAGCTCGATATGCCGATGATCTGGTGGTGATGCGCGACGGCGCGATTGTCGCCCATGGCCGCTCAGATACCACCCTGACGTCAAGCCTGGTGTCTGACGTGTTTGGGCTGGACTCGATGATCGGGGTGGATCCGTGTTCTGGCACCCCGATGGTCGTGCCAGTCGCCGACTAGGCCTACCGCTTCGTGCGGTGGTGCTGCTCGTAGTGGTCTTGAGCCGCCAGACGCACCGCGGCGTTGCCGGGACCGTAATCCTGGTAGTCGCCGATGCGTTGAACCAGTTCGATGAATAATCCACCGATGGTCTCGGAATACACGTGGAGGAACTCGCCCTCGGCATTGCGGTCATACAGGATGCCTAGGGACTGCCAGCGCTGCAGAGTCTCGTGGTCAATGCCGAACCGAGCGTGTAGGTCGGCATAGTAATTGCTCGCGATGGGCAAGACGACCAGGCCGGCGTCGATCGCGGCTTGAGCCCGGGTTTCGATATCCTCGACGGCCAGGGCAATGTGCCCGGGGTAGCGTACGGGTTCACCGGTGCGGTTGGTGTAGGTCGGTGGGACCTGGTTGAACACCCACCGGATCCCGGCGTCGGGGGATTGGAGGACTTGAGAGTGGACGAGTCCGCGCGGGGAAGCCACATCTTGGCTCGGCAGTGGCTCCAAGCGCAGTAACGCGCGGGTGAACAGCACCGAGGCCCCGAAATGGTCGCGGGCCTCTGGCACATTGAGATGATCCAACCGCACGTGACTCGAGGTGTTGTCTTGGTTCGTGGCGTCATAGCCGAATTCTTCGGGCCAGGCGGCCGCGGCATCGTCAATGAAGAACACCTGCATACCGCCGGGACCCAGCACGCCTTTGAGCCGAGCTTCATCGGCGGTGACCGGACGCGACACCGGGGTCGCGCCGAGGGCTTCTGCACGTGCCAACGCATCGGCGCTGTTGGCGACCTGGACGGCCACCGAGGTGATGAAGGTGCCCTCGGCTCGATTGGGGGTCAGCACGACTTTGACGTCCCCGCAGACAAACAGCTGGGCGGTTTTTCTGCGGTGTTGACCCACGAAGGTGAAACCCAATGAGCCCAGCAGTGCCCCGCAGCGGTCGGGCACATCGGTACTGATTTCGATATGATCAATGACTTCAATGGGGTCGACCTTGGGCATGGGTGTCAGGATCTGCCGGAATGGGTGCTCCTTGGCCAGCAGACCGCGGGCACCCTGCTGGATCCAGCGTAACGAGCGCAGTCCGTCGACGGCGGTGATATCCGGGTCGGTCTCGCGGAACACGTCGTTGAAGATCTCCAGCGACAGCGGGCCTTGGTAGCCGGTCTGGGTGAGGTAGGCCATGAACTCGAACATCGCGAAGCTGCCCTCGCCGGGGAATACCCGGTGGTGGCGCGACCACGGCAGTAAATCCATACCCAGCTCTGGGGCATCGGCGAGTTGGACGAAAAAGATCTTCTCGCCAGGTATCTCTGGGATCAGGGAGGGATCGTCGTTTTTCGACAGGATATGAAACGAGTCAAGACACACCCCGAGGTTTGGGTGATTGGCAGATTGCACCAGTTCCCAGCTGTGCCAGTACGTGTTGACATAGGTGCCCCAGGCTAAGGCTTCATAGGCGATGCGCATGTCGTAGCGGGCGGCCAGTTCCGCAGCACGGTGTAATTGTTCGGCCACGACGGCGTCGTCGTCCACAGTCGCGGTGGCCACGTTGGACGGGACCAAGATCAGATCCATGCCCAACTGTTGCATCAGTTGGAATGTGGCTTCCAACCGGCGCAAGTTATCCTGGAATACTTCCTCGGTCACGCCCTCCAGGTCCCGGAATGGTTGGTAGAGGTCCAGGCTGAGGTTGAGTCGCTCAGCCAACGCCTTGATTTCGGCCGGTGAAGACGGCGAGACGACGAGGTCTTGTTCAAAGATCTCGATCCCGTCGAATCCGGCTCTGGCGCAGGCCTGCATTTTCTCTTCCAGTGTGCCGGCCAGACACACTGTGGCAATCGACGTTTTCATGCATTCTCCCTGAGGCGGTGGTCTTCGGATGCCACCAGTTCGTTGAGATGAGCGTACATGCGCTGACGGTCAGGTACCATGCCGGTGACGAGCTGGAACGTATCGGCCGCTTGGCCCACGGCCATCGCTTTGCCGGGCATCACCGCACAGCCCAGCGCACTGGCGTGTGCGATAAGTTCAGTGACCGCTGGGCGGTACACGATATCGGCGACCCACATACCCGCATCGAGCAAATCCACGTCCACGGGTAGTCCCGGATGGGAGAACATGCCGACCGGGCTGGCATTGACCAGCCCGGTGGCCTGCGGGATCCACCGGGTTGCATCGGCTGGAGAACCGACCTGAATCTCCAGCGCTGAGCCCACCGGCTGTGCGTGCTGGACCTGGTCTGCCAAGATCTGGGCTCGTTCAGGTTGCGGATCAATAATCGACAGGCGTTTGGTACCTGCCCCCACGAGTGCATCGGCTACTGCTGCGCCTGCACCGCCGGCGCCCAACAGGACGACGTCGGTCAGGTCGGCGTCGGGTAGCTCGAGTGCTAATGCCGAAGCGAATCCGGATCGGTCGGTGTTATAGCCGATGAGTTTGCCGTCGTCGATGAGCACCGTGTTGCAGGCGCCCAGCCGCTGTGCGGCCGGATCAACGTGGTCCAAATACTTCAGCACCAGCTGTTTGCACGGGTGGGTGATATTGAAAGCGTTGAAGCCCAGCGCGATGCCGGCCTGCAGGAGGTCACCGACCGCGGTTGCAGGCAGATTGAGTTCTGTGAGATCAATCGGCCGGTAAACAAATCGAAGCTGCTGGGCGGTGGCCTCGCGTTCGTGCATGGGTGGGGTCAGTGAGGGGCGCACGCCTTCACCGATTAGGCCCATGAGGTAGCTGGGGGTGCTCATCGGTGTCCTGCTAACGCGGCACGTTCTGCATCGGTGGTGTGCATGTCATCGACTTCGTCCAGGGTCGCAGCATAGGTTTCCTTGGCGGTCATCGCGGTCAGCGCCACGACCACGCAGATGACGGTGGCGAAGACGGCTGGTGGGAACCAGTTGGTCTGCTCGTCACCGGCAAGCAGGGTCGCAACCACCGGGACAAGCCCCCCGGATAGCGCGAATCCAAGCTGGGTGCCCAGGGCAAGGCCGGTAGCGCGGACCCGGGTGGGGAACTGCTCGGCATAGAACGAAGGCCAAACTGCATTGGCGGCAGAATACATTGCTCCGGACATCAGTACGCCACAGATAAACAGGGCGACCACATTGCCTTGGGCGATGAAGTACAGGTAGGGGTAGACAAAGACCGCAGAACCCAGGGCCCCGGTGATGAACACTTTCTTGCGTCCGATCCGGTCGGCCAAGTTGCCGGCAAGCGGAATGGCTACGAGGGCTAGGAGGTTTGCTAATACCGGAACCCATAGCATCGTGGAACGATCCAGGCCGTGGCCGTTGGTCGCAAACGAAATGGCCCATACGGTGATGTAAATATTGATCGTGTTGATCAATGCACACGCGGTGACACGTAATACGGCGCGCCAGTGGAACCGGAGGGTCTGCTTCAACGGGGTCAAAGCCACGGTTTCACGGCGGCGGGCTTCAAACGATGGTGGTTCCTCCAGGTGGCGACGGATCAACCATGCCACAACAACCACAACGGCTGAGATCCAAAACGGGATGCGCCAGCCCCAAGAGTACAGCTGTTCGTCGTTGAGAAACGCGGTCAGGGGGATGAAAATGCCGGTGGCTAATAAAGTGCCGGCCTGAGTGCCGTGCAAGGTCCATGAGGAAGTCAGTGCGCGGCGGTCGTCATCAGAGTGTTCGAGCGACACAGAGATCGCAGAGGCTTGCTCGCCGGAAGCCGATAGGCCCTGAATGATGCGACACAAGACCAATAGTGCGGGGGCCAGGAATCCAACGTCCTCGTAGGTGGGTAAGAACCCAATGGCAAACGTTGCACCACCCATCATGAATAGGGTCAGCATCAGCACGAAACGACGTCCCAGCCGGTCGGCGAGCGGACCCATGATTAAGGCACCAAACGGCCGCACGATATACGCGACACCTACGGTCCCCATCGCCAGTAAGACGGCAACCCCCGGGGAGGTCTCTTCGGGGAAGAACAACGTATTGAGTACTAACGCTGCGGCGGTTCCATAGACTGCGAAATCGTAGTACTCCAAAGCTGAGCCAACCCAGCTTGCTAACGCAGCGCGTTTGGGTGTGCGCTCTGGTAGCTGAGCTTCACCGGCTGCCTGGACCTTAGCTGCTGCGGCAGACATAAGATCACCCGACCTTCTCATCGCATTGCCATTATGTGGCAATTGTTGTTGAATATTGATAACTAGTTAACAATGAGCCACCACACACCAGCGTGTCAAGCGACACGTGAACGGCCGCTGACTTATTGTGAGCGGGGTCGCCAAGTAAAGGAGCAGCGATGAGTTCCGGAAGTTCCACCCTGGCGAAGGGACTGGACTTACTGCGCCTGATGGGCCAGTATCCATCGGGGGCGCCCGCCGCCGTGTTTGCAAAAGACTCAGGGTTGCCCTTTTCTACCGCCTACCGGTTGCTGAATTCGCTAGTTGCCAGTGGCTTTGCAGAGTTTGATGCCGCAACGAAACAGTATCGGCCAGGGCTGGTGATTTTTGAGCTCAGCTCGAAAGTCGCGTCGGTACGCGGTTACGACGGCACGATTCTGCCGGTGCTGCAGCGATTGTCAGAAACGACCAACGAGTCATGCCTGTTCGCTGTCCGCGACGGACTCGACACCGTCACGGTTCATACGGTGGATGGTCCGGAGTTCCGCCAGACCACGGATCCGGGGGACCGGCTACCTTTGCATGTTTCTGCGATGGGCAAAGCCATCTTGGCTGGCTTACCGCCACACGAGGCAGATGAGCTCATTGAACAGCTCACGTTTGCGCCTCGTACAGCACACACCGTCTCCGATGCTGCCGCGCTGCAAAGACAAATTGCGCACGGACGCGAAGTCGGATACCTCTATCAGTCAGAAGAAGTCGACCTCGGGATGAACGCTATCGGGACCCCGGTGGTTGGCTCCGATGGTAAGGTGCTCGGGGCCGTTGTCATTGCCGCACCGTTATTCCGTGCGACCAAAACCGGTTTAGTGCAACATCGCGAAGCGCTCGATGTCGCTGCCTATCAGTTGGCGATCGCCCTGACCACGATCCAGCCACGCGGCTAGATGAGTCGCGTTGAGATGATAAGGAATCTTATGAAAACTATCTACGTCCTCAATGGTCCCAATCTCAACCTGCTCGGCCTGCGCGACCCGGCAACCTATGGCACGCAGACCCTGGCGGATATTGAATCGACCTGTCAACAGGTCGCCGACGAGCTCGGACTGGAACTGGTATTTCGCCAGAGCAACCACGAGGGCGAGCTCGTCGACTGGATCCACGAAGCCGGCGCCCAAGTGGCCGACGACACCAGCGTTGGTGTCGTCCTGAACGCTGGTGCCTATACCCACACTTCAGTTGCCCTGGCCGATGCGATCTCCGGCGCCTTCGTTCCCACCATCGAAGTGCACATTTCTAATGTCCATGCCCGAGAAGCCTTCCGTCATCATTCCTATTTGTCGCCGGTTGCCGCCGGAGTGATCGTGGGCCTTGGCTCCTATGGTTATGAGTTGGGCATGCAGGCGCTGGCGCACCGCGCCGAACAGTGATGGTGGCCTAGAGTGACACGATGAGCAGGGTCGCGCCGAAGACCACCCCGGAGGCAAGCAGCACGATGGTGGTATATCCCAGGATGTCGCGCATCTTCAACCCGGCAATGGCCAGCAGCGGGATGGCCCAGAACGGCTGAATCATATTGGTCCACTGGTCCCCGTACGCTACGGCCATGATGGTAATTTCTGGCGCGACCCCTAATTCGGCACCGGCTGACAGCATGATTGGTCCTTGAACCGCGAACTGTCCACCACCGGAAGGTACGAAGAAGTTCACCAGGCCGGCAGATAAGAAGGCCAAGAGTCCAAAAGTCGTGGGATTCGAGATCGAGACGAAGGCATCTGAGAAGACCTGAATCAGACCGGAACCGACCATCAGTCCAAGAATTCCTGCATAGAGCGGGAACTGCAATAAGATCTCGCCAACATTTGCAGCGGCATTCTTGGTCAGCGCGATCAGTTCGAACGGGTTGCGCACTAACAACAAAATCAGTGCAAGGAACGACCAGTTAACGGTATCCAGGGTGAGCGTGCCGCCCTGGGCGAAGTGCAGCACGAGATAGACCACGAGCATCAAGCCCAGGAGCAGGGTCACGATGCGACTTGCATCCAACCGGTCAGCGGGGGTGACTACTTCTTCTTGGCCGTCGTCTGCTTGTTGTCGAATATCGACCGTCAATTGGGTGATCTTGTCACCCTTGCGTGGCGCAATAAGATACAGCGATAACCCAACCACCAAAATAGTGACCACCGCTGCGATCATGTTCCAGCCGGAGAACACCGTCTGGCTGATGGGAACGGTCTCGCCGCCCAAGGATTCGGCTAGGAACGAGTCGGGTGTGGCCGCAGTGAGTGGTCCCGATGCCGAGTAACCCATGTGCCAGACAACGAAACCGGCAAAGCCAGATGCCACGAGCATGGGGAAGTGGAGCTTCAACCCGCGTTGGTCACCTTGGTATGCAACTTCTCGGGCTAATAACGCCCCCACGACGAGCCCTAGCCCCCAGGTGATGAGGCTCGCCAGCGCAGCAACCAGAAACACGAAAACGTATGCAGCCAACTCGGTGCGCGGAACACCGCCCAGAAATGCCAGACCGCGTCGGACCGGACCGGTATTGGCCAACATGTGCCCGAATAACAAGATCAGAGCCATCTGCGTGATGAAGTCTAAAAGACCAGCCAGCCCGTCACCCCAGTGCAACACCAAATCGCCCGGAGCAGTGTCGGTCAGGATGAGCGCCAGGATCACGACGACGAAGGTCAGCAGAATCGAGAAAACTAACGCCGACGGGATGAACCGCTCGACGAGGTTGTTCAGCGGTCGCATCGCCCGAGAAATGGGCGTACCCTCCTTCCGCTGAATAGTCTCAGTGCTGGAACGTGAATCGGGGGATGACATGTCAGACTCCTCAAGTTCAAGGGCGTACCAGATGCACACTCCGTGCTTTGGATGCTACGACAGTCTGACTTGGCGAAAAAGCGTACACCCCACGCGGCGGTGAAGCGCCAGATGATGACATTGGTCTCAAGAATGGGCAGGTGGGCGCGCCACGCTCGGATGGTTTGTTGAATCATTGGAAAAGCCTTGACATTATGGAAAAATCCCGACGGTGAAGCTGATTTTCAGGCTTTTCCAGTGAACTTATGAGTTTTCTTGCGGAGAGAAGACCTTTCGCCAGTTCTGCGGAGCCACTAGCGTGGCGTTATAGCTTCCTCAAAGGAAGGGTGAAAGGAGTCGTGATGAATCCTCAAAATAAAGTTCCGGACCAACAGCCCCAGCGGCCAGACCCTGAACATGGGAAAACACCCACCCGCATGGGGTTTTTCATGGTGCCAGTCAGCCTGGTGGGGGCCGTCTTGCTCATTGGTATAGGTGTCCGGTTTATTACCGTGTCAGCCCAACCTGATGCGGTAGGCTACGTACTTTTCGTTCTCGCCGCCGCGCTGATCATCTTTGCGATCATCCGCATTCGAAAGATTGCCACGGGTAAAGAGAAATATTAGTTGCTCGGGCGTTATCCGAGATAACAGTGCAAAGGGCTAGTAGGTGTCATCCGATGCTTACTGGTCCTTTTGCTGTCATAGCAAAAGCGATCGGTGCTTCAGTTATAGTTTCAACCTTGTCAGCGCTCGCAGCCGCCTTTACGCTGAATACAGACCTAATAAAGCCTGCCAGGGGAAACCCGTGCAGGCCCACCGGAGGTGAATCACAGTGTCGAACCAACAATCGGGACGTCCAGAAGATCACGAAGCCAGGAATCCCAATATCGATCCGGGCGTCACCGGCGATGCCGACCTAGAAGCCGGTGGCGGAGTCAAACCAGGGCATACCCCACCGGACTCGCAATCAGCGACCTCAACGCCCCCTCACGCACCGGAAGCACGGCCACCACGTTCGAAAACCATGTTGGTTGTGATGATCGTGCTGGTGGCTCTTTTGGCGCTAATATTCGTCGCCTATGCCATCGGCCTGTGGGATTAGTGCAGTAGCGTCCCTCTAGTTTCATCCGCAATAGCCATGACCTCCAGTGAGGCCATGGCTATTGTCCTGACTGCGCCACAATTGGTGAACAAATAAGTGTGCCTTCAAACGCTCCCAGGCCTTCGTCCGATACTTTCGGCCCGGCGGCGTCCAGCTGAGCTGGCGGATGATGAGGTCAGACTTGGCACCCGCTCTTTTGGGCTCATTCCTAGTATTGCCACGCGGCGCCATTTTTAGGCTGACAGGGTCGTCAGCCGTTGGTTTACCAGCTTTATGGACCCTAGCCGGGAAGCATATAAAGAAATCGAACGAGCCAAGGAGTCATACGGGGACACTCATGTCGTAGTGCCAGGCGGTGACCGCATTGATGAAGCTACGAACATGTTGGGCACTGTTATCGGTGTGACGAGGATCCGGCACGAAGCTGGCGAAATGATGGGGCGGGTTGCAATCGATGAACAACGCCGCGTTGTTGGGCTTCTGATCGTCACCCCAGATTACGAGCCGCTCCCGTTTTAGATATCCACAGGACGCCGACAGTGGCTATTGCTAAGGCACTGTCGGCTGCTATTTTTGTGGCATGAGCGAGCAGAAAATGCCATTTGAAGATCCAGAATCCTTCGGACTTCCACCAGTCGCTGGGAGTGCACGGCAGCCCGATATGGCAGACCAAGTCATGCAAGAGATCGCACCATTGCTTGCAGCAGACGGTATCGATCTAGAGAACCTCGACGACGTTGAGGTTGAAGAACTCGATGCCGCGATGGCTCGTGCCGTCGAACGTCATAACCTAGAACAGATCACCCCGGTGGGTGACCAAGAGGCCGTGACACTTTTGACGCTGTCCAGCATCGTATACGCCCTCGACAGTGGCACTGCAGAGCAACTACAGAAAATTTTCGCTTCGATTGGCCAGGAGCCGACTCACATGCGGCCTAGTATTGGCCACCTCACCGGCGTTGCACTGGAAACGCTCGACAAATGGTACACGGATCCCTCGCTTGAAAATATCCTCCGAAGCGCTAAGTTAACGTTTGGTCCGCCAGCTACTCGGTCGGCTGCTGAGGATCTTCAGGTATTAGCTCATAAAGGCCGCGCAGTTCGCTCATATGGCAACCTCCTTGCAAATCATGGCGGACTGGAGCTCGCGCGCGCCGGAGCATACTTGATCTATGTTTCTATCGCAGCTATTGCTGCTGTTCGGCAGATCGCAGTCAATGAGGTGCTCCCAGAGCTTTTGCCGGGTAAGCCACTTTCAAAAGAACACATAGATAGCATTCCACTCAGACCAGAAGTGGAGCAGCGGATTGCTCAAGAAGAGCAGTATGAGGAATTCCAGTTCTGGTTGAGTGACCAATACGACGATGAGGACGTCGACGAAATATACGAGCTTTTTATTGACCTCGTGATGCAGGCTCTAGAAGCTGGCTTGGACCCAGATGATCCAAGTGCTATCCATCCCTGGTTGGCCTCCATCCAATTTTCGCTCGACTACCAGAACGTCATGGAAAGTATGCATGCCATCTCAAACTATGTCGCGTTCCGGGTCGAAGATTCGGACGATCCCGCACCGTGGCTTGAAGTATTGGAAACATTTGAAACAGAGGTTGGCGAGGATCCGCTGGCTGAACAGTTTCGGCAGATCATTGATGCCGCAGATATGGCGCCCCTGGCTGATCGGGCTGCCGCTATCCGCCAGCTGCCAATCGTCGCCGGACTGCATGAGCTAGGCCAGTGGTTGAACACCTCGCAGCCCGTGACTGCAAACCAGGTGCCTCGACGAACTGATATCCAACGGCTTGCCGGTATGATCGGTGTCCAGGCGGTCGGCGCTGCTACGAAGCCGGAACTGCATTATGAGCCAACGGCTTTCGAAGACCTCATGGCCAGCTCGTCAACAGCACCGAATGCCGACTTGCCGCACCTGCCAGATCGCATGAAAACCTATAGCGTTCAATCCGCGCTAGAGGTTCCGGAATTGGTGTCCTGGTGGACAGCACTTGAGGTACTGGAGATTATCGAATTGACCGCCTCCCGGGTCAGGCAAGGGCCCGGCGCTACAGAATTTTTCAGGGAAGACTTGGCCGTAGAGAATGCTGAGTTAGTCGTTGGTTTATGGATTGCCAATGTACTTTTGCATCATTTTGAACGAACACACTATGAAGTCCCTGCGACCGCGTTAGTTATTAATCATCTCACCAGTGCCATGTCGGGTGCCGACATTCCGCTGAGTGAACCCGATCCCGACGTAGATATCGGAGTTCGCATCACGAATGTCTCGTACTGCAGAAGCTTGCGGTATTTGCGGGATATGGGATTGGTGCAAATTCGCGATGGTCGGCTGCATGTGCCAAAAACACTGCACAGACCTGTTGTGCTGGGATTGTCGACTGCCGTCCAACACCTCACCGAACTGCTGAGCAACGCAGATTAACCCGCTTTTTAAACCTGGTAATAATCATGCGCGTAACCATGTGGCTCTGAAGTCGCCATGACCATACCCAGCAAGCCTTTGATAGGAGTGCAGAAAAACTGAGCGTCACGCATCAGACCTTTGACAAACCCATTCCTGGCGCGTGGTTTACAACTCGCGTCTCTAGATGTCTGATTGTCCCGATCACCAGTGACAAGGTAGCTATGCTAGGAGATTGTGATCTGAAGTGTTGAGGGGGCAGCGGGTAAGTGGGATTGTTCATGGCCATCGTGCCCGTGCTGTTCACCCTCGGGTTATTAGCTATTCCTCGCATCTCCGGTACGGTGCCGCCGCTGCTCGGCACATTCAGTGCGGCCGCCGTCGCCCTGTGGTATTTCAAAGCACCCGCTGATGACCTCATCACTGCTTGGAATGACAACTTCTGGACCCTCATAAAGGTGCTGGCCATCATCGGTGGTGGTGTGCTGTTATCGGGTGTCATGGACCGAACCGGAGCACAACGCAAGCTAGCCAATTGGTTGTCTGCGGGCGGTCCCACCATTGCCGCCGCCTTGCTAATGGCGCACGGAGTCGTACCGTTTCTCGAAACGGTCACCGGCTTTGGTGTTTCTGTGCTGATTGGTCTGCCGTTGCTGCTCTCGCTAGGTTTTACACCCTATCGGGCAGCACTCCTGACGCTTTTAGGACTCATGATCGGCCCTTGGGGTTCAATGGGTCCAGGAACGCTAGTCGCTGCCGAAGTCGCTGGCGCTTCCTTGACGGACATGGGGTTGGTTTCGGGATTGATGAACCTTATCCCGTTCGTCGTCTCCGGTGTTGCGGTGTCGATTGTTGCGGGTAATGGCCTGACCGATCAGAAACTCTCCTGGGGCCAACGCTTTGCCTGGGCGGGGGTCGGCGCGGGCTCCGGTCTCCTGCTTTGGGCGTTAACGATGATTGCAAACCTGTTGCTGGGCACGCCGGTAGCTGGTGCGGTCTCAACGCTGATGATGTCAGTTCTTTGGCTGCTGTATATCAGACGTGGCCGTCTGACCCCTGGTCCCGGCCGGTCATTGATCCCATACCTGATCTTGATGATTGGTACGATCACCGGCCAGCTAATCTATCGGGCCTACGACCTCGGAGTGCTTGGTGAAGTGCTCGCTTCCCCTGCCTTGTGGTCAACAACTGGTGCGCTCGTCTCCCTCACGTTTTTGCCCGTCGATGCCGATAGCATGCGTGCTTTACCGAAGGCTTCACTGCATATGTGGTGGAACGCTGCGATGCCCACAGCGTTATACATCCTGCTCGGCGTGATCATTGCCGGCGGGGGACTAGCAGACGTCATTGCTGGCAGTCTGGTCGATCTGGGTCCGGTGTATCTCTTCTTGTTGCCATTCGTTGCTGGTCTCTCGGGCTATATCACCGCATCTGGCACCGGTGCAAACGCAATGTTTGGTGCCACCCAAGTAGCCGCCGCTCAAGGGCTAGGTGTGTCACCACTCTGGACCATGGGCATGCAGAACTCCGCTGCCGGTTGGGCCATTATCGCCGGACCGGCACGCATCGAACTGGCCTATCGCATGGCTGAGGTATATCAGCGCAGTACGACACCAAAACCAACACTCTCTCGTGGGGCATTGGTGAAAGTGCTCTTACCGATCGTGCTGTTGAGCCTGACGCTGTGGGGGATTGTGGCCGTGATCTTCTTACCTATGACGGGCTAGAGCTTCGTGATAGAAACGCTTATATTCATGATCTTATAAGTGTTATTGTGGAGGGGTGATGCAGGCCGTTGGAATTATTGCAGACATTGTTGGCTCTCGTGATCTGAAAGATCGTGCAGCCGCCCAGCGGGCTATCCTCGAAGCTTTCTCAGGTGCTGAAGCTGCAGTACCTGCCGTTCGTCCGGCATGGGCCACGGTGGGGGACGAGTTTCAACTTATTGCTGCGACATGGCAGGACGCGCTACGCATTGCTGTACGGGTCCAGGCACTGCTGCCCGGGGGTCTGCGTCTGCGATTTGGTATCGGCGTTGGCCAGATCAACACTGTCGAAGAAGGTGAAGTCGGACCCATCCAGGATGGCACGGCCTGGTTCAATGCTCGCCAAGCAATCGAAACTATCGAAGAACTCCAGCAGCGTCGAGACGAAGTGCTCACCGGATTTATGGCAGACGACCCGGAATTGACCGCTGCGATCACCGCGCAATTATTATTCCGCGATCACATTGTGGCGCGTATGAAAGCTCGTGAGCGCAGATTATTTGCGGCACTGCTGGCCGGTGCGACACAGCAAGACGCCGCGCGCGCCGAGCGGATCTCGCAGGCCGCAGTGTCTCAAGCCCTTCACCGGTCGGGTGCCATGGCATTATTGGACGCAGACGCCACCCTGGAAACAGTGCAAGGTGACAGTGCTGCGAAAGAGGAGTCTTGATGCTAGTTGTGATGACTATTTTGGCAGTTGGTGTCACCGATCTGATCGGCTTGGCCCAAGCCCGCTTGCCGGTCCAGACCGTGCGCTATGTCCAACTGGTGTGGTGGGTCGCGGTCACCGTTGCCGCTGCCTTCTGGATTCGGCCCGAGGGGTGGGTCGGAGCTGTGGCTGCCTTTGTCGCGGCCGCCTGGTATTTCATTGCCGAACGGATGAACGGTCCCGTCGAGCAGAGCGGCCAAGCACGATCTGTGCCTGAACTCTTTGCCTGGTCAGCAGTTGGTCTCGTGGTCATTCTCGCAGGCTTTACCTGGTTGGATATCGCGCTGCTCAGTGCCGCCGTTCCGGCCGGGCTGATGTGGCTTGCACTAGCGATATTGCTGACGCAAACTGGCAACCGTCTCACCCGCGCAATCCTGCTGCTTTCAGGTCGAGAGCTTGGTGCTGACGGACAAGCAGCCGGCGCGGTCCCGGGGAGCCGTCTGAAAGGTGGGCGGGTCATTGGCCCGCTGGAGCGCATCTTCATTATGGTGCTTGCCGTGGTTGGCGCCTACCACGTGGTTGCAGCACTCATGGCCGCCAAAGGAATAGTTCGTTTTCCCGAAATCTCCGCTGATGCAAAGCGTGACGACCCAGTCCAAGCCGGAACGAAAGCCGAAGAATTCCTCGTGGGTAGTCTTGCCAGCTGGGGGCTGGCGGGCGGCGCGGCACTCCTAGCAAGCATCCTCCTCTAGCGCGAAACCCGTTATATTATCGATGATATAAGGGGTTTCGAGTTGCCGAGGGTCGGCACTACGAAGTGGTGGTCACCGCAGTGTTCTCCAGCGCCAAAGCAGGCCAATGATCGGTATCCCGCAGCAGTTGCCGATCATGGGTCGCCATGATGACCGCGGCCGCGGTGGCAATTCAGACTCCTATTCCAGCAGGGCAACCCGTGCCGAAGCGTGATGCTGAACACTACCGGTTGTTGGTGCTAACTGGTTGGCCCGAACCTGCAAGAGCGTTAAGTTGCCCGCCCCATTTGGACCGGTCACGACCAGACGATCATCACCTGACAGTTTGAGCGAAACCTTCGACGTCAATCGATCGGCCACACTCACGTTATCCGCAGACACTACCGCGGCACTGCATCCGGGTCAGCCTGCCGGCAAGAACGTGCAGCAGGGTCGTTTTGCCACGACCATTTTCACCGATAATGCTGATTCGGGACGATGGCGTCACCGTGAGATGGACGTCGTGCAGAATAGGGTTGCCACCAAGTGTCACATCGACGGCGTGGAGGGTAATTTGGGCGCCAGAATGCGCCAGATGGTTAGATTCGAAAGGCATAAGAAGTCCTAGAAAAGTCCCGTGCAAAAGGGCACGGAAAATGAACAGCGACCAGATCGGTCAGGAATGGGTGTGTCGACGCGAACTCGAATCAGAATGTTTTCGAGCGCGAAAACCAGTCGCTGTTAGAGGTAGAGAACTTGTTGTAATGCCATGCCCGCAGTCTAATGAACCGGCATGTTGTTGACCAGTTTGCGCATGGAATTCTGATCCCACTAGTAAGGATGAACTCACGGGGATTTTCCGCGACGACTGTCCAGTTGGCGTTTGTGTTCTGCGGAAAGGCGCTAGCGTAGATTCAGTTTGTCCCGAAATCCTGCGCAGTCAGAGGGTATACCTTCAATTGAAAGGGCAAATGAATGCTGGCGAGCAGGGTCGACGACTGTTAGCCTGTGCTCGGGTTCACATGTCTTTGTGATCTCATGATGGATTTCATTCGTTTGGCGTGATGCAATGCGCTGCGTTAAACGGAGCTCTCACTACTCGAAGGGAAGACTCCGCATGGCGGAAGAATCAATAAAGAAGAAAGGGCGGTTGGCGGCAGCTGTGCTCGCAGGTTCTGCCCTAGCCTTCAGCTCATTTGCGGTGGTCGTTCCCGCCGCACTGGCAGATGAAGAAGCAACGCCGGCCATCGCTACGGTTAAGCCTGAAGCCAGCTCACAGGACTCATCCGAGACTCCTACAGCCCCGGATGACGAAACCAGTGTCAAAGACAGCGGTAGCGCTGAAACTGGCGATCTTGGGGAAGAAGTCGAACCAACCGAGCCGGTGACCGAAGAACCAACCAGCTCGGAAACCAGTGCCGAGCCATCGCCAGAGACGCAATCCCGCTTTCAGACTCAGCAGGATGATGGCGATGATGGCGACGGCGGAGAAGACAACACCGAGCCAGATGACGCGGAATTGGGAGAGCTCAGGTTCGCCGTTAGTCCGCGCTCCGGCCCCTCCGGAACACAGATAGATCTCTCCGGCTCAGGCTTCACCCCAGGTGGGGATATCGACGTCAAGATAGTCACCTCCGACGACCCCGATGCCACCCCTATCAACTACGATACGTTCGCAGATGACGAGGGCGTACTCGATGACGTGATGTCAGTCGAGGGAGCCCCTGGTCTGTATCATGTCACCGCGACCGATGTTGACACAGGCCGCTACGAGGTTGAGACGTTCAACATCACTGATGTGACGATGGACATCAACCCTGAGACCCTGTCAGAGGAAGAGTTCCGCGACAACGGCGTGACCCTGACCATCCGAGAACTTGAGCCAAACCAAGTCGTGGACGTGGCAGTCAGCAATCGGTACAACCCGATTGACGAACTCAGCGGTACGGCGACTGCTGGCGGTGATGGCGTCGCGACATACAGTATCCAGGGCGCTGAGGATCTCCGCGACATCTACGTCGGAGCCTACAGCGTGATCGTGACTGAGTCAGGAAGCGAAGTCCAGCTTGCCGAAGGCAGCTTCGACGTTACGAGTGAAAACCCACAGGTGAGCGTACATTCACCAGATGCAAATGACGACGGCTCCATTCCACAAGGTGGAACGTTGCACGTCACTGGCAATAACGCCACTCCTAATAGCGATGTGACCGTGGACTTCGGCCTCGAAGGGGTGGAAGCTCAGATCGTTGAGTCCACCTCGGATGGTGAGTACGGAGCTGAAATCACTATCCCAGAAAATGCTCAGCCAAGCGAGAAAACTGTCACGGTGACAGATGACGAAACAGGGACAGTCGGTACCGCTGAATACACGGTTGCTGAAGCAGCCGAAGATGTCGAGCCAACTCTGACCGCAGATCGCACTCAGATCACACTGGATGAGTTTGTTGGTAGCGATGACGGTGAATCCGGCGTTGGCTTCCTCGTTGAAGGACTGGAACCAAACACGGACTTCACCTACATGGCCACCGCTTCGGGTCCGGTAGCGGATCTTGAAGCAACCGAAACCACAGATGCTGATGGCACCGCTCGGTTCTCAGTTTACGGTGACGAGAAGGCCAGCGATCCATCCGTCTACCTTGGCCGTTACTCTGTCACGGTAGTCTATAAAGATGAAGCCGGCGAGCCCCAGGAGCTGGGTCCGGTACACTTCCGCGTGGTTGACGAAATCACAGAAGACATCGAAATCGAACTGGAATCCGATGAGGTATACCAGGGCGAATCGCTAGATGTTGAGATCTGGAACCTCACTCCTGAAGGCAACGTCGAGATCGAGTGGAACCCAACCGAGACCCTGACCGCCGATGATGACGGCGAGATCGACACTGACCTGCCGATAGCTGATGACGCTGACACCGGTGTTCAGACGCTTACCGTCACTGACCTGACTACCGAACGGACAGCGTCGGTTGAATACACCGTTCTGGATGCAAGTGACCAGGTGGTTGATCCGTCTCTGACAATCGATCCTGAACGCATCGAACTGGATGACTTCATCGGTGATCCAGAAGACGGTGCAGGCGTTGCACACACCGTGCAGGGTTTGGAACCAGGTACTGAGATTTCCTATGCCGTGACCGGTCCGGAATACGTCAGCGACTTCGAAAGCACCGCCCCTGTCGAAGAAGACGGTGTCGCCTCATTCGTGATCTACGGATATGACGTCGCTAATCCGTCCGTCTACCTGGGTGAATACAACACCGTTGTCACCTACGTTGACGAGGACGGTGAGGCTCAGACTCTGAGTGGATCCTTCACCGTCGTCGACGGCGACGACTCCACCGGTGGTACCGGCGGCTCCGATGACGATCGCGGCTCAACCGGCCCAGTTGATCTCAACGGCGCAAGCGGCCTGGCCCAGACTGGGGCTAACGGCATCCAGTTTGGCATGCTTGCCGGTGGACTGCTGCTAGCTGGAGGTGCACTGCTGGCATTTGCCAACCGCAAACGCCTCTTCGGTCGCACCGCATAACCCATAGACGGTAACGACTAGTTCAAATCCAGACCGGCCTCTTCTGCTCACGTGGAAGAGGCCGGTTTGTGTATTCAACAACCCTCGACACTGATACACCCAGCTGCCAGACTTGAGGTGAAATGCGACCCGGTGTCCACGCCGTCAGGAGGCCTACCATGACCAACGTGACCTCATCCCAAGCCCAAGAGCAGCTGTCCGATTGGACCGTCGTTGACGGCCGATTGGAGATCAGCGTACGCGCCAAAGATTTTGTGCAAGCCATCGAATTCGTCAACCGCTTCACCAATCTGGCCGAAGCCCAGAACCACCACCCCGATTTCGATATCCGCTACAACACGATTCGGATGCGCGTGGTCAGCCACGACGTCGGCGGACTGACCGACCGTGATTTGAAGTTTGCCACCGCGGTGAACGTGTTGATCGAGGAAATGGGGCTCAAGCGCCAGCCCGAAAAGATCACGCGCGCTGCAGTCGTGCTGGTCAGCGCCAACGTCGAGGCGATCAAACCGTTCTGGAAAGCCATCTTCGATTTCAAAGCCGCCAAGGGCGACGAGCATCTGCTGGTCGACCGTTCTGACGTCCTGCCGCCGATCCGATTCCAGGAACTCTCCAGAATTTCGGGCAGCGATGACGACGCCATCCCAGCACCGGGTAACGTGCACTTCGAGGTGTACGTGCCAGCATCGTTGGTCAAAGAGCGCCGGCAGGCAGCCGTCGACGCAGGCGGTCGGTTGCTCAGCGATGCCAATGCTACCGATCGGTGGGAACTGGCAGATGCCGACGGTAACCGCGTCATCCTGCGGGCAGAAGGCTAGCTGAGCGGAGAATGAACTCTCGCCACGGACGCCACCATTTCCTAGTGTGGTATCCATGCAAAGATCGAAGGGCGTAGGGTATTGTGTCGTTGTTTCTGGATTGGCGTTTGCTGTGGCAGCGGCCGGATGCTCAGCGCCCCAGGCGACTTCACCTAAGCCAAAGGAGACCACATCCGCCGCGCCGACGGAGACTACCGATTCAAAAACCAGTGTTGAACTCACCGATGGTCATCTCACCATCGAAATCCCAGAGTCGTGGAACGCTGACATTCAAGATATGACGGAGACCATCATGGCTGACGGATCAGCCCCGGAGTTCAATGGCTATACCGCCCACCAAGCGACCATCACCAATCTGGATGAGACGGTAGCAGTCGATGTATTTACGAACGTTCCATGGCCTGATGTCGCTGCAATTGACCCAAATGAGGTCGAGCTACTCCATGCTGAACCGCTCGACATTGGCTACGTCGGCGAAGGAAGCGAGCCTATATGGCTACGCGCGGTCATCGGCGAAAATCCTTCAGTCCAAGGGCGGCCGCACTTTGGGATGTTCGATGGACGTTTTGATGATGAACAATACCTCTTGGTAGTCGCACCATATGTCTCGAAAGCCGAGCTCGGTGAGCCTGAGGAGATAGGTGGTGGTATGTCGGCCTTCATTACACCATATTCAGTATCAACGGCGGGCCAGTGGTGGGAAGAGGTCATCACCATCGCAGCCGGGACCATCAACCAGAACGGCGCAGAAAAACTCACTGGGTTAGAAGGTTTGGAAGCGATGCAGGCGCTCGTAGAGACTGAAGAGTATGAACAACTGCTTAACGTTATTCGTAGCTTTAAAGTCCACGTCAATGAATAACACCGCCTGCATGCACACAAAAACTCGCGGAACGTTTCAGCGAACTGTTCCGTGAGCTATCTCATGCTTTATTCGTTAGAACTCCTTAGATCGCGGTGTAGCCGCCATCAACCAGGTGGTACGAGCCGGTGATGAACGATGCTTGGTCGCTCAGTAGGAAGAGCACCAAGTTGGCGACTTCCTCAGAGGTCCCCAGACGGTGCAGGGTGTGCTTTTCTGCCAAGACGGTCATGGTCGCATCATCCAGTGACTTTTCGAGCAACGGCGTGCGAATGTACCCCGGACCAACAGCGTTGATACGCAGGTTCTGCGGACCGTACTCGGCAGCAGCATTCTTGGTTAGACCAACCAGACCGTGTTTGGCTGCGGTGTACGCGGCGTTGTTCGGAGCAGCAACCGACCCGTGAATCGAGGAAATGTTCACGATCGCGCTTTTGTCAGCGCCGGCCTCCAGCATCGCTGGGATCTGGTACCGCATACCGTAGAGCACGCCGTTGAGGTTAATGCTGATCACGCGATCCCAATCGTCGAGATCAAGTTCGCCTACCGGTGCAGCCTTGCCACCAATGCCTGCGTTGTTGACGGCCAGGTGCAGGCCACCATAGGTCTCAACTGCGTGGTCAACAGCCGCTTTATTATCTTCCTTCGACGCTGTATCAGCCTTGAACGCTGAAGCATTGGCACCGGCTTGTTCAATCTCGGAGGCCACGCGTTTGGCCGCATCAAGGTCAATATCGGAGACGACGACGTTGGCGCCTGCTGCCGCGAGCTGTTTCGCTACGGCTTCACCAATGCCCGAGCCTGCGCCGGTGACGAGTGCTGTTCGATCTGAAAACTGCGCCATGGGTACTCATTTCCTTCGGTGTTATCCGTCTAACGGGCTAGTCGCGACCTTTATACCACGAGCCACGCACCCGACGAATGCGACCGAACGCGATGATCGTGGAAATCACTGCCAATCCAGCAAAGACCAGCAGCGTGGTGCTGTAGGGCATGACCGGCAGCAGTGCGGCGATCACGGTGGGGAACAGAAACCCCACATAGGTGAGAGCGTAGAAGATCCCGGTCAGGCCGGCAAGATCACGTGGCGGAGCAATTTGCTGGACGCGAGTTAACCCGGTGACTAGCACCGTACCGTACCCCAGGCCGAGCACGGCGGCTGCAATGATGCCGATGACTGGCCCTGAATACAGTGCTGCCAGCGACGCGGTGCCTAACCCGATGACGACGAGCGCTAAACCCAGCGGCAGGCCGCGCCCGTCGAGTCTGCGGTCGAGTTTCTGAGCAAACGGTTGAACGAAGGCACCGATGCCCAATGTGAGTACCGCCAGGGTGGTGGCATAAAGCGTCGTGAGATCCCCGGTCGCATCGGACATAATCTGTGGCAATAAACCATAGGCGACACCCCCGGCACCGAACACCCACGGAGCCGCAGTTGCGACCTTGATCAGGAAATCTGGGTGACCGGCGCTGGGTGTGCGCAATTGGCCCACCCAGGAAGCCTGGGGTGGCAGTTGCGGTGCTTTCGGGCCAACTGTTTCGGGTGCAAGCGCCGTCGGGATGATAGTCAGTACCAAGAGCGTGACCGTGAAGATAAATGGTATGACGGTGGGATTCGGCGCCCACTGTGCGAGGATACCGGTGACCGCGGCCCCCACGCCGAAGCCCAGTGTCATGGTCAGTGACGGCCGCCGAGCGCCGGCGCCAACGGTGGCGTTGGGATCCCAGGCGGGGGAGGAAAGCTCTTTGATCCAGGAAGTTCCCACGGACATGCCGATGCCCACGGCAAGACCGGCAAAGAACCGGCCGGTGTAGAGCATCGACAGTGAGATTGGCCCCAGGAGAATGAGCATGTTGCCTACCGCCGAGGAGATCAGCCCGGCCAGTGTGATCGGTTTCCGCCCGTACACATCTGACAAGGCCGCGGCGGCCAGCAGACCGGGGATCAGCCCGAAGACATAGGTGCCCAGCAGCATGTTGGTCTGCCACGGGATCAGGTCGGCGACTTCGCCGTAGAGCGGCAGCAGCGGCGTGAAGTGGTTCCCACCCCAAGCCATGAAGAATAAGGACGGTACGGCCAACAGCCACGGGGTGATATTGCGCATCGAAGTCCTTCCGGTGAGGCTCTTGCCAAGTGTAGCTATAACCCGGTGGCTTCGAAGTTAGTGTGGCAACATTTAGCCAATGAAATTTACTAATATCACGTAGGTCACGGTGCCGAGCCCGATTGAGACGAGCGTCCGTCGTCCTAAGAGTAAGTGCGAGGCGATGGTGACGGCGACGGCGACGAGTAATTTCCATAAGTCAGTGGCGGGGTCGGTCGCGGTGGAGTAGAAAATCACCATGGCCAAGAGACCAAGAATCCCGGCGGGCATCCATAAAGCCATGATGTTGACGAACTTCGAGCCGCGCAGGTTAGCAAGGATCGCAAACGGCAGGGCGCGCAGCGTGAATGTCACGGTGAACATGATCGCGACGGCGGCGATGATGTACCACGTGGCGGGTGGGGCCGGGGTGTTAGTTGCCAGCAGGATCATAGAGCCCGCCCTTTCGTTTTGCGGTGAAATACCGGATGGTCAGTAGCGCCATGAAGATGATCATGCCAGCGAAGATGATCTGCTCAGGTGCGATGAGTGCGGCTGCAAATACCGCGATGACTGCGATAATCAGGGAGGGGAGCTGTTCGCGCGTGCGCACGGCATCGAGCGTGAGCGTAATGAACAGGGCAAGCAGGGCAAAATCCAAACCTTCGATGGTGCCGGGGATGGTCCAGGCGACGAGCACCCCGACGATGCCACCGCCGACCCAGTAGACCTGCATGGAGATTTGCATGGCTAGCAATCGCGGTGCGGTCCAGCCGGTCGGGTTTGCGGCCGTGACGGCGTAGGCTTCGTCGATCAGCGCGTGCATTGAGTAAAACTTCGCGATCGGATTTTTCACCACGTGCAGCGGAAAAGAAAACGCGTAGAACACGTGGCGGAAGTTGACGAAAAACGTGGTGACAGCGATCGTGAGCAGTCCGGTGCCGGTCATCAGCAGGTCGATCATCAAAAATTCAAGCGACCCGGCATATCCGAACGTCGACAAGGCAGGGACGCCCCAGCCGGGTAGGCCCGATTGGACAGCCAATAGTCCCAGGGCGACACCCATCGGAAAGAGCCCGAGCCCGGGGCCGAGACCAAGTTTCAGCCCGGTACGGATCTCTCGGCGGTAATCCAGCGGTGATGTGTGGGCCAGCGACTCCTTGTGCATAGCTTCATAATCCCAGCAAGTTTGTGCGCGCGAGGTTGTATTTCGCAACGTCGAAGATCCGCTGTCAAAGTTAAGCTAATCTTTGGCCTAGGTCAAAATTATGGCCTAGGCCAAAGACGAAAGGATGCTATGAGCTCGCAAGCCACCGTAAAGACAGGACTGACCGATCAATTCCGTGGGGGAGTGATCATGGACGTGGTCACCCCAGAACAAGCCCGGATCGCCGAGGAAGCCGGCGCGATTGCCGTCATGGCGCTGGAACGAGTGCCCGCTGACATCCGCGCGGAAGGCGGCATCGCTCGCACCTCAGCCCCAGAGTTGATCGAATCTATTATCGAAGCCGTCGACATTCCCGTCATGGCCAAGGTCCGTATCGGACACTTCGTCGAAGCGCAGATTCTCGAAGTCCTAGGTGTCGACTTCATTGATGAATCTGAGGTGCTCTCCCCGGCGGACTACGTGCACCACGTCAATAAGTGGGACTTCGAAACCCCCTTTGTTTGTGGCGCAACACACCTGGGCGAGGCGCTGCGTCGCATCACCGAAGGTGCGGCAATGATCCGGTCCAAGGGTGAGGCCGGCACCGGTGACGTCTCGGAAGCTATGAAACACATTCGCACCCTGAACGCAGAGATCGCGGCGCTGACGTCCCTGGACGAAAACGAACTGTTTGTGGCTGCTAAAGAGTTGCAGGCGCCCTATGAGCTGGTGAAGCAGATTGCTAAAGACGGTAAACTACCTGTTGGGCTGTTTACCGCCGGTGGGATCGCAACCCCAGCCGATGCGGCCATGATGATGCAAATGGGTGCTGATGGCGTATTCGTTGGCTCTGGTATTTTCCACTCCGACAACCCCACTGCGCGCGCCAAGGCCATCGTGAGCGCCGTCCAGAATTACAACGACCCCAAAGCAATCGCCGACGCCTCTCGCGGCATTGGTGATGCGATGGTGGGTTTGAATGTATCCGAAATTCCGGCACCACACCGTCTGGCAGAACGCGGATGGTAATGCGCCGCTAGCTGCCAAGGAGGAACACGTTGGGAGGTCGCACCCGCGGGATATCAATAACCGGTGTGGTCTTGGTGATGGCTGCGACCTTCGCGCTGCCGCTTGGAGCGGCCGTCGCCACCCAACTGTTTCCCATCGGCGGAGCCTGGGGCGTCACCGCGGTACGCCTCATCCTCGCCTCCGTTTTTCTCATGCTGCTGGCCCGCCCAACCCCGTGGCGCTGGACGAAAACCGCCTGGCGCGACGTCGTACTTTTTGGCATTACCCTTGCCGGACTCAACGGGTTCTTCTATGCCGCAGTCGAGCGCATCCCGCTCGGTGTGGCCGTTGCCATTGAGTTCGTTGGCCCCTTAGCGCTGGCGGTGTTCTTATCTACAAATCGGCGCGACCTCATCTGGATCGGCCTGGCGGGACTCGGGCTGGTGGTATTAGGGGTCGAATCTCTTGCAGCAGACGTGACCTTTGATCTGCTGGGCATCCTGTTTGCCGCCTTGTCCGGGGTGTCCTGGGCGTTTTATATTCTGTTCAGCGCCAGGGTAGGGCGACAGCTCGCTGGCCTTGAGGGGCTGCCAGTGGCAACCATCGTTGCCGCCCTCGTGCTGCTACCCGTCGGGTTTAGTGGCATGGTCGATTTGGCCCTCACTCCCGAGATTTACTGGCTAGCACTGGCAATGGCTGTGCTGTCCACCGTCATTCCGGTCTCCTTTGAGATGGCAGCACTACGCCGCCTACCACGAAATGCGTTTTCTATTCTGCTCAGTCTCGAGCCGGTGTTTGCGGCACTGATCGGGTGGGTGCTCCTTGAGCAGACCTTCGGGGTACTGCGCAGCGTGGCAATCTTCCTCATCATCGGCGCAACCATCGGCATGACGGTCAGTGCAGCCCGCTTGAGCCGCGAAGTAGTGGACCAGCATGAAGTGCGAGCCCGCGACGAACGGGAAAGCGGGCCGGGGTAAGGAATACCCCGGTCAGTCCCGAGTTCTTCTCGATGTTGCTCTCAAACATTGTTTTGTTCAACGAAATTCTATGAGGAGCTCTTTCCCGGTGGCTTGCGGTGGATTTTAGTGGAGTTTCTCAAAAGGTACCCAGGAATCGCGCATCCGCACACGGTGACATGCGTCACAGCGTGTTGCCATGTCAGCTGTCGGGTTGCGACAAAATAAATGCCTGAAACGACCCGCTTTGATCACAGAATGATCACAGTCCGGTCAAGAATGTGTAGCACAACTTTTGGTTGTACCACCGGGTAACCGCCAGGATCGGCATGCCCATGCGCTTATGTGAAAATTTAAGGATTTCAAGTAAGTTGCGCAAACCTAACCTCAACTTTTCCCGCATTCACTGGGCGTCTAAGCTAGCCGATATGCACAATTTCCGCTCTGTTTTTCGAGTGCAAAAAACAGCGCTCATCGCGGCTGCGGCCGGATGTCTCGCGCTGAGTTTTGCGTCTCCGATTCAGGCTGCGGTAGCCGATGAGGCCGGCACGGCACCGGACCTAGGATATTGTCCGCGACCTGAAGCAGATGTGACCGCCGATGGTGCACGCGAGATGATCGGTGAAGAGCCTGCTGCCGAAGAAGCCGGCGGCGAGGTCCTGCCGGCCGATGCCGTGCCCGTTCTGGAGAGCCCACAGCCCGACTCGCTGCGCGTCGCGACCTATAACGCGGCTCTGACGCGTGATTCCGCCGGAGATCTCCTGGAGGACCTGTCAGCCCCCGGCGCCGAAGACGCCACCGAGGTAGCGCGCATCATCCAAACCGTCCGCCCCGACGTCTTAGTGCTGACCGGTATTGATGCTGACGCCGGCGAGAATATCGCAAAAGCTTTCAACACCAACTACCTCGCCGTGGGCAGTGAAGAATTTGCCGGCATCACCTACCCTTATCTCTACGCCAATCAGACCAACGCCGGCGTGGACTCAGGCGCCGACCTAGATCGTGACGGCACGATTGGTGGACCCGGTGATGCCTTAGGCTACGGCGAGTTCCCCGGTCAGTCATCCATGATCGTGTACTCGATGTACCCGCTGGATGCTGACAAGATTCGAGATTTTTCGTCCATGCCCTGGGAGAGCATGCCCGATAACAGCATTCCGAAAAACCTCACCGACCTGGAACGCAATATTTTGCCACTATCATCTGTAGCGCACTGGGATATCCCCGTGGCAGTCGAGGGCGAAACGTTGCATGTGCTTGCTTCAGCAGCCGCAGATGTCTCCACCTCCCCGCACGGACAGGCTCGCAACAACGATCAAATTCGGTTCTGGCAAGACTATCTTGAGTCAGACACCGAGTACATTTTGGATCACCGGGGCGACCGTGGCCCGCTAGAGGACGACGCCGCCTTCGTCATTGCCGGCTCACTCAAAGCCGACCCGGAAGACAACGGCCCAAGTACATCAGACACCATCGCAGAGCTGCTAAAGTCCGACGCTCTTATCGATCCTCAGCAAGAACACACCCTGCCGCCCAATGTTCTGGGTCGCGGCGTGCTACCAAATAATCCCGACGCCGAACACCACACCGCACCCGATCCAGATAACGCCGGCCAGACGTACCGCGCCGACTATGTGCTGCCGGGTGCCGACCTCACGGTGACGGACGCTGGAGTGTTCGAAACCGGTAACGAGCGCACTGATGTGTATCGCAGCACCTTCGGTATGCAATCACCCGAGAATACTCACCACATGGTTTGGGCAGACATCGCCATCGGCGAGTAACCTGACACTGTGGAAGTTATAGTCACAGTCCTTGCCGCCCTGTTGATGCTCGTCGCCCTGGGCGGTCTCATCTTTCCCGTCCTGCCCGGCTCACCGATCGCTATCATCACCATGATCGCCTGGGCCTGGAGGATCGGATCCACCGCCTCCTGGGCTACCGGCGTCATCGCAGCCGCCCTAGCACTTGTCGGTTGGAGCGCCTCCCTGGTCCTGACGGGCCGGACCATGCGACGCGAACGCATCCCAAATACACCGATAATCATCGCGACCGCTTCGGCCATCGTCGGGCTGTTTCTCATCCCCTTCTTCGGGATCTTCATCGGCTTTGCCCTCGGCTTGTTTGGCGCCGAATACTACCGACGCCGCGACCCCGTGGCTGCTTTTCGCTCCTCGCTTGAAGCCCTCAAAGCCATGGGGATCGGCATGCTCGTTGAGCTCGGCTGCATCATCATGGCCATCGCCATCTTCGGTGTGGGCGTTCTCATCCACTTTCTCACCAGCGCTTGACTAGAGTAAGGGCATGTACGCTGAAACGCTTGCCACCGGTCACCGAGCAATCTGGTCCCTTCCCGAACACCTTCGCACCACCAACCTGGTGCTGATCTTCCACGACGCCGGCTCCACCCCCGAAACGGTCGCCGAACACTACTTCTCACACCTACCGCCCGGCACCACGGGACTCGCCTTGCAGGCCGGGTTCAATGCCGCTTTCGGCCACCAATGGTTCACCAGTCAAGACCATCAGTACCAAAACTTCCCAGAGATCCTCTCCGCTGCTCACCGTGTGTTCGACGCCATCGACGACGACGAATACGGCACCACCTCCTATGACAGCATCCAAGCGATTGGCGTCGGCCAAGGAGCCGCCTTGGCCACTACCCTGCTGCGAGTGCGGCCGGAAGCACTGAGCGGCGTGGTTGGACTCAACGGGTACGTGATCGATAACCCGATGCTGGCCGCGCTGGAAGGACAGGAGGAAAACGCCGAGTCAAAGCGTGTTTTGTGGATCACTTTCGGGGAGGAGTTTGACCATCCCTCCGCGGAATTCGCTACGCAGTGGTTGACAACCCACACCCGTTTCGTTGAAGCTAAAACCACCTCGGCCATCACACCGTTTCTTACTCAGAATGTGAGCTGATCTTGCCGAAAGATAACGAAATCCAAAAATCAAAAAAGACCAAAGCCAAAGGCGCTCGACGCGACAAAACCGCCCGGGAGGCCCAGAAGATGTTGGGCAAAGCCGTTGATTCGAAAGGTCGGCCAACGCCGGCGTTTCGACGTGCGGTCCTGGGCGCTATGAATGTACAGCGTCCGCTGGTCATCGCAGAATTGCGTCGGATGAGCAAGAAGTACCCCGACGACAGCCCCGGTGAACTCGCTGAGCGTTTATCGCGCCGCTACATCGCCTCGCTGACCACCACCGGTGCGGCCGCCGGTGGGGTAGGAGCCGTTCCGGGCATTGGGACTGCCGCAAGTCTTGGCGCATCATTCGGTGCCACCCTTGGCTTTCTCGAATTAACCGGTCTCTACGCACAGGCGATTGCGGAACTTGCCGGGATGAACACGAAGAATTCAAAAGACTCCCAAGCCCTGGTCATGACGATCCTGTTGGGCGAAGAAGGCCGTGAGCTACTCAAACAAGCAGCAGACTCTCAGCCTGGAACACGTTTTGGGACATTGGGGCCGACCGCGTGGATTGCCTCCGGGATCACCGGGATCACCGAACGCGCCTTCAACTCGCTGGCGAACCGGTTTATGAAAACACTGCTCCGCGGTGAAGCCTTACGCTTCTTTGGACGCGCCGTGCCGTTTGGCATCGGCGCTGGCATTGGTGGTTTCGCCAACCGTGCTCTTGCCCGCAAGGTAGTGGAACAGACGCAAGAAACGTTCGGGCAACTGCCGCAGTGGCACCAGATCCCCGACCTCTCCGCCGAACTCAGCGCCAAACGAGAGCGCAAGCCACGAGAGATCAAAGGCGGTCAAGACCGCCCGGCAATCGAAGCGGCACGATCCGAAGAAGCCAAGGCTTCGGATAGCTAAGCGCGAGAATCAGGCCGACAGCACTCGCCTAGGAGACAAGCACAAGAGCGAACTCCAGAGACCTTGAGCTGGATCGCTATACCGTGACGTCTTCGGGGTCGATGTCGTCGCGAAGTCCACGCCACACCGGATGGCGTAGGCGTCCGGCCTCGGTGATGCCTCCGAATTCCACATCGCCCACGAGCTTGGGGGTCACCCAGTTGGCATCTTTACGCTGCTCAGCGGGGACGTCCGCCGGGGGTGTTTTCCGGGCAATACCATCCAGCTTTTCGCGCAGCATCTCGAGCTGATCCTGGTCGAATCCGGTGCCGACCCGACCCATGTACACCAAACCTTCTGGACCGTGGGCGGCAACTAACAGCGAACCGAGCGTACCTGCCCGACCGCCATTGCCGGTTCGCCACCCAATGATCAGCACTTCACGTGTCGTAGCGTGTTTGAGTTTCAACCATGTCTTCGTACGTTTCCCAGGAAGGTAGACGCTGGATTTCTTTTTCGCCATGACCCCCTCAAGCTTCAGCTGCTTGCTGGAATTCATCGCGTGCTCAAGAGAACCATCGAAGGCTTCTGGAACATAAATATGCTCACCTTCCGACACGGTCTCAAATAAGCGCTGTCGTCGTTGGTCATAAGAATCGCGCAGCAGTGATTCGCCGTCAACTTCCAATACATCAAAAACCATGAAATACACCGGGGTCTTCGCGCGTTCTTCTTCCACATCCCGAGCCTTTTTCAGACCCATCCGCTGTTGAAGGCGGCCGAATTCGGGGCGCCCTGATGGGCCGAGGGCGACGATTTCACCATCGACGACACAATCGACCTCCACACACTCTGCTAGTTCCGCGAGTTCTGGGTACGTGTTGGTCATATCGATGTCGTTGCGACTGACCAGTGCCACCGACCCGGGAGTAGCGTTAGTGGGCGCACGGACGGTGGCGATGGCACGGATGCCGTCCCATTTCATTTCGAAAGCCCAATCGTGTTCATCCTGCTCAACGGCATTGACCTCACCGATGGTGGCAAGCATCGGTGCATACTCTGCCGGTTCCACAGGCCCATCTGCAGAGACTTCAGCCTCGTCGTCGCGAGTTTTGCGGGTTTTGGTTTTCTTTGACCGGGGTGCAGCGTCGTCGGCAGAGCTTTCCTTCAGGTGGATCATCCAGTTTCTGGCCGGATCCTCATTCGGGCCGTGGCTGCCGGTATTAAACAGTGCGAACTCTTTGGTCCCACCGAGACCGCCATCTGGTTGCCCGTGGAGCACCGCGGTGATTTCTTTGCCGTCGCGCCATTTTTTTAGTTCATAGGTGCCCGAATCCCAGATGGTGACCTCACCGCCACCGTATTCGCCCTTGGGGATGGTGCCTTCGAAACTGGCATATTCCATCGGGTGATCTTCGGTCTGGATGGCGAGATGGTTGCGGTCTGGATCGGTCGGTGGACCTTTGGGCAGTGCCCAGGACACTAAGACGCCTTCGTGTTCCAAACGAAAATCCCAGTGCAGTCGGCGCGCGTGATGTTCTTGGATCACGAAGATGCGTTCGTCGCCGGTGGTGCCGTGACGATCCGGTACCGGTTCGGGCGTTTTCTTTGGGTCACGCATCGACCGGTAGGTGGTTAGCCGATCCTGCGGTGCTTCGTCCGGATCGGCATCAGTTATGGACGCCGCATCTGCGGCTCCGGCGCTCTGCGCTAAGGGTTCCAGCAGGTCGCCAAGATCGTCGAGTCGTTCCAGGACCTCTTCGAAGCGCAGATGTTCAACAGTCGCTGGGTCAGCCAGCTCGTCCCAGGTTCTCGGAGCGGCGACCGTTGGGGTGAATCTGCCGCGCAGTGAATACGGTGCGACCGTGGTTTTGGATGCCGAGTTCTGCGACCAGTCGATGAATACCTTATTCTTGCGTAGCGTTTTCTTCATCTTCGAGACAATCAGCCCGGGATGATCGGCCGCCAGGCTGCGCGCGAGTTCTTTGGCGACATCGGAGACCTGCTGGCTAGTCGCCGAACCATCCAGCGGCGCGTACATGTGCACGCCCTTGGACCCACTAGTCAACGGGTAAGCATCCAGGCCCATCCCGTTGAGCAGCTCGCGCACCATGTGGGCCACCTCGATACAGTCGGCCAGTCCGCGGCCCTCGCCCGGGTCGAGGTCAAACACCATCCGGTCAGGGTACCGGGTATCCGAGGTAATCGTGCCGGGATCGCCCTTCGACAGCACACGCCACTGGGGGATATGAATCTCAAGCGACCCCAGCTGGGCCAGATACATTAGCGTCGCTTGATCTTGGACCAGCGGATAGTGCTTGGTGCCGGTGCTGTGTTCAATCTCGTGGGTGGCAAGCCACGACGGCGCATGCTCCGGCAGATCCTTTTCGAAGAACATTTTGCCGGGTTGCTCAGGGGTACCGACGCCGTCAACCCAGCGCTTGCGGGTGGCAATCCGATCGGCCGCATGCCGAATAAAGATCGACGCGATCCGGGCGTAATAGTCCAAGACTTCACCCTTGGTCGTACCGGTTTCCGGGTAGTAGACTTTCTCGAGATTCGTGAGGGTCAACCGATGGCCATCAATCGAGACTTTCTGTTCATCGCGGGACATGCACAATCCTCCTGTTGCGTGCATGCTACCGGAGCCACCCCGGCTGCGCCTAGACCGCGACGATGGCGATTTCCACCCCTAGCCAGGGCCCGATAGGTAGGTTTTAATGGGGGCCATGAGAGCAATCTGGTCTGGATCCATCGCCTTTGGACTCGTCAACGTGCCCGTGAAGTTGTACTCGGCAACCGAGAGCCACGACGTCGACATGCACCAGGTGCATGACAAAGACGGTGGCCGCATCCGGTATCAGCGCAAATGCGAGGAATGCGGTGAGGTCGTTGAGTACTCAGAAATCGAAAAGGCCTATGACGACGGCGACCACCGCGTGATCATCACCAAGGACGATATCGAGGCGTTGCCCGCCGAGGATGACGACGACATTGAGGTACTGCAATTCGTTCCGTCTGATCAGATCGATTCGATCATGCTGGAGAAATCCTATTTCCTCGAGCCCACGTCTAAGACGCCCAAAGCCTATTTGCTGCTGCGCCAAACCCTGGACGACACCGACCGGACGGCGATCGTCAAAATCACGCTGCGTACCCGTACCCGGCTGGCGATCTTGCGCACGTGCGGCAAAATGCTCATGATCCAAACCCTGCGCTGGGCCGATGAGATCCGCGACGTTGATTTCAAAGGGGTCAACTCCAAGGCCAAAATTGGGAAGAAAGAACTCGAAATGGCCGCCACCCTGGTGGAGTCGTATTCACAGGATTTCGAGCCAGAAGAGTTTGAAGACGACTATCAGGTCGAACTACGCAAGCTGATCGATGCGAAGATCGAAGCCGGCGACGCCCTCGATCTCGAAGAAACCTTCCCCGATGAGGACGAGGATGACGATGCTGGCGGCGAAGTTGTGGACCTGATGGAGGCCCTGCGACAGTCAGTGAGCAAATCACGAGAGTCGAAGAAATCTGGATCCAAGAAGTCGGCCAGCTCGGAGAAGAAGTCCGACTCGAAGCGTTCGACTTCAAAGAAGAAAGCTAGCTGATTCTCACCAACCAACCGGTTACCTGACCAGGACGGGAAAAGGATCACGATGAACAATAACCGTATTACAGACGTGTGGGGTGCGCGCACCCCGTATGCCGCTGGGACAGCTTGGCCCGTTCGGGTCGATACTCACCTGGCTGAAGGATTAACAGAACACGATGTGGATCGATGGGTCCAATCGGCTTCAATTCTGCATTCCAACGGCGACGCTTTAGACATTGCCGTCAAAGATGAACGCATAGTGGGAGTGCGTGGTCGGGCCGTGGACCGAGTCAACCACGGCAGGCTCGATACCAAAGATGTATATGGGTGGCAGGCCAATGAGTCCAAAGACCGGTTGACCACCCCGTTGATTCGTGAAAACGGCACCCTGGTGGAAACTGACTGGGAAACCGCCATGACGCGGATTGTCGATACCACCCGGCGGTTACTTGAGGAACAGGGTCCCAGCGCGGTGGGCTTTCATACGACCGGCCAGTTATTCGCTGAGGAGTACTACACCCTGGCAACCATTGCCCACGGCGGCATCGGTACCAAGCATCTGGATGGCAACACCCGGCTGTGCACGGCCACCGCTGCAGCTGCTCTGAAGGAATCTTTCGCAAGCGACGGTCAACCCGGATCATATACCGATGTTGATCATGCCGATGTGATCGCGCTGTTTGGGCACAATGTTGCCGAAACGCAAAGTGTCTTGTGGATGAGGATGTTGGATCGACTCGCTGGTGATGACCCGCCACAGATCATCTGTGTTGATCCTCGACCCACTCCGGTGGCACGCCATGCCACGGTGCACCTGGCACCGCGCCCGGGCACGAATGTTGCGTTGATGAATGCACTATTGCACGAAATTATCACCAATGGGTGGATCGACCGGGACTACATTGATGCACACGTCATCGGTTTTGATGACCTGGCGAAGGTCGTGAAGGAGTATCCGCCGGAACGCGCCGCAGAAATCTGTGATGTTCCAGTGGGACAGATTCGGGAAGCAGCCCGAATCTTGGGTCACGCACAACGGCTGTTATCGACTGTCTTGCAGGGGTTCTATCAGTCGCATCAGGCCACTGCGGCCGCCGTGCAGGTCAATAACCTCAACTTAGTCCGCGGGATGCTGGGCAAGCCCGGGTGTGGCATATTTCAAATGAATGGCCAGCCCACCGCCCAGAACACTCGCGAATGCGGTGCAGACGGGGATCTCCCCGGCTTCCGGAACTGGAACAACCCCGACCATATCGCAGACCTTGCTCGCGTGTGGAACGTCAACCCGGACGACATCCCGCACTATTCTGCGCCGACGCACCTGATGCAGATGATGCGTTATGTCGAAGAAGGTTCGATCCGCCAGTTGTGGGTGAGCGGGACGAACCCGGCGGTCTCGTTGCCCGAACTGGCTCGGATCCGTGCGCTGTTATCCAAGGACGATCTTCAGTTGATCGTCCAGGATATTTTCTTAACCGAAACCGCACAGCTAGCAGATGTGGTGTTACCAGCCGCGACCTGGGGCGAGAAGACCGGCACCTTCACCAACGTGGATCGCACGGTGCACATCTCAGACAAGGCCGTTGAACCACCAGGTGAGGCCAAACCCGATCTCGAGATCTTCATCGACTATGCTCGACGGCTTGACCTACGAGACAAAGACGGTGGACCGTTAATTTCCTGGTCTGACCCGGAAAGTGCGTTTGAAGCGTGGAAAGCATGCTCTCGGGGTCGCCCATGTGACTACACCGGGATCACCTATGACAAGCTCCGCAGGGGATCGGGGATCCAATGGCCATGTACGGAAGATAACCCCGACGGCACCGAGCGGTTATATCGAGACGGCGCGTTTTTTAGTGACCCTGACTATTGCGAATCCTACGGGCGAGATCTTGAGACCGGCGCTCCCGTGACCGCGACCGAATATCGGGCGATGAACCCGGACGCCAAAGCGATCCTACGCGCTGCCGAGTACATTCCACCCCACGAACTACCGAGCGAGGAATACCCCTTTCAATTGATCACCGGGCGCACGATTTATCATTTCCATACCCGAACCAAGACAGGCCGTGCTCCCGAGCTTAATCATGCGGCCCCGGAAGTATGGGTAGAACTCAGCACAGCCGATGCGAGGTCGGCGGGCATTCAAGATGGTGACCTCACAGAAATTACGACACCGCGCGGGCTGGTCCAGGCGAAGGCCCGGATCACCGATATCCGGTCCGGTGTAATATTTTTGCCATTTCATTATGGGTATTGGGATACCACCGGGAGCGCACCAGATGGCCCGGGTCGGGCAGCCAACGAGCTGACGCTGACAGACTGGGACCCTGCATCGAAACAACCAATATTTAAAACCGCAGCGGCTGCCATCCGACGGGTAAGCTCCGCTGCTGGTACCTCGGTTCCAGCCGGGATGAAGGAGGGATCCAGATGAAGATCGGCCCGGTATTAGTGTCAATACATCGATCCGAAATGAACTTATACCACGACCTGCTGCAGCTATCTGCACGCTATGTGACAGAGCCCGAGGTTCACCACGTCGCGAAGGACCTGGCGCAATGGTCGCGAAATCATATTGCGAAGCTTGCAGAGATTGCGACAGATTATGGGGAAGCATTGCAAGCTGAGACGTCAGATGCCAGAGCATCCAAACACGCTGAACAACACACCCACAGCGAGTCGTTGGGTATCGATAATCCGTCCGGACTTGCGTTGTTATGGGACTTACGCACAATCCACATGACAGCCAGCGGGATCGCCGTGCAGTGGACGATGCTCTCACAAGGCGCCAAGGCTTTGCAGCAATCTGACCTGTTGTCAGTCGTCACGCAGTGCCAACCAGAAACTCAACGGCAACAGACTTGGGCTCAAGCCCAAATTAAGCAGCTTTCCCCGCAAGTGTTGAGTAGCTAACGACTACCGCTTCCGCGGTTGCAAGAGCCTAGACTCCGACGCCTCGCCCCCATGCGTTGGCATTATTGACCATGTGGAAGGTTTCCTGGGCGATGGCCATTTCCTCATCGGTTGGCACCACGGCCACGGCGATTGCTGAGTCTGTAGTGGAGATCAATCGCGAGTCATCGGAGGGTGACTCGTTGAGCGCGGGATCGTATTTGATGCCCAGCACGCCAAGACGATCTAACACTCGGGCCCGGAAGGGTGCCGAATTCTCGCCGATCCCGGCGGTAAACGTGATGGCTTGCGCACCATCGATGGCAACATGATAGCCACCAATATATTTCGCCAACCGATAGGTGGTCACCTCGAGGGCCACTTGAGCTTCGCGCTGCCCAGCCTCAGCAGACTCTAACACTTGGCGCATATCGGCATGACCGGTCATCCCGAGGAGGCCAGACTCGTGGTTGAGCACACGGTCGATCGCTTGAGCAGTAAAGCCGTGCGAGGTGCCTAAATGCGAGATGATTGACGGGTCAACATCGCCCGAGCGAGTTCCCATGACTAACCCGGCTAGGGGAGTATAGCCCATTGACGTATCCACGGATCTGCCGTGTTTGATTGCAGTAGCTGATGCCCCGTTGCCAAGGTGCAGGATGATCCCGGTGAAGTCCTTGCGGGGCACGCCCAGCAGCTCGGCGGTTTTGCCGGTGACCAAATCGTGGCTGGTGCCGTGGAACCCGTAGCGGCGGATGCCATAGTCGGTGTACCACGAGTTTGGTACCGCATACCGCCAGGCCTGCGGTGGCATCGTCTGGTGGAACGAGGTGTCGAAGATGACGACCTGGGGCATCTCGGGCCATTTGGTGCTCAGAGCGCGCAGGCCCTCAGTCGCGGGCGGGTTGTGCAGTGGAGCGAGCGGTGCCAGCCGGTCGATTGCTCGGATGACTTCGGCATCCACTAACGCCGGTGCCTTGAAGCGTTCACCGCCGTGGACCACGCGGTGCCCGGTCGCATCGATCGTGCGCCCGTTGAGCACTTCATCAAGCTCCTTGGCCACAATATCGAGCGCCTCGGTGTGGTTGGCAATTTCGGCACCGGGCACCCCGATGCGTTCAATGAGCCCGGACGCCTGGATAGGCTCGGCGGCGTCGGTGCCGTCGTCGTTGAGTTCCCGCAACTGGTATTTCAGCGAGGAGGAACCCGAGTTGATCACCAGAATGAGCATGATGGCTTCCTTTGAGTGCGTGGGCTAGTTGGCTTGTGCTTGGATGGCGGTGATGGCCACGGTGTTGACGATGTCATCCACCGTAGTGCCGCGCGAGAGGTCGTTGACCGGTTTATTCAGACCCTGTAAGACCGGTCCGACGGCAACCGCACCGGCCGACTGTTGCACGGCCTTATACGTGTTGTTGCCGGTGTTCAGGTCCGGGAAGATGAACACGGTGGCATTGCCGGCGACCTCGGAGTCGGGCATCTTGGAGGCTGCGACCGAAGCCGAAACGGCTGCGTCGTACTGCAACGGGCCGTCGACTTTGAGTTCCGGGTTTGCGGCCTTGACCAGCTGGGTCGCTTCGCGGACCTTGTCCACGGCTTCACCCGAGCCCGAATCACCGGTCGAATACGACAGCATGGCTACGCGCGGTTCAACCCCGAACTGTGCTGCGGTGGCGGCTGACGCGGCAGCGATATCGGCGAGCTGTTCGGCATTCGGGTCGGTGTTGACCGCACAGTCCCCGTAGACCAGAGCACGGTCGGGCAGCAGCATGAAGAACACCGAGGAGACGATTTTGGTGCCGGGTTTGGTTTTCACAAACTCCAGTGCCGGGCGGATCGTGTGCGCAGTGGTATTCACGGCACCCGAGACCATGCCATCGACGTGGCCCTGCTGGACCATCATCGTGCCAAAATAGGCCGGATCCAGCATCATCTCACGCGCAAAATCGATTTTCACACCGCGGTGTGCGCGGGCTTCAGCATAGGCCTGGGCGTAGGGCTCCCGGTCAGGGGATTCGGCCGGGTTGATCAGATCGATCCCCGTCAGGTCCACACCGAGCTTGGCGGCGGTTTGCTGGATGTCGTCGATGTCGCCCAGGATCGTGAGATCACAGACGCCGCGACGGCGCAGAATTTCGGCGGCGCGCAGGATCCGCTCGTCCTGGCCCTCTGGCAGCACAATGCGTTTGCGGTCTGCCGAGGCACGCGCGGTCAGCTGGTGCAAAAACCGCACCGGGGTCATCGCAGTGGGCCGGGCCAATTCGATACGCGACAGTAATTCGTTTTCATCAACGTGGCTATTCCAAGCACCCAACACCGCTGCGGTCTTACGAGGTTGGGCAGCTGAGAGACTCGACGGGACGGCGGCGACCGCGCGAGCCATCGTGAAGGTATCCGAAAATGACACGAACACCGGGAACGGCGCATCTGAGTACAGCCGCTGGATCATCGGATTGGGCTCGATCCCGTTGGTTAAAATCATGCCGGCCGGGACCGGGAAGTCGGCGGTGCGGGCAGCGGCCAGGGTCGCCAGGATCGCATCGGAACGATCCCCCGAAACAATCACCAGTGCGCCGTCGTTGAGGACTTGTAAGAAGTTACCACCCTCCATCGAGACGGCCTTGACCTCGGACACGTCACGGTCCAGCTGCTCGGAGCCTGCGACCCAGTCCAGGCTCAGGGCCGAGGCGACCTCCCCGACGGTTGGGTGGCGCAGCTCCTCGAGCTCGGGGATGATGTACACCTTGCGCTGGTTAGTTCCCGGTTTGATGGTCGTGGCCATTTCATCCAGCAGCGCGGGTTCGGCGCGGTTGACCACAATGGACAGCAGTTCGGAGCCGGCGTCGCGCAGATTCGACCGGGTCAACTCGACGGCTTCGGAGGCTTCTTGGGCGGTCAGCCCTTGAGCCGAGACGACGGCGAGCACGGGCGCGTTGAAGTGCAGGGCAAGATCCGTGTCGATTTCTCGTTCAAACCCGGTATCGCCATTGAGCAGGTCAGTGCCCTCAATGACCACCGCGTTGACATTAGCGGCCACAGTCTCATAGGCGACCACGAGTTCGGCGTAGAGCTCGTCTTGTTTGCCCGAGGTAATCATCGCCCTGGCATACGCGTCGGTGACTCCGCCGGTGGCTGCGGTTGCATCCAGCTCAAAAGTCTCGCGCATCAACTGGACCATCGAATCGGAGTGCACGTCGTCGCCGGGAACGATCGGGCGGAAGTACCCGACCCGGCCGGCGTGCCGGTTCAGCGCGTCAGCCAGTCCCATCGAGACCAGGGTTTTACCGGCTCGCATCGTCGTCGTGGTGATGTAAATACCTTGGGCCATGCTCACGTGCCTTTCAACTCAACGGGTGGGTGCACCCTCACCAACTATAGTCGTGTGCCTGGTTCATGTTTACGATGGGAAGCTATAGCCTTGCTCTGAAGCGGTGTATCGACTGGCGGGAGCTAAAATTTGGAAATGCCTTCGCGTAAACAGGTTAAGAAGGTTGGTACCAAAGTTCGAAGACTCGACCGTGGTGAAGGTAGCGCCGAAGATGCACGGGTAGTTGAAAAGGTCATTCGAAGTTATCGAGCGCAGTTTAGTAGGCCGATCGGAACGACTAACATGGCGATACGCCGATATGCGGAGCATGCACGCGTTGAAGCAGAGGTGACTCAACGGCTCAAGAAGAAGTCGACGATTATCGACAAACTAAAAAATCGCGAGACTACTTTGAGCTTAGATCGAATGCAAGATATCGGCGGTTGTCGCGCGGTCGTTTCTGATCTTGTTGGCCTTCAACAGTTGGTTGATACAGTGGTGGATCGACTCGGGTCACGGGTTATCCATCACGATGACTATGTAGATAAACCTCGGGGTCCGGTTATAGGGCTCATCACTTAGTTGTTCGTTCCTCGAACGATTTGCCAATTGAAGTACAGATCCGGACACAATCTATGCACATTTGGGCGGAGACAGTAGAGGGCTTCTCCCACGAGTTGGGGATGAATTTTAAACAAGACGGAGAAGGTCCAATGTTTGATTTTCTCCGGGCTGTCTCCGACATTTACTGGTTTCGGGAGACTAATACACCTCTGCCTCACAACCTCATAAAAATGTCCGCTGCTATTCAACATTTCTTATTAGTTTTTGATCACGCCAAAGATGAGCTTATCGCCGCTCAGGAATTTGGGCGTGACGTTGAACGAGCTACTGAAGCATACTCAGAAATGGAAAAAGCGTACGCAAATAATAACGCGATCGATATCGTGTTAGTCGGCTCAGACTCTCTCGAGACTGTGAAAATCACTCACGCTAACTACTTCGCAGGTCGCGCTCGGAGACTTATGCACAACGCCCTGCATCTAGATCAAATGCCTGCATGAGAATGCGATCTCTATAAAATTTTTTACCGAGCATCTCGTTTGGTTTATTTCAATCCGAACGCTATATAAAGCGAGCGAGAACCCGCCTATTCCTCTCGAATAGGCGGGTTTTCGTATTTCTGACGATCAGCATGTCTTTTGCGTTCTAATGGGTAGGTCGTTGCGTAGATACTTTCATTTAGATGGTGCGACAGTCTCACACTGGTCGTTATCAGCTTCAGGAGAGAATCACGCAGAATTTTCGCAAGGGCACGCACACTGCAGATTAATACCATCGGGTTTTCAGAGCGGCCTGCGAGGCTCTGGATACAGTTACGATGGAAACATGATTCTCGCTTTTTCTATTTCTGTAGCAGGTATCGGTACTCTCGGCGAACACGCGGCCGCCAATAGTCCCGAGGACGCCGCGACCGGCTCGGTGGCCCGCGCGGTGGCTGCCGCCTACGACGTCGTACGCGCTTCAGGGTTGCCGCACCGGTTGTCGTCGATGTTCACCGAGATTGAAGGTGACTGGGATGAGGTCATGGGCGTACTGAAGCGGTGTGTCGACGCCGTGGAACCCTACGGCGCGCGCATCTCGATTACCATGAAGGCCGACATTCGCCCGGCCAAATCCGACGGTCAGCTCGACGCCAAGATTGACCGTGTGCACGACCTGTTAGATGGTCGCACCCAGTGATTTGGCCGTTCAACCGCAAAGCCACCACCGAAACCGGCGCACAGTATTATCTGCGTGATGCCGCGGCGGCTGATGCTCGGGCGCTGGTGGAGTTCAAGCACCGCGCCTGGCGGGCAATGTACGGCCGCTTGAAAGACGAGGGGTTTTTCGCGCAGGCTGAGGCCACAACCGATGAACAGGTGAAGTTTTGGCAATCGCGGATTGCCAAAGGTGACAAGATCTGGATCGCCGAGGACCTGCGCGACCGGATCATCGGAACCATTCTGGCCACCACCAAATACAGCGAGCACACCGCCGAGTTCGTCGAGCTCTATAGCCTGGGCGACGTCCGGGAGATCCGGTATTTTTATCTGGCCGACGACGCTGCCGCCGCGATCGGCAAGGCCCTGGTTGACCAGGCGGTCGGGGACGTTCCGGCGCTCACCTGGGTTTCTGGCCATGCGCCTGCGGTGGTCCAGAGTTTGCGCGCTGCCGGGTTTGCAGACCTTGGAGAACCGGTCGACCCGGCAGTGGCACCGTGGCACGGGGTGGCGCGTCAGGCTATGGTGCGATCATGACGAAACAGCAGCGCAACCAGAAACAGTCTGCGGTGAATATTGAACCAGGGATCTATGAGATCGATTCGGGCACCGCGGAAATTCGGCCCGACCCATTCACCCCGGGTGCCTGGGAATTGTTACTCAACGGTGTGCAATCCTCCCAGATGATCCCGGATGAGCCGCAGCGGCTGGGCTTTGAGTACATGCGCTGGATCGCCATCGCGATAGGTTTTCGCTACCCACAAGAAGCCCGTCTGCGGTTCTTGCACTTAGGCGGTGCCGGAGCGACACTGGCCCGTTGGGGTGCGGATCGCTACCCGAACTCGCGGCACACCACGGTCGAGATGGACGCGAAACTTACCGAACTGGCGCGTAATAATTTTGGGCTTCCGCGCGCTCCAATCGTCAAGATGCGTGTGGCTGAAGCCGGCCAGGTGCTGGCCGAAACCCGACCCGACAGCTGGGACGTCATCATCCGCGACGTCTTCATTGGCACGACCCGCGGTGACCACATCACACCGATGCACCTGACCGGACTGGAAGCCGCCGAACGAGCCGCCAGCGCCGTCGGTCCCCAGGGCGCCTACATCATCAACTATGGTGGTTCACCGAATCTGCACCCGGCACGCGAAGAAGCGGCCGCTCTGGCACAAGCATTTGAACACGTCACCCTGATCTCGGATGCGACCATGTTTAAAGGTCGCCGCCGCGGCAATATTGTCATGGTCGGCACCCACACCCCGTTAGCTATCCCTGAGCTGGGAGGCATGGACGCCTTCACCGCAGCTCTGCGTGCCGAACCACTCCCGGCTCAAGCAAAGTTTGGTGTGGCCACCACCAATTTCATCGCTGGTACGCCGCCGTCGCTAACACCGCTGCTACGACAACACGAGACACCCTAGAGGGCTGAGTCACACCCGACTTCGGCGCTAGAATGGAAACAGGAACTTCGCATCCGAACCGTGGAAGCGAGATGACCGTACGGAGGGAACCGCCATGACCGAACAATTTCATGACCCAGCCAACAAGGTGAACGCAGACACGGAACTGCCTGTAAACCCCACCAAGAAAAAACACGGCGTCGTCGTCGGGGTGGACGGCTCCAAACGGTCACTGGCAGCTGCCGTCTGGGCGCTGCGCGAAGCCAAACGTATTAGTGCACCACTGACCATGGTTTCGGCTTACACCCTGCCGATCTTCCCATCGGTAGCGGTGGATGCTGCCACCGGAGGCCACGAGGACTCCGCGCTGGCTCAATCGTGCCGACAGATTCTCGAAGCTACCAAAGCCGAACTCGGCGACACCGAAGGCGTTGAGATCCGCTGCAACGTTGAGCTCGGGGATCCCGGCACGGTGCTCGTGGATTATTCTCACGACGCCGAACTACTGGTCGCCGGTCCGCGTGGCCGCGGCGGCTTCTTGGGCCTGTTGGTCGGCTCGGTATCTCGCGGCTTACCAGCACACGCTAAGTGCCCGGTCGTGCTGGTACCACGCGGTGCCGAAGCGTCTCGCGCCAGCACCGATACGCCGGTGGTCGTCGCCTCTGATGGTTCCGAACAAGGCCGTGTTGCCATGCTGCGCGCTGCCGAAGAAACCGTTCGCCGCAGTCCATCGTGTCGCTTGAAGGTCATCACCGCGATGGCTCCGGTTTCCTCAGCTGTGGAGTGGTTGCCCTCCACGGTGGATGAACGCGCGATGTTTGATGAACTGCGCGACAAGCTCAACGCCGGTGTGGAATGGCTGCAATCCCACTTCCCGGACCTAAATATTGAAGCTGAAGTTATCGACGGGGTGCCCGTCGATGCGGTCGTCGCCGAATCCGAATCCGCCCGCCTCACCGTCGTCGGGACGCGCGGGTTGGGTGGCTTCACCGGAGCGCTGCTGGGGTCAACATCGCAGGGCATTGCAGCCCACGCCCGTGGGCCCGTCATGATCGTGCCGTACCACGACGATCCGCGCCTGCACGATCGTCCCGAGTTCGGGCCGATGATCAACCAGGACCCACAAGAATAACGCCTTGACTACAAAGACTGAGGGCCTGCATACCAAACGGTGTGCAGGCCCTCAGTTGTCGTGCTATTGAATTATTACCTCCAAGGGTCCGGAGAACTTCCCCGGACTCCGAACCCTTCGAGGATCCTAGAAATTAGTACCGGCCACCAACGGACATCATGTTGTATGGCGAGTAGTGCAACCCGGTGACCGTGATACCGGTCGATGGGTTACGGGCGTGGGCGATCTGGCCGTTACCGATGTAGATCGCCACGTGGTAAACACCGGATTGTTGGCCGTTATTTGACCAGAACACCAAGTCACCAGGACGCAGGTTATTCAACGAAACGTACTGCTTAGCAGCACCATACTGTGCCTTCGACTGGCGTGGCAGCGACTTCCCAGACTGAGCGAATGCTGCAGACGTGAAACCTGAGCAGTCATAACCTTTCGGCCCGTTCCCGCCCCATACGTACGAGGTACCGGCTTCATTGGTCTTATTGACCGCCCAGTTGACCGCAGCCGACATGTTGGAACCGGCCGAAGCAGCTGTGACCTGTTGTGGTGCTGGCTTCGGTTTTGGTGCCTGAGTCTTCGTCGGCGTCGGCGTAGGTGTCGACGTCCGCGTCTGAGTTGGAGTAGGTGTAGGTGTCGGAGTTGGCGTAGCTGAACGAGTCGCTGTCGGCGTTTGAGTGGCAGGAGGTGTTTGTGCAGCACGTTGCGTCGGTGACGACGTCGCAGTTGGCGCCGACGATTGCGTTGCGGTTTGCGTTGGTGTCGACGACGGCGTTGGCGAAGCCTCTGGGGTCGGTTCTTCGGTCGGCGTCACCGGTGCTTGCTGAGCTTGCTCAGTGCTGGTTGCTGATGTCGACGGGGTTGGAACCTCGCCACCGTTGTTCTGCGCAGCGTACTCTTGGCGAACTTCGTTATCAAGATCATCTACGGTCTCATCAGAGCCGCTGGCGGCAAGAGCTGCAGCGGTTTCCTCCCGAAGTCTCTGGGCTTCAGCTGCAGCTTCTAGACGTTGTTGTTCCAGGCGTTCCAAGCGCTCTTGTTCTTCGCGCTTTTTACGCTCTTCTTCCTCGGCCTTTTCTTGAGCCTTTTTCGCAGCTTCCTCGGCGGCCTCTGACTTATTAGTGGCTTCGCCTTCAAGGTGCTTTGCTGCGTTCTGGTTCTGCTGAGCTGTCCCGACGTCACCGGCTAATGAATTGGCCAGTTGCTGTTCGGTCGCGTCCTGTGCCAGCGCATCTTCGTCGCCCAACAGGAACTCTTCAGTCGTCAAGCTTCCGTTGCGATACATGTCCGCAACGGCTTCCCCAGCTTCTTCCTGAGCGAGTTCATGTTCTTCGGCTGCAAGTTGCGCTTGCTGAGCAGCTGTCTCAGCTTCACGACGAGCTTCTGCTGCGGCCTCGCCAAGTTCGCGAGCTTTTTCGTTTGCAGAAAGCGTCTCACCTTCGGCATCGGCCAAACGCTGGTTGCTCTTGTCGAGGATCTTCTTTAGGTCTTCGCGCAACTTCGCTTGGGCATCAGGATTTTCCTTCGCCTTCGCGATCGTCGTCTTATCTGGAAGATCAGGTACCTCGGTGAGTGTAGCTTCTGGCTCGTGAGTCGATTTGGCGAAAACTGTGTCGGATTCTGAGAAGATCTGTGGCATTGCGGTGGCAGACATTGCTGCGACCGTAACCAGGGCGACGCCGGCGGCTGCCCCTTTCACACTTCGTGATTTCACGATTCTTCCTCATTCTGTGGCTAGTCCAGTTTTATGGTTTTGTTATAACCATCGTGACCACAAGCCATGACTTTATCCGCACAGTTGTCACAACTGCAACACCTGGCACGTAGGTACACATGAATCACAACGGTGTAATTATCGCGACACGCCTGTAATCATCAGGATCCTTGAGGAATCGTCGATTTTTCAATTTGTTTCACAGAAAATGGGTTTGGTGCTTGACATGCAAAAAATGGCGTCTGAAACGAGATCGTTTCAGACGCCACGTGACCTATTTGTAACGCTTATTCCTGGATGAGTTTTGGGTGGATCTCTCGTCCATTGTTGAGGGGATCTGCAGGCTGTTTGCGGTCGGTCGCCGGTTGCGCGGCACCAGTGACATACTGCATGATCATGTTTTCAGCCAAGCCGAGGTAGCGGTGGAGTCCACGTGAAGCTTCGATGCGTTCGCCGGCCAGGATACGAGTGATGATCGCCAGGTTCTGCTGTGCGAAAGTACCGTGAATGGGGGTGCTGATTCGTAGGCTGTGGAAAGCTAGTCGCAGCCGAGTTAGCAGACGCTCCAATGCTTGCGACATTGTATCCGAGCCTGCCAGGGCAACCACGGCAACGTGGAAGCTTCGATCGGCCTCTACTATGGCCGAGAAATCTTCTTGTGCGATCCCACGTCGCGTGCGGTCGGCAACACGATTGAATGTTTCGCTGAGTTCCGGCGTGAGCTTGCCCCAGAGGATGGCCGAAGGCTCCAGGAATCGTCGGGTTTGGTAAATCTCTCGAATATCGCGCGGCCCAGGGTCGATAACGAAGACACCACGGTTGGGAACCTTATAGACAAGATCTTCACCTGCCAGCACGGTAAATGCTTCGCGCAGCGTGTTGCGAGAAACCTCAAACTCCGCAGCAATCATCTCTTCAGATAGCTTCGTGCCGGGGCTGAGTGCCCCTTTGCAGATATGTTCGCGCAGTGCGGCGGCGATCCGTGTCGGTGTATGGGCGTGAAGCGGGTCGTCTTCGCTGTCGCTGCTTAGCAGTGAAAGCTCCGGCATAACAGGCTTGTCCATCAGGTCTCCTACTATCTAAGAGTGCTGAATCTCACAATATCACTGGAAATTGAGATTTGTCTGTACGCGGTTCGTCGGAAGCCGTCGGCTCCCAGTCGGCGTTCATAATGGGTTTTGACAGGCTGGTATGTCCGCCTATGAAGGACTGATGCGCTGAGGTGCACAGGGGTTTCTGTGCTAGCTAGTCGGGTTTTCTCAGGGTGCTGATTCTGCTGGCGTTCCTGCTGATTTGCTTTTGAAAAACGTTTAGGCCTATGATGATCTAGGTCGATCGCACAAGCGAGTGCAAAACTCCGCGAACGTCAGGCCCCCATCGTCTAGTGGCCTAGGACACCGCCCTTTCACGGCGGCGGCACGGGTTCGAATCCCGTTGGGGGTACAAGTCAGTAATGGCTTTGAGGATTGTTATGGTTCTCATGGCCCTGTAGCGCAGTTGGTTAGCGCGCCGCCCTGTCACGGCGGAGGTCGCGGGTTCAAGTCCCGTCAGGGTCGCGGATATAGGAGCCTGTCCACTGAGGACGGGCTCTTTTTCCCAGACAAACTGAAAATAGTTTTGGTCCTGTAGCTCAGTTGGTAGAGCGTTCGACTGAAAATCGAAAGGTCACCGGATCGACGCCGGTCGGGACCACTGAACCCTCGCGTAGCTTCTACATCGCGGGGGTTCTTTTATTTTTCTGACGCCATTTCCCGGTGTTTCCTTTAGTGTAGCTATAGCTCCCGAGCAGGTTTGGTTAGCGGTCGCGACGCGTGAAGGCCAGGTCGGTTGGTCGCCAGATCCGTATGCCGAATCGGGACAAGCCCGGGTCATTGAGGAGCAGCCTTCTCATTTCGTCGTCCGCACACCGACGGAATTATCTCTATGGTCCCAAAAATGAGATGTTTCAATGAACAACGCAGCAGGGGTGTCGAAGCAGCTGCGTGGCAGGCATGGTTGCACCGTATTTTCGACTGATCTGCTGCACATGACGTAGCGCGGAGGATGCTGACTCATCTAGCACAATGGCTCACGCCCGAATCGAACTAGAGGAGGCCCCGTCGCTGGGCTCCCACGACCGCTTCTTCGGCACTAGACACTTCGAGCTTCTTATAGATCGATTTTAGGTGTGTTTTGAGCGTGTTCACTGAAATGAACATCGCTTCTGCCATTTTTGCGCGGGTATAACCATCTGCAAGGTACTGGATGATCTCGACTTCGCGATCTGTCAGGCCCAGCCCAGGTTTGGGAAGACCAGTAAGAAATACGGAGGGGCCGTCATTATCGATGGGCCAGTTCGGAACGTGCTTCGTGGCTATTTCGCGGGTTTCGGTGCTAAACAGTTGAACTTCGGTCGGTGTTAAACCTCGTGGCATCTGTGCAGCGCGTTTGAGGGTAGCTATGCATCCCTCGTGCTCATCCGACTGATATTGGGCAGCCGCCAGAATCGCTAACCTGCGAACTTCCATGAGGCGAAAGCCGCGGGTATCGACCCGCAGACGCGAGACTTGTTGGATGGCTTGTTGAGTTCGGCCTACATGAATATTGGCCGCCGCCTGAAACAGGCGGGTGAAGGCCAGGGACTGGTCTGCGCGATCTAAGAATCCCTGTGCCTCTGTTCCCCGACCAGCCTGCATAGCAATCGTGGCGCGCTTTAACGGGATAATGCTACCGAGAAACCCATCCCCATCGATGCGAAGCAGCGGCATGGTATCGAACATCTCGAGGCGGTGTTTTAGCTGGTCGTGATAGCCACCGCCCTCCAAAATTCGGTGCACAGCAAGGACATAAAATGGCCACATGTCGCCAATATCATGCAGGCTGATTGAATCCAGGCGTTCCAGAGCTTGCTCGTAGGTATCAAATGTGACAAGCACTTCGGCGAAATCCCGGTGCGCATCAATATGAGCTTCAACCCAACTAGAAGTTCGCGGCACACTGTCCGCGCGATGTATCAGCGATCTGGCTGTCATTGAGTTCCCAAAACACGCGTGAATGAGCGCAGACTTCACGAGAGCGTCCCGAGTGAGAAATGCATACTTGGGGATGGGAACATGCATTTGGGCCCGAGTAAAACTTGTTAAAGCCAGCGTGAAATCGCCGGCCAACATCGCAGAAATCCCGATTTGTACAGCAGTATTGAGAGCCCATCCGTGATAGGAATCAAGGAGCGGTTGCATTAAGCCCAGATATTTTTCCATTTCGAGGCTCTGCTGCAAAGCCTCCCGTGTTCGACCTTTGAGCCGAAGGTCAGCTACCCGCAAGACACATAAGAGAAAGATCTCACGCGAGTCGCTCATCGTGATGTCTGACCATACTGAAGATGGGCTGATCGTTCCTCGAGTATCTTCAACCAGCACTTTGCGCGCTGCTTTCATCAAGGGCGGGGGCGAAGAGGACTTTGATCCGAGGAGTTGGATGATCTCGATAGCTCGCCAGGGACGTAGAGCAAACCAGGACGCGGCGAGGTCCCGGTTGATAGCTTCAGTTGCTGCGTCATAGTCTTCGTTAGCAAGCTTCAGCTCGATTTCATCCGCAAGAAGTTCGAGTGCATCAGCAGCAGAGGTGTTGGCATGTGGGTTTTGTCGTGTCAAATCAGACACCACGCCTCCCTCTTCTTCACGTACTTCATTGTGTAGATACTTCAAGATAATACTAGCGAGTAGCTAACGTCGTGGTAGGTGCGTGTCCCGAAGGTCATAAGTCGGGTTATTGCTGAGAGTCCCATACATTTGCTTCACCTTGCATCACTCGTCCAGACGAAGGTCCACCGAAAGGTTTTTTGGACGGTGCACACTGAAGCCTAGAGAAGTTCATGCAACACTGGATGCACTAACAGATAGTGGCCCTAGGAGCGGCGAAAGAACACTCATCGCCATGATTTGATTATTGGCATCTATTACCTTTATGATTGTGGTTCTAACTCCGCCCAGCGGCAGTTAGGCAGGCCCCCATCGTCTAGTGGCCTAGGACACCGCCCTTTCACGGCGGCGGCACGGGTTCGAATCCCGTTGGGGGTACAAGTCAGTAATGGCTTTGAGGGCTGTCATGGTTCTCATGGCCCTGTAGCGCAGTTGGTTAGCGCGCCGCCCTGTCACGGCGGAGGTCGCGGGTTCAAGTCCCGTCAGGGTCGCAATTAAAAGCCGGTGGGGAGCACTGTTTGCCTGACTTGGTCAGTCAGATGATGCCGCGACGTTCGCCCTCAATCACCGCATCTGCTGCCGAAGATACTCCAAGTTTTCTGTAGATCGATTGCAGCTGAGTTTTGATTGTGCTTAGGCTGACGAAGAGTTGCTCAGCAATCTCTGTCCTGGTGAGCCCCAAGGTCAGGTGTTCTAGGATTTCAATTTCTCTGTCGGTTAGAGAGTGTCCGCGTTTTGGTAGCCGTGGTAAGAAGATCGCGTTGCCGCTGGATTCATTCGGCCACAATGGCACATGTTTTTCAGCAAACTCTTGAATTTCGGGGCCAAAGAGTAACTTCTCATGCGCGTTCAGCCCCCGTGGCATATGAGCTGCGAGATCCAGTGCACGGATACTGTCTTGAGTATTGCCCAACATATAGTGGCCGGCTGCCAGCACAGAAAGTCTTCGAAGCTCCAACAGCCGGAAGCCACGCGTTGCGTTCTGCAAGCCCTTAATCTGTTCCAGCGCATGATGCAAACGCCCCACATAAATATCGGTTGCCGCGCGCACAAGCTTCGTATAAGTCAGCGAATGATCAGCGCGCTCCAGGAGACGTACCGCCTCAGATCCTCGCCCAACACTGAGTGCTACGAGTGCACGTTTTAGTGGAAGCACGCTGCCGGTGAAGCCTTCCCCGTCTTTTCTCGCTAATGGTAGCGAATCAAGCATCTCCAGACGATGTTCCAGCTCATCATGGTAGCCAGCGGCTTCGAGTAGACGATGGAGGACCACGACATAAAATGGCCACGTCTCTCCTACATCATGCAAGCTAATGAGTTCAAACCGGTCGATGGCATCTTCGACGGCGCCCTGATCCAACAGAATGTCAGCAAAATCTGCTTGGACATCGATGCGTTGTTCCACCCAGCTGGAGGTGCGTGGAACCTGTGTAGCTCGAGTCAACAGACCGCTTGCTGTGGCAGCATTACCAAATGTGGCGTGAATCAAGGCCGATTGTACAAGTGCTTCGCGTTCTAAAAAAACAAAATATGAGTTAGCAGGCCGCAGTTGTGCCTGCATCAATGATGTCAGAGCACGTGAAAAATCTCCGGCCAGGGTAGCGGTAATGCCGATCTGCACCGGAGTTTGTGAAAGTAAACCATCCCGAGCGTTGAGGGTCGGATGCATTTTGCTCAGGTAATTCTCGAGCATATCTGCTTGTTCAAGGGCTCGATCAGTCATCCCGTGTATCCGGTAATCGCTCATCCGAAACATCGCCACGGCAAACATCTGCTTCGGGTCATTTTCATCGAACGTGGCCTGCAGGGCTTGGGTGTTTGTGTGCCCGGCATGCGACGCCACAAGAATCTTGTAAGCAGCGTTGGTTAGGGGTGCCGCGTCCCCGACTTTATATGCCAGGAGTTCAAGAATTTCGGCGGCTCGCTCCCGTGCAAAACCAAACCAAGTCGCTGCGAAGTTTCCTTCAATAAGGGATGTTGCAAGGGCATAGTCCTGTTGAGCAAGTGCTTGTTCCACTCGCTGGACGAACTGGGCGAGCCCGTCTATGGGATCATGCTCGCTCTCATCAGGAACAACGTTATCTGCGTCTTGCATATTTCACATCATCGCACTAACAGTAGCCTGTTTGGCTGCGAAAACCTCTCGTGGTGTTTATCCTACTGAGCGGCGAAGAGTTCGTATAGTGTTTCAGATTAGAAATAAATTTCTTGTGACGTGCAGGAGCGTTAGAGATATAAGAAACTACAGCTTGAATGTGTGGCGGCAGCTGGTCTTTCGTCTTATTCACGTCCGTCGTAAAGCACCGCGAGCGCTTCTCGAGGGCTCATGGTTTAGTCGTTGAGCGTGAGCACGGCTTTAATTGTAGAGCCGGAAGTGGCCTCGGCAATGGCCGTATCGAGCTCGGCGAAATCGTAGGTTGTGACCAGGCGATCGATGGGGAAGCGTCCTTGCTTATACAGACCTAGCAGGGCTGGCATTAGGTCCTGGGAGTTGCCAGACCCACCTAAAGTGCCCACTATCCGCTTGCCCCACAGGGTCCGCAGGTGGTCTAAGGAGAAGCGAGCTTCAGCAGGCGCCCCACCAACCAAGATGAGCGTGCCGAGCATGCCAACGATGTCGGCGGCCTCTTCAATCACCGCGATGACACCGGTGCAATCGATCGCAAAATCCGCTGGGCGACCTAGGATCCGCTGGATTTCGGCGGGCGCGTCGGTGGAGCTGGAATTGATGACGTGGGTTGCACCGAGCTCTTTGGCGACCTCAAGGCGAGAGGCGTGCAGATCCACAGCAATGATCTCATTGGCCGGAGTGTTCGTGGCCGCCATAATCGCTGCCAACCCGACGGATCCTGTTCCATAAACAACAATCGAGTCGCCCGGTTTCGGGTTGGCCGCATTGAACACCGCGCCAGCACCCGTGGTGACACCGCAAGCCAATGGGCCGAGCAGTTCAAAGGGGATGTCTTTGTCCACCTTGACGACCATCGAAGCAAAGGTCAATGAGTAATTCGCAAAGGACGATTGACCAAAGAAATGGCCTGAAATGGGGGTGCCATCCTCCCGGCGGTAGGCTGACTCTCCGGCTTTTGGTCCGATGAGACGGTGGCCGCCTAAGAGTGCTTCGCCGGTGCGCTCACAGTAGCGATGTTGGCCGCGGCGGCAGTTGCGACACGTGCCGCAGTAGGCCCAGCCAAGAATGACGTGGTCGCCAACCTCGACTTCTGTGACGCCCGCCCCGATCTTTTCGACGATGCCGGCACCTTCGTGGCCAAACACTCCCGGTAAAGGTAGGGGCATGTCGCCGGATTGGGTATTCAGGTCGGTGTGGCAGACGCCAACAGCCTTGATTTTGACGAGGACTTCGCCAGGACCCGGTTCATCAAGTTCTAAAGTTTCACGAACAAATGGCGCATTGATTTGTTCGACGACGTAGGCATCAATTTTCATGTTGGACTCCTCATCCTGAAGCGGTGCAGATATCAATTGGTATCTTTTGAAAGATTTCATGACACTACGGTCAATATCGTAGTGACGAAATCTGTATCCAAGCTCAATGTCTGGTATTGCTTGTTACCCTGGTGCCATGACCACATCGCAGCGCATGGATGCCATTGAGATGACCGAGCATCGTCGTCGTCCGTTTCCGCACACCGAGCAGGCGGCAGCTTACCTGGACATGATGGCTCAGGTCGGGGTGTTTCAGGACACCTTGGTAGCGGCCAATCCGGAGACGGCGCAGGCGCGTCAGATTCAGGCCAAACTGGCTGAGCTCATCGAGCTGCTGGCCTCTTCCGCGGTGCCCGAGCATGAACGGCTCTATGCGCTCGGAGATTTCGGAAGTGGGGAGTCGCAGGCATTATTGCCGCCGTTAGTGGTGGATCATTTTGACGACGACGCACTGCACGCCCACTTTGTCCCAGGTCAGTTTGCCATGGGTATGAACCAGGCGATGCACGGTGGGGTGGTCTCGCTGATTTTTGACACCTTGATGGGCCGTATGGCCGCCGGTCTGCAAGGTATCCCATGCCGTACGGCCTATTTGAATACGCAGTATCGTCATGTTGCTCCGGTAGAGCAGCGTCTTGAGCTGCACGCCCGCGTTGAGTCGATCGAGGGGCGCAAACGATTCATTGTCGCGCAGTTGCTGCACGGCCAGACGCTGTGTGCCGAAGCTGATGCGCTCTTTGTTGCGGTGCGACAGGGTCAGCACTAGGGGGAGGGCACGATGGTGCGCTGACCCAAGTCGACCTGCTGGCAATTGTGTCTGATGCCTAGTGGGTGGCCAGTAAGCTTTCGATACGGCGAGCTGACTCGAGAAGTTTGTCCGCGACGTCGTCGACGGCAAGCTCACTCATGACATACAAAATCGCTAGCGACGCTGGGCGCTCGTCGGCGGTGCGCAGGGGCACTGCCACAGAAGACAGCCCAGTGAAGACTTCATCCTGACTGAATTCATAGCGTTTGGCTGGGAATTCCTCGGGTTTTAGCTGGGACTGGATCACCCGGCCAGGGGCGCCGTGATCAATCGGGTGGCGGCTGCCTGGGCGTTGGGCAACCGTGGTGACAGTGTGCTGAGGTTCCACCGCCAGCAGGGTGACGGCTTCTTCGCCGTCGTAGGCCACAATAAAGGCGGTCATACCCAGCGCGTTGGCTAAAGCGACGAGTTCTGGATTGGCAGCGGCCTGTAGGTCGCGGGCGATGCTGCGGGTCAGGGTGGCCATGCGCACCCCAATTTCAAGACGACCGGTGGGATCGCGTTCAACAAAACCAAAGTCTTCTAAGGTCCGCACTAACCGATAGGCCATCGAACGGTGAATGCCCAGGCGTTCGGCAACTTCTGGGACCGTTAAAGGGGTATTCGATTCACCGATTAGCGCCAGGGCGTGCAGGCCGCGGGCCAGGGTTTGGGAACCACCCGTAGCCTGTTTGGCAGTGCTGGTCATGATGTCATCCTCAAAAAATGTTGCGCGTTCGACGTCACAGGGTTATTCTTGTATCTATATATAGAATTGTGTCTCAACTATAGAGACTCTGGGGGTTGGGTGCAAGCCCGTCTAGGGCGGCAAGAGGCCGCGCCAGTGTTCACAAGGAAGGTGCTCCATGCAGTTTCACTATCGGGGTTATGACTCACACGACCCGCGTATCAAACCCGCCGCCGGGTTCGGCATCGACCGCTCGGCTGAGATTCCAGACGAAATGGATGTCCTCATTGTGGGTACCGGGCCCGCCGCAGCCGTCGTGCTGGCACAGCTATCGCGTTTCCCCTCGGTGAATGTGCGTGCAATTGAAAAACGTCCCGGGCGCCTGGCCGTCGGTCAGGCCGACGGTATTCAGGCCCGCTCGGTTGAGACTTTCCAGGCTTTTGGCTTCGCTGAAGAAGTGATTCAGGAGTCTTACCGCAACGTGGAAATGGCGTTTTGGGCACCAGATCCAGAAAACCCTGCCAATATTGTGCGTTCCTCGCGCAGCCCCGATGATGCCACCGGGATCTCCGAATTCCCCCACATCTACGTGAACCAGTCGCGCATTTTGGACTACTTCTTGCGCGACGCCGAACGCGCACCCGGTCGAGCGACCCCCGACTACGGTGTCGAATTTGTGACCGCGCAGATTGATCCGGACGCTGAGTACCCGGTCACCGCAACCATCCGCTACGTCGCCGGTGAGCGCGAAGGTCAAGAGCGCACGGTCAAAGCCAAGTACCTGGTTGGCGGCGACGGCGCTCGTTCAACCGTTCGCAAAGCTCTGGGCCACCGCCTGGAGGGTGACGCCTCGATGCACGCCTGGGGCGTCATTGACGTCATGTCCAACACCGATTTCCCCGATATTCAGCTCAAGTGCTCAATCCAATCGCACGACAAGGGCAACATCCTGCTGATCCCGCGCGAGGGTGGTTACCTGGTGCGCATGTATGTTGATTTGGGCGAAGTGACCGATGCCAATGCCAAAACCATCCGCTCGACGCCGGTCCAGGACATTATCGCGACCGCCAATGCGGTGCTGCACCCCTATACCTTGGACGTGAAATCTGTTGCCTGGTGGTCGGTCTATGAGGTTGCCCACCGAGTTGCCACCGGTTTTGACGATGTCCCAGAGGGCGAACGCGACTCGCGCACCCCGCACGCTTTTATTATGGGCGATGCCTGCCACACCCACTCGGCAAAGGCCGGGCAGGGGATGAACGTGTCCATGCAAGACGGGTTCAACCTCGGGTGGAAGCTCGGCATGGTCTTAGACGGGCGCGCTCCTGCCAGCCTGCTGCACACTTATGCCCAAGAACGTGAAGTGGTCGCCCACGACCTGATCAATTTTGATAAGGAATGGTCCAGCATTATGGCCACCCAGGGCGATGATGCCACAGTGGTCGAGGAGTTCTACACCAAGACGTTCGAATTCCCTGCCGGGTTTATGACCGAATACACCACAAACCAGATCACCATGGGTACCGAACACCAGGAGCTGGCGGCCGGGTTCCCAGTGGGCAAACGCTTCAAATCTGCTGAAGTCATCCGTCGCTCGGATAACCGCTGGCGTCACCTGGGCCACTTCCACGAGGCCGATGGCCGCTGGCGGGTCTACGTTTTCGCCGACTCGGCGGCTCCTGCATTGGAAGGCACCCCAACCGCTGAGTTTGCCAAGTGGTGGCAAGAAGATCCAGCATCACCACGCGTTCGCTACACCCCGGGCAACGGTGATACCGATGCGATCTTTGACACCAAGGTGGTCTACCAGCAGGATTACACCGAAGTTGAACCATACGATGTGCCTGCTGCGTTCAAACCGGTCAAGGTACCCTACGGTCTGATCGACATCAACCAGATCTTTGCTGCCGGTCACGGCCGCGATATCTTCCGGGATCGTGACATCAGCACAGACGGCGCAATCGTCATCGTGCGCCCTGATCAATACGTCGCCGGTGTTGTGCCGCTGGATGCGCGCGAAGAGCTCGTGGAATTCTTTGCCGGGAACATGATCGAACCAGCACCAACCGGCCCGGCCGAATACATCAGCGATTTAGAAATCGCCGATCGCGCCAGCCTGGCCATCCACGTTGAAGACTAATCCCTTGGCTTCCTGATGGTTATCAGCGCCTGAAGGCCATCGCGGTGCGGCACCCACATAGCCTGTGGGTGCCGCACCGCTTGGCGTTTATGACGCCGCCGCATCAGCGACGTCGTACAGCATGATGGCACCGGGGAAGTAAGTATCGTAGACAGCATGAGCGTGCGAACCACAATCCATACCTGGGCGCAGCGGGCCATGGATTCGGATAACGGTCGCATCAGCCTGGTGGCCTTGTTTTCATTACTGGTTTTCCTTCCGGTGAGCTTCCCGCTCAACACGATGGTTATCGATCGGTTTCCCAGCCTGTTGCCCTCCGACGGCATCGATCCGCTATTTGTACTCATTTACATAGGCGTGTACTGGTTCATCTACACGGTGTTCTACTGTGTGGTCACGGTCTGGTGGTTTTCCCGGTTAGCCTCGGAACCGTTCCATGAGAAACTGCGGACCACCTCGCGTGGTGTTAGTGAACCACGCAAACTCTCCACGGCTGTCATCCGTTCAGACGGGACCATGTCCATCTCACTGCAAATGTGTTTGCTGGCGCTGGTCTTTACCGTGGTGGTCATGACGGTCCCAGATTTTCGGGGCGAATTCATGATGAAAGTAATCGCCTTGCTCGTCTCGTTCAGTAACTGGGTGGCTGTGGTCGTCACCCAGACACTGGCCTATGCACGTGTCCAAGCCCAAGATTCTGACGGTGTGGCCATCCAATTTGCCGGGACAACAGATGCCGTCTGGGGCGACTATTTCTCGCTGGCTTTGGGCATCTCGACGATGCTTGGCCCGGCCGATGCGACATTACAAGGCCGCCGTGTCCGCACCACGGTCCGCTGGCACGCGTTAGTGAGTTTCGCGTTCAACTCGATGGTCATTGCTTCACTGGCGACTCTTATGCTCTCAACCTAGGCGCGCACCACGGCACACTCCGGATGGGGCAACCGGGTTAGTTTCACACTATCGTGGCTCCCGCGACCATGGAGGCATCTCAGATGCCGCCGACACTGCTACCGTAAAGCAGGTACCGCAGCGACCCAGGCTCGCGGTGAACCGCGCTTGAACACGAAAGAGGCTCACCATGGTCCGATCTGGCCAACAGTTGCATCAAGAGATTGCACGCATTTCCAAGGAGTCTTCGGAAGAAGATTTCGCCGAAGTCGCCGAACAACTCAATGGTTTGTCAGTTTCAGAGGTGACCTATCTGCTGGGACGGTTGAACAAACGACGACGCGCCATCGTCTACCGTCTGCTGGATAAGGGCCTGGCGTTGAAAGTTTTCGAATCCTTATCGCCGGCCTCCCAAAGTGACCTGCTCAATGCCCTACAAGAACACGACACCGCCGAGATCTTCTTGGGTCTAAACCCGGATGATCGCGTCTGGCTCCTTGATGAACTGCCCGCAACTGTGGCCACAAAGCTCATGCAGGGTTTAGATGTCGAGGAGCGCGACGAAACCGCAGCATTGCTGGGGTACCCGGAAGATGCCATCGGACGGCGTATGAGCCCGCGATTCATCCAGTTATACCCCTGGCTCACCGTAGCCGAGGCGATGCAGCGGGTCCGCAATGATCTGGGCAGCGCGGAATCGATCTATTATCTGCCGGTGGTCGACGACGGGCGAAAAGTCATTGGCGAAGTGCGACTGCGGCACCTGATGAGTCATGACGACGAAACCACAATCGAAGCACTCATGCGACCCACGCACACCGCCGAGGCCACCGAGGACGCCGAAGAAGTCGCCCGACGCACTGCCAGACGTGGCGCTTTTGCGGTATCGATTGTGGATCACGAACATCGTCTGGTTGGGATTTTCACCCTGGATGACGCCGTGCGGATTCTAGAATACGAAGAAAGCGAAGATGTCTCGCGGCAGGGTGGTGTCGAACCGATCCGCCGCCCGTATTTGGCCACGCCGGTCATGCGGTTATTCCGCAGCCGGATCGTCTGGTTGCTGGTCTTAGCTGTCGGTGCCACGTTGACCGTGCAGGTGCTGGAGATCTTCGAGGATGCGCTGGCACAGGTCACGGTGCTGGCACTCTTTGTACCGCTGCTGATTGGTACCGGTGGTAACACCGGCAACCAGGCGGCCACAACGGTCACGCGTGCCATTGCACTGGATCACCTGCAACCGCGTGATATTTTCCGTGTCCTCACCCGAGAGGTGCGTACCGGATTCTTATTGGGCCTCACACTGGGCATGCTGGGTTTTGGCATTACCGGGTTCTTTTATGATTTCGACGTCGGCCTGGTCATCGGCCTGACCCTGCTGGCGGTCTGCACTGTTGCCGCGAGCATCGGCGGCATCATGCCACTGATTGCCAAACTGGTGAAAGTCGATCCGGCCGTGTTTTCTAACCCGTTTATCACCACGTTCGTCGATGCCACCGGCCTGGTGATCTACTTCTTGATCGCCCAAGCCGTGCTGCCCGAAATCTCATAGTCAGCACAGGAGGCGGTTTCCTGCGCGTTTGGCAAAATCATCAAGGGCAGCTGTCAGCCCCACCACCGACCAAACAGGTTGACCTGCCAGCTTACGCTCTTGCCGTAGGTTCTTAGCATCGACTGACCGCTCAAGATGCTCTTAGGCGCGGCTACGGCACGGTCTATCCAGTGGTGACGTTGTCTACTCGGTGAATAACGCGGCGGCTTTAATTGCGGTGTCGACCAGTCCGTAGCCCAGGCCCATGATCACGATCAACGCCAGGATGACGGCGATGGTTCGGTAGGTTTGGGTGACTTCGTCGGTGACGGTGTCAAGAAAGTGCTGTGAGCTGCTCATGGTGTACTCCTAGTGGTGCAGGTCGTATTCGATGGTATGTTTTTCGGCGACTGGGCGCATCAGAATGTTCGCGAGCAACCCGACGGCCAGTAGGCCGACCATGATGAACATGGACACCGTGTACAGGTCGGGGCCTGCGGCACCAGCCTTGGCCTGAGATTCGACCACGCTGTTGACGATTAGCGGTCCGGCGATACCGGCTGCCGCCCAGGCGGTGAGGAGGCGACCGTGGATTGCGCCGACCTGGTAGTAGCCGAACATGTCTTTTAGATAGGCCGGAATGGTGGAGAAGCCACCGCCGTAGAACGACAGGATGAAGACCGCTGCGAGGATGAACAGGATCAACGATCCGCCACCAAAGAATGCCAGGACAAGGTACAGCAGCACACCGACGCCCAGGTAGACCAGGTAGATGTTCTTGCGGCCGATGTAGTCCGAGGTGGTGGACCAGACGAAGCGACCGGCCATGTTGGCTAGCGACAGGATGCCAACGAACCCGGCGGCTGCTGCGGCGGTGACGCCGGGGAAGTAGTCCTGGATCATCGGGGCAGCGTTTTCCAAAATCCCAATACCGGCGGTGACGTTAGTAAACAGGATGATCCACAAAAACCAGAACTGCGGGGTTTTCAGCGCCTGGTTCGCTGAGACGTTGAGTTTGGTCTGCATCGGGGCTGCATCGACAGTCGAGGGGTCCCAGCCCTCTGGTTTCCAGTCCGGGTGGGGCAGGCGGATGACATAGGCGCCGGCGGCAATAATAAAGGCATAGCTAATGGCCAGTGTGATGAAGGTTGGGACGAGGCCGGCGGCAAGGTTTTCGGTTTCGGTGCCGCCCCCGAACAGCGCCATGAGGGAGCTGGACATCGGGCTTGCGATCAGCGCACCGCCACCAAAGCCCATGATGGCAAGCCCAGTTGCCAGACCGGGCCGGTCGGGGAACCATTTCATCAGTGTAGAAACCGGCGAAATATACCCAATCCCTAATCCGATGCCGCCAATAAAGCCGTATCCGAAGTAAACCATCCACAGCTGACCCGTCGCAATGCCAACCGCAGCGATAAAGAAGCCCAGCACCCATGCCGTTCCGGCGACGATCATCGACTTTCGAGGACCGGCTTTTTCGACCCAGGTGCCACCAAATGCTGCCGACAGGCCCAGCATGGCAATAGCCACCGAGAAGATCCAACCGACCGAGACCTCACCAACGTCGAAACGTGACATCAGCGGGATTTTGAAGACACTAAATGCATAGACCTGACCGATACATAAGTGGATGGCCAACCCAGCGGCAGGGATAAACCACCGGTTGAACGTTCTAGGCGCCACTATTGCGGACTTATCTAATACGCTGGTCGTAGCGTCCTCTCGTTGTGAGTATGAAAGTCAATAAGATTACATCATAAATTCAAGCTGAGCCTATGAGACGCATAATTTGGTGTCAACAGTTATAAGACGACTTAGCTGTACTGTCATGACGTAAAACGGCGCCATAAGACACATGGCCATTGATGTTTTCCCGCGATCCGAACACCTCACCGGAGTATGCTCAGACGCTAGAGGCGTTATACCCGGTGGCCTACGAGATGAAATTTATCAGCAGGCGCGATAAATCCAAGTGGCAATGGACCATGATGATCATGGCTCCAGAATGGAAGGCCACCGAAGTCTTCGAGAACGCACCGCCTCAAGCCGGGGCCAAGAACCCTCCAGCGCGACTGGGCGACGTTCGCCCGATAAACTTCGCACACTCTACGCCAGCCCGTGATCGCAGACGTCGACGCAAAACCTTGAGAGCCTCCGCGCTCGCAGACTTTTCTCAGATTGTTCATGCGGGATTTTGAGCGGAACGCAAGCTGGTCGTCAGGAACGTTTCTTAGAGTAGGGACTACCTCTTCAAGGTGTGAGTGATGAAGACGTGAGGCTCCGGGTTCCAGTCCCGGGGCCTTCCGTCATTTTTGAGCTTTCGGTTGAGAGTCAGTCGCAGGATTCATCCGCGAGATGGTCACGCCACCACGTGTTGCTGTCATGCGAACTACTTTCTTCTTTGTAGATGCGCCCGCAACCAGTTCGGATTGCCTGAAATCGGGAGGCCCTCTCGCAGAATTGAATCGAATATGGGTGCTGGTTTAACTTCGGACTCGAAATACACCAGAGGCCGAACGTCATTGCCGATCCAGCGGTTGACCTGCTGGGCGAGTTGGTCGATATTTGTATTCGGCAGTTCTGCTTGAAGTCGATAATCAGGGACTGAGTCTGGGTTTGCGTAAATGAGTCATCATCGGGAATTGTTGGTCTGCTGTAGAGACCAGTGAGATGCGCGACGTCGCCTGCGCCGAATTTGCCATACCCAGCATTTTCTCAGGGCGTTCATGCGTGAATTTGAGCGGAACGCAAGCTTGCCGCCAGGAACGTTTCTTAGAGTGGGTATTACCCTCTTCGAGGTGTGAGTGATGAGAGTGTTGAGGCCCCGGGTTCCAGTCCCGGGGCCTCAGCCATGAACAGACCCCTCAGGGGCGCCGAGTTGGCATATGGCGTGGCGCTCGCAGTCGCTGTGAGGGAATTCCCAGCTGTTTCACTTGAGAATTTGAGTGAAACTCAAGCCTGCGGTCAGCAAGTCTTCTTAGAGTAGGTATTACCTCTTCAAGGTGTGAGTGAGAGCGTGAGGCCCCGGAGCAACTCCGGGGCCTCAGTCTTTTAACTATTCCGGCGCTCCAATGGCGCGACGCTGAGCTAATTGCACGAATTCCGTCAGCGACGCAGGGTTGGCGATTGCGTCCTGGTTCACCACATCAGCCGTGCCCCGGATGAACAGTTTCTTCAGCGGGACTTCGATGCGTTTACCACTGTGGGTGACCGGGATATCGGCCATCGAGATGATTTCATCGGGCACGTGACGCATTGATGCTTGCGTGCGAATTGTGTCTGCGATGCGGTCCTGCAGTTCGTCGGTCAGTTCAGTACCTTCAGCCAGTTGGACGAATAGTGGCATCCAGTACCCGCCGCCGGGTTGTTCGACGCCGATCACCGTGGATTGCTCGACCTCGGGTATGTAGCTCAAGGCTGCGTAGATTTCTGCGGTCCCCAGTCGCACGCCCTGGCGGTTGAGCGTGGCATCGGAACGGCCCTCGACGATAAAGCTGCCCCGCGAGGTCTGGATGACCCAGTCACCCTGCGCCCACACCCCGTGCGGGAATGCCTCGGTTGCGGGGAACCGGTTGAAGTAGGTGTCGCGGTAGCGCTCGCCGTCGGCGTCGTTCCATAAATACAAGGGCATTGAGGGCATCGGTTCGGTGATAACGAGTTCGCCGACTTCGTTAAAGACCTCGTGGCCGTCGTCGTCAAAGGATTTTGCGGCCACCCCGAGCATCGGGCCTTGTAGCTCGCCCAGGTGGATGGGCTCCAGCGGGTTGGTGCCGACGAAGCCGGAGCAGATGTCGGTGCCACCGGAATCGGAGCCAAGCCGGACGACGGGATTGACGTGCTCGTGGACCCAGCGCCAGGTGGATTCGGGCAGGGGAGCGGCGGTGGACAGGATGGATTTCAGGCCCGTGAGATCCCATCGCTCGGCGGGGATGATCCCGGAGCGTTCGACCATGGTGAGATACGGAGCGCCGACGGCGAACCGGGTGGTGTCGGTGGCGGCGATGACTTCAAATTGCCGGGCGGCGCCGTTGATTTTGGGGGAGCCGCCGTAGACGACGACGGAGGCGCCGACGGCCAGCGCCTGGACCAAGGTGTTCCAGACCATCCACGAGGTATTGGCGGCAACATAGTAGCGGTCGGCGGGCGTCATGTCCTGGTGTAAGCCTTGGCCTTTGAGCGACTCCAGCAGCATGCCGCCGTGGCCGTGGACGATGCCTTTGGGATCGCCAGTGGTCCCGGAGGAGAACAAGATCCACAGCGGGTGGTCAAAGGTCCCGCGCAGGTAATCGACTGGGCCGGACGGTGCTTGGCGGTAGTCTGCGATGTCCAGGTGGTGGTCCACGCTGGGCAGCCCGGCACGCAGTTCGGCGTTGTAGTTGGCCAGGTCAAAGTGCCTGCCGTTGAACGTGTAGCCGCCGGTGGTAATTAACACTGCGGGTTCCAGCTGGCGCAGTCGGGCCAGCGTTGCGGTGGGGGTCAGATCTGGTGAGTTGATCGTCCACACCGCACCGATCGTGGCACTGGCCAACAGCCCGATGATGGCTTCGGCATTATTCGGCAACACGGCCGCGACCCGATCCCCGGGTTGGACCCCGAGTTCGCGCAGTTGCTCGGCCAGCCCGTGGACGCGGGTGCGTAATTGCTGCCAGGATACGGTGTGGATGCGGTTGTTCTCATCGATATTGACCAGGGCGGTCGCATCGTCTTCGACCAATTCCCGGGTGCGTTCGAGCACGTTTTCGGCTAAATTTACGCGCGCCTGCGGGTACCAGACCGCCCCGGGCATGGTCGGGTTGGTCAGTGCTGCGGTATCGAAGCCATCGCCTAACACCCCAAAGTATTCGCGCACCGCATCCCAAAACACTGGCAGCTCATGAATCGACCAGGCGTGCAGCCGCCGGAATAGGCCGGGGGCCATCTCGCCGTCGTCGGTAATTAACGGCCCCACATCCACACCGTGGGTGTCGGTGAGCCAGTGGGCAAACCGAAACATCTGGGTGTTCGCCGGGTTGGTGGGCTGCCAGGTGACCGGCGGTGTCGCCAAGTGCGTCATCGAGGTGTCCTTCGGAGGTGGTTATTTGATGAAGGTATTGCGGATCGAGCCGACACCTTCAAGCGTTGAGGTCAATACGTTACCGGGTTGCATCGCGATGCCGTGAGCTTTGCCAACCCCGGCCGGAGTGCCGGTGAAGATCAAATCGCCCGGGAAAAGGGTCACGACCTGCGACAGATCGGCGATAATGTTGGCCACCGGGAACACCATTGATGCGGTGGTGCCGTCTTGGACCGTCCAGGAGCCGCCGTGTTCTTCGGTTTGGGGGCCCTCCAGCACCGCGGAGATGCGCAGCGCGTTGGGGTCTTCGAATTCATCGAGGGTGACGACGGCGGGGCCAACAGGGCTGAAGTTTGGGAACGACTTGCCCAGCGAGAACTGCGGGACCGGTGGGCGCAGCTGGATGCTGCGCTCGGACAAATCCTGGCCAACCGAGTAACCGGCAACGTAGTCCAGGGCGTTGGTTTCAGACACCTTGTGCGCTTCGCGCCCGATGGTCACCACGAGTTCGGTTTCATAATCGACTTCGCCTTGTTCGACGTCGGGAATGATGACGTCGACGTCGGCGCCTGCCAGGGAGGACTGGAACTTGGTGAAGACGATCAGGTTCTCCGGGTACGGGATGGCGGCCTCATCGGCGTGGTCGCGGTAGTTCACCCCGATCGCAAAGATCTGGCGCGGCCTGGGAGATGGTGCCAGGATGTCCACGGATTTAGCTTTGAAGCCGTTAGAAATCTCTCGGGTGGTGATCGTGGCGGCCCAGGCGGTGAAGTCTGCCCAGCGAGTATAAATGTCCATCGGGTCGGGGCCGAAGGCGCCCTCGGAGGCGACGTGAATATCCAGGTGGCGGTCGCCATCGGTCAGGGTTGCGCGGTGATTAACATTTGCGATACGCATGTGCGGTCTTTTCTGTGGGGCGGTCGAGTAGGTATCGCCGATGATAAGTTCTTACAACGGCAGCAGATACCCCTGCGGTGCGTGGGAGCGGGAGAAGGCTGTTAGTAAGAAAAGTACGCCAGGATGTGCTCGCGAACAACCCGTGTTTAGGGTTTCATAATGATTTGTGCCCGCAAAGGGCGAGTTAGTCAAAGGTCAGGGAAAACACACCTTCGGCATTCGAGCTGAGCGCACGCTGATCAAGGTCTTGCAGTAGCGCGCGACTCGACGGCGCGACCAACCCTTGACCGATCATCAGCAAAGAGTGGGCGTCTCGGAAGGTGTCGAACAACTCACTGCATGTGCTCTCTCTTAACGAGGTAGCGGATGCGTATGGTTGGTTAGCGCCACTGGCGCAGCGACGACATATCTGAACGAAGCTGTGCGTGCTCTTCAAGCGCATCGATCAAAGCTCCTTGATGATTGTCCTGAAGCTTCCGCAGCAGTTCTTTATGCCACGCCTGATCAGTGCCTTTATCACTGGTATCTGTCTTGTCGATGTTGCGCAGCACGCTGTAGAGGACTGCTTTCCGTTCGTCGTCATTGAGCGCAAGCAGGGCCTTTTCAATTTCAGCGGCGCTCCACTTCATGCCCCAAGTCTACGACTGATCTCGGGCCATAAACAGGCGAAAAACAGTCCGGTGTCTGGTCACTGAAAGAGTCAACCGAAGACGCTTTTGCGGCTACCGTTGGCGCAATGGCTTGCACCCGAGTAGTTGATTCGACTGTCAGTGAGGGTGGAGGGATTGTTCAAACCATCTGTCTAAGGATCCTCGTCAAGATTCTTCTGGCCACGCACGGTCGTCTAGCCCCTCGATCTGTGGCCTATGTGGTGTGCTCAACAGTCTGACACTGCTAGGAACTGCCCAGATTCACCGGGTAGTCTGCCCAGTATGAAAGCAGTTGCATTTGATACCCCAGGCGGCCCAGAAGTTTTACACGTTGTGGAGCTCCCAGACCCAGAAGTTGGTGAGGGCGAAGTACTCATTCGCGTCCAAACCGCCGCGGTCAGTCCCACCGACACCGTGCGCCGCGCCGGATCCCGGACCGAGGGCAAAGAGGGGCCCTTTGTGCCGGGGATGGATGTGGCCGGCATGATCGAAGCTATCGACTCCAACGCCGACACCGATCTGACCGTGGGCGACAAAGTCATGGCCATTGTGGTGCCCGACGGCGCATACGGCGCCTATGCCGAGCGCGTTGTGGTGCCGGTTGAATCTGTGGCGCGGATGCCAGAGGGTGCCACATTTGCTGAAGCCTGCACCTTGCCGATGAACGGGCTGACCGCTCGTCTGGCACTGGATACGCTGAATCTGCCGGAAGGTTCGACCCTGGTGGTCACCGGTGCCGCCGGAGTGCTGGGTGGCTATGTTGTTCAGTTGGCCAAGGCCGATGGCCTGGTGGTCATGGCGGATACTTCTGAAGCCGACGACGAACTGGTCCTGTCTTTGGGTGCCGATATCGTCAAACTGCGTGGCGAGACGTTTCCGGATGCTGTGCGCACCGAATTTCCAAAAGGTGTTGACGCCGTGATCGATGCTGCAGTCATGGAAGATGAGATTCTGCCCGCCGTCAAAGATGGTGGCACTGTGATTACTATTCGCGGGGCCAAAGGCGAACGCGATCGCGGCGTGATCTTCCAACCGATTTGGGTGGTCGATTACGCCAAAGAACAAGCCAAACTCGATGCGCTGCGCCAACAGGTGGAAGACGGCGTACTCACGCTCCGCGTTGCCGAGGTCCTGCAGATGGAAGACGCACCCGAAGCGCACCGCAAGCTAGAAGCTGGTGGCATCCGCGGTCGCATTGTGCTGGAGTTCGGCGATATTCCGTGGACCTAATCCTTATGGACAGATCTCACATGAGCTGCGCCAGGTATCGTCGGGCGTAGAGTGAGAATAGGCTCAAGTGTAAATGCTCTGGTACGTGGGCATGTATGACAGACCAACAGAGTGCAGATTTGGATAAACTGCCTTCAAAATCTGCTGTCCGAAAAGCAGGGTCTGCAATTCGACAGGTGATGCGGAAATCAGAAGCAGCAACTATAGAGATAACGTCAGAAAAAGATCCGGCAGAGTTGGAAACTGATAAGGACATTCTTCAGCGCGCTATCTCCGTGATTGACCTATATCGTTCTCATTTCAGTAAGCCGATGGGTCGAGTTGAACAAACGCTTCGTGACATCTGTGTCGGAACGGATTTCGACACGCAAATTACGAGCCGTCTCAAGCGTTTACCAACGATTATCAATAAGCTCCGGAGGCCGGACAACACAGACTTGTCGAGGATGGAAGATATCGGTGGGTGCCGTGTCGTAGTGGAAACTTACGATGAGCTGAACGTATTGCATGAGTTGGTTCGTCGGGAATACGCTAATCGCGTTCATCGTGAACGTGATTATGTAGCTACTCCGCGCGATAGTGGCTACCGCTCTGTCCACCTTATCGTGAAAGAACCTTCGTCTGATTTGAAAATTGAAATTCAACTTCGGACTCGGTTAATGCATGATTGGGCGGATTTAGTGGAGTCTTTTAGCAGAATTATGTCTGAGGATTTCAAACAATCTGGATCTCACATCGTGCAGGAGTTCATGAAATTGCAGTCGACGTTCTCAGCCTGGCAGGAAGGGCTTGGACCTGAATTAACACTGGACGAGATGAAAGAACTGCGTATACTGGGAATGCGCGTCCAAGAGTTACTGGGCTCAATGACGGGCGAACCTGAGAGGAAATAAAACATGGCTGTCATGAAAAATTTTATTTTGATTTACAACCATGCCAAAAAAGAGCTGGAAGACATACTTCCGTTTGAAGACGATGTCGCTTCTGCTACTCGCAGGTATGGGGAACTTGAAGCTGAATTTCGTGATTCAGCGCTAATGGATATTGTTTTGGTCGGGTCCGATTCCATCGAAACAGTCAAAGTAACACATGCGAATTACTTCACTGGTGAAGCAGAAAAAAAAGTAGCCGAGTTGTTCCGTTCCCTGAATTTCGCTTGATCAACTCTCATCACAAAGCCTCTGTCATTGGTTATCGACAGAGGCTTTGTACTTACGCTCGTTGTAAACCCAAGAGGAGCCAGATATCGTCGCGGCCGGATCGTGCTGGAGTTCGGCGATATTCCGTGGGCCTAAACGGTCACCGGGGTTACACGTTCTAACGCCCAGTCCGGGTCATCGACTGTGACTTGTTGAATGCCCAAGCGTCGGGCGGTTTCAAACTGCCGGTTCGTGGCTACCGTCCACATCCGCACGGTTCGTCCGACCTCGGTCCACGACCGCAACAGCGAGGCGTGATGCGCCAACCACCCCGTTGACGGGCCCAGCAATTGCGCTGGGCCCGTCGTCGTTTCCGGCGAACCGATCTGCAGGGCGTGGGCATCGAAGGAATCAAACAGGGGGCACAAACGCGCAGCCGGCACCGCATCAGCCACCCGGTCTAAGGCATTGAGTGAAAAGCTCATGATCGACACACTCACCTGCCCGCCAGTGCCGTTGGCTCGCAGGGTGCCGGTGGTGGCATCCCAACCCCAGCGCTGCAACCAGTCCAGTACCGCATCTTCGATCAGCCCGGCAGACGCGGCGGTAATCTTCATTTCCACCGCGAGCTCGACGGGCCGCCCGGCATCCACCAGTAGCCCTGTCAACTCATCCAGGGTCAACAGCTGATTTCTCGCCGTGCCATACGCCATCGGCAGCGCCTTACTGCGCGCCTTCCACGAGTGCACATCCAGTGCGCGCATCTGCGCCAGCGTGTGAGCCTGCACTTCACCTTGGCCATCCGAGGTTCGATTCACGGTGGTATCGTGCCAACACACTAAAACTCCGTCCGAGGTGATTTGCACATCGGTCTCCACACCGTGGGCTCCGAGAGCCAGCGCGTGCGCGAAGGCCGCGCGAGTATGTTCGGCGTATTGGGTACTGGCACCACGGTGTGCGAAAACTTTCACGAACGCCACGGTAACGATGCAGCGTGACGCCTGAACGACCAGTCCGTGAACATCAGCTAACAACCACGTCAATGCTCGGTTCACCTACTCGACTTGCCACGCGCCACCCCGCCATTCCCCAGAGCATCGGGCTAGACTCACCACTGATGCCGCAGCCAGAAAACCCGTTGAACCAGTCCACCCCGCCTCATAGCTGGGCCTTACGACGGCGCGTCTTACTGACCGTGCTGATTCTGATCGTGGCCGCAGCCTCCACGATCTACGGACTCGCTCAGCTGAACCAAGATCCTCAGGACGACGGCATGGCCGCCGAACCACCTGCAGAACCCATCTGCCGAGCCGAAGGTGAGTTCGTGGCGGGTTTCATGTCGCCGCAGGCTGACAACGACAAGACGCTAGACATCCTGGAAACCATGAACACCGACGCTGTGACTTTCGGCGGTCGAATCGTACCGGCGGAGTCGGCCGATTATCCCGGTGAAGTCGCCGATGCGATTGGGGACAGGGATGCTTACGAGTACACCGTGGCGATGACCTGGGACGGCATCGAGCTGGCAGACAGCGATCAGATCGTGCAGGTCGGCGACACCTCCTACGGCATCATCGCCGCCGGTGACAACAGCGTGGTCGTGACCGAGTCGACGGACGGAACGGATCATTTCCATTCGCTGACCCGCACCACCACCGAGCATGAGGCCAGCGCGTACATCGGGCTGCCGGTGCCCCAAATGCGCACCTCGGGTGAAGCCTGGCTGCCGGATAACAGCTACGCCGGCGTCGTCGATGCGTTCTCCCAAAAATTCGTGACCGCTTACCAGCAGCGCGGGGCCGACGGCTTCTACCTGGCTATGGAAATGCCACTGACCCACGAAGCCCATTGGAATCCGGTCACCGACTACTACAGTCGCCAAACTCAGATCATCAACGACATCGCCCCGGGTGCTACCGTGTTGATCTCGCCGTATTTGGAAGGCCGCGCAGACCGTCAGACCATCACTCCCGAAACCGCAGCGCGCGGCTATCAAAAATTGCTCGGACTCGACAACGGTACCCGTATTGTGGTCTCACCGCAGGATGGTGTGGGCGTGGGTACCACGGCGTTAGTAGCTGACGATTCCGAGGCCCATCGGGTCACGGTCGAAGAATACTTTGAGGCACTGCATGCGGTGGACCCGGAGCGACTCTACGTCACGATTGAGGCCATGCGCCCCGGTGGTGGCAGTCCCGATTCTCGGAAGCCCACCACCCGCGAGCGCGTGGAACAACAACTGACTGCCACCGAGCCCTACGTGCAAGGGGCCATCGGTTTCCAGTGGGCCGAGCCGAATTCGATGCTGCACATTGATTCCATTGGTGATGGCGCGTGCGCGGCTGGTCCCGGCCAGCTGCACTGAAGCAAGGTGAGCTTAGGACTTAGCACTGCCATACGCGCGAGCTTGCAGGTCAGGTTCGATTTCATCGAAGTTACGCCCCTTGGTTTCAGGCACGCGACGGTAAACAAATATCAGTCCGATGACACTGATGACCGCGAAGATGAGAAACACCGGACCGGTGCCAACCAACCCGACGACGGGCAGGAAGGCCGTAGAGACCGCGAAGTTGGACAGCCAGCTCATGGTCGAGCCGGCACCGGATCCTTCGGCCTGGTGATCTGAGGGGAAGACTTCGCCCAGGATGACCCAGAAGACGGGCCCCATCCCCACGGCGAAGGAAGATACATAGACCAGCATGCAGATCAGCATCACGATCGAGCTGAGTTCGAATAGGAACGCTAGGCCTAGCACCGCCACTGAGATCCCCATGCCGATCAGCGAGATCATCAGGAGTGGACGACGTCCGGCACGGTCGATCAGCCGCAACGAGACGATCGTCATGCCAAGGTTGACCGCACCGATAATGACCGAATAGATGATGGAATTCGCAGCACTCAGACCGGTCTGCTCCATAATGGTGGGAGCGAAATATAGGACAGTGTTAATCCCGACGATCTGCTGCAGGATGGCTAGCCCAACGGCCACGATGAGGCCCGGACGGACTCGTCGCGTCAGCAGTCCGCGCCACCCAGATTTCTCGGGGGTCGAGTCACCGCGTTCGCGTCGGCGCTCGTCCGCTTGCTGCTGCTGGTGGGCGATCATTTCGTCGGCGCGTTCCTCACCGGCAACCGATCCGAGCATCTTCTTGGCATCATCGATCCGGCCTTTGGTGATTAACCAAGAGGGGGATTCGGGGAGTCGCATGGCAATCAGTGCCAGCACTACGGCAGGAACCGCGCCCACCCAGAACATGGCTCGCCAGTTGCCGTTCGCAGCAAAGATCAGGTTTACGACGTACGCCACGAGCATCCCGACGGTCTGGAGGAGCTGGTTGAGCGTGAGCATCCACCCGCGGATTTGTGCGGGCGAGATCTCGCCTAGATAGGTTGGCACCAGCGCCGAGCCGACACCAACGCCAAGTCCCATCAGTATGCGTCCAAAGAAGAGCAGCCAAAAGCCCGATGCGAGTGCCGCCAGAGAGAACCCGACGGCGAACAGGACCCCAGCGGTCAAGAGCATCTTCTTGCGCCCGAATCGTTCGGCCAGGTTGCCGGTCGCCATGGCCCCTGCCATCGCTCCGAGCAGTAGGATACTGGTGACGAGACCCTGTTGCCCACTGTCGAGTTCCATGTCTTCTCGGATATACAGCAGCGCTCCGGCAATGACTCCGGTTGCGTAACCGATCAGGAAGGTCGCCAGGTTGATCCACAACCCCCAGGCTCGGACTTTGCGTAAGCCTTTTTTCGGCATGCTGTCTGATGGTTCCGGCATTGTCTCGTTGGAAGTCATCTCATTCCCCCTGCTCTGCTCGATTGGGCAAGCCGGTTTCTGGCCAACCGGTTGGGCCGTTACTGCCGGCGGCGTATTCTTGCAGAGGCACCTGGCCATTGCGCCATGCTTGGCGGACAGGTTCAATAATGCGCCAGCACTCGACCACCATGTCCCCGCGGACCGATAAGGTTGCGGTGTCATCAACTAACACGCTCTTGAAGACTTCACCGTAGGGTGGCAAGGCACCGGGCCCAAATTGGCCGGACATGCTGACCGGATCTATCCGAAACGGATCCCCGGGGCCCGTGAGGTTTAGTTCAAGACCAAGCTCATTGGATGCCAGGTCAATGCCAATGTGGAGCCGATTGGCCTGCGGTGCACCGGCCATCCCCTCGGGGACCAATGGTGGCTCCTGGAATGTGATCACAATTTCGGTACGTGGCGACCCCAGGGCTTTGCCCGAACGCACCCGAAACGGCACACCAGACCACCGCCAGGTGTCGACGGCCAGCACCAATTCAGCCAGGGTTTCGGTCGTGCTGGAAGCATCAATGCCTTGCTCATCAACGTAGGATGGCACGTCGCGGTCGCCGATTTTCCCGGCCGTGTAGCGGGCGCGGCGACTATAATTGATGGGATCATCGTCCCAAATATGTGTAGCGCGCAACACCTGGGCTTTGCCATCGCGCACATCATCAGCACCCAGGCTGGGCACCGGGTCCATAGCAAACAGTGCCAGCACTTCGAGCATGTGGCTTTGGATCATATCCACTAGGGCACCGGTGGCGTCATAGAAATCTGCCCGGCCCTCCAGCGTCAGGGTTTCATCAAAGACGATGTCCACACTTGCAACGTGCTCGTTATTCAGAACCGGTTCGAACATTCGGTTGGCAAAGCGTAGCCCAAGCACATTCAACACGGTGGGCATCGCGACAAAGTGGTCGATCCGGTGCACGTGGTGTTCGGGCACAATCCGGGTCACGAGCTCATTGAGGGCCTGCGCGCTATCGGCGTCGCTGCCAAACGGTTTTTCAATCATCAACCGGGTTCCTTCGGGAACCCCAATGGCTTCCAGGGCTTGACAGGCGCGCTCTGTAATGGCTGGGGGCAGGGCAAAGTATATGGTCACCGGCCCCTGGCAGGCTGCAAGCAGGGCGCGGAGTTCGTCTTCGGCGGTGACATCGGCCTGCAGATAAGTCGTGTTGGTGACCACTGCGTCCACGTGTGGGCCGGTGGCGTCGACTTCGGCAAAGGACTCGGTGACCTGGGCTTGCCAGCGTTGCGTATCCCAGTCTCGCAGATCGCTACCGATCAGCTGGAGATCGCCCAGTGCCTGCGAAGTCAACAGTGCCCCCAGACCTGGGAGCAATAAGCGGGCCGTGAGATCACCGCTGGCGCCTAAAATGACTAGAGTTTGGGTTTCGTTATCGGAAACGGTGGTCATCGTACCTCTTCCAAAACTTGACGTTGGGTTGGGTGTCCTTCCACCCTCTGCCCCTATCCAGACCGATGTCAAGGAGTGTGCGTTGATGTTTTGTACTAGCCGGCAAATGCTCGGACCGGTTGGCCGGGGACTGTGACTCTGGCACAGAATAGCGCCCCAGCCAACGGATCGTCATCAGGGGCCAGATTCTCTCGCGACGTGGTGATGTATAAATCGGTGAGATTCGGTCCGCCCAGGGTGCACGCGGTGACCTGGCGGGCCGGGACTTCTACGATCTCATCGAGGGAACCTTCGGGGGTGTAACGCCGCACTTGGCCGGACCCGTTCATGGCAACCCACACCCCGCCCTCGGCATCCACGGTGAGCCCATCTGGGAGCTCGTGATCGGCCAACGACACAAACACGCGCTGATCCGTCAGACCCACATCATGAGCATAGTCAAAGACGACGATGCTATTGGTCGGGGTATCGGCGTAGTAAGCCAGTGTGCCGTCGGGGCTCCAGTCCAAACCGTTGGAAATGGTAACGCCGCTGAGCACCGGCTTCACACTACGATCCGGGTCGAGCCGGTAGAGGGTACCGGCCCCGGTGCGTTGATCATAGGCCATCGAACCGCAGTAAAACCGGCCATCCGGGTCACAAGCCCCGTCATTCATTCGGATGCCTTCGCCCTGGAAGGCCGCGATCGTTTCGATCGGGTTGCCCTGGGCGTCTTCGAGTAAAAAACCACGCTCGGTACCAATCACCGCACCACCGTCGCGTCGTGGCCGAAGTGCCGCGGCAACCGTGCCGACATTGCGCCGCGACACCTCACCGTCGGCCCCCAAACTCAGGATGTCGCCGGCCAGCATGTCGACCCAGCGCAGCCCGCCCCAGGCCTCCGACCAAACTGGCCCTTCGCCGTGATACGTGATGGGATCGGTACATTGTGCTACCTGCATGCCACGCCCTTTCTGGTCTTTGTACAGCTCTTGAGATTGCACAGACTATGAGTACATTTGGGGGTCATGCTACGTCGTCCAGTATCGGTCGGCCATGCTTCTTGACCGCCGCACAGCGACGAATGTGTGTTGCTACGGCCAAAGACGTGGTGGTAGAGACAGAACCAGTACCCCTCCAACGGAAGGCGACCAGAAGGTGTCACACCAACTGTCTTTGCAACGGGTCAACCGTCGACTGCGCCGAGAAGGGTGGACCATCGTGCAGCGTGCGGCCGCCGCCGTCATCGCCTTTATGCTCGCCCGGTGGATCGGGGACCACCCGGATGTCTTTTTCGCCCCCATTGCGGCCATTGTTTCGTTGAACACCGATGTCGGCGAGCGCGGCTTCAACGCCTTGAAGCTGCTCTTGGGGGTCGTGCTGGGGATCGTCATTGGCGAACTGACCCAACTGGTGGTCGGCAATCAGGTGGTGGCCCTGGGCATTGCCGCGCTGCTGGCAATTACTGTGGCCACGGTTGCCGGCGGATCTCGGCTGACGATCGCCCAGGCCGCCGCTGCCGCCGTGTTGACCATTGCCATCGCTGGTGAGGGCAACGGCTGGGACAGGTTAGTCGATGCACTCGTGGGCGCTGGAGTCGCACTGCTTTTCACCCAGGTATTATTTCCACCCAACCCGTTGCGGCTGTTACGTCAGGCTGAAACCGATGCACTATCCTCGCTTGCCCAGGGGTTGGATGCCGCAGCATACGCGATGCGCCACGACGACGCCGAGGCCGGACGTGATGCATTGACCCAACTGCGTCGCACCCGGGATCACCTAGCCGAAATCCATAATGTCCGACAACGCAGCCGCCGGGTCACCCGCCATACACTGACTCGTCGCGGCAGTACGCAACCGGTGGTTGCCGAAAATGAGAACGCCGGCTTCCTCGACTTGCTGGGTGACGGCACTGTCATGGCGGTACGCTTGGGACTCGACGGTGACCACGAACAACAGCAACGCCTGAGTCAACCCCTGTCCGTATGCGCGCGCCTCGTTAGGAACTTGGCGGCGGGTCCCGGCGATCGGGCCAATCGCCAGCAGGTCGTAGATGAGGTGCCACACTTGTTGGAACTTTTGCACGGCCTGGAGGTAGGTGGTGAAGATTCCGCCCAGACCGCCACACGTATCACGCGAGTGCTAATCTACGACATGATGCGGTATGCGGGGGTGCCTGCAGAAAATGCGCGCCAGGTGTTGGAGCAGGTGGTCACCGAAGCGGAAATTCCCGACGACGGCGCACAGGTCTCGTGGTTTAGGACAGTTTCCACCGGGCTGGCAGACGGCGCGAAATCCGTGGCAAGCCGGTTTCAGCGGATGCTGCGGCGTGGACCACAAGACCACGACTCACAAGACCTCGGGTGACGTTCGGCCGGGCTGAGGGGGCAGGAAAAGCCGCCACAGTTAGTCCTCGGAGCGTTCTTCTTCGGTGCTTTCTTTATACGTGTCGAACATTTTCCGGCGCTCATGCCACCGTCTACTGTAGGTTGCTTGGCGGATGGCATCATCCGAGTCGAAATTCGCCCCGAGGGCACCGGCGAGGGTGCCCAGCGAAGCCGCTAGCCAGGACAACCGGAAGTAACTTTCCAACCCGGCGGTGTGTTCTAGCTGGGAGGCCAAATAGTTTGCATCAACAATGACAATCGCCAATGCGAACAGCCCGATACATAAGATCAGGTAGGTCACCAGCACTCCCACCCCCACGGTGATCACGGTCGCGATATTATCCAGTGGCGTCTCCGGTGCTTTGCGTGACGTCCACAGGCCGTTGCGGTAAATCAGCCACATCGTCAGGAGTGCCACCGACAGTATGCCGATCAGCAACAGACGAATCGGATGGTGTGCATCGGCCAGGTCCCAGATGCTGCTGTAAAACACCCCAAAAGCACCGCTTGCCGCACCGGCGGTAATGAACCCAGACATCGCCCCGGGCAACCGAAAGGGCCGGTTGCCCCGCAGCATCCCGGCTAACATTCTGCACCGGCTCAACGGGCCCCGAAGCAGGACGAGTTGCGAGTTGCCCGGCAGCAGTTGGACCATGCCCTGGCGCTGAATGTCACGACCCACTGCCTGCGGATCAATGCCCTCGGTGGTACCAGACAAGGTCGACAACAGCGTCAGCACCAGCTCGAGTACCTGGGTGGGTAAACGGATCGCACCCAGGGCGGGCAGAACGATCAGTGCGCCCCGAGAGTGTGCCACAGTACGACACAGGATAGGTTGTTTATCGTGAAACGCGGGTAAATCGGTGAGGTAGAACACATAGTCCCAGCCGTGCCGCTCGAGGATTTTTGGCGCAAAGTCGCCTAACGCAACGTTCCCGTCGGGGCCCAGCGGTAGTTCCTCTTGAACATTTTCTACCTCCCACTCCTCGTCCGTTTCATTGCGCAGACGCATCGCGAGGTCTTCAGATACCCGCTGGGCGATATCCTCGGCCAGCCCCGGGTCGGCCATGAGTCCCACCGTCTTGTGGGATCGGTTGCTGTTAGCCAAAAAGACCTCCGAAAAATGATCGCCTCTCGTCCCGCGATAAGCGGGCTAGTGCTCCCAGTTCCACCGTCGCGCCCTCAGGTGGTGGAAGTCAAGCAGAACAAAGCGACCACTTCCCTCCAGTTCATGTGCCGTATCGCTTCATGCGCTGTATCGCACACAACGGGTAGACATGCGCGGCCGCGTGATGCGTATTGTGGAGCCACGAGAACTCCGCAACACGACGGGAGTCCACCATGGACCTGCCAATTCAAGCCCCCGCAGAGGGCCTCACCTGGATACCCAAACCCGAGGGCAAACGCATACTCATCACCGGTGCTGCCGGTACCGTCGCCAGCCTCATCACAGCCCAACTGTCGGAATCACACGAGCTGGTAGGCATTGACGCAGCACTCATCGAGAACAAGGATTTCGTCGAAATACATCAAGCTGACCTCGACGACGACGCACTGCTGAACCAGCTGGTGTCCGAAGCACACTATGTGCTTCACCTAGCAACGGGTGCTGCCGACGGGAAAGCTGGCCTGTATGCCATCGAAATCGATGCAACCAACCGCATCCTGGCCGCAGCAATCCAACACGGTACGCGTCGCGTGGTCCTGGCGTCGAGTAATCACGCTGCCGGGTGGTACGAACGCGAACATCTTGCCGGACGTAGTAACGGCCACGTGAAACCCTCAGATCCGCCGCGACCAGACGGTATGTACGGTGCGGCCAAAGCCTATATGGAAGCACTGGGCCGGTTTGCTAGCGATGCATCGGGCCTGCCCGTGAGCGTGCTACGTATCGGGACTATGCGCGCCAACCTGACCCTGGACGAACTCATTGCCTCAGACGAATTGGCCTATCTTGGCTTCGGCGAGTTTAGAACACAACGGCTCAAGCGCACCTGGTTGACCGGGGCTGACCTGGTGAGGATCTTAGCGGAAGAGTTTCGCGCAGTAGAGCCCTATCGACTCCGCTACGCCACGTCTTCACCCGAACAATACGAATGGGACCATACAGTATTAATAGATTAGCGGGGCACAGAGGGATCGGAAGAGGCTATAGGCTTTCCGGATGAGACGACGAGGTTCTCGGTTGGTGGCTCCATCCGCAAGCACGGCTTTATAGATGGGGTATAACGGCTGTTCGACGTATTGATTTGGTGGTTTCCCCGTCATGGACTTAAGCGGCTTGTGCCGCTATTAAGTATGAAAACAGTGGGTCAGGCACACGAACCGAGAGACGCGAGTTTAACAGCGTCAGCGAAAGCATTCTGTCTAGATGCTTTCAAGCGGATATCTATGTCTCCAGGAATCTGCAGATTAATATGGAAATCGGCGAAAGAAATCGGCTGAGCTCTTAATCAGAATCATCGCCTTCAGCGAGTTCCTCATCAAAGTCAACGAGAGCTGTCGTATTCGCAGTCGAAGGATCTGGGAGGTGAGACGTGAGTAAGTTGTGGATGCGTTCGGTCAGAATTGCACTCCGCTTATCGTAGAAGCTCATGAACTCTGTTAAGGAGTTAGGAAGAGACTGTGGTAGCGCGTTCCGAGCAACGAAAGCGCTGCGGTTTTCGAGCTCCGAATACTCTTCAACCAACCACCCCTCTGGTGTCTTGGCAGACTTGCCGATGTTCTCAAGACCAGGAAGAAGCTGAAGGTTGGGCAGACGATCCCTGCGATCGATGAGCTCGTCGATCTGTTCTGGAGCGAATCGTGGTGATCCATCGCCGTCCTTTTCACGGCGTAGAGTTCTTTTATCGAGTAACTTTGCGGGGAATACGTGATCAATGTGGAATTGGTTTCGCGTGTCGACGTGCGGAAACAGTGCTGCAAGCACTGCGAAGGTACGAGCCTTGCCATACTTCAGACTCAAAATATCATCAATTAAGGCGTCGGTAACAGTGAGCGGCTTACCTCGTAGTGACATCGCCCGCTCGATCTCAATGACAGGGAATGATGAATTACCCTGTGACTTGATGACCTCACGTAAGTCACGCAGCAAAGTGTCCAAGCCTGAACCCCAGACGCCTCGCACGATCAGGGAGCGTAGAACCCACGATCGAAGCGTCTCACGGTCGTCTCGAGTTTTGGGCGATTCGCGGTATGAGTGATCGAGGCCGCGGTGATGAACGTAATAGGCGACGGGGATGAGTACGCTATCTGCAGTGAGCGACCCACCTGATAGACCGAAGTCACTGAGTAGCCCAACGGCGACTTGCAGTGAGTTACCCATAGCATCCCAGCCGGCTTCGAGCTTGGCCATGTTGGTCGCTGTAAAGTTTTTGACCTTGAAGCCAATGTCGCGAACATCGGCCATCACTAGCCCCGACTTCAGCACAGTGTCGCGTGTGAAACTAAAGCCGTTGCCAGTCTGATTGAGGGAGTCCACCAGTCCATGGACTGCCGCTCGGGCGTCGCCCTCCCATTGAGCAGTGGCAATAGACAAAAGCAGGTCGCTATAGGAAAGAACTGTTCCTCCAGAGTTGACCCGGACAAAGATATCTAACACACGCTCGATATCTTGGTCATCCTCTTCATAGAAGTGGAGGCTGGCGGTTTTATGAATCGCGTCCCAGAGCTTGCTAGCCAACGCTGACGCGTACGGATCGTTTCCCACTCCGTGCTTGGCCAGCAGCTGTATAAAAGCCGAAGTATCTGATGCCTCGAAGACCTCGGGGACTGGTAGCCATCGCTTGTTCGGGTCGTTCGCCGCTCGTTCTACATCATCCTTCGTGAGGAATTGAAAATGATATTTGAGGCCGAGTTCGTTCTCTGGCGCTTCTTCTGCCAGATTTAGGTGAAGGGTGCGTACTGGATAGGACCACGGCTTGTTAGCCCAGCCACCATGATTTTTATAAGCGTAGGTTCCACGAAGCCCGATGTTGAGAGAAGTTAATCGCTGCTGACCATCGAGGACGGCAATTATCTCTCTATCTGCTGGAATGTCAATCACAGGGTTGTGGCGATTATCGAAGGCACTGTAATCCTTCATGAATCCATAGAACTTGAACTTGCTGATTGTCTCGGGGAGAACCTTCCAGGAAAGGAAGCTGCCGATTGGATATCCGCGCATAATCGAGTCGAAGACGCGGATGACCTGCCGTGGTTTCCAAACGTACTCGCGTTGGATCGCGGGCAGTATCAGCTGGCGATTCTGGATTTGACGCAATGCGGTGGCAATTGTCATCGGTACTTTGTGACCCATCCCAATATGCTACTTCGTGTCGAGAAGCTCCGAGTCTATGTTGCTGACTGGTGCTATTGTCTAGTTCGCTACGCGAAACCCACTGGTCATTGGACGCCACCGTCGCTATCGCGGGCTGGTTTCAGTCCTGTCTATTTCTCTTGGGGGCCGTCGACGTTGTATAGATGCCGACATTCGGATCACAATCTGCGGTAGTGCGGTTTCCTCTGTCTTCGTGACAAATGAACAAAGAAGGGTGATGCGGGTCTTGTGTAGAAAGCTGATGGACGAATACTCTGGGCAATGCTCCTGTCCTCCGTAGGGACTCAAAGTAGTTTGTTCACAAGGTTCGCCGATGCTGTCGAAATATAAGAAAGAGTTACAAGTGAAATCAAGTATAAAAAGGTGATTGCTTTCGATTACTTTTAGAGATTTGGTCACTGTCCTACGTGCTACGAAGCCTGCATGCTACGTTCGAAGGCTGGATATATCGGTGGATTCCAAGCGTTCGGCGAGGGGTCTCCCGCGATTATGAAATCTCACTACGCACCTCAAGATGGAGAGAACCATGAAACGTATGACCCGAAGCTTGCTGGCCGGGACCGCTGTTACCTCGATGATCGTCCTCGCCGGTTGTGGTGGAAAAGGCGTTGAAGACGTACCAGCACTGTCCGAAATCGATGACCTGATGTGGGAAACCATGCAGGAAGAAGGATCTGTCACGATCACCGCCGACGTGGAGATGTTTGGCAATACCGAAAATAGTGAATTGTTTAGCGGTGCCTCAGGTGAGGAAGACCTGAGCGCGACTATTTATGGGCCGCTCGATGGATCTGCGACAGCCATCGGATTTGGGGATAATGACCTCATGCGCGCTTTCGGCCAAGACGAGGCTTACATGGCCGGAGATGGTTTATTTGAACTCATTGGCGCTCAAGCTCTCAGTGATGCGGAACAGCAACAGTTCGACGCAGCGACTGAGGAATTTGCAGATACGTGGATTGATCTGAGCGATGATTTCTCTGACGACGCCGTTGAATTCAAGATCAGTGAGATCTTCGAGACTCTCCAAGACGGATGGAATGGCGAAGAAGATGACGATGACACAGTGGTCACTCGGGACGATATTTCAGATGAGGGAACTCATGAGGTTCGCGATGACATTGACGTGTGGGTCTACGAAGGTCAGAACGAAGGTCAGGAACTCGTCTTGATCGCAGACCACGATGCACCCCGATTTTATGAAATCTCCGATGACGGTCAGACCATGAAATTCAGCAAGTGGGGCGAAACTGAATCCCCAGAACGTCCAGAAGACTCGCAAGTCATCAGCCAGGAAGAAGCGCAAGAGCGAATCATGGAAGCGATGATGAGCAGCGCCATGAGCTCCAACTAACCTTTTATAACGCAACCACACCCCGGTCGGGTCGAACACAAGTTCGCTATCCGGCCGGGGTTTTCTGTTGCGCCGAAAAGCGCAACGTCGAACAGTCGCGAATAAAACCCGCTATGGTGGTGAACGACATAGACCCCGGGGTGCACTGAAACTGGTGCTGAGAGTGCGGAGATGCCGCAGACCCGATTCACCTGATCCAGATCATGCTGGCGTAGGGAGAGGTCCGAAGCTCTCGAGTTGTTGAGAGCCCGGTGGTCGGAAGGGAGACCACCGTGAGTGGTCCAACACCATCGCCCCAAACGTCCGGGGCAGAGCTGACACCCGAACACATCGGCATAGGGATGCGCATCAGCATTCACCCGCACGCCGATGACTTTGAACGCATCATCTTAGATGCCATCAGACATACCCACAACGTCCTGACACCCTACGGGCTCACCGAGGGGGTGGATATCCAAACCGGTGAAGTCTCGACCTACGTGGGCGTCAAAACCGGCGACGCCGCCCAAAAACTCGCAGCTTATGCGGCAACACTGATTCACTCGGTGTCTTTAGGGTCTGGACGACGTCACCTGACCAGCCACATTCTGTTGTCGCGTGGTTGCCCGGGTGGCGCATCCTGTGAACTTGTTCCCGGCGAAATGCCACCCGAAAAACGCGTTTACCTCGACAGAGCCGGTATCCCAGCGGTCGCTTCCTGGTCGCTCTACCCGCTGACCGACGGCAATCTACCGCACATGGAGCCGATCATGGACGCCATCCAAGAAGTCAAAGACTCCGGGCTTGAGGTCACCGAGGACCACTTCGCGACCACAGTGCGCGGCGACCTCTCCGGTGTGCTCGCCGTCATATTCAACGCCTGGGCCAAAGTCGGCGAACACGTCCCCCACGTCGTTTCGCACATCTCAGTGTCGTTGGATTCTCCAAGCGCCCGGACCACAGGTGGTGCAGCATGACCACCACCGCACAACAGCACTCTACCTACCGCAACCCGTATGACAGCCCGTTTAGATGGCAGCTGAAAGACCTCGTGCTCGTGGTCGTGCTGGGCGTGGTCTTTGGGTTTGTCTACTGGGCACTGGTTCAAGCCTGGAACGGCCTGGCCATTGCCATGGGCCCGGCCGGCGATCTTGCCCAACACTTCTTATTCGGCGGGTGGCTGTTGGTTGCACCGCTAGCCGTGGCCATCACCCGCAAAGCCGGATCCGGGATCCTGGCGGAAATCATCGCCGCGGCCATGGAATTCGTGTTTCTGGGCTCGCCGGCGGGCCCCATGCTACTCATCGCCGCATTTCTACAGGGTCTCGGCTCCGAGTTGCCCTTTGCCATCGGGCGCTATAAGAAATTTGGCATCACCCGGTACGCGATCAGCGGGTTTCTTGGTGCCTTCTTAGTCTTCTGGTGGTCTGCCATCCGCTCGGGCTGGTTTGGCCAAGAGATCTTCCTGCTGCGCCTGGGCATCCAAGGGGTTTCGGGCATTCTCCTGGGCGGCATCCTGGCCTGGGTCTTAGTCAAAGCCATCCAGAAAACCGGTGTGGTCGATAACTACGCCATCGGCAGGGCACAATGAGGTCGACCCCGACACCGTTAGTTGAGCTGCGCGGATTCACTGCCGTGGATCCGCGCAGCCAGCGGGTGCTACTGGAAGACATCAACCTGACCGTCGACCACGGGGAACAACTGCTACTGCTGGGCGCATCCGGGGCCGGAAAATCCATCCTGCTGAATGCCATCCGCGGGGTCATCCCGCACTCGGTCCCACTGCACATCTCAGGTGACTGCTTCGTGGCTGGCAAACCAGTCATCACCAACACCGTGGCCGATCTCAGCCGGACCGTGGGCAACGTGCCCCAGGACCCACACGCCAGCATCACGCTGCCATTAGTGGAAGACGAAATCGCTCTGACGCTCGAAAACCACGGGGTGGACCCAGCCGAAATCGGGGCACGTGTCCACAAGCTTTTAGCATCCGTGGACGCCGACCACCTGCTGCATCATCGCACCCAGAGCCTGTCGGGCGGCTGGATTCAGCGCATCGCTACGGTCGCAGCTCTGGCAGCACAACCCAGTGTGGTGTTGGCCGATGAACCGACCTCGATGCTCGACGGCGCAGGTGTCGCTGCGGTGATGCAGGTGCTCACCGAACTCACCGGCGACGACGGCGCGCTGATTCTAGTCGAACACCGGCTGGATGAGCTCGCCGAGGGCCCCGGCCTCCCCGAACGCACCGTGGTGATTGATGCCGGCCGCATCCAAGCCGATGGCCCAACCCGCCAGGTGCTTACTGAACACGCAAACCAGCTCGAAGCTAACGGCGTGTGGACCCCGGGTGTGCGCCTGCCCGAATACCCCACCTCAACGCTGACTGACGCCGCCCCGCTCCTGCGCGCTCGCAACCTGACCGTCCGCCCGGCACCGAAGGTCGATCCGATCGTCACCAATATTGACCTGGACATTCACGCGGGGGAGCGGGTCGCGGTCATGGGCGCCAATGGCACCGGCAAAACCACGCTGCTCATGGCACTGGCAGGCCTGCTGCCCGTAGACGGCGACATCACCGGGCGCCCACCGGTCATGGTGTTCCAAAATCCTGAACACCAATTCCTCACCCATAGCGTGCACGATGAACTACGTTTCGGCCTGAACACCGATGCTGCCACCGAAACCGCCGTGCAGAGACTCTCCACTGCACTCGGTATCGACCACCTGGCCGAACTCAACCCCTTCCGCCTATCTGGTGGAGAAAAACGCCGCCTCTCGGTCGTCACCGGCCTGCTCGCCGCTCAACATCGTGCCGAACCCACGGTCCTGTTAGCCGATGAACCCACCTTCGGCCTGGACCGTGCGGCAACCACCACCATGCTCGACGAACTCACAGCCCACGCCAACTCCGACGGCGCGGTCGTGATCATCACCCACGACCACCGCCTCGCCGATGCCTGGGCCACCCGCACCATCACGGTCACCCAAGGAGCCCTGGTATGACCACCCTGACCCTCCAACACCCCTCCACCCTGGTCGAACCCGGAGCCATAACCCGCTGGAATCCTTCGGTCAAACTCATCACCCTGTTTGTGGTGTCCGTGTCCATGCTGTTCATCTGGGAACCCATCCGCCCCGCCCTGCTCTGGGCAGCCCTGGTGATCATCGCCCTGACCATCGGCAACGTCCCCGCCCGCTGGCTAGCTTTCGCCCACATTCCATTCATAGCCTTCGGATTCGGCCTATTCCTGGTCAACGTGTTGGCCCGTGCCGAGGACGGCGTTGTCATCGGGGCGGCGCTTGCGGGCAGGACCCTGGTCATCGGGGTCGCATCCATCCTGTTTCTGACCTCGACCGCGCCCGTGGATCTGATGCGCTCGCTGAATCAGAACCTCAAGCTGCCCGCCTCGATCACCTTCGCCGTGCTCGCCGGTTACCAGTTACTGCTGGGCCTGCCCAAAGAATGGCAGACCATCCGGGCAGCACAAGTCATGCGCCATGGCGGAGCGAAGCTGAATCGCAAAGGCAAACCCAAGCTCACGATCAAAGACGCCGGGCGGCTGGTCTTCACCGTGTTGATCGTGGCCCTACGTCGCTCAGAAAGAATAGCGACGTCGCTGGAATCCCGCGGCTTTGGACTCAAACCACGCACCGTGTATCGGCCCATCCGTGTGCATGCCGGTGACGTCGTAGTGGGCCTGGTCGTGTGTCTGTTCGCCGTGGCCTACTGCTTGCCGTGGATCTAGGAGAGTGGCACAAACTTCATCGACTGAGCGTCATGGACTACTCACCACCGTTCTGTTGGCGGCACATAAACGGTGGACATCTTCTGCAGACGAGGTAACGTAGCCGGATATGGGCGCGTTTTTCAAGATGTGGTGGATGTTCTGGTGGCGAATGAGCGTGGTTACCTGGTATCTGGGGTATAACGGTGTCGGACCGGGGTTTCTTATCAGTGGGATGATCGCAGCAGTTATCGCGTTTCAAGCTCAGAAGACCATCGTGATCTTTCCCGTCATTCAGCAATTCTATGGAGACGGTGCTATCCAAGACCGGCGCCACCGTGTTAAACCACAACGGTCCTCCCGGAGTAGTCGGAGAGGACCGCTGGGTTCTTCTCAGTGAACCGATTACTGGTTTAGCTCGATACCCTTGACCGAATCGACCAGCAGCGTTTGGTTCTTGGCGTCCTGCGTGTAGAAGAACGCCTTATACGTCTCTTGTTGCTTGACCACCTCGATGCCAGGTTCCTTATAAATCTTGTATTTATGCCGCAACCATCGAAACACCAGATTCTGAGCCACCTCAATGGCGGCGTCGTTGCTGATTAACCGAGGGACGAGTGCATCATCACTGATCTCGATCTCGTCGGACTCGGGGAACATATTAGATCGTGCGGCCTGGCCTTTGACCAAATCTACGGTGATGGCCGAATAGACTGTTCGGGGCGTGAGAAAGAGTCGAGGGACCTCAATCTTGAACCCCAGTAGCAGGTTCGGATAGCACACGATATCTCGGCCCGTCAGGTCGTACGGGGTGTTAATAAGACGAATAACACGCGAGCCGCTAGGTGGCTGATCCAAATGCGGCACTCCCTTTCACGGTGGTAAACGGACGCGCCACAGTCAGTTTCTTGTCCAATAAATCGCGCACAATGTGCTGATCGGATTTCAATTGCAGATCCTCTTCAGCCTGCAAGCTTTTCAGGTAGGCATAATCCGAGGCGAGGAACGACGGTGTACCTGTCGCATTTTTCTCGTTGTAGTCGGCCCACATCTTTTCGAAATCCTCATCGTGGGGTGCTTGAGTGAGCAGACTCACCACGACGATGGTAATCAGCGCCGCGATAAATGCTGGTCCACCTTCGTAGATGTCAATGGGTGGCCAGAAGTACCACAAGATGGTTACTACGGGACCAACGATCATGCCGGCGATGGCACCCCATTTGGTCACGCCTTTCCAATACAGCGACAGAATGACTGGTGGTCCGAAACAGGTGGCCAGCCCCGCCCAGGCGAATACCGCCAGCCAGAAAACCGAGTCGAAGGGGTTGAGCGCGATCAATATCGCGACAACACCGATGACGACGGTAGAGATTTGAGAAACCACGATAGTCTTCTTCTGGCTCAGCTTGCCCTTGTAAAACATCTTATTCCACAGATCTTCGGCAATGGATGACGAGGTGATCAGCAGCATCGAGTCAATGGAGGACATCAAGGCTGACAGGGCGGCGGCGATAATCACGCCGGCCAGCCACCAGGGCAACAGCTCTAAAGCCATCAGTGGGAAGATCTCTTCGGGATTATCGATGTTCGGGAACAGGGCCGCACCAGCAAGACCGATCAGAACGGCACCGTAATATGCGATCATCATCCAAATGATCCCAATCAGGGCGATCTTCTTCACATCACGGGTGGTACGCAGTGCCATGTAGCGAACCAGCACGTGGGGCGCACCGTTGAAGCCGATACCAATAAACAGGTAGCTGATGATTGCGATGAGCCCGGCAAAAGTCAGCGTGGGATTATCAAAAAATGGTTTCAGGAAATCAGAACCCATCGACTCCGTCAGGGTATTTCCTAACTGAGTGAATCCACCGACCTTGGTGATCCCCACAATGGGAAGCACGACAAAGGCCACGGCGAGCAGTAGACCTTGGATAAAGTCCGTGATGGCCACTGCAAAGAAGCCACCCACCATCGTGTACAGGGTAGTGACAACCCCACCGACAATGACACCCGTGACAAAGCTCATGTCGAGTACAGCTTCAAACAGGATGCCAAAAGCTACAAATTGTGCACAGATATAGACCGTTTGAAACACTGTCATCATCACGATCGAGACACCGCGCATAATATGTGAATGATCTTGGTATCTGGAGGATAAGTAATCCGGGATCGTTAACGATTTGAGCAGCTCAGATAAGCGCCGAAGCGGTTTGGCGAAGAAAACCCAGTTGAAGATCGAAAAGACACTCGAGACTGCATTCCACGCAGCACTCATGCCGGAGGAATGCGCTTCGCCTGGCAGACCAGCCGTCATAAACCCGCTGCTCTCAGAAGCCTTTTCGCTCATCGACAGGACCCAGGGACCAACTCGGTTGCCCCCGAGGAAATAATCCGAGGAGCCCTGTTGACTGGTCTTAGCTGACCAGATTCCAATACCCAGCATCAAGACCAGGTACAGAACAAGGATGATTAAGATGCCCGTTGTTTGTTCCACATCAATCCCTCGATCCAGTTTCTCGTTGAAGTAGCTGGTCTTCGAGTCGTTCCTTCTTCAGTTCTCTGAGGTAAAAGAGAACCACTGATGTGATCATCAGAATCGGTGGAACGAGCAATATGAGCCATCCAGACACCGGAAAGCTGTCCATTTCGTCACCTGCTCCATGGTAGGGAATTGTTGTTTCTATACGGTCGTGGGAAGTAATCTCACTTCTAGAGCAGCGTGAGCTGGCTCATCGTCCCCCAGGCTAACTGATCACCAATAACCCGGCCAGGGAGAAACTCCGGTGAGCACAAGAGTCTTAGTAAAAGATTCCAGTGATCGTTCAAGCGCCGATGCTTGCCCAGGTAGCTCCGATAGCCGTGCCGCGTGCGTAGTGACCGAACCTTAGGGCTTTCGGTTTCTCACACGTCGAACCAATTGGGCGCCCATGCTTCAAGCGCATTAGAGTTAATACGATGATGTGCGCACATCAAGCGCACTGGTAATGGCAAAGGCGTGAAGGCATTTTGGGGACACGACAGATCGTTGGACCGGTTCTAATCTGGCTGCTAGTCGCAGCAATCATCGGCGGGCTCATTGAAGTTCCGCAGTGGAGTGCTGAACTGTCCCAAACCCTGGCTGTAAAACCCTGGATTGGCATCGGCGAGGTGATCTCACCGATCGCCATGATCATCCTGGCTATCAGCTACCTCGGCATGCTCATCCGCACCTGGGTACTCAACGAGAACCTGGCGTTTATTCGGCTGATTTTTGGTGGTCTCACCACGCTGGCCATCACCGTTATCAGCTTTGTCCTGCAAAACACCTACGGCAAACCCCGCCCATGCCACCTTGAAGAACTGGGTGGCACATGTCCGCCCGATGCCAGTTTCGCCTACCCCTCGAGCTTTGCAGTCATTGCCTTCGCGCTCGCCGTTGGGATTGCATACTCCGTGCCGTGGACGGCGTATTTGGTGTTCCCATTGGCCATCTTGGAAAGTGTAGCCAGTGCGCTGGCTGGCGAACAGTTCCCACACGATGTCGTTGCCGGAGCTGCACTCGGTGGACTGGGTGCCATCGGGCTGCTCTACATGTTCATCAAGATCCAAACGAAAATGGCCGACCACCTGTCGGCGCGCAGAGGGCGGCTCTCAGCAGCGGAGTAACAGCCAGCGCAGGAGGTCAGCGACAGGTAATCCATGACTCGTGGCAGGCTCGATGACGGCTATGACTACGCCCTTTAGTGTTGCGCTTGTCCAACAATCGTCTAGTCATGACGAACGAACTTGGCGTGTCCGCTGACCCTGTTCGTGATGTGTAGCACAATAAGTATTGTCACTACACAGCATAAATCGTTGGCTCGAACATTCCTCTCAACCTCAAGAGTGCAGTGTTCTAGACCAGCAATTTCATTTATTGGCATGTCAGGAAACAGCAATGAAACTCCGGCCAGTATTATCCGCCAGCGCCATCGGCGTCCTGATCGCCACCGTCGGCGCACTCCCATCGTTTGCTACCGACGACGAAACTCCCCGGGAAAGGGAGGTTTCAGTCACGCCAGTCGCGCCCACCCCTGACGTTGAAGATGACCCGACTCCGAGCCCGAGTGGCGACACTGAATCAGCCTCAGAAGACGCACCTGAAGATGCCCCCGGCGACGAAGACCCGGAAGAAGACGATGAGACTCAAACTCCGCCGGCGATCGAGTATTTGCTCGAATCAACGGCAGAACCCACAGTAAGACCAAGCGTCCAGGCGCCGGAACCATCACCAGTCACGACTGAAACCCAGACGGCATTAGAATCTCTCACCAGCCCGTTCGCGGTAGCTGAACGTGGTTCGAACGAAGCCGACAATACCAGGAACGGTGCCGCAGCGAACAACCCCGCAAGCGCACCTGAAGGGTTCCTCTTCGGCCCGCAAGATGTGCCGCTCATACCGGCACAGGCACCCTTCATTGGTACCGACGCCCTGGTCCAGGCGCTGCTTGATACACAGAGTCCTGATGACGTCGCACCGGTTGAAGAACGCACTACGGGTACGAACGAGGCGCCAGGACGGGTGGAATCGCGACGAATCGTTCGACCCGATCAACCCACGGACGCTGCACCTCAAGAGAGCGTCTCGAATCCTCAAGAGAGTCCTTCCAGCCCAGAGGACGCCCGTGCGGAATCGACGGAAGATACCCGCTCTGCCCCGGAGGATAGCCTCGTAACTACCGGCGCTGCATCCGCTTTACTGGCAATCGGCGGGATCCTGATGATTGCAGGTGGCGCCGGGATCTTGTTCTGGCATCGCCGTCTCCAGCAACTGAGTTAGTCGGCACAGTTAGGCGTAGTCGGTGGGGAGTCCCAAGAATTCCCAGTCCATGAGATCATCGAGTTGTATTCGGATGCAAGAAAGGGCGATGAAAAATTTACTCCGGCCAGAGTCGTGAAGTTTGCGCGATCGCTAGTATCCATACTTCCTGACCATTGACCTCATAGACGATCCGATAGTTGTGAACTGGAAAAGCTCGCGCGTACCCGAAACCAAACCAGGTTTCCCTAGCTCGGGGTACTCGGCGAGGTTTTCCACAGCATCGGCGAAGTCTGTGTCAACTCGCATCGCGGCGCAGATATCGTCAGAGGTGATAAAGTCCCATATGGCGTCTCGGTCGCTTAACGCTTGTGTCGATCAGACTACTCTCATTGGCTGTCCGGCCGCCGCGCAGCATAATTGACACGAACCTCTTCGTTACTGATACCCTCTCCAGCGCGTAGCGATGACCGAGCCGATGCGACCTTTTTCTCCAGAAGGGTTTCATACTCCCGTGCGCGACGTTGTTTCTCGACATACTCCCGCATCAACTCACGAACAACCTGGGAAGCCGGGCGATGCGCCTCAGCAGCCTCAGCGACGAAGGCGTTGCGTAACTCCTCGTCTAGTTTCAAGGTGAAAACTGCGTCGAGTTTCATGAGTGACCTCCGGTATGAATAACGTATACACAAAGTGTAGTCCACGTGGAGGTGGGATGAGGAGACCGAGAGCTAACCCGATCGATAATTTCACTGCTAACTATGTTATGAAAAATGGGTCACATATCAGCGCGGTTGTAATCTGTGTCCAGTCCCAGGTACTCCCAATCCATGAGGTCATCAAGCTGCTGATTGAGATCTGTCTCGGCGAGCTCAAGCGCCTGTTTGCCGAGCACCAGGCGCATTGGGGGACTCTCCTGTTCAGCAAGCGTGATAATGGCCTGAGCCGCCTTGACTGGATCGCCGGCTTGGTTGCCATCCAACGTGTCGGTTTCTTTGCGACGCTGCCCTGCCGTTTCGGCATATGCTGCAATCGGTTCGGCAGACTGCTGCAGAGAGCGCCCCGCGAAATCGGTGCGGAAGGGGCCGGGTTGGACGATAGATACGCGAATACCCAGCGGGCCAACTTCTTGCTGGAGTGCCTCCGACGTTGATTCCAGTGCTGCTTTCGTTGCCGCATAAAAACCTGAGCCCGGGCTACTACGCTGCGCTACGATCGACGAAATGTTGATGATCATCCCGGAGCCGCGCTCCCGCATCCCCGGCAGCACCTCTTGGATCATCGTGACCGCACCGAAGTAGTTCGTCGCAAATAACTGCTGAATCTGGTCGGGTTCGCCCTCTTCAACTGCAGCACGATATCCATAGCCTGCATTATTGACCAGCACATCAATCCCGCCGAACTGTTCGGTCGCTCCATCAACGGCAGAAGCGATCTGTTCTGCGTTGGTTACATCCAGCGGTAGCGTCAACGTGGTGTCTGGATATTGCTCGGCAAGCTCCGTAAGTGTCTCAACATTACGTGCAGTGATGACGGCGTTGTGTCCCGCTTCGAGTACCTGCTGGGCGAGCGCGCGACCCAGCCCTGTGGAGCAACCGGTGATAAGCCACGTGGTCATGATGATCCTTTCGGATGACAATGAGGTTCTAGTGGCAGACTAACTGTCCCGTATATGCGCTGGGTACCGATGAGCGGCTGAGAATCTCCGCAAATTTTTCAGGTTAACACCAAATGCACAATGTGAGGATCTGCAGAGTCCACTCACACGACACCGGTGCTCGTTTTTACCGGTATTGTGTATCTTCGTTGGGCCTGCAGAATATTTGGCCGAAGAGCTTGGATACACAGAGGTCTGCTGTCACCTGAGAAGACAGTGTGGCTGCATCTTCACTGTAAGAAAAGGGAGCCGATTTGCCGTCAGATACTGCTTTACGTACATAATATCTTCGGATTCAATACAAATCCGAATCAAGTTTCCGGTGTACCGCAAATCTTCTAACTTAAAGCCCGGGCAGCATGATATCTAGAATCGCCCGCCTGTGAGTGCTCTCTTTCATTTTCTCAACTGAATCACGTTCGTATCACTAGGAGCAAAGAGTTCGTATTGAGTTCCGCTTTCCCACGGAAGTTTAGACGAGTTATTTCTGATATCTTCCAAGCGGAATATTTTGATTCCATACTCGTGTTTGAAGTCTCTGTCGAGAGTCACTAGCCAGTCACACCTGTTTAAAACTGCCGTTGCTAGGTGAATAGCGTCTGGCAGTCTCATTTTCTGACTGAGCCGGTATTCTGTAGCTTTATTTATAATCGGGAGACTAACATCCTGGAGCAGTACCTTACGAGACTGAATCAGGCTCCGAATGGCTTCCAGCTTCCTCTCACGTTCTGCACTATCTGAGACTCCAGCAGATTCTGAGATTTTGAAAACTTCACCCAATACGATTACTGATTCGACTAGCATCGCTTCATCTTCATCGATCATACGTAGGAGACCGTCGAGCCGCCGAGATTCGGGCTCGTTTTTAATAACGGCGAGTAGCGCAGAGGAATCGATAAGTACGCGAGGGATATCAGGCTTTGCCATGCGGTCCCTCTAGAGCATCCTGCCCATGAATGGCGTCTAGATGCTCAGAAATTGACATGTTTCCAGTTATCTCAGGCATATACCCACGTAACTCGGCCCACGACAGTTTGGGTTCTTCTACGACCCGTATGTCATCAGCGGAAACATAATAAGTCTGGCCTTCGTCATTTTGTCGAATAAGCCCCTCAACTTCGACAAATTGAAGCAGACCGTCGCGCATCTTTTTAGCAAGGCCAGAAGGAAACTTTACGTGGATGACACGCCCCCCACCATGAGGTTTAATTGACCCCCTATTTCCCCGCGTCACATTAAACCCAGTGAGTGTTCCTCGGACCGAGCCATAGAACTCCCGTACCCAGGGAGTTGCGTTCTCTAGACCTTCGCTGAGCTGTTGGTCTAGATACACGACGCTCCCATGTCGCTCAAGTTTTGCATGCTCACCAACCTCGCGAACCATATTTTTCGCCGTCTTGATGGCGTTAGGATTCCAATCACTGGGAGCAGATTGACCAGATCGAATTCTACTGAGTCCTTCAACCGCTGACCTGGTTACCACGGCGCCCTCGTGCCTGTGCTGTTCTGATGCTGCAATGCCTGAAACCGCAGATCCCAATTTGAGGTCCGTAAACACCCATTCGAGCGTGGCCGTTTCAGAAAGATCATCTAGGAGTTCGAGAAGGCGCATGCCTGCCGTAAAAAAGTGCGCTGGATTAGCAGCCCGTCCGTCATCGACAGTTAGTCTTATGTCCGCATCCACGCTTGACACCTCCCGGCGGTAATTTGTGGGTGCCCCAGCCCAACAGAAACAATTAAGAAATCTACTGTTAGTCGAAATGCTATCAGTCAAACACTTGGACTTCCATGAACGGTAGTTCTCTTTGGAGTTACTGAAAAAGTCAGTTTGAAGTCTCCTCGCTAGATGATTTAACGGCCCAGCGTAATGGCGAAATTCGCGGATTCCTCTAGTATGCAGCGAAAGAAAGCTAGGGTTTTGGCCTGGGAGACTGCACGGCTTAATGCTTAATCTTTGTGGATGCTGGGAGCGGGGTTGGTACCGTTAACCGTGTTCGGTGGGCTGCTTTGATATCCCGCTGGCCCACAATGCGTATCACTATAGGATGTGCAGACGTCACCATGAAAACAGAAAGGCCGACACCACCAACGTTGCAGCTGGATGGTGCCGGCCCTTGTTCCCTGGCGACAGGACAATGCCAGGAGTTTATGAGACAGTCACAGAAACTGGTTGTTCTTCGGTCACTTCTTGTTTGACCGGACGAGCCAGCATCATGATCAAACCGGACAGCAGGACGCCGCCCAGTGCAATCACGATCGTGGCGTTGCTCAAACCAAAGTTCGCGGTCACCAGTGCGGTGAGAATGAACCCACCGATCACAGCACCCGGCTGGCTCATCGAGACGATGAAAGCAGACCCGGTACCACGGCATTCCGACTGGAAGCATTCGGCCTGGAAGTACATGATGGCTGCGTATGGGCCCAGCAGGAAGAACAGCCCGATCATGTACATCGGGACAACGAATGCGGCATTGCTTGGGCCTAACATCATCGCGGTAAACGCAATACCGGCGATGATCCAGCCGAAGACAATAACGTTCTTGCGGCCGAATCGGTCACCGAGCCAGCCGTGGGTCAGGTAACCCAGTGCGCCGACGATGTTGGCAACGATAATCATCAGCAGGGCGCTGGAGGCGTCAACGCCTTTACCGGTTTCCAATACGGTCGTGCCCAGCACGGAGAAGGTCTGAATGCCCATCCAGTTCAGGATCCAGGCGAAGCACAGCACCAGGGTGTTGCGGCGGTGGAGCTTGTTGAAGATCATTTTCAGTGGAGCTTCGGTGTGCATCTTCAGGCCAGTGGCATCTGAGATCGCCTGGGCTGCTTCCATATTCCCGGCCTTCTGGTAGGCCTTCATCTGCTTCATTGCATTGAACTGCGGGGTTTCTTTGAGGAAGAAGTAGATCAGGCCAAAGGCAACGGCGGCTGGGATCATTGAGATCAAGAATGCCAGGCGCCAGTTTTCTGGGCCGAACCAGGCGGTCACCAGGCCGACGAAGCCTGCTGCCATGAGCGCACCGACGGGCCATCCGGTCTGGACGAACGCGTAGATGAGTCCCTGGTTCTTTTTGACTTTCTTGTCTTCTGACAGTGCGAAGACTTCATTCAGATACGTGGCATTGACAGACTGTTCGGCTAGGGCTACACCGGATAGGGCGCGGATCCCCACTAGGCTGACGGAGCCTTGGGCTAGCGCGCTGGCGCCACCGGCAACGGCTGAGCCGCCGACGGAGGCCATCATGCCTTTACGTCGCCCGAGTTTATCGATCAGTGGGCCAAACAAAATGATGACGAGGAAGACTCCGGCGGATACCAGGGTGGAAACTAACAGGGCGTGGCTGGAGTCCCAGCCGAAGCTTTCTTCAATACGGGGGAGCAGGGTGCCAAAGAGAATGTAATCGTAGACCGCGATGGTCCAGGCGAAGAAGGCGATGAGCGTGACGAACCGCGTTTCCTTCAGGCTGATCTTACGAAATGCGTGGGCGTTATCTTGCATAACGACTCCTTGAGTGAGGGCTTCAATGAAGAAGAAAACGCATAGTGTTGAGGTGTGGCCGTGAAGACGTGTGAAAAAGGTGTGGGTATGAGGACCCGCGGGGAGCAACGCTTGGCGCTGTTCCCCGCGGGGTGGTTGTTCTCAGGAGTATTCAGTTATTATCGGGCGCGGTAACCGGTTACACGGTCGCCGCTGCGGGTGCTTTTCCCACCGACTGGGCCATTTCGGCGCGCAGGGCAACGGTCGCGTCTTCGTCAACGGTCAGGCGACCATCAACTTCGACCAGGACGACACCGTAATCTTCACGCGCGGCCTCACGGGTGGTGAAGTCATCCAGCACATCTTCTAATACCTTGGCTGGATCGCGCTTGGTTGGGTCCCCGAAGCCACCGGCAGATGGGACCGTGATCTGGATCGAGTCGCCGGCTTCAAGCTGGCGCCCGGTGACCTTCGATGGCCAGGATTCTTCGCCGTCGCGGCCTGGGTTTTTGATCAGCGAGGCGTTGCGACCATGGTGGCCACCGTGGGCACCCCATGGCAGGTCCGATTCGTGGCGTTCACCTTCACACGTGATGACCGTGTCGGTCAGGAACGTGTTTTCGCGAACGATCCCGATACCACCGCGGTATTCGCCAGCTGCTGCCGGTTCGTCACGCAGTTCGTAGCGGTCGGTGCGCATTGGGAAGCGCCACTCGAGCTCTTCAATCGGGTTGTTACGGGTGTTAGCAATCAGGTTGTCCACCGAGTCCGGACCATCGCCGTTATGGCGGGCACCGTTGGCACCTTCGTTGACCTCCAGGTAGACCCAGTATTCGCCTTGGACTTCATCCCAACCGGAGTACGACATGAAGTGAATATGGGCGGAGTTTCCGGCGGTGACCTTTTCTGGCATGACCGGTGCCAAGGCACGCAGTGCCAGGTCAACCGCACGCTGGACCTGCGAGAACCGGGAGAAGGTTGCCGCCGGGTACTTCGGATTGAAGATCGTACCCTCCGGTGCAATCACCTTCAGTGGTTTCAGCATGCCCTCGTTCTGCGGAACGTGGACCGGGAAGGCGACTTCGTCTAAGAACATCATGCGAGTAATGAAGGTAAACGCCGAGACGGTCGTGCCTTCAAACGCACAGTTATATGCGGTTGGCACCTGTTCGGACGAGCCGGTCAGGTCGTAGGTGATCTCGTCACCTTCGATAATGACCTTGACGGCGATCGGCAGTTTCTTACCGTAGTTGCGACCATCATCATCGAGGTAGCCGATTTCAGTTTCGTACACACCATCTGGGATCTTGGCGATTTCCTGGCGCAGCATGGTCTCGGAGTAATCGATCCAGGCCTGGCCGGAATCCTGTACAGCTTCTAAGCCATAGCGTTCCACCAGCGACAGGTAGCGGTTGGATGCCAACTCGGTCGCTGCGATCATGGCCTGGAAGTCACCCTTATTGGAGGTTGGTGTGCGCGTGTTATCCAGAATGTGCTTGATCAGCGGTTCTTGGCGGACGCCCTTGTCGTAGATCTTCAACGCCCGGAAGATCTGCCCTTCAGACTGGATATCTTGGATATCCACCATCAGACCCGAGTGTGCGCCACCGTTATCGATCAGCTGCCCGGAGGCACCCGAGAAACCTACGAGGTTGCCTTTGTAGAAGATCGGTTTGATGATCGCCACGTCAGGGGAGTGGGTCGCACCCAGGTAGGGGTCGTTGTGCAGGATGATATCGCCTTCGTTGATATCATCACCGAGCTCCGAGATGACACCTTTGACGATCTTCGGCATCGACCCCATGAACATCGGGGTGGAATCCGACTCTGCCAGCACGTTGCCATCGACATCAAATAGTCCGGCGCCGAGGTCCTCGGATTCACGAATGATCGAGGAATATGCCATACGGAATAGCACGGAGGCCATTTCCTTGGCGGCCGAGTTCAACGCACCACCGATCACGCGCATCAGAATTGGGGTTGCCAGGTCTTCTGCGGAGGATTCATTGGCTGGGCAAGCAATCACCATATTGCCGGCTTCATCGATCGTGACACCGAAGCCCGGAGGGACCACGGTGGTCGCATCGTACTGTTCGACAATGGCTGGACCTTCGAAGCTTTGACCGATGGCCAGTTTTTCGCGATCGTAGAACGGGGTGGCCAGGGTTGCTGGTTTGCCGCCCACGTCGAAAGTCACGTCGCGGGTTTCGAGCAGGGCATCTGCAAGCGAGGCTTGGGTGGTTGGTTTCACAGCGGGCAGATCTGTCATGACCGCGGTGGCTTCAACCCGGATGTTGATCAGTTCAACAGCGCTGTGGGAGAAGCGGTGGCCGTATTCTTCTTCGTGGGCCTCATGGAAGCGAGCTTCGGCTTCGGCCAACCAGGCATCAGTGATCTCACCATCGGGAACATCGAAACGAATCTCGTAACCTTGGCCTTCGTAACGGGCATCGGCCAAACGCTGCAGCTTGCGGTGCTCTGGGGCGATGCTCTCGGCATCCAACTGCGCGGTGGCCTGAGCTTCGAGTCCTTCGTAGGAGGCCTGCAAGGCTGGGCAATCCGCGTCAGCCAGCCGGAAGCGCACGGTCGAGACGAATTCGTAGCGCTCATCGGTGGCCAGTAGCCCCAGGGCGGCAATAATGCCGGGGTTTGCCGGGACCAGTACGTTTGGCACTTCGAGTTCGGAGGCAATTTCGCAAGCGAACAACCCACCGGCCCCGCCGGCAGCAACCAGGGTGAAGTCGCGAGGGTCATACCCGCGGCGGACCGAGTTTTCTTCGATCGCCTGGGTCATGCCGTATTTCTGCAGCTGTAGGGCACCAAGAGCGGCTTCTTCAACTGACATGTCCAGCTGGTCTGCCACTTTCTTCATGGCATCCTGTGACAGGTCTGGGCGCAGGTCGATACCGGAACCAGCCAGCATGCGCTCTGGGCGCAGACGGCCCAGCAGCAACTGGGCGTCGGTCGAGGTGGGTTCTTCACCGCCACGGTTGTAGCAGACCGGACCTGGGTCAGCACCAGCCGACTGTGGTCCAACGCGGTAGACTCCGCCCTGGTCGACGTAGGCGATCGAGCCGCCACCGGCACCAATGGTGTCGATATCGACCATTGGGATCATGGCCTGGTAGTCACCAATTTTGGTGTCCAGCAGGTGGCGCATGCGTAATTCGCCCTGGTAGGCCACACCGATATCGGCCGAGGTGCCGCCAATGTCGAGGGTGACAATGTTCTTGAAGCCAGACTGTTCGCCGGCCCAGAGACCACCGATCAGCCCACCAACAGGGCCCGACATCATCAAGGACACAGGGCGCTTTGCGGCTTCTTTAATCGGAACCATGCCGCCGGAGGACTGCATCAGCAGGATTTCGCGACCGTAGCCGAGGGCTTCGATCTCGTTTTGCAGGCGATAGAGGTAGTTCGAAACGCGTGGACCAACGTAGGCGTTGAGGGCGGTGGTGGAGAAGCGTTCGTATTCGCGGTACAGCGGGACAATGTCACTGGACAGCGACAGGTAGGCTTCGGGGAATTCTTCGTGAACAATTTCGCCGATGCGCTGTTCGTGGGCAGGGTTGAGGTAGGAGTGCAGCAGGCACACGGCGATAGCTTCAACGCCGGCGGCTTTCAGCTGGCGGACGCGGTCGCGGACTTCATCTTCATCCAGTGCACGCAGTACATCTCCGAAGGGTGCGGTGATGCGTTCGTTGACGGTCAGGCGGTTGCGGCGTTTGACCAGTGGTTTGGTCTGCCATGGGAGGTCTTGCTGCAGTGAGAAGTTGTGCGGCTTTTTATGGCGGGCGATGTGCAAGATATCGCGGAAGCCCTCGGTGGTGATCATGCCGACTTCTGCGCCCTTATGGGTCAGCGCGGTGTTGGTAGCCACTGTCGTGCCGTGGACAACCTGGTCCACCTCGGCCAGCGTAATACCGGCCTTGGCAACCAAGCGCTTCAGACCGTCAACAACGGCGATCGATGGGTCTTCTGGAGTTGAGGGGACTTTTTCGACAAACCCAGTGCGTGATTCATCATCTGAGTAATACAAGTCGGTGAAAGTGCCACCAACGTCTACACCTATGCGCTTCATGTGTTCCTCCTATATGGAAATGGCATGGAAGTTATATCGCAAGTTTGAGTGAAAGAGTGACAGCGGATGGGAGATTCAAACCCGGAGAAACCGCTGGGATCTTCTGTTGTGAATACCGATCGGAGCGTATGACGTGGCATGTGACCCACATCACTTTGTGTTGCTAGTAAATCAATGTAGTTGCTATCTAAGCAATTCGCAAGGAAAATCGATGAAAAAATTTAAGAAATCTTTGAGGCGACCGCAGGGTCGAGAGTCTTTCCATGTGAGCGCGGAAAATTGAGCATCCAGGGTCTTCGGGTGGCCCTGACGGCTCGCGTATCAGGCGGGGGCCAGTCCTCCCGCAGCTGGAAAAGCTCGACAGGAGCTGGTGGCCCCTGCGGGGTGATGCATGAGGCGAAGCAGTGGAGCTATCCGACCGCTGGGTGGGGGTCGAAGGGTGATCCTGCGGCGGGCTCATGTCGCTGCGGCTGCTGTGTTAAGCGACTCTGGGACTTCACGCTCATCAAGAGTGTGAAGTCCCAGAGTGCACGGCAGTCAATAGCGCTTAGTTAGCTGCTAGGGCCTGCTGTGGGGCTTTGGCGGTTGGGGTTGGAACGGTGTCTTCGAAGTTTGGCAGGTTGTTGAGGTATTCCACAACGGTGCCAACGGACTCTACGTCTCCGAACTTGTTGTCGATGTCGAACAGGTTCCAGGCAACGGTACCGGCAACGCGGTCACCGATAGCTTCGCGAACGGCAATTGGGCGGAAGCCTTCAGCCATGGCATCTTCAACGGTGTTGCGGACACAAGCTGAAGCGGTCACGCCGGTGACGATCAGGGTGTCAATGCGGTTGGCGGTCAGGAATTGGTTCAGGTAGGTACCAGGGAACGCGGAGGCGCGCTTCTTGGTGATGACCAGTTCGCCTGGTTCGGGAGCGATGCGTGAGTCGATATCTGCTGCACCGGTCGAAGGATCCAGGGTTTCCAGTGGAATCTTCTGCGACCACAGGCCCATGTCCGATGGTAGTTCTGCGTTGAGGACTTCGTAGGCGGTGGTGATGAAGATGACTGGAACACCTTTAGCGCGAGCTGCGGCGTTCAGATCCTGGCAAGCCGGGATGATGGTATCCATGTTGCGGCAAGTAAATGCGTGGCCCGGGCGGGTCCAGGCGTTTGCCATGTCAATGTGGATGACTGCTGGGCGAGTACCGAAGCCAACGCGACGCTTGAAGCCGCGGCCTTCCATTTCCTGGGCGCCCAAGTTGAAGGCGTTATCCAGGGCCTGTTCCAGCTGGTTTTCGATTTCTTTGTAGGCTTCGTCTGATTCGTAAACGCTATCCACCATTGGGGTCTCCTTTGAAGTTTGCTTTTGTGATTCGCATCACGAACTGTGTTGCTGATACAACAATCTAGTTGCTGTCTTAGCAATGCGCAAGCCTTTTTGAAAAGAATTTTTTTCGGGTCTTCTCTCCCTGCGTTTGACGTGGTCGTTTGGCAATGCAGGTCTCAATTATTGATAGAGAGTTCATGTTCTGGACATGCGAGAATCGAGCCAGGAAGGTCGTTTTGCAACGCATTACTGAAGGCAACCGACAGTGTTTCGACCGTGGCTGGGCTGCCAAGTGTTGAAGATGAGAAAGCCAACGACCGTCGCGAAGACCCAGATCCTGACCTATGTCAAAGTTTTTGTCTAGAGATCTTGCACAGGGTCGGTGATCGGTTCAAGATAGTAGTCAACTGCTAGTTTCCAGACCCTGCCAGATCGTGAAAGCACTATCCGCTTCCCAAGAAAATAGAAGGTCCGTGCGTAAACTCAAAATGATCAGTGGCATCATGGCCACCTTGGTGATCGGTTGGCTGCTCTTCGTTACGCTCAATGTTATCTACCCGCCTCAAGGGGACCTGGAGTCACCACGCGACGCTGTCGTGAGCCTCTCACCGCAAGATTACCGGTTGCCTCTGGCAGAAGAAGTGTTCGCAAATACCGGGACGAATACATTGGTGATTTCATATGTTGAACCCCGCCCCGGACGCCTCGGGGACTACGCGCCACAGCTACCTGAGGCTGTTATCGAATACTGCGACACCGATACTCCGGAGGATGTCGTGTGCCTTGCTCCGGTTGAGATCTCGACTATAGGGGAGGCGTTTGCTGTCAACGACCTAGTCAACGAACAATCATGGGACTCGATCACCGTTGTGACAAGCAAGTGGCACACCTTCCGGACCCGATTTATCTTCAACCAATGCATCGATGACGATGTGGACGTGAACTTCGTCTATCCGGAGACTGACATGACGACAAAGCAGTGGGCCGCGTACCTCGCTTACGAGAATGCAGCGATTTTTAAAGCACTGTATGAGGGGCTTTTCCGCTGCTGATCTATCGAGTTCCTATATCGCTGGTACCGCTAAGAATGTGCACTGACGTGTCAATCTCGGAGGCAGGACGCAAGATCTCTGGATGAAACTCAATATCTTCGAATGCCTGCATGGCTCTGCGATAGGAAATCTCACCCTCTGCCGAGCCGTCCGTGTAATCAAATGCAGCCTTCGGGGTCTGGCGCTTAACTGACGTCGAAATGGGCTCCTTTGTTGATGAAACTATAGTTCAGCTTGATAGGCAAGCCAACAATAGTCAATAACCCCTCGGCAGCTGACCCTAATTCATGTAGTGTGACACCTATCTCACCTTCACTCACACATCTTGCGGAGGAACCACGTGCGTGCTGCCCTTTTACTGGGACCCGATAGAACCCTCAAAGCATGGGAATACGAAGCCCTCGAGCTGGCCATCGAATCAGGTCTAGACGTTACGACTGTTCTGCACTGCACCAATGATCAACACCCACCACGTCAGGCCAAACATGCCGTATATCGTGCACTCACGATGGCAGGTCGCCCGCGCATGCCGATGCTCCGCGACCGTGATGTCACGCCGCTATTACGCAACGACGTTGAGATCATCTACTTCCCATCCGAATGGGAGGGCACCTGGCAGCGAGTCCCTGCCGACGTGGCTGAACAGCTGCAGGACCACGATGTCGTCGTGAAATTCGGCATGAATCTACTCAAAGGCCCGGAAGACCTTCCCGTGACGCACGGCGTGGTGGCCTATCACGACGCGAACCCTGAAGCACATCGGGGCCGGCCACACGGTTTTCATGAGCTTGCATCCGGTGAGGCCACGATGAACGTCACCGTGCACCAGCTCAGCAACACTCCAAATAACGGACGCGTTCTGGCAGAAGCATATTCTCGCGTCGTACCAACCTCGTACCGATCGACGCTCAATAATGCTTATGAGACCAGCGTCCCCCTGCTTGCCAAAGCCATTGGGGCACTGAAAAATCAGTCGGTGGTTCCGAACGCAACACCGGAATCAAATCACCAGCTGCCAACCAACGGCCAAGTAGTCAAAACACTTGGCAAAATGGCGACCGCGCTGGTGGGCCGGGGGCTGTATGGGGCGTTTCGTGAAAAGCGCTGGAACGTCGCATTTGTGCCGCAGCCATTTGATCCAGAAAATCCGGTGCAACCACAGTTTGCCGATATGCAGCCCATTACCCTCCCTGAGGGGTACACCTTTGCGGCGGATCCTTGTGCGTATCACAATGGTCGGCTGTATGTAGAGGTCATGCACGGCAGCACCGGAAAAGGCGAAATCTTCGCTTACACCGATGGGCAGGGGCAACGCGTAGACCTTCCCGTCGGCGGCGGACACCTTTCATACCCTCAGATTCTCGAATACGAAGGTGTCACCTACCTCTTTCCTGAAATGGGAGACGTCGGCCCTCCAACATTCTTCGAACTGGACGAAGAACAGCTGACCTCCAAAGCAGAGCATCAGCTGATTGGTCTAGAAGACGAGCGCGTTATCGATCCCACGATGATCGAACACGAAGGGCACTGGTATTTATTCGGCGGACGACCAGAAAACGTGGGGGAGCGGCTTGAACTCTGGGTCAGCGACAGTCCGTTCGGCCCCTGGACGCCGCACCTACAAACACCGGTGTGTCTCGATCCGCGAAGCGCGCGCATGGCAGGCCCCCTCATTCGCACAAATGGCAAGCTGTATCGGACCGGGCAAGACGGATCAGTCAGCTACGGTCGGGGTGTAACGATCAGCCGAATAGAAAAGCTAACACCCACTGAATTCGGAGAGACTCGTATGAGTTCATTTACGATCCAAGGCGCGTACGGTCCGCACACCATCCTGCCGACAGAGGATGGGTACTGGCTGGATTACTACACCGAACAAACCACCCCGATGGCCGGCGTTCGACGAGTCAAAGGGCGCCTAAAGTAGGTCGCTCTACAAATCACTCGAAATCGTCGTCTACGAGTTCTTCGTCCAGCTCATCGGGATCCATAACGTGGAGTTCCTCTAGAGCCCAGTCATCTTGGGCTAAGGACTCGGCGTGCTGGCCAAAGATCGTGGAGGGCCCCTCCGTATCGCTTAGCACGACATCTCTGTGTCGCAGCGGATCGTGAGCTTCCAAAGTTTCTGGCTCATCGGAAGAGCCTTCTTCAGAAGGCTGACCATCGCGGCCATCTTGCGGAACTTCCATGTCCGCATCATCAATTTCCTCGAAGAAATCCGAGGTGTTCTCACTCATGGCCCTGTCCCTTCTTCCAGGTTCTGCAATGAACCTTGTAATTCCACGCTACGCCCCAACACATGCAGGGGGAATAGGGTCAGGATATAAAACTGCGCACCGTTCAAAACGAACGATGCGCAGTCGATAACAGGGTTACCGCGAGGAGCTTTTACTTTGCAGCAGGTTGGTAATCTGCCAATTCATCATTCTTAAACCGCTCGCGTACTTCGTCTAAAGCATCCCAATCTACGTAGACCACAGATTGTCCGCCACCTTCACGACCGGTTCCCCTAGTAGGCAGGGTGAAGCTGGTAATGTCACCGGCTCGGACAGACGACATAGAGGTGCCAAGACCGACCATCGATCCCACCCCGAAGTCACCATCAAGGGCAACGTATGGTGTGGTCGACTCGACCAAGTCGTTGAGCTTACTAGGGCTGGTTAGAGTATCGCGCGATAAGATCTCGGCAGCCATGCTCTCCATGAACAGCTGCTGATTCTCGACGCGAGTGTAATCCCCGTCTGAGAAGTTTCGACTGCGGACGAACGTCAGAGCTTCTTCGCCATTCAAGGTGATTGGTCCCTGGGCGAACTGGACTCCGTCATAGCTAAACGCTCTCGGGTTATTGACCTCGACTCCGCCTAAAGAATCGGTCATATTTTGGAAGCCGTTGAAATCTATCACTGCTACATGGTCAATGCGCTGGTCGATCAGGCCTTCCACCGTCTGCACCATGAGTGGCACGCCGCCGTATGCCATCGCCGCATTAATCTTGGCTTCCCCGTGCCCTGGAATCTCCAGCCATGAGTCACGCATAATCGACATGATCTGCACACCACTACGATCCGAGGGGATATGGGCGACCATGATGGTGTCGGCCCGGTTGCCGATATCGTCAAGCACCGGAGTTGAAGTGTTGGCACGCGAATCGGAGCCCAACAGCAGAATATTTACCGCTGGATCATCTTGCCCCTCAACCGGCTTAGTCACCTCAGGACGCAACGTCTCTTCAGGGAAGGCTTGCTCGATGGTTTCAAAATCTTGGAGCTTGGACATGGCAGCCCAAACGATGCCGCCAGCAATCAGCAGAACGACGAGAAAAGAGCCCAGCACCCAAAAAAGAACCTTCTTATTCTTTTTCCTCGGTGACCGGTCTTCCGTTTCAGGAAGATCTAAGGTGTTATCAGTCATAAATAGGACTATATATGACTAGACACTACCAACCAGAACTTCGCTCCTAGCAAGCAATAGGAGCATATTCCTGCACGTGGGGTGCGCGCTGCCGAATGTAACCTCTTTCACGAGCTGTAGTGCTCGAGGTTTCAACCGTTATTATTGATGGCGTATGTGTCACTGGACGATCAAGACATTGATGTACACTCGGTTATTTGTAATGTCCCGGCTGCAAGCGACCGAGACAAGCATTGGCCGCTAGAAACCTCTCTAAACGCTCACACCACCGAAAGGTTAACCACCCTATGCCATCGAAGCTCGATAGCCTGCGCAAAGGTCTCTGGCATTTGCGCAAGGGCGGTTTCCAGCAATTTATAAAGTGGCGTCGCAGAAGCCGATACGGCTACAACATTACGACACCCCTCGGGTTGAAGAATGGTGACGACACGGTTAATCCGTCAAATTATCCAGCCGTGCCGGCCGTGGACCGTCCGAAATCCTTCCCTGGGCTCAGGGTCGGTGTCATTTTGGATGAGTTTTCGCTTCGTGCTTGGACGCCGGAGTTCGAAACAGTGCTGCTTACCCCAAAGGGTTGGAAAGAAGAACTACGAGCCGAACCAATCGACCTGTTGTTAGTCGAATCGGCGTGGGCAGGTAATCACGGCGCATGGCAATATCAACTAACCGGGTCGCAGGCTCCGCGGAAAGAGTTGGTCGAGCTCGTTGAGTTCTGCAAGCAGCAGTCAGTGCCGACAGTTTTCTGGAATAAAGAAGACCCCGCGCACTTCGACGACTTCATTGATGCAGCGAAACTCTTTGACGTCGTATTCACCACCGATGTGACCCTGCTTCCCACATATCGAGAAGTCTTAGGCCACGACAGAGTAGACTCACTGAGTTTTGCTGCGCAGCCCTCAATCCACAATCCCATTCGAATTCGCGGCTTGGAGCAATCGGAAGATATCGCTTTCGCCGGGATGTATTTTGACCACAAGTTCCCCGAACGCAAAGCCCAGATGAAGCTGCTGTTTGATGCAGCTATTTCCGTGGTGAATCGTGGTCGCTATAAATTCGACATCTTCTCCCGGCACCATGGCGGCAATGAGAACTATCAATTCCCCTCACCCTACAACGAGTATGTGGTCGGGGCGCTGCCCTATGAGAAGATGCTGGCAGCCTATCGAAACTACAAAGTCTTTCTGAACGTCAACTCTGTCACTGATAGTCCATCGATGTGTGCACGACGCGTCTTCGAAATAGTTGCCTCCGGAACACCGGTGGTTTCTGGCGAAAGTAAAGCGATACCGGAATTCTTTGACTCAAGTCAGGTGCCGATCGTTTCTGACGAGCAGACTGCCGCCCATGTTCTACGGACCGTCTTGAACTCGCCCCAAGCCCGGGATCGTATGGTGCACACAGCACAGCGCGAGATCTGGAATCATCACACCTACGCGCACAGGGCCGAGAAGATTTTCGACGCTGCAGGCCTACACGTGAAATCTCCGTTCCTGATACCGTTTTCAGTAAGCGCCATTGTGTCCACGAATCGCCCCGACTTCGTCAAACACGCTATCGAATCTGTTGCCTGTCAAAAAGACGTCGACACAGAACTCGTACTACTGACTCATGGCTTCGAAGAACGAGAAAAAGAACTCAGCGCTTATGCCGCTGATCTGGGGTTAGAACATTTCACGCTCTTGAGCAGTCCCCAGAGCGATCCTCTGGGATTATGCCTGAATAAGTTGGTCGCCACTGCTTCCGGAGACGTGATAGCAAATTTTGACGATGATGACTTCTACGGAACTTATTACCTTCACGACAGTCTCAATGCCATGAAGTTCTCCAACGCCGATCTCGTGGGTAAATTCGCTACCTACATGTACTCTGCTGACGACGACATTGTGACGCTCCGTAATCCGGGCAAGGAAAATATGTACACCGATTTTATTACCGGTGCAACATTTGTTGGACGGCGGGACGTTTTCACGCAAAACCCGTTCCTCCCGATGACTGGGGGAGAAGATTCGCGTTTCTTGGCGTCGGTGGAGCAGTCTGGGGCAGCTATCTTTGCAGGGGACCGTTTTAACTTCATGCAGATCCGCGGGCAGCATAGCCACACCTGGAATATCGACCACCTCGAACTGTATGCAAACTCTGTGATTGAAACCTACGGTCGCAATACAAAACATGTAGAGATCTAGGCCGACGTAGCAGTTTGGCGGTACTTGTAGACATACCTGTTGCCGTCGGGATGTACTGGAAAGAAAAGTTTATTAGGAGCGCGAGTACGTGAAGAATTTAGTAGTAATCGGCCAGGGCTATGTTGGTTTACCGTTATCTCAGGCTGCGAGCCACGCTGGCTATAAGGTTACGGGTCTTGAAGTTAACCCCAAGGTAGTCGAAAACCTGAATGCTGGATCATCCCACGTGGAAGATATTCCGGATCTCGCACTGCAAGCGATGTTAGAGAACGGCTACCGTGCCACGGCTGATAATGCGGTCATCCGGGATGCCGATGTCGTAGTGATTTGTGTACCAACACCGCTCGGGGATGCCGGCCGTCCGGATCTGTTCGCGGTCGAGTCTGCCGCAGCTGCAGTAGCGGAAAACCTAGAAAAGAAGACGTTGGTGGTCCTCGAATCTACGACCTATCCAGGGACTACTGAGGAAGTTTTGCAACCCGCGTTGGAAGCTGGTGGACGTCGCATCGATGAAGACTTTTATTTAGCGTTCTCACCGGAGCGCATTGATCCGGGGAATAAGACGTGGCGCCTAGAAAACACTCCCAAGGTCGTTGGTGGGGTTACTGCGGCTTCGGGTGATGAGGCTGTGGAGTTCTATAGTAAGTTCATCGAAGAAGTGGTGAAAGTTAAAGGCGCTAAGGAAGCCGAGACGGCCAAGCTTCTTGAGAACACCTATAGGCACATCAATATTGGTCTGGTTAATGAGATGGCTAAATTCAGTCATGAACTTGGGATTGATATCTGGGAGGTCATTAAGGCAGCAGCAACTAAACCATTTGGCTTCCAAGCGTTCTATCCCGGACCTGGAGTCGGCGGGCACTGCATACCGATCGACCCGAGTTATCTGAACTACTCAGTACGAAAAGCGTTGGGACATCCTTTCCGGTTTGTCGACCTCGCGGAAGACATCAATAACTCCATGCCAAACTACGTTGTGCAACGGATCCAAGACCTTTTGAATACTCATTCAAAATCGCTGAACGGTTCCAACGTGTTGCTCCTGGGAGTTAGTTACAAGGCGAACATCGCTGACCAACGTCATTCACCTGCTATCCCTATCGCTCACGGCCTCACAGCTAAGGGCGCTAATATCCGCTACCACGATGCTAATGTCCCCACCTGGCAGCTCAACGGCACCGCCCATGAGTCTGTATCGGATCTTGACCAAGCAGTCCAGGATGCGGATATTGTGATTTTGTTACAGGCACACCGCGAATACGATCTCAAAGACATCAGCGCGAAAGCAGAATTGCTCTTTGATACCCGTGGTGCAACCGAAGGAACCGAAGCCTATGTGCTCTAGTGCCCCTGTGCCTCAATCCGTGGTGACGCTGTATTCCGAGTTAGATCGTTGAAGTAGGCCAAGTGCAGCGCGACCGTGTCATTAACCGGGACCTACACCAAGTCACCGAGTTCTCGTCTCTTGAAGATTTTGTCAATCATGAGGTGGTGCCTGCCGGAATATCAACGATCTATGTGGGGGGTATCCCTATAGATATTTTGATAAGCCCCGGTTCTGCGAAGACGACGATATTTTTCTTTCACGGCGCGATTCAACCGCACTTTACCCTTCCCGTTCTAAGCGGGCTAGGTATCTCTGGCGGACTGGCTGCGAATCGGGTATTCATCTCTGACCCCTCCTTAGTTCTCGATGAAAAGTTGATGCTTTCCTGGTACGCCGGCAATGAGCACCAGCCAGACTTACAACAGGATCTTCTTACGATCATGGAAAAGATCGTCACGTCCCTAGACAGTGAGAGAACGATATTCTTCGGCGGGTCCGGTGGCGGGTTTGCTGCATTATACTTTGCAAGCTATTTTGCAGAATCTCTCGCACTAGTTTTCAATCCGCAAACGGATATAGCTCAGTACTCGAGAGGTGCAGTTCGGGATTACGCGTTGCGAGCTTTTGATATCAACCAAGACGAGCCCAGGCCACTAGACAAATTGCCCGTGGGCGTCGTTACGGATTTATGTACTCACTATATGAAGTCCAGACCGAACTCTGTGGCCTATATGCAGAACATGGCAGACAAAGTACACGTGGAAAAACACCTTACGCCGTTCTGGAACGCTGTGGATGCTGACACAGAAGTGTTCTTACTAACCGACCATTGGCGAGATGGTCACACTCCTCCTCCAAAGGAACTGTTATCTGAGATTCTCAACGTTGCCGTCTCAGCGACTGATTGGAGAGTAAGCCTAAACGCCTTTGGTTTCAGAGACCATTGGGAAAGTATCCCCTAGACAATGGGCCAAGTAACGTTGATCAGCGATCGGGTCGCAGATTGAGTGCCGTCACGGTGCTTAGACGCTGTGAACTGAAGTTCTACAGCATGCGTTTCAAACTGAGTGAGAGGTAGCCAGTATATGAGGAATAGTTACTCGAGACTCTTATCTTGGCATGCCGCTCACATCCGGTCAGTCGGCCATGTTGAGTTTGGAGCGACAATCCTGCGGACGCGCTCAAAGGCGTTGCATGATGTCCTCGCTTACGTAGCAACCGATGATAAGTACACTGTGGCTCAATTGAGAGATCTAGCCGCCGACGGCACTTTCTACAAAGTACAGTTTCGTAACTTATGGTTAGCTACCTTGGGGCGAGTAGTGATTATTCAGGCCCTCGAAGAAACGGATACCGAGATGGGAGCGAGTGACCTCGAATTTGGCATGACGTGTCTAAAACATGCAAATAATTACCTACCTCGAATCCAAGAACACCAACAGTTCCATCGGCTTGAAATCGAAATATTAAAAGAACGAGCGCGAATCGAAGAGGCTCGGATGCTGCTGGAGGCTAACGAGTTCCTGAAGAACTTGTTCTACGGATATCTCCTAAGCGACTTAGACAATCCTACTATCTCAAGAGATCCGGAGACCTACAAATCCTGGATGACAGGCTTTAATAGACCTTTCATCGAGAACGGCCTTTTACCACTTAAGCCATCACCTATACGTCAGCCAGGCTTTAACGACCTGAACACGGAGAATGCACCGGCGTGTACAGGTGGACCAAAGGTATCTGTCCTCATGACATGTTATATGCCCGATCGCGAGGAATTTCTCACCGCTGTAAATTCCATACTCAGGCAGTCATGGCAGAACCTCGAGTTAATCATCGTGGATGATGCTAGCCCGATCGAGTTTGAGCCAGTGCTCGAGGAGGCAGAGAACTCGGATCCTCGTGTAAGAGTCATCCGGCAAGAAGAAAATGGAGGGACGTATCGAGCCCGTAACACAGGGATCACGGCTGCGACGGGGGCATTCATAACGGGACAGGACTCCGACGATTGGTCTCATCCTGAGCGGCTCGCCACCCAGGTCGAGTACTTACTTGCAAGCCCCTCTACCCCCGGCGTAGTTGTGGAAGCGATACGAACCGACAATGCGCTCGTGCGTACTTTCCCCGGACGCATACCGCATGGTCCGTGTGAAGTAAGTTTTATGCTGCGCGCCGAGCTCGCTCGAGAGGTTGGCGGCTATTTGGAAGCACGCAAAGGTGCAGACGGAGAGTTCCGACGTAGAGTTGAAAAGTACACAGGCAGAGAAGTCGAGATCCTAGCGAAGCCTTTATATATAATCCGAATCGGCCATGATTCGCTCTCTAGAGCTGATTTTATGCCGGGATGGTCACATCCCGTGCGTCGGGCGTTTTGGAATAGCACTCGACACTGGCATGAGAATACATTGCCCGCACAGCTTCGATTGACGCCTAAGAGTGCAGCACCAATCCCCATCCCTGCTCGTTTCAAGGTAGTGCCACCGCGGACAGCCCCAGAGTATGATGTTGTCTTTGTGGGGGATTGGCGCGCGTACACCGGTACCCAACGGGCTATGATTGATGAGATTACTGCTCTGCATCGTACCGGCGAAAAAATCGGTATTTTGCATCTCGAATCGGTGATGAGCCCTTCGAAAGAAACGTCCCGGCTCAGTTCTGAAGTACAAGCAATGATAAACGCAGGCGAGGTGGGCCTCGTGATTCCTGACGAGGACGCATCGACGCGGGTGGCGATACTTCATGACCCTACAATTCTTCACTTCACTGCGCATACAAGTATAAACTTGACAGCGGGTACGTTAATCATTATGCCCGATATGCCGCCTCCGTCAAAGGGGGCTGGGGATACTATATACTTGCCTGAAAAATGTGATCAGCTTGCTTCAAAAATCTTTGATAGCAGAGTGATCTGGACGTCAAGCGACCCCGAAGTGTCGAGACTCCTATCTAGCTATGAACCTGATGTTTTAGTGGATCCTCATAAGTGCCCCGTGGCTTTTAACCCACGACACTGGTCTCATGTGTGGAGAAGTCTTCCTCATGTGCCTCCTATCGTTGGACGCCATTCAGCCAATTTTGAAGCTATGTGGCCAGAAAGATTTACCACTGCGGCGAAGATTTGGCCCTCGGACGGTTCAGGTGAGGTTCGCATTCTGGGCGATGCCCGCTCGTACCTTCGCAAGTACGGTAAGACCAAATTTCCCTTAGACTGGGTGGTCTTCCGCGATAAAGAAATCAGGCCCGAGGCATTCCTGCGCGGCCTAGATTTTTTCGTGTATTTTCCGGATAAAAGTTACCCCCAGGGATTTAGCAGAGAGGCTGTGGAAGCGGCAGTTTGTGGAGCAGTCGTTATACTCCCTAAGTCATTCGAAGAAGCCCATGGAGATATGGCGCTTTATGCTGAGCCAGAAGAAATACCCTCTTTAATTGAGTACTATTCTTCTGATCGGTCCGCCTTCTCCAAACTTGTTCTAAAAAATCGTCATCTTTCATATAGCTTCGATAATCAGTTATATACGAGCCATGTCCGTTATTTGGAAGAGCTAACAAACACTGCAGAGACTCGAACCCCGGAGCGTCATGCGTAAACTCATCTTTTCATTCATCATTTTCACTGCGTGCCTTTTCGGAGCTACGGCCTTGGCTACGGTCGGTCTGTTCAACGAGCAACCCTTGAATTGGGCGCTAGCGCTTTGGCTCTTGTCGCTATCGTTTCTCGTACTATTCTCCGTCTTACTACGTTTATATCAAAGACTTATTCTTCGAACGCGAGTGACCAATGAAACTTTGAAGGAAATAAAATACTTGCAAGAACGGCGGTACGCACAGTTAGCTGGGAGAGTTGATCAGTTGGGTGACCATATGCAAGCTGTCTCTCCAAATTCAGGCAGTTCTGTAGAACCGCTAAGGAACAGACGTCTGCTTATCGATGCAGCTGCGTTAGAAGAATTGAATGAAAGGCTTCAAAGAGCAGAACGCAGAATATTAGGTAGGTTAGCGGACGGGTTACTCGCTCTTGATGAACGGAATCGCATCTATGACGAACTATCGGACCCTAATCCTATTGACTCGAAGGAGGCCAAGCGGTAAATGTCGTATAGTCCTTCGCATTGACAATTAGACAATTATGTGTGAAACAGTTTAAATCTGCATATGACTATCCGTACGCCGATCAACCGATGAAGGAGCATGTTACGGCACCGCCCTTCTCGAAGAGTTTCAGCAGCTATCTAAGTTCCCCCCATTGCTTTGTAAAGCTCTAAAGCGCATTGAGCGAACGAGTCAAGGGGTGAAACGAGGCCCGAGAGTGTATTCTCAAGCGTTCGTTCGACAGTAGATTATTGAAAGTATGGCCAATCCCGGCAAGCTACGGGTTTTCGCGGTAGCGTAATTGATATGACAAATAAACAGGAAAAAGACAAACCCTCGGATAATACATTGAACTCTATATCAAGTGAAGAAGATGGACTTACAGCGGCCAAAGAAGGTTCGGTCCAGGGGTCCGCGATAGCACGACAAGCGTCGTCAGCTGGGGGATTCTTACCGCTTAAGGGCGGCACTGTACATGGGGATATCAAATTCGAAACACCGCCAAATACCAGGTCTAATAGGATCATATTAGAGGCCTGGGAGAGATCGAACAAGCCAAACAAACGCGCTGGGGACGTGTTGGAACTTCATTGGCGAACCCCCTATGCGAAACCGTTTATTGGTTGGTGGGATTCCACTGATCCGGACGACCCCAAAATGAAAGCTTGGATGGGCGCTCACGATCTGCCAAACAATCCGGCTGGAACGCCCCACCGACATTGGTCTGTGGAAGTTTCGGATAGTCAAGGGCAAATGCAGTCACGGTTCATTATCGATTACGATAAAGACCATACGAATATTAGAACGTCTTCGGCAGATTTCGGTGTTGGGTGGGGAGCTTTTCGCCTTGCTTCAAGTACACTCGAATTTACTACTAACACGAGAGGCGAAGAAGAGATCCAGCGATGGTCGGTGCGGCGCTCTCAGGGAAAACGATATAACCTGACCCTGGCTAGGCATGATGGCTCCGGGGGAGAAGTTCCAGTCGCTAGGTTCGACCGGTCAACAGGGTTCATTGCGTTAGGGGGCAGCTTCGAGCCGGATAGTATTTTGCATCTTAAAGGCAATCAACACACCTTCAAAGTTCAAAGCGCCACGAAGAGCTATTCGATTAAATCTGATGGGCATATGCTCTGGGAATCTAGCCGTCATGAAGGAGCAATAAGCTTGTCAGCGGGGTTTTCAGGAAGTCGGCATCGGAACCTGCGATTAGCAGGTGGCGATCTTCAGATCGAAGATGCTGACCGGGGTATCATCATGCAAGATCAAGAGACCAAAACCCTCCACAGAATTACGCTTCGTAACGGAGAATTTAGGATAACTTCAATATGAATCCAGGCCCAATTCTAGCGTTGATCTCTGATCTATATGCGCAGGTTAGTGAACTCGCTCATGAGAATCAGCAATTGCGTGAGGCTCTCGAAGCAGCACAAGATCAGCAGGGTAGCTAGCTTCCGCAGATGACAATATATGAGGGGTTTCGGTCCACTTTCGATGGCCGGCCCTAATAATTGGCCACGGCCCTTCCGGGGCTCTCGATCCCTTAATTGCTTTTTATTGCGGACAACTCCCGAACTATTTGTTTCTAACATCTGAGCGATAAGTTCTCGATGTCGTAGAAGAGCCCTTAGTAGAGAACGCCGCTCACTACGTGTGAATCGGCCTGCTTTGGTTTTTGTGATGAGTAAACCGGCTAGATGCGGCAGCCAGGAAGCGAAATACCCTGAGGCCTATGAAAGGTCATAGAAATTGGTAGATGAGTAGTACGCTAATTTTCTAACTGCACACTAGGTTCTTACCTATTTCCTGAGTTCTATATGCTTTCGACGTACCCAGGATCCGTTTATTAGGATAACGTTGGGCAGACCCTGCCATCTCAACAATGTTGAAGTACGTGGCATGTGAGTGGAAGTAGCCTGCGACATTGAAGTGCCGAACCAGACCTAATGTCGCAAGTTTCGCCCTCTTGTGCGGATTGGTTTCCCGCAAGATGAGTTCAAGGGGCTTTAGTCAGTCTGCCGTCGGCAGACTGAATGCTCAAGCGCGCTGACCAAGCCTAGAGGCTGTTCACTCGTGGCCTTCCGGGTTACTTCGACACTGGCGACTCGAGTAATATTCGCCGTAGTAGCTCTGTTACTAACGTGAGCCTAGTTGGACCCCTGCCGTTAACCGAGTTTATCTCCCGGTGGCAAACCAACATGTTATCTCCACTAATAAGCAGGTGGTCATACGATCGACATAAGTCTGAAGTGTTGGGACAGGTGCGAGGAGAAGTATCAGGGCCTAAGAGCCACAGAGCTGAGACGATTATCAGGCTAGAGGCTGAGAGCTTCGTGAGCGCACCCAGCGCGAATCCTCAGGCGCAAGGATACCTAATCTGCTCAAACCCTTATCTACTTGGCAGTACCCAGGGAGGAGCCGCAGCCACTGATCGAGTATGCGAATCTCATCTTCTCGTGTCGAATCATCTAAAATGATAACAGCATCGCTTCGCAAACGCTCTAACAATTGAGGTACTGCGGGGTACCGGGCGCACTGACCGAGCGACCCAGGGGGGCCATCCACAATCAATAAATCAATCTCTTCCGGCATGTCAGCAGTCTGAATGTCATACCACTGATAGTCGGTTTTGTCGTGACGAACTTGTGTTAATGGCAAGGTAATTACCTCTGCTGCGGCATCTAAGCTGTGGTGGCCAAGGTACGTTCTTGTGAGAGAGGCGAATTCTTCTTTATGATCAACGGACACCACTTTGGCGCCGATTTTCTCAGCCTCATAAGCAAGCCATATTGTTGACGTTCCAGAGCCTATTTCCAAAATTTGTTTAGGTCTCCTTGAGGAAACGATCTGCACAAGATGAAGTAAGGCGCGAGCGTCCATAGCCCACCGGCCCGATGGCGGCATGAGATCCCGTAGGTCATGACGAGGGTAGAGCTGAGCTAGAGCCTCGTGCTCGTTAGTCTCGTTCCAAATCGTCTTTTCAGCCTGGGCTGTTATTTCGCCTGCAGCTAGTTGAACTGTGGAGATGACTTGTCGCCTAGTTTTTTGCAAATCGCGACGTACGCGTAGAAACTCGTGGCGTTGGGTTTCTAAAACTGAAATAATCTGCTTTGCTTTTGTACTGGTCGTGCGATTTAGAGCGCTTGCGTTGGTATTGCCCGTTTGGTGGACCTTCGTCAGAAGGTCAGTCAATTTATCAACTTTTCTAGCTAGCTTGTCGATCTCGGGGCCAATGTCAGAGTTAACGCCGGAGCTGAGATGGTCACTGTCCAACTGTGCTGGGGACGAGTCCAAGCTTCGGTTCGTTGAGGAACTTCGATCAATTTCTCTTGCCGCTTTCGAGTTCTCTCGCGATAAACTGTCATGCATCCGTTCAATTCTCGAAATAGCTGGGCGGTAGCTCTGCTGAGTTAACGAACGCTGAAGTTCCGCTGACTCGTACGTTGCACTGGCGAGTTGTTCTCTAAGCTCTCGAGCTGCCAGCTTTGTTTCCGCGCGATGGGTGCGTACCTCATCAAGCAAGCGTTGAGATGCCTCCCTGCGCTCATTGAAGAACCGACGAAATGAATCTAAGGTAAGTGCAGCGACGCCCATTAGACAGATAACGCTGATGCTTACTAATGGGATGAACAGTGGAGATGTCGGCGCGAAGTTGAATAATATGAGCGTAAGCAGGATACTCAGTACGAGAATGCCGCCGACTATTGCGTGCAGAAACTTCCTTGCCGTCATCGGTTAGACCAGCCTTGTCCCTCTTATAGTAAATAACATACGAAGATGAGTAGAGAATTTCATAGACAACCTACCATGCCCTCTATATCCCTAATTCCTTGAGTCGACTGTTTAGCGGTAAAGAACTGCCTCATGCTGTAGTGGGTCTCAGAATATAACTAGTGTTATCTTTCCAAGGAACGTTTTCTTGCTCTTAGATCACGTGAGTCTATGCCGAGCTAGGCCCGTCAACTGGGCTACGTGGTAGGAGAAGGACGGCATACTACTAATTAGAGATATAGTGCTTAAGAAGGCTGGTTCGTATTCGTGGTTAGAAATCTTGACAGACTCACTTCCGCTGAGTTGATTTCCGATTATGCAGAGAAATTCATGAAGTTGAGAATGGCAATCGAAGCAACGGCGCTTCGGACAGAGTCAAGGGACTTTCGCTTTCTCTTGGCGCATCAAGCTACGTCTGGTGGCCTGACGTTCTCACAAATCAAAGAGCTCCTTCTATATAATCGTGCTGACTTAGTCGAACAGGAGATCACAGATCCTGTCCGGTTGGGATCTCTCGGCAGAGTCTTGTTGTTACAGGCAGATTCCGCAGAAGATCAGAGGTTGGGGCGCCGCTGTCTAGAGCTTTCGAATAATCTCACTCCAGCCAAAAAAGGTTCTACTCGACTACGTCGACTCTTGGTCGAAGACCTGATCGAGGCCGGTGACTACGAATATGCGAGAGAGCTTCTCAACCGCTATCCGGACGTGGATCGGGAATATTTCGGATATCTGCGAGCGGAGACTTACAACCCTTTCAGGGAAGGTCTAGGGCACAAAAGAGCGGAGGAGTGGCTCGAAAACTTTAATCAGTCATTTACTCAGAATGACCTATTACCTATTAAGTTGTCCAAGCGGGCCGGGACGCCGTTCGACAGGTTGCAGGCAGAAACTCCCCATGATCTCCGGACTCGAGTGCCCGTCTCGGAGGGTGAGATACCCGACGTGACCGTGGTATTGACCACATACAAACCAACGCGGGAGGGACTCATGACCTCTGTTGGTTCCATTCTCGCGCAGACGTGGACGAACCTAGAGCTGTTGATAGTGGACGATGCTTCTGGTGAGGAGTATCAGGACGTCATCAACGAAGTAGTGAATTTAGATCCACGGATACGGCTGATTACGTGCGAGCAAAATGGCGGTACTTACAGAGCGCGAAATATAGGTTTCTCGCAGGCGCGGGGGGAATTAGTTACAGGGCAGGATGACGATGACTGGTCACACCCCCAAAGGCTTGAACTTCAAGTAGAGGCCCTTGAGTTAAACAAAGCAGCGCCAGGGTGTCGTACGAGGGCGATCTCTTGTACGGAAAATCTTTCTAGGGTTCGACGAGGCTATAAGCCTGAAGGAGCTAACGCTTCGTCTTTAATGGTTCGTCGAAATGTGATGAATGCAGCTGGCGGATTCTTACCAATACGAAAAGCCGCTGATAATGAATTAGCTCAACGTATTGAGGCGATAACTGGCCAGGCAATCATCGATATTAAGAAGCCACTTGCTATTATCCGAATTCTAAAAGATTCTCTCTCGCGTTCACATTTTCGACCGGGGTGGCAGCATCCTGCGCGTCGTCAATTTCGTTCCGCGTATAACTTCTGGCACCGCCATGCTCCCAAGGCCGACTTACAACTCGACCCCAATGAGTTTCCTCCAATATCTATCCCGCGAGCTTTGCGCGCAGACCCAAATAGCTTCCCGACGAGAGTCGAAGTCGTTTTCGCCGGGGATTGGCGCCATTTCGGGGGCCCACAAAAATCTATGTTGGAAGAGATCACGGCACTGACTGAGTCGGGATATAGCGTGGGCATTCTTCATCTGGAAGCTGCCAGGTTTATGGCTACTGAAACTCAGCCACTTTGCGAACCCATTCAAAAGCTCGTGAATGCTGGAAAGGTGCAGGAGGTGCTCTACGACGATCCAGTCGAGGTAGAGCTTTTGATTCTCAGGTATCCTCCTATCTTACAGTTTCCCCCCGCTAGCCCCTCCGCTTTGAATGTCAAACGACTAATAGTTCTCGCCAATCAAGCGCCAGCAGAGCTCGATGGATCGGACATCCGATATCTAGTATCTGACTGCCACAAGAATGCGAACCTAATGTTTAAACGGTGGCCTTTATGGGTTCCTCAAGGGCCACAGGTCAGGGATGCTATTAGGAGTTACCTAAATGAAGCCTCTCTCGCTGAGTTTGATATGCCTGGGATAGTAAATCCTGGTGAGTGGAGAACCGATAGAGGTTCTCGACGCAGTTTGATTCCAGTCGTGGGTAGGCACTCTCGTGATAATCCCATGAAGTGGCCGAACTCCGCAGAGACCCTGGCAAGAGTCTATCCCGGTGAAGGAATATTTGATGTTCGAATTCTAGGAGGCGCTAAGGTCGCCTTGCAGGTGTTGGATACCACCATCGAGCCGCCCGGGTGGACGGTATATTCTGCAAATGAAATGTCGCCGCTCAGTTTTCTGCAAAGTCTAGATTATTATGTCTTCTATCAACATGAACAGGCGATCGAAGCCTTTGGTAGAGCCATACTTGAGGCTTTAGCTACCGGTCTAGTCGTTATTTTGCCGGAGCGGTTTAGACAGGTGTTCGGGGAAGCTGCGGTTTATAAAGCTCCAAAGGATGTACTAAAAACTATTCGATACTTTCACGAGCATCCGATAGCTTATGAAGAGCAATCTAAACGTGCCTTGCAAGCTGTGGAGCAAAGGTTTAGTCATAAGTCCTACCGAGAGCTGATTGCCCCGATCTTAGCAGAGCCAGTAGAGTCGGTTGCGCTCGAGGAAGTATAGAGGTATGACAATACGTGGGCGAGGTCGGTTTATGATTTGCAGTCAGCCCGACAAGGTCTCTTCAGGCCCCATCAGACCTAGCACCACGTACGATTATCGTCTTTGCAGTTCGAAGATTGTACACTTACTTAGCAGAGCGTTTGCCGGAGAAGTGAGGATTCAGAAGAAATGCCCCACCAATTGGTAGGGCATTTCTTCGTATTTGAGACTGTTAGAGTGTTGCGTGCCATTCCACGGCTTTGTGCAGGTGCTCTAGGAATACTCGCTTTGCTGGTGGTTCGTGCGCTTCAGGCCCCTCGTAATGAGCGAATTGGAACCGGTTGCTATTCGGACTGTCCTCAATCACGAAGCGGAACGGTTTATAGTGCTGCTCAACGTGCGTGTAATCGTGATTGTTTTGTACATAGTAAACATAGTTTGGTTGTTTGGTCTTGTACCGTGCAAGGGCGGAGAGTCGTTCACCTAATGGCGCTGCCCAGTCTATCGCTGCGGGAGATCCTCGAGTGGTGTCGATGGCTTGAGTTGTGGCATCACGGTATTCAGATAAGCGCGTTGTGCGCTGTAACGGGTGCCTTTTACTAGGTAGCCTGAAATGCTGGTCTGGCTATTGAACGGTACCGCCGTGCTGTTAGGTAAGTAGGTAGCGATTTGTAGGGCAGCTAGCCCTCCGCCGGATGCTCCGACAAGAAAGATTTGTGATGCTCCTACTGCCGCAGCCGCCTGAGTGATCCAGTCCGCGATGATGGGGTAGAGGTCAAGATTCTCCCATCCTGTGTACCAGGCGAGCTCTAGTTTCTCACTCAGTTGCAAGCATGGGTCTGAAAAGTACAAACTGCTGTACTCTGTATCGCGTATTGTGCGCATCCATTCGAATCGTGGTATCGGTCTTTTGCGTCGTAGCGTTGCCCCATGAAACGCAACTACTAGGACATCGGATTGCTTGTTGATCAGCAGTGCTTCGAGGTGAGTGCTCTTTGGTAGACGTGCCCGATATTTGGTGACTCCTAGTGCGCTTAAAGGCGCGAACTCGGTGTGGTCTGGGAGTTCTTGTGTGGGTACGTCGTGGTGTGTGGTCACGTCTGCCAAGGAAACAATCATATTGTGGATCTTACTACGGGTAAATGGTCAAGCGCTGTCGCATTCCGGGATCTGATCGAAGAATGCAGTACCGCGCTGCATCGAGCCAGAGGATAGAGGTAGACTAGAATCTAACGTTTGCAGCGAATGGTTCCGACGGCTGGAATCTCACTCATGCTGTTGTATAAGGCACTGACGTTATAAGCGGCGCCGATCAGTGTGGCAATGATTTTCGGCTGTGTGGATCCAAGGGTGGCCATCTAGATAGTCATATGCAGTGGTGTAGAGCCTTTCTGGGTAGGCTGCTTCATATGTCACATCTTGAAGTTCCGCGGTTTCCGTGTGGGTTTTTATTCGCTAGCCGTCCGGTTGAAGCGCCGCCTACTTACGTTCCGGGACCGTTATTAGAGCATTTCTTTGTGCACCCCAGGACGGAAGTTGATACTTCCGGGAACGGGAATTTGTTTGTGGTGATCATTGGACACTGTGTCTCAACGACATCAATTCAAGATGCGTCACCAGCCCATGTGTTGCTCGAAGCCCTGCGTGTTAGTGAGGACAAGTTTTTTGCAGTCCTGAGCAAGTACGCTGGCCGACATGCGGTCATATTTGGCAGTCAGAGCGAATCGAAGATTGTCAGTGATGCCACGGGGATGAGGGCCGTGTTCTATGCCGGTGAAGGCGGTGTCGTGGCCTCACATGCCCTCCTGGTCGAGCATGCACTAGGCGGTATTTCCCGAAAAGATGAGCTGCCTTTCAAATACGGATACCCTGGCAATCGCACACCATATCTGCGCACGAAGCTTCTTATTCCCAACACTTACTATGACGTTGCAAATAATAGCACCCGTCGTTTCTGGCCGACTCGTCAGCTTAACCAGCGATCCGTTGATGAGGTGGCAGCGGAGTGCCTTGAAGCAGCTACTAACGCCTTCCGGAACATGGCTAGGGGCCGTGTGATGAATATGGCACTAACGGCCGGCCTGGACTCTCGGGTGATTTTCGCAGTCGGGCTGAACTCAGGGTTTGAGTTCTCCACTTACACCTACGGTTTGGGGAATGATACGAAAAGGGATCGACTGTTTGCAGCTGACCTAGCAGCATGTTACGGGGTGTCCCATAGTGTAGTGCCCCATGTCAGAACATCTAAGGAATTGGCATTGCGCTTGGATGAAGCCAATTTTGCGACCCATCATAAAGCCCATGTGGGCGCTCTGAGTAGCTGGTTTGGGAGTTCCGATGCTGTTGCGGTTTCTGGGAATTTGTTGGAAATCGGCAGGAGTTTCTACCAGGCCCAAAGGAGAAAAGGGGTCAAAGGTCCGGTTACTGCTGGGGCCATGCGCAATCTGCATACTCAAGCCATGGGGCCGAAGGTTCGAGACGCTATTGAAGCGCACGGTAAGGCGCGATTTGATGATGTCTCGCTTTTAGGGTTTCAGTCCTATATTGAGGACTCTGAGTTCTTTGCCGCAGCAGACTTCCTCGATCCATTCGATCAGTTCTATTGGGAGCATCGGATGTCTGCGTGGCATGGGGTGTCGATGTTAGAGCGTGATTTTTATGGGGTTGCGTTTATCCCGTTCAACTCGCGGTCTATTTTCGAGGCCATGCTAAGCGTGCCAGTGGAGCGCAGGGACGACTCGACAGTTTTTCATCGGATGATTGAAATGGTTGAGCCCGGACTACTGGGTATGCCAGTGAATCCTAAAGAGTGGCCCCTCCCAGTGCAGCCCTAGTAGGCGATCCGCAGGGGAAGGGCAACAGGCACGTCTACCAGGGCTACTGGCAGAAGGTGCGGTTGTGTCACTCCCCGGATGGGTGACTGTTTTCCATGGCGTTAGTTTGGTTCAGGGTGAGTTCAATCGGTGGTAGCAACACTGCTGTTATGACTTGATTGTAGCTGGTCGGCGAAGACTTCTGCCTGGGTCTTGAAACCCAGGACTTTACGTGTTCGGTTATTGAGCGTCAAAGCGACGGTTTCTAGGTCGGCTGCCTCCCATTGGGACAGATCAGTACCTTTGAGAAAATATTGACGTAGCAAACCATTGGTGTTTTCATTGGTTGGGTGCTGCCACGGTGAAGGCGGGTTCGTAAAGAACATCCTCGTCCCCGTAGCAGGCATGAAATCCGCATGGGTAGCCCGTCCTGTTCCACGGTCCCAGGTCAGTGTCCGGCGTAGTTGTGAGGGCAAACGCATCATCGTAGCTTGTAACGCGGCTTTCATGGGGCCGCCCCGTAACCACCGAGTACTGGGCCGTTTTTCACTCGTGGCGTGCCGCCCCAGCCTTGGGGTCTGAGCAAAATGCGCCAGCAAGATCCTGCGGCTGCTGCGTTCAATCACGCTGCCGATTGCTGAACGCCCTGTACCGATGATCAGATAGCCTTCCCAATAGCCTGGGACGATCCGATCCGCAGCCTCTGCAGGGCGTTGAGAGATCACGATATCTTCTGTCACATGCCCATGAGGATTGGACCGGGAGAGGGCTCGGGGCTTGCGAAGCGCCCGGCCGGTGCACAACGCGGCGACCAGTTCACGTTTCAGGGCCCCGCGGGCTTCGATATACAGGGACTGATAAATCGCTTCGTGGCTAATACGCATACTTTCATCATCGGGAAAATCCAGGGGCAACTGACTAGAAATTTGCTCCGGGCTCCGCGCCGTGGACCACTTACGATCTCCTCGGTGCGGTTTATTGAGGCACTTCCAAGCCGGTGGCATTGGCCCTGAAACTACAGTGTCATCCTCATTCCCTAACTGTCTTGCCAGACGATCCTGAAGGTAGTCACGAAGTTGATGAATCGTCACCAGCATGGCCACCTTCGGGCGTTTCGCGCTTGCTGTGCTTTCCACTGCGCAACACCTGAGCCTGATCAACTGGGACTGTGGCGCGTTTATACGCACGCGGTTGGATCGCGGCAATTCCCGTCTCGCGCATCAGAGCGGCGCCCATTCCAACCGAGCGGACGATGCCTTCTTCATCGAGTTTGGCAGCTACTCGGCGGTAACCAACAGCACCGTGTAAAAACCTGAAGAGGTTGGAATTCAGGTTTGAGGGCCTCCCGGCGGACTTGGGTGGCAGCGATGGTGTAAGCGCGGTCACACCGGGCATAAAGCGAAGAGCGGGTAACACCGAGTCGACGGCACATCCAGGCGATTGGGTAGTTGTCCTTCTCCGCTAAAATCATGGCTGACTTGGCGTTTAGTCTGTTCCTTGGCGAGGAAGGCTGCGGCTTTTTGTGAACTCATTCTCCATCCGCAGCTCACGAACCTCAGCTTCGTACTCCGCTAACCGCACCCGATCTAGGGGCTTCAACGCCGGTGCAGCTCAGGGTTTTTCTCCCGGTACAGTATCACCCGGTTGCCCCGCGTGCCGTCATTAATCTCCAGTTCTTTGGCCACTTGCGCGATAGGACGATCGTTTTGCATAACCATCTGTACAGCCTCAGCCTTGAACTGCGCACTGAACTTTCGACGTGGAGATATTGCCATGTTCTTGATCCTGTGTGATAATCATCAACCTGTCCAACAACCTTGATACGCCTCGCCTGCTCAGGCTAGGTCTTCCAACAACTCAAGGACAGAACGGCCTGTCGTAGGTTACCCCCTATTGAAAGCTGGACGCTGAACCCCATAAGCTTCTTTAACTTTTCCAAGGAACTCTGCGGCATATTCGTATTCTTCACGGGCCAGGGCAGAAACGTACACCATATATTGCTCCATCTTTTGTTCAGGCTGTCCGTCGGCGACTACCTCGCCATCCTCGAGCCAGATCACCCGGTTGCACATGCCCTCAATTGCTTCCCTGGAGTGGTTAACGAGGAAGACAGTTCCAGCACGTTCAATCATGGCGTCCATAGCTGCTTTTGAACGTTCCTGGAACGAGGCATCACCTGTGGCGAGCGCTTCGTCGACCATTAGGATCTTTGGGCGTGCGGCAACTGAGATGGCAAACCGCAGACGGGCGCCCATCCCCGAGGAATAGGTATTCATTGGGGTATGGATAGCCCGTCCGATTTGGGCTAGATCAATGACGGAAGGACGAATCTCTTCTGCTTCTTCTGGTGTGAATCCCATCGCGAGCAATCCGAGCATGACGTTCTCGTGGCCGGAGAGCGCTGGCATCAGCGCTGCGCCGACGCCTAGTAGCTGAGGCTTGGCCGAACTGAAGACCCGGCCCGAGGTTGGGGTTTCCAGGCCGGCAAGGATTCGTAGCAAGGTACTCTTGCCGGATCCGTTACGTCCGATAACTCCGACGAACTCTTTTTCACGCACATAGAATGAGATGCCTTTGAGTACGGGTTTAGGAACTCGTCGTAGATGGTTGAGCGGGTTGCGCCCTTTGCCGGTGTATCGCACCTGGTAGGTCATATGGATGTCGTCGGCGGCAAGGGTAATAGGAGGTTTAGCGGCGTTCACGCGCGTATTCCTCCTCACCTTTCCAGAAGTACCAAAAACCAAGGACTGCCAAGCCAATAGCCCAAGCGGCCAGACCCAACCAGGTCGAGGCTGCGGGGACGGTATTTTCCATCAGGATGGAACGGTATGAGTCGAGCAGCATATAGATTGGATTGGCTTTTACGATGGTCAATGCCAATTCATTTTCAATGAATCGTTCGACCGGAAAGATGACTCCAGAGCCATACATGAGGATGCGGACTATAAAGCTCATGGCCTGGGCGAAGTCCGGCATCTTATAGCCCAGCCGGCTGAAGAAGAAGGCAAAGCCCGCGTTGATGAGAATGTGTAGAAGGAAGACAACGGGGAACAGTAACCAAGTGGCGTCGATGGAGACGTGCGGGGGTATTGCTAGAATCATCACGATCATGACAGCCATGACGATAAATTGGCCTAGCGTTTCGCGCACCACCAGTGAGATGGGTATGGCAGCTCGGGGATACGAGAACGCGCGGATCATACTGCGCGAGCTTTCAATCGCTTTGGTGGCTTGGGACATGATGCCGCTACTGAAACGGAACATCAGGATACCGATAATGATGAAAGCAACGAAGTTGTCCATCCCACGGCTGATACCCAGCACGATGCCGAAAACTACCCAGTAGAACGCAGCAAGTAGCAGCGGGTTAATGACTAACCAAAACGGTCCAAGAAAGGTATTTGACGTTTGGTTGAGTACCTTGTTTTTTGACTCGCGCCAAATGAAGTGACGACGTTGCCAGAGCTCTTTGAAATATTCTGGCAAAGAGGCTTTCTCGCCGATGGGCTCCAGGCCTTGTGTTTCGCCGAAGAGGTCCTCAACACTTGGGTCCTTAGCCAGGTGAGTTTTCTCGATGTCGCGAAGAAAGCGCTCGTCGTCCTCCGACAGGACCCGGCGAACTCTTTTCGGGTTCGGAGAACCTGATTTGGACACGATATTCATTAACCTTGTCCACGAAGCGCTTTCTTTCTGACTCATCCTCAATAGGCTAGCAGGAATCGGTCGATGGGCAGCTTGTGGGGCTTAGCCTAAGAAATCGATAGTTGCCTCAGGAACCCCTGCTTGCCCTGCCCTTGAGAACGAGGTTACCGATTCGTTTGAAGACCCGACGGTTACGACTTTGCGATCACACAGCTGCAGACGCTCAGTCTCACTTCGAGGGTGCCGCAGACGAAGCGTATTTAGAAGAGCAACTGGCTATCTGGTCGCAGTCCTACGCTGAGATGATCAACGGGATGGTCGAAAACGCTGCCGAGCACAGAGAATCTGTCGCTAGCGACCGGCAACCAGGCCATCGCGACCCGTGTGAGACCGTCACTGAAGCCGCTGACGGCCCAGTGCTGTTAGTGGTGGGTGGATTTGCTCAATGTTGCTACAGGACTTACCACTGGCAGATCTCACATCCTCGTAACTCAATGAACTACCTGCTGATTCGCTTCACAACGTAGCTATATCGCGGATGTCGGTGGCTCGGCGAGATTCATCGGCTGGAGCCACGAGCGGCCCTATCGATATTAGCCACCTAGCGATATACCTTATCTAGTGTGTTCGGCGGCGTAGCTAACCTCAGTTGGATCACGTGGTGCAATATGAGTCCCGCGAGAACGATTCCTCGATTGGACTCGTTCTCGCGGGACGCGCAAGTTTAGGAGCCTAAAGTTACCACTATTCCATCGAGGTCCCTTTGAAATTCCTCAAGGAGTTCTTCAGGTACGTTCACAGTCCAGTTTTGGCCTACAAGCCAGCGGCTCTTACTTTCAAGCTCACGCTCAAGTTCATCCAGTAAATCAAGATTCTGTTTAATAGCTGCAGCTGAGTCATATGTAGAGAGAACTGAGTCAGTCGTGCAGCTTACTCTCTGGGCCTGATAATAATCTGCACTGGTTAAAGATGCTTCGCAAGAACGTTCGGTGATGCGTTCCCAAGTACCTACTAATTCGTCGAGCGTTTGATGTGAACCAGCCTCGCTGATGTGTGAGACAGAAACATCAGAATTATTCATTGGTTCAGGACTGCCGCAGGCTGTGAATGTTAATCCGACAGTGATTCCTGAAATATTTGGTAAGCCTACACGTCGTCTTGAAAGAAGGAACTGGAGTTAGAGAGATTCAGAAGGCCTGTTTGAATTTATGGCACATCCACAAAGCTTGCAGACGATTACGAAGAGACCGCTTCACTTTTCTGAACCGCGCTAAGGACCCGATGTTGACTTTGGAACGCCCAAATGACCGCCGCTCGGGGAGCGGGCACGCGTCCTTAGTTCCGAAGGCTCCAATGCATCGGTCGTTGAGGTTAACACTTCGGGTCCGGTACCAGGTGGCCTGATGAATTTTTGGGATTATCGCTTCGATTCGGGCGGCTATTTTCTTGAGCGAGCAGTTAGAGAGATCTTAAATAAGCGTTGAATATCGATGTCATAATGTGTGGCATGACAATCACTGCGAACAAGGACGATTTCCAAGATGACCCCCTGACCATCAAAATCGACTCCGTTACTATTAATCAAAAGACCATACAGTTTCCTCACGCGGGCGTCGTTGCCATAGTCGGTGGAAACAATGTGGGAAAATCTACTCTGCTCAATGAGATCAATTCATGGATAGCTCGCAGTCCTTATGCACGTGATGCTACGAGCGACGGCCTAGTTGTAACTGACGTAGACCTCGAACGACAAGGTGATCGAGGATCGTTATCCACCTGGCTGGAAAGTCATGCAAGCTTCGTTGAGGCACCAAGCTCGGGTTTTGTGAGTCAAAAAACTACTCGTCCCTTGCCTCTGAATGAATTAGAGAGCTTATGGGAACGGGAGACGCTAGGGCAGCTCGCTTCTTTCTTTGTCCATCACTCCACTGCGACGGATCGTTTTGAGCTGGTGAAACCTATTTCGCAGCGCCCGGATATAAGCGATCCGCCAAAGCACCCAGTGCATATTCTTGAGGACCGCGAAGATGTTCTACGCGAAATCCGACAGGTGTCCAGAAGGGTATTTCGGAAAGACTTGACCCTTGATCGACTATCCGGTCATACCCAGCTGCGGGTAGGCGCGACTCAGATGGAAGCGCCACCGGTTGATGCTGTGACTAGCGAATATAGGAAAGCACTGAGCAACTTGCCAGGCCTTGCGACTCAAGGTGATGGGATGAAAAGTTTGATCGGTCTGTTGCTTCCTGTAATAACAGCCAGTTATCCGATTATTTTGATCGATGAACCAGAGGCATTTCTGCATCCACCGCAGGCTTTCGAACTTGGCAAAGTCCTCGGGGACATAGCTTTAAAACGCGAGGTTCAAATTATATTGGCGACCCATGACCGCAATCTGATGGCAGGATTGTTGTCTTCCGAAACTACGATGTCTGTCGTCAGATTAGACCGCAATGAAGATGTAACTACCGCAGACCAATTATCTGCGCCAGAGGTTGAATCTCTGTGGACTGATCCTGTCATGCGCTATTCTAATGTCCTCGAAGGCCTATTTCATCGCGTGGTTGTTGTGGCAGAAGCAGATCAGGATTGTAAGTTCTATGAGGCTGCGATCGATGCAGTCGATGAGACAGATTCTCTTGCCATCTCGCCAAGTGAAATTTTATTCATTCCTGCTGGTGGTAAGGATGGGATTTCAAAGGTTGTTACCGCCCTCCGCGCTGCTAATGTTCCCGTTGTCGCGTGTGTCGATCTAGATATTCTAGATAGTGCAACAAAGCTCCGAGCGCTCGTCGCTGCGTTCGGAGGCAATTGGGCGGAATTTGAAAATGATTACACGATGGCCGTCCACCAGCTGAGGCCCACTGACGTGCAATGGACCAATGGACACGTTCTCAACTCGATCAAACAGGTACTTGAGCCTGTTGCTAGTCAACCCTGGGACACGAACGTGAGGAGTTTACTCAAGCCCATTACTCGTACAAGCGAATCAGGTTTTCAGAAGTTAAAACGATATGGCATGCGCACTTTCACAGGACAAGCTGAACAACATGCCGAAAGGCTCATGGAGAATCTCGATTCTTTAGGCATCTGTTGTGTCCGCGAGGGTGAACTTGAACGATTAGCACCAGGGATTGGGGTTTCTAAAGGACCTGGCTGGCTTTCTGCAGCACTTCAAAATGGCTCGCATCAGGGGTTCGAAGCGCGAGCACATGCATTGCGCATCTTGGAATCAGCTAGGCTAATTTCTGCGCGTCAGTAGATGGCGTCTAAGGTGGGAAGATTCCTCTCCGCGGGATGGCCCCTGGCTATAGCTCGATCAGTCGAATCTTGTTGGGCAGATCTTCATCGATAATTATAAATGGGCGGGAACATATGTGCTGTCGCAGAGCCATTAAAAGTTGAGAGAAGTTGTCGTAATAAAATACCCGCTTGCCGTGAGGTTTCTTCGAGAGTTTTGAGCCCAGAGACAGTCTGCTCGAAGTAACGAAGCATCCCAAGTTCATTTAAGGAAGTGGACTTCAGTAATTGCGAAATGCAGACATCCTATGCTGAGGTCAAGTGCTCATGCGGAATTGTATGAGCGGGGTTGCAGTAAATCGGTGCACTAGCGCCGTCGTCATTGGCATTATCGAGAGTGGCCAATGCTCGATGTCATGACGCGCTCGCCAATTAGTTTAATATTCATCTTCTCTTGTCGGAGCGTTCTTTTCTCCTTGCCTCACCCGTGACAAACGAGTGTCTATGATGACGTGTCCGCTTTACCACGTCGCCATCACAGCGTCGAGTTTTCGTGCATTGAAAGAGAGAACATGAACGCCACACATCAGTCTGGCTCTGCTCAACCCTCCAAGTCGCCCAAGAAGCTTCCGCTTGCAGTGTCTGTGCCACTGACCGTCGGCATGGCCTTTACTAGCGCCGTCATGCCGGTTTCGGCAATGGCCGATCAAACCACAGCTGTCGTTCCGGCTGCCGTCCAACAACCGGCACCAGCAGAAGTTCCTGCGGCCGATATTCTCGACGTGGACTTCGCCGAGGGCACCGCTGCCGATACCGCACAGAATCTGCCGATCACTGAACACGGGAATCCGCAGATAGAGCTGGATCCGGCACTGGACCGCAACGCCGTAACTTTCGATGGTGAATCTGCGCTGCAGTACCCATTCGGTGACCAGTACGAACAGATGACCGACTCGTTTTCGGTGGAATGTGTGTTCCGGTATAACGGTGATCTGCCGTCGTCGGGCCAGACCAACCTGTGTGCCAATAAAGAGGCCGGTGGTTTTGCCGTGGCGATGTTTGCCGACCGCCTGACCTTTGAGTTGCACACCGGGAGCTATCAGAACATCGGTGTTCAGATCGAACCGAACCAGTGGTACCACGCGGTGGCGACCTTCGATGGTGCAGACCAAACGGCCAGACTGTATGTGAATGGTGAACTCGCCGCTGAGGTGGAGACCGTTGGCAGCGAGATGACCTGGCCCGCAAATACTGGCGCGCACAATATGACACTTGGCGCAGACTCTTAAACGAACGGTGCACAGTTCTATTCGACTTCAACTCTGGCTTCGGCTCGGGTGTTTAGTGACGCGCTAACCGCCGACCAGGTGGCGGCGATGAATGATGAAACCTTTGCTGGTCTGCAGGATCAAACGACCGAGATTGCGTCATCGACACCTGCTGCCGGTGAGCACATTACCGGCAACACCGTATTTGATGTCCAGTGGGAAGAACCGGCTCTGGTTGCTCAGGATACGTCCTACACGCTGGATGGAGAGCTGATTGCAATTGGTGATGAATTTGGTGTTGGCCTGACCAGCGGTGAGCATGTGATCGGCGTCGAAGGCAAGACGGTCTTCGGGCAGCCGATTGCTGAGGAGATTACGTTTACCTCCGGATCGATTCCAGAAACCGGGGGTACCGATACGGCACAGGGTCAGGGGACCGTGACGCTGTCGGCGCGGGCGACCAACCCTGATGGGGGAGACGTCACCTCGACTTTCTACGCCGGTGAGACTGACATCGCTCAAGAAGGCTTCCAGGGCCTGACGCATGAAGTCCCGACGACCCTGGAGTTCGACTACGACGATGGTGCTGAGATTGACGGTTCCGGTGAGAGCTTGTCGGCTGCGCAGGATCAGGTCGCGTTCCAGCGCTTTGATGTGGCCGTCGGCGACGCCGTCGAGGGGCAGACCGTCCGCTGGGCTGGCTCGGTGGATCCGAGTCGTGAAGTGACCCTGATGGTGTGGAACACCGCGGCCGAGTCCTGGGATGCCGTGGCCGCAGGTCGCGGGCTGACCGAGGGTGAACTGGTGTTATCGGGTGAACTGGTTGCCGAGCATCTGAATGCCGATGGTGCTGTCTCGGTGCTGGTGGTGGCTGAGGATCCGTTCTCAGATGACCTGGCCAATGAGGTGGCCGATTCCTTTGAGGACACTGAGGACTATGACTTTGCGATTGCGCACCTGACCGACACCCAGTACCTGGCCGAGGGTGCCGCAGAGGATGCGTATTCGGAAGAACAACAGGCCATCTGGGCGCAGTCCTACACCGACACGATCGACTGGATTGTCGAAAACGCTGATGAGCGCAAGATTGACTACGTGGCCCATACCGGTGACATCATCGAAAACTGGCACACCGGTGGCCCCGTCGATGACGAAGCGGGCTACCGTGAGATCGCGGTCGAGGAATTCGAATTCGCCTCCTCCGCGCAGCAGACCCTGGATGATGCCGAGATCGTCAACGGCGTGCTGCCGGGCAACCACGACAACCGCTCCGGTAACGACGTCGGCGCTGAGAGCCTCTACAACGACTACTTCGGTCCCGAACGCTACGAAGCACTGGAACAAACCGCCGGCTGGCAAGACGCCCAAGCCTCCTGCACCCCGTGGCGCGAGGGCGACAACGAAAACCACTACGACCTGTTCACCGCCGGTGGCCTGGACTTCATCGCCGTCCACTTAGGCTACGACGTAACCCAAGAAGAACTCGACTGGGCCTCCGATGTGCTCGACCAATACTCGGACCGCAACGCGATGGTCATGACCCACGCCCACCGCGCACCGAGCAACAACGCCGATGGCCGCGGCGGCTCCTTCTCCCACGACGGCGCTGAGATCGACCAGTCCGTGCTGCAGCAACACGACAACGTGTTCCTGGTGCTATCCGGTCACGAACACGGCGTGAACATCGAGGTCCGCAAGGATGTTGGCACCTACGGCAACAACATCGTCGAACTGCTGGCCGACTACCAGTTCTACGAAGTCTCCGCCGAAGAACTGGGCCTGGCTGGCATCGACGATCGCAACCCCGATGACATGCTGCGCTTCGGGGCCAGCTTCTTCCGCATGCTGCAAATCGACGTCGATGCCTCCGAAATGGCCATCGACACCTACTCGCCAATGCTCGACAACTTCGGCGCGACCGAGTACGACGACCGCGAACGCTACAACGGCACCGAAGACGACACCCGACTGCCCATCCAGCTCGAGACCCGCCGGCAGACCTCATTCACCACCGAGCAGGTGCTGGTCACCACCCCAACCGACGAGGTCATCGGTGAAGCCACCGCTGACTCCGGCTGGCCCGCCGAAGTCACCTGGTCCGGGCTGACCGAAGGCGAAACCTACGCCTGGTACGTGGTCAGCCGCGACGCCGAATCCGGCGATGATCTAGCTCCCGGTGAGGTCCACCAGATGGGTGTGTTCACCGCAACCGCAGCCGGGACCGACGACGTCGCCCCCGAGCTGACCATCCCAGAAGCCGCAACCATCACGACCGGTGAGGCCTTCGACCCAATGGCCGGTGTCAGCGCAACCGATAACACCGACGGCGACCTGACCGACGCCGTGCAGGTCATCGGCGCCATCGACGTCGACACCCCCGGCACCTACGTGCTGACCTACGTCGTCGAAGATTCCAACGGCAACCAGGCTTCTGCCACCCGCGCCATCACCGTGACCGAAGTTGCCGGCGGACAGCAGACCGGTGGCACCCAGGACGACGATGCCAACGCCCAGAACGACGACGCCCAAGGCGGCTCCGGAACCTCAAACGATTCGGACGACGCCGGAACCGGTGGCTCTGATGATGCGGTCGATGGAACCGGCTCGAGCGTCAACGATGACGTGGAGAACACCGGAACTCTAGCGAACACCGGTGCCCAGCGCGCACTGTTGCTGACCCTTGGCGGTCTGCTGAGCGTTGGTGCTGGTCTGACCGCCTGGTGGGTTTCCCTCCGCAGTAAGTCGATCGACTAATTAGTGCCTTGTAACAGCATGAAGACGGCCGCCGGTAGTCCCATCGAGTCAGCTCGAAAGGGACGCCGGCGGCGCCTCCGAGGTTTTGGATTAGCTGAATCGTAGGCGGAGACATGGTGAAAGCCAGCGGTCAGGTCAACGTTCCATTGTCCTAGCTGACTGAATATGGCCCCCATAATTAATGCGTGCCCCAGCATAGCGGGCTTTCGGCCAGGAGATCGATTCCGAGGTTTGCGTGAATATATATTTATTTGCCGCTCGGTTCGCACGTCTTTAGCAGGTGTTCTTCAACTGTTCATATACGGAGTCATAAGCTGGCTGAAACTTGAAAGTACAAAAAACGTCGCGTATAGATAAAGTGGTTTGTAGATTGTGTAATACGGTGGAGTATTGATTTGATCGATGAGATTTCCCTGGTTGATATCCCGTGTTTTGAGGGCGGAGACAGATCGATAACGGATCTTCCAAGAGTGGGGATCTTTTATGGGCCTAATGGCTCGGGTAAAAGCTCAATCGCACGACGCATCGTAGAAACAGCAACAAGTACATGCGAAGTTGTGCACTTCTCAGAAGAATATATATCTCGAATCTTGGAAACAACTGACCTTCCAGGAGTATTTACAATTCGAGACGGGACAGAAGACGTCCAACTTAGGCTCCAAGAGCTGAGTAATACTGAAGATGGGCTGATCCCAGAGGCTGAGACTCGCGTTACGCGATTACAAAAAGAACTCGAAGATAACCAGCAAGTAGTTGATTCTGAGATAGAGAAGCTACGGGATAATCTGTGGGACAGACAACGTCTATTGATCAGTTCTGAATCTCAGGACTCTGACCTTTTCTCTTTCGCATTTACTCCACGACCAGGGACCAAGAAAAAGTTCCTTGATGACTGCCAAAAGCTTCGTGCAACAGCTCAGGAATGTCGTTCTCTTGACGATATTCGAACTGATTTCGATAGTCTCGAAGAGCAAGAGTATCAGCTATTTACTGAGTTACCTGATTTGCCAACGCTTAGTCTACTGACGCAAAAAGAAGCTAGCCTTCTGTCTTCGAAATTGACTTCCAGTAGTGACTCTGAATTGAAGAGTGTATTTGATCAACTAGGAAATACTGAGTGGGTTCTCCAAGGACTTGATTACTTGGACCAGTCAGATCCGGGCTGCCCCTTCTGTCGTGAACGCATACCGCAGCCGAAGTTGACCGATCTGAAAAATCTTGTTGATGCGGCATACACTGAAGCACAACAGACCCTAAAAGCCAGTCGTGATAAATGCCGCTCTAATCTGTCCGTTCTCGACACGTATCGGGCCAGTATTTCATCGCATCCTTTTATTGAGGAGACGCTAACTACTCTACTGCTAGCGCTGAGTAAGTCCTGGGAAACTAACGTGGAGACGTTAGGAACTAAGCTTCTCTCTCCGGAGAAGCTACTACAGGTGGCCAATACTCAAAAGCTTCAGAATGATGTGCAAGTAGAAGTCGACAGGATTAACTCAACGATACGCTCGCGAATCGAACTTGCCATGAATCGAAAAGAGACTGAAGAGCGATTGCGCGATGGGTTGTGGAACTACTTCGTTTCGATTGAAGCTGAAGATCTCTTCGCAGCCTACGTCTCGGCTACGGCCCACCCGTTGGGAGAAATTGCTAGATTGAATTCAGAAATCCCGTCAGCGAAGAATCAGTTGAATGCGTTATCTGAGGAATACTCGCGATTATATTCGCAACTGAGCGATAGCAAAGAGACCGTTGCACAAATCAACAATATGCTGAGATCGATCGGGTTTTTTAGCTTTTCTCTTATCCCTCAGGACGGAGATGACACTTATAGATTAGTTCGTGAAGATGGTTCTGATGCTGCTGCAACTCTAAGCGAAGGTGAGAAGACTTTCATAGCATTTCTCTATTTTTATGCAAGCACGATACAAAAAGCCGGCACAGTAGACCACGGTACGTCTTTAGTCGCGATCATTGATGACCCTGTTTCTAGCCTGGACTCAGACACGTTATTTCTTATCGCCATACTAATGAAGAATCTCATTGGTCGGTGTGATTATCGGAAGAATAGGCAAGCTCCACGGCCGGGGTTCGCTCCATCTCGCTTGCAACAAATCTTTTTGCTCACGCACAATGCCTACTTTCATAAGGAAGTTACCAATCGGCTTGATTCCGGTAAAAAATGGGATCTTGCCTATTACATTCTTAGGAAGAAAATGCAGGAAGCAACATCAATTTCCCGAACTGCGACTAACCCGATTCAATCTCAATATTCCCGATTGTGGGATGAAGTTAAGGCGGGTATATCGAACGGTCATGAGGTCACCACCTCGGTCCAGAATTCGATGCGTCGTATTATCGAAACCTATTTTCATTCGCATGGGGGCGTAAAGATAGATCACCTCCGTCCTGAACTTAGCCCGGCGGAGTATTCAGTGTGCCTAAGCCTCGTTTCATGGCTACATGATGGATCTCATAACATTCCATGGGACCCCGACTTTTCGCCGACTCAATTCGACAATGCTACCTACTATGAGGTGTTTGAAAAGTTATTCAAATATAACAACCAGGAGCAGCACTATAATTTTATGATGAGTGCGAGCTGAGCTCCTTAGCCAATTGATTAGCGCTCGAGGAGCTGATCTCGGTTAGCAAGTTCTGTCGAACTGGGTCTTATCTTAGAGAACAGCACTAGCTTCGTTCGTGGCAAGGCTGCCGAGACCACAGTTACCGTCAAAACGGCGATTATTGCTGTATCAGCAGCGTCACGTGGGTGCCATCAGCGTCAAAGGCTTGAGTTGCTAGCTGGGATATATTGAGCTCCCGGCAGCGCAGCGCGACTTCGGTATTCCCGGATCAAGCATTCTGAGGTTCTGGATGCTGTGCGGAATTACCCGGTCTCCGAATCGACCGTAACGCCGTCTTAAATCAGCATCCAGTCGTCGGCGCAGCTTACGAGTCCGCTTCCCGAGACGATGCAGGAATCACTAGAAGACGCCCTGGTTTCTTGGATGGAGAGATATGAGGCCCTCAATGCCGCGGCGATGGCGACTACTCCCGACTGGACCTGGCCAACACAGAAGGGCGTCACCGATCTGGAATCTCAAGAGCTCCTTGAACCCGACATGGTTTGGCCGCTGCGAAGCGTGACGAAGTCCGTCGTCGTCATTCGTTCACACGTTGATTGAGGATCCCTCGCAGCAGTTCACGCTTGAGGCACTCAATAGCTACGGTCTGAAGACTCTTCTTCCGCCACTGGTTCACGACGCAGAAAGAAAGCGCCGAGTGTTCCTGCGAGGGTCGCAAATACCACCACGGAGAAAATAGCTAGCACGACATGGAGAATGCGGGCGAAGACGGTGTCTACGCTGAAGCCGGATCCGGTAACCGTTGCCAGCGCGGCCTCGTAGAGGGCATCAAGATAGCTCGGGTACTCAGCGAACAGATACAGCAGCTGACTTGATGCCAGAATGACTATCGCGGTCACCGCGAGCAGCCAGGCAACTCGATTCGACAGCAACTTCCCTGCGGATCGTGAACCACGAACTCCCGCAGAGAGCACTGAGCCAAATCGTGCGACGCGCAAGAGCCGTAGGGACTGTAACGCGCGGAAGAAGCGTAAAAATGGCACCAGCAGAAAAATAACCTGCCACCAGTTCTTGCGCCAAAAGTGCCCTTGAAAGCGCGCAACATACGCTCGCAACAGGAACTCGGCAACGAACACAGCCCACAGGATCCAACTGCTCACCGATAGTACAAGTTCGCCAGTCGGGTCTGTGATAAGCAGCTGTGCCAATACGACCAGCAGAAATATGATGCCTAAGACGCCCAATGGGCGGTCAAGGCGTTGTGCGAGGGATTCTGCATCGATGAGCCGCTCTTCGTCGTCACCACCAAACTACGGTATTTGCCATGACGCCGCCTCACGGTTGGATGCCCCTAGTCGAGTCTGTTTGTAGTACAGCGTTTTGGCCTAGGTGTCACTGGTGAAATACACTAACTTCGGCGCGCGACTCCCAAGAAATCGGCGATATTCCTCCTTCAAACGTGCCTGCGCGCCGCGAAACGAAACGAGCAGTGATGACTACTCCCCGCAGTGACCAGGCAACACGCATTGGCACGACAAAGGTTGCGCTGAAGCATGTCAGTCTAGCGATTATCACCTTGATCGCTGTGTGGTTTCTGTTCCTCTCAGGGGGAGTGGTCTTCCCACCGCAGGGCGAAACCGAGGGCCAAAGCGATGCCATCGTGAGCCTGGCGCCGCAGGAGCATCGCCTGTATACCGCGACACAACTCGTGGAGAACGGCCACATCGATACGCTGGTCATTTCCCATTTCGCCGGCCAGATAGCTAAACGCGAGACCGGAGAATCGACGCGGCAGATCTCGGTGACGGACTACTGCCAGGAACACGCGGATAACGGTGTCACCTGCTTTACCCCGTCTGAAGATGCGACCATAGGGGAAGCATTCGCCGTGCGGGAGCTGGCCACCCAGGAGTCATGGGACAACCTCACCGTGGTGACAACTCGGGAACATGCCTTCCGCGCGCATTACATCTTTGAGCAATGCGTTGGCGACGATGTTGAGGTCAACCTCGTGCACGCTGATGCCAATTTGAGCATCGGTCAGTGGGTCTCGCATATCGTCTACGAGAACGCAGCGTTCTTCAAAGCGTTATGGCAGACCAGCACTCGGTGTTAGCGACCCCCATGGCGTAGTTTTTCTCCCTGTTACTAAGGATGCCTACGTTTAGGCAACGCTCTTCTGTTTCGGCGCTGGTACTGCACGCTCTGACGGGAAGGCTGGGCGCTGATACATGTAGGCCAAGGGTTTGAGTTTCGAAAGCCCCAGCGAGCACGCTATGACGAGGCAGGTCAGAACTAGCACTGCGAGGTACAGATTGGTAGTCAGCGCAGGCGTCAGCTCGAAGGCGGTTATTTCAGACAGGAAGATTGCAATGATGGCACTGTGCCCTAGGTAGATGGGCAGGGTCTGGCCGCCGAGATAGCGAAGGAGTGCTAGCTTGCCCAACAGGTTGGCCAGTCCGATGCCACCGACTACTCCGAGCAGCGATAGAATAAATAACGAAACGCCTGGCGGGATTGCGTAGTATGCGGCAATCAGAGCTTCGCCCAACCACACGCAAAAGAGTAGCGCAGATGTGTGCCACTTGAGACGGGATACTGCTGCTCTGATGTGCTTGGAAAACAGGGCAAAGCCGATAAATAAGAAGTAATAGCGGAAGATACCGTGCCATCCGCTACCGATAGCGTCGAACACGAATTCCGGTAGGGCTGGTTCGACCAGCGACATCCAGATAAAGGAAATCGCGGCCGCGGCGAGAACCTGAGCTTTCGCATGAAACTTCGCGGTCAACCGGGCGAGAACGAAGAAGAGGGCCAGGGTCCATAAAAACCAGAGTTCGCCGTTTGGGCGCAGTGGGGATGCTCCCAGCCGTAAAACCTGTTCGACGACGAATTGCCAGCTCGGACCCTCCAGCACCCAGTGGTTGAGTAGCCGGTAGGCAAGCACCACGGGTTGCCAGATCAGAAATACCCATACCAGTAAGGCCAGTTTCCCTTGGGCAAGTTCGCGCCAGGATTTGGTCAGCCACTTGCTGGCGAACAGACCAGCCACCGCGAAGAACATCGGCATGCGCAGGTTGGCCGACACTTCCGTGAAAAAATCTAGCTGTGCGGACTGCAGTGAGAATTGTTCGAATTGATCCCGTATATGGACCACCACGACAAGGATGATCGATATAGCTTTTGCGGTATCGACCCAATCTAAACGGTTTTGCGACACGGGTGATCACTTCTCTTTTGACGGTGTGGTAGGAGTTTGGCGGTTTTGGGTCACCGTGTCGAAGTGCGGTAGCCAGCGGCCTGTGTAGCAGCCGTCGTCTCGAAACACTCGCCCGGGACCGGGCGGATAGAGATCGCTCATTGGTCGACCCCTTGCGGGGTGGCTGGCCGGGCGGTCTTTACCGTTCCCAGTTAGTTTATGTAGCTCATTCTGGGTTACGCAATGACTTGAGCGGTCGGGTTTACTTGAAGGGTCCACTCATCGTTGAATACCTGCTGTGACGTGCAGGGACATTAACGAGTTTGTCCTTGCGACGCGACTGAACACAGAGCGGATTTGTCTGATTCTTGTCGGGCGCTGCGAGACTAGGTGCCGTCACTTGGGCTGATCTCCTGAATTGCAGCATGTCCGCCGGGAAGGCTCGTGCTATGCCAGGTGTTCGCGCCCTCGCTAACGCAGTTTGTCTGCGCATATAACAACATTGCCCTCAGTTGCGCTGATCTATTGCCTGCGTCACAGTAGAGGTTGTGAAGGGCGACACATATCTGGCTATGTAGTGGCTCGAGTTTGAGTATCGCCGTCACCCTTTAGACCACCATTGAGGACTATGACATGACAACCCTGAGTAATCCTGCAAAGCGACCATTAACTCGAGACCAAAGGCGCGTCCTCGGGGCAACTCTGGTTGGTACCACCGTTGAATGGTACGACTTCTTTATCTACGCCAACGCCGCAGCCATCATTTTCGCGAGCCAATACTTCGCACCGGTCGGTGAAGAAAACCCGCAGCTCGCCCAACTGTTGGCGTATGCTTCGGTGGGAATTTCATTCCTCTTCCGCCCGCTTGGTGCCGTACTGGCCGGTTGGATCGGCGATAAATACGGACGCCGTATGGTCCTCATGGTCACGCTGGGCCTGATGGGTGTCGCCACCACGCTGATCGGTTTCCTACCAACGTATGCGACGATTGGCGTCTGGGCTCCGGTCATGCTCATTGTGCTGCGCATCCTGCAGGGTGTTTCGGCAGGTGGCGAATGGGGTGGCGCAGCCCTAATGGCAGTTGAACACGCTCCCACGCCACGCCGTGGACTGTTCGGCGCCTACCCGCAGATCGGTGTGCCGCTTGGCATGCTATTAGCCTCGGCCATCCTTGGCCTGTTTTCGTTGATCCTGACACCAGAGCAATTCCAAGCATGGGGTTGGCGCGTACCGTTTCTGGTCTCGTTCGTGCTGATCTTCGTGGGCTACTACATCCGTCGCAAAGTTGCTGAAACCCCGGTCTTCCAAGAGTTGCGCGCCAACGCTGCTCAATCCAAGACCCCGTTGCGCCAGCTGTTCCAAGACGACTGGAAAACTATCATCAAGGCAGCCCTCTCCTTCGCCGGAAACAATGCAGCCGGATATATGGTGACCGGTGGCTTCGTGCTCGGCTATGTCACCACCACGCACGGTGTTTCCCAAACCAGCATGTTGACGCTGGTCTCGGTCGCTGCAGCCTGTTGGATTGTTAGCACGCTGTTTGGTGGCGTCCTTTCCGACCGCATCGGACGACGTCCAACCTACCTGATTGGTTTTGGTTTCCAACTGGTCTGGGCCATCCCAATGTTCTTGATGATCGGCACGGGCAACATGTTTCTCATCATCTTCGCCGTATTAGTCTTCACGCTGCCGATCGGGCTCACCTACGGACCCCAGTCAGCAATGTATTCGGAAATGTTCCCCTCGCGCACTCGCTTGTCCGGCGTCTCGATCTCCTATGCCCTCGGCGCGATCCTCGGTGGAGCATTTGCCCCGACCATCGCCCAATCTCTGGTGGGTTCGACCGGCTGGATTGGTTCGGTTGGCGTGTATTTGGCCATCATGGCGGTCGTTTCTGGCATTGCCGTGCTGACCATCAAAGAACCACGTGGCACCCCGCTGACTCCAGAGCAAGAGGCAGCTCAGAATGAGCAGCCGAACCTCGTGTCCAACGCTGAACACCAGAAAACAGCGATGTTGTAAACGGGTTCGAGCTGTTCTCCAGGTGGCAGTGGCCCTGACTCAGGGGAACATTAATTGTGTCTTGCCAGTCGAGCGGTTGCCCGCCGAATAAGCTCGAGCATCTCGGGGAGAAGAGCTCAGAAGTGGACATGTAGAAGCGTTGTACACGTTTTTCAGATATGTACAAAATATGCGGATTTTTGTACATATCGACGAAAACTTGGTGGATGTTCTCGTGATTAGTCTGTGAACTTTGAGCGCATCCGCTCGAACAATCGGGCAGCACCGGCTTGCGCGCTCTGGCTGATTACCCGTGCGGTCGCGGGGTCGCCCGTTAGCAACGACTTGGCTAATCCACTGGCTTGGTCGAGCGTGATGTGTGCCGGCAGGGGAGGGGTATTCGGATCGGTCTTTACGCTCAAGACCACCGGTCGGTCTGCGGCGAAGGCTTGGTCCCAGGCCGCATCAATATCTGCTGGATCCTCGACTCGGATGCCCTTGAGGCCAAGGAGTTCGGCGTAGCCTGCATAATCCATCGGTTCCACGAGTTGGCGGTATCCCAGCGCGGGTCTCCGGTGATGCGCATTTCCCAGGACACTTGGTTAAGGTCGCCGTTATCTAACACCATGACAACAAACGTCGGGTTGTCCCACTGTTGCCAGTGGCGCTTGACGGTAATGAGTCCATTCATGCCCAGCATCTGGAAGGCACCGTCGCCAATGGTGCAGACCACCGGGCGCTGCGGGTGTGCGAACTTGCCTGCTATTGCATATGGCATGGCCGCCAACATGGACGCCATGCGGCCGGAGAGGTTGCCCATCTGGTTGCGGCCCAGTTTGATATGGAAGCCGTACCAATCGGCGGTGCTGCCGGCGTCACACGTGATGATCGCATTTTCCGGGAGGCGTTCATTTAGTGAGGTGAACACGCGTCGCGCGTTGACCGGTTTGCTGTCCACCATGGCGATCCGGTCGTTTTCTTCATCCCAGTCGCGCATCTGTTCGGCGATCGAGTTTTGCCAGGCCAGGTCGTGTTGTTCGAGGCGAGGCAGCAGCGCGGCCAGGGTTGTCTTGGCATCACCCCAAAGATTGACTTCGGTCGGGTAGCGAGCCCCGAGGTGTCGGGGCGACAGGTCAATCTGCACAGCGCGGGCGTTGCCGGTGGGTGGTAAGAACTCGCCGTAGGGGAAGTTTGTTCCGACCATGAGCAAAGTGTCACAGTCTTGCATCATGTCATAGCTCGGCCGGGAACCCAGCAGGCCCAGTTGTTGGGTGTGATAGGCGACGTCACCCGGGACCACTTGCTTACCCAACAGCGCGGTGCAAACTCCGGCACCGAGACGTTCGGCAACCGCCAGCACCTCATCGGTTGCGCCAATGGCGCCCTGTCCGACCATCATGGCCACTTTTTCACCGGCATTGAGCACGGCGGCGGCTTGGGCCAGCGCGGTGTCATCAGGGCAGACGCGTTCTTCAACGTAACCGACTCCGGTGCGGGAAACGAAATGCTCGGCGGTTGGTTCTTCGAACTCGAGTGTTTGGACATCGGCGGGAAGAATGACCACGGCCGGACCGCGATAAGTTTTGGCCATCCGGACGGCTTTATCAATCACGAATTGTGCGTGCATGGCGGTGGTGACCGTTTGCACAAAGACCGCCACGTCACTAAAGGCCCGTTCCAGGTTGATTTCCTGTTGGAATTCGGTACCGAAGGCAACGCGTGCTTGTTGACCAACTATCGCCACCACCGGGGTATTATCACCCTTGGCATCGTAGAGCCCGTTGATCAAATGCAACGCGCCCGGACCCGAGGTGGCCACACAGACCCCGACTTCGCCGGTAAATTTGGCGTGCGCGGTGGCCATAAACGCCGCCTCTTCTTCATGCGTGGGGCGCACATACGTGAAGTCTTTGCCCTGGTCTTGCGCGCGCCCCATCGCGCCGTCGAAGCCACCAATGCCATCACCCGGATAGCCATACCAATGGTGGAGACCCCACTGGATGATCCGATCAATAATAAAGTCGCTGACTGAAGTTGTCATGGCACTCACCTTTGCGCCTCGAATCGGGTGACACGTTAATCCGACCACTTTCCTGGTGTGCTGACAAGAGCGGTGAGAGCTAGCGTAGTGGCGCTGCTATCGAGAACCACAGAATGTTCAGAGTTGTTTGGAGGCAGGGGCCTCGTCAGCTACGGAAGTTTCTTCCGGCTCTGGCTCACGACGCAGAAAGTAGGCACCGAGCGTGCCGGCGAGCGTCGCGAACACGACCACTGAGAAAGTGGCCAGTACGACATGAAGCATGCGGACAAAGATCGTGTCTGCACTGAAGCCGGAGCCGGTGATTGTTGCTATGGCCGCCTCGTAGAGGGCATCCAAATAACTCGAGTAATCAGCGAATAGGTAGAGCAGTTGGCTGGCCGCCAGAATGACAATCGCGGTCACCGCGAGCAGCCAGGCGACCCGGTTCGAAAGGAGTTTTTCTGCGGATCGTGTACCGCGGACTCCCGCCGAGAGCACCCTGCCGAATCTTGTGACGCGTAAGATCCGCAGTGCCCGTAGCGCTCGGAAGAAGCGTAGGAAGGGCAGCGCCAGGAAAATAATCTGCCACCAGTTTTTGCGCCAGAACCTGGCTTGGAACCGCGCAATATAAGCACGCAGTAAGAACTCGGCGACGAATATGCCCCAGAAGACCCAATTGATGATCGAGAGCACGACTTGACCTGTCGGGTCCGTGACCAGCAACTGTGCGAGCACGACTAGCAAAAAGATGATGCCTAAGAGGCCCATCGGACGATCAAGCCGCCGTGCCAGAGATTCTGCTGCGTCAAGCCGCTGTTCGTCTTCAGCCACGAATCTCTCCCTTCGTCGAAATGCTGAGCTGAGAAACCCGCTCAATGATTACCTTTCGAGCATGACACGAAATACGCCGACTCTACTCGGGCGGGTGTTTTAACGCTACGTGCCACTAAATGATAAGCGCCAGCACGGCTCCAAGCACCATTGACGGCCCGAACGGCACTTCGGAGCCTTTGATCTTGCCGTGCCGAATCACCACGATCAGTGCGACGAGCCCGTTGAGCAGAAATGCCAGCAGTGTTCCGATCGCTACCTGTGACCAGTCGAACCATCCCAGCACAAGCCCGATGACGGCCGCAAATTTCACGTCTCCAAGACCCAGCCCATCTGGCGCTATGAACGCGAGCACAAAATAGGCTGAAACCAGTACCAGCGCAGCCAACAGGGCCCGACCCAATGGCATCCAGCCGATCCCGGTTGCTGCAGCGATGCCCAGGGCCACAAGCATGGCACCGAACGTCAAGGCAACCGGCTTATCGGGTAACCGGTGTACCGCAAGATCAATCACCACTAACAATGAGCACCCCACGGTTGCCGCGACTAGAGCGACCAATACCGCCGGGTGATCGGTGAGTCGTGCCGCCCCGAGACCACCGATTGCCGCCAGGAGAATATGGAGCCTAGATGTCACCCAGGGCGAGTCACCGGGTACATATGCTGTCATCACACGGGTGAGCAGCCACGCGGCACCGGCGGCGACTAGGGCACTCAGAACGCCGATTGCGATGCTCACATGCCACCAAGTACTTCCATCATGTTCAGCACCGCTGGCCCCATGACCACGATGAATAGGACTGGCAGAATGCATAACATGAGCGGGGCGAGGACTTTGACCGGGACTTTTTGGGCTTGTTCTTCGGCACGCTGGCGGCGCTTCAATCGCATTTCATCGGCTTGAGTGTGCAGGATTCCTGCCACTGATATTCCGTACGTATCAGCCTGGATGACTGCCCGGACAAAGCGTCGCAGATCAGTCACATCGGTGCGTTCGGTTAGCGCGCGGAACGCGTCCTTGCGCGAGCTACCCATCGCAATATCTTGCTGTGTGCGCACCAGCTCTTCGGCTAACGGTCCGCGGCCGTTTTGGCCGGCACGGGCCATAGCGCCGTCGAAACCGAGACCGGCTTCTACTGCGATGGTCATTTGGTCGAGCGTATCAGCCAGCTCTAGGCCGATACGTTCACTGCGTTTCTGAGCGGCATTGTGTGCCAGTAGTTCGGGCAGAAAATAGCCAACGACCGTCACAACTACGAAGAGCAGGACAACAAGCGGCGGCGGGCCCGTGAGCGATACGATCGTAGTGCCCACCAGCGCGATGGCGGCCCACAGCAGTTTGAGTTGCAACAGTTTTGCTATTGGCCACGCCAGGGGCCGACCAGCCAGCGTGAGCTGCCGATCCAAAACCCGCACCACCAGATCAGGTGTGAGTTTATACGCGAGTTCTTCTAATGGTTCGCGGGTCGCGACAGCGTCGTTGGCATCTTCTATCAGCTCGGTGGTACCGATGCGTGCCAGATTGGCTTGTGTCAGGCGTCGCGTTGGGTCAAATGCTTGCCAGACGTTCCACAACATGACCCCCACGGCGACTGCGATAGTCAGGGCAGCCGCAATCATTCCGAGCATCAGAATTTCACCTCAACGGTTTTTCGTAACCACAGTCCGCCGACCACCAGCAACAATGCACTGATCACCAGTAACATATAGCCGATTGGCGATTCGACAAAGGGTGCTAGGTAACTTGGGTTGGTCAACAGCAGGAACCCGCCCACCCCGAAGGGCAGCACCATCAAAATGACAGCGGACAATCGGCCCTCGGCACTCAGCGTGGCGACTTGGCGGCGGACTTCGTTGCGCTGCCGGATTGTGCCGGCCACACCGTCGAGCACTTCGGCGAGGTTGCCGCCGACCTCGCGATTAATTTCGATGGCCTGGGTAACCCAGGTGAAGTCTTCGCTGTCCATCCGCTCCGCAGTTGTTTCCAGGGCTTCGCCAAGGTCACGGCCAACGCGGGTCTCATTGACAACGCGCGTAAATTCTTCTGCGGTGGGACTCTCGGCTTCTTCCGCCAGGGAAGCTAGCGCCTGGGGCAAACTGTGACCGGCACGTAGGCTCGAGGCGATGAGCAGTAGGGAGTCTTCGAGCTGGTCGGCAAAATGATGTTGGCGTTTGGACACACGTAACCCGATGAATAAGCGGTGAACGAGCAACACGGTGAGCATCAGGAGCAACCCAATGAAAATATTGCCGAATATCACACCGACTAGGCCCGCGACACCCGCAGCGATCAAGATACGCAGCATGAACTGTTCGGGCCTGAGTTTGATGCCTGCAAGCTCCAGCAGCTGGCTGCCCGCTGGGGTACTGCGGTCGCGAATCCGTCGCTCGGCAAGATTTGTGACCGCAATAAAGGCACGGTGCAGTGGGTGAGGCTTTGGGGCAACGCCGGGGCGGCGGCGCTGCATTGGTACCCGGACGGGCCATGGCATGATCAGCACATAGGCGAGGCCAGCAACGGCCAGCGCGGCGGTGAACGCGGCACCCACCACCATGACGGTACTAAGTGTTGAAGTCATAAGGTCGTGGCTCCTTCCGGGACCGCGAAGATCCCGGGCGATACGGTGATCCCCAAGTCCTCGAAGCGTTCGGTGAAGCGTGGCCGAATACCCGTTGAGACAGGTTGCCCGAGGAACCGGCCGTTGGCATCGACACTGGCTGAGTAATCAAACAGGAACACGTCTTGCAGCGTGACGGTGTCAGCTTCCATGCCTTGGACTTCGGTGACGGCCGTGACGCGTCGGGTGCCGTCGCGCAGCCGGGTCAGCTGGATGATGACATCCACTGCCGAGGCGATTTGTTCTCGAATCGGGCGCAAGGGCAGATCCATGCCCGCCATTAACACTAAGGTTTCTAACCGGGAGATCGCATCGCGTGGCGAGTTGGCGTGCACGGTCGACATAGACCCATCGTGGCCGGTGTTCATGGCTTGAAGCATGTCCAAGCTTTCGCCACCGCGAACTTCACCCACGACAATGCGGTCCGGGCGCATGCGCAGTGAGTTGCGCAACAGATCGCGGATCGCCACGCCACCTTTGCCCTCGACATTGGGCGGACGCGACTCCAGGCGTACCACGTGTTCCTGTTGGAGCTGCAACTCGACGGAATCTTCAATCGTGATGATGCGCTCGGTATTGGGAATGAACGAGGACAACACATTCAACAAGGTGGTCTTCCCGGTGCCGGTTCCACCCGAAACTATGATGTTGAGATTCGCGTTGACACACGCTTCGAGTAGTGCGGTCATCTCGGGCGTCAGTGTACCGAAGCGGAGCAAGTCTTCGACCGTGTGAGGGTTTTTCCCGAACTTGCGAATGGTCAACGATGAACCATTAAATGCCAAGGGCGGGATGATGGCATTGACGCGGGAACCATCGGGTAGTCGGGCATCGACCATCGGGGTGGACTCATCAATGCGCCGTCCCATCCGGGACACGATGCGTTCGATAATCAACCGTAGATGCTGTTCGGAAGAAAACCGGGCATCGGATGGTTCCAGGTGCCCGTAGCGCTCTATGTAGATAACATCTGGTCCGTTGACCATCACTTCCGTGATCGAATCGTCTTCGAGTAGCGGTTGCAGCGGACCGTAGCCTAATAGATCATCCCGAACCGACTCATTGAGGCGCTGACGCTCTTCGGCAGATAAAGGGATCGAGGCTTCTTCAACGACCCGGTTGAGTTCAGCACGCACGATGCTATGCAGTTGATCTTCGGTCAACGTTGGATCATTGAGCCGGGATCCGATGCGCGCATAGAGTTTCTTAGCTGCTTCACCCTTGAGCTCGCGAAACGCATTTTCGGGATCCGCAGTCGATGTCCCGGCCCGGCGCTCGCGGATAGTTGGCTGGTGTTGTGCGGCAGCACTGAGTCGCGACGGTTGTGACGCGGTGTCCTTATGGTCTTCGAGCGGCTCTTGTACAAAAGGACCGGGCCGTTGCTGAATACGGTTGAGGCGGCGTGACAAACTCATGAGCGGAAATCCTTTTTACGGGCGCGATGCGTGTCGGTCTCAACGATGTCCATCTCGTCTGCGATGAGCGAGTCGACGATCGGGCGCAGTGCTTTAACGAACGGGTCACGCGGTCGCGAGTGGGCTAGCGGAATACCCGTGTTAATCGAGCCCAACGCGCGCCTAGAGGTAGGAAGGCGCGTGATATCGGCGGTGCCCAGGGTCTGGGCAACGTCCTGCGGGGTAACGCCATCTTTGGTGTCAGCCAAGTTCACTACGACCTGGGTGGCGTCGCTAAACATTTGCAGCAGCGACAACGTGTCGAGGACTTTGCGGATCCCGTGAATCGAGGGCACACTCAACGTCGTCAGCAATAACGGGTCGGTAGTGTGGTCCAGGGCAACTAGTGTGGCATCAGAGAGTCCGGTGGCCGTATCGATGACTACGAAGGCAAACTCTGCAAGAAGTGTGTTGAGCAGTTGACTGATGTGTGTCGTCGAGATCGTGTCGGCCGTCGCGGGGTTATCGGGAGCGGGCAGCACCAGTAGCCCTGATTCATGCAGGGTCAAGCGACTTTTCAATGCGATCGTGTCACCGTGGGCGACGTTGGGTAAGACATCGTCCACTCGATATTTCGGATCGAGGCCAAGTGTTGTGGCCACGTCGCCGAATTGCAGATCCAAATCGACCAGCACCGTAGAGTGTGGCTGCGCCTGGGCCAATGCAACAGCCAGGTTGGTGGCAAGCAGAGTTTTGCCAACACCACCTGCGGCAGACACCGAGCTGATTACCCGGCCTGTCGGTCGCTGACCAATAATAGGAAGCTCTTCGGTAGCTACCGATTGCACTCGCTGGACAGCGTGGCTGAGACGCTGTTGGATTTCTCCCGGCTCGGCGTTAGCCGGGATGAGATCTGACACTCCGGCTCGCATCGCTGGCAGGCTGATGGCTTCGGGCTGGTCAACGATCAATAGGACCTGTCGATGGACGTGCTGAGCGGTCAGATCTGTTGCCAATTCGAGGCTCAGGACCGGGTCGTGCCGAGCGTCTAACACTAAGACATCGGGCAGGGTGCTGGCATACCAGTCGTGGAATTCGTTAACCTCCTCCAGGGTTGGCAGAGGCACGATGGCGTGTGCCGTTCCCGTTGCTTGAGTAAATCGTGCTTCGAGATCTTCACCGGAAGTCGCTAGGGTTATGTGTGTCATCCGAAGAGGTCCTCTCGATCGATGGTGGTGGAGTTATCTGGTGCATCTGCCGGTTCCCGTGACAGCCACACGCCATGAAATTCTGCGGCGTTGACTACCAGTGGCGCATCGGGGGCCGGAACGGCGAGTGTGACGAACACTGACTCGGCTGCGGGTTGGGCGGTATCTGCGCCATCATCGGTTGTTTCCAGCACCGCACCACCCTCTACGTTGGTGACGAGTACTTTGTGCAGGAGCAGTCGAGTCTCTTCCTCGGAACTGACAAAGAGTCCGACGGTATCGCCTGCGGCGAGGTGACCTCCGATGACCCGGGCTGCTGGGAGTTCGATGGTGATTTCGTGGTGGTCGGCCGGTACGTCAGGTGACCTGTCCGCATTGGGGGAGTCGAAGCGTGTGCTCAGGACTTGTTCTCCGGGATATAGCTCGGACACGGTGATGAGTCCTGCCACTGCGTCAAGCGTTTGGATGGCTTCCGGTGTAATGGTCGAAGCAGGACGTTGCTCAAGTGAGACGTAGCCTGATAGCTCTTCGGCTGGGGTACCTGCTGGCACCTGCTCGGTGACCACCAGGACTTCCTTCGGCGAGAGTTCCGAGATGGCCCGAGTGTCGGCCTGATTGACGTAGTTGAACACCAAGATTCCAGCAATGATTGCCAAAATGGCAGAACTAATGATGGCCAGTAGGCGGCGTGACATGGGAGAAGACCTTATTCCGTGAGTGTGACGACGGCTGTGCCGGCGGGATCAGAAGATTCGGACAGGGGGACGAAGCGTTCGAAGGTGCCGCTCATACACCGGTCGCTACCACCGCATGGTGGGCGATAGCTTGTACCAGAGAAGTAGTAGCCTGACAGCCTGAAAGACGCATAACCAATGATTCGGTAGCTGGCATTGGTGCCGCTGCCTTCTGCGGCGTCGAAGATCGGCACGAACACTGGTTGGCCAATGTATGAACGGAGGTGCACATCTTTGCAGGACGGGTTATTTCCTGGGTCAGACTTTGCCCAGCCGTCTTTCACCCACGTCAGCGTTTTACAGGTGCTGTCACCGGGCGTGAGCCAACCGAAACCCCCTGGAATAGCGTTGTGCCTGAGACCTTGGCAGCCGTTGTTCGTGGAATACAAAACTTGTGCTGTTCCTGAGTCTTCCACAGCATCCAGGGCACACCAGGAAAACGCTAAGGGAAGGGTCCCGGCAATGCTGGCCGAGTGTTCCCAACGGGCGCTAGCGGTTGCCTGAATTGGTGTCGAATGGATGCCCAAGACCGGAGCGAACCAGTGCTCCCGGATCGTGTCGGTTTGAACCGTGACCGTACGCTCTGAAACATTGAGCGCCGTGACGGTGCCGGACGCGCCGTCACCGTGAAAATTTGCGTTGGCCATGGCATCAGCGGTGCTGTTGGCGGTTGAACAGTCTGAGTGAGCGCAATCTTGAGCGATAGCCAGAGCTGCCGCGTCGGCTCCGGTCTGGAGTTGTTGTTTATCCAAATGCATGGCCCCGACATCAATGGCCAATGCCAGCATCGCCATGAGAGGAACCATCAGAATAGCCACGATGGTGCCTGATTGGCCGCGATCGTTATTCTTTAGCCGTTGCACCGCATCGTCCCTTTCCCGGTTAGCGTGATATTGCCAATGCCGCCGAGTAGTTCCAGCGGGTAAGTGATGGTGACGGTTGCGGTTTCAGACGTGAGGTTGTCTGCGGCCCCACAAGCATCAGGTGTGATATTGATGTGGTCATTCTTCAGGCTGACGGACGGCTGTGCCGACGTGATCGCGGTTTGTCGTGCAGCGCTGTGGGCATCTGTCTCGTGTGTGGCATTTGCCAAGGACACGACCCGTACTGCATCTCGCGCCGCATTCGACAGCACCGACTGCACATGAAATGCGTGGCCGAAAGCCAAGATGCCCAGGAGTAGAGCGATCAGAAGTGGAGCGACCAGTGCGAACTCCACGGCGGATGCGCCGTGATCGCGGTTGTTATTTACCATGGGCTTCCTTTCGCTCGTTACTTCAGATGGTGTAATCCTGCTTGTCGTTGCCGAGGACTATTCCCACAGCGCCTTCGGCAACGACAAGCGATATCGACGGTCTTAGTTGGTGCCGGTACCACCAATGCTTTGAAGCGACTTCGATACTTTTTCAAATAGTCCTTTGAGGTCACCGCCGAGGGTGAGAACGGCTGCAATAATAGCGACGGCAATGAGACCGACGAGTAGTCCGTACTCGACGGCGGTGGCGCCTCGATCTTTGCGATCTTCGAACCGGTCGTTGACGAATGACTGAAGTGTGGCGATGAGAGTGTAAATGCGGATCATGGAAACTTCCTTCTTATGTGAGTCCAAGGGCCGAAACCCTATTGCTGTAATCCCTAGTCACGTCCAACTTGGGATCACTTTTAGTTTTCCAAAACTTTGCCAACCTTGCAAACTTGCTGGGGCTCTTTTTCGTTTTTTAGGGGCACTTCTGCGTCTTTTCAAGATATTTGCAGCGAAAGTCCCGCGCTATATTACCGACCAGTAATTGCGTTGTGAGGTTGAGCACAGCCTGAGGGTCGTGTCGTAATAAAAGTGCAGATTCGGCAAAACTAAAGTTTCGTATGTTTGCGATAGACTGATCGCATGACTACAGAACGACCGAGTTTGCGGGAGCGCAAGAAGCAGCTAACCCGTGAAGCAATTGCTACAGCCGCACTGAAATTAACAAAAGAAAAAGGACTAAGCCGGGTGACCATTGACGATATCGCCCAAGAAGCGTTCGTATCTCCCCGGACAGTCTCAAATTATTTCCCTGCAAAAGAAGACGCCGTCTTAACCGCCGGCCGCACTGGTTTTGACGCCATGCTGTGTGAATATCGCGACAGCACTGCAACGGGTCATCCGGTTGAAGAGCTGCGAAAGATTTTCTCCAAGTACGCGCAAGAACATCCTGAGCATCTGCGGATGGTGGCTGAACTCGTTGAGCTTGAACAGCAGAACCCTACTTTGAAGCCTTTCCGAGTAGCTCAGGAATCAGAGCTCAGTACAAGCCTCAGCGAGCTGATCGCAGCCCGATACGGTATTGACTCAGGCAGCGATCCCTACCCCGCTCTTGCAGCAGCAGCGGTAGTATCGGCTATCACCACATCCATGAGGATGTGGTCGAAATGTGGCTGCGCACAAGACTGCCTGCCGCAGCTTGTCGATGAATCATTCAACATTGCCATTAACGGATATCGCCGCGATCGCGACGATGAGTAAAACATGGGCAACGTCGTGCGAAACCATCACTTTGTCGCCCTCGGAAGCTAGCCTTAGCCGCCGGTGATTCGCATTCGATCAGCTCATCCCAAAGCATGCTGCCCGTAAGATGGTGCGGCAACTGCGTAAGCAATGAAGGATAGTAGCGAAGAGGCCATGCAGCCACGATCGATGCGAGTGGGGAGACGATTCCTCTGGACCGCCATGGTCTTCGGACTGGTCCACGCTTTTTGGAGTTATTACTGGGCATTTGGTGGCACGTGGATGTTAGATACCGTCGGCCAATGGGCTGTGGTGAGCCAACTTCAACAACCCCTCCAAGCCTTTCTTGTGCTGCTGGGTATCGGCCTACTGAAAACTTCGGCAGCGGTCATCCCCGTCGCCGTGGAATACGGCAGGCTCGGTGGCCGGCGGTTTTGGCGCCTGGTCAGCTGGGTAGGTGGCATCGAGCTTGTCCTCTACGGTGGCATCTATGCTGCGACTGCTTGGCTGGTTCTCATTGGAGTGGTGGCTCCGGGCGCTGCCTACGATGGGCCAGTCATGCTTGGGCACGCGCTGCTATGGGATCCGCTGTTCTTCTTCTGGGGCCTGTCCCTCGTGATGTCACTGATCTTGACGCGTCGCAGAACCTATAAGAAACAATGATTAGGTAAGAGGCTGCTGAACGCCCCAACACGTGCTGAAACCTTTCTTGAACCCAATTCCCCGGTTTAGTCTTGAAGCAATTACAGGTTCTAGGTTTCTAACACAAGGAGAATGGTCATGAGATACGGCGGAGCAATCGCCCTGATGGTTATCGGAGCCATCCTCTACTTTGCGGTCAACGTGGAAGTGCAAGCAGTCGATATCAGTCTCATCGGGCTCATCCTCATGACTGCCGGAGCTATCTGGTTGGTCATCAACCTGATTGTTGGCGCTACCACTCGACGTCGCCGCGTTGTCCCGGTGGAAGAACGCCGCGAGATTATCGAAGAGTAGCCCTGCCGCAGTATTATCCGCCGGCGACCCGGTCATCCCAACGCAGGTGGAACAACGATTACTGACCGAGACCCCTGCCACTCACTTTTACGATCAGGTGCACAACCCGGAGAGTCCGCTCAAACGCCAGGTGCGACACCGTCTATATTTGCCCAGTGTCGGAACTGAGTGGCAGAAGTATTTTACGGGCTGGGCCGTGTAGGTTGTCGGAGCCTTAAGAGTCGAACCGGTGTGGTTCGCTGCCTTAGGGATATGCATGTCGATGACCACTGAGAACTTATCGGGTAACAGTATTTTCTCAGGTAGATCGGTGTCTTTAAGGATGAACGGCTGCTCTTGTAACAGGGCATGATGGCGTGCACTTTTTGGGCAGACGATGACATATTCGAACCAGCTGAAGGCAGGTCTGGGCCTGGCCCGGCCAGTCAACTAGGCTGTCCATCATGGTCAAGACAGATAATGAGATCCTGCCTCAAGAAGTTCATGTTCGAAATCTTGGTGAGAAAGGCTCAGAACTTGCAGTTTTTGAATTTCAAGGCCAGCTTCGTGACTTGATGGTCTCGAGTATGCATGAAGCTTACTTGACCACAGGAAATTACGCCTCAGGTGCGCGAGCTGTGGCACCGCAAGGCGCGATGGCTGCCGCCTTTGCCGGTTCGGCAGTTGCGGGAACCGGTCTATCCGCTCAGTTTTCGTCCTCGTTATTCATGGCTACCGCTAACCCGTCGACTCTTATGAAGATTAAGGATGGCGTCGGTACAGCTGTAATAGGCAGTAATGGCATTATTCGTCATGCTCCTTTCATCCCTGTCGCAAGTTCGTTGCCCACAGTGTTGCCCCTTGCCGCACTGCAGACCCTGAACACGGCCATGATGATGCAGCAGTTCCAACAAGTTGACCGTAAGCTCGACGCCATTAAACACACCTTGGACACCGTCATCGCTAGAGCAGAGGCCACCCACGCAGGAGAACTGCTCGCCGCTTCGGCTGTAGTTGACGAGGTCTACCGCCAGTACGAGCTGGAAGGGCAATTCTCGCAAGATATGCTCATCCGCATAAGCTTGGCAGAGCGCGATGTCCGAGCTCTGGCTGTGCGATTCCGTCACCTTGTCGAAGCACACCGGGATATGAACGTAGAGGAACCGGCTGAAGTAGAGCAGGCAAACTACGATGCACACAGCGCGATGCTGTCTTCTTTCCTGGATTTGCGCATCGCTTATCTGCGAGTGTGTGTTGATATGCAAGAGAACCCGAAGTCAGTGAACTCCACGGTCGAGATGCTGAAGGCAAAAATTGATGACAGCACAGCCTTTTGGACGCAACTGTTGGAGCGCTCGCAGTTGTTGAAGACACGTATCCAGGAGTTGGAAGCTAACCTCGAGGATAGGAACGTCGCCGAGCGCTTTACGAAGTTCATCAGTAACCGAAGCACCTCGACGGGCACCGCCCTCGAACAGCTAAAATCGGCGTACACAGTGACGATGGAAAGCGAACTTAAGATCATGAAAGGTTTTCATTCGCTTATCGAGTCTGCAGAAAAGACCCGGAAAGAACTCGACGCTCCTCAAGCAACTTCACAGAACGAGGCGACCCTAGTCTATTGGAAAGACGAAGCTGGAACGCACTCGTTTGTCACTGATCAAGTACAACTATCCTAAAGTTGATAGCTCCCGTCCTGCTCAGTCACTCTAATGTGTTCCTCATAGGCTCTACGGGCTAGTTCGCGCGAGTGCCACCGGCGAAATATGCCTGACTGCCCAGACCGCATGAGATTAAGGCAGAATTCCCTAACGCCTTGCAGAATATCTGGATGATCGAGCGCTTGCCCCACGAGCCCCGTAGGGATTGTGACATTATCAACCGCTCCGATGCCGTATGTTGGTTGACGAGTCATGCTAGAGATAAATAGTGGAGTATTCTGCCAGCGTGATTGGAGCTCGCCGTCATCGGTCACAGTTCCCGCAGCCATGTTGAGGAAACTGCAGTGTATCTTTACTGGTTCACTCCCACCTCGGATGAGATCAACAGGTTCTCTCGGGATATATAAAACTTCGACCCTACCTACGTTGAGGGTCGCAAGTCGGCCTCCTACAGTATTGGGATAATCCGATACTGTCCAATAAATGCTTTCGAGCTCGACCGCTTCTGGGATAGCCCGGGAGATGACAGCACCGAGATCCGCGCACACGGCGTTAGCGACGGTAGGCCACGAATCGTCATCCGCATGTTCATTCATCCACGGCTGTCGTCCCTCTGGGCTTCGATGTAATTTGGTTCGCCCTTCGAGAGGACGGTCCGCTGCGTCACGAATATCTGAGATGTCATAGTCTGAGTCTCCGTTAGCCCAGTGCAACTGGTCGATGATCGGAATGTCACTGTCCAGTTGGCTGGGGCCTTCAAATCCAAAATTGAAGACTTTGTTACGTAGTGAATAACCTTGTTCTTTTTGCCACGCGATGATCTGGAACTCGAGTTCATTCAGTTCTTCGGGTTTGGCATCCATGACCATTAACCGGCTGATGTCTTCCCAAGCTTCATGGTGGTCACTCCCGCGGATATGAGAGTTAAATCTTCCGACGAAATTTACTGTCTGTCCGACGTAGCGCTGTCCATTATCGAACTCGAAAATATAGATCCCGGAGCTCCGTCCTTGTACAAAAGGCGCGAAGCTCCTACGGGCGCGGACGTCGTAGCTATCGAAAGATTTTTCAGAGAAAACAGGGGACATAGAGTAGTGCCTTTATAGGGTAGCGATAGAGGTATCCTTAGCGTTATCTACTCTATGTGTAGTAGTGCCGTCTTGCTATATGAGATCGTCTGCCGTAGCGAAGCGACAAAAAGCTAGTTCGTATGAGGTGGACTTACTGATAGCGGCCTAGCTGGGCCAGTCTTATAGTCATGCTCATCATGGGTGAACCCTATGCAAGATAAAGATTCATTGGAACCGGCGCTTGTCTCCTGATAATCCAGCACCACCTGTTGCTCCAGCTCAACGACGAGACATGTGAGCCGACCTTCGTTGGGTGGGTTGCTGACCGATCCTTGAGCCGTGAATGTTCCACCGGCTGGGACCTGGAAGTCTTTTATGAGATATTGTCCCGAGTCTATCGATGGCATTTGCTCGTGAGAGGATGCTGGCGTGATGTACAATTCTCGGGTTCCATGGGCCTGGTCCTGTATCTGGATCTTCAGCCTAACCTCAGCGGGCTTAATGCTGGGTAACTCCGGTATCCACTGGTACATCACGCGCATTTCGTAGCCGTCTGGATTTGGCTGCAGCGCATTGGATGGTTGATTGGCAGCTTCGATGGGAGCCGGCGGGGGTGTTGCTGATATGGCTTCGGTGTCATCGCTGCTACATCCGGTCAGTGTGATCAGTGCGACCGCAGCGAGGGTGCTCAAGGAGTGTTTCATGGTTCCCCAAGTTTTGTAGTGCTGCTCCCAGTTCGCTGTTTTCCGTAGCCGCTGGTATGAGCGATTTCAGGGCATCGATGGTGAAAGTGTCCTACCGGCGGCGCTGTGAGAAATCGATGGCTCGATGCAGGCGGATGTTGTTTCGGACCAGCCCGAATGCTGCCTCACAACATAGCAGGGTGACTAAACCGATGACACGACGGCAAGCGTCGGTGGGTGGCCAATAATGACACGTCCGGCGACGGCGCCGAGTATGACTCCCACGACGATGTCGAACCCTGTGAGCCCAGAGAGTACCCGTGCGCAGAAGATGCCAACGAGCAGGAGAAACACCAGGTAGATCGCGATCGCTGAAATGATCACGGTGGGTATGCGCCAGAGTTCAATTCCGAGAGTCTCGATGAGTTGTTCTTTGGTCGCACTGACTGCGTTCATGCTTCGTATTAGGCTCGCGAGCGTATTGACGGCGTCAGTGCAGTAACGGCGATCGCACTCCGATATAGCTATCGAGCTCGGCGGCGAGAGTAAATAGTGTGTCGTCTTGGTCTCGAGCGCCGTCAATGGTGACACCGATTGGTAGCCCGGCGGTTCCCACACCAATGGGGATCGTGACGGCTGGTTGAGCGGCGAGAGAGCCCGGACCGGTATTGCGAATGACCGTGCCGAAGGTGGGTACTTCTTGGCCAAACGCGGTGGTGAGGACTTCGTCTCCGATTGGCGTTGGGCTAATAGGTGTTGTGGGGCGCAGCAACCCGGTGATGTCATAGTCGGCGAAGAGCCGGTCCCATTCGGTGCGTAACTGTTCTCGGAGGTTCATAGCTTCACGGTAGGCCTCGTGATGCTCGCGTTGTTTCCACGCCAGGGTCAGAAGTTCGCGAACATCATCTGCTCCGGCTTGGTCTCTTACTTGTTCGAAGGTTAGCGGGTCTGGAAGAGCCGCGAGGTAAGCGCTGAGGTCCCTGGCGGTTTCATACAGTACGATGCTGATGCCACATGCTGCGTCGAGCTCATGAAGCTTGTCGGTTTCGACTTCTACGAGTTCGATGGTGTCGGTCTGTTCCAGTGTCTGGAGCATATGATCCCAGCGTTGTTGCACATCGTCGGCGAGTGGATTCAGATATGTGGAATCTTTGCGCGGCACGCCGACACGGAATCTGGTGGGCGGTGTGGTTTGCGTGTGGTGGTCGCGGACGACTGCATCTACCCGTTGCACAAGGTCTAATGATTCGGCGATAGTTCCGATGGCGTCCCGACTCTTGGACAGCGGTGCTGCGCGGCCATCACTCGGCCAGCGACCGATCGAGGGACGGTAACCATAGACACCACACCAGGCAGCCGGGATAGAGACCGAGCCGCCGGTATCAGTGGCAAGCGCGAAGGGCACCATCCCCGATCCCACTGCTGCGCCGGAACCGCCGGAGGACCCTCCCGGACTGCGTGCCGGATCGAAAGGGTTTCGGGTTGCGGGGTGTGCCGCCGCACCGGTGGTAATGCCGAATGCCAGTTCGTGCAGATTGGTTTTGCCCACCAGTAGCGCTCCAGCATCGTGCAGGCGGGTCACGACCGCATGGTCATGTTCACGGCGTGATCCGACGAGTGCCGGAGTGTTGGCACTGGTCGGCAGGTCCGCCGTATCGATATTGTCTTTGACGGCGTACGGAATGCCGGCAAGCGGGCCAGAAGCATGCTGGGCTTGCGAGCTTGTGGGGTCCACGACCGCGGTAAATGCATCGAGCGGGTCATCTTTGGCTTGTTGAACTGCGCGCTCAAAGGCACTCGTACCGTGTTGCATGATGTCTCCTTGGTCTGCGCTGCGTCGAGCTGGACGCTCGCGTCACGAAGCATGTTCTCGCTCAATTCCGTAGCCAGGGGCACGCTGTGAGCGACTCGGCTTCATTGTACTGACGTGCGATCCTATCGACTAGGTTCGGCTGCGTAATATGCTGGCGTTAGGGTACATTAGTACCAGCAAAACGCAGCTCATCGGCACCGGTACCAAGCGGAGAATTACCATGTCAGTCACGGCGAGACCACACGCCAATATTGTGGGCTCGGGCCCGAACGGACTTACCGCGGCTGCGATGCTGGCCCGCGCTGGGTGGCATGTGCGAGTGTATGAACGCAACGACGCCGTCGGTGGGGCTGCTGCTTCAGCTGATGTATTCGGTGACGGGTCGATCGTGGACATGGGCGCCGCTGCCCACCCCTTCGGTGTAGCTTCCCCAGTATTCCGTCATTTAGGTCTAGAAGAGCGCGGGCTGGAATGGTTGCACTCCGAGTACCCGATGGCACATCCGTTTGAGGATGGTCCAGCAGCGATCCTGCAACGCGATATTCGTAAGACTGCCCGGTCACTGGGCATCGATTCCACAGCATGGCGGTTGATCCATAGGGGAGTGGTCAACTCCATTGACGATTACCTCGAACAGATCATGCGGCCATTGCTGCGCTTTCCGAACCGGCCGGTAAAAATGGCCCAGTTTGGCATGTTGGGTTCAGCCCCCTCGTCATGGTTTGTGCGGACGGCATTTCGTGAAGAGGCTGCTCGCGCGTTATTTACCGGTTCTGCAGCGCATGCCAATACTCCTCTAGGGCATCCGTTTACTTCGACCTTTGGGGTGTTGTTCTCTGCACTTGGGATGACTCGCGGGTGGCCGGTCATCAAGGGTGGTACTGGAGCATTAGTCAACGCTCTGACTGAAGTGATCCGCGAGTATGATGGTGAGGTTTTCACCAACCATGAGGTCACTGATCTCGATGCGCTGCCACCGGCCCGTGCCACCGTCCTGGACATTACTCCGTCTCAGGCATTAGTTATGCGTGGCAAGCAATTGCGGGAGCTCCCGGAACATACGGTGCAGCGTTTTCAGCGATGGCGCTATGGCCCGGGCGTATACAAGGTCGACTGGCAGCTGGATGGCCCGGTGCCGTGGGCGGATAGCCGGGTTAGTCATGCCACGACCGTGCATGTGGGCGGACGGGCTGCTGAGATCCGACTAGCCGAGGCCCAGGTGAATGCCGGGCGGATTCCGGATCGTCCGTTTGTGATGGTGGTTCAACCGCAGGTTGCCGACCCGTCCAGGGCGCCAGAAGGCAGTCACATTTTGTGGACCTACACGCATGTACCGCACGGCTATAAACCGGCTACCAAAGATCGAGACTACGTGGCCGATGTAATCCAAGCGCAGATTGAACGGTACGCACCGGGCTTTGGAAGTAAAATACGCGCCAAGAAAGTCTGGGATCCTGCCGCGCTTGAAGAGTGGAACCCCAATCTGGTCGGCGGCGATATTGCTGGTGGCGCGATGACTGGGCTGCAATCGTTGCTGCGCGGGGGTCTAACGCTGGAGCCATATCGGATGGGCGTGGATGGTTTGTATATTTGCTCGGCGGCCACCCCGCCCGGCGCAGGTGTCCACGGGATGCCTGGCGCATGGGCCGCGCATGCTGTGATTGCAGACCAGCGTTACTGAATCTGCTCGAACGACTTCAAAACCGTCATTTCTCGTGGCGTTTAATTGTGTGACCGCTGACCCAGTACGCGGTTGCGATGAGGCTTTCTTGTTGACTTATCCACAGTCTTGGCTGATCCACACTCGAGTCAGCTGATTTCTGGTGCAATTGACCCTAGAAAAGCTCTTCACAAGCGGGCGAAATTGCAAATCAGGCGGTGATCGATGAGTAAGCGGGGCTGGCATGAGGTGATTGTCGTTGACAAGACCTTGGTTTGGGCGCTACTCTTGTCGATGACAAGCCCGGGTGTCGAAGCCCATGGATAAGAAACTAAAAGTCCTTTTCCAGGAGCTACAGGCCCAGGGGTGGGTTATTAAAGAATCCAAGAAAGGGTGGATGGCCGTTCCGCCAGATAAGTCGAAGCCGATGGTAGCGATACACGGCACGGCAAGAGGCGCTCGATCATGGGAAAATATGCTTGCACAGCTGAAGCGGTCTGGATTCAATCTCAAATGACGTGAATCTTAGGTGCAGGTAAAGGGGTGCAGCTAATACCAGAGATTCGTCGGGGAGAGGAGCTTTCATCATGAATACGTGGCACGTAAACGTCGGATTCAATGCCAGTGCATCTTTCGCTGAAGATGCGGTTTTCGATATCGGCGCAGAACTTGAACATCTTGCAGCCGTCCTGAGCGTTACTCAAGACCTCAATGCAGGGACGGTCGCGCTTACCATCGACGCAGAGAGTTGGACGGAGGCTCTCGAAGAAGCTCGCATAGCGGTTGAGGGTACATTACAATCGCACGAAATAGACGCATCCGTTACAACGATAACTATTCAGAGTGAACAAGCATTCCAAGATGAGCTTCACGAACCGGTCTACCCACAGGTTGTTGGGTATGCCGAAATCGCAAAAATGGCCGGAGTCTCGCGCCAGCGTGTTCGCCAGCTTGCTGAGAAGAAAAACTTTCCGCGTGCTGTAATCCGAACAGCGCAAGGGCCATTATATAGCGTTCATGCGGTTGAGCGTTGGTTGGAGTCACGCCAGTCCGCAGGTCCTTTTGTCACACAAACTAAGACGGCATAGAAGCCGCGCCCCGTTTCGTTGAAGTGGCGGACCGACGCTGGGGAGAATTGCACAACTCATGTGCTTCGATTCATAGCGGGTCGTATTTCGGTGTCGTCGATATGTGGCTGATGTTCAACAAGTAGCGCTTGAACCGCTCGGAGATGTGTGTAGCCGAATATTGGGTTAGGTGTTGGCTTGAGTAGCCGATTGGCACCGGCCGCCGCCCAGGCTATGTTTTATCTATTTTCGCTGATTTAGGCTCAACGTATCTAACTCCATGCGGCATGAACCGTCCCGAGGTATATCGAGGAGTGGCTGTGACTCGCACACAATACAAGACGATTGAAACCGATATTCCTGCGCGTTTGGATCGCCTACCCTGGTCAAAGTGGCATATCCGAGTGCTTATCGGTCTCGGTACCGTCTGGATTTTAGACGGTCTGGAAGTCACCATCGTCGGAAACATCACCGCACGGTTATCAGAACCCGGAAGTGGCATCAGCATTACGGACGTGCAGGTCGCTGGCACTGCTGCAGCGCTCTACGTTTTAGGCGCCTGCCTGGGAGCACTCTTCTTTGGGCACCTTACGGATCGATGGGGCCGCAAGAGACTTTTCATCATCACCCTGGTGCTCTACTTGACGGCTACTGCATTGACCGGTTTGACCACTGAAGCATGGATGTTCTTTATCCTCCGCTTCTTGACGGGGGCGGGTATTGGCGGCGAATACGCGGCCATCAACTCTGCAATTGATGAGCTCATCCCGGCCAATTACCGAGGCCGGATTAACATCATCATTAACGGGACTTTTTGGGTCGGAGCGGCCGGTGGGGCACTGCTGTCAATCATTGCTCTGGATGAGAGCCTGTTTCCAAGAGATATTGGCTGGCGTCTGACCTTCTTCCTTGGTCTCGTCTTCGGCCTGGTCATTCTGTTGGTACGGCGAACCGTTCCGGAAAGCCCTCGCTGGCTCTTCATCCACGGACGGGAAGATGAAGCCGAAAAAATCGTCCGGGAGATCGAAACAAAGGTACAAAAACAAACCAGTAAGGAACTGCCAGAGGTTACCGAGACCATTACGATTCATCAACGACCAGCCATCGGCTTTGGTCTGATTGCCAAAACCCTATTTGGTCGCTATCCGAAAAGGGCCGTGCTGGGCTTTTCAATGTTCATCGGCCAAGCCTTCATCTATAACGCCATCACCTTCGGCTTCGCTACCATCCTGGCCACGTTCTACGATGTGCCCTCGGGCAGCACCGGGTATTACTACGCAGTCCTCGCCGTCTTCAACTTCCTTGGGCCACTGCTACTATCTAGGTTCTTTGATACCTGGGGACGTCGCCCAATGATTTCTGGAACGTACATCTTATCCGGGTCGTTCCTGCTCATCACCGCATGGGTTTTCAACGCCGGACTGCTGACGGCGGTGACACTAACCGCCTGCTGGTGTGCCACACTCTTCTTCGCTTCCGCGGGAGCTAGCTCCGCATATCTGACGGTCTCAGAAGTCTTCCCAATGGAAACTCGGGCGATGGCTATCGCGTTCTTCTACGCGATCGGTACGGCCGCCGGCGGTATCTCCGGCCCACTGGTTTTTGCCAATATGGTCGAGACCGGGGAACCATTCGATACCGCCATCGCATTTTCAATTGGGGCAGTGCTGATGCTCATCGCGGGTGTTATCGCAATCTTCCTGAGTGTCGATGCTGAGAAGAAATCTCTTGAAGATATCGCAGCACCCATCAGCTCGGAAACCAACTCACCAGAAGTCTCAGATGCATCATGAGCTGAACATACTGGGGCGGTAGTACTTCTCTTCTAGTCTCGGGGCCACCCATATGAGTGTCTGATGCTACGAGAAACAACGCTGTATGTATGAGGCTCTTTGGCCGCAGGTCTGGCCCGGTCCGTCCATTGGCAGACATATTGTGAAGCACCCCTGTAGCCGGATCCCGCTTCGCCGTATATCAAGCTGTACTCTCCGCCGGTCTCCTCCTGCGAACTACGGTGCTTCGGACGTTTTGATGCTTTATCTCAGTAGGGTTGGATGGCCGGAGTTTTGGTCCTAGAGGAAGGGTCATTGTCGTCTCGGAACTTCCCGGCGATATCCACCACGCGCTGCATCGCCTCGGGTGCCCCGATGCTGATACGTACGCCGTCGGTGAGCTTCCGAACTGCGATGGCTTGTGCAATACACGCATCCTCAAACCGTTCCGCGAGATCCCCGAGTGGTAGCCACACGAAGTTCGCATGAGCATCTGGAACTTCCCAACCTTGGGAGCGGAGCGCCGTGACGAACTCATCCCGTGCTGCGGCAACAGACCTGGCGCGAGCCTGAATGACGTCGACTTGGTGCAGCGATGCCAGGGCAACGTTCTGGCTCAACTGCGCAACGCTGAAAGTCAGGATCGCTTTGCGCAACGCTGTGATGACATGAGGCTGCGCCACCGCGTAGCCGACGCGAAAGCCAGCCAGGCCGTGGGCTTTAGAAAACGTTCGTACCAGCACGACGTTGTCATAAGCTTTCGCAGCAGCCAGACCGTCGAGCGCGTCTGGATCCGTGCAGAACTCCCAATACGCCTCATCGATCACCACGAGCACGTCCGACGGGACGCGCTCCATAAACGCTTCGAAGTTGTCCTGTTTGATGCTCGTGCCGGTTGGGTTATTTGGTGAGCACAGCAGAACCATGCGAGTCTGTTCGGTGATTGCATCCGCCATGGCGGTCAAATCGTGTTCGTGCGCTGCCGTGAGCGCTACCGGTTTCAGTGTGCCGCCGTTGAGTGCCGCAGTCTGCGGGTAGAGCTCAAAGCTCGGCCACGGGTAGACAGTTTCGGTCCCGGTTTCCGTCGTCACCCGAGCCAGTGCTGAGATAATCTCGGAGGCACCCCCTCCCACTGTGATGTGACCAGTGGGGACATCCAAGTACTCCGAGAGGCCGGCGATCAAAGCGCTCGCGGTGGGGTCGGGATATCCGGCAGGGTTCGGAACATCGGCCATCGTCTCGAGTATTTCGGGCAGCGGCGGCAGGTGCAGCTCGTTGGATGAGAGTTTATACGGCGTCAGTCCTGGTACAACTGCCGGCTGTTTACCAGGCTGGTAGGTCGGGACGGTGTCCAAGGCTCGACGAAAAAGTGCGGCAACGGTGTGTTGGGTCATGGAGGTAAATTCCTTGTGAGAATTGTGCTTTGGCTTAGGCGTTGACGAAGGTTTTGTCTTCGACCGGTGCGGTGCGTTTGATGGTGAATCCGGTGTAGGCATAAATCAGGTTGATCAGCGGGACCAGGATTGCGAAGAAGATAAACGGGATGAACTCGGCTGGCGCGAGTCCGAACACGCCTGCGGCAAAGACCGCTGGCACCGACCACGGCACGAGGTTGATGCCCACGGTGCCGACGGCCTCTGCGGCACGGGTCAGGTTGACCGGGTCCAGACCCATCTTCTGATACGGTTCCACGAATGCGCGGGCTGGTAGCAGGATGGAAACGTATTGCTCACCGGAGGCAAACGCCACTGTGAAGCCTGCGCCCAGGGAGCCTGCGACCATGGAGCTTGGGCGTTTGATGCGGCTGATCATGGAGCCGACCAGGACTTTGAACGCGCCGGTTTCTTCCAAAATGCCGCCGAGCGCTGTGGCAATGATGACCAGGGCGATGGTGGCCAGCATCGATTCGATGCCACCACGGGACAGTAAACCGTCAAGGAACTCAACACCGGTTTCTGATACAAAGCCGGCGCTCATCGACTGCATGATGTCAGTGATGGTGCTGCCCTGGACCGCGAAAGCGGTGGCAGCACCCAGCAGGGAGATCATCAGCAAGGTCAGGATGGCTGGTACGCGCAGCAGCATCAAACCGATGGCCGCGATGGGAACGAGCAACAGCAGCGGGTGAATGACGAACTGGGAGTCGAGGCCGGACAGGAGTTGTTCGAGCTGGCTTGTGTCGGTACCGGAGTTGCCAGAGATCGAGCTGCCGATAAAGGCGTAGAGGATCGCGCTGATGGCCAGTGCTGGGATGGTGTCCCAGAGCATGTGGCGGATGTGGTCAAACAGTTTGACCCCGCCCATGGCTGCGGCCAGGTTGGTGGTGTCAGACAGTGGTGAGAGTTTGTCGCCAAAAAATGCCCCCGAGATGACTGCACCAGCTACGAGTGCGGGTGGGAATCCCATGCCCTCGCCGATGGCCATGAAGGCAATTCCCACGGTGGCAATCGTCGTCAATGAGGTGCCTAACACCAGTGATACCACGGCTGGCACCAGGCAGGCCAGCGGCAGGAACACGGCGGGGGAGATGGCGGTCAGTCCGGAATAGATGATGGTCGGGATCAGCCCGCCTTCGATCCAGGTGCCGATGATCGTGCCGATCAGGAACAAAATAAATACGGCCGGTAGGGCACGGCTGACCCCTTGGACGAGTGAGTGTTCGAGGTCTTGCCACGTATAACCCAGAAATCTGCCAACGATGACGGCCACTGCAACGGCGCTCATCAACGGAATGTGCATACCGATATCCCAGACGGTGATGGATACTAGCGCCATGATCACCAGCACAGCGATCGGCAGTAGCGCAATGGGCACAGAGGGGAGTTTACGAACCTGCATAGGAGTCCTTACATGGTTGAGCCAGAGTGACGGCTATGAAGAAGAGATCAATCTAGAGTGTGAGTTGGGACATAGACCACATAATCCCCAAGGGGCGCAAGTTGTGCAAACTATTTCGGGTGGTATCGGGCAAAATGTTCGCTATTGCGGTGACCTAAGTCTCAGAATGCTCAACTCATTCAGTGATTGAAGTCGTAGGGGTCACTTCACGGGCTTGCGTTACTCCGACCGGACTCGCCTGACGCTACTGTGGGCTCGCGGGCCAATCAGTACCCTAAAGCTGGCCACAGAGTTCGTCTCCCGATACTTGTACAGTACGGGAGACGAATGATTGATGATGGAATGTTCGCTGGTTAGTCTGGGGCTTTTCCGGTGGCGATGTTAATCAGTCGACGTACGACATCGACCATAATCAAAGCAACCAGCGCTATCGCACCCCAGCCGACTGCATCTGGTTCTGTTGCCACTATGAGGAAGTGGACACCGATTGCCAGCAGCATCGCGGCTACTAAAAGCTCCATGGACACCATGAACATACCGAGTTGTGAAGGTTGTTTTGGATCATCGGACTGCTTCCGAAATCCAGGTAGGGCAATTTTATGAGGACTCATGGCTACATCCTCCTTTCACGCCCTGATGGCGTACCTTTAGTTTAGTGAGTTGCGGGTCACAAAGGTAGTGTTTTCCTTGCTGGATCACGACGCTCGTGGCGGCACAAACGTTAGCGTTTCGCCCTGCCCGTAGAGATTCGAAACAGTCGCCGGGCACCGTCGATGAGCAGGCCTGCGGTGATGACGAACGCGACATATGATACTGCGTCTGGTTGGAGTGGATCGGTGAGGAACTTGACTCCAAATGCCAAGATAATTGCGGCACCGAAGAGTTCGGCGAAGGCAATGAAGATCCCGGACTGCGTGGCGGATTTCTCATGCTCAGGATCCGGGCGCAGTGGACGTTGATCTGGTGCTGTATTTCGAGGATTCATATCCCTCTCCTTTCCTCCCAAGTAGCCTGATAGGAGGGGTCCTTCCACCATAGTCTTTAACCAGCCGATTCCCTAGGGTTTCCACCGCCTCGCCACGATTGGTTGGTAGGAGGGAAGCATTTGCAATGACTCGGCTACCCAGCCATTAGGATGCTGCCATGTGGTGCTCGTCTTGTGCACCGTGAAAGGTGGTTTGAACCCTCGATGCAGTACATGTCTCGTGACTTGCAAGCCGTTGAAGCGCGACAAAAGCGTCGTCGGCGGCGCACTATTTTATTGGCTGTGCTTGTGGTCGTGGCGCTGATATTTGTCTACAGCTCCATTTTCCATGTGCTGATGCAGCACGAGGGCCGTGAATATAACTGGGCCGGGGCGATCTATTGGACGATCACCACCATGTCCACGTTAGGATTTGGCGACATCACGTTCACCTCGACGGCGGGGCGGTTATTCTCGATCATTGTGTTGGCCACCGGGGTGGTGGTGATCCTGATGCTGCTGCCATATTTATTTATCCAGTTCGTCGTCACGCCCTGGTTGAAACAGCGCGAACGGTCACGCATTGCCAGACGCGTACCGGAGACGCTGCGCGGACATATCGTGCTCGTTGGGCTGGATACCGTGACCCAGACGTTAATCGCGCGAGCCAAACGCGCCGAAATCCCCACGGTGGTTCTCGTGGATGACCCGCTGGAGGCCATCAAGTTACAAGATGAGGGGTATCAGGTCATGGTGGGGCCGATCGACTCGTTGGCGACCTATCGCCGTGCCGGGGTTGAGCGCGCTTTGATGGTGGTGTCAACTCAGGCAGACACAACGAACACCAACGTCACTTTTACGGTGCGCGCGGTGAGCGACAAGGTGCGCATCGCGGTGACCGCTGATAAGACAGCATCCACAGACGTCCTAGAACTCGCCGGCGCCGATTACGTGATGCAACTCAGCCACAGTCTCGGCACCGAGTTAGCCGCGCGAGTGCTAGGCACAGGTGGCGAAAGCCACGTGTTGGATACGATCGGGCACACCCTGGTGGCCGAGGCCGCCGTGCAGGGAACTTCCTTGTTGGGCCTGACTCTTGCTGACGCGCAAGCGCACATTCAGTCGGGTACACGTATCCTGGCGGTGCTGCAACGCGGGAAGTTGCTGCGATTGAAATCCTCGGATCCTTTGCGTGAGGGGATGGTGTTGGTGATCGCCGGAAGCCAGGCAGACCTGCAACAGTACGATCAACAGTTCCAGAACCCACAGACGCTTGAAGGTCCGGTGCTCATTCTGGGCGGGGGACGGGTCGGCCGTGCGGTTGCTGCAGCGTTTGAAACCTCGGGGGAGACCTACTCGATTGTCGAACAGGTGGCAGACCGCGTGCCCGAACATTTACACGCGGTCACCGGCGATGCCGCAGATATCGAAGTGCTGGAAAGCGCCGGGTTAGCGGAGGCCTCGGCCGTGGTGATCACCACCCATGACGACGACCTCAACGTGTATTTGACGCTGTACTGTCGCAGGCTGCGCCCGGACCTGCAGATCATTGCCCGCTCGTCGTCGGAATATAACGTGGCCACGCTGTATCGTGCCGGCGCCGATAGTGTGCTGTCCTATGCTGCGATCGGAGCGACCGGCATGTGGAACACCCTGGGGCACACGCACCGTGTGGTGTTAGCCGAGGGCAGTGAACTTTTCACCGTCGAGCTCCCACGAAGACTGCAAGGAGCAGAGCTGGATGAACACAAAATCTATGAAGCCACAGGCTGCCATGTGGTGGGTGCGTTGAATACTTCCGGGGAAGTCACCGGTGTTGAAACGCTGGCCACGGATCACGCCAACCAACTGATCCTATTGGGGGATCGCCACGCCGAGCGCGCCTTTCGCAATAAGTATTTGAAGAAGCGCTAAATCGACTGCACCGTTGAACAAGTCACGTCGCGTTGAGCAGGTGAGGGACTTGAGCTCCGGCCAAAGCATAGTCGCCGGTCGTGGCCTCCCATTAGAATGCAGCACACCGAGCCGCACAATGTGACATACATTCGGGAGCGCTTGGGCCAAACGTTGACGCTCGAGATACTGCAGCACCTGAAACTGTTTCATCTGCGGGGCGCGATCGATTACAGCAAACTCAACCTGATGCATCGGGTCATGATGGCGATGCGGGTTCGACCGCTGAAGAAAAAGGATCCGACGTTATTGACTGCCGAGGAACGCCACATGTTGGACACTGACGGCAAAGCCGTGAACTTCATGGAGCGCAGTGCTATCGACCCAATCATCACTATGTGCTTTGGCTCGCTCGCAGCAGCTTATAAAGTATCGCGAATTGAATAAGCTGCACGCATTTCTTGGAACCAGTAGCTGAGGTTTCTATCTGCTCGGTAAGTTCGAGTGAATTCCATACTTTCTCGAGTACCAGAACATGACGTCTAGAACTCTTAGTGTTGACAGATCTGGCCGATTAATACTGGCACGAAGAACCTCGGCGCGTTGTTGTAATTCCTGAGTTTCGTCGGTTAACGCTACCCACCATTGTTCCCAGTCGTTTCGGGCCGAGACTCCGGTGACTTCTTTGATGAATCTGTCGTGTATCGGAATTAAGTGAGGGCGCTTCCGCGCTAGCAGTTTACTCGCACGTGTAGAGCCAATGCTTGGGATGCTATAAAAGGTTCGCCAGAGTTCTGCAGCTGGAGAGCTGTTGCTTACATGGGTTTCAAATTCGGCGCGTGATAATTCTGCGAGAGGAGTGTTGGGTATGCAGGACAGAAGCTGCGTGATTTCTTCCGCCTTGTAGATTAGAAGATCGACCCCAGCTTTGCGCTCTATTTCAACTTCCAACATCGTCAAAGCATAAAGATCGGATCCAGTGATTAAGTTTTCGTCGTCATTTAGTAGATTGCGGTCAAGATCATCGAAGTAAGAGCCGTGGAAAGGGACATCGTAGCCTTCGTCGTCTGGAGTAAGTCTCCCATAATACGTTTTCACGTATTTGATGGCCTGTTCTTCTGGAATTTCTGCAAGCGCGTCAAGAATCGACATTAATGTTCCTTAGTTGTGAGTGAGTGAGTTTGAATAATCGAGAGGTTTTCAGTACCACCAGTCGTCGGATGGACGGACTGGTAGATGGCGTTTGTGTTCAGACCGCAGGTAGGTCGTCTCGAGTTTCTCGCGGGCCTCGTCACTGATGGCTTCACCCGACAGGTAAGCGTCGATGTCCGCGTAGGTCATGCCCAACTCGTCTTCATCTGTCTGGCCGGGCTTATCGGTGAGCAGATCTGCGGTGGGAACTTTATCGATCAACCGGGAGTCTGCGCCGAGGCGCTTGCCGATGTCGCGGACTTGGGCCTTCGTCAGGCCTGCCAGGGGCATGAGGTCTGCAGCACCGTCACCAAATTTTGTGTAGAACCCGGTGACTGACTCGGCAGCCTGGTCGGAGCCTACCACCAGCGCACCGTGTTCACCGGCCAGCGCGTACTGGGCGATCATGCGCATGCGGGCTTTGACGTTGCCGAGGTTATAGTCGGAGGGTTCCCCACCGGTGGCGTCTTTGAAGGCTGCACCGAGGGCATCGGTGGCTGAACCAATCTGCATCTCAATGTCCACATCGGGCTGGATGAATTCGATGGCGGCAACGGCGTCGTCGGCATCGCCCTGGATATGATACGGCAGGCGCATGGCATAGAACTTGCCGGTCCAGTCGGGGTTGACACGGCGGTATTGTTCTACGGCCATCTGTGCCAGCCGCCCTGCGACGGTGGAGTCGACGCCGCCGGAGATACCTAGAACCAGGCCACCGGCTCGGGTGTGGTGCAGGTAGTCGACCATGAAGTTAACGCGGCGAACGATTTCGGAATCGAGGTCGATATCGGCTTGGACACCCAGGGTGTTGATGATCTGGCGTTGCATTGGTGACCTTCCTGCTAGTTGGCATGTTCGTAGCGGCTAATACGCTCCCATATTCGGGCGGCCGCTTGGTATTTTGCCTGCATTGTATCGGCTGCTCGTTTAAGCATAGCCGGGGGCACTCCAGGAAAGATCCCGTAGTCGTCGTTGATTTCCAGGAACTCGTTTTCCAGGTCGTCTTCGAGCTGGGACACCTCTTCAATCGCGGCGTGCCCTTCGGCTAACAGTTTGCCGGCTTCATCGGGCCAAGCGTATTGGGTCAGGGCGCCATAGTCGAGCTCCAGCAGACCTTCGAATGGTCGACGAATGTTGTAAGAGGCCATCCAGCTGTCCAGCTTGACCAGAGCCTTGCGATAGGGGTGCTTCTGCGGGTCGGGCCCATAGGTGTCGAAGTACCGGTAGACCCAAGAAATTTGGTGAAACGCCACATAGAAGTCCCGCACCCGGCGCACCACCCGGGTGCCATCGACGATCGATTCAGTGGTGGACTGGTAGTCGTAGTCTTCGGGATCGCCGGTGAAAGCCGCCAGCCAGACTAACGGCACCTGCCACAGTTCCATGCGCATATTGGGTACCGGGCGGCTGATCAGTCCCGCATCGGCCTGGAGTTCGCTGATCTTTTCTAACGTGTCCAGGGTCTTGGGCGGCACCAAGCGGTTGTAGAGCTCGTCGTCAAAGTATTTGCGCCGCATGTACTGGGATTCAAAGGCCGCACGCTCCAGATAGTTCACGTGGAAGTACTGCCGGGTTTTACCGGCCAGGTCCACGGCTTCTAGCACCCGGATGATCGGGGGATCCGAGGAGCGCGGGGCCAGTGAGAAGGAATCGGGCTGAAGCCGCTGATTGAGTCTTTCGGCGGCTTCAGCCTCGATATCGGCACGTGACAGTTTCGCGGCGTTGCGGGCCAGCTGGTGTAGACGCTCGTGGAGTTTTTCCAGCGGCACGTAGACTCGCAAAAATGCCATATGCCTCATGCATGCTCCTAGTCGTCGAGTTCGACTACCACCGGGACGTGGTCGGATGCGCCCTCGCCCTTGCGTTCATCGCGGTCGATCCAGGCGTCCTCAACATCGGCGGCCAAGTTCTCAGATACCAGGATGAAGTCAATGCGCATGCCCTCGTTCTTGGGAAACCGCAGGCGCTGGTAGTCCCAGTAGGTGTAGGTTTTTGGTCCGGGGTGGCGTGGGCGAACGACGTCGATCAGCCCGGCGTCTTCGAACTGACGGAAGGCCGCGCGTTCTGGTTCGGAGATGTGGGTCAGTCCATTTTCTAAGAAGAACTCCATGTCCCAGACGTCTTCGTCATACGGGGCGATATTGAAATCCCCGGTCAACGCCACCCGGGTGTCCTCGGTGAGGTCGCCGGTGACGTGCTCATGCAGCGCGTTGAGGTAGCGAATCTTGTATTCCATGTGCTCATCTTCCAGCGCGCGACCGTTTGGAACGTACAGACTGTAGAGACGGAATGGTTCGACGTCGGTCTTCTTGGTGCCCACGGTGGCCGAGATCGCGCGGGCCTCGACTTCCGGGTCGACACCGTTTTTGCCGAATTCAGGCTGGCCGGGAAAACCATATTCGACGTCGTCCAGCCCAACGCGGGAGGCGATGGCGACCCCGTTCCACTGGGAGAATCCAAAGTGAGCCACCTGGTAACCCATCATCTCGAACATGCCCCAGGGGAAGTTGTCGTCTTTACATTTGGTTTCCTGAATGCACAGGACATCGACGTCGTGTTCGTCTAACCAGTCTTCGACCCGATCAGCTCGGGCGCGCAGTGAATTCACATTCCAAGTCGCAAATTTCATACTCTCCAGCCTACCCGCCTGGCTGCCTGCGGGGCGGTGGTGTGGAGAACTTACGGCCGGGGCGAAAATATTGAAGAGGTGCGGGTTTCGCGCTCCGAAACGTGAGCTCATGCAGATGCCGAACAGGTAAGCTGCGCTGGGGTGCGATGAGGCATGAGGCTGAAACTATAAAAACAGCCCACACGTCTCGAAGAAACACACGGGAAGAGTTAAACTGCTATGTCCAAAAACAGGAAAAAGGGCGATTCGTGGTGGTCCGAGGTGACCAACGTAATTCCCATGATTGTCATGGGCGCAGCGGCCCTAGCGGCAGGATCGCTCGTAGCATCCGGTCTGGTGAGTAAGGTCCCGACATCGATCGGTAATTTTCTGTGGTTGTTCCTCTGTATCGCCGTGGCTGTCTGGGTAGTGAAGATCATGGAACATCTGGACACTCCCAAAGGGTGGCTCCGCGCAGTTGGATTCGGAGTTGGCCTCCTGTTGAGCACAATGGTGGTGCTGTGGATCAACGGTAGTTGGGACGCTACCGTGAACACGCCGATGACGGCGAACCAACCGAGTAGTACGATGACGCTCGACGTCGCAACGTTGACTGCAATCGTCGCCCCGATCGGTATCGTGATTATGCTCCTGGGACTATGGGGCTACCGTGTTCAGTCGAAGAAGTGAGACCGACACTCCTGACGAACGGTTCTACTCCTGGGACACGCTGAGTTTAGGATAGGGGAGGGCGCCGAATCAGGCGCACCACGGCATTTGGGAGGATCATTCATGGGCAAGGGTGTACAAGTGACAGCCGGTGCTCTGTTGGCTGGCGCGTTACTGTTAACTGGATGTTCAAGTGACAGTGAAGAACACCATTCAGACGCAACCGAGACATCCGTGCAGGGACTCATCGAAACCCACGGGCTTCAGGGTATGGACGCCGTCGAGATGATTGATCACCTAGACCGGGTGCCACTGGCTGAACGCCCGACCGATCTCATCGCTTCGGTCATGCCCGAGCAATTAGTACTGGCCTCGGCGGCCGAAGAAACAGCACTGGAGCTGCCGGAAGATTCCTTCTATCTGTCGATTGCCCCCTTCATCAACCAGACCCATGAGTGCCATTTCCACAGCCTGACGACGTGCGTCGGCGAGATGAGCGAGGAAGACGTTCACGTGACGATCACGGATGAGTCGGGTGAAGTGCTCGTTGATGAACAACGCAGCACCTTCGACAACGGGTTTGTCGGCGTCTGGGTACCGGTGGATACCAGCGGCACGATTGAGATCAGCTACGAGGACCTGACCGGCACCACGGAGTTCGCTTCTGACGACGAAGCGGCCACCTGCATCACCGATCTGCAGCTGACCTAACCAACCGCTGGCCTAGCAGTTGGGATCGTAAGGTATTCAAACCTCCGCCCCCTTCTGGCTTTGAGCCTGCCTTCACGTGGCCAATTGACGCGCTAGACTAGCTTTTTGTCGGGCACGCTGTCCTGATTTCCTCCCCGTGAAGGGGCCGTGGCAACCCTGAGGTTGAACCCATGTCTGAAAAGCTCACACCCGAGCCTGCCAAACTCGAAGAACCAGCACCCGTCTCCGGCGATAAACTGCCGCGCTCAACAGTCGTTGTGCTATCGATCCTGCTGTTCACTGCCTTTGTGATGCTCCTCAACGAGACCACCCTGGCCATCGCGCTGCCAGCCATGATGTCCGATTACAACATCACCGCCGCCACCGCCCAATGGTTACTCACCGGGTTCATGCTGACCTTGGCCGTTGTCATGCCCACTACCGGGTGGATGCTCGATCGCTTCACCACTCGCTCGACCTTCATCTTCGCGATCGCAGCGTTTCTGATCGGTACGGTCATCGCAGCCCTAGCGCCCTCATTTGGTATCTTGCTGGCCGCCCGCGTCTCACAGGCCATCGGCACCGCAATCGTCATGCCATTGCTGATGACCGTTGCAATGACGCTCATTCCATTCCATCGCCGCGGCACGATCATGGGCCTGATCTCCGTGGTCATGGCCGTTGGCCCGGCACTTGGCCCCAGCCTGGCGGGCGCAATCTTGAGCTTCACATCCTGGCACGGTATTTTCTGGTTCATGGTCCCACTCGTGGCTCTTGCCGGGATCATCGGAGCTGCAAAACTTACGAACATCAGCGAACAACGCGACACCCCGCTCGACGTCCTGTCCGTGATCCTTTCCGCCGTCGCCTTCGGCGGCCTGGTCTATAGCGTCAGCTCGATAGGCATCATCATCGACGGCGGCGAGGCCGCGCGCATCGGCCTCATGCTCCTGGTCGCAGGCATCATCAGCCTGGCACTGTTCGTCTGGCGTCAGATCGCATTGGGTAAACACGACCGCGCACTGCTCAACTTGCGTCCCCTGGCCGTGCGGAATTACACGATTTCCCTGGCAGTACTCATCGTGCTCTTCGGCGCGCTCCTTGGCACTGTCAACACCCTGCCGCTCTACCTGCAAGGCTCGCTACTGGTCACCGCACTGGTCGCCGGCCTCGTCTTGCTACCCGGCGGTCTGCTTGAAGGTGTGCTCTCACCATTCTTTGGCCGCCTCTATGACCGCTTCGGCCCGCGCCCGTTGATCATCCCTGCCATGGCCATTGTCACCGGCTCCATCTTCTGGCTGGCCACCGTCGATCAACACACCAACATCTGGCTGATCATCGCCATCCACGTGATCTTCTCGATCGGTCTCGCCGGGCTGTTTAGTCCATTAATGACGACGGCGTTGTCGTCCCTGCCAGCCAACCTATTCGGCCACGGCTCGGCAATCCTCAACACCCTGCAACAGCTGGCCGGGGCCGCCGGCACCGCCGTGATGATCACCATCTACAGCAACGTTTCCGGAGAGGCTCAAGCCCAAGGCGTACCTGAAACAATAGCCCTGGCCGACGGCGCGAATTCGGCGTTTTTAGCCACCGGGTGCTTGAGCGCTGTGGCATTTGTGCTGTCCTTATTTATCAAGAAGATCCCGACCGAACCGGCCGGACTAGGAGAACAACACAGTTCGAAACCTGACACGGTCTCAGAGTAGAACCGACAGCTCACAGGTTTCGTTAATGTATTTCGCGGCATCATTAATGGCCGCGATCTCTTCTTCCGTCTGAGCAGCCTGAGCTTTTTGAGCTGCAATCGCGGCCTGCTCGTCGTCACCAACCAGTGCTTCAAACTGTTCGAACACCGGTTGCATCTTCAGCAGCGCAGCACCCAGTTCACCCTCGGTCCGCTCACCAACGTCGACAACGTCGTCGTAAATCTCAGTTAACAGTTGGGTGTTGTCAGGGTCCGCTTCGATAATGCGCTGTTCAAGCTCCTGCAGATCCTGGCACGTCTCGTTGGCTGCAGCATCACCACAGCCAACGAGTACCAACCCGGCAATCACCGGAACGACTAGACGCCGCATCTATGTCGACCGATTAGGAATTGAAGTAGGAGCCGCAGTAGGTGCCCACAATTTCGTTGGCTTCGGTGATCGTCATGCCGTTGACTTCAATGTCATCCGGATTCATGGAGTTTATCGCTGCCGGATCTTTTTCGATAGCAGTGGCCATTTCGTCATAGAGTTCGGCCTGAACCTGCAGCATCGTGCGCAGGGCAACGGTTTCATCAGTTCCAGGAACCTGGACGTCGTCGGACCGATCAAACGAATGGTTGCGGAGATCCAGGGCGGCTGACTCAATCACGCGAGCCGCACGTGGGCCACCTGAGCCGCCGGACTGCATCGCGCGGCTGGCAGCCTCATTGGCCTTATTGCTCGAGCCCATCAGCACCCCGCAGGTTTCTTCCTGAGCGCGAGCTTGGTTGGCGTCGTCATTGGCGCAACCGGTCAATGCCAGGCCTGTGGCGGCTACAACGGCGGCGATTTTGCCCATGGATTTGATCGACATGAAGGTTCCTTTTCGTAAATGCCGTAAAAACTTCTATCCCGTACCCTACCCGAGCAAACCGGGTCAAGACGTGAATGCAACCTAGGGTCGCCACCTGCTATGAGCAACGTAAGATAGAGCCCATGACCCATGATCTTGATGCCGACCGTGCGCGGCTTGCCGAACTGATTCGCGAACTGGCCGTGGTGCACGGCAAAGTCACCTTGTCTTCTGGAAAAGAAGCTGATTACTACATTGACCTGCGCCGTATCACCCTGCACCACGAGGCTGCACCGCTGGTCGGCCGGGTGATGTTGGGTCTATTGGACGACGCCGGAATCGAGTTCGAGGCCGCCGGCGGTCTGACGATGGGTGCCGATCCGGTCGCCACCGCCGTCATGCACGCCGCCGGGGACCGGAACATTGACGCCTTTGTGGTGCGAAAGGAACAAAAAACCCACGGGATGTCTCGCCAGGTCGAAGGCCCTTCAGTGGTCGGGCGCAAAGTGGTGATTTTAGAGGACACCTCGACCACCGGCGGTTCAGCGCTGACCGCAGTCGACGGGGTGCGCAAGGCCGGCGGCGATATCCAAGCCGTTGCCGTGATCGTTGACCGTGACACCGGGGCGGCAGAACACGTAGCCGCCGAAGCCGGCGTCCCGTACCTGTACGCGTTTACCAAAAACGACCTGGGCTTGACCGACTAGCTGCTCGCAAGCCCCAAACCGAAAGGACTCCTGATGGCTCAAAAGAAAGCCGAACCGACCGTAGGACTTGTGGCACTTGGCATGATCGGCAGGTATGTCTCCGCTCGCGCTACCAAAATCCGTCCACTGGGTGGCGTCGTGTTGGGCGCGGCAGGCATTGCTGCCGGACGTCGCTGGTACCGCACCTCCGGGCCCGGCACCACCGCGCTCCTTACCACCATCTACCTGGGTGCCTTTGGTGCCTCCCACCCGCTGGCCAAGAAGATCGGCGCCTGGCCATCCGTACTTGTCTCAACCGCCGCCGCTGCCGGCGCCGCATGGGTGCTAAACGACACGAAATGACCACAGAACACCGCGAGACCGGTTGGGAAGAGCGCGAAGTCGGCGTCGGCCCATGGGAAGGTGAATGGCCTACGGGCGAGCACTGGGATCAAGAACTCCTAGCCGAGGGCGACCGCCGCAACGTCGCCGACCACTACCGGTACTGGACCGTGGAGGCGATCGTTGCCGACCTGGACACCAAGCGCCACCCGCTGCACATTGCGATTGAAAACTGGCAGCACGACTTCAACATTGGCACCGTCGTCCGTACGGCCAACGCGTTCAACGTGGCCGCCGTCCATATTATTGGACGACGCCGCTGGAACCGCCGCGGGGCGATGGTGACCGATAAATACATGCATGTCCACCACCACCCAACCGTCGAAGCCTTTCTCGAATGGGCCAAATCCGAGGACCTGTCAGTACTCGGGGTGGACTTATTTCCCGACTCGGTGCCCATCGAGACCTTCGCATTCCCCGAACGCTGTGTCATGGTCTTCGGCCAAGAAGGCCCCGGGCTGTCCCAGGAAATCCACGACGCCGCGCAAGCCACCTTGTCGATCGCCCAGTACGGTTCGACGAGGTCAATCAACGCCGGGTCTGCCGCAGGTATTGCCATGCACTCCTGGATCCGACAACACGGTGCACCAGTTCGCTAGACTTACCCGAAGAATCCCAAGTTTCATACCCAAGGAGCTTTCATGGCATTTGCCACCCCAGACCAGTACGCCGAGATGATCGACGCCGCCAAGACCGGCGGATATGCGTATCCTGCGATCAACGTGACCAGCTCACAAACCCTCAACGCAGCCCTGCGCGGTTTCGCCGAAGCCGAATCCGATGGCATCATCCAGATTTCCAACGGTGGGGCAAACTACTTCTCCGGTTCGAACATCAACGACATGGTCACCGGCTCCCTGGCATTTGCTGCCTTCGCCAAAGAAGTCGCCAAGAACTACGGTGTGCGTATTGCGATCCACACCGACCACGCGATGCGCGATAAACTTGACAACTGGGTTATCCCACTGCTGGATGCTTCCGAAGCCGAGGTCAAAGCCGGCCGCGACCCCATCTTCCACTCCCACATGTGGGACGGCTCGGCCGAAACCGTGCCAGAAAATATGCGCATCGCAGAACAACTGCTCGAGCGCACTAAATTCAACAAACAGATCCTCGAAATTGAGGTCGGCGTCGTCGGCGGCGAAGAAGACGGCTATGCCGCTGCAATCGATGAAAAGCTCTACACCACAGTCGAAGACGCCCGCCAGATCGTCCAAGCCCTGGGCACCGGTGAGAACGGCCGCTACATTACCGCGCTGATCTTCGGTAACGTCCACGGCGTCTACAAACCAGGCAGCGTCAAACTGCGTCCTGAACTGCTCAAAGAAATCCAGGATGCCATTGGCTCCGAACTCGGCCAAGAGCGCCCGTTCGACCTGGTCTTCCACGGGGGTTCCGGCTCCTCGGCCCAGGACATTGCTGATGCGGTGTCTTATGGCGTCATCAAAATGAACGTTGATACTGACACCCAGTACGCGTTCTCCCGTCCGGTGGCCACCCACATGTTCCATAACTACGACGGCGTGCTGAAGATCGATGGCCACGTCGGCGATAAATCGAAATACGACCCGCGTTCTTGGGGCAAAGCCGCCGAAGCCAGCATGGCCGCGCGTGTGGTCGAAGCCTGCCAGAACTTGGGCTCAGCCGGAAAATCGTTGAAGTAAGATGGCCGCCACAAAATGGGTGCAGATCAGCATCTACGTGCCGATGGGCAATGCCGAAGATGTGCGCAAGGCTCTTGATGAAGCCGGCGCCGGACGGTTGGGCAACTACCGTGGCGCCAGCTGGTCCACGACCGGTGTTGGCCGCTTCACCCCGGTAGAAGGGGCGCAGCCGACTATTGGGGCGGTGGGGGTCCCATCCGATGTGCCCGAACACAAAATTGAAGTTCTGGCACCGCGCGAGATTGCCCGCAGCGTGATTGACGCGGCCATCGCGGCGCACCCCTACGAAGAGCCCGCCTACTACGTGACAGAAGTCTTTATGGCAGACGAGCTCTAAGAGATCTTGCGCAGGTCGGCTTGCAGGTGATTTTGCAGCTGCTCGCCGACCGCGGCCAAATCAAACTCAAAACGAAACGCAGTGCGGTCCGCACTAAAGACATAGTGCCGTGCCGTTTGCTCAACCAGTTTGGCGGTCGTGGTGTTATGGATCTGCGAATAGCCCAGTACGATCGTCAGACTGCCATCGTCATGGGTGGTTGCCGTTCCTTCTAACAGTTCGGTCTGACCCATCGGCTGGGCGAGCACAAACTCAATATGACCACTTTCGCGTGGTCGAAAATAGCCAACCTCGCTGTGCATTGGTCCGCCAGCGGGGTTGGCTGTTTGCTGTTCATACCGCAAAAACGGTTTGCCGGGGACCGCTGAAAACGTGACGGTCTCGCTATATTCGAAGTCCTCAATGGTGGGGTAGTGACCGCGACCTTGGCCCTGCCACGTTCCGATCAGAAATTCATATGGTGCGACTAATTCGTGCAAGATCATACTGCTCAACCCTAACTGCTCGGTGGCAGCAGCGGCAGGGGTCTTGTTCCAATCAAAACAGGCAAGGTGACATCTAGTATCTGCTGGTGCGAGTCACTACACTGAACTCAAGATGTCAGGAATGCCCTTCTGGCTAGGCATGATGCCGGGTTCCCGACTGAGCAGGAGAGGAACATTGTGGCTGAGATTCCGTGGTGGGCATGGATTGCCATCGTTGCCATTATCATGTGGGGCATCATTATGGTTGCCAATACCATCGCCCAGCGACCGCGATCCAATGACACCACCGCAACAGACCGAGATGAGATCGAACGGCTAAAACGTCGTGTCGATGATCTGGAGCATCGTCTCAATCGCCGGGATTAACCTAGCTCTAGGTAATGCGCCGCAGTCATAATTGGGCTATCCGATTGCTGCGACATAACGAGTTATTCGAGGCTTAGCTCATGAACTCGGAGTCAAAACCTGGCTGCCTTATCAGTCGTAATGTACAGGTTTGCGGCCAAAAGTTCGTTAATCTTGCTATGACCTGGTGAACTGATACCTATGCAAGCTACCGAAAGGTACGACCGTGGACGAACAAGCCGCCCCACCAGGGGACGAGGCCCTGAAAACTGCTCAACGGAGCGGCCGGAAGGCAAGACGTGCGCCTGGATCATGGGACTACGTTCGCCCCGAGTACCCGCACGATATCCACCCCGCCTTGGTCCCTGGCATCAGTGTTGATGAACAACGACGCAAATATAGTGTCGATAAAATTATTTTCGGCGTTGCGGGTCTCCTCACCGTTGCGTTCGTCATTTGGGGGCTCACCAATCCGGCGAGCGTGGCAGAAGTATCCGGTGCTACTTATACCTGGGTCATGAACAACCTCAGCTGGCTGTTTAGTGCAGTAGCTAGCATTGTATTATTTAGTCTCGTAGCACTGGCCTGCACACGATACGGCAAAATTCCCCTCGGGAAAGATGACGAGAAGCCAGAGTTCTCGACCTTCTCCTGGGTCGCCATGTTGTTCGCGGCAGGTTTGGGCATTGGCGTGATGTTTTGGGGGCCGGCGGAACCTCTGAACTATTTCATTAATCCGCCCCCGCTGACGATCCCGGCAGAATCAACCGAAGCGATGCAGTTTGCACTGGTTCAGACGTATTTCCACTGGGGTTTCCATGCCTGGGCCATGTACGCCTTAGTCGGTGGAGCTATTGCTTATTTCGCTTATCGTCGTGGCCGAACGCTACTGATGTCCTCGATCTTCCGCAGGTTCTTTGGTGGCGACTATGCAGATGGTTTTGCTGGTCGCCTGGTGGATATTTTCGCGATCATCGCCACACTATTTGGGACTGCTGCAGCTCTAGGCATCGCCGCGTTGCAAATCGGTGAGGGCATCACGATCGTGGCCGGTGTTTCTGAAATTACCAATACGGTTTTGGCACTCGTTATTGCTGTGCTCATGGTCGGATTTATCCTGTCAGCCGTCTCTGGGGTGGCGCGAGGCATTCGATATTTATCGAACATCAACATTGTGCTCACGATCGGCATTGTCGCCTTCGTGTTCTTACTTGGCCCCACAGTCTTCTTACTCAACCTCTTACCATCGGCGACGCTGGAATACCTCGGCTCCCTGTTTGAACTCATGGCACGCTCCGGAGCATGGGGCCAAGAGACCATTGATTTTCAGGCCGCATGGACCGTGTATTACTGGGCCTGGTGGATCTCTTGGTCACCCTTTGTCGGCATCTTCATCGCGCGCATCTCGCGCGGACGCACGATCCGACAATTTATCCTCAGCGTCATACTCATCCCGTCATCCCTATTGATCGTCGCCTACGGAGTCATGGGCGCATCGGCGATTTGGATGTACCGGGAAGGTAAACCGGGCTTTAGTGACGACATGGCAGTGCCCCAGGTGTTGTTCTCTGTAGTGGACAACCTCCCATTTGCTCAATGGATGCCCTATTTGATCATGGTCATCCTGGCGATATTTTTCATCACTGCCGCTGATTCAGCCTCTGTGGTCATGGGCATCCTCACGACTCGAGGACGCAAAGATCCGCCTAAGGCAGTAGTGCTGTTCTGGGGTGTTGTGATGGGCGGCATTGCCATGGTGATGCTGCTGCTAGGTGATGAGACGGCGCTAGAAGGCCTGCAATCTCTAGTTATCATCACCGCAGTGCCATTCGCAGTCATCATGTTGCTCGTCATAGTCGCGTGGCTGAAAGAACTTCGGACCGACCCCTACGCTCTTCGGCGCCGATACGCTGAAAATGCCATCGGCCAAGCGGTCCGCGAAGGTGTGGGCCAATATGGCGATGACTTCCGGTTAGAAGTCGTGGCATCAGTGCCTGGTGCAGGAGCCAGCGGTGGGACTGATTCGGCACACGAAGATTACACGGAGTGGTATCAGCGCACCGATGAGCACGGTGAACCAGTGGGCTATGACTTTGAAACCGGGGAATGGGCAGACGGCTGGGACCCAGAAACCGGAACAATCCCAACGCAACGAGGGCCCTCCGGTACACAAGACGACACCGAAGACCGCTCTTCATAAGCGTGCCGAGATGGCAGACAGGTAGAAAGGGCTACGGCGTGACCCCGGCTCCTGAGCTGCAAAACTGTTTCTGACCGGACCTCTTTTCGTGGCATATGTCATATGATGTATTCACCTGATGTTTAAGAGGGAAGAAGCGGCTCATGGCAACTGAAATTAAACCCACGACATCTGCTCGCATCGCGGCCGAAGCTCTTGGCACTTTCCTACTTGTTTTCGGCGGTGTCGGCACCGCAGTACTTGCCGGAGAGCACGTCGGATTTTATGGCATCGCGTTAGCCTTTGGCCTGACGGTAGTGGTTGGTGTCTACGCTTTCGGCCCAGTCTCTGGTGGTCACTTTAATCCCGCCGTCACCATCGGGCTGGCAACAGCCGGACGCTTCGCCTGGAAAGACGTCCCCGGCTACGTCATTGCTCAAATCTTTGGGGGTGCTTTAGCCTCGACGCTGCTCTTCATCATCGCTACGAACCGTGAGGGAGTAGACCTGGGGAATTTTGCTTCGAACGGTTATGGGGAAGCTTCGCCGGATGGTTACGGATTGCTCGCGGTGATCATGGTCGAAGTGATTCTTACCGCGGTCTTTTTGTTTATCATCATCGGAACGACGTCGTCTCGAGCCACCGTGGCGTTCGCGCCCCTTGCCATTGGTCTGACCCTGACGCTCATCCACTTGATTGCGATCCCCGTGTCGAATACTTCAGTTAACCCAGCGCGTTCGATCGCGGCCGCAATTTACGGTGGGGGAGAGTCACTGATGCAACTCTGGGTTTTTCTGATCTTTCCTACCCTTGGTGCGGTACTTGCAGGATTAGTCTTCCGACCACTGCTAGAGGGTGTCCAAGAAGCTAAGTCGGCGCCTTTAGAAGAGCTGTGATCCTGCACAGTTACGTCTTGCTTGACGCTTCCGAGACCCCCGAGCTTTGAATGGATCTTCGAGATGCGTCCACAGTCCGGATAGCAGGAGGGATAAATCAAGCTGAGGCACGGTTTATATCGACATGATAGGACGTTTATCTGATGATTGGGTCCTGTTTTGAAGTATGGTTATCTTCTGAAGTCTGTCTATCCTTATCGTTATGAGTGTCTATTCACGACGTAGGGTGTGGCTTCTCATCACCACCTTGAGTTGTTAAGAATTGCGAGTAATCCTTCGTGACACCGAAATCACAGCCATCTCAGAATCGACGTAATCTAAACGTTCCGCCCCCACCTCCAGCGCCGTATGCTCTGACCAAACGAAAAAGACCGCAGCGTAAGAAGAAGCTTCTGATAACCAGCCTTTCTGCTGTTGTCGCGTTAGCCTTAATCGGCAGCGGGGCGGGGATAGCGTATTCGAATAATTCTGAGAAACTTGAGACTTATAACGAGACATTAGATAAACTCAGCTCGAGTCACAAAGCTTCTGCAGATGCCTTGGAGGATGCTGGGGAATTAGAGCCGGCATTGCAAGAAGAACTCGATGCTCACATGCGAGAAGCCAGTGCCTTAATGAATGCGGATGCTCCCGGAGTCATGAGCTTTAGTATCGAAGATCGAACCGAAGAACTCCGCGAAAGCGACGAGGCTCTTCGTGCGCCAACAGAAGCCTTACTCGATGCGATAGGCGACCGAGATGCCTATATCACCGCCACGACGGAGGCTGCCGAAGTACTGGACGAAGCCCAAGCGCTTCTGAAGAAGACTAAAGGCAAAGTTGACGATAAGGATACGTATAAAGCGTTATCCGGCAACGTAAAGACTTTGGAAGAAGCACTCGAGGAAACACCTGATGGGAGCAGTAGAAAAGCATTGGCTGAGAATACTACTGCGATCGAAGATGCGTCATCGTACATTTCCGAATCGTCACCTGCGGTCTCGGCTAGCCACGAGAAATGGAAAGAAGCTAAAGAAGAGGCGGCTAAACGCGATCCTGCTAACTACAAATCTATCTCCGAACGTGATTGGCAGCTGGTCCAACGAAACCCAGATGCACACAAAGGGGAAAAATACGTTGTGTACGGTGCAGTTACGCAAGCTGATGCGAACATGGGTGAAATCTCGATTCGCGTTAATACCGGCGCAACGAAGCAATCGCGACGGTACAACTATGACATCAACACGGTTGCCCTAGTCGGTACCGCTGATATTTTTTCAAACGTTGTCCAAGACGATCACGTGAAAATGCTTGTCGAGGTTGGTGGTTCCATGACGTATGACACGAGCATTGGGGGCTCTGCCACTGCTGTAATGGTGCTTGCCTACGATGTTGACGTAATCGGTCAGTTCTAACGGGTTGACCAGCCTCAAGCTATGTTGAGAACTGTTATATCAGCAGGGCTCAACGTGGCTACTTTGGGCCTACCGCGAGTGCGATTTAGGCAACCAATTTTGCGGCTTTCTTTGCGGTAGCCTTGATAGTCTTTGTCGCTATGGATTGCTCTGCACATTGCTTTGCGACCACTGCGGCACCGACCGCACCCAGAAGTAATCCTATACCAACGGCCTTGCGACGACGTTGCCGATATTTTCCGTGCCATCCACCGTGCACTGTCATGGCATCGTCTGCGGTAGTGGATTCATAGAGATTCCCTGACGTATCGGGAGCCGATTGCGTTCGAGACAGGTGGGTGCGATCCACTTGGAGTGCCATGAGACGTTCGGTGGCTTCCGGTGCGGCACGATGTCGTTTGATCATTTGTTTGGCACCGGCACCCACCGCAATCTCTGCCTTCGGTTTGACTGCAGCTTTCACAATGGTTCTGGCGATTGTCTCCGGTGCATAGACTGGCGGCATCGCGCGAACCTTGCGACCGCTGTAGTTTGCCGCCCGACTAAACAGTGGGGTGTCCACCGCCGGCGGCAGGATGGTGACGACATGAATATCCTGTTCCTCAGCCAACCAGAGCTCGGAACGCAAACTCACCGACAGTGCACTGACTGCGGCTTTCGACATGGAATATGCGGCAGCGAAGGGTTGGGGCACGTTGGCTGTCGCAGAGGACACATTGATCAGCACCCCGTGTCCTTGGTTTTTCATGTGGTGGATCGCGGTCCGACTGCCGTGGACGTAGCCCATTACGTTGGTTTCCAGGACTCGCTGGAAGTGATCCAGCGGCACAGTTTCTACCGCTCCGAACAGGTGCACGGCTGCACTATTGACCCACACGTCAATCCGACCGAAACGTTCTACCGCCTGCCGGGCCAGTGCCTCGACCGCCTGCGCCGATGTCGTATCGGTGGGGACGGCGAGTGCTTTGGCACCGAGTTTCCGGCACTCTTCGGCAGTTTTTTCTAATGCTACTTCGCCACGGGCTGCCAGGATGACGTTGCTGCCAGCTTGGGCGAACTGGCGCGCGGTGGCACGACCGACACCGCTGGATGCGCCGGTGATCACCACGACGGCGCCCTTGAGCCGAACCTTTGATTTCATGCCTGACTCCTCACGGTGATGGACGGATTACTCTTGCATTTCCATGAATTTCAGCGACGTTTGCGCGGTTTGACCACTTTCCCAAGCGTTGGCGCCGGGCTGGACCATGGGTGTGGGAATGTCGGCGCGCTGCTGCCGGATCTTTTCAGTTGAGATCCCAAGCACCCGGTCGCGTTCTGCTAAGAGGTCGTCGCGCAGTTGCCCATCAGCGGTGAAAGCCATCATCAGCTGGGGGATACCATAGGGAAAATCTTCGCGATCATATTGCCAGGTGTGGAAGGTCTTGCCATAGGTGGTAATGAGATCTTCGAAATATGCTTTTTCGGCAAGCTGTGGGACGCCGGGCGCGACCAGGGTCCCGGACTTTACTTCGTGGTGGTGGCTGTGCCACAGCTGCTTTTCTTCTTCATCAAGTGTCTTGAAGCGTTCTTCGCTGATGATGTATTCGATGCCAATCAATCGTGCATCGGGTTCGTTGCTGTCGAAGATAACGCACTGGTGCAGGTCGTGGCGTAAGTGAATGCAAAAGTGTGTTGCTTCCACCTGGCGGCCCATGTCGTCAGCATAGAAATGAAAGCCGTTGAGGTAGGTGCTCATCGCATCGAGAGGGTATTTGTGTTGCATCAGATTAGAGCTGATATCCAACATGCGGTGTTTGAGTGGATGGCCTTGACTAATTTTGGCGGTGGTCATAATTTTCTGGCCGGCGATAATGCTGGCTGCGGTTGCGGCACCTGCGGCAATCCCCAAGCCAATACTTTTCAAATGATTCTGTCCCATGAGGTGACTCTACCGAGCCGGCGAAGCTGAGAAAACAGCTGAGCTAAGACAGCACGCTCCATGCCAGAGAGCGCTGCGAGACGCCTGGGCGAGCACACCTGGTCAACACGTTGTGCGGTTTTGATCGCATTGTTGGACATACCGCGGGCGTGCGCCACCTTTTGATCAGAGAAATGACGAGGGCGGTGCGTCACCCCCGTGGGTAACGCACCGCCCTCGGTATCTTATTGTTCGTGCATGCGAAGTAAGACCAGTCGGCGGATGAGCGGGCTTCCGCTAGTTATCCTGGGGATCACGCTCATCGTTATCATCGGTTTCTTCATTTCGAGGTCCCATGTCGTCGGTTTCATCTTCATTGGGATTGGTGTCGGGGTCTTCGCCCTCGGAAGTGCCTGGGGCGCCGTCTTCGTCAAGTGGCGTGCCGCTTTGATCGGGCTGGTTGGCTTCGTCTTCAAAACCATCGAATTGCTCGGTGCTGGGTTCTTCCGGAACCGGACTGGTGTCGTCGTCGGCGCCGCAAGCACTGAGCGTGACGGCCAGCAGGGCGGACCCCAGGAGGGCGGCGGATTTTTTGAATGGTGTTTTCATGAGCACTCCTTAACCTGTGCAACCCAGTGTGCTGCACGGTGATTGTGTTCAGATGTTGCTAGGATGCGGTGAATTTCACCGTATGCCGTTGTCTTTCAGTACAACATGTGCCCGAAATATCGGTCAATGCAGAGTACGCGACGACCTGAAGAAGCGCCACCATGGCGGTTTGTCATACCCATTAACCCAACGGCGCGGTACCTGCCACATTGTTGACAGATACCGCGCCGTGTTTGTAAGGATTCGGGCTTACTCGCTTGCAGTGGCCGGGATGATTTCACCTTCGGGCCAGGTTTCGGTGATGTAGTCTGCTACCTCTTGGGAGTGGAGCAGTTCATCGAGTTTCTGGATGGCTTCATTGCCGTCATCGGCGGTGTTCCAGGCCAGAACGTTAGCGTATGGGGAGTTCTCGGCTTCTTCAACGATCAGCGCGTCTTCGACATTCAGACCCGCTTCGAGGAAGTAGTTACCGTTGATGATTGCTGCATCAATAGCGGAGTCGTCCACTACCTGGGCCAGGATTTCTGGTGGGTTTTCTTCGAATTTCAGACCCATCGGGTTTTGCTCATCAGTCAGCGTCAGCGCCGCGGAGTCCTCTTCGATGTTTTCTAACAGACCAACGGCTTCTAGCAGCAGCAAAGCACGGGGTTGGTTTCCGGCGTCGGAGGTAATACCAATGGTCGACCCTTCGCCGATGTCTTCGACGTTGTCATGCTGGGAGGAGAACAGCGCGTACGGTTCGATGTGCACGCCCTCGCCGTGGGAGATTTCATACCCGTGATCTTCGATCTGCTGTTCTAAGAACGGGATGTGCTGGAAGTAGTTGGCATCCAGGTTGCCCTCGTCCATCTGACGGTTTGGCAGCTGGTAGTCGTCGAATTCTACGATTTCAATTTCCAGGCCGGCGTCTGGGCCCAGCTCTTCGGAAACGTACTGCAGGATCTGACCGTGGGGGACCGGGGTCGCGCCGACGGTCAGGGTGGTGACACCATCTTCGTTGGCGGTCGGGCCTTCGGCCTCGTCGGATCCGCCACCGCAAGCGGCCAGCACCAGGGCTGACGCCGCAGCAAGACCGGTGAGCGCAAACCGGCGGGAGGTGCGTGATGATTTGAACATGTGTACTCCTGACATGGTTTTTTCGTCTTGTGACCGTGCGCTGAGCTAGGTCAGCGGTGGTCGACAGCCGCTACTATTTTATCGCCAATCCACTGAATCAATTGGACGCCGATCACCATCACGATGATGGTCACGATCATGACCTGGGAATCAAAGCGCTGGTAGCCGTAGTTATAGGCCAGTCGGCCAAGCCCGCCGCCACCGATGAGTCCGGCCATCGCCGAGTACCCAATGAGCACCACGGTGGTGTTCGTGATCGCGGAAATCAGCCCGGGTAAGGCTTCGGGCAAGAACACTTTAGTGACAATCTGGCCGTTGGACATGCCCATGACCTGGGCGGCATCCACCGTACCGGATGGCACTTCGCGCAGCGAGGTTTCGACTAGGCGCGCAAAGAACGGCGCGGTGGCAATGGTCAGTGACACGGTGGCGGCAATCGGTCCGATCGAGCTGCCAATGAGCCACTGGGTAAATGGAATCAGCGCGACCATCAAAATCGCATACGGAATCGAGCGGGTGATGTTGACAATGATCGACGACAAGATCGCATATAGCGTGCGCATTGGCACCAGACCGCCGGGACGGGTCAGGTGCAAAATAACACCGATGACCCCGCCGATGACGACAGTGGCAACCCCGGCGATGCCGACCATGACCACAGTTTCCCAGATGGCCTCGGGCAGGGCAGTTTCTAGGGCGCGGTTGTTTAGGAGTTCTTCAAACCAGTTCATGCTTGGACTCCTCGGGCAGCGCGCACCCGCACGGAGAACCCGTGACGGGCCAGGGTGGCTTCAATACCGGTGAGGTTTATCGGCTGGTCACTGTTGATCCCCAGTAGGTAGTGAGCGAAACGCGTGGTGCCCAGCGTTTCGATATTGGCCGCGGCAATGTCCACGGTCACCGGATTCTCGGCGGCAATCGTGCTACCGATCGGGGTATTGACGGCATCCGCCTTGCCAACAACTTCAATCACCAGGTCCGCGGTGACCGGCTGGTGCGTTGGCAGCGGCAGTAGCGAGCGCGACAGTTGCGAGTTCACATCGGCAGCAACTTCCGATAGTTTGCCGGATTCCACAATCTTGCCGGCCTCTAACAGTGACACCGAATCGCACAGGTTTTTGACCACCAACATTTCGTGAGTAATGACGACGACGGTCAAATGCAGTCGGTCGGCCACCGACCGGATCAGTGTCAAAATATCGTCGGTAGTATTCGGATCCAGTGCTGACGTGGGCTCATCACACAACAACACATCCGGATCCGCAGCCAGCGCCCGGGCGATCCCAACGCGCTGGCGTTGCCCACCCGATAACTGGGCCGGGTAGGTATCTTCCAGGCCTTGGAGTCCCACCAGCTCGAGCAGCTCCAACGCCCTGGCGCGACGCTCGGCCTTCTTGGCGTTGACGATTTCTAATGGCATCGCCACGTTTTCGGCCACGGTGCGCGAGGATAAGAGATTCGCGTGCTGAAACACCATGCCAATTCGACGGCGTGCATTGCGCAGCTTGGTGTCAGACACCGCGGTGAGATCCTGGCTGCCGACAATGACCTGGCCCTTGGTTGGACGGTCTAACAGGGTCAGGCATCGGACCAGGGTGGATTTACCTGCACCCGAGCGGCCGATAATCCCGTGAATTTCGCCGTCGTCAATATCTAGATTGATGTCGTCGATGGCCACGACGTCCCTGGTGGGCTGTCGATACACCTTGGTAAGCTCTCGAACGGAAATCATGGTGTCCTTGTGTGGGGTTTACGTGCTTGACTCAGTATAAACACTGCCACCCGCACACCGCGTAGACTCGGCCCTATTGGCTTAGTGGAAGGAAATAAACGTGTCATCACTCATTGGTAAGAATCTGATGGAACCAGAACCGACGTTGCTGCCCGAAGAACCCGAGGTCCAAGCTCGCTATGAAGCCGGCGATCTGCCCGAGGAAATCGCACAGCGTTTCCCGGCGTCCTCCCTGGCCTGGGCCATGGCCGCAGAAGATGCCTGGGACGACGGACGCACGCTGGAATCCTATGCTTATGCTCGGGTGGGCTACCACCGCGGGCTGGATTCGCTGCGCGGTGCGGGCTGGAAGGGTGCCGGTCCTATCCCATGGTCGCATGAGCCGAACCGTGGGTTCTTGCGTGCACTGTATTCGCTGGGCCGTGCGGCCGCTGCGATTGGCGAGACCGATGAGGTCGACCGCATCAATAAATTCCTGAACGACTCGGACTCGACTGCAGCCGAACAGATCGAAGCCTCAAAGTAGGAGTACACCATGTCCACACCGGATGTCCGTCCTGTCGGAGATCTACCTGATGCGATCGGCAAGACTGCTGCGCGTGCCCTGCATCAGGCCGGTGTGGATTCGCTGGCCAAAGTCAGTCAGCACACTCAACAGGAATTGTTAACCCTGCACGGCGTTGGCCCCAAAGCCATCAGCATTCTCGGTGAAGCACTAGCCGCCGAAGGGTTGGCTTTTCAGGAAGACACGCTATAATGCTGCCACTCCTCACAGGGCTTCCAGGTCGTCGCATATGCCCCTCGCGTGGCGTGTCGCCCTGGTTCGCCATCTGTTCACCCGAGATTTACCTCACTTCTCCCGGAGGTTTGCTCTACTATTAGACACTAAGACGCGTGCCTAATGAGGGAGGGGTTATGACGGCAGTCCGAGACGGGAGCGGAACCGAAGGCCATGTAGTGGGTTCGACTCGTTCCGTTGCGCAGGACTCGTCGGAATCACCCGAATTAGCTAAAGCACGAAAACAGCGTCGACGCCGTCGCCTCTCCAAAAACTGGTCCTTATTCCTGCTGTTCGCAGGCCCCAACATTTTGCTGATTCTGGCGTTTATTTACTATCCGCTGTTGAGCAACATGTATTATTCGACCCTCGATTGGCGGCTTGGCTCGGCAACCGCCACCTCGGTTGGGTTCGACAACTATGTCCGGTTTTTCACCTCAGAGTCCGGGTTAGAAGTGTGGCGGGTCACCGGCATCTTCACCGCGGGCGCCGTCCTGGGCTCCATGATCCTGGGCTTGTTGATTGCCTTGGTGTTGAATAAAAAGCTCCCGGGCCGCACCGTGGCTCGTACCGCAATCTTTTCCCCCTACGTCTTATCTGGTGTGGGCGTGGCAATGGTGTGGAACTTTATTTTCGACCCGACCCTGGGCGCACTGTCGCACATTTTGAACTTCTTCGGCATCGAATCACCCCAGTGGTACCTCGATGAGGACTGGGCTTTAACCATGGTCATCCTGGTGTATGTCTGGAAGAACCTCGGGTATTGCGCCGTCGTCTTCTTGGCGGGGCTGCAGTCCATTCCCCAAGAACTCATCGAAGCCGCCACGATTGATCGAGCTGGTCCAGTTCGCAGATTCTTCTCCATTATTCTGCCGCTGCTGACTCCCACAGTGTTTTTCCTGTTGGTCACGAACATCATTTTCTCAATGACCAATGCCTTTGATGTACTGCGGACGATGACCCCCACCGGGCACGGGACCAACACGATCATCTTTGAGATCTACCTGCAGTCGTTTGGCGCATATCAGCGTGCCGGCTACTCGGCTGCGATCGCCGTCGTCTTATTCTTCACCCTGTTTATTATCACGGCCGTGCAACTGCGCTATGTCGAAAGGAAGGTGCACTACCAGTGACCTCGAATACGACACCCGGGTTGCCATCAGCCATGGATCCGGCAGCGCCCAAGACACGCCGCCAGCGCAAACCAGCTCAATGGCGGCAGGCTTTTGCTCCGAAAAACCTCGCCGATACGATGCTGGTCGGTTATCTGCCGATTCTCATCGCCCTGTTGATCATTGTGTTGCCCCTGGCCTGGATGGTGTTATCCAGTTTCAAACCCCCGCATGAAATCGTGACCCTGGATCCGGCTTTGTTGCCTCAGGATCCGACCTTGGATAACTATGGGGCCGTGGCCAACCGCGTCCCGCTGCTGACCGTTCTGGGCAATAGCGTGATCGTGACCGTTATTGGGGCCACGATCAAAGTGGTTCTTGCCATCACCACCGCCTATGCGCTGGTGTTCATCCGGGTGCCGGGCGTGAACCTCATTTTCTTGGGGATCCTGGTGGCCCTCATGGTGCCACCGGAAGTCTCGATGCTGCCAAACTATTTGACCATCAGTGGCCTGGGCGGTCGCAACACCCTGTGGGGGATCATCCTGCCCGGGCTGGGGACGGCATTTGGTACCTTCTTGCTACGACAACACTTCATGGCCCTGCCCAAAGAGATGTTCGAAGCGGCAGAACTCGATGGCGCAGGACACCTGCGAAAACTCGTGCAGATCGCCGTGCCCGTGTCCATCCCAGCGATTGCGACAGTCGCGCTGGTCACTATCGTCAATGAGTGGAACAACTTCCTGTGGCCGCTGATCATCATCGATTCCCCTGACAAGATGACCCTGCCGGTGGGACTGAACCTGTTGCAGTCCATCGAAAGTCAGACCGGTAGTTACGGCATCCTCATGGCCGGCGCGGTGCTGGTCATTATTCCCGTGCTCATCATTTTTGCGGCCTTGCAGCGTTACATCGTTGCAGGTCTTACCCAGGGTGCCGTGAAATAAGGCACCAGCGAACCACCCCCTCATCGCTACCTCAAGATAAAGGAGTCGTTATGACACAACACAACGGACGCGCTCGCAGGAGCCGCCTTACCCTTGGCACCACCGTGCTGAGTATTGCCATGCTAGCTCTGACGGCCTGTGGGCCAGACACCTCGGGCGAAGCCAATGACGACGCCGAAGCAACCGATTTCCAAGGTGTCGAACCGGCCGAAGAAATTACCTTCTGGACCAACCACCCGGGCGGTTCCCAAGATATTGAAAACGAACTCATCGAAGAGTTCACCGAAGAAACCGGTATCACCGTCAACGTGGTGACATCAGGGGCCAACTACGAAGAAACCTCCCAGCGCTTTCAAACCGCACAGGGTAATGCCGAAGCCGACGTCGTCGTCCTGTCAGATGCCACCTGGTTCCCCAACTACCTCAATGACTCCTTGATTCCGGTCGACGACCTGCTCGAAGCCGCCGACGTCGATCCTTCCGGTTATGTCGAAGCACTCTATGAAGACTACCTGTATGAAGGCTCGCACTACGGGGTGCCCTATGCTCGCTCCACGCCACTGTTCTACTACAACATCGATCATTACGAAAAAGCGGGCATCGACGCCCCACCAGAAACCTGGGAAGAAGTCGCCGAAGTTTCCAAACAGCTCATGGAAGCCGATGTGGCCAACTCGGCCTTCGCATTCCCTCCACAGGATCAATACCCTGCCTGGACCATGGCTAACCTGGTGTGGGCTTACGGTGGCGCCTGGTCAGATGAGTGGGACTTCTCCCCGGTTTCTTCGTCAGAGACGATCGAAGCCCTACAATTCGCCCAAGATGCGACCAAAGATTGGGCCAATGTGGCCTCCGGCGACCCAGCTGATGACTTCTCCGCCGGGGCGGCAAGCCAGATCATTCAATCAACCGGTTCACTCGGCGGCATCCTGGAGTCTGCTGACTTCGAGGTCGGTACCGCGTTTCTGCCAGGTGGTCCCGCAGGTGAAGGCCAGACCCCAACCGGTGGTGCCGGCCTGATGATCGCTTCTGATAGCACTCCAGAACGTCAGCTGGCCGCAGCCATGTTCGCAGGCCATATGTCCAGTGCTGAATCCACCGCCAAGTTCTCGCAAGAAACCGGGTACGTCCCGGTCCACGTCGATGCTGACATGTCCGCGGTCTATGAAGAAACTCCACAGTTTGAAACCGCAGTGGATCAGCTCGAGCGTGCCCGTGTTCAAGACAACGCCCGACTGTTCGTGCCTGGCGGAGATCTCGAACTCTCACAGGCCCTACAAAACATCCTCACCACAGATGCTGATGTCGAAGAGACCATGCAGAACGTACAAACCGAGCTGGAGTCGCTCTACGAATCGGATCTCGCCGGCGAAGTAGAACAGTAACCTCCTGCCTCACCAACTCAAATGAACCCACGGGCGCACCCCGCGCCTGTGGGTTCACCTCACCGCTCAGCCTCCCCGCTCGACACTGACTCGAGCGCCCGAGGCCACCACATCAGCCTGTGAAAGGTAAACGCCACTATGGCATCTGTGACCTATGAATCTGCCAGCCGTATCTACTCTGCCGATGCTCCGCCGGCCGTCAACCGCCTGAATCTTGAGATCGCAGACGGCGAGTTCCTGGTGCTGGTGGGACCTTCCGGCTGCGGGAAATCCACGGCGCTTCGCATGCTGGCGGGATTAGAAGAGATCGACGAAGGTCGCATCCTCATCGATGGGCAAGACGTGTCCGATGTTTCGCCCAAAGACCGCGACATCGCCATGGTCTTCCAGAGTTATGCGCTCTACCCGCACATGACGGTCGCAGATAATATGGCGTTTTCGCTGAAAATCGCGGGCGTACCCAAAGAGGAACGAAACCGCCAGGTCCTCGAAGCCGCCAAACTGCTCGACCTGGAAGACTACCTCGACCGCAAACCGCGTGCACTCTCCGGTGGGCAGCGCCAGCGCGTAGCCATGGGACGCGCGATTGTTCGTTCCCCCAAAGTGTTCCTCATGGATGAACCCCTGTCGAACCTTGATGCCAAGCTCCGTGTCCAAACGCGCACCCAGATCGCAGCTCTGACCCGAAACCTGCAAGTCACCACCGTGTACGTGACTCACGATCAGGTCGAAGCGATGACCATGGGCGACCGGGTGTGCGTGTTAAAAGACGGGATCCTGCAACAGGTCGATGTGCCACGAAACCTCTATGCGCGGCCCGCCAACGTGTTCGTCGCCGGTTTCATTGGTTCCCCATCCATGAACCTGCTGACAACCAGTCATGACGGCACAAGTGTCGACATCGGAGGCCAACGTTTTGCGGTGCCCGACGGCATACTGCAACGCGCCTCGGGCTCCACCGTCATTCTGGGTATGCGGCCCGAAGACCTTCGCGTCGTCGCTCCCGACGCCGGGGGACTGGAAATGGAAGTCATCGTCACCGAAGAATTAGGTGCCGATGCGTATATCTATGGCATCCCTAAAGGCTTCGAGACCCTACAACCCACGATCGTCCGTGTCGACGGCCGTAAACCCCCGATGAAGGGCGAAACTGTGCACATCGTCCCGGACATTGAATATTTACACGTCTTTGATGCCGAAACTGGCTTACGCCTCAATGAAGCGATCCCAGCAGATACGCCGCATGCCCAACTTGCTGACGTCGCAGCGCTGCAACGCGAAGACGCATAAGCTGGCGCAAGGTTAGATAGCTTCGGTGAAGTTGTAGAGGAGTTCGGCTGCCGGTGCCAACTTACTCACAAAGGTTTCAGCTTGCCGAGTCCCTTCAACCCAAGTCACTATGAACTCAATGCCCTGCTGAGCAGGTGCATAACTGACCCCGAAACCGTTGTCATCGGCGGGGGCAAGCAGACTGCGAAGAATCGCATCCGCGCCGCCCAGGGTTGAGGTTGACAGGAAATTCTGACGAGCTTTGGTGTGCTTGGTGAAAAAATCTGCGTCAGCGCCGCCGAGTTCTTGTGCAATGTACTGCAGCATCATTAGGTGTCGGTCAAAGACTTTGCCAGTATTAGCGGCGCTGATCCAGTCTCGATGCGCAGTCAGCGCGGCAGCAAATTGTTCTTCGGTCGCCCGGCCTTGGACTAAAGCGGTCACAAAGTCCACGGCTTGCACCGTCACCGGGCGAACCACTTCGGTGCGACCTGCACGGAAATGGCGCATATCGAATACTGCGGACTGCGCTCGGATATAGCCGTAGGTCAACAGCTGAGCAATCATGAGGATGAGTTGGGCCCCGGCTTCAAAACTAATGGGAAATGGGAGGTTTTCATCCCGCCGAACGACTACGCGTTCAACATACATCGCCTGGGTCGCAGCTTCCGTGTCCACCAGGTCGTTTTCGACCCCGTGCCACACTAACTCGTGAGGTTTTGTCGCATAGGCATCATACTGGGCGTCGAGCGCTTCACAATCCACGGCTTGCATGCGCGCCACCGCGGTCGCCAGCGTACCTGCCTCCATCACCGAATGTTCCACATGGGCAGCGACTAGATCCGACTCCAGCGCAACGAGATAACTTATCGGCTTATAGACCCACGCATATCCTGGATGAAACGCCCACCGCTTCAACGTTTGCAGCTCGTCGCTGCTCTCTGGATCAAGGGTGAGCGTGAAGAGCATATTGACTAATCGGTTATACATCGAACGGTTTTCCTCGGCCGCCCACGGCGCCTCAAGCGATAACAGCTCGGACCCGATTGAGGAGAACGCGGCAAAGTTCTGGTGGGCCGGCGCCGTCTGGTGCAGGACCTTCTCCACGGATGCTCGCAGCTGGCTGGCTTCTAAGAGTTTGCCCGCCGAACCGGTGAGCGGAACCTCCCACATTCGTCCCTGGTACAGGAGCCCGATGGTGCGGTACGTCGGCCCGGTGCCGGCGCGCATCCACAGATCTTCATCAATGGCCGGTGTTCGGATACCGCCGTTGAACTCCGCCCACCCGTCCATGGACATACGTCGTCCTTGCACATCAAGCTCTGCCGGGGTTGCCCGTTTGGCCTGCAGGATATGGATGCTACCAATTCGCTGCAACAGCTCGACAATGCGGTCCACACCGGTGGCAGCGGTGGATAAGTTGAGTTGGTATGTCACGTTGGTGGTCAGCTGGAGCGGCTCCCGGTTGGTCAGATAGCGTTCCATCCACTGCTCGGCCAGCCAGTTCGAGCCAGCCTCGGTCATGGTAGCGGCGTATTCTTCCAATGTCTGTTGCAGTGCGGGAGCGTGACCCATCATAAGATCCGCGATCGCCTGGTTGACGTCGGCTTCGCCCTCTGGACCATACAGCGCCGCCGACGAGGTGCGATATCGTTCCAACGATTCGTCCAGCCTCGGCACCGGCAATTCCGGTAAATCGGTGGTCAAGTGGTGTGGATACGTGCGCACGAAAAAGCTCCTCAACACGGTCATGAGTGATGCCTACAGTCTACTTCTCCGGTTCCGGGGTGAAACCGATGCAGGCGCGACTGCACGTCCTCGGGGCTTGGGCTCGTGAATTGAATCGTAAGCTCCCTTGTGACCAGGTGCGTTTACTCGCCGACTCAGGATTCACCGCCCTGACCGTAGCGCAGGAATACGGCGGCGAAAATATCAGCATTCCCGAATTGATTGAGCTGCTCATGAGGAGACGAACCCGAGACTGCTCACAGTGGAGTTTCCTGTGCCGAAGTGTTGAGCGGGGCATCCCTCCCTGTACCAGTGGGTGGGAGACTGAAGAGCTTCGTCTCGCCGCAATATGTCCAACTTTGACGAGATACGGGTGTGGTCCTGGCATTGCAAACGACCCACCATGTACAGTGCTAGGCAGATAAACCATCCAGAGCGGCTGAGAGATCTGGCTCGACGACGCCGCAGCAACCCTCCGATGATCGGGCAAGGGTGCTCATGCCAGGAACGATGGAGGATTTTTGATGATTCCGTTGCACCAAGCATTAACATTCATGGTCCATCTCCTTGTGAGGTGGGCTGGCGCTCTAACTCAGCACATCTCATGGTCCAACTACCACTGTCTCGATGAAGACGCCGTGATATGGGCGGATACATTCCGCTTACCTGCCCAACCTCAGCCGAGTTCTTGACCCTGGTTATCCGGTTGGAACATTCCAGCGGAGTACGGGCTCCGGGGGCCGGGGCGGCAAGGTGTGCCACCAACTTCGTTTATTTTGCACGGACCAAGAAAACCAACAATAAGACTCCTTAATGACACATACAAAACAATGGTGATCGAAAGCAGGATCTAATGAACCCTTCAACTACCCCTCAGGTGATTTCTCACCGTGGGGCATATGTCATGATCGCAGCATTCTCTGCGGTCATGTACGCTGTGTTACTTACTTACCCGGCGATGACCGACCAACTTATTGAAGCTCACGATATGGAGGCAGATAAAATTGGTTTACTGTTTTCAGTCGAAATGGGCGTACTCAGTTTGGCGACGCTTCCTGCGTATTTATGGCTTAAACGCGTGAGTCTTGTCCCCATCATGGTTTTGCTGACAACATTGATGGTCTTCGGAAATATACTCTCATCAATTGCCACTACCTTTGGGCTGTTAGCAAGTGCAAGAGGCTTAACAGCCTTGGCAGCAGGTTCCATGGTGGTCGTTATCCTTGCATTTTGTCGCAGAATGGCCAATAGCAGTCGAGCTTTAGGTATATGGGTGACAGCACAGCTCGCTATGGCTGCAGTTATGCTCGGCCTCTACCCTTGGACTTTTGCCAGAATGGACCTTGGCGGCGTATATCTGGCTCATGCTGGGATTATTGCCTTGTGTCTCCTTACTCTCCCCTCGGTCCGAGGGATTAGCTTTAGGGATGAAGACGCCGGATCGGTTGTAAAACAAGACATTGGCGAGTCCTTTAGATGGGCCCCAGCGATCTTTGGTTTGGCAGCCATTCTCATTTTTTACGCTTCCCTCCACAGTGTATGGGCGCTCACAGGTCTTTTGGCTTCAGCAGGTGGTATCTCGGCTGATACCACGAGTCTTATACTTTCGTTCGCCACGATCGCCGGAGTAGCCTCGGCATTGCTAGCGACCCTTATCGGAGACACGAAGTATCGGTCAGCTCTGACGACCCTAGGGTTGGGGGCTATGGCGATCTCTGTACTGTTGTTTATCGGCGCCCCACATGCTGCACGCTTTGCCCTTGCAGCAATCCTGTTTAAATTTGCCTGGACCTTCGCGCTGCCTTTCATAATGGCAAGCCTTGCAGACTTGCCACGATCCGACCAAGTGATGAACTCCTTTAACCTGATGAACGGAATTGGTGGTGCTATTGGGCCCGCTCTGGGTGGGATCCTAGTAGCTAGGACCGGAAGTTTAGATCTCATGCTTGTTATAGGGGCGATTGGGCTTGGCCTAACGATTGTCTGCACGATGGTACTGAACACCCCCCGCTTAAGAAAGCCCAAGACGACCGCAGTAGTTGAGCCAGAACCCGCCCTCGTCTAAGGTGCACTCATAACCGGGGGTAGCCTTGCGGGACGGCAGCGATGATTGTAGCGGCCATGTTCATGACTGCACTGTCGCGTTCGATTGATATTGTCCGGTGGAAGTAACCTTGGCGATTATTAATGTCGGATCATGAGATCGCGCGGGAAGCTCTATGGAACGCGGAGCTAATTCACTGAGGAACCCGATGACGGCAAGTATGTGCTGTCATCGGGTCCTTTGTTATTGAGTCCCTTGCCGAGATTCCAACGGTTCACAGGGCTCATTCCTAAATTATTAATCCGAGACAGGGTCCCGGTTGATCAACGAGCTGCTCAGGTCTGGAATATCAAGGAACTGCATGTTGGATCTACTCAGGCACTGTTCCAGCTCATTTTGTTGGCTGTAACTGACGGCTAGGCTCAGGCAGCAGGCAGCGAAGGCATTGAGTTGGTCAAGCCGAGAGGGCGAACTGTCGGCTTTCCCGGTGAACTGAAACCACGTAATTAAGACCTTGGATTGGCAGGGGGCTGTGCACCGGCACCTCGACATCAAGCGCGCTTGTGCAGTCGCACTAAAGTTCCATGACGTTGGCGAGCACGGTCTCGGTATAGCTGTGGTTGGGATTTTCCAGTACGTCGTCCACGGTGCCGTGCTCGACGATCTGACCGTGGTGGAGTACCGCAAGACGGTTGGCCACATGGCGAGCCAATCTGATGTCGCGCGCTAAGAACAAGATGGTCAGTCCGCGAGATTCTCGCAGCGAGTTTAGCAACGTGATGATCGAAGCTTGCGCGGAGACGTCCAGGTCGGTGGTGATGTCGTCGCAGACCAAAACCGACGGGGCAGCAACAAGGGCTCTGGCGATGGCGGCCCGCTGGAGTTGTTCTTTCGATACCTCTGCAGGTCGTCGATTATAAAACGAGCTGTCTAATTGCACGGCCTCGAGTGTTTCTTCAACCACGACCCGACGCTGTTCGACCGGCAAGCGACCTGAGGCATCTAGGGGGACCGACAGCGATTGGCCGAGCGTGTGGTGTGGGTTCAGCGAGGCGCTCGGGGATGGAAAAATGTACTGCAGGTCTTGGCGGTCGGTCAGGCTGCGCCGGCGGATCTTACGAGCCAGTGTCTTGCCGCGGAGTGTGACCGTCCCTTTATACCGAGGGAGCAGCCCTGCAATCGATCGGGCCAGGGTGGTCTTGCCCGCTCCGGTTTCTCCAAATATGAATGTGCATTCGCCTGCTTCGACGCCCAGGTCAATCCGGTCCAGCACGGTGTGTTCACGGTAGGAGACCGCCAGGTCGTCGACGGCGATAAGGTGCTCGCGTTCCCCCGTGGCCCGGTCGAGGTGGACTGGTTCATCGATGGTCAGAACCGAGGCCGAAGGCGACTCCACCGAAGTCTCCAGAGCATGATCGCGGGTCGGCTCCGACACGGCGGATACGAGACTACGCGAAGAATACCTATCCAGGTCGGTGAGGAGTCCCTCCCGAGCGTCGGTGTCCACGATTTCTCCACGATGTATGACCATCACCCGGTGGGCCAGCGACGCTGCGACCGCCGGGTCGTGGGTGATATAGAGACTGGCAGCGTTATGGATAATAGTCAGGCGTCGAAACGTGTCCAGGACGCGTGCCTGGGGCAGAACATCTAGGCTGCCGGTAGGCTCATCGAAGACCACAACGTCGGGCGTCAGCGCAAAGGCCATCGCCAGCGCAACTCGGTGAGGTTGATCGCCAGATAATTCGTGCGGCCACTGGTGCTGGAAGGCCTCGTCGTGGGGTAATCCTGCCTCGTCCAGGACCTGGTCGACCCGGGCGCGACATTTTGCGTCATCATCTGCATAGTGGTGGACGGTCAGGACCTCGTGGATTTGGTCGCCCACGCGCATCGTTGGGTTCAGCGCCATCGCGGGGTCTGCTGGCACGTAGGCCAGTCGGCGGCCGCGCAGCGAGCGCAGGGTTTCGGCGTCTTGATCAAACAGGTAGAACGGTTCGGTGCCGTCAACGGGGTTGATAATGACCCGGCCGGAGACATAGTGCAACCCGTTGCGGAAATACCCAAGGCAAGCCAGTCCGACCGTGGTTTTCCCGGAACCTGCGTCGCCGATCAGCCCGAGAATTTCGCCTCGGTAGAGTTCCAGATCGATGCCGTGAAGGATTTCGCCGTCGTCGGTGGCTACCCTCAATTTCTGGATGGTGAGGACTGGGTTTTGGGTGGTCATGGTGCCTCTAACTGGTGTGCTTCGCGGTGAGTGCGGTGGCTTGGGCGATGGCGTGAGCCAGCAGGCGGGTGCCAGTGGTTAACAGTGCGATTGCGATGATCGGTAGCAGCACGCCCCAGGGTTGACTGGTCAGCGCGACGAGATTTTCCTTGATCATCAATCCCCAGTCCGGGGTGGGCGGTTGGATACCGACTCCGAGGAACGACAATGACGCCATCAGACCGATCGAATACGTCAGACGCAGAGCGAATTCGGCGGCAAGTCGCCCTGTGATCTGCGGCAAAATCTCCCGTGTGAGGATGGTCCAGTGCGACGTCACATACATGCGCGCCGCCAGGATATAGTCCTGGGATGTTATCGACCGGACCGTGTTTCGAATCCTCCGGGCGACCCACGGTGCATGCACGAGTCCGAGGACGAGGACGATGATCCACGCGGCGGGATCAAAAACCGCGATGACCAACAGCACCAGGACTAGCGCGGGGAAGACTAGGACGACGTCGTTGACCCGCATGATGATCCAGTCGATCACTCCGCCGAGATATCCTGCGAGCAAACCCAACACGGTCCCCAGTGCCAGACCGATGATGGTGGCTACAAGCGAATACCCTAGCAATGTCAACCCACCGGCGAGGACTCGGGAAGCCACGGACCGGCCCTGGATGTCAGTGCCAGCGATCCCGGCTGAATCGAAGGGCTGGCCGATGACATCGGTGGGGTAATGACCGGTGATGACGTCGGCGAAAAGATAACCGCCCACGGCTATGACCAGCATGATGGCTGTTAGCACCATGCCGACTTTGCCGGAGGGCTGCTGCCACACTCGACGGATGAGCGGCCGGGGCGGGGCAGCAGATGCCTGAAGCGATTGTTGTCTACGCATGAGTTCTCCTGAGCCGCGGGCTCGCCGCAACATCCACCAGCTGGGCCAGGAGGTGGACAACAACACATGCGACGACGACGAGGAGGGCGATGGCTTGGACGACTGGTACGTCGCGCTGGGTGACGGCAGCAACGAGCGCCTGACCGATTCCGGGATATTGGAAAAGGTATTCAATGATGACCACGCCGCTGATCAGCCAGGTCAGCTGCACCGCTATGGCTTTGGCAACGGGGCCGATCGTATGCGGTAGCACATGGCCTGTGACGACTTGGTTTTCTGGGACACCTTTGAGCCTGGCCATTTCAACTGAGGCTGAATCCAGTGCTTCGACCAGCGCCGACCTGGTCGTACGCACAACATACGGCGTGGCCACCAGGACCAAGGTGGCCAGTGGCAGCATCAGTTGGATCGGCGATTCCCAAACCTGCGTTTTGGGCGCGGAGACAGCCGGCAAAATCGGAAGTACCACGATGGCGTAAATTCCAAGCAGCGCAAGCCCCACAATGAACTCCGGCAGCGCCGTCAACACCAGCGAGAGCCAGTGCAGACGGTGTTTCTGTCTTCTGAGCCTGCGCCGCGCGGAAGCTATGCCAATCAAGACCCCCAGCGGGGTCGCAATGATGACGGCGGCAACGAGTAGCACCAGCGTGTTTATAACGTGTGCTCCTAGCAGTTTCCCGTCCAACAGCCCAGCTAACCAGCCGAAGTACTGTGAGACGGGCGATTCATCCATTCGTCCCGGAGCATCAGGGAGCAACAGTGTCGGAGCAAACACGACAATGGACACCGCAATGACGATCAGCAGGCTGATTCCCACGCGACGCAGAATCTCGTTTCTCATGCTGCTACCCTCCGCACTGTTCATAGGCGGTGAAAGTCTTGTCTCCCAGTGGCAGGTTGGTCGAATTGCTTTGCCACGTACAGTAGGTGCAGCATATGCGTTCGCGGTCCCCGAGTGTGAGCGTGACTAACGTTACATGACATTGAACATAACAATGCGCCAGGTCGGCTACAAGATTTGGGGCGCTGGTCGGTCAACGGCACGCAGCTGTCAAGATAGGTCGAGGTTGCACCCTTATGTTCGTAATTCGCCTTTGTTAGAGTCGCGAGTGAATCCAGACGATCCAAGTGAAAGGTGTTTTCAATGACTGAATATGCTCAGCAACCACCCGCACCACCACATACGAAGATCATGGAAGTCACGGACTATACCGAAGGCCAGTACGCCGTCGATAAGCTCTCTGATGCCGGCTTCCCGGTGGAGGGCGTTCAAATCGTCGGGCACGACATGAAATCTGTGGAAGTAGTGACCGGTCGCATGACCACCGGTAAAGCCGCCGGTATTGGTGCTCTATCTGGCCTGTGGTTTGGACTCTTCGTCGGGTTACTATTCGGGATTTTTGCCGTCGTCGGTTGGCTGTCTATCGTCCTGACTGCTGTCATCCTCGGCGCAATTTTCGGTGCAATCGCTGGTGCGGTAGGGCATGCGATGACCCGCGGGAAACGAGATTTCTCCTCGGCGCGAGCCCTGGAGGCTTCCCGGTATGAGGTTCTTATCCCAACCCAACGGGTGCAGGAGGCCCGCCAGATCCTCGGGCTCTAGTATTTCGCAAGGTCTCAAGCTGGTGGGCAGCAGCGTTCAGCGTTGCGACGGGCGGTTCTTGTTGAGCATCCGCTCGAGAGGAATGCTATTATCCCGCCATGGTGTGATCAGCCAGATGACGGCGTAGAGGATCCAACCGAGAACTGGCAAGAGAAATGACACCAGCACCAAGAGTCGAACCAGCCACACGTTAAGTCCAAAACGCGACGCAATGCCTCCGGCAACCCCGCCCAGGATGCGTTGTGGGCCGCGACGGAACCGGATGCTTCGGATTGAATCAAATATGGCGCTCATGACAGTGACGCTACGCTAATTCTTGATCCGCAACAAGCACGAATCTGGCCGGCTCGTGACGCTTTTTCCCGGCTCGTTCTGCCACGTGTCCGGGTCGAGCGAGTACCTAGTTGTGCAGTTCCTGCCATCTGCCAGCACAGGCAATACCGGCGTCGACGGGGTTGTCAGGGGACTCGTATTGTTTGTAGGTTTCGATGTATTTTTCGAGGTAGCGATCGGCGTCGGCGAAGTTGTAATCATTCATGATCTCCAGCCAGGCGGACTCGGCCTCATCCGCGGCGACGTCGATCCACTTTTGGGTTTCCTCTTCGGGCCAAGTGTGGAAGCTTTCGACATCGGGGGAGTCCAGCATGCCTTGGCAGATGTTTTCTAATTCTGCGTTAGCAATTTCGATGGTGCGACCTTCATTGAATTCGCGGGTGACGTCGTCGACGATCTCCTGGAGTTCTGGGGTTAATGAATCGTAGGAGTTCTTATTCCACCACATGCCGTAGGCGGTGTACTGGCCCAGGCCTGGATCAGCCCAGTAGGGGAGCTGTTCGGTGACCTTATAGTTCACCCCGAAGTCCAGCGAAGCAGCAACCGAGTCGATGGCGCCGCGCTGGAGGTTCTCGTAGGTCTCGGCAGCTGTGAAGGCGTTGACATTGACTCCGGCTGCCTCAAGCGAGCGCTGGGTCACCGGACCGGCGGCCCGGGCGCGCAACCCTTTGACATCGTCGAGAGAATTCACGGGAGTTTTTGACCCGATGAGCAGGGCTCCTACCGGCCAGGTGGAGATGTACTCAAGGTTGGCCGATTCTAGTTGCTGTCGAGCGGGCTCGTAGTTTTGGTGTAGGTCATAGAGTGCTTCAACCGATGCCTGGATGTCGTTATTCAAGAAGGTGATCGACATGACCGACAGGGTTGGCAGCAGGTGTGGTGTGTAGTCGGCGACGGTTAACCCGATATCGGCGCGACCGTCACGAACACAGTCGGCAACTTCGTTCATGGCACACACGGCTTCAAACGAGGTGCGGTTGAATTCGATGCGACCGTCAGAGGCTTCTTCAACGGCGTCGAAATATTCTTCGGCCACCCGGTGGTGCTGGGTGCCATCCAGCGCCCCGTTAGCCACGTTGAAGTAGAAATTGTCGGCACCTTTCACGATGCCTTGTTCACAACCAGTCAGCACCAGGGCGCCGACGGCAGCGGTGACTGCGAGCTTGGCCAAACGAGAGAAGAATCTTGATTTCATAGTATTTTACCCTTCCTAATGTTGCACCAGACTCGGCAAGAACAAGATGATGTCGGGGATAAAGAAGAAGATCGCGATCAGCACCAGGTCGATGATGAAAAACGGCACAATCCCTTTGAATACCGTTTCCGCACGGATACCGGTGGTGCCGGCGACCACGAAGGCGTTGATGCCGACCGGTGGAGTGACCATGCCGATTTCAATGAACTTGACGATCAGAATGCCCAGCCAGATCGGATCGAACCCGAACTCGATGGCCACCGGCAGCAGCAGCGGCACCGAGATCACCAGGAGCGACAGCGATTCCAACACCATGCCCAACGGAACGAGGCTCAGTAACAAAATGAGCATGACCACGGTGGGGGACATGTTCCAGGACAGCACCGCTTCGGTGATCATATTCGGGACCCGAGCGGCAACAAAGAATGCGGTGAGGATGCCGGAGCCGATCACGATAAAGAACACCATCGCGGTGGTAGAAGCGGTGGATTCTAGCGCACCGGTGATGCCCTGCCAGATACCTTTCCACCCTTCTTTACGCAGTTCCCAGAACAAGATGAGGACGGCGGCGATTGCACCAAATGCGGCGGATTCGGTTGCGGTAAAGATCCCGGAGTACATCCCGCCTAGCACGATGGCAAATAGGATGACCACGTAGAGCAGACCGCGCCATGGCAGTTTGGCCAGCGGGGTCTGTTCTTTGTGTTCGCGGGCGATATCTGACGCCTGGGTCAGCGCGTCGTGGACGTTATCGGCGTCGGTGACAACCTTGCCGTCTTTTTGCATGCGCCAGCCGGCGAACATGATCCACAGGGCATAAGCGATGGCGGATAGCGCACCGGGTACGATACCCGCAGCCAGCATTTCACCAACCGACACCTGCGCCAAGATCGCATACAGCACCAGGAATGTCGACGGCGGGATCATTGAGCCCAAGGTTCCAGCAACAGCAACCAGCGCGGTGGCCATTGCTGCGGGATACCCTGCGGCACGCATTTCGCCCACGGACAGCCGCGCCATGGTGGCAGCGGTCCCGATTGAGGAGCCGGACACGGCAGAGAAACCAGCCGAAGCGGCAACCGTGGCAATACCCAGCCCACCGGGGAAGCGCCCCAGGACACGGTCGGCAATTTTGAACACGTAGTCGGCCACGTGGGCGCGCACCGCGAACATCCCCATCAGGATGAACATCGGAATAATCGTCAGCGAAAACGTTGCGGTTTGCGAGAACGGGTTGGCCCCGAGCTCAAGGGTGGTGTGGTTTAGTCCGCGCAGCGCGGCAAGTCCAAGTGCACCCGACACACCAAGCGAAACTGCGACCGGCACCCGCAATAACAGCAGGGCGAGCATCAGCAGTAGGACTAATACGATGACCATGCCAACTGTCATAAGTTGTGCTCTCCTTTGGTGTGCTCCGTGGCGTCAGCGATATCTTCTGTCACGGCCGCGGCGGGGTGAGTGTCGGTGCGATCCACGATGGAATCATCGGCCAGCGCTGCTTCGATTTCGTCGGCGAAGCCCATGGGCTGCTGACCACCCAGACTGCGGATGAGGTTGACGATGGCGACGACGAAGAGCGAGATGATGCCTAGCGTCAAAACCCAGCGCATCGGGTACATCGGCCACTGGACTAAACCAAAGCGGGTTTCTTGGGACTGCCACGAGTCGATCGAGCGCAGGATGTTGGCCCAGCTCAGCCAGGCGGTATACGCGGCAACCACGATCCAAACGAAGATGTTGGTGAGTTTTGCCAGCCGGGGGCCAAAACGGTCGGTAACCAGCGTGACCGCAACGTGCTCGCCATTGACCCCGGCCCAAGCCAGACCAAAAGCAACAGCAGTGACCATCGCAGTTTCGGCGATTTCGATCATGCCGCCCAACGAGCCGCCGGTGGTGTTACGTACGAACACGTCAATCGAGATCGCAATAACCATCACCACGATGGCAGCCGCTGAAAGCACGGCAAGCGTACGGGCTATACCGCGAATCAGTTTTTCCATGATGAGTTTCCTTCGTGTGCTCGAGTTCTTCGTGCCCAAAAAGACGGATCTGCAGGTGACCGTACCTTGACGCACAATGCGCGGTGAGGTAGTTCACAGCAAATCAGAGACTTGAGAGATCATATATGAAACTGAACGTTCATGCAGTTTCGCTTGTCCCTGTGAGGGCAGATTTTCTGGGAGGCGTCGACTCGAGTGTGACGGGTCGCACTTGTGCGATGGATGGCGCAGCGGACCTAAGGCTGACGCTCCCGCGCTGGATCTGCGTCACGATGCGGGTTATCGCTCATCACACGAGGGTTGGGTTTAGTTGTCGATTTGCACAATGAGGCTGGCTGTTTGCACATGTTTCCTGTCAGCATAAGCGAGATTGTGGAGCCGGGAGCCTGTGCTTTAGGGCGGGGTGCAGAATCTAAAAGGTGAGGGTCTTTCGCTGATTAGAAGGGGCAATGACACGACGCGTGACAGGAGTCATTCGCAAACCGCTGGGGTGCGCGGTGATTTGGTAAACTCTGGTTGTAACTGTTCTCGGCCCAAAACTTGCGTGCTTTCGGGTGCGAGAACCTTTCTATGTTGTGGGGCGGTTACACGCCGCCCCCTTGGGAGAGATGAATTTTATGCCAGCAATCGCAATCGTGGGAGCCCAGTGGGGCGACGAGGGCAAAGGCAAAGCAACGGATCTACTCGGTGGGCGGGTTGATTTTGTGGTCAAACCCAACGGTGGAAACAACGCCGGGCACACCGTGGTCGTCAACGGCGAGAAGTTTGAGCTGAAACTGCTGCCCGCCGGCATCTTATCGCCACAAGCCATCTCTGTGATTGGCAATGGTGTGGTCATTAACCTCGAAGCACTCTTTGAGGAAATCGATGGTCTGGAAGCTCGCGGCCACGACACCTCGCACCTGCGAATCTCAGCGAATGCGCACCTGGTCGCGCCCTACCACCAGACGCTCGATAAAGTCACCGAGCGATTCTTAGGCAAACGCGCGATCGGGACCACCGGCCGCGGGATCGGTCCGACTTACCAAGACAAGGTCGCCCGCCTCGGCATCCGCGTGCAGGACCTCTACGATGAGTCGATCCTGCGTCAGAAAATTGAAGGCGCGCTGCGTCAAAAGAACGAGCTGTTGGTCAAGCTCTACAACCGCAGGGCCTTCACCGTCGATGAGATCGTGGACTACTTCATGATCTACGCTGAGCGACTACGTCCCATGGTTGTTGACTCGGTGCAAATGCTCAACGAAGCCCTCGATGACGACAAAGTTGTGCTCATGGAAGGTGGCCAGGCTACTTTCTTGGACGTCGATCACGGCACCTACCCATTCGTGACCTCTTCGAATCCGACCGCCGGGGGCGCCTCGGTGGGTGCCGGCATCGGCCCAACCCGCTTCACTCGGACGATCGGCATCGTCAAGGCCTACACGACCCGCGTGGGCGCCGGCCCATTCCCCACCGAACTGTTCGACGACATGGGCGAACAGCTGCGCATCACCGGTGGTGAATTCGGGGTCAACACCGGACGCCCACGTCGCACCGGCTGGTACGACGCCGTCATGGCCCGCCATGCCGCCATGATCAACGGATTCACCGACTACTTCGTCACCAAACTCGACGTGCTGACCGGCATTAAAGAAATCCCGGTCTGCGTGGCCTACGACGTCGACGGTGTTCGCCATGACTCCATGCCGATGACGCAAACCGAATTCCACCACGCCAAACCGATTTACGAATACTTCCCCGGCTGGGAAGAAGACATTTCTGGTTGCCGAACCCTCGAGGACCTGCCAGAGAACGCACGCAACTACATTCACAAGCTCGAAGAGCTCGCGGGTGTGCGCATTTCCGGTGTGGGCGTTGGCCCAGGCCGCGATGAAGTTATCCAAATTCGCGATCTGATTTACGAAGACTAACGCTTATGCAATATGTATCCACCCGCGGCGGCATGGCGCCGTCGAACTTTTCCGATGTCTTACTTGAAGGCCTGGCTCCCGACGGCGGTCTAGTCGTGCCGGTTGACATCCCAACCGTCGATGTGGCAACGATCGAATCCTGGCGCGAGCTGACCTACCCACAACTGGCCACCGAAGTCATTGGCCTGTACTGGACCGATATCCCACGCGAAGACCTGGCCGAACTGTGCCAGGCGGCCTATGGGGAGCAGTTCAATTCCGAAGACATCGTCCCACTGACTCCGATCGATCAGATGACCGCGCTGGTGGACCTCTCCCAGGGACCAACCTTGGCCTTCAAAGATATGGCCATGCAGTTCTTGGGTGAAGCCTTACCGTATGTGCTCAAACAGCGCGACCAGACCCTGAATATTCTGGGCGCTACCTCCGGGGATACCGGTTCGGCCGCCGAATATGCGTTCCGATCCAAGCCCAACATCGGTGTGTTCATGCTGTCCCCCAAGGGCCGGATGTCGCAATTCCAGCGCGCGCAAATGTATACGCTGACCGATGACAACATCCACAACATTGTCATTGACGGGGTGTTCGACGACGCGCAGAACCTGGTCAAGGAACTCAACGGTGATCTGGAGTTCAAAGCCAAGCACTCCCTGGGGACCGTCAACTCGATTAACCTTGGCCGGCTGATTGCCCAGTCGGTGTACTACTTCTGGGCCTGGCTGCGGGTAACCAACGGTATCCCAGCAGACCAGCGCGAAGGCTTCAATGTCTCCTTTGCCGTACCCTCGGGTAACTTCGGCAATATCTTCTCCGGCCAGTTGGCCCGGCAGATGGGACTGCCCATCGACACCCTGGTACTGGCCACCAACGAGAATAATGTCTTGGATGAGTTCTTCCGCTCCGGTAAATATGAGCCACGCTCGGCCGAGAACACCTTGGCGACCTCATCGCCGTCGATGGATATTTCCAAGGCGTCCAACCTCGAACGCTTCATCTACCTGGTGCTTGGTCAGGACCCAGATGCCTTAGCGAAAATCTGGGAACAGTTGGATGCGACAGGCACTCTGGACCTGTCGGAACATCAGCCGCGCTTCCACAAAGAATTCGGCATGGTCTCGGGGACCTCGACCCACGAGGATCGCGTGGCCGCTATCCGAGCGGTCTATGAAAAATCCAAAGTCGTCATCGACCCACATACCGCAGACGGTGTCACGGTGGCTCGCGGCTACCAAAAGCCCAACCAGCCGATGCTGGTATTAGAGACGGCCAAACCCGAGAAGTTTACGGACATCGTCAACGAGGCGCTTGGCTTCGAGCCCGAGCTGCTGCCCGAGTACGCCAAGCTCTTGGAACTGGAACAGCACACCGTGGAGATCGGTGCTGATGCTCAGGCGCTGCGCGAATACATCGCACTGCATTACGTCTAAGAACAGTTCTCAGGGTTTCAGCAGGGAACTCTCACAGCTTCTCAAGGCGGATATGTTTATATTTTAAGTACCTCAAGGTGTGAGTGAATAATGAACGCCCCGGATGGAAACGCAAGTTTTCAGCCGGGGCGTTCAGCCTTTGCAGGCTCTGCAAAACTCTGAGCGAATTTACAGGGATTCTCAAGTAATTCCCAGGGTAGAAGACTATAGTAGTAACTACCTCTTCAAGGTGTGAGTGATGAGTGTCAGGGCCCCCGGTTTCTACGGGGGCCCTGGTTTTTAACATGAACCTCCGCCAAGAGCCGTCTGCTCTTGCCTGCTATGAGTATCCAATGATGGAGCATCCGGTTGGCGAGTGAGATAAAACGTTGCGACGATGCCGATCAGGCTGCATGAGCACGTGACCCACCAAGAGGCCTCCCACGAGCCGGTTGCAGTGACGACCCATGCTAAGGCGGCAGGTCCAAAGAAATTGCCTACATTGAAGATCTGCTGCATCAAGCCAATGACAGCGGCCACCGAACCCTCCTGCGGCGCGAGGTCAACCGCCATCCGACTCAATAATGCCGGGATCGTGCCGCCTATCATCGAAAAAGCAATCGCGCACGCCAGCTGTCCGGCGAAGCCCAGGGGACTGGCGGCCCAATCAAATGCAAAGAACGCGATCGATGACATCGACATCACCAGAAACGTGACGTTAATGATGTGGCGTGGCCGAAAACCTCTGTTGAGTAAAGTGGCAACCATTAAAGCGCCGAGAATATTTACTCCGCCCACCAGGGCGGACAGCAGCGCGGCGGGTAACCGTTCCACATCGACGGCGACGAAGACCGTCGGTAAGAATCCCATCACCGCCATCCATTGCAATGTGTAAGACGCAAATGCCAGTCCGGCCACCCAGGGGCGCCACGTACGCACCGTATTGAGAATCCGGCTAAAAGAGCCTCGAAGAGGCTTATCGTCTGGTAGGGGTGGATCCGCTTCGGTAAAACGTGCGACCAGTACGAGGAGCACGATCGTGACAGCCGCCATCACCACCCACAGTACCCGCCAGCTGACGAGCTCCAGAAGGAGACCTCCGCCGGCGAAGCCTATCACCGTGGCGGTGCCCTGAAATGCGCCCCAAGAAGACAGGGCAATGTTGAGTTGAGCGGGGTGGCAAATGCGTCGGATCAGTGCTGGTGCCAAGACCGTACACAGCAGAAAACCGATCCCCTCGATAGCCCGAAAAACCATCATGAAGTGCGTCGACGAGGTGGTGGCACCCAAACACGAGCCTATCGCGAGCAGTAGCAGGCCTAGCATGATCAAGCGGCGGAGGCCGGCGAGTTCTCCGCCCCAGGCTACGAAAAGACCACCGACCATGCTGGCCAGCTGAATGATCCCGACTAACATGCCTGCAGTTATCAAACTCATGCCAAGTTCTGCCTCAAGCAGCGGCAATGCAACGGGTAGTTTCCAAATGTGGGCAGCGGCAACGACTCCCACTGCTACTACAGTGACCCAGGCGCGGGTCGTAGGCAGGGTGGGTGACGAGACCTGGTGCTCGGACGAGTGTGTCACAACTGGGCTCCTTTTGACTTCCGTCCTTGAGTTTGCCTGGATCTCTGCCCTGGGAGTGGATAATTGTCCATCTAATGGAAAGCTACTGGATGGCACCGTACAATAAGGCGACGAATCGAAGGAGGGCATTATGGCCAACCCGCGTCCACGGGAGCCGCGACGTCAATCGCAAGATACGGCAACAAAAGCTGAAACGGTGACCGCTCGTTCCTTGGCACTGCTAGCTGCCTTCAGTCCCGAACGCCCGCGATTGTCTTTGAGCGAGATGGCGCGACGTGCAAACTTGCCTGTATCGACTGCTCACCGTCTCGTGGCCGAGCTCGTCGAGTGGGGCGCGGTAGAGCGAGTGCATAATGAATACGTTATTGGACAACGGTTGTGGAAACTGGGGCTGTTGGCTCCGATACGTCAGAACATTGCAGAAATTGCTGCCCCGCATATGCAAGACGTCTTATTTGTGACGCATAATGTGGTGAATCTTTTTGTTTTGGAATCGTCGAAGGTGCTGCTGCTGGAGCGTATCTCCGGCACCAAGGTTGGGACCCCCTTTCGAAAGGTGGGCGACCCGCTGCCGCTTCATGCTTCAGCCGCCGGCAAGGTCATGTTGGCTTTTTCCCGACAGGATCTGATGTCGCAAGCCATCAACAACATGACCAGCCTGACCAAGTACACGATCACCTCTCCGGCCGCATTACAGGCCGCCGTCGCCGAAGTGAAAAGATCTGGCTATGCGATCTCGAGCCAGGAAACAGGATTAGACAATCACGCTGTGGCGGTACCGGTACTTGATGCGATGGGCTATGCAGTTGCTGCGCTTGGTGTTGTCCACCAAAAAGCGCCCGCGATCGGATCTGTTGTCCCCGTCCTGCGCATTGCTGCCAGGGGGATAGCCCGCAGGCTTACTTCAGTTGAGCTATCGTAAGCAACTCAGCCCCGGGCGTCATAGCAACACGAAAGTTTCTTTCCATTGGATGGAAAGCAGTTCTTCCTGTGATATGCACTACTCTTAGCCTGGGTGTAACCCAAGCCCGCTTAGCCGTGGCCCTTCCAACAACAAGGAGCTAACGCGTGACTCTCACAGCACCATCGAAAGCCCCCGCTACGATCGATACCGTCATTGACTCGGTGGACCGTGCCGCAGATGAAGTTGTCACCTTGGTGCTACGTCGTACCGATGGTGCTAACTTCCCCGCTTGGGAGCCCGGAGCGCATGTCGACGTGCACCTCGAAAACGGTCTGATTCGGCAATACTCTCTCTGCTCGCCCACAGCAGACCGCTCCACGCTGCAAATTGGCGTACTGCGGACACCTGACTCTCGCGGCGGCTCAGCGTTTGTACACGATAACTTGTGGCCCGGGACCGAACTGACCATCTCAGCACCCCGCAACAACTTCCCGCTCGTAAAGTCGCGCAAATACATGTTTATTGCCGGTGGGATCGGTATCACCCCGATCATTCCGATGATGGAAGCTGCTGAAGCAGCGGGCAAAGAGTGGGTGCTGCACTACGGTGGACGCTCTCGCACCAGCATGGCATTTCTCGACGAGCTGGTGACCAAATATGGGCCGGAGAAGATCCGCATCTACGCTAACGATGAAGACAACATGTTAGACCTCACCCAGGTCCTTGCTATGCCACGCGCCCACATGTTGGTCTATGCGTGCGGGCCCGGCGGAATGCTCAACGCAATCGAAGACCTTTGCATGGGCTGGCCTCCCGGAGCACTGCACATCGAACGTTTTGTCGCCACCGAACTTGGAGCCGCAGCAAACAGCGAACCATTCGAAGTTGAACTCGCCCAGACCGGCACAACCGTCACCGTGCAACCAGACGAAACCATCGTAGATGCCGTGGAACAAGCCGGCGCTCGCGTTCTCTCCAGTTGCCGTGCTGGAGTCTGTGGCACATGCGAAACCCGCATCATCGCAGGTGAACCAGAGCACCGTGATGCTGTCCTGACCGAAGAAGATAAAGCAGCGGGCGAAGTCATGCTGCCCTGTGTATCTCGCGCAGCCGCTGGTTGCAGTCGTTTAGTTCTTGATTTGTGAGTCCGAGGAGTAGTTATGACCACCACCATTGAACCAGCAGTCTTCACTGAAGACCCCTTCGACGAAGCCGCACTGAAGGATCCCTACCCGTTCTTACAGCGTTTGCGCGAGACCGGACCCGTAAGTTATCTGGAAGCCACCGGCTCGTATGCGATCGTCGGGTACGACGAGGTTTACGAAGTGCTCATGGATTTCGAAACCTTCATCTCCTCTGGAGGCTTGGGTCCGCACGATATTCGCAAAGACGAAGCCTGGCGACCACCAAGCATCTTGGAATCGGATCCGCCGATTCACACCGTCATGCGCCGCGCACTTACGGGTGTCATTAACCCCTCGACAGTTCGCGCCCTGCGGGAACCGTTTACCGCGCCGGCAGTCGAGATCGTCAACGACTTGACACAGTTCGATCGTTTCGACGCCGTCACGGACCTGGCCGAGAAGTACCCGATCCGCGTCTTCCCGGATGCTGTGGGTCTGCCACAAGAAGGCCGCGAACACCTGTTGCCGTACGGGAACATGGTCTTTAATGCTTTCGGTCCCGAAAACTACATTTATCAGCAGGCTTTCGCCGAAGGCGACGCGCACTCAGCGGCCGTCATGAAACTATGCCAGCGCGAATCCTTGGACGACAGCGGTTTTGGTGCCAAGATCTACGAGCGCATTAACGACGGATTGATCACTGAAGAACAAGCCGCTTTGCTGGTTCGTGCTTTGCTGTCCGCCGGAGTCGACACCACCATCTTCGGTATCGGTAACACCCTGTCGGTGCTGGCCCGTTACCCTGAAGCGTGGCAACGACTACGCGAAAACCCGTCGATGGCTAAATTTGCCATCGACGAAGCCCTTCGCGTGGAATCACCTTTCCAGAAATTCCACCGCACTGTCGCCACTGCCACCACTTTAGGCGGAGTAGATCTGCCGGAAGGTGCAAAGGTTCTGGTGTTTGTTGGCGCAGCCAACCGTGACCCCGCCAAGTGGGGTGACGATGCCGCAGAGTTTAGCCTAGACCGCAGCTCCTCGGGCCACGTCGCTTTTGGTATGGGACTTCACCAGTGCGTGGGGCAACCAATCGCTCGGCTCGAAATGGAAATCGTTTTACAACAACTCCTCGAGAAATTCGAAACCCTCGAACTTGCTGACGAGCCGGTGCCGTTTATTCACAACGTGCTGCGCGGCTTTGAATCGGTTCCGCTAAAAGTCTCTCCGAAGCGCTAACGTAGCGTCTTACTTTCTGAGGCCTCCCGGTGGTCTCGTGAACACCGGGAGGCTTATTTGACCTGTCTGTTTGCCGCAGGCTTTTGACCACGTCACCTTTCTTCGACGTTACCTCTCGATAGGAACAGCTCATGGCTAACCAAATATCAATTAGACCGTCATCCCCAACGGGTTCAGCCGACAAGATGCAAAGCGCAGATCCAGCTACGTGGAGTGCCCGTCGCCGAAAACGCTACGGCTGGCTGATCACCGTAATGCTCCTGATCCTGATGATGATCAGTTGGGCCGATAAGGCGATCCTCGGCATTGTCGCGATGCCTTTGATGGAAGATCTCAACATCTCCGAAGCCCAGTTTGGCTTATTAGGCAGTGCCGTGTTCATGCTCTTCGGGATCGCACAGCTGGTAGCTGCACCTATTGCTAACCGCGTCCAAGCCAAATGGATTTTGTTGATCTTGTGCGTGATCTGGTCGATCGCTCAAGTCCCAGTGATCATCTTTGCGTCGTTGCCGGCCCTTTGGTTGAGCAGACTGTTGCTGGGCGCTGGTGAAGGCCCGTTGGCGCCGATCACCATGCACGCGGTGTACAAGTGGTTCCCCGCGGCGAAAGGGGCGACCCCCGCAGCTCTTGCCTCAGCCGGAGTGACCCTGGGCATTGTGGCGTTCGCGCCCGTCCTGGCGTGGATTACCGCCTCGTTCGGCTGGAAATCCGCATTTATCTTTGTCGCTCTTATCGGCGTGGTCTGGGCGGCGATCTGGCTTTTCATTGGAAAAGAGGGCCCCTATACTTCTGTCAAAGCCGAACGGGAGATCGAAGGGTACCCTGTCGATGACATCGCAGACCCCGTAGCAGCGGCCCAAGCCGCAGCGGCTGACAGCAAAGTTAAATACCGTCGTTCATTGCTGACCCCAAGTTGGATCCTGGCCGTGTTGTGCTCCTTCTTCGGCTATTGGACCTTTACGGTAGCAACCACTTGGTTACCGGCATATTTTGAAAATGTCCTGGGCGCCAATACTCAACAGTCGGGTTCACTTATCGCTTTACCAGCCCTATGGGGCGCTATCGCAACCGTTGGACTGAGCTGGTTGACAGAGGTCTTAGGTAGCCGCGGATGGTCTACACGGTATTCCCGTGGACTCGTACTGAGCTTGTCCACGATTTTCTCGGGCGTCATGGTGCTGCTAGGCACTATGGCAAGTACACCGCTGCTAGCGATAGTCTGCTTCACATTCGGTTTTGGTACCGCACCAGCTCTCTTTGCTCTGACATATTTAGTAGCAGCCGAGATGACAAGCATCGGTCAGCGTGGTGCGATGCTGCAATTCACCAACGCGTTTCTTACCACGGGCGGGCTGTGTGCCCCCATGTTTGTTGGCATTCTCGTGGGAGCCGCCGCCACTCCGGCCATGGGATACGAGCTATCCTTCTTGATCACCGGTGGTGTCATGAGCGGTATCGGTCTGTTGGCTGCCCTGGGCATCAATCAGCAGCGTGATCGCAAGAAGCTGGGCTTGGACCTCATCTAAGGCCATACCCACCCACCGGCTCGTCCATCAGCCGGCAGCTCATCGGAACACTCGATGAGCTGCCGGCTTTGGCGTTTCTGGAGTGAGCCACCCGCGAGGTGCAGTGTATATATGGGGTGCGGTCAGCGTACGCCTGCAGGAAGTATGGTGCATAAAGGACTCCTGGCAGAAAAGTTTCTCCTATTAAAAGCATTCTGGCCGTGTTCGGCAGCGCTTGAAACGCTGCCGAACACGGCCAGGAACATTAAGCTCGCGACTAGATGGTGGCGTAGGTAGTGTCGGCGACGAGGCTAAACCGCTGACCACTGGTGGCAACATCGATCGGGCCCGCATAGGTGCTTGCTGCACCAGCCGCCCATTCTGCCGGAGTCGCTACCCCTGCCAGGTGGGAGAGGATAAGACGCTTTGCCCCTGAAGCAGTCGCGACCCGACCGGCGCCTTCAGGCGTAGTATGGGATTGTTGTTGGTGGTTCAAAAACGCTGCATCGAAACCCCTCGATGCGAAGAACTCAAGGTTCACTGCTTCGTGCACCAAGATGTCCGTATCATCAGCCAGCTTGGCCAGCGCCGCACTTTCAGCGGTGTCCCCAGAGAACGTGATTGAACCATCGGCTGTATCGAAACGGAACCCAAATGCCGGATGGACCGGAGGGTGATCCACTAGTACAGCAGTCACTTTGACGTGATCATCCTCGTAGACCAAGAATGGCTCCGCCGCTGAGGTCTGGGGCAGAGCAATCTCAACGGGATTGATAAGGTCTGACATCACCGGTCGGGCTTCATCGGTGACTCGGATATTCAAGTCATAGGAGAATGCTTCCAACGTGTGGTCTACAAGACCGCGGGTACCCGATAGTTTGGTGCCAAGCGGGTGGTTGGCGTCCTGTCCGGGTCCGTGAATAGAAATCGGGTGGGCGAAACCCTCGACCGGTGCGCCCCAGTTCCACATGAGAAATGCGGGGAACTCAGCCACATGGTCGGAATGCAGGTGCGTGATGAACCCGGCCTTGAAGTCCTTACCGCGCAGGCCCGCCTCATGAGCAGAACGAACGCACCCCAGGCCGAAGTCCACCATGTAAAACTGGTTGTCGACGACGACGGCGCTAGCCATCCCATTTTCTCTACCTCGGATGGCTGGCCCCGCAGCAGTGCCAAGGGTGATGAGTTCGGTTGAAGACTTATTCTCCATAATATGTCCTAGCAATGGTTGTTCGACGCGGCTGAACTACGCGCCGATGAAGGTGTTAACGGTACGAGGTTCAAGGTATTCGTTGAGTCCCCAGCGGCCTCGTTCACGACCCAGCCCCGAGGTTTTCCACCCACCAAATGGTGCGTCGAGCTCGACGACTGTGTGCTGGTTAATCCATACGGTGCCGGATTCCAAACGCCCAGCCAGACCCTTGGCGCGATCCAGGTCTTGAGACCATACCGAAGCACCAAGGCCGTAGGGACCCGCATTGACCTCAGCCACGGCGGTGTCGAGATCGTCGTAGATGACAATTGGCAGTGCGCTACCAAACTGTTCTTCATAGACCAGTGGCATTTCGGCGTGGGCATTGATCACGAGGGTCGGATCCATGAAGTACCCTGGTAGCTCGGAGCTGGAAGAGCCTCCGGCGATCACTTGAGCCCCTGAGGATACCGCGTTATCGACCAACGAGCGTACGGTGGATAACTGGGATTCGTTGTGCATCGGGCCCATGGTGGTCTCTTTGGCGATACCGTGGCCGATGACAATTTCTTGAGTCTGTGCTGCCATAGCTTCGGCGAGCTCTGTGGCAATACTGCGCGGCACGTAGACGCGTTTAACGGCCATGCACACCTGCCCGGCGTTACGGAAGGCACTGTTGAGAATGCCCTGAGACGTGTGCTCGATATCGGCGTCTTCTAGAACCAGGGCGGCGTCGTTGCCACCAAGCTCCAGGGTCACGCGTTTGACTGTTTCGGCGGCTTGGGCCGCGACGGCGGTACCGACGTCGGTGGAGCCGGTGAATGAGATTTTTCGAATCTCTGGCAGCGTGCTCAGTGCGACGTTGACCGTGCGATTACTGCCGGTACGTGTTTGCAGTACACCACTGGGTAGCGCCTGATTCATCAGTTCTACTAGTGCAATGGTCGACAGCGGTGTTGTAGGGGAGGGCTTTGCGATCACCGTGCACCCTGCCACAAGAGCAGGGGCTAGCTTCACCGCCAGCAGCGAGATTGGAAAGTTCCACGGGGTAATGGTCCCCACAATGCCCACCGGGCGGTTTTGCACCTCAATAGTGCGACCCTGTCGTGGTGGCAGCGTCTCGGTTGCGTCCCATTCCAGATCGGCATAGTACGCGAACAGGTCGGCTGCGGTCTTGAACTCGCCGATGGCTTCGGCCAGGACCTTTCCCTGTTCCAGCGACAATAACCGTCCAAGGCGGTTGGCGTCGTCACGAATCAAGGTGGCGATCTGTCGTAGCGCTGCCCGCCGGGACTCCCGATCAGCCGCCCAACTGGTGCTGGCTTGTTGTGCGTGCCTGATGGCTTGGCGCACGTCTTCCTCGGTGTGCTGTGGCGCTTCACCTACGAGCTCCAGTGTCGCAGGATCATATACCGCGTACGTCGGTGCCGACATGACACTCCCTCCGATCTAACGTTCTGAATGCTTCCAGTGTCGCCACCCAAACACCGAAATGCTCAGAACTTTCCATTGGATAGAAAATATGGGGTAGACCGTGCGTCCATGCTGCATGATGCTTATATATGGTTGGCAATCATCAAAGGTAAAGGAGCTGCACCATGACCTCAAACAGCCCACAAATAGTTATCACCGGAGTTGCATCAGGTATTGGCAAGGAGACTGCCCAGCTGCTGAGCTCGCGGGGCTATCACGTCATCGGTGTGGATCGAGCCCCCGTAGAAGACTTTGCCGGTACCTTTATTCAAGGCGACCTTTCTGACCCGACCGGCGTCAACCAGATTGCTGACAAGATTCGCGAGACGGCTCCGGCAGGTATTGACGGGTTGGCGAATATCGCGGGTGTCCCCGGTACCGCACCGGCAGAGGTCGTGCTGAACATCAACGTTTTCGGTGTCCGAGATCTGATCCAAGCGGTCCGTCCCCAGCTGCAACGTGGCTCATCGATTGTCAACTTAGCTTCCGCTGTGGCTTACCAGTGGCGAGCAGATAAGGCACAGTTGGCGGAGTTCGCATTAGCTGCCGACCGGCAGCAAGCAATGACCCAGGCTCTAGCTGACGACCATATCGTGGGACACTCGTACCTATTTTCTAAACAGTGCGTGAGCCTGCTGAGCGAGTATTTTGCCGCTGAATTTGTTGCCGACGGCATCCGCGTCAATTCGGTCAGCCCCGGTCCGGTTGAGACCCCGATCCTGGAGGACTTCAAAAACGACCACGGCTGCGATAAAGTGAACTCGGCTGCGACCACTCTAGGACGTTTCGGGGCACCGGCCGATATCGCCCAGTGCATCGCGTACCTATTGAGTCCTGAAGCCGGGTGGGTCAACGGCACTGATCTGCGAGTCGACGGTGGGCTGACCGCGTACCGGGAAACTGCTCAGTTCCGAGATGGTTCGCAGCAGCCCGTCCAAGCTTAGTGTGAGCTTTTTGCGGAGACATCCCACACCGCTTGCCACTTCTGAGCGATACTTTGGATGGTTTCGTGAGCGTTGAGTCCGCTGGGGTTCGGTAACGCCCACAGCTGGACGCGCTCGGGCCAGCCTGCAATGGTCTCGATATCTTGGCGTCCCAGTTGTGCCTTCGGTAGTGAAAACGCCGTCCGAAACGCGGTAATACCAACGATTGCGACTGCTCGGGGCTGCAACACGTTGACGCGGTCCACCAGCTGCTGGCCCCCGGTGTGTAATTCTTCGGCGGTCAGTTCGTCAGCGCGTGCACTCGGTCGGGAGACGAAGTTGGTTATGCCAATGCCACGTTCGGCAAGAAGGCGCTCATCGCCCCGGGATAGCCCGGTCGAGGCATCTACCCTATGCGGCAGCACTCCGGCCTCGGCGAGCGAAGGCCAGAACCGGTTGCCCGGACGCGCAAAAGGCGCGTTGACCGCCGCCGTCCACGGGCTTGGGTTAATGCCGACAATGAGCATGCGGAGCAATCCTGCGGAAGCCTCATCGGTGGGATATGGCAACACATCTTCGCGCCCGAGGCCAGAGTCAATCGCGGTGGCGAAATCGGCTCTTGTTGGCCGCCGTCCTGCCAAAGGGGAGTCGGCCCGCCACGGGGTCCAGTTGGTAGGTAACTGTGTGCTCATAGTCGTCCTTGTTCATTAAGCACGAATTCCGGTGCCCCGGGATGGGGCACCGGAATGTAGCGTGGTTTTCAGCTGATCGTTAGCGTTTCAGATCGAGTGGATCGCCACCTGGCTGCTGGTCACCGACCAGGGCACCGGCACGAACCTTCTCTTCGATGCGGCGACCGACCTCGTCGTCAATGTTCTTCCAGTACTGGATCGCATTGGACAAGACTGGTTCGATGACGGTTTCTAGGGAACCGGCCACAGTGTCGACGAGTTCTAGGCGCTGGGCTTCATCCATGACCTCACGGACGAGCATGTGGGCCTGGATGAAATCATCGTCGTCTTCACGCAGGGTATAAGCCTGGCGAACCAGCTCGCCGTCGGTTTCCCAGGTAGCGTCGACGCGGCCTTCTTCATCCGACCAGGAATCACCAAACGAGTTCGGTACATACGGGCGCATATTGCCCTGGTGATGGTAGGTCATCGCACCTTCGAAGTTATAGGTGTGCACATCAACGATTGGCGCGTTGACCGGCAGCTGCTGGAAGTTGGTTCCAATGCGGTAGCGCTGTGCATCCTGGTAGGCGAAGTTGCGTCCCAGCAGCATCTTGTCTGGCGACATGCCCATGCCTGGCACCATGTTGGCAGGGGAGAAGGCGGCCTGCTCGATTTGGGCGAAGAAGTTCTCGGGGTTGCGATTCAACTCCATGGTCCCGACCTTGATGCGCGGGTAGTCCTTCTTCGACCAGATCTTGGTGAGATCAAACGGGTTGAAACGGTAGGTTTTGGCTTCTTCGAACGGCATGACCTGAATCCACAGATCCCAGGACGGGTAGTCGCCGCGTTCGATGGCTTCGTATAGGTCACGACGGTGATAGTCGGCATCCACACCGGCCATTTCCTCGGCTTCTTCATTGGTGAAGAATTCCATGCCCTGATTGGTCAGGAAGTGGTATTTGACCCAGAAGCGTTCACCTTGGGCATTGACCCACATGTAGGTGTGGGAACCATATCCATTCATGTTGCGCCACGTGCGCGGCAGCCCACGCTGACCCATCAGGTATGCAACCTGGTGAGCGGACTCTGGGTTTTGGGTCCAGAAGTCCCACTGCATGGTGTTGTCCCGGAGTCCATTTTCCGGCAGGCGTTTCTGGGAGCGAATGAAGTGTGGGAACTTCATGGGGTCACGCACGAAGAAAATCGGCGTGTGGTTCCCAACCAAGTCGAAGTTGCCTTCGGTGGTGTAGAACTTCAGTGCGAAGCCACGCAGGTCACGCCAGGTGTCTGGCGAGCCGAGCTCACCGGCAACGGTTGAGAAACGGGCGAGCATTTCGGTTTCGGTACCCGGCTGGAAGACGGCTGCCGAAGTGTACTTGGACACGTCTTCGGTGACAGTAAATTTACCGAATGCACCAGACCCTTTAGCGTGTGGACGACGCTCTGGGATGTTCATGCGGTTGAAGTGCTGCAGCGTTTCCACCAGGTGGCTATCGTGCAGCAGCACAGGGCCGTCCTGGCCAACGGTCAGCGAGTTCCGGTCACTGACAGCAGGAATACCTGCCATCGTGGTGGATCCGGTGCTGTGCGGGGTTTTTCGGTTAGTCATTGGTCATGCCTTTCTCATCAACGTGTTCTGTGGTTTTCATATTTCGAAGAACTGTTCATGGCGGTCAATGGACGTAGACGGATACTGAATTCCGGAAGGTGCAGCATTAGACTCGAGCCTGCTGAGTTGTTGCACACTCGTGACACACTGCCGTGAAGATCACCTCTGCGACCTCAATGGTCATATCGACGTGAGCTTCGGGACGTAAACACGGGGCTGTACCGGTCACGCAGGCAACATCTTCGATTCGGCCGCAAAAGCGACATATCGCATGATGATGGTTATCGTGGCCTTCGACTTCATAACGAGCCGGGGAGCCTGGCAGCTCCAGCTTGCGCACTATGCCTGCTGTCACCAGGGAGTTCATGACGAAGTACACCGACTGGATAGTAATCCTGGGAAGGTCGGAGCGAACTTCATCATGAATGTCTTCGATGGTGCCGTGAGGTTTTCGTATCACGGCATCGATCACCGCAAGACGTTGGCGCGTGACGCGCAGCCCGGCGGCACGGAGTGCTTGACTCCAGTTGGTTAGAGGATCTCCGGCGAACGGAGATTGAGGATCTCCTGCTGCTGCCTTCATACCGCCATTATTACAATGGTGAAATGCTCATAACAAGGGGTGTGCGCCCCACACTGCCTGAAAACATCCTGGACCCGTCGGCCTGGTTGGCGGTCGACCTAGCCGAACATCAAACGGCTGATGACGCCGCAGTCACCAGACCGTGAGCACAGTTCGGTGAACAACTTATGCCATCTGGTCGGGCACACCAATGGGATGACCGGGTGGCACATTCGTGACGTGGTACAGCGCATGAAGGACATCCTCGGGACGGCCCTGTAAGTTCTTGATGGTGATGGCATGCACCGGCATCCCGAAAATCTTCGAGTTGAACTTCAACGCCGTCCGCATGGTTCGTGAGGATCCAATCACGCGCTGATAGGCCTCAACATCGCGCAGTTGAAATATTAAGAAGAGTTGGCGTTGGTACTCCGCGATGTTGTATTGCTCGATCATCGACCAGGTCATCGTGGGCAGCGGTCCAATGATTTGGGTTTGGTCTGTTACTCCGGCAGGACTTAGGGCCAGGGCGGTAGTGTCTTTGTGGCCGAAATAATTTTTCATCGATCCGGTTGCGATAGCCCCAAAGAACACCACACCGACAATCCCGACCAGACACACAAGCCAGGCACGAATAGTCTGTGTCGACCCACCGAGCAAGGTGCCGACACTCAGGAGAAATGCCAAAGCGGAAGCGACGACGAGTGCACCCGATCCGAGCAACACGAACATCCGGCGGCCCTTTCGCCACGGGATGCGGATGATCGGTTCGGCAGGAATAGCATCGTTAGACATGCATCCAAACGTTACCTTGAGCCGGTTCGAATGCACATATTACGTGTCAATTAGAACGTGCGAGGACGCAACCCCGCTGCACTGCCCATTGTCAGGAGGGTGTGTAGCAAACGATCTCACAACATGTGGCGGTTTTCCACAGGAGTTGGTGCCGGGCTTGGTTGTCCACCGGAGGCCAGCTATCCCTTACAGTGTCCTACCCTCTGACTAGGGTGGGAATATGGAAACACGGGATGTAGTCGCAGGCGACGCGGTGCAGCGAGCAATCACTGTGCTGCGCTCGTTGCCGGAGCCCGATTCCCAGGAAGCGTGCATTGATCGGATCCAGCTCATGGAGCAAGCCGTCCGGATGGTCCGGGGCGATCAAGCCGTGACGACGTCTCGGTTTGTTGACTATCGACAAGTCGAAGAATCTCATCTGAAGATCCCGACTTCGCTGCAGCTCAAGGGCATTGAAGCCGAAGTGGGGTTTGCCCGCGGGGAATCCCCCTTTGTGGGCGCCGCGTTGACGTCTACGGCCATCGCACTGTGCAGCGTGTTGCCGCGCACCCTGGCGGCCCTGACCGAAGGCCGGGTCAGTGAGTATCACACCCGAGTGGTGGCCGAGCAGACGAGTCATCTCTCGGATGCTCACCGCAAAGAGATTGATGTACTCATCGCCCACCGGCTCGGCAAGGCTTCTACCTCGCAGTTACGTCGGTTGATCCAGGGGCATGCCTACCGGCTGGACCGGGCGGCCGCCGAGGCCCGCGTCGAGGACAACAAACGCCAACGCCGGGTGTGTAAGGATCCAGCAGGGGATGGCCTAGTATATGTCACCGCCGAGCTGCCCGCCCACCAAGGGGCAGCGGTCATGGAAACGTTGACGCGCCTGACCAACCAACGTCTCGACCAGGGCCAAGCCCTGGACACCGATGGCACACCGTTGGGACGCGACGAGGTGATGACCGATATCTTCGTGGAGTTACTCACCGGTCAGACCACCGCCGATGGAGTGGCCGCTGAGGTCGTGGTCGTGATGCATGACACGACGCTGTTCGGTGCGGATGAACTGCCGGCCTGGTTGCTCGGCGAGGGCCCCCTACCGGCAGGGACGGTAAAAAACTGGCTGGCCGACCCCAACGTCACGAAATCTCTTCGACGGTTGTATACGCGGCCCTCGGATGGGCAACTCGTGGCGATGGACTCCAAGCGCCGCCGCTTCCCTGAGGGAATGGCCAAAATGCTGCGGATTCGCGACGATACCTGTGCCACGCCCTGGTGTAATAGCCCGGTCCAGGACGCCGATCACCGCCACCCCTGGGCAAAAGGTGGACCCACAAGTTGGGAAAACGCCACCGGGCTGTGTAAACGCTGTAACCGACGCAAAGAGAACCGGGGTTCGTCATACACTGGCAGCTCCGATGAGCTCACCGTCACGACTCCCACCGGGCATTCCTACACCGTCGAGACCCGGCCACCACTCGCCGAGATCAAACACTGGAACAGCGATCCACCCGCACCGGTCGGTGCTATTGATATCGCTTGGGCTACCGCAGCCTAATCACACTACGCTTATGCAGCGCAAGTACGTCTTGGTACTCGACTGCGTGAAGTACGGATACGCGCGAAGTTAACCTCGTTCGTAGGGGACCGCTTGCTGCTGAACTATTCTCGCCGAGAAAAATACCGGCCGCTGGAAGGATTCCTACGGCCGGTATTAATAATCGAGTGTGTTAAGCGTCGATACGCTGGCGTTTCGAGGAAATCTCGCCGGTATTGAAACCAGCCAGGTGCAGACCACCGTGGAAACGTGCGTGCTCAATTTTCACGCAGCGGTCCATCACGACCTTCAGACCAAGGTCTTCAGCAACTTCGGCGGCCTCATCGGACCAAATACCCAGCTGCAGCCAGAAGTATTTGGCACCGATCTCGGCGGCTTCTCTGGCGATCGCTGGGGTATCGTCTGGACGACGGAACACATCGACCATATCGATCTTGACCGGAATATCGGCTAGCGAAGCGTACACGGGATGGCCCAGAATGGTGCCGCCCTTGCCAGCCAGGATTGGGTTGACGAAATACACGTCGTAGGTAGAGGACGACAATAAGTATGTCGCCACGAAATATGAAGCGCGCTCGAGTTTATCGGAAGCGCCCACGATTGCGATGGTCTTTGTGTCTTGGAGGATCTTCAGGCGCTCAACGGCGCTCGGGCTGACCCATTTGCGTTCAGTTACAGCAGTCATCGTTACTCCTTAGGCGTTCTTCACGGTTGCAGTCAACGCCTGGTCGAGGTCCCAGATGATGTCGTCGACATCTTCAATCCCCACCGAAATGCGCACCAGATCATCCGGAATACCGGCGGCATCCAGCTGCTCATCGGTCAGCTGCTGGTGGGTGGTCGAACCCGGGTGCAGCATCAGGGTTTTCGCATCCCCAATATTGGCCAGGTGTGATGCCAACTGTAGATTAGACATAAAGTCAGCGGTAGCCTGACGGCCACCTTTTACACCGAAGCTAAATACCGAGCCCACACCCAGTGGCAGCAATTCCTTACCGCGCTCATAGTAGGGGTTATCTTCCAAACCGGCGTAGTTTACGTAGGCGATCCGGTCGTCTTCGTCCAACCATTTGGCCACTTTCATCGCATTAGCCAGATGTTCGTCCATGCGCTGCGGCAGGGTCTCCACACCAATCAGCAATTGGAAAGCCGACTGGGCTGGCAGGGAGGGCCCGAAATCGCGTAATTGTTCGTTGCGTAGTTTGGTCAGGAACCCGAACTCACCGAAGTTGCCGTACCACGACAGGTTGTTATACGACGGGACCGGTTCGGTCATTAGCGGGAAGTTGCCGTTATCCCACGGGAATTCTCCGGACTCAATGACCACGCCACCCAGGGTCGTACCGTGACCGCCCAAGAACTTGGTGGCTGAGTGAATGACAATATCTGCACCGTGCTCCAGTGGACGGATCAAATACGGCGGGGTCAACGTCGAGTCGACGACCAGCGGGATCCCGTGTTCGGCAGCCAGTTCGCCGAGACCCTTCAGATCCATAATCACGCTGGAAGGGTTCGCCACGATCTCGGTGTAGATGGCCTTGGTGTTCGGCTGGATGGCCGCAGCAAACGCGTCGACTTCAGTCGAGTCCACGAAGGTGGTGTCAATACCAAACCGGCGCAGAGAGACATCCAGTTGGGTGACGGTACCACCATAGAGCTTGGACGAGGCCACAATGTGATCACCTGAGCCAGCCAAGGCCGCGAAGGTGACGAACTCGGCGGCCTGCCCGGAGGCAGTAGCTACCGCTCCGATGCCACCTTCCAGTGAGGCGATGCGCTCTTCAAAAGCTGCCACAGTTGGGTTGGAGATCCGCGAGTAAATGCTGCCGTACTTCTGTAGGGCGAATAAGTCGGCAGCATCTTGCTGCGACTCAAAGACGAACGACGTCGTCTGGTAAATCGGCACCGCACGAGCACCGTGCACCGCATCCGGCACGGCACCGGCGTGGAGGGCACGGGTACGGAACCCAAATTTGTGATCTGCCATGGCATCCTTTTCATTAAATTCTCAGCGTGAGGCTGTGGTCTGTGCCTATTGTCCTAAATCTGTGGCCAAGACCATGCTGATATTACTTCTAACTACGATTCATCCTCTGACAGCACACTCAGGCGCACTGCTGCTGTATCTGCGCGAACTGTGAGCTCCGCTGACGGGGGAGCGCCTAGGGTGTGTGCCGTGGTGCCGATTAGACTCAGCAGTAATGACCACGCCAGACTCCAAGCCAAAGCGGCAGCCCACCAGTTCCGAAAACCCGCCACAGCTCCAGGAATCTAACTTCTGGACCACGGGCAAGGGTGTGCTGACCATCATCGGCATCGCCGTTGCCGCCACCGCCGTTGTCATCACCGTTATCTTCTCAACGCTGTCTAACGACAACGAATTCGGCCAGCCGGCTACCTACACGGACATCCCGACCGATTCGGTCTGCGGGCTCGGCGGGGTGGCGCTGGAAGGCTCGATTGCTGACACTCCGGACGCCGAATGGGTCGAATATCGCGGCGCCTGGTTGCCAGTCTCCGAAACCTACGGTCCCGGAAATGCTGCCTCCGACGGCGAATTCAGCTGTTTTGAACATTCCCCGCGCGGCATGCTGTTTGCCGCCTCGGCCTACACCGGCCAACTGACCAACCCCGCTTACTGGGAAGACATACCCGACATCTTTGCCGGTGAGCACGCCGAAGCCCACCGCGCCGAAGCTGAAGAACTGTTCACCACGGTGTTCGCCGAGGCAGACACCGCCCTGGGTGGTTTCCGACTGGTTCATTACGACGGCGATACCGCCCAGATCGACATGGCTGTGACGTCCTTTGACGGCACCGAAACCTCCCGGACCTCGGTGGTCTTGGACATGGTGTGGGCCGACGGCGACTGGAAGATTGCTGCCACCGATACCGAACTGGGTATCTCCTTGAAGCCGATCCCGGATCTCATCGGCTACCAGCACTGGTCCGCCTAGGTGCCATTGCCCGCACGGGGTGAGATCGTGTACACCAGATGCTATGGAGACGCACACCAAATCCCGTCGCCGGTTGGTTGCTGTCGGCGCGACGGCCGTATTCGCGCTGGTGTGCGCCGGATGCGGTAGTGCCGACGCCGAAACCGAGTCGGATGAGCCACCGGTTCCGCACCATGATTTCGTCTCTCGGCCCGATCTGAAACCCCCAGAATTGGAATTCACTCAGGGCCCGGCCTGGGGTGAGGAGTACGCCGAATCCGATGAGTACATTTTTCTGACCGTTGACTATGAGACCGAAACGCCCTCCAGTGCGGCCATGATTCTGGATGCCACCGGCGAGCTCGTGTGGATGGATCCGTCGAAGTTGCATGTCGATGATACCGGCCACTTCGATCTGCGTCCCCAGCAGTACCGGGGCGAGACGATCCTGACGTACTTCAAAGGTCCTGCCGCGATCGGGTATGGCTACGGCGATATCTTTCTGATGAATGACCAGTATCAGGTCTTCGATACGGTCACGACCGGCGGCTCGTTGCCACCCCACGAAACCGATTTCCACGACGCGGTCATCACCGATGACGGCACCATGTTGGTATTAGCGTATGTCAAAAAGCCCGCTGACCTCTCGCATGTCGGCGGCCCGCGCGAGGGCTGGATTCACGACGGCGTAATTCAGGAAATCGACATTGCTACAGGTGAGGTGGTCTTTGAATGGAGCTCCGTGGATCATGTTCCGCTCACGGAGGGCCTGTTGGACTTCGACGACGAAGCAGGCGCCGACGCCGAAGAAGACCAACCTGAACTCGGCACCTTTGATAACCCGTTTGATTATTTCCACATCAACTCGGCCACGGTGGACGACGACGGGGCGATCCTGGCCTCGGCACGCCATACGAATGCGGTATATAAGATTAACCGCGACACCGGCGACATCGAATGGACGCTCGGGGGAGTCGCCAGCGATTTTGCCCTCGACGACGACGCCGTGTTTGCCTGGCAACATAGCGCAGCCCGCGACACTGATGGCACGCTCACACTGTTTGATAACCACGCACGCAATGCCGACGGCGACAAATCATCCCGCGGGTTGCGCTTAAGCCTCGACGACGACACGATGACCGCCCGTGTGGCGACCGAATATCTTCCCCCAACAGAACGTCCGGCGGGTTCTATGGCGAACACGCAGCTATTGGAAAACGGCAATATGTTTATCGGTTGGGGCCAACAACCCTACTACTCGGAATATACTCACGACGGCGAGCTGATCTACGATGTATGTCATGGCGATGCCTGCCACGAGAACTCCGACGGGGGCGGTGGCAGTTACCGAGCGTATAAGGGCGACTGGGAAGGCCATCCTACGACCGATCCGACCGTCGTTGTACAACAAAACGGCCAGGGCGCTGAGACCGTGTACGTTTCATGGAACGGCGCGACCGAAGTCGCTCAGTGGCGAGTGCTTACCGGCCATGATGCGGGCAGTACACGTGAACTCGCCGTCGTCGACAAAACTGGATTCGAAACCGCTATCCCACTTGAGGGCTCACACGACTATGTAGTCATTGAAGCTCTGGACGCCGACGGTGCGGTGTTAGGTACCGGCACTGGGCAACGGTGATGGTGCGTTGACCACGAGTTATCTTCTGCAAGGTGACTTCTCTAGGATGGGAAACCAACACAGCAGCATCGACTGCACCAGCAGTATCACGTGGAAAGGACATCCCCATGTCGGACAACACTGATGACCGCAAGCCCTCGGAGGAGGAAAAACCGCCAGAAGTTGTTGATCCGGTGGTCAAAACCGACCCCGAAGTCGACGAGCAGGTCGAGGATTTACAGGCCCAAGACCGTTCCGACGTTTTGCCGTGGGACGTCCAGATCCGCAACATGGATTCCGATGACGCCACGACCATGAAACTCCTGCGCCAGGGGGTGCGCCTGAAACGCGGGCTGATCACACCGCGGGTGTTCTACCCGGCAATTATCGTGCTGCTGCTGACCGCCGCGATCTCGATTATCTTTCCCGACGCCTCGGGCCAGGCCCTGCTGAGTACTCAATCCTGGATCGTTGACACCCTGGGCTGGTATTACATCCTGATCATGTTCGGGTTCATTATCTTTTGCTTGTATGTGGCACTGTCCAAATACGGGCGGATCAAGCTGGGGGCACCCGAAGACGAACCCGAGTTCTCCCGCGGCGCCTGGTTCTCCATGCTGTTTGCCACCGGAATGGGCATCGGGCTGATCTTCTACGGGGTTGGCGAACCGTTGACCTATGCGACCGTAGACCCCAAACCAGGGTGGGAAGGCAGCCCGGAAGAACTCGCCCAAATGGGGATGGCCCAAACCTTCTTGCACTGGGGCTTGCACCCCTGGGCGGTCTACGGGGTGCTGGGCCTGGGGGTTGCCTATACGATCCACCGCCGCGGTCGGCCAGTGTCGATCCGGTGGGTCTTTGAACCGCTGATCGGTGCCCAACGCGTCAGAGGCTGGATGGGTGACACGATTGATGTGCTGGCCATTTTCGGCACGATGGCCGGGGTGGCCACTTCGCTGGGCCTAGGTGTGCAACAGATTGCCACCGGGCTGCAACACCTGGGGATCGTCGATCAGGCAGACACCACACTGCTGGTCATCCTGATCATCGTCATCACTTTCATCGCTACCGCCTCGGTGGTATCTGGTATCGGCAAAGGCATGAAGTGGATCTCCTCGATTAACTTATCCCTGGCGGGCGTCTTAGTGGTCTCCGTGCTGTTACTCGGCCCCACGTTGTTCTTAGTCGAAAACTTCATTGAATCGCTGGGTGTCTGGTTGGCGAACTTCCTTGAAATGTCCTTTGACGTCGGCGCGTATGCGACCGCTGAAGACAGCACCTGGTATTCCAGCTGGACCCTGTTCTACTGGGGCTGGTGGATCGCTTGGGCACCGTTTGTGGGCATCTTCATCGCTCGCGTCTCGCGCGGCCGCACGATCCGTGAATTCATCATCGGCGTTATGTTGGTCCCCACCCTGGTCGGAATGATCTGGTTCGGTGTGCTAGGCGGTTCTGGTATCTACCGTCAGCTCTTTGGCGAACGCGACCTGGTGGTCGACGGCGAAGTCTCACCCGAAGGCTCACTGTTTACCGTGTTACAAGACCTGCCGCTGGGTACGGTCTTTTCGGTCATCGGAATCATCCTGGTGGTGCTGTTCTTTATTACCTCCTCGGATTCCGGTTCTTTGGTCATGAATATGCTCACCGCAGGAGGCCACCCGAACCCACCGACCTGGTCACGGATCATGTTCTCCGGACTCGAAGGTGCGATCGCCATTGGACTGCTGCTCGCCGGAGGACTCGAAGGCCTCCAGGCAGCCTCGCTGGCCACCGCCCTGCCGTTTTCGATCATCATGGTGTTCATGGCGCTCGCCGTCTACCGCGGGCTGCGACTCGATTCAGCGCTAGCTACCCAAGCCCAGTTGGAGCGCCGCATGAAACTGTTCTCCGAACACGTCGGAGACCTCTATCACCTTGATGAGGCGGAAGGTGCAGACCGACTGACACCAGACAGCGAGCCAATCGATTACCGTATCGCCGCCACAACCGGACCACGCCCGCGGAATGCGCCCGGCAAACGGATGCGCGACCTGCGCAAAGTCCATGACGCGCGCACCAGCTACGAGCGCGGGGAGGCACAACGCCGTCGTACCACCGACGACGACGCCTAGTCGGTCGGCTGTGTCGCTGCCGGTTGGTCGGTGTGGGGTTTCGCGCGGAAGAAGATCGCCCCGATGACCGGGATTAGCATGAGTACCGCGCCACAGATCAGTGCGTTATGCATACCGGTCATCTGGGCTGCCAGCGGGTCTTTACCTTGCCCGGCGCCGACCACCGCGGCCACGGACATGACGGTGATGTACAGGGCAGTCCCACCGGCGGCGGCCACCTGTTGCAGTGTTGAGAAGATCGCCGAACCATGTTGATAGAGACTGCCGGGCAGGGCAGACAGCGCCGAAGTCATGAGCGGCCCCATCATCATGCCGATGCCCACCGCCATCAAAATATTCCACAAAATGACCGTCCACAGTGGGCTGTGCGCGTGCAGGGTCACCATGCCCCACAGTCCACTTGCGGCAATAATTGAGCCGGGGATGAGCAGTGGGCGAGCGCCGACGGCGTCGAACATGCGTCCCACAAAAATCCCCAGCACACCCATGAGCACACCCGAGGGCAGCATGACCATGCCGGCCACCTGGGGGTCAAAACCTAAGACCTGTTGGATATAGATCGGCAGAACGATAAACGTGCCGAACATTGCCATCGAAGAAATAATGGTCAACATGATCGCAAACGCGTAGGTCGGGACGGCGAACACGCGGACATTCAGGAACGCGTTGGTGCCCATGGCCAGCTGGCGCAACACGAAGATGGTCAGCGACACCCCACCGATGACCAGCGGAATCCAGGCGGGGACGATGGCGACCCCGCGGGCGGCCTCACCTAATGAACTCAGTCCGTAAATGAGGCCCGCGAACCCAACGGCCGACAACACAACGGAAAGCATATCTAACCGCATCGGGCGGGTTTGGGTGATGTTGCGCATCATGGCTCCGCCGATGATCAGCGTCAACACGGCGATCGGCAGCACGGTCCAGAACATCCAGCGCCAATCGAGTTGTTCTAGGATGATGCCGCCCACGGTCGGGCCCAGCGCCGGGGCCGCGGAGATGACCATTCCGACGATCCCCATCACGCGGCCGCGTTTTTCAAATGGCACCAGGTTTAATACGGTGGTCATGAGCAACGGCATCATGATTGCCGTGCCGATCGCTTGGATGACTCGGCCGATCACCAGCATCAGAAAGACCGGTGCCAGTGCAGCCACCACGGTGCCGACGGTGAAGATGGCCATCGCCGCGAGATAGACGCTGCGGATTCGAAACCGAGTCAGAATCCAGCCGGTCGTTGGGATGACCACGGCCATGGTGAGCATAAACGCGGTGGTCACCCACTGGACGGTGGCTTCGGTGATATCGAATTCCTGCATTAGTCGGGGCAAGGCCACCGACATGATGGTTTCATTGAGGATCACCACGAACGCTGCGACCGACAGGATAGCGATCACGCGAAACGGGCTGGCAGGTTGCGTCGTGGGGTGAGACATGACTGCATCGACCTTTCACAAGATAACAGAACAACACAAGATACCCACCGGATGTGGTGGGACCTTGAGGAGATAAGTGAATCCTGCCAGAAGGTGTGCAGACCTCGTCAGTGAGCCTGACGAATATTCACCCCTTGATCCAACACGAAAACTACACATCCTGCAAATCTTTGCCCGTGGTCTCTGGCGCCAGCAAGAACATGGCAATGACGGCGACCACAACGGTGGCAGCAGCGAAGGTAAATGCGCCGGTCAGTCCGAACGTTGGGATCAGGTGCGTGACAAACAGCAGCGGCCCGATCCCGGCGGAAATGCGCGAGACCGCTGAGGCCCAACCGAAGCCCGACGACCGCAGGCTGGTGGGGTACACTTCCGAGGCGTAGGCGTACATGACCGGGATAGCCACCTGGATGATCAACCCATAGATCAGCACCAACGGTAAGACCGCGGCCGGCACATGCAGGAAAGCTGCCACGAGGACCAACAAAATGGAACCTACGACCGCAGAGACGGCCAGGAGTGGTTTGCGGCCGGTTTTTTCTACCAGGAAGGTCGCCACCAGCGCCCCGACGAGCCCGATGGCAGCCATGCCACCGGTGGTCAGAAACGCTTGGGTTTGGGCGAATCCGGCGTCCATGAGGAACGTTGGTAGCCACTGCAACGATACGTAGTAGACAAACATCACAGTCAAAAACAGGAGCCACACGGCCAAGGTGGTGCGCCAGGAGAATTTCCAGACACCTCGTAGCTGCTCAAATACCGCGCCGGCGGACATTTTCGGGACGTCTTGCATCGTGTCCAACCGGTATTGCACAGGTGTGGTGCCGGTTGCTTTGACCAATCCGTCGATGACCTGCCGGGCCTTTTCGTGCTGGTTGGTGCGGATCAAAAACATTGGCGATTCCGGGATCCACAACCGCACAAAGATCAACAGGATAGCGGGCAAGACCATGGCCAGCAGTGGCGGGCGCCAGTCGGCCCACATGGTAACAAACCAGGCGGAAACGAAACCGGCTAATGCGGCACCAACCGGCCACCAGGCATCCATCGCGGTCAGGACCCGGCCGCGGTGTTTACGCGGGGTGAATTCACCAACCAGGGCGTAGTCCACCGGGATCGCACCACCCAGCCCGAAGCCGGCCATGAACCGTAACAGGGCAAACACTACGATGTCGGTGGCAAAAACTCCGGCGATCGTGAAGCCCGCAAACACCGCAATCGTTGCGCTAAAGGCGGCTTTGCGCCCGATCCTATCGGCGATGGTCGCCCACACGAACGCGCCCAGTGCCATCCCCAGCAGATTGGCTGTCCCGATCCACGCGGCTTGGCCCGGTTCAAGGTTCCACTCCTCGGACAGCAACGGAATGAGAATCCCGTTGAGGGAGACATCCCAAGCGTCGAACATAAAGCCCAGGCCACCGATGATAAAAATCCGGCCCTGGACATTCCATTTCCACGGTAGGGACTGCACAACCTCGCTACCCGAGGGCACATACTGTGTTTGCGTCATACCCTTATCTTAAACTGCGCAGGACGGCAGCGCAGAGGGTATGCGCAACGAAAGCGGTATGACCCACCCGTAGTGTTATTTGGACACGGCTGCTGTAAAAATTTCCAGGGCCCGCTCGGTGGCGGCGTCATTGAATTGCTCGGCCGCATCAGCGTCAAGATCCTCGACAATGACTTGTGGAGGATAGGCGGCCGCATAGCGTAGGAAAATCTCCTCGGAGACCACATCGACCATGCGCCCGGTCAGCTGGTCTGTGACCACAACTTCCCAGGTGTGGACCTCGACCTGTCTACCGGCTGCCTCAGCTGAGGTGACATCATGTTTGATCTCGGAGCCGTCTTCTTTCACGCACGCGGTATCCGTTTGCTCGTATACTTCATGGAGTTTTTGGGTGCCTGCGGCGTCATTGCCATAAAACACGGTGACGGTTTCTCCGCTGGCGTGTTCATCGAGGTGGGCTTCGGCGTCGAACGTAGCGCGCACTCCGGCCGGCTGAGCATCCAGCAGAAGATTATATTGGGTCGCACCGGCTTGCTGACACAGGTCAGGGTCTTCGGTGCCCGACAGTGCGGAAGCCATCGCGTAGATATCCGGCCACTGGTCTTCCATGGTCATCGCTTGGGTGACGTCAAAATCTGTTTCCAACGTCTCGACGAGCTCGGTTTCCTGTGCCGTTTCAGCTGGGGCTTCCGGTCTCTCGACAGCTGATTGGCTGCTCCCATTGTTGGGGGTTTCGGCGTCATCGGAAGAACAGCCAGCTAGCAGCAGACCGGCGGTCAAGGCAATTGCGCTGGTACGCAGCACAGCGGAAACAGAGATACTCATGTCTCCAGTCTAGACACTGCGGCCACCAACGCCTGACAGGACGTAGCGAGGAAACCCGCGAAGTTAGGGTTGGATAATGCGTTCGGAGCTATCGTGTGCCGGGCGGAGGTCACCGATGTCGCTGAGTCGAAGCGGCGTGAAGTGCCCTGGGCTTTCAGCTTCGATCACGCGGGCGGTCACACAGACATGGTCGCCGCCGTCGTCGAGCATCGAAATCTGTTCGATGACCATCCTGTTTGGGAGAGCTGTCAGCAGGGGCACGCCCTGGCGCATTTCGACCTCGAGGTCCGCGAACTTATCGGTGTCTTGACCCGACATGGTCGCAAAGTGTTCGGCCCAGGCCAGATCGTCCTGGGTCAGGAAATGAACACCGAAGGTCTCGGCGAGCAGCCCGATTTTATACGTGTGGTTGGCCTTGGATAACCAGATGTTGTAGTGCTGAGGCTTCATGCTGGCCTGGGTGTGATAGCTGACCACACAGCCAGCGCGCACATTTTCCGCCGCAGTGGTGACGACGATCAGCGAGGTGTTTTCGGAGCTCATCAGCGTCGCAAAGGGGTTAGACATCGTGGGGATCCTCGTCTCGAAGGGCCTCGTATCGCAAAAACAGGGTGTGGTCTTCGTGCATGACGTGTTGGAGTTCATACCGAGCGATCCCAGCGCCCTCGGGGGTTACGCCAACCGGGAGATTATCGCCACCCATGACCGGGGCAATTGATAACAACAACTCATCAAGCCGATCGGCCGCCACGAACTCGCCGAGTAGCGTTGGACCGCCTTCACACAGCACGATCTGGTACCCGCGTTGGGCGAAGGCCTGCAGCGCGACGTCGGGTTCGACACGGGTGGTGCCGGCAAAAATGATTTCGGCGTGTTGTTTGGCTTCAGCCAGGGCATCCGGATCGGCCGATTCGCTGGTGATGATCATGGTTTTGGCATATTCGGGTGCTTCCCGAAACAGCTTGAGCTGCCAATTCAAATCCAGGCTGCCGCTGACAATGGCCACCGGGGGAGTAGGCGGTTTGCCCAGGGCCTCACGGGCGGCCATTGCCTCATCCGATAACCGAACGAGCCCGTAACCTTCCTTGCGTACCGTTTCGGCGCCGACTAACACGACGTCGGCGATTTGGCGCATGCGCCGGAAGAGGTCCTGGTCGACGTCGGTGGATAACGCGCCCACCTTGCCGCCGATTGCTGCGGTACCATCAAGTCCGGCAACCATGTGTCCGGTGACCCAGCACTCGTGGCGCGGGGCACTGCGGTCCACCGCCAGGTAGGTGTCCATTGGGTCATCTACTGTACTGCCAGGGGTAAGAAGTCGCATGGTGTCAGTGTACGAATCCGGGGCGGGTGCTGTCTGTGCTTGATCGGCGCTAGGCTTGCAGCCCGAGCTTTTCGGCTAAGAGTTGACGAACGCGTCCGGCATCGGCCTTGCCACCGGTCGCCTGCATGACCGGGCCGATCAGGGCTCCGATCGCCTGGGTTTTCCCGGCTTGCACCTTTGCGACAACGTCTGGGTTTGAGGCAATCGCTGTATCGATTGCCGCTGTGAGAGCCGCATCGTCGGAGACCACCGCCAACGAACGCGCCTCGACCACTTCGGCTGGGCTGCCCTCGCCGTCGGCCACATGTCCCAACACTTGACGAGCCAACCGGTCATTGATCGTACCGGCCGTGGTGAGGGTTTCGAGCTCAACGACGTGGTGCGGGGTGATGCCCAGTTCGGTAACTGCGACATCTGCCGCATGGGCCAATCGGGCGATTTCACCCATCCACCATTTACTGGCGGCACCGGGGGAGGCCCCGGCCGTAATCGTCTGTTCGACCACATCCAACGCATCGGCGTTGACCATGTCCCGGAAGACCGCATCCGACAGACCCCACTCGGTTTTGAGTCGCCGACGACGCTCCACAGGCAATTCCGGCAGTTGGGCGGCCAGACGATCGAGCCAGGCTTGATCCACTTCAATTGGGACCAGATCGGGTTCGGGAAAATACCGGTAATCATCGGCGTCGGATTTGGTGCGGCCCGGCGTCGTCGTGCGGGTGTCTTCCTGCCAGTGGCGAGTCTGTTGCACCACCGGATCGCCCGCGCTCAGGACGGCGGCTTGGCGGCGGATCTCATAATCCACCGCATACCCGATGGCCCGCAGTGAGTTGACGTTTTTGGTTTCGGTGCGAGTCCCAAACTGTGTGGCGTCCTTGGGCATCAGGGACACGTTGGCGTCGCAACGCAGATTGCCGCGCTCCATGCGAGCATCGGAGATCCCCAAGGCACGGACGATTTCGCGAATCGTTTGCACGTAGACTTTCGCGAGTTCGGGGGCCCGGTCACCGGCACCCGAAATCGGTTTGGACACGACCTCAATGAGTGGGACCCCGGCGCGGTTGTAGTCCACCAGTGCGTACGAGGCCGAGTGAATGCGCCCCGATTCGCCCATGTGGGTCAGTTTGCCGGCGTCTTCTTCCAGGTGAGCGCGCTCAATCTCCACCCGGAAGACTGTGCCGTCGTCGAGTTCGACATCGACCCAGCCGTCGTGGGCAATCGCCTGTTCGTACTGTGAGGTCTGAAAGTTCTTGGGCAGATCCGGATAGAAATAGTGCTTACGCGCAAATTCGGAGCGCGGCGCGATCGTGCAGTTCAGGGCCAGCCCGAGCTTGATGGCCGATTCGACCGCGGTGCGATTCACCACCGGCAGCACTCCGGGCATGCCTAAATCCACCTCGGTCACATTCGTATTGGGCTCATCTCCGAAAGCATTGGGGGCTTGCGAGAACATCTTGGTCGCCGTGTTGAGCTCCACGTGGATTTCAAACCCTAACACCGGTTCGAAGTGTGCCACGGCGTCGGCGAAGGTCAGCGTGGTGGTTGCGGTCATGAACGAGCTCCTTGAACTTGCGGCACCTCGGGCGCCCGGTCATAAAACGGCTTGCCCTGTTCGGCTTCGATCAGGGCTTCAATGGCCGACGCCACCCGATACACGGTGGCATCCGATTTCGCCGGGCCTTGAATGTGCAGACCCACCGGCATGTCATGCTCCGCGGTGCCACCCGGGATCGAAATCGCCGGGATCCCCGCCAGATTCGCCGGAATCGTGACGACGTCGTTGAGATACATACTCAACGGTTCTTCCAATTGATCGCCCAGTTTGACGGCCACCGTCGGCGTCGTCGGGGAAATTAACACGTCAACGTGCTCAAATGCATGCTTCAGATCTTGGATGACCAGCGTGCGGACCCGCTGGGCGGTTCCGTAGTAGGCGTCCACATATCCGGCCGATAGGGCGAAAGTCCCCAGCATAATGCGGCGCTTGGCCTCATCACCGAAACCGGCGGCGCGGGTCGCGGCCATGACCTCGGCCACGGTCCCGCCACCGTCGGGGACCACCCGGTTGCCATAACGAATCCCATCAAAGCGCGCGAGGTTCGACGACACCTCCGAGGGCACAATCAAATAGTACGCGTGTAAGGCGTAGGGGATGTGTGGGCAGTCGACCGTAGTGACCTCGGCACCGGCGTCACGCAACAGGTCTAGGGTTTCCTGGAATTTCTCCCAGATTTCTGCTGAGAAACCCGGACCCTGAAATTCCTCGAGGACGCCAATGCGGACCCCGGACAAGTCCTGATCAGTGGTTGCCTCCAGCAGCGTATTCCACTGGGTGTGCAACGACGTCGAGTCCTTCGGATCATGCCCGGCGATCAGTTCATGCAGTGCGGCAGCATCAGCGGTGGTACGAGTTACGGGACCAATCTGATCCAACGACGACGCCATGGCAATCAACCCGTAGCGCGACACCGACCCATACGTTGGTTTGGTGCCGACCGTTCCGGTGAATGCAGCCGGTTCACGGATCGAACCGCCCGTGTCACTGCCCAAGGCCAGCGGTGCCATAAAGGCCCCGACCGCAGCCGCCGAACCGCCACCGGAACCACCGGGCGCGCGGTTCAGATCCCACGGATTACGCGTCACCCCGTAGGCCGAGTATTCGGTGGTGGATCCCATCGCGAACTCGTCCAGGTTCGTCTTGCCCAGAATCGGCAGTTTCGCAGCCCGGATCGTGCGGACCACGGTGGCATCATAGGGTGGCATCCACCCCTCTAAAATTTTCGACGCCGCAGTCGTGGGCTGGCCGATCGTGACAATGTTGTCTTTAATCGCAATCGGCACCCCGGCCAGCGGGTGAAGCTCATCCGCCTCGGGGCCACCGGCCGTCCGGATCGCATCGACCTCGGCTGCCACGGCCAGCGCTTCGTCTTGGTTGAGATGTAAAAACGCGTGGACGCCCTCATCAGCGGTGCCATCAACCTGATTGATGCGCTCGAAATGCGCGCGCGTGAGCTCCACCGATGTAAACGTCCCGGCCCGCAGGTGCTCGGCCATCTCTAAAGCGGTCAGTCGAATCATCTCTGCCGGGCTCATCGGTCACCCTCCGCGTGCAAAATTGCTGGCACCTTGAACTGCCCCGCCTCGACCTCGGGCGCACCGGTCAGCGCCTCGTGCTGACTCAACACGGGACCGACGACGTCGTCCCGGTATACATTCGTCAAAGCAATCGGATGCGACGTTGGCATCACGTGCTTGGTATCAACTTCTTGGACCTTGGCAACCGAGTCGAGAATCTTGCTCACCTCTCCTGACATCCGATCCAATTCCTCTTCCGTAAGATTCACATGAGCCAGCTGGGCCAGGTGGGTGAGCTGGTCCCGGGTCAGGTCGGACATGGTGCTCCTTTGCCTTGAGGGCTGGGTGTGATGCCAGTGTAAACCCGTCGGGGTCGCACAGGATAGGACCTGTGATATGTCCAGCATTTTTTTCTTTCATGAGGAGCAGCCGAATCCATTGTGCTCGCCGAGACTTCGCTTCACAATGCCTGGTATTGAGGTTAGCCTTATATATTAGGTAACAACCCTATGTTCTAATTCAAGGAGATTTCTTGACTCAGCAGTCTGCTCGTGAAGTGAGCACTCGTCCCCGCCGCCCACGTCCGCGCCAAATGGTCATGGAGGTTGTGGACGTCGAGGAGCTGTCCCCAACGTTCAAACGCATCACGTTCGGTGGCGAAGATTTCGAGCTCTTCCAGGATTCCGACGCGGTGGATAAATATGTCAAACTTCTGCTGCCCCAGAACCCTGAATCAGGCCTGAAGCCGCCATTTGATTTAGATGAGCTGCGCAAAACCCTGCCCAAAGATGAGCTGCCCCTGCGCCGCACCTACACCGTGCACTCGGTGGATCACGACGCCAAGACCCTGAAAATGGATTTCGTCATTCACGGTGCCGATGGGCTGGCCGGACCCTGGGCTGAACAGGCCGAAGTCGGCGACCTACTGCAATTTTCCGGACCGGGCGGCAAATACCAGCCGGATCCCACCGCCGACTGGCACCTGCTAGCCGGTGACGAGGCGGCCATCCCAGCCATTGGTGCAGCCCTGGCTGCTCTGCCCGACGACGCCGTGGGGCACGCGCTCATTGAAGTCGCCACCGCCGACGACGAGTGGAATCTGACCGCCCCAGCCGGTGTCGAAGTGACCTGGCTGCATCGCGGTGGACCCTTCACCCCCGAATCCACCGTCATCGAACAGGCCGTCAAAGACGTTGCCTGGCGAGACGGCCGAGTCCAGGCCTTTGTGCACGGTGAACGCGAGATCATGAAATCTCTGCGCGTCTATCTGCACGATGAGCGCGGCGTCGATCGTGCCGACACGTCGCTGTCGGCCTACTGGGCTTACGGGCGGGCCGAAGATGATTTCCAGGCAGAAAAGAAACTGCCGATCGGGCAGATTTACTCCGAACCCGGGCTGCAGTACTAGACCTGCAATAGACGAAGCAGCAGCGAACCCTCTCAAGAAGCCACCATTGTGTGGGGGCTTTGAGAGGGTTCGCTGTTGTTATGTGTTTAGGACTTCGCGGGTTCTGCGGAGGCGGTTTCAGCCATCGCCGGGGCAGCTTGGTGTGGCTCGTCTGCCACGAGGCACTCGGACAGTGGCAGTTCGCGGTTATTCCATTTATCCCAATCACCACTGGCTTCGAACTGGTAGTCGATGCGAATATCGCGGGTTTCTTTGAGCATGACCGTACCGACAAGACCCAGAGCGGCCATCGCGAGTAGGTAGATCACAATTGCCCAGGTTGTGCCCAAACCGTTCAGCAGTAGCTCGGCAATCGTTGGAGCGAACGCGCCCCCCAGGATGGCGCCCAGAGCATAGGAGATAGAGACACCCGAATAGCGGACCGAGGCTGGGAAGAGTTCGGCGTACCAGACGGCTTGTGGCCCGTAGGTCATACCAAGACCAACCGCCAGTAGTGATGTGCCAATCAGTACGCCGGTAACCCCAAAGTTTTTGACTAATTCAAACAGCGGGATGATCCCGGCAGCCTGGACGAACCAGCCCAGTGCCATGATGCGGCGTCGGCCGTATTTATCTGCCAACCAGCCGGACGTCAGGGTCGAGATGAGCCACACGGCAGCGGCTACGAGTACAGCAAGCTGGACGCCGACCTGGTCGTAGCCCAGACCGCCGTCGTCAATTGGACGTGTCGCAACACCCTGGATGTACCCTCCGGTGATCATATAACCGGAGGCACCGTTGCCTGCGATCAGCAGGATGCCGAACATCACGATGATGCCGAATTTCGGGAAGAGTTTCGGTGGTTTGACGTTAGCTTTGCCAGCTGCTTTATCGTTGCTCTTGAGTTCAGCGATCTCGTTGAAGACCGGTGATTCATCGACTGCGGAGCGAACGAAGAGCCCGACGATGACCAGGACGAGTGACAAGAGGAAAGGGATGCGCCATCCCCAGTCGTAGAAAGCTTGACCGGGGGCAATCCAGGTCACGACTGCCAGCACTGCGGAGGCTAGCAGCATGCCGGTTGGCACCCCGATCTGTGGGAATGCGCCGTAGAATCCGCGGCGACCTTTCGGTGCGTACTCCACCGACATAAGTACTGCGCCGCCCCATTCGCCACCTGCTGAGATACCCTGCAGGATACGGAGTGCGAGCAGCAGGAATGGTGCCCACAGGCCGATTTGGTCGTAGGTGGGCAGCAGCCCCATCGTGGTGGTTGCAATCCCCATCATGATGAGCGTGACCACCAGGAGAGGTTTGCGTCCAAACCGGTCACCCAGACGGCCTGCGATGGCGGCACCCAACGGGCGGAATAAGAATGACAGCCCAATGGTGACCAGCGAGAAAATGCGCTGGAATTCCTCACCAGCCGGAGCGAAGAAGAGTTGCGCAAACACGATGTTTGCGGCAAGAGCATAAATGAAGAAGTCGTACCATTCGATGACGGTCCCCACCAGGGTTCCCGTCAGGACGCGGCGACGTTCTTTAGGTGTAATTTCCTGTGCACTGCGGGTCGGCTGGGCAGACGATCCGCTTGCGCTATTTGTGACCTGTGGACGCATAGCTGTGTTTCACCTTTCATTCCAACGAATCCACTTTCCTCCTCTTTTTGGTGGCGCGCAAATCTGCGAATTCCACAAAAAGTCGTGGATTTCGTGAAGCTGGGCACTAGGTGAATCGAAAGCGTCACAAAGTTGATTGGGCGGTTGCAGGGTGAGTTAACTGAAAGTCATAGATAAATTTGCCCACTCCGTCACAGGTGCACCGCAAGTTGGTCACAAAAAATAATGGAGGATCAACTGTTGCTTTTTTGCCCATCATGCTTTTCTGAGTCGCTAACAGCGGAATGGTGATATTGCTAATCCGTGACCGTGATCGTGGCCTCAGCTGCCAGATAGTGTCCAGTGACCGACTCTTCAGTCTCGGCCAGACCTGCAGGAGTCGTGGCAGCGACCACCCGGCCGCCAGCTGCGCCTGCGCCCGGTCCAAGGTCGATGACGTAATCTGCTGTAGCGATCATTGCTTGATGATGTTCTGCCAGTATGACCGTGTGTCCCTGGTCTACGAGCCGATGCAATTGCGCGTTTAAAAGATTCACGTCGGCAGGGTGTAACCCTGTCGAGGGCTCATCCAAGAGGTAAAGCGTGTGAGCCACGGTGTTGCGCTGCAGTTCGGTGGCAAGTTTGACGCGTTGAGCTTCGCCACCGGAGAGTTCGGTGGCTCGCTGACCCAGGGTTATATATCCCAGCCCAATGGCTTCAAGCGCCTGGAGTGCGCGCAGAACCTGTGGCTCATCGTCGAAAACGGTCTTGGCTTCGGTAACCGAGAGCGCCAGGATCTCCGCCACCGTGTATCCACGCCAGGAAACCTCGAGGGTTTCTTGGTTGAACCGTTGGCCGTGACACACCGGACAGGTCGCATAGGAACCCGGAAGGAAAATGAGTTCCACTTCAATCTGCCCGAGCCCAGAGCACTCCGAACAGCGACCTTCAGCAACATTGAACGAAAATCTCCCAATGCCCCAGTCACGTCGTCGGGCTTGGTCGGTGTCGGCAAAGATTCGGCGCACTCGATCAAACAGTCCGGTATATGTTGCCACCACGGATCTCGGCGTGCGACCGATGGGCCGCTGGGTGATATGCACCAGCCGTTTAATCTGCTCGAGCCCTTCCACCGACGCAACCGAAATGGCGTCTTCAGTCGATGCATCTTCTTCGGTCGGTTCATCGGTGACGGTCGTGGAGACGGCCTCTTGGACCAACCCGCCGATAACGTGGGTCACCAAGGTCGATTTGCCCGCCCCGGACACGCCGGTGACCGCGGTGAGCTGACCCAACGGGATGGTCACGTCCTGGTCCACGATGTTGCGAGCTGTAATACCCGTGAGGTGCAACGCACCCCGGGCGGCATGACGTGCCGAATCATTGAGCCGTAGCGGTTCGGGGTGTACAAAGCGGGCCGTGACAGACTCTTCAACATTGCCCAGCCCGTGCGTCGGTCCCGAATACACAATCCGACCACCGCGAACCCCGGCCTTGGGCCCGACGTCGACGATCCAGTCAGCCTGAGCCACCAACGACATGTCATGTTCGACCAACAATACGGAGTTGCCGTCGGCGATAAAGCGCGCAAAGAGTTTTGACAGGGTATGTTTTTCGGCCGGGTGCAGTCCCGCAGAGGGTTCGTCTAAGACATAGGCCACACCGAAGAGTCCCTCATGGACTTGCGATGCGAGCCGGAGACGCTGTAATTCGCCGGTAGACAGGGTATTGGCTGGGCGATCCATCGTGAGATGCCCCAGCCCAAGTTCCGTGACCGCATTCAGGATAGCAAGGGTTGTTGGCAGCAGGATGCGTTCGGCCCCGATTTCTGGGCCGTCGTTGCGTGGATCCAGCGACGTAATGTGGTCATAACGCCCTTGCAAGAGGTCTAGCAGCGCGTTGAGATCCAGCTGTGTCAGCTCCCAGATAGCAGCATCCAAGTAGCGGACCTGCAGTGCAGCGGGGTTCAAACGGTGGCCATGACAGGTTGGGCACGTGCGAGAGGTAAAGAAAGCGAGCGCTCGCGCCCGGTTCTTATCCGATTGGGTCGCAGCAACAGTGCGCCGCAGATACCCAGAGACCGATTCCCATTTGCCCTCATATGGGCCCTGGGTTCGACCGGCCTCTCGAACCGGGAGGACCGTGATAATTGGCGTTTCGTCCGTGTAGAGGATCCAATCTCGGGTGGCCTGATCCAGCTCTCGCCAGGGACGAGCAGTATCGACGCCGAGTGTTTCAAGGATTTCCCGGAAGTTTTTACCTAACCACGCCCCGGGCCATGCTGCGATCGCGCCGTCCAGGATGCTCACATTAGGATCCGGCACCATGAGTTCTTCGGTCGGTTCGTATTGTTTGCCCACGCCCTGACAGTCCGGACACATGCCCTCGGTCGTGTAGGGCGAAAAATGTCCGGCCGTCAGGCGGCCACCGGCAATGCCATGTGTGCGGTCCAGGATGTCGTCGGGGTGGTCACCGGATCGAGAAAACAGCAAACGCAGCGAGTTCGATAGCGCCGAGACGGTACCGACGTCGGAGCGAGCCCCACCAGCCGAGGTGCGTTGTTCTAGTGCAACCGTGGGTGGCATACCCTCGACGAGTTCGACCTGCGGGTCGACTGCCGAGCCGATGAGGCGCCGCGCAAAGGGTGCCACTGACTCCAAATATTTGCGTTGTGCTTCGCCGTGAATCGTGCCGAACGCCAAAGAGGATTTTCCAGAACCTGAGACCCCGGTGAAAGCGACAACCGCGCCGCGCGGGAATTCGACCGAAACATTTTTGAGGTTGTGCAGCTTGGCATCCACCACGCGCACGACGTCAGTGTCACTAGATGTTGTCATGGCCACCCTTCACTTGTGATCCTTCCACGCTAGCGGTCCTTGCCTCATGCATAGTGGATTGTGCCGTCATCTTGCGCAACGGCACCGTCACTCAGCTTGGCGCTCATGAGCTGGCCGGGCCCCATAATGTGTTCAACGTGGTGGTCGTTGATCAGGAGATAATCGGCGATGATCCGACGGTGACAACGCCACCAGACCGCTTCAGAGCACATGGTTGCCGTAGCTACTTGTAACCCCAAGCTTTCTAGGTCTGTCAGTGCGTTCTGGAATTCATCAGCTAAGGCGTGGTCAGCGTAGTTATGAAAACTGCGATTCTGCCACCAGGCATTGACCTCGAAAGGGATCTCTTTGCTGACGTTGCGTCGTCCGGTGAGTCCTGCACTGCGCGAAAATCCAATGTCATGTTCTGCTAAGAACTCACCAAGAGTATCGGCGTTAAAGTGGGGATAGCGTTTCGAGCCGGGAAGCTTCCGCACATCTACCACGTGTTCAATATGGTGTTCCTGCAGTAGCTCGAGGAACTCTTCGATTGTACGGTTCGAATGCCCAATCGTATAGAACACTGGGTTCACAAATGATCCTTCACTAAAAACACGGGACGCACCGGAAGCACACGAGCACGATGTTCCGATGCGTCACCCACGATGTCGCGTTAGTTGGCTGCTTTCACTAGGACGCGACCTTCTTGGGCGCGTATTTCCCAACTAGGTTGGTTCGCTGCTGCAGGACCGCGCATCGGGCTGCCGTCGGAGATACGGAATTTACTGTGATGCCATGGGCACACAATACAATCGCCTTCGATGCGGCCTTTATCCAGCGGTCCACCGGCGTGAACGCACGTGGCAGAGAGCGCACGCAGTTCGCCTTTGTGACGAGTCAACACCACAGGGGTTTTATTGGCGGTCACGCGAATGAGCTGGCCCTCTTGTACATCCTCTTCGGCAGCAACATCCGTCCATTTTTTAGTGCGCTGTTCAAATGCGGCATGGCTGACACCAACGCCCATATCCAGGGTGAGATGTCCGCCAAGATAAGCCGCGCTGCCGGTGAACCCTAACCCAAGCAGCGACAACCCCGCCCCGAGTTTGTGTCGGTCGTTCTTGCGAGCCACCCAAGACAGAGTTTGGAAAGCAGTGCCCCAGACATTGCCCAGGATGTGCGCCATCCCGACGCGACGTTCTTTACCGTAGGAGTCCGCCCAATCGGAGGCTCCTGTCATTGCGGTTGGAATGGAGGACAATATCCCCAGCGCTACGAGCCGTTGACTCGCCGGCTGCATTTTTTTGCCACCGGTCATATCCAGTGTGCTCGCCATCATCCACGCACCAATTGGTAAGTCCGTGAGCATCGGGTGCAGTTGATGACCTAACCAGGAACCGGACAGCAGATATTTGATCGCATCCGGGTCGGTAAGTTTTGAGACCACCTTCGAGACTGGTTCAGAGATTTGGTCTAAAGATTTTTCTTCTTCGATACGTTTGACGACACGTGATATCCCAAACATGCGCTGTTCCTCTTTCTTCAAACAGATGATAGATCAGCTGCTGTTCACCAATATGGTGTAGCGGTCGTAGTACCGCCACTTTAGCTTTTGACAGGCGGTTTTGACATCCCCCGATGTGCGCCGCAGGCCACAGATCTCGTGTGTGGTCCTCACGTTTTGGGCCGGTCCGGCCATACTGGTGAGCAATTTGAACGTCGAAGCTTCGGCATGGTCATGCGGGGGTCTGCGAAAAATCGTAGAGCAATGTCGCCCAAATCCTGTCGCCACTTGGTCGGATTTTCCTCGATGATGGTTTTAGTCATCCGTGTGACAATAGGGATATGGATGAGGAAACACATGAGCGCATCCGTGCGGCCATTGCGCGCGTGCCGCGCGGACGGGTGGCTTCGTACGGCGACATCGCGGCCATGACGGATGCCCCCAGCCCGCGGATCGTTGGCTGGGTATTAAAAGAGGATGGCGGGGACCTTCCATGGCAGCGCATCGTGCGCACCGACGGTACCGTAGCGAAACCCCAACAACTTCCGATGCTGCGGGACGAAGGTCTGGAGATCCCAGGGGACAAAATCGATATGAAGCGCTATCGCTGGGCCCCTGACGAAGGCGACTGAGTTAATTCCCGAAGATACTGTGCCGATAGTGGGATGGTGTCTGTCCGTAGGCCTGTTTAAAGAGTTTCGACACGTATGAGGCATCCGTTAGCCCGTAGCGTGCGCTGATCGCTTGGACAGTTTCGTTCTGTCGAGTTGGATCTGCCAAATCTTCTCTGATGCGTCCTAAGCGTTCATTCCGTATAAACGTACCTACAGTCTCGCCTTCTTCAGCGAACTTACTGTGCAGCTGTCGGACCGAGACATAAAAGTAGTCGGCGATCATTTGCGGTCCCAGCTCTGGGTCATAGAGGTGATCGGCAATAAATGCCACTGCTTGGTCGAATAGCGGATTTTCTCGGCTCGTAGTTTCCCCTGGCCGAGACGCTTCATGGAGGACAGTCACTAGCATTTCCAATGCGGAGCGGACCAGCCGTAGCGCGTGTGGACCCTGCAAGATATGCAGGTTAGCAGCCAGCTGTTCAAAGAGAGGAACAGCGACTCTACCAAGTCCGGTATTAGCGTTGATCGGGATGGCCGTGACCTCGGCGACCTGCTGCTGAACTAGGTGTAACGCATCCTGTGGAAACTGGATAATTAAGCTTCGTTGATCTTCTAGATAGTCAAGCTGATAGGGGCGATGCGCAACATAGAGTGCTAAGTCGCCAGGCGCTAATATGCAGCTTCTTCCGTCTTGTGTGAGCTCAGTAGTGCCCGAAAATTGCAGGGATAGCTTGCATAGCTGCGGTCCTGCGGAGTCTGTTAGTACCCTTTGCTGTTCTACTGTGTGCGGGCCAGTGGCCATATCGAACAGCTGAATGTCATCGAGGGCGACGTAGTGTTGACCAGCTCTGAAATTATCAGGAATTGATGTGGTCAGGTCAATGTGTGGGAAATTTTCATGCACGAGCGCCGTCCACGCGAGAAAATCTAGATTCCGTTCCGGCATGGGCGCGATAGTTACAGATGAATCATCGTCGAAGCGCCTCGTCATGTCCTACTCTTTAGTGGAGTACATATGAGTGTTCAGCTTGAGCACTCTACCTTCGACATTCTAGCCAGGTAGGCGGGCGATGCGGGACTCTCGTCGCACAGAACGAACAACAAAGCGCTGTTTCGAACCTCGACCGACGTTCGAAACAGCGCTTTGTTGTAGTAAGAGTGGCTTGCGTTAGTACGAAGTGACTTTCGGTTGGGCGACTTGCTTCAAGCCTTCCACACCGAATTCAAGGCCCATGCCGGATTTCTTGACCCCGCCAAATGGGACACGGGGATCGACTGCACCGTGCTTATTGATCCAGGTCGTACCAGCGATGAGACGGTTGGCGACTTCACGAGCACGCTGTTCATCGGACGACCACACCGAGGAACCGAGGCCCACTTCAAGTTCGTTAGCCCATTCAATGGCCTGATCGAGGTTATCGTATTTGACGATCGGCAAGGCGGGCCCGAACTGTTCGATTTGCACCAACGGGTTCTGTTGGTCAATATCGGCCACGATAGTTGCCGGGTAGAAGTAGCCTGCCTCATCGGCTGTTGGATTACCGCCGGTGACGATGGTTGCTCCAGCTTTGCGGGCTTCTTCGACAAGGTCGGCCACGATATTCCGTTGGGCTTCGTTCTGCAACGGGCCCAACACATTTTCTTCGGAGACACCTTGTCCCATCGGGGTTTCGGCGGCAATTTTGCCAAGCGCCTGGACGAGTTCATCATAGATTGCGGCAGGAACGTAGAGACGCTTCAGTGCCGCACAGGTCTGGCCGGTGTTGATAAACGCACCCCAGAAAATGTCTTCAGCCATTTCCTCGATATTGATGTCGTCCAGGACGATACCGGCATCGTTGCCGCCCAGTTCCAGAGTCAGGCGCTTCAGATCTGCAGCGGCGCTTCGCATGATCGCTTGACCGGTTGTGGTCGAGCCGGTGAACATGATCTTGTCGATGTCAGGGTGCTCCGAAACCGCCTGACCGATATCGCCGGCACCGGGTACGACTTGCAGAACATCTTCGGGCAGGACTTGGTTCAGCACCGCGACTAAGGCCTGGACAGACAATGGAGTATGTTCGGACGGCTTTAAAATCACAGTGTTCCCCATCCGCAGCGATGGAGCCAATTGCCAGACCGAAATCATCATCGGCCAGTTCCACGGACCGATGGCTCCAACGACGCCCAGCGGAACATAGCTCAACACTGCTTTGCCCGATTCATCATCGACCAAAACTTCGTCTTCGAGTGAGAAATCAGCGTTGGCGCGCAGCCAGGCTTCACACGCGCCAGCTTCAAAACGAGCATTCGGGCCGTTCAGTGGCTTACCCACTTCGCGGGCCAGGATCTGTGCGAGAGCTTCAGCGGATGCCTTGACCGCGTCGGCGGCTTTGTGGAGGTATTCGGAACGTTCGGCAGGGGAGAGGGCACCCCACGATTGCTGTGCCGCTTTGGCTTTCGCGACGGCGGCATCGACGTCTTGCGGTTTTGACATTTTTGTCTTGCCGATCAATTCGCCGTTGGCAGGATCGTAGATGGGGTGACCGTCGTCCACAGTGATGGCATCCAGTAAGTTTTCGTGTGTCGTCAGCGTTGTGGGCATGCATTCCTCCGTATTTTGTCTGGTAGTCCACCGAGGGACCTGTTCATTATTCCAGATTGCCAGAATGTGACCTGGGTTAAGTAGCACTCCCGTGCAGGATTGTTGGAATTCTGTGCAAGCCTGTTGACGGGCCGGCATTCCGGACGCGCAGGAGAAGAGAGGTTCGTTACAGTGACGTTACGTGGACTACACCACGTTTGCATGAATATGGAGGTATCTTGCCATGAAAGCAATGGTTGTGCGAGAACTCGGCGCCGGCTGGGTTGAAGAAGACATCCAGATCGCCGATCCGATCGATCAAGAAGTACGTATCGAGGTGAAAGCCTCGGGCCTATGCGGCTCAGACCACATGGAGATGAGCCTAGCGGTCAACTACCCGCCTCCGGCAGTGCTCGGGCACGAAGTCGCGGGCGTTGTTACCTCGATTGGCCCAAATGTCACCGAATTCGCTGTTGGTGACCATGTCGCAGCCTGCCTTGTGCAATTTTGCGGTAAATGTGAACAGTGTCTCGATGGTGAGCCTGGACTATGTCGTTCACCAGAACTCACGGTCCGCGGTGCCGACGACGCACCCCGGTTGACCGATGCTGAGGGTCAGCCACTGACTCAAGGCATGGCACTGGGCGGGTTCGCGCAGGAGGCATTGATTCACGAAAATATGTTGGTCAAACTGCCGGACGATATGCCGTTCGCTCAAGCTGCGGTACTGGGTTGTGGAGTGATCACCGGAACTGGCGCCGTGCTGAACGCTGCCAAAGTTCGACCCGGTGAAGACGTTGTCATTATCGGCGCTGGCGGCGTCGGACTGAACGTTGTCTCGGGTGCGAAACTCGCCAGTGCCGGCAAGATTATCTCGATCGACGTCAATCAAGAATCGCTCGATGCCGCTCAGGCTTTCGGTGCAACGCATACGATCAACTCTGCAGAAACTGATCCCGTGGCTGCCGTTCAGGAATTGACCGGTGGATACGGTGTGCGTACGGTTTTCGACGTCGTCGGTATTGGCGCTACGGCACAGCAGGGTTATGACATGTTAGACCGCGGTGGAACGCTCTATCAGATCGGTATGGGTTCACCTACCGATACGCTTGACACGGTCCCTATGCACAACGCTTTCGGACGTAAGGCCGTACAAGGTGTGTTTATGGGATCGGGCGTGCCGAAGCGTGACATGGCGATGCTCGTGGAGCAATACCAAGCAGGGCGTCTGAACCTCGACGATCTCGTATCGGCAGAAATTAAACTCAGCGAGGTCAATCAAGGCTACGAGATGATTCGCGACCCGAAAGTGAATCGCGTCGTCATCACTGACTTCTCCTAGTTCCCAGGTTTGGTGGGTGCCTCGGTTTGTCGGGCGACCGATCCCGGCCCGGGTGGCAGGGATTTCGCGAAGATGCCGGCACCCACAAACCCCAGAACTGCAATCGACCAGATGCCAAAAGCGAGCGTCGAGACGGCGGTAACCGCCGAAATCAGCAGGGGACCAGAGAGAGTGCCGGTGTCGGATAGCAGCCGCCACAGGGCCAGGAATTTCGGTCGTCCAATGTCGGGGGAGTAGTCGGCACCCAGCGTCATCACGATCCCGGCGCCAAAGCCGTTGCCCAACCCGATGAGCACTGCGGCCACCATGAGCCAGCCGGCGGTGCCGGTAAATGGCACGACTGCCGTGCCGATCGCCAGCCCGGCTAAACAGGATATGGCCACCACCCGGCGACCTTTGCGGTCCATGAGCAGCCCGGACGGGTAGAACATCACCAGGTCGATTGCTCCGGCGACCCCGTAAATCAACGAAGCGTGAGCGGGACTGAGCCCCAGATGCCCGGCCCACAGCGGGATCACCGCGGTCCGCGAGGCTCGCATTGCTGCCAGACACAGCACGCCGAGCCCCGTGGACAGCAGTACTCGCCAGTGTTGTTTGGCCAGTGACGTCATCGTGGGGTTCGTGATGATCTCGATCGGGTTGGTCGTCGTCGATTCCAGGTGCGACGGTGTGTTGGGTTCCACGAGCTCTTCAATGAATAATGACACGACGACGGCGATGCCCATGCATGCTGCCCCCACGGCAAACGCGCCCTGCATGCCCATAAAGCTCTGCACCAGGGCGCCAAGAAATGGTCCGACGAATGACCCGATGCGCAACATGCCGCCCAGCAGCGACATCGCTCGAGCTCGATGGGATACGGGCACCGCGACCGCCAGATAGGACTGCCGCGCCAGATTGAAGCCGGCCCCGGCCATCCCGATCATTAAAATGCCAACCATATAGCCGACGAAATCAGATGGGGGCTGAAGCGGAAACCAGCCGGCCACCATCGCCCACGCGAGCGTGACGCCCAGCGTGCCGACTAGCGCTGAGAAGATCATGGTCAGACGTTCTCCGGCGCGGGAAGCTAATTGAGCGGCCGGGGCATTAGCAATCAGTGAGCCGATACCAATCAGCGTGACAGTACTAGCTGCGACGGCAAGTGAGACGCCAAATCGACTTGAGGCTCCCGCGATGGCCGGCATGATCGCGCCCAGTCCGATCGCATAGATAAGCGATGGCGCATAAATTTGGAACGCATTGGCAAAAGGTTTCGTCGTTCGGGGCTGGTCTGACATGCTGCTTTCTAAGCTAACTTTTACGCTGTATGAGGGAAACAAGTCTTGACCTCCCAGGATACGCTCAAATATTGCACAAATGTTGACGATTTGGACGAGCAAAATGCTCTCGAGAATTATGCGGAAAACCCATGCCAGCATGGGAAATGTCGAAAAATTGCAGACGGAATCCAAAGAAGTTAAGAAAATGTCGGTCAACAGCTGTTTTGGACGCACAGTCGTTTCGTTAGTGTCGAAAATGGAAGCGATACATTCACGGTTTGTTCGTGACCCCAACGGTACCGACGGAGACGCCGTCGGAATCAGAACGGAGGAACACTTATGACAACGAATCCGGAAGCATCAAATCCCCTGGCTTCGACCGGGACCGGTAAGGATCCCAAAGAGGCCACCCGACAAGAAGCGGATCGACTCAAAGATCACGCGCAGTCGGCAGCCAGTGACTTGGCTGGCACCGCCAAGGACGAGGCTCACGCTGTACAAGACGAAGCGATGACCCAGGCAAAATCATTGGGCAAGTCGGTTCAGGATGAAGTCGGCGTGCAAGCTTCGACGCAGCAACAACGCTTAGCCGAGCAGTCCCGCACCGTGACTGACGACCTGCAGCGCATCAGCCGCGGCGAAAGCCCGCAGTCGGACATGGTACTTCGTGCGGTCTCTACCGTGGCCGATCGCGCCGAAGCATTGACCCGGCATCTGGAGACCAAAGAACCTGCGGATCTGTTGGACGACGTCCGTCGATTTGCCTCGCGCCGTCCCGGTACCTTCTTACTTCTGGCCGCCGGTGCCGGGCTGTTGGCCGGTCGACTCACTCGCGGACTTCGGGATACCGGCTCCGAAGACAACTCAACGCCCCAACACCGTGGCACCACCGATCGCCACCTTCCGCGCCCTTCGGCAACCCAGCCGGTGCGCGGGACTGAAACACTCGGTGTTCAACCAGATGTAGAACACCCACGTACAGATTTGGGAGGTCGCCTATGAATTCCCGGCACGTATCTGATGCCGGCCATCCGGATCGAGCCGCACGTGATATCACCACAGGTGCCACTGAAGCACCCGATACCAGGGCCGAACGCCGGGCCGAAAACGAATCACTAGGCGAAATGTTCGCCCGGTTATCCAAAGACCTCAGCACCCTGGTTCGCCAAGAAATCCAGTTAGCTAAAGCCGAAGCCACCGAGTCTGCCAAACAGGCAGGCGCCGGTATCGGCATGCTAGTTGGAGCAGCCATCGGAGCGATCTTTGTGCTGCTGTTCCTCTCGACGGCCCTGATGTGGGCCCTTGGTAGCGTCATGCACCTCGGTTGGGCGGCACTTATCGTCGCCGTCGTATGGGCCATTATCGCGGCAATTCTGGTGATGGTTGGCAAGAAGAAACTCGAACAGATCAAAGGTCTGCCGAAGACACAGGAGACCCTCGAAGAGATCCCTGCGACCATTGATCCCAGGAAGGAGACCCCATGAGTAACAATCCTGAGCAAATTCGAACCGATATTGAACAGACCCGAGCCGCACTTGGCCAAGATGTTGATGCGCTCGCCGAAAAGGTCGATCCGACAAAAGTGGTAGAACGTCAAAAAGATCGCGTTCGAGACCGTGTCAGAAATGTTCGCGAGTCGATCATGGGCACACCCGATGAGGACGCCGGCAGTGACTCTGGTGCACTGCAGCAAGCCGGTGAACGAGCGCAAGATATGGCGCACCAGGCGGGTGAAGCCGTCCAAACTCTCCCAGACAAAATCAGTTCTGGGACCCGTGGTAACCCCTTGGCCGCCGGGCTCATTGCCTTTGGGGCAGGTTGGCTAGCCGCCTCGCTCATCCCGGCGTCTCGCACAGAGCAAGACGCTGCTGAAAAGGTCAAAGATCGCGCACAACCACTGGTTGATGAAGCGAAGTCCGTTGCGCAGGAGGCTGGTGAGCACCTGAAACCACAGGCTCAGCAGGCTGCACAAGCAGTGAAGGACACTGCTTCCCAGAGTGTACAAAACGTCAAAGAGGAAGGCCAAAGCCACGCTCAAGACCTCAAAGACGATTCACAACGAGCTGCACGCCATGTCAAAGATACCGCCAGCGAATCCTAGGGTTCACACCTGGAATGATTTTATCTCGTAGCCCCAGCGACTCCGCGCGATGCACAGCGCATTATCAGGCTATCCGTGGCGGTAACACACGATTCATCGCTGCGAAAACCAAGAGGCAAACGGCTGTTGTCAGTGAAAAACTCGGCCGTTAGAGTCGCAACCAAGGGCCAATCGTGATCCGCATTGGCCCAGCATCTCAGAAAGGAAGTGCATGACAATGACTAACAACTTCAATCTAGAGAACATCGACGGTGCCACCGTTTACGACCAGAACAACGACAAGGTGGGAGACGTCAAAGAGGTTTACCTCGATGATCAGACCGGAGAACCGCGGTTTATCACTGTCGCTACCGGACTGTTTGGCATGAAGGAGACGTTTGTCCCGCTTGAGGCCGCAAACCGGATTGCCGATGGCGATCTGAAGGTCCCATACACCAAGGACTTCATCAAAGACGCTCCAAATGTTGATCCGGACGGTCACATCGAACCATCCGAAGAGCGCCAGATTTTTGAATACTACAGCCTCGACTTCGGAGCCGACCGTACTGCCGCTCCGACTCGCGATACAGAAGGCATCGCTGGCGCCCCAGCCGCCGATACTCAAGGCGTTGCAGCTGGCCAGGATGTCGGCGAGCAAGCTGTCGCTCACGAAGAGCACCTGGTAGTAGGTAAAGAAGAGCGTGTCGTTGGTCAAGCTCGATTGCGCAAACGCGTCGTAACCGAACGCCAACAAGTTGAGGTCCCAGTAGAACGCGAAGAGCTCGTCGTTGAACGCGAACAAATTGACGAAAGCTCACCTGCGGCACGCGCCGGGACGATCGACGATACCGGGGAAGTAGAAGAAACTATCACCCTGCATGAAGAACGCCCGGTCGTTGGCAAAGAAACCGTTGCCACCGAAAAGGTCAACGTCGGCAAACGCAAGGTTGTAGATACCGAAACTGTTGAAGGCGACGTCCGTAAGGAAGAAATTGACGTCGAAACTGACGGTGACACTGATCGTCGTGGTACCACTCGCTAATTGGTGGACTGGGAAGTTCGTAAGATTCACATCGACCTGAAACAGGGTCCTGGAACGGAAAGGGGTCATCATGACTCAGACCAATCCACCCGGTAGCGACGAACCTCGAAGGCGATCAGAAGCTGAACGTGGTGAGCACGCTGCGCAGGCTGCTGGTGCATCGGCAGTGTCTCACCAACCCGATCAGGAACGTTCTCCTCGTGAGCACACGACTCGGGAGTACACCACCGCTCATGATCCCGTCCCGGACCATACTGCCCGTGATGCATTTATCGGCACCGATGAGCGCGTTCATGGCAGTGCAAATGTCTCCTGGGGTGCAATCTTTGCAGGTGTCGTCACCTTTATCGCGCTGATGTTCGTCTTCGGACTGGTCAGTATTGGCCTGGGATTCCAGGGAGTCGGCGGCATGGCCGTGGGCATCTGGAGTGCGGTAGCGCTGTTAGTAGCGCTAGCCCTCGCCGGTTTCGTAGCGGGAACGCTCGCAGTCCGTGCTGGTTTCCTCCACGGGATTGGCACCTGGGCCACGTCGATCGTCGCGATCCTGGTGCTCATCGGTTGGTTAGGTACCAGCGTGCTTGGCACCCTTGGTGGTGCGGTAGGCAACGTCGTCCAGGGCGCGGTGGAAGGTGGTGCAGTAACCACCGAGGATCTCGGTGCAGCCGCCGAGGACCCACCAGTGGATCAGCAGCAGCTGGATCAAACGCAACAGCAGCTTGAAGATACCACTCAGCAAGCTCAAGACGATGTTGCAGCCAGTGCATGGTGGGCTGTTGGAGGTCTACTCGTAGGTGCAGTGGTTGCCGGTCTGACCGGTGCCGCAGGCTCGCGCAGTGTGCATACAAAACACCGCGATGAGCGTGACGTAGTTCGCTAACCTCACAGACTGGAATCAACAGCTACAACATGACGAAATAGAAAACTGCACACGATGATGACGGGATCCTGCTGACGGGTCCCGTCATTATCGTATTTCGTGCAAGGTAAGATGAGGATAACTTCGACGTTGTGGCGCAATCGGTGAACCGCACCGGTTGGCATCTGGGAACCGACAGGAGTCGCCCATGAAACGGCACGCCGATTTTCAAACAGAAGAACGAACCTTCACCTCTAAAGGCGTGAGGTGTGCGGCGACATTGTATCGCCCGCTCAGCACACGGAAGGCGGTGCCCTGCGTCGTATTGGCCCCGAGTGTGAACCTGACGCGGAAAGATGCATATCCTCGATTTGCTGAACGATTCGCAACTGCAGGTTATGCCGCCCTGTTGTTTGACTACCGCTACCTTGGCGATAGCGAGGGTGAACCCCGTCAGCTGGTTGACTACCAACAGCAACGCGAAGATATTCATGCCGCCGTGGCCTTCGCGCGTTCGGTGCAGGGCATTGATCCCGCACAGATCATCCTGTGGGGGTTTTCTTTTGGCGGTGGACACGTCATCAACGTGGCTGCTGAGGATAAACAGGTGGCAGCAGTACTGACGTTGTGCCCATTTCTGGACGGCTTGCAATTCTCTGCCGCCTCGGGCGTAGGGAATTCCTTGCGCCGTATGGCTGCAGCGGCTCGGGCCTCGTGGATTCGTGAACCGATTCGGATGCCGGTGACCGCGCCATCTCGCCAATTGGCCTTGTTCAATCAACAAGAGGCTGCGCTAGGATTTGAGGCCTTACGTGCCGAAGAGTCGTTATGGCGCAACGATATTCTCGTCAAACCGACTCAGCCGCCGTTTCGGATCCGCCCGATCCGGCATGCTAAATACATCACCTGTCCGCTGTGGATCGGACTCGCTACCCACGACACTATGGTGCCCTCATCGCCCATGCGTCGATTAGCGCAACGCGCGCCGATTGCTGAGCTGCGCACCTTTTCGGCCGGCCATTTCGACGGATTCTTGGAGCGTTTTGACGAAGTCATCAAATCCCAGCTCGCATTTCTGCGCCGGTCCCTTGCCCACGCCTGACCCACTGCGGACGTGACGTAGAGCCTTACTTGAATCGATCGCGCACGGTGGTCGAGTCTCCTGAGGACCATCCGCTGCATATTGAATGATCTGCCTTCGGTCCCTAGACTCACAACTCATAGTCGACTTCGAGGGCTGGGAGGAACACCGTGCACGTCGCACATCAGCTCAGACCAGAAAACTTGCAGATCTCGATTCACCAGCAGGGGGCTGACCTCGAGGCGCTGTTTCCCGAGGGCCATAAACATGACCGATACGGATTCTTGATCACCGAACCGTACGGAAGTTTCGGCGCGAGCCTGCTCATCCAAGCGGCCATTGTGCATTTCTATGACATCCACCCCGCACGCCGAGATGCCGAGCCGATGTACCCAGAAATTTACATGTTCCACGTCGGAGGTCGATTCGGGGATCATAGTTCGTTCGATTTCTGGCCCCCACGCAAAGAAGTCTTCTGTGATGCATCGCGTCCGGCCGACCTGTTGGCAGCGATAGTAGATCGCGGCATCACACGTTTAGCGGTGCCAGACAGTCCGCCGGGTGATCCTGAACTGCTCAAAGACAGTGCCAATACTTTTGCAGACATCGGCTCGGCCCGAAACCTTCTAGCCTCGTGCTTCGTCTATCACGCCAGCGGTCGTTGTGCCGGTGCCGAGGTCGTCTTGTCATCTGACCATCCATCTTTCGAAGCCAATATTCCTCGGACCCTCGACCGCGAAGCTATTTTAGAAAAATATCGAGCAGCACCAGACTCCATGGGCCGTGCAGGCCCCTCGGTTGCCGCTGACATCGATCGGTGGGTTGAATCTGTCTTGGAGCGCAAAGACGAGGTCGACCGTGAGGCGGTTCGCTTGCAGGCTGCACAACGCCTACGGCGACAAGGAGAACGACTCGTGCGTACCGAATCATTCCGGCGGGTGAGCGTCGATGATATGTTTGCCTTGTTGGCGGGGTTCTAATGGTGCGAAGACTCAGCCTGGCCCAGGCCCGTCGTGTCGCTATCGCAGCGCAAGGACTGGATCGTCAGCGGCCCGAAACTGTCACACTGCGGCACATCACCGATACGGTAAAACGCCTCGGAGTCGTACAAATTGATTCGGTCAATGTCCTGGCACGAGCACACCTGTTGCCGTTGTTTGCACGGCTTGGACCATATGACACTGCCCTGGTGGATCGCGCAACGGGTCGCGCACCGCGACGGATAGTAGAGACCTGGGCCCACGAAGCTTCTTACGTGCCCGCCACTACCTTCCCATTGTTGACCTGGAATCGTCGGGGCTGGGGCCGCATGGACATCGAACGCTTCAAAGATGCACAACCGGGGCTACTGGATCGGGTGCACAGTGTAGTGGCCGAGCACGGGCCACTGACGAGTCGAGACATCCAAGCCCACCTGGACCCGGAACATAGCCATCGACCGCGCCACCACTGGGGCTGGTCCTGGACACCGGCCAAAACCGCCTTGGAAATCTTATTCGACACGGCAAGACTCACCCCGGCCCGTCGCAACGCTCAGTTTGAACGAGTGTATGACCTGACCGAGCGAGTCCTGCCGCCTGCGGTGCGCGCCCAGTCGCCGATAGCGCGAGAAGCCGCGATCACCGAGCTGATCCGAATCGCAGCTCGAGCCCACGGCATTGGTACGGTCCGGTGTTTTGCCGACTACTTCCGACTGAAACACGACGAAACCCGGCGAGCTATCGCAGCACTGGAGACCATCGGCGAAGTCATCCCGGTCACGGTGCCCGGGTGGGACCGGCCAATGTGGATGCATGTTGCAGCCCGGGTGCCCCGGCAAGTCCAGGCGCGGGCGTTGTTGGCGCCGTTTGATCCGTTGGTGTTTGAACGGCGTCGTGTATTTGAACTCTTCGGCATGCACTACCGGCTGGAGATCTATACGCCCGCACCGAAGCGCGTATATGGCTACTACGTGTTGCCGTTTCTGCTAGGCGAACACTTGATGGCTCGCGTCGATCTCAAACATGACCGCGTCAGAGGAGCGCTCGTCGTGGCGTCCGCCTACGCAGAGCAACCCGGCCCGCAGGTTGTGGATTCAACCCGGCCGGACGAGTCCACCGTCGTCAACGAGCTGGGCGCCGAACTGCACGTCCTGGCCCAATGGCTTGGAGTCAACAACGTGGTGCTTGCCGACGACGCCCACGGCGACCTGGTGGGACCGCTCAAAGCTGTCATGGTGTGACGGTCGCGCGGCCACCACGCCCTGAACTTAACGGTTTTTGAGTACCTCAGCGATTTTGGCAACGGCTGGTTCGTTTTGCAGTGAGGTCGTATCGCCGAGTGTGTCACCGGTGTAGAGCTGGGTAAGCAATCGTCGCATGATTTTGCCCGAGCGGGTCTTGGGGACATCCGGTACAAATACAATGTCAGCTGGTTTCGCCACGGGACCGATCTGCTTGGCGACTAGCTGGGTGAGTTCGGCTTTGGCAGCGTCGTCGGTGAAATCCCCGCGCGGCACTACGAACGCAATCGCGCAGTGTCCGGTTTTTGAATGGGGGACCGGAGTAACGCCGGCTTCGATGACGTTCGGGTGCGACACCAGCGCGGACTCGATCTCGATGGTCGACAGGCGGTGTCCTGAGATATTGATGACGTCATCGATGCGCCCCAGAATCCAGATATCGCCGTCGTCGTCGGTTTTAGCACCGTCGCCGGCCAAAAACCAGCCGCGACCGGTTTCTGCCCAGTGGTAGGTATCCCAGTAGGAATGGTAGAAGCGTGCCGGGTTGCCCCACACGGTGCGTGCCGCGCCGGGGCCGGGCCGGGTGACGACAATGACGCCTTGTTCGTTGGCTTCCGACGGGTTGCCGGCGTCGTCGACGACGGCAACGTTGACGCCGGGCAATGGACGTGAGCCGGAACCAGGTTTGAACGTGGTGTCGGTCTGGCGCGGGGAAATGATGGTCGAGCCGGTTTCCGATTGCCACCAGGTATCGACCATCGGCACGCCCTCGGGGGTGTCGCGGCCGATGTGGTTGCGCGCCCAGGTCCAGGCCTCGGGGTTGACGGCCTCGCCGACGGTACCGATCAGCCGGATGGAGGAAAGATCGTATTCCTCGGAGGGGCCGGATTCGTGCCAGCCCATGAGCGAGCGCAACAGGGTGGGCGCAGTGTAGTAGCTGGTGACCCCGTAGCGTTCGATGATCTCAAAGTGGCGCGAGGTGTGCGGGGCGTTGGGTACGCCCTCGTAGATCACTTGGGTCGCGCCGTTGGATAGCGGGCCGTACATTTCGTAGGTGTGCGCGGTGACCCAGGCTAGATCGGCGGTGCACCAGTGGACGTCGTCGGCACGTTTGGTCACATCAGGATTCGAGAATAAATAGTCGTAGGTGATCGAGGCGTGGGCCAGGTAACCGGCGGAGGTGTGCACCAGGCCCTTGGGCTGGCCGGTCGTGCCCGAGGTGTACATGATGAACAGCGGATGCTCGGCGTCGAAAAATTCCGGCTCGTGAGTTGTGGGTTGCTTGGCGACGATATCGTCCCACCAAACATCGCGGCCTGGGGTCCAGGGGATGTCGGTGTGGCCGGTGCGGTTGACCACCAGCACGTGTTCGATGTTGTTTTCACCTGCCACGGCTTCGTCGGCGGCACGCTTGACGGGCACGGCTTTGCCGCGGCGGAATTGGCCGTCGGAGGTGACCAGCAGTTTGGCGCCGGTGTCTTCGACCCGGAACTTCAACGCATCGGCCGAAAACCCGCCGAAGACCAGTGAATGGACGGCACCGATGCGGGCGCAGGCCAGAGCGATGACCACGGTTTCGACAATCACCGGCAGGTAGACGACCACGCGGTCGCCGGGTTTGATACCCAGCTCGGTGAGGGCATGGGCGGTCTGGGACACTTCTTCGAGTAGGTCTTGGTAGGTGACGGCGCGGCGGTCGCTGGGTTCGCCTTCAAAATACAGTGCGACTTTGTCACCGTGACCGGCAGCGACGTGACGGTCTAAGCAGTTGACCGAAACATTCAAAGTACCGTCTTCATACCAGCGGGCCACCGGGCCTGCTTCAGCTTCCGGGTCGGGTTTTGTCCAGGAGTGGATTGTGGAAAACGGGGTGTCCCAGGTGAGGCGTTGGCCGGCGGCTTCCCAGTAGGCCATCCGGTGATGCTCATCGACCTGCTGGCCGGTTGCGTCGTCGCGGTGGTGTGCCAGGCCTGGTGCGCGACCGGGATTTACGTCTGGGTCGGCGGCGTCCACAATGGCCCGGGGGAGGGGGCCGGGTAGGCCATTGGGCAGTGGCGCGTATTGTTCGTCGAACAGTTTGGCGGCCAGTCCGGTGCGGTGCACAATGGTCGTGTTGGTGGGGGCGGTGGTGGATTGCGTCAAGAATTTAACCTTTCCATCGGTTCTGGCGGTAGCACCTGCACAATGTGTGGTTGCTGCGGCGTCGTCGAGCCAGATCTCTTAGCCGCTCTGGATGGGTTACGCCCATTACTTTAGGCAATTCCGATGGAATTTGAAAAACGACGCCGTCACATTGCGCCGCGGAGCTTAGTGCAGTAGCTTCTCGGGCTGATAAATCCCAGCGGCTTCCGTGAGGTCATGAGTCGATCGGCCAGCGGACAGCACGCTGGATTCGGTTAGTAATCCGTCGGCGCGAATGCCGTAGATGGGCGCGGTAAAGTGTGAGCGTGGCCCAAATGCGGCAGCACCGATATCGAGGAGCGCTAACACATCGCCTTCTTGAACTGCGGGTAGCGGCACGCTCTGGGCGACCAGCCCGTTGGGACCAGCGACGTCGTAATAGTACTGTTGGAAGTCGTCTTTGTGGTTGCCATGTTCATCGAAGACGATGATGCGACTGGTTTCGGGATGTGGCTGAGCATCGGCGTGCACCACAGCGATCATCCGGCCGTCGAGGTCTTTAGTGTATTCCACCCGGGCCAGGATCATCCCGGCCCTGGCGGTCAGAAATTCGCTGAAATCGATGGTGAACTGATATTTTCCGTACATCAGGTCCGGGATCATCGCTTGGTGTACGAAGCGATGATTATCCAGTGCGGGATCCTGTTCCTCGTCACCGGACTGCATGGACGCGCCCGCACCAAAATGTAGTCCTTGGATGCGGGGGCCGCCGACCGCGTGTTCAATATCTTCGGCGAACTGATAGATCGCCGCAACCTGTTCAGCGGTTTGTTGCAGACTGGTGGGCGGCGTATCAAAGCTCACGTGTAATTGCGTCAACCAGGGCCGTTCGAGGAAGACTTCGATGAGATCTTTGCGGTGATCCCGCAGCCCGATCCCTACGTGTGCGAAGGTCGTGGCATTATCATCTGCTGAGGCTTGCGGGGTGATCTGCAACCCGATCGTGCCCGCATAGTTTTCGGTGTCCTGCAGCAGCTGATCCACCCTGGCCAATTCGGCGAAGTTACTGATGCTGAAGCTCACGGCACCGTCTGTGACATCTTGGAGCTGAGTGTGCGTCTTGACCGGGGCGTTGTGGATGACGTCTACCAGCGGGTAGCCACTGTGCCGAGCGATTTCGAGCTCGACGGCCGAGCTTGTTAAGACGCCGATGCCACGCGCGCGGAAATGTTCTAGGACCCCGGGTATGCCGATCGTTCCGACAGAAACAGCTGGCCGGAACCATTCTTCGGAATACGTCTGGTGGACGAGTTCAATCAGTTGGTCCAGGATGTTGTAATCGATCACACCCAACACGGGTGTGGTGTCGGTGAGCGCCGGAGCGAGCTGTTCCACAGCGGTGTGGCGCTGCGTTGCGATGCGAGATCCTAATGAAGCCATGGCTCGATCCTACGCGCACAGGTAGGACACGTTAGCGATTCAGAGTCGCTCAGCTTGTCGGTGCCACGACGTCAAGAATGGTTTTGAGTAGGGCATTGCGGTCGATGCGTTTGTTGACCTCCTGGCGTGTCGCGCCAGAAACTGCGACGACGCCGTCGGGCCGAATCAGTTGGACTGCGTTGTTGTCGGTATACCAATACCAGGTGCCGGGTGGCTGGTGGCGGGTGATGGCACTGGCCGCACGTTTGCCGGAGAGCTTGTCACGACCCAGCACCAGTGGTCCGTGCTGGTAGGCGATATTGAGCCCGGCCATGGTTTGACCCAGGAATTGCCGGGCCGCAGTGCGCGGCAACAGCGTGGGCGCCGCGGTTCCTAAAACGCGACGTCCGGCGCGTCGGGAATCCGTGACCAGGGTCGTGATTCGTTGTACCCGAGCCACCATGCGCTCGATCACCGGACGCCGTTCAGATTCGTAGCTGTCAAGCAGTTTTGCGGCATCTTTTGACTCCAGGCGGTGTGCCAGAGCCAGTTTCCACATCATATTGTGCGCATCATGGACCCCAAAGTTCATGCCTTGCCCGCCGACGGGACTGTGGACGTGGGCAGCGTCGCCGGCCAGAAATACCCTGCCTGAGCGCAACGGGGAAGCAATGCCGTAGGAGGGCGAGAATCGCGAGGTCCATTCGATATCGTGGGCGCCAAAGTGAATGCGGGCGCGCGACGCAATGAGCCCATCGAGTAGCTCTGGGCTAATCGGCTCGGCCGAATCTTCAGAGACATACGGCAGATGCGCCACGATACGCCACAACCCGTGCGTCGGCAACGGGATGAGCAAGAGGAAGCCCTCAGGGGCGAGGACAGCTTGGGCTTCTCGGTCGGGTAGGTGTGCGGTGGTATAGGCATCCGCGAGAATGAATGACGCTTCGGCCTCGGCGCGTTTGAATTTAGAACCAATGTTGGCGCGCACCGTGCTGTGGCCGCCGTCGGCACCGACAACCCATGATGAGGTGACGGTCTTGGGCTGGTCATGTGTCGATACTTTCGCCGTCGCCGACGCAGCCGATTGCTGCAGGCCAGTGAGCTGAGTTCCCCATTCCACCGCGACCTGATGGCGGGCCAAGGCCTGTTCTAATAGGTTTTCCACCTCGAATTGGGGGATGATGAGCCAGTGCGGATAGGCGGTATCGCCCCAGTCCAACTCGTCCAGTGCAACCCGGCCGCGGACGCCGAATGAACCACGGAGATTGAGGGCTTTCAACTCGCGACCGGCAGCGGCGACGTCGTCGGCTATGCCCAACGCGGCAAAAATTTCCATGGTGCGTGCGTGGGTGACCAGCGCTTTGGAATACTGCGTGCGTTCGATTCGTTGATCGATGATTCGCACGGTCATGCCCGCTTGGATGGCCGCAAGGGCTGCCGTCAGGCCCGTGGGGCCAGCACCCACGACCAGCACATCAGGGGAAGCGGTCGAATCAACCATGGTTAAAAGTATATGGGCGGCGGGAGCGAAAGTAAGTGTTCCAGCAGTCCATCGCTCCGCCTCTACGAGTTGTTCTGACGAACGGTAGCAGCGCATCGTGCTTATCTTCCGATGGGCCGTTCTTCGATGGTTCAACAACCAACTTGTGCCCAAGTTCGAAGGTTACCGGCAATTCTACGGACGCTGTCAGTGGTGGCAGTTAGTCATCCCAGTAAGTGTTTCGTATCGGTGTCTGGCTTGGGTCAAGCCACGGGGCGGGGATCCAATAGAGGACACCGTGGTCATCCCACGTTGGTGACCAGACCCCTTGGTGGACGTGGTCGTGACAGGCATTACATAACAAAATGAGGTTGGTGGTATTGGTGCCACCGCCGTCGCCCCAATAGATGGCATGGTGGCCTTCCGTCCATACGGGAGGGACACGGCACCCAGGGCCTCGACAGCCACCGAGCATTGCGGCCGCTAGGATTTGATAATCGCTGAAGAGTCGCTTTCCTTTGCCGAGGAATAATGGCACGCCAGCTTGGTCGAAAACGGCGGGGATAACTTTCGCGTCGCATAGATCCTTGAGTACTGCGCTGGGTGAGATGCTGCCCGTCTGGTAGCGATGCGACACATACGGGTGACCGCGCTGTTGTGCGTGCGGAGGTGTCGGTTCAAGGGAACTGTCCGGCTGGTCGTCTGGAGGGTCTGCGGTATTCGACCAGTACCTACCTAACAGTGGATCTGCTCCAAAGAATGCTTCAGGGTCATTGGTGTCAGGCGGAAGGTTGTCGTTAATGAGTGCCTGCCACGGTTCGAAGCGTGGCGGTGGTTTCGGATTGAAACCAGCCATCCCCGGGTTTCGCCGGTAGTCATCATCGAGACGATAAGTTTCTGGGAGGGTGTCGCGGAGCATATCGATGAGGGTCTGGTAATCCATGACGGTCCATAGAATCGATGGTGCACGTTTATATTCGGCCATTCCTTCGGCTCCAGGGGAGCGTTTGCCCTGGGCCTTCAGGATGGTGAAGAAAATATCGTGAGCTTTCTCCTCGCGGCTGCGCGGATCGAGCGTGCGTACCTGCTCCCGAGAGACCTTTTCGCCATCTTGAGTTTCCATAAAGGTTTCAGCGTCGTCAACCGCATCATCCATGTGCTGGTGAAATTGCCCTAGCCGTTCTTCAGCGGAGACCGTATCCTCAAACGAGGTAGAGCCGTCGGAATCGAAATCACCAAAGCGTCCGTCATTGCTAGCTGAGGCAGCGCTTGGCTCCGGTTCTGGGGCGCTTTCTTGGGCGGCGTCATCATGGTGTTCGGTTGACGACGGATCGTTTGTACCATTCGAAGCGTCATGCTGCTCGCTGGTGTTTGAACGGAATTTATGCTGATTGGACTTGAAGTTGAGCCCGGCCAAGATCAGCGCTTCAATGAGCTCTAGGTTGACCACATCCGTGACGATGTTGATGCGAAGTTTTCCGCTGACTATTCGAGTCGTTAGCGAGTTCTTGGTCTTGGTGAGACGTTGCTCTGGTGGGGGACCATCGGGGTCAACGATGTGAGCGATCTGCTGCAGCCACTTTGTGGATTGCCGTGACAGTTCCTGAGGCGTCATCTGCTGGGCTGCATCGGTAAAGATCGGATCCATGGTCTGTAAGATATCGGTCGCGTTGCTTTTATCTAATCCCACCGCGTGATAGAAATCGTAGAACTGGTTGGCAACCTGTGACATGCGATCCATATTCTCGGATGGAATTGTCCCAGCAGCATAGGCTTGGGCCATCTTTGGAAAGAGCGGATCCTTTGTGACGCCGTCAAAGCGCGCTTGTTTCCCGGTCACCAGTTCGGCGCGGTTGAAGTACTTGGTGATATTGCGAGTATCAACGCCAAAGCGGTGGGCCAACCAGCGTTTACCAGTTTTGAATAAGTCGACGCTTGCGGGAATGCCAAGCATGGTATCGCGATCGAGTCGATACGCATGCTCGACGATTCGCGACACATCGATCAGCATGGCATCGAACAGTCGCATAGTGGTCACGAAGTTATCGACGAGCCCCGGCAAAGTATCGTAAAACGCTTCGGGCGCGACCGGGGTAGGGCCTGCGAACTTACCTTTTGAGACAGGCTGCGACGCGCTCGTTTCATGGTCTGCGCTATCCTGTTGTACGGACTCCTCCGCTGCCCAGGTGGTATTCCAATCGGCTCCGGTTGCTACAGCATGCCGTGCGAAGTGCTCATAGGCATGGGGATCGGCCAACCTGGCCTGCTGAGCTTGGGCTAGTCGCAAGTGAAGGGCCTGTATCTGACCTATGGATAGCTCGTTCAATTGGTCATCAGATAAGAGCTCTTGTGTGTCAGGCATCTTGGTTACCACCGTGTTCACCTACTGAGCAGTTCGCGGGTGATGCTGTGATATTCAGCCTAGACAGGGGCGCAGTTCGGCTGGGCGGTAGCCTGCGGGATGTGGACAGATACGGTCCAGCGAAGTGACCTGTGGATAATACGACCCCACGGATACCTCAGACGGTATAATCCGGCTGAAAGAAACCGCACCGAGCCGCGTGAAGTCTGCGGTGGCCAATACCGTCGCCGTCAACGGTTAACTCCCTGCCGCATGACGGCCCCGACACAAAGTACGACGACGCCGTCCGGAAAACTCCGGACGGCGTCGTTGGTTAATAATGGCCGAGTTTAGGTCCAGCGGGCGATGGCACGTTTTTCTGCTAGGCCCAGCAGGGTGTCGGTGATCTTGCCGAGCACGGCCAACAAGATGATCGCCAGGATGAGGCGGTCGGTGCGGCCGTTATTTTGGGAGTCGGTCAGCAGGAAGCCCAGTCCCATGGATGAGGCGATGAGTTCGGCGGCCACCAGGAACAGCCACGCTTGGGCCAGTGCTAGACGTAGGCCCGAGAAAATAGATGGGACGACGGCGGGCAGCTGGACGGTTTTGAATAGGCGGAAGCCCTTATACCCGAACGCGCGGCCGGCTTCGACCAGGTGCGGGTCGACGTGCTGCAAACCGGCGTAGAGCGTGGTGAACACCGGGAAGAACGCGCCGATGGCGATCAGCGTGACCTTGGAGTCTTCACCGATTTGCATCCACAGGATCAGCAGCGGGACCCAGGCCAGCGATGGCACGGCGCGCAGGGCCCCCAGCAGGGGAGTCAGCAGGGCATCAGCCCAGCGAGATAGTCCAAGGATGGCGCCGAAGATCATGCCCAGGACGGCACCGATACCAAAACCAAGTAGCACGCGTTGGACGGAGATGCCGATGTGTGACCACAGGTCCCCGCGCTGGATAAGACCGACGGCGGCTTCGAATACGGCGACCGGTGGGGGCAGCTGGACGGCGGTGAAGACTTCGGCTGCGGCGACGACCCACCAGGCGACCAGCAGCACAACCGGTACGAGGAAACCGACGGCCGGCTTGACGCCTTTGCGATCGATGAATCGGGTTGTATCGGCCGGGTTCGTGGTGTTCAGGGCTGTGCCTGTCCCGTCTGTGTCGGGTGGGGTTGCTGGTGACGTGGTCTCGAGAAGACGTTCCGTTTGTTCAAGCGTTGTCATGGGTTACTCCGCACTGGCCTGTTCAGCAAATTGTGGGGCAAAGAGCGTTTCCAGGGCGGCGTCGACATCTTCTTGGCTGTCAACATCGCCTGAGGTGACAAAGATTGGGGCAATAGCGGCCAGGACGCCGGCTTGTTCATCACCTGGGACAGGGCTGATGTCAAAACCGGAACGTTCTTCGATCACGATCTTTGCGACGTCGAGTTCGATATCGGCTTCGTCGGCTAGTAGCTGGGCGGTTTCTTCTGGGTTTTCCAGCGCCCAGGTGCGTGCTCGCTCGTAGGTGTCGACGACAACTTGGGCGACGTCGGGGGATTCTTCGATGAACTCTTCGGTGGCGTTGAGGAATGAGTAGGTGTTCAGATCCACATTGCGGTAGAGGAATTCGGTGTCGGCCTCACCACCGGCCATGATGGGGTCCAGACCGGACCAGGCGTCGACCGAGCCGTTATTCAGCGCGCTAAAACCGTCGGCGTGCTGTACGTTTTGAACCTCAACATCCGATAGGTCCAGACCGGCTTCTTCTACGGCTTGGACCAGAAAGAAGTATGGGTCGGTGCCGCGGGTCGCAGCAACCGAACGGCCTTCGAGGTCTGCTACGGATTCAATATCCGAATCCTTCGGCACCACCAGGGCGGTCCATTCCACGTTGCCGACCACGCTGATCGTCTGGATCGGGGTGCCGGTCGACCGGGCAAGCAGAGCTGCCGAGCCTGCGGTGGAGCCCACGTCGATCGCGTTGGCACGGAGGTTTTCGTTGGCCTTATTGGAGCCTGCGGAGAAGACCCATTCGACGTCGCCGTCGAGTTCGTCTTCCAACCAGCCCTGCTCCTTGATGATCAGCGACAGCGGGTTGTAGGTTGCGTAATCGATGCGCAGGGTCTCGGCGTCAGCCGCGTTGGTATCGGCGTCGGCATTTTCTCCAGCGCACGCGGTCAGCGCCAGTGCTGCAGCGAGGATGGCTGAGGTGAGCGCTTTACGTGGAAGTGACATGATTAACCTTTCGAGGATGCAAGTGGTTCAACACCAAGGCCAGCAAGGAGTGCTTCGCGCAGCACGACCAGAGCCGGGTCGTGGCTGGCGCGTGGGCGAGGTGCGGGCGGTGTAAAAATGTTGGCGATGGTGGCGCCTTCAGTGTGGGGTGAGGCGTCGAGTAACACGATCCGGTCGGAGAGCAGCAGGGCTTCGTCGACGTCGTGGGTGACCATCACGGTGGTGGTGCCGGTTTGGGCGTGGACGTCGAGTAGGAGTTGCTGCATCTTGATGCGGGTGAGCGCGTCAAGCGCGCCGAAGGGTTCATCAAGCAGCAGGATCTCTGGGTCGCGTGCCATGGCCCGAGCCAGGGAAGCGCGCTGGGCCATCCCACCGGAGATCTCACGCGGCCGGTGATCGGCGGCCTCCGCGAGACCGACGAGGTCAAGGAGTTCGGCCACGCGAGCGGTAGCCGTTGATTTGGGTGTGCCTTCGGGCAGGCCGATCGCGACATTATCGGTCACGGTTGCCCACGGCAGTAAACGTGGCTCTTGGAAACCGATCGCACAGCGCGGATCGTAGGCCGCGACCGCGGTGCCATCGATGAGCACTTCGCCGGTGAATCCCACATCGAGCCCGCCCAGGGCGCGCAATAACGTCGACTTCCCGGAGCCGGAAGCCCCAATAATCGAGATGATCTCCCCGGCGGCGATCTCCAGGTCAATGTTGGTCAGGATCTGACGGCTGGTGCCATTGGTCCCGAAAGCACGGCCAACATTGCGGCACACCACGGCAGAGGTATTTGCATGAGTCATGAAAAATTCACTCCATCGACTCTTGGCGTTAGCACCTGCCCGTGCGGGTGGTTGCTGCGACGTCAACGAGCCAAGTCTCTCAGTCGCTCTGGATGGTTACCGCATCTAGCATAGTCATAGTGCAAGCCAAAGTGAAAATACGGCCATGCTGCGAGGCGTCATAGGATGTAAAAATGGCGTGGTGCCTACCTGAAAACAGGCTAGGGCACCACGCCGGTTCAACGTAGGTTCAGCCCGTTAGCGCTCTGAGTTTTGTTTCGCTCGCCGTCGTTCTTGCACGATTTCCAGGACGCGCTGACCGGCATCCGGGCCGGGTGTGACACCCGTGGGCACTTTGAAGAAGAACAGTGCGCCGATGCCCCACCAGATCGCAAAGATTAGCCACGGCTGCCACCCCAGTGCTGATGGCATGCCGGGTAGGTACACACTAAATAGCACGCCGGTCAGGATGATCGAAGCCCAGCCGATGATCTCGCCGCCTCGGCCGGCGCCACCGATCCGTAGTGGACGGGACATGTCAGGGTCGCGACGACGCAGCACGATGAAGATCACCGAGACCATAAAGTAAGCGATAATGATCGATGGTGCGCCCGAGTCCACGAGCCAAGTCAGCATGTTTTCGCCGAAGAATGGTGCCAGCAGCGACAGGCCCCCAAGGAAATACAGGGCGTTGGCCGGGGTTTTGTACTTCGGGTGCAGTGTGCCAAACCAGGCTGGCAGCATGCCGGTATTGGCCATCGAGTACACCAGGCGGGAAGCGCCGAGCAACAGCGAGTTCCACGAGGTCAAGATCCCGGCAATCCCACCGGCAATGAGAATATTGGCCATCACCTGGGAATTGAACAGCGTACCGAACGCATCGGCGACGGCGATATCGGTTTGTGCCAGTTCTTCGACACCCATTGCCGACGACGTCGTCACCACGACCATGATGTACCAGGCGGTGGCCATCGCAACCGAGATGATCACCAGGCGGCCGATTTTGCGCGCCGGGACGTTGACTTCTTCCGCCGATTGCGGGATGACATCGAAACCGATGAAGAGGAACGGGATGGCGATCAGCACGGTGAAGAACCCGGCGGTACCCGGGGTGAACAACGGCTCCATGTTTGACACTTGGCCGCGGGTGGTCGAGCCGAAGATCATCAGGACACCGACGACCAGCAGGAAGATGACCGTAAAGTTTTGGGCAATTGAGGCCTGTTTGACGCCGCGCACGTTGAGCCAGGTAATCACCAGGCCGCCGATCACGCCAATCATCGCCCACGTCAGATGCACCGTATGACCGGCCACGTCCCACAGTGGAATCGCGTTAATTTCGGGAAAAATATAGGCCACGGTGCGTGGGAACGCGACGGCTTCGAAGGCGACGATCGTGACGTAGCCGCCCACCAGCGCCCACGAACCGATGAACGCGAAACGCGGACCCAAGCCGCGCAACACGTACTGATGCACGCCGCCGGCCAATGGCATGGCCGAGGTGAGTTCCGAGTAAACCAGCCCGACGGCGGCCATGATCGCGCCACCGACCAGGATGGCCACCACGGCCCCCATGGTGCCGGCGTTTTCAATCCAGCCGCCCGTGAGGACAACCCAACCGAAACCGATCATGGCGCCAAAGCCTAAGGCCAGCGCGTCGATATTGGTCAGCGTTTTGGCCAGTTTAACCGGCTGCTGACCTGTGGTTTGCGTTGACATGTTGTTACCTTTCGTACAAATTGACCCGACTGAGTATACGACCGCGGCACCATGTGCTGCGCAACAATGTGACGATGCGACTGGCAATGTTGGTCACACATGTGTTTGAATCGGTAGTGGAAACCATCCAGAGCGGCTAAGAGATCTGGCTCGACGACGCCGCAGCAACCACCCTGTAGGGGAAGGTGCTACCGCCAGAACCGATGGAAGGAGAACTCATCGTGTCATCACAACGTCAAATCCTCTTTAACGCCTTCGACATGAACTGTGTCGGCCACCAATCACCAGGTCTCTGGCGTCACCCGCGGGACCAATCACGCGATTACAACAAACTGTCCTACTGGATGAACCTGGCGCAGACGCTAGAAAAGGGCCTGTTTGATGGCCTGTTCATTGCTGATGTCTTGGGCCCCTATGACGTCTACGGTGGCAACGCGAATGCTGCGCTGCAATCCGGCGCTCAGGTACCCGTCAATGACCCTTTCTTGTTGGTCTCAGCGATGGCAGCCGTGACCGAGCATCTTGGTTTCGGCGTCACCGCCGGTACGGCTTATGAACACCCCTTCCCGTTCTCCCGTCGTCTGGCCACCCTGGATCATCTGACCAACGGCCGCGTGGGGTGGAATGTCGTCACCGGGTATCTACCATCGGCGGCCCGCAACATGGGCAACGATGACCAGATGGAACACGACCGTCGCTACGATCATGCCGATGAGTACTTAGAAGTCATCTATAAGCTGTTGGAAGGTTCGTGGGAAGACGACGCCGTACAGTTCAACCGTGAGACCGGCGTCTTCACGGACCACACCAAAGTGCACAACATTGAACATGATGGTGAATTCTTCAAGGTGCCAGGAGCAGCGGTGACTGAACCATCGCCACAGCGCACCCCGGTCATTTACCAGGCCGGTGCCTCCACTCGTGGGCGCGCGTTCAGCGCGAAGCACGCTGAAGCCACGTTCTTGAACTCACCGACCTATGAGCTGTTGGCGGGTTCGATCGCCAAGACCCGTCAGGCACTGGTTGAAGTAGGCCGTGACCCCTATGATATTCGGGTCTTTGGCATGCAAACCATTATCACCGGAGCCACCGATGAAGAAGCCCAAGAGAAATACCGCGAGCTAGCCCAATACGCAGATGTTGAAGGCGCGCTGGCACTGATGTCCGGGTGGATGGGTACGGACTTTGCAAAATATGATCTCGATGCCCCGATCGGTCATATCGAATCCAACGCCATCCAGTCTGCTGCCGAAACCTTCCGGAAAGCCTCCGGTGACGGCGAGGAGTGGACTGTTCGCAAGCTTGCCGAATGGACCGGCGTGGGTGGCTTCGGTCCGGTGCTCATTGGATCCGGTGCAACGGTCGCTGAAGAATTGATCAAGATTCAGGATGAGACGGATGTTGATGGTTTCAACCTGGCCTACCACATCACTCCGGGCACATTTGAAGACATCGTAGAATACGTTGTCCCGGAGCTGCAAGAGCGCGGTCGCTACAAGACCGAATACTCCGACGGCACGCTACGCCACAAACTCTTTGGCCGTGGCGACCGTCTCCCAGAAAACCACATCGGTGCCGGCTATAAACTCGGCGCCAACGCCGCAGTCTAGCGTTCAACCTCGTAAATGCATCGACCCCAGTTGCCTGGTCATTGTGGCACTGGGGTCGATGTATCTGGAAGCTGCTGACGTGGCAGATAGTGCTAGACGGACCAGCCCACGTTAGTCAACTGGCTCGGCAGGTTCTTCCTGCACAGGCGCCTGCTGGGGTGCCTGTTGTGGGGCCTGCTCGGGTTGTTGCTGGGGCAGCTCACGAGGCGCTTCTGGTGCTGCTGTGGGTTCATTTTCCGGAACAACAGAGTCTTCCTCGCCGTCGGTCGGTGCTTGCGTGGGCTGCGGTATCTCAGACTGGTCTTGGATCCCCGGCTGGTGCTGTTGATCTGGTGTCCATTCGGGATCGTCGCGAGCCGGATCGGTGACCCCGGTGAATGACGTGCCGCTGCTAGCCGGGCTGGTCCCACCGGTGTAGGACGATACCGGACGGCCGGTTGCAAGTTCGAATACCAAGATGATCGCCATCGTCACAACAAAGAGCCCAGCAACCCACCATGCGACACGCTTCCACGGCATGTCCCGCAGCACGTCTTTCAACCCGGGTTTTGCAGACTGTGCACGGGCTGCACCAATAGCGTGGGTAGCATCCTTCTGAGCGGTGATCGGTGCGTTGTCCGCGAGCTGGTCCTTTGGGCGTTTCGAGAACCGACGAGTGCGTTTGGCCTTGTCCGCCGTTTTTTCAATATTGGATTTCGCTCGCTGGAGATAGTAGGCGTAGATACTGCCGCCCACACCAATGATGAGCGTTCCGAGCCCCGCTCCGATGACCGTACCGGAGGCCCCGAGCGTGGACAGCAGGACAGCTGACGTGACAGACCCGAGGGCGGAACCTGTTGCCCCGAGCCAGTTAATTTCTAGACCTTTGGTTTCACTCATTTGCACACCAGTATTGCGAGTCAACCGGAGCAAGGTCAAGGCAAGCTTGCTCAGACACCGCCTATCGTTCGCTACCAGTGCACACCCGTGGTGATCCACAAGCGGCATCAAAATCGTGTGCAAGGTCAATCAACTTCGCGCTATGTAGGCCCACCTGACCGCCGTAACTTTCTGCGTCAAGTAATGTAGGGTTGGTGTCATGTCTGACACACCCGAAACCCGCTGGTTGACCGAAGATCAAGACTATACATGGCGTGCTGTGTGGTCGCTGATGACCTGGCTTCCGGTCAAGCTCGACGCCCAATTGCGCGAGGATACTGGTTTGAGTCTCTACGAGTACTACGCGCTGTCGCAGATCTCTGAAGCCCCGGATCGCCAGATCCGCTTGTCTGAGCTGGCCAGCATCACCAATATGACGCTGTCGCACTTATCGCGCGTCATCTCCCGGATGATGAAATCCGGCTGGGTCGAACGCATCCCAGATCCAGAAGACGGTCGGTATACCCTGGGCAAACTCACCGATGCAGGTATGCAGAAAGTTGTCGAGATGGCTCCCGGCCACGTCGAGGCCGTCCACCAGGCGATCTTTGACCAGCTGACCGAGGAACAATCCCGTGCACTGGGGGAGGCTGCGGCCCGAATTGCCGAAGCCGTCTCACCGACCGGTGAAGTCACCGATCGGCCGAAAACCCGTTAGCCTGCCGCAGCACGCCAGGCTTCTATAAGTAACTGATCTGACGCAAGCTGTTTCTTTGGATCCCAAATATTGCCGGTGACCATCACCTCATCAGCCTGCGTATAGGCCAGCACCTGGTGGATTTGTTCGACGACATCGTTCGGGGTCCCGTAGATGGTGGTGGCGAGTGCTCGGTCGAGTCGGCGCTGTTCTTGCTGTGAGGGGTGTGTCAATCGGATGCTGGCAGGGTCCTCGAGCGGCTGGAAAACCCCGACACTGCGGGATCTGGTGAGCGCCCAGGCCTCGGATAACACCAGGTCTTTGGCGGCCTCGTGGCTTTCTGCCACGGCAATATTGACCGAGGCGATGACATGGGGTGGCTGCTGGCGCTGCGGTGAGGTCGCAAAGTTTTCTCGATAGGCCGCAACGGACGCATTGGTGTCTGGGGTGGCCTTGAGCCCGCTGGTCACGGCCGGTCCACCCAGTACCAGGCCCATGCCGCGTTGTGCGGCGAACTCGGCCGAGCCGCCACCCGTGAGCACAAACAGATCGGTCTGTGAATCATCCTGCGGGTAGGCGGTGATCTGGCCGGTGCCATCTAAATAGGCGATGAGTTGATCGACGTCGTCGGGATAAGAGTTTTTGGCGTTATCGGGCTGACGTAATGCGGCACGTACGGGTTTGGTGAATCCCACCGACGCGCCCAACCCGGCATCGAATCGAGAGCCCAGCAGCGCCTGCAAGGTACCGATCTGCTCGGCAATCACTAAAGGCTGGTGACCGGGCACCATGATGCCCCCGGTGCCCAGACGAATGTGCGACGTGGCCGCCGCCACATGGGGGATTAGCAAGGTGGGTGCTGAGCCTGCAATACCCGGAACCGAGTGGTGTTCGGCGACCCAGAAGCGGTGATAGCCCAGCTGTTCGGCGGCTTGGGCCCGCGCGGTGACCTCGGCAAATATTTGTCGTGCGCTAACGGTGTGGCCGTCAACGATCCGAGTATTGGCGCGGTCAAGAATCGACAGTGCAACGGTGCTCATAGTCTCAGCTCAGCATGTTCACCTGTGGTGTGCAAATACCTTCGCTGACGGGGCTCTACTGTTGTTGCACGGCTAAGACCACCACACCGGAAATGAACATATCCGCAGTCAGTTGCTCCAGGCCGGTGATCTCATGAACCGGTAGCCCGTAGTAGCGGGCCATTTCAACCACCGGCGCTTCCTGCTGGAAAACCACGAAAACGCCGCGTTGCAGATTTTCGACAGCCGTGCGGAAATCGGTGAGCGCATCCATCAGCCCGGATTCATCGGTCACGACGACGATCAGCCGGTCATCGCGTGCGATCGATGCACCCATCCCGGCGACCACGGCACCGGATGGAAAAAACATGTAGCCCCGGTGATCGAGTACCCGCAGGTAACTGGTGGCATACCCTGCCTGGGGTGACTGATCCACGATGACCGTGCGTTGGGTGGGGAGAACCTCTTCGAGTCGATTTAAGAATGCTCGGGCATCTACCGTATCTTCGCGTAGCTGGTGTTCTGGAATTGGCCGGGAGTTCCAGTACTTGGACTGCAAGTGTTCGACCGTTTCTTGGGTCCGATACCCGACTTTGGGTTCGGCCAGCAGCTTGTTGACCTCCAGATCCAACGCAATCGCTACCGCTTGGGCGTCGGCGATCAGCGACTGTGACACCGCAGCGAAGCGTCCCACCGCCCAGGGCGATGTGTCGACCTGGATCAACAGGGTATTGGGGCCGATGAGCTTGCCGTCTCGGGTGGTCCAATCATCAAGCGCGCAGCCAAATGCAACGATCACATCCGCATTGCGGGCCAGCTCGGCGGTGGCCGGTGTCGAGATACGTCCCAGGACACCAATATTGAACTCTTGGTCTTCGAATAACCCGTGCGCTCCGGCCGAGGTGGCTAGCAGTGCTCCAGTGGTGTTGGCCAGATCCACGATCGTCGATTTAGCGTGGCGGGCGCCGCGGCCGGCAATGATGAGGGGCCACCGGGCTTGCGCGAGTGATTTTGCAGCACGAACCACCTGGGAAGTTTGGGGCACGGCGCCGGTGCGTGGGGCGGCGAACTCTGGTTCGGCTTCGTCGGTAATCTCAGCCTCGAGGTTTTCGGGCTTGACAATCAGGACTGCCGGAAGCTGTTTGTTTAGGCCCTCAATGACATCGACCATGGCCTGCGAAACGTTCTCCGCTTCACCTGCTGGTACAGCAATCGCCCCGACCCCGGTTACCAGGCTCGCCCAGTTCGCGCTAATGCCGTTAAACCGTTCATCGGGTTCGACCAGAATAATGACCATCGACAGTTTGTCGCGGACCGCTTGGCCAATTTTGTCCAGCGTGGTCAAAAAATCCTGCGACGCATCCAGCACCACAGCAGCGGGCGGTCCACCAGCGTGGCGGTACCCAGCTGCGGCCATCACCGCGCCGTCTGGTGTTCCCGTGCGGACGGGCCGAAGATCAATCTCCGTAATACCGTCAGCAGTTGCGATATTACCTTCGGCGTTCTCAAACGCATCGCTGAGCTGTGTATTCCATAACTGTCTTGGAATAAACACGGTTTCCACACCGGTAGCTGCACATAACTGAGCTAACCGAGTCGAATACACCACTTGGGCCACGCTACCTCCTGAAGAATAATCAACTCTAAGGATACGGTTTGAATCACGTCAGGTAAATCACCGACCTAGACGTGATGTGCGCCACAACTTTATAGTGGTGCCATGACACAGCTTTCGAATCGTCCACAAACCACTAATGATCCTGAGTTTATTGCGTCTCTTTTGGGTGATGCGGGTGCCACTTGGGCCGTCGTAGGACTGACCGACAGCCCCGACCGTGTTGCCAAGCCCATTGCTTCTTTTTTGAAATCCGAACTCGGCATGAACGTCGTCCCGGTGAATCTGCGCCGCGAACCGGTCAATGGCGATAGGGCGTTTGGGCGCATTGCAGAAATCCCGTTTGACGTCGATGTCGTGCATGTTTTCGTTAACGGAGCCGCAGCAGTTGGCGTCGTGGCCGAGGTGATCCGTAAGGGCATTAAAACGATCTGGTTTCAAAAAGACGTCGACGGTGCCGAGGCGGTCGATGCGGCCCTGAAAGCCGGCATGAACGTCGTCGTGGACACGTGTCCGTCCATCGAGGGGCGCATGCGCTCACTTGGTTGGCGAATGTAAGCCCTGTGAGGTTCAGTTGGCTTTCCTAGACGTCGGGACTAAGCGGAAGTGTGGTCTTCCCCTAAGGAGAAGTTTTGCCACTCGGCGTAAGTCATCTCTGAGTCTTCTATCCGCCATTCCGTCCGGCCGTTTGTAGCGCGACCAGTTATCATAGCCCCCGCTGCGGAGACAGAGCTCATGACTCGATCTCGAGTAAATACAGAATAGTCCTTTGTGGGCACAGGTCGTAACGTCCCGTCTTTGTGGAGGTTTTCAAGCAATTGGCGGTATCCCCGCCGAACCCCGGTCCAGGCACTGGCGGCCTGGGAACCTTCTAAAACGGTGAACTGGCCGTCGTATTCTTGGGCTCGAGCTCTTCGATCCGAGGGCTTATGCTCTAAATAAAAAATTGGAGCGTCTGAGCTAGTAACCGCGGTGGTCACTTGCGTTGAGCGATCGATTTGCTGCCGGGGTTGGCGAAAGATATTGACTCCCAACATTGGCAGCACGATTTCTAGCTCTGCTAAATATGACTCCATGACCGCGATGTCGGCTTCGGGGAGTCGTTGACTTCGATCAGATGATTGTGTGTTTTCCACTTGACTGCGTTGAGCTCTTTTTGCCAGCTGAATGAGGCGCGATTCCAGATACAGTACATGTGCTTTCGTGAGGTTCGCATCCTTGCTGGTCATGAGTATCGCGCGATCCCAAAAGTCCTTCCCGCCTTTTTCGGGCGGCTGGGTGTGGGATTTTAGACGAATGCCTATCTCATCGCCCTCACCGATATATGCTCGGATACTCTCCGGAGCCTCTGGGTCTTCGCCTAATAGGATGTAAACCCCGGTTCGCGATGCTTCTTCGCGTTCCAGCAGTTCCTTTATCCGTGTCCTGGGCGCAGCCGTTATGTGACCTGTCCAGCCGCGCACCTCGGCGGTTAAAAGGCCACCGGGTTTACCATCTACAAGAAACAGATTAAGTTGTTTACCGAAGCTCATAAGGCCTTAGCGTAGTCGCGGCCCAATGTGAGCTGCACCGTTTGTCGTGCTCATGCCTCATTGTCGCGAAAGATCGAACATGTCGAGCATAAGGTCCCGGACGGCCTTTGCTCGATGCGTGGCCCGAGCTTCGCGATCGTAAGACAGTACCACGGGCTCCGTTTCGAGGGGCGGATCGATTGGCAGATCGACAATGCGCAAGCCCTCATAGGACAGTTCGGTATGCGTTTCTTGAAAGAATAGCGAGTAGCCAAAGCCGCGGGCCACCATGGAGCGCACGGTTTCGTAACTGGTGGAGCGGTGAATGACATTGGGGTGCAGGCCCTGACTGTGGAGTAATCGAAGCGTGTTATCTCCGGCCGGTGGTAAGTCCAACAGGATAAGCGGCTCGTCTTCTAGCGCTTTGAGTGCCACGGGTCGCTGGGATGCCAGTGGATGATTGTCTGGTAGAGATACGTGTGGCGTGGCGTGGAAAAGCTCATTGGAGACGACGCCGGTGGGCAAGCCGATCTGGTAGGAAATCATCATATCCAAACGTCCCTCGAGAAGCTTTTGGCTCAGCTGCTCGACGGGACCTTCTTCAATGTCCAAGGTAATCAGGGGCAGCTGGTGGCTGGTGCGCGCCCAGAGTTCAGGAATGATTGTGGCCGCCAAGGTCGCGTAACAGCCGATCTTCACCGAACCCCGCGGTGTATCGTCACGGTTGCCGATCAATAGTGTCAGTTCTTCGGCCTGGGCCAGTAGGCGCTCCGCGTGTGCGATGAGATCATGGCCCGCCGTCGTCGTAATCAGTCCCTTGGCACGACGCCGAATAAACAGTTGCGTGTTGAAGATGGATTCGAGTTCAGTGACCGCCGACGACACCGCGTTTGGAGTGACGTACTTGATGTCGGCGGCTGCCACAAACGACCCGTAGTGCGCTGCTGCAATAAACAGCTCAAGCTGGCGCAGTGTGGGTTGGGTGCTGGGAGAAGTCATAGCTAGATTTTAGTGCACATATAACAACATTGCTCTCACTTGCACTTCACTATTGTCTAGGTCACAGTTAATGGTGTGAACGACAACACGCTCTTTGCACGTATTGACCGCATCGCCGGGCTGGCATGGGGTGTTCACCGCCCTTTCCGGGAATACATCCACCGCCTAGCGGACGGCCACGTCGCGGTGCATGATGGTGCACAGATGTTGGAATCGGGCGAGACGTTGTTTCCATTGGATGTCGAATCGGCAGCTCCGCGCGAGCTGCCGTTTGCCGGCAGTCTGGAATTTCGCGGTCACCAGGGCATGATGGCTGTCACCGTGGCCCATCCCAGGCTTCAACGCGAAGGTGAACGCTGGTGGTTAACCATCGCCGATCCATTTGAACCCGGCGCCCGGATGTCGATCGTGGAGGTTGTGTTCCAGGACGACGCAACCGGCATCACTCGACTGACCGAATCCGGAACAGATCTGTTCATGGGCAACTACACCGACAGCACGGTCTTTGACCCGATACGAATTGTCTGGAAAGAAAAGGACGCACACAAATGACGACAACACATGGCCACGGCAAACCCGCTCCAGTTGCGGATTGGGTGACGATCGAAGAACTCTACCGCGATCCGTTCCCAACCTTCGAACGTCTCCGCGCCGAAGGCGGAGTACACTGGATCCCAGCAATCGGTCGGTATCTGATCACCTCTTATGATGCCGTGCACGACACCGAGCTGGATCAAGAAACCTTTTCGGCCAACGAAGAAGGTTCCCTGATGATCCGAGCCATGGGCCATTCCATGCTGCGTAAAGACGACCCTGAGCACCGGGTCGAACGACAAGCCTGGCAGCCGGTCATGCGTCCGTCTGTCGTGAAGAAAACCTGGGCACCTATTTTTGAACGCAACGCCCAGCGGTACCTCAATGAACTCAAAGCCAAAGGCCCCGGGGCGGATCTCGTGTGGGACTTTGCTGCGCCCTATGCTGGGGAAAACCTGCGCGCCGTTACGGGGTTACACAACGTGACTCAACAGGATCTGCAGCGCTGGTCCCAGACCATGATCGATGCCACCGGTAATTATGCAGATGATCCAGTGGTGTGGGCAAAAGGTGAGGCCTCGTATAACGAAGTCGATGAAGCCCTCGATGAGATGCTGGCCTGGCATAAAATCCACCAGGACGATTCGATGCTGTCCGCTCTGGTTCGGTTGCCGGACTATCAGATGCCGGTGGAATCGATTCGAGCCAATCTGAAAATGACCATCGGTGGGGGACTCAATGAACCGCGCGATGCGATCGGCGTGGCCGCCTGGGCGCTGATGCAAAACCCAGATCAGCTGGCTATGGTCCAAGCCGACCCCGCCCTGTGGGATGCGGTATTTGATGAAGCAATCCGCTGGGTCGCACCGATTGGCATGTACTCGCGGCAAACCACCCGCGACGTCGTACTGCAGGGCACGTTCCTACCGGCCGGCGCAAAACTTGGCATCTCGCTGTTGTCAGCAAACCGAGATGAAAACTATTGGAAGAGCCCAGAGCGCTTCGACCTGACCCGAACCGGCGAAGGCGCTCACCTCGCCTTTGGTAAGGGCGTGCACGTGTGCTTGGGCGCCTGGGTTGCCCGCGCACAGTTCGCCGCGGCCCTGCCAAAACTGTTCTCCGAGCTCCCAAACCTCGGGCTGATTCCAGATCGGCCGGCAGAAGCCGGTGGCTGGGTCTTCCGCGGTATGGATCTGCTGCCCGTACGCTGGGACGCCGAAGTGTCAGCTGTCGAGTCTGAGATGCAGCCAGCACATGTTGCCATCGTGGGCTCCGGACCAGCGGGCTGTTATACGGCTCAGGCCATCACACGCCGTCTGCCGGATGCTCGGGTGACCGTCTTCGATAAATCCCCAACCCCCTTTGGGCTCGTACGCTCGGGTGTGGCCGCCGATCACCAGGGCACCAAGGATGTAGAAGTCCAATTCAGTCAGCTCTTTGAACGCCACGGCGTCGAATTCATCGGCTCCACCACGGTGACCACCGGCCAGCCACTCGACGACGTCGCCATCCACGGCCGCCCATCCTTCCACGCGCCGAAGGTCTCCACGATGCACTCCGATGGCGCCGAAATCACTCTGCAGCAGCTGCGCGACACCCACGACGTCGTCGTCGTCGCCACGGGCCTGAGCGCCGATAACACCCTGGCCATTGACGGTGCGGATGCACCCCAAGTTTATGGGGCAGGACAGCTCGCGCGACTGCTCAACGCTGATGCTCAACAACACCGGACCACCACCCAGCTGCCAACGTTGGGAACTACGACCACGGTCGTGGGCAATGGCAACGTGGCCATGGACATGATTCGGCTGCTGGCCTCCACTGCAGAGCAGTTGGCGGCAACGGATATTGATGAACCCACTCACGCAGCGTTGACCGAGCACTTGCACGCGATCAATGTCATCGGCCGGTCTGACGTTACCGCAGCAAAATTCGATACCGTCATGCTGCGTGAAATCGCTGACCTACCCGGCATCACCCACACCGTGACCGGGTTCGACCCCGAAGCAGCACCTCATGATGCTCGCGCAAAACTCGTGGCCGAACTCGCAGCTCGCCCAGCAGACCCGGCTGCGCGCATGAAGATCAACTGGTACTTCGGCCATACCCCTGATGAAGTAGTCACTACCGACGGTAAGGTCGAAGCGCTGATGATGTCCTCGACGACCACGACGTACAAGATCGCAACGACCTCGGTTATCACCGCGATCGGGTTCCACGGTGACCAAACCGAACAACTGCTGCAGGTCAGTGACGAGGCGCGCAGCACCGGCCGGATCACCGAGGGTCTCTATGCTGCTGGTTGGCTACGCCGCGGACCGGTTGGCACCATTCCGTCTCAGCGCACCGATGCACGTGAATTGGCAGAGGTCATCGCAACCGATCTCGCTGCCCCGCGAATCAAGCAGGTCGCGGGTTTGCCTGCCCTACGTCATCACCTGGCCCGGTCCACCACCTGGGACGGTTGGTTGATGATCGATGCGTACGAAAAGTCCAATACAACCGACCTGCGACCACGCACCAAACTGACCGATACGCAAAAACGCCGTTTCATTGCGGCCTCTGCGACAGCTCTGCCGCGCGCGCAGCAACCGCAACACGAGGTTGAGCTCAACAACGAGCACCTGCCACCGCTGACCATCGCCTATGCCACCGAATCGGGCAATGCCGAATTGGTCTCCGAAGAACTGGTCCGGGCGCTCGCAGACCGTGCCAACGCCACGGCGGTCGATATGTCGACCATGCAACCGGGCGACTTCCAGACGGACACCCCCATGCTGGTCATCACCTCCAGTTATGACGAGGGCGAACTGCCCACCGGCATTCGTGACCTGTATGCCCAATTGTTAGCCGAGGGTACGGATCTCACATCGTTGTACTACGCGCTGTTTGGACTCGGCGATAGCTCGTATGAATTCTTTGCCAAAGGCGCAACCCTGGTGGATGCAGCTTTCCAAGAGTTAGGCGCCCGACGCGTCGGAGAAATCGGGCGGCACGACGCCGGTGGGGGCACGTTGGCAACTGATGAAACGATCGCGTGGGTCACCACCGTCATCGAGGAGCTCGTGCAAGCCGACGCGGCCGATGTTGTCGTGGCCAGCTAGCTGAGGGTAACCGGCATCCTACCTGATGGTTGCGCAAGGGAACAACGTGAGAACAAAGCTTGACTGTGATTGTTGTCACATGCATAATGGTCTCACGATGGAAACCATCTGGTAGTCGCTTGAACGTCGAGATGACTTGCGGCACTACCGAAGACGCAGATGTGTTGTTCCTGTGTGGTTATATGAGGCGGGAAATTCTACTCCTGCTGTACCGCTGAGGTTCTGTGGTTGCGGTACCAAGGCCCGGGGAGGTTCTGACCCCGGGCCTTGCTCGTGCCTAGGCTTTCGGGCGCGGATCGATAGGTGCCACGCCCATGCGCGCATCGTGAATACGGTGGATGATCTCGATCCCGACGGATCCCAGGACAGCGATCGCTACGGCTGCGATAATAATCGGCGCCGGAGGCAGGATGAACTGGTGATACCACAGTAAGACCGGCACGGTGAGTACGAGGATGAACACCACGTACAGCCCAATGAGCATGGCAATTTTCTGCCAGTTCAGTGGCCGTGAGATGACGTTGAGCAGCCACAGGCCCGTCAGGGTCAGCGTGATGAAGGTGGCGGTTTGCAGCTGTTCCATGACCAGCGGAGCGGTGGGATCTTCTGCGGCAAGCGGCAGCACGCCACTGAAATCACCCGCCCAGACTCGGGCGTACCAATTGATACCCCATAGGGCTGCCATCAAAACGACGCCCGAGGGGATGGCGAACTTCAAAGCACGCGACAAGAACCCTGGCACGTAGCGTCTCGGGTTGGGCATCAGCGCCAGAATAAATGAAGCGATCCCGATGAACAGGAAGTCTGCGGTCGACATCTGTCGGGGTAGAGCCGGGTATTGCCAGGCCAGTAGCGAGAAGAACAACACGAAGAGAAATGCGTAGGAAGTCTTGGCCAAAAACAAGTGCGCCAGGCGTTCCATATTAGCGATGACCTTGCGGCCCTCAGCTAGAACATGCGGCAGTCGCGAGAATTTGGAATCTAGCAGGACCATGCGCGACACAGCCTTGGTCGCAGCAGCTGCGTCACCCATCGCGATACCTAGATCGGCAGTTTTAACAGCTAGTGCGTCGTTGACGCCGTCCCCGGTCATGGCCACCACGTGGCCGCGGTATTGCAACGCTTTGACCATTTGCTCTTTTTGATCCGGTGAGACCCGACCAAAGACCGAGTGTTGATCCATGACCTTGGCCATCCCTTCAATGCTATCGGGCAGCTCGCGAGCATCGTAGCCGGGGCCGGGGTGCTCCCAACCGATCTGCCGAGCCACTGCGGCCACGGTGTGCGGGGAGTCCCCGGAAATGACCTTTAGCCCGACGCCTTGTTCCTGGAAGTATTCCAGCGTCTCGCGGGCGTCGTCTCGAACTTTTTCCTCAAAGGTCAGGATTGCGGCGGGGGAGAGGTTTGGCGGTAAGGCCACCTGGTCGCCGAACCAGGGCTGCTGCGCGGTGGCCGCAACCGAGGGCGTCATTGAGTGCGCAAGCATCATGGTCCGCTTACCGGTTGACGAGAGGTCTTTGGCACGCTGATGGTAGCGGTCTTTGGTGGAGTCATCAACACCAAGTGCCGGAATAATTGACTCAGGCGCACCCAGCACCCAGGCCCCAGCGGCCGGGACTGTTGCGCCGGGTTGCCCGAAGGCAAAGGCCGACCAACGGCGTTCCGAAGCAAAGGAGATCGCATCGGTTTGCGGCAGCTCAGGAGTGTCGGGAAACGGCTCGCGCAGGGCCGAGGCCGTGATATTGGCGTTCGGATCCGCTCCGATATGGCCCAACACGAGTCGCCAGCCGCGATCCGTGACGGCAAGCTGTTTGGCTTCGGAGAACTGCATGATCCCTTCGGTAAGCGTGCCAGTTTTATCCAGGCACACGGTATCGACCCGAGCCAGGATCTCCACGGCCGGCTGTTCCTGGATGAGTACCTTCTTGCTGCTCAGGGTCAGGGCAGCCATAGCAAATGAGATGGTGGTCATCAACGCCAGCCCTTGTGGGATCATGGTCGTGATACCAGAGATTGTGGCGATCAGCGCCCAGTTCATGGTGCCGTCAGCGACCACCTGATCCCAACCGCCCAGGGCATTGATCTGTCCCCAGGCGACCACCGCAATCAGCGGGATGAGCGCGATGGTGATCCAGCTGGCCACCTTGTCTAAGGCGGTGCGCAGCTCCGAATTAATTTTCGTAAATTTGCGGGCACGTTTGGTCAGTCTGGCCGCGTGCGAGTCGGAGCCCACCCCGGTAATGCGAAAGTAGCCGTTCCCGGCCACGACCGAGGTGCCCGATAGCACGGTGGCACCGGTGGGTTTATAGACGGGATCTGCTTCGCCGGTGATCAGGGATTCATCAACATCCAGGCTCTCGGAGGCTAACACGAGGCCATCTGCGGGGACCTGGTCACCGGCACGTAGGAAGACAACGTCGTCCAACACGGCCTCATGAAGGTGGATTTCGGTGTGTGTCCCGTTGCGCTGGACGATAATGCCGTCTTGGTGCAACAGCGCGATGCGATCAAGTTTGCGTTTGGCCGAGTACTCCTGGACCACGCCGATGATCACATTGGACACCCCGGCAATGGCGAACAGTAAATCGAGCCAGCGGCCCATGATGATAATGCCCAACGCACAGATAAACAGGACCAAATTGAATAAGGTCAGAATGTGGGTGCGCAGAATAGTGGCCAGTGAGCGCGAAGATTCATCCGGCTGAGTGTTGATCAACCCGGCGTTTTTGCGGGCCGTCACTTGAGTCTCGGTGAGGCCGGATGCTAGCAGGACGTCGTCGGAGATCATTCCTGGGTCCCCAACACCGCGAGCGGTCAACAGCGTGTGGCGATACTCCGATGAGACATCCACCTGGGATGGTTCGGGGTTGGTCGATGCCGCGCTGTGACGCAGCGGGATGGAATCGGACAAAAAGAACTACCTACCTCAAAACGCTGTTGCCCCTTCAATTTTAGCGAGTACTTGGTGAACTGAACTCGTCCGGAAGGTGGAATTTGGCTGTGCACAACACAACGGGTGGGATGATCCCTCACCCCACCCGTTGTTTACTGAAGTTAGTTGCCGAAGCGTTTCGGCAAGGCGGTAGCCCAGCCTTCGCGCAACTCATCAATGGTGATGGCGAACAGGTCCTGCAGTTCCAGAGCCTGCGAGCTAGCATCCACCACGCCGATACGCAGCGATGGGTAGTTTCGCGACTCGGCGATCCCGCGGAAGCGTACTTCCTCGGATAATGGCACAGCCACGAGCGCACGGCCCTGCGATTCGGAGAACAGCGCAGTGAACGCGTCGATACCGTCGCGTTCGGTGATGTAGTCCAGGTTAATGCGCACGCCAACCCCGGCCGCTAGCACCATGTCGGACAGTGCACCGGCCAGTCCACCATCGGACAGGTCGTGTGCGGCATCCAACATGTGCGTGCGCGAGGCATTGGACAATAACCCGGCTAATTGTTGTTCTTTGGCCAAATTAACTTTCGGTGGGACACCGCCCAGGTGACCGCGCAGGTGCGCGAATTCGGAACCGTCGAGCTCATCGAAAGTTTCACCCAGCAGGTAGATAGCCGAACCATCAAATGCCGGGTGGAGCCAGGATGGCACCGCGGTCGCGACGTCGTCATAACGCCCCAGGGTCACGATCATCGGGGTCGGGTGGATCGGGGTGTCCACGGTTTGGTTGTACAGTGACACGTTGCCACCGGTCACCGGAATACCCAGCTCCATGCAGGCATCGGCAATCCCGCGGGTCGACTCGGCGAACTGCCACATGACACCCGGATCTTCCGGTGAGCCAAAGTTCAGACCATCGGAAATCCCCAACGGGGTCGCACCCGAGGTGGCCACATTGCGGTAGGACTCGGCCACGGCCAACTGGGAACCCACGTACGGATCCAGATAAACGTAACGCGAGTTGCAATCAATTGCCAGACCAATGCCCATGCCGGTTTCCTCATCCACGCGCAGCACGCCCGAGTCATTCGGGGCCGCTTGCCGGGTGTTGCCACCCACCGAGGTATCGGTTTGGGAGGTGAGCCACGAGCGATCTGCCATATTGGCGCTAGCCATCAGCTCGATGACGGCGGCCTTGAGCTCTTCACCGGTTTCCGGGAGGCTGGCAGCCGCATCCGAGGCACGGAACGTGTCGGCCTGGACCGTGTCCAACCACTCAGGGCGCGCATATGGGCGCTCGTAGACGGGTCCGCCATCGGCAACCGTGGTGGGGTCGACATCGACGATGCGTTCGCCGTTCCAGTCGATGGTCAACCGACCCGAGTCGTTGACCTCGCCAAGCCAGGAGTACTCGACCCCGTATTTTTCCATGATCTGCTCGAATGCGGTCTGGTTCTCCGGGGTGACCACGGCCATCATGCGTTCTTGGGACTCGGACATCAAAATGTCACCGGCTGAAAGGCCCTCGTCGCGCAGCAGCACGTTGGTCAGTTCGACGTGCATTCCGCCGTCGCCACCGGCAGCCAGCTCGGACGTCGCACAGGCGATTCCGGCGGCCCCCAGGTCCTGGATGCCCTCGACCAGCGATGTGGCAAATAGTTCCAGCGTGGCTTCGATGATTACGTTTTCCTGCAGCGGGTCCCCGGCTTGGACCACCGGCGTGTTGGCGGCACCCTCGTCGTCGAACGCAGCCGAGCTCATGGCCGCGCCACCGATGCCGTCGCCACCGGTGCGCGCACCGAACAGCACAATTTTGTTACCGGTCCCCGAAGCCTGGGCCAGGCGTAAATCCTCGTGGCGCAGCACGCCCACCGCGCCAGCGTTGACTAACGGGTTGCCTTGGAACACCGCATCAAACGCGGTTTCTCCCGCAATATTTGGTACCCCTAAGATGTTGCCGTAGTGCCCAACACCGGCCACGGCCCCTTTGACAATGCGAGCGGTATCTTCGTGATCCTCATGGCCCACGCGCAGCGAATCCAACACGGCCACCGGGCGGGCACCCATCGAGATAATGTCACGCACCACACCACCAATACCGGTTGCAGCGCCCTGGAACGGTTCCAGATAGGACGGCGAGTTGTGCGATTCGACCTTGAAGGTCACCGCCCAACCGTCACCCAGATCGACCACACCGGCGTTTTCACCCAGGCCCACCAGCATGTGCTGCTGCATTTCTTCGGTCGTTTTCTCACCGAACTGGCGCAGGTGGACTTTCGAGGACTTATACGAGGTGTGCTCGGACCACATCGACGAATACATGGCCAACTCGGCTTCGGTCGGACGGCGGCCGAGGATGTCTCGAATGCGACCGTATTCTTCAGCATTCAACCCGAGAGCAGCCCAGGGTTGCTCAACCTCGGGGGTTTTTCCGGCGTGAGCGACCGTATCTAGTTGAGTGTTATGCACCGACAACTCCTTCAGCATTGGTTGCACCTGCGGCGCGCACCACGGAAATAAACAGGCCCTGACCATCGACGCCCAATCCGGGGCCATCTGGATGATCGGTACCAAAGCCTTCTTCGATCGCGTATTCCGGGTTGGCCATCAGTCCTAATACCAGCCCGTCATCGGAGCTAATGCCTGCGATGTCGCGGGCTGAGCCCGACGAGGAATCCTTGGAACGCACAATGACATTCCCATTGGCCTCAAGTGCTTCCAGCTCGGTCTCGGTGGCGGTGTAGGAACCAAACGCAGCCTTTTGCGGTAGTCGAATCACATCGGCGGCTTCGTAAGCATTCGTGAGCGCCGAAACAGTGTTTTCGACCATGAATTCCACCTCGGCGTGGTGGTAACCGGGGGTGGTATTGGCGATAAACCCGCCGGGAAGCATCCCGGCTTCGGTGAGCACCTGAAACCCATTGCCCAGACCAACAACGGTGAGCTCTTTAGCCTTGACTGCATCTTCCAACACGCTCATAATCGGCTGGGTCGCAGCAAGTGCACCGGGACGCAGATAGTCTCCGTAGGAGAAACCACCAGGCAAAATCACGACCCTCAGATCAGCTACATCAGGTGCGGTGGTTGTTTTGGGGTGCAGCTTCACCGGTTGTCCACCGGCTAACTCCACGGCGCGGATCACTGAGGCCGCATCCGTTGCCGCGTCGAACATCACGACGCCGATTTTCGGTTTGCTCATTTAGCCACCTCAACGTTGGCAATGTATTCGGTCGATGGGTTGGCCAGCAATTGAGCCGCCAGTTCTTTGGCACGATCCAGAACCTCCGCGGTGGCCTCACCCTCCACAGTGAGTTCAAAACGCTTTCCTTGGCGTACGGATGAAAACTCGCGGAAACCGAGTTCGGGCAGCCGAGCATCGATGGCTTTCCCTTGTGGGTCAAGCACCTCTGGCTTCGGCATGACTTCAACGACGATTGTGGGCATGATTGCTCCTGATCTGGAATCTACCAATTGGCACCCCCGATTTTATCGAAAAAACGCAGCCCTTAAATCAATGGGTCGAAACGCCCAACGACGGCGTGACTTCACCTCGTGGAATTCACGTAACCGTGTTCATATGCCCAGATCACCGCATGGATACGATCCTTGACGTCGAGTTTCATTAAAATATTCGACACGTGGGTTTTCACTGTGGCCGGTCCGACGAATAATTCTTTAGCGATAGCTGCATTTGATTTCCCCTTAACCAGCATCGATAGGATCTCATCCTCACGCCGGGTCAAGGGCACGGCAAATTCTGGAACCGGTGGCGAAACCACCGCTGGTTCAACGGCAGATTCGGTGAACATCCGATCTAACACTCGGCCGGTTACTTCTGGCGCTAACAGTGACTCCCCGCCAGCTAACACCTGGATGGCGTGAATCAATTCTTCAGGCCCAGCCGTTTTGAGTAAGAAACCCGAAGCGCCGGCCCTGAGTGTTTCGAATAAAAAGTCATCCCGATCAAAAGTTGTCAGGATCAAAATTGCCGCCCTGGCTTCGAACGCGGTCAACGCTTTAGTCGCTTCAATTCCATCCATGTGCGGCATCTGCACGTCCATGCACACCACGTCGGGATCCAACAGCTCGACCTGCGCTAACGCCTCGCGACCATCCGAGGCCTCACCGACCACCTCGAGACCGGGTTCGGTGGACAAAATGGTGGCTAACCCGGTCCGCAATAGCGGCTGGTCATCTACTAGCAACACGCGAATTGCTTCTTGGGTCATGAGACTCTTTCCATGGATCGTGCACACGGCACTCGAACAATGACCTTCCAGCCATACGGGGCGCGGGGACCATATTCTAACGTGCCGTCTACCGCGTGCACGCGTTCTTTCATGCCCTGAATCCCGGTCCCGGTGCCGTTGAGGACCGGATCATAGGCTTTGCCGTTATCTGTCACGGACAAGGTGATGTCTTGATCCGTGTAATCCAATTTTACCTGTACCTCGACGTCGTCGCCGGCATGTTTGCGCGCATTCGATAGCGCCTCTTGTGCTACCCGATAGAGGGTGAGTTCCACGGCGGCCGACACTTCAATCGGCTCACCGACTACTTCACAGGTTACCGTCTGGGTCGTCGAATCAGCCTGTCGAACGAGCTCGGGGAGTTGGCTTAGATCCGGCAGTGGTTCGGTTGAGCCGTCCTGATCCCGCAGTGTGTACACCATTGTTTGCAGTTCATGGACCGCCTGGGCCGAGGATGCTTCGATATGTTCCAGCTGGTCAACCACGGCCGTTGGATCACGCTGGGCTTCGACCAACCGTCGGGCTGCCGAAGCATGGACTCCCATCACCGTCACGTGGTGGGCAATGACGTCGTGCAGTTCACGGGCAATGTGTAAACGTTCGGCCTGGACCGCTGCGTCGGCGATTTTCGCATTGGCCTGGGCGAGCTGATCGTGTGCGGTTTCCAATTTCCAGCGTTCCCTGGCGCGGTTCCATGCCCGTCCGCCGAAATACCAAGCCGAAGCGTAATAGCCCAGCGAGATAACCAGGGTCGTCCCCAGCACATAGGCCATATCTCCAGTCGATAAGTCTGGCATCGCCCCTTTGGGATCTACCGCCTCGTCAAAACCAACAATGACGGTAATGGCTATCGATCCGCTCCATTGCGCCAACACGAAGAATAGTCTGACCCAGAATGCCACTCTGCGGTTCGATACCCACGCACCCACTGAATAGATCGTCATGAACCCAACGAACAGTAGTGAGTACGACTCGGAGGAGATATTCAACGACAACGAGATAAATGCCAGGGCAACGATCAACAGCGTATATATCGCCGCGATAGTAATCGGGAAGCGTCGGTAGAGCACCAACAGAAACGAAATCACCAAGGAGAACACCTGCGTTAGCACGAGGTCGAGACCAGAGCCCGTATAAATATCCGTCAACCGCAAAGCCTGCAGGCTCAGCACTGAAACGAATGCGACTACCACTGCCAGAATGACGTCCGTCCGCAACCAGTTTTCCGGAAGCCTCCGCACAAACGTTTCCGGCTTCGGTGGCTCGTTTGTAGTTCGGATACGGTGTGATGACATGGTGAGGGCGCCTTGAAGATGGTCGAGTGAGCATACGCGGTATGCTTCATATCCTAGCTAACGTAGGGGCAGTGTTTTGAGCTGGACGAATCTCTCGGGCCGAAAATGATTAGCCGGCTAATCGAAATTGGCTAAGTATTCGACAAGCGGTGTGGCGTCTAATGAAGCCAGCGCATCAGGTGAAAACGTGGGCTTGGCGGCCTCGTCCGGAAGTCGGATGGATTCTAAGATCTCGATGACTTCAGACCAATTCACGTCGTTATTCAAAAACCAGGGTTTCGCGAATCCTAGACTTGGTGACATGGTGATCCAGCCGGGGCCGGCGATGCCATCAGATTGGTTGAGAATGAACCGGAAGAGTCCATCATCAGCTTCGGTGGCTGCTTTGACCACTATGGGTGCGGGCCGACGAAGGTGCAAGTTGTACCAGAGGGCGTCGTGAGAACGCTGCGCTGCTTGCCGCGTATCTCCATTTGCTGCATCGAGATACCGCAGAAAGGCTGGGTCAAGTTCGGCCAGAGTGTATTCGTCTTTATTTGAGGCGAGCACCACGTGGCGGTGCTTACTTGCAGGCCATCCCCACTCATCTGCGGTGATCGTTTTGCCAGTTACCGCTGTTGGGTGGGGTAGTAATGGGTGCATGTGCATGGGTTGGATACCTAAAGCCCAGGCACGAGTTTCCGGTTGGACGAAGAATTTGGGCGCTGGCACTTCCCAACCACTGCGAATGAAAAAGAAGTCTTCAAGGGTGTACGACTTCGTCGGACTGTTGTCTTCGTCAAGGTCAGCCAGTTGAAGCCAGTTTATCTCGGGACTCAACCGCGCATAGGGCATGTGCGTTGTTTCATTGGGATCGAAAAGATCCCCGCCAACAGAAAACTCGAATGCATCCGAGGCGTGTGGCAATTCGTTCGTGAAGACCACAACGGACCATTCATCAATCGTTTCTTCCAACCGGGTGACATCGAAAGCACGTGCATCGTAGGCATGAATCCGATGCAGTGTGACATGTTTGGCCAAATAAAGTCGCAGTGCTCGACCAGATGAATGGCGTAAGAACTTTGTGGGCAGCACCCAGGCTGACACAGCCTTTGGAGCCAAGAATTTGTGGGTTGCTAACACGAAGTGGCTATACAGATCGGCCATTCCGGTAGGTCGAATCCCAGAGGATGTCTCGGCGGCGTCAGCGGCACGAACTTTGGCATCGGATGACAACCGGTGATGAAAGGTGGCCGGTGGTCGAGATAGCACCATGCTTGCCTGCGGCAGATCACTGGACGACAGGCGTAAGAAGTCGCGTAGGAGAACTTCTAAACCGGCCGGTGCCCACAGATCATGGGCAAGTGCGGCAAACTGGTCATCGCGTTCGACGCCGTGGGCGGTGTGAATATTGAGCGTTCCGTGTCGGTCCGCGACGTGGTGCAACAGGGCGGAGAAAAAGATGCCGGTGCCCACGCAGGGTTCTAAGAAGTCGATCTCCGATCCTGGATGATAGCGCAGCGCGAGTCCGGTGATATCACTGGCTTCTGGAAACGGGGTGGCACCTTGTTCTGCTGGATCTGCTTTGGCACTGGGACGGAGTTTTTCTAAGAAGGCTTGGCCGGTTTGACGCACGGTTTCAGTTCCTGTCACGTCGAAGTCGGAATCCAGCAACCTTACCTCCTCCCACCGCATAACGGCCTTGGCGCCGTCTAGCTCCCACACTAGTGCGTCAGGTCGAGCACACCGGCGATGTTTGCGAATGTGTAGCATATCGGTCCGAATTGGGGAAATTAGGGGAAGCGACCGTCGCGTGCCCGGGCAGTGGGATAAGCAATAACCTGAAGCACCAAGAAACCCCAGAGCCATCGCAGCGAAATCCTGCGATGGCTCTGGGGTTTAACGTTGGGGTCGGTGGCCGTTAGCGGCCGGTACCGCCGTGGACCTTGGCTACTTCTTCGGCGTCGAGACCGAAGGCCGTATGAATCTCGCGGACGGCGTCTTGCAGTTTGTCTTCTGCGGTGACTACAGAGATGCGAATCTCGGAGGTGGAAATCAGATCAATATTGGCGCCAGCTTTGTGCAGCGCGTCGAAGAAAGTGGCCGAAACGCCAGGATTGGACCGCATGCCAGCACCGATCAGTGAGATCTTGCCGATGTTGCGCTGGTGAGCGACGTCTTCAAAGCCGATGCGTTCCTGGGCTGCACGCAGTGCTGCGATCGTGTCTTTACCCTGGTTCAACGGGACGGTAAAGGAAATATCGGTTGCCCCAGCACCGGCCCGTGACGGGTTTTGGACGATCATGTCGATATTCGCGTGCGCATCGGCGATGACTTTGAAGATCTCGGCGGCTTTGCCCGGAATATCTGGGACCCCGACGATGGTCACTTTGGCTTCGGAGGTGTCGTGTGCGACACCGGCGACGATTGGCTGTTCCATGGGTTGGCCTTCTGGTAGTTGGATGGTGTCTTGCTCATCTGGGATAACCCAGGTGCCTTCTTCATCGGTGAAGGACGACCGGACGTGAAGTTTGACCCCGAATCGGCGGGCGTATTCCACCGCACGTAGGTGCAGGATCTTAGAACCGGAAGCAGCCAGTTCCAGCATTTCTTCCGAGGTAATTTCCGAGATTCTTGAGGCCGAGGGTACCAAACGCGGGTCAGCGGTATAAATGCCGTCGACGTCGGTGTAGATTTCGCAGGCGTCAGCGTCCAGTGCTGCGGCCAGTGCGACGGCGGTGGTGTCGGATCCGCCACGACCCATGGTGGTGATGTCCTTGGATTCGGGCGACATGCCCTGGAAGCCCGCAACGATGGCCACGTTGCCGTCGTCGATGGCTTCTTTAATTCTGGTGGGGGAGACCCGGGTGATGCGGGCTTGGCCGTGGTAGGTGTCGGTCATCATGCCGGCCTGCGATCCGGTAAAAGATCGGGCCCGGGAGCCGTTGGCATTGACGGCCATGGCCAACAGGGCCATCGAGATACGTTCACCCGAGGACAGCAGAATGTCCATTTCCCGTTTTGGCGCGTCGTCGGTGACTTGACCTGCCAAATCCAGCAGGTCATCGGTGGTATCGCCCATTGCGGAGACGACGACTACCACTTGGTGCCCGGCGCGTTGGGTGGCGACCACTCGGCGGGCGACGCGTTGGATGCCTTCGGCGTCGGCCACGGACGAACCGCCGTATTTTTGGATGATCAGGCTCATAACTACCTTTTGGTTAGAACATGGGACTGCGGTTAAGTGTAATGGCTGGGCTCTTGGGCTTCGCTAAAGTTTGCGTCGTCCTTCAAAGGCCCGCCCCAGGGTCACTTCGTCAGCGTATTCCAGATCGCCGCCGACCGGCAGGCCCGAGGCCAGACGGGAAAGCGTGATGCCCACGGGCGAGAGCATGCGGGTCAGATAGGTTGCGGTTGCTTCGCCCTCGAGGTTCGGGTTGGTCGCGAGAATGACTTCGGTGACCGTATCGTCTTGTAAGCGGGTGAGCAGTTCGCGCACGCGCAACTGTTCTGGACCGATGCCCCCGATCGGGTTGATGGCCCCGCCCAGCACGTGGTATCGCCCGTTATAGGTACGGGTCCGTTCAATGGCGATGACGTCTTGGGATTCTTCAACCACGCATAACAGCCCGGCGTCGCGGTGCTCGTCGCGGCAGATCGCACACGTTTCGTGTTCGGACACGTTGAAGCAGATCTCGCACAACCGGATCTTGGATTTGACCTCGGTGATCGCATTGGCCAGGGCGACCATGTCGGCTTCGGAGGCCTCCAGGATGTGGAAGGCGATGCGTTGGGCAGATTTTGGGCCAATGCCCGGCAGTCGGCCGAGTTCATCGATGAGGGTTTGTACCGCACCGTCGTACACGTGGGTGCCTTCTTTCGTTCGGGTGGTGGCAGCGTTGCTAAACCTTGGGGGTGCCGTCGGGGTTGCGTTCTTCGATCAGTCGCGCGTTGAGGACTTCTTCGACGACGCGCCGCCCGGCGATTCCCGATTCTTCGATGATCTCATCATCATCCGAGGCATAATCGTCGTCATCGTCGGTCGGTTCATCCTTCTGAACAGTCGGTTCGGCATCCTGTTCTGCGGACTGTTCGCCCGCGTATTGGGCGACCATATCGGCAAACCGCGAGCCGGCAGGTTGAGTTTGTTCACGCTGGGGCTTCGTAGGCCCGGGGCTCGAGGGGATGACGTCGCTGAAGCGGCGTTTGAACTCTTCGCGTAGTTCGGCCTCAGACTTCGCAAATGCCGGAACAAAGGGTTCCTCATCCGGGGCAGACCGCGGGATAAACCCGGCGTAGCCGTCGGCGGCCACTGGATCCGGTTCGGTGGGCCGCTCCGGCTCTGGTGCCGGGGTTGCTTCCGATCCCGGAGTTGGACCGGCTGATGAACCTGGCTGCGGCTGAGCTGGCGGTGCGGGTTGGACCCCAGGTTCTGATTGCTGTGCCGGTGGTTGTTGCTGGGCCGGCGGTTGTTGGGGCGGTGGGCCCTGTTGCCAGTCGTCTTCAGGCGGTGGCAGCCAATCGTCTTCGGGTGGACCCCAGTTGGGATCGGAGGCGCCCCAACCTGCTTCGTCTGGTTGACCCCAGGTGGGTTGTTCAGGTTGGCCCCATGCCTGATTTGGTTCACCAGAGCCCCATCCTCCGACACCGGTGGCCGGGGGTGTCGGATGAATCGGATCAGCCGAGGGCTGCTGCGGACGCTGCTGGGCCGGTTGTGGGGCTTGTGGTTGCGGAGGGTCGAGCTGTGGTGAGGACGGCGACGCCGGAGACTGAGGTGACTGCGGAGACGCGGGCGATACCGGTGATTGCGGGGTCCCCACCGGCTGTGCGCCGGGTGTTGGGGCCGCAGCTTGCGGGGGAACCGGGGATGCCGGTTGCTGATCTTGTGGTCGAACTGGCGGTGCCTGCTGGCCTCGCGGCTGTTGGGCTGGTGGTTGCGGTTGCCTCTGGGCTGGAGCCTGTTGAGGCTGTGGCCGAGCCGGGCGGCTAGGTGCTTTTGGGGAACCACCATCCGAGGTACCCGAAATCAGATCGAGCTCCGGTTGGATCCCGAGCACATGATTGAAACCGGCGGCTAGCAGTTTTTCGCCACCACGTTGTTGGACAGTGCTGCGTGCGCCGTCGTTATCAAACCCGATGGTCAACAGTTTGCCGTCATACCCAACAACTTGGGCGTTGCCGTTGACGGTCATCCAGATCAGCCGAGACTCGTTTTTCAAAAACTCAAGCACTTCCGGCCACGCACGACGCGCCATCTCCACCTGAGATGGCTGCTGGGCAGCAGGTTGCTGGGCGGTCTGCTGGAGCGGATCCTGTTGCGGCGGCGTCGACGCGGTCTGGTCCGGAGTCACTGGCTGGGATGTGGCGGGCTGCTGCGGAGCCTGTGGTGTCGCTTGAGCCCGAGGTCGTGCAGGTTCTGAGGTCTGCGTTGGCTGCGGTGCTTGGCGCTGCGGCGGAATAGGGGTGGGTGCAGGTTGAGACTCGGCGTCGGCTGGACGAGCAAGCTCTGGTACAAGATCTTCGGGCTGCTCATCTTCATCGTAATCGCGACCCAATGCGGCCCGTGCGGCGGCGGCACCGGACAACCCGGTCTCCTCCGAACGCACGATCACGGGTTTGGCAGCCGGTTGTTCAACCGTGGCAGACTCAGGTAGACCGCCATATTCAAAGCGACGTTCCAACCGGTCGATGCGTGCGGCCAGGCCGCGTTCGGTCTCATCGGTGGCCGGCAGCATGAGCCGAGCCATCAGCAGTTCCAGGTGTAACCGCGGTGAGGTCGCCCCCGACATCTGAGTGAGGGCCGCGGCGGTAATGTCGGCAGCCCGTGAGACTTCGGCGGGTCCCAGCTGCTGTGCCTGAGCTTCGAGTCGGCGCAGCTGATCGGCGGGCATGCCGTGCAAAATTCCCGGGGCCTGTTCGGGTGCGGCTTTGACAATGACGACGTCGCGGAAGCGTTCCAGTAGATCCTGGACGAATCGCTCGGGATCCTGCCCGGACTGAATGACCTGATCAACCACGTGGAACACGGTGCTGGAGTCCTCAGCGGCGAGCGCATTGACGACGTCGTCCAACAGGTTCTCCGGCGTGAAGCCCAACAGGTTCACGGCCAGGTCATAGCTGACGCCATCTTCGGTGGCACCGGCAATGAGCTGATCCAATACCGACAGCGTGTCACGGACCGAGCCACCACCGGCACGGATGACCAGCGACAGTACACCCGGTGCGATCGTGACTTGCTCGGCAGCAGCCAGCGCTTCCAGGTGCTCCATGAGCGGTTCGGGCGGTACCAACCGGAATGGGTAGTGGTGGGTCCGCGACCGGATGGTCCCGATGACTTTATCGGGCTCGGTCGTGGCAAAAATAAACTTAATGTGCTCGGGTGGTTCTTCAACAATTTTCAGCAGCGCGTTAAACCCGGCCGAGGTGACCATGTGCGCTTCGTCAATAATGAAGATCTTGTACCGATCGCGCGTCGGAGCAAAGGTTGCCCGCTCGCGCAGATCGCGCGCGTCGTCGACACCACCGTGCGAGGCCGCGTCAATTTCAATAACATCCAGCGAACCCGGACCACCGGTGGCTAAATCCACGCAGGAATCACAGGTCCCACACGGGGTGGCGGTTGGGCCCTGGGCACAGTTCAGACAGCGCGCCAGAATGCGTGCCGAGGTGGTCTTACCGCAGCCGCGAGGGCCTGAAAACAGGTAGGCGTGGTTGATCCGGTGTTTGTCGATCGCATTGGCCAGTGGCACGGTCACGTGTTCCTGGCCAATAACTTCTTCAAACGTATCCGGACGGTAGCGGCGATATAAAGCGGTGGTCACTCTCAATACCCTAGCGTGGCGACGGCTGCTTCGGCACCAGCATTATCTGCTGGCCGAACTGTACCACTAGACTTTATTCCGCCACGCCCAGGAAAGGAAAACTCATGTCGCATACTGGTTCGACCTCGGGTCTTTCTCGCGATCTGCTCGATATGTTATTCGTTGACGCGCACACCACCCACACCTTTTCCGATGACGCCGTGGACCCTGCGACCATTGCGGCCGTTTACGACGACATTCGCTGGGCTCCAACACAGATGAACTCCCAGCCGCTACGCCTCACCCTGGTCCACACTGTCGAGTCTCGGGCACGATTGGCTCCGCACATGCGTAAGGGCAATCGAGACAAAACCCTTGCGGCGCCCCTGACAATTCTTGCTGCCTGGGATCCCTATTGGCATCGACAGTTATCAGTGCTTGCGCCCCATAAAGCGGGCGCTCGAGACAAACTTGAAGACGATCCGGGCGCGCGCCGCGAAATTGGGCAGCGCTCAGCACACTTGCAGATCGGATATCTGGTTGTGGGCCTGCGCGCCCACGGGCTGCATGTCGGCCCGATGACGGGGTTTAATGCAACAGGCGTCGACGAGGAATTTCATGCCGATACCGGGTGGCAAACTGAAGTGATCATCAACGTCGGGTGGGCACCCAGTGCCGATGATCCTGCAGCGATTCGAACCCGGGCCGGTCGATTATCCTTCGACGACGCCTGTCAGATCGTATAGGGGGCTTATGAGGTCAGCGAGTCAACCCAGTCTTGGTTTTCGTCCATCCACGCACGAATGACTTCTTCGTACTGGTCTTGCTCAACTTCTTCTTCGAACAGGACAACTTCAAGATCTTGGAGTCGTTCGGTATCAATCTCAAAGTTCGCCAGCCATTCATTCACCTCAGGCTGGTCTTCGGAGAAGCCCTCCCGAGCATAAATGGTCATATTCTCTTCTTGACCAAGTGCTTCCTTGGGATCTTCCAAAGCCTTGATGTCATAGCTATTGAACGCCCAGTGTGGACGCCACAGGGTGACAGCAATGGGCTCGCCGGCGGTGGTTGCGGTTTTAACTTCTTGCAACATCGCAGGGGTTGAAGAAGTTCTAAACTCCCAATCTTCAAGACCGTATTCAGGGATAACATACTGCTCAGTACGTTCGGTCAGCCCTGCACCTGGCTCAATCCCAACCAAGCGACTGTCATACTCCTCAGCATGATCAGCTAAATCTTCCAGAGAATCAAATGGAGCATCAGCGTTCACAGCAATGACCTGGTTCGCGTCACTATTCCAGACGCCAACTTCTTCGAGAGTGTCGCCATATTCTTCGAGATAGTCTTTGTGGGTGACAGGCTGCCAGATGTTCATGTTGAAGTCCATGTCACCGGTTGAGAGCGCGGAGAAGCTAGGGGCCAGGTCCATGTAGGTCTTATTGACGGTGTAGCCTTCATCCTCCAGGATTAAAGACCACAGTTCAGCTACCGCAATGCCTTCTTCCCAACCATGGTTGATAGCAATGTTAATTTCATCGCCGCCCTCGCCGGAACCGGTGTCAGCGGTCTCGCCGTTGCCACAGGCAGTGAGAGCAAGCCCCGCCGCCGCTGCTATGGCAGTCATACGACCAAAAATCTGGAACTTTTTCTGAGCGGTGTTGCGCATAATTTTCCTCTGTGTAAGCGAGCAGGTCGTTCCACGGTAACACCAGTCACATGCAGGTCCAAGGGTCTATTGATTGAGTGGGAACAACTTTAATTGAAACCAAAAACCAGAGACTATACTGCCTAGATGCACCATATAGAGGGGACGTCGTGAGCACCACCGGGCATGACCGCGCTGCCAATCTGACCGCAGAACTGCAAAACAAAACGCCACTTGACCAGGCGCTGCATTACAACCTCGTGATGGAAAACGATCTCACCGGACGGGCTGTCCTCGCCGTACTCTGGGCGCATCGATCGCAGCTCACCGTGCACATTGTCACCGAGGAGCCCACCGCATCGTATGTTCGGGCCTTGAAAACCGCTCTGGAAACCGTACGAAACGCCCCAGGAGTGCACCTGATAGACCATTCTCGTGCACACCAACTCGCTGCTGCCTCGGGTCCACTGATTTGGGCCATCGATCGCGAGCGAACTGAGCAGCACACTCGAGCTACCCTCGAAGAGCGTTTTCCAGATGCGACGTTGACACCGCTATTTACCGGCTTCGACGCGCTGGATGACAACCTGCCTGATCAAAGGCATCCGCTGCATGAGCTGGTGTTGCGCGATGCGATTGACAACCATGCCCGGTTCCTGAACTTTTTCGGCGACCGCTTCAACCCGCTTGACCTCTATGAACGATCCAAATATCCGCAATGGTTGACCCCACCGGAAGACTTTGATGCAGCATTGCCGCAATTGTGGTGCCGACTGGTGGAGTCCGATGGTTCCGTGATCAGCCGACGGCAGTTTGTGGGAACACTGGAGCTGCAGCCCGACGAGATGAAACTCGGCAACCGGTTAGAACTGGATCTCACACCGCTAGGCAAGGTCTTCAATTCAGGCTCGGGTGTGACGATGCACTGTAATACGAACTCAGGTAATCACGGGGGATTGCAGCTCCAAGTGCACCGGAACCACAAGCTGGTGCACTGTAGCGATATCGCATCAAGTCAACTGCAGCAGGACGTCACGCTCCCCAGAAGACGGGGGCGCGATTCCTTAACAACAGTCGTTATGGTCACGCGAGAGCCCTCGGACCATCCAGAAGCCTCTGTGATTGATCTACGACTGACGATCTCCCCACCCGGTGCACACGCACAGCCCAGTACACTGTCCAGATTCAGAACTTGGGTTGCCGGACTACCTTTCCGACGCCAGTAAGGACTTTTACCACATGACCACTTCCTGGGTACGGCTCTATGCTCGAGGATTCTTCTTTGGACCCGCGCCCGTCGGGCTGCTGGAAGATCTCGAACATTTCCAACGTCACGACCTGCCCGGTGGCGTCCTCTACGTAGATGAGATCACCGAACTGAGCATTGCAACTGCCGGTGACGACTGGGTGGTAACGCTGGGCAAAATACTACCCCTATCAACCGGTATCCTGGACGCTTCCAGCCCCGATTATGCTGAGCAGCTCTTGCGGCAGCTGCAGCGCGATGGCTTTGCTGGAATCGAAACCGCCCTATATGACGTTGGTGGACGCCACGCGGTCCTGCTGCGTTCCAATGGGAACATCTACGCCTATAACGATGCCGCAGGTCACCGCACCGTGCACTTCAACCACGCCCAGCAGCGCATCGCGTCGCATTTCGATATGCTGCACCGACTGACCAACCCCCGCGAACTGACCTGCAGTCTGGGCAGCAAACGCCCCGAGACCTCACCAGACGGGATGTGGGACCTCACCGATCATCCCGATATCCGCGCGCTCTTGCCCAACCACCGACTCCAGCTAGCTCACGGCACCCAACCGCGCTTCGGCCTGGTGCAACCCAACCCCTTCATCGAACTCACCTGGACCCAACGGATCCACATGATCCACGAGCTATGGCACGAACAGCTTGCCCAGGTTTTTGCCCACAGTCCGCATGGCCCCGTGGGTATGTCACTGTCCGGCGGGCTGGACTCTCGCACCGTGCTGGCACACATGCGCCCCTACCGTGAACGCACTCGAGCCTTTACCTACACCTCATCAAATATTGCCACCGGTAAAGCGCCAGCAAGCTTCTGGCAGCGCACAATGGTCACCGATCACAACATCTTGTCACAAATGCAAGACCACCTCCCGGAAGACTTCGCGGTGATTATCAAACCCGGTGATGACATCCTGACTGACGCCGACCACCAGACTCTGGCGCGGAACACGACCAGCAATCACGGGTGGCCTTACGTGCGCAAATATAAGGACCTCTTCCCGAATCTGAACAGCATCCACGTCCGCGGTAACTTCGTCGAAATGGGCCGACTGATCCGGGGCAGACTCGACATTCCAGACAAAAAAGACCGCTTTGCACAAGTCGCCGAAGAAATTATCCGACGACGACGCCCAGCGGCCAGTCGTTATCGCGAGTTCTTTTGGCACAAATTCACGGAATTTGAATACGACCGGCTCCACGAGAACGTCGAATATACCGATGCCTATCATTGGGAGAACCGGTCATCTCGCTGGTACGCAGAAGTCGCCAATGAAACCGATACGGTCTTTGATTCGATCGTCCCCGTCAACGTTCGGCGCATCTATGAGCTGCTCATCAGCCAACCGCTTCAGGTCCGCCCGACTGCGCAGCTACAACGGGATCTCATTCACCACGCCTGGCCAGAATTACTGGCCTACGGAATCAACACGGAAGATGACCTCTACACCACGACGCTGCGTGACGACCTACTGGGGGAGTTAACCTAAGAACCCCTCACGCACCTGCCAGAGCCTACCGACCCTTGCTGCATTCCTGCCCTGGGGGAGTTGAGTAAGATAGCACCGCGTGAGGGGCCAGGGTCTATCATACCAATTCGTTGCCAAAGTGCGAATTCGGGGGAACCCGTTCTCTGACGGTGATCGTCGCTGTCGATTCCACGCTATCCGGGAAACGACATTGCTCACGCGCGCACAGGCGTGTCAGAGTAGCAATCATGAGAATCGATATCTGGTCTGACATTGCTTGCCCGTGGTGCTACATCGGGCTCATCCGGTTTGAGGAAGCGCTCGCAGCCTTCCCACACAAAGATGCCGTCGAAGTCCACTATCGCACGTTCCAGCTGGATCCCACCCTGCCGGAGCGCGACGACCGCAGCGAGGCCCAGTACCTTTCTGAGACTAAGGGCATGCCGGCTAACCAGATTCATCAGATGTTTGAAACTGTCAAAGCCCACGGTAAAGAAGCCGGGGTGGAATTCAATATGGACGACGTCGTTGTCGCCAACTCCTGGACCGCTCACCGTCTGCTGCACCTGGCCAAACAACACGACCAAAACGTCACCGATCACGATCAGATGATGACCCCGGCACTCAAACGCGAATTGCTCGCCGGCCACTTTGGCACCGGACTGGATCTGTCAGATCATGATCAACTCGCTCAGGTAGCGGTTTCAGTAGGACTCGATGAGGACCGTGTGCGCGAAGTCTTGGCATCAGATGAATTCGACACCGAAGCTCAAGCCGATGTTAATCAAGCCCGCGCTTTCGGTGTGTCCGCTGTGCCGACATACGTGTTGGCCGAGAAATACGCGCTGCCAGGTGCCCAATCGGTTGAAACATTCAGCCAGGCTCTTCAGCAAGTTTGGGACGAACTGAATCCAGCTCCGCTTCAAACCCTCGGCGCAGAGGGACAGACTTGCGGTGTCGACGGGTGTGACTAACGCCGTCTTGGCTATTTTGCTTATTCAATAAAGAATGGGCTATGCTAAAATCTGGTCTTTGCAAGGTGAACACTTTGTAAAGTTTCCTTCAGGAGGATTCGCATAGCGGCCTAGTGCGCACGCCTGGAACGCGTGTTGGGTGAAAGCCCTCGGGGGTTCAAATCCCCCATCCTCCGCAGATGTCCTGAGTCGCGACATCGTTGACAGATGAGTCGCGACATGGATGACAAAAGCCGCAGAATGTATTTTCTGCGGCTTTTGTCGTTCCCGGGGTTGTTCATGGGTTCATTCACTGAGGGGTTTGCGCCAGGTCGGTTTCTGATAATCCTTGGTGGCGTCCAAGATATATTCGGTGAGGATCTCGCCGGTGGCCGCATCTGAGATAGTGACGTGGTCGTTGTGGATGAGCATCAGCACTTGCTTGCCGCGGTGCGCGGAGCCGATGCCCAGATGGCGGATTTTGCTGGCGTAGCGCAGTGTGACTTTCCCGTTGTTGTCCACCCGGTCGGTGCGGGTGCGGTATTCGGTGTCATGGGTGGTGTTCGGGGTGGCTTTGGGTAAGGCCGTGTAGGCCTGGGCTGGGGTGCGCCGGTTGATCGCTCGGTGGGGTCGTTCGGTGTTATACCAGGTAGCAAAGGTATCCAAGAGCATTTGCAGTTGTTCTAGGGAGGCCGGCAATGAGCGGGCGCCCAGCCAGCGTTTGAGGGTTTGGTGGAAGCGTTCGATTTTGCCTTGGGTTTGCGGATGTGATGGTGCCCCGTTGCGTTGTTGGATGTGATGGGCGGCTAGCAGTTTTTCGAACCCGTTTTTGGCCCCGGGCCGGCTGGTGAATCGAGCAGTGAACACCATCCCGTTATCCGTCAACGTGGCAGCTGGCGGCCCATAGGTGGTGATCAGCTGGTCCATCACGGCCACGACATCGGCGCTGGTCCACAGGGCTTTGGCCTGGATGGTCAATAGCAACCTGGAATGATCATCTAAGAAATCTAGGATCTCCACCCGGGTGCCATCGACTAAGAACCAGTAGGTGATATCGGCTTGCCAGCACCCATTGGGTAGTTCGGCTTGGAATCGGATATACGAGGATTTCGGACGCTTCTTCGGCTGGGCCACCACCAGTCCGGCGGCGCGCAGGATGCGTTGGATGGTGGAGGTCGATGGCACGTGGAAGCCCTCTCGGGCCAGATGCCAGGCAATGGTCTCTGGGCCAGCATCGGCCCCGTTAGCCACTAGGGTTTGACGCAAGCCAATAACCCGGGCCCGCACCGTCTCGGTCGTCGTTTGCGGCCGGGATTTGGGTGCCTTAGATTGCGGCAAGACCGCCGCAACCCCACCGGATCGATACCGTTGCACGAGCTGATGGACCCATTGCCGGGACACTCCAAACTTCGCTGCAGCCTGAGCAATACTCAAGCCTTGATCTACCACCGAGCGAGCAATAACCAGATTCTTTTGTGAGCTAGACATAGCTCATCATTGCCGGCAGCACTGTCAACGATGTCGCGACTCACCGGTCAACGATCACTGTCCCAAAATGTCAACGATGTCCCGACACATCGGTCAACGGTCTCTTGGGTTCAGTCCAGTCAAAACCTGTCAACGATGTCGTGACACTAGACACCCCATCCTCCGCAGAATGAAACCCCACCAGATCGTTGATTTGGTGGGGTTTTTCGTTTCATCCATCTCTACGCCCGACTGCTAGGTTTGAGTCATGACTGAGCCGAAAGTTTACGGGCCACTGGTGGACGATCAGACGCGTTGCAAACATTATGCCACCGTGCTCGATATTGTGGCGCTTCGTTTTGGGTGTTGTGAACGCTACTATCCGTGTTATAAATGCCACGACGAAACTGCCGACCACCGACGGCAGCCCTGGCCGAACGACCGGGCTGGGGAACCTGCTGTGCTGTGTGGTGTCTGCAAGCGCGAGTTATTGATCGCTCAATATATTTACCAAGACCACTGCCCATTTTGTCGTTCATCCTTTAACCCAGGATGTAGTGCGCACTACGACCTATATTTCGAACAGCCGGATTCATCGGGATGAACTGGGCGCGTGTGTTGGACTTGGGCGTCGAGATGATTTCCCAAGTCGGTCGGATGGCAGGTGACGGTGGAGTCTCAACGCCCGCAAAGCGATCACAATCGCGACAATATCCACAACCTCTTGCATCAGAGCTCCGAAAGTCGCCGGCAAGTATCCGAATGCTGCGATGGCCATCAGCCCGATAGAAACAGCCATGCCAAACCAGATGGACTGCAACGCAATGGAGACCGTACGTTTTGCAATATGCGTGACGTCGGCAAGCCGAGCAAAACGTTCCGACGTGATCACAGCATCAGCTGATTCTGAAGCCGCTGTCGAGCCTCGAGCCCCCATGGCGATGCCGATGTCTGCGGCTGCCAGGATCGGGGCGTCATTGATGCCGTCGCCGACCATCAGCGTTGGCGACGGCATCGCCTGAACAACCTGGACCTTGTCGGTGGGCGTCATTGAAGAGTGGACTTGATCTGGGGCAAAGCCAATTTCCTTGGCGATTGCTTGGGCTGTACTGTCCATGTCGCCGGTGACCATGACCATCTGGTCGACACCTTGATCAGCCAACCATTCAATAGTGGCAGTGGTCGTTGCTCGCAGCGGATCGGTCAGCACAATAATCCCGACCAGTTGATCATTGCAGGAGACATAGACCGCGGTCTCGCCCGCGGTCAGTTCTAAGTCTTCAAATGGCTTCACCACTTCAGCGATGAAAGCTGATTTCCCGACTCGTAAGCGCTCTCCACTATGGGTCGTTGCCTCGACACCGTTGGTCGCCACTTCCTGAGCCTGATCTATGGAGATGAGCTCAACGCCGTGTTGGTGGGCATGTTCGATGATCGGTCCAGCGAAAACATGCACAGAATATTGCTCAGCTGAAGCTGCCAGCTGCAGAGTTTTCCTAACAGTGCCATGTACCGGGGTAATGCGTCCAACGGTGGGACGTCCCTGAGTGAGCGTACCGGTTTTATCGAACGCAGCAGATTCAATGCGAGCGAGTCGTTCCAGGGTGCCGCCGTCTTTGACAATCACATTGGCCTGGGCTGCAGACGACATGCCTCCCATAAATGCAACGGGTGCGCCAATGAGCAGCGGGCACGGGGTGGCCACGACCAAGACTTCGGCAAACCGAACCGGATCTCCCGAATACCACCAGGCTACGGCGGCTACAAGCAGGGCGATGACGGTAAACGGCACAGCATAGCGATCCGCTAGCCGCACCATAGGTGCCCGGGATTGCACTGCTTCTTCGACCAGTTGCACAATCTTGGCATATTGCGAATCTGCGGCCGTTGTCGTTGCACGCATTTGGAATGTCTCGGAGCCATTGACAGTACCGGAAATGATTTCATCGCCCGGGTGCTTTGTTACCGGGAGAGCTTCACCGGTTACCGATGATTCATCGAGAGATGCTCGATCTGAGATTAAGTGGCCATCAACGGGCACCACCTCAGAACCGCGAACGACAAGGAGATCGCCTACCTGAACCTCGTCGAGTGCGACTCTCGTGACCGTTACCCCATCGGCTTCAAGGAGATAAGCGAAGGTTGGTCGTCTATTGATCAGCGAGTCCAGTTCGCGTGACGCCCGACCGGCTGCCATCGCCTCGAGTGCTTCACCCCCAGTGAGCATTAACGCGATAATCATGCCGGCTAAGTATTCTTCCACCACAAGGGTGGCAATCATGGCCACGACCGCCAGGATATCCAGGCCCCAATGACCAGCCCTGAGGGCCTGGAACATATCAACCATGGTCACCAGGAGGGTCACGCCCACCACGAGGTAGGCGGTGATCGCCAACTGAAGATCCAAGCCGGTGAAAAAGAATACGACACCCAAGCCCAGACCGACTGCAACGAATAGCACGAGAGGGTGCAAGAGGGGATGACGGCTAACACGAGGCTGAGCTTCCATACCCTCATGATGTCGATAAACCCGAGGAATATCTAGCAAGGTGAGCCGAACCTAATCTCCAGAGTAAAATCCTTGAATGCTAAAGCGTCGTATATGTCAAGGGCACAACGAGACGTATCGAGCCGGGAGCTTCGTAGTCAATGGATTTAGTGAGCGAAAAACGCCCTGAAGTTGTTCGCCGCAAGCAGACGTCCAAGCGAGCCTCAGGGGCTTCGGGTCGGCCTCAAGTTGCTCCGATAGGGGTGAATAGTCCGATGATGGGCGTGCACTGGAGGCGTCGGGCATAGCGGGAGGCGTGGCGCCACTCCCTTGGAAGTGTGTCGAATCCTTGAGGGATTCCTGTGATCTATATCACGAATGTCCGGGCGCTGACAAGGGACCATTTGCGCAGTTTTGCGTCTTGTCAACTTCAAGGGTCACTTCCTGATAACGGTCTGAGTGAAACCTGTAATTGTCTGAACAATCTTGTTACCGTGGAAATTCGAGAGGTTGTGTCTACTCGAACCTGACTTGCGATCCAACGCAGGCGATTAGGCTCGACCTAATTTTATTTTGTTAGCAAGTTGTACAAGGACGTGAGGAGGAGCTCACCCGCCTGAAGTCTGGCGGTGGGTCAAGTACCATGAGCGAGCCAAACACAGCCCAGCCCGTGATACGGGCGGAAAATGTCTACAAGGTTTTTGGGCGACGTCCTGAAGCCGTCGTCGAAAGAATCAAGGCCGGCGAAACGCGTCAGGACGTTGAGAAAGAAGGCACCGCAGCGGTGATCGATGCGACCTTCAATGTCTACCCCGGCGAAATTTTCGTTGTTATGGGACTCTCAGGCTCCGGAAAATCTACCGTCATTCGTACACTCAATGCTCTACACCCCGCCACTGCAGGGACAGTAGAAGTGCTGGGCCAAGATCTTTCGGCCCTATCGCCAAGAGAGCTTCGCGATCTGCGCTCGAAACACATTTCGATGGTCTTCCAGCATTTCGCCTTATTCCCGCACTGGACCGTTATCGAAAACGCTGCTTACAGTCTCGAGACTCAGGGTGTGGAAAAAACAGAACGTTACGATCGAGCGCGTGAAGTCCTAGCTGCCGTTGGTCTCAAAGGTTGGGAAGACTCTTATCCTTCAGAGCTCTCCGGCGGGATGCAGCAGCGCGTTGGGTTAGCCCGTGCACTTGCTGCTGACACCGACATCTTGCTGATGGACGAGGCATTCTCTGCGCTCGACCCGTTGATTCGGCGCGAGATGCAGGACGAACTCAAGGAAATTCAAGGCCAACTTGGTCGAACCATTGTCTTCATCACTCACGACCTCAATGAAGCGATGTTCCTTGGAGATCGCATTGCCGTTATGAAAGATGGCCGTATTGTCCAAGTCGGTACACCAGAACAAATCCTGTCTGAACCAGCCGATGAATATGTAGCATCCTTCACCGCTGACGTTGACCGTGCACGAGTGCTAACGGCAGAAGCCATCATGGTGGGCGAAGAACGCCTAACCGAAAGTGATCGCGCCGCATTCGAACGTCACCAGATGGCGGTGACGTCAAATGCCACACTGCAAGATATCGTGCCCGTAGTCATTGAAGCCAATGGGCCAATTGCAGTCGAAAGTGCAGAATCTGGCCAACGCATTGGCTACATCCCGCTCGGTGTATTGCTTGAATCACTCACTCCACAGCGATCCGAGGTTGTCCCAGATCCAGAGGAGGCAAATTAAATGGAAATTCCAGTGCCACGTATTCCCTTAGGGGACTGGGTAGAAGTTGCCCTTGATTGGATCCTGACGGTCCTTGGTGGTTTCTTTACTTTTATTCGGACCATTCTGGTCGGAGCCTACGACCTTCTCCTCTGGCTACTGACCACTCCCGAATGGTGGATCGTCACCCTGGTCTTAGCGGCGCTGGGGTGGTGGTTGCGCAACTGGCAACTTGCTGTGGGAACGGTCATTGGTTTCGTCATTATCGTGGGCGTGAACCAGTGGGCCAACGCCATGTCCACCCTCGCGCTGGTTACCATTGCCACCCTGATCGCCGTCATTTTTGCGATTCCACTTGGTATCCTGGCCGCCAAATCGCAAACAGCTTCAAAAGTGTTGCGCCCTCTCATGGACTTCATCCAGACGATGCCGCCCATGGTCTATCTCATTCCAGCGCTGGTAATCTTCCGTGTCGGAGTTGTCCCGGGCATGGTTGCGACGGTCATTTTTGCGATGGCTCCAGGCGTGCGCTTTACCGAACTGGGGATCCGCAGCGTAGACCGTGAGGTAGTCGAAGCAGGTAAGGCGTTCGGTTCCCCTCCCGGCAAGATCTTGCGTCAGATCCAATTACCACTCGCGATGCCTACCATCATGGCCGGTGTCAACCAGGTCATTATGTTGTCCCTGTCCATGGTCGTTATCGCCGGTATGGTCGGCGCCGGTGGTCTTGGTGGCGAAGTCGTTGCCTCGTTGAACCGCATTAACGCCGGTCTTGGGTTTGAATCCGGTCTGGCAGTCGTCATTCTGGCGATGTACCTCGACCGGTTGACCTCGATGCAGTCAAAGGCCAACGAGCGATAAATCGGTGGTGCAATGCACCACTTGTAACTCATAAGTAAAACGAAAGGAAGATGTTGACTTTGATGTCACGTTTGTTCAAATCTGCAGCCGCTTTATCGGTAGCCGCCCTCGCACTCACCGCCTGTGGTGACTCCGAGGACTCAAATGGTGGCGACGACGCTGCTGCAGGGGGCAACGGCGAGGTTACTATCGGCGTCTTCAACGGTTGGGAAGAAGGCATCGCAGTATCTGAACTGTGGGCCTACGTGCTAGAAGAAGAAGGTTATACGGTAGATCTTCAGTACGCTGACCCTGCACCTGTCTACTCAGGCCTAGCCACCAACGACTACAACGTCACGTTGGATGCATGGCTGCCGGTCACGCACGCTGACTATGTTGAAGAATACGCCGATGACATTGCTGACCTGGGTGCCTGGAACGAAGAATCGTCCTTGCATTTTGCAGTCAACGAAGATGCCCCAATCGAGTCACTTGATGAACTGGCCGAAAATGCTGATGCATTCAACAACCAGATCATCGGTATTGATCCGGGTGCAGGCTTGACTCAGATCACCGAAAATGAGGTCATTCCAACATACGGTCTTGAAGACATGGAGTACACCACCTCAGGTACTCCAGCAATGTTGCAGGAATTGAAAAGCGCTACTGAAGCTGGCGAGAATATCGTCGTCACCCTCTGGCGCCCACACTGGGCATACGATGCTTTCCCAATCCGCGACCTGGAAGACCCTGAAGGCGCGCTAGGCGATGTAGAATATCTGCACTCCTACGCGAATGCTGAATGGGCCACTGATGAGGCCAACGCCGAAGTAGTCGGCTGGTTGGAAAACTTCAAAATGGACTCCGAACTGCTGTACTCGTTAGAAAACGAAATGTTTAACGAGAACCAAGACGTCGATGATTACCGTCCAATCATCGAAGAATGGGCAGCAGAGAACCAAGAATACGTTGACGGTCTGACCCAGTAGTCAGTCCTTCAGCTTGCTGACAGCCGCTGGCTCCCACCCGTATGGAAGCTAGCGGCACCAGCGCATCCACTCCTCTCGACACCTAGGACACACCATGAAAATCTCAGCTCGTTTTTATAAGACAACCGTGATGCTCTCCATTGCAGGCCTAGCCTTGGTCGCCTGTGGCGACGACGGCGGAGAGACCGCTCAAGAAGGTAACGGTGAAGCACAAGGCGGCCCCATCACGATCGGCGTTTTTTAACGGTTGGGATGAAGGCATCGCCGTTTCTGAATTATGGAAATACGTGCTGGATCAAAAAGGCTACGACGTGAGCCTTGAATATGCGGATCCAGCGCCAGCCTTCTCCGGTGTAGCATCAGGAGACTACGACGTCATCATGGACGCCTGGCTCCCTGCTACCCACGAAGACTATGTAGATGAATACGGCGAGCAGATGGAAGACCTTGGTGCTTGGAATGATGAAGCCGCTTTGACGATTGCAGTCAACGAAGATGCACCGATCACCTCACTGGATGAACTTGCTGATCACGCCGATGAGTTCAATAATCAGTTGATTGGCATCGAACCCGGTGCAGGTCTGACCCGGATCACCACCGATCAAGTGATCCCAGATTACGGACTGGAAGACATGGAATACACCACCTCGTCGACGCCAGCTATGTTGCAAGAGCTTCGGACTGCTATTGATAATGGCGATAACGTGGTCGTAACCCTATGGCGACCACACTGGGCCTACGACGAATTCCCCATCCGCGACCTTGAAGATCCAAAGGGCAGCCTGGGTGAAGCTGAAAGCATTCACACGTTTGCGAATCCAACCTTCGTAGAAGACAACCCGGAGGTCGCCGACTGGTTGCGCAACTTCGAAATGGACGGCGAGACCCTCTACTCGCTAGAAAACCTCATGTTCAACGAAAACGCCGATACTGACGATTACCAACCAATCGTTGAAGAATGGGTCGGCGAGAACCAAGAATATGTTGATGGTCTAACAAACTAGGCGCATAACAACCTGGCTCGATGAAAGCCGTTGGCGGCCACTCGTGTGGCTGCCAACGGCTTTCGTCATCAGCAGGGTTCTTGAGGGTTCGTCGTTATAAAAAATTCCCAGATGAGCGAACGATTTCGCTGTCGGTCTCGTCTCGTAACTCCTAAGCACCCGATGATTGGCGATAATGAAGCGTAGGGGATCCTAGTGAAAGGAAATACTTGGCAGCTTCGCTCTCAACGCGTCAACGGCTCTTGGCCGTGGGGTTAACCGCCAACGCTGGCTTCGTGGACGGCTTATTTTTCATCCACCTTGGTGGATACTTTGTATCATTCATGTCGGGAAACTCGACCCGCGCAGCCGCTGCCCTGGCCCAAGGCGAGGTCCAGGAATGGCTCGCAGCATCGCTTTTGATCTTTTGTTTTGTGGCTGGGGTGATGTTGTCGTCATTTGCTGTGCGTTTTGGCCCCAAACGCTTCGATCCACCCGCAGAATCTCTGCTTTCCCAGCGCGTGGCGCCTCATGGCTCTGCAGTATGGACGGCGTTTATTCTGATGCTGCTGGGGGGAATAACTGCCAGTGTTCCGGTCCTATCACCATATGCCCCTTTTGTAGTTGCCTCGGCCACTGGCGCGGTGAATGGAACGTTTACTCGGCGCGGTGAGGTCACCGTGGGCCTGACCTATATGACCGGGACATTAGTGAAAATGGGTCAATCCCTCGCCTCGGCTATCGCTTTACGATCATCGGTCTATCTCTTCCGATTCGTGCGGTATGTATTCTTGTGGTCCGCTATTGCCGTTGGCGCCCTGGTGGGAGCCTGGGCTTATGTGGTCATGGGGCTGTCTGCAGTGTGGTTAGCGGTGGCAGCCATGACGGTCTTAGCCTTCATGCTCACCTGGCGAGTGCAGCGGCGGCACGAACGTCACACTCGATCTGAACACACTGCCTGAAGGTTATTAAAGGATCGTGGGGTCTCGCCGTTGGAACACGGCGAGACCCCACGAACTGTGAGCACACGAGGAAGTTATTAAGCGGCGACCTTTATCTCAGGAGCGAGGTATCGCTCATATGCAGGGATGGTCAAGAAATCTTCGAAGTCCTCGGATAGTGCTGATTCAGCGAACAGTTGTTTCGCATCGTTGAGTCGATCACCGTCATAGCGGGTGAGCGTCGCGAAGACGTCATCGATCTTCTGGGTGACCCATTCGGTCGTGATCGTTTTCACGGATCCGTCTTCCCGGAGCGCCTCGCAACCCCAGCGTATCCACTGCCAAATCTGGGAGCGCGAAATCTCGGCGGTGGCAGCATCTTCCATTAGTCCGTTAATCGCTGCGGCACCAGAACCGTTGAGCCAGGCATCCATGTACCGGATGCCCACCTCGATATTGGTCTCCAGTCCAGCTTCGGTGATTGACCCTGTCGTACCCTGGACATTCGTCAGTCCTTGGGCGTACGGGACGACGTCTTGACGTTTATTGGTCCGGATCTGGTGCTGTGCATCCAGTAGCAGTTCGTCAAAGACGCCCATACACGTGGGGACCAGACCCGGGTGAGCGACCCATGAACCATCGAAACCGTCGTTGGCTTCACGCGTTTTGTCTTCCCGGACCTTTGCTAGGGCTTGTTTCGTGCGTTCCGGATTCGAAGAATCTGGGATGAAGGCACTCATCCCACCGATGGCCGAAGCGCCACGTTTGTGACAAGTATGGACTAACAGGTCGGTATAAGCCCGCATCATGGGTTGGGTCATCGAAACGTCTGCGCGATCCGGCAAGACATACTCGGGACCCGAGTCACGGTAAGTCTTGATGATCGAGAAGATGTAGTCCCAGCGCCCTGCGTTGAGTCCTGCAGCGTGATTGCGCAGCTGGTACAGGATCTCTTCCATCTGAAATGCTGCGGTGATGGTCTCAATCAGTACGGTCGCACGGATCGTGCCCTGCGGAATCCCCATGTAGTCCTGAGCTTTATTGAAAACACAGTTCCACCAGCGAGCTTCCAGATGGTGTTCGAGTTTCGGGAGGTAGTAATACGGGCCACGGCCCAGTTCGACGAGTTTGGCTCCGTTGTGGAAGAAGTAGAGCCCGAAATCCATTAGCGATGCCGGCAATGATTCGCCGTCGATCTGAATATGCGATTCTTCCAGATGCAAACCACGCGGCCGTACGATGATAGTTGGCATCTGTGCCAGCGCGGGTTTCTTCAACCGGTACGCTTTGCCCTGCTCTGACGTGAAATCGATGTTGTGGCGGATGGCATCGTACAGGTTGACCTGGCCGTTGATCATATTGGTCCAGTAAGGCGATGAGGCGTCCTCAAAATCGGCCAGCCAGCACTTTGCTCCGGAGTTCAGCGCGTTGATAGTCATCTTGCGATCAACCGGACCGGTGATTTCCACCCGGCGGTCTCTCAGCCCTGGAGCGAGCGGAGCGACCCGCCATGAATCGTCTTCGCGAATGCTGCGCGTCGACTTCTCGAAGTCGAGCGGTTCACCGGCTGCCACCTTCGCCCGGGCGTCTCTACGTGCTGCAAGCAGTTCGAGACGGCGTGGGTTCTGTTTAGTGTGGAGATAAGCCAAGAAATTCAAGGCGTCATCGGTAAGAACTTCGCGCTGCCGTGCATCCAGTTCACCGAACACGGTCACGTTGATGCCTGCGGGTGTTGTGTGTTGGATAGTTGGTGATGCCATGGCGGGTGCTCCTAATCTTGCCTAGCAGGTGAACTAGAACTGTTGTGCTTCGGTTGAATCAGCTAAAGCGGTGGTTGAGGATTCGGGGTTGACAGTGGTGGAGATGAGGTCGAAGTAACCGGTCCCAACTTCACGCTGGTGACGAGTCGCAGTGAAGCCGTCTTTCTCAGCAGCGAATTCTGCTTCCTGCAATTCAACAAACGCTGACATCTGACGATCTGCATAGCCTTTAGCAAGGTTGAACATCGAGTAGTTCAGCGAATGGAAGCCGGCCAGTGTGATGAACTGGAAGGTGTAACCCATCGATGCTAGTTCGCGCTGGAATTTGGCGATGGTTTCATCGTCGAGGTTGGCTTTCCAGTTGAACGACGGCGAGCAGTTGTAGGCCAACATCTGGTCTGGGAACTCTGCTTTGACGGCTTCAGCAAACTGACGAGCCACATCCAGGTCTGGGGTGGAGGTTTCCATCCACAGCAGGTCAGAGTATGGTGCGTAGGCCTTGGCACGAGCGATCGATGGTTCCAGACCATTCTTGATGTAGTAGAAGCCTTCGGAGGAACGCTCACCGGTGAGGAACTGGTGATCACGTTCATCGACGTCTGATTGCAGCAGGGTCGCGGCCTCGGCGTCGGTGCGTGCAACGATCAGTGACGGAACACCGGCGACGTCGGCTGCCAGACGTGCAGCGTTCAGGGTGCGCACGTGGTGCGAAGTCGGAATAAGCACTTTGCCGCCCAGGTGGCCACATTTCTTTTCGGATGCGACTTGGTCTTCCCAGTGCACACCAGCAGCACCGGCGTTTACCATCGACTTCATGAGTTCATAGGCATTCAGTGGGCCGCCGAAACCAGCTTCTGCATCAGCGACAATTGGTACCAGGTAATCCTCAACCGACTGGATGCCTTCGGCCCATTCGATTTGATCGGCGCGCATCAGGGCGTTGTTGATGCGACGAACAACCTGTGGCACCGAGTTGGCCGGGTAGAGAGACTGGTCCGGGTAGGTGTGACCGGAGAGATTCGCATCGGCTGCGACTTGCCAACCGGACAGGTAGATGGCACGCAAGCCAGCTTTGACCTGCTGGACGGCTTGCCCACCGGTCATAGCACCTAGGGCGTTCGTGAACTGACCTTCGGCGTGCTCGTCGGTGAGCTGTTCCCAGAGTTTCTCTGCGCCACGTTTGGCTAGGGTGTGTTCTTCCTGCACGCGGCCCCGAAGCCGGACCACTTGTTCGGCCGTGAAGTCGCGGGTGATGTTGTCCCAGCGTGGATTAGACTTCCAGTCTTCCTGGATCTGGTCAGCTGCTGCCTGGATTGCTTGCTTATTCGCTTGTTCCATGGTTCTCCCTCATTCACAGGTTGTTTGGTGTTGCAAATGTCTGGCACTCCCGAGGAAGTCTTAACTTGGTGACTACGTGCTACGGAGTGGGACGTTGCAATCGGTGTAGTCACTACTCTGCCGTCCTTCGCAAGGGGAAAGTAGACACCCTGCAAGAAAATAATCGTCAAACTTTCTATTTCGAAATGTTTGGTGGATTTTCTGTTCAACTGCGCTGGTAGTGGCGGCAACGAGCGAATGGCGTCATAATAATGCGAAATCTTTTCACTGAAAATCTAGTTATCCACCTTGATGTCGAGAAAATAGGGTGAACTCCATGAGAAAACCGCCGAAAGATCTTCTCGGCAGGAAAGAGGAAGCTTGGTCTTCCTGTGAGATAGCCGGCCTGGTGTGGCTGAATTGGTGCTTACGTCTGTGAAAATCACGCGATGTTGACTAGGCTGCCGATATGACTTCACTCACTGACCCTCATGCCCCTGCACCGCAAGACGTCGAGACGGTCTCAACAGCGTCGATCGACCCCGTCATTCTGGGGTATCGGTTACGACATTTTCGAACTGCTGCGTCGTTGACGTTAGATGAGTTAGCAGCAAAGTTGGGTGCGACGGCATCGCACCTTTCGATGATAGAAAATGGCAAGCGTGAGCCCAAGCTGTCGTTGTTGACCGACGCCGCAAAACACTTAGGCGTGGAGGTCGCAGATCTTTTACAACCTGAGGCGCCTTCAGTTCGAGCTGCTTTAGAGATTTCGGTTGAAAAAGCGCAGCGTACTCGGCACTGGCAAGCTATGGGGTTGCCAACTATTCGTGTCTCGTCGCGGATGCCAACCGCAGTCTTAGAGGTCATTGACGGATTGAATCGTGAGCTTCGACGACAGTATGCAGAACAAGCAGCGACCCCGGAAGAAGCACGCCGGGCCAATGTGGCAATGCGCAAAGAGCAGCGTGAACGCGACAACTACTATGCAGAGTTAGAGGAGCAGGCCAGCGAATTGCTGATGGCAGTTGGGCATGAGCAGGGCCCCTTGTCTTATCATGCGATCGCTGACATTGCTGATCATCTGAATTTCGAGCTGCGTTTCATCTCGTCGCTGCCGCACTCAACTCGCTCAGTCACCGACCTGAAAAATCGCATCATCTTTCTTGCTGATGCTCGAAACCCTGACCATGACCCAAGGTCTGTGGCATTACAGGCACTGGTCTCATATGTATTAGGCCATGGCGAACCGGTGGATTATAAGGACTTTTTGCGACAGCGCGTTTATACCAACTACATGACCGCGGCACTGATGATGCCAGAGAAGCCATTAGTCAAGATGCTGAGGCAACGTAAGGCGAATCGCGATATTGCCATCGAAGACATTCGTGATGCTTATTCAGTCTCGTATGAATCAGCCGCGCATCGTTTTACCAACTTGGCCACCCGCCACCTGGAGGTTGAATGCCACTTTCAAAAAGTTCATGAGTCTGGTGTCTTGCACAAGGCCTATGAGAATGACGGCGTGAATTTCCCTGTGGATTCCATCGGGGCCATCGAGGGGCAGGCAGCCTGCCGATACTGGACCTCGCGGGAAGTGTTTAGCACTAGCGACCGTTTTCGGCCCTTCAATCAGTACACCGACACTGCGGTCGGTACATTCTGGTGTACTGCAGTCGTGGAACCTTCGCAGTCCTCGCTATTCTCCTTGTCCATCGGCGTCCCTTTTGAACAAGCACGGTGGTTCCGTGGAGCCGGCACCGCAGAGCGATCCCAGTCGAATTGTCCCGATCCGACATGCTGTCGAACTCCATCACCTGAGCTGGAAGCCCAATGGGGTGGGTACGCTTGGCCTGCAGCACGCACCAACGCACACATGTTGGCGGCGATGCCGCCCGGAGCATTCCCTGGCGTGGACGACGTCGCCGTGTATGAGTTTTTAGCTGCTCAAGAACATTTCACTCAGTGAGCGAATTTTACCCAGATGCTTCTTGTCCAACCCGCACCCCGCTGTTAAGGTAGGTATTACTAAACTATTAGCGACAGCTGTGTCCTTTTTCGGTGTCCCCTCACAGCTCGTTGTTCTCTCGAACGAAAGGTGCCCACCGCACATGCGTCTGACCCTTGGTAAATTCGTAGTTCACCCTCAGCACGGTCCAGCAGAGGTCGTTGAGCGCAAAACCAGGAAGGTCAAAGGTGAAGACGTCGAGTACGTGGTGCTGGAAGTAGAAGACCAGCGCTTACAGATCGCCGTTCCCGAAGACAGCCTGTCAGAAATTGGCGTCCGTGATCTGGCCAGCCACACTCGACTGCGTAAGCTGATGTCGCTGCTTGCCAAGACCGGTGACAAACTCGAAAAGCAGTGGTCCCGTCGTCTCAAAGCCCTGCGTGAGAAGCTAGCAACCGGTGACCTTGACAATGTCGCAGAAGTTGCTCGTGATCTCTACCGTCGTCAGCAAGAAAAAGACCTGTCCATGGCAGAGCGTAATCTGTACCAAGAAGCCAAGGACATGCTCGTGGCAGAAGTTGCTCTCGTGCTCGATGTCGACCATGAAGAAGCAGAACGCACCATTGATGGTGCGATTGATGGTGTACCGTTGACCCGTCTGGGCTTGGATCGCGGTAAAGACAAAAAATAAACATGTATGACAAAGCGGCCCTGAGAAAAATCAGGGCCGCTTTGTTGTCTCTAGACACTCGCTGTGTGGGTAGTTCCAAATACTCATTGGAGACCACACCTATACGGCACCTTTAGGACGTCGAGGAGCCGGTCCGGTTATCTGTGGTTTGTTCCTCGTTGTCGTCGCGATGGATAACCGATAACGACCGACGTAGCACCTTGCCGTCTTCGACCGACTCGGCGTGTTTTTCGACTTGTTTCTCTACGGTTGCGACAGAACGCGGACGAACCTGAACATGCTCTTCAGCCGGCATACCGGCGACTAGCTGACGTGCTCGCAAGATCTCAACATCGATTTCTGCCCCTAACAAGATCACAATGTTGAAGATCCAGATAACGAACAGTACGGCCATCAGTGTCCCAATCGCACCGTAGGAAGAATACGAAGCGAAGTAGGTCAGGTAGATAATCATGGCAATACCGGCGAGCACAATGCCAAGCACCGCAATGATCGCACCAATGGATAAAGGTTTAAACTTTCGTTCAACATTTCCACTGAAGTGGTATAGAACGCCAATCATGATAATCAGCAAGATGAGGACGACCGGGTACTTCACCCATTCCCAAATTGGCAGGAACGTGTTGGTCAGTGTGCTCAAAACACCTTCGGCGCCGACAACCTGTGCAAAGGGGGCAAAAACGGCGTCGGTGATGGTCTGATTCAGTGCCAAGGATACGAGCACAGCCACGACGGTAATCACCATGACGAGGGTAATCAGCAACGTCGTGATATAGAATTTGATCTTTGAGCGGCCTTCGACCACGCCATAGATTTCATTCATATTGCGTGCGAAAGCTTGGACGTATTTCGATGCTGACCACAGCGCGACGACGGTACCAACGATCAGGGCGATGATACCCCCGGATGCTGACTGCGTCATGGTGTTGACGAGGTTGAGCGCGAGTTCTTGATATTCCGCAGGAACGGTCTGGGTGACCAGGTCTTCGGCAAAATTCTCGACGGTGTCTGCAGCAGAGGCCAAAAATAACGTCATGATCGAAAAGACAGCTAACAAAAGCGGCGCTAAGGATAAGACGGCGAAGTAGGTCAAAATCGCTGCCCGGTCAGTGCCTTTATCGATCAGGAATTGTTTGACTGAACGGATCATTGCGTATTTGAACGCGGCACCCGGTAAACGCTTGGCAGGCTTACGATCTTGTGGATCATTGAGTGCCTGTTGTTCTGCAGCAATCGTACGCTCTAGTTTGTGATGGATACTCACGGCGCTCTGCTTTCTCTCGACGACACGTTGACTATCTCCAGTGTAGAAAGGTCAGCGGGCTGATGTCAGGTGCCACAGCCTGGAAAATCTATGGGTATATCTTGACCGCTACACTGTGAGGCCAGGAGGCGCTTATGACCATTGCATTGTTTGGTACCGGTGGGACGATCTCAAACCGTGGTACCGCACCGGATAATTTTGTGGACTATCTCGACATTGGCACAGTGATGCAAGCCGACGAGCTGGTGGCTGCTCACCCCGAGTTGAGACAGATCTCACAGATCCGTGTTGAGGCGTTTGCAGCGCTACGCTCTAAATATGTGACCTCTGCGCACTGGGTGCAATTGGCCCAACAGGTCTCCTCTGCTTTAGCGGATGAGAACATCCGAGGCGTGGTTATTGCACATGGCACGGGAACGCTTGAAGAAACCGCATGGTTTCTGCATTTGACGGTCAATTCGACGAAGCCCATCATCGTGGTTGGGGCACAGCGTCCCGGGACAGCCCTGGGCTCAGATACTCCACTGAATTTGCTCGACGCGTTTCGGGTCGCGACGCATCCGGAGTCCCAGGACAGAGGGGTGACGGTCGTGATGAATCGTCAGATACACAGCGCTCGCGATGTCCTCAAGGTCGCCAACCATCGGCTGGATGCATTGCAGTCTCCGGTTCGCGGTCCCTTGGGTGTCATACACGCGGATCGCACCGTGGAGTATTGGCGAACCCCGACCAATCCACACACCAGCCGCTCAGCCTTCATCGACCCGGCAACACCGCTACCGCGGGTCGATCTTGTGCACGCGTACACGGATGCTGATGCCACCGCGCTCGAAGCGTTCCGTGCAGCGGGAGCGACCGGGCTGATTGTGGTGGGCTATCCGCCCGGAACGCTGACACAACAACTGGACGATGCAGTGGATCGGGCCATTGCTGATGGCCTCGTCGTCGTGCAAGCGACCCGCGCATTCTTGGAGCCGGACGTGATGGCACGTGGCGGACTAGTCGGACGAGGCCTGATCGCCAATAGTGATCTGGCACCGCACAAAGCACGGATCTTATTGCAACTTTGCCTTGCACAAGGAATGGCTCATGACGAGATTGGCGAAGTGTTCGCCACGTATTAGACCAGGATAATACTGCGGCCAGGGTGACGGGCCGGTGCGCCATAGCTGATGTTGACTGTGACGAAAGCTATCGCCAGGACCGGTAACTCGTTTAACATGTACGGCAGCTCAACTGAGCGGTCCTACAGTGAAATAGGATCACAGTCGATCTGCACGGTAGAATCTGTGAGGGCCAGCAAGCTGCTGTCCACACCCCTCGTCAAAGTAGCAAGAAAAACTTATGTCAAAAACGTCCACTCGGCGCACTAGTCGCCTGACAACACCGGTGATGATCACTTTCGTCGTCATCGCGGCGCTACTGCTCGCGTTGACCATCGCCTCGGTCGTCAAAGCCATGACACGCGGAGATGATCCCGTGGTGGTCAACGCCGTGTTGACTGGTCAGTCCATGGAAGTTAACCGGACCACCGGACTTGATGTCATCCGGTTCCAAGCCGTGCGTGCACCCCTGCCCGCGGAAGAAGACGTCAGCGACACCCTGGATACCTGCATGGCAGCAGAGGCACGAGAGCATCTCGAAAGTCTCGCCGGCGAGGGGACCTCGCTCGAGGTAGAAATTGAAGCCTACGCTAATGCTCCGAACGGAGAGCTGTGGGCGATGATCTACCAGGGCGGCAGTGACCTGGGTGTGAAGATGGTCGAGGCCGGGTACGCCGTCGTCGATCCGGCATCGGTCGACGATCCGCAAAAACTGGACGCGCTGGTGGCGGCGCAGAATAAGGCCCGACAGGACGAGTTAGGAATCTTTTCGACTGACGCCGAATGCACACTGCCGTCCAAGGTCAAACCTGTAATAGAGATGTTGGAAAAGCTGCCAGAGTCACCGCGAGCCAACGATGTTGTCGAACTGACGAAATACATTGGCGAGATGAACCGCATTCGCTCAGATGCCCAGCAGACCGTGGCGATGCTTTCAGCTATTCCAGATACCGAAAACGATGACTCGGTCGCCGCGCTCGCATGGGGCGAAGCCAAACAGGAATACATCGATACGATCGAGAACCACCTCAACGAGATCCGTGGACTCATCGAAGATGCACAAGCCAAACGCGCCGACCTGCAAGGCATCGACGTGCCAGAGCCAGAGCCCGAACCTGAACCAGCACCCCAGGAAGACTCCGAGCCGCAAGAGGACCAAGAACCACAGGACGCCCAGGATCTACCGGCACCGGAAGCGTCATCCGAAGCACCCCAGGAGCAGCCGGAAGAACAAGAAATCGCCGACACCGCTCCCGCTGCAACGCCAGAAATTCAGACCGAGCAGATGGGCTCGAATGGCGATGGAGCCGGTGACGACGAGGACGAATAGCTGACTGTCTGAAGGCCTGGTCAACATCTGTGTTGGCCAGGTTTTTGTGTGCCCGAAATGTTGAACACCCCAGTAAGGCCTCAGCGCTCCCCGGGCCCAAGTGAATGCGGTGGTGAGGTATGTACAGCAAACTCGAAGTTTGGTGTGAGCGGAAGCAGAGGTCAACTGTGTTAGATTGACGCGCAATAGTCCCATGCGGGGGAGCGCGCAGCGCAGGAGGAGGCCGCCAATGCCCTCGAATATTTTCGTTCTTGGCCTGGATGACCTGGGTAGAGCAGAGCTCGCCACACTGCCCGATGCGCAGGATTTCGTGTTCCATGGGCTGTTGACCCTAGAAGAATTGCAAAGCGGCACGATCGATCTGACGGCGCTGTTACAAAAAGCTCAGCGACAGCTGGACGCCTTTGATGACACGATCGATGGGATCGTAGGGTATTGGGATTTTCCTATCAGCCTGATGGTGCCGATGCTGTGCGCTCGGTATCATTTGCCCTCGAAGAATCTTGACGCCGCAGTAAAATGCGAACACAAGTATTGGAGCCGGCTGGAACAACAACGCTTCATCGAGGAATACCCCAAATTTGGCCTGGTCGATTACCATGACCCGAACGCCACGTTGCCAGCACACATGTCGTATCCGGTGTGGGCCAAACCGATCAAATCCTTCTCTTCAGAGGGTGCCTACCGGGTGACTTCTGATGAGCAACTGCAAGCGGTGTTAGCCAAGCGGCGGAACTCTCCAGAGCGTGCTGGACCGGCCTTCGAACAGATTCTGGCCACCTTGAAACTCCCGGAAGAAATTGCCGCAATCCCCGGCGGCGCGTACATGGTGGAAGAAGCGGCCACGGGCAGCCAATGCACCATCGAAGGCTATAACTGGCAGGGCGAAGTGTATCTCACCGGCATCGTGGATTCACTACACTACGAGAACTCATCGAGCTTTTTACGATACCGGTATCCCTCGGAGCTCCCTGAGACCGTCCAAGAACGGATACGTTCGGTAACTCAGCGCGTGATGACCGGTCTGGGACTCCGCAACAGCACCTTCAATGTTGAATACTTCTGGGACGCCGACACTGACCGGCTGGTGCTGTTGGAAGTCAACACCAGGCATTCCCAATCACATGCGCCGTTGTTTCGATATGTCGAGGGCTTGACGAACCACGCCCAAATGATCGACCTGGCCCTCGACAGAAAGCCACGGCAACCAACGGGTGAAGGATATTTTCAAACCGCCTCGAAGTGGATGTATCGCTGGTTCTCCGACGGCACGGTTCGCACCATCCCCACCGCACGCGAGATCGCAGACCTTGAGCAGCGGTATCCGGGGACCATTATCGAACTCGACGTCACCGAAGGTCAGCGGCTGTCCGATAGCTTCAGCCAAGACAGCTACAGCTTCATATTAGCCACCATTTACACCACGGGACACACGGACCAACAGGCTGTGGAGATATACGAAACGTGCGTCAACGCCCTGCACTTTGAAATCGACGACTCTTAGGATCCTGATGCGAAAAGTCACTGTACTGCCATGCGAGATCGAAGAGACCCAGCACCTGTGGATCCCGATGTCCGACGGGATCCGGCTAGCCGCACGGCTGTGGAAACCGGTCAACGCCGACGTGGTACCGGTCCCCGGCATTGTCGAGATGATTCCGTATCGGAAACGTGATTTGACCGCTGTGCGTGACTCGATTCATCACCCGTATATGGCAGGTCACGGATACGCCTGCCTGAGAGTCGATCTGCGCGGCAGCGGTGACTCCGAAGGTGTGCTGACTGATGAATATTTAGCACAAGAACTTGATGACGTCGAAGCGGTGCTGGCCTGGTTAAGTCGTCAGCCGTGGTGCAGCGGTCGCACCGGTATCATGGGGATCTCCTGGGGTGGGTTCAACGGCTTACAAGTGGCAGCCCGGCGACCAGAAAGTCTCGGTGCCATTGTCACGGTGTGTTCGACTGATGACCGCTACACCGATGATGTCCACTACATGGGTGGGTGTCTGCTGACGGACAACCTGTCTTGGGCTTCAACAATGTTTGCCTACAATTCGGCGCCCCCGGACCCTGAGCTGGTCGGCGAGAAATGGCGCGAGATGTGGCACGACCGCCTCGATAACTCAGGCTTATGGCTGGAAACCTGGTTACAACACCAGCGTAAGGACGACTACTGGCGCCACGGGTCGATTAATGAAAACTATGACGACATCGACATCCCAGTCTTTGCCGTCAGTGGCTGGGCCGACGGATATTCCAACGCGGTGTTTCGACTGCTGCGCGGCTTGAAATCACCCACCCGCGGGCTGATCGGTCCGTGGAGTCATAAATATCCGCACCTGGGCCAGCCCGGTCCCGCAATCGGTTTCCTCCAAGAGGTCGTAGCGTGGTGGGATTACTGGCTCAAAGACCGCACCGAGAACGGTGCAATGGACGGCCCCCAACTGTCGATCTGGATGCAAGACGCCGTCAAGCCGGCCACGACCTACGACAACCGTCCGGGCCGATGGGTCGGAGAGCGCACCTGGCCCAGCCACCGGATTGTGGAAACCCATTATCCGCTAGGGCGTCGTCGTATTTTATTTTCCCAAGAAGAACGTAACGCGTTACCAGTCAGCCCGAAACTCACGGTCGAATCCCCGCTATCGGTGGGCCAGTTCGGAGGCAAATGGTGCTCATATAATGCACCACCCGATATGCCCTACGACCAACGCGAAGAAGACGGCGGCTCGTTGGCTTTTGACAGCGACCCGCTGCCACATCGGCTGGAAGTGCTGGGCCAACCGGTCTTGGAGCTGACGGTATCAGCCGATGATCCAGTGGCGATGGTCGCGGTGCGGCTCTCTGATGTGGCCCCTGATGATGCCGCGACGCGGGTGAGCTATGGGATATTGAACCTTAACCACTACGACGGTTCCGATCAGCCCAAGCCTCTGACCAAGGGCGAGGAACACACCTACAAAGTGAAACTCAACGGTCTGGCCCAATCTTTTCCTGCAGGTCACCGGCTCCGGGTGTCCATCTCGACGTCGTATTGGCCGGTCGTATGGCCCTCGCCGAGTTCGGTTCGCCTGACGGTTAACCCGATGACCAGCTCGCTCATCTTACCGGTGCGGCCGACACATGCGGACGACGATCCGGCCATGATCCCGGTGTTTGACCGCCCAGAAGGCGCCAAACCCTTGAAAACCGTGCAGATCGAACCCGGTGCTCAAGACTGGTCGGTGAGTCGTAATCTGGTGGAGCTCACCGGCAAACTGGAAGTCGTCAAAGACCTCGGCGTGGTCCGGTTCAAAGAAATTGATTTGGATGTGACTCGGCGTGTGGTGGAACGCTACACCTTTCGCGATGCTGACCCGAATTCGGTGCGCGGCGAGACCGAATGGGTTATGGGATTCCAACGTGATGATTGGTCGATCTACACCTTTACGAAAACCGTCCTGACCTCGACCCCCGAAGCATTTCATCTTTATGCCGAACTTGACGCATACGAGGGTGAGCGTAGGGTGAGATCCAAAACATGGACCACGAAGATCGACCGAGATTTTATCTAACGGATTGGAGCACCATTGGACGTATTGTCCGGACGCACCCTGTTGCGCCCCACTGACCCGACACGCAGCCAGGTGTTTTACCGCGATATGCTCGGGTTGGCAGTCCACCGGGAATTCGGTCCACCCGATGCCCCCAGTTTGGTCTTTTTCTATGGCAACGGACTGTTAGAAGTTTCCGGGCAAGCGACCCCGCGCGCCGACGTCGGGTCCTCGATGATGTCGTTGTGGCTGCAGGTGCGCGACGTCGCCAACGAATATGACCGATTAGACCGTGCCGGCGTGACCACCCTACGGGAACCGCGAACCGAACCCTGGGGGTTGATCGAAGCCTGGATCGCCGATCCCGACGGCATTCAGATTGTGTTAGTGCAGATCCCGGCAGAACACCCGCTGCGTCGCGATCAACGACCCATTGAGACGCTGCAATAAAAAATCGTTGCCCCGATGTGGTTCGAGGCAACGATTTTTTAAAATAGTGCGATTAGGCTTGCTTGCGCAGCCCGCCTTGCCACATCACGTCATATGGGGTGGCAGCAGACATGCGCTGGTTGATGCCCGCGGTGACAAAGTCTTTGGCCCGCTCGGCTGCCTGCAGTGGCGTGCGCCCCTTCGCTAATTCAGCGGTCACGGCGGCAGCCAGGGAGCAACCGGCACCCGACACAGCGTGGTTACCAATCTTAGCGGCCCCCAACACTTCGAGATCGGTGCCATCGTAAAATACATCCACGGCTTCTGGGCCGTCTAAACGAACGCCACCCTTGGCAAGAACCGCGACCCCGGACTCGTCATGAATCTTGCGGGCCGCATCCTTGAGCTCCGCTAGATTCGAGATCGTCATACCGGAGAGCTGTTCCGCTTCGAAGTGGTTCGGGGTGGTCACGGTCGCCAGGGGCAACAACTTGGCTTTGAGCGCTTCGTCGGTGTCCTGAGCTTCACCAGGTTCCTGGCCCTTACAGATCAGCACCGGATCCAGCACCACGTTTTTCCACTCCTGAGCCTGTAGCGCGTTGGCGACGACGTCGATGGTTTCAACCGAGCCCATCATGCCCAGTTTGACCGTGTCGAGTTGGCCGGTGAAGTTCGCCTGGATGGCCTCAAGCTGATGAGCTAGGACCACGGGGTCGATACGGGTCAGCCGGTGATTCCAGTCGTTGCTGGGATCATAGGCGACGATACATGTCAGCGCGGCGGTCCCGTAGGTGCCGAGTTCCTGGAAGGTCCGAAGATCGGCCTGGGCCCCGGCGCCACCGGTGGCTTCAGATCCCGCAATGGTCAGGGTCACGGCAGGTGCATGAATACTATACATGCGGACCATCCTATATGGCCTAGGCCAATGTTTCTGACTTTATGCGCTGAGATAACGCACCTTATTCGACGTCGTCAGCACCCGATGGGCCAGTCGGTTCGATGACGTGCACAAAGGAGCTTGCGGTCCACCGGCCAAGCGCCATTAAAATCGCAGCGGGAAAACCCACGAGCGGGATGAGCAACGGGATGAGCCCTTCGCCGCCGGCCAGCAGGACGGTGAGTCCATAGAGCATGCCGATCACGGCATAGGCCAAAATGTGCACCGATTGATTCAGCTGGTATCGCAGCAGCCAGTTTGTTAACAGAGCGAGGGGGAGGCCTAAAACGAGCCCGGAGAGTCCCACGATGGTCAGCAGCGGTGTCAGATCACCGACGGTATCGGAAAGTGGTAGAAGGTTGAGGATCACCACGAGTCCTGCCATGACAATGTTCGGGATCAACCAGGCCAGCAGGAAACCGTAGATCGACATCGATAACCGAGCTCTGGGTTTGGTATTTTTGCGACGTTTCGGTGCGGAATCGTATTTTTCTGGGACTGGTGTGGTCACAACGGGCCTTCAAACGGGTGCAACAGGGGACTGACTGCCCCAATTGTAATATCTTTTCATGTGGCCCGAGTAGGCTGTGTGGTTATGGCTACAACTGGATCCCGAATACCGGCCTGGACCGTGGTGGTCGCCACGGGCATTCTTGCGGCAATGCATGTCTGGAAACTTCCCTCGGCTCTCGATTTCATCCGCGCTGACCTGGGCATTGACCTAGTGGCCGCGGGAGCGCTGGTCGGCGTGGTTCAGCTGGCCGGTGGCCTGGGCGGACTCGCCGCTTCGGTGGTAGCGGAACGCATCGGTTCCAAGAACACGTTGCTTGTCGGACTGGTGTTAGCCGGCCTGGCCTCGGTGGCCGGTGGTTTTGCGGTGAATACGGCCTGGCTGATGACGGCGCGCGCGATCGAAGGCGTCGGGTTTATCCTCATCACGGTGGTGGCTCCCGCAATGGTCCGCGTGTTGGCCCCGCAAGACAAAGTCAATGGTGCCATGGGCTGGTGGGGTGCATTTCAAGGAATTGCCCTGTTTCTCGGCGTCGGCATCTCAGCGGTATTGCTCAATGCAACCGATGTGTCCTGGAATGTCTGGTGGTTCATCATGGGGGCTGCGACTCTGGGCTTCATCCCGGTGGTGGTCACTGTGGTTCCCGCGGATCCGCCCAGAGTCGTGCAACTGAGACGGATCGGTCGCATTATTGTGACATCGATTGGAACCCCCTTACCGTGGGCTCTCGGGCTGATCTTTGCCAGTTATACCCTGCAGTGGGGCGCGATCCTAAGCTTCTTACCGACGATCTTTGGGGAAGCAAACATCGACACCGCTATCGATGCAGCCATCATCATTGGGATTGCGACCGCCATTGTCGGGGGAGTCAACGGCATCGCCAATATTATCACCGGGATGCTGCTGCAACGTGGTCATCCGCCACGCCGGCTGCTGATCACCGGGCTGACGACCATGGCGATCATGTCGACGCTGGTTTTTGCTCCGGACTGGTCCCAAGTGCCCGGCACCGTCGTGTGGGCGATGATCGCTGCGGCCATATTCTCATTTATGGGAGCACTGGTACCCACCACCGTGACCCGCCAAGCCGTCGACATTGCACCCGAAGGTGGATCGCCGTCGGCGGTCGTCGGGCTAATCACCCAGATGTTCAACCTCGCGAATTTCGTCGGCCCGGTGATTTTATCGGCCATCGCCGCAGCAGCTGGCACCTGGCAGATGTCATGGACCATGACCGTCACAGCTTCGGCAATTGGCATCATCACCACTTTGATCTTCGTGCCGCGCGGTGTCGAACCATTCAAAACTGACACCAAACTTTGACTACAATGTGCTTTCGAGACCACTGAACGCCAGCTGGGGCAGCAGCTGAGTACGGGGCCGCAGAGGCCGTGACACCGTCGCGAATAATCGCTTGTAAAGGACGTTTCGTGACCGAAAAAACCCATGCCACCGCATCCTCCCACGGCAGTTTTGCGCCCGTAGGATCTCATGTTTATCCGGTGTTATTCGCCATCATGACAGTAGTCTTTATTCTGTCGAATATCGGTGCTGCCAAAGGAGTCCAGTTCGGTCCAATTCTCACCGACGGCGGGTTCTTCTTATTCCCGGTCGCCTACATTGTCGGTGACATCATTTCGGAAGTCTACGGGTTCAAAGCCTCGCGCCGGGTCATCATCACCACGTTTTTAATCTCCGCGTTCGCTTCACTCACATACTGGCTGATCATCATCCTGCCGCCGGCCGACTTTTATGACGGTCAAGACGCCCTAGCTCGCACCCTAGGGCCGGTCCCGCTGATTGTGCTGGCCTCGCTGGTAGGGTTTGCCGCCGGACAACTATCCAATGCCAAAATCATGGTCGCGATGAAACAGCGCAGCGGCGAACGCTACCTTTTCGGCCGCATTGCGATCTCCACCCTGGTCGGTGAGCTGCTGGATACCATTGCCTTTTCTGCCATCGCAGCAACCGTTATCGGCATCGAGACTTTCGGCCAATACCTGGTGTTCGTACTGGTCGGCTGGTTATGGAAGACCGCCGTCGAGCTGGTGTTTTCCCCGGTGACCATCTGGGTGATCGGCAAAGTGAAAGCCGCCGAACCGCACTATGGTGAACTCTCCAACGCCTAAATGACGCCGTGTGTCATGTCACGTTGCAAATCTAGGGTGAACTTGATTAGGTAGTACATCAGAATCACGAGTGCTGATCATTGAAGCCCTGGCTGATCAGCTGGCAACCCTCTGCCCGTAGTGGGGTGCTCCAGGTGACGATTCGGCTATGTTCAATCGTTCGTAGCAAGTATGGCGCCGTGCGCAGCAGCTTTTGAAGCCGACGCCACAAAATTCTCAAGGAATCTGACATGACGCAGACCATTATCTCACCCGTACAATCTGCCGACGACGTCGTGCTGGCTCAACTCTGGGACACCTTGACCCCGGTTTTTGCCGAAATTACCGCTACTGCACCACAACGCGATGCCACCGGTGGCATCAACAAAGCTCCCATCAAAGCCCTGCGCGATGCCGGATTCACCCGATTGCGCGTGCCCGTCGAATATGGCGGTTACGGCCTATCACTGCCGCAAGCCTATGAATTTTTCGTGGCCCTGGCAGCCGCCGATTCGAATCTCGCCCAAGCCCTGCGCGCGCACTGGGGATTTGCCGAAGATCTATTGTCTCGTCCTGCGGATGAGGCCGAGTTCGCCCGGCACTGGCTCACCCAGCTCGGTACTGGTCTCATTGTTGGCAATGCGATCACCGAGCGCGGCAACGTTCACGGTGAAAGCACAACGCGACTTTCTCGACGTGACGGGCAGTGGATTCTAAACGGTACGAAGTTTTACTCCACCGGCACCGGCTATGCCGACGCAATTTTGGTCTCAGCAACCGGCGATGATGACGAGTCAGCCTCGCTGATCGTTGCCGCCGATGCGCCAGGGGTCGAAATTATCGACGACTGGGATGGCTTCGGCCAACGTCTCACGGCATCGGGCACCACGTATTTCCGCAACGTCGTCGTCGCTGACGCCGACGTGTTCCCACCCGGACATGGCCTAGATTCTGGAGACCGAACCGCGTTTGGGCAGGCGACCTGGCAAACCGTGCACTTAGCTACGCTCGTGGGGATCGCAAAGGCTGTGCTTCGTGACGGGGTTGGGTATGTGCAATCGCGAACCCGCACTTTTAGCCACGGCGCGGCAGACACAGTGCAACACGACCCACAGGTATTGCAATTACTTGGCGAACTGAGCTCACAAGTGACGGGTATCGAAACGATTTTCCGTGCGATCCCACCGGTGTTGGCCGAACACTTCGCCGCTGATGCCCGTGGCGAGACATTGCCCGAAGCCGAAGTCGACGCCCTGTATGCGCAGGTGTATCAAGCACAGCAGGTCATCGCCCCGGTCACTCTTGAGGTTGCCACCAAAATCTTTGAGGTCGGCGGTGCTTCAGCCACGTCGACATTGCGCGCATTCGATCGGCACTGGCGTAACGCTCGAGTGCTGGCAAGCCACAACCCGTTGATCTACCGGGCCCGCATCCTGGGAGACTATGTTGTCAACGGCGTCTCGCCCGAGCGTAACTACACCGTGGGGCAGGCCGCGTCGTAGACGCAGCGTGTGGGCCAGCGTATGGTTACAGCCATGACGCACACCAACCTGGTTCATGACACCATAACGGTCACCCAACTGGTGAACGCCCCGGTGGCCGACGTGTGGCAGGCATATGCGGACACAGCGGTGCGGGCGCAATGGTCGGTGCCCTCCGGTGACGGACTGGAATATGATTCCGATGAGTTCGTCACCGGCGGTAACGCGACCTATCGTTGCGGGACGCCTGACGTTTTGGAGTTCGCGGTCGTCGTGGACTATGTTCTCGTCGAGTCGCCGCGCCTAATCGTCTACACGGAGACGCTGGGCACGCAGGATGCGCCACTGGCCACCAGCCTGGTGACCTGGGAATTCGACGAGTCACCGAAGGGCACGAGCATCGTCGTCACCAATCAAACGACGTCATTTGTTGGAGAAGACATGATGACCGGCATGCTCAACGGCCACCGCATAGCACTGCAGCAGCTGGCCGAAAGATTCGAGCCCTAAACCGGACGTTTTTGCTGGTTGTAGTACCGTCCCAGCATCTGATCTTTGAACTCGTGGAAGTCGCCGTCGATGATCGACTGTCGGATGTCGTCGACCAAACGCACTGTGAAGCGCAAGTTGTGAATCGACATCAGGGTTCCGGCCAAGATTTCATCGGCCTTGATGAGATGCCGAATATAGGCCTTCGAATAATTCGCACAGGTGTAGCAGTCACAGCCGTCTTGCAGCGGCGATAGGTCGGCGGCGAATTCGGCGCGCGGGAGATTGATGCGCCCGTACTCAGTATAAAACGCCCCGGTGCGGCCCACGCGGGTGGGGGAGACGGCATCAAACGTATCGGCGCCGGCTTCGATCGCGGCAAAGAGATCATCGGGTTCGGAAATACCCAGTAGGTGACGCGGTTTGTCTTCGGGCAGTTCTTCTGCACACCAGCCAACAATGGTCCCGAGGTTTTCTTTTTCGAAAGCTCCGCCCAGACCGTAGCCGTCGAAACCGGCTTCAACACCGTTGAACTCGGCTCGCATCTCGCGCAGATCGCGGCAGGCTTTGCGCCGCAGATCCTCATATTGGGCGCCCTGGATGACGCCGTAAAGTGCCTGATACGGCCGATGCGAGCGCTGCTCGGTCAACCGGGCGTGTTCGTCCAGGGAGCGCTGGGCCCACCTGCGAGTGCGCTCCAGGGACTCTTCTTGGTATCCACGGGAGTTATGCAGAGTGGTCAGTTCGTCGAAAGCCATCATGACGTCGGCGCCCAGCTGGTGCTGAATGGTCATGGACACCTCGGGGGTGAACCTGAGGCGGTCCCCGTTGATGTGGGAGGTGAACCAGACGCCGTCGTCGTCGACATTAGCTAACCGTTCTTTGCCGGGAGCTACAGCGTCGTCGGAACCGACTTTTCCTTGGGCTTCCGGGCCGGTCATGTCGATGACTTTTTTGAACCCTGAGCCCAACGACATGACCTGGAAGCCGCCGGAGTCGGTGAAGGTTGGGCCATCCCAGTTCATGAATTTGCCCAGGCCGCCGTGCAGGTCCAGCAATTCAGGTCCGGGCTGCAGGTAGAGGTGATACGCGTTGGAGAGGACGGCTTGGGCGCCGAGGTCTTTGACTACCTCGGGCAGCACGGCTTTGACCGTGGCCTTCGTGCCAACCGGAATATACGCGGGTGTTTGAATATCGCCGTGCGGGGTGTGGATGGTGCCGGTGCGGCCGTGTGCGCCGTCCATGCGTGCGCCAAGGGTGAAAGAAAAATCGCTGGGTTCTGCCATGGGTTTTAGTGTAGCCGCCCGCGGAGCACGGTTAGCGCGTGAGGCGTCGGATGGGGATGTCCGGATCGGCCAGCTGGGCGGGATCCACCGCAATATCCCGGGTCATGATGCGGGTTGCCGCCCGGATGATCAGCTGTTCGTCGAGCGCGGCAGACCCGATGAGTTTCTCCCCGTCGAGGACGAAGATTACATTGTCTCCGCGCCGGACCAGGCGTTCGTGAGCCTGCGGGACGACCCGGCCGATAGCTTGGGCATCGTGGCCGAATTGGTCTGACCACACCCAGGCCGGGGTCGGGGCCGCGGGTTCGGTGCCCATGATCGTGTGGACGACGCGTGCCGCCGAGGCGCGGCCGTGGTCCCAGTGGTCCTGGCGGGGTTGGTTGCGGATTCGGCACACATCGCCGATCGCATAGATCCCCTCGACGTTGGTGCGGTAGGCCTCGTCGACCACGATGCCGTCATCAATGGTGAGCTTGGAGCCTTGCGCGATAGCCACATTGGGTTCGACACCGACGGCTGCGATGACCAGATCGAAACGGTCCAGGTTTTCTTCCACGGTCAACCGGCGTTCGATGACCTCGACCTGTTCGGTCATGGTGGCATAGAGTGTTTCGGCCAGTTCGCCGAAGATTTCTGCGGCCGGGACCTGCGGGGTAAACACGGTGACATTCGCGCCGAGCGCCTTGGCCGAGGTCGCCAATTCTGGTGCCAGTAGGCCACCGCCGGCAATTGCCACGTTCACGCCGGGGGACAGTGCTTGGCGTAGGGCATCGGCGTCGGCGATATTTCGCAGGGTATAGACGGGTTTGTCGAGCTGAAGCGTTTTGGGCACGGCTCCGGTGGCAATGACAATGTGGTCGGCTGCGAAACGTTGGGTGGCAGTTTCCACGAACCCCTGTCCCAGGCGTACCGCGGTGTCCTGCACCCAGGTGACGTCATGGTCTGAGAACCACTCGGTCGGGGCCAAGGCCAGCTCGACGTCGCCAACCAAATACTCGGTGGATAGCGGGGGCCGATCCAGGGCGGTGTGGTGCGGATCGATGATCGTGATCGGACCTGAGAACCCAGCGTCACGCAGTCCGGCGGCCACCGAGAACCCGGCGACCGAACCGCCGGCAATAATAACGCCCGACATTAAAACTGCGGCGTCAACAGTACGCGTCCATCAACCACTTCAACCGTGTGGGTCGGTGCGTCTTCGGTGGCCGGCAGATTCAAGACCTTGCCGTTGGCCAAGCAAAACGATGACGCGTGTTTCGGGCATTCGACCGTGCCGTCCTCCACCCAGCCTTCCGACAGCGAATAGTTGCCGTGTGTGCACCGGTCATTCAGTGCGTAAATACCCTCGTCGGTGCGGAAGACCGCAATGGGTTCACCACCGGTTTTCTCGTGGCCAATGTAGACACCTTCCTCGAGGGGAAAGTCTTCTTCGGCACCAATATCAATACGTGTCATAACATCCTCCAGCTCTAGCCTAGAAGCCCCAGTTCGCCCACGCCATCGCCTGGGTCACAAGTTTGCCACGGCCACCTTCAAATTCATTGGTGATCTCCGGGGACATGGCCTGCTCCGGGGTCATCCAGGCGACATCCAGCGCATCCTGGCGAGGTTGGGTATCCCCGCGCACCGGCACCACATAACACAGGGCCACCGCATGCTGGCGGTCATCTGTGAGCCCAGAACTTGAGGCATATGGGAAGTACTCAGCCACCGTAAAGGGTTGCAGAGTCATCGGCAGCTGTGGCATCGCCAGTGTACCGAGATCTTTTTCCAGGTGCGTCATGAGCGTGTCGCGGATCGACTGCATATACAGCACGCGCCCCGACACAAAGGTGTAGCGGAAATTGCCGGAGGTATCTGCTCGGTACAGCAGACCGACTTCCACCACGCGGCCGTGACCATCAAGTCGGACAGGGATTGCTTCAACATAGACCATCGGCAGCCGCGCGCGGGCCGAAGTCAGTTCAGTGTCGGATAGCCAACCGGGATTTGGGTCTGGAGTTCGAACCGTCATGTGTCCCACTCTACAACTACAATTACCTATATGCCCTCATACCGCGCGATACTACCCATCGGGGACTTACACCCCGGCCACAGCCCCGAAGAAGTCATGGATACTGCCGTGGCCGCCGTGTCAGCTATCGCCACCGTCGAGCACACCGATATTCAAATTCTGTCCAACGTGCCCCAAATTGTGGTCCGTTTTTCCCTCGACGACGACGGCGATGCCCATATGGTCGCTGATGCCATGGATGACGCCGTTTCCCGCATCGCGACCACCGGGGCCGGCCGGTTGCTCTTGCGCCGTGGCGGTCGGTGGGTGCCGCGCTAATTTCAAGAGCGTTGTAGCTGCTGCACTAACTCTGACCCTGCTTCGTTGCCCGAGCAGGGTCATTCTTGTGCCCAAGACTCAGGCCCGACTCTGGCCCAAACAGTGCAGGAACATCAGGCGGGCGTTACTCATTCACGGAGAACCGCGTTAGGCAAGCGTGTCGGAACTTTTGTGGAAAACTCTGCAGCATTCAGAATATTATCCACAATAATACCAACACAGCATCCTAAAAGTGAGTAACTAGGATATATACACCATTACATGGTTAAAAATGCTTAAACGGCCATTAAATCTATTGCTTAAGAGTTTCCCCTGCGGTAAAATAGGGTTAATCAGTTCCTTACGATTCGTGTACTTACTTCCAGATTTTTTCTCTTACCTCATACATCTCATGAGGCTTCTTGCTATCCAAGAACACTTTTCACGTCGGCTGCAGAGAAGGAGGCGTTGATGGCTAACACCGATGCATTATCTGATCTGGGTATTGAAGTGCCGATGCCAGAAGACCTCAATCTCGACGCAGTCAAGGATCTCAGTCCTGGACAATTGGCATATCTCAAACTGGTGGTTAACACTGAAATGTCCCAGCGGATGTCTGATCCTGCTACGACGTTCGCCCAATTCACCCGGGTATCAGGAGCTGACTGGACAGGACATGAGCCCCAGATTGCGGACCCAGAGCTTCCTTCGCCTGCAATGTCACACGATGCAGGCGAAAACGAGCCCACGCATGCGGATGGCACCCCGGTCGTTCCACCCCGGCCACTGCCAACACCACCGGAATGTCCCTATGACACGGTGCCAATGATTGCCGAGATGCTGCGCCGCTCCCAGCACCTTCACGATGCCACGATGACCAGCTTTGCGCGGCAGCTCCAACCAATGTTCACCTCACAACCGGAATATTTCGGCACTCCAGAAGGCATTAACGCGTTCAAAGACAGCACCGCGTATTTCAAAGAGGTTTTGCGTTTTTCTTGGCAAACCACTAAGAAGATTCACGAACGGATGCCATATGTGACCTGGAATCCTGGACAGGATCCGACGATGGGGATACACCAACCGAAACTGCCGAAACTTGCTGAAGCTTTCACACAGGGCACCATCCCGGCAGAGAACCTCGATCGAATAGTGGCATTGGACCAGCAACTGACCAAATATGTGCGGAAGGTTCGCAAAGATCCCGAATATAAAGACGCCATTATGCGAGAATTCGAATCCACGCTCATCGAAGCCGCCGAGTCCTCGACTCCGGATGCTTTCACCGCAGCACGAGGCCGGTGGGCAAATCGGATCGCCCACCACATCGACCCGGATGGCCCACCGATCGTCGACACGCTGCGCAAGCAGCCCGATAACGCATTGAAGACTCAGGACTATAGCGATGGATCCGGCAGGATTTCGATGCATGCTACTCCTGAGGTGTACGCGGAATTCAAGAACTTCGCGGTCAACCAGCTCAACCAGAACGGGGCACCGGTCAAACTCGATGATGCCCTAGCGGAATTCCTATCCGTCGAAGATGATGAGCCAAATGATCCAGATACCCCAGCAGACGATCACACTGATGCATCGCCAGAAGAAGATGGACGAACTGCAAGCACTTCCCGCGACGGCGATAGCCACGAAAAACTCCTCGATGAAGAGCCACAAAGCCCCGAATCATCAGCAACCTTGGATGATCTCACAATTGATCGGGATCCAGACGCTCTGGTTGCTGAAGACGATGAAGGAAAACCGGTCACACAGCAAGAAGTTGATCTGCTGGAATCGCTAACACCCGGACAAATTCTCGGCACACTTATCATCGGTATCTTCAAGACCGTCCTGAGTATGGATCCGGACGAGCTCAGACTGAAAAAATCTCACGGAGCTGCATCAACGCTCACAGTCATTCAAGATATTGAAACTGCCTATAAAACCCTGGACATTGGGGCACTGCCAGAAGCAGTCCGACGACCCCGGAGTCCCGATGCGTTTGTGCCCACGGTGGTGAAGCGAGAGAATCCTGATGATCCCAAGAGCCTGTGTCGCGATCCGGATCATCTGTCGGGAACCAACCCCCGACCGTGGACCAGCTATATCTCCGAAGCATTAAATATTGGCGCCATGCACCCGAAGGATGCCGAAAAACTGGCCTGCGATAGCCAACTCGTGGGCCAAATCTGGAACAAACACCACAGCATCTTGAACCAACACCGCGCCCTACGCGCCTTCAACCGAGCCCAACGCCGCGCCATCCTGGCCCGTGACCGCGGATGCCAAGCTCCGGGCTGCACCATCATCGCAGCCTGGTGTCAGATCCACCACCTGAAAGCCTGGGAACACGGCGGCAACACCGACATCGAGAACGCCATTACCCTGTGCGCCCACCACCATGGTGCAGTTCACAATGGCAAATGGACCATCCATACGATCAACGGCGCTCACTTCTTCCAACCGGCCCACTGGTTGGACCCGGCCCAACCACTATTGCGAAATCTTTACTGGGCGTTATAGTTCTCGTCTGAATCGATATAGGCCAGGTGTTCCATCGCTCGTTTTTCAGCAACTGAAATTTGATAACGTCGGTTCTCTGTTGCTGCCAAGATCACAAAAAGGCCGAGCAGAGCAATACCCACCAACAGGAATGACGTATTTTCTCCAAAGAGTCGGGATCCAACGACCGCGGACATACCGAAGGTAAAACCTAGCACCACTGACTGGCGACCACGCCCCGTGAGTGACAGCTGCGACAGCAGCACGAGCAAGATCAGCGTTGCAATAATCGCCCAAACGATTTCGGGGATGAACAGCAGATCAGAAAGATTCCAAGCGGCCATTGCCGTAAATACGGTAGTAGCCGAGAAGATGAGCATCCACCCGGTAAACGCTCCGATAGGCACATCCACCAAGAACCGTTCCTTGCTCGTTCGTTCCGTATATACATTGAGGTTGTTGACCGCGCGATACAACAATGCGACCGCACTACAGGATGTAATAATCTCCAGGCCATAATCCTGAAAGTGTGTCAACAGTATCGTGCCCGAAGCCAACAGCATCGCATTGGCTACATACCAAGCCGTCGCCCGGTTGCGCATTGCCGAATACTGTGAAGGTGTCCACTGATACAGCGTGTACACCAACATCACGCCCCACAGGAGCGGCCAGGCCACCACGTGCCAGGCAGCCATCGACATCAGAGACGTGGAGCCCTGGTACAACCCACCGTGGGCATCAAGAATAGACGGCCACGGACCCAGCCAACCCAGCGCAAATAACCCAACGACAACAAATAACACCCAGCTGATGCTAAGTGTCACCCGACGAAAACCATCCAGATGTTCAGGTTCCGGGTCATCGGTGACCGGCTCAGGAAACGGTAGGATCACTTCTTCATCATCGGCATCTTCTGCCAGTGTCTCGTCAGGGGGCGACGGGGGCGTTTGTGCCTCAATCGCACGGGCCTTGGTGACGATGCGTTCCAAGCGTTGCCATTCAGGAAGATTCTGTCGAGCCCGTTGAAGCAATTCCTCATCGCTGAGGTATTCGCCTTCACGCTGCAACATCGGACGGTTCTCGACAGCCGGGATATCATCTGACTCCAGCTCCCGAGCGGCCGTGAGCAGCGCTTCGGTTTCGCGTTCTTGTTGACGACGACGAGCAAGCGCGGCCTGTTCACGTTCCAATCGCGCCATGCGCGCAGCTTCGCGCTCACGCTGAGTTTCTAGGGCTTCTTTGGCCTCTTGAATATCCAGTGCCAGCTGTTGCAATCGCGCTTCTTCTTCGCGAGCTTTCCTGCGATCATCCTGCAGTTTCTCCCAGCGCGCCTGGAGGCGGTCCGGCGTTTCGGCAATGGCGCGTTCAATATCTTCTTGGGTCGGGCCACGAAACGAATCCAACCAAGCATTGAGTCGGTCACGCATGGTCAACTTCTCACCCGTAGTGGAACGTGCAGCGGCCTGTTTTGCCGCTGTGGTGTTGTTCCCGGCGCCATCACTGGATGATGTCGTGGAAGAACCGAAGTGTTCGGCCGCCATGCCAGGGTCATCAGATAGTTGAGACTTCCTGAGCCGAGCCAGCGCCTCTGACGACTCTGATGGCTTTTTGGCCACGTGCACTCCTCCCACCGAATAATCTTGTGCTGAGTCCAGCTATTTTACGTTCCAACACCCTATTCTACGGCGTGACACGCGCCCCGAAGGCGTTCTATCAGGGTGCGCGTGGCAGGCTCAGGGAGCAAAGTCTAAGGTGCGCGTCGACGTAAATTCACGAGGCTGCCCGGTGAGCGGGTCAGTAAAGCCCAGGCCGCTAGCTAAAAGTTGCAACGGCGCGGCATAGTCATCCGGGGCGTGATCGAGTAGTTCGGGATAGAACCGGTCATGTAAAATTCCGTGGCCTAATGAGGCCAGGTGGATCCGCAATTGGTGAGTACGCCCGGTCTTGGGGGAGAGTGCCACGTGGGCAAGCGCCCCGCCGTCGTCGGCAATTCTATGCTTGACTAAGGCGATTTCGGTGCTGGCGTTGGGTCCGGTCGTCGGGTCATGGCTGCGACGACGTTTCCCCACCCGGGGCGCCTCGATGCGGCCCGAGTCGGCGGTTGCATAGGCCTCAACTTCGGCGGTGATAATGCCTTTGGTTTTGATGATGCGGTTGCGAAACGTCAGGGGGAAACGGTCCAGGTACAGCTGGGCGGGCGACGGGATGCGCACGACGGCTTGGTACCGACGGGTGACCTGGCGGTGTTCAAATAGTTGCTGATACGCCCCGCGGGTTTCGGGATTCGGCGAAAATAACAGGATCCCGGCGGTGGCCCGATCCAGCCGGTGCAGCGGGACCAGCTCGGGGATATCCAGTTGATTACGCAATCGGACCAGTGCGGTTTCCTGGACGAATTGGCCACCGGGGGTGGTGGGTAAAAAATGAGGTTTATCGGCAACGACTAGGTGCTCATCGGCATGTAAGACGGTGATGTCAAACGGAATATGCGTTTCGTTAGGCACCGAACGGTAGTACCAGATGAACTCATGATCGGCAGCAGGGGTGGTCGCGGTGATAGGGGCACCAGCATGGTCCACGATCTCGCCGTCGGCCAGGCGTTGGGTCAGGGCATCATCGGGCAGATGGCCAAACCTGGCGCGCAGATGCTCGATGATGGTGCCGCGGGTCGCTGCGGGAATGCGCAGGCGGGTGGGACCGACGCCCTTGCGCACGGGCAGTGGGGGTAACTTGGGCATGGTCCTAGCTTAGGCCCGGAAGCGCACGGCATTGGGTGCCGTGTAGAACCCGGCTTCGACCAGGTGGCCGGCCAGCTCGGTGCCCACCAGCGGGTCGCCGTTGACGGTTTGGATGGCTAGCTTGTCGGTACCGGCGCGACGAAGCGCGATTTCCAGCGCGGTCGCGGCCGGACCCAGGTGGTCATCGGAAAACTGCAGCAGCGTTTTGCCGCCGCGTTCCAGATACAACGCGAGCTTGCCGTTGACTAACACCACGTAGGCGCCGGCTTTGCGGCCGGGGCGATGGCCTTCGGTATCTGGCCAATCCAGGGTCGCGCCATACGGGTTGGCCGGATCGGTTGCGGCTAACGCTACGGCTTGTGGGTGGGTGGGGTCTTGATCGAAAGCGCGCAGGGCATCCACGGTCGCGGCGGTGGAGAATTGGGCGGCGCCCAGACCATCGATGAAGTACCCGCGACGGATGTGCCCGGACTCTTCCATTTTCGATAACAGGCGGTAATAGGCCGAGAACCCACCGGGTAGTGCCTCGGCATTGACCGCACCGCGCGTGATGACGCCGTAGCGGTCCAGTAAGTATTCGGCTTGGGCATGCAGGGCAGTCGTGTTGTCGTTGGTGCGTTCGGGTAACAGCGACCAGCGGCCCACCGCGGTCGGTGGGTCGGGCTGCCGGGCGATCGCGGTGTCCGGAGCTAACCGGTTCAAGCGGCGTAACCGTGCGGTGCGCCGCGGGGAGCCGCGCTGGGCGGGCGCTCGCCGCGGGGTGGAGGTATAGGTGGCTCGCACCGCGGTGAACGTGTCGTTGGTGACCACCCCGGCCCAGAACAAATCCCACAGGGCGGCTAGAATATCGGCACCCGAGTGGTCTGCCAGCTGGGCATTCAACGCCGCATAGAACCAGCCACCGGTCCCGGTCAGCGCCTCGATGATGTCATCGTGCACGGCCGTGCGATCATCGGTGGTGCGAATGGGCAGCGTCAGATCGATCGTCTCCACGTGGTGGAAAGCCACCGATTGGTCCGCGTCGCCTGCCATTACGAATTGTCCGGTAGCCAACAGTTCATCCAGCATAGCCGGTCGGTAATCGGCGACGCGTGCCGGCAGGATCGCCGTCTCCCACACCTGAGCGGGTGCGGTGAAACCGGTGAGCTGATCCAGCACAATGGCCAAACCATCAACGCCGCGTTCTTGGGGTGTGGGCGTGACCTGGTGGGCCTGTAACAGGTAGCGGGCGTAGGCTGCGTGTTCAACCGGTTCAACTTCAGCACGCAGCTGCGCCAGTGAGCGACGACGAATGCGGGCCAGCACCTCGACGTCACACCACTCATCCGTGGCCACCGGACCGTCCCCGGGGGGTGGAGTCGACAGATAGGCGCCAAAGGTGACGCGCTGTTGCGAGGCCAAGCGTTGCAGCACCTGGTGGGCGATCACCGGGCCGATGCCTAACCGCTGAGCCACCTCGGGGGCGGTGAAGGGCCCGTGCGTGCGGGCATACCGGGCCACCAGGTCACCAAGAGGATCGGTCACCGATTCGGCAAAGGCCGCTGGCACCCCGATCGGCAGCGGAATGCCCAGTCCATCGCGCAACCGCGGCGCATCTTCGATCGCCGTCCAATACTGTTGGGCGCCGATGCGCACTTGGATGGCGCGTTTATCATCCACCAGCTGGTCGACCCAGGCGCGGGCGGTGGCAATCTCGGCGGGTTCGTCTGCATCGTCGGGATCGCGCAGGCGGGCGGCGAGTTCATCGGTGGTCAGCGGGCCCAACAACCGCAAGAGATCCGCTGCCCCCTCGACTCCTGCCAGACGCCGCGAGACGGAGGTGTGTTGCAGATCGGCTTGCACCTGGGCGATGACGTCGTCGTCGAGGAGCTCACGCAGCATGTCCTGACCCAGCAGCTGCGCGAGCAGACCGGGGTCCAGGGATAAGGCGGCGGCGCGACGTTCGGCCAGCGGCGCGTCGGTTTCGTACATGAACTGCGCGGTATAACCAAACAGCAGGGTTTGGGCAAAGGGGGAGGCCTGCGGGGTCTGGACTTCTACGACGCGCAGCACCCGGGTGCGGATATTCTCCAGGACCTCTAGCAGCCCGTCGACGTCGTAGACATCCTGGAGCACCTCGCGCACGGTTTCTAAGATGATCGGAAACTGCGGGTATTTTGAAGCCACGGCTAGCAGTTGGGCGGCACGCTGGCGTTGTTGCCACAGCGGGGTGCGTTTGGTCGGATCACGCCGGGGGAGCAGCAGGGCGCGGGCGGCGTTTTCGCGAAAGTGCGCGGCAAAGAGTGCTGAGGAGCCGACGTGTTGGCGGAGCTGATCGCGTAAGTCTTCGGGGTCGAACCAAAAGATTTCGGTCGACGGGGGCTCGCCATCGGTGGCCGGGATGCGCACGATAATCCCGTCGTCGCCGGCCATCGCGTTGGCATCAAACCCGTAAGTGGCCTTGACCCGTTCAGAAATCACCAGCGCCCAGGGCGCATGGATGGCTTTGCCAAAGGGTGAGTGTAAAATGACACGCCAGTCGCCTAGCTCATCGCGGAAGCGTTCGACCAGGATCGTGGTATCGGTGGGCAGATGCCCGGTGGCCTCGCGCTGTTCGGTCAGGTAGTTCAGCAGATTGGCCCGGGCGTTCTCGTCTAGTCCGGCGGCTTGTAAGCGGTCGTCGATCTTAGGGTCGGCGAGCGCTTCGCGGCGAAATGCCCCGGTGGCCCGGCCCAGTTCCAACGGTCGGCCGGGTTGATCTCCGCGCCAGAAAGGCAATCGCCCCGGGCGCCCAAAAGCCGGGGTGACCAGGACCCGGTCGTGGGTGATCTCTTCGATCTGCCAAGTGGTGGCCCCCAGGATGATTGTCTCGCCGACCCGGGATTCGTAGACCATTTCTTCATCGAGTTCGCCCACACGTTTGGCGGCGTCGGTCTCGGTGGCCAAATACACGCCGAACAGCCCGCGGTCGGCAATTGTGCCACCCGAGGTGACGGCCAGGCGTTGCGCCCCGGGACGGGCGGTGATCGTGCCGGCTTCACGATCCCACACGACGCGGGGTTTGAGCTGGGCGAATTCATCGGAAACGTATTTGCCAGCCAGCAGATCCAGCACTGAGGCGTACACATCCAGCGACAGCGTGGTAAACGGGGCGGCCCGGCGAACGAGTTCCAACCAGGCCTCATCGACCAGGTCGTCCATCGCGGCGGCTGCGATCGTGTGCTGGGCCAAAATATCCAGCGGGTTGGCCGGAATCGAAATCGCCTCGATCGCCCCGCTCAGCATTCGTTCGGTCACGACTGCCGCGTCGACCACATCGGCCCGGTGCAGCGGGAAGAACCAGCCCACCGACACCTCACCCACCTGGTGTCCAGCACGCCCGACGCGCTGCAAGCCCGCAGCCACGGTCGGGGCCGACTGCAGGTGCACGACCGCATCGACTACACCCATATCGATCCCAAGTTCTAACGACGACGTCGCGACGACGCATCGCAGCGTCCCGGACTTGAGGCCTTCTTCGACCTCGGCACGAGCGGTGGCCGACATCGACCCGTGGTGGGTGCGAGCAAACTCTTCACCGTCAGTGTCTTCGCGCTCTTCCCACAGTTCATTGAGCGACTCAGTCAACCGCTCCGCCGAACGCCGCGAGTTCACAAACACGATCATCGACCGGTAGTCATCGGTCAGCTCCATGATCCGAGCCTCAACATGGGGCCACATCGACACGTTTTCTTCTGGCGAGGCCCCCGTATCGGGCTGCGTCATATCGACCACCGGCACCGCCACCGTAATGTCCCAGCGCTTGGCCTCAGCGCCGTCAACAATGGTCACCGGTTGGACGCCACCTAAAAACCGGGCCACTTCTTCGGCTGGGCGCACCGTGGCGGAGAGCCCAATGCGCTGGGCGGGCTTGTCTAAGAGCGCATCCAATCGCTCAAGCGATACCGCCAGGTGGGCTCCACGCTTATTACCGGCTAGCGCATGGACCTCATCGACAATGACGGTTTCCACCCCGGCCAAGGTTTCACGCGCCTTGGACGTCAACATCAAATACAGCGACTCGGGGGTCGTGATGAGAATATCGGGCGGGTCAGTGACCAAACGACGCCGATCCCGCGCCGATGTATCACCCGAACGCACACCGGTGCGCACCTCGGGCACCTCATGTCCCATCCCGCGAGCGGTTTGGGTGATACCGACCAGCGGGGCGGTCAGGTTGCGCTCAACGTCAACGCCCAGGGCCTTCAGCGGGGAAATATAGAGGACTCTGGTGCGCTTTTTGGCCCCAGCGTCATCGTCGCGATCCGCGGTGATGAGTTTGTCGATAGCCGACAGAAAGGCCGCCAACGTTTTGCCCGATCCGGTCGGGGCAATCACCAAAGCATGTTGACCAGAGTTGATGGTTTCCCACGCCCCGATCTGAGCCCGGGTGGGTGCGGCAAAGGATGCCTTGAACCACGAACGGGTCGCGGCGGAAAACTCATCAAGCACAGCGTCGGTCATGTGCTTAGACTACCGAGCCACTACTGGTGATGGTACGGCCGACCTGCAGAAATTTCCTGAGCGCGATATACCTGTTCCACAACCAACAACCGAACCAGCTGGTGCGGAAAGACCAGATTCGATAACGACCACACGGTGTTTGCTCGCGCTCGCAGCTGATCGTTGACACCATATGCCCCACCGATAATAAAGGTCGGATGACGCGCGGTGTCAAACAGTTGCTGCAGGTGGCGGGCCAGCTGCGGCGATGTGAAGTCTTTGCCGCGCTCGTCTAGCAAGATGACGTAATCAGACGGGCGGAGCTGTTTTTCGATGGCCGCGGACTCTTCTTGTCGAGAGCGCTGCTCGGTCGCGGTGGCATGCGGGACGAAGACAAACTGCGTGTCATAGGGCTTTTTGAGGCGTTTGAGGAACCGTTCGATACCTTCGGAAACCCAGGCCTCGTGGCGCTTACCCACCGTGATGACTCGAATTGCCAAGACTACCGACCCCGCACTACGCATTTGTCTTTCATCACTACGCATTGTAGCTTTTCTCTCATGGACTTTACCCCCTGGACGTTTCTGATCGATGCCGGTCTGATCGGAATCCTGTTGATTATTGGCGCCGGATTGCGTGCCCTCATCCGGCCGTTGCAAGCACTGATGATTCCTGCCTCGGTGCTTGCGGGTCTGCTGGGTCTACTGCTTGGCCCGCAGGTATTGGGATGGCTGCCCTTTTCGGATCAACTGTCAACCTATTCTTCTGTCCTCATCGCGGTGGTCTTCGCCGCAGTGGCCATGACCGATGATTTCGATATTCGTAAACTCAACCGCAACGTTGGTGGCTTCGCAGCCCACGGGGTATTGATGTACGCTCTGCAGGTTGCTCTGGGCATGGGGCTCGTGCTGCTGGTACTGCAACCCCTCTTCGGCGCCCCGGATGCTCTGGGCGTGGTGCTGTTTGCCGGCTGGGCTGGTGGTTATGGCACCGCGGCGGCCATGGGGGATGCGTTTTCTGCCACCGCCCCAGAGATCAGCTCGTTAGGGTTCACCTCCGCAACAGTCGGAATGCTTATCGGGATCGTTGGCGGGTTACTCCAAGCTCGGTACGCGGCGAAACGTGGACACGTGCAAGCCTATGGGTCAATGAGTTCCCTCCCTGAAGAAGAGCGCACCGGCCTGATTCGTCAAGTCAATAAACGCCCATCGATCGGCCAGCACACCTTTACCGGGTCCTCAATTGAATCCTTAGGCTTCCAAGCCTCGGTCGTCATCATGATTGCCGCCGCAGGTTACGGTCTTTCACTGTGGATCGGCAGCATTTGGCCAGACCTGGCCGTGCCGGTCTTCGTCCTGGCCTTTCTTCTAGGCCTGGTGGTGCGCGCGATGATGACTAAGATTAACGTGTCGCCATACATCGACAAGCCCACCCTGCAGTCTATTTCGGGAACCGGAACCGACATTCTGATCGTGGCCGGTATCGCCTCGATCCAACCGCAAATCGTTGCCGACTTCGGCATCGAGTTGATCATTATGTTCGTCTTCGGCCTGGCGCTAACACTGTTCCTGGGCATGTGGGTCGCCCCGCGGCTCATGCATGACGGATGGTTTGAACGTTCAATCTTTACCTGGGGCTGGTCCACCGGTGCGGTGGCTACCGGTATCGCCATGCTGCGTGTGGTCGACCCGAAACTCAAATCCGGCACCTTAGAAGACTTCGGTCTGGCGTATCTTCCCGTCACACCCGTCGAAATCACCGCCGTCACATTCGTGCCGGCATTGGTGATCGCCGGGGCGGCCTGGGCCGTCGTTGGTATCTGGGGTGCGATCGCGGTGGGTGCGGTCATCGTCGGGCTATTCATTGCCCGAGCCAATCAACGCGCCGCTCAAGGCATCACCTCATAAAGACGCCATCGCCCGGCGTATTGGCCGGACGGCTAGATCGTCTCCAGCACCATCTTGCCTACGGTACGCCCGGTCTCGCCAGCCTGATGCGCTTTGGCCGCCTCACGCAGCGGGAAGGTCCGGGCAATCGTGGGCACAAGTGTGCCCGCAGCTGCCAGGTCTGCGATAGCCTGCATGCCAGTACGGTCGGCTTCGACCAGGATCAGCTCAGCGTGCACTCCGAGCCGCTGGGTCTCTTCACACAGCCCGTCAGTAGCACGCGGGATCGTGGACACCATGACTCCACCGGGACGCAGCGTCCGTAGCGAGCGCAGCTGGTAGTCTCCACCGATCGTGTCTAAGACAATATCGACATCGCGCACGACGTTGGCAAAATCCACGGTGCGATAATCGATCGCTTCATCGGCACCTATGCGGGCCAAGAATGCGTGATTCTTAGCACTGGCAGTTCCAATGACATGCGCGCCGTGGGCTTTGGCAATCTGAACAGCAAGATGACCTACCCCACCCGAGGCGGCGTGGATCAGCACCCGGTCGCCTTCATCGATGCGAGCGGTATCCACCAGTGATTGCCACGCCGTCAAACCGGCCAACGGCAGCGCCGCGGCCTGAACATGCGACAGGTTGGACGGTTTGGGAACAAATGCTCGGGTAGGACCAACCGCATATTGCGCGTGGGCGCCCACGCCGTAAGGGTAGGGCAGCATCCCGAAGACTTCATCCCCGGGTTTATACAGCGTCACCCCCAGCCCGACTGATTCGACCACACCAGAGACATCCCAGCCCAGGATCATCGGCAGGTTGCGAACAAAGGCTTTGCCCGCGCGATTCTTCCAGTCGGTGGGATTGATACTTGTGGCATGGACGCGTATCAGGATCTGGCTGATCCCTGGTTCAGGTACGGGCAGCCGCACTGTCTCTAAGACGCCAGGATCGCCGAAGGCGTGTTGTTGAATGGCCAGCATGGAATCAGTCATATCTGCCATCCTGGCACGGCAATGAACGCGCAACAAGCACCCGGTGCTGGTGAATGGGAACGTGAAGACGACCACACAGAGCACCTGAGTGTATACAGGGTTGGGAGATTTCTGCACAAGAATCGACAGGACTGGTCAAGACTAGAGGTCTATGTATACACTGAGGGCATGCGAGCAAGTGAACGTGCCTATCAAGCGCTTCGGCGAGACATCCTGAATTGGGAGTTGCCACCCGGCTCTGTGCTTGCTGAGGTGGAATTGTCTGAACGCCTTGGCGTTTCAAGAACTCCCGTTCGCGAAGCCGTAGCAAAACTGGTGGCTGACGGTTTAGCCGAAGCCCAAAGAGGCCGCGGCACCGTAGTATCTGATGTTTCACTTGATGATTTAGCCGATATGTTCGTGCTGCGTCGGGTGTTAGAAACTGAATCGGCCAAGCTCGCGGCAACCAGCGATCACACCGAACAGTTTGGACCGTTGGCGCGAAAGTTTCGCGACATCAGCCACAACTTGCAGGTGTTAGAGGATCCCGGAACCTACTACCAGCTGATTACCACCATGGACGAGCTCATCGATGCTGCGGCCGGTAACAGCTATCTGTCCGGGGCGCTTTCGAACCTGCGAGTCCACCTGACCCGAGTGCGTCGCATGGCCAAAGACAACCCACAACGGCTAGCCGCCTCGGCTGTTGAACACGCCCGGATAGCCGAAGCCATCGCCAATAGAGACCCCCTGGTTGCCAGTGCGGCCACGATCATGCATTTACAGGCCTCGCTCGACCATATTTTGACACACGCTGAAACCCCGAAAGGACACCATGATTAACCACGAAGTCCGCGTCTATCCATCCGCTGAGAACCTCCCGCGTGAAGACCAGCTGGCGTATAAGATTGCCAAAGTCGCCGCCGATGACGTCGAAGTCACCAATGAAGTCAAAGAGATGATCATTAACCGCATCATCGATAACGCCTCGGTCGCGGTGGCATCGTTGAACCGTAAGCCCATCATCTCAGCCCGCGCACAGGCCACCACCCATGCCCCCTCGGCCAACGGCACGGGCGCTTCAGTGTTTGGGATCGAAGAAAAAGTCTCCCCGGAATGGGCCGCCTGGGCCAACGGTGTGGCCGTACGTGAACTCGACTACCACGACACGTTTTTGGCTGCAGACTACTCTCACCCCGGGGATAATATTCCAGCCGTCCTGGCTGCAGCTGAGCACGCCGGCAAATCCGGTCATGACTTGATCCGCGGTATCGCTACCGCATATGAAATCCATGTGAACCTGGTCAAGGCGATCTGCTTGCACGAGCACAAGATTGACCACGTCGCCCACCTCGGTCCCGCCGCGGCCGCAGGGCTTGGCACTCTGTTGGGTGCCGATGTCGAAACCACGTTCCAAGCCGTTGGTCAAGCATTGCACACCACCACTGCGACCCGGCAGTCCCGCAAGGGTGAGATTTCCACGTGGAAAGCCCACGCGCCAGCGTTTGCCGCCAAGATGGCTGTCGAGTCGATTGACCGTGCTCTGCGCGGCCAGACCTCCCCGGTCCCAATCTATGAAGGTGAAGACGGTGTCATCGCGTGGCTGCTCGACGGCCCTGACGCTCGCTACAGCGTCCCGCTGCCAGAACAAGGCGAAGCAAAACGCGCGATCATGGACACCTACACCAAGGAACACTCGGCCGAATACCAGGCACAAGCCTGGATCGACCTGGCTCGCAAACTCAATAGGGAACATCCAGAGGCCACCGATCCGGCCAATGTTGAATCAATCCTAATCAAGACCTCGCACCACACCCATTACGTGATCGGCACCGGGGCCAATGACCCAGAAAAGATGGACCCGACCGCCTCGCGCGAAACCCTGGACCACTCGATCATGTACATTTTTGCGGTGGCACTCCAGGACGGCGCCTGGCACCACGTCGACTCTTACGCCCCGGAACGCGCCCAGCGCCCAGACACGGTTGAGCTGTGGCACAAGGTCTCCACGGTCGAAGACCCCGAATGGACGCGTCGCTACCACTCGCTGGATCTGAATGAAAAAGCCTTCGGCGGATCAGTCGAGATCACCCTGAAAGACGGTTCGGTCATCACTGACGCCATTGCAGTGGCCGACGCCCACCCACTGGGCGCCCGTCCATTTGGCCGCGATGAATACATCAACAAATTCCGCACCCTGGCCCAGGGGATCGTCGAAGAATCTGAAATCACCCGCTTCCTTGATGTTGTGGCGCGTCTGGATGAACTCAAAGCTGGTGAACTCGACCAGCTCAACGTGATTGCCAAACCGGGCTACATCAACCCGGCCGATGCACCGAAGGGGCTCTTCTAAGATGCTGTACTCCAAAGTCAGCCCGGCCAATAAGCGGATCGCCTTGCGTGACATGCTCACTCCCGGAGCTGCCCGCCAGTTCCCGGGCGCATTTAACCCGCTCAGTGCCCGGTTAATCGAAGAAAAAAACTTCGACGGCGTTTACATCTCCGGTGCCGTCCTCGCCAATGATCTCGGCCTGCCCGACATCGGCTTGACCACCCTGCCGGAAGTCGCAGCTCGCGCCGGACAGATCGCCCGCATGACGGATCTGCCCGCACTGGTTGACGCCGACACCGGTTTCGGTGAACCCATGAATCTGGCACGTACCATCCAGGAACTGGAACACGCTGGCCTGGCCGGGATGCACATCGAAGACCAGATCCTACCGAAACGCTGTGGCCACCTTGATGGCAAGACTGTCGTCGACACCGCGACCATGACCCAGCGGATCGCTGCGGCAGCCGATGCGCGTATTGATGAGAACTTTTTGATCATGGCACGCACCGATATTCGCGGCATTGATGGGCTGGATGCTGCAGTGGATCGTGTCAAAGCAATGGTCGATGCCGGGGCAGATGCGATCTTCCCCGAAGCGATGAAGGACCTGTCCGAATTCGAAGCAATCACCAACGCCGTCGACGTTCCAGTGCTGGCCAATATGACCGAGTTTGGGAAATCCGAGCTGTTCACTCGCCAACAACTCGCCGACGTCGGCGTGGCCATGATCATTTACCCGGTCACGCTGTTGCGCAGTGCAATGGGAGCCGCCGAACGCGTATTGGATACCATCACCGCCGACGGCACCCAGGATGCCTATGTCGATCAGATGCTGACTCGTGCGAGACTGTATGAACTGGTGGCCTACGAGGACTACAACGCATTTGACTCCGGAATCTTCAACTTCGAAGTGCCCGGAGCTGACATTGAAGCCAACGCCGATAACCTCTAATCCCGAGGAGAACCATGTCCAAGACCGAAGAGATCAGAAAAGGCCTAGTCGGCGTTGTCGCCGATTCCACAGCCATTTCGAAAGTCAACCCAGACACCAACTCGTTGCTGTACCGCGGTTACCCGGTACAAGATCTGGCCGACAAGAAATCCTTTGAAGAAGTCGCCTTGTTACTGTGGGCCGGCGAACTGCCAACCCAAGACCAACTGGATGACTTCATCAAACTCGAACGTGCTAACCGCGCGCTGGATCCGGCAGTCAAAGCTGCAATCGATCTGCTGCCAAAAGACGCCCACCCAATGGACGTTGCCCGCACCGCCGTTTCAGTGATCGGTGCGCGTCACGACGACGCCGAAAACTCAGACCCGTCAGTTGAGTTGCGCAAAGCCAAAGAACTCTTTGCCGCGTTTCCAGCCGTCGTAGCCTATGACCAGCGCCGCCGTCGTGGCATGGACGTTATTGAGCCACGTGATGACCTGGATTATTCACAAAACTTTCTGTGGATGACCTTCGGGGAAGAACCCGCCGAAGAAGTCGTGGACGCATTCCGCGTGTCGATGGTCCTCTACGCCGAGCACTCGTTCAACGCTTCGACTTTCACCGCACGTGTGATCACCTCAACCGAATCGGATCTCCACTCGGCGGTCACCGGTGCGATCGGTGCGCTGAAGGGCAACCTGCACGGTGGCGCGAATGAAGCCGTAATGTATACCTTCAATGAGATCGGAATCGACGAAAACGAGTCCCGAGAATCAGCTGCCGAACGTGCTAAAGCCTGGATGGAAGCCGCCCTGGCCGAAAAGCGCAAGATCATGGGCTTTGGCCACCGCGTCTATAAGTCAGGGGATTCACGTGTGCCATCCATGAAGGCTGCTTTGGATCGGATGATCGACTACTACGGTCGCCACGAGATCCTAGGCCTCTACGACGGTCTGGAAAACGCCATGACTGAGGCCAAGAACATTCTGCCAAACCTCGACTACCCAGCCGGGCCGACCTATCACCTGATGGGCTTCGACACCGAAATGTTTACCCCGATTTTCATTGCCTCGCGCATCACCGGATGGACTGCTCACATTATCGAACAGCGTGCCGACAACGCCCTGATTCGTCCACTGTCTGCCTACCACGGACCAGACCAGCGCGAAATCTAAACACCCCGGCACACTGAAAGCCGCGAACCCCTGCGAGCAGGGGGTCGCGGCTTTTTGGTTTCCTGAAAGGGCCTGGACAAAAACTAGCGGTCACCTTTGGAAAAATTTCTTTCTTCCGGTGACCGCTGGCCTTTCCGATTACCCGTTAGGGTTATCGCGAGGGAATTCTCAATCTGATTTTCACCTCTGATTTCCTTTTCCCTCACTCATAATTCTACCGCACGCTGCTAGCCATGTCTACGAAAATCAGGACCCTATTTCATCGGAATCCTCGTACTTCAGTGGCATATATCCTGAGGTGCTCCGCCAGGATAATCAGGCCCGTATGAGGAGTGGAAAGTGTGCTGCGGTGAATAATGTTTGTTGGTATAGAAGTACCTGACAGTATGCTGGAGAATAGAGTTAGTACTGTGGTGCCAGAAGTATCTCACGATCGTGGCGAAGGAATCACCACATGAGCAGATTGTATTTCACCGCTGACCTACATTTAGGGGATGAACTTGTAGCGGATCATCGAGGCTACAGCAATGTGAATGACTACGATGAGATGATCGTGGAAACTGTGATCAGCACCGTGCCCGAAGACTCCACACTGTGGATTCTTGGTGACTTGATGGGCTGGAGCTCTCTTCGCGACCATGCGCTTTTCTTGTTGCAACACGTTCAGTCAGAGACCGGGGTTATCATGCATCTCGTTCCAGGTAATCATGACACCTGCCATCCTATGCACCGGCATGCCCACAAAGAACAGTCAAAATATTTCGGAGTCTTTACCTCGGTGCAGCCTTTTGCCAAGATCCGGCACAACCGGGGCGACATCTTGCTATCCCACTTCCCATACCAGGGCGACCACACCGTAGAGCAGCGTTTTAATCAATGGCGACTTCGAGACTATGGGCTCTCACTCATTCATGGGCACACCCACCAGACAGATCCGACGGAGGCGACTCGACCAAACCAGGTGTGCGTTTCCTGGGATGCCTGGGGCAGGCCAGCCAGATTACATGAAGTGATGGCTCTACTAGAGACGGACAACCCCGGTGGTGCATGACGGCGCAACCCAAGGGAATGGTCGCCACCCGCAACGGTGAGAAAATACACGTCCGCTATGCGCATCTGAGCACCAGCAAAGAAACGTCCACGGGAGTTTGCGAATCAACCGTGGAGATTCTTGACGACGGTAGTGTGCGTTTGCATGAGTCATGGGCTTGGGAACCACGGCCTGAAACAGGCAGCAGCATTGCAGGATCTTATCCTTGATGCAGTGCTTTAGCCCATCATCTTTCTTGTCACCCTCGGCAGCTCCGTTGGATGTGGGGGCCAGGCGGTGGTGTTGGGTAATTCACGGAGACGGGACAGGCTTGTGCATGGCCTTGGATTGCGCGAACCATGTCAGGGTCCTCGAAGTAGGGCTTCGTCCGGACCAGGACCGGAGCACCGTGGTGTGTCGGGTACCTTTAGGAATCACCAGGCCATAGAATTCCTTCATCGCGCTGATGTTGACAAACGTTGCGACTTCTTTGTCGACCCGTGACTCGGTCCGCGATGTAGACTACGACTTCCCGCTGCTATCGGCCTCTTCGATGCCGATTTAGACACCGTCGCGGAGTCTTTAGATAACGCCGTTTCACAGATGAATGTGCTCAAAATGTGCTCAAAAGAGGAATCTGAGAAAAAAGAAAACCCCACATCGGTGCTATTGCAACGAAGTGGGGTTTTCCAGAGAGCGGTAGCGGAGGGATTTGAACCCTCGGTACGGGGTTGCCGTACAAAGCATTTCGAGTGCTTCACCTTCGGCCGCTCGGACACGCTACCGTGTGTTTACACCCGAACAACTATACCCGATAGGATCTTGAAATCCCAAAATCAGCGTTTGTTGGCAAAGAAGCGACGCAAGAGCTCACCGCACTCATCCGCTAACACCCCGGCAATCACCTCTACTTGATGATTGAGGCGGGGTTCCCTCAAGACGTCTAGAACAGACCCAGCTGCTCCCGTTTTCGGTTCCCAGGCACCAAAGACGACACGAGGGAGTCGTGACAACACGATTGCTCCGGCGCACATAGAGCATGGCTCGATCGTCACGGCAAGTGTGCAGTCGGTGAGCTCCCATTCGGAGTCCGCGAGTGCGATCACGGCGTTGGAGATGGCGATCATCTCGGCGTGCCTAGTGGGATCCTCGGATTGTCGGGTCGCATTCACCCCGGTAGAAATAAGCTGACCGTCGGGCGAAAAGATAGCGGCTCCGATCGGTACGTCATCGGTGGCTGCCGCTGTCTGAGCGGTACGAAGTGCCTGACGCATCCAGGAGATGAGAATGGCATCGTCAGGTAGCAAGGTAGCACTTGAAGTCGTCACGTAATCAGCCTATGCGATCAGGCTAAACTGACAGCATGCATGTTCACCACATCGATCACCCGCTGCTGGCACACAAACTGACCGTCCTTCGGAAACGCGAAACACCGTCGATGATTTTCCGACAGGTCACCGAAGAACTCGTCATGTTATTGGCGTACGAGGCGACCCGTGACTTAGCCGTCGTCGACGTTGAAGTTGAAACTCCTGTGGCCACCACAATCGGGACAGAACTCGCCAAGCCACGCCCGCTGGTGGTGCCAATCCTGCGCGCTGGATTGGGCATGTTGGATGGCATGGTACGCATGGCTCCGACCGCTGAGGTTGGCTTCCTGGGAATGATCCGCGATGACGAAACGTTGAACATTGTTACGTATGCCGAGCGTCTGCCAAAAGACCTCACCGGCCGCCATGTATTCTTACTAGATCCGATGCTTGCAACGGGTGGAACGCTGGCCGAGGCTTGTCGCTTCTTGTATAAGCGCAATGCACGCCAGGTCTCGGCGATCTGTTTGCTGGCAGCACCCGAGGGGCTGCAATACCTGCAAGAGAACCTCAGCGATATTGACATGAATCTCTACATTGCCGCAATCGATGATCATCTGGACGAAAACGCCTATATCGTGCCGGGTCTCGGCGATGCAGGGGACCGTCTCTACGGGGTTGCAGAGTAGTCCTTATACAGGCGTATTGGCATTCTTGACGCTAAGAATTCGAATGTTACGAGTGAGTTTCGTCACAAATAAACCGCAAAAGTCCACATGGTGAGATGAATGTGGGGTGCGCGTTTGCGTTACGTGACTGTTACGCGTCAATGTTGGGGTAGCAGATACCGGCTTGAGTCAGGTTAGGCTCGAGCGTCATCGGTGGCCACCACCGTTTAGTTTGTTGAAGGAATGACTCAATGACAAGCGCGCCCCAGCAAGGTTACGTTCACATCTCGGTTCGTAATGCACAACGCCGAGCAGAACGAGTACGAGCCTATCGGGAGGCGGATCAGAACAGACTAAAGGCCGTTCCTTCGGAAACACCCGCAGAAAACGGCGTCGCTGCACCGGTGCACATGGAGACGGAAGCCCGCGGCTTCGTGCTTTATGTTGGAATGGATGAACAAGCAGCACTGGCTGCCGGGACGTCTCTGACGCGACTGGCCAACGAACTGCGTCACTATGTTGAGACCTTGGTTCCCGGTGCAGATTCTTATGCAGCAGTGGCTATTGCCCCGGCGAATGTTGCCGGTGAGGATCTCGACGTCGTTCGTCAGGTCACCGCAGATCCCACCATTCAGCAGGCGATCTCGCCTGAACTGGCATCCGCCCCAACTCCAGTGTCCACCCGTCAACCGGGTGTCTTGATTGATCTGGCGCGGCGTGAAGTGCTGCTTGACGGTGAGCCGCTGAATCTGACCTATAAAGAATTCGAATTGCTCAACTACCTGGTTGAAAACGGTGGTCGTACCGTCAACCGTGAAGAATTGCTAGAAACCTTGTGGGATGACACCGAAGAAGTCCCCAACGAACGTACCATCGACGTACATATTCGTCGTCTGCGTGCCAAGCTCGGCCGCCTGTCAGGCACTGTTCGTACGGTGCGTGGCCAAGGCTACCGCTTTTATGAGCACCCAGAGGTCGTCGTCTGGGCTGCACCAGAATATTCCATCTAGCCAGCCACCCCTTCCGCAGGGTTCCCCCTGCCCAGTCCAGTCTGATACGGCTAGAGTTGGCATACCAGAAGCTTTGGAAGGAGTAGCCACATGGCCAGTCGCGACCCCCTACAGTTCTATCTTGATAAATCGAATCCAGATGCCTGGAAAGCAGTTACTCGATTAGTCAAAATAGTGGGGGAAGACGCGCGGGCGGCAGGGCTATCCGAGCAGCTCATTGAGCTCGTCAATCTCCGTGTTTCTCAACTCAACGGGTGTGCATTCTGTTTAGCGTTGCACACCCGTTCGGCACTTAAAGTAGGGATTTCGTCCCAGCGTCTCGGTGCGCTGCCCGCATGGTGGGAAGCCGGGAATCTGTATACCGAGACCGAGAGGGCCGCCCTCCAACTCGCCGAACAAGTCACCCAGATTAGCGATATCGATTCGGTGCAGGCAGCTCAGCTGGTTTCTTCTGCGCACCTGACTGAAGCGCAATATGCTGCCGTCCAGTGGCTGGCCATGGCCATGAACCTCACCAACCGGATCTCGATCCTCTCGCACCACCCGGTGAAACCATCGAAAGAGACTCAGTCAGCGCTGGAGGAGACTCTGTGACGAACCTCGATCCCAACCCGGAACTCATCGACTACAACTTGCCAAAACATGCCGCTGGGCTAGCGCCGGGCTTTACGGAAAAGCCTGGGGCCGACTTCATCGTGGAGGTCCTTGAACCCCGCGCGGTACCCCTGGGCGGACCGCGCGCCATGACAGTGCAACGTACGATCCCCCAGCGTGCACGATCGCTGATCGGTGCCTGGTGCTTTTTAGATTACTTCGGGCCCGATGACGTCGCACAATCCGGTGGGATGCAAGTTGCTCGCCACCCGCACACTGGGCTGGCCACCGTCTCGTGGTTATTTGAGGGACGCGTTGACCATATCGATTCCGCTGGGAACTGGGCCCTGGTGCGCCCTGGTGAAGTCAACCTGATGAGTGCCGGGTTTGGTATCACGCACTCTGAGCACTCCACCGCCGACACCTCCGTCCTGCACGGCGTGCAACTGTGGTATGCATTCCCGAAAGAATATCGTTTCGTCGAACCGCATCTGGACCAGTACCGCCCGGAAACCATTTCCGGTGACGGCTGGCAAGCAAAAGTTGCGATCGGCTCGCTCCTGGGGTCGACGTCGCCGATCCAGACTTATAGTCCGTTATCAGCCGCCGAAATTGCGCTGGAACCGCACACCACCTTAAATATTGACGTGCCGCTGGAGTACGAACACGGGCTGTTGGCTGTGGAATGTACCGCGAACTTTAATGGTGCATTGATTGAAGAAAACCATCTTGGCTATCTCGGCACTGGCGTCACTCAGCTGCAGCTCAGCTCGGACGAACACCCGATCAGGGTCATGCTCATCGGTGGCGAACCGCTCAACGAGGACATCGTGATGTGGTGGAACTTTGTGGGGCGATCGCACGACGAGATCGCTGCGTGGCGGCAGCGCTACCAGACAGAAATGGGTTTCGAACCCGCTACTGAAGAATCCCCGCTGGCCGGCCACGACACCGAAACAGCAATCGCCGGTCCATTGCTCGATGCACTCGTCCCTACCGCATATTCTGACGGGACGAAATTCCCACAGTATGGGGAATTCCCACCCGATCAGCCGGCACCACTACCGGCACCCGCGCTGCCGTCATTACCGATGAAACCCCGTCAAAATCCACCAACCGTTGCACGCAGAAAAACTCAGGAGGACATGTGAAAGCTCCTACTGCAGAAACCCCGGAATTTGTCGAAAAAGTTGGCTTCACCGGCATGATTGTTGACGACACCGGCACCCTTGCCGCGAAAGAATATCACGTCAATCATGTCACTGCTGATGGAACCAATCAACGCGTGTTTCTTTCCACGCACACCGAAGAGGCCTATCGGGGCCAAGGGCTCGCCGGAAAGGTCGTGCAATACACGCTCGAGAAAGCCCTCGACGAGGGGTTTCGCATCGTGGCGATCTGCCCGTATGTGAAATCTTGGATCGCGAAACAAGATGACCTTCGATACGAGGAAGCTCGTGACACACCACGACCAGAACACTTTGCACTAAGGGGCAAGGATGACTGAACCCCGCTGGTTCCGGGATGAGGAATCCTTTGGCATATATAACGAGACCGGCGACGTAATCGCCCGGAACTTCTACCGAGACGTCGAACAAGTAGACGGCACCAAACACCGGGTTTTTCCTAGCATCCATGTCCGTCCAGATCATCGTCACCAGGGTCTTGCCGGACGACTGACAAAACATTCGCTAGATATCACGATTGACGAAGGCTACCGCGTCGTGCCGGTCTGCCCATATGTCGCCCGGTGGATGCGCGAATACGACGATGGTGCATACCTGAAATACCGGGCCGAACGAGGAACAGAAGACTTTCATGCTGACTGATCGAAGCGACCACAAACACCTCATCGTCTTGCGCCACGGTAAGGCCGCCTACCCTCCCGTACCGGATCATGAGCGCCCTCTTGCACAACGCGGCAATCAAGAGGCTCCTGCGGCTGGGCGTTGGTTGGTCGAGCAGGGTTTCTACCCGGACGCCATCATCACCTCCGATGCGGTTAGAACACGCCAAACCACAACCTGGGTGCTCAGTGAGCTCGGTGACAAAGCCCCAACTCCCTACCTGGACTCGCGGTTATATATGGCACCGGTGTCTCGAGTGCTAGCGGTCATCAACGAAACTGAAGAACAAGTTCGCTCACTCATGCTGGTGGGCCACATGCCGTGGGTGCAAGACCTCGGAATGCGACTGGCATCAGTTGATTCAGATGAAGACGCCGTCATCGAAATGGCCGAACGATATCCCACGTTAGGGCTTATGGTGTTTGAGGTGCCGGGGGAGTGGGCCAGTCTCGACGGCCGAGACGCCAAGATGACGCACTTCGTGGTACCGCGCTAACGGGGTGTGCGACGCAAAACCAGGTGCACGAGTACGATAACCGCGGCCACCATTGCAACAATAATGCATGCCGCCGCAGCCCAGAGAGGTAACGGGATAAACATCGTCGCAGACATGGCAAGAATCGCGATCCCCAACAAGACACGTTGCCAAGCCATAATGTAACCTCCCACAATCAACCGACGTCTCACCCATGGATCAAGTCGCGGCGGTTCGAAACTACCGACCAAGCTGTTAGGACGGTTTGGAGAAACGAAAAGCCCCTGAGATTTTTTCTGCAAATAATCTCAAGGGCTCAAGATCCGCATGATTGTGCGGAAGTTGTGAGCGCGCCCTAAGGGATTCGAACCCCTGACCTTCTGTTCCGTAGACAGACGCTCTATCCAGCTGAGCTAAGGGCGCTGAAGCAACGAGATATAACTATACTCCGACTTTTCAAAAATGCAAAATCGAATCGGAGCTCATCGTAGACACCGTGCTTTTCGGTCGTAAAGTAACGTGAAAAAGGCCATCACCAGTCTCGCCAAGGGTCCCAAAAAGCCCGGAATTCCGCCATAATGGAGCATAGTTATCGCGAAATCAGGTGTCGTTCATCACTTTCCGCCATCAAGGTGGAGCAAATATTGTCTCTGGGCGAATTTTAGGTGAATCATCTTGCCCGGGCTTCTGAGGCAGGCTGCTAAAGTATGCGACATAGACTCTCGTTCCGACCGGAACGGTTCGCAGCACGACGACGTGCTGGTATTGTCATGCTGCGGTTGGTAAGTCGATACGAAAAAGGATCCACATGGTTGAAAACGCCGCCTCTGATCTGGCTGCACAGATCGAGGACACCGCACCCACCAAGCACAAGCCACTTTTGGAATGGGTCAAAGAAACAGCGGAGCTGACCCAGCCGGACTCTGTCTATTGGGTAAACGGTTCGCAAGAGGAATACGATCGCATCGCACAAGAAATGGTCGATGCTGGTTCACTGGTTCGTCTCACGGACCCGCAGTTTCCGAACTCTTATGCGGCCTTCTCCGATCCCGCCGATGTTGCGAGAGTCGAGTCGCGGACGTTTATCTGCTCTGAACAAGAAGAAGACGCTGGTTTTACCAATAACTGGAAAGACCCGTCTGAAATGAAAGCCATCCTGAAAGACGCATTCACCGGCTCCATGCGCGGCCGCACGATGTACGTCGTCCCCTTCGTTATGGGCCCACTGGATGCTAAAGATCCAAAATTTGGCGTTGAAATCACCGACAGCCCATATGTCGTGTTGTCCATGCGCGTCATGGCGCGCGTCGGTAGCGACGTCCTGCAGAAAATTGAAGAGACGAACGCGTTTTTCGTCCCAGCCCTACACTCCGTGGGTGCACCACTGGAAGACGGTCAAGAAGATGTAACCTGGCCGTCCAACGAAACCAAATGGATCGTGCACTTCCCAGAAGAACGTTCCATTGTGTCTTACGGTTCCGGCTATGGCGGGAACGCGCTGCTGGGCAAGAAGGCGTACTCGCTGCGCATCGCATCGGCCATGGCACGTGACGAAGGCTGGATGGCAGAACACATGCTCATCCTCAAACTCACCAGTCCAGAAGGTAAGTCATACACCATCACCGGGGCATTCCCATCAGCCACAGGAAAGACCAACCTGGCACTGATCGATCCGAGTCTTGAAGGTTGGACCGCTGAAACACTCGGCGACGACATTGCCTGGATCACACCAAACGATAACAATGAACTGCGGGTCGTCAACCCAGAGTATGGTTTCTTCGGTGTCGCACCAGGAACCGGCTGGCACACCAACCCCAACGCAATGCGCGCCATCGCTAAGGGCAACACCATTTTCACCAACGTGGCGCTCACCCCAGAAGGCGGCGTCTGGTGGGAAGGCATGACCAAAGAAAAACCAGCCAAACTTACCGACTGGCTAGGTAATGAGTGGACTCCAGAATCCGGTACCCCGGCAGCCCACCCGAACTCACGGTTCTGCACCCCGATCGACCAGACCGACATGCTGGCCGAAGAGTACTTCGACCCAGAAGGCATTAAGCTCGATGCCATTCTGTTTGGTGGTCGTCGTGACAATGCCATCCCGCTGGTCACCGAAGCCCGCTCCTGGCAGGACGGCGTCTTCAAGGGTGCCACCCTGTCATCCGCGCAGACAGCTGCTGCAGAAGGCACCGTCGGCGTCGTCCGTCGTGACCCCATGGCTATGCTGCCATTCATGGGCTACGCGGCCGGTGACTACGTCCAAAACTGGTTGGACATGGCCGAGAAAATCGGCGAAGACAACATGCCAAAGGTCTTTTTGGTCAACTGGTTCCGTCGTAACAACGAAGGTAAATTCTCCTGGCCAGGCTTCAGCGAAAACTCCCGCGTCCTGAAATGGGTCGTGGAACGTCTCGAAGGTAAAGGTGACGGCATCGAAACCCCAATCGGTGTTGTGCCAACCGAAGACGCCCTGGATCTGACCGGTCTGGACATCTCTGAAGACAACCTGGTCAATTCGATCCAGTTCGCGGAAGAAGAATGGCACAATGAGATCCCGATGATCGAAGAATGGTTCGCCAAATTCGGTGACAAACTGCCAGCTGCGATGACCGAAGAACTGACAAGTCTCAAGGAACGTCTTGGTCTAAACGGCTAAGATTTCCCCAACCTAATCAACCGGGTCTGCAATTGCGGGCTCGGTTGATTAGGTTAACAGACATGGCTTTATACGATGACGCAACTCAGGTCCTATCCGAACTTGTCGGAAAACCCGCAACCTTCCACGATGGACAATACGAAGCGATTGAGGCCATCGTTGCTGATCGACGCCGCGGACTGGTCGTCCAACGCACCGGATGGGGAAAATCCGCCGTGTATTTCGTGGCTACCGCACTACTGCGCAAACAAGGCCACGGTCCCACACTGATCATCTCCCCGCTGTTGGCGTTGATGGCGGACCAGGTTGGTGCAGCTCAGCGAGCTGGCATTGTCGCCGAGTCCATCAACTCCACTAATGCGGCGGCCTGGGATGATATCTCCCAGCGGTTGGCACGTAATGAGATCGATGTCCTGCTCATTTCACCTGAACGACTCAATAACCCCGTCTTTCGTGATACCCAACTCCCGGATCTCACAAATCAGCTGGGACTGTTAGTTATCGACGAGGCGCACTGTATTTCGGATTGGGGTCACGACTTCCGCCCGGATTACCGCCGCATTAGTGCGGTGATCGACCAGTTGCCCAATACCCCAATTCTTGCCACGACGGCGACCGCAAACCAACGCGTGGTCGAAGACGTCATCGAACAACTCGGCGATAACGTGTTTGTCACCCGCGGTCCGCTAGCCCGTTCGTCTCTACGATTATCCGTCCTGCCGGTTGCCGATGCCGCCACTCGCATCGGATGGCTGATTGATCACCTGCAGGACTTTGAATCTTCTGGCATTATCTACACCCTGACCGTTGCGGCTGCCGAAGACATCGCCCAGGCCCTTAACGCAGCAGGACACAACGTTGCAGCCTACACCGGTGCCACGGCCGTCGAGGAACGCACCGAGCTGGAGGCTGCGCTCAAAGAAAACCGGGTCAAAGCCCTGGTTGCGACCTCAGCCCTGGGGATGGGCTTTGACAAACCGGACCTCGGATTTGTAGTGCACTTCGGGGCGCCGTCGTCACCCGTGTCGTATTATCAACACATTGGACGTGCAGGGCGTGGCACTGAGCATGCTGAAGCGGTCCTGCTGCCCGGTCATGAAGACCAACGGATCTGGGAGTACTTCGCAACCGCTTCGATGCCGGATGAAGACATCGCCCACCGGGTGCTTGAGGTTGCCTCGGAACCGCTATCTGTTCCGGCACTGTCGGCTCAAATCGATCTGTCAGCCTCGCGACTTGAACTGTTGTTGAAGATTTTGGCCGTTGATGATGCCATGGTGCGCGTCAAAGGCGGCTGGCAGGCCACCGGTGAGCCCTGGGTTTACGATGCGCAGCGGTATGCTAACGTCGCGACGCAACGCGTGGTTGAACAGGAGCTGATGCTGGAGTATCAGCGCACTCAACAGTGCCGCATGCGTTTCTTATCGGAAACTCTCGATGATCCCTATGCGGCCGACTGCGGGCGCTGTGATAATTGTGTTGGCGCCTGGCATCAACTGGAAATCTCCCAGGACGCTCGAGCACAAGCCAGCAGAGTGCTCTCGCGCCCCGGTGTGGAGATTGCACCGCGACGCATGTGGCCTACCGGGATGCCCAACCTTGGAATAGAACTCAAAGGCAAAATTAAACTGCAGGCCGAAGAAGGCCGAGCACTCGCCCGACTGACCGACCTGGGTTGGGGCGGGACGCTGCGCACCCTGCAGGACCCAGCCACTGATGATGCGCCGGTGAGCCAGGCGCTGGTCAATGCGGTCGTGGAAGTGCTTGCGGACTGGGACTGGGATCAGCGCCCGGTTGCCGTTGTCTCTATGCCTTCGCCGCACCGGTCGCAGCTGGTGAACTCGCTCGCGCAAGCGATCGCGCAGATCGGTCAAATGCCCTATCTTGGCCAATTGGCCTGGGACGGTCCCGTTGAAACCCCGGCGACGAACAGTGCCTTCCGGCTGGCACAGGTCATCGATCGCTATCACGTGCCTGAACCCCTTGGCCAGATGCTGGCAATGGCACCCGAGCCCGGCCCGGTGTTACTTGTCGATGATTTTGCCACCACCAAATGGTCGCTCACCGTAGCGACAGTCCGCCTTCGAGAAGCCGGCGCACTCGGCGTGCTGCCGTTGACCCTCGGGACGCTCTAGGAGCGGATAATGCCTAAGACGGTATCGCGCAACCACTGCATGGTCGCAGTATCCGGGGCTTCTGCATTGAATCGCAAGAGCGGTTCGGTATTCGATGGGCGGATATTAAACCACCACGACCCATCGATGGCAGCGACGGTTGTGCCGTCCATGGTAGAAATTTCGACTTCCACACCGGGATCAAATTCGGCTAACACCTTCGCGATCGTGGCGGTCTGGTCAACCACCTGGGAATTGATCTCCCCGGAGGCCACGTAGGGCGAATATTGCTGGGCCAGTTCAGATGCTGGTGCGTCTTCAGTGCCCAGCATCGCCAACACGTGCATGGCCGCGAGCATGCCGGTGTCGGCATTGAAGAAATCACGGAAGTAATAATGTGCCGAGTGTTCGCCACCGAACACTGCGCCGTGCTCGGCCATGTAGGCCTTAATGAACGAGTGCCCGACACGGGTTTTGATGGCACGACCACCAGCGGCCGCTACGGCTTCCGGGACGACCTTTGAAGTGATCAGGTTGTAGATAATTACCGGTGTGGTCTCCCCGGCAGCCTTCGCGCGGGCGATTTCACGAACTGCCACCATTGCAGTAATGGCCGATGGAGAAATCGGTTGCCCGCTCTCATCTACTACAAAGCATCGGTCGGCGTCGCCATCAAAAGCTAAGCCCAGATCAGCGTCATGTTCTTGGACTGCTAATTGCAGATCACGCAGGTTCTCCGGTTCGATGGGGTTTGCTGGGTGATTCGGGAACGTACCATCGAGCTCGAAATACAGCGGAATGATTTCGATGGGCAAGGACTCGAGCACCTGGTCACCCAGAACCGCTGGAGTCGTGTAACCGGCCATGCCATTGCCGGCATCCACCACAATTTTCAACGGCCGAATTGCGGACAGATCGACCAGAGAGCGTAAGTAGTGGGCATATTCTTTCAGGGTGTCGCGCTGTCGCACAGTACCGGGCTGGTCGGTGGCTTCAATGAAGCCAAGGTTCAGGTGTCCCTGGGCTAGCCGCTGAATGTCGGTTAGGCCGGTGTCGGAAGAAATCGGCACGGCACCGGCGCGCGTCATTTTCATGCCGTTGTACCCGGCCGGGTTATGCGACGCCGTAAAGACCACTCCCGGTGCGTCCAATACACCCGAGGCGTGATACAACATATCGGTCGAAATCAGGCCCAGTTGTATGACGTCGGCACCGGCTGCTGCAGCGCCGCGAGTGAAGGCTGTGACGTACTCTTCTGATGAGGGTCGCATGTCACCACCAACCAAAACCTCGGTTGCTCTCGTGACTTCGACAAAGGCAAAGCCTACGGCCAAAGCCACATCGGCATTAATCGTAGTATGTTCAATGCCTCGAACGTCGTAGGCCTTGAAACTTTCGGATAGGTTCAGTGCGGGCTGATCAAAAGCAATCTTCACAATTGCTGAGTCTAACCCGAAACGGCCCATGGCAGAGCAACCCGTGAGCATGCCGCGGATGGTAGACAATGATGAAGAAGGCCGAAGAAAGGTAGTTATGCACCCGCCGATCATTCCCGACGCGCACACGGGGCAGCTCTGGACGGGCCACGTCCCAAAAACTGCGGGATTTCGGCGTTTGATGACCGGATTGTTCTTCGCCGGTGTTGCGACCTTTGCACAACTGTATTCACCTCAAGGGTTGTTACCGTTGATCGCATCCGACCTGCACGTCACAGCTGACCAGGCCGCCTTGCTCATTTCGGCCTCAACCATCGGGCTTGCGCTAGCGGTCATTCCTTGGTCATTTGTTGGGGATCGTTTAGGCCGTAAGCCAGCGATGACAATCTCGATCGTTGCTGCATGCCTCTTTGGGCTCGGCGCAACGTTGGCCCCCACGTTCGGCATGATCCTGGGTTTCCGAATCCTTGAAGGCGTCGCGCTCGGTGGCGTCCCAGCATTGGCCATGGCGTATTTGAATGAAGAAGTACATCCGGCGGCAGCAGGGCAATCTGCGGGCACGTTTATTGCCGGAACAGTGTTGGGTGGTCTACTCGGCAGGATCGTTGCAGCGCCTGTCGGGGAGTGGTATCACTGGCGCATCGGCATGGGTGTGGTGCTCGTCCTGGCCATTGCCTCAGCGGTATGTTTTCTCATATTGACTCCTAGGGCGCAGAAATTTACCCCCACGACGACGTCCGCGCGACATGCCATTACGTCCATCACCACGAATCTACGTTCCCCGGTGCTGGTCGTGATGTACCTGCAAGGCATGTTGCTGATGGGTGGGTTTGTGGCTGTGTACAACTTCTTGGGCTTCTACCTCCTCGACGACCCGTTCAACTTGCCGGTCACAGTGGTCTCTTTAGTGTTCTTGGCGTACCTCATGGGCACAGTCAGCTCTCCGTGGACTGGACGCATGGCTGCGAAATATCGACCTTCCCGGGTGCTGATGGCACTGAGCGGCACGATGATCGTGGCTATCTTGTTGACGTTAGTGCCGAACCTTTGGGTGTTGTTAGCCGGTGTGCTGGTCTTCACCGGCGCGTTCTTTGGTGCGCACTCGGTGGCCTCAGGGTGGGCGGGAGCTGCAGCCGAAGGCGGCCGCGCACAGTCCACATCGCTCTACAACCTGTGTTATTACGCAGGATCATCGATCTTCGGCTGGCTCGGCGGGATCTTTCTGACCCGCTACGGCTGGGCCGGCACCGTTTGGATGACCGTGGGTCTCACGCTATGTGCGCTTGCGGCTACGGCATTGTTGTACGTTTTTGTTGTCCGACCGCGAATTAATGCGGCCCGAGAGCCGAACTCCACTCACACGTAGGGATCTGACAGTACAATGGGCGGCATGGAGTTCATTATCCCACTGCTGTTGCTTGTGGTTTCAGCGTTTTTGGTGTGGGGCCTTATCACGATTCTGGGCCGATCCGCTGGGCAGACCAGCGACGCCAAAGCCAAGTCAACCGCGAGCCCCCGGGGCAAATCACCGGCACTGTTTGACCGGATGTCAGAAGAAGGTGCGGCAGCCGCTTCTGCGCGCCTTGATGAAGACACTCACAACAAGGTGTACCGGTATCTAGCTGTGGGCCAATTAGCTCAGGCCGCCGAAATTTATCATCGAGCCACCGGGGTTGGCCGCATCGAAGCTTTCGTTGATGTGCAAGCGCTGTATCAGTTCCCTCAGGAACACGGTGTGGAAACACCACTGGAGGATGTGGCCGGTACTGATCCGTTCATCCCTGAGGACGACGCAGCCGATCAGCAGGTCACCGATCTGACGGTTCCATCCGAGTGGTTAGAAGAGGTCGCCGAGCTCCCAAAGCCGCAGCGGTTTGAAATCCAAATCCATCGAGGCGATGAAACCATTTCAATGTCGTCTGAAGATCTGGCACCCTGGATCCGCGATCAGATTGAGGCCATGGTTCGTGACGAGCGCTTCGACGATGCAGCTGAAACGCTGACGGAACACACTGCTTTGGAATTCACAGAGGCTCAAGACCTGATCAAAATAATCGCCCAGCAGATCCATGCTGCTGATGAAGAGGGCAAAGACTAAAGGCTTAGAGTACAGACAGCGAAAAGCGCCTTGGAAAAATTGTTTCCCAAGGCGCTTTTTGCTATCAAAAAGTCTTTAGACGTCGTCTTCTGCTACTGGGCCGCCTTCGGCCTCCCAGCGGTCAAGCTGACGGGTCTTGGACGATGAATGTTTTAGGCGGACTCCGTAGCCGCCGGCCTCCGAGTCGGGGAGAAAGAGTGCACCGTGGTGAATCAGCACGTCTTTGATAGCCAGCTTCTGGTCATCCGGGAGATTGAGGATACCGCGTTCGAATTTTCGGATCCTGCTGCGATCAATCCCAGTCTCGTCTGCGATGTACCAAGTTGAAATACCGACGAGTGCCCGACCAGCTCGTGCGAGTGCAGAATTGAAAACATCGTGTTGTGCCATAATCTTCGTTCCCATCTATCTACTGATCGAGGTAAATCGTTCGCTGTCTTTAGTGTGGCCCTATCTCTGCGGTGAGTGCAAGGGACGAATGACTTTCTCCTCTCCTTCCATAGTAGCCCCAACTTGGGATGACACCAGAGTTTTGTCATACAGCAGGGACCATTCTGCTTCAAAAGCAAGCACCCTGAGGTTTGCACCGGCAATGGTCGAGTAAAAGTGTGTACAAAGCAGCGGAAGAACTCCGACATCGTCGTCTCGGGCCACGCCAAAACGCAGCAGCCAAGATACAAAGATGGTCCACAGTACGCGAGGAAAAGCATGAAGCCCCGCAAACACCGAAGTGTTCGCAGGGCTTTCGCGGCGGAGGCGGGGGGATTCGAACCCCCGGTCCGCGTTACACAGACCCTTCATTAGCAGTGAAGTCCAATCGGCCTCTCTGGCACGCCTCCGGGTTATTCAAGCACAAAATGCGTTCAAATAACCCCTTTACCATAGCGAATGGAATCGATTTCGGCAAAACGAGCCGTTCGTCGTGTCGCAGCTACCGCAGCGTTGTGTAAGGCACATCACCAAAGTGTATTGTGTGACCCACGCAATGGATGCATAGTCAACCAAGACGGTTGAGATGGATAACGGAGACGCAACATGGTGCTAAGCCAAAAGCCAGGAACGGTATACCGAGCAACGTTTGAGCAGGCCCGCGAACAACCCGAAGCGTTTTGGTTGGAACAAGCTGCAGCGCTTGATTGGCACACGCCGCCCACCACTGCACTCGACTACGACGGTAAAGCACGATGGAAATGGTTTCCGGATGGCCAGCTGAACATCACCTACCAGGCCCTCGACCGGTGGGTCGCTGAAGGTCGCGGGGAGCAACCCGCCCTCATTTGGGATTCGGCTATGACACACCAAAAGATCACATACACCTATGCGGAACTGCTCGACAAGGTTGCACGTTTTGCCGGTGCGTTGCGGGCTCAAGGCATCGAACGCGGTGATCGTGTCTTGATCTACATGCCGATGATTCCTGAAGCCCTGATTGTCATGCTGGCGGTGGCACGACTTGGCGCAATCCATGTCGTCACCTTTGGTGGATTCGCCCCCAAAGAAGTCGCAACTCGGTTAGACGATGCTCGAGCGAAAGCCATCATTGCGGCCAATGGTGGGTTAGAACCGAAACGCGCGGTCCAGTATTTACCAAATGTCGCCGAAGCGATTTCTTTAGCGACGCATACGCCCGACGTCGTCATTATCAAACAGCGTCCTGAAATCGACGACAGGATCACCGATTTCGATGAAACCTGGTTGGATTTTGACATGCAGTTGTCGGGTCACGAACCAGTCGATGCGGTACCGGTTGCTGCCACCGACCCGTTGTATTTATTGCATACCTCCGGGACGACGTCCAAGCCCAAGGCGGTCATCCGGGATCACGGGGGCTATGCGGTGGCCGCCTCCTGGTCCGTGCCAAATATCTATGATGTAGCCCCAGGTGAGATCATGTTTGTGGCCTCTGACGTCGGCTGGGTGGTAGGCCACACCTACATTGTTTATGCGCCGCTGGTTTCGGGAGCCACCACGGTGGTGTACGAAGGCAAACCCGTGGGCACACCGGATGCGGGAGCCTTCTGGCGGGTAGCTTCCGAACACAACGCCAAGATGATCTTCTCCGCCCCGACCGCATACCGGGCAATTCGAGCTGCTGACCCGTCGGGGGAGCAATGGAAACGCTATGACCTGTCCAACCTGGCCACGATTTTCTCCGCCGGTGAGCGCCTGGACGAGGATACGTATCACTGGTTGGGGACGGTGACGGGTAAACCCGTGGTGGACCACTGGTGGCAGACGGAAACGGGGTGGCCGATCGTAGCGAATCTGCAGGGGCTGGATCCGATGCCCCTGAAGGCCGGTTCGCCGTCGGTCCCGGTGCCCGGATATGACGTCGGGGTTGTCAACCCATTAGGGGAGCCCGTCGAACCGGGAACGGAAGGCAATATTGTGATCAAACTGCCGCTACCCCCGGGTGCCATGGTCGGGCTATATGGTGAACCAGAGCGGTTCCAGTCCTCGTATTTGGCAGCGTTTCCCGGCTACTACGAGACCGGAGATACCGGATACATCGATGCCGACGGTTATGTGTTTGTCCTCGGGCGTTCCGATGATGTTATTAACGTGGCTGGGCACCGGTTATCGACGGGGACATTGGAGTCGGTGATTGCTGAGCATCCGGCGGTAGCGGAAACCGCGGTCATCGGGGTGACCGATGAGATCAAGGGGCAAAAACCCGTAGCCTATGTGGTGTTAACCGCAGACGCCGATATCTCCCAAGAGCAGCTCGTCAAAGAGCTGGTGGCCAAGGTGCGACACGATTTTGGTGCCGTAGCGGCATTTCGGGATGTGGACATTGTTTCGGCACTGCCCAAGACACGGTCGGGTAAGATTCTGCGCCGCACGATGCGCTCGATCGTGGAGGGTGAGAACGTATCCGCCCCGGCGACTATTGATGACGCCGGAGTACTCGACACGTTTGCTTCGCAAGCGACCCGCTGGGAGGCCTAAAGAGCGTTAGAGACCTCATCGGCAGCCGCCTGCAGCGGTGGTAGCAGTTCAGTGAGGTCCTCTGGGGCCTGGGAGGTCACCGCGACTGAGGTGTTCATGGCTGCCACCGTGACACCGGCGCGGTTGCGAATCGGCACGGCTACGGAAGCTAGCCCGACTTCGAGCTCTTCTTTGACTACGGCATATCCTTGTTTACGAATCTGGCCGAGCTCAGACCGCAAGGCTGCCTCGTCGGTCAGCGTCCGATCGGTCACGTCCGTGAGGTCGGCCGCCGCGAAATACTCATCCAGCTTCTCGGCTTCGAGTCCGGCCAGTAAGACCCGACCCATCGAGGTTGCATAGGCCGGAAATCGGGTACCCACGGTGATATTAATGCGCATAATCGACGTGGTTTCCTGGCGGGCGATATAGACGACGTCGGTGCCGTCCAGCACCGAAACGGATGTCGACTGGCCAAGCTCTTGAGACAGGTTCGCCAACACCGGATCGACCAGTTCGACCAGTGGCTGAGAGGCCAGATAAGCAAAGCCGAGATTCATGACCTTGGGCGTGAGCGCGAAGTGTTTATCGTTAGCGCGCATGTAGCCGAGACTCACTAAGGTGTGCACAAAACGGCGTACCGTGGCCCGCGACAGCCCGGTGGCTTCTGCGACCTCGGTCAGTGTCATCCGTGGCGTTTGCCCGAAGGACTCGATCACCTCGAGGCCCCGGGCAAACGACTGGACGAACAGCGCGGAATTAGTTGCCGGTTGCATCAACGAATTCGATGTCGGATTTGGAGGTCAGTTCCTCAAAGGTCAGCCCGAAGAGAGCTTTGACGGTAACGGTCCCGGACTCTGAGAGTTCAAAGATCCCGTGATCGGTATATACCCGCGACACACAGCCCACGCCGGTCAACGGGTAGGTGGCCTTCGGCAGCAACTTGATCTCGCCTTCACGGGTAAACAGGTTCATCATGACATAAACCTGCTTGGCGCCAATGGCTAGGTCCATGGCGCCGCCAACGGCTGGAATCGCATCTGGTGCACCGGTGTGCCAGTTGGCTAGATCGCCGCTCGCAGAGACCTGCATAGCACCCAACACACAGACATCCAGGTGACCGCCGCGCATAATCGCAAACGAGTCAGCCTGGTGGAAGAAGGCTGCGCCGGGGGTTTCGGTGACCGGGATTTTGCCGGCGTTGATCAGATCACCGTCGATCTCATCGTCTTCGGCGGCACGACCCATGCCCAGCATTCCGTTTTCGGTGTGCAGGGTGACGTCGTGTTCTGCCGTCAGATAGTTCGATACCAGGGTCGGTTGGCCGATGCCCAGGTTGACGAACGAACCGGATTCGATGTCGTTGGCAACAAGTTCGGCCAGGGTATTACGGTCAACGCGTTCATCACGTAGCATGTTAGTTTTTCGCTCCTTGTTCACGTGCGGCCAGGGCGGTGGATTCGGTTTCGATGGCCACCATGACGTCGGTGTAGATCGACGGGGTCACAATGTTTTCGGGATCTAGGGAACCGGTCGGCAGGATCTCTTCGACTTGCACGATGGTCTGTTTGGCGGCGGTAGCCATCATCGGACCGAAGTTTCGCGCAGTCTTGCGGTAGATCAGGTTGCCCTTCTCGTCGGCTTTGAACGCCTTGATCAGTGCGACGTCACCGTGAATCGGGTATTCCAGCACGTAGTTGCGGCCGTTGATTTCCCGGGTTTCTTTGCCCTCGGCCAGCATGGTGCCATAACCGGTTGGGGTGAAGAACGCTCCAATTCCGGCACCGGCAGCACGCAGGCGCTCGGCGAGGTTGCCCTGTGGTACCAGCTCAAGCTCGATTTCCCCGGCCCGATAGGCCTCATCAAAATGCCAGGAGTCGGACTGTCGGGGGAATGAACAGATGATCTTATCTACGCGGCGTTCTTTGATGAGCAGCGCGAGCCCCTCATCGGCCTGACCGGCGTTATTATTGACGATGGTCAGGTTCTTGGCGCCGCCCTCGAGCAGCGCGCCGATCAGTTCCATTGGCTGACCGGCGTTCCCAAAACCACCGATCAAAATGGTGGAACCGTCGTCGATATTGGCAACGGCTTCGGCAGCGGATTCTACAATCTTGGTCATATTGTTCCTTTACTCAGTGGCGTCTTCGTTTTCAACGACCATGGCAACTCCCTGGCCGACACCGACACACAGTGCGGCGACACCCCAACGGCGGTTTTCGGCTTTCAGACGGCGTGCCAGGGTTCCCAACACACGCGAACCGGAAGCACCCAGCGGGTGGCCCAGAGCAATCGCGCCGCCCCAGGCGTTGACGCGCTCGTCGTCTAAGGCAATGCCCCACGAATCGAGGTTCACAAGCACTTGGGCCGCGAAGGCCTCGTTGAGTTCGATTGCCCCGACCTGGTCCCAGGTAATACCGGCCCGTTCTAGTGCGAGGTTGGCGGCTGGCACGGGGGCTTCACCGAAGTACTGTGGCTCATTGGCTGCTGCACCACGAGAGACAACGCGCACCAGCGGATCAGCACCCAGGGTGTCGGCGGCGGCTTCGGAACCCATCAGTACGACGCCGGCACCATCATTCATCGGTGAGGCGTTGCCTGCGGTCACGGTGCCGTCTTCTTTCCGGAAGACGGTGCGCAAACCTGACAGGGTTTCCGGGGTGCTGTCGGGACGGATGGTTTCATCGCGGGCGACGTCGTCGACTGCTACCACCAGGTTGTCATAGTGGCCGGCTTCCCAAGCGGCATGTGCACGCTGGTGCGACAGCGCTGCGAACTCGTCCATGCGTTCGCGGGAGACATCGTATTTGTCCACGAGCTGTTCAGTGGCCTCGCCCAGGGAAACCGTGTATTCAGCTGGCATCTTCGGGTTGACCAGGCGCCAGCCCAGGGTGGTCGAGACCATCTGGCTATTGCCGGCCGGGTAGGCGCGTTCAGGTTTTGGCACGACGTACGGGGCGCGTGACATGGATTCGGTGCCACCGGTGATCACCAGGTTATTGTCGCCGGCACCAATCGAGTAGCTGGCGTGGAATGCGGCGTCCAGTGAGGAGCCGCACAGTCGGTTGACGGTGACCCCCGGAATCGAGGCGGGTAGCCCAGCAAGCAAGGTGGCCATGCGAGCGACGTTGCGGTTTTCTTCACCGGCACCGTTAGCGTTGCCAAACACGACGTCGTCGATCTTGGTCTGATCAAGATTTGGGTAGCGTTCTAAAAGTTTGGTGATGACGGTCGCGGCCAGATCGTCTGGGCGGACCTTGGCGAGGCCTCCGCCCATTTTTGCAAATGGCGTGCGCACTGCGTCGTAAACATATACCTGCTGCATGATTCCTTCCGAGCCTGAAGCAAAGGTTCATCACGTTCGCTGTGCGAACATGAGTTCGTTCTGTGACTTTTCCAGTCTAGCGGTGGATATCACACATTGAAAGTTCTGGTGCGAAATTAGTCACCCCGCGAACGACAAAGCCCGGTCCAATTCCTGGACCGGGCTTGCTCACAACAGCTGGTTAGCCTTCGTGTTCGTCGTATTCGGCGAGGGCTTCTTTAGCCACAGAGAAAGCGACATTTGCGGCCGGAACCGAACAATAGATCGCGGTCTGTAACAGGATCTCTTTGATCTCATCAACCGTCAGGCCGTTGCGGCGGGCTGCTTTGACGTGCATGGCCAGTTCGTCCCAGTACTTGCCAGCAACCATCGCGGTGATGGTGACCGCCGAGCGCATCCGACGATCCAGGCCTGGGCGGGTCCAGATGGTGCCCCACGCGTAGCGGGTGATCATTTCCTGGAAGTCGGAAGTGAACTCATCGGCGGTAGCGGTGGCACGATCCACATGTGCATCGGAGAGGACTTCACGACGCACGACCATGCCGGCGTCATAAATTTCCCCGATGGTCTGGTCCTGATGAGTCTGCTCGACATTCTGACCCGAGAAGAAGGCGTGCAAAATGCTTGCGGTGGCCTGGGGGTCTTCGGTTGGGCCCTGGTGGCCAACGTTTTCTAAGACGGCTGCCTGACCGTTTTGCACAGCCGAAGCCACCGCGCGGGCATGCTCGGGTGGGGAGACGGTATCTTGGTCTCCGGCCAGCGCGAGCAGGGGAGTGGTCACTTGGGCCAGCTCCTCGGACATATCGAATTCTGACAGTGCGACCGAGGCGTGAGCATAAGAGAATCGGTCGGCGTTTTGCAGCGAGTGCAGCAGTGCCGTTGAATCGGTCGGGTTTTGTTCGATGAACCCATCAGCAAACCAGGTTTTGGCGGAGCGTTCCACCATGGCGGGAGTGCCGGCCTTGGCCACGAACTCAGCGCGCTCCAGCCAAGCATCCGCAGTGCCGAATTTCGGTGAGGAGCAAACCATGGCGATACGGTCAAAGATGTCACCGTGGCGCAGTGCCAGGCGTTGGGCAACGGCGCCACCCAGTGATACCCCCGCAAAGAAAACCTGGCGGTCGGTTTCACCACGTGCTTCTGTGGCGAGTTCGGCGACGGCGTCTGCCAGACCATCCAGTGTCCACTGTTCGGTCGAAGGTTCGGAACGTCCGTGACCGGGCAGATCATAGCCCACAATTTCGTAATACTCGGCGAGCAGCTGGGCGGTCTTACCCCATAGCGGTTCGACCGCAGTGCCCAGGCCAGGACCCAGGACTAACAGGGGTTTGGCCGGATCTGGTGCGGTGAACTGAATACCGGAGATCGTAGGTTGACTCATGTACTCCACTTTCTATAACGCGAATTGACTTCTGCCACGATGGACGCGGCTCCTCCCATATATCCGGAAGGATCTAATACTTTGTTGACGGCGCTGACACTGACGACACCCTCGGGCAGCTTGGCCGCAAGCGTTTCGGCCAAATCATCGCCATTGGCAATGGCCTGCTGGCAGGTTTCTTGGACGAGTTGCTTGCCGGTGCCCTGCGGGATATCCTCGTGGGCCTCCACCACGGGACCCAGCCACTGGGTGATTCGTCCTAGCATCAGATAGTTACCGTGAATCTCCAGGTTCCCGCGCATGGCGTCCGGGAACACTTCCAGCCCGGCGGTCAGCTCGGCAAGAATCTCGGTGACGGCGCCGGTGGTGCGCAGCAGGTCGCGAAACGCAGCCCACTCGGTGTGCCAGCCACCGTCGGCACGCTCGGCGGTATTGGCGATGATGCCGGTGTGGAGCGTGTTGAGATCCCCGGCTGCGACCTGGGCTGCGGTTTTCAGCCGGATGGACAGCACCGGGTTGTTTTTGTGCGGCATCGCCGACGAACCACCCCGGCCCGGTGCGGTGGGTTCAGCCAGTTCGGCCTGCTCCGCTTGTACTGCCGTGAGGACATCGTTGGCCAACTTGGCTGCCGCAGCAACCACCTGGAATGCCGATTGGGCAACGGTGGTGACTGGAATGCGGTTGGCATGCCACACCGAGGCTGCGACCAGGCCAAGTTGCTCGGCCAACAGGTCGCGCTGGTGGTTCACCAGTGCCATCGGATCGGTTTCGGGTTGTTCTGCACGAAAATAATCCACCCACCAGGTCGAAGTTCCCACAGCACCGCCCCACTGCAAGGGCAGGTTGTTCAATACGGTCTCCAAGTGCTGGCCGGCGCTGCCCAATGCTTCAACCCACTGGGAGACCCGGTAGCCAAAACTAATCGGCTGAGCGTGCTGATCCAACGACCGTCCGATCATCACCGTTGTCGCATGCTGTTCGGCAAGGTTTATGAGCTGGTGCACAGAGGTTTTCAGTTGCTGCAGCGCATGATTCCCCACTCGGGCTGCCAGCAGCATCAACGCGGTATCGATAATGTCCTGGGAGGTGGCGCCCCGATGGACATAGACGGCCGCATCCGGATCGGCTTCGGCGACCTTGTCCCGCATGGCAGATAACAAGGGGATCAGGGCGTTGGCGCCGTCCGGGGTGGCATTGGCAATGGCCACCAGGTCGTAGTCGTCGATATCCGCTGCTGCCGCAACCGCACCGGTGATGGACTCAGGAGCCGTACCAAATTCTACTTGTGCTGCACACCAACCCACTTCGACATCGAGCATCGCCTGGGCAAAAGCGGTATCTGAGGTAAGTTCTGCCGCGCGGGTGCCCGCCCAGACTGGGTTGAGCAAACCGAAATCGTACACGTGGGTGCATCCCTTTCTTACAATGGTCTGGACACAACGATACCCGCCCAGTAGAACGGGCGGGTATCAAGTCAGTGAAACCTAGGGTTTCGGATAGGTCATCCCAGGGAACTGGAAGAACACGGTTTCGTTGTCACCCTGAATGTGAATGTCCAGGATCAGGCGTTTGCCGTCGCGCTTGGCGATCACGGTTTCTGCACGGTCCCCCAGAGCTGCAATCGTTGGATCGTTTTCTAAGCCCTCGGTGTCTGGAATATAGGCGCGGGTGTGCAGCTTATTCAGCAGCCCGCGGGCGAAGACGACAACGTGAATAAACGGCGCTTTGCCGTCCTCCGTTGGACCGGGCTCTACGGTGGTGAAACGGTACGTGCCGACGTTGTCGGTCGTGGCGCGGCCCCAGCCGGTGAACACGAAGGGATCGCGGATCAGCGAACCGTCCTGGGTGGGGATGTTGCCGTTTTCATCGGCTTGCCAGATTTCTAGCATCGCATCTGGGATGGGATCGCCTGCGCCGTCGTAAACGGTGCCGGTCAGTTGGATTGCTCGCTCATCGCTGGCAGGTACGAGGTGCTGGCCGTTTTCGAACGGGAGGTGGACATTCTCGGCGGCGTTGAAGTACCCAAAGAATGGGCCAATGGTTTGGCCGGGGGTTGGGGTCAGGTCATTAGTGGTCATGGTCTTCGTCCTCCATCCAGGTACGCTGCGAACCGGTCAAAACGATGTCAAAGGTGTAGCCGGTGTTCCATTCGTGGCTGGTAACCGAGTGGTCATAGGTTGCCACCAGGCGATCACGAGCTTTCTGATCGGTGATGCCCTGGTAGATCGGGTCCAGCGAGAACAATGGATCGCCCGGGAAATACATTTGTGTGATCATCCGCTGGGTGAAATCGGTGCCGAATAACGAGAAGTGAATGTGCGCAGGACGCCAGGCGTTATGGTGGTTCTTCCACGGGTACGGGGCTGGTTTGATCGTGGTGAATTCATAGGAGCCATCCTCACCGGTGATCGCACGGCCGACACCGGAGAAGTTCGGATCGATTGGTGCCGGGTGCTGATCGCGTTTGTGAATGTAGCGACCGGCAGCATTGGCCTGCCAGATTTCGATGAGCTGATTCCGGACTGGACGGCCATTGCCATCGATGACCTTGCCACGGACTTTGATGCGTTCACCAATGGGTTCGCCGTTATGCTGGATGGTCAGATCCGATTCCAAAATGTGTACGTCGCGGTGACCAAAAGCTGGGGAGTGCAGCTCAATGGTCTCCGGGTCAGTGTGGTGTAAATCTTTGGTTGGGTGACGCAGCAATGAGGACCGGTACGGTGGGTAGTTCAGGCGCGGCTGAGTCTCCTCCTTGGAAGCATCAGCTTCGACACTTGCGCGGTAGTCCGTTTGGATCTGGGCAATTTCGGCGTCGATGGTTTCTTGGGGGTCTGTTGTAGCCTGCGGATCAAGGCGGGCCGTATTTTGTTCAGGCACTTTGCACATCCTTTCGTATCGGTGGGTTATTCGTGGGGCCAGCCGCAGTATGATTCGGCTAGATATTGACGGCCATATTTGGAACCGACCACGGTTTGGAGTTCACCGATGGCGCGACGGGCTTCAAATGAGGTGGCGTCGTTACGGGTGTGTAACATGCTGGTCATCCAGTATGAGAAGTTCTGGGCTTTCCAAACACGTTTTAACGCAGTTTCGGAGTAGCTATCAATTCCGGTGGTGTCGCCCGACTTGAAGAATTCCTCTAAAGCGTTGAATAGTACTTTGACGTCAGCAAACGCCAAGTTGAGTCCTTTTGCTCCGGTGGGCGGGACGGTGTGACCAGCATCGCCAGCTAAGAACAGGTTACCCCAGCGCATTGGTTCGGCGACGAAGGAACGGAATTTTAAAACAGTCTTATCGAAGATCGGCCCGCGCTTGAGTTGGAAGCCATCTGGGCCATCAACCCGAGCCTGGAGCTCTTCCCAGATTTGATCTTCGGTCCAATCATCGGGGTTTTCATCCGGGTCACACTGGAAGTAGTGGCGCTGGACGGTTTCGTTACGCTGGGAAATCAAGGCGAAGCCCCGAGGGGAGTTCGCATAGATGAGTTCTTCGGCGCTTGGTGGGGCTTCAGTGAGGATGCCAAACCAGGCAAAGGGGTACTCGATCTTGTGCTCTTGGCGGGTGTCCGATGGAATGACACGGCGACAAAACGACCGCGATCCGTCCGTACCGACGATGATGCGCGCCTGGATAACGCCGTCTTTTCCTTGAGCGTCAGTGTAACGAATCTTGGGCTGATCGGTTTCGGCGTCTTCGATACCGGTCACAGTGTGCTCGTAGCGCACGTCGCCGCCGTCTCGAGCACGAGCTGCGGCTAGGTCAACAAAAACCTCGTTTTGCGGATACAGCCACACGGAAGCATCGACGAGGGCTTTGAAGTCAATACGGTGTGATTCGCCGTTAAACCGTAGATCAATACCGTGATGCTCATAGCCGATGTCTTTAATGCGGGAGTCCACACCGTAATCGGTGAGCATTTCAACCGCACCAGTTTCTAAAATCCCGGCGCGGTGGGTGTTTTTGATCGTCTCATGGTCACGGGTTTCCAGCACAATGTTGTCAATACCAGCTCTGGCCAGCAAGTGCGACAGCATCAGTCCAGCCGGGCCGCCGCCTACAATGCCAACCTGTGTGGTTTCGCTTGGTGTGGTCATTCAAACTCCTGTTGATTCAACCTCAAGGTGTTTTCTCATTGATCCAAGTGTCCGACATCGCAGGTGGTGCGCGCCACTGCATTCTCACGAGGTGAGAATTACTCGGTTTTGGTGACAGGCTGCAGTGCCCGGGTCAGTCCGCGTGAGGCTGCCATTAATACCGGAATGACTGCGGAGCGCTGCTCAAATTCGTTAGGGATCACCACGGAAATCGCAGCGATTGCTATGCGATGCCGTCCTGAGGGTTTATCGAATACCGGCACCGCGGCGCCGGTTGTGCCGTCGTCAAGCATGCCCTCAAGCATCACGAAACCGTCACGTCGGATCTTCGCCAAAGTGTTGGTGATACTACCGGTAGTGGAGTAGGTCATGTCTCGTGCGGCGGGATACATAGCGAAGTACTCCTCGACGACGTGGTCTGGTTGGAAAGCAAGTTGTGCCAGCCCCATCGATACGGTGTGAATGGGCATACGAGTGGCCACGGTTGCCTGGTTCACCACGGAGTTGCGGGACGATAGCCGTTCAACTACCAGGACCTCAAGGTCGTCGAGGACCGATAGCTGGGTGTGTTGTCGGAAGATCGATTGGACGTCGTCGAGAAAAGGCATAGCCGCAGTTCGCAGGCTCACGGCAGGGGAGGATCGTGCAGCCAATTCCCACAGCCGCATTCCTAGTCCTATGCTGCCATCTGGATAACGCGCCAGGATATCTTCTTGCGCCAATTGGCCAACCAACCGATACGCCGAAGCCAGCGGGATAGTAGTCAGCCGGGATAATTCGGCCACAGATAATTGTGGGCGGCGGGCATCGAAAGCCGACAGGATTCTTAAGACGCGATCCAGCACAGTATCTTTATCGGGTGTAGTCATTCGTCCATTGAGTGTAATGTTTCGTGAATAATAAGAAACTCTACAGCTCAGGAGCGTTGGCGCCCTGAGTCGAGGCTCGCCAACACGATCGCTGGTTTTCACGGTAGATAGGCGGGGCAAACGGTATCGCTCATAGGCTATTCGCACGTTGGATCGCCAGTCTGGTCTGATCTAATAGGCAATGCCGAAGACCCAGACCAACAAGGTCATAGCCGTGATGGTGATCAAGATGGCTGCGACCACATTAATCAGCGCCCCACCTTTGACCATCTGGCCAATTGTGACATAGCCCGAACCGAAAGCGATCGCATTCGGTGGGGTCGCCACCGGCAGCATGAACGCACACGTGGCTGCCAAGGCAACCGGTGCGGTGAGCATCAACGGCTCGACACCGGTACCTAATGCAATACCGGAGGCCACTGGCAAGAACGTCGCTGCGGTCGCGGTATTTGAAGTCATTTCTGTCAGGAGGAGGATCCCGACAGCACACAAAGCAACCAACACCCAGACCGGCACTCCAGCTAGTCCTTCTACTTGTGTCCCTAACCATTCGGATAACCCGGAATCAGAAAACTGCGACGATAGTGCTAAACCGCCGCCAAACAGCAACAGCACACCCCAAGGCAGACTCAGTGCAGTATCCCAATTTAACAGCCGAACACCTTTGGCTGCACCGCCCGGTAGCAAGAACATTGCCAGTCCAACAACCATGGCAATACCGGCGTCGGAGATCAGAGGCCTGTCGAGGCCTAAGATGTATTCGGAGATTAACGGAATCAGCACCCAGGAAATGGCCGCGATGATGAAGACAATTAACACCGTTAATTCGCCTCGAGACATCGGCCCCAGTTTTCTGAACTCATTGCGAATGAGTTCAGCGCCGCCGGGGATTTCATCGAGTTCCGGTTTAAACATGATCTTTGTCAAAATAAACCACGCACCGAACATCAGCACGATCGATAAAGGTACACCTACCAGCATCCAGCGCCCAAATCCTAGTTCCAGATCATGGTTGGCGGCCATGTGCGCTGCCAGCAGGGCGTTCGGCGGGGTACCAATAATGGTGCCGAGAGATCCGATGGATGCAGCGTAAGCGATGGCAAGCATCAAACCGGTGCCGAAGTTTGTTTTTGCAACTTGCTGAGTCTCTTCCACGGTGGCATGGGTCTCTGCGCCTGCAGTAATAACTTGTTGGGTGTCCTCGCCATCGGCCATGCGCTTGACCAAGAGCAGCACCGAAATGCCAATGGGCAGCATCATCACTGCGGTCGCTGTATTCGATACCCACATCGATAGAAATCCGGTGGCAATCATAAACCCGGCGATCAATGCTTTCGTGTTGGAGCCCATCCAGCGTAAAACCAGCAGTGCGATACGTCGGTGTAGATTCCACCGTTGCATACCTAAGGCAAGTAAGAAACCTCCCATAAATAAGAAGATCACGTCGTTGCCGTAGTTGGCACCGATCTCTGAGACCGTGACACCGCCGTCGGATTCATCGGTCGGGACCGCCAATGGGAAGATAATGAGCGGTAACAATGCCGTTGCGGGAATCGGGATGGCCTCGGTCATCCACCATACCGCCATGAGCACTGCCGTAGCGGCTGTGAGCCTGGGCCAAACCGCCAGCTCGGTTGGCATAATCAAGAAGATTAACGCCGCCGCGACCACGCCACCGATCAAACCAATAATGCGACGCCGATGTTCTCGCCGCTCTACAGCTTCGGCACGCATCCCCTCGGAGGTTTCTTGTTCCGTCGCTGTTTGCTCAGTTGGGCTGTGGTGATTGGCACGTGTGGCGGCTTGGTCTGAATGCTCGTCGTCGGTCACGGTGGTCCCTCCAAGACTGGGTGTGGCAGTCGGGTGACTTAACCGACTGGGTCTACATCCATGGTAGCCAGACTATGGGAGCCTAGGATACGGCTCAAAGCCACGGCGCGAAACTGATCGGCCGCCTGGGATATCGCTGATGGGAACGCTCGGAACTTCGGTGGTTCATCCGGGGTGTCCAGTACGTCATGTGGTGCCGTTTCGTTGAGTCAGTTAGTAAATGCCAAGGGCAAGATACAAAAATTGCCTCATGCCCTTGGCCTCTGGAGACAGTGGTTAGGAGATACTGACCATATCTCTCTTCGAGTGTGCGCGTTGGGCGAGCACATCTTCTCTTGCACGAGCAAGCGTCTTGAGTGGGATGCGAGATTCTTTAGCCATGAAGATCCCGAGGATACTCAGAGCAGATAGGCCAGCGATCAACCACCAGCCCAGTGCGGAGCTGCCCAGCTGGGTGCCCAGAGTGTAAACATATGGGAAGACCACAGCACCCAGGTTGCCAAGGGTGAGAACCAGCCCCAGTGCGGTTGCAAAATCCTGACGAGAAACCTCTTCAGGGTATTCAGAAGGTGACACACTAGCAGGGGAGAGATACATCATGCCAAACACACCGATGAGCGACAATACGATCCATAGCATCACGCTGTTGACCAGCGGGATCAGTGCTAGCAGTGCAACGATAATGACGGCAGGAATCCACAGGGTGGAGAGGAATCGCTGAGCGCGGTCAGCAAAGATACCACCCAGGATTGAACCAGGGATACCAATGAGCAGCATGACGAGACCCAGGAGGCTTGCGTTGGCCGGGCTGAAACCGTGTTCGGACTCGGCAAAGCCAGGGCCCAATTGCGAGACGGTGAAGAATGCGCCGTAGGCGGCTACGGAAACAATCCCGATACCCCACATGGTCTTGGATTTGAGGACCTGCATGGTGGAGCGCCAGCTAAATTCGTCCCCTTCGAGTTCGTCCATATGAGATGGAACTTCGATGAGCGCAGCGGCTGCGATAGCGATGATCAAGCCGATAGCTGTCGCGACCCACAAGCTGCTTCTCCAGCCCATGCTCTCCAAAAGTAGGGTCCATACGTACAAACCGATTGCAGAGCCGCCCGTTAGACCAAGGCCGTTGAGGATGCCTGCGACAAGTTTGCCGTTTTCTGGTTTCGACCAGTAATTACCGAGCGGGAAGATCGCTGCGACGACGAATGACATGCCGACGCCGCCGATGAATCGGGAGGTGAGCATGAAGCCGTAAGAGCCTGACAATGCGATGAGTCCACTCGACAGCGCAGTGACGATACCGCCCCAAACTGCGACTCGTTTCAAGCCCCATGCGGCGGCAGCGAACCCAGCCGGGATATGGGCCAAGGCATAGCCGAGGAACCACAGCGATACCATCAGCCCGACCTGGGAGTAACTCAAACCAAACTCGGCGGTCAGAGTGGAGTAGGCAGGAACCACTGCATACATCTGAAGCCCGTACGAGAATGCTAAGAGCGTCGAGATTGTGATGACTATGCCACCTGTGCGTCGCCTCGGCTTCTTGTTTACCGTGTTTACTATCGTTTCAGTCTTCAAAAAATAATCCTCCAGAAGTCGGGTGAATATCGGCGCAGATCAGAATCGTCGCTGGCGTACTTCCCTTCGTACTCAATCGGCCTGGGCCGAAAAGCGCATTACAAATAACCGCATCAAGATTGCGCTTCTTGACGCGGTCGAAGTCTCGTTGTTGAAACTTACAAAGCGGCTTCTTCCCCCGCCATGACGCGTGTCATCCCAGCCTGCTTATTACTGCCACTCGCATCGGATTTGTCGGTGAGCGAGGTGGCTTGACCCACTTTTCAACCATAGCGATTCAGACCGATTTGTAAACTCGGTGGTCATACTTCCGGCGGTTTTGAGGTATGAACTTGCAATTTGCGAGAAGAGTTCTCTCAGGTCACTAAGCGGCACAAGTATGCGCATGATGACTAGTTCTGGTAATGCGCTGAAAGGTAGTGCCCACTAGGCATTAGCATTCCTCAGAGCTCGCTGAAAGTTGCGGATGAGAATGCTGGAGATTGCAGCGAAAAGTGTGCTCCTAGTCCATCCTGGCTAAGATCTTTCAGCTGGTTCATTGCGGGCTGAATTCTCGTAACATTCGCCGAAACGTTCATCTAGAGAGTCCAAAACGTACCCTTCATGTGACCCAGATGCTTTTCAGCAGCAGTCGGTTGTGGGCTCAAATAGCCTCGGCAAATTCGACATCCGCGACATGATGCAGCTTCAAGCTAGGTGGTGTCCGCTTGGGATATGACGATCTGTACTCCAGCTTGAAAAGATGCAGGACGGCTCACAGCTGACGAAATGCAGCCGGCGCCTGATGCACTGCTCGCGACTTAAGCGAAACATCGTGTCGCGGTCTATGCGACCTCTGCTCTCGGTGGCGTGAAATCGCAGCTGATAAAAGCTTGGCTCCGGAATCCTTGAGATTCCGGAGCCAAATTCCGCGGATGGTGGGGGATTTGAACCCCCGGGACGGGATCGCCGCCCTCTGGTTTTCAAGACCAGTTCCTTCGGCCGCTCGGACAACCATCCAGACGAGGATTTATTGTACCTGGTTGCGGTAGTTGAAGCATAATCGCGCCTGCAGCGCCGCAATATACCACCTGTTGACCTGGGCGTCAGATAGTAGCCAAGATGAAAGGCATGTCATTACCTTCACAGATGCAAGCCATCCGATTCATTCCTCAGGCAGGGACCGAAAAAGCCACGAAGGACGCTCCAGCCGATATTCAGATGATGGAGCACGAAGTGCCCACCCCGCTGGCCGGTGAAGTTCTCATCAAAGTCGAAGCAGCGGGCATCAACAACGCCGATCTGCTCCAACGCAGTGGAGGGTACAACGTCCCTGAGGGCGCCAGCGACATCCCTGGGCTTGAAGTGGCAGGAAAAATTGCCGCACTCGGTGAAGGTGTTACCGCTTGGGACGTAGATGATCGGGTGTGCGCCTTGCTCGCAGGTGGCGGCTATGCCGAATACGTAGCAGTCGATGCTCGACAGGTTGTCCCAGTTCCGGAACAACTCGATGTGACAGAAGCCGCCGGCATCGTCGAGACTGCTGCCACGGTGTGGTTCAACGTGTTTATGACCGCGCAGTTTCAGCCTGGAGACTGGGTGCTCATTCACGGTGGCGCCGGCGGTATTGGCACAACAGCGATTCAAATGGTCAAAGCCATGGGTGGCAAACCCATTGCGACTGCCGGCTCAGATGCCAAAGTTGAGTACACCGAATTTCTGGGTGCCCACGGGATTAATTATCGGACCGAGAATTTTGTCGATCGCGTCCACGAGATCACCGACGGACACGGCGTCGACATTATTCTGGACATCATCGCTGGCCACTATGCCGACGATAATATGAAGGTGCTGGCTCATCGTGGTCGCTGGGTAGTGATCGGTACCCAAGGCGGCATCAAGGGTGAGGTGAACTTCCTGCGCATGATGGCAAAGCAAGCCGTGCTGACAGGCAATCTGCTGCGGCCGCGCACCGCTGCGGAAAAAGGTGAGATTCTGGCCGGCGTCGTCGAACATATCTGGCCACTATTAGCTGACGGGAGCATCGATCCACTCATTGCCCAAAGCTTCCCGCTGGCCGAGACCGCTGCAGCATATGAGCGGTTTAGCGAGTCGGACCGGGTTGGGAAAATTGTGTTGACAATGTGAGACACTAATACATGATGAGACCCCGTCCGTTTGCACGCCGTCGCGAGGCGAAAACCTTGGATAAGGAGCTTGGCACCCAGTTATGGCGCCAGGCTCATGATCGTTTCGCCCGGTCCCTGGACCGGTATTGGCAAGTCATCGATCCTGATCGTCCCGGGGGCCTCACGCAAGAAGAACTCAACGGGCTCATCAACGCCGGCAACATCTTGACCGAAGCATTGGTCACGGTGCGTACGATCTGCATGCTAGCCCGTCGTCGCTATGGTGAACACGACCTAGATATCCCTGCCGGGGCAGATGACATCCATCGCTTGTTGTCTCGAGCCGCAAACGATTTGGCTGCCACTGCCCAGGCAGCTGCGATGTATAAACGCGATCAAGCCAGCATCGACACGGTTGGGCGCCGCGCCGAGAAGGTTCTCGATTCAGTGCGAGCCGCCGCACAGGTGACCCACCCCGAGGACTGAAGCCAAGCGAGACCATGTGCGGCACGGGTCTGACAGGACTACAGTAAAATCATGGCTTCTGAACATGAAGGGCGAACGCAGCCGGAGACGGATAGTACCGCCGAAGACAGTGGAATCCACTGGGACTCAATCATCCGCAACACTGCATTGATTATCGTGCTGCTGGTTCTATTGTGGTTGGCGTTCAATGTTCGCCTACCCTCTGCCGATTCGCTGCAGCAGATGATCGCGTCCTGGGGCTGGGCTGCCTGGTTGGTGTTTATTGGAACATATGCTCTCGTGGCTCTCACCCCCATCCCTGTGACGGTTATGGCGGTCACCGGTGGTCTGCTATTTGGCACCCTCGAAGGAAGCATCCTGTCGATGATCGGTGTCTTTATTGGCTGCTGGGGCGCTTATTGGATTGCCCGGGGGTTAGGGAAACAAGCCACCGCCCGACTACTGGGATCGCATTACCGCACGGCGGAACGACATTTGAACCAGGCCGGCTTTCAAGCCGTGGTGATGCTGCGCCTGTTACCAGGCTTTCCATATTGGCCGGTGAACTATGGCAGTGGAGCGTTTGGGGTGAGTCAACGCGATTTTCTGCTGGCAAGCGCGCTCGCGATCATTCCCGGCCAGGTCTCACTAGTGGCCATTGGCAGTTTCATCTCCAACCCCAACGTGGCAAATGGTGTGGTCGTTGGTATCGGCTGGGCGGTTGTGCTGGTGATGACATGGTGGGCGTACCGACGGTGGACGATTGTCAAAGACCAGTCACCGAAACCCGCGAACGACTAGGTGCTGGAATAGCGTCGCGCCTATGCTGAGAGACGATCCAGAATAAAAACTTGCAGAGTGTGCAAGATTTTGTTTAGCGTTGAAATCTATGACAGAGCATGCAGCAGGATTAGGACGTCGACAACAGAAAAAACGCGAAACTCGTCGCGCTATCCGGGACGCTGCACTCGACCTCGCGCTAGAAAATGGCCTCGAAAACCTCACGGTTGAGGCCATTGCGCAAACCGCAGGCGTTTCGTCGAGGACATTTTTCAACTACTTTTCCTCCAAAGAAGACGCTTTGGTCACGCAAGCTGCCGAAGGCGCAGACCAGGTCTGCAAGTTGCTGTTGGAGCGCCCCAGCGACGAACCGCCTCTGGAAGCGTTTCGCAATGCGGTGATATACAGCAACTATTTCGGCGCAGATCCGGTGAACCGTGAACGGGTGCTGGCCCGACAGCGACTCACCCAGTGCCATCCGTCACTGATGGCACATCACCTAGGCAAGATCGCCATGGTCGAGCGCACGTTTGCTGACGCGCTCGCAGAACGTATGGGTGTGGATGCTGAGGGCGATATGACGCCGCAATTGCTGGCCGCCGTGGCGATGAGCGCCATTCGAGTGGCGGTTCGCCAGTGGGTTCACAAAGGTGACCTGCCGCTGTATGACTTGCTCGAGACGGCGTTTAAACAATTAGAACACCTTGGACTTGCGACCCAACACCCCGAGCCAGCCGGTTAATGGTGGAACAGGTAAATAACAACACGACATCGCAGAATTCTCAGGAGAAGGACCCTCTATTGGCTAGTGAAATCACCGGATCTATTCCGACCGTGGAAGCACGGTATAACACGGCGCAGCACGAACACACCAACGTCAAAGCTGACAAGTCACGCCGCCGAAAACCGGTGAACCGCAATGTTGTCCTGGCCACGTTGGTTTCTGGAGCATTCGTGGTCATTCTCAATCAGACGTTAATGAACACGGCGTTGCCCGCGTTGATGGAAGACTTCGGCATCACCGCCAATTCAGCTCAGTGGGTCACCACGATGTTCATGCTGGTCAACGGGATCATGATTCCGGTGACCGCATTTCTGATTCAGAAGTTCACCACACGAAGCCTGTTCTTCGCCGCCATGGGACTGTTTACCCTGGGCACGTTATTAGCCATGCTGTCACCGACCTATCCGGTCTTGTTAGCTGGAAGATTCATTCAGGCAGCCGGTGGTGGCATTATCATGCCTCTGATGCAAACCATTTTGTTTGCCATCTTCCCGATGGATAAGCGCGGCCAAGCAATGGGTACGTTCGGGCTGGTCATCTCCTTTGCGCCGGCCATAGGACCGACCATGTCGGGTTGGATCGTTGAGCATTTCCCATGGCAGACGCTCTTTGCGATCATGCTGCCTATTGCGATCATCGACATGATCATTGCCTATTTCATTCTCGATAACGTCACTGAATCAACGAACCCTCGGCTCGATGTTTTGTCTATCGTGCTGTCCACCTTCGCCTTTGGCGGGATGCTCTTGGGATTTGGTAACGCAGGAAATACTGGGTGGGACAGTGTCGAAGTGTTGGCACCGTTGATTATCGGGTTTGTTAGCCTCGGACTATTTATCTGGCGTCAATTGGTCCTGCCCGAGCCAATGTTGGAACTCCGGATTCTGAAGAATCCGATGTTTACGCTCAACACGCTGTTGGGCATGGCGGTGTTTATCGCCATGATTGGTGGGATGATCATCCTGCCGCTCTACATGCAGAATATGGCCGGGTTTACGGCCACCGAGTCAGGCTTGATGTTGCTACCGGGTGCGGTGATCATGGGATTGATGTCGCCGTTGACCGGTAGAGTCTTCGACCGTTTCGGCGCCAAATGGTTAGCCGTTGTCGGTTTCGGGCTGCTGGCTTCCTCGACGCTGATGTTCACTGCGCTGACACCTGAAACATCATTTGCCTACCTGGCAATATTCAATGCGGTTCGCATGTTTGGCACCGCCATGGTCATTATGCCGGTAACGACTGCCGCCCTAAACCAGCTGCCACAGCGGATGATTCCGCACGGTACCGCACTCAATAACACGATGCGTCAGGTGGCTGCCTCGGTCGGGACCGCCGTATTAGTCACGGTCATGACCGGCACTGCCCTCGATCCTGTGGTACATGGCAATGAAGGGCTTGTGCACGGCGTCAACATTGCATTCATCGTGGCGGGTGTTGTCGCAGCGATCGGATTCATCGGCGCGTTCTTTATTCGAGGTTCTCGCCCCGTAGCGCCGCAAACACCCGAAGACGCCACTAGCACGGGCGAGTCAAAATAATTTCTGGTCAGAAAAATACCCCGGAACCCACAAAATCGTTGGGGTTCCGGGGTGGTTACCTCTTCAAGGGACCAGAGCCGACTACCGGATTTGAACCGGTGACCTGCTCTTTACGAGGGAGCTGCTCTACCAGCTGAGCTAAGTCGGCATGGTCGCTGTTGGTACAACGTCCGATAAGCGATCATAGCTAGTTCGGGGTCGGTTGGTCAAAATACGCCAAACATTACTGGCACACCAGACCATCTTCCGGTAGCTCATCGTCCAAGATGTAGTTATCGATTGCTTCGACAATGCAATCATTATCCGGAGAGTAGGCACCGTGTCCTTCACCCTCTACGGTGATGTGAATGCTGTTGTCGAGTTCTTCGGCTAACTGACGAGAAAAGTGGATCGGGGTGGCCGGATCGGATGTCAGACTGGCCACGATAATCGGATCGGAGCCTTCAGCCACGATGGAACCGATTGGTTCTGCGGGTTCCACAGGCCACCCATTGCAGCCGGTTGAATACGACATAACCGGACCGAAGATCGGCGCGTTTTCGGCCAGTTCTTCGGCTTCGACAGATGCCTGCTCCAGGGTCTTTTCGGTGGCCGTGTAATCCAAGCAGTTGATCGCGTTAAACGCATCCATGTTGTTGGAGTATTCACCGTTAGGTTCACGACCGTGGTAGGCGTCAGCCAGGAATAAGAATAGCGGCTGGTAATCCGAGTTCGCGAAATCGTTTTCGATGCCCTGTTCAAACGCCATAGCCAACATGTCCCAGCCCTCTCGGGAGTACAGGGGGGTGACAATCCCGAAGAACAAATCTGAAGCCGGTTGAATACGACCGTTGGGGTATTGCAGTGGTTGTTCTTCCACCTGGGCGATGAAATCCTTGACCGCCGTGAGGACAGATTCAGCATCGCCTGGCTGACCAACGTTGCATTCGCTATTATCTGCACACCACTGCGCCCACTCGTGCAGGGATTGTTCGAAACCGGCCGACTGGGCCTTTGTGACTTCAAACGTCTGCGCACTGGGCGCTAACACCGAGTCCAACACAAACTTGCCGACTTGCTCGGGGAACTGCTCAGCATATGTCGCCCCAAGTTTCGTGCCGTAAGAAATGCCAAAGTAATCCAGTTTCGGCAGCTCAAGAGCCGCGCGGATAATGTCCATATCTTTGGCAGCCGAGACCGTATCTGCGAATTTGACGATATCGCCGGAGCGCTCCAGACAGTTTTCGCCGAGTTCACGGGTCAGTTCGATTGAGGCTTCCCAACCTTCTGATGTCGAGGAATCATGTGACGTTTCTCGTGACTCATCGAACTCCTCACCCGTTAGACATACGACAGGTTCTGAAGCGCCCACCCCGCGAGGATCAAAACCAATCGCCGAAATATTTTCCGCCAGCCGGTCCGATAACATCAGATCGACCTGGTCTTGGACAAAAGAAATACCAGAGGCCCCGGGACCGCCCGGGTTGAACAGCACCGGCTGTCGGTCTGCGTTGTCGGCAGCCCGCGTCAGGTGAATCTGAATCGTCTCGGCTTCGGGATGGGCATAGTCCAGGGGTACATCCACCGTGCCGCACTCAAAATCATCAACGCCGTCACAGTCATCCCATGCCACCGTCTGATCATAGAAAGTTGCCATCTCGTCCGAAACGGAGTCAGGAATGCTGACTGCGGGCTCGGCGTCGTCACTGGCACAACCGGTGGCCACCAACGCGATAATGGCGCCCAGTGCGGCTAGGGTTCGAGAGGATTTGAACACGAGGTTTCCTTTGCGTGGTTATAACGGGGCATGACGGCGGGTGCGTGGAATGAAGGCTAACAACATGGCCTCCAAGGCCAACAGAGGCGGGACGTTGCCGGCCAGGCGGCGCCGCGCTTGGGTGATCGCCTCGAGCGCGCTGAGACAATGTTCGGCGCTGACCGTTTGAGAATACTCGGTCAGCTTGGCACGCAGGTGTTCATTAATGAGCGCGGTATCCGGGGATACATGTAACAGGAGTACATCGCGGTAGATGCTGGACAGATCGATCATTGCACGGTCAAGCGCATCGTGGATGGCCCGCCGGTTGCGTGCGGTCTGGTTGTCTTCCATCCGACGAACGTGGATGCGCAGCTTCGGCGGGATGGTTTCGTCTTCGGTCAGCCCCAACGAGCGCAGCAAGCGGGCGCGTTCTGCCGCGTTACGATCCGACGACGACGCCTCAGCCTCATCCTGGACGAGTTTGTGTAAATCTTCGGCGGCCTGGACCGCTGCCGAGGCCGAGCGGATAGTCAGCGGCAGGTGAGCAATCATATCCCGGCGTTCGCGAGCCTCGGGGGAGCGGGCCAACCAGCGGGCTACTCCCACGTGAGATTGCGAGGCTCGGGCACAGACCTCGGCCAGTTGCGGGTCAATGTTATCGCGCTCGGTGAGTAGTCTAGCGACATCTTCAACCGAGGGGATCACAAGGTTGACGTGCCGGGTACGGGATCGGATGGTCACCAGCACGTCGGCGGGGGAGGGTGCGGAGAGCATCCAGATGGTGCGCTCGGGTGGTTCTTCAATTGCCTTGAGTAAAACGTTGGTGGCCCGCTCGGTCATGCGGTCGGCGTCTTCGATGATAATGATGCGCCAGCGCCCAGTCGAGGGCCGGTCATGCGCGGTGGCAACCAGATCGCGCACGTCTTCGATCGCATAGGACACCTTCTCGGTGGTCACGATGTTCACATCCGCGTGGGTGCCGGCGGCAATCGTGACGCACGCCTGACAGGAGCCGCAACCACGATCGGCGGGTTCTGGTTGTTCACACTGCAGAGTTTGCGCGAAGGCTCGAGCAGCCAGCGAGCGCCCCGAACCCGGCGGTCCGGTAAATAACCACGCATGCGTAGGGGCTGTCATTGTTTGCTGGCCGGTGAGTTGGTCGATGACTGCGTGCTGACCGGCGAGAGATTGCCATACCGAATTGCTCATGAAATGGTCACTCCGAACTTGATCGACAGGTGGCTGAGGATTTCATCGGTAATCGCTTCCGGCGTTTGCGAGGCGTCGACGATCAGGTGACGCTCAGGGGCGGCCTTGGCCTGGTCTAAGAAGGAAGCTCGCACTGCATCCTGGAACCCATCGGGGGCTGACTCCATGCGATCGGCTATCTCGCCACGAGCAACCCGACGACGACACGCCATGGTCTCTGGCAGGTCCAATACGACGGTCACATCGGGGGCCAGACCTCCGGTGGCATACGCATTGATATCGACAATAGCCTGCCTGCTCAAACCCCGCCCGGCGCTCTGATACGCAATGGAAGACCCAACAAAACGATCCGAGATGACAATCTGTCCGGCTGCCAAGGCCGGAGCGATGGTTTTGTCGATGTGATCGGCACGCGCAGCCGCAAAGATGAGGGCTTCGGTGGTGGGAGTAATATCGTGCTCCGGATCTAATACCAGCTCGCGCAGTTTCTCTGCGACGATAGAACCCCCGGGTTCTCGGGTGACGACGACGTCGTTGCCGGCGGTGCGCAACCGGGTGGACACACCGACTACCTGAGTGGACTTTCCCGTCCCGTCGGCGCCTTCAAACACCACAAATAAACCCGTCACGACACAACCTTTCAAATTCTGACCCTCTCTAGCCTAATACCCCGGCGCACAGTCGCTAGACTAGCTCCATGGACTTATTGCGCATGGTGTTGATGATCGAATATGGGCTGCAAGCCGGATTAGCTCTTGTGGGCGCTGGCATGGTGATCTGGGCAATGTTCGATGCGATCCGTCGTCCGGCGTCGTCGTTTGAAAATCATTCCAAACAAACCAAAACCACCTGGCTGCTCATCCTGGGTGTGGCTCTGATCTTCGGCCTGGGCTCAGCATCGCTGACTATTCTCTACGGCGGACGGATGGGACTGTTCGGCCTCGCCTCGATTGTGGCTGCCGGCGTCTACCTAGCCGGTCCCAAGCGCGAATTCCAAATGTGGTCTTACTAAACCAGGTAAACTCATCGTTATGGCTACAACATCAAAACTGGTCTTACTGCGTCACGGACAGTCCACCTGGAACGAACTCAACCAATTCACCGGTTGGGTCGATGTTCCGCTGACCGATCGAGGCCGCACAGAAGCAGCTCGCGCCGGTGAGCTGTTAAAAGAACAAAATATTTTGCCCGACGTCGTCTACACCTCGCTGCTGCGTCGTGCCATTACTACCGCAAACTTGGCGCTGGAAGCCGCTGATCGTCAGTGGATCCCAACCCAGCGCAGCTGGCGTCTCAACGAGCGTCACTACGGTGCGCTGCAGGGGATGAACAAAGCCGAGGTGCGTGACGCTCACGGTGAAGAAAAGTTCATGGAGTGGCGTCGCTCCTTTGACACCCCACCGCCAGCGCTCGCGGACGATCACGAATACTCCCAGGTCGGCGACGAACGCTATGCACTGTTGGGCGAGGACCTGCCCCGCACGGAATGTCTCAAAGACGTCGTGACCCGCCTGGTCCCATACTGGTATGACAACATTGTGCCGCAACTGGCCCAGGGCAAAACGGTACTCATTGTGGCCCACGGCAACTCGCTGCGTGCACTGGTCAAACACCTCGAGGGTATTTCAGATGACGATATCGCCCAGTTGAACCTGCCCACCGGTGTGCCGTTCATGTACGAACTGGATGACGCGTTGAAGCCCGAGGGTGAGGCCCGCTTCCTGGATCCAGAAGCCGCTGCTGCAGGTGCCGCAGCCGTTGCTGCCCAAGGAAAATAATGCACCGAAGTGTGGAGACACCCGCATGATACTTGTCGTCGACACCGGCGGGTTCACCACGAATATTTTGGCCCACCAGCTCGGGGCGGTACATATTGTGCCCGCTGCCGAGCTGGTGGCGTTAAATCTCACGGATTATACCCACGTCGTCATCTCGCACGGCACCGAAACCCCGGATCTATCCGCGATACTCGAACACCCAGCGTTGCCGGTATTAGCCATTGGCTCCGGGTATCAACATCTTGCCGCAGCCTATGGCCATGACACAGTAGCCCCGCCACAACCGGTCTATGGGGATGCGGTAACCCATCGTCACCACGCCGCCGGAATCCTCACGAACGTCGAGAGCCCGGTCGAACTCATCAGCTATCACGCCTGGCGAGTAACGGGCATGGCTCCCACAATCTTTGACGTCCAAGCCGTCGACGACGCTGACGCCGCGCTGGTGTATCGCGTCAAGGAAACCAACCACTGGGGCATGCATTGCGATCCAGCCGCATTGCAATCCACCACCGGTCCGCAGATACTGGAAAATTTCCTCGCACTTGCGCCCGTCACCTCAACACTTGTACCGTCACAGGCCGCATCGGCGCCAGCAGCACGCCGGCTTCCGGTATTTACCCGAACTGTCTTGGGCCAACTCGATACTGCAGCCACCTTCCGGACGCTGCAGCATGGTACCCCTGCAGCATTCTGGTTGGATTCGGCCGCGGCGCATCTCGGACAAGGTGAGACCACCATCATGGGGACCAATGTCGGTGAGCTGGCCCAAACTATACGCTGGGATGTGGCCACAAATCTTTTGGACATTGATCATGCCGGTGAGCACACCACGACGACCCAGAGTGTGTTTGATTACCTCCAACACCACGCTTGGCAACCCGAACAGCCGCTTGATCTTGAAGGCTTCACCGGTGGCTGGGTCGGATACTTAGGTTACGAAGCCCAACAGTCCAGTCTGGCTGGACACACGAATACGCAGCAGGCCACCACGCCCGATGCATATTGGATCAGACCCCAAGCCTTTATCCGCTATGACCACCCCACGCAGGTCACCACGCTGGTGGCATATGCCGACGTCGACCTGCTGGAAACACTCCACGCCACCCTGGTCTTTGGGTCAGGTGAACAACCGTCCCCGCAGCGACCTGGCAAAGTGGCGGGACACTGGCGGTTAACGGCCGAAGAGTATCAACACCGCGCCACCAGTATTCAATCGATGTTGCATCGTGGTGAGGCTGCAGGCATTTGTTTGACGGATACCTATTGTCTGGATGACTACGACGGCGACACCCTCGATCTATATAACCGCTTGCGCACAAAAAATTCGGCACCATATGCCGGGTATTTACGCTTTAACACGTTCGGTGATGAACTGGAAGTTTTATGTGCCTCACCGGAAAAATTTTTGAAAGTCGATGGCAATGGTCTGGTGGAATCCAAACCCATCAAGGGCACGGTAGCGCGCAGTAACGATTCCGACCTGGACGCACAGCTCGCCCAGCAGATGGCCAATGACCCCAAAATCCAGTCGGAAAACCTGATGATCACCGACCTCCTCAGAGACGACCTCGCCAAAATCACCGAACCAGGCTCCGTCCGAGTCCCCAATCTGATGGCCGTCGAGAGTTTTGCCACGGTTCACCAATTAGTCACCACGGTGACCGGCCACCTGCAACCGAACACCCCGGTAGCTGAGGTAGTCAAAGCGGTGTTTCCCGGCGGCTCGATGACCGGGGCACCAAAACTCTTCAGTGTCCAAGCTTTAGAGACATTGGAAGCTGGACCGCGAGGCATTTACTCTGGGGCCATGGGATGGTTGGGCGATGACAATACCGCCGAGCTCAATGTCGTCATTCGCAGCATGGTGATTGACTCCGGGCACCTGAGCATCGGCGCCGGGGGTGCGGTCGTTGTAGGCTCTGATCCGGTGGCCGAAGAACTCGAAAAACATCTCAAGGCCCAAGCCCTTCTGGACAGCATCGCAGAACAATCATGATCGGACTCCCGCAGTACTTCATTTGGACCGGACACGATTTTGAACCCACCGAACCGACCATCGGTGGTGACATCCTTGTTGCTGATTCGTGGCGGGTCCACCGGGGTCATATCTGGGGGTTGGCGGATCATCTCCGTCGCTTCTTTACCGGCATGACAGTCCAGGCCGATTCCCTGGGCACTTTCCCACCCATTGACGAAAAGATTTTCGCAACCGCCGTGCGTCGATGCCTGACGCTCGTTGCTCAGCAGCATCCAGAAGTCGACCTGTTCCCGCGGATCAGCCTGGAAACTCATGGCACGACACGACGACTTGTCCTGCTGGCGCGCATGGCACCAATGCCGCGGACCACAACGAGCTTATGGATTCCGCACTACACCGACCCGCGCATCAAGCCGACGGTCAAAGGACCAGACATCGACCTGATGCGCGAGTTGGTGTCCGAAGCGCCCACTGATGATGTGGTCCTACATGACGGCACCAACGTCATTGAAACGACCACCGGGACGCTACTGGTCTGGCAGACCCCAGATGAACTGGTGATCTGCCAAGCTAGCCAGCAGCTCGCTTCGATATCCGCTCAACGCATCGCCAAATTTGCGAAGTCACAAAGTCTACACGTGACTCACCGACCGGTGACTATCCAACAGATAGCCTCCGGGGAGTACCCGGTGTGGTTTGCCAATACGTTGCACGGGATCTCTCCGGTGACCACCATCGGGTGCTCATCCGGAGAAAAACTTCTCACCGCCCACCCGCACACTGCGCGTTGGCAAGCCGCGTGGTGGTCGCAATTTCGTGGCGTCTCGCCAGACGAGCACGCCTAGGGGATGACCGGTGGTTCCCATTCGCCGGTCACCAGGTAGGCAATCTTGCGACTAATCGACACCGCGTGATCGCCGAAGCGCTCCAGCCGCATGGTCAACAGGGTGAGGTCTTGAGCCTGTGGAGCGGAAAGATTCCACACGTTGTCGGTGACGTTATTCATAATCTGCGAGTGCAAAATGTCGACGTCGTTGTTGAGCTTGACGATTTCACGGCCTTCGGCCAGGTCGTAATTGGTCATCAATCGCTGTAAGTGTTCACCTACGGTAACGGCCAGCTCTGCCATCTCGGCCACCTCTGGGCGGCTGGGTTCCGGGATGACAGAAATTGGGTCTCGCAGCCGAACCAGGGCCGCAACGTGACGCGCAAGATCGCCCATGCGTTCCATCGACGACGACACCCGAAGCGCAGCAACCAGCAGGCGAAGATCCGTGGCCACCGGGTTTTGCAAAAGCAACAGCTCAATGGTGCGCTCATCCAAGGTGTTTTGGAGATAATCAATACGAGCGTCTTGAGCGATAACTGTTTCGGCGAGGCCGACGTCTTGGGCTTCCAGAGCAACCCGTGCTTGCTTCATAGCCCGATTCACTAAGGTGGCCATTTCGACGAGATCGTCGCCGACGGCCTCCATTTCGGCCATAAAGAGTTTGCGCATGTGATGAGTCCTTGTAGATACGTTCAGTGATTGCAAGCCAATATACCTGCCCAACGCTGTCCACTGTCTCTAAACAAGGTAAACGAGCGGTGAATTCTGCCAGACAAATACGTGTATTAGGGCCCCAATGACGAAATTGGGGCACTGGGCTATGAAAAGTATGGGTACTGTTACAACTGTGGATAGTCTAGTTTCTGTGGCCGTTCTTTTCGGATTGGCCGGTGTGATTGTGACGGTAGGTGCCATGGTCGCCTTCCGAATTTCGTCGCGTTCCCGAATTGAACGACTGGCGGATCACGAACAGTCCATCCCAGAAGGCGCCCTTGATGTGTTGGCTGTTGTGGGACAAGCGTATGTGATTGTCGACGCCGCCGACACCGTGGTCCGGGCCAATCCGTCTGCTTATGCTTTTGGTTTGGTTCGGGGCAATCAACTCGGGCACAAGCAACTTGCCGAACTGACAACGCGCGTGCGTACCGCAGGACAACTCTATGATTATCGTTTTGAAATTCCTGCCGGGTCATCACCAGAAGGCCACTGGCTGGTACACCTAAGGGCGGCGTCGATTGGTGATCAATACGTTGTGATCATGGCCGAAGACCGTTCCCAACAGCACCGCACCGAAGCCATCCGCCATGATTTTGTGGCCAACGTTTCTCATGAATTAAAAACCCCGGTGGGCGCGATGAGTCTGCTAGCCGAGGCAATCGAGGATGCCGCAGACGATCCTGAAGCAGTACGCCACTTTGCCAGCCGCCTGACGATCGAATCGATGCGCCTCGCTGCGCTGGTGCAAGACGTCATTTCGCTGTCTCGACTCCAGGGACGCGACATCGTCGAAACCGCCGAGCCGCTCGACATTACCCGGCTGGTTTCTGAAGCCATCGACCGGGTTCGCACTGAAGCATCTGCTCGCGATATCTCGATTCACAGCCGCCATCCAGAACCGCTGTCGGTTTACGGTGACCACGACCAGCTCATGGCAGCAATCCGAAACCTCATTGATAACGCCGTCACCTATTCACCCGATGGTTCTACGGTCTGGGTCGAAGTGACCAAGCACGACGACGTCGTCCATATTGCGGTATCTGATCAGGGCAGCGGTATTGCCGAGGAAGATCGCGAACGCATATTTGAAAGATTTTATCGAGTTGACTCAGCCCGATCCCGTTCCACGGGTGGCACGGGACTCGGGCTGAGCATCGTCAAACACACCGTGTCGAATCACGGTGGTGAAGTCATGGTCGAATCGGTGGTTGATGAGGGTTCCACCTTCCTCATCCGTCTTCCTGCATTGGATCCCGAAGCGCATGAAGCCGCCACCGAAGGAACCGAACCGGATACCCAGACTGTGAATAACGGTCCTCAAACACAACACCCTGCTCAAGGAAAAGGAAAACACTGATGACTCGGATTCTTGTCGTTGAAGACGAACCGTCCATCTCTGATCCGCTGTCGTACTTGTTACAACGGGAAGGATACGAGGTTACCGTCGTTGAAGACGGCGTGGAAGCCGTGGACGAGTTTGAACGCAATGGTGCCGACCTGGTGCTGCTAGACCTTATGTTGCCCGGTCAACCTGGTACGGATGTGATCCGCCAGATTCGCCAGGAATCCCAGGTACCGGTCATCATGCTCACCGCTAAGGATAGCGAGGTAGATAAGGTCGTCGGTTTAGAACTGGGCGCTGATGATTACGTGACCAAGCCGTATTCTTCGCGCGAGCTTATTGCTCGGATCCGGGCGGTCATGCGGCGCAATGCCGAATCTGATGAGCTCATCCCGGATACGGTATCTGCCGGCCCGGTACGGATGGACGTCGAGCGTCACGTCGTGTCCGTTGATGGCGCCGAAATTACCATGCCACTCAAAGAGTTTGATCTGCTGGAAATGCTGTTGCGCAATGCCGGTCGGGTGATGACCCGCGGTCAGTTGATTGACCGGGTTTGGGGGCCCGGCTACGTGGGCGACACGAAAACCCTCGATGTGCACATTAAGCGTCTGCGCTCGAAGATCGAACCTGATCCATCGGCGCCTCGCTATCTGCTGACTGTACGCGGTCTCGGTTATAAATTCGAAGCTTAAGGCACCCTGGGTGTAGTTAAACGTTTGGGGCCGGTCACACGACCGGCCCCAAACGTTTTAAGTCTCAGGATTATTCATCACGGTGGTACTGACCTTGAAAGTCGTACAGGTGTTCGCTTTGTTCGCGTTCATCGAGGTCGCCAGGGTAGAGCTCACGATATTCCTCCAGGGTTGGTGGCAATACCGAGACGTTGAACTCAATAGAGTTGCCAAATGCAGTGGCTACACCGTCTGCCAGACCGCCCGGTTCGGTACCGACCGACTCGAGGATGAGGTCTTCTTCTTCCAACATCAGCTGCTCATTAGCATCCAACGAGAACTCGAAGGCTTTATTGTTGTTGATCTTGAGTTCAACAGACTGCCGCTTGCTGGATTTGTTGTGAATGGTGCCCATCACGCGGCCGGAATCGTTTGCATCATTAGTGATGACGCCGATGTTCAAGAAATCCACGGTGTCGCTGTTGGCGGTGTCATCGGCAGAGACAGTCGTCTGGGTCCCGTCGGAGGGTGCATACTCGAACGTTGTTGCCTGCGGGTTAATGGCCGAGCAACCGGTAGTGCCCAGAATGGCAGCCAATGCCAAGCCGGCAAATACGTTCCGGCGAGTTTTGTTGACCTTCACGATGGTTCTCCTCGTAAAAATAAGGTGCGCTAGAGGTGATGTTCTACCTTGCCCCGGGTTGAATTCGCCCGCACAGCAAGAAGCTTTCGTTCTGAGGTTATCGTATCGGACTAAATATAGGCCACTTTGCGACAACATATCTCGCAGCCAGGTTGCCCACAATTGTTCCGCAGTGACCTTTCATATAGTAGCGCGCGATGCAGATTACCTTGTAGACAGCGGTCTGAGCTAAAATCGGGCAGCGTGGGACAACGATTTTATGATACCGCCACCGGTGCAATCCGGGACTTCACTCCAATTGTTGATGGTGAGGTCTCTATTTACTACTGTGGCGCAACCGTGCAAGGTAAACCGCACGTGGGACATATTCGCTCAGCGGTCGTCTTCGATATCCTGACGCGCTGGCTAGAATACGCCGGATACCGCGTCACTTTGGTGCGCAATGTGACGGATATCGACGACAAAATTTTGACCCGCTCTGCCGAATCCTTCGACCCAGAATTCACGCCTACCGATGACTATCCGGCGTCTGAGCCGTGGTGGGCGTTGGCCTATCGCTTTGAAAACGCATTCGCCGCGGCGTATGCGGCCCTCGGGGTACGTCGTCCCACGTATGAGCCACGCGCAACTGGACACATCCCCGAAATGATCCAGCTGATCCAACGACTCATCGACGCCGGACACGCCTACCAGGCGCTAGATGGTTCGGCTGATGTGTATTTCGATGTGAAATCCTGGCCAGCCTACGGGGCTTTGACCCACCAGTCGGCAGACAATATGCAAGACGCCGAAGATGCGCCGACTCGCGGTAAAAAAGACCCGCGCGACTTTACCCTATGGAAATCCACCCAGGAGTCAGATCCGGCGGGCGCCTCCTGGCAAGCCCCCTGGGGAGCTGGACGACCCGGCTGGCATATTGAATGCTCAGCAATGGCCACCAAGTATTTGGGTCGACATTTCGATATCCACGGCGGGGGACTGGACCTGCGATTCCCACACCACGAAAATGAGCTCGCCCAATCCAGTGCGGCCGGCGATCGCTTCGCGAACTTCTGGATGCATAACGGACTGGTCACCGCACAGGGCGAAAAGATGTCCAAATCAGTCGGCAACACGGTGTCCCCGGAAGAGATGTTGTCTATGGCCCGGGCCGGTGCCGTCCGGTATTTCTTGGGCCAAGCGCATTACCGTTCGCAACTTGACTACCATCCCGCAGCGCTTGAAGAAGCCCAAAGTGCGTTAGAGCGGATTGAAATGTTTCAGGCCCGTGCCGCCGCACTGTCTTCCACCCCGGTCGGCTTGGACACTGTGCCAGAACAGTTTTCTCGTGCCATGGAAGATGACCTCAATGTGCCAGAAGCATTGGCCGTGCTCCACGCAACCGTGCGGGCGGGGAATTCAGCGCTTGATGCCGGCGATAGCGAAGCCGTCATGACCTACCTCAGTCAGGTCAACACCATGGTCGAAGTTCTGGGATTGAACTCAGCCGCAGAGGGAGACGACACCGGCTCAGCAGCCCACCGGGCGCTTGAAGCTCTGGTCGACGCCCAGATCGCAGCGCGAGCCCAAGCTCGACAACGACGCGATTGGGCCACCGCTGATGCCATCAGAGATCAGCTCGCGGCAGCGGGCGTCGTCGTCGAAGATGCGGCCGACGGCGTCACCTGGTCGATTACAGAACCCAAAGCATAAGTTTTCACAGCAGAAAGGACGAGCAGATGAGTACTCGTCGCGGTGGCTCTTCACGCAAGAAGGGCCCAACCAAAGGTTCAGGCGGTCAAGGACGCCGCAAATTGGAAGGTCGCGGGCCAATGCCCAAAGCCTCCGATCGGACGTGGCATAAAAGCTACCGTCCCCCGGCACCGAAGAAAAAATCAGAGCGCACCACCGATGCGGTCGCTGGCCGCAATCCGGTGGTCGAGGCACTGGAAGCCGAGGTACCAGCCAGCACGCTTTATGTTGCCGCCGGGGTCGAAATGGATGACCGGATTCGCAAATCTGTCCGCCTGGCAGCTGACCGTGGCATCCCGGTACTTGAAGCCACCGAAGCGCAGCTGGCCCGCATCACCGATAACGCCCGCCACCAAGGCATTGCACTGCAAGTGCCACCGTATGAATACGAAAACGGTATTGATCTCGTCGTCGAACTGATGGACGACTGGGATAAGGGGTACCGGCACAACCCACCGCTGGTAGTTGCCCTGGACTCGATCACCGACCCCCATAACCTGGGTGCGATCTTGCGTTCTGCGTCAGCATTCAAGGCAGATGCGGTCATTATTCCTTCGCGCCGTTCGGTTGGGGTCACCTCCACCGTATGGAAAACCTCGGCCGGAGCCGCAGCTCGCGTTCCGGTGGGGCAAGTGAGTAATCTCAATAACGCCCTGGTCGAATATAAAAAAGCCGGCATGTTTACCATTGGTTTAGATGGTGACGGCGATCAGTCCTTACCCGGTCTGCCGTTGGCGACCGAACCACTGTGTGTTGTCGTCGGTTCCGAAGGCACCGGATTATCCCGATTAGTTTCCGAAAACGTCGACCAGATCGTGTCAATTCCTATTGCTTCTGAACTGGAATCACTCAACGCATCATTAGCAGCAGGAATTACCCTGTACGAAATTGCCCGACTTCGGGCTAAGATTGACTGAGATACGCCCATGTGGCGTGCGACACAATCCATCACTCACATCAGTACAGAGCTGGAGTAGGAATGAAAAAATCTACCCTATTGAAAACAGCAGCAACCGCTGCGACCATGGGCCTGCTGCTCACCGCGTGCGGGTCCGATAATGGCGGAGGTAACGACGAGGGAGGAGCAGAAGGCGAAACTTACCAAATCGGTATCGCCCAGTATGTCTCCCACCCATCGCTAGACGCGACCGCTCAGGGCATCAAAGATGTCCTGGAGGAATCTGAACACAACTTCGAAATCGAAGAGCAAAATGCTCAGGCGGACCAAGCCACCATGAACAACATCGTGGGCGGCTTCGCGGGGGACACCAATCTGGATGCGGTAGCTCCCATAGCAACCCCAGTTGCCATTGCCGCAGCAACCACCATCAGCGACACTCCGATCGTCTTTTCCGCGGTGACCGACCCCGTGGATGCCCAACTGGTACCCGATTGGGAGACTCCGGGCGACAATATCACCGGCGTTTCAGATATGAACCCGGTTGACCAGCAGCTTCAATTGATCCTTGATGTCGTGGGTGACGTCGAAGTTATCGGGATTCCCTACTCTTCGGCCGAATCCAACTCCGTAGTACAGGTCGATGCAGCCAAAGCTGCAGCAGAGGATCTTGGAGTTGAGATTCAGGAAGTGGCTGTCACGAATACGTCTGAGGTTGCACAGGGCGTCGAATCCTTCAGCAACGTCGACGCTATCTACGTACCGACTGATAACACTGTGGTCTCCGGATTAGAAACCGTGATCTCCTACGGTATCGACAATCAGGTTCCCGTTTTTGCGGCCGAATCAGATTCGGTAGAACGTGGCACCGTGGGGACTTACGGCCTGAATTACTACGAACATGGCCGTCAAGCCGGTGAGATGATCTTGGCTTTGGTTACTGGTGAGAAGGAACTGGCTGACACGCCGCCTGAACGTGCTGACGAGGCCGCTTTGGAATACACCTTCAACCTGGAAGCCGCAGAACAAATGGGCGTAGAGATCCCACAGGATCTCCTCGAGGGGGCGAACTTGACAGGTGAAGACGGTGCTAACGACAGCGCGAGTCCCGCAGATCAAGAATCTGAGACAGAGGAATCTGCCGAATAACTCGCACTGCATCCAATAACCTGCAAAAATATAAACGGGCCTGGGCGACTACTTGACTGCCCGGGCCCGTTTATCACCCTTGATGAAAGGTAGTCTCAGACTGCTATGACCGTGACATTAGAACTCGGTCTTATATATGCCATCATGGCCCTTGGCGTGTATTTGACCTTCCGCATTCTGAATTTTCCCGACCTGACGGTTGACCAGTCATTCACTACGGGTGCGGCGACGGCGGCTATCTTGATGGTCAACTACGACTTGAATCCCGTATTGGCGCTCGTGGCAGCTTTCATCGCCGGCGCTCTGGCAGGTATCGTCACCGGCCTCTTACACGCAAAAGGCGGAATCAATCCCCTTCTTGCGGGCATCTTAACGATGCTGGCGCTGTATTCGATCAACTTGCGCATTATGGGCAACCGCGCAAACGTCCCATTGCTTGGACATGACACGATCTATTCATGGTTCAACTCCAACGGTATTACTGGTTGGGTGTTGATCCTGGTTCTCGCCGTGATCATTTTGGCCTTCAAATTCCTGTTGGACTGGTTCCTGGGAACCGATATGGGTCTCGGTCTGCAGGCCACCGGTGACAACGAAGAGATGGTCCGCTCTTTTGGGGTCTCCACTGACGCCATGAAAATCGTAGGACTAGCCGTGTCGAACGGGCTGGTCGGGTTGGCTGGGGCCTTCATTGCCCAGAAGCAGGGTTCTGCCGATATCTCGATGGGTATCGGCTTGATTCTGGTTGGCTTAGCCTCGGTCATCTTGGGGCAAGCCATATTCCAAAACCGCTACGTGACACGTTTTGCTGACACCGCGGCCGGACGCCTGATCTTCGGTACGCGTAACCGAGAAGTGCTCCTAGCGACTACGGCGGTTATTTTTGGTTCTATTATCTACCGTGCGGCGGTCCAAGGTGCACTAGCCATTGGTTTCCACCCGAACGATATGCGCCTAATCTCGGCCATTATCGTGGTTTTGGCACTGCTCATACCGAAATGGCGTGTGAGGACAAGGGCAAAATCGAAACAAACGCCCGAGACCCAACCAGCGCTTCAGGAGGCCACCAATGCTCAAGCTTAGGAATATTAACAAAACGTTCTTTCCGAACTCGATTAACGAGCGTGTGGCGCTATCGGACATTAACCTCGACCTAGATGACGGCGATTTCGTGACTGTTATCGGATCGAACGGGGCAGGCAAATCCACGGTACTCAACACCATTGCCGGGAAGGTCTCTCCTGATACTGGAATCGTCGAGATTGCCGGTCGAAATGTCACCCGTATGAAAGACTTCAAACGTGCTAAATACGTGGGACGAGTATTCCAAGATCCAATGGCCGGCACCTCGCCAGATCTCACAATCGAACAAAACATGGCATTGGCAGAACGCCGTGGACTCTCTCGCGGACTGAGTTTCGGTATTACGAAAGCGAAGCGCCAGCGTTTTGCAGCAGCGCTTGAAGTCCTGGAACTTGGATTAGAAAAACGCTTGAGCGCAAAAGTCGGATTGTTATCCGGGGGGCAGCGCCAGGCACTGTCGCTGCTTATGGCAACATTCTCTGAACCAAAAATCCTACTGCTTGACGAACATACAGCGGCACTTGACCCAGAACGCGCTCGTCTGGTCACCCACCTGACAGAAAAGGTGGTTGCCGAAAAGAATCTAACCACGCTCATGGTGACGCACAATATGAGCCAGGCGCTTGAGGTAGGCAACCGACTGATCATGATGCACGAAGGCGACATCATCCTCGATGTCTCGGGTGAAGCCAAAGCGTCGATGTCCGTAGAAGACCTTCTTGCGCAATTCTCCAATATCAAGGATGCAGCAGTTTCTGATAGAACACTGCTGCAGTAATCAGAACATTCCATAGCGCGGGTGAGATCTCACAAGATCTCACCCGCGCGCTGGTTAACGAGTGAACAATGGATCCAGGCGAATTATTGGATAATTTGAGTCTCAGCGGAGACCTCGATCACATAACTCTGTCCAGTTGTCCAATAAACATAGACTAAACGGCATTTACCAGAAACAGGCTTGCCCAAAACGACTCTGGAGCGAGGGGTTCAACCGGTTTTGCGTTCGGAATTTATCTGTGTATAGTTATCTCTCGTGCCCAGGGCAGGCCGGAGACGGGAAGCGCTGAGACACAGAAGTTCTTTTAGAAAAATTTATACGACGATTCCGCAAGTCGAAGCGAGTTGACAAGCTCGAATCACAATGTGATAAGCTGTTGATCCGGTTCGAAATCGAACATGAAGTTGCTTCAAGTTCAGATCAGCGAAGCCTCCTCGACACGTTGCGTTCATTTTCGAGTGAATGCTAAAGCCTGATCGGCACGAGGTTGCCTAACGGCGAGTGTGACGGAGATCGCCTCGCTTGGAATTGACATTCAAGTCAGTGAGTCTGATAGAGTGTTCTTCTGTTGCCCAGAGCGCTTAGCTCCTGGTGGCGGAGGGTTTACTTCCAAGATAAGTCGATTTGACATGAAGTTCAATCTTCTTTAGTGTTGTGTTCTGCGCCGGTTTGGTGTGGTTCATGATGGTTTGGTTGTGGATCGTTGGTTGGCCTGTTTGGTTGGCGTGTCCCGTGTGGGGGTGTGTTGGCTGGATGGGTGTGGTTGTTTGAGAACTCAATAGTGTGCCAAGTTTGTTTGATGCCATTTGTTGTAAATGGTTGCTGTGGCGCTCCTACCTCCGTGGGTAGTGATCACAGCGATGCCAGGGGACCGGATTTTCCGTCTGGTCCTGGTTTGATCGATGCGATCTGAACAGGTTTTGTTTGGAGAGTTTGATCCTGGCTCAGGATGAACGCTGGCGGCGTGCTTAACACATGCAAGTCGAACGCTGAAGCTCCCAGCTTGCTGGGGGTGGATGAGTGGCGAACGGGTGAGTATCACGTGAGGAACCTGCCCTGAACTTCGGGATAAGCCTGGGAAACTGGGTCTAATACCGGATAGGACATTCTACCGCATGGTGGGGTGTGGAAAGTTTTAACGGTTTGGGATGGTCTCGCGGCCTATCAGCTTGTTGGTGGGGTAATGGCCTACCAAGGCGATGACGGGTAGCCGGCCTGAGAGGGTGACCGGCCACACTGGGACTGAGACACGGCCCAGACTCCTACGGGAGGCAGCAGTGGGGGATATTGCACAATGGGGGAAACCCTGATGCAGCGACGCCGCGTGAGGGATGACGGCCTTCGGGTTGTAAACCTCTTTCAGTTGGGAAGAAGCCCTTTGGGGTGACGGTACCTTCAGAAGAAGCACCGGCTAACTACGTGCCAGCAGCCGCGGTAATACGTAGGGTGCGAGCGTTATCCGGAATTATTGGGCGTAAAGAGCTCGTAGGCGGTTTGTCACGTCTGCTGTGAAAGCTGAAGGCTTAACCTTCAGTTTGCAGTGGGTACGGGCAGGCTGGAGTGCAGTAGGGGAGACTGGAATTCCTGGTGTAGCGGTGAAATGCGCAGATATCAGGAGGAACACCGATGGCGAAGGCAGGTCTCTGGGCTGTTACTGACGCTGAGGAGCGAAAGCATGGGGAGCGAACAGGATTAGATACCCTGGTAGTCCATGCCGTAAACGATGGGCACTAGGTGTGGGGACCATTTCCACGGTTTCCGCGCCGTAGCTAACGCATTAAGTGCCCCGCCTGGGGAGTACGGCCGCAAGGCTAAAACTCAAAGGAATTGACGGGGGCCCGCACAAGCGGCGGAGCATGCGGATTAATTCGATGCAACGCGAAGAACCTTACCAAGGCTTGACATACACCGGATCGCCCTAGAGATAGGGTTTCCCTTCGGGGCTGGTGTACAGGTGGTGCATGGTTGTCGTCAGCTCGTGTCGTGAGATGTTGGGTTAAGTCCCGCAACGAGCGGAACCCCTATGCTATGTTGCCAGCACGTAATGGTGGGGACTCATGGGAGACTGCCGGGGTCAACTCGGAGGAAGGTGGGGACGACGTCAAATCATCATGCCCCTTATGTCTTGGGCTTCACGCATGCTACAATGGCCGGCACAATGGGTTGCGAGATCGTGAGGTTGAGCTAATCCCATAAAACCGGTCTCAGTTCGGATTGGGGTCTGCAACTCGACCCCATGAAGTCGGAGTCGCTAGTAATCGCAGATCAGCAACGCTGCGGTGAATACGTTCCCGGGCCTTGTACACACCGCCCGTCAAGTCACGAAAGTTGGTAACACCCGAAGCCGGTGGCCCAACCACCTTGTGTGGGGGGAGCCGTCGAAGGTGGGACCGGTGATTGGGACTAAGTCGTAACAAGGTAGCCGTACCGGAAGGTGCGGCTGGATCACCTCCTTTCTAAGGAGAATTACTATTCTCATAGTTATCTAGTGGCGCTGTCATTGGTTGTGCTCACCAGTCTGGTGGGTGCGGGCAGTGGTCACGTGGGTGGAACATCAAACAAATACATCAGCCTTGGCTGGTGGTCTGGGCCCAGGTCGGGCTCGGGTGCATGTAGTACTGGCCGGTAGCATCTGATGGTGTTGCGGGTAGGTGGAGGCATGGATCCGGGTGTCGGGTGGGTCGAAAAGATTTTGGTACACTGTTGGGTTTTGGAGCAACCACGAAATGTGCTGATTGCCCCCTGTGTGGGGTGGTTGGTGGTGGTTGTGCCCTGAGCATGACGGCTGCGGACTGGTTGGTTCGTGGTGCGTGTGTTCGTTGGGGTGTTGTTGATTGTAACTGTATAGTGGACGCGAGCATCTTATTTCTTGTGATTTTGTTGCATCAGCCGGTTGGTTGATGTGATCGTGATTGTTTGTGTATCTGTGCGACATCCTGCCTTGTGGTGGGATGTGTTTGCTTATTTTGTGGTGATTTACGATCACTGCCCCGGTTGGGGTGGTGGTGGGGTAAGTTGCTAAGAGCGCACGGTGGATGCCTTGGTACAAGGAGCCGATGAAGGACGTGGGAATCTGCGATAAGCCTGGTGGAGTTGATAACCAAGCGTTTGATACCAGGATCTCCGAATGGGGAAACCCCGCAGGTCTGCTTTCGGGTAGGCGTGTGACCGCTGGTTGAATGTATAGGCCAGTTGGAGGGAACGTGGGGAAGTGAAACATCTCAGTACCTACAGGAAGAGAAAACAATAGTGATTCTGTTAGTAGTGGCGAGCGAACGCGGATGAGGCTAAACCGGTCATGTGTGATACCCGGCAGGGGTTGCATGGTCGGGGTTGTTGGGGGCGTGTTGTGGTGTGCTGCCGTGCACCGCAGTGGCATGTGATGGTAGACGAACTGGTGTGGATGCCAGACCGTAGAGGGTGACAGTCCCGTAGTTGAAACCATGATGTGTGCTGTAACGTGTTGCCCGAGTAGCACGGAGTTCGTGGAGCCCCGTGTGAATCTGCCAGGACCACCTGGTAAGCCTAAATACTTCCTTGTGACCGATAGTGAATCAGTACCGTGAGGGAATGGTGAAAAGTACCCCGGGAGGGGAGTGAAATAGTACCTGAAACCGTGTGCTTACAATCCGTCCGAGCCTGCCTGTGGGTGGGTGAGGGCGTGCCTTTTGCAAAATGAGCCTGCGAGTCAGTGATGCGTGGCGAGGTTAACCCGTGTGGGGTAGTCGTAGCGAAAGCGAGTCTGAAGAGGGCGTTGAGTCGCGTGTTCTGGACCCGAAACGAAGTGATCTACCCATGACCAGGTTGAAGCGCGTGTAAGAGCGCGTGGAGGACCGAACCCACTTCAGTTGAAAATGGAGGGGATGAGTTGTGGGTAGGGGTGAAAGGCTAATCAAACTTCGTGATAGCTGGTTCTCCCCGAAATGCATTTAGGTGCAGCGTTACGTGTGCGTGCTGGTGGTAGAGCTACTGGTTGGCTGATGGGCCCTACAAGGTTACTGACGTCTGCCAAACTCCGAATGCCGGTCACGTTGAGCGTAGCAGTGAGACGGTGGGGGATAAGCTTCATCGTCGAAAGGGAAACAGCCCAGATCATCGGTTAAGGCCCCTAAGCGTGTGCTAAGTGGGAAAGGATGTGGAGTTGCTGAGACAACCAGGAGGTTGGCTTAGAAGCAGCCACCCTTGAAAGAGTGCGTAACAGCCCACTGGTCAAGTGATTCTGCGCCGACAATGTAGCGGGGCTCAAGCACACCGCCGAAACCGTGACAGCACCACAGTGTGGTGTTGGGTAGGGGAGCGTCGTGTTCGAGGTGAAGTCAGCGTGTGAACGGCTGGTGGATTGGACGCGAGTGAGAATGCAGGCATGAGTAGCGAATGACGGGTGAGAAACCCGTCCGCCGGATGACTAAGGGTTCCAGGGTCAAGCTAATCTGCCCTGGGTTAGTCGGGACCTAAGGCGAGGCCGACAGGCGTAGTCGATGGACAACGGGTTGATATTCCCGTACCAGGAGGTCACCGTCCCTGACGAGTTGGTGAGACTAACCACCCAAACCACCAGGTCAGCCTTCGGGCTGGTGTTGGTGGGGCGCGTGGGACCTGATCCAATGAGTCAAGCGCATTAACAGGTGTGACGCAGGAAGGTAGCCGAGCCAGGCAGTGGAATTGTCCTGGTCTAAGCGTGTAGGGCGTCTGGTAGGTAAATCCGCCAGACATGCAGCCTGAGACGTGATGGGCGCCCCCGTGGGGGGTGATTCGGTGATCCTATGCTGCCTAGAAAAGCATCGGCGCGAGGTGACATCTTGCCCGTACCCGAAACCGACACAGGTAGTCAGGTAGAGAATACTAAGGCGATCGAGATAATCATAGTTAAGGAACTCGGCAAAATGCCCCCGTAACTTCGGAAGAAGGGGGGCCCGGACCCTGACCCATCCTTGCGGTGGTGAGGGGATAAGGGCCGCAGAGACCAGGGAGAGGCGACTGTTTATCAAAAACACAGGTGCATGCGAAGTCGTAAGACGAGGTATATGCACTGACTCCTGCCCGGTGCTGGAAGGTTAAGCGGATCTGTTAGCCCACTTGTGGGCGAAGCGGAAAAGTTAAGCCCCAGTAAACGGCGGTGGTAACTATAACCATCCTAAGGTAGCGAAATTCCTTGTCGGGTAAGTTCCGACCTGCACGAATGGAGCAACGACCTCTCCGCTGTCTCTACTATGAACTCGGCGAAATTGCACTACGAGTAAAGATGCTCGTTACGCGCAGAAGGACGGAAAGACCCCGGAACCTTTACTATAGTTTGGTATTGGTATTGACTGGTATTTGTGTAGCATAGGTGGGAGACTACGAAGCCGCCACGCTAGTGGTGGTGGAGTCGAACAGTGAAATACCACTCTGGTAGCAGTGAATATCTAACTTCGGGCCATGATCTGGTCCAGGGACAGTGCCTGATGGGTAGTTTAACTGGGGCGGTTGCCTCCTAAATGGTAACGGAGGCGCCCAAAGGTTCCCTCAACCTGGTTGGTCATCAGGTGTTGAGTGTAAGTGCACAAGGGAGCTTGACTGTGAGACAGGCATGTCGAGCAGGAACGAAAGTTGGGACTAGTGATCCGGCGACTCGTTGTGGAACGGTCGTCGCTCAACGGATAAAAGGTACTCCGGGGATAACAGGCTGATCTTGCCCAAGAGTTCATATCGACGGCATGGTTTGGCACCTCGATGTCGGCTCGTCGCATCCTGGGGCTGGAGTAGGTCCCAAGGGTTGGGCTGTTCGCCCATTAAAGCGGTACGCGAGCTGGGTTCAGAACGTCGTGAGACAGTTCGGTCCCTATCCTCTGCGCGCGTTGGAGAATTGCGAAGGTCTGTCCTTAGTACGAGAGGACCGGGACGGACGAACCTCTGGTATGTCAGTTGTACCGCCAGGTGCATGGCTGATTCGCTACGTTCGGGATGGATAACCGCTGAAAGCATCTAAGCGGGAAGCCGGCTTCAAGATGAATTCTCCTTATGAGGTCCCCAGCAGATGACTGGGTTGATAGGCCGGATGTGGAAGCACAGACTCAAGATGTGTGAAGCTGACCGGTACTAATAGACCAAATACTTACCTACACCCGTTAGCCATGGCAACATGGTCGGGTGTGTGCGGTGGGCAGCAAAAGGCCCACCAGACCCACACGATGGGCAGCACCGGGTACACGCAGCACGTCCACACAGGTTATAGGTCTCGCGTCGACTATACGGTTACAGCAACATCACCCCACCCCCGCATGGCGGGGGTCGGGGCCGCGTCCAATACGAGAACAGCATAGTGTCAGGTCCACCCCCAACAGCCCGCCTGTTGGGACGGTACCCCACAGATTTCCCCCCACCCCCTGCTAGGGGTGGTGTCGGGAGCACGGGTTACGGTGGTCATAGCGTGGGGGAAACGCCCGGTCCCATTCCGAACCCGGAAGCAAAGACCCACAGCGCCGATGGTACTGCACCCGGGAGGGTGTGGGAGAGTAGGACACCGCCGGACAACATTTCACATCGACCCCGTTCATCTCAGATGAGCGGGGTTGATGCATTTAAGGGACCTTCTAGTCCGATCTAGCAGAAACGTCAGTCCAGTCCATAGTGGAACGATTATTGGCTCTCCTGTAGGTTCACACATGTGCGGACAACTCTGTGCTTTAGAATATGTGCATGGTTGAAATCCAAAATGCCCACTGGACCCACATGCGTCATGAAACTGCCTATAACATCGCGAGACTGCGAAACCGCGTTTACGTTATGGAACAAGGCATTACTTCAGTCGAAGAGCTCGACGGGCGCGACCTTGAACCTACTACCCAAATCTGGTGGATTCAGGTCGAGGGTGTACCAGTCTCTACCCTCCGCGTGCTGCGGGAGGCTCCACACACCCTATCTATAGGACGTGTTGCCACGGATCTGCCTTTTCGTGGTCATGGCCTAGCCAGCGCACTGATCCGGGCTGTCATGGCATACTATCCGGATCAACGCCTCACCATGCATGCCCAGACACACCTGCAGGATTGGTACCGTACTTTTGGTTTGGAGGCCAATGGCGAACCATTCTATGAAGCAGGTATCGAACATGTAACTATGATTCGTGAACCTATGCTGCAGTCCGATAAGGAGTTGCGCGATGACATCCATCCCGACAATTGGCCAAGCCCTGATGAGGACGCGCCTTCAGAAGTGGATCACGGGACACCAGAACCCGGCACACCTCAGTACTTTGACGATCTGCAGCGACGCTACAGGATGCGGCGCAGTCGGAAATCATAGGTCCCTCCCTGCTCGCAGACAGATGCTACATCACAGCCTGGCTGATGTGTCTCCGAACGTTTTTTCATCGCTGGCCAACTGATAAGCATATTTTCTGATTATTCCGAAACTGAAACCTTACCTTCCGGATGTAAGAAAGGTTACTCTCTTAAAGGACTGTAGGGTGCTGACATGGTCTTCCGCTTATGTCATACTTCACTGTGGACTCATCCATCTGAGCTTTGAAGTATCTAGGGAAGGACCCGAATTGGATAAACGTATAGATTTCCTCTACCTCAACGAACCGGACATGATTGAAGCCGGCGTCACTGATATTGCACAATGCATTGAGGTAATGGAAGAAGCACTCGTTCTGCTTGCTGACGGCGACTACATGATGGCCGGTGACCGCGGCGACTCCCACGGTGCTATGATTTCCTTCCCGAAAGAACCTAAGCATGAAGGAATGCCAAAAGACGACATCGATCGCCGATTCATGGCGATGCCTGCCTATCTCGGCGGCCGCTTCCGCTCTACCGGAGTGAAGTGGTACGGGTCGAACATCGAGAACCGTAAATCTGATATGCCACGATCCATTCACGTGTTCGTCCTCAACGACACGGATACTGGAGCCCCGCTGGCTATCATGTCTGCTAACCTGCTGTCGGCCTACCGTACCGCTTCCGTGCCAAACGTCGGCGTAAAACACCTTGCGGTAGACAACGTAGAGACCGTTGGCATCATTGGTCCTGGTGTTATGTCTCAGAAGACGCTCAAAGGCTTGCTCACCCAGCGCGAAGGTGTCAAGCACGTCAAGATCAAGGGTCGTTCTAAAGATTCGACCGAACGTTCAGCTGCAGAGATTCGAGCAGCGCACCCTCAGCTAGAATCCGTCACCATTGTCGATAGTGAAAAAGAAGCTGTTGAGAACGTAGAGATCCTCATCACCGGTGCCAATGCTTCACCAAATGGTCATAAGGAATTCCCCCAGGTCAAAGGTGAATGGCTCTCGCCAGGTACTCTCGTCATTGCACCGGGAGCAACTCACTTTGATGACGACTTCCTCATTAATACTCGCAAAGTCGTTGACTACATGGGGCTCTACGACGAATGGCATCACGAGTACACGACTCAAGTTGCCTACGACCAGATCGGCATCATCGGCTCACGCATGCTGAAACTCCAGCACGACGGCCACTTCCCTCGCGAAGACTTGCAGCAAATGGGTGATATTGCAGCAGGACGCGTAGAAGGCCGTAAGTCGGACGACGAAATTATCATCTACTCCGTTGGCGGCATGCCAGTGGAGGACGTCGCATGGGCTCACGACATCTACGACTACGCCAAAGAACATAACATTGGGACGTCGTTGAACCTCTGGGAAACCCCAGCAGCGTACTAATTCTGCGAAATAGGAAAGTGGATCCGAGAAGCTCTCGGATCCACTTTTTTATTGGCGGCTTCATAGCAGCGCTTGTTTCAACTGTGCTGCGGTCGCTGCAACATTAAAGTAAGGTGTACCTGGTTCAGCGTGCCGTCCCGCGGCTAATGATTCAGCCACAACGGCTTCAAACCCTAGGGCTGTCACAAACTGGGCCACGAGTTGAGCCGCAGCAGGATCATCAGCTGCCACCATCGCGGCCCGCGCTTCAGCGGTTTGAGGAGCGTCCATTGCCCAGTGCGAAATATGATTCAGAGCCTTCACTACCCGAGCCTCAGGAAAACGCTGGGCGATCACTTCTGAAGAACTCAACCCCGAAGCCAAACCCTGCTCAAACCACGCTGGCAACGGTTCATTTTCCCATCGGTTCGTGGCATCTACCAGAATACGCTGGGCAACCCACACCGGGTCGACGTCGTCCAGGTCTTCTTGAGGCACAGCAAGGATAACCAGATCGACGCCGTCGGCGATCTCTTCGGCATGAACAGCCCGGGCCTGCGGTGCGTATTGCATTAAGTGGTAACGCATCTGCGATGGTGTGCGCGTCGAGGCGATGTGGACCTCGAGGCCGGCGCGAGTTGCTGCCCGAGCAATCGCGGTCCCAGCGCGCCCTGCCCCGAGAATCCCAATCCGGTCAAACGATGACATTGCGTTGGGCACCTAGTCCTTCGATGCGTGTCTCAACGACGTCGCCTGCCTTCAACCAGGGACGACGGCCGTCCTCGTCCCGCATCGCCAAGGCGACACCCCCGGGGGTTCCGGTCAAAATAATATCGCCTGGCAGCAGGGTGATGATGCTGGAAAGATACTCGATGAGTTCATCGACCTGGAACACCAAGTCATTGACTGCATCGTCTTGGCGCACCTCGCCGTTCACCAGGGTGGTGAGTCGGGCGTCTTCTTTGAACTCGTCCGGGGTGACCAACCATGGGCCGATCGGAGTTGTGGCCTCAAAGATTTTTCCCTGAGTCCACTCATCGGTGCGACCCTGCATCCCGCGTAAGGAGAAATCATTACTCACTGCGTATCCTCCAACGTAATTATGCGCGTTCGTGGCAGGGATATTCTTTCCCGGCGTGCCAATGACGACGGCTAATTCACCCTCATAATCCAATCGGTGATCTAGTGCCGGGATCTCGATCTCACTATACGGTCCGGTCAGAGTTTGGCCATATTTTGCGAAGACAGTGGGATATTCCGGTAACTCCAGACCAGTCTCCACAATGTGATTCCGGTAATTCAATCCTATGCAGAATACCTTCGACGGGTAGGGGATAAGCGTGTCATAGCTGAATTCGGACACATCTAACACTTTGCTGGGATCGTGCTGCGCAGCATCAATTGTGGTGTGCACAAGTCCCTGTCGGTCGTTGTGCGGCGTGGTGAGGTAAGCGCCAACATCGGTAATGCCTTCCAAGAGCACGGCTTGTGTTGCATATTCGAGGCCTGACTCGTCTGTAGCGGTTTCAGTAATGGCAGCCGCAAAGGTAGCGCCCGGCTCATCCATGCGTTGCTCGGGGATTCGGAACGTAGCTAGTTTCATAACTTCAAGTTCATCACACTCTGAGCCAGCAGGGTACGCTTTGACTACGAGAAGCAATAGAAATAACTACGCGCTGAGTCAAAACTTCGGCAAATAGCGCCACTCACACAAAGAATCGTAGACAATAGAACTATGTTTGAGCCCCTAGACCTACAGACTCCGCAACTGGCCGTTGGCTTGGGTTTCGTCTTCGCCATCGCTGGTGCGGCGATATTAGCTCACGCCACGTGGCGGCGACGTCGACTGCAAGCTTGGGCGGCCGGCGAGTCGAGGCGTTTCGAGGGAACGGACTCCCGCGGGGAACGTCCAGATGCGCCGCGGGATGTCCGAGTCGAGATTATTGCCGGTTTTGCGGCCTTGTTCTTGGGGACCGCAGGCATTCTCTATGGCATGATCGGCCAAGAACAACAAAACAGCCTGCTGGAGTCCAACACCATCGCCAAATACCCGCAAGTGCAAGAAGTCGAACCACAAGAGTGGCATGGCAATCTCTTGGAGGCTGAAGTAACCACAGCGGATGGACAACACTTTCAAGTGCGCATTCTATTTGACCCCGACACTGGTGAGCCTACCGTTCAAGGGGACCACCCTGAGCTTGGAAGTCAACAGTAATCATTTCAGGGTACGTTCAGTTCCGAAACGTAAACTCTGACTCGTTCAAAATTTAACTAATATCTAGGTTTAGGTAAGGATAATGGCTAGAAACACGTCAGCCGGGAGTTCTCGAGACACCGTACGACAGGCCCATGCCAACCAATTGGCAGCAGAAAAGCGTCGGTCGCGGATCATTACGTGGACCATCGTCGGTGTCATTGCTGCAATCGTTGCCATCATTGTCGCGGTGACACTCATGAACTCATCTCGTTCGATCCCGGATGCAGGCCCGGCCCCGACCTCGGCGACCGCTTCTGGTGGGCTCTTGTTAGAGGACGGTGTGCCTGCACAGGGTGATGGCCCTGCCGAGGTGGATGCCACAACTGTGGAAGAACCTGATCCTGATACTGCTGGACAGATGCCGACCGAAGTGCCCGGGACCGACCAGGCCGACATTATTATTTACGCTGACGCCAACTGCGTCTACTGTGCTCAATTTGAGACGGAGAACGCCGAGGCGCTCAATGAGCTGGTCAACGACGGGCATTCCCTCGAATACCGCATCGTCAACTACCTGGATAATCCAGGTACCGAAAACTACTCTTCACGCGCTGCAAACGCCATGGCATGCGTTGCTGAAGAATCGCCAGAACACGCTATGGACTTCGTCCATGCAGTCTTTCAGAGCTACGACTCACACCAAGGTGCAGGACTTTCGAACGATGAACTGACCAGTCTCGCTTCCGACGCGGGCGCTGATATCGACGGCTGTATCTCTGACAACACCTTCCGCCCATTCGTGAACTTCACCACCGCGAAAGCAGTTGAAGCTGGGATCGCCGGCACCCCATCGGTGTGGGTCAATGGTGTGCAATACGAAAACACCGCAAGCGGTGAACCATTCCAGGACTGGGCTGAATCTCAGCTCGACGGCTAGGTTTTTGTTTCAGCATCCTTTGAGCTAGACTAGCCAAGGTCGCAGTGATCGCGGCTAACCTAGCCACGCCTCCTTAGCTCAGCTGGCCAGAGCACCTGTCTTGTAAACAGGGGGTCATCGGTTCGAATCCGATAGGGGGCTCTATCACCCCGGGACTTTGCTTAAAAGTTCCGGGGTTTTTCATCGGCGAGCCTACCAGTATGGCCGTCACTGTGGCCGTGGTCGGTTGCTGTGCAGTCACGCGCAACAAGGATAAGGAGTCTCGCCTTGTCGAATGACGCCCTATCGGAGAATTAGGCGTTGTGTGATGTCACGTTGGAATCCCGGGTAGATAATTTCTCTGAGGTGTTGAGATTTGACGAGGGGAGCCAGCCAAGATCTATCCCAGGATGGGGCTTGTCAGGTAATCTAAGTCATACACGGTGGTGCTCATCACCTTTACTCACGCCTGCCGTCCTCAGGGACCATCTGAAGAGGATCTAGCACAATGACAGATTTAACGACAATTCTTGATGAGATTAGTGGCTTTGTTTGGGGCCCATTCCTTCTAATCCCGTTGCTATTGGGAGCAGGGCTGTACCTAACCATTCGGTTGGGTGGGATACAATTTACCAAACTCATTCCAGCGTTGACACTGGGCATCATCAAACGGAAAGACCCGGGCTCTGAAGGTGATATTTCGCAGTTCCAAGCGCTCACGACCGCGCTGGCCGCCACCATCGGCACCGGCAACATCGTGGGGGTTGCGACTGCGCTAGCTATCGGCGGCCCCGGAGCCCTGTTCTGGATGTGGATGACAGGCTTGGTTGGCATGGCGTCCAAGTACTCTGAAGCCTTCCTCGGCGTACGGTTCCGCGGAACCGATACCGCCGGCGAAAAATCTGGAGGACCGCAGTACTACTTGGAACGTGGCATTAAGGGCCCAGTCGGAAAGATCTTAGGTCTCTCATTTGCGATCTTCGCAGTCATCGCGTGCTTTGGTATCGGCAATATGACCCAGGCCAACGCAATCGCCTCAAATGTTGAGTCCAGCTGGAGTGTCCCCATTTGGGTTACAGGTTTAATCCTCACCGTATTGACCATGGTCGTCTTGGTCGGGGGCATTAAATCCATCGGACGCGTCACCTCAGGTCTGGTGCCGTTTATGGTCGTGTTCTATGTGCTCGGTGGGCTGTACATTTTGCTCGTGAACATTACTGCCCTGCCCGGTGCCTTCGCTGAGATCTTCACCATGGCATTCGCCGGCTCAGAGCAAGCTGTTGGTGGCTTCGCCGGAGCAGCCATCATCATCGTTATTCAGTATGGCGTTGCCCGCGGCATGTTCTCTAACGAGTCGGGTCTTGGCTCAGCAGCAATCGCTGCGGCGGCTGCACAAACCACTCACCCGGTACGTCAAGGATTGGTATCCATGACGCAAACTTTCATCGATACCATCATCGTCGTCAGCATTACCGGCCTGGTCATCATTACTACTGGTACTTGGCAACAACAAGATCCCGCGACGGGTGAACAGATTTCCGCCTCACTGATGACCGGCGAGGCCTTCAGCCACGGTCTGCCCGGCGAATGGGGTCACTGGGTGGTCACGCTTGGGTTGGTGCTTTTCGCTTTTTCAACGATCTTGGCGTGGTCGTATTACGGAGAACGCAACATCGAGCGTCTATTTGGCCGCGGTCTGGTGATGCCGTTCCGCATTCTGTTCTCGCTGGTCGTCTTCGTGGGCGCCACGGCAGAACTCGAAGTTGTATGGTTGTTCTCCGATATCTTCAACGGACTGATGGCATTACCAAATCTCATCGGACTGCTCGTGCTATCCGGTCTCATCGCTCGAGAAACGAAGTTTTACCTTCAACATGATCCCAAACTGGAAGCCAATAAGGATCAAATCGAGACCTTCATGGCCGGCCGGCCGGGGTGGGCCGAATGGAAATCCGGTGACGTCGTCGGTTCCTCCCGGAACTATGGTGTCCATCGGGAAGATACCACTGACGCTCGGCGTATGCTCTAGGGCCTGATTTCAGGATCGCAAACGTCTCCGGCGGCGTAGTTCTCTTGAACTGCGCCGCCGGAGACGTCTCGCAGCTTCGCTGCAATTACCGCAGGTACTTAGACGGGACTGTAGCGACGTTGCAAACAGTTGTGTTGTAAAAGTAAATGACCAGAAGAGCTCCATGCTCTCTGCCAGCATGGATAATCAGTTCGGTGCTGTTTGGGGCGCCTTGCTCCGGCGGTAGATTCGGGCCAGGACTTTCGCATGCATAAGCCAAGAGTGCGGTGCTGTGTGCTATCGCTTGAGGTTGGGTAGTCTAGACAAAGACACCGACATAACCCTGAGCGAGGAACACCGTGGCAATGGCAGGCAAGACTTCAGAACCCGTAGCTCCCATACAGTCGGTAGATCGTGCTATCCAAATTCTGCAGTTCCTCACCGACGCACCCGAATTGAGCACATCCGAGATTGCCAGACGGCTCGGCGTGCACCGATCTACAGCCTCGCGAATACTTGCAACACTTGAAAACCGTGACGTCGTCGAACAAGTGGCTGAACGCGGAGCATTTCGGTTAGGCCTGGGTATCTTACGTATGGCCTATCCAGTCTCGACCCGCTTCGACCTTGCACGGGATGGTCAAGCGGTTTGTGATGCACTAGCCGAGACAACCCAAGAGACCACCAATATCGCCATTCTTGATCAAGGCCACGCGGTCACAATTACGCAGAGCACAGGTCAACAGATGGTTGGGGTAGCGGGACAATACGTGGGACAGCGGGTGCCATTGCATGCGACATCTACCGGCAAGTTACTCTTGGCGCACGCTACCAACGAGGTATGGGAACAGGTTATTTCCCAGCCACTCGAGCGATACACTGATGCCACCCAGCAGGAGTTGTCACAATTAGCCGATGAACTACGAACCATTCGTCAGCAGGGCTGGTCCAGTGCAATTGGTGAATGGGAAGAAGGGATCAACGCGCTCGCCGTCCCAGTGTGGGATGCCACTGGGCATTTGGTTGCGGCAGTGTCTGTGACAGCGCCGGCTTTTCGCATGCCCGAGACGAGATTTGATGAGTTCTTGACACACGTTCAAAGCGCAGCGAAAGACTTCGAGGCGCGGTTGGGGTTCTCGCGAGTCGTCCCCACCGCACCCTGAGCATTATAAGAAATCTTGCTGCTGCGTGCGGACAACTCCCTTTACGAGTGAAGCTCGTCACAGTAGGATGGGCGTAGTGCTGCATACTGCGAGCTATGTAGCGCATAATGCAACATCGAGGGTGGGTTGAGCAATACAGCTGCCCGCTTTTTCTAGGGAGGACTACCATGAACGCTAATTTCCCTTCCATCAACCAATCTGATCGCACCGTCCCGATTAACTTACGACAGTCTGGCCCCACCCCGGTTGAGATGCTCATTGATACCAGGGTCAGAAAATCACCCTATTGGCACTTGTCCATGGAGGCGGGCTGCTGGCGTGCCTCCATCTATAACCGCATGTACCACCCGCGCGGGTACGTCCGTCCCGAAGATGGCGGAATGATGGTGGAATACGATGCGCTGGTCAATCACGTGACCCTATGGAACGTAGCAGTCGAACGACAAATCCAGGTCAAAGGCCCAGAGGCCGAAGCTTTCGTCAATTTTGTGATCACCCGAGACGCCTCCAAGATACCCGTCATGCGCGCACGCTATGTCATCCTCTGCAATGAGAGTGGCGGTATACTCAACGATCCTGTGCTGCTGCGCGTGGCTGAAGACGAATTCTGGTTTTCACTGTCAGACTCTGACCTCGAACTATGGTTACAAGGCGTCAACGTTGGTGGCCGTTTCGACGTCGAAATCCAAGAGATTGACGTGGCACCAGTCCAGATCCAAGGACCCAAATCGGTCGGTCTGATGGTCGACCTATTTGGCGATGAGGTCGCCGAGCTACCGCCCTACGGCCTTATGGCAAGTGACATTTCCGGGCGCGAGGTCGTAATCTCGCAAACTGGATTCTCGGGTGAGAAGGGCTATGAGATCTATCTCTATGATGCTTCACAGCACGCCGAGGTGTTATGGAATGCAGTCCTAGAGGCCGGCGAAAAACACCAGTTGGCAGTCGTCGCCCCAGCTCACCACCGACGCATCGCAGCCGGCATCCTTTCCTGGGGTCAAGACATGGACCAGGAAGTCTTACCCTTCCAAGTAAATCTGTCATATCAGGTGCCTCGCCAGAAGGAGGCCGACTATATTGGTAAATCTGCGCTGGAATCAGCACGGGCCCAAATCGAAGCCGGCAGCTACCCCTTTACACATCAATTGGTTGGCATGATCATGGGTGGAGCACCCATTGATGATTATGCGCCAGACTTTTGGCTGATCTCCACGAGCTCAGATGGTGAACCGGTCGGGTACGTCACCTCACCGTGGTATTCACCTGAAATCGGCCAGAACATCGCGATGGGCTATGTTCCCGTGGAGCATGCTGAACTTGGTACTGAGCTATGGGTTCACCTCCCCGAGCAGTATGCAGATGTTCCGGGCAGCCCGGTTGCTGCTGAAATCGTAGAAATGCCATTTAGGGAATCAGTAAACCCCAATCAGCGTGAAATTCTGCGTGGCAAAGGTATGGATGCCGCGATCTAAGAAACCCTAAGACGGCCGGGGGACTCTACCGTATGAGCGGAGTCCCACGACCGTCTGGGCTCCAAGGGTTACCCGTGCTGCCGTTGCGCCGTGAGGTCTACCACGTTGTGTCGATAACGTGCAGGGTAATGCTGGGCTGCATTACTGCCTTCTACGATGTGATCAATAAATTCCGAGATCCACGGCGGCAGCGGCTGCCAGCCGGTGAAGTACTTCTCCCGGTTCGATACTTTTTCTGCATGGCTGTAGGTACTACGTAACGCTTGGGCGATCTCTTTTTCCCGAGCGTCAGGAAAGAGTCTGGCTCGCATCTCACCGTTGGTGATGGTTCGTTCAATGATAGGCAAGGTGCGCCAGTGCTTGAACGCCGACGACGCGGCATAGGCGCCACCACCACCGTGTTCACGAGCCGAAGCGTTCACGAGCCAAGCGTATAGAAAATCAAACTGACATAACGAGTTCAGCAGCGCGTCTGTCTTACGCGTTTTGTTGTTATGCAACCCGAAATCATGCAGCACATCGGGGCGAACCAGGGGATAGGTGCGCGCCCAAGATAACCCTTCTGAGATCATTGCGCCATTGTCATCGGCGTCTTCATCACTAGCATCGGCCGGGCGAGAAGCAAACGGGTACTGATCGTGAGCTGACGCTTCGATCTGACCGTAACGAATCCACGAACTATACCGCGGGTGAGTAGGTGTGCGCTGAAACGGCCGCAACACCAACGCTGGAATCAGTTCCCAACACCCCAGCCGGACGGCAGCGGCCCCAAATAAATACGCGGCCACGATCGTGGCCGCTACCGCTCTGGGGGACTTTGCGATCGACGTAAAGGCATCGTACATCGTGCCAATGGTTTTGATGGCCAAATCATTGTCGTCGGCAAGCATCGCCTCACAACCGACGCCGACGAGGCGAACCAGCGGTTTAACTTTGTCTTCGGCCAACACGATTTCTTCCCGGGTATTTTGCAAAAAGATCTTTAACTCAGCCCGGTTGCCCTGTTGAATATTGGCGCGGATGGCACTTGCGACGGTCCCATCGGCCAGAAACGGTTCCAACGGCACATTGACTCTGCTGCCAGGTCCGATGGCATCAGCTAATTTCGACATCAACGAGTTAACGTCACTAGTGGCGGCCTCTTTCACCTGATGATCGTATTTAGCAAGTACCGACGGCCAATCGCGGTATCGCACCGGCACATTTCCGGCACCGTCACGAATGAAAATCTCACCAGGACGAAACACAGTTTTGGTTTTCATCCGACCTTTACCGTTGGGGGTGTTGTACTGGCCAACACGCAACATGGGAACCGGCAGCCCGGACCGAGTAGAGAAAATCGCGATGACGACGACGTCACTACCATTGACCGTATGCACCTGCGACACGACCTCGATATCGGCTTCTATATATTTACCAATTTTGTCGCGCAGAGTTGCACCATCAAACATCTGCGGATTCTTGATGCGCCAGGGAGTGTCCGGCAGGGTGCCCTCATCGGTGATACCGATCAAAATATAACCGCCCGGTGGCCGGTTGGCCATAGCGACGGCGTCTTTGACAAAATCTAGTTCGTGTTTGCGATCGCGCAGGTCGAGTTCAACTTTGAATTCGAGCTGGGTTTGCTCACCGAGTCGTAGGAGTTCTTGAAGCTTTTCTTCGTCCGTTCTACCGTCCCATACCACTGCCATAGGTGATCCCAATCGTGTGCATCCATGCAGACCCAGCCGAGCGATCCATGGGCAGGATCGGATAAACCCGGTGGAGCCTTCTGACACTACGGTAGCGCAGAGGTGGGCAAAAACGACAGAGTCTTTGGCGACTTTGCAAGCTTTTATACCCGTGGAAATCTCTCGGTCGATTACCGTTCATGCTGAATTGACCTACAGCCGACTAAACCACTGTGCAAAACCGACTGACCCGTCTGGAACCCAGGTTTCCTCGGGCCTTTGCAGGCTCGCTACCATTGTCGTCTTGGCACGTCAGAATAACCCCTGCGCGGAGGCGGCGGTGATACGGTGAAAAGCAAAATATAAGGAATGAATATGACGCATCATCACACCACCTCAGACAATGCTCAACCATGGGCACCTCCTGCGGGTCACGACTCGAATCAATCGCAGCACTGGCAGGGGCAAACTGGTCAACACCAAGCTGGCCAATACTATGATCCGGCCCAGCATTACTACGACCCAAATAACCCGACCGCCTGGCACCAGGCGACCCAGTTTTCTAACGGTCGGCCACCCACCCGACCCTTCTACAAGCAGTGGTGGTTCATCACGATTCTTGTGGTCCTTATTTTGGGCGTGGCCGCCATTAGTCTGGCAGTAGTCACCAATGAGCGCTCGCATGACGACCTCGCTCAACAGCCGGGCACCGATACACCTGCAGCACCCCTGGCTCCCGAAGATTCCTTGAGCCTGGAGGACACGAAGCTCGAGCGTTCTGACGATGGCAGATTTGTGCTCCAGGACGGCGGCAGTCAGGAACAAGCACTTGCAAAAGTCCAGGAACGTATCGACGCCGACTATTCACACTATGGGCCCACGGATCTTATTGATGTTCTACGCTACGACGGCTACCAAAATGAGGCCATCGAATATGCGCTAAATAATCTGAGCGTTGATTGGAACGAACAAGCTCTGGGTACTGCTCAGCAGATGAGTGATAGTGAATACAGCGGATACTCGGCACAAGAAATACAAGAATATCTCAACCGGGCGGGCTTCATCGACGACGAAGTTCAGTATGCGCTGGAGAACCTCGACATTGACTACAACCAACAAGCAGTCCAAGCGCTAGAGTCATACCAAGAAACCTTTGATGACCACTCCAGCGAGCAACTGCGCGAATATATGGAATACGCGGGGTTTCAGGACTCCGAAATCGACTACGCATTCGACAATATTGACTAGTCAGATCCTCGGTTTTTCTTCGCCGTTTCGCGGTTTGGAGCACTGCCAAAAGTATGGGATTCTAATACTGTAATTGCGTGTTGGGATCCTTGGTTCAGCTGCTGTGCAACGAACCACGATCCCGGAGTCCCGGGTGGAAAACCCCGGGACTTTTCCTTGGAGGGAGGGCGGCTGTGGCCAACGAGCAACGCGGTGTATCTGAAACTGAAGAGCAGATGGAACCACAAAACGGTCAAGAGTCGGTGGATAATCTCCACAACCCGCAGGAGCCACCCGCCGAGGTGAGTATTCTCCCGGTGATACGCCCGGCGGTGACCCTGCCGAACCCAGATGTGGATGCCCGCCAGATGGCCCCACAGGTGACTGAACCCGAGACGGTTCCAGAAGATCTGGTTCCGACGTCGGTCTTAGCCGCCGGGGACGAGCCCGAGACAGTCGCACCGTTACGCGAACTTCCCAAGCCCGAACAAGAAGCCGCCTACGTTCAGGAAAAACCAGCCCCGGACACACGGAAATTCCCGGCACTGACGACCTGGCGCCAAGCCTTCCAAGGTTTCACGGATCGTACCAAAGACAAAAGCGGTGACCACGATGGCGGCCGGGCCAGTTTTACCGAGGAATATGCCCCCTACACCGAATCGTTGCCGACTCAAGCGCTGCGGCTGGTAGATCGGCTCCAAGACTCTCCCTATCAGCTGACCGGAGCACGCTATAAAGCGGTCGCCGAAGCTAAAGAAGCGCACAACACGATGCTGTTGGCGCTCAAGCTAGGCGAAACCATGTTTCGGTTTGGTGCCGGCGCTCTGGAGGTGGAAACCTCGATCATCGTGGTGACCCAGGCCTACGGGGTATTCGATGCTGAGGTCGATATCACCAACCAGTCTATTTCGCTGAACTTCGCGCCGATCGGTGAACCCCCCGCGACCTACCAGCGCGTAGTCCGCACGTGGGGATCCGATTATGCAGGTTTGGCTGACCTACACCAGTTGGTCACCGAGATCGCGGCCGGTGAGGTCGAGCGTGACGACGCGCATGCGCGGTTGGCCGCAATTCGACAGCGCAAGAAAACGTTCCCCACCTGGATGTCGTTCTTTGCCAATGGTGTGTGGGCTTCGGCGTTTGTGATCTTCATCGGCGGTTCCTGGTTTTCGGCCCTGCTGACCATGGGCGTCACATCGCTGATCATGGCCACCGTGCACGTGATGGGTCGATTGCGGGCTCCGGATGTTTTTGCCACCATGGCCGGTGGGCTCATGGCAACGCTGATCGCCTTTGGCCTGTATTGGTCCGAGGTGTTCCGAGACCCGGCACTGATGATTGCCGCCTCCTTATTGACCCTCGTCCCAGCATTACGCATCGTGTCTGCCCTCCAGGACGGTATTAACGGGTTCCCTGTCACCTCGGCTGGGCGTATAGTCTCCTCAGCCCTGGTCTATGTGGGGCTCGTGGCCGGTATTGCCATCGGCATTGTAGCGGTCAGTATGCTGGGCGCACCCGAAATTGACATCACCGCAATGCCCTCGCGCCAGTACCCGCACTGGTTGATTACTCTTATCGTTGCCATCGCAGCGATGGGGATGTCGATTGCCGAACAAACACGCATGCGCCTGATACTGCCCACCGGTCTCGTCTCAGCGGTGGGCTACCTCGTCTACGCGGGCGCCGTGGACCTAGGATTCGGTCCCAGCATCGCCCCGGCGGCAGCAGCCGTCGTCGTCGGGTTCTGCGCTCGCATTGTGGCGTTGAGCCTGGGTGCTCCCCAGCTGGTGGTCGCGGTCCCGGCCGGCATTTTCTTGCTGCCAGGGCTGATGATCTTTCGGGCGATGTATGAGATCGGCACGAACGTGGAGATGATGTCAGGCGGGGTGATGGTTCTTTTACAAGCCTCGGTGATCATCATGGCCATGGCAACGGGACTGGTGTTAGGTGACTCCCTGGCACGGCCATTGACCACCGGGCTGAAATCCAATGAACGACGGCGAGCAGGCCACCGCTAGGCGAGCGCTCGCAGTGACGTTAGAACAGTTCGGACTGTGTAGGCTGCTCTAACGAATTGGCGGCCCAATCGATGGGCTCGACACCGTGGTCAGCCAGGAACTGATTGGTTTTGGAAAACGGTTTTGAGCCAAAGAAACCCCGGCGTGCAGACAACGGGGATGGGTGAGCCGAAGTGAGGACCAGGGTGTCGTCGTCGTGGAAGCGCGTGGCCAAGGTTTTGGCTTGTCCGCCCCATAGGATCACCACCAGGGCAGTGCCGCGGGCGGCCAGACCATCCACGACCGCGTCAGTGATGGCTTCCCACCCCAAGCCCTTGTGCGAGCCGGCAGCATGCGCGGTGACCGTGAGCACCCGGTTGAGTAGAAATACGCCCTGAGCTTCCCACCCCGAGAGGTCGCCCGTGGCAGCCGGGGCGATACCCAGATCGTCTTCGAGCTCTTTGTAAATATTGACCAGTGAACGGGCTAGCGGTCGCACATCCGGGTGCAGAGCAAAGCTTAGGCCTACCGCATGCCCCGGAGTCGGGTAGGGATCTTGACCGACAATGACGACTTTGACGGCGTCGAAGGGCATGTGGAAAACACGCAGCACATTGTCGGGCGCAGGTTCGATGTGCTCGCCGTCGTCACGACGCGCAGCGATGTGCTCCATGAGCCCCTGCAGCTGATCGGACACAGGTTCTAGGATCGGATACCACGACGGATGGATTTCGGGCCAAGCAGAAATGGTCATGCGGTTAGCCTAACGAATCGAACGACATACGGTAGTTTAGACTGGTGGCGATGAATGATCTGAGAGGGGAAGCATGGCTGGGTTGAGCGAGATCGACCAGCAGATGCTGGAGTTTGAAAAACGCTCCTGGCATTATGCAGGTGCCAAGGATCGGGATATTTCCGATACTTTTGGCATGACGCCGACCAGGTACTATCAAAAACTGGCGCGACTGATCACCACGGAGCAAGCATATGCCTATGATCCGATGCTGGTCGAGCGCCTGTTGAATTCCCGTTCCACAATGCACCGTGCAGAAGGTATGGCATCTTGAGCCAGGACGTCCAGACTACTTCCAAGTATCCTCGTGACCGCTTCGACGACGTCGAACCGTATACCACCCAGCAAGGGGCCCACCGCAAAGAGTTTTCGACCCCTAAGGGCGCCGGACAGCTCAACGCAATTATTCTGACCGGCGGCGCAGCCTTAGCTATCGGGATCGGATCATATTTGTGGCTGGCACCGAGCGATCCGCTGAATCTTGCGGCATCGGAGCCCACCGAGACGGCGACCGATCCGGTTGAGGAAGAGTCTGCCGAACCGGAGCCGACGGAAGATCCTGACGAGACCGAAGAGCTCATCGAGCCGGAGCCGGTTGAAGAGTCAGAGTCTGAAGAGCCTGAAGAGCCCTCGCCGACACCTGAACCCACTGAGGAAGAGACCGACGAACCGGAAGAAGTCGATTATTCGTTACCGATCGGGGTCTATAACGCTTCGAATATCCAAGGTTATGCTTCTTCGGTTGCACAAGAACTCGGCGGGGCAGGGTTTAACGTTCCGATCGCGGATAACTGGAGCGGAAATGTCCCGTCACAAACCACCGTGTATTTCTCGTCTGACGAAGCCACAGCGCGAGCTGTTGCCGAAGAGATCGGCGCCGTTGCGGTGTATGAACCCTCGGTAGACGGTGTGCTCGTGGTCTTAACGGCAAACTAACACTTCAGCCGATACTTGCACTCGAGTGCTCCGAGTGCTAAAAATAGATTTAGCACTCTCCTGGTGTGACTGCCAAAGTCAACCCGGAGGGATTACCTCACCATCAGCTGAAGCCCTGTGCACCGCCACCCGGTTAGGTGTCAGGGTTTGCCGTCGCGGGCACTGTGGTGCAGGTGTGGAACACCTAATCGTCCCGAAAGGACCGTGCAATACATGGCTAAGACCATTGCATTTGACGAAGAAGCTCGCCGCGGCCTCGAAACGGGTCTGAACACCCTAGCTGAGGCTGTCAAGGTTACCTTGGGCCCACGCGGGCGCAACGTCGTACTTGAGAAGCAGTGGGGCGCTCCCACCATCACCAACGATGGCGTGTCGATCGCTAAAGAAATCGAACTCGAAGATCCCTACGAAAAAATTGGTGCCGAGCTCGTCAAAGAGGTTGCCAAGCGCACCGATGACGTAGCCGGTGACGGTACCACCACCGCAACCGTTTTGGCCCAGGCTCTGGTTTCTGAAGGCCTGCGCAACGTTGCCGCCGGCGCCGACCCAATCGCCCTGCGCCGCGGAATCGACAAAGCTGTTACGGCTGTTACTGCAGCGCTGCAGGAACAGGCTCGCGAAGTCGAAACCAAAGAACAGATCGCAAACACCGCCTCCATCTCGGCCGGCGACGACGAAATCGGTCGTATTATCGCTGAATCTCTGGATAAGGTTGGTAAAGAAGGCGTTGTGACCGTTGAAGAGTCCAACACCTTTGGCCTGGATCTGGAACTTACCGAAGGGATGCGCTTCGACAAGGGTTACATCTCTGGCTACTTCGCCACCGACGGCGAACGCCAGGAAGCAGTCCTGGAAGACCCCTACATCTTGATCGTCAACTCCAAGATCTCCAACGCTCGTGACATGGTTGGCATCTTGGAAAAAGTCATGCAGTCGGGCAAACCACTGCTGATCATCGCTGAAGATGTCGAAGGCGAAGCCCTGGCAACCTTGGTTGTCAACAAGATTCGTGGCACCTTCAAGTCTGTTGCTGTCAAAGCCCCAGGCTTCGGTGACCGTCGTAAGGCTATGCTCAACGACATCGCCATCCTGACCGGCGGCCAAGTCATCTCCGAAGAGGTTGGCCTGACCCTGGAAAACGCGACCCTGGACATGTTGGGCACTGCCCGCAAGGTTGTCGTTTCCAAGGATGAGACCACCATCGTTGAAGGTGCTGGCGACTCCGACCAGATCGCTGGTCGTGTTAGCCAGATCCGTAGCGAAATCGAAAACACCGATTCCGATTACGACCGTGAAAAACTGCAAGAACGTTTGGCCAAACTGGCCGGCGGTGTAGCTGTAATTCGCGCCGGTGCTGCCACCGAAGTCGAACTCAAAGAACGCAAAGCACGCATCGAAGACGCGATTCGTAACGCGAAAGCCGCTGTTGAAGAAGGGATCGTAGCCGGCGGTGGCGTGGCACTGATCGAAGCTGCTCAGACCGCCTTTGCTGACCTGAAGCTGGCTGATGACGAAGCCACCGGTGCTCGCATCGTCCAGATTGGTGTTGAAGCTCCGCTGAAGCAGATCGCCCAAAACGCTGGTCTTGAACCAGGTGTGGTCGTCGACAAGGTGAAGAATCTGCCAGCAGAACACGGCCTCAACGCCGCAACCGGCGAATACATCAATCTGCTAGAAGCTGGCATCAACGACCCGGTCAAGGTAACTCGTTCCGCGCTGGAGAACGCCGCTTCAATTGCAGGCCTATTCCTGACCACTGAAGCTGTCATCGCTGACAAACCAGAACCAGTCGATCCAGCGGCTGCAGCCGCTGGCATGGACGGTATGGGTGGCATGGGTGGCATGATGTAAGACTGCTTGCTGGCAAGCAACACACGAAGATACACCCATCTTCTCGATGTCCCGGTCACACGACCGGGACATCGGTGTTTAACCCACCGGGTACTGTGCAGGTTTGTAGAATATAGCGAGAGTAGGCAAGAAAGGAAAGAGTCGTGGGTAAACTTTTACGAGCCGTTCGCAACCTGAGCGTCACGGCAGGTGCTATTGGCGCCGCTGGTGTTTGGTATCGCAAACGTGCAGAACGGCATCTGTCCATGCGTGCCCAAACGGTACTGGTAACCGGTGCAGGATCCGGACTGGGGCGGCTCCTAGCACGTGGTGCAGCACAGCGCAACGCAGCTCATATCGTGGTATGGGACATCAATGAACAGTCGGCTCGCGATACGGTCGACGAGATTTTAGCCTACGGTGTCGATGCTTCTTATGATGTGGTCGACCTCGCCGATGACGAATCCGTTGATGCTGCGGGTGCAGCGGTGCGCCAACGTATCGGCGGAATTGATTTTCTCATCAATAACGCCGGTATCGTGACCGGGAAAACGTTTCTAGAACAAAACCACCACGACGTAGAGCGCACCTACCAAATCAACACCCTGGCGCTATATCGGGTGACCCGACAGTTCCTACCAAATATGGTCGCTAATAACTTCGGGTCTATCACAGTGGTCGCTTCAGCAGCATCGCTTATCGGAGTTGCCCGTCAGACTGATTATGCTGCCTCTAAGTGGGCGGCACACGGTTTCATGGAGTCGTTGCGCGCCGAGATGCGCCACTACGGTCATGCCATTCATACGCTATCGGTCCATCCCTTTTATGTTGATACCGGGATGTTCGATGGTGCCAGCTCGCCGAATGTGTTGCTCCCTATCCTCGAATCTGAAACCGTGGTGCACAAAATCTTCCGCGCCATAGAATCCGGCAAGCGCCAGCTAATTTTACCCTCGACAGCTGCGCTGGCCAAGTGGCTTCAGCTCTTGCCGGTCCCAGTAGCGGATCAGGTAAGTGACCTGCTGGGGATTAATACGACGATGGATCATTTCACCGGACGTACCACGCCTGGTGAGACTCAATCCTGAGATTTACCTCGTCGTGGATATAACTCTGACATAAGATTCCGACGCGCAGATCGTTCCCAGCGTCGTCGTGCAGTAGGCGTATTGAAAATCGGGTTGCGTGCCAACATGCGGCGCAAGAATTTTTCTCGACCGGTGGCAAAAACTTCGTCGCTGACTCGAATAAAGTCTTTACGAATGCCTTCCTGATAGCGCTGATAAGCCCCCGAGTTGCGGGACAGCACCTCAAGATCAGCATCACATAACACTTTGCCGCCGTAATCTTCCTTATGAGGGTCATGCGTGAACGTGAGCCGAATCAGTCGAGCAGTTTCTAAAATTTCCGGACCAGGAACGCCGAGTTCGGGTAAGACGCGTTCAGCGAGACGGGCGGAGTCTTCTTCATCTTGGCCAGGAGGCAGAACCGGGTCGGCACGATAGACCGCATCGTGAAACCAGCCAGCGAGCTTGACAGCTCGAGGAAAAGGTCCCATCGGTTCACCCTGACGCTCTAAGTAATCGATATTTTTGAGCACAGACATCAGGTGCGTCAGGTCATGATAATGACGGTGCTCTTCACCCCAGCGCTCAATCAGGGCATCACAGATTGGTCCGCGATCGAGTTCAGAAGTATTGGGTAAAAGCCGATCAAAGCGTTGATGCAGAATCTTCTCCAGCTTTGAAGCCCGCTCGGCGGCAGTAATGCGTAACCCGGATTTCACTAAACGGCGGACCAGCTCGGAACCTGAGACTTCCAGGGCTCCAGCTGAGACAAGCGCTTCATACTGACTCACCGGGATATCGTAGTGGTCGCCGTCGAAGGCATTTGGTGGGACCCCGTTTGCACGAGCAAAAGCATGCAGTTCCTCAAGGGACTCATCTGAGACGAGATGAGAAAACACGGTGCCATGGGCTGGCCACCGTGCGGGGTCGATCAGTATGGCCATGCCCCTAGCCTACCCACCAAACCCTTCGCCCGGTGCCATGTCAGGGGACCGGGCGAAGGTTTGCGTGGATCTTTTTACCCGCGGAACATTGCAGCGTTTGCTTGCTCCGTGGCTTCGTATTGCTGACCTGCGTGTTGCATCGCTTCTCGGATAGAACGTAGCGACTCTTCAACACGCTGCTGGGTGGCTCGCCATTCGGTGACTACCCCTTGAAAATTGGAAGAGGCTTGCCCGACCCAAGACTCTTGGAGCTGACGTAAGGCAGCATCCATCGTGTTGACTTCGGCTTGGATACGATCAGCGGTGGATTGGACATTGCTGGCTTTGGCAAAAAGTTCTTGGACATCAATCTGAATACGAGCCATCAGGGCCTCCTCTATCGACGGTTCATCACGGATGTGATGCGGTGCCGCCAGCCTAGAAAGGTGCCAGCTGGGGTGGGCGAGCTGTGCTTAGTACTGTGGACAATCCGCGGCCGCTTTATTCGGCTGTGGAGAAGTCAGTCTCGTCTTCGGAACCCCAGTCATCATCGTCGTCATGATCCATGGGGTGATAGGGGAGTCGGACAACCATGGTGGCACCTCCGCCCGGTGTCTCTTCGTGTCTCACGGTGCCGTTGTGTTGGCTGACGATACCAGCCACGATGGCTAGCCCCAGGCCACTGCCGCCGGTGTCTCGATCTCGTGAGGTATCGGCACGGTAGAAGCGTTGGAAAATTTTTTCGGCATCACTATCAGAGATACCTGGCCCGTGGTCACAAATTTTGATGATGGACTCGGTGGCCGCACCGTTTTCGGATGGTGCAGTGCCCACTGCGATTTCAATGGCGGTGCCACCCGGGGTGTATCGCAACACGTTGGTCATCAGGTTCGAAATGACCTGTCGTAGTCTGTTGGCATCACCCAGGGTGGGTGCTGACTGCGGCGAGGATCCCGGGGTGAGGCCGGTTAGAGTGATGTGGCGATCCGGTGCGGTTGCTCTCGTATCGAGCACCAGATCGGATGCCAGTTGCAACAGATCAATAGGATCAATATCCATCGTGCGTTGCTCATCAAGTCGGGCCAGTGTCAGGAGGTCTTCGACCAGCTGGGTCATGCGTTTGGCTTCAGACTCGATTCGACCCATCGCGGTGGATACATCCTCCTCAGAAGACAGCGCGCCATGGCGATACAATTCCGAAAAGCCCCGGATTGTGACCAGCGGGGTGCGGAGCTCGTGAGAGGCGTCCTGGACGAAACGTCGCATGCGCTCTTCGGATTGTTCATTCGCACGGAAGGCAATTTCGATGTGCGCCAGCATCGCGTTCAGGGACCGCGACAGGCGCCCGACCTCGGTGTCCGGTGCCCCGCTGGGGACACGTTTGGATAGATCACCAGCCGCAATACCGGCGGCGGTTCGCTCCACCCTGTTCAGTGGGCGAAACGCCGTGGTTACCAGCCCGTAGGCGATCATGGTGACGACTAGTGTTGCCAAAAACCCGATGGTAATGACCAGGGTGGTCACCCGTTCGACCGAACGTTCTACGGGGTCTAGAGGTAAGGCAATGGCCACGGTGCCGCTGTCAGACTCGAGGCGATAAATCTGTACCCGCCACTGATGCTGAGGCATCGCCAACCCCGGCACGTTGAACGGGGTCGAACCGTGGGCGGCCGCCTGGCGGGCAGTCAGCGGTTCAATATCGGGGACGTCTGATCCTTCAGCGTAAATTCGGGTCACGAATTCGCCGTCGTTGTTCCAGGATTCACCGTAAAATCGAACAATCGTTTGTTCGAAACTTCCGGTCTCATATGGTCCGGCGGAGCCCATTGAAGTCAAATACATCGACACGTTGTGACGGTTGGTGAAGATGTCCTCATCGATCTGTCGGATCAGTTCCTGGCGATATAACGACGCCGTCAAGATTGCGGTCAGGGCCACCGTGAGGGCCATTAGGAGCCCGGTGATCAGCGTGAGCTGGGTGCGCAACGAAGTAGCCTGCCATCGGCGGGCTATCCATTGCAGCGGTTGGGGCGTGGCCATCTAGCGTTTGTCTTGTGTCCTTAGGAGATATCCGACCCCGCGTTTGGTTTGAATCATCTTGGGCCGATCTTCGACGTCGATTTTCCGTCGCAAATAGGAAATGTAGGATTCCACGATTGAGGCGTCACCATTGAAGTCGTATTCCCAGACGTGATCCAGGATCTGAGCTTTGGAGAGCACCCGGTTGGGATTCATCATCAAATAGCGCAGCAGTTTGAACTCGGTGGGGGACAGATCAATGATTTCGCCACCGCGTCGAACTTCGTGAGCGTCGTCATCGAGTTCCAGATCATCCACGATCAACATCGCATCGTCGTCTTCTGCAGGAGCCGTGCGGCGTAACACGGCACGGATTCGAGCCACCACTTCATCGAGGCTAAACGGTTTGGTCACATAGTCGTCACCGCCAACGGTCAGTCCGGTGACTTTGTCTTCGGTTTCATCTCGTGCGGTCAAAAACACGACTGGGAAAAAGCGGCCTGAGGCGCGCAGTTTCCGGGTGACAGTGAAGCCGTCCATGTCCGGCAGCATGACATCAAGCACCGCCAGATCAGGATTATGGGCCTCAGCGGCTTCGAGCGCTTCACGGCCGTTAGCAGCGGCAACAACTTCGAATCCGGCGAACCGTAAAGAGGTGGACAGTAGTTCGCGGATGTTCGGTTCATCATCGACGACTAGGAGTTTTGCTTCATAAGATTGCGACGTCATACGCCTATTCTAAAAAAACTAACCTGTGAGGTTGCTGTGTGTTTACTGGATGGAGTGCGGTGCGTGCTGCCGTTTTCTGCGCACGAATACATTCCCCACCAGAGCCACGAGCATCAAGATGAAACCTGTTGGAAAGGCCAACAGGGCCAGCCAAAACAGCCAAGTGGCAGGGGTGACGCCGGCGAAGTAGTACACTAACACGCCAATCAGCGCGAGGAATGAGACAACAACAATGGCTACCCCGATCCACAACACGGCTGCAATCCAGGCGGGTGTCGCGTCTAAGTTTCGAGATTTTTGGGTGGTCATGGGCGTTATTCTACGCTTGCAGCACAGGTGGCCGATCATTGCGAAGATTCGGGAGCAAAGGCACTATACTGGCCTCCGATAGGCTTTGAGGGTTCCTGTAACCGCACCTGCAAGGGATGTGTGACGGGGACCCTTTGTGAATGATGCACGTGACGAAGGAATAGTAGATCCATGCCAACCGGCAGAGTGAAATTTTACGACCATACAAAGGGCTTTGGTTTTATTACCACCGATGACGGCGATGATATCCATCTGCCGTCGTCAGCCTTGCCATCCGGGGTAACCCAACTGCGCCCGGGAACCCGGGTGGAATTTGGCATTGTCGACTCACGACGCGGCCCACAAGCACTGTCCGTCGAAGTTCTTGAAAAATTACCCTCGGTCGTCCGGGCCACCAGGCCCAAAGCACAAGATATGGCCGGCATCGTGGACGATCTGATCCGCATGCTCGACAACGCCTCGACTGGGCTACGCAGAGGGCGCTATCCAGCAACTAAACAGGCCGAGCAAATGGCCACCATTATGCGAAGGGTGGCTGATGCATTTGATGCCTGATGTCGCTGAAGATACCGTTACCAATACTGAACCTGTCTATCCGACGTTTGGGCCGCCCCGCAGCATGAGCCGTAAGCCACGGGTTGATACCGTCTTGGCAGACGCTGTTGATATCGCCCGAGAGGCGTTGGAAGGCTATGACGGCGACATTGGCGAACACCTGGGGACGACCGCCGATGATGAACGCGTCGTCACGCACCGGTTTGCCGCCCATGTCCCGGGCTATCGCGGCTGGCACTTTTTTGTCACGCTAGCACGTGCCCCACGTTCCAAGATGGTGACGATTAGCGAAACTGGCATGTTGCCCGGCGAGGGTGCGTTACTTGCTCCAGCATGGGTGCCGTGGCGTGATCGTGCCTCAGCAGAAGAGCGCATCCGTCTCGATGCGATCGCTGCTGGCGAGGATCCAGCTAAAGCACTGGAGGCCGCAGGCTTTGGACCGAAGGCCGTTGAAGAAGTGTCGGTCGCCTCGACTGAGAGACCGGTAACTAAAGACCATACCGACAAAGCAAAACAGGCCCGCCGGGAAGCCAAGCGTCGCAGGGCGCGGCAGCAAGCGGCTCGCAGGAAGCAGAAGAAAAAGTCTGCGGGCTCGAATACGAAGCCTGACACTGAGAGCTAAACCTGATAAAAAGCACTGCTGCGGCAGTGCTTTTTATTTATCTTGACTGTGATGCTTCTCAGGTTATCGCATTGTGGTTTTAATGTTCTACCTAAACGACCTTGGCCGGTAGCGACAGAGAATATTGTTTGTCGCTACCGGCCAGAACTGGTTGTTATTCGTGCTTAGAGGCGATCTACAACGTAGTCGATGCAGGCGGTCAGCGCGGAGATGTCTTCCGGGTCGATGGCTGCAAAGGTTGCTATACGTAGCTGGTTGCGGCCGAGTTTGCGATACGGTTCAGTGTCCACAATGCCATTAGCGCGCAGTATCGAAGCGACGGCTGCCGCGTCTACGGTCTCATCGAAATCGATGGTGACAATGACTTGCGAACGGTCCTCCGGGCGAGTCACAAACGGCGTAGCGTAGCTGGAAGCGTCGGCCCAGTTATACAACCGGTCGGAAGAATCCTTGGTCCGGGTGGTCGCGAAATCTAAGCCACCCTTGGTGTTCATCCATTTGAGTTGTTCGTCCAGCATGATCAACGTGGCTAGGGCCGGAGTGTTGTAGGTCTGGTTCTTTGCCGAGTTATCGATTGCGGTCTTGAGGTTCAAGAAGTCGGGAACCCAGCGATCGGATGCAGCAATTTCTTCTGCACGCTCAATGGCTGCAGGGGAAAACAAGCCCAACCACAGCCCGCCGTCCGATGCGAAGTTTTTCTGTGGCGAGAAGTAGTACACATCCGATTGGCTGACATCAACCGGTAGTCCACCAGCGCCGGACGTCGCGTCAATAAGGACGAGCGCGTCGTCATGAGCACCATCGACGCGGTGGACCGGTGCTGCGACACCCGTCGAGGTCTCGTTATGTGGCCAAGCATAGACGTCAACGTTGTGCTCAGCGCGCGGCGTAGGACGAGAGCCAGGATCCGCCTGCAAAATCACAGAGTCTTCAAGAAAGGGGGCATTATTTGTTGCTTTGGCAAACTTCGAGCCGAACTCGCCAAAGGACAGGTGTTGGGCCTTATTGCGAATGAGCCCAAAAGTAGCGATATCCCAAAACGCTGTAGCACCGCCCACGCCTAAGACCACCCGATAATCTTCTGGTGCGCTAAACAGCTGGGTAATTCCTTCTTGGACGGATGCAACCAAGTTGCGCACTGGTGGCTGACGGTGCGAGGTTCCTAGTAGGCTCGCGCCTGCTGCAGCAACCGCTTGAGACAGTTGAGTGCTGACCTTCGATGGTCCAGCACCAAAGCGACCATCCGCTGGTTTGAGGTTCTCGGGGATTTCGATGGTCGGTGTGGACATGGGCTACTCCTTAGAGCAAGGTGGCAGAATACGTTTCTATTGTGGGCTCCGGCAAGCCTGAAACATCAGAATAAGCCAACATATGACTACGGTTTGATCCAAAATGTGGTTAACAAAACACTGAATACGAGTGCCTGTGGATAAATTCTGGCCGAGAATTCGCAGCAACCGTATGATGATTGGTGATTACAGAATACTGAAGACGCATATCGGGATAAGGGAATGTGGCAGTGGCCGATCTGATTGATACAACGGAAATGTACTTACGCACCATCTATGAACTGATGGAAGAAGGCATTGCACCGTTGCGAGCGCGGATTGCCGAACGACTCGATCATTCCGGCCCAACCGTTTCGCAAACTGTAGCGCGTATGGAACGCGATGGACTCTTGCATGTTGCACCGGATCGGAGGCTTGAGCTCACGGAAGAGGGGTTGAAAGCAGCCGCCACCGTCATGCGGAAACATCGTTTGGCCGAACGTCTATTGTCGGACGTGATTGGGTTGGATTGGCCCTTTGTTCATGAGGAAGCCTGTCGATGGGAACACGTCATGAGCGACCAGGTTGAGGCGCGGCTGATGGTCTTACTGGATTCACCGTCGAACTCTCCGTTTGGCAACCAGATTCCGCTGCTTGAAGAACTGGGTGGGCCTGCCACAGGCCTGGATCCGCAACCCTATCAAGGCGAGCCTCTCACCGTCGCCTTAGAACAAGCTGGAACGTTCGAGGTAAAAGTTCTCACGGAAGCCATCCAGACTGACCCCGAACTCCTGACGCAGTTTGCTGCCGCTGGCATCCAGCCAGGCGCAACCCTGGTCGCAGAACCCGCTGACGGCTACGTCGCCGTTCGCACAGTAGAGCGCGGTCCTGAGCTTCCCGGAGAAATTGAAGATATTTCGGAACTAGGTCTCGAGATTTCTGAAGATACCGCTGTGCATGTGCGCGTAGTCCGAGTCCGGTGACTTAATCGTGATCTTTAAGGCTCCAAACAGCCCCCGTTCGGATCGAAAATAACGATTCGACAAAGAAAAATAACAACTTGTTATTTTAGTCCTCACCGCATGCTGGTGCGGATCTAAAGAATAATTTCAGAGATTGAATCCACGAATTGTTATCTGAATGTGACAATTCGTTATGGTTCTACTAAGCTAGCTCTCGGTGTTGATAACAGAATGTGATTCAGCACCGGCCACCAGCTTGCTTTTACACTCCGCGGCTGGGTGGGCAAAACACAGCAGTTGTAAAACATTGTTCGTGGCGGAGTGGGGCGGAAGCCACTAAGCACATGAGAGAGGTAAACTAAGTGTCGAAGCGCATTTCAACTGCACGTCACCGTGCAACTCCTGAGAAGGGCGCCACGCTAGAAGCCGTCACTCAGGCCATTGGCCGCTCGGGTCGCCAAGCTGCTGTGATTGCGGCAGCCTCGGGAATGGTGTTGACCGTAGCACCAGCAGCTAATGCTGCACCTGTGCAGACCGATCGTGAAACATCGACTCTGCCAGCCACAAACTTCAAACTGGAACGCACGTCGGGCAAAGCCGACGTTATTACCGCTGACTCGGTACGTCTTGATCTTGGTCGCGCGGAGCTTCAATCAACACGTGCTCCAGAGCCTGTCGTTGAGGAAGTCGAAGAAGACCTCGCTCCAGTAACTAACGAAACAGCTGCTAACAACAGCACCAGCGAAACCGACAACGACGCTCAGACCCAGTCTGCTAGCACTCAGGAAGCTCCAAGCGCTCCAGAGTCCACCGCATCTGGTTCGCTCGGTGCGGTCGTCTCTGCTGCATACTCCGGCGTCGGAACCCCATACGTATGGGGTGGTAAAGGCCCAGGCGGCTGGGACTGCTCCGGATTCACCGCATGGGCGTACGCTCAAGCAGGCATCAATATTCCATCTTCCACCTCGGCTATCTTGGGTTCCGGCCAGTTCGTTCGCACTGCCAGCCCGAAACCAGGTGACCTCGTCTTCCAAAACGGTGGTTCCCACGTTGGAATCTACGTTGGAAACGGTCAGATGATCGGCGCTCAGAACCCTTCGGTCGGCACTATCTTGCACAGCGTCAACCGCAACCCACTGATGGGCTACTACACCTACGTAGGTTAGGTTTTTCCTTACAACTGCACAACAAGGTCCCTCCTGATAATCAGGAGGGACCTTGCTGTGTTTAACAGAAAGCATCGACACATGACACAACCTCTACCCGATTGGGCTAGCAATTTGCTCAGCGCACTTGAAATCGAATCGGTCCAAGTCGATATTGCGACACTTCGGCACATCGCAGATGCAATTGATCACGATGAGCAAACCGATAAGCTCGTGGTTGGATTCATTGCAGGTTACGCGGCTGGCATTGCACAAGGCACCGGTATGGCTGGGTTCGACAAGGCCCACGCTGCCTCCGTGAGCTTTATGGCCAAGAGCCTAGGCACGGAATAATATCGCACGATACGTGCTGAAGCTGTGGGAGAAGAGCAGGAGGAAATACTTACGTGAGCATGAATCATGCGGGCTGGGCAGCCCTGGGGAAACTGCGTCAAAGTAAAGACCAACAATCGCTTAAACCCGGTACCATCGGACGCTCATGGTCATTCATTGCGCGATATCGGACCCGACTGACCCTCTATCTCATCGTGTCGGCACTGGGCGCGGTACTCACCGTGGTGTCGCCCATTCTTGCCGGTGATGTCGTCAACGCGATCGTTGATGGAGCCGACATCCGTATCGTGATCAACTTGGCACTCCTTATTGCCGGTGCTGCACTGCTCGAAGCGCTACTTAATGTCATCTCGCGGTGGCAATCCGCCTCGCTGGGAGAGCGGACCATATTCGACTTACGTACCAGCGTGTTCGACCACGTGCAGAAAATGCCGGTAGCGTTCTTTACCCGCGCTCGGACCGGGGCGCTGGTCTCTCGTCTCAATAACGACGTCATCGGTGCCCAAACCGCGATCGCCAGGACGTTACCTACGGTGGTTATGAATGTCGTGACCCTCGGGGTGACGCTGGTGGTTATGTTTACCACGTCCTGGCAGATCACCCTGGTGGCGCTTCTGCTGCTGCCAGTATTTCTTTTACCTGCCCGTTCGATTGGTCACCGCATTGCCGTACAGACCCGTGAACGCGCCACACGTAACGCCGCCATGGGAGATCAGATGACCGAACGGTTCTCAGCACCCGGGGCGACGTTGGTAAAGCTCTTTGGCGAACAACGCCACGAGTCCCAGGTGTTTGCAGATCGTGCGGATGGCGTTCGTGAATCTGGGGTCCGCATTAGTGTATGGACCTCGGTATTTATGACCATGTTGACGCTGGTATCTTCGCTTGCATTAGCCGCTGTCTATGGCATCGGTGGTTACCAAGCAATCACCGGTAGCCTGAACGCAGGCGACGTCGTCACCCTGGCGTTGCTCCTGACTCGGCTGTATGCGCCGCTGACCGGATTGGCCACCGCACGCGTTGAACTGATGAGCGCATTGGTGTCGTTTGAACGGATCTTTGAAGTGCTCGACCTACAACCGATGATCAAAGACCCGCAGAACCCGAAAACGATTCCCGCCGGGGGAGTGCGCATCCAATTTCACGACGTCGATTTCCGATACCCTGCGGCCTCCGAAGTGTCATTGGCCAGTTTGGAAGAGGTCGCGGTCTTGGATAGTCGGGAAACCGAGCAGGTGTTACACGACCTGAATTTCACCGTGGAACCCGGGCAGACGGTTGCTCTGGTGGGCTCTTCGGGTGCTGGCAAGTCGACCATCGCCAACCTGGTGACCCGTCTCTATGATGTCACGGGTGGTGCTATCACCCTCAACGGTGTTGATCTTCGCGACGCTGCGGCCGAAGATATCCACAATCGCGTTGGCATGGTAACCCAAGACTCCCACCTCTTCCATACCTCCATCCGGGATAACCTGACGCTGGGACACCGAAACGTCGAAGACGAACAGATCTGGCAGATCCTAGAACATGCTCGCCTAGCTGAGGTCGTCCGGCAGATGCCCGACGGTCTTGATACCGTCGTCGGCGAGCGTGGATACCGCCTTTCGGGTGGTGAACGCCAACGCTTGGCGATTGCCCGCTTGCTGATCGCAGCACCCGAGGCCGTGATTTTAGACGAGGCTACCGCTTCTCTGGACTCCACCAATGAAGCAGCCGTTCAACAAGCTCTTGACCAGGCATTGGAAGAACGAACAGCCCTGGTGATCGCGCACCGGTTGTCAACCGTGGTGAACGCGGATGAGATTTTGGTGATCGAAGATGGCCGCATCTACGAACGTGGTACGCACGCTGAACTCTTGGCAGCCGATGGCCGTTATGCTGAGCTATACACCACCCAATTTCAGCAAGCGCCACACACCCGAGGTGAACGTGCATAATGCATGAGACCGCACAGCCCAGCTGGGACGACAGATATCGTGAAGCCCAACAGATCTGGTCCGGGAAAGTCAACGCTGTCCTTGCAGATGTCGGCTCCAGGCTGACGCCGGGCACTGCCTTGGATTTGGGTTCTGGCGAAGGCGCCGACGTCATCTGGTTAGCCGAACATGGCTGGCACGTTACCGGTGTGGACATCTCGTCCGTGGCCGTCTCCAGGGCCGTCCAAGCGGCACGCTCTATGAACATCCCAGCCGAGCTGGCACGCTTTACCGTGGCAGATTTAGCCCAGTGGAATAACGAACAAACATATGACCTCGTGGTGAGTTCGTTTCTACACTCTCAAGGTGACTTCGACCGGCCCGGTATTCTGCGTGCCGCCATAAACTACGTGGCAGACGGGGGTCACTTGCTCGTTGTTTCGCACGCTACGTTCCCACCGTGGTCACAGGCTCACCGTGATCCTGAGACAGCAGAGCACCATCACGATGCCACCACCCCCGAGTCTGAACTTGAGCTTTTACAGTTAGATCCATCGTCGTGGAATGTTGAGATCGCGGTGTTTCGTTCCCGGGAAGCAACCGGGCCGGCGGGGGAAGTTGCGACCCTCCAAGATACTGTGGTGTTAGCGCGCAAAACACCATCATGATGCACGTGGTGACGGCTGATCCAGTCAGAGGGCCTCGGGGGCACGCATCACGTCCCAAACAATGTAGGCAGAAAAACTCCCCGAGACGTAATGCTATGTCTCGGGGAGCGATCGGTTATGGCTGTACTCTAGCGGCCGGGTAATTTAGTCGGTGACGTGCTGCAGCGAACCGTCAGCCTTGGTGATGAACGAGCGCAGGAACCACTGGAAGAGTTCCAGGCCGCGGGTTACCTCAACCAAGATATCTTCCGAGATGGGATCGACTTTTCCGACTTCAGCGATGGCGGTGCGGAAGTCTTTGATGAGGTCGGTGTACACCACATCGAGAGCCGAGATATGCGCAAGGCTAGAGGCGCGATTTAACGGGTAGTCATCCCAGTCGCGACCGGTCACGATCGCACCAGGGGTGCCTTTTGGAGCGACCCCCATGGTAGCAATGCGCTCTGCAACAAGGTCAGCCCAGCCTCGAACTTCGTCCACCTGCGGATCCAGCATCTCATGGACAGAGATGAACTCTGGTCCAACAACGTTCCAGTGAGCGTGCTTCAGCGTCAGGTGCAAATCATTGAGGGCGTGAAGACGAACCTGAAGTGTTTCAGTTACACGATGTGCGTCTTCCATCTCAACGCCAGGAGCCGTAAATTCTGCATAATTTTCAGTCATGAATAACCTTCCTGTTACAGACCTAAGTTTTGCAATGTGGTGCAAAACTGAATAGGGCCGGGGTCTGCCCTGATTCCTAATCTCTACTCAATATGTTTTTCGTAGTCATCGCAAGGTATGTGAGGCTAACCTGAGTCGATACTCAGCAACTTATAAGGTTGTGGCAACCCGTGAGAAAACGTATGGTTGTGGTCTGTTCAAGAGGTTATAGAGATGGTGCCCTCGACTGGATTCGAACCAGCGACCTTCCCTTTAGGAGAGGGATGCTCTATCCAACTGAGCTACGAGGGCGTGGGCATTAACCTGCCATTTGCGGTGGTACAAGTTGCCAGATTACCAGACGATTGTGCCACTGAAATCATTCTTACCGGTAGGTGCCACCGATCTCGCGTTCAGCATCCAGAGAGGTCGCCAAGCCGGTGCTGTTGCGTGCTACGAATTTCAATACCAGCATCACGACGATCCAAATGATAATTAAGATCAGCAAGAGCCATTGGGCAATCGTTAGGGAAGACGCAAGCGCGACTTTTGCTTGGGTGACGTCGCGCAAAGCCTGCTCACGAGCAATGGTCGCCCAGATCTCGAGTCCGGCATAGCCCACCGCAACGATGATTGCACCCCATCGTGCCCAGGTGGTTTTCAATGTCCATAAGGCCACGGCGATCAGACCCAAGGCCATGAGGGCAGGAAATAATCGACCGGCAGTGATATGCACCCCGTTGTATTGTCCCATCGCGTCGTCGTCCATGCGTTCGGCCAGCCGCTCGACATCAGCGACCTCGAAGCCCGACATGCGGTGATCAAGCATGGCCATGCCACCGGTGAGCTGCTCCATGCCCTGAAGTGCCACGATGTGATAATAGAACCCGATAAACACGGTGACAGCGAGGATCGCAAACACCAAGATGCCGGGACTACCTTCTTGATGGCCGGCGTGCTGGATATCTGACTTAGCTTGTGCCATCGTCAGATGCGGTCGCTTAGCCCGAGTCTGCTTTGTTTTCGGTGCAGGCTCAGCACTGGCATAGTCTTTGGCACGGCGTTTTCTTGCCACTCATCCTCCGGGATTCCCAAGGCCCCCGCATACAGTCGAGTAGCCCACGTCTTGAACGATCACTGATCCTCATCTTAGTGGAGTCCTGAAGAGCAATTTAAGACCAGCGCTCCACAGCCCGCGAACACGCCGGGGTAATATCGGCGCTTGCGGTTAGACTTGTGCATCATGGCCCACCAGACTTCTTTGCCCAGTTTTTCGCCCGCATTTGCCCTTGAACCAACCGTTGAGAACCCGCTTGTGGCGGCCAAGACCACGGCGGACCAGTTGGTCGCGGGACTCAATGATGCACAAGCTGAGGCTGTCGTCCACCGCGGGGGACCACTACTTATTGTGGCTGGCGCCGGCTCGGGCAAAACTCGTGTCTTGACCCACCGCATTGGCCATTTACTCGCCACTGGTGACGCCCGGCCCCACGAATTTCTGGCCATTACCTTTACTAATAAGGCAGCAGCCGAGATGCGCGAGCGCATCGGGGACCTGGTCGGCCAGGCAGCACAACGCATGTGGATCTCCACTTTCCACTCTTCGTGTGTGCGTATTCTGCGACGCGAGGCAACCCATATCGGGTTGAAGTCGAATTTTTCGATTTACGATGCCACCGACTCACTACGATTGGTCACCCAGATTGCTAAAGACGCCGACCTGGATCCCCGCCGGTTTGCACCGCGCGCGATCCGTAACAAAATTTCGTCGCTAAAAAATGAACTGATCGACGCCGATACCTTTGCTGGCACCGCCGCTGGTGACCCGTGGCACCAGGCCGTCGCTGAGGTGTATAAGGAATACGAAAACCGGTTGCTGACCGCAAACGCGATGGATTTCGATGATCTCATCGCCAATGTCGTCCACATGTTTGATGCCTTCCCGGCGATTTTAGATAACTACCGCCGCCGGTTCCGGTTCGTGCTGGTCGATGAGTACCAGGACACCAACCACGCACAATACCGCCTGGTGCGCCAGTTGACCGGCGCCCCGGGCGAGCCGCCCGGCGTGGAAACCGAAGGCGGCCAACTGACCGTGGTGGGTGACTCTGACCAGTCGATTTATGCTTTCCGCGGGGCCGATATCCGAAATATCATCGATTTCGAACACGACTACCCGGATGCCACCGTCATCCGGCTAGAACAAAATTACCGGTCCACCCAGAATATTTTGGACGCCGCCAATGCGGTGATCGCTCAAAACCCATCCCGGGAAATTAAACGCCTGTGGACCGCGGAAGGTAACGGTGACAAGATCATCGGCTATGCGGCCGAGTCAGAATCGCGTGAGGCCCAGTGGATCACCGACATGATTGATGATCTGATGGATAACCATGACTACCGCCCGGCTGATATGGCCATCTTTTATCGCACTAACGCCCAATCCCGATCCATTGAGGAACGGCTCATCGCCTCCGGGATCCCGTACCGGGTGGTTGGTGGCACACGGTTTTATGATCGCAAAGAGATCAAAGACGCCCTGGCATATTTGCGGGTGCTGGATAACCCTGACGACGACGTGAACCTGCGCCGGATTCTCAATGAACCCAAGCGAGGGATCGGGGAGCGTGCCGAAGGTTTTGTTGCAGCACATCAAACGCGTCAGCAGTCGACGTTTATGACCGCACTGCGCGATGCCAAGAACGCTCCCGGTGGGATTGCGACCAGGTCACTCAACGCCATTAACAAATTCGTCCAACTGTTAGACGACTTACAGCAGTTGGCCCAGACCGAATCCGTGGCAACCATTCTGGAGGCCGTACTGGAACAGACCGGCATGCTCGAAGCGCTACGGAACTCTAAAGACCTCCAAGATGAATCGCGTGCCGATAACCTGGGCGAGCTTGTCGGCGTGGTGCGAGAATTTGATAAAGCCAACCCACAGGGCACGCTTGGAGACTTCTTAGAGCAGGTGGCACTGGTTGCTGATGCGGACCAACTCCCTGATGTCACCGATGCTGAGGGCCAAGCGCTCGCCGATCACATGGGCGAAGTCACGCTCATGACGCTGCACACCGCCAAAGGTCTAGAATTTCCGGTCGTGTTCTTGACCGGGATGGAACACGGCGTCTTCCCACATGCCCGGTCCATGGCCGATGAGAAAGAACTCGCCGAAGAACGTCGTCTGGCCTATGTTGGCCTGACTCGGGCTCGCGAACGGCTGTTTGTGTCCCGGGCTGAGGCACGCAGCATGTGGGGTCAACATCAGTTCAATCCCGCCAGCCAGTTCCTGGCTGAGATCCCAGCCGAGCTCATTGAATGGGAACGCGAGGGCAAAGGCACCCCGGCCACCGCCAAGTTCGGGGCAGGCTTTGGTGGATTTGGCCAAGATGCAGGAGCGCGAGGCTTCCGCTACCGGGATGCCCAACGGTTTAGTGGGTCACACTGGGGTGCTTCGACGTCGTCGAAAAATTACGGCCGCGCTGGCACCGACGGGATCACCGAGGCACAAGAGCGCGCCCAGGTAACCAAGCCGCAACCGCGTACGAAAGTCAATCCCCAGAAGGAAGTTGTCGCGGTCTCGACCGGCGACACTGTTGAACATAAAACCTTTGGGACCGGCGTGGTGACTGCCGTGCAAGGGGCGGGGGATAAAGCGGTCGCCGTCGTCCAATTTGCCGAGTCCGAAAAGCGGCTCCTGTTGCGCTATGCGCCGCTCAAGAAGGTCTGAAGATCACCAATATAAGGTCATGGTTCCTCAACACGGTCTCGGGTGCACTAAGGTAATGGCTTAGGAGTTCTGAGGCTTTCAAAGCCGGACTCACAGATGCCGTGCTGCATTCTGTTGTGGGCATCTGATCCAAACGTTGTCGAGGTAAAAAGGACTGCAAACTCGTGGACCTGTATGAGTACCAGGCACGCGATCTCTTCGAAGCACACGGGGTACCCGTGTTGGCTGGGATCGTTGCCGAAACCCCGGAAGAAGCAAAAGCCGCCGCTGAAAAACTCGGTGGCGTCACCGTGGTCAAAGCCCAAGTTAAAGTTGGTGGCCGTGGACTAGCCGGCGGTGTCAAAGTCGCCAAGAACGCTGACGAAGCCTTTGAATATGCCAAAGACATCCTGGGCATGGACATCAAAGGTCACACCGTACACCAGGTGATGATCGCTGAAGGCGCCGACATCAAAGAAGAGTACTACTTCTCGATCCTGTTGGATCGTGCCAACCGTTCCTACCTGGCCATGGCCTCGGTAGAAGGCGGTATGGACATCGAGCAGCTGGCTGAAGAACGCCCAGAAGATCTGGCCCGGGTGGAAGTTTCTCCAATCACCGGCCTGAACCGCGAAGTTGCAGACAAGATCGTTGCCGAAGCGAAATTCGCCGAAGACCTGCGCGACAAGGTCGCCGAAGTCTTGGTCAAACTCGGTGAAGTCTTCGTCAAAGAAGATGCCACCCTGGTGGAAGTCAACCCACTGGTACTGACCGGTGACGGCAACCTGATTGCACTTGACGGAAAAGTCACCGTTGATGACAACGCCGGCTTCCGCCAGCCAGGCCATGCCGAACTGGTGGATGAGCGCACCGAGAACCCACTGGAAGCCAAGGCTGAAGCCAAGGGCCTGAACTATGTCAAGCTCGACGGCAACGTTGGCATCATCGGTAACGGTGCCGGCCTGGTCATGTCTACCCTGGACGTTGTTGCCTACGCTGGGGAAAACCACGGCGGCGCAAGCCCCGCTAACTTCCTGGACATCGGCGGCGGTGCTGATGCACAGATCATGGCCGATGGTCTCGACGTCATCTTGGGTGACCCAGATGTGAACTCTGTTTTCGTCAACGTCTTCGGTGGTATCACTGCGTGCGACGAAGTCGCAAGCGGGATCGTCAAAGCCCTGGAGATCCTGGGCGATTCGGCAACCAAACCACTGGTTGTGCGCCTGGACGGAAACAAGGTGGAAGAAGGCCGCGCCATTTTGGCCGACGCCAACCACCCACTGGTCACTCTTGCGGCCACCATGGACGAAGGCGCTGACAAAGCCGCCGAGTTGGCCAACAAATAAGGACGGGATAGGTAAAAGATGTCGATTTTCCTCAATAAAGATTCCAAAATCATCGTCCAGGGCATTACCGGTGGTGAGGGTACCAAACACACCGCACTGATGCTCAAGGCTGGCTCCAACATTGTCGGCGGCGTCAACGCCCGCCGCGCTGGCGAAACCGTAGAACACGTCGACGCCGATGGCAACGACGTCAGCCTCAACGTTTACGGCACCGTCAAAGAAGCGATGGCCGAAACCGGTGCCAACGTATCGGTCATGTTCGTGCCACCAAAATTCGCTAAAGACGCCGCGATGGAAGCCATCGAAGCCGAAATTGAACTTCTGGTCATCATCACCGAAGGCATTCCGGTCCAGGACACCGCAGAATTCTTCGCTGCCTCCCAGGCCAATGTCGACGCCGACGGCAAGCCAAAGACTCGTATTATTGGTCCAAACTGCCCCGGCATCATCACTCCTGATGTTTCCTTGGCAGGCATCACCCCAGCGACCATTACCGGAACCGGACCAATTGGCCTGGTTTCCAAGTCGGGTACCCTGACCTACCAGATGATGTACGAACTGTCCGACATCGGTATTTCCACCGCAATCGGTATTGGTGGCGACCCAATTATCGGCACCACCCACATTGACGCTCTGGAAGCATTTGAAAAAGATCCAGAAACCAAAGCCATCATCATGATTGGTGAAATTGGTGGCGACGCCGAAGAACAGGCTGCCGCCTACATCAAAGACAACGTCACCAAACCCGTTGTTGGCTACATCGCAGGCTTCACCGCCCCAGAAGGTAAGACCATGGGTCACGCCGGCGCGATCGTATCCGGTTCTTCAGGTACCGCAGCTGCGAAGCAAGAAGCACTTGAAGCAGTTGGCGTCCAGGTTGGTCAGACCCCAACCGAAGCCGCTGAAAAGATGCGCAACATTATGGAAAGCCTCTAAGTCACTCACTGACTAGATCTTCCGATTGGGGAGCCCGGACAAATTGTCCGGGCTCCCTTCGTCTTTAACAAGAGAGCCGGGACGAGCGAATTTTAAGACGAGCGAATTTTAACTAGTACGTCGCCTGCATTCCGGTCTACGCATGCCTAAAAGCATCGTGCATACCAATCAATACTCAACAGAACATACCCTCGTCAATGGAACGGTAGGGCCGGTCCTTGACATCACTGCGCAGCAGACGCGACCTCGGCTACTGAATGCTTCGACGGCTCGCAGTTACTCCTTTGGTTTGAGTAACGACCGACCCTTCACCATGATTGCTAGCGACGGCGGTTTGCTGGATCGGCCGACTCATCCACCACGATTGTTGCTAACTCCCGGTGAACGCGCGGAAATACTTGTGAGCATGCGCCCGAACGAGACGATGACCTTGCGGGCATATCCTCAGAATTTGGGGCTGTCGCAACGTGTGAGTCACAAAACGGGTGCAAAGGACACTTTGGATATCTTGCGGCTACATGCAGGGGAGCACCTGACGTCGTCACCGGCTGTACCGGTCCAGCTGGCTGCCATCTCAGGCTTAGAGACCTCTGTTATCAAACACACCCGAGAATTTGAATTAGGCAATAACAGCATCAACGGCAAGACAGTGGATATGCAGTGGATCGATGAGGTGGTCACGGTGGATACCACCGAGATGTGGGACATCTGGAATGCTCATAAGATGCCCCATAACTTCCATATCCATGATGTACAGTTTCAAATTTTGGATATCGGTGGTCAGGAGCCTCCACCCGAGCTCTCGGGGTGGAAGGATACCGTGTATGTCCCGCCGGAGGTACATTTACGACTGATGCTCCGGTTGAGTGACTACACAGATACTGACACCCCGTACATGTATCACTGCCACTTACTATGGCACGAGGATCAGGGAATGATGGGACAATTCGTTGTCGTTGAACCCGGACAGCAACTCAATCCCAGCGACCAAAACCATGAACAGCATCAATGAGTCGCTTCAGATGGGTGGTCTGTGACAACGCTGACCTTCTGCCGTGCACTACTTACTGTGGAAGGCTCTGTTCAATGGCGGTGATGACTTCCGGATCATCAGGAACCGTGCGTGATCGGAAACGATACATTTCGCCCGACGGTGCAATGAGGAACTTTTCGAAGTTCCATTTCACTTTGCCCGCTTTTCCTGCGGCATCGGCAGTTTTCTTCAGCTCGGTATAGAGCGGATGTTCGCGTCGACCATTGACCCGGATGGGATCGAAAATCGGGAATGTGATGCCATAGGTAGTGGAGCAGAATTCTTGGATGGCCTCGTTTGAGTTCAGTTCTTGTAGGAATTGGTTACTTGGGAATCCCAGGACTTGTAATCCACGCTCACCGTAGTGCTGCTGGAGTCTCTCCAGCGCCTCATATTGCGGGGTCAGACCGCATCGTGACGCCACGTTGACGATCAGCAATGCCTTGCCGTCGAACTCCGCGAGGGACGATTCGGCTCCCTCCATGGTTTTGAAAGGGATCTCGCGAAGATTCATCGCAGTTACACCTGTTCTCTAGGGTCGATGTTCGAAAAAGTCGACGACATGACGCCCTATCAGTACTTACACGTCAAAGAGCATACCCAGCAGGTAGGTCACACCGGCGGCACCTAACCCGATGGCCAATTGACGACAAGCACGTTTTACCGGAGATGCTCCGGAGAGTAAACCTACGATGCCACCTGTGATGAGCAACGCTACAGACACAAGTCCCAGCGCCCAGAGGAGGGCGGTCAGACCGGTGGCACCAAAAAAGAAAGGGAGCACCGGGATAATCGCGCCCGAAGCAAAGAAAAAGAACGAAGAAAATGCGACCTTCCACGGGTTGCCGACTGATTCGAAAGTCTCTTCCTTGAGTTCTTCTTCTGGCCCCTGTGAACCATCGGGCCGTGCCGAAAAGGACGGGTTGCAATCGCAACTGAGATAGCCCAAGCGCTCTAAGGCTCGGTGGCTGGCATCCGCCGGAGTCATACCTCGGGCACGGTAGACCAGTTCCAGTTCGTTTTGTTCGATATCCAGATGTTTTGCGGCGCGCAGGGTCACATGCGTTGGATGTGAGGCCTCTAAAAGTTCCCGTTGGGAGCGAACCGAGACATATTCTCCAGCGCCCATGCTCAACGCGCCAGCCAGCAGACCTGCGATACCGGTGAATAACACCACGGAGGGCGCTACCCCGGTGGCTCCAATACCCATTACCAGCGCCAGGTTAGAGACCAAGCCGTCATTGGCGCCGAAAACTGCAGCCCGGAAGTTTCCCGCCATCGTTTCACGCCCGCGAGCAGCTAGCCCACGGACGACTTCTTCATGGATGGCTTCATCAGCAGCGATCTTCGCTGGGACTTCAGAATCGTGTTTATATGGGGTATTAGATTCAGCTCGTTGCATCAGTGCAAGAACGAAGACTGACCCAAACATCCGAGCTAAGAACCGTAGCAGGGCGCGATGCAAGCTCGGGCGCGTGCGCACGCTGGCATGTTCACCCAGTAGATCCCGCCAGTGCTGTGCGTGCCGGTCTTCGGCATCTGCCAGGCCAAGTAAAATATCTCGTTCCGGACGCTTCGTCCGAGCCGCTAAATCGCGGTAAATCTGGCCTTCTGCAATTTCGTCAGCCAAGTATCTGCGCCAGCGCCGGATCTGTGACTTCGTTGGCCCTGCGGCCACGGTCACTTCCTGGTTTCTCTTCGAACCTGACATCCTCATTCCTTGCGTTTTACACGACCAAAGCGGTCCCTGTACAGCCTACCGTGTTGGCTCCAACCCTGAGTTACACTGTGGATTATGGAATCTGGTGAACAGCCCACAACTCCACCGCGAAAACGCGTCCCGCGAGCCCTGCATCTTGGAGAAGACCCCGACCCACGATTTACTCTAGCCAACGAGCGTACCTTTCTGGCGTGGATCCGTACGTCTTTAGCGTTGCTGGCGGGTGGTATCGCTGTCGAAGCGTTCACACACGAAATTTTTGATGATACGGCGAGAAAAGTTTTAGGCACCCTGTTGTTGATCCTGGGTGGTTTGTTGGCGGCTTCGGCAGCGGGGCGTTGGCTACGAGTCGAGGCCGCGATGCGACAGAAACGTTCCTTGCCCATTCCCATCTGGATTCCCCTCATCGCCCTCATCTGTGCTGTGGCTGCCATAACAGTGCTGGTCGCTATCTGGGTGACCAATGGCTTCTAACCCTTCGGATCGCCCAAAAGCTGTGCACCGGGCCCTTCAACACATGGATCCGGGGCTGCAACCGGAGCGTACCGTGATGTCATGGGGGCGCACCGGACTGGCGACCTCCGTGGTCGCGCTGCTGTTAATCCGCTGGTACCCCTCGGTGGGCGGCATCGTTTTTGTGCCGGTGATTATTGCTCTGCTCGGCGCGGGTCTTATCCAAGTATCCCAACGTCGCCGCTACACCGTGCAGGCGGCCGGGATAGCCAACGAGAACGTCGCCAGTGATTTCTGGGCCGTGTTCTGGATGACGGTCATGGCGGTACTCATCGCTACCACCGGCGTCATCGCAATGTGGGCTGCTTAGCGCGAGAGCTTTGTGGGATCTGGATCTTCCGGTGGGGTAGAAGTTGTGCGTTGCGGGTCGTAGGTGAAGGTCCGTTCATCACCGCGTTCCGGTTGGCGAGCAAAGATGAAATGTCGACCGGTGATCTCTTCGATGCTCAATGCGACAAAGAAGTCTTTAAATGTCGGGATCCATGGTGCAAGACCCAGCCCACGAACATAGTCGATCTCTTCTTCTGCCACCGGACTGATCTTGCCCCGTACAACAACCGACCAGCCTTCGTCTGGCAAGATCCCGTCGGTTTCAAAAGCGACCATGGAGCGTGCCTCTGCGGCGATCAACTTCGACCCTGGTGCGGTGCGAAAATACAGCTTTTTCTCGTCAAAGACATAGTTGACGGGAAAGATCTCCACCTGTCCCTCCGACAGAAAAGCTAACCGGCCGTGGCGAGTGTTTCGCAGCAGTAACTCCGCCTGCTGGCGCGTTAGCTTCAATACAGGTTGATCTTTTTGGTGTTCAAACATGTAGGCGCTCATAGCCTCTATTGTGATGCTTGAAACAGCCCGGTGCTACCGTTGGGCAGCGAAATGTCACATTTGGCGGATCCGGTCGAAAATATCGACGACGGTATCGCCAGAGCGTCCCGGTGCCACCGCCAGATAGTGGGGAGCCAGATGGTTTGGACCACCGCGGCCGGTGAGATAGGTTCCGCCTGCTTGCGTCAGGATATACGATGCCGCAGCGACATCCCACGGTTTGGTATCGACGCCTAACACCAGATCTGCGACCCCGCGGGCGGCTAAACAGATCTCTAGGGCACCAGACACCAGGCGACGAACAGTTGCAAAGCGGGTCACCAGCTCACCAAAGACTTCAGCTGCGTGCGGTGTACGTTGCAAAATCTCAGCGGCCGGAAATGATGTCACCAAATTATATTGGGAAACCTCTGCCGGGGCGGGTCGAGTATCAAAGGGTTCGCCATTGAGATACGCGCCGGTGGCATCGGCAGAATATTCATCGCCCGTCATCGGATCAACCACGACCCCTGCGACGACGTGCTGATCAATGACCGCGGCAAGAGAGATCGAAAACAGTGGGTAACCGTGAACGAAATTGCTTGTGCCATCAATGGGGTCAATGATCCATTCTATTTGGCCTGGTGCGGTCACCGGTTCGCGCCCGGTCTCCTCACCCCAGAAGACTGTGTTCTGACCCGCTAGCTGGGATTTCAGTAACTCTTCAATACGCTGATCCCAGTCCGAGACGAGATCGTGGCGGCTCGTCTTGGTGCGGGCAACTACCTGGCCTGAGGTAAAAGCTTCGGCGAGTTCCTCGGCTGCCGGGCGGGCAGCTTCCAGGGCTGCAAGGCGGAGGTCTGTCATGGTTTCCACCATAAACTACTCCGGTGGAAAGGTATTAGACTGTGTGGGTGAATAAGGAGTGGGACAAGCAATACTATGGCGCGCCGTCGTAAGACTTATCGATTTCCAACCATCCCGGGGCTGTCGAGCGCTGCGGGAAACGCAGCCTCCCCTCCAGAACAACTTGCCACCCTGAGTTATTACAGTTTCCAACGCCGTCGGCGCGACCGTGCCCGTCGTCGTGGAGATAAACCAAGAATTCTATCCTTTACCGGATATGGTTCCCCACGCTGGGTGCGGGTTTTTTCTCGGGTGCTGTTGGCTAAACCCGAATGGAGTGAGGCCGAATATTTAGCGCAAATTGTGCGCGACGGGGTACGTGGCTGGCAGAATTTTGTTTCCCCGCCGATTGCCTACGCGAAGCTCGAAGTCGAGATCAACGGGTATCGTCATGCCGTGCGTGCGGATCGCAATGGCGTGGTAGACGTGCGCATCCCGTGTGCACTGGACCCGGGGTGGGCCACGGTAACACTCCACGTTGAGGGCGCGGAATCCAGTAGCCAAGACGTGTTAATTATTGACGACCAGATCGAGCGCGCCGTCGTATGCGACGTTGACGATACCGTCTGGGTGACCGCACTGCCGCGCCCGCTCACGGCCGCGTGGAACTCGTTTTTGCTTGATGAACACGCCCGGCGGCCGGTTGCTGGGATGCCCGTGATGCTCAACCGCCTGGCGGATCAAGACGCGGGTACCCCGATTTTTTATGTTTCCACCGGTCCGTGGAATGTCGCGCACACCTTGACCAGATTTATGACACGGCATCTCTTTCCACTTGGGCCGATGCTGTTGACATCGTGGGGACCCACCGAAGATCGCTGGTTCCGCTCCGGGATGGCACATAAAGTCAGCGCCCTGGCCAGGTTAGCTGCGGACTTTCCGCACTTGACGTGGACTCTTATTGGAGACGACGGCCAACACGACCCCGAGATTTACACACATTTCGCACATCACCATCCGGGTCGTGTCAATGCGATTGCCATCAGGCAGCTGTCGGCTACCGAAGCGCTGTTGGCCGGTGGGCGAGCTGAGGAAACGCAACGCGCTACCGATGGCGTGCCCTGGGCATATGGTCCTGACGGGGCCGCCTTATCATTTCAGTTGGAAAATTTTGGTATTCTCGCCCCACGAGCGCACCCGCCGTTAGCCTGGCCACAGTCGGTTACCGCAGAGGAGCAAGTCACGGTGGCAGAGCTACGCGCCGACTATCCACAATTTACCCAAGACAATCCGGAGACAGACAAGTGAGCATGACCGTCGTTGAAATCCCCGTGCGCTGGGGCGATATGGATGCCTACGGGCACATCAATAACGTCCAAATTGTGCGGTTGATGGAGGAAGCCCGCGTCATAGTCTTCGGGCTGCCGTCCGGCACCGGCACCCTGGACGAGACCAGCCCGCAGCCTCACATTGATTTACTGAGCGGTGTTGACGACGGCGTCATGACGCTCATCGCCGACCACACGGTGAAATACCGGCGCCAGCTGCCATACCGAGGCACCCCCATCCGCGTGGAAGTCGGGGTGGCAAAAGTCAAAGGCGCCTCGGTAGAGATCTACTACCGCTTCTATGACGACGACGCCGTAGCGGTTCAAGCGACCTCGACGATGGTGTTCGTGAACCAAGAAACCGGGATGCCGGTACGGCTGACGGAGCAACAACGTGCTGCGCTTGCAGAGCACTAAGCTTGTTCGGGCCGGCGACCAGGCAGTCGCTGCAGGACCCAGTCGATGACCAGGCCGAAGACGATGCCAAGGCCCACACCCACGACCACGGCGAGCAGGGTATTATCCGGTAAAACGTGATGGGCCAGCATCCCCATGAGCGTCGCTAGACCGGCCCAGAGCACCCCGGCGAGGGCAGCAACCGGAAAGAACCGCGACAACGGAAAGCTCGTGGCCCCGGCGGTCATATTGACCACAATCCGTCCCACCGGAATGAACCTCCCGGTGAGTAACAAGGTGCTGCCACGATGAGCAAACGCACGTTTCACCCAGTGAAACGCGGCTTGGCCCTTCGCGCTGCGCAACCCGGGTATGCGACGCACGGGCACCCTGGCACCAACGTAGTAGGCAAGACAGTCACCGGTGAATCCGCCAAGCGCTGCAGCGGCCGTCAGCAGGATGATGAACCCGCTGGATGCCCCACTGGCCAGAGCCATGACGGTTGCGGCGGTGACGAAGGAATCGCTCGGGACAATGGGAAATACCGCGTCCACACAGCAAAATACCAACACCACCAAGATCAGCCATGGGGAAGTGCCCAGCTCGGCCAGCGACATCGTCTAGATGATGCCCTGGGCAATCATCGCGTCGGCGACTTTGAGAAAACCGGCAATATTTGCTCCGATCACATAATCACCCGGGTGCCCGAAATCCTCGGCGGTAGCGATGCACCGGTCATGAATGTCTTCCATGTTTTCTTCTAACCGGGCGTGGGTGTAGTCAAAGCTCCAAGTGTCTCGGGAGGCGTTTTGCTGCATTTCTAGCGCCGAGGTGGCCACCCCGCCGGCGTTGGCCGCCTTGCCGGGCCCAAAGAGTACGCCGGCTTCCCGGAAGGTGGCGATTGCCTGATGCATCGAGGGCATATTGGCGCCTTCGGCAACCGCTTTGACCCCGTTGCTGACCAGTGTGGCGGCGTCGTCGCCGGTCAGTTCGTTTTGCGTCGCGCAGGGAATAGCGACGTCAACCGGGACATCCCAAATGGAGCCGTCCGAGACAAAATATGCCCGTTCGCGGCGCTGCGCGTATTCGGAAATCCGGCCGCGCTCTACGCTTTTGATCTGGCGGAGCAAGTCGTTGTCGATACCTTGTTCATCGACGACATAGCCTGACGAGTCGGAAGCGCTGATCACTGTGGCGCCGAGCTGCTGAGCGTAATCGATAGCGTTGATCGCCACATTGCCCGAGCCCGACACGGTCACGGTCGCGCCATCCAGTGAGGTGCCAATGGTTTTGAGCATCTGGTTGGCAAACATGACGACACCATTGCCCGTGGCTTCAGGGCGAACCAGGGAACCACCCCAGGAGACGCCTTTACCGGTAAACGCACCGGCTTCAAAACGGTTGGTGATGCGCCGATACTGGCCGAACATAAACCCGATTTCACGGGTGCCCACCCCAATATCGCCGGCCGGTACATCAGTGTGTTCGCCAATGTGGCGGTACATTTCGGTCATGAACGATTGGCAAAAGCGCATGATTTCGCCATCAGAACGGCCCGACGGATTAAAATCAGCGCCACCTTTACCGCCACCGATGGGCATTCCGGTCAGGGCATTTTTGAACACTTGCTCAAAGCCCAAAAATTTCATGATGCCCAGATACACCGACGGGTGGAAACGAATGCCACCCTTATACGGGCCCAGCGCCGAGTTGAATTGCACCCGGAATCCACGATTAATTTTGACGACACCCTTGTCATCAACCCAGGGGACACGGAAGGTGATTTGTCGTTCGGGCTCGACCATACGCCGCAAAATGCCGTGCTCCACATATTCGGGATGGCGTTTCATGACCGGGCCGAGGCTATCAAAAACCTCATCGACTGCTTGGAAAAATTCGGTCTCCCCAGGGTTTCGGCGCAGGACTTCTTCTCTAATCTGGGCTAAACCGGCTTCCATATCGCAACCTTCCTCAAGCTTCTACTCTTGGCTGACTCGGGACCTGCGGTGAAATGACACGGCTGACACCTGAGACAACCGTTGTCTTCTTCAGCCATAATCTTAGGGGAAAACCGCTGTCAGCGCTGCAACGTTGCGCCATTTCGTGCGGGCATTTATCACACTGTGTTTTGACGTCGTGCCAATCAGCCACTGCACGGGAAACTAATGGCACGATAGGAGAACATGACCAACACAGCACCGGAACCAAAATCCTTCCCCATGCCATTGTGGTTACAAGGCATCATGGAAGCGCTGGCTGCTGCCTTCATCGGCGCCGCCATCATTGTGGTGCCGTTGGCCATCATGTGGATCACCGGAGCCTTTGCCAACATGCCGCTAGGCGATGCTGGTGCCATCGGCGCCTACATATGGTTATCCAGTTTCGGCGTACCTTTAGAACTGGTCAGCCTTGACACCCAAGAGGTAGTGGGGACCTGGTGGTTCATCCCCTTGGGTCTGGTGGTGGTGTGGCTGCTGTTGGCGCGTCGGGTGGGAGCGCGGCTAGCTAGAGCATCCCAACTGCGCACCCTGTGGCAGCCCACGCTGGGTGCAATTGCGGCGTTTACGTTTTTTGTCTGGGGCACCAACACGCTGGTCAGCCTCGACGTCGTCAGTATCAATGCCACCCTGGCGGTGACCATCCCCGCCGTGGTATTTGTGCTGGGCTATGCATGGGGCGCACTGGGATATTTCCGCATCCCGCTGGCAGAGTACACGGCCAAACGCGTCGACCAATTATCCGATGCGGCACGTAACTTCTGGCACTACCTGTGGGCGCTCATCCGTGCCGCGACGCTCGCGTTAGCCGGTGCGTGGGCGATCGCCTCCATTGTGCTATCCGTCCAAATTGGCATCCATTGGGCCGAGGTCACTGATGTTTATCAACGGTTGGACGCCGGAATCTTCGGCGGCTTGGTCATCACGGTCTTACAGATCCTGGTGTTACCGAATGTGGCCGCCTGGACTTTGAGCTATCTGACCGGCGCAGGCTTTCGTATCGGTACGGTTGAGGTTTCCCCGGCCGGTACCCTGCCCGGTGCGCAACCGGCACTGCCGATCTTTTCGGCTATCCCCACAGAACAGACGCTGCAACACCACTGGTGGGTCCTGTTATTACTCCTTGTGGCGGGGATTGTTGCCGGCTGGTGGTTCTTCGGGACCGGGGAAAACCACCTGGAAGACTTTGTCGTAGCGAAAATTCCGAACCAGCCCACTGCGATCACCCTCGGCGTGCTGCTGACGGGCGCCAGTATCGGCATCACTGCCGGGATATTGTGCCTGGGGATCATGTTCGTCTCTGGAGGCTCCTGGGCCATCGGAGTGTTGAGCACCATCGGCGCGCCCCCACTGGCCAGCGCCGGATTATTTGCGGCCCAGATCGGTATTGGAGCGGCCATCGGCTACGCCCTGGCACCGCTGCGTCACGGCGCGTTCCGCTGGTCAAAATCCGCCAAAGACTAATCCCACAGGCTGGTCGTATAGGCGGCTTCGCACCGTGCTACGGCCGTGTCGGTTAGCGCCTTGGCCAAGCACTGCTCATAGGCGGCGGTGGGTTCCCACAACATGATTTGCGACGTCGCAATCCCGCCATAAAACAAGGCACCCAGTAGCCCTGCCGTTCCGGCCAACCACACCAACATCGTGTCTTGACCCCGTGCGGCCAACCGGAAAATACGCACCGCGGCAATCACCGCGGCCAGCGCAAACGCCGGGGCAATGACCTTATAAGGCAGCGGTAGAGCCAGTCCGGCATAGGTGGCCACCAGTGCGGCAACCAGCCACAAAATTCCATTGGCGACCTGGCGCCGATGGGTTAAGGTTTCACGCTGGCTCACAATAGGCTGCCTTCCTGACACAACATTGACGACCAACCAACCAGTGTAGCGATTGATTCTCTACACTAGGACGTATGCGCTTGGTCGTTTTACTCTCCGGATCCGGATCCAATTTTCAAACCCTCATTGATGCTGTCGAAGCAGGTGAGCTCGGCGTCGAGATTGTCGCAGCCGGCTCCGACGTCACCGACGCCTTCGGACTGACCCGGGCCAAAACGGCCGGGATTGAAACCTTCGTCGTCGACTACGCCACCCATGATTCACGGGCGGCTTGGACGACGGCACTGGCAGAGAAGGTAGCCACCTACCGGCCCGATATCGTGTTGTCTTCGGGCCTGATGCGCATCGTCGGCGAAGAATTTATCACCCGCTTTGCCAACCGTTTTATCAACACGCACCCGGCCCTATTGCCCGCCTTTCCGGGTGCACACGCGGTGGCTGATGCGCTGGCCGCCGGCGTCGTCGTCACCGGTACCACCTTGCATATTGTCGACGCCGGAGTCGACACCGGCCCGATTCTGGATCAGCGCGCCGTCACCATCGCCGTCGAGGACGACGAGGCGAGCCTGCACGAAAAAATCAAAGTGGCCGAGCGCCAGATGCTGCTCGATAACCTGGCGCGCATGGCGACGGGCACCACACCGGAACAACTCATCCGGCCGTATGCCGAACCGCGTTAGAATGACGCGAGGAGAGGTCACCGGTAGCCGGTGACAAAACACACTGCCAAAGGAGCCCCCTAAGTGACCACCCAGCTGGATCAAATCCCGGTACAACGCGCCCTGGTGTCCGTCTACGATAAGACCGGACTGGCCGAACTAGCGCAAGGGCTTGCTGCGGCCGGGGTTGAAATTGTCTCGACCGGTTCAACCGCCGCGATGATCCAGGCCGCCGGTGTGGCCGTCACCGAGGTTGCCGAGGTGACCGGATTCCCGGAGGTACTGGGCGGCCGTGTCAAAACGCTCCACCCGTTAATTCACTCAGGTGTGTTGGCAGATAAAAACGTCGACGACCACATGGCCCAGCTGGCCGAACACGACATCACGCCATTTGATCTGGTGGTGGTCAACCTCTATCCGTTTGTGGAAACCGTTGCCTCGGGTGCGACCCAGCCGGAAGTCATCGAACAGATCGACATTGGTGGTCCAACCATGGTGCGCGCGGCCGCAAAGAACCACGGATCGGTTGCGATTGTCACCAATCCAGAGGCCTACCACGAGATTCTGACCGCCGTGGCCAACGGTGGGTTCAGCCTGGCAGCCCGCCAACGGTTGGCCGCTGAAGCATTTGCCCACACCGCCTCCTACGACACCGCGGTGGCTACCTGGATGGCCGAGAACTTCGACGACGCCGAACACCCCGCCTACGCCGGGCACGCGCTGGCGTTGAAAGAAACTCTGCGCTACGGCGAAAACCCGCACCAGCCGGCCGCGCTGTACACGACCGCAACCACCCCGAAACCAGGCGTCGCCCAGGCGAAACTGCTTCACGGCAAAGCGATGAGTTTCAATAACTATGTCGACGCCGATGCTGCCATCCGCGCCGCATTTACGTTTACCGATCCGGCCGTTGCCGTCATCAAACATGCCAACCCCTGTGGTCTGGCAGTCGCCTCGGCCGAAGCTGAGGATGCGATCGCTGACGCCCACGCCAAGGCGCATGCAACCGATCCGGTCTCGGCCTTCGGCGGGGTCATCGCCGCGAACCGTCCGGTGTCGTCAGCTATGGCCGCTCAGGTCAAAGACATCTTCACCGAGGTCGTCGTCGCGCCGGGCTTCACTCCCGAGGCACTGGAGATCTTGACAGCTAAGAAAAACATTCGCCTGCTGCAACTGCCCGACGGATTTGAACTCGACACCAAAGAGTTCAAACAGATCTCCGGCGGCATGCTCGTTCAGGACGCCGATATTTACCAGGCGCCCGGTGACAACCCAGAAAACTGGGAACTGGTGGCCGGTGAACCGGCCGATGAAACCACAATGCGTGATTTGGTGTTTGCCTGGGAGGCCGTCCGCGCGCCGAAATCCAATGCGATCCTGCTGGCCGCCAACCAGGCCGCCGTGGGCATTGGGATGGGTCAGGTCAACCGGCTAGATTCCTGCCGTCTGGCCATTGAACGCGCCAACACCCTGGGTGCCGCCTCGACCGGTGCCCAAGACGTTTCGGCCCCGGGTGGTGCCGAAAACGTGACCGGTGCCGACGCGCCAGATCGTGCGACGGGTTCGGTCGCCGCCTCGGATGCGTTTTTCCCATTTGCCGACGGACTGCAGATTTTGATCGACGCTGGGGTGCGCGCCGTCGTCCAACCCGGTGGCTCCATGCGCGACGATGAGGTCATTCAAACCGCCAACGCCGCCGGGATCACTATGTATCTTACGGGCGGAGCACGCCACTTCTACCACGGATAAACCACTTAGCCCACGAACACAAGGGAAGTACGCATGTCAGATCCCAAGCCGCAGGAAACCACGCTTGCCGAGCTGGAGGACGAGCTCTGGGATCTGCTGCGCGATAAAGAATACGCCGACGCAGCGGAGCTATTGCGCGACATGCGAGTGGCTGAAGTGGAGCGCGTGCTTGACCGCACCCCGCCCGGGCTGATGCCGGTGGCGTTCCGCCTGCTAGATAAAGATGTTGCCGTGGAAGTGTTCGGCAACATGGAGCCCTCGTTGCAGTCGGATTTGATCGATGGGCTGGCCGATGAGCACACTCGTGATTTGTTCTCGCAGTTGCAGTCGTCCACCCAGGCCCGACTGCTCGATGAGGTCCCAGCTGAGGTAGCACAGCGACTGCTGGCCAGCCTTGGCCCGGCGGAACGCGATGCTGCCGCCAAAATTCTGGGCTACCCGGAAGACTCGGTGGGACGGCGAATGTCGGTGGTGCCACAAGAACTGACACCCGACATGTCGGCGGCCACCGCATTGAACATTATTCGTGATGTGACCGTGCCCGCCGCAGATGTGGACAACCTGACCGTGCTGCCGGTGGGGTCTTCGACCCACAAGGTGCTGGGCCTGGTGCACCTGCCGCGCCTGGTGCGGGCCGAACCCGATGAGCTGATTGAAGACATCATGGAGCCCACCGAAACGGTATCGGTGCATGACGACGTCGAAGAAGCTGCCCGTACCGTCGTCCACGACCGCGTCCAAGCACTGCCGGTGGTGGACGACGCCGAGCGGCTCATCGGGATGCTCACGGTTGCCGACGCCCAGTTGGTGCTGGAAGAGGAAGAATCTGAAGACACCCTCCGCTCCGGCGGTGCGGAACCCCTCGGGCAGCCGTACCTTTCAACCTCGGTTATGCAGTTGGTCAAATCCCGCATCGTTTGGCTGCTGGTGTTGGGGATCGGCGCGATTTTGACCGTTCAAGTTCTGGATTATTTTGAAGATACTCTGGCCGCGATGGTCGTGCTGACCCTGTTTGTCCCGCTGCTCACCGGCACCGGCGGCAACACCGGTAACCAGGCGGCCACCACCGTCACACGCGCGATCGCCCTATCCCAAGTCACCACACGCGACCTGCTTCGTGTTATCGGGCGCGAGGCACTCGTGGGGCTCACCCTAGGGGTGGTGCTTGGTGCAATCGGGTTTATCGGCACCTCATTCGTGTGGGACCTGGGGATCGGGGCGGTCATTGGTACAACGCTCGTCGTCATCTGTACTTTGGCGGCGTCGGTCGGCTCCGTCATGCCGCTGATCGCCTCCAAGATCGGCGTTGACCCGGCAGTATTTTCCAACCCGTTTATCTCCACGGTCGTCGATGCGCTGGGGCTGATCGTGTACTTCCTTATCGCCAAAACCATCCTGGGCATTTAGGACCCGATAAAATCCGGCACCAAAGATCGGACGCCACTCGGCATTCGTTTATAGGGTGAGACCAGATTGGGAGGACAAACCTATGCACGGATGGAACACCGCGATTGAGCTCATCGAAACCAAACTCACCGAGCCCATCGACGTTGCCGAACTAGCGCGCCTGGCCGTGACATCGGAGTATCATTTCCGCCGTATGTTCGCCACGCTGGCCGGCATGCCGATCTCGGAGTACATCCGCAACCGCCGCCTGACAAAGGCCACCGCCGACCTCCTGGACGGCGCCTCCGTGCTGGACACCGCGATTGCCTATGGATACGGCTCAGCCGACGCGTTCACTCGTGCATTCAAGACATTCCACGGACTCACCCCAACCCAGGCGCGTGAGCCCGGCGCCATGTTGCGCTCCCAGTCCCAACTGAAAATCCGCATCAGCATTGAAGGGACGCACAACGTGCCATACCGCATCGAAGAAAAACCCGCATTCCACCTCGTTGGCTACAACACCCAAGTACCCATTGTCGCCCTGGGTACCAACGACACCATCCAAGAATTTGAAATGAGCCTAGACAAACAGGCGACGACGGCGTTGGCAACCCTGTCGAACGTTGAACCGCATGGCAAACTCAGCGTTACCGAATACCTTGAAGACGACGAGACCCAGGTCATCTACTGGCACGCCGTCGCCACGACCGCGCCCGACGCGTCGTTTCAATCCCACATGATTCCGGCCGGCTCCTGGGTGGTGTTTACCACAGAGGGCAAGGTCCCAGAAGCCTTCCAACAGCTATGGGCTACCGCCGCTGCCGAGTGGTTCCCAGCCAACCCATATGAATGGGCGCCCGGACCGCAACTGTTGAAAACTCAACTCAATGCCCAAGGCGATTATGGTCAGGCCGAGCTGTGGATCCCCATCGTTCGGAAATAATCTACACCTGCAACATCACACGGGCATGTGACGCCACTCACGCAACTGAATATTGCATGAACATTCAGCGAAGCCCATGTCACCCAGTGTTTGCTTGGCTACTTTACGGTGTTGAAGGTCCGCCTGACAGCGGCTTTCTCACTTACGTATCATAGAAAAGGGTAATCTTTGATGCCTCCGAAACCACTGGGTGGCCGGTTCACCGCGCTGAGTGCCGCGTGTCTGGTCGCACTGTCACCGTTTGCTATGTCTTCGGCAGCGGCTATGCCGATCCATCCGGCAACCACCGTCCAAGACGTGCAGCAGCAGCCTTCCGGGCTGGTTGTGACCGAAATCGTGCCCGATACTACCGGGCACGATCATTTCGAATACTTCGAAATTCACAACGCCTCGGATGCGCCGATTGATTTGGACGACGCCGGTTACAGCTTTGCGTACAGCTACGTCGACTCAGCAGACCAGACACGTGATGTTGCGCTGAATATTCACGCTGGCGAAGAACCAGTGGTGCTAGCGCCTGGCGAGACAGCCATTATGTGGCTGAGCTATACCAGCGACACAGTGAACTCCTATGCCTATACCGTCGATGACTTCCGCGCATTTTATGACATGGCCGATGACAACAACGCGCGCATTGTGCGCGTGGAAGGCCAAGCCGGCATGGCCAACGGAGGAAGTCGCGGCATCCGAGTACTCCAAAACGGTGCGGTCGACAGCTGGTCGTTCTACCCGACAGGTTCCCCAGGCGTTCAGCAGGGTGTCGAGTTTGGCCGCGCTACCAGTGGTGAACAACCATCCCGTGTGGTGCTGGCCCAACAAGCAGCTCCGACTCCGGGCCAGGTGCGCGATGAACAACTCAGCTTGGAGCCCGTCGAGCCGGAAGAACCCGAGGAACCGGAAGAGCCGACCGATCCGTTCGGTGATCGCCAGGCACCATCGACCGCGGCAGAACTGATGTTGACTGAACTGGTCGTGGATTCCGCCAACGTTGGGGAATCCGACGGCTATGAGTTCATCGAGATTGCCAACCCGACAGACACAGCAATTTCCGTGTCGGACTACACGATCAACTACCTCTACCCAGACAGCGGTAGCAATGCGCTGTGGGCAGCAACGCCGTCCAACGTCGTCATTGCACCCGGTCAAACCCTGGTCTACTGGATCAAAAACGGTGCCAATAATGACCTGACCACCGATGATTTCAACGAGTTCTACGGCACGGAGCTGGTGCTCGGTGAGACCCTGACGGAAATTTATTCGGGCGGGATGGCCAACGGCAGCGCTCGCGGTATCCAGATTGAAACTAACACTGGCTTTGCCATCAACACTGGGCATTACAACATGAATGGCGTCCGCGATGTGCAGACCGATCAGGGCCTGTACTTCGGTGTTGACGACGAGGATCTACAGAACCAACACCTGTGGGGAAGCGCTGACCCAACCCCGGGTGCACTGCATCCGGCACAGGCACCTGAATCCGCGGTACAACTGACCGCCGACGACACGGATCCGCAGGTTGAAGACAACACGGTCGATACCATCGACCCGGACGAGGGCCTGGCCTTCACCGCTCGGATCACCGATGACGTCCAGGTTAAAACCGTGACCTTGAACCTGCAGTCCAATGCGGATGAGACCGCCCAGCAGATCGTACTGCGCGCCGCTGACGACGACACCTACACTCACGAAGTGCCCGAAGCCGATCTGACGGGCAAGCGCTGGTACGACTACTCGTTCACGGTGTCTGATGGGACCAACGACATCACCACCGACCCCCAGCGCGTCACCGCCGACGGCGTCAGCGATGCTCCGGTGCGGCTGAACCTCGAAGCTGACCAGTGGGTTACGGGTACCACCGCCGTCATTGGGGCCTCGGATTCGCTTGAAGACCAGGTGGAACTTGCCATCGATGGTGACGCAGTCGAGACGGAGGCCTCCCTGGAAGCCGAACCGGTCTTCGCGTTTGAAACCACGCAAACGGATGCGTATTTCCGCAACGGTGTGCTGGCCGGTGACGACATCCTGGAAATCTTCGATAAAGGTACATACCAGAATGTTGAGACCATCTCGACGGCGGTGCCGTTGGACTATATTACCGACGAGCGCGACGTCACCTTATCGATTTATGCGGGCACCAAGGCCGCCCCAGAAATTGATCCGGATGAAAATAATGATGACTTCCGCATCCGCAACCCGCGCCTGATCCTGCCGGATGGCCGCACCCTGACACCGGCCGGGCTGGATGACCCACAAGCCTGGATGGACATGGGCGACAGCGCGGGCAAACTGGAATTTTACGACGCACAATTCGACATCCCTGATGATGCTTTCACCGGTGCCGCTCACCAGTGGGACACCACCGCCAGTGATGACGGCGACCACTCCGTGACCGCAGCCCTGTCTGACGGTGACGACAGTGTCACCCGCAACGTGCAGGTGGATAACACCGGACCACAGATCGAGGTGACCGGTGTGGAAAACGACCAACCGGCCCGCGGGGAATTCACCCTGGACGCCACCGTCGAAGATGCTGGAGTCGGGGTTGCCAACGTGGCCGCCACACTCAATGGCGAAAATATTGAGCTGCCATATGCGACGTCGTCGGTCACATTGGATGCCGGTGAACACACGTTTGAGGTCACCGCAACCGATGAGCTGGGCAATGAAGCTGACCATACGGTCACGTTTACCACCCCGAAAGAACACCCCTTCATTGGGGAGCTGACACCAAGCGACAACGCCACGGTTGCCCCCGGCGATGTGGAACTCTCCGCGCAAGTTGATGACCCCAGCGGCGACTCCGTGGACGCAACCTTCTACGGTGGCCTGCGCCCAAGCTTGGACTCGGAAGCGGTGCGCGCCAGCTCTGGCACCGTCACCGACGCTGCAACGCTGGACCGTGCTGACGCTAAACCGTTGAGTGAAGAAGACATCGAAGCCATGACCACCCTGGACGGGCTGAACGCTGACGTCGAATCGGATAGCAAATTTCCGTACCAGCTCTTTGAAGTCGATGTGCCCGACGACGCTGTCGATGGTTCCGAAGTCCGCCTGAATTGGCACGGCAGCGCGGAACCCGACGCTCAGGTGGCGCTCTATGCACTGGATGCGCAGGGCACTGGCTGGGACGAAATTGACCGGCACGTGACCGGTGAGACGCAGGATGCGACCCGCGGTATCGCTGCCGCCGTACACCGGGCGTTCGCAGAATCCACCGGAGCCGAGAGCTTCAGTCTCGATGGCGTCATCGATGCCGAACAGTACGCCGACGACGGCACCGTGACCGTATTGGTTCAGCACTCCGACGGGTTTGCCGGCCAAGACTTCACTACCCGTGAGTCCGCGGTCGAGCCAGCGCATGCCGACGACGTCGATCGCGCCGAGTATGACTTCACCTTCGCTTGGGAATCCGACACCCAGTACTACAACGAGGACTTCCCACACCACCAGACCGCCATCCACGACTATGTGCTCGCCGAGCGGGAGAACAAGAATATCCAGTTCCTGTTCCACACCGGCGACGTCATCGATGAAAAAGATAAGGCATACCAGTGGGAGAATGCCGATCCCGAGTATCGCCGTCTTGATGAGGCAGGCCTGCCGTATTCGATTCTGGCCGGTAATCACGACGTCGTGCTCAACAGCGAGGTCGACTACACCACCTTCAGTCAGTATTTCGGCGCCGACCGCTACGCTGATAACCCCTGGTACGCGGGCACGTATGAAGATAATCGCGGCAGCTACCATCTGTTTTCGGCCGGTGGGATCGATTTCATCGTCGTGGCGATGGGTTGGGATCCTGGTGATGCCGAAATTGCGTGGATGAATCAGGTGCTGGCGGCACACCCGGACCGCGTGGGTATTGTGAACCTGCACGAATACATGTTGACCACCGGCGGACTGGGGCCGGTGCCGCAGCGCATCCTGGATGAGGTCATCGCCACCAACCCCAACGTGTCGATGGTCATGTCAGGGCACTACCACGACGCTTACACTCGCACCGATGATTTTGACGACGACGGCGACGGTCAAACCGACCGCACCGTGACCTCAATGCTGTTCGACTACCAAGGTCTGCCGGAAGGCGGCCAGGGCTTCTTGCGCCTGTTGCACTTCGACAACGAGGGCCAACGGATGTTGGTGCGCACCTACTCGCCATCCTTGGACCAGTACAATTCGGATGATCCGACGCTGCTGGTCGACGGTGACGACCCGTATGCGGATCAGCAATTTGAGATTTCCTATGAACAACTGGGCATCGAGCCTGCTGCGCGCCAGCTGGCCACCGATGCGTTTACCGCAGAGGTGCTGACCGATGCACCCATTGGCACTGTTGAAGATATTGCCACTCCCGGAACTGCCTCAATCGTTTGGAAAGACCGCGACGCCGGGGAGCATTCCTGGTACGTCCGGGTCAGCGATGACTTTGGGGGTTCCGTGGCATCACCCGTGATGACCTTCACCGCTGAAAATGCCGAGGACGAGTCTGATGATGGAGAAACGAACGACGACAATACCGACGACGAGAACTCGTCAGGTAACGGTGGCACGCCTGGAGGCACACCTGTCGGTGACGATGAGCAGCCCGTTACCGGTGACGGTTCGGCTGACGACACCAATCCCGTCGAGACCCCAAACGCAGATCCTGTAGATGATGCTGCCAGTGGCTCTGATGATCAGGTCTCTGACGAGCGCGCTGATGGAAATCTTGCCGATACCGGTGCTTCGGCTGCGCTGGGCTGGTTGATCGGCGGTGGCGTCTTGGCGCTTGCTGTCGGTTCAGCAATGGTCTGGCGCCGTCGGACAGGTAGCCAACAGTAGTCTGGCTTAGGCTCTAGCGACGCACACGGTCTGGTGGTACTCCTTGTGGGACTGCCAGGCCGTTTGCGTCTGTTGTAGGACGTTTTGATGAGCAGGATGAAAAAATATCCAGCAAGTGGCTTAACCCCCGGCTAAAAAGGGCAAAAGATGCTGGCCCCGAAAACATCTGGGCTAGATTAGGGGATGGAATTGTGAGGTGCCCTTACACCACAGGGCGCTTGAAACATGAGGAGATCATACATTTATGTCAAAGATCATTTATACCTACACTGACGAAGCGCCAGCACTGGCAACAGCGTCCTTCTTGCCGATTGTGCGCGCTTTTGCCGCCAAGGCCGGTGTAGAACTGGAAACACGAGACATCTCCCTGGCCGGCCGTATCCTTGCCGCCTTCAACGACGTGTTACCAGAAGATCAGCGCGTCAACGATGCTCTGGCAGAACTCGGCGAACTCGTGAAAGAAGCCGAAGCCAACATCATCAAACTGCCAAACATCTCTGCTTCAGTACCGCAGCTGGTTGCGGCAGTTAAAGAGCTCCAAGAAGCCGGTTTTGACCTGCCGGATTACCCGTACGAAGTCACCAACGACGAGGAACGCGACACCCAGGCCCGCTATGCGACCGCCATGGGCTCGGCCGTCAACCCGGTGCTGCGTGAAGGCAACTCGGATCGCCGTGCGCCACGCGCCGTCAAAAACTTTGCCAAAAATAACCCACACTCGATGGGTGAATGGTCTACAGACTCCAAAACCAACGTTGCCACGATGGGCGAGAACGACTTCTTCTCCAACGAGCAGTCCGTGACCATGCCCGACAACGATAGCCTGACTATTCGTCACACCGACGCCGAAGGCAACGTCACCAACCTGAAAGAAGACCTGAAGGTCCTCAAGGGCGAAATCGTCGACTCGACCTTCATGTCCGCCAAAGCTCTGGATGCCTTCCTGGCCGAGCAGGTCAAGCGAGCCAAAGAAGAGGGTGTGCTGTTCTCCGCACACATGAAGGCCACCATGATGAAGGTCTCGGACCCGGTCATCTTCGGCCACATCGTCAAAGCCTACTTCCCAGGTGTCTTCGAAAAATACGGTGAACAGTTGGCCGCCGCTGGCCTGTCCGCCAACAACGGTCTGGCAGGCATTGAAGCTGGGCTTGCAGAGCTCGACGCCGACGTCGCCGAAGGTATCCGCAAAGAAATCGCCGACGCCTACGAAAACGGCCCAGACTTGGCGATGGTCAACTCCCACCGCGGGATCACCAACCTGCACGTCCCATCCGACGTCATCGTGGACGCTTCCATGCCGGCCATGATCCGCTCGGGCGGCAAGATGTGGAATAAGAACGACGAAACCCAGGACACCCTCGCGGTGATTCCGGACTCCTCCTACGCCGGTGTTTTCCAGGCTGTCATCGAGGACTGCCGCGCAAATGGCGCGTATGACCCAACCACCATGGGTACCGTGCCAAACGTTGGTCTGATGGCCCAAAAGGCCGAAGAATACGGCTCGCACGACAAGACTTTCATCCTGGATAAGGACGGCACCGTTGAGGTTGTTGACTCCTCAGGCAACGTGTTGATGAGCCACCAGGTTGAAGCCGGCGATATCTGGCGCGCTACCCAGACCAAGGACGTACCGGTACGTGACTGGGTCAAACTTGCTGTGACCCGCGCTCGTGCAACTCAGACCCCGGCTGTTTTCTGGTTGGACGCCGAGCGTGCACACGATGCGCAGATCATCGAGAAGGTCAAAGCATACCTTCCTGAACATGACACCGAGGGCCTGGAAATCAAGATCATGGCTCCGGAGCGTGCCACCCAGTACACGGTTGAGCGGATGCGTCGCGGCGAAGACACCATCTCGGTTTCCGGGAACGTGCTGCGTGACTACCTGACCGACCTGTTCCCCATTCTCGAACTGGGCACTTCGGCGAAGATGCTCTCAATTGTTCCACTGCTCAACGGTGGCGGCCTGTTTGAAACCGGTGCTGGTGGTTCGGCTCCAAAACACGTAGAACAGTTACTGGAAGAAAACCACTTGCGCTGGGACTCGTTGGGTGAATTCCTTGCGCTGGCGGTCTCTTTCGAACACCTGGCCACTGCAACCGATAACTCGCGCGCTCAGGTGCTTGCCGATGCACTCGATGCAGGGACTGGCGAATATCTCGAGGAACGTCGTTCTCCATCACGCAAGGTCGGCGAACTGGATAACCGCGGTTCCCACTTCTACCTGGCGCTGTACTGGGCCGAGGCACTTGCGGCTCAGACCGACGACGCCGAACTGGCCGAAGCGATCAAACCGGTTGCCGAAGCACTGCGCGCCAACGAAGAGACCATCATCAATGAACTCAACGAGGTTCAAGGTCAGACCGTGGCAATCGGGGGTTACTACTACCCGGATCACGACCTGACATCCAAGGTCATGCGCCCATCGGTCACCTTAAACAAGATCGTTGACGGCATGAGCGTCTAAAGGTCTTGCCCTGAGGTCTGCTAGACCCAAGGTATGACAACAGGCTCTGTCGATTCCCAAGGAATCGGCGGAGCCTGTTGCTGTTAAGACAGGATCGTTAGCGCATGCGTTGTTCGTCGTACTGTTCGGGGTCGTATTCCTCACGGGCGCCGGCTTCACGTGAGGACTGTTCCAGTACGGTGTAGGCTTCCCGTGCGATCGCCGTCCACAAACGAATCGCCAGCTGAGGGTCGGTTTGTTCTAGGTGAGCAATCGTTTGAGCAGACAATACCAGGACCTCGACGTCATCAATGGCGCGAATGGTGGTGAGCTGGCGGCCCGTGTAACTCAAGGCAAATTCACCGAAGGTTGAGCCGGGGGAGAGGTACACGTGGCGGTAGCGCGTATCGCCGGGACCTTCAGCTGCCAGCTCGACGCGCCCCGAACGGATGAAGTAAATACCACCGAACGGCTGTCCGACGCGTCGGATGATGGTGCCGGCGGTGTAGCTACGAAGTTCCATGTAGCCGGCCAGGACGTTAACGTCGCGATCGTCGAGGAAATCAAAGACGGGTGCGGTCCCTGGTTCACGTGGGGTGTTATCGGTTTGCAGAATCTGGCGGGCATAACGCTGGGCCAGTCGCAGCTCGGCCCACTCGAGAGCGGCCGAGCGGTTATCAAAGAGCCGAAATTCACCGGTGACATCTTCGGCGAGGGTCTCGTCGTCCCACGGCAAATCCAAGTGCCCCGCCGAGGCAGCTTTGGCTTTATCGCGTGGGTCAGGCAGGACGAGATCGTCGCGAACTTTGACGAACTCTAAAATGTGCTCCACTAGGTTCTCACCCCAGTCGATGAAGATAATGTCTTTCCCGGAAGAACGCCATGCTGCGGTAAGTGAGGCCAGGATAAGAATCGCGGCCCGGCCGAAATCGTCGACCCCTTGGAAGTCGATGACGACCATGGTGACGTCGTCGTCCATTTCTACGATGGTGCGGGCCATCGTTTCGGTCTCGGCAAAACCCAAGTCCCCGGAGACTTCGAGAATTTGGCAGCGCTCTCCGAACTGTGAGGTGATCCGGGAGAGCTCGGTTGATCGAACCACACCCAGCGAGGCATCGGCCAGTGAGTAGTGCGCACGCAGCGTGGAACCACCCAGCGGAGAGGCTTCGGCATAGTGTAGTCCCAGGTCGCGAGTGACCCGTCGGATAGCCGCGGCCCCGCGGACCGAGTTGCCGTGTTGATCCAACGGCGCCGAGTAGACCCCGATGCCTAATTGACCTGGCACCACGACCATGATGCCGCCATCGACCCCAGACTTTGCGGGGAGGCCGATGTCGATCATCCAGTTGCCTGCGGCGTCGTACATCCCGCAGGTCATCATGACACCCAGTACCTGACGGGTCGTTTCTTCTGAAAACACTTCGCGACCGGTGACCGGGTTGATGCCTTTATTGGCCAGGGTGGCAGCCATCATCGACAGGTTTTCCGTCGTCACATCGGTGGAACATTCTAAAAAGTAGTCTTGGACGACCGGTTCTGGATCCGAGTCGATGATCTCAAAGGAACGTAGTAGCCAAGCTAACGCTCGGTTACGGTGCCCGGCGATATTTTCGGCGTGGAAGACGGTGCGGTTGATTTCAAGTTGCCCCGGAGATCCTTCGGCGGCCAGATCCATGGTGCGTGAAATCCGACTGATCCGGTCCACTCCGCCGCGGCCTTTGATCAGACCGACCGTGGCGATGGCTCCGGCGTTGATCATCGGGTTGGCGGGCCGACCGGTACTGCGTTGCAACGAGATTTCGTTGAAGGGGTCACCCGATGGTTCGACGTCGATCTTCTTGCCAACTTCGGTGGGGCCCAGATCATCCAAGGCCAACCCGTAGGCGAAGACCTTGGCGATCGATTGGATCGCAAATTTGTGGTTGGAATCGCCCGATGAGTACTGCTGCCCGTTGACTGTTGTCAGCGTGATCCCAAACTTATGAAGATCGGGTTGCGTTGCGGTCTCGGTCACCGGATTGACGGTGCCCGCTGTCATCGGCCGTAGACTTTCAATCAGTTCGGCAAGATAGCGGTGCAGCGGTGAAATCATCATGGGCAATTCCTCATCACAGTCATCGAACGGCTTGTTTAGTAGCCGGCGTCCACGTCGACCAGGCCCTCTAGGGTATCAGGTGTCTTTCCGGCCGCCAGCGCCTCCAGATTACGCACGATGCGCTTGTCCAACAGCGGAATCACCATCTCAGGGGTGTCTGCGGTGTGCGGGGTGATAATGCAATTGGGCTCTTCCCACAACGGGTGGCCGTCCGGGAGTGGTTCCGGATCGGTGACATCCAAGCCTGCCGAGCGAATCTTGCGTTCCGCCAGCGCAGTCACCAGCGCATCGGTGTCCACCAGGCTGCCGCGGGCAATGTTGACCAACACGGCCTGGTCATCCATGAGTTCAAATTGTTCGCGACCAAACATGTGCTGCGTCTCGGGTGTCGCTGCCGCGGCGATAACGACGACGTCGGCCGAGGGCAACACGTCGTTGAGTTCCTCAGACGTGACGGTCTGGTCGGCGCCATCGAGCGGGTCGGATTTGCGCCGCACCACGGTGATGGTCGTATCCCAAGTCGAAAAGAGACGCACGAGTTCTTCTCCGATGCCCCCGCCGCCGATAATGACGACGTTCGCGCCGTCAAGGGTCGAGCCAAACGTTGCACCCCAACTGGTCGCGCGGATCCGTTCGGGTAGGTGGCGCAGCAACGCCAACGTCAATGCCAGCGCGTGTTCGGCAACCGGGGGAGCATAGGTCCCTTTGGCCGAGGTGAAGGTCACGTGTGGATATTTGCGGGCAACCGGTAAGAACGTTTCAACTCCGGCGTAGGGCAACTGCACCCAGCTGATCTTCGGGTTCGCCGCCAGGGTGTCTTCAATGATTGCTGAGTCGATCATTCGCACCACAATAATCGCGGTGGCTTCTCCGTCGTCGGGATCAACAATGTCAAAACCATGCCCTCGTGCCGTCGTCACAGTGGTTTCGTGGGCGTGTTCATACGGGGTGTTGTCGCGGTCGTCTTGAACGGGTAGAACTACGATCTTTTGTGTCATAACCCTATGCTCACATGGATTGGTTCAAAAACAACACAACGCAGCCGTGCCCACTGACCAAGACGGCTTTAATTGAGGTGTTCGGCCTCTAGGTGGGCTGCTGACAGTCGGACATATACCTCCGCGTTCGTCCTTAACCCAGCCACCTGTTCAGGTGTTAACTCACGCCGCACCTTGGCAGGCACGCCGGCCACCAATGAGTTCGGCGGAATCTCCATACCCTCGGGCACCATTGAGTTCGCAGCAACCAGGGAGCCTGCGCCAACGACGGCGCCATTGAGTACCGTGGCGTTCATTCCGATGAGTGCGCCGTCACCAACGGTTGCTCCGTGGACGATGGCGGCATGCCCGACTGAAACGTCTTCCCCGATGGAGCAGGGGAAACCTTCATCGGCGTGTAACACCACGTTGTCTTGAAGATTGGATCGGGCTCCGACGCTGATCGGTGCGGAGTCCCCCCGGGCTGATACCCCGTAGAATGCCGAAGACTTTTCAGCCATGTTGACCTCGCCGGTAATGGCTGCGGTTTCGGCTAGGAACACAGACTCATGAATGGTGGGTGTTTTGCCCAGAACAGTTTTAATAATCGCCATATGGTCACCCTAAAAGCAGGTTTGGGCCTTGTCACTAGTTGGCCGCCAGTGTGTCGAGAGACAAAACACCGGTGGCAGCTGGATATAGCTGCCACCGGGTTAAGATTGCCGGCCGGGGCGCGACGTATAGTGCGCCTGATCGTTATTCGAAGATGACGGTTCGGTCTCCGTCGAGGAGCACGCGGTGCTCCGTGTGCCATTGCACGGCCTGGGCTAGGGTGGCGCCTTCAACCGCGCGACCACGTTGTACGAAGTCTTGTGCGGTGAGCGCGTGGTTGACGCGCTGAACACGTTGTTCGATGATCGGTCCCTCATCCAGATCGGCCGTCACGTAGTGGGCTGTCGCGCCAATAAGTTTTACGCCGCGATCATGCGCCTGGTGGTACGGACGGGCCCCCTTGAACGATGGCAAAAAGGAGTGGTGGATGTTGATGGCCTTTTTATCGAGCTTACGGGTCATCTCATCTGAGAGGATCTGCATGTAGCGGGCCAAGACAACCAGTTCAATATCGTATTGGTCAAGGATTTGCATGAGACGGGCTTCGGCCTCAGCTTTGTTGTCTGTCCCATCAGGGTGCTTGATGATCGGGATGTGTACAAAGGGCACATCATAAAAGTAGGCCATCGGTTGTAGATCCAAGTGGTTGGACACGATCACCGGTACTTCAACCGGTAGCGTTCCGGCGTGCTGTTGGAACAACAGTTCGTTCATAGTCCGACCGTCTTTCGACACCATGATTAAAGTACGCGTTTTTACCGCGGTATCGTAGACGTGGGCATCCATGTCGTATTGTTTGGCGACGTCGGCAATAGCTGCTTCGGTGTCGGCGACAGTAGCGTCGGTTGCGAACTGCACGCGCATAAAAAACGTCCCACTATTGGGAGAGTCAAATTGCTGAGATTCTGAGATGTCAGCGTTGACTTCTAACAGAGCCCCGGTGATGGCATGCACGATGCCAGGTTGGTTTGGGCAGGACAGTGTGACTATGAGGTTATTTTTACCAATGACCATGAACGTCAATTTCCTAACATGAAGCGGCAATCTGTTGGTATATTAGCGCTTCAACGCATTTTATGCGCCACGGCGCGGTCATCGATCGTTATAACATCGGCAATGATTGTTCTGGTCACCAGTCGTTGCATCATCGACATGTTTCGTGGTGAATCATTCGACTTATCGATCGCTGGAAATGACGAGCGTGCACGTCTGGTCAGCAACGGAGATACTGCGTGATGCTCAATCGCCGAGGTTGGCGATACGGAGAGCGTGTTATACCAATCGGTCGCGTTGTGTGCCTCGGGGGTGTCTCGTCGGGCGGGGCTGGAGCTTCGGGCTCATGGCCGGGGAGCAAAGGTCCCGGGTTCTTCGTGTAGGTATGCCCGGTAGGTGTGGTCACCGTCAAAGAGTGCGCGTTGCCTTCGTGCTGCCACCCGCGGTTTTCCTTGGTTTGATTGCAGGCCCCACACAGACCCGAGGCGTTTTCCCAGTTGGTGGCGCCTCCGTTGCGGTGCGGGGTGATGTGGTCGCCATCTAAGATGGGGGCTTCACAGTACGGACTACGACAGGTGTTGTCGCGGAGCAGCAACATCTTGCGAATATTGGCGGGGAAGGATCTGCCGGTAAATTCCATCGACACTAATCGAGTGGCTGTAGCGTCAGAAAAGAGCCGCCGTATGAAGACCTTGAGTTGTTCATTGGCCAACCATTCGCGTGCCACTGATGCTGGGATCGGGCCGTGCCCTGCTAACCACGCAGGCGTGTCACCCTTTGCTAAGAGGGCGTCTGGTGTCATGGGGACCATCAAATCTACGGTTCCAGCAGCGACGCTGCCCTCACCAGAGCCCCACTGAGTGAACAGATCGAACATGACTTGGTCACGAGTGCGCCGAACACCATGCTCGTCCTTGGATTTTCCTGCACTGACCAACGACTTGGCTTTGGCGTGCAGCCCGTTATAGAGGCTCGTGAGCGCGGGTGCGGGGCCGTAGGCGGTCCACAACGCCATGCCGTCACCCGCGGGCTGGCAAGTGACGCGGCGGGCGTCCTTGGCCTTGCTGTGTCGACTTGCCGCGGCTTTGGGGTCTAGCCGCTGAGCGTGGGCACGGGCTTCGTTCGCAAGTTCACGCGGCCCAGTCGAACCGAACCGGTCCTTGAGCGCACGATCGACCTGACGACGATGCTGAGATGACAGAACCTCTGTCTCTTTGACAACGTTGTGCGCGTGCTCGGTTTTAATCAGTCCGGCAGACATCGCTGCCAACATATACGGCATATCTTGATGCAGAGCGCGTGCGGTATTGAGGAACTTCTTGCCACGAGCATGGGATTCGCGTCGTGCCAAACCAATCTCAGCGCCGAGGCCTTTGCCTCGATCAGCTTTCGGAACCTTCTGTGCTTGTTCTTCAACTATCCGCTCTTGCTCAAGGTGAGCGGCTTCCGTCGCTTCTTTAGCATGGACTTTTCCTACCAGTTCTTCCCATATTCGGATACGCTCAATGCTGTCCTCCTGGGTGGAGGCCGGTGGCAGACTATCTAACCAGTCGGCAAATGCCTTAACCGGTGCCATATCTGTGGAAGAACTGATAGTCATGGTTCCACCATAGTTGTGAGCGCGGACACGGTAAGTCGTAAGAGGCTTGTCTGTGGACAACTTTTTCAATGAAGCGGTTATCCACAATTCCGGTGCCACGGGCTACTATTTGCTGTCTCGTTGATAACGAACTCAGGTGGCAGTAGGCAGCACCGTAGGGCAGCGTGGGGCTCGTCGTCCGAGGGATAAAAAAATTCCGGTCCCCTCAACGGGAGGGGACCGGAATGTTGGACTACTTATCGTCCGGGGACGAAGCGTTCGCTAGTGTTTAGACGAGCGAGTCCGCTTTGTCTTTTGGATCGCCACCTGGCTGCTGATCGCCTGCGGAACCACCCTGACGAACCCGGTCCTCGATGCGCTGACCGATAGTTTCGTCAACGTTCTTCCAGTACTGGATCGCGTTTGACAGCACAGGTTCGATTACGGTGTCGAGAGCACCGGCAACGGTGTCGACCAGGCCATCGCGCTCTTCCTGGGAGAAGACTTCGTTGACCAGGATGTTGGCCTGACCGAAATCATCGTCGTTCTCGCGCAGGGTGTAGGCCTGACGCACCAGTTCGCCGTCAGTTTCCCAACCGACGTCGACGGAACCTTCTTCATCCGACCAGGAGTCACCAAACGAGTTTGGTGCGTAGACGGAGCGGTCGCCGGAGTGGTCGTACCACATGGCACCTTCGAAGTTGTAGGTGTGGACTTCGTTGATCGGACGGTTAACCGGCAGCTGTTGGAAGTTGGTGCCGATACGGTAGCGCTGAGCGTCCTGGTAGGCGAAGTTACGGCCCAGCAGCATTTTGTCTGGGGACATGCCAATACCTGGAACCATGTTGGCAGGTGAGAATGCAGCCTGCTCAATTTCCGCGAAGTGGTTGCGCGGGTTGCGGTTCAGCTCCATGGTGCCAACCTTGATGCGTGGGTAATCCTTCTTCGACCAGGTCTTGGTCAGATCGAATGGATTGTAGCGGTAGGTCTTGGCCTCTTCGTACGGCATGACCTGCACGTAGAGATCCCATGATGGGTTGTCGCCGCGTTCGATTGCATCGAAGAGGTCACGACGATGGTACTCGGCGTCCTTACCGGCCAGGGCTTCGGCTTCTTCATTCGACAGGTGCTCCATGCCCTGGTTGGTCAAGAAGTGGAACTTGACCCAGAAGCGTTCGCCCTTGTCGTTGACCCACATGTAGGTGTGGGAGCCGTAACCGTTCATGTTGCGCCAGGTCTTGGGTAGACCGCGTGGGCCCATCAGGTAGGTGACCTGGTGTGCGGTTTCTGGGTTGTTGGTCCAGAAGTCCCACTGCATGGTGTTGTCGCGCAGACCGGAATCTGGCAGACGTTTCTGCGAGCGGATGAAGTGTGGGAACTTCATTGGGTCGCGCACGAAGAAGATCGGGGTGTTGTTGCCAACCAGATCGAAGTTGCCTTCTTCGGTGTAGAACTTCAGGGCGAAGCCGCGGACGTCGCGCCAGGTATCTGGCGAGCCAACTTCACCGGCAACGGTCGAGAAGCGGGCCAGCATTTCGGTTTCGACACCCGGCTGGAACATGGCAGCCTTGGTGTACTGCGAGACATCTTCGGTCACGGTGAAGGTACCGAATGCACCGGAGCCTTTTGCGTGTGGACGACGTTCTGGGATGTTCATCCGGTTGAAGTGCTGCAGGGTTTCTACCAGGTGGGCGTCGTGCAGGACGATTGGACCATCTGGACCAGTGGTCAGCGAGTTGCGGTCGCTAACAGCTGGGATGCCGGCCTGGGTTGTAGACCCGGTAGCGTGTGGCGTTTTTTTCTCAGCCAATAAACTCAGTCTCCTTTAAGACTTCGGTGCGGTGGACTCGGTGGACAAAAGTTCTACAGTCTAGACGGACACGTGCGTGTCGCCATCCGGGGCGTCAAGCGCGTCCAGGCAGTCCGTGCATGTTCCGTGGTAGACGACGTCGGCGGTGTCGATCACCATGCCGTGTGTCTCAACCGGGGTCATGCAGGGGGCGCTGCCGTGCTGGCAGGCAACATCTTCGATGCGCCCGCACAGGCGACAGTGGACGTGATGGTGATTGTCGAAGTGCTGAATTTCGAAGCGGGCTGCGGTGGGCCCAAATTCGAGTTTCCGTACGAGTCCGACATCCACCAGGGATTGCACCACGGTGTAGATGGATTGAATGGTGATCGCAGGGAGAGCGTGGCGAACCTGGTTTAACAGTTCGTCAGCGGTTGCGTGTGGTCGTCCCGCGAGGGACTCCAGGGTCGCGACGCGCTGCCGTGTGGAGCGTAGTCCGGTTGCCCGAATACGCGACGGCCAGTTGATGATGTGGCCAGTTTGGCTCACCTGTTCCCTCCTTAACGATCGCTCTTTCCATTATGCCACTTTTTATGAATCATTCAAAATAGACTGTGACGTCCGACATCTGCGGTAGTCGTCTAGTCGAGGTGTTGTATTGCGGCGACGGCGGCCTTGCGGCCAGCTCGCGTCGCACCGATCGTTGATGCAGAAGCGCCATAACCCACCAGAAACACTCCGGGTGCGGCCGGTACGGTGACGCCGTCGTCATGAACTACAACGCCGCCGTGCTCGCTGCGGATATCCAGCGGATCAAGATGCCCCAGGCTGTGGTGGAAGCCGGTGCCCCACAGGATCGAATCGATCGGTGTGACCCACTGGTGATCAATGTTCGTGCCATGGCCGGGTAAAATCTCAGTATTGCGGTGCATATCCGCCAGCCGTGGATCGCCGGCGCGCAACAGATCATCGACGGCTTGGCCCTGCGAATTAATCGTCGCTCCATCGGGGCCCGGTCCATTAATCGTCACGTGATCCCGTCCGAATGAGTCGATAAAGCCACGAAACACTAACACCCCGCGATTGATGTAGTCCAGGGATTCCGAATTCAACGCCAAGCCCGTATTCGATACAACCGAGCGAGGTGCTTTACCCGCCGTGACCAACGTCGTGACCCGGTGTTCCACTTTGCGTCCCCATTGTGGGTCGAAGTGTTCGGGATTCCAGCGGGGCAGTGATCGGGAAACCCATATCGTGTGGTCGGTGACGTCGTCCAACATCATCAAAAACTGGGTCGATGAGGCGCCACCTCCGACGACGAGCACACGCTGATTTCGAAAGTCTTCGACGTCGCGAAAGGTTTTGGTGTGCCACTGGGGTCCGGTGAAGTGTTCCAGGCCCGGGTAATGTGGGATATTTGGGGTGTCCCAGGTGCCGGTGGCATTAATGACGGCGTTGGCAGTGAAAGCGCCGAGATCGGTGTCGATGTAGAACAACTCGTCGCGTGGCTGCGTGACGGCTTGCACCGTTGCCGGACGGATAACGTCAAGGCCAAGGTGTGCTTCGTAGGCGCCGTAATATTCGCTCACGACTTGCGACGCCGGACGCCAGGTATCCGGGTTTTCTAGCGGGAAACCGGGCAGATCGTGGATGCCGTGGGCGCGACCCAACGTCAGGTCGTTCCAGCGGTGGCGCCAGGCTCCACCCGGGCCGTCGTTGGCATCCAGCACCGCGAAATCTTTGCCAGGGACCAGGCCGCGACGGTGCAGGGTGCCGGCGGCAGACAGTCCAGCTTGGCCGGCCCCGATCACCACGATGTTAAAGTGGTTAGCCGTAGCAAACGGGGTAGTGCTGTGATTCGACGACATGCCCCCAGCGTAGTTCAGGCCTTGACATAAAGCTGTGGTCAACGACAACTGCACGCCGGGAGCGGCAGGGCGCACTATGATGAGTTGCGTCGTTGAGAATTTTTCACCAGGAGTGCGATGTCTGAAATGTCGAATGTCAATACCGCCCCTTTGGCAGAGGTGGACCCTGAAATTGCCGAGGTGCTGGGACTCGAGCTGGGTCGCCAACGCAACAGCTTAGAAATGATTGCCTCGGAAAACTTTGTGCCACGGGCCATCCTGGAAACCCAGGGTTCCGTGCTGACCAACAAATACGCCGAAGGCTACCCCGGACGTCGCTACTACGGCGGGTGCGAGTACGTCGACATCGCCGAGAATCTGGCCATCGATCGCGCCAAAGCCCTGTTCGGCGCCGAATACGCCAACGTCCAACCCCACGCGGGTGCTCAAGCCAACGTCGCCGTGATGGAAGCCCTGATGGAACCGGGCGACACGCTCATGGGACTATCCCTGAATCACGGTGGCCACCTGACCCATGGGATGCCCCTGAACTTCTCGGGGCGTCGTCACAACATTGTGGCATATGAAGTCGACCGTGAAACCTTCCGCATTGACATGGATAAGGTACGGGAGCAGGCGCTGGCCGAAAAACCCGACGTCATCGTTGCCGGTTGGTCGGCCTACCCGCGTCAGCTGGATTTTGAGGCTTTCGCTTCGATTGCTCAAGAAGTTGGCGCCAAGCTATGGGTTGATATGGCGCACTTTGCCGGTCTGGTCGCAGCCGGTCTGCACCCGAACCCGGTGCCACATGCCGACGTCGTGTCTTCGACGGTCCACAAGACCCTGGGCGGTCCTCGCTCCGGGTTCATCCTGGCCAAAGAAGAGTACGGCAAGAAGATTAACTCTCGTGTCTTCCCAGGTCAGCAGGGCGGACCGCTCATGCACGCGATCGCCGGGAAAGCCGTGGCCTTTAAAATTGCCGCGTCCGAAGAATTCAAACGTCGTCAACAGCGCACCGTGGAAGGCGCCCAGATCCTGGCGGCCCGTTTGACCGAAGCCGACGTCGCCGATGCTGGTGTTTCCGTGTTGACCGGTGGCACCGATGTGCACCTGGTGTTGGTTGATCTACGCAACTCGGAGCTCGACGGAAAACAGGGCGAAAACATCCTGGACGAAGTGGGGATTACCGTCAACCGCAACTCGGTGCCATGGGATCCACGTCCACCGATGACCACCTCGGGTCTGCGGATCGGTACCCCGGCGTTGGCCACCCGCGGCTTTGGTGCTGAAGAGTTCACCGAAGTGGCCGATATTATTGCCAACGCGCTGAAACCAAATCCCGATGTGGAAGCACTGCGGACTCGCACCGACAAACTGGCCAACGATTTCCCGCTGTATGAAGGATTCGAAAACTGGTAAGCCACCAGTGCTCGCCGACTAATGACACGCTCCGGGCCCGTCACTACACTAAGTGGTTGGGCCCGGACGCGGGTTAACGTTGAAAGTCACACCAACCAGACAAGGACGTCGCTTCATCATGACTGCGCTGAAACTAGACGGCCGCGCCACCGCGGCTGCGATGAAAGAAGATCTCGCGAAGCGAGTTGCCAAACTCAAAGAACAGGGCATTACCCCCGGGCTCGGAACCGTCCTGGTTGGCGCTGACCCAGCCTCGCAATCCTATGTGGGCGCTAAAATCCGTGACATGGAAGAAGTCGGCATCAACTCGTTGCACCGCGAGCTCGACGAATCAGCGACCCAAGAAGAAGTCTTGGACGTCATCAATGAACTCAACAACGACCCGGAATGCACCGGCTATATCGTCCAGTTGCCACTGCCCAAACACATCGATACCGATACTGTGCTGGAAGCCATCGACCCGGGCAAAGACGCCGACGGCCTACACCCGCTAAACCTAGGTCGGCTCGTCGCTAACGCTGGCGGCGAGATCACCTGGCCGCTGCCCTGCACTCCCAAGGGTTGTCTGACCCTGCTGCGTCGATATGACATCGAGACCAAGGGCAAAACCGTGCTGGTCATTGGTCGCGGGATTACCATCGGGCGCCCGGCAACGCTGCTGTTTACCCGTCGTGACGTCAATGCCACCGTCATCGCCGCCCACACCGGCACCTCCAACATGGATGAGCTGATCGGTCAGGCCGACATCATCATCGCCGCCGCTGGCAACCCCGGTATGGTCACCAAAGATAAAGTCAAAGACGGTGTGGTCATCCTGGATGTTGGGGTGACCCGTGAAACCAAAGACGACGGCAAAACCCGCATCGTAGGCGATGTGGCGCCCGACGTCGCCGAAGTAGCCTCTGCGATGTCGCCCAACCCAGGTGGCGTGGGTCCGATGACCCGCGTGGAGTTGGTCGCCAACGTCGTCGAAATTGCCGAACTCAACGCGGCAAAAGGCTAAGATTCTTCCGAAACCACGCTAGTACCGTTCATCCCTCGGCCGGTCATCAGACGGGTCGAGGGATTATGGTGTTAGCGTACGGGATAATGTCGGTGGCCAATTGGGCACGACATCGCAAATACGAGATACTGGAAACCATGCAGTCCATCGAATCTTCAACACATCGCCGCGGTTTACGACTTTCTAATGTCGTCCTGCTGGTAGTCGTTATCGCCTTTATTGTGGCCGTCATCTTCGCGGCAAACCAGAATGACATCATCGGTTGGATGGTCGTGGCCGTCGCCGGCGGCTGGTTGATCCTGTCGCTGGTCTCACTGATGATGGTGTCTCGTGGGGCACGAGCAGTGCACAAAACCGCCAGGGATTTCAACTCGAATATCGCCGCTGCAACCGCTGGCGGCACAGTGGTGGATGCAACCGACCCGATGCGAGACACCAAAGTTGACCACTCACTGAAAATCGTTGAAGTCCAAAAACGGGTCATTACCGAAGAACTTGCTCGGGGCATCGATCAGGCAGATTTTGAAATGATCGATCGGGCGCTGGATACCATTGAGATGACCGCCCACAACGCCCGTGACATGATCAACCCGAACCGTCACAACACCTCCAAACCGGATGCTGACAATGGTTCCAACACCATTACTGGCGACGTCATCAACTAGAAAGAACTATGCATTCTAACGCTGCTGATCCAAAGGCTGATAACACACTTCGGGTAGCAACCGTTAATATCAACGGTATTCGTGCTGCCCACAAACGCGACATGGCCACCTGGTTTGCCGATCGCAATATCGACATCATCACCCTGCAGGAAGTTCGTGCACCGGGCGATATCCTGGAAAAACTGCTCACCGATATCGTGGGTGACGAATGGGAATCTGTTTACATTCACGCCGATGAATGCAAAGACAAAGGTCGAGCCGGGGTTGCCATTGCATCGCGCTACAAACCACTCGAGACCCGCACCGGCCTGGCTGATGGCATCAATGACTCGGGTCGCTGGGTCGAAGCCGATTTTGTCACGCCAGAGGGGTCGAAACTTTCGGTTGCCAGTGTGTATGTGCACTCTGGTGATGTCGATACTCCAAAACAGGACGACAAATATGAATTCCTGGACGCGATGGTCGACTACCTGCCGAAAATGCAGGACCGCAACCCACACTCGGTGATCACCGGCGACCTCAACGTCGGACACACTGAACTCGACATCAAAAACTGGAAGGGCAACGTCAAAAACGCCGGTTTCCTCCCCGAGGAACGTGCTTATTTCGATAAGTTCTTCTCCGAAGAACACCTAAGCTGGGTCGACGTTGGCCGCAAGATAGCCGGCGACGTCGCAGGCCCGTATACCTGGTGGTCCTACCGCGGTAAAGCATTTGATAATGATGCCGGTTGGCGCATCGACTATCACATGGCGACCCCACCACTGGCGGAAAAAGTCACCAAAGCCGTGGTAGACCGTGCGCCATCGTATGACCGCCGCTTCTCAGACCACTCACCCGTCGTGGTCGACTACCAGTTCTAGAAAGGCTCGATGTGTCCACCAGCCAACCAACACCGGCCGATATCCTTGCCACTGACCTCACCAAGACTGCCCACCTCACCTCGGCTGCAGCACACCCTCGGGTGTTGTCAGGGATGCAACCGTCAGCGGACTCGTTGCACCTGGGCAACTACCTGGGCGCTTTAGTCAACTGGGTCAAAGTCCAAGAGGACTTTGAAGCCTTCTATTTCATTCCGGATCTGCACGCCATCACGGTGCCCCAGGATCCCGAAGATCTGACGAAACGGACCCGGGTAGCCGCTGCACAATACATTGCCGCGGGCATCGATCCGGAACGTTCAACGCTGTTTGTGCAGTCGCACATCCCAGAACACACCCAGCTAACGTGGATTCTGACGTGTATGACCGGCATGGGTGAGGCATCGCGCATGACCCAGTTCAAGGACAAATCCGCCCGCGATGGTGTGGACGCTGCCGGAGTGGGCTTATTTACCTATCCGATGCTCATGGCCGCAGATATCCTGCTATACCAGCCGCACGGTGTCCCAGTGGGCGATGACCAGCGTCAACACATCGAGCTGACCCGTACGTTGGCGCAGCGTTTCAATCACCGTCACGGGGAAACCTTTGTGGTGCCCGTCGGTTTCTATCCCGAGGCTGGCGCACGGATCTATGACCTCCAAGAACCAACCGCCAAGATGTCAAAATCCGCGCAATCACCCAACGGGCTGATTAATATCCTGGACGAACCGAAAGTCACCGCCAAACGCATTAAGTCGGCGGTGACCGATGCGGGCACAGAAATCTACTACGACCGAGCCAATAAACCAGGTGTGTCGAACCTGTTGGATATCTTTGCCGCCGTCACCGACCGAAGTGTCGATGACCTCGTCAAGGCCTATGAAGGCAAGATGTACGGTCACCTCAAGGTCGACCTGGCTGAAGCTGTGACTGACCGTCTGACCCCGATCCGCACACGGGCACTGGAACTGCTTGATGATCCGGCAGAACTTGACCGGATCCTGGCCTTGGGGGCAGAAAAGGCACGGAGTGTCGCAGCCCCTGTCCTGGATGACGTCTACAAAAAGAGTGGGTTTCTTCCACTAGCGCGCTAAGTCCTGTTATACAGCGATTGAAAGCACGGTCAAGGATATGAGCATCCGTTACCGTGCTTTTGCGTTCCAGCATCCAGTCGATTGGCCGGAGCTTTAGCGTGTCACCGGTTTGGAACTCGAGGGGTCGGGCTCCAAGAATGGCGGTTCGACAGGCCCCTGGTCCAGTCGGAAGGGCGGGTAATCATCGCGCAAGAGCAACACGTATGAGGACACTCGGTAGGCCCACCGGTTAATTCCCATGATCAGAGCAAACAACCCTGCCCTGTAGTTGGCCGTGAACAACAGGATCAAGGCGGTGATGAGTACTAACACGCCCAACAACGAAGGCACCCCACTGGAGGTTTGGACCCAAGTATCCGCTTCGGTGGACATGACCCAGGTCGCCCCCATGCTACCCGTGGTCAAAATGCCGACAATGATCACATGTGGAATGGCCAACAGCCACCATTTGACCAGAACCAGTCCTCTGGAGAGTCGTTCAGGATACGCCACATCGAAATCTGCTGGGTAATCCACGGATGCCAGTGTGAACGGTGGATAGCGGTCTGTTCCAAGCGCCGAGTATGAATAAAACCCCACGCGCCACGTCCAGCGCAGGACTCCGACGCTAAATGCAAACCACGGTCTCGGATACCGCGCTGTGAATAGAATGGTAAAGCCGGAGGCAATCGTTGTGGCTACCAAGGCGAAACCCAACAACGCCAGGATGATAAAGTGCGGGATTGCCAAGAGCCATTTCACAAGCCAAAGCCACCGCGATAACGGCTCAATGAGATGACCGGTAAGGCGGACTGGGTACACCGTGGACGGCGGTTCGTTGTGCTGAGTCCCTGCCGCCAGGACCGGATCGATGGAACGCCCTAAGCCGGCCGCCCCAAGCAATAGCAGCACAATGCCCACTGCGAAGGCGGCTAGTCCGGTCAGGAATAGGCCTATGCCCACGGATCCGAACACGTCATGGGCGAGATCTGAGCGCACCCCGGCCTGAACGTCCACCCACACGGGTCTTGACGCATCCGCATTCATAATGACCAGTGACCACTGGCCAGGTTCAAAATCCCAGGTGATTTCCTGAGTACCAGTACCCGATGCAGATTGGGTCCAAAATGTTTGCCCTGTTGGATCTGTTGGGACGCTGGTTCCTTGAGTTACAGGTGCCTCGGCACTCCTTGGCGAAGAGAACAACTTGGTTCCGTCATGATTCCATGACTCATGTCCCAACTCAGAATGCGGAACATCCTGCAAATAGGTAGCGACATCCGAGGCTGGTCCAATACCAACAAAGATCTCCTGGTCTGGGACGCTTGACGTAACCCGCACCTGCAGATTGGCTATGTCCCCGGGCGCAGGCACTGTTGGGCTCCCGAGCTCATCAGGGATCACGACTACGGATGGGCTCAGCACAGCGTAGCCTGTCGTCTGTATTTTTTCAGATTCAAAAGTTATATATTGTCCATCACGCTGAGCGGCATCCACTGTCATAGCGGTTATCCCAATGACGCACAGGACCAACCCGAGCAGAGCAAGTAGAACGCCGATGATCAACAGAACCCAGTGGCCCGCTTTCATCCGGGCCGGCTGCGGGGGATAGGTAGGCGGCGGGGAAGTGGGTGTGCTGTCGAATGTAGACATGATACTTTCCTCTCAACGTACATCCATGAGGAAATTCCAGGTGGCCTGCTGCCGGATGTTCTGCAGGTTGCTGCGCGGGGATGGAGCGTACCGGGACAAGGAGTTCCGTCTGCAGATAGCCGCCAGTACGAGCCCAGAAGTGTGATCTATGAAATAACCCAGCAACTGAATGGCCAGAAGGCTCATACTTTAGGCCCTTATTCGATGCGCATCGGTGCCCAATGCGGCTAGACGTAGTGGAAAATGTCCTTTCAACTGTTTTCACATCGGTTTCACGTGAACGGGAGCATACCGGTCCCGGTGCTTTGCGTTCATGGTGCTTTCATTATCCGAGCACCCCGTCACGCGGTCAAGACATTCGCGTGCATGACATTGACGCTGGCCCTGTGAAGCGGGTGAATGGCTACTGCTGTGGGGGACGACAAGCATTCGAGATCCACGGTTGTACTAGGACCGGTATCGTCGGGCGCTTTTTTGGAGGTGGTGCGCAGAGAACTTGAATCTGCCAGTAATTCCACTCCGACTTGGTTCGTTACTAAGCCCAACTGCCGAAGTGATTGAACAATGCCTGGTCTTGGCGGCATCTCACGACAATGCTCGTCACCGCATTTGACGAAAGATCAGGCGACCGACTGATCGGGAACGGTTGCCCACCTGCAGTGAACTCATCCCGCAGACGTAGCAAAAGATCAGTCGCGAAGTGGAAGTCAGCAGGAACGTATTTTGGCAGACTACTTACTAGATCCAAAAAAACTGTCTTAAAGGGACCATCGTGACTGCTTCTCCTCTTGAAAGCCCACCACTATTAGAAACTGAAAACCTCGTGCGGGTATTTGGCACCGGCGAAAACCGCGTCGCAGCCCTCCAAGGTCTCACCTTTGAAATCCACCAGGGTGAATCGGTTGCGATCATCGGGAAATCTGGGTCGGGAAAATCGACCCTGATGCACCTGCTCGCCCTGCTTGACCAACCGACTTCAGGCGTCGTTGCGATGCGCGGCCAGGTCGTCTCAGATCTTAAACCCAAACAAATCGCCAAGGTCCGAAACACCACCTTCGGGTTTGTCTTCCAACAGTTCTTTCTCAATGCCCATGAAACCGTGCTAGAAAATGCCACCCTACCGCTGAAAATCGCCAAAGTCCCTAAGGCAGAACGTCACCGTCAGGGGACCGAAATCCTCGAAATGTTAGAGATGGGCGACAAGCTCAAGGCTAAGGCCATCAACCTTTCTGGTGGGCAACAGCAGCGCGTCTCTATTGCCCGGGCACTCATCAACTCCCCAGAAATCCTGTTTGCCGACGAACCTACCGGCAACCTTGATTCAGAAACCTCCGCCGTTGTCGAAGACATTCTGTTTGGACTCAATGAGCAAGGCCAGACACTGATCGTGGTCACCCACGATGAAGATCTTGCTGCCAAATGCGCTCGCCAAATACGCATTCAAGACGGTCAGATCATTGAAGACTCGGTGGTGAACGCATGAAACTCCGCGACATTTTTACCACGGCACTAGCTAATACGATGCGCACCAAGCTGCGCACCTTTCTGACCGTCATCGCCGTCGTCATTGGTGCTTTTACCCTGACCATGACCTCCGGCATTGGGGCAGGCATCAATAAGTACATAGATGCGCAAGTTGATGCGATGGGCGACACTAACCAGGTGTCGGTCATGCCCGCCCAAACCATGGACGCCAACGTGGGGCTGACCGCCGGTGAACCCCAAGAGTATGATCCAGATGCTCAAGGGACCGTCTCAGATTTCGGCATCCCCTCCATGGATGAAGAAGATATCGAGGAAATCGAACAAATTGAGAACATCGAATTTGTCGATCCGGTGATTTTTGTTGATATCGAATACCTCGAGACTCCTGATGGCACACGATACACGGTGCCCTCGGCTGGCTTCGCTTCAGAGCAGAGCATGGTGGAATATGCTGCGGGTGGGCCGGGCTCAAATGCCGAAGACGCCTATGAGCTTGTTATCCCTACCTCCTGGTTGTCAGCTTTTGATATTGACGACGTCGCCAACGCAGACGATGTCATCGATCAAGAAGTCATCATTACGGCCCAAGATCTCGAGGGCAATGCGGAAACCATCGAGGCCACCGTTGTGGGCGTGGCTGAAGAAACGATCACCGGTGCAGGCACGTCTCCGATCCCATCCTTTGGGCTGACCCAGCAGATTGCGGAGATCAATAACACCGCCGGCGGCACGACCATTCCGTTCACCTATATCCAGGCCATGGCCACCGTCCATGATCTAGCCACAAACGAAGCGCAGATTAAGGCTGATCTTGAAGAGATCGACATGGTCGGCCAGACCGTTGAAGACCAAATGGGCTTCATTGGCGGAATCATTGATGCGATTACTTGGGTATTCAATGGCTTCGCGCTGATCGCACTGCTGGCAGCAAGCTTTGGCATCGTCAACACCCTGTTGATTTCTGTGCAGGAACGCACCCGACAGATTGGCCTATACAAGGCGCTAGGGATGACCAGCGGGAAAGTCTTCACCCTGTTTTCAACCGAAGCTATTGTGATCGGTTTGCTCGGTTCGGTTATTGGGATAGGTCTTGGCAGTGTGGTTGGCGTTGTTGGTAACGCCTTGCTAATCAACGGGCCGCTGGATTCAGTTCCTGGACTAACGTTATATGCAATAGAGCCGCTGGCGTTGCTGGTTATTGCCCTGGTGATTATTGGCATCGCATTTTTGGCGGGGACGCTACCAGCACGACGAGCCGCAACCAAAGATCCTATCGAAGCCCTACGGTATGACTAGTATTCCACTACCTGGAGTACTGCGAAATGAAGAGGAATGCTGATGACTGACACACCAGAAAATAAATACGGTACGACCCCATATTCACCAACCGATATGACCAATATCGGTACCGAACCGCGCAGCGCTCGCTTGACCAAGAGCCTCGTGTGGGTGCTTATGATTCTGCACGTGCTCGCGGGAGTGATTGGCATTGTCGCCATGCAGACTGCAGGTCCGGCTGCTTATTTGGAAGCCTATCTACCGCCCAATGAATACCAAGCGATGACCCCTCAGATGCTCGATACAGCCTTTGCTGCAACGCTGGTCATGGCCATCGTTCTCCTGGCCATCAATGTGGTGCTGTTTGTTATCGTTGGTCTGGGTCTGCGCGCGAATCGCAACTGGGCACGCTTCATGGGCTTGGTCCTAGCCATCCTGTTTTTGATCTCATCTGCTTACAGTTTGTTGTTCGCCACCGATTACGGTGCCCAATCAGGCATGATACTCTTCGGCACCATCATCAACTGGGTCATTGTCTTGGTGACTATCTGGTGGATCATTCAGGCTTTAGATAAACAAACCCATCGCTGGTTTGCTCTCCATAAGTCTCTCCAAGGCTAATGCGTTCATAACACTTGTTTTGGGCCGGTCAGCTGAGCTGACCGGCCCAAATTATTACTCCGGATGGTCGAGCATCCGGGGGGGTGGATAGTGTGGACAACGATGTGCTGAAACTGGCACCGTTCATGATAACTCGTTGAGAAAGTGATTCGCAGATGCGTAAGGCAGCCGGTACAAAACCACGACAGGCGAAGAATTTTGGCATCGCTTTCTTCTTCCTTAGTCTGTTGATGGTTGCTGTCCAGCTCATCAACTACATCATTACGCTGTTGCCGGCTGCCGAAGGTGCAGTTATTGACCTCGGTGATGGCACCACCATCCCCGTGTCCTCACTGAGCAGCTCATACCTCACGCTGGTGATTATCACTCTTGTGGTCTATGGCGGCACCTGGTTTGGTGTTCTGCGGTCGATGAATTGGGCTCGTTGGATCGCCGTGGTCCTCGCGGTTCTCGCGGCCGTGTTAGCGGTACAGAGCTTCGCTCAAGTCGTTGCCACCGGATTTTCTGATGTCGTCGGTCTCGCTATGAGCTTGGCGCAGCTCATCGCTGCCGGATGGGTTTTAGCCTTGGCTTTCCGCCGAGAAGTCTACGAGTGGTACACCAAAAAGAACGGACCACAGGCGCCGTCCTAATGATCGGCAGTCTCAACGCGAGGGGCTTTCCTCAGATTCAACCGGCCGGCATGTCAGGACATTAGACTAGGACTTTATGAGCGTCAGCATTCGTAAAGCAAAACTCACGGACATCCATGAGCTAGTACCACTGGCAGCACGCACCTTCCCACTAGCGTGCCCGCCGGAAATGGATCGAGCCGCCATTGAACAGTTCATCAAAAATGAGCTGAATGCTGATGTCTTCGCAGACTGGATTACCCGCGACGACTGCTACGTTCTGGTTGCAACCGACGGCGCCATGTTGGTTGGCTATACAGTGTGTGTCGAGGGCGAACTGCCCGATAATGCACAATTGGAAATGGATCTGCCCGTCGAGACCACGGTCATGCTGTCGAAATTCTATGTGCATCCAGAATTCCACGGGGCAGGAGTGTCCAAAAAGATGATGAACCACCTGATGGAACAGTACGTCACGTCCAAGCAGGAATGGATGTGGCTGGGAACGAATGCGGCGAATGCCCGGGCGATCGGTTTCTATGAACGTGCAGGCTTTCAACATATTGGTACCCGAACGTTCGATGTCGGGGGAGTGGTTGCTCAAGACGTCGTGTTAGCTCGCAGACTCCCCTCGCTTTAGTACATTAATCCAGCCGACGGCAGTACGTTAGTGCCCGTCGGCATCTCTGGTCGGCGGTTTAGCATGCTTGCTGCGATGAGGGCGATTGGCTTGAGGACGGATGATCTGAGCTGATCCTGTGCGGGCCGAGAGTGTGCCGCGAGGACCCATGACCCGTTTAGGAATATAGGGGTCTCGCATTACCGGGGCTTCTTCTTCGGCTTGCGGTTCCACGACCGCATCTTCGCCCTCAAAATCCTCATCACCTTTACGTCGTTCAATCTCTTCTGGTGGCAGGACCTTCTTCCACTGACGGGTACGCATCGCGGGCAATTCGCTCGCATCTTCGCGGAGCGCCCGGTACATGGCATACATCTGGAAATACCCCATGATAAAGAACGGCAAGCCGACCAGTACCACGAACTCTTGAAGAGCCTCCAGCCCGCCGGAACCGGAGAAAACCAGCAGTGTTGCGGTGATAACGGCCATGGCGATCGCCCAGAAGACGCGTTGGCGTAACGGATTGAAGTCTTCGTGGCCGTTGGCCATCGTGTCGGTGACCAGGGCTGCAGAGTCAACCGAGGTGATAAAGAAGATGGTCACCAAGATGATGGCAATGATCGACACGAATCCGGAGGCGGGAAAGTGCTCAAGAAACGCGAAGAGGGCTCCGGGGATGTCACCTTCTTCGACCACGGTCTCCACGATGCCTCCCTCGCCATTGAGCTCGATGTCAAATGAAGCGTGACCGAAGATGCCAAACCAGATTACCGAGAATCCAGCCGGAACCGCTAAGACGCCAGAGACGAACTGGCGGATGGTACGGCCCTTGGAAATTCGGGCGATAAATATTCCTACAAACGGCGACCACGTGATCGTCCAGGCCCAGTAAAACACCGTCCAGGAGGACTGCCACCCGGTGTTGGCGAATGTGTCGTTCCATAATGCAAGTTCCGGCAGGTGCATGACATAACTACCCAGCGACTCGAAGGTGCCTTTGAGGACGAACAAGGTTGAGCCGGTCACCAAGATGAAGGCTAATAGCGCAACGGCCATCCAAATGTTAAAGTTCGACAGCCGCTTGATGCCCTTATCGAGGCCGAGTGCTACGGAGATCATTGAGGCCCCGCCGACGACGCCGATGATGACTAGTTGCCATATGGCCGATTCCGAGACGCCGAAGAGTCGATTGATCCCGCTATTGATCTGTAAGACTCCCAGGCCGAGGGAGACCGCGATCCCAAAGACCGTTCCGATGATAGCGACGATGTCGATGAGTTTTCCGATGGGTCCGTGGATGCGTTCGCCGAGGATGGGCTGGAAGATCGAGCTCACACGCGGGGGCAGGTTGCGTTTATGGATGAAGTAGGCGAAACACAGCGAGGGGAGTGCGAAGATCGTCCACGTGTGGAGGGTGAAGTGATAATACGTGAAGTTCATCGCATCGACTGCTGCTTCGGCTGTTTCAGCTTCGATACCTAAGGATGGTCCGCGTGGTGGTTCGCCGAAGTGGCTGACGGGCTCTGCAACGCCCCAGAACATCAGAATACTGCCGATGCCGGCGGCGAAGAGCATCGCGAACCATGCGGCGCCGGAGTGTTCGGGTGGCTCGTCGTCCCGGCCGAGTTTGACCCGTCCGAAGCGGCTCAGGGCGATGAAGATCAAAAAGAGTAAAAAGAGTGTGACACCGAAGATGTAGAACCAGCCCAGATTGGTGTAGAGCCAGTTTGAGGCCGTGGAGACAATTGAGTCCATCCACTCTGTGACCGTAATCGTCAGGACGACGAAAACGATGATGATGAAGGCTGCACCAAAGAATATGGGTGGTGAGGTACGTAGCCGCAACAGATCGTGCAGACGGTTTAGCATGCCATCAGCTCCTTGCAGGACCGGTCCTTGTCAGATGGTTGATCTTTGTACTGATTTTGCCGTTATTGGGTATCAACTGGAACCCTTGAGAGCTCGTAATAGCCAAGACTGCGACCTGTCGGGGCCCTCTACCCTTCGGAAAATGTGACGTTCAGACCCGGGTCGATGACAGGTAGGAGCGGTGAAATTGTCGACATGCTGACCGAGAGACCAGAGCGATGTGCGTGTTAAATGACTGCGGGGATGGAAGCAGCAAGTGCTTCCATCCCCGCAGTCAGTGCTAGATGCCGTTAGATGTTGCGGGCCAGGATGGCCTGCTTGACCTCTGCAATAGCTTTGGTGACCTGAATGCCACGTGGGCATGCTTCGGTGCAGTTAAAGGTGGTACGGCAGCGCCATACGCCTTCTTTATCGTTGAGTACCTCAAGGCGCATGTCGCCACCTTCGTCACGGTCATCGAAGATGAAGCGGTGTGCGTTGACGATAGCTGCGGGGCCGAAGTACTGGCCGTCGGTCCAGAAGACGGGGCAGGACGATGTGCACGCAGCGCACAGAATGCACTTGGTGGTGTCATCGAAACGTTCGCGTGCCTCTGCTGACTGCAGACGTTCGCGGGTTGGTTCGCGGGATTCGTCGGCGATCAGGAAAGGCATGATTTCGCGGTAGGACTGGAAGAATGGTTCCATGTCGACGATCATGTCTTTTTCGACCGGTAGGCCTTTGATGGGTTCTACTGTCACAGGCTTGGAGAGATCCAGATCCTTGAGCAGGACTTTACAGGCCAGACGGTTGACACCGTTGATACGCATGGCGTCGGAACCACAAATACCGTGGGCACAAGAACGACGGAACGTCAGGGTACCATCGATTTCCCATTTGATCTTGTGCAGGGCGTCGAGAACACGGTCGGTGCCGTACATCTCGATGGTCCAGGTATCCCAGTAGGCTTCCTCGTGGAATTCTGGCTGGTAACGGCGGACTTGCATGGTCACGGTGAAGGACTCGACCGCACCCACTTCTTCCGTATTGTTGGTTGGTTCTAATGTGGTAGTCATTAGTACTTACGCTCCATCGGCTCGTAGCGGGTCATGACAACGTCTTTGGTATCAAAGCGGATGCCCTTGACGCCTTCGGTCTCCGCGTTTTCGTCGCGGTAGAGCATCGAGTGAACCATCCAGTTTTCGTCATCACGATCTGGGTAGTCTTCGCGGTAGTGACCACCGCGAGACTCAGGACGGTGTAGCGCTGCAACTGACATGGCTTCTGCAATATCTAGCAGGTAGCCCAGTTCCAGACCTTCCAGCAGGTCCAGGTTGTAGCGTTTGCCCTTATCTTGAACGGCTACGTTCTTGTAGCGTTCGCGCAATTCTTCAATCTTGTCGATTGCGAGGCGGATCGATTCTTCGGTACGGAACACCTGCATGTTGGCGTCCATAACTTCTTGCAGTTCAGCTCGAAGTTCACCGACTTTTTCGGTACCTTCTGCAGAACGCAGCGATTCGATCTGGTTGACCAGGAAGTTTTCACCATTTTCAGGCAGGTCAACGAAGTCAGCATCCTTGGCGTATTCCGCGGCATAGATGCCGGCGCGACGACCAAAGACGTTGATGTCCAGCAGGGAATTAGTCCCCAGACGGTTTGCGCCGTGTACGGAAACACAAGCAACCTCACCAGCAGCAAACAGGCCCGGGATGCGGGTGTCATTGTCTTGCAGGACATTGGCTTCGATGTCGGTTGGGATACCACCCATCACGTAGTGACAGGTTGGGAACACCGGGACTGGTTCGGTGTATGGTTCGACACCCAGGTAGGTTCGAGCGAACTCGGTAATATCTGGAAGTTTGGCGTCGATGTGCTCAGGTTCCAGGTGGGTCAGGTCGAGCAGGACGTAGTCCTTATTCGGGCCTGCACCGCGGCCTTCGCGCACTTCGTTTGCCATCGAACGGGCCACAATGTCACGCGGAGCCAAGTCTTTAATGGTTGGGGCATAGCGTTCCATGAAGCGCTCACCGTCGGCGTTTCGCAGGATACCACCTTCGCCACGGGCCGCTTCAGACAACAGAATGCCAAGGCCTGCCAGACCGGTTGGGTGGAACTGGATGAATTCCATGTCTTCCAGTGGGATACCGTGACGGTAGGCAATGGCCATGCCGTCACCGGTCAGGGTGTGGGCATTCGAGGTGGTCTTGAAGACCTTGCCTGCACCACCAGTTGCAAAGACAACGGATTTGGCCTGGAAGATGTGCAGCTCACCGGTGGCTAGTTCATAAGAAACGACACCTGCTACGCGCTTTTGCTTGTATGGGGTGCCGTCTTCTCGAGTGGCGTCTTCTTCGACCATCAGCAGATCGAGGACGTAGAACTCGTTGTAGAACTCGACGTTGTGCTTAACACAGTTCTGGTAGAGGGTCTGCAGAATCATGTGACCGGTACGGTCGGCTGCATAGCAGGCGCGACGCACCGGGGCTTTCCCGTGGTCACGGGTGTGGCCACCGAAACGACGCTGGTCGATTTTGCCTTCCGGCGTACGGTTGAACGGCAGACCCATTTTTTCAAGGTCCAGGACGGCGTCAATGGCCTCTTTGGCCATGACCTCAGCGGCGTCCTGGTCGACAATGTAGTCGCCACCTTTGACGGTATCGAAGGTGTGCCATTCCCAGTTGTCTTCTTCAACGTTTGCCAGAGCAGCACACATACCACCCTGAGCAGCGCCGGTATGTGAACGGGTTGGGTACAGCTTGGTCAATACCGCAGTTCGTGCACGCTGTCCGGCTTCGATGGCTGCGCGCATGCCAGCGCCACCGGCACCGACAATCACGACATCGTACTTATGTACTTGCATCAGATGAAGTCTTCTTTCTTAAGTCTTGTGCTTCGGGTGCTTACTGGTTGAAGCAGAAGCTTGGCGAGTTGTCTAACAAGTTGCCTGCAGCGTCGGTCATGCATGGTTCGAAGGTGAAAATCACCAAGGTACCGAGTACAACGATGGTGATGGACGCCAGGTACAGGGCAACTTTGAATGCAACACGGGTGCGGTCTTTTTTGGTGTAGTCGTCAATGATCGTGGCGACACCAATGGTGCCGTGGATCATTGCTAACCACAGCATGACCAGGTCCCAGATCTGCCAGAGCGGGGAGGCCCATTTACCGGCGACCAGCCCGAAGTTCAGACCGTGCACGCCGTCACCAAGCATCAAGTTGGTGAACAGGTGCGTGAAGATTAAGACCAACAGGATTGGTCCAGAGATGCGCATGAACAGCCACTTGAACATTTCCCAGTTCGAGCTGGATGACGCAGATTGACGAATATATTTAGGGTCAATGTCGCCGGACCGTGGTGCAGCGATATTGATCTGTTGTTGTGTGGTCATATGCGTTAACCTCCCAGGACCAGCATCATGTGGCGGATAAAGAATGCGCCAAACACGACGACCCAGAGAATCATGACGGTCCAGAACATGTGACGGTGGTACTTGGTGCCCTTCTGCCAGAAGTCGACCAGTACGATCCGGATGCCGTTGAATGCGTGATAGATGACCGCAGCTACAAGACCGGATTCACCAAGCGCCATGTACCAGTTTTTATAGGTACCGATCACGGCGTCGTAGGCTTCGGGCGAGACGCGGACCAGTGCGGTATCCAGCACGTGGACCAATAAGAATAAGAAAATCACCACGCCGGTGATTCGGTGGCCAACCCAAGACCACATACCTTCTTTTCCGCGATACAACGTCCCTCTGCCGGATTTAGATTCGGCAGGAGGTGACTGCTGCGCGGTTGTCGCAGTAGACACTATGAAACCTCCAAAAGCACGCAGGATTGGCGCCTAGACCTGGTTTGAGTCTCGCGTTCAGCGCCGGTGCGAGTTGCGTCCTATAGCTATAGGCTAATACTAACCAGCCAAAGAATTGTTATTACGACATTTTAGACTGGGCTGCCGGTAACTTCAGCTAGTTGTCAGAGATCTGCAATACAGTAGTTTGAGTGAACCAACAGCAGTTTTCATCATCTCATACTCCCGGGCTGGACCGCTTCTGGGCCGTCATCCCCGCCGGCGGGGTCGGCACCCGGCTGTGGCCATTATCACGTGCCGCCGCTCCAAAGTTTCTGCATGACCTGACCGGTTCGGGTCAGACGTTGATCCGTGCGACCTATGATCGCCTGTATCCACTGGCTGGCGAGAAGGTTCTTGTGGTCACCGGCAAGGCCCATCACGAAGCGGTCTGTGCGCAACTATCCGATGTGGCGCGGGAAAACTTCCTGTTTGAACCAGAGCCCAAGGATTCGGCGGCTGCTATCGGGCTGGCCGCCGCCGTCCTGGCCGAGCGCGACCCTGACGCGATTATGGGCTCTTTTGCTGCTGATCAAGTCATTGGTCCCGATGAGGTCTTCCAAACCGCGGTGGCCGAAGCCATCGCGACCGCGGCAACGAATAAAATTGTGACCATCGGTATCAAACCCACCTACCCGTCCACCGGGTTTGGGTATATTCGCCAGGGCGATAAGCTCGATGTTGACGGCGCTCCCTCGGCCTATCAGGTCGCAAAATTCGTTGAAAAACCTCAGGCCGACGTCGCCAAAGGGTATATCGAGTCGGGGAACTTTTTTTGGAATGCTGGCATGTTCGTCGCTTCCGTCAAGCTGTTGTTAGAGCACCTGGCGGCAAACGAACCGGAACTCCACGAGGGCGTCACCACGATTGCCAAGGCCATTGTGTCCGGGGATTCCGATCAGGTCATGGCAGACATCTGGCACGACTTGCCCAAGACGGCTATCGACTATGCGGTGGCGGAACCGGCGGCACAAGCCGGGGATGTGGCCGTTATTCCGGGGGAGTTTACCTGGGACGACGTCGGAGATTTCGCCGCGATCGCCCGGTTGAACCCGGCCGCCGACGAGTCCGGGGTGACCGTCATTGGAGAAACACCGCGCGTCTACGCGGATGAAGCAAACGGTGTGGTTGTCACCGATACCTCCCGAGTCATCGCGTTGATCGGGGTAGAAGATATCGTGGTGGTAGATACCCCGGATGCGCTGTTAGTGACGACGACGAAACATGCGCAATCGGTTAAACAGGCCGTGGAATCGATCAAAGCACACGGGGACGATGATGTGCTGTGAATAAGACACCCCCAAAACTTATCCATTCTGATCAACAACCCGTCCGCGACGATCCGGGACTGCCCCGCATCGCGCCCGCGGTTGAGGAAGTCTTGGATGAAGCGATCACCTTTCGCCGCGATATTCACCAGCACCCGGAACTGTCGTTTCGTGAATTTCGCACGACCGACCAGATCATTGACGCGCTGGAGCGTCACGGGCTGCAGCCCAACCGGTTAGAGTCGACCGGCGCATGGGTGGATATTGGTTCCGGGCCGATCGTGCTGGGCATTCGCGCCGATATTGATGCCCTACCGGTTCGAGAAGAAACCGGCCTCCCATACGCCTCGGTACATGACGGCATTGCGCATGCTTGCGGCCATGACATTCACACCGCAGTCTCGCTGGGCACCGCGATCACCTTGCACCGGCTGCTAACGCGCCAAACCAGCGTGCCGGTGGATCATTTGGATCTGACCGGGCGCATCCGCGTGATCTTCCAACCCGCCGAAGAAAAAATCCCCGGTGGATCACTCGAGGTCATTCGCCAGGGAGTTTTGGAAGAGATCCCGCGGATCATCGCACTGCACGCCGACCCGAGCTTCAACGTCGGCACGATCGGGACCCGCATCGGGGCCATTACCTCGGCCACCGATACCATCCGCGTGACGCTGACCGGTCGCGGCGGGCACACTTCCCGGCCGCAGCAGACCCAAGACATCGTCTATGCGCTGGCCCAGATTGCAGCCCAAGTGCCGGCGATCTTAGAGCGTCGTATCGATGTGCGCTCCGGTGCCCAACTGACCTGGGGCCATATTCAAGCTGGCCATGCGCCCAATGCGATTCCAGCGACCGGCCAGTTGGCCGGCACCCTGCGTACGCTGGACGTGGACGCGTGGGATTCCTCCTCAGAACTGCTTGATGAGGTCATTGGCCACGTGGCCGCGCCCTTCGGTGTCAAAGTGCATCTAGAACACATCCGGGGTGTCCCGCCGGTGGTTAATAATGAACCCGAGATGGATCTGATCGAAGACGCAACTCGCTTCGAGCTGGGCTCGCGAACTATCGAGCTGGCCAGCCAATCCATGGGCGGTGAAGACTTTGCCTGGATGACCAAAAAAGTCCCGGGTGCGATGTTCCGGTTGGGCACGCGTACCCCGTCGGGGCCCATCTATGATTTGCACCAAGGCGACTATAACCCGGATGAACGCGCGATCGGGGTGGGTATGCAAATCTTCACCCAGGCCGCACTGCGAGCGCTCGTGGGAGCCGTTTAATGTCGGTGGTCGAGCAGCTGCATGCCGCAGCAACCGGTGTGTTGTCGCGGGCGTATGCGCCGTATTCAAATTACCCGGTTGCCGTAGCGGCCCTGGACGCCCAGGGCACCGTGCACACGGGCGTCAACATTGAAAACGCCTCGTATGGTCTGACCCAGTGCGCCGAGGTTGCGATGATCGCAGCCTGGCGCATGGCCGCCGGCGCGCCCTTGACGCATCTGGTGTGTATTAATGCCGACGGCGAGCACATCACCCCGTGTGGGCGCTGCCGCCAAGTGCTGGTTGAACACGCCACCGGGGCGCTTGTCATTGCTCTCGACGGCGGGTCGACCACTCTCGCCGAGTTGCTCCCACACGCCTTTGGCCCCGATAACCTGCAGGACTAGATCATGTTTACCGCCGTCGATATCATCACCACCAAACGCAATGGTCGCCCCCTGACCCCCGAACAGCTCACCTGGGTGGTGAACGCTTATACGGCAGGCGAAGTTTCCGATGAACAGTTCTCCGCGTTGGCCATGGCGATCTATTTTCAGGGACTCACTGACGAAGAACTGTTTGCTCTGACCACCGCGATGCTGAAATCCGGGGTCACCCTGGATTTTTCGGATCTGGGGAAACCCACCGCTGATAAACACTCCACCGGGGGAGTCGGCGATAAAATTACGCTGCCGTTGACGCCGTTAGTGGCCTCTTACGGGGTGGCCGTGCCTCAGCTATCGGGCCGAGGGTTAGGTCATACCGGTGGGACGTTGGACAAATTAGAGTCCATCCCCGGTTTCACCGTGGACCTGACCGAAACTGAAATTCGTGATCAACTGCGCAGCGTCGGTGGTGTGATTTGTGCGGCCACCGCCGAACTCGCCCCGGCGGATAAGAAAATTTATGCGCTGCGCGACGTGACCGCGACCGTGGATTCCATGCCGCTGATCGCTTCTTCGATCATGTCCAAAAAACTTGCCGAGGGCACCGATACTTTGGTCCTCGATGTCAAAACCGGGACCGGGGCGTTCATGCAAGATGAGGACGCCGCCCGACAGTTGGCCGAAAAGATGGTCTGGTTGGGCAAGGAACACGGGGTTGCTACCACCGCGGTCTTGACCCGCATGGATACCCCGTTGGGTTACACCGTGGGCAATGCCATCGAGGTTGAGGAAACCCTGGAGGTGCTAGCCGGTGGGGGACCGGCCGACGTCGTGGAACTGACCTTGACCCTGGCACAGCACATGCTGGCTGGGGCAGGTATTGACGCTGATCCGGCCGAACACCTGGCCAACGGCAAGGCTATGGATGCCTGGCGGGCCATGGTCACCGCCCAGCACGGCGACCCACATGCGCCATTGCCAATTCCACCGCATGAATACACGCTGGTCGCACCCGAGTCCGGCGTGCTGGCCCGCCTGGATGCCCGGGCCGTAGGCGAAGCCACCTGGCGCTTGGGCGCCGGCCGCCAAGTCCAGGGCCAATCGGTCCAAGCCACCGCGGGCATTCGACTGCACGCCAAACCCGGTGACCGCATTACTGCTGGTCAAGCCCTGATGACCCTTTACACTGAGACTGAAGACCGAATCGCTGCCGCCCAGCAGCCGCTGGAGTCGGCGATCGAGGTCGCCGAAACATTTACCGCACCCGATTTGATCATTGATGTCATTGATTAACCCATCGTAGGACCACAGACGTGTTGGACTTTCTCGAAGAGCTCATCCTGGAGGCAGCCGGGGCCTGGTGGATGCCGCTGGCCGTCTTCTTGTTGAGTCTCATTGATGGGTTCTTCCCAGTGGTCCCATCGGAATCGCTCCTTGTTGCCCTCGCCGCGATTGCTGACCAACGCGAGGGTATCAACCTGATGCAACTATTTTTTATGGGTTGGTTTGGTGCCTTCATCGGCGATCAAATCGCCTATTGGTTGGGTCGCACCATCGGGGTCACCCGATTCCGTTGGATGCGCACCCGTTCGGTGGTTCGGGCTATCGGCGGGGTCAAACAAACTTTGCGACACTCCGGCGCGCTGGTCGTCATCACCGCCCGCCACATTCCCGGTGGCCGCGTGGCCGTGAACTTCATCGCCGGTGCCACCCACATGAAGGTGGCCAAGTTCATGATCCTTGACTTCATTTCGGCGGCCATCTGGGCGGCCTATTCGCTGGCGATCGGGTACCTTACCTCCGGTTGGTTGGACAACACCATTCTGCAAATCGCCTTAGCCCTGGTCTTAGCCGCAATCTTGGGATGGATCATCGACCGGGGGATCAAAAAATTTATGCGCAACCGCATGGACAAACATCTCGACCAAGATGCTGACAACCCGGAAACTAGCTTAGACTCGGAGCCGTGATGAAACAGGAATCCACCGAAAACTCCGCCCTTGAACCAGAAGACGACCTGACTCTGGATCCATTCGCCCTTGATCTTGCCAGCCTGCCAAAAGTCTCGCTGCACGACCACCTCGACGGCGGCCTGCGGGTCGAAACCGTTTGGGAACTTGCCCAAGCCATCGGCCACGAACTGCCCGCCGACTCCGAAGAAGCCCTGGCCGACTGGTTTGCAGCCGCGGCCAACGCCGGCTCATTGCCCAAATACTTGGAAATGTTTGACCACACCACCGCCGTGATGCAAACCGCGCAGGCACTTCACCGTATTGCTTACGAATTCGCGATGGACCTTGCCGAAGACGGCGTGGTCTACGGCGAAGTGCGATGGGCTCCTGAACAACACACCCGCAACGGGCTGAGCCTGGATGAAACTGTTGACGCCGTGACCGCCGGGTTAGAACAAGCCATGCAAGAACTCGACGGCGGACTACAAGTCCACCAGATCTTGTGCGCAATGCGGCAGAACTCGAAAGAAAACGCCCAAGAAATCGCCGAGCTAACCCACCGTCACCGGCCCAAGGGCTCGGTTGTGGCGTTTGATATCGCAGGCCCAGAACACGGCTTCCCGGCCACCCGGTTTGCCGATGTCTTCGCGTGGCTCGATGAACGCTTCGTGCCCATCACCATCCACGCCGGGGAAGCCGACGGCCTCGACTCGATCGCCGGTGCCCTGACCGCGGGTCGTGCCCTGCGCATCGGCCACGGCGTGAACATGGTCGAAGACCTCTCCAACGTGGAACTCGACGACGACCAAGACATCATGGTCTGGGGTGACGTCGCCAACCGCACCCTGTACAACAACACCGTGTTGGAACTGTGCCCAACCTCCAACATCCAAACCGCAGCCGTTAAACCTGGTCCCGAAGACGCCCCATTGCAAAACCACCCGTTTGATCTGCTCTACCGCTCCGGATTTGCCGTCACCGTCAACCCGGACAACCGCCTGATCTCCGGGGTGAGCCTGACCGATGAGCTCTACACCCTGGCCGCAACCTACGGCTATACGATGATTGACCTGCTGGAATTCCAGCTCAACGCGGTCAAAGGTGCCTTCCAGACCGAATATGCCCGCGATCAGCTGCGCGAGTTCATCGAATTCTCCTGGATGGATGTCATCGCCGGAGTCCACGACGAAGACGACCCGGGCGCACCCGTGTTCTTCGTAGAAATCGAAGACGACGAAGACGACAAGGAATAACCCCTCAACCATGGCAGACACCGGCCTGCAACGCCTCGTGTGGATCACCGCCCAGTTACGCAAATATTGCCCCTGGACGCAGCAATTGACCCACCACCAGCTGACCGAATACCTCATCGAGGAAGCGTATGAGGCCGTTGAAGTCATTGAGTCCGTGCCGGCCAACGACTGGGACGACGTCGCTGCGGATAACGGCACCTATGAAGAGTTCCGCAAAGAACTCGGCGATGTGCTGTTTCAAGTGACCCTGCATTCGGCAATTGCCGAACAGGCCGGTGCGTTTACCGTCGACGACGTTGCTGACGCAATCAGCGAGAAGATGCTTCGGCGCAATCCACACGTGTTCGACGCTGACGGACAACTTCTGCCCCAGGACCGACTCGGCAACGTCACCGTGGACGACGTCGAAAAGACCTGGGAACAGATCAAACAAGCCGAAAAAGGTGATGACCCGTCGGTCGAAGATGCCGCGCGGTCATCGATCTTCGATCTCCCACCCGGTCTACCGGCGCTCGCCGCTGCGGCGAAAATCGTGGATCGGGCAGGACGGCAGCCAGCCGACCCGTTCGGGAAGAAACCTGCCAGCTCCCACGTAACAGTCAATGTGGTCGACGAAGATATCGGCGCGCAGCTTTTTGAACTTGTTCGCACGGCCCGCGCCAACGGGGTGGACCTAGAAGCGGCACTGCGCCAGTATCTGTCACGGTTACAGTAAGGTCTTCAAGAGATCATCACCAACACGGTCCATTGCGGACCACCGTCGAAGCGATCAGGCAATTATGGATACTCAGACGGCCATGACATACGGTAATATCCGTGAACCCGCTCCGACGTCCTGCACGACACGCAGCACCTCACCATCATCATTTCGCATCCCAACAAGAGGAAGTTCCAGCTTCATGACCGAGACCATCACGCAAAATAAGCCAACGCCGGCATTTATCGGTGCCTCATGGTTGGCGCTCATCATCGGGGTCGCAACCTATTTGATCGGCTTGTTCAACTCTGCAATGGAGCTCAACGAGATGGGCTACTATTTCACGGTGCTCATGCTTGGGCTTTACGGGGCGATTTCGTTGCAGAAAACAGTCCGTGACAGGGCCGACGGCATCCCCACCACCAACCTGTACTACGGCATCACCTGGTTTGTGCTCATCGTTGCTATCTCGCTATTGGTTATCGGTCTGTGGAACGCCGGCAGTATCGAAACCATTGAAAAAGGTTTCTATTCCTTGGGCTTCGTGTTGAGCCTGTTCGCCGTCGTCGCCGTACAGAAAAATGTGCGAGATCTGGCAGGTTTTAAAGGGCACGAAGACGACGCGGAAGTACTGGATTACGAAATACCGCCAAACCCACCCATGTAAGCAGTTCACCGCCAGGGTTGCGCTGGGGAGTGCGGTGGCATTCATTCCCCATTGCGCCGGTAATGCGGTATGCGCTCGCGCTAGAGCCAGGGACGCAGTGGCCTCAGGGCTAGCTCGACGACACGGGCCATCGGGTGACGATCGCGCCACTGCGAAGAATTCAATACCTCACAATGTTCAGAATCTGCCTCGAAAATCTTCTCTAACTCTGCCGCAAACCTTGGATCGATGATCTCCACATTCGTTTCGTAGTTATAGGACAGGGATAACCGGTCTATGTTAGCGGTGCCCACGGTGGACCACTGGCCATCGATGGTCGCAGTTTTAGCATGAATCATGGAGCTGGTGTAGAGCAGAATAGTCATACCGGCGTCAAGGAGCTGACCGTAGAATCCGCGGGACACCCAGTCGGCCACGACATGGTTCGATTCTTTGGGGACCATGACTCGCACATCGACGCCACGCTGTGATGCTTGGATGAGTGCCTGTACGATTTGCTGATCAGGGATGAAATACGGTGTGGTGACATAGATTGAGTGACTAGCCCGAGCGATGGCTTTCAAATACATCTGCCGGATAGGGTAGACCAATTGAACCGGTAGATTCGCGTTGACTTCGATATCAGGTTGCCACATGCGAGGCGGTGACCACGCAATGTGATCGTCTGCAACATGTAGCTCATTCCACAGTTGCGCGACCGAATGCTGCATGCCCCAAACTCCCGGACCGATTTCACGAATATGGGTATCCCGCCAATAGTCAGCGTACTGTGAGCCGATATTATAACCACCGACAAAGCCGATCTCGCCATCCACGGTCAGGACCTTCGAATGGTTGAACCCAGTGTGGCGTAGGGGCCCTTTCCAGAACCGCAGTCCAATAAATGGCAGCCGCGCAACGTGAACCTGTTCGGCGAGTTGCCGGTAGAAAGCACGCGGCACCACAAGGTTTGCAAAGCCATCGTAGAGCACATGCACTTTCACTCCGCGTTCGGCCGCTGCATTAAAAGCATCAATAAACCGCTGACCTACCTCATCGGCCTTCCAAATATACGTCCCCATCAGCACAGTGTGCTGCGCTGAGTTGATCGCCTCGATCATGTCGTCGTAGAGCTCATCACCGGAGGTATAGATCGTAAGATCTGAGTGCTCCAGTTGTGCATGGAACTTCCCAGGGTTTGGCGCTCGCCGTTTTTCGCGGTCAGTATGCACAAGCCAATCAGCGGCTGCCAGGCCGGCTGCGACTACCACCGGGACGGTGGCTGCGACAGCTGCAACGATGCCGGTGACCTTGACGACACCACGTGCAGGCGAAGGGTTGGACGTACGACGGGGAGATCTCATAGTGGCAGTGTACGTTTCACGTATGCACTCAGCCTAGGTTTAATGCCTGGTCACCCTGTCAAAGTCTCGCGAGCCGTAACACCGGTGGCTGTGATCACAGCGAGAATAGCGCGCGACGACGGCGACACTCGATACACTAGGGCTTGACGTATGTCAGGGGACACCCATACCGGTGACCATAAACTTTTCCAAGGAGATTGCACTCATGGCCTTTATTGACGCCATTCATGCTCGTGAAATTCTGGACTCCCGCGGCAACCCAACCGTCGAAGTTGAAGTGCTGCTCACCGATGGCTCCCTGGGACGCGCCGCCGTCCCGTCAGGTGCTTCGACCGGTGAATTCGAAGCCGTAGAACGTCGCGACGGCGACAAAGACCGCTACTTGGGTCAAGGCGTCCAGGGTGCCGTTGAATCCGTCAATACCGTGATTGCCGATGCGCTGTTCGGTACCGATGCGACCTCCCAGCGCGACGTCGATCAGGTGCTCCTTGATCTGGACGGCACCGAAAACAAATCCAGCATCGGTGCAAACGCCCTGCTCGGCGTTTCGATGGCCGTAGCCAACGCTGCTGCTGCCTCAACCGATCAGCCCCTGTTCAAATACCTCGGTGGCGCCAACGCCCATGTGCTGCCCGTGCCGATGATGAACATTCTCAACGGTGGCGCTCACGCTGACACCAACGTCGATATCCAGGAATTCATGGTTCTGCCGATTGGTGCAGCATCATTTTCCGAAGCCCTGCGTTGGGGTACCGAGGTCTACCACAGCCTCAAAGCCGTCCTGCAAGAAAAAGGTCTGGGCACCGGTCTGGGGGATGAAGGTGGCTTCGCCCCGGACCTCGACTCCAACCGTCAGGCACTGGAAGTTATCGTTGAAGCCATCGAAAAAGCTGGCTACACCGTGGGCGACCAGATTGCCCTAGGCCTCGATGTGGCATCCTCGGAGTTCTATAACGGCGGCGTCTACACCTTCGAGGGTGAACAGCGCGATGCTGCGGCCATGGTCGACTACTATGCCGAACTGGTTGAAGACTTCCCGATTATCTCGATCGAAGATCCACTGGATGAACAAGACTGGGCCGGCTGGACCGAACTGACCGCCAAACTTGGCGACAAAGTCCAGCTGGTTGGAGACGATCTCTACGTCACCAACGTTGAGCGTCTCCAGCGCGGTATCGACGAAAAAGCCGGGAACTCGGTTCTGATCAAGGTCAACCAAATCGGGACCATGACCGAAACCTTCGAGACCATTCGTCTGGCGCAGTCCCATACGTTTGCGTGCGTCATCTCGCACCGCTCTGGTGAAACCGAAGACACCTTCATCGCCGACCTCGCCGTTGCTACCAACGCCGGACAGATCAAAACCGGTGCACCAGCGCGCTCGGACCGTGTTGCCAAGTACAACCAGCTGCTGCGCATTGAAGAAGAACTGCATGACGCCGCCCGCTATGCTGGCGCTTCAGCATTCCCGCGCCTAGCACGCTAACTCACAGCGATACCCAACACCGCGGCCGCGCACTTTCGGTCGCGGTGTTGGTGTGTCAAGACCACAACACAAGCTGGGTATTGACTGAAAAAGCGCGCCACCCCCGGGGCGGTGCCGTACCCCACCAACACCTGGCTATTACACTAGATACACTACAAGCCGCGCTACGGGAGGTGACCAGGTGCCGAAAAAGCCGCGCATGCCTAAAAGCATGCAGCCCGTCAAACGCCACGAGCCGGAGCAATCCGGACTCGAAGACGACGCGATTATTTCTGACGATCCGGCACCCGTCACCAAGATCAACCGACGCAGAACCTCCGAAGCTCAACCGGGAAAACACAAAGCTGAGCCGGTTCCCACCGAAGAACCTCTCGCTCCGGCACCGCGATCGAAGATGCGCGAACGACTGTGGCGAAGTGCCAAACAAGCGTCGAAAAAGCCCACGAAGCGTTCTGCCAAAAAGATCGCCTCAGATATTTGGGCTCGTGACGATCGGGCGACATCGTTTGATAATGATCCCGAACCGGCTCGGCAATTTTCGGGCCGCACCGTTGCATTGTTGACGGTATTATTTATCGCCGCATTGATCATGGCGCAGCCTCTACAACTGTTGCTCGAACAACAAAATGACATCACCCAGGCTCAACAGCAGCTCGCTCAAGAACAACAGCGACAGCAAGACCTCGAAACCCAACTGGAACGCTGGGAAGACCCCGCCTATGTTCAGCAGCAGGCTCGCGAACGCTTTAACATGGTGATGCCCGGAGAACGCAAATACCTCGTGATTGATGACGAGACAGCACCAGCTGAACCAGAACCCACCGTCGCCACGCTCGACGAAGACCTCGAAATGGGCTGGGCCGACCGCCTGTGGGGTTCGGTACTTACCTCAGGTCAGGACTAAGGAACAACGTGACCAACCAACACCAACCAACCGCTGACGATCTTGACACGCTCTCGCGCCAACTCGGCCGCCCGGTCCGCGATGTCGTAGAAATCGGGGCCCGCTGTGTCTGTGGCAACCCGTTGGTCGCCACGACCGCCCCGCGCCTGAGCAACGGCATTCCGTTTCCCACGACCTTCTATCTGACCCACCCGCACGCCACCGCTGCGGCTTCGCGCCTAGAAAACGCCGGCGTCATGGAAGACATGACCAAGCGCCTCACCGAAGATCCCGAGCTGGCAGCAGCCTACCGTCGAGCGCATGAACAGTATCTGAGCGCTCGGGCCCGCATCGGAGAAATCTCGGCGGTCGGTCCGGTCCCAGAAATCGACGGGGTCACCGCTGGTGGCATGCCAGAACGCGTCAAATGCATCCACGTGCTCGTCGGACACTCGCTGGCCGAAGGACCCGGAGTCAACCCGCTAGGGGATGAAGCGCTGGCGTTGATGCGACATGACTTTGATCCTGCCGTCTGCCGTTGTGAAGGCGCCTGGGACACCGAAGGCGAAGCACCACAAAAAGATCTCTCCCGCCATACCCGCCGGTTGCGTCGAGCCGGGCGCACCAACCCCATTCAATACGAAGAATCTGGCACGGGACCAGTTGCCGCAATTGATGCTGGCACCAACTCGGTCCGTTTACTGATCGCCACGATGACCGACGAGGGCATGCAAGAACTCCACCGAGAGATGCGCATCGTCCGGCTTGGCCAAGGGGTCGATGAAACCGGTGAATTTGCCCCCGAAGCCCTTGAGCGCACGTTTGCCGCAGTACATGACTACGCCAAAGAAATTACCCGCCGCGGGGCGTATCCCACGCGTTTCATTGCCACTTCTGCTTCGCGCGACGTCTCCAACCGCGATGCGTTTGTCACGGGCATCCGTCAGCGGCTACATGTGACCCCGGAGGTGGTCTCCGGCGAGGTCGAAGCCGAATTGACCTTCTCGGGGGCCGTTTCGGCACTGGATACCTCCCGGTGGGATCGTCCTGTGCAAGTCGCCGTCATTGACCTCGGCGGTGGCTCCACCGAAATCGTAGTCGGCACCATCGATCCGGCAGACGGTACGGCAACGATTATGGCCCAAACATCACTGAACGTTGGCTGTGTCCGGTTCCACGAGCGTCATCAGCTTGCCGATCCGCCCACCGAGCAACAGATTCGCGCAGCACAAGACGATCTTGCCCAACATCTGGCGGAACTTGATCCGGCGGTATTCGACTTCACCCAACTTGATGCAGTCGTGGGGGTCGCGGGCACTATCACCACCATCACCGCTGCTGCATTGGGGCTTCAAGCCTATGATTCCGAAGCGATTCACAGCACGGAACTGGAAATCGACCGCATCGTCGAAACAGCCCACACGCTCATCGACGAGACTACCGAACAGCGCGCCGCTCACGGATTTATGCACGAAGGCCGCATCGATGTGATCGGTGCTGGTGCCATCATCTGGGCACAACTGCTGGAACACATCCGGGAGGCGACGAATGGTAGGGTAACCACGGCCATAACCAGTGAAAAAGACATTCTGGACGGCATCGCACTGTCGCTGTTGAGGTAACGATGTACAACAAGGCACTTGCCGGCGTCGCCGGTATTGCACTGACCGCAATTCTTGCCACCCCTGCGGCTGCCGATTCGTGGCGCGATGAGCAATACTGGCTCGAGGACTACGGGTTCACCACCGCCTGGGAAACCAGCATGGGCCAGGGCGTGACCGTCGGGGTGATCGACACCGGTATTGACGCATCCCACCAAGATCTCACCGGTCAGGTCGTCGGCGGCTACGATGCTTCCGGAACCGGCGAAGCAAACGGCACCACGCCCATGGGACCGGATCCCAACCACGGCACGATGGTGGCCTCACTTCTTGCCGGCCACGGTCACGGCGATCCTCCGGAACCTGAAGAAGACGACGAGGATGCCGAAGACAAGGGTGAGAAGGACGACGCTGAGGAAGACACCGAGCAAGAAGAAGTAGCACCAATCGATGAATTTGGCACCGACGGGATCCTCGGGACGGCGCCGAAAGCCGATCTGCTATCCGTCTCCGTGCTGCTTGATGACAGTGCACCCAACGTGCCCTCGGTTGATGAACAAATCGCCGACGGTATGACCTGGTTGGTCGATCAGGGAGCCGATGTCATTAATATCTCTCTGGCATCTTCGGCCCAAGACTGGCCAGAAGCTTGGGACGACGCATTCCTCTACGCCGAAGAAAATGACGTCGTCGTGGTCGTGGCAGCAGGTAATCGCGCTTCCGGCTCTGACGTCGTCGGAGCACCCGCGACCATTCCCGGAGTGCTCACGGTGGCTGGGCTTGATGAAGACGGCAATGCCTCGTGGGATGCTTCGACCGAGGGCATCACCATCGGGGTTGCGGCCCCTGCCGATCCATTGATCGGCGCGCTACCCGATGATAACTACACCACGTGGTCGGGTACCTCGGGCGCGGCACCGTTAGTATCGGGACTTGCAGCACTGATCCGGGCCGACAACCCAGAGATGCCGGCCCCTCAGGTGATTCATCGCATCCTGGAAACCGCCAAAGACACCGGGAATGCGGGCCAAGATAATCTCTATGGACGTGGCATGATCGATGCGGCGGCTGCGGTCAGCGCGGACGTGCCGACCACTGATGTCAACCCGATGGGGTCAATCGCCGAGTGGATTACCTTGCATCGCCGCGGAGAAATCGAAGAGACCAGTGGCACCGAGGACACTCGCGAAGTCGCCGGTCCGATCAATTACCCCACCCAGGTTCCCACTGCCGCCAAGCTGGAAGAACCACCGTCCACGCTGCAAGCGACCGTCGTCATCGGCTTTGCAGTTTTGCTCCTTACGGTGATCATTCTCACGGTCTTTTTCACTCGCAGACGCAACCAATAACCACAATCTTTGTGACTTTGGTAAAAACTTCACAAAGTTACGTCAAGCCAACTAAGGTAGGGCATATGGCTATTACTCCTCATCTATCTCCCAAACCCCGCGTCCTCGTCGTGGGCGGTGGCTACGCTGGATACCACGTAGCGAAACGCCTACAGAAAAAGATTCGCGACCGCGGTGGCATCGTCACCGTTGTGGAACCAAATTCTTATCTGACCTACCAACCGTTTCTGCCAGAAGTCGTCGGCGGCTCGATCGAGCCTCGCCACGCACTCGTTGATCTGCGCAGCCACCTGCGTCAGTCCGAAATCGTGCAGGGCAAAATTGTCGAAATCAACCACGCTGAAAAAGTGGCCGTTGTTGAAGGCCCCGCAGGCATGACCTTCGACCTGCCGTACCAGGATGTGGTGGTCACCGCCGGTGCTGACTCCCGTACCTTCCCAATCGATGGCCTGGGCGAAGCCGCCATTGGTCTGAAGCGCATCGAAGAAGCCGTGAGCATCCGCAATCAGATCCTGGAGCGCATCGAATCTGCAGCGCTGATGACCGACGCCGAACAGCGTCGCAAAGCCATGACCTTCGTTGTCGTCGGTGGCGGATTCGCTGGTGCAGAACTCATCGGTGAAATCGAAGACCTCGTGCGCACCGCAATTTCCAAGAACCCACGCTTGGCCCAGTCCGATGCTCGTATCGTGCTGATCGAAGCCATGGGTCGCATCATGCCAGAAGTCAGCGAAGAACAAGCTGTCTCCGTGGTCGAAGAATTCCGCTCCCGCGGCATCGAGGTTATGCTGAACACCTCGCTGTCCTCGGCCGTGGACAACCACCTGAAACTGGTCAACATGACCGACCAATCTGACGCCGGTTCATTCGACGCCGATACCCTCATCTGGACCGCAGGTGTTGCAGCCAACAAACTGGCTCGTTCCACGGACTTCCCAGTCGAACAGCGTGGCCGTATCGAAGTTACCCCGACTCTGCAGGTCTCTGACGGCGAAGGTGGCGTACTGGAAGGCGCATGGGCCGCCGGCGACGTTGCCGCTGTTCCAGACCTCACCGGTGATGGCCCCGGCGGTTTCTGTGTACCAAACGCTCAGCACGCCGGTCGTCAGGCCACCCGTCTGGCCGATAACCTCATGGCTGTTCGCTTCGGCGAAGGCGCAGTTGAAGAGTACTACCACAAATCGCTTGGTGCAGTAGCCGGTATGGGGCTAGGTAAAGGTATCGGGAACCCGTTGGGCATCGAGCTATCCGGTGTTGCCGCGTGGTTTGCTCACCGCGCCTACCACAACTACGCGCTGCCAACCTGGGAACGCAGCTCACGCGTTCTTGGTGGCTGGATCAACGAGGTGATCTGGGGCAAAGACACCACCCAGCTCAAGGAACTCGAAACCCCGCACAACGCATTCCGTGAAGCTGCCGGATTAGAGAAACTGCCAAACCGCTTAGACCAAAAAGCACAAGCGGCTCAAGCTTAAGCGTTATAACTTACGACGACGGTCCAGCGGTTTCTGCCGGCGGACCGTGATCGTGAACGTTTAGGGTTCGCAAATTGTGACCATCGGTTTCAAATGCGCTAAACTCTAAATGTTCGCCTCCGTAGCCCAATCGGTAGAGGCAAGCGACTTAAAATCGCTGTGTTATGGGTTCGAGTCCCATCGGAGGCACTGATGTCCTGAGTCGCGACATCGTTGACAGATGAGTCGCGACATGGATGACAAAAGCCGCAGAATGTATTTTCTGCGGCTTTTGTCGTTCCCGGGGTTGTTCATGGGTTCATTCACTGAGGGGTTTGCGCCAGGTCGGTTTCTGATAATCCTTGGTGGCGTCCAAGATATATTCGGTGAGGATCTCGCCGGTGGCCGCATCTGAGATAGTGACGTGGTCGTTGTGGATGAGCATCAGCACTTGCTTGCCGCGGTGCGCGGAGCCGATGCCCAGATGGCGGATTTTGCTGGCGTAGCGCAGTGTGACTTTCCCGTTGTTGTCCACCCGGTCGGTGCGGGTGCGGTATTCGGTGTCATGGGTGGTGTTCGGGGTGGCTTTGGGTAAGGCCGTGTAGGCCTGGGCTGGGGTGCGCCGGTTGATCGCTCGGTGGGGTCGTTCGGTGTTATACCAGGTAGCAAAGGTATCCAAGAGCATTTGCAGTTGTTCTAGGGAGGCCGGCAATGAGCGGGCGCCCAGCCAGCGTTTGAGGGTTTGGTGGAAGCGTTCGATTTTGCCTTGGGTTTGCGGATGTGATGGTGCCCCGTTGCGTTGTTGGATGTGATGGGCGGCTAGCAGTTTTTCGAACCCGTTTTTGGCCCCGGGCCGGCTGGTGAATCGAGCAGTGAACACCATCCCGTTATCCGTCAACGTGGCAGCTGGCGGCCCATAGGTGGTGATCAGCTGGTCCATCACGGCCACGACATCGGCGCTGGTCCACAGGGCTTTGGCCTGGATGGTCAATAGCAACCTGGAATGATCATCTAAGAAATCTAGGATCTCCACCCGGGTGCCATCGACTAAGAACCAGTAGGTGATATCGGCTTGCCAGCACCCATTGGGTAGTTCGGCTTGGAATCGGATATACGAGGATTTCGGACGCTTCTTCGGCTGGGCCACCACCAGTCCGGCGGCGCGCAGGATGCGTTGGATGGTGGAGGTCGATGGCACGTGGAAGCCCTCTCGGGCCAGATGCCAGGCAATGGTCTCTGGGCCAGCATCGGCCCCGTTAGCCACTAGGGTTTGACGCAAGCCAATAACCCGGGCCCGCACCGTCTCGGTCGTCGTTTGCGGCCGGGATTTGGGTGCCTTAGATTGCGGCAAGACCGCCGCAACCCCACCGGATCGATACCGTTGCACGAGCTGATGGACCCATTGCCGGGACACTCCAAACTTCGCTGCAGCCTGAGCAATACTCAAGCCTTGATCTACCACCGAGCGAGCAATAACCAGATTCTTTTGTGAGCTAGACATAGCTCATCATTGCCGGCAGCACTGTCAACGATGTCGCGACTCACCGGTCAACGATCACTGTCCCAAAATGTCAACGATGTCCCGACACATCGGTCAACGGTCTCTTGGGTTCAGTCCAGTCAAAACCTGTCAACGATGTCGTGACACTAGACACCATCGGAGGCACTGAATACCGAAACCCCTTCAGCCGCATGATCTGACGGCAGAAGGGGTTTCTTGTTCCCCTGCGAATCAATTCGTGGGCTCATTGTGACCACATTCATTTGTGCGGCAAGAACATCGAGGGCGTCTGCCGCGACATTCAAAGCGGAACCAGATGGGTCTTCTTATGGGCTACGCCACGAGATCCGCTATGGTGCCGGGTTTGCCGCAGGCAGTCCAAATTTTGTGTACCTCGTTCATATCGATCGCTGAGCCCTCGACGTTGAGCCGCTTATACAGTGTGGATCTGGGAATGCCGGTCTCGTCAATGATGTCTTGGAGGGTTTTCCCGCTGTCTGCGATCAGGTCACGCAGATTGGCGCGCAGTGCTTCTAATTGCTCAGTTTGGTTGATGGTTGACGTGGTCATCGCGATTTTCTCTCCATCGTCGTTGATCTGATGACTCGGTGCTCTTTGGAGCCCGGCCTATAGATCATTAATAACCATTGGCTAGGACAAGATAAGCCCCCGCCGGCAACATTGTGGATAAACGACGAGTATCCACAATCGGCGTTAAATCGATGAAGCTAGCTCCCGAAGCTTATAACGCTCATCAGCCATGAGGAGAAAGCATGATCACATCTGACCGCAGACAGCGTAATCAGTTATTTACGATTGCAACTGCTCAAGCTCCCAACGCAACTGTGCCTCCGATGGCGACTGCAACGGGATGAACGTCGACTCACGGTACCGCCGGTTCGTATCTGAGGTGGTAACAAAACCCTTACCACCCGCAGTTTTGAGTTCCAGTGCGGCAAGCTCCACTCCGAGTCGCCCGGCGTTCAGCCGCATCGATAGAACATCCACTGGCTTCGTTGGGGTAGCAGTCCCAACTGCTTGCGCTAATGCAGCCAGCTGCTGTTTTGTTTCAGTAAGCATTCGACCCTGCTCTTGGATCTCTGGCATAAAATTCGCATTCGCTCCGGTAGCATTCTCCACGGCATGCGCATAGCAGGTGGTAGCTAAACCCAGACAAAAGCTGGCCTGCAAGATACTCAGCGTTGGGCGCGTACGTTGTAAGAATGGTACAAAATCCGTGGTGAGTATCTGATCAGGGCTGATCACGACGCCGTCGAGTTCTACAGAAGTAGAGGCTGTCCCTCGCATCGCAAGAAGCTCAAGTTCGGGACCTATCGTTACTCCTGGACTGTTCAACGGCAAAGCAACGACGACGCCACCCTCGGCACCGCTTGTGTGCTCAGGTGCATCAGGTCCGTATGCGGGAGTTATGGCGATGGCATCCGAATACAGATTCGAAGCCCAGGCAATCCGGCCCGACAATCGATACTGACCACGGCCATCACGGTCCACCCGAAGACTGAGATCCCCAGCCTCCGCCAGGGCTTTGTAGCCCGGCGCCATAGCAGAAGCACCAGGCGTAGTACCCGAACGCAACGCAGGGAGCAGCGATTCTGCGTAGGATCCACCGGCAAGGCTAAGAAATTCGATACACATTCTGTGGCCCCACAGCGCAAAACCGGTGCTGAATGACCTACGGGCGAGCTGTTCGATGGCACTGGCTTGGTGTAGGAGTTGGCCTTCGTGATTCGCGGAGGCGCCAAGATCCAGCATGCCGAAATCAGCAAGTCGGGAGAGCACGTTGCGAACTTGTATTCTCCCGGAGTCAATCCCTTGGGCGTTTTCCGCGACCCATTCCGTGAGTTCTGTTGGGATCTCCCGCGTTAGGAGGTACTGCTGTATGGCATCGAACATTGAAGTTATGCGTCCCCTTATAGTGGCTCAGGTTTGTCGCCACTAGTCTAGGTCTTTGGCTCAACACTAACCGGACAGTGCTTAGCGAGACTATGTGAAGGCGCGCTAGAACCCGGTGAACTAACCACAACGAGACATCGCACGACCGGTATATCACGGGACCTCGGAAGAGGTCGACGCTAAAGGCGCCGGACACCTTTGCGGCACCTCGCTACCGGTGGGAGGACCATCTCCCCGGGCTGTCCTGACAGCTCACTCTGGCCTGGTGCACGCCCAGCTGTTCACCACTTTATTGAATGCGGAAACCGGCGACGTAGTCTGGGTTAGTTCACTCGGTGAAGACCACTACTATGAGGTACGCGAGACAGAGACCGTTTTCCCTGGAGACACCGAATCTCTGGAAACTATCGAAGGCGAAGACTGGGTGACATTGTTTACGTGTTCGCCCGTTGGCATCAACAGTCACCGCTTCCTAGTCCGTGCTCAGCGAATCCCAGCTCCAGAATGACGTCCTAGAAGGTTTGTCCGCAGGTTTTCCCTGGTGGGCCCTGTGGGTCCTACTCGGGTCAACGGTCGTGGCATAGATCCTGGTTGCTCCAGTGAAACCGCAGAAGAAAACGATGACACGCGAATCAGACAGCTAGAATGCGATCTCAGAGCGGAGACTCTGGGAACTCACCACACAAGGAATATTATGATTACAGCTACCATCCGACCGCGCATTGATGATCTCGGCCCGGCGGGGCACGTTCACAACACAGTATTGCCAGCTTGGTTCCAGGAAGCGCGGCATGATCTCGTTGAAAAGTTCCTGACTCCCCAGGCTGATAACCCGCTTCCGCTCATGATCAAAGAATATACAGTGACCTTTCATCGAGAACTGGTTCTGACACCCGACGTCGAGATCAAAATCGTCGTGGAAAAGATCGGGAATAGCTCTTTTGTTCTTTACGAGCAGGCACATCAAGGTGGTCTTTTATCGTGCGAATCACGGGTCGTGTATATCTACGTGGGTAGCGATAACCGCCCAGCACCTATTCCAGAGGATCTGCGAACATATCTAAAACAACACGGTGCGGATTGATCGGTCTTTTCAAAAAATCCACAGTTAAGACGGCTGGTCACCAGTCACCTTAAGTGGTCCGTCAGCTTCCAGCTCCTGAAACGTTGTATTCGGAATCGATTCATAGAATGATCTGTCGAGGTATCGAACAGAAGAACATAGGAAAGAATTTTTATGAAAGAATCTGCAATCACGGTTATCGGTGGTGGGACGATGGGTCGAGAAATCGCCTTCGTCGCAGCCATGAGTGGTTTCCAAACCTACCTGGTGGACGTTGAGGAGCGGTTTCTCGCCAACGCACGCGAGCAGCTGACTAAATCCACTGCTCGCATGGTCGAACGGCAACGAGTAAGCCAGGAAGCTGTCGATGCTGGCTTCCAGAATCTCACCTTCACCATCGACCGGGATACCGCAGTAAGACAGTCCTCATTTGTGATCGAAGCGATCGTCGAAAATCTAGAAATTAAACGGCAACTGTTCGCTGAGCTGGATGAGATCGCTGCCCCGGAAACGATTCTGGCTTCCAACTCGTCGTCGATCGTATCCTCCAAACTCGCTGCAGGTCTGCTCCATCCTGAACGCGTGTGCAATGTGCACTTCTTCAACCCGGTGTTGCAGATGACGCTGGTAGAAGTCGTTGGCGGTGAGCACACCGCTCAGAACACCTTGGATCGCGCGTTAGAGCTATCCAAGGCTATGGGTAAGACTCCTGTTGTCGTCGAGAAAGAAATTTTCGGTTTCATCGTCAACCGAGTGCTGATGGCCATTGTCGGCGAAGCGCTGCACCTTTACGAGCAGGGCTATGCATCGATTGAAGATATCGACATTGCTATCAAGGAAGGGCTTGGCCACCCGATGGGCCCCTTCACCCTGATGGATCTAGTTGGCTTGGACATCAACCTGGGCATTCAAGAGCTTGCGGCACAAGAACCGAATGACCATCTTGTCCCAGAGGTGAGCGCCACGTTATCCTCGCTTGTTCAAGAGGGGAAACTTGGTCGCAAGACCGGCAAGGGTTTTTACAACTACAACAAGTAGATTCTTGCATTGCGACAAGGGCTGCTACCCAGCGCTAGGGTGGCGGCCCTGCGGTTGTTTAAGCTCCGGTGATCAGCCGATATACTAGCCATAGCAACGTCCCGAGGATGCCTAAACCAGCCAGGGTCAGAATGACAAACATGACAAGCGCAAATGGCTCATTTGTGGTGCCTGGTTGTTTTGAGTACTGCTGTTTCGGATCGAAAGACCGTGCCTGATAATTACCGAATTCATCTTGGCCCGATTGTCCAGGTTCGAAACGGGCTGAGGCACTCTGAAAGTGAGCGGATCGTGCTGCGTCGCGTGCATCCGAGTGCTCTGAGGTGATGTTCAGCTCTGTCTGTGCTTCCGCTTGTACTGGCTGTTGCACATCTTGATACAGTTCTTCGTCGTCGAAAGATAACACACCGGTTTCGAAGGTTTCATAGTCCGGCGCATTGCGGAGTTGTTCGCGCTGGTGACCGGAGAACACCATCTCGGTGGCCAGCCCGACGCCGTCGTCCTGAGGTTTTTCAGGTGGCGGGGGAGGGGTAACGGATTCAGATGACGAACCTTCGTCTCGTGGACGAGGATCCTCAGAATCTGAGTTGGGGTGATTCGTCATAACAACAACCTCATGTGAGTTACAGGTACATGCCTTGGGATTTTTGGCTGCCGTGTGGATCAGACACGGCATGGAGGTCACGTTCCCGCACGAGCACATACGTGGTCGCATCGATTTCTACTTCGTGACGGTCCTCCGGGTCGTACAGAATGGTGTCGTCGAGCTTGACTTGACGCACCGAAGGGCCCACGGCAACAACTTTGGCCCAAGCAAGGCGTTTGCCCATGGCGGCGGTGGCGGGGATGACAATGCCCGATGCTGAGCGTCGCTCTTTGGTGCCCTCATCGGGTTCGACAAGAATGCGATCGTGCAGCATCCGAACGGGCAGCTGAGTCTGTGCAGAAGATCCTTGAATAGTCACGCCACCAGCTTACGGGGTCTTTGGCCCTCATAAGTAGGGCTGCACAATGTGAATTTTTGGCAAAGATAGCTCTTACAGCGTGCAATGACGACCTTGTGGCATTAGGCTGGAATCCGATGAGATATGCCCACTGAATGACTGTTTGTCGGTGGGAAACATGAGAAAGGATGGGCATGCCCAACCCCGTATTTCGATCTAAAGCTTTTCAAGCTCCTGTGCAGCGCGCGAAACAGGAACAACATGCTGGTTTTCAGCAGGGTCAAACCCAGCAGCCTTACGGCTACGCAGGTCAGCCAGGTGTAGGCCCGAACGCCTATGCTGGCGCCGGACAGAGCATGAGCCCAGACCAGCTGGCCAACATGTACCAGCAGCCATCGGCCACCCCGGCTGATACCGGTCGGATGACCTATGCTTCGGTCATCAACCGCTCTGCTGTCGTCTTCGGATTGATTGCACTAGGTGCCATCATCGGCTGGACCGTTTTCAACCCGATACTGTACTTCGGTGCAGCGCTGATCGGTTTGGTCACCGGTTTGGTCAATGCGTTTAAACGTGAGCCGTCGCCAGCATTGATCTCGGTGTATGCAGCCGCCCAGGGTGTCTTCCTGGGTGGGCTATCGAGAATGTTTGACTCGATGGCACCCGGTGTAGCATTCCAGGCGATCCTGGCGACCCTGTCGGTCTTTGCTGTCGTCCTTGCGCTCTTCCGTTCAGGTAAGGTCCGCGCTACTCCCAAAATGACCCGCATTGTGCTAGTCGCCATGGTCGGCTATCTGGTCTTTAGCCTGGTCAACTTCGTGCTGATGATCACCGGCGTTGTCGATGGTGCCTTTGGTTTACGCTCCGGTGTGCTTGGTATTGCCATCGGTATTATTGCGGTGCTGTTGGCCTCGTACTCGCTGGTCATGGACTTCACTGCCATCGAAGAAGGTGTTCGTGCCGGCGCCCCAGAACGTTACTCGTGGACCGCGGCATTCGGTTTGGCAGCAACTATGATCTGGATGTACGTCGAGATCTTACGCATTCTGGCGATCTTCAGTCAGGACTAGCCTCGAACCTCTCAGACGCGATGGCCGGACCGTATGGTCCGGCCATCGTCGTATTCTAAAGGCATATAACGTCAAAACCGCAGGTGACCGACTACGCTAGACAAGCAGCTGTACGTAAGGAGACTGTGTGACGACCTCATCGCCGTCGTCGGCCGGGCACAGCCCAGCCGAGAGACCGGAACCACAAGTCCCTATTTCGGTGCGCGTCAAAGAAAAGCTCGCTGAAGACGTACCTTACGGTGTGGTGGTCGCGGCGGCCTGGTCGTGGCGGGTGCTGCTCATCATTACCATGAGTGCGGTGGCGATTTGGTTGCTGTCGCACGTATCGCTGCTGATTATCCCCCTCCTGATCGCTGCACTGCTGGCGACCCTGTTACAACCAGCCCACCGCTTGTTGTTGAAGCTTAAATTTCCCCCGGTGTTGTCGTCTCTAACACTTACTCTGATGTTGGTCCTGGTCGTTATCGCCTTGCTCACGCTTGCCGGTCAGCAACTTGCTGCAGGCTTTGTCACGATGCAAGCATCCGTGTCGGCTGGTGTCCGTGACTTCATTGCGCTCATCGAGTCGTGGGGTGTGTCCTTTGAGCAGTTCAATTACCAAGAGCTCCTCAACGATCTGACCTCGACGATTCAAGACAACTCGGGAGCAATCCTCTCCGGTGCTCTGGGCTTTGGATCGACGGCAACAAACATTGGTGCCGGCATTATCATGGCGCTGTTTGCCCTGATCTTCTTTCTCAAAGACGGCCCCAAGATCTGGGACTTTCTCCTCAACTTTGTGCCACGCAACCACCGCCGGGCCGTCGATGGTGCAGGGTATGCCGGCTGGGGAGCACTGGGGTCCTACGTGCGCGTGCAGATTTTCGTCGCGTTCGTTGATGCTCTAGGGATCGGCCTGGGGGCTTGGATCCTCGGGGTGCCATTGGCGATGCCCTTAGGCGTATTAGTCTTCCTCGGCTCTTTCATACCCATCGTCGGTGCAGTACTCACCGGTGCTGTCGCTGTCCTGTTGGCACTTGTGGCTAACGACTGGACTAATGCGCTACTGATGTTGCTGGTAGTCTTAGCCGTCCAACAGCTCGAATCCAATGTGCTGCAGCCGCTGGTCATGGGCAAAGCCGTCAATCTTCACCCGCTGGCCGTCTTCTTGGCTGTCTCATCGGGTATCGCCACCCTAGGTCTGGTTGGGGCGGTATTTGCGGTGCCGATCCTGGCGTTCGCCAACGAATTTGTAAAATACTTATCACGGAAACCGTGGCTGGATGATCCTGACCCAGAACCTGAGCAGCCACCCGGCGCACCACCTGAACCCGCAAGTCAAAAACCATAGAACGTCCACCAGAGCGAATTACCAGAAGACTACCGTTGTGCAGGAGAAACTGTTGCAAACCACCCAAACCGGTTCCTCAGCCGTTCGATATGAAGATATTGAAGCAGCCCGCGAAACTCTCAAGAGCGTCATCACCGAGACCTCGATGGATCATTCGCGTGCGCTTGGGCGAATTACTGGTTCGACTGTGCATTTGAAATGTGAAAACTTACAGCGTGCTGGTTCGTTCAAAGTTCGTGGCGCCTATGTGCACATGGCCTCGCTCACTGCAGAACAGAAAGCCAAAGGCGTTGTAGCAGCCTCAGCTGGAAACCACGCGCAAGGTGTTGCACTGGCAGCATCGCAGTTAGGCATTGATGCTCGGATCTATATGCCGTTGGGTGCTGCCCTGCCGAAAGTTCAGGCTACTCGAGACCACGGCGCAACCGTGGTGCTGGCCGGCAATAACGTGAACGAAGCACTGGAGTTGGCTGCGCGCTATGCCGAAGAAACCGGTGCCACCTTTGTCCATCCGTATGACAACCCTTATATTGTCGCCGGACAAGGCACATTGGGGTTGGAGATTCTTGAACAACAGCCTGATGTCGATACGATCGTCATGAGCATTGGGGGCGGTGGCCTCTTGGCTGGTGTTGCCATTGCGGTCAAAGAACATGCGCGCCGCCAGGGCCGTCATATCAATGTGATTGGTGTACAGGCCGAAAAAGCAGCGGCGTATCCACCGTCACTGGTGGCCGGTAAGCCGGTCACGCTGGATAACGTGGCAACGATTGCCGATGGTATTGCCGTCGGGCGCCCGGGCGATGTTCCCTTTGCCGTGATCCAAGAACTCTGCGATGAGGTCGTCACCGTAACAGATGATGAAATTGCCGCTGCCATCGTGTTTTTGTTGGAGCGCTCCAAGATGGTGGTCGAACCGGCGGGTGCCGCACCTGTGGCAGCGTTGATGACGGGCAAATTGAAGGAAGCCGGTATTGAATCCGAGTCCATTGTTGCGGTGCTGTCTGGTGGGAACATTGACCCGATGCTGATGCTCAAAGTCATTCAGGTCGGCTTAGCTTCGGCCGGCCGATTCTTGACCGTGAAGATTGCACTGCGTGATCGTCCAGGCGAATTGCAGACCATTTCGCGGATCATTGCTGAGAACGATGCCAACGTGACCCGAGTAGATCACTCAAGGGTAGGGGCAGGACTGACCATGGGCGGAGTTCATATCACAATCGATATGGAAACCCGCGGGCGCGATCATTCGGAACAGATATTAGCTGCGCTGCGTGAAGCCGGGTATGAGGCGATGGTACAACACTAAGCTGCAGGACGCTCCGATAGGGCAGCCATCTTCGATTTTTCCATCAGTCCGGTCAGCGAGGACGTCGACTTGGCCAACTGGTCTACGACAGGGTCCCCTGAGGGATATTCGTGGACGTGCTGACTGAACTCAGCCATAGACCATCCGGGGCGTTGCGAACCCAGCAAAAGTTTCGAAGCGTTGATCGCCTCGATGACTTCTAACAGGATGCGATCTTGTTGACCGACGGTGCGCTGACCACGCAAGGCCAGTCCGAGGTCATCTTGCACACGTTCCAGCGCGTCGGTCGCGACCAGCCTGTAGTGCCTGGAGTCGCCGGTCAAGATGCCTTGTCGAGCAAATTCCTTTTCTATGCCTTTTACTGGGTCAAGCTTTTTATTGCCCAAAGCGCTAGAAACTTGCTTGTTATGGAATTTGCTGAGGTTGGAGAAGACCTCGTTGAGGCCGACTGCACTCGGGGTGTGCGAGTCATCGACCCGAATGAGTGGGTTGGTCAGATCCCAGGCTTTGGTCGCATCAGCGGCCACGAATTGCACCGTTTCGGTGCGTTCAAACTCTAGAAGAGTCAGCGTTGTTCGTGCAGCCACAAACAACGATTCGACCCCGGTAATCCGGGACCGGTGGGGAGCGGTGAGCAGCAAGAATTTTTCGATATTCAACACAGTCCCAGGCTAACACCAAAACTAGGTTTTAATGCACCACAGGTGGTCTCCAAAATATCGGAAACCACCTGTGGTGATGAGTTTGAAGTTCTGTACTCGACTAATCGAGCGTCGTGACTTTAACCGGTGTACGGTACGACGGAGATCAGTTCGACCTCGATGTCCTTGCCGTTTGGAGCTTTATAGGACACGGTGTCTCCGGCTTTATGTCCTTCAATTGCGGAGCCCAGCGGTGAAGCTACAGAATAAACTTCCACATCAGAAACCTCCGCGATCTCGCGGGATCCCAGAACGAATTTCATCGAGTTTCCGGCCAGTTTGCATTCTACGAGCATCCCGGGCTTCACGATGCCGTCGTCGGCCGCCGATTCACCGACCTCGGCATTTTCTAGTAATGCTTTGAGCTCTTGGATGCGTCCTTCGTTCTTGGACTGTTCTTCTCGAGCTGCGTGGTAGCCGGCATTTTCCTTGAGGTCGCCTTCATCTCGGGCGGCTTCAATGCGATCTACGATCTCCTGGCGATATGGGCCCGAGATGTAGTCGAGTTCGTCTTTCAACCGGTCGTAAGCTTCTTGGGTTAACCAAGGTGTGCCCTTTGTCGTGGCCATGCCGGCCTCCTTACTTATCTCATTCATCAAACTAAAAGCCCCGCGGCACCATATATGTGCAGACGGGGCGACAGTTCTGGAATATACCGGGCTTATCATACCACCGAACGTATTTACATAATCAAGTGTTGAAGCGCGCAGCCGAAGCCTTCAAGAAAACTTAGTAATCGCGGAAATTTGAAATATTCGGAGCTTCTTCATCTTCGACATACCAGCAGGTATCCACTTCACCTGAAGCGCCTAGGTGATCAGTTCGCAGCGAGGTCTCATAGTATTTGGTCAAATCCTTGCCAGCAGCATTTGGGTTTTCATCAGGGCCGATGACCACTGTGCGATAGCCAGCAACAGCTGCTGTCTCAGACAGCACACGAACAGCACAGGCTACGGTAGCTTCTGGTTCTTTGGTGACTTCGAATTCAACCCACGCTTGAGTTGCATCTTCGATCGAATAGCCGACACTCTTGAAGGCCAACATTCTTGAGCTGGAAGAAAAAGCGAACCAGAAGGTCACCGCGATGGCTGCAAGTAAGGCGATAATGGCAATTATACGGCCCGATTTTTTGGAAAGGTGAAACCGTTTGGTGTCACCATACCTGGTCGCTACACTATTGTCGGCAGAAGGTGCCGCCTGGTTCGGGTTCGCAGTCATATCGAGCTTTAGCCTAATACAGCCGATACTTCGGTCCGAATTGTGTCCGCCGTCAGCGCCACAACGCACATATACAAGGAGTCCACGTCATGTCATCCGATCCACAGCTGCCAGACATCTCCGATTCGGGCTTGCCAGATTCGACTGGATTGCGAATGCTGGCCGTGCATGCTCATCCCGATGACGAGGCCTCGAAAGGTGCGGCCCTGATGGCCGCCTACGTGCACGCCGGTGCGCGAGTCATGGTGGCTACTGCAACCGACGGGGCGATGGGGGATCTGAACAACCCACATTATGGTGAAGCGATTCGGGTGCAACGAGATATCGCGGCTGTCAGATACCAAGAAATGGCAGATGCAGCGAAGATTTTGGGTATTGAGCACCGCTGGTTAGGCTTCCGTGACTCAGGCTTCCCAGAAGGCAATGACCCGATGGCGAACCTAGAACCCGGTTGTTTCGCTGACATTCCTGTAGAGGACGCCACTGCGCCACTCATGCGTCTCATCCGAGAGTTCAAACCTCACGTGCTATTGACCTACGACGAAATTGGTGGTTACCCGCACCCCGATCATCTGCGAACCCATGCGATCTCGATTGAAGCGTACGAAAAATCCGGCGACCCAGAGGCGTACCCTGGCACAGGGGAGCCCTGGGAGATCTCCAAGCTCTACTACGATCGCGCGTTTAACCCTGATAAGTTCCGGGCAGTCCATCGGGCACTGATAGCTAGCGGGCAAGAATCCCCCTACGCCGACCGTATTGCCTGGTACGACAGGGTAGAGGCCGGCGAAGACGATCCGGATGCCTGGCGTATCACCAAACATCAGGTCACCACTCAAGTCAATGCAGGCAAATTCTTGGAATACCGAGACGCCGCCCTACGCGCTCATCGCTCCCAGGTCGACACCCACGGCGCATTCTTCTTTACGCCAAATGAAATCTTGCGCGAGCAGTGGCCATGGGAAGACTATGTGCTCATCGACTCCAAAGTTCCCACCAGCCTGCCCGAAGACGATTTATTCGCCGGGCTCCGAGACACCCCGCTAGACTGAGACCACCATGCTCTATTCGATTTATACCAACGTCGTGATCGCCGGCCTTGAAGATCCTGTACTCCGTGAAGGCTTGCGTGAAGAAGACGTCACTCCCGGCATTCTTGGCTTCTTGGCAACTTTCGCGTTCGTGCTCGTGGCCATCGTTGTGTTCCGTATTATGATCCGCCAAATCCGTCGTGTAAAACTGCGCTCTACGACAGCAGAGGACATGCTCGTGGAACGGAACCAGCCACACCTGACCCCAGAAGAACGACAACGCTCTGACATTGATGAAGTAGGCCACAGCCAGACCGAAATACTGCGCAAGAAGTATCCCGGCTATCTTGATATGCCAACTCTAGAAGCCCAAGAGCCCGACTCTGGGCGTCAGGGCTAGGCTCGCACAGCGCATGGTATTGTCTCCACATCGGACGCTGCGAGTTCCTGATGTCGTCTATCGTTTTTATGAGCGGCGTCTGGCGCGCAGTTTGCACCCCGATCAGCTCCCGAATCACATCGGCGTGGTGCTAGACGGGAATCGTCGATGGGCAAAACAAACGGGTGCCTCAACTGCCTATGGGCACCAAGTCGGTGCCGAAAAGATTCACGAATTTTTACACTGGGTCGCAGAATTCGACATCCCGGTGGTCACGCTGTACATGCTGTCGACCGAAAACCTCAACCGCGATAAAGCCGAGCTAGAACCACTCATCCGTATCATCGCCAAAACGCTACGGCAACTCGGTGCTGGGCTCGCTGATGGTACCCAATTGAAAGTCCACCCGGTTGGCGATCTGAGCATCCTGCCCTCCGATTTAGCTGACTTACTAACCGAGACCGCCACTGCAACCAAAGATCATCAGGGTGTGCATGTTAATGTTGCCATCGGCTATGGTGGCCGCGAAGAAATCGTGGATGCAACGAAGTCCTATCTGCGCGATGCAGCTGATGCTGGATATACTCTTGATCAGGCTATTGAAAGCCTTGATGTCGAAGCTCTTTCAGACCGACTCTATACTCGAGGTCAGCCGGATCCAGACCTGGTGATACGTACCTCCGGAGAGCAGCGCCTGTCAGGATTTTTGATGTGGCAGTCTGCATATTCCGAATTTTATTTCTGTGAAGCCCTATGGCCCGCGTTCCGGCGGGTCGATTTTGTCCGTGCTTTGCGCGATTATGCCACTCGAAATCGCCGCTTCGGTTCCTAGCCGAGGTTATCCACACCAGGACGCAGACCCTCCCTGTTAAACGCTCACATTGGCTACAGTTGCTGACGTGATCGATCTCCTGGCTCAAGAGCTGGCACGAACCTCCGCCGAGCTCCTTCCTCTCGTCTGTCTATTTGCTGCACTGGCATGGTTTGGCGTCTACGGCGCCATCCTGTTTATCATCGACGTGCGGGAACACCGCTTACCCAATGTCTTGACCGCGTCACTGGCTATCGGAGCGAGCCTCCTGTTACTCACCAGCTCATGGACAGCCACGAGTGATTCTTTCTTGGCTGGCCGGGCGCTCCCTGCGATCCTGGGAGCGTTGGCATATTGTGCTGCGATGTTTCTCCTGCATGTCGTCACTCGAGCCGGGATCGGCATGGGAGATGTGAAACTGGCAGCGGGGCTTGGACTGTATACGGGTTTTCTCGGTGTTGACGCGCTCATCGCGGGATTCGTGCTGGCTTTTGTGATCGGAGGAGCCCAAGCGGTCTACCTTGTGGTGTTTCGGGGTGCGAGCAAATCGACCCGAATCGCTTTTGGTCCGGCAATGCTCGTCGGGTGCTTGGTGGTGCTGCTCATGTAGGGCTTGAGCCGCTACACTGCCTAAAAGTATCGTTTTGACGCGAAGGAGCCTGAATGCGCGTTGGAATCATCGGGGCCGGAATCGCTGGCCTTGTCGCAGCCTATAGCTTCCAGCGCGAAGGCCACGACGTCAGCGTGTATGAGCGCCGTGCTGAACCCAACGTCGAGGGAGCGGGCCTGACCTTATTTGGTAACGCGTTTGCCGCGCTCGATGCCATCGGGCTGGGGGAGCGGATCCGGGGCATTGCAAATAATTCATTACCTTGGCTCCGAACGGGTCAGCGCACTCCTGATGGCACATGGCTGACAAGCATGCCGCAAGAAACCATCGGGCAGTTGTATAGCGTGCATCGTATCAAACTCCACGAAACACTTCTGGGCAGCCTTGCACCGGGCACCGTTCGGACCGGTATGGAAGCCGCCGTCACCGCCGACGGATCACCGTGCGTCGCACTGGCAGCCACCACCGAGACCTATGACCTGGTGATCGTTGCTGATGGGCTGCACAGCCGCAACCGCCAACGGTTGGGACTAGACACCGGAATTGACTATTCGGGATATACCGCCTGGCGCGGCGTCACAAGCAAGCCGGTAAATATTGCGGGCGCCGCAGCCGAGACCTGGGGTCAGGGCAAGATTTTTGGTTTCGTGCCGCTACCTGATAACAAACTGTACTGGTTTGGCACCCGCAACCTGCCAGCAGAAACCAGCTTTGACGATGAGTACCAGGCGGTTAAAGATTCGTTTACTAACTGGCACGATCCGATCCCAGAGTGCATCGCAGCAACCGAACCACACGATGTTATGCGCCATGACGTCTACGATCTCCACAAACCGCTATCCACTTTCACCCGAGGTCGGACAGTATTGATCGGCGATGCCGCACACGCAATGCTGCCCAACCTGGGACAAGGGGCAGGGCAAGGAATTGAGGACGCGGTCACGTTAGCCATCTTGCTCAACCAAACCCGACCGTACGACATCGACCACGCACTGGCACGATATTCAAGGCTGCGACGTCCTCGGACAACCAGACTGTGGCGACAGTCTCGACTGATGGCCCAGGTTGCTCAAGCTTCGAATCCTCTGGCTGTTCGACTGCGGAACTTTGGAATGCGACTGACACCGCCCCAGTTGATCGGATCCCTGACACAACAATTGCACCGCTGGTATCCACCTGAGGTTTAGCCGGCTGTTAAACGCGTCGTCCCCCGCACGCTGCGGGGGACGACGTCGGAATATCACAAAACTAGCTTGGGCGGGTCATCGACATTGGGTCGAGGGCTTCATCCAGCTGTTCTTCGGTGATGTCGCCGCGTTCCACATAGCCAAGGGCGATGGTTGCCTCACGCACGGTGATCTTTTCGGCAACCGAGTGCTTGGCGATCTCAGCGGCAGCTTCGTACCCGATGATTTTGTTCAGCGGAGTCACGATTGACGGGGAGGCACCGGCGAGGAAAGCGGCGCGCTCGACGTTGGCTTTCAGGCCGTCGATCATTTTGTCTGCCATGACGCGCGACGAGTTGGCCAGCAGGCGGATGGATTCCAGCAGGTTGGAAGCCATCACGGGGATACCGACATTGAGCTCGAAAGCACCGTTGGTCGACGATAGCGACACGGTGGTGTCGTTGCCGATAACCTGGGCGCATACCATCGACACAGCTTCGACAATGACCGGGTTGACCTTGCCGGGCATAATCGAAGAACCTGGCTGCAGGTCTGGGATGTAGAGTTCACCCAGGCCGGTGTTCGGGCCGGAACCCATCCAGCGTAGGTCGTTGTTGATCTTCAGCAGTGAATACGCAATGTTGCGCAGCTGACCGGAGGCCTCGACTAGGCCGTCACGGTTGGCCTGAGCTTCGAAATGATTGCGTGCCTTGGTGATCGGCAGACCGGACTGCTCGGCAAGGACTTCGACCACGCGCTCGGCAAATCCGATCGGAGTGTTGATCCCGGTACCAACGGCGGTACCACCCTGTGGGACCTCAGCAACGCGCGGCAGGGACGCATCGATGCGCTCAATACCGTAACGCACCTGAGCGGCGTAGCCGCCAAATTCCTGACCCATGGTGACCGGGGTGGCATCCATGAGGTGGGTACGGCCAGCCTTGACGACCTCGGCGAATTCTTCGGCCTTGCGCTCTAAGGATTCCGCAAGGTAGGCCAGGGCTGGTTTCAGATCGTTGATCAGCGCATTGGTGACCGCAACGTGCACCGAGGTGGGAAACACATCGTTAGAGGACTGGGACGCGTTGACGTGGTCATTGGGGTGCACGGTGGTTTCGGAACCGGCAGCTTCCAACGCGCGGTTCGCCAGGGTAGCGATGACTTCATTGGTGTTCATATTCGATGAGGTACCTGAACCAGTCTGGAAGACATCGATCGGGAACTGATCATCGTGTTTGCCGGCAATAATTTCATCAGCAGCGTCGGTGATGGCTTTGGCTTGGTCATCGGTGATGACGCCCAGCTCGTTATTGGCGATAGCACAGGCTTTTTTGACCATGCCCAGGGCGTGGATATGCGCGGGTTCCAAACCTTGCCCGGAGATCGGAAAGTTTTCTACTGCCCGCTGGGTCTGTGCCGAATATAGGGCATTGATGGGCACGCGGACTTCACCCATGGTGTCGTGTTCGATACGGAATTGCTGATCATTAGACTTCGTTGTCATAATCCTCATCCTAGGCCGGGGATTGCCCCGGGTTCTGTGTGTTTCGGCTTGAGCGCAAGCCACGAGGTCAGGGTTTCACCGGACCTAAAATATCACCGATTTCTACGGAGCCATTGGACAGCGAGTATGTTACTCCTACGACGGCGGTGCGACCCTCTTTGACCGCTTTGGCAACCGCATAGGAGGTGTCGACCACCCGGTGTACGGTTTGGTCCGTGTGTTCTTTCACGGTGCCATTGACATCGGTGACGCCCTTGGACCGTGCTGCCATCACTGATGGCATGATGCGTTCCACCAGGGAACGCATAAAACTTTTTGGCATGACGGCGGTCTCGACGGCCTGTACAGCAGCGGTGACCGCACCGCAGTTGTCGTGCCCCAAAATAATGATCAGCGGGACATCGATTTCCTCGATCGCAAATTGCAACGAGCCTAAGACGGCGTCGTCGATGACCTGGCCCGCAGTACGAACGACGAAAACATCGCCCAGACCCACATCAAAAATGATCTCTGCGGCAAGGCGTGAGTCGGAACACCCAAAAATCACGGCATGCGGGCTTTGTGAATTCTCCAACGAGGCGCGCCATCCGGCATCCTGATGTGGATGGTCCACTGTCCCATCGACAAACCGTTGATTGCCGGCTTTTAGTTGTGCCCAGGCTTGTTGGGGTGTCAGCGTGGTTGGCACGGGGCTCCTTCGAGTAAGCACACAGTCGTGTGGTGCATGGTGTCGGGCGGTGCTGTTAGCGGTATTGGGTCATGAGTTTTGCGGCCAGTTGCTGGAGGGTCTCTTCATCCATCGAACCGGAGATGATCAGCGTCATCGTATCCGTGGGTTCGATGGCATCAGCTGGGCGATCCTCGTTCGGGGTGACGGGTTGGTCAAATTCGGCGACGAGATAGATGTGCTCATCGCGGCCGACCCAGCGTTCGACGTCGTGGTTGGCCACGGAAATCGTCGTGGATTCGCCGGCGGGCTTGATTTTATCGCGAATCCAACCATTGGTCGCGTTGGCGGTTTGTGACACCCCAAAGAATTCATCTGCCTCGGTCAGATACCCGACATTCCATGCCGGGACCTCATCAAGCGAACCCGAGTTCCAGCGGGCATAATTCGCGCGCCACGTGTCGGGGACGTCCATCTTGACCGGCGTAAACGCCGCCACATTGGCCACCTCGGATTGGGCTGCGGCTACATCAACACCCGGATCGAATTCGTTGTTGGACCGCGGATTTAACGCCATAAAGGCCAACACGATCGCCAGTGTGACCAAGACCGAATATGTCATGGCCTTGGCCGTTTGGCTCATCCGATCGCTCTGCGCCTTCGTCAATTTTGGCTTGGGCGCAGGTTCTTGGGGTCGTGGTTCGGCCGGGGTGGCATCGACCTGGTCGTGATTGGTAGCGATGTTTTTTCCTTTGCAACAACACAAAACTGAAAACTCTACGTCCCTATTGTGCCACCAAATAAGCCCGAGGGGACATTCAGATAGACTAGGAACGAAATTTTTCCTTCGCCCCACCAAGTTTTCGGGAGTATGTACATGACGAAGAAAGCGTCGGCCCAGCAATTCGAAGGTGCCGGTACCCAAGACCGCAACCTGGCCATGGAACTGGTCCGAGTGACCGAAGCTGCGGCCATTGCTGCCTCTGAGTGGGTTGGCTTTGGTGAAAAAAATATTGCCGACGGCGCGGCGGTCGACGCCATGCGAGCCTTCTTACACACCGTGCACATGGATGGCACCGTGGTGATTGGTGAGGGTGAAAAAGATGAAGCCCCCATGTTATATAACGGCGAACGCGTGGGTGATGGTTTAGGCCCGAGTGTCGACGTCGCCGTGGATCCGATTGATGGCACCACGCTGACCGCAATGGGGTACAACAACGCCCTATCCGTTATGGCGGTGGCCGAACGCGGTTCGATGTATGACGCCTCCAGTGTGTTCTATATGGAAAAAATGGTGGTTGGACCAGAGGCTGCCGAACTGGTGGACCTGCGGCTGCCGGTCAAACAGAACCTGCTGCTCCTATCCAAAGCCCTGGATAAGAAGGTTTCACAGCTCAACGTCTGTGTGTTGGACCGTCCACGGCATGAGGGTTTGGTCAAAGAAATCCGTGAAGCCGGTGCGCGTGTGAAATTTATTATGGACGGCGATGTGGCCGGCGGTATCGCCGCGGCACGCCACAATACCGACGTCGATATTCTGCTGGGAACCGGCGGGACACCGGAAGGCATCATTACCGCGTGTGCGATCAAAGCTACCGGCGGAATGATCCAGGGCCGCCTGGCTCCTGTTGATGATGAAGAGCGCCAGCGCGCCATCGATGCCGGACATGATTTAGACGCCGTGTTGACCACCAATGATCTGGTGTCTACGGAAAATTGCTATTTCGCTGCGACCGGCATTACCGATGGTGACTTGCTGCGTGGCACTCGGTACTTCTCCGACCGTATCGAGACCCAGTCGATTGTGATGCGCGGGCAGACCGGGACGGTGCGGACCATTGAGGCCGAGCACCGTCCGGCGAAATGGAAGAAAGCGAACTAGAGGGTTCTACGCCGCGGTTGCCGACGACTCGTCGTTGGTGACCGCGGTTTTTTCTTCCCGCTTCGGAGCCAGTTCATCCTGGGACAACTGTTCGGGTTCTCCGATCTCGGGTTCAGGGATCTCTTCAACTGTGGTTTCGGTGTATTGGTTGGTCACCAGCATCCAGGCGGCTGCCGCCACGACGAATGCCAGCACGGGCACGATAGCCCAGACCAGTGACGTGCCGCGAAAAACCAGCGCCAGTAAGGCTGGCACGATGGTCATGACAACGGTAGGCAGTTCAACCGAAACGGCCGCGGTTTTTGGTCCAGTGGCCAACGTGACGATCACGATGACAGCACCGATGGCCAGCAAGTACCACAGTTGGGGGATCGAAGCGAAACCCAAGGCCAGCACGCAGCTGGCCGTTATCGTGGCGACAATGGCGGCACGACGTGTTGTTGGATCCAAATCAGAGTCGATAATGTTGTGCAATGATTCCCCTATTTTGTTATGAAACGGCTGGTAGTCCTTAGGGTAACTCGCCCAGGATTGCAGTCAAGCGTGGCGCGATGATCTTCGCGCCCGGGTGGCCATGAAGATTGTCACATCAACTACTATTGTCCGGTGGCGTGGTACCGGTTGCTTATGCTCACCGGGACCCGTTCGACATCGCGAACCGCCCGACCGACGTGACCTTTGGATACTGCCTAGGGTCGGCTGGCAAGAAAGATGGTGACGTCCTCGTCGCCGGCTCGAAGATCTAGGCTGTGCACATCGCCGGGAATATAGATGCCGGCTCCTGGAGAGATGACCGCGCTGTCCCGCCCTGAGGTCAGTGCACCGGTGCCACTTGTGCCCACCGCAATGCGCGGGGTCGTAGCGGTAACCGTCAGACTGGTGCCCGCGGGAAGGTCGTAGCGGGTCAGAGCAAAGTCTTTAACGGGTGGGGTAAATCGAGTGACGGTTACGTCATCGATGGTTCGCACGCTGGGGGTGATGATTGGGGGCGCACCGGGGGTAAAATCAACGACTTTGCCCAGCTCGGCGACATCGACGTGCTTGACGGTAAGACCACCGCGAATGACATTATCGGAGGTGGCCATGACCTCTAGGCCAAGGCCGGCAACGTAGGCGTGGATGGTACCGCTGGGAACAAATAACGCCTCGCCAGGGGAGAGTGTGATGAGGTTCATCAGCAGTGCGACCAGGGCACCTGGGTCATCCGGGTGGATCTTGGCGGCTTGTAGCGCGTTGACTAAGTGCTCGTTGGTAGTAGTACTGCACTGCACGGCGGCGAAGATCTCGGCGGTGAAGCCATCGGGCCGCCAAAATGGCCCGTGGGGGTCCACGAGTTGTGCAAAAACCTCTTTGAGTTCGCCGGCGCGCAACCGATCGGCCATCGTTTTGAGCAGACTGGCCAGTTCGGCGTTGTCAACCAACTGGACGAGCTGATCAAAAGTCTTGGCAGTCACCTTCGGGTCGCGGAACCCGGCCATTGCGGTGAAATCGCTCAGTGCGATGAGCATCTCGGGTTTATGGTTGGGATCGCGGTAGGTACGGCGGGGATCGGCTAGTTCAATTGACGCGGCGTTCTCGGCCGCGAAACCGGCTTCGGCATGCTCACGGGTGGGATGCGCCTGAATGGATAACGGCTGTGCTGCGGCCAGTAGTTTTACCAGGTATGGCAGATCGACCAGTTCGGCAAGTGCTGTGCCATCGGCCAACAGGGTGGGTGTGGTCGGATGGGTGCCGAACCACATCTCGGCTTGCGGGGTCTTGGAAGCGGGTGCTCCCGTGAGTTTGGGCAGCAGGGTTTTGGATCCCCATGCGTAATCCTTGATGGGAGCCTGAAGCGGGTATAAAGCGTGTTGCACACCGGACGGGTGAAAAGTGGTCAAATGTTTGGCCTTTCTTCTCTTTGATGATCCTAGCCCGGATGACACTGGTGGTTGGTTTTAGCGGCGTGATCTAACAGAGTGGTTTGGCCGGCATCTTCGGCCCACATGAGGTATTCTTTGGTGATTTCGCTGCCATCAGGCTGCGTCGGGACCGGTTCCCAGTTGGCGGTTGGGTCATTGTCCGTGGCGTCTAGCAGATATAACCCTAGGGTCGGTTGCATGATGTGGGCCCCGGACGGCGGAGTCCCGTCGGCAGACAGCATCTCGTGGACGCGGGCATGCACCTCATCGAAGTCCGGATAGGTTGAGAACTGCTCGCCCTGCTCCCCGAAGTCTGGTGCTCCAATGGTGAGGCGTTCCATGTCGTGGCGTTTCGACTTGGCTCCGAGGTTCAAGAAACTGCCCACCTGGGACTGCGGAATCGAGGTTTCCACCATCTGTTCGCCGGCCCCGAGGATCGATTCGAATCGGGTCAGCAGCGTGGGCACATCGAATTGTGACAGCATGGCCTGCTGGACGCACTGTTGACGCCGGATGCGCGAGTAGTCAGAAGACCATTTGCGCGACCGAGCAAAGCCCAGCGCGTCGTCGCCACCAAATGTGTGCGTGCCGGGCTCCCACCAGGCGTTGCCCCATTGGCCATCGGGGCGCACGCCGCGGTAGGGGGTCCACCCACCGGTAGTCACGGTCACCCCGCCCATCGCATCGATGAGCTCGCTGAATCCGGCCATATCGATCATGACGTAGCCGGTGACATCCAGGTCCAAGATGCCCGAGACCGCGTCCATCATGGCTTCCGCACCCGGGTCCTCGGCATTCGGGTACAGATCGGGATGGTTGGTAGTCACATCGGTGTACAGGGCGTTGACAATACAGTTATCTCCACAGCTGTACCCGTTGGGATAGATATTCCACAGGGGCGAATCCGAAGCGAACGGCGCGTTTTGGAAGTTTCGCGGAATCGAGAATAAAAAGATTTTGCCGGTGTCGGCGTTGATTGAGGCCACGGAGATCGAGTCGGGGCGCAGTCCGGCACGACCTTCACCGGCGTCGGCGCCCATGATCAAAATATTGTAGCGGCCATCAGATTCATCGACAGCCGGACCGGAACCGAAGATCGAACCCAGCGAAGATGTCGAAGCGTTGAGCAGAAACGCGCCGTAGGCCGTTAGGCCAGAAGTCAGCAGGGTTGCGACCACCAGTAGGGCCGCGATCAGTGCCCGCGCCCCGGATTTCAGTTTCACGAACTGGATGATGCGTGCGGTATCCAACCACAGGATCAACCATCCGACCGCAATGGCCGCCAGGTAAAAAATGCCGATCGACTGGATGAACGGGTTGAAGGCTAAGGTCAGGGTAAAGTCCCGTGCCACCAGAAGTCCAAGGATTATTAGGGCAATGAGCCCCCAGTTCAGCAGCGTGACAGCCAGCCCGATGCGTCCGAGTCGATGATTGCCCGTTACCGACTGGGCGCCACCGGGAACGAAGGTCGTCAGACCGATGAGCAACAGGGCGCGGGTCGTGCGCTGACTGAATGTGCCGTCACCGGTGTGTTTGAGCGGGTCTTTTCCGGCACCACCGTATTCGAGCTGGCGGAGTCGCTGGTTGAGTTCTAAGCGAATCTGCCGCTCTGTCTTGCTGCGCGTTGTCGAAGAGTTCGTCACTGCTGCTCGATTGGTGTCGGGAAGAAAGAATCGGAAACCGAATGAGACAGTCTAGCGGATCTCGGTAGACGTGAGTTGAGCCTTCAAGTTTGCGCCTTTGGCCTGTGCTTGGGCATTGAGGTCGGCGGTAAAGGCTTTCAGCTGGTCACGCAACCGTTGGGCGTCGTCGTCGGTATTTGCTGCTAACATCTTCACCGCAAGTAGTCCGGCGTTGCGGGCTCCGTTGATCGACACGGTTGCGACTGGCACACCGGCGGGCATCTGGACGATCGACAGCAGCGAGTCGAGGCCATCGAGCGCTTGGAGTTTCACGGGGACACCAATGACCGGCAGCTCGGTGGTTGAAGCAAGCATTCCGGGCAGGTGGGCGGCCCCGCCGGCACCGGCGATGATGACCGATAGACCGCGCTCGGCGGCACTGGAACCGTATTCGATCATCTCGTGGGGCATGCGGTGGGCCGAAACGACTCGGACCTCATGGGCAATGCCGAATTCCTCGAGGGCTTCAGAGGCCGCTTGCATCACGGGCCAGTCAGAGTCCGAGCCCATCACCACGCCAACGCGAGGGGTATCCTGTGCTGCTGCCATGGAAAAGCTCCTTAGTATTCGGTTGTGCCGTGACGGATAATTTCTGCCGCATCAATCGCGGCCGCAAGCGCCGCGTCGAGGTCGCCGTCGGTGGCTAGAACATTGACGTGTCCAATTTTACGTCCGGGACGCACGGATTTACCGTAGGCGTGGATTTTGGCGGCCGGATACTTCGCCATGGCTAGCGGAAACGCCGCGTAGAGATCGTGATTCTCGGCGCCCAAGTAGTTTTTCATCACCGTATAGGGCACGATCGGGTCGGTTGCACCAAGCGGCAGGCCCAGCACGGCGCGTAAATGTTGTTCAAATTGGCTGGTGATCGCCCCGTCTTGAGTCCAGTGCCCGGTATTGTGTGGGCGCATGGCCAGTTCGTTGATCATGAATCCGGGAGCGACATCGGGGGTATGGAACAGCTCCACGGCCAGCATGCCGGTCACGCCCACACCGTTGGCAATCGTCTCGGCTGCCTGGCGCGCCGCGTTGGCAGTTGTCTCGTCTAAGTCAGGGGCGGGCGCTTTGACAATATCGGCCACCCCGTCGGTTTGGATGGTCTCAACAACCGGGTAGGTTGCGGTCTCACCGGTAGTGGACCGGGCGATTTGAGCGGAGAGTTCGGAGCGGAAATTGACCTTCGCCTCGACGAGTAAGGCCGCGTGATCGCCGTTGAACCAGACCTTGGCCTCACGGGCTTCGGCCGCCGAATCCAACACCCACACACCCTTGCCGTCGTAGCCGCCTCGCGGGGTTTTCAGCACGACCGGCCAGCCGATGTCATCACCGGCGGCTACCAGCTCATCCAGGGTCGTTACCGCGCGCCAGTCCGGTTGTGGCAAGCCCAGTTCGGCCATCTTGCGGCGCATGGCCAACTTGTCTTGGGCATAGACCAGCGCATCCGGACCCGGGGCAAGTCGCACCCCGGCGTCTTCGAGCCGGTGCAAGTGTTGGGTGGGCACATGTTCATGATCAAAGGTGACGACATCGACGGTCTCGGCAAAGGCTGCCAGCGTGTCGTAGTCGGTGTAATCACCGACCGTATACGTGGCCGCCGTGGTGGCTGAAACATCGTCAGCCTCAGCTAGCACGTGCAATTTGATCCCCAGATTGATCGCGACCGGAGCCATCATTCTGGCTAACTGGCCGCCGCCTACTACACCTACAGTTGGAAAAGTCACCCTTCTACAGTAGCTTGGATTTTTCGCTCGCGTGGTCGCTGCGCGACTGACGACACACAGCCCGCCTGTGACCCCGCGTGATTGCAATCGAAGGACAACCCATCGGGTTCAAGGATTTTCCAGGTTGCACCGGCTAGAGTATCTTCGACAAAAACACGCCCGCTACGAAAGGACCGATGTTGCGCAAACTCACAGATCGCATCGTCGCGCTCGTCAGATTGCTGTGGCGTGAAGTCGCAAAATTCGGTGTCGTGGGTGGCATCGGCTTTTTTATCGACACCGGAATCTTCTTGTGGTTGATCACCGGCCCGATGGAGGATTCCGCGGTCAAGGCCAAGATCATTGCCACCGCGGTGGCCACGGTGTTCTCCTGGGTTGCCAACCGCTACTGGACGTTCCGTAATCGTCGCCAGGCCAACGTCATGCGGGAGCTGGTGTTGTTTTTGGTCATGAACGGCATCGGTGCCGGTATTCAAGCCGGGTTCGTGTTCATTGCCAAATACTTATTGGGCATCAGCTCTGCCGGGGGGATGGTGCTGTTCGGTAACGTCATCGGGCTGGGCTTTGCCACGATCTTTCGGTTCGTGTCCTATCGACTGTGGGTCTTTACCGAAGCCATCGAGGCCGACCCGGCAGCCATCCACGACAAAGACATCCTGACCGGGGCGATACCGCGGGTCGATCCGCGACCCGAATCCCACCCTGGCGACGAGCCCCACGAACGCACCGGGACCTAGCCGAAACCTAGCGCTTGATTGCAGCCCCGAGGCGCTCGGTTTCTATGATGCGGTCCAGCTGATCTGCCGCTGCGTCATCCACCAGGACCACCGGAGTACTGCGGCGCCACGCATCCACCATGACTGACCACAACGCCGGGCTCAACCGTGCGTCAGTCGAAGCGATGACGACGCCGCCCGACCGGATATCCGCCTCAGGCGGGACCGGATCCTGGGTCAAGGCGTTGCCGATGATATCCGGCGCCGGAAGCAATGCCTGATCAGCGTGGGAGAGTACCTCGTCGTCGAGATTGATCAGCGCTGGATCAACCTCATCGTGATGCGTGACGAGGATCTCACCTGGGGCGGTCTGGTAGTTCTCCGGCCTGTCGGTCAGGACGGCCGCGGCGTCGTCGGCCTCCTTGACGCAAGTCACAGCGCACCAGGCGACCCCAAGGACCAGGACCACCGCACGCCACGTCACCGGGACATCAACCACCATCGCATCCGGTGCGGCGATACCGTAGGAGTCGATCAGGTGGGTGGTTTTGGTTGCCCAGTTGATAGCGACGCGGCCGGAAAGTTCGGTGCGGTCGTGTCCCGTGTAGTGAATAATGGCGGGTTGCGGTGAGGCAGCCAGGTGACCGATCAAATCGGCGCCGGGTTCCAGTGGGTCGGTTGGTGAAAGTGAGCGCAGGGAGATCATGGGTTCCTTTGACGAACGATGGTGGTGTTCTCTAGGCTACGAACTCGGGCCGCTTGGCGCACCATCGTGACGTTTTACAGGTGGGCTGGACCCCGACGAGTGCTAGGAAATCCCTGGCAGACTCGAGATTGCGTCCGCTGTAGGCTTGACTAAAGTCGAGTTACACCGGTGTAATTAGGTCCAGTAGATTTGATCATTCACACCACAACGATCAGCACAAATATAACGAAACCCATGCTGTAGGGCAGCTAAGCTATGCCCAGGTGGAAATGCGCGAAAGGAACCAATGGACAATGCACAACGGGCGGAGCATGCCCGGATTGAGAGCCCATCCGTTACTCGGAACGGACGTGAAGTTCCTGTCGACTGGTTTGTGGATCCCGCCGATCCCAGCGCGGGTCACGACCTGACACCACTGGACGAACGAGCCACCGCGTATTTGGCGGCCCACGAGGCGATTACCGAGATTGCATCGGATCAAACCCCCTCGGCGACGGTGACGACGCTGCATCCGGCAACTCCCGCCCCCGTTGAGGTGGAGTCCGTAGATCTGTGGCAAACCCTGCCTGGGTTTGGTGATACCGCCGACGACGGCCAGCTGGCCTGGCAGGCCGATGCGCTGTGCGCCCAGACTGACCCCGAAGCATTCTTCCCGGAAAAGGGTGGCTCGACCCGCGATGCCAAAAAAGTCTGCGGTGCCTGCCCGGTCAAACAGCAGTGCTTGGAATATGCGCTGGCCAACGACGAACGCTTTGGTATCTGGGGCGGCATGTCGGAACGTGAACGCCGTCGTCTGCGGAAGAAGTCTTCATAACTCTTGGCTAAATACCACGTCACTGGGATATTCCTGTTAGAAGATCCCGCAAACGCTACCACCGAAGTCTTCACCTCCGCCCTGCTCGGGTCGGTTGGCCTGGATGCCGCGGTGGTGGTTACCGGCTCCACCATCGAGCCTGCGGTACTAGGTAACCTCAACCGGCTCATGGATGCCTCCGGGGTGCCCCACCATCATGTTGTGCACACCTCGGAGGGGTCCTTGGCCGGGGAACTGGCCGAGATCCTGGAAACTTCTGAAGCTGCGGCCCAACGAACCGGCACCCAGTCTTGGCTGTGGTTCATTACCGAGGACACGGTGGTTTCCGAGACCGCCCTGGCCGAACAACTCCAGGCCGTGGAAATCTCGCCGTCGGTAGCGATCGCCGGAGCCAAACAGCTGGTGGAGCGGCAACTGATCGACGTCGGACTGACCGTCGCGCACAACGGTGCTGTGCTGTCGATGATTGAACCCGGGGAACTTGACCAAGGTCAATACGACCACCGCACCGATACGTTTGCTGTGTCGCTGCCCGGGATGTTAGTCCGCACCGATGTCTTTGTGGCCCTGGACGGTTTTGACCCGCACACCCCCGAATCCGTGCGGACCGTGGATCTGTGTTGGCGCGCCCGGCTGGCCGGACACCGCGTGGCCGTGGTGCCCGCAGCCGAAGTGCAACACACAACCCACCCCGAGCCCGGCGACATCGCGGATCGCTGGGCGGCCGCTGGCTGGCTTCGCCTGAAACACACCGGATTCTTGTCGATGATCGGCGGCTGGCTGTGGGGGATTCTTGTGGCACTGGCCCGTATTGTCGTGGGACTCGTGGTCAAAGACCCGGCCACCGGATTCGCTCAAGCAACCGGGACCTTCCGCACGCTGGGACGCGTCGTCCCGCTGCTAGAGTCCCGCAAAGCCGCCGCAACGACTCGCACCAGACCCTTCGACGCCGTCGAAGAACTCCGCCCATCACGGGCACGGGTTCGCGACTACCGGCGCTCGGTCTTAGAAACCTCCGAACCCGACCGGGTGATAGGTGACGGCACCGGGGTGTCCGCTGCGCCCCAAGAAGCAACCGGCGGTCACGACGATTTTGATGAACTCGCCACCCCCGAGCGCAACTGGGTTGGTACCGGGGCGGTCACGCTGGCGGTCGTCTTCGGTGCTGTGGCGCTGCTGGGATTGCGTCACCTGCTCGGTGTCCCCGCACTGGCCGGGGGAAATCTGCTCCCTGTGACCGGAGACCTTGGCATCCTGGCCGCCAAAGCCGCCAGCGGCTTCAGTCTCACCGGCGTCGGCGCGCCCGGTTACGATGGCCCATTTGGTTGGCTATTGGTGCTCTTTGGCCTGACCTCGAACGCTTCGGAGGTCACCGTGTGGCTATGGATCCTGGCCCTACCGCTAGCCGCGCTGGGCGCTTGGTCGCTCGCTGGTGCCGTGACTACTGCACGCTATGTTCGCTTCGCCGCCGGGTTCGTCTGGGCGGGCGCTCCGGCATTGTTGACGGCGCTCTCCGAAGGCCGTCTCGGTGGAGTCATCACCCACCTGGTGCTGCCCTGGTTCGTCCTCGCGCTGCTCCGTGCGATCGGTTACCAACCCGATGACATTAAACTCTTCCGCGCCCTCCGCGACGACACCACACCGCGCCCGGTACGCCTGGGCCGCAAGCTGCGTGATGGCACGGCGACGACGTCGCTGACCGCAGCCGCCTGGGTGGCGATCTTACTGACCATGGTCACAGCGGTCGCCCCGATCATGTTCCTCCCGCTGACGGCGGGCATCGTCGCCATCTTTTGTGTCCTACGCCCCACGATCAGAACCCTCTGGTGGACCCCGCTGCTGGCGCTGACTTCGATGCTGCCGGCCATCGTGACCCACCGTTTCGATCTGCGCGCGATCTTCGCTGATCCCGGTGCACCTGCCGGCTACGATCCAGCCCCGACCTGGCAACAACTGCTGGGATTACCGCATCACATCGCTCTGGACGCCGGTCTTGCCGAACTACCCTGGCTCGATGTTGTCCATCCCGCCTTTCCATGGGCCGGGATTGCCGCCGGCGTCATCGCCGTGCCGTTAGTGGTCATGGCCGTCATCGGCGCGATTGCCCCCGGTCGGGGCGGGGGATTAGCCCGCACTGGCATGCTGACCGCCGTCGTCGGGTTAGCCATGGGTGTGCTCAATGCCGCGACCATTTTCGCAATTGACCAGACCGGCGTCCCGGTTGCACTCTCCACGATTCCAGCGGTTTCGCTGACCTGGCTTGGCTTCCTGGTCGCAGCGATCATCGGCGTCAACTACCTGACCGTGGCCAAATCCCAGCTGCGCACCACAGCGCAACACACTCGGGTGCGCGCCGGCTGGCCCGCCCGCACCGCGACCACCATCCTGGCGCTGACCGCAGTCTTGGCCGCCGGGGTGTGGCTGACCCCGCGCATGGTGCCCGCCGAAACCCTGGCCCAGGCACGTGCCGAGGCCCAAGACCAACGCGGCGTTGCCGCCGCCGAAGCCGCAACCGATGAGCAACTCGACACGACCGCCGCCGGGCACGAGCATCTTACCGGAACCCCAACCGTCACCGGCGTCGTCCAACGATCCCTGCCGGCCACCGCTGTCGATGCGGCCCTATCTGACCTGCACACCCGCACACTGGTGATCACCCGGACCACCGAGGGCATCCGCACCCACCTGATTTCAGGTGAGGGCACCATGCTTGATGATATGACCGGCACCTGGACGACACGTTCCGTTACCGGCGGCCTGTTCAACCCGCAACCGGCGGGTGCCGACGACGCCGATAATGCGCTGCGCACGGTGGCCGCACAGTTAACCACCGGTGTCGACGCCGACCCCCGGCCACTGCTGGACGCGCTCGGTGCCGGGTACGTGGTCCTCACCGATCCGGCGGGCACCGAAACGAGCCTGGCCGCCGGCATCGATGCCGCACCCGGGCTCGCCGCCGTGGGACATTCCCAGGCCGGCTGGTTGTGGCGCGTGGTGCCCGATGCAGTGGCAGAAGAAGCGGCTCCGGGCGTTGAGGTGCTGACCTCCGAGGGGGCCACCCCGCCGCGCGGTACCGCAACCGCTCGCGCCCGAATCGTGGCAGACGACCGGACCATCGCGATCGCGGCCTCGAATCCTGATGGTTCCATCGACGTGCAACTGCCCGACGGTCCCGAGGGCCGCGAACTGGTGCTCGCCGAGCGCGCCAACCCGGGCTTTCGGGCCTACGTGGATGACCAAGAACTCACGGCCACCACCACAGACCCCGACTGGGTCCAGGCTTTTGAACTGCCCGCCTCTGGAGGCAACCTGACCATGGAATATGCGCCCGCCGCCGGCAAATGGCTGTGGTGGGTCCCGGGCATCGTCGGGTTTATGACCCTGCTGCTGGGCATTCCAACGCCCGCGCGTCGTCGAATACGGGAGGCTGCATGACCAACAACTACAAGCCGGCCCCGAAGCCAGCTGTTGAACCCTCCGAACCGGCACCGGACACCGGTTCGACGCAACGAGCCCGACGTCGCGAAGCAGCCCTGCGCCGCCTGGAACGCACCAGCTTATCCAAGCGCACCGCCGCAGTGCTCGGGTTGGGCACCGCCGCCGCAGTTGCCACGATCACCGTGGCCGGCAGCCTGTGGTCACCCGCCCCGCCGGCAATGGACACTGCCGCCCGCGCGGCCGAACTGCCCGCAACCCCGGTTATCGGGGTGTGTCCTGCAGCGCCGGTGCTCCCCGAAGGAGCCGGTGCCGAAGAAGACCTCGATTTCTCCCCGCTGTCATCGGACGCCGTCACCGCGCTGACCGTAGCCGCCGGATCCGATCTGGCCGGTAACATCCCGGGCATCTCATATTTCCCCGCAACCCCCGGCCCCGATGGCCCCGGATCGACCGAACATATCACTGACTCCCTGGACGAAGAGCTACAGCAGGGCCCACCGGCCACTGCCGCCGACGACGGCACCGTGCGCCAGGAAGCCCACTTCGATGCGATCACCGACCCCGCTGGCAACGGCCAACCCATCGGCCTGACCGTGGAACCCGTGGGTGGTAACCCCGGGCTGGCCGCCGCGACCGCACAATACGCCGCCACCGACGGCGACCTCGCAGGCATGACCATCGGTGCCTGCACCCCGGCCGCCCACCAACACTGGCTCACCGGGGCGATCACCACCACCGGCACGACCGCAGTGTTGTCGATCACCAACCCCTCGGCCACCAACTCGACCGTGGATCTCAATGTTTTTGGCGACGACGGACGCATTGATGCCTCGGGCGCATCCGGGATCGTGTTGGCACCGGGCCAAACCAGCTCGATCCTGGTGGCCGGTCTTGCCCCGCGCCAGGAGTCCGTGGCCATTGGAGTCTCCACCTCGGGAGGTCCGGTTGCCGCCAGCATCCAGCAGCACCGCCTCGACGGGATCGTTCCCGCCGGAGTTGATACGCTGCAACCGGCTGCAACCGGCACAAATCTCGTCGTCCCCGGCCTGGTGATTCCCGATGACGCAGCCGACATCGCCGAGGCCGCCGGTCTGGCAGGCCAAACCCCGCAGCTGCACCTGGCATCCACCGGGGCCGCAGCCTCAGCCACCATCAGCCTGCGCGGACCCGATGGACCCGTGGATATTCCGGCGCAAGCCTCCGCGGTAGAACTTGCCCCCGGGGCCACCACAACGGTGGATTTCACCGGAGTCGCACCCGGCACCTATGCGGTGGCCATTGAAGCTGACGCCAACATCCTCGCCTCGGCCACGTCCCTGGCATTCAACCCGGCCGCCGATAATGACGACGCCACCGGCAACACTGCCGCGGTCGACACGGCCTACCAGTCGGCCACCCGCCCAATTCGCGGTGAAACCATGGTCGCGCTGCCAGCCCTGGGCGGTGCCGAATCGCAACTTATACTCTCCTCAGACACGGCTGCAACCGTCGCCGTCACCCCGATCACTGCCGACGGCGACCTGGGTGAAACCATCGACCAAGAGATCGCCGCCAATAGCGCGGTCACGGTAACCGACGGCAACGCTACCGCCTACGTGTTAGAAACCGGCTCAAGCTCCGTCTATGCCGGGGTGATCACCACTTCGGATGCCGGGATCTCGGCGATGCCCGTCAACTCGGTAACCGCCACCGGTTCAGGATTACCCGTGCGCCTGGGCTACTAGAAGCAGGGACACCTAAAACTCTGGATCAATCTCGGAGACGTCTTTGCCGGTCAGCGCTGCCCACTCGGTGATGAGTAATTCATAGAGCCGTTCGGGGAGCATCCCGTCGTCGGAATATTTCAGCTCAATAAATTTCCGGTGCAGTGTCAGCGCGACCTGTCCTGAGGAACCAATCCCGCCGGAGATCAGCGGGGGAGTATTGTCTTTGCGCCACCAGTCCATATCGGCCGGTGCGGTCACATATTGGATCGTGGCAACCTCACCCACTCGGTCCAGAAACCACCGGTGGGCAATTCCCAGCGCTCGATCAAAGCCGTCAGAAGGTAGCGGTCGCCGCCCGTGCCGATCGCGAGAAAAGAATCTAGCCACACCCCAAGACTAACAACCCTGTTTGGCACCCGTACGCTAGACTGAACCGCTGTGGGAACTCAACGATTTTGCACCAAAACCGCTTGCTCAAATTCAGCTGCAGCAACGCTGACTTTCAACTATGCTGATTCGACCGTCGTGTTGGGTCCCATGTCGCAGCGCGCCGAACCGCACGCCCATGATTTGTGTGCCAAACACGCTCAACAATTCACTGCTCCGGTCGGTTGGGAATTTCTGCAACTGACCGAACATTTGACCGACGACGACGATCTGCTGGCCGTTGCGAACGCCGTCGCCGCACCCGAGATCCCCGAGGCCCCGGCCGAAGCCAGTTCGGGCACCATCCAGCCGGTTGATCGCTCCGTGGCACCAGCTCGTCCCAGCCCACTGCCCGAGCACCACACCGGTTTACGTTTGGTTCGCCCCGAGTAGATTCAGCTCAATTATGTGACGCCCCGTTGCACCTCAACTGGTGGTGGGGCAGCGAGGCAGTAGTGTTAACTGCCATGACTACTTCGCCCGCCGTTGACCCGGCTTTTTCGAATAAATCTACCGTCCCAGGCGCTGACTTCGACTTCGCAATCCGCGACATCTCCTTACACGAAATCGGCCGCCATCAGATCCGCCTTGCCGAACATGAAATGCCAGGCCTGATGGCACTGCGCGAACAGTACGGTGAATCGCAGCCACTAGCGGGCGCGCGCATTGCTGGTTCGCTGCACATGACTGTTCAGACCGCTGTGCTCATTGAAACGCTGGTCGCATTGGGTGCGGAGGTTCGTTGGGCCTCGTGCAATATCTTCTCGACCCAGGACGAAGCTGCAGCAGCTGTCGTTGTGGGTAATGGCACCGCTGAAAAACCAAACGGTGTACCAGTATTTGCTTGGAAAAATGAGACCCTGGAACAGTACTGGTGGGCCGCCGAACAGATTTTCCTATGGCCAGGTGCCACAGAGGATCCAACGCTGGGTGCGAATATGATTCTCGATGACGGCGGCGACGCCACTCTGCTGGTCCATAAGGGCACCGAATTCGAAGCGGTGGGCATGGTGCCTGCGACCAGCGAAGATGACGCAGAAGAATATAAGGTCATCTTGCAAGCGCTGCGCAACTCCCTCGAAGCGGATAATCAGCGCTGGACCCGTATTGGCAAGAACATTCGTGGTGTCACGGAAGAAACCACGACCGGTGTGCTGCGGTTGAACCAGATGTTTGAAAACGGCGAGCTGCTATTCCCCGCCATTAACGTCAACGACGCGGTGACTAAATCGAAATTCGATAACAAATACGGTATCCGACACTCGCTGCCGGACGGCATCATGCGCGGCACCGATGTGCTACTGGGCGGCAAGACCGCCGTCGTCGCCGGCTACGGTGACGTCGGAAAGGGCGCGGCAGAGGCATTCCGTGGTCAGGGCTCGCGAGTTATCATCACAGAGATTGACCCGATCATCGCCCTGCAGGCCGCTATGGATGGTTACCAGGTGGCGCGTCTTGAAGACGTCGTAGAAACTGCAGATATTTTCATTACCACCACCGGTGGCCGTGACATTATCATGGCTGAGCACATGCTCGCTATGAAAGATAAAGCTATTGTCGGCAACGTGGGTCACTTCGATAATGAAATCGACATGGCCGGTCTTGCGCAGGTTCCTGGTGTTGAAAAGGTTGAGATCAAACCGCAGGTCCATGAGTGGATCTTCGATAAGGGCACCGAGAATGAGCGCTCGATCATTGTATTGTCTGAAGGTCGTCTCCTGAACCTTGGCAATGCCACTGGTCACCCGTCGTTTGTCATGTCGGCCTCGTTTACTAACCAGGTCATGGCTCAGATTGAATTATTCAATGCCGAAGGTGGTGTCGGATCGATCACCGGTAAGACCTACGAAATTGGTGTGCATGTGCTGCCGAAGCTGCTGGATGAGCAGGTTGCGCGGTTGCACTTGGAGTCGTTGGGCGTTCGTTTGACCGAGTTGAACAAGACGCAGGCTGAATACTTGGGTGTTGATGTGGCTGGTCCATATAAGCCAGAGCACTACCGGTACTAAACTCTGTTTCAGCGTGCTGCCACAGTTATCTCTCGGATAGCTGTGGCAGCACTGGTTTAACCTAGGAGTTCCAGTAGGCGTTGCGGAGCAGCGGCTGGGCCGGATCTATCCAGCGGGCCGGTTGAAAGAAGGTGAGCCCCTTGTGCTTTCGGATAATCCAACGGCCCTGGTGCATAGCATCGTGATGAAACGGACAAAGCGCGATGCCGTTGTCTTCGTCTGTGAGACCGCCATTGCCCCAAGCTTTGATGTGATGGATGTCGCAATAGGCTCCTGGGACTGGGCAGCCGGGTGCCTGACATCCTTTATCACGTGCAAGAATGGCACGGCGTTGCGCAGCGGTGAACAGTCGTTGTGCTCGTTTCTCCTGCAACACCTGGTCGGGTCCGTTCCAGATCTGCCCGGAGATGGTTGCATTACACATCAGAAGCTCTACATCATCCGGGTGGATCGGACCGATGTTCACCGTCTCAGAATGATACGGCGTCCAGGGGACAGGTTCGTCGTCACCCATGGCGGGGTCTGGCGGAACGAGTCGACTGTAGTGGTGGGGTTTATCAGTACACTCTGGTTCGTCTGGAGGATCGGGGTTGGGACGTTTGATCACCGGCGGCCGATACCCCTCGGGTCCCGAGGGTCTTCGGGCGGCCTTCGGGATCGAACCGAGTCCAAGGGTGTGATAAGCAGTTTCAATATCTTGGACTACGATCAGTTGAGCAGAAATGCCGTGGGCTTTCTTTCCGCCTAATTTGGTGGGATCCATGCTCAATAGGGTGAGCATGTGGCTCAAGAGGATGCCGCCCATTTTTTGCCCGGTCGTCAGTTCGTCGATGAGATTCATATCTCGGCCGGTAAGTGGCGTGCCCTCGGAGGTTTCTGCGACCACTCGTGTCGGATCAGGGGAGGTATCCCAGGTGGTCATGGGACCAAGCCAAGCACTCGGGATCGTGAGCGGCTCACCTTCATCTTCAGTACCCTCCGAGTCCTGGGAAGGCTCGGGTGGTGACGGTTCTTGAGGTACGGGCCGCGATTCTGCGGTCTCGGCTGGATCGTCCCCGGTCGCATCATCTGCATCCGGGGCGAGGAAACCTAAGACTTTGAGAGCTTCATCGGAGATGAGCACCGGGGAACCCGCGAAGTCTAATTGCTGCAGCATCCAATTCTTGAAGTTGGCGCTGACCGCTGGTGTAGCGTGCATAGAAAAAATAGCGCTGCCGTCCGCTTGATCTCGGCATTTGAGAGCATTATCCGCTGCCTTGGCGAATGCTCGCGATGGCGATGGCCCATCCGGGCAGATCCAGTGCGCTAGTTCTTCCACCCAGCGCTTCTTGACCTTGCCGAGCTCGTCAGGTGTCGTTGATTCTGCGGTTTCCACCATCACCGGTTCAAAGACCTGTAGTACTTTATTCTTGCGTTCTAACGGCTGATGAGTTTTCTGCGAATACTTGATCAACTCTTCATCGAAATCGATGAGTTTGTCTGCATTTTCTATCGGCAGATTCCCATTGGCCATGGATTGAGCCAGCTGTCCAAATACGGGTTTGGCATCTGGCGCTTCTGCATGCAGCCCTGGACGATGGGCCAGGTATTTGCCGCGTCGGATGATCTTTCTGGCATCCTTACGTGAGATGTGCATTGTAGTCGTCAAATAGTCCGCGACATCACGAAAATCTTTGGTCTTTCGTGGCGTTCCGAGATACTGCCGCTGATCCGCCATAGATGCTTCGAGGTAGCGAGAATATTGGGTGAGCGCACTCGCATGAAATCTAGAAAGTTGATTGAGCATATCGCCCATGGCTGGCAGAGAGTCACAGTAGTTTTCTGGTTCAAGCGGCGCGGGAACCGCTTCGTCGAGATTCCGCTCAGCCTGCTCGGTTTTCTCTAAGGTTGTTGACCCCAGGCCTTCGGCAGCTAACGGCGATGCGGGTTCTGAGGGGCTTTGGAATCCTGACCAATCCATACCGGCGGCATCATGAAATGTTGCGACTTCGTTGTAGGCGTGTGGGTCAGCCATGCGTTGCGAGAGCGTGCGCATTAAGACTGTGGCGGCGTGCAGAATCTCGCCTTGAGACGCGCTTTCTAATTCGTCTACATTAAGTAGCCTTGTGGACACGGGCGAACCCAAATCCGGGAGGATCTTTGGGATATCCATGACCGCGTCCTTTCACTACTAGATGTTCAACGAGTTGCAGTTGTGGAGTGAATGAGGAGAAGTAGTTATTAGCCCTATTTTACCTGGGTCGCATGTGTTAGGCAATGAATTTGAGGTAATTGTATTAAGTTGTTGAAAGGTTTGAGGCGATCTTTGAGCGTGTGTAGCGCTTAATCTGCAGGTCTAGTTATCGTGTTGCTGTTATTGTGGATGACAGTCCATTCCGTGGAAGTTTTCCACAGCCTTGCCGACCATGTTGCATTATCCGAAATCAGTATTTTCTGGATCCGCGGAGCATAAAAAATCCCCTGGCTGAACGGTATTCAGCCCGGGGGACGCTCCATAGCACCTAGAGGGTTGCGTCTAGAGTCGTAAGTATTGCTGGTCTCGTTCTCGGCGTTGACGGCGCTGCTGTAATACTGCATGATCGCGCTCGCGTCGTTCTGCCATGACACCGATGAGAAAGATCAGGGGATCAACCGCAGCTGGGGGACCGGGCGTGACATAGTGACGCATTTGATCCGAAAGGGCCGCGGCCATCGATGCAAGGGCTGCAGATTGCATCGTTGATGCATTACGTATCAACGCATTGACTTGGGTTGCTAGCGAGGTCGGGATACGGCCAACATCGGCGACCTGCGCCCACTGGTGCATTGCCGCGGGTAGTTGCGGTAGTTCTGAGGCTGGCCGTGGGGCACGGGCCATGATCACAAACGTCCCTGCCATCATGTCACCCAGCCGTTTGTATTGGCGGTTGAATAACGAGGCGATGATCGCCACGGACCCAGCGGTCATCCACAATTCGAATACGCCAGTCAGGCATCGAATGAATGCGTGCCGCCACCGAATGGTCGCACCGTCGTCACGCACGACGCGTAGCCCAAAGATCAATTTGCCTACGGAACGACCTTTAGACAGCCCCTCGACCAGCAGCGGGATAATGAACATCAGCGTGATCGCCGCCAAAATTACCACGGCCTGGGATGCTGCGATGTCCATCGCAAAGTGGGAAATAAACTTGGCAACCCCGATGAGTAAGAAAATCCAGGAGACCACGTAGATGGTCGCATCGATCAGTGCAGCGCCCAGGCGTGGCATGAAGTTCGCGGCGCGCAGGTTTAACATGACAGCTTCGCCGGTGATGGTGTATGTGTGCACGTACGCCCCAACTTTCCTATCGTTCTGGATCTGAGTTTAGTCGCAAGTGGGTGCAGACAAGTGTCCCATACCCAAGCCTAGTAGTGTGGGGTTTGTGGATCTGGAAGCGTATGCAGCAACTCACCGCCCCGATTGGCAGCGACTTGATCAGCTCGCCAAGCGAGGCCGGCTCACTGCCCAGGAGATTGACGAATTAGTGGAGCTCTATGAGCGAGTCTCCACGCACCTCTCAATTGTCCAGGCGCAAGATCCCGACGGCGTTGATGCCAACCGGCTGTCGTTGCTCATCGCTCGAGCGCGGGCCAAGCTCACTGCCGCATCCGGGTCACCCGCGGCGGGAATCAAAAGCTTTTTCGCTGTCAAATTGCCGTATGCGCTGTATCAAATTCGCTGGCTCACTATTGTCCTCGGGACAGCATTTTTCGCCGTCGCACTGGCCTATGGGTTCTGGTACGGCAATAATCCGCACATGTTTGATGCCATGATGCCCGAAGAATTCCAGATCGCTTATGTAGAAGAAGATTTTGTGGATTACTACTCGGAAAATCCGGCGGCGTCGTTTACGACGCTGGTGTGGGTGAATAACGCCTGGATCGCTCTGCAGGAAGTGGCCTTTGGAATCACCGGGTTTTTCGTCCCCTACGTCTTATGGGTCAACGCCCAGGGGCTGGGTATTTCGGCGGCACTGATGCACAAATACGATGAACTCGGCACTTTTTTTGCCTTTATCACTCCCCACGGTTTGATGGAACTGACCGCCATTTTCATCGCCGGCGCCGCCGGGTTGCGCGTGTTCTGGGCGTGGGTGGCTCCGGGTCGAGCTACGCGGTTGCAGTCCCTAGCCTATTGGGGTCGCCAATTGATTCTCGTGGGGATCGGGCTGATCGGTGTCCTGCTCATTTCGGGGCTTGTTGAAGGACTGGTCACTCCGTCGAATCTGCCTACCTGGGCCAAAATCACGATCGGGGCACTCGTGCTGGCCGCTTACTGGGCCTACACCTGGATTCTCGGTTCGCGAGCGGCCGCAGCCAACGCGGATGCTGACCTCGACGAGTACGACGGCGGCCGCCAATTGGTCACCGCCTAAAGTCTGCGCAACGCGCCGCCAGCTGTTGCCCACGGTCGTGACCAACACCGTAGGCTAACTATAAAGCGTGATGGAAAGGTTGGGACAATGTCGAAGCAATCCAAAGACCACCGTGCATCCTCGAACGACGGCGATGCAGCTCGCGACCCAGAAACTGTCCCTCTGGAGGGCCTGACCCCCGGCGAAGATATCAGTCCGGCCGAACCTGTGGCGACCCCGCGCAGACAACGGCGCCGGATTGATCCCGACGGCGATGCCTTAGAAACTGCTGCAGCCGTGGGGATTGGCCCGCGCAACCACCCCCGTCCTGGCGCCCGCCCCGCACCCGGATCCGAATTCTCAGCCGACCCACCGGCCGCACCACTACATGAACCAGCCACTCGGGTAACGCCACCACCGCCACCGATCAACGCTTCGACCGGCTCTTCTGCAGCCCCACGACCGGGCGCGGGAGCTTTCGAACCGTTGGAAGACTCGTTTGAAGACGCCGCGGCAGCTCGTGCCAAAGCCCGGGATCGTGCAGCCGTGGGCTCACCCACGCTGGTCCGCGTATTACAGGTCGTGCTGGCAATCCTGGCACCACTTGTCATCCTGATTGCGATGATCCGGCTGGTAGCCTCACCCGTGTTCTTATGGTTTGAATACCACCGTCCCGGATTCCCCGCTGATCAGTTCGGCATGGCCATTGACCAGCGTCTGACCCTGGGCTCCTATGGTCTGGACTACTTATTCAATCTTGCTCCGTCGGCCTACCTGGGTGATCTGCGTTTTGCCAATGGCAACCCGGTCTTTACCAATGACGAGGTCGCCCACATGGCCGATGTTAAACAGGTCATGATGATCACGATGATCGCTGGCCTTCTCGCAGCCATCGTGTGCGTCGTCGCCATGATAATGCTTTACCGGATGCGCAAGGGTGCCATCGCGCGAGCACTCTTTGCCGGGGCCGTTTGGTTCACGGTGGTCATGAGCCTGCTGGCCGTGGTCGCCGTCTTTGGTTGGCAAGCTTTCTTTGCCGGGTTCCATCAACTGTTCTTTGCCGAGGGGACCTGGACATTTGCCACCTCAGATTCGCTGATTCGGCTCTACCCGGGGCAGTTCTGGGTGGATGCCGCAGCCTGGGTCGGCGGGCTGACGCTGGTGGTCATGATCGTCATCCTGCTGGTCACCGCCCCGACCGCCCGTCGGCGCCAGCGCCGCGAACAAGCCCAGCGATTCCTGGAATCCCAGGTCACCGGCCAAACCGGCCAGCCACGTCAGCCATAGAGTTCTGCCATGGCGCCGTCAAAATCTTTGATCACCGAGGCGCGCCGCAGTTTCTCCGCCGGGGTCACATGCCCGGTGTCCTGTGACAACTCGGTGGGTAAAATGACCACCTTGCGCACCGATTCGGCCTGTGACACGCTCTGATTCGCGAGGTCAACATAGCTTTGGATCTCGGCCTGCACATCCGCGTCAGTGCGCGCCTGGTCCAGCGTCAGTCCAACTTTGCCGCGCCGGGCCGCCCACTGGGCCAGCTGTTCGGTATCCAGTGAAATCAGCGCGCCCACAAACGGTTTGTTTTCTCCGACGACGACGGCGTGGCCCACGATCGGACAGCTGGAGATAACCTCTTCTAACGGTGCCGGGGACACGTTCTTACCGCCCGCAGTGACTAACAGGTCCTTGGAACGTCCGGTAATGGAGATAAAACCATCGTCGTCGATTTCAGCTAGGTCACCGGTGGCGAACCAGCCGTCGTCGTCAAAGGAGTCGGCATTGGCCGTTTCGGACAGATATCCGGGGGAGATGACCACCCCGCGCAGCAGCAGTTCGCCGGTTTCAGATAGCTTGGCTTCCATGCCGGGGACGAGTTTGCCCACCGAACCTAGCCGGATATGCTCGGGCACATTGACCGAGGCCGGCGCGGTGGATTCAGTGAGGCCGTAGCCTTCAAAAATCGCCAAGCCCATACCGGTAAACTGGTGCGCCAGTTTCTCATTGAGTGCGCTTGCCCCAGAGATCGCGGACTTGGCTTCGCCGCCAAAGACCTCCCGGATCTTGCTGTACACCACGCGGTCGTAGAAGGCGTGTTTGATGCGCAAGCCGATCGGCATCTGGCCGGCCGCACGGGCGCGGGACCACTGTTCGGCCACGGTGATCGCATCGGTTAGCAGTGATTTGCGTAGCCCGGTGGCGTCCTCAGCCTGGGCGAGCACCGCGGTAAAGGCCTTTTCTAGCACTCGGGGCACCACGAGCAGCCAGGTGGGTTTATAGGCGCGCATGACCGTGGTGACATTGGCGGTGTCCGACGTGTGGGCCACCTGGATGCCGGCGACCAACGCAAAGTACTGGACTGCTCGGGCCAGGATGTGGGCCAACGGCAAGAACATTAACAGCCGCGGAGTCGGGTGATTCAGCACGATCTCATGGGCCCAGGGAACAATATTGACCGCACCCTCGGCCAGGTTGCGGTGTGAGATCCGCGCCCCTTTGGGTGGGCCCGTGGTGCCCGAGGTATAGACCACGGTAGCGGTCGAATCCATCGTGGCGACGCTGCGCGCGGCTTCCAGCGCGTCGTCGGAAATCCCAGCACCGGCCTTGGCCAACTGGTCCAGACCTGCCTCCGACAGCTTATGGCGTTCGATGTGTCCCAGTGACTCGTGGGTTTGGATGGCTCGATCGACAGCACGGGCCGGGGTGGTGCCGGCAATAAAGATCCGCCCGGCTCCGGAGTCGGTCAGAATATGGGCGATTTGCGATGGCGACGACGTTTCATAAATCGGCACCGACACCGCTCCGGCGAACCACAGTGCCTGGTCAATGACCGCCCAGTGGTAACTGGTAGCCGACATGACGGCCACCATCTCACCCGGTTGAACCCCGGTGGCGATCAGCCCTTTGGCCACCTGGCGCACCTGGTCGAGGAAGTCGAAGGCGGTGACCTCGCGCCAGGTCAGATTGTCGACGTCGTCGGTGGTTTGGACCGCGTACACCACTCTGGCCGGATCGGCCCCGAGCCGCTCAATGACCAGATCGGTCAGGTTGGTTTGTGGATCAAGCCGTGTGAGGTAAGGGGCGGAAACGTGCACGGGGCCTGCTTTCTGGGTGATGAAAATTGCCGCGACCAAGTCTACCGTCATGTCAACACCCGTGTCATGAGCCAGGTCACGACGCAGCGGGCAGTGTCACCCGGGGTCTAGATCCACGACTGGAACCACATTCGCGCTCGCCACTGGTGCTGGGGGATCGGTTCGCCCGTCCAGATGGGCAGGAAGTATGCGCTGAGCACCAGGGCAGCTAGGACAAAGAGGCTAATGCCGACGACGGCCAGGCGTCGCGAGGTGAAACCGGTTCCTGAAGGCGTCGTGCGTGCCAGCCACAACCCGGCGATGTAGGTGATCGCCAGAATGAGAAACGGCACGTAGGCCACGGTGTAGAAAAAGAACATGGTGCGCGATGGCCACAACACCCACACGAGCTGCCCTGCGACATACACGGCCAGGATGGCGCCGGCCCGCCAGTCGCGGATGAGCAACCAGCGCAAGAAGATGATGACCATCGCAACCAGCCCGGTCCACCAGATCAGCGGGTTGGGCAGATCCAGAATCGCGGCTGAGCACTCTTCGGCGCCGCAGTCGAGGTTTTCGGTGCGGTAGTAAAACGACACGGGACGGCCGGCGAAGGGCCAGATCCAAGCGGCCGAAGCGTAATTATGGGCACTATCGAGTCCGGTGTGAAAAGTGGTGGATTGGACGTGATAGTGGATTAGCGAGGCCAACCAGTCGGGCAGTAGGGTGGCCTGATCGGCGGCCCAGTTGCGGTAGTAGCCGCCCTCCGAGCGCAACCAACCCGCCCAGGTGGCAATATAGGTGACCGCGCCAACGCCGACGATGGAAACAAAAGCCCACAGCCCGTCAGTCACGATGGCACCGGGCAGCCAACGTCGAATGCCCGCGCTGCGCCGGGCGGTGGCGTCCCACCAGACGGTGAGCAAGCCAAAGACTGCGACAAATGCCAGCGCGGACAGTTTAATCGACACCGCAACTCCCAGCAGGATGCCGGCGACAATGCGCCACGGCCGGATTCCTAACCAGGGGCCATAGGTGATGGTGGTTTTCCACCGGGTTCGGTCTTCGTCGGTTGCGCGTGGGGCGGTCAGGCGCCGGTAACGGGCGGCGAGTTCGTATGCTAGCCGTCGCCGTCCCCAGGTGCGGTCGGCGATCAGGGCGCAAAAGGCTGCCAGAACGAAGACCATCAAGAAAATGTCCAGCAGCGCGGTGCGCGACATGACCAAGTGGTGGCCTTCGATGGTCAACAACAGGCCCGCACATGATGCCAGAAATAGTGAGCGGAAGAGTTTGGCAGCCAGGACGAAAGTCAGCAGCACCGAAAGTGTGCCGGCAAGCGCGGCGGTAAAACGCCAGCCGAAGGCACTGTCATAGCCAAATAATGCCATGCCAGCCCCGATGAGCCATTTGCCGGCCGGTGGGTGGACCACGTAGGCGGCGTCGGGTTCGGGTTGGGCTTGGCCGGTAAGAAATGTGTCGTCGACGTCGTCCTCCCAGGCACGTTCGTAGCCGAAGTGCCACAGCGAGTAGGCGTCTTTGACGTAGTAGGTTTCATCAAAAATCAGCTCGTGCGGATGGCTCAGATTCCAAAAGCGCAGCAGTCCGGCTGCAACGGTCAGGGCTGCAGCGATGAACCATCCGACGCGGCCCAGGTGAAAAGTTGGGTACAACAGTCGAGCCTTAAGACCGGCCAGCGAAAAGGCTTCGGTGGGGGATTGCAGCCAGTCATCCGGGGTTCGTCGTTGCGTTGTTGACACACAGGCCATGCTACCGGTGATGGGGCGGGATAATGGGAAGATGGACGCACCCCGTAGACACACCCAAACCACCGCCGCGGCACTGACGTTAGCAGCCACACCAATCGGGAATGTGGGGGACCTGACCGACCGGGTCAAACACGTGTTGGCCCAGGCCGATATTATCGCCGCAGAAGATACCCGGTCGCTGCACAAACTGTTGCACGCTGCAGGGGTGCAATTTTCGGCAACCGTCGTGTCGCATCACGAACACAATGAGGCCGAGTCGTCCAAGGGGCTGATCGAGGCAGTGCGAGCAGGTAAGAACGTGGTGTTCGTACCCGAGGCCGGGATGCCTGCAATTTCGGATCCGGGTTACCGGTTGACCCAGGAAGCTATTGCCGCCGGTGTAGAAGTCACCGTGGCTCCTGGCGCATCGGCTGCGATCACCGCTCTGGTGTTATCCGGACTGCCGACCGACAGGTTTGCATTCGAAGGGTTCATCCCGCGCAAAGCAGGTGAGAAAGCCAAAACGTTGATCGCGCTGGCCGCCGAGACTCGCACATTGATCTTTTACGAGTCCCCGCACCGAACCGCCGAGACACTCCATGCGATGGCCGAAGCTTTCGGACCGGACCGCCAGGCTGCGGTGGCCCGGGAGTTGACCAAACTGCACGAAGAGATCGCCCGCGGGACACTTGCCGAACTCATCGAATGGGCCGAGTCCAAGACACTGAAAGGTGAAATCGTGCTCGTTGTTGGTCCGGCTCCGGCCGCGGCACAGGCGACCTTTGCCGAAGCCTTGGCTCAGGTCCGCGGGCTGGTGGCTGAAGGGGAACGGTTGAAAGCTGCGACCCGCCAGGTCGGCCAGGAGACCGGACATTCGGCGCGCGAGTTGTATAACGCCGCCTTGGAAAAACCCTATTCCCAGGAGAAACACTAAACCGGCGGCACCTGCCGACGGCAGGCACCACCGGCTTGGGCGATGAAACAGTTCGGTTACGGCAGCAGACCACCGGTAGCGGCGCGCAGTGGGCCGGAACCCTCGCAGCAGCCCGCACGGCAGACGTCATAGCCCGGACCGTATTTGGTCAGCGCCTTACGCTCGGAGACAGGTGTGCCATGAAGACGTTCTTCGACCAGCTCGACCATCGCGGAAACAAACTCCGGGTGTGTCCCCGGGGTGGCAACGCGCTTATAGGCCAGACCCTGTTCGTCAGCGGTTTCCTTGGCTTCGATATCCAGATCCCACCAGACCTCCATATGATCCGATAGGAAGGTTGCTGGCACGACCACGACGGCCTTGCGTTTGCCTTTGAGGTCTTCCAGATAGTCGTTGATGTCTGGTTCTAACCAAGGAATGTGAGCCGGGCCGGACTCGGACTGGTACACCAGTTCCCAGGGCACATCGATGTTGTATTTGTCTTTGACGGCGTCCATGACCAACCCACCGAGGGCCAGGTGCTGGGCCTTATAGGCGCCAATTTCAGCGTAATCGTGCTCATCTGGTTCGCCCGACTTGGCATTGTCGGTGATCGGGATCGAGTGGGCTGTAAACAGCACTTCGACATCATTGGCTAGATCCAGGTCGGAGTGCTCTTGGGCCAGTTCGGCAATGGCGGCCAAGGTGCCTTCGATGAATGGATTCACGAATCCCGGGTGGTCAAAGAACGTCCGAGAAGAGTCGATCTGTACGTCATCCCACAAGTCCAAAGCTTCCAGGGCATCGGCAAAGTCTTCGCGGTACTGACGGCACGAAGAATAGGCCGAGTACGCGGAAGTCACCAGAGCAAAAATTTTGGTGGGACGACCTTCGACCTTGTTCTCTTCGTGGGCCTTGGAGATGGCCTCGGTGAAGTATGGGTCCCAGTTGCGGTTGCCGAAGTACACCGGCAGATCAATGTTGCGACGCTTTAGCTCTTCTTCGATCGCAGCCTTGAGCGCGAGGTTTTGTTCGTTGATCGGGCTGACCCCACCGGCTTCGCGGTAGTGGACGGCGACTTCTTCGAGTCGTGCATCCGGAATGTTGCGGCCCATGGTGACGTTGCGCAAAAACGGGATGACGTCGTCTTGGCCATTGGGGCCACCATACGACGACAGCATGATGGCATCGAATTCGGTAGGAACTTCAACCCATTTATCGCCGGCCTGTGCTTCTGGTGTTGCCGCTGGAACACGCGCACCAGCTTGCACAACGACGCGGGATGACGGTTGAGGTTTGGACCATTCGGTCACGCAGGCCTCCTGAGAGTTGGGCATCGAAACGATCTGGGCAGATCGCAGCCATGGTTAGGTATGAAATCTTCAAGGTGTTTGCTAGTGACAAGATCATGGACCTGTGGGTCCAGCTTTGTCTTGTAGTTTAGCCACCGAGGTTGCTGCAACGCCATTTGGGTCATCGGATTCTTCGGCTGTGCGATGAACAGTGAACAAAGTCACCGCCTAGGGTCATAAGTGACGCTCTTAGGCCCAAAATTCGGGATCACCCTACTGCCCCCGCACGCCCTGGACGAGTACATTAGAAAGTACCCCGGGTCATGCATATCTTGCTCTTGGGGCGAGTCGAGGGAGCACGTCATGAGTGAACGATCATATTCTCAGGAACCGATTCGCCGCTCTAACGGCGAGACTGTCTCTCGAACTATTCACCAACGCCCGCAGGCAGACGGATCTTCTCCCGATGCGCTATGGCATAGCCGGCGAGGTGATACGTGAAGGCTCCGTCTGGGAAGCAGTGGGCGGACTTACACTGCTTGGGCCTGCCACCATCACTGTCGCAGTGCTGGCGGGTTATCCAAGGGTATTTAACTATCCAATCCCGCTGACTGCCCACAACGCGCAGCGACAGTACAACAATGCCGCCCGGATGATGACCTGGATTGGCTTGAGCATGGCCCTGATCATGGTGGTGATGATGGCGTCTTGGCTCGGCGTGCTAGCTATCGGCTGGATCTGGGTTGGTCTTGGGATGCTGGTTGCAGCCGCGGATCTTTTTCGTCGGACGTATGTTCCAACTGCGCTAGAACCGGCAAGCGGATCTGCGCGCTATACCCAAAACGAATGGATTCCATGACCCCTGCACATACCCGCAGGGGTGCTGTATGCTGCCGGAAGTCGCTAACTTACGTCGTCTGATCGCGTTAGCGTCACCAGCTATATCTGCGTGTTAGATTTATTGGCGAATTGAACTTCTAGGAGCCTGAGGACGCTTATGCGCCCAGTGCCCGTCCGACAGATCGAAAGAAGGTAATCCGTGACTGTCACCGCACAACAAGAACAAGAATTGCTGCAGCGCGTCCCCACCGGCCTACTTATTAACGGCGAATGGGTAGAAGCCTCTTCTGGCAAGACCCTGCCGGTCTATGACCCAGCCACCGGTAAAGAACTGCTGCGGATTCAGGACGGTAACTCCGAAGATGCGCTCAAGGCGCTAACCGCAGCTGATGAGGCGCAGGCAGAATGGGCGCTGACCGCACCACGCGAGCGCGCCGAAATCCTGCGTCGTGCCTTCGACATTGTCATGGAACGCGCCGATGACTTTGCATTGCTGATGACCCTGGAAATGGGTAAACCACTGGCCGAGGCTCGCGGTGAAGTCACCTACGGTGCCGAATTCCTGCGCTGGTTCTCCGAAGAAACCGTCCGCCACTACGGCCGCTACTTCAACACCCCAGAAAACAACCTGACTGCAATCGTGCGACACAAACCAGTCGGCCCATCCCTGTTGGTCACCCCGTGGAACTTCCCACTGGCCATGGCCACTCGTAAAGTCGGCCCGGCTGTTGCTTCCGGTTCCACCATGGTGCTGAAGCCAGCTCAGCTGACCCCACTGACTTCCCAGTACTTCGCTCAGGCAATGCTGGACGCCGGTCTGCCAGCAGGGGTGCTAAACGTCGTTTCGGGCTCTTCTGCTTCGGCTATCTCCGGTCCGTTGATGAAAGATTCTCGTCTGCGCAAACTGTCGTTCACCGGTTCGACCCCGGTCGGTGTGCGCCTCATGGAAGATGCCGCCCAGAACGTGCTGCGCACTTCTATGGAACTGGGCGGCAATGCGCCACTGATGGTATTTGAAGACGCCGACCTAGACAAAGCCGTTCAGGGTGCGATGGACGCCAAGCTGCGCAACATGGGTGAAGCTTGCACCGCAGCCAACCGCATCCTCGTTCACGAAGACATCGCCGATGCCTTCCAGGCGAAATTCGCTGACGCCATGCGCGCTCGCAAAGTTGGCCGCGGTACCGAAGCTGACGTCAATATTGGACCGATCATTGACGAAAAAGCTCGCGAGGACGTGCACAGCCTGGTCACCGCAGCTGTCGACGCCGGCGGCGAAGTTATCACCGGTGGGCAGAAAGTCGAAGGCGACGGGTACTTCTACGAACCCACCATCCTGTCGGTTTTGGAAGATTCCCCAATCCTGAAAGAAGAAATCTTTGGCCCAGTGGCACCAGTTGTCACATTCAAAGATGAAGCCCACGCCATCCGCCTGGCCAACGCCCAGCAGTACGGTTTGGCCGCCTACATCTTCACCGAAAACCACAACCGCGCAATCCGCGTGGCTGACCAGATCGAATTCGGGCTGATCGGCTTCAACGTCGGTGTCATCTCCAACGCTGCTGCACCCTTTGGCGGCGTCAAGCAGTCCGGTCTTGGACGTGAAGGTGGCGCCGAAGGTATCGCAGAGTACACCACCGTGCAGTACATCGGAATGCCAAACCCACACTCCCAGGCCTAACGCCAACAGCCTCAGCGTTGTCCGCCCGGTCGAGATATTCTGCTCGACGGGGCGGACCGCGTTAAGCTACAACCATGGTCACTTCAGCACAACCCCAGACACCACCGCAGTATCTTCCCGACGAGAACTCTTCACATGGCGCCCACGGCCCCATACGTTCCGCAACCGATGAATATACCGGCAAGAAGCGCAAGCTGATCTACCCGCCAGCGCCACAGCCCTCGCCGGTACCGGTCGTTGATAATCACGCTCACCTCGACTTCCGCGATGGTTTAGTGCAGCCGACACCAACCGAAGTCATGGACGCAGCAGCGAGCGTCAACGTAGTGGGGGCAATCCAGGTCGCTACCGACCTTGCATCTGCCCAGTACACGATCAAAGCCATTGAAGATGAGCCTCGATTGCGTGGGGCGCTGGCCATCCACCCCAACGACACCGTCAAACTGGCAGCAGACGGCACGTTGGACCAAGCGATCGATACGATCCGTGAGCTAGCAGCTCACCCGGCAGTTGTGTGCATCGGGGAGACCGGACTGGATTATTACCGCACCGAAGGCGACGCCAACTGGGAGATTCAGAAATACGCGTTCAAACGACACATCGAGATGGCCGTGGAGCTGGGACTGGCGCTACAGATTCATGACCGCGAGGCGCATGATGACGTGATCGCGACACTGTTATCGATGGACCGGCTGCCCGAACATGTCGTGTTCCATTCATATTCGGGGGATGAACACATGGCAGCAATCCTTAATGAGCACGGCTGGTACGCATCGTTTTCCGGTGTCGTAACCTTCAAAAACAATGACTCGGCTCGCCGAGCAGCACAAGTCATGCGTCCTGAGCTCCTTCTGGTGGAAACCGATTCGCCGTTCCTGACGCCGCACCCGCACCGCGGTCGACCGAACGCTCCCTATTTGGTGCCGCATACGCTGTATCAATTGGCCGAAACTCGTCAGCAAAGCGTTGAAGATCTCGGGAGTGTTATTTTCCAAAACACAGAGCGCGTCTACGGAAAGTTCGAGATTGACTAGGACCAATACTTGAAGCACATGGGGTAGTTGGCTGGAGTGATCAACAAAGCTTCGTTATCTATTTGTAATCTTTGTTATCTTTCCGTTATAGTCGGTGACTATGTCATCGGCGCGTGGACGAAACGATCACGACGTCGGAACTACAACACTTTTGGATTTTCTCTATGTCAAGCATTTTCCGTGGCACCCTGACCAAGATCATTGCTCAGGTTGCAGCTCTAGTGCTGGTAGTAGGTGGCCTGGCGGCATTCGTCATCACTCAGGCCAACGCCGATAAAGGCGCAACTGCTAGCGTCGAGAACGTAGAACAGCAAACTGACCAGCCACTGAATATTGAGCGTGTCTCCTCGATTACCCCGCTGCGCATCGACCAGATCGCGCTGCCACAGGTTGTTGAGATCACCGTGGCTGATGAAGCCAAAGAAGTCCTCACCACCGGCGGCACCGTTCAAGATGTCTTGGACAAGGCTGGCGTTGAAGTGGGAGAAGACGATAAGGTTTCGCCCAAACTTGACCAGAATATTAACGACGACACCGCTATCACCGTGACCATCGTCGAAAAGACCGAGGTTACTGAAGAAGAAGTCGTCGAGTTCGAAACCACCCACAAGAACGACAACACCCTCGAAAAAGGTAAAACCAAGACCGATACCGAAGGTGTCAACGGAACCGCGAGCGTAACCTATGAGGTTGTGACTGAAAACGGCAAAGAAGTCGACAAGACTGAGATTAACCGTGAAGTCACCAAGGAACCAACCGATGCGGTGATCCTGCGCGGTACTAAGGAAAAGGAACCAGAAGCTTCCTCCTCCTCCTCCGATTCTTCCAACTCTTCGGGTGGTAACACCGGTGCTTCAGCTCCAGCTGCACCAAGCGGTTCTGTATGGGATCGCTTGGCCCAGTGTGAATCCGGTGGTAACTGGTCAATCAACACCGGCAACGGCTACTACGGTGGCGTTCAGTTCTCAGCGCCAACTTGGAACGCTATGGGCGGTCAGAAATACGCTCCAACCGCAGACAAAGCAACACGCGCTCAGCAGATCGACATTGCTTCCAAGCTGCAAGCCCAGTCCGGCTGGGGTCAGTGGCCAGCATGCTCGGCATCGCTGGGACTGCGCTAAACCCCACAGCACTGCATAACTTAATACCTTTCGGCCCAGAATCTCATGCGAGGTTCTGGGCCGAATCTGTGAACCCGGCGTGCAGGCAGTAGCGCAGACTAAGATGGACTCTGTGACTTCAACAGAGCAACCATTATTGTCCGGCGCCGATATTCGCAAACTTGCCGATATCCTCGATCTTCGACCCACGAAAACCCTGGGCCAAAACTACGTGATCGATCCAAATACGATCCGCAGAATCGTGGATGCCGCCCATCTGGAGTCCAGCGAGCACGTCTTAGAAATCGGTCCCGGACTCGGATCGCTCACCCTGGGATTGATGGATGCGGCCCAAGCGGTTACCGCCATCGAGATTGATCCACCGGTTGCAGCCCGCCTTGCCACAACCGTTGAAGAATACCGCCCCGGCACCGCTGACCGACTAGCGGTGATCGAAGGCGATGCGATGCGCATCAGTGCTGCGGAGGTTCTCGCGATCGCACCTGAAAGCGCTGACGGGCCACCGACGGCGATCGTAGCCAATCTGCCCTACAACGTAGCCGTTCCGGTCATGCTGCATTTATTAGCGGAACTGCCCAGCATCCGTCACGGCTTAGTCATGGTGCAACAAGAAGTCGCCGAGCGGCTCACCGCAGGACCGGGCAGCAAAATCTATGGTGTCCCCTCGGTAAAAATGGCCTGGTATGCGCAGGCGACGTATGCCGGGACAATCGGCACCAAAGTTTTCTGGCCCGCACCGCGCATCACCTCGGGCCTGGTCCAATTTACCGCTCGACAACCCCCGGCGACCACTGCAAGCCGACAACAAGTCTTTGAAGTCATTGATACGGCCTTTGCGCAACGTCGGAAAACACTGCGAGCAGCATTGAGTAACTGGGCGGGCTCGGGGGTGGCCGCCGAGGAGTTACTCATCGCAGCAGACGTCGACCCCAAGGCGCGCGGGGAAGTCCTGGAAATAGAACACTTTGCACGTATTGCCGAACAAAAACATCGCAGGGACACACCATGAGCTCCCACAGAACTTTCGAAGCCCGGGTTGTTGTCTCGGCTCAGGCACCAGCCATGGTGCCGATCGCCACCAAAGTCGGTGACCCCAATGACTTTGACGAAGTGACCGTATCAAGCCTGCAGCTCGCCATTTCACGCTACGACGTCGCAGTAGTCGAAGCTCGCCAAGACAAAGAAGTCTTCGTCAGCTTTGAAGATGGGTTCCAAAATCCCATCGATTATGCCGATATACCGCAACGGGACATGGCCGAAATCTTTCGGGCGGTCGATGAGCTGCGTGCCTACCTACAGCGTCCCCGGGAGCTGTCGGGGTTGGACATTACCGTCCAGAAGAATATTCCTTTCGAGACACATCTTGGCGGACGCCCAGCAAGTACCGCAGCCGTGTTGGTAGCTCTTGCCCGCTTATGGCACGCTTCGATTGCCCGGGAAGAGCTGACCCGATTGGCGAATCGAATCGGTGACGGCGTGGCTGCAGCACTCACCGGGGGAGCGTTGATCACCACCCACAACGGACAAGAGCGACTGCTCACTCCGCTGCTAGTACAGCGTGAGCTTGCCATGGTGATCGTGCCAGCTGCCGTGGATATCGAACCCCAGGAGATGTTCCAAAAAGTGCGCATGCTTCGCCAAGCCCAAGCTGATACTCACGAGCGCAATACCCTAGAATTTGAATCGAAATTGCTCCACGCCGTTACACACGGTGACGCTGAGCAGGTCGCGTTGATGATGCACAATGATTTCCAAAGCGCCCTGGTGAATATCCTGCCGGATCATAACGACTGGTTGACCGCCGGTATGAATGAAGGGGCTCTAGCAGCCCAAACCGTCGGAGCCGGAGCGTCCTTGGTCTTTATGGTCGAAGATATGTCGCAAGCACTGGAGCTTGCCGAACGCTTCGAAGATCGCATGGAGATCTCAGCGGTTGCCGAATATGGCCCGGTCGCTGGTGCCCATCTGCTCTAGCCCGCATTCGCGCTGAGAACGAAGCAAGCCAGAGCTCAACGGTACGTCAACTAATATTGATGACCTATGGTGCATCTTCTAGGGGCCGAAGCCCTCCACTTTGAATACCCGACCCAAAAAGTTCTCGATGCGGTCACACTTGGCGTCTCTGCTGGAGACCGCATCGGTATTGTTGGTCGCAACGGTGACGGTAAGTCCACGCTGATGAAATTGCTGGTGGGCAAACTTGAACCGGACGCCGGTCAGGTGACCGTGCGCAGCGACACGACCATCGGCATGTTGGATCAGTCCGACGCCGTTGACACCACGTTGACCGTCGGTCAGGTTATCGTTGGTGATCTGGCAGAACACGAATGGGCTGGGGACCCTAAGATTCGCGACATCATCACCGGGCTCGTGGCCGATTTAGACTGGACGGCGCAGGTTGGTTCCTTGTCCGGAGGGCAACGTCGTCGGGTGGCCCTGGCACAACTACTTATCGGTGACTGGGATATCCTAGCCCTCGATGAACCTACCAACCACCTCGACGTCGAAGGGATCGCCTGGCTCGCCGATCATCTCAATCGCCGGTGGCCCAAAAATGCCGGGGGACTGTTGGTCATTACCCACGACCGGTGGTTCTTGGACGAGGTGAGTACCGAAACGTGGGAAGTCCATGACGGTATCGTCGATCAATTTGAAGGCGGGTACGCGGCCTATGTGCTGCAGCGCGTCGAACGCGACCGGATGGCAGCGACAGCAGAAGCCAAGCGCCAGAATCTGTTACGCAAAGAGCTCGCCTGGCTCCGCCGCGGGGCACCAGCCCGAACGGCGAAACCTAAGTTCCGGATTGATGCTGCCAATCAACTCATCGAAGATGTGCCACCGGTACGCAACTCGATTGAGCTAAAGCGCTTGGCAGTGGCACGGTTGGGCAAAGACGTCGTCGATATTGAAGATGCCAGCGTCAGCTTTGGTGAACGCGAAGTCCTACGAAATATCACGTGGCGGATTGCCCCGGGGGAGCGGACCGGTATTCTCGGCGCGAACGGTGCAGGAAAATCCACATTGTTGAGCTTAGTGACAGGCGACCTGGAACCAACCGGTGGTCGAGTCAAACACGGCAAGACCGTACGAATTGGGATGTTGGATCAACAATTCTCCCAGTTAGAAAAAATCGGTGCTGACCGGGTCCGGGAAGTCCTGGCGCAAACTCAGGCCAGCTTCACTATCGATGGAAAAGAGCACACGCCCGCTCAACTGTTGGAACGGTTAGGTTTTCGCAGGGAACATCTCTCTGCCCGCGTCGACGACCTCTCCGGCGGGCAGAAGCGTCGTTTGCAATTACTGATGCTTCTGCTTAGTGAACCCAACGTGATTGTCTTAGACGAGCCTACCAACGACGTCGACTCCGATATGCTCACGGCCATGGAAGATCTGCTGGATTCTTGGCCCGGCACGCTGATCGTGGTATCCCACGACCGCTATCTATTAGAGCGCGTGACCGACCAGCAATATGCCATTCTCGATGGCACGCTGCGACATGTGCCCGGCGGCGTGGATGAGTATTTACGCCTGCGTAAGGCCCAAGACCAGCAGACTGCGCGCAACACCAGTGTTAGCAACGCTGAGACGACTAAAGAAGCAGGTTCGACATCGAAGCTCACAGGTGCAGAACGTAAAACGGCCCAACGCGAAGTCGGGTCCATTGAACGTCGGTTGGAGAAGCTCTCTGCAGTTATCGAGGGGCTACACCAGCGTCTCGTTGAGCACGATCAAGGCGATTACACCGGGCTGCAACGCTATGGCGAGGAATTGCAAGAAGCCGAAGACGAGGTCACCGTGTTAGAAGAACGATGGCTGGAACTTTCAGAACAGCTCGACTAGCCGGCGGTCAGGTGTCGTGTCGACGGGCGTAAACTGACATTAACGTCACCAGCGCACCCCGCTCTGGTAAGGCTCGCGTGGGAAGCGAGAATGTTGTGCGTGTTAAAGACTGGGACCACATTGACAATCCTGCAACAGGCGAACGCCTTCGACTCCTTGGCCGCCATGCGGTCATGGATTCACTCCCCATGGAAGTGACCTTCTCGATAAAGGGCCGCCCGGTCGTGGAGCATAGGCATCCCCACCGCATTTGGGCTTGCCGCTGATAACGGTGTTACCCGAAGTGGGTGGGGTTGATGACGGTGCTAGGCCGCGTTGCGGTCTTGGCCGGTAAGAGACGAAAAGTCCAGTGATACTGGCCACCGGACCTACCGGCCGAATGTCAGACAAGAGTTGGTATACCCCAGACAGCTGTCACGTTGAGGATGGCTTGGCACGGGATTCCAATAAGCTGACGATCGTGGATGCTGATTTCAAACCGGAGCCGCTCAGGAGGATGACTGTCTGGTCGGAACCGCTGATGGTTCCCCGGTCGATGAGTTTCGTGTAGGCGGCTGCGGCAAGGGCACTCGTGGGTTCTACGAACAGACCTCGACGGCACAACTGCTGTAGAGCCTCGACGATTTCCGTTTCGGTAACCGCCACAGAACCTCCGTTGGTCTCACGCAATACCGAAATCATCTGAGCCAGCCGTAGCGGGCGTGCGATAGCGGTACCTTCTGCAATGGTCGGCTTTACCTCCCGCGTCAATGGCTGAACGGCACCTGAGGTAAAACTAGCCTCAACTGGTGAACAATTGCGGGGCTGTGCTGCAAACAGGCGGGGCATTTTATCGATCTGTTGCGCTGCGAGTAATTCTTGGAATCCAAGCCAACATCCCAACAGGGTGCTGCCAGCACCCACGGGGAGGATGACTTGGTTTGGTGCCTGAAAGTCGAGATCTTCCCAAAGCTCGTAGGCCAATGTCTTCGTGCCTTGCAGAAAGAATGCTTGCCAGTTGTGGCTGGCGTAAAACACCTTGCCCCTGGCCTGGCGAATCGCTGCGTCTTGCGATGCTTCCCGCGGACCATCAACCAATTGCACCTCAGCCCCAAACGCTCGGACTTGGGAAATTTTGCCTGGAGAGGTCGAAACGGGAGCAAAAATCTTTACGTCCAAGCCGCCAGCTGCACCATAGCCTGCTACTGACGCCCCGCCATTGCCAGAACTATCCTCCACAAGAGATGTGACACCGTGATCTCGAAGATACGACAACATGACAATGGTGCCACGATCTTTGAAACTACCTGTTGGATTGAGGTAGTCGAGTTTGAATAGGGGTCGTTGTCCCGCGTGCCAGGTGTGCTCTACCAGCGGCGTTTGCCCTTCGCCGAGGGAAAGGGGTTGCGGGATCTCTACTGGCAGTGCAGCTCGGTAGCGCCAAATAGAATGCGCAGAATGATCTAGGTCAGTCGGCGCCAGGCCACTGCCTGGTTCAATCCATAGTGGGCGACCGGCACGGGAACGCCACCGCGGTTGACTCAGGCCATAAGAACTACCATCGATGAGATCACGATATACAGCCATGCGTTCATCATAGACTTGGCGCCCATATTTTTAGGGTTCCGGTGGATCCCATTGGCCTTCGTGAACCGTAATTTCATGTGCCATATCCTTGAGGAATCGGATGACCACATCACGTTCTTCGCGGGTAAGCCGAGCGGCCGCATGGAAGCGCTTGGCCTGCTGCCGCCCCACAGTTTCAACTGCTGCCTCGTATGTTTCGTGCGTGATGGAGATAGCTAAGGCTCGTCGATCATATGGGTGCGGGGACCTGACGATATGACCAGCAGCTTCGAGACGGTCTAAGAGCTTGGTTGTGGAAGCGGTCGAAATCTCTAAATGAACTGCGATGGCCCCAGGTGTAGCTATGGTGCCGGTGTTCTGCGCCACGATAAGAAAATGCAAGGCTTTCATATCGGTTGGACCAAGCTTCATATAACGCTGAGAGGCCTCCGAAAGTCGTTGCTCTGCTTCGCGCAACTGGGCTAATGCGGCCATCAGTTCGCCGATGTGCCGGATTTCTTCGGCTGAGTGGCCAGTACGGTCGACGAGACGAGCATTTGGATCAGAAGCATCCAGCGCATAAACATTTGGCGCGCTGGATGTTGAGCCCTCAGACTTATCGACCATGAGGAAACAGTGCTCCCATTCTTTGCTCGACGCAAATAATTTGCTAGATTAGCTAGTAATATAACTCAACTAACTACTGGTGGCTACTGCGGGATGGCCAATGAAAACAGTTGAGGTGAACTCCACTGATATTCATTGCAGTCTCGCGTCGCCAAGCTTACGGCAGTCGAACCTGCTCCGCGGTTAAGGCAACGACCAGGCATTTCCTAATTCCACCATTGCACGGCGGAGACGGAGGTCAGACGAAGGCGTCGTTGAACAACTGAAATGCTAGGTGGACGCCGAAGAGCTGGGTGACTGGTCGTAGCGGAAGGCCACTGGCCTAGCCGCCTGAAGCCGACAAAAGGATTGCGTGGCACGAGCCCGACTGCTTGCAAGTTTCATAATTTCACCACCTACCTCATCGAACGGACATCCTTATGCACCACGACTCGACTGCTACCGTTCAAGCCCAGCAGGATGACTCTCAACCCCCCAAACGGCGCAGACAGCAGCAACCCGGGAGGGTACCAAAGTGGTTGCGCATCTTCTTGCCTGCTGTCCTCATCCTGGTATGGCTTACCGCAGCGGGCGTGGGTGGACCATATTTCGGCAAAGTCAATGAGGTCTCATCAAACGATCAGACCGCTTATCTGCCCGAATCGGCTGAAGCGACCCAGGTGCAGGAGCTGCAAGACGACTTCACGGACTCCAACGGCATCCCAGCGGTCGTGTTGTTCGTTGCCGACGAGAAATTATCCGAAGACCAGCTCAGCCAGATTGGCGACCAACTCAAGGGCGTACCGGATCTTGAAAACGTGGAAGATGAGGTCTCACCGCCCATTCCATCCGACGATGGTCTAGCGGTACAGGCTTTTGTGCCAATCAACTCTGATGCTGACACCGGCGATGTGGTTGCTACCCTAGGTGATGAGCTCAGAGCTGAGGCTCCCGACGGCGTGACGGTGTATGTGACCGGCCCTGCAGGTTTTAGTGCTGATTTAGGTGAAGCTTTCGCCGGAATCGATGGTCTGCTGTTAGCCGTGGCACTGGTCGCAGTCTTTATTATTTTGATCATCGTCTACCGATCACTCTTGCTACCGATCGCAGTCCTTTCAACCAGTATGTTTGCACTCTGTGCAGCCCTACTGACGGTCTGGTGGCTGGCGAAATGGGAGATCGTGCTGCTTAGCGGTCAGACCCAAGGCATTCTCTTTATCCTCGTCATCGGCGCTGCCACCGACTATTCGCTATTGTTGGTAGCGCGCTACCGCGAAGAATTACGGGCCCACGAAGACAAATGGTCGGCTATCTGGGCCGCGCTTAAGGGCTCGACGGAACCGATCCTGGCATCGGGCAGCACCGTGATCGCCGGCCTGCTGATGTTGCTGCTGAGCGACCTGAAGTCCAACAGCACGCTAGGTCCGGTGGCCTCAATCGGCATTGTATTTGCAATGCTGTCTGCCCTTACACTGTTGCCAGCGATCTTATTTGCGTTCGGTCGCGCAGCATTCTGGCCAAAGCGCATCAAATACGACCCTGACACTGTCGCAGCTGAAGGCGGGCTCCCAACCCAGGGGCTGTGGCCCAAAATCGCCCGGATCGTCCAGAAACGCCCACGTGTCCTCTGGACCGTGACGACTTTAGTGTTACTCGCAGGGGCTGCATTTGTTCCCCAGCTCAAAGCTGAAGGTGTCGCACAATCGGAACTTGTCCTTGGTGCATCCGAAGCTCGGGAAGGACAACAAGCCCTGGGTGAGCACTTCCCGGGCGGCTCGGGAAGCCCCATCCAAGTCATCGCTGACGAAGAGGAACTTGACCAGGTTGCAGACGTCATGCTCGGACACCCGAACATTGAAGACGTCTCCGTTACCACCGACAATTCCCCAAGCGGCACAGCGCCGGTGACCGAAGAAGGTATTGAGGCCTTTGTGCCACCGGGAACACCTGCCCCTGAACCCACCGTGGTGGATAGCAATGTGTTATTGCAAGGCACCATGTCGGTACCGGCGGACTCCACTGAAGCAGATCAGACGGTGCGGGATCTACGAGCCGACTTTGCCGATGCCGCCCCAAGCGCGATGGTTGGTGGCGTCACAGCAACCGATGTGGACACGATCGATGCCTCAATCGAAGACCGCAATCTGATCATCCCCGTCATTCTCGCCGTCATCTTCGTCATCTTGATGGTGTTACTGCGCTCAATAGTGGCACCCGCTTTGCTCATTGCAACCACGGTCATCTCATTTGGTACCGCCATGGGTGTCTCAGCTTTGGTCTTCAACCATCTCTTCGACTTCCCCGGGGCCGACCCAGCAGTGCCCCTCTACGGATTTGTTTTTCTAGTCGCGCTAGGAATTGACTACAACATTTTCCTTATGACTCGCGTTCGAGAAGAATCCTTAAAACACGGCACACGCGAAGGCGTACTGCGCGGGCTCACGGTGACTGGCGGGGTCATTACCTCGGCGGGTGTGGTCCTGGCGGCTACCTTCGCTGCCCTGGCAGTCATCCCGATCCTGTTCTTGGCCCAGCTGGCTTTCATCGTCGCCTTTGGGGTATTACTGGATACCTTTATCGTGCGCTCGCTACTCGTCCCGGCGTTGACCTACGACATCGGGCGCGCTGTGTGGTGGCCCTCGAAACTCAGCCGCAAACCTGGGAAACATCAGCAGACCGTAGAAACTAAGTAACTCACGTGTCCGTGGCCCTATCCGCGCTGGCAGTTTGGACACCAATACAGATCACGTTCTTTATCTGCACTGGGACCAAGCTTCTCCAGCCGGACGGGGCCACCACATCTTAAACACTCTTGTCGTTCGCGCCCATACACCCAGTAATTTGGGTCGTTGCGCGCCTGACGACGATCGGTCTGCGCTCGTGCCTGTTCAATCTGAGTTGTCACCCGCACACCAAACGGCGCTTGCTCCTCGGGTCGGACATCTACTGTGCGACGACGAGCCCGTTCCGGTGCACGCGGCGGCACGTTGATGACCATGAGGTCCCTGGCCAACAACACCAGGCCTGTTAACTGTTCGTCACTGAGCTCACTGACCAGACAGTGCGGGTTGATGCGGGCTAATAGTAGGACTTCGCATCGATAGATATTACCGATCCCAGAGACCAATCGCTGGTCTAATAAAGCAGTACCGATGGGTTGGTCGGGAGCCAAGCGCATATTCTGGATCGATTGGGCTAGTAGCTGGTCAGACTTGGCCCGATCATTCCAGTCTTCATCAAGCAGATCCGGCCCAAGGAAGGCCAGATATTGCCGAGCTTCCTCGGGCGGAAACATCTCGAGTTTCGCCAGACTGTTTCCGACGACAGTGTGTTCATCAAATTCTAGAATGCACCGGGTTCGATAGGAGGGTCGGGTATCGATGTGCCACGCGCCATCCATGCCCAGATGCGACACGATAACTAGGTGCTGAGAGTCATCGGTGATGTTTGCATCGGCGGCAACCGTGATCGATAAGTATTTCGCATCGGTACGAATATCGACCACTAACCAACCGGACAGATCTGTCGTCGCCAATTGGGGGACGCGGAAGTCGCTACGTTTGATGATCTGATCGAGCATGATCGGCCGGAGCCGATGGGATAATCGGACGAGGGAATCACCTTCGGGCATATGGCCCCATTTCTGTCCAGCACTCGGATCTGTTTGGGGTAAATCTTACCGATCCACCCGTTGTGAGGGCAGCCTGCCCTTACTGGAGTTTCCATTCGCCGCAACGCGAGGTCTCGAATGCCACATCTGACTCCGCGATGGTGACGTAGGCGGTTCCTTCGACGTTGTCATTGGCAATGATGTGTTCGAATTCCCCGCTGGTGCCCGAGAGTCGTGCCCAATAGCACCGACTGCCGTCTGACCGGTAGGTGCCAGGTTTGATATCTTCTCCGATCAGGTATATGCCGGAACCAGGGATGGTATTTTCTTCAATCTCTTGTTCGGTAGCGGTTAGCGCTTCGTCTCGTTCGTCTAGCTCTGACGCGAGCGTTTGGAGCTCTTCTTCCCGCCCCTCTAGGTCGCTACTGCGTTCATCGAGCTCACTGCTGCGTTGGTCAAGATCATCCTCGCGTTCGTCCAGTACAGAGCGGCGCTCGTCTATATCTGCAGGTTCGACTTCCACTTCTTTCGTGACGATTTCGGGCTCAGGAGTACCGCCGTAACCTGCCGCTCCGCCGAGCACGAAAGCTCCAACAATGCCGAGTACCCACGGCCACTTACGAGATTTCTTCGCAACAGCGGGCAGGTGGTCAACATGCGGTGGTGGCGGGGGTGGGACCGGGTTGAAAGTCATGTTGTCCTTCATAGAACGAGGAGTCAGCGATCTTCCATAGAATTTATCAGAGTTCTCACAGCTAACATACAGCCTATTCTCGATGAGTGTGCGGTTGCGCGCGGTCAGCGCAGACTCCAAGCAGCTTGTGATAACTTCCAGAAGATAAAAGGAGTGTCGGTGAATCGTAATCGTTTGTGGGGTATTGGCGCCGTTCTTGTGGCGGCATTTCTGTGGGGTACCACCGGCACGGCCGCAACCTTTGCACGCGATGTTGGACCACTGGCCATCGGTGCCGCCGCTCTGGGGATCGGCGGGCTGCTACAAGCGCTCGTGGCGATCCCGGCGCTGCGTCGGGCCAGATTGCATCTGCGAGCGCATCGGAAACTCGTGATGACAGGTGCGCTCGCCGTGTTTCTTTACCCGCTGGCGTTTTATTCGTCGATGCACCTAGCCGGGGTAGCCATCGGTACGGTTATTTCGTTGGCTTCAGCTCCTTTAGCCTCCGGGATTCTCGAGCGGGTGATTGATCGCCGTCGTCTTGGGATCTGGTGGTATGTGGCCGCACTGCTAGGCATCACTGGCAGTGTTTTGCTGATTGCTTCGACTCAACACAACGACGTTGCCGACGCCGGCTCCACGGTCTTCGGGATCGGTTTAGGCCTGCTCGCTGGCGCCGCGTATGCGTTGTACTCCTGGGTCGTGCAGCGCTTAATGACGGATGGTGTGGGCCGAGCCGCCGCGATGGGCTCGGTCTTCGGTCTAGGCGGAGCAGCTCTGATGCCGGTGTTATTCATGACGGGCGGACCCCTGCTGGCCACCCCTGAAGCATTCGCTGTGGGGACCTATATGGCACTGGTCCCGATGTTCTTAGGGTATGTGGCATTTGGTTATGGCCTATCAAAAATCCCCGCCAGTTCGGCCACAACCCTCACGTTGTTCGAACCAGCGGTGGCAACGGTTTTGGCGGTATTGATCGTTGGTGAACGGCTGACTTTGACCGGTTGGGTGGGACTTGGCATCTTCGGGATCGTGCTGCTCATCTTGGGGTCGAGCCCACAGCCAAGCAAACGAAACAACACGTCAGCCCGCCCCGTGCTGGTCAACCGCGATTGATAGAGTAAGCCTGGATTCATCGCGAAAGTTGGAGGCCCCCACATGCTCAAAAACTGGCTGTTACTGATTGGGGCGATTGTTGCTGAGGTTCTTGGCACCATGTGCCTGCGAGCAGCCGTCGACCAATCCATCTTCGCGATCGGGGTTCTCATTGGCTACGTTGTTGCCTTCATCTTATTGGGTCTGGCTCTGGGTCGCGGTATTCCAATCGGCATTGCTTATGGGATTTGGGCGGCAGCCGGGGTCGCACTGGTCGCGGTACTGGGCGCCTTCCTATTCGGCGAAACCCTGAGCTTTACCGCCATCCTTGGCATCGTCACGATCATGGCCGGTGTCTTCATTGTCCAAGCCGGGCAGTCTAACCCGGACCAGGCTGAGGTGTTGGATTCGTGAGCTGGCTGTTTTTATCTTTTTCGATCGTTTCTGAGATTATCGCTACCCTGAGTCTGCGTGCCTCGGAAGGCTTTCGGAAGAAAATCTGGATCCTGCCGCTGGTGGTGTTCTACGCGTTAGCATTCTTGTTCTTGGCGGTCACTATTTCGTATGGCATGCCGGTGGCGATTGCCTATGGCATCTGGTCAGCTGTCGGCGTCGCACTTATCGCACTGCTGGCTCGGATCATTTGGAAAGAGCCATTGACCCCGCGCATGATCTTCGGACTGGTGTTGATCATGGCCGGCGTGCTGCTCGTCGAACTCGGCTAAGTTTGAGGGTCTCATGCGCTCCATTGTGGTGTGGTTCGATCGCCATCAGGTGTGGCTCTATCTTGGTGGTATGCTCGCAGGCGCAGTTCTCGGACTAGTGTTTTCCGCCGCCGCTCCGGTGGCTGAAACGCTGATCTATCCGGCGCTCGGCTTGTTGCTATATGTCACCTTTTTGGGGATCCCGATCAGTAACTTCAAAGCCTCGGCCGCCATTCCACGGTTTTTGGGCACAACATTAGTGCTGAATTTTGTGCTCGTACCCGTGGTGGTTTTTCTGGTCTCACGCATCGTGGCCCACGACGACGTCCTGCTCTTGGGCGTGCTCATTGTCCTACTGACCCCGTGTATTGACTATGTGATCGTGTTTGCACAACGAGCAGGGGGCGATGCCAAGAGCTTGTTGGCTGCAACACCGGTGCTTATGGCTGTACAGATGCTCTTGTTGCCGGTGTACCTCTGGCTGTTTATCGGCGATCAACTCTTCATCGTCGGCATCGTTGGAGCATTTCTCCCGGCGTTTCTTTGGATCATTCTTGTTCCACTGATAGTCGCTGGACTAACCCAAGTGACCGCGAAAAGGTGGGCGTGGGCGGTTCGGGTCGAATCGGGTGGTACCACGGTGATGGTGCCGCTCATGGTGTTAACGCTAGCGATCGTGGTGGCCTCGCAAATCTCTGCGGTACACGAGCGGGTCTTCGACCTGTTATTGAGCGTTCCGGTGTATGTCTTGTTCGCGGCGCTGATGATACCCATCGGCTGGGGCGTGGCCTGCAGAGCTAAGATGCAGGTAGCGCAGCAACGTGCTCTGGTGTTCAGCGGGGTCACCAGGAATTCTTTGGTTGTGTTGCCAATCGTCCTGGCCCTCCCCGCTGACTACGCGCTCACCCCGCTGGTCGTGGTCACCCAAACCCTCGTGGAATTATGCATCATGGTAGTCTGCATCCGGCTGGTCCCAAGGCTCATACCGTCGCCAGTGCATTAGCTACCGCGAGCGGCGCGAACCTGCTGCTGGATCGTCTCCATCACCGAGGCATCGGCCAGGGTCGTGGTATCACCAATCTCGCGGTCCTCGGCCAGATCCTTGAGGAGCCGGCGCATGATTTTGCCCGACCGGGTCTTGGGCAGGTCAGTCACCACGGTGATCGACCGTGGAGTGGCAATCGGTCCGATGGCCGCACGAACGTGAGCACGCAGCACCCCGACCGCGTTGTCCTGCTCTTTGGCGCTTTCGCGCAGAATCACAAACGCCTCGATCGCCTGGCCGGTGGTTTCATCCTGAGCGCCGACCACGGCAGCCTCGGCAACCATCGCGTGGGCAACCAGAGCTGATTCAATTTCCGCCGTCGACATCCGATGCCCCGAAACATTGAGCACATCATCGACCCGTCCCAGCACCCAGATATCGCCGTCCTTATCGAATTTGGCGCCATCCCCAGAAAAATAGACGCCGGGATACTGCGACCAGTAGGTCTTCTTATAGCGTTCCTCATCACCCCACAGAGTGCGCAGCATGCCGGGCCACGGTTCGGTGATGACAAGATAGCCACCGTTGCCGGGTTCTACCGGGGTGCCTGCTTCATCATAAATATCGGCCGTAATCCCGGGCAGGGCGCGCATTGTGGCCCCGGGCTTCGTGGCGGTCACACCGGGCAGTGGGCTGATGAGGATGTGTCCGTTTTCGGTCTGCCACCAGGTATCCACAATCGGGCAGTTATTGCCACCGATGTGCTCGCGGTACCACATCCAGGCTTCGGGGTTGATCGGTTCGCCCACGCTGCCGAGCAGCCGCAGCGAGGACAGGTCATAGTCGGCTGGGATATCGCGGCCCCAGCGCATGAAGGTGCGAATACTGGTGGGCGCACAGTACAGAATCGTCACACCGTATTTCTGCACAATCTCCCACCAGCGCCCCCGGTGCGGAGTATCCGGGGTGCCCTCGTACAACACCGAGGTGGTCGCATTGACTAGCGGACCATACACGATATAGGAGTGCCCGGTGACCCAGCCGATGTCGGCGGCCGTCCAATAAATATCAGTTTCGGGTTTAATATCAAACACTGCCCAGTGGGTATAGGCCACCCCAACCAGATACCCACCGGTGGTGTGCATAATCCCTTTGGGTTTGCCCGTCGTGCCCGACGAATACATGATGTACAGCGGGTGTTCGGCGTCGAAAAATTCTGGTTCGTGCGTCTCAGGTTGTTTATCGACGACGTCGTGCCACCAAACATCTCGGTCGTCGTGCCAATCAATGTCTTCACCGGTGCGTTTCACCACGACGACGGTGCGCACCTCAGGGATGTCCCGCAGGGCCTGATCGACCGTGGCCTTGAGCGGATTGGTTTTGCCCCGGCGGTAGCCGCCGTCGGCGGTGATGACCACTTCCACGCCGCAGTCGCTGACTCGATCAGCAATCGCCCGGTCGGAGAAGCCGCCGAAAATCACCGTGTGGGGTGCCCCGATTCGAGCGCAGGCGAGCATCGCAAACACCGTTTCGGGGATCATCGGCATATAGATGGCTACCCGGTCGCCAGTTTTGACCCCGAGTTCGATCAGTGCGTTGGCTGCTTTAGACACCTCGCGCAACAGATCATGGTAGGTGATGGTGCGCGTGTCACCGCCTTCGCCCTCGAAGTAGTAGGCCACCCGATCGCCGAGCCCGGCTTCGACGTGGCGGTCCACGCAGTTGTAGGCAGCATTGAGTTTGCCATCGGTAAACCACTTGGCGAACGGGGCATCCGACCAGTCGAGGACGTCGTCGAAGTCGGTGTCCCAGCTGATGCGCTTAGCCTGCTCGGCCCAGAAGCCCAGTCGGTCGGTCTCGGCTTGCTCGTAGAGTTCAGCGGTTACATTGGCTTGGGCCGCGAATGCTGGGGGCGGCTCAAAGGTGCGGTCTTCTTGGCTGAGTTCACGGATCGTGGGGTTGTTGGCCATGGTCTGCTCCTTGAGACTGCGTAGGTCCCGAGGAGCAAACGGCCACTGCATTCAGCGGCTGAGTGAGTTAGAGGGTACTCCACGAGACGTGTGCAATGGTGTGAGGTAGTTCTCATTAGTACCTTACGCATGCCTTCGAATGTGCCACAAGGGCTGTTGAGCATTTGCCCCGGTCAGGGCTCAAGCGTTGGGTCCGGCAGCGGCACAATGTTGCGCTGACCCACGGGTTGTTTCGTTTCCACCAATAAGGACACCTGCCGGGCTTCTTCGGTGCAGGCGTGCGGGGCATCAGGTTCGGAAGCTGGCGGTTGGTCTCCGACCGGAGAACTGACCGAGGCATCGGGGCTGCAGCTAGTCAGCGATACGCCGAGCACGGTGGCCAGTAAGACGCTGATGCTCAGGAAGAAAGAGCGGTGCCAGCTACGCGAACGCAACAGCGTCACCGTGTCGCAGCTGCGTGTTGGCCTAGGACGCGAAGCGTGGTCCCAACGAGTTGATCAAAGGCTTCGTCAGTGAGTGGATCGGGAAAGGTAAAGCGCAGGGCGGTGACGGCCACGTCCGGGTCGTATCCCATGGCCAACAGGATGCCGGAAGGTGCTTTCTTCCCCGCCGAACAGGCCGACCCGGAGGAGGCGGCGACCCCTGCGACATCCAAGTCGACCAGCATGGATTCACCGGAGAATCCCTTGATGACGAAGGATGCGTGATTTGGGATGCGCTCGGTTGGATGGCCCGTGAGCTTGGCCCCTGGAATCTGGTCAACGATGCGTTGGACGAACGCATCGCGCTGAGCCATCATCGCCTGGGCTCGGGTCCCCGCCATGGGCATGACTGCAGCCACGGCCACACCAAACCCGGCGATGGCCGCGAGGTTTTCGGTGCCTGCTCGGTGGCCAGCTTCTTGTCCACCGCCGTGTAAGAGAGGTTCAAGTTCGATGCCGCTGCGGATTAAGAGTGCGCCGGCGCCCTGGGGTCCACCAAACTTATGCGAGGCAATCGACATGGCGTCCACGGCAGCGCCGGGCCACTGTCCTGGCGCGAAACTGACCGGTAGTGAGGCTGCGGCTTGGACCGCATCGGTGTGGACGAGCGCGCCCGCAGCTCGGGCAGCCTCAGCGATTCGCTCGAGGGATTGTACGGTGCCGATCTCGCCGTTGGCCAGGCCGATTGAGACCAGCGTGGTATCGGGTCGGATCGCAGCGATCGCGGCCTCTTCATCAACCCGACCCATGGAGTCCACGCCGATCTCAGTAACTTCGAATCCACCGATGCGCGCCAAAAACTCACACGACTTCCGGATCGATGAGTGCTCAATGGCCGTCGTGACAATGTGTTTGCCGCGCGGATTGGCAACTGCGACGCCTTTGAGCGCAAGGTTATTGGCTTCGGTGCCGCCGGCGGTAAATACGACTTGGCTGGTGCGTGCCCCAAGAGCATCCGCAACCTGTTGGCGAGCGTGCGTCAGCGTGGCCTTCGCTGTTTTGCCCGGCGTGTGGACCGCTGATGCATTACCCGGACCGCCGTCTAGGACCGTCAGCATGGCTTGCCGAGCTTCAGGACGCAAGGGGGCGGTAGCGGCGGCATCAAGATACAACATCAGACAGCATCCAATCCAAGATCAAGCGCGGTTGCCCCCTGGGTGAGGGCACCAACAGAAATAATATCGACGCCAGTTTCGGCGATCGCTGCCACCGTATCAAGGTTCACCCCGCCCGAGGCCTCAGCAACGCAACGACCCGCAATCTGTTCCACTCCGGTGGCAAGATCGGCCAGTGAGAAATTATCAAGCAGAATGCCAGTGACGCCGGCTGCCAACACCGGTTGAACTTGCGCCAGCTCGTCGACTTCGACAATGATCGATGTCGTATGACCAACGCTGCTCTTGACCTTGCAGATCGCCTCGGTGAGCCCTTGACCATGGGTGGCACCCAGGGCAGCCAGGTGATTATCTTTGAGCATGACCGCATCCGAGAGACTGAACCGGTGATTGACCCCGCCACCGGCCACCACCGCATGTCTTTCCAGCACTCGCAGTCCAGGAGTAGTTTTCCGAGTATCTGCGATCCTGGCGTGTGCTCCCACGGTTGTCACCTCGTTAACGAACAACGAGGTCAACGTGGCAATCCCGCTGAGACGCTGCGTGAAATTCAATGCGACTCGTTCAGCGGTCAAGATGCCCGCTGCCGGACCTGAAACCGAAGCCAACACGGTTCCGGATGTGAACGGCGTGCCGTCGTCGGCAAGAGCAGCCACCGTGATGTCTGGATCCACCTGTCGGAAAGTTTCGGCGAGCACGGCTCCGCCGGCAAATACTCCAGGCTCACGGGCGACCAGGTTGGCCTCAAACCGCGCGGTCGAGGGAATAGAGGCAGCAACCGTGACGTCACCCCATGGGGCGTCCTCGGCGAGTGCCCGGGCGACGGCGTCGCCGATGAGCTTAGGTGTCAGCATGGACAAGTGTCTCCTGGGTCGTGTTGGTCAGTGCCGGTTGCATAGCTTGGGTTGAGGTAGCCAGTCGCCAAGCTGCTCTGCGCGCCAGGGCGGGATCTTGCGACGGGAAGTCGGCGCGCCAGTGGCCCCCGCGGGATTCAGGACGCTGCAGGGCGGCTGTCGCCATGACACGGACGAGATCAGCCAGCGGGTGACCGACAGTATTCAGTTGCGTCAAGAGCGACTCAAGGTCGTGTCCATTGCGGGTAATACCCAGGTGGGCGTCAGCCAACAACTGTAGATCCCGCAGTTGTTGCGGTGAGTCATCGCTTGGAAGAGGTGGGCTGGGGATATCGGTTGCCGTTGCGATGAACTGGGTAAACTCCGCCTCCGGCTCCCAGCTGTCGTAACGTAAATCGCGCCGGGCAGCTTCGGCGGCCCGGGTACCAAAGACCAAGCCCTCCAGTAGTGAGTTTGAGGCCAGGCGATTGGCACCGTGGAAACCCGTTGATGCGACCTCGCCGGCGGCATAGAGCCCGGCTACAGAAGATCGCCCGGCCGTATCGGTAGCCACCCCACCCATGCAGTAGTGCGCTGCTGGAGCCACCGGAACATATTCCGCAGCCCAGTCGAAGCCCAGGGCAGCAAGCGCTTCGGTGAGCACCGGGAATCGCGCCGCCAGGATGCCTGATCCGTGTCGCTGTTCGATCACGGTGGCATCCAACCAGACCGATGTGGCCTGGAAATCACGCATGACCTGAGCACTTGCGCGCGACACGACATCCCGCAGTGCCAACTCAGCGCCGGGGTGAACCGCAGACATGAAGCGATGACCCGTGGAATCCCGCAAGACCGCACCAGCGCCGCGAACGGCTTCGGAGATCAGCTGGCCGGTGCCAGGGACAACGGTGGGATGAAATTGCACGAACTCCATATCGGCTAACACCGCTCCGGCGCGCGCCGCCACCAACATGCCCTGACCCGTGATTGCCGCAGCAGACGACGTGTTGGCATACAACCCGGCGAAACCTCCGGTCGCAAGGATCACGGCATCGGCTGACAGTCGCCGAAAACCATCGGGGGAGCACACGGTGACGCCACTGATCCGACCCGTTTGCGTATGGATGTGCTGCAGGGTGGCCTGCTCAATGAGCCTGACTGCACCGGTTTCAACATGGTGCTGCACGAGGTTCGTCAAGAAGCCTGACAGGGCTGCCCCGGTACTATCTTCGCCGGCATGTACAACCCGTGATTTGCTGCGGGCAGCTTCCAGACCGAATGCCAGAGCGCCATCAGCGTTCCGATCTGCACTAAAGCCGGCGGCGAGCAGGTCTTGAACCTGTTTCGCTCCGTCGGTTGCTACGAGCTGCGCGACTTCCGGTATCACCAGGCCTGCCCCGGCCTGTATGGTGTCGGTGGCGTGAGACGCGGGGGTGTCATCCGGACCTAAGGCCGCGGCTATTCCACCCTGGGCGAGGGCGGTATTGCCTGCAGCTATGGCGTCATGTCCGAAGCGACCAGCCGTCACCAGGGTGACGTCTGACTCTGCGGCTACTAGCTGACGGACTGCTGTCAGGCCGGCGACCCCAGCGCCGACGAAGATTATCACGGCCGGGCCGCCAGCATGCGTTCCAGGGCAACTTCTGCATCAGCGGCCACGCTGGAGTCAACGGAAATCTGATTCGGTGTCTGGCCTTGAACGAGTGCTTCCAACACCCACGCCAGATATGCCGGGTGAATGCGATACATCGTCGAACACGGGCAGACGACAGGATCGAGACAAAAGATCGTCATGTGCGGGTGTTGGGTCTGGAGCCGATTGACCAGGTTGATCTCGGTACCCACTGCAAACACATCCCCGGTTTGGCCGGCTGCAATGGCCTTGCGGATGTATTCGGTGGATCCAACGCCGTCGGCGGCTTCCACGACCGGAGCCGGGCATTCGGGGTGCACAATCACCTGCACGTTGTCATAGTCGGTACGCGCTTTATTGATTTGGGCAACGGTGAAACGTTTGTGAACGGAACAGAACCCATTCCACAAAATCACTTTGGCATCAACCAATTGTTGTTCGGTATTGCCACCCAGTGGCAGGTACGGACGCCACAATGGCATCTGATTTTCGGTAATTCCCATGGCCTTGGCAGTGTTACGACCCAGGTGTTGATCTGGGAAGAAAATGACGCGCTTGCCGCGCTCAAATGCCCACTCCAAAACGGTTGCAGCATTTGAAGAAGTGCACACAATGCCACCGTTGCGTCCGCAGAACGCTTTGATGGCAGCAGACGAATTCATGTAGGTCACCGGGATGACTTCGGCGCGCTCCTCACCGGATTCGCCCAGGACACCGATGAGTTGTTCCCATGCCTCTTCGACTTGGTCGATGGTTGCCATATCGGCCATCGAGCATCCGGCGGCAAGGTTCGGCAGGATGACTGACTGATTCTGTTGCGACAGGATATCGGCGGTTTCTGCCATGAAATGGACGCCACAGAACACGAACGCTTCTGCTTCCGGATGGTCCTTAGCGGCTTGAGCCAACATGAACGAATCGCCAACGAAGTCAGCGTGTTTGATGATCTCATCGCGTTGATAGAAGTGGCCTAAAATTTTCAGGCGATCCCCGAGCTGCGCTTTGGCCGCTGTGATGCGTGCATCGAGCTCTGCCTCTGATGCTTGCGTATATTCAGCCGGAATTGGCCCCTGATGCGGGGTGGTGACAGGCGCGACGTCGTCAGTTGATGCCCCGGGGCCATAGCCCAGATCCCGGTCGATCTGCCATGGATCAGTGGTGAGCTGACTGTCGCAAGTGGTCGTGATGTCATCTGGGACGCCGAAAGTGATGGTGTCACCCAGTACGGTGCGGCTGCGTTGTTCAGCACTGGCCGCGGTGGCAATGAGATTGGCTACGCTCGTCATGGGACTCCTTGAAAAAGATGTTCGTCGGGCCTTAGGATTCTGGTTGGTCTTTGAAGCGGTACAGTCTGGCCGGTCGGTGTGGGGTACCGTGCTCCACGCGACCGGTATCGAAAAGCTGTCCCTGGGCCAGCATGTCACGCCGGAAATTTGCCGGGTCAATCTGTTCACCCAGGATGGCCTCGTGGACTCGGCGCATCTGGGCCATGGTGAATTCTTCGCCCAAAAAGCGGTGGGCGACCATCGAGTATTCGGTGCGCTGACGTAAACGCCAGACCGCATAGTCGACGATGTCGGAATGATCAAAAGCTAAGTCGGGCAGATGGTCGATAGAAAACCATGCGACATTAGCGTCTGCCGACGACACCAGCGTCTGGGAGAATTCTGTGACCGCGTCCTGGGTGGCTGAAGCAACATCGCCAGCAACGTCTCGCGATGATTCCGTGGTCGGGACAGTCCGGAGATCAAGTTCCCCATAAAGACCCCAATAGGCCACGGTGACTAAGCGTTGGGCGGTGGCCGAGCGGCTGGTGGCTCCGAAAGTGTAGAGCTGTTCGAGATATCCGGGCGAGCGCAGCACGGCCTCATGCAGCGTGCGCGCGGCGGTTTGGTCAAGATCTTCGTCCCAGGGAATCGGGCCCCCGGGAAGCGCCCAACGTCCGTCAAAGGGCGGACGTGTTCGTCGTACCAGTGGCAACCACAAAGTGGTGAGGTTTTCTTCACGTGCGCCCTCATGCCCCGCATATTCGCCCCACGTAGAGATCACCTCGCCAGAATTCGGGTCTGCAATATTGGCGTCCACGGGCGGATGGAGAGCAAACGCCACCGTTGAAACCGCAACGGCCGGGGGCATAAAACGGCGTTCTGAAGCGCTCGTCGCTGAAAAATTTACCACGCAGTACCCCGTTGCGATCGAAGGGCGAATACTTACTTAAAGTCAGATTGACTTTAAGTAAGTATGAGTTGGCTCTCAGGGAATTGTCAAGTGCGTTACAGGTGTTATCCACACTGAATGCACGGAACTCACATTGCGATGGCGAATGCGTGCATAATCGTTAACAGCGTCCAAATGAGGTGAACCGTAATGTCTGAAACCATCCCCGCTACGACCGTTCGATACGCGCTCGTGCCGTCTCCGATTGGCCCGCTCTTAGTTGCGGCGCTTGGCCAAGAGATTGTGCAGGTGGCATTCGAGAACCAGAACTTTGAAAGAGTTCTCGAGCAACTGCAAGTGAAGTTTGCGCTGCCGGTCCAACGTGATGATGATGCTCTAGCGTTTGCGGCTGAGCAATTCGGTGAATACTTTGCAGGCACCCGCAAGACCTTTGAGCTGCCCACCTACAAGGATGCCGCTGATCGATTTATTACTCGTGTGCAGCACCGGCTAGTGACAATCCCTTATGGCCAGACCCGCACTTACGGGCAACTTGCCACAGAGCTGGAAAAACCCGGCGCAGCGCGAGCGGTTGGTAGCGCTTGTGCTAAAAACCCGCTGCCGTTACTGCAACCGTGCCACCGGGTAGTCAGATCAGACGGGACGATGGGGGAATTCAGTGGAACCCCGCGAGCGAAACGATATTTGCTCGCATTGGAAGCGGGTGAGAATCCTGAGCCGCCAACATCCTAAATACATCAACGTCATCATTGATGACACCGGGACAGCACGTCCACGCTGGGCGGTGTCGCATCCGTTGCTTCAGGAGTACTTCGATGAAGAGTGGGGACGGCCAGTTCGAGATGAACAAGGCCTATTTGAACGACTTAGTCTAGAGAGCTTTCAGGCTGGGCTGTCGTGGTTGACGATCTTGAAAAAACGCACCGCCTTGCGCCAAGCATTCGATCAATTCGATCCAGAGATCATCACGCAGTACACCGATGATGATGTTGAGCGATTAATGACTGATGTCAGCATTGTTCGCAATCGTCAGAAAATACTCGCCGTGATTAACAATGCCCAAGCCACCGTCAGCCTTCGCGACTCCGGTGGACTCGCGAAACTGATCTGGTCTTATCAGCCGGAGCTCGACCCAAAGCTAGATGCGGATGGCAATCCGCCAAGCCAGTCGGAGGAGTCTGTAGCATTGGCCAAAGAGCTCAAACGCCACGGCTTTCGATTCGTTGGCCCAACTACAGTTTTCGCGATGATGGAAGCGATCGGGGTCGTCAATACCTTCCCGTTCCGCGAACCTCGCAACCTTTCAAATACCCCTGAAGCTCGTTACGGTTAAAAGACATTCAATCGTTAGGAGTGAATTCATGAGCGACCTACAAGGACGTCGCGTAGCATTTCTCGTCACCAACGGATACGAGCCTTCCGAACTGTATTCACCGTGGGACACCGTGGTGGAAAACGGGGGAGAGGCTGTTCTGATTTCACCAGAATCCGATGAAGTGTCGGGTGGTGATCACTCTCAAAAAGTTGATATCAACGTGTCGGAAGCTAACGCAAATGATTACGACGCCTTAGTGCTGCCCGGGGGCACTAAGAACGCGGACCAGCTACGCATGAACAAAGACGCTGTGAAATTCACCAAAGCGTTTTTTGATGCAGAGAAGACGGTTGCCTCTATCTGTCACGCGGCGTGGATGTTGGTCGAAGCAGACGTTGTCAAGGACCGCAACATGACCAGCTATCCAAGTTTGCAAACCGATCTCCGCAATGCCGGCGCAAACTGGTCGGATGAAGAGCTCGTGGTCGATGGGAATCTCATCACCTCACGTACGCCGAAAGATCTACCAGCTTTCAACGAGGCTATCGTCAACAAACTCACCGAATAATCACACGCATAGCCGCGGAGCGCGGTGCGCATGAGGGCCTCGTTCGCACCGCACTTCATATGACTCAGACATGACCACGCGTAACTCAGGCATGACCACGCGCCACGTCCTAACAAGGTTCTGGTCGGATACGTCATAATGGAGGCATGACTTCATCTCAGCAGTCCCAAAGCCCATCACGGTTCGGCAGGCTTGCCGGGTTCGCTGCACTTGCCGTTGCCGGTGTCATCATTGGAACCTACGCAGCAAATATGTTCCGTCAAGCTCCCGCACGCGAGAATCTGTGGGGAGAGCTCCCGTCAGATGCCCAGCTTCCAGAGACGCTCGCCTCAGGCCGCAATCTGAGCAACGCGGGCCTGGAAGAAGCCGTCACCACCTCGGCCATCGTCCATGATGTTGCAGGACATGAAGTCGAAGAGCAGTCTGAGCCCGCTGTCGGAGTCGCATTAGAAGAACGTACCGTAGAAGAACTCTACGAGCTCGCCAAGCAACATGGCATTCCAGGACGATCGAACATGCGCAAAGCAGCACTGGTTGAATCGCTGCGAGAGGCCGGAGTTTCTGAGATCTCCCGGTAGTCTTCTCAGCGACCAGATTTCGTCGCTGAACACGGCCGAATTCGGAATTTGCAACCAAATGTGGCACAATGTTTCAGGTGCTGATGATCAATCAGTAATCCGCCCTGGTGTAACGGCAGCACGCCAGCCTTTGGAGCTGTGTGGTCCAGGTTCGAATCCTGGGGGCGGAACTGCCGCATCGCGGTTGAGAAAATAGTGTCTTACGATCAAAGGTGAGATTTCCTTGAATTCTTCTTCTCCCGCGGCTGTCATCGTGCTGGCTGCCGGCGCCGGCACACGAATGAAATCTTCGCTTCCGAAAGTTCTGCACACTATCGGTGGACGATCCCTGGTCGGTCATGCGCTGGATGCAGCAGTGAATCTCAATCCCGAACATCTCGTCGCTGTGGTGCGTCACGAACGCGAACGCGTCGTCGAACACCTGCTGGCTCACAACCACAACCTCATCATTGCCGATCAGGACGAGATCCCCGGCACCGGACGAGCTGTCGAGCTGGGTCTTGAAGCTATCGGCTCGGTCTCCGGAACCGTCGTAGTGACGTATGGTGACGTGCCCCTGCTTACCCCCGAAACCCTGTCCGCGCTGGTGGCAGAACACCAGAACGCCGGTAACTCGGTGACGGTCTTGAGCGCGAACGTCCCAGATGCCACCGGCTACGGCCGTATCGTGCGAGACGAGAACGGTCTGGTGACACAGATCGTGGAACATAAAGACGCTTTGCAAATCGCCGAAGAAACCGGCGACAGTACCCTGGTCGATATCACCGAAATCAACTCCGGCATCTATGCCTTCGACGGCGAAATGCTGGCTCGGAGCCTGGTAGAAGTCACCACGGATAATGTCCAAGGCGAAAAATACCTCACCGACGTCTTGGGCTTGGCTCGCGAAGCCGGCGGTCGAGTTGCAACGTACGTGACAGATGACCTCATGGAAGTAGAAGGCGTCAATGATCGCGTCCAGTTGGCTACCCTCGGTGCGGAACTCAACCGCCGCATCGCAGAACGCTGGATGCGCTCCGGCGTGACGATTATTGATCCATCCACTACCTGGATCGATGTTGATGTTGAGCTGGCACAGGATGTGACTATCAAGCCCAACACGCAACTCCACGGCAACACGACCGTCGCCACAGGCTCCACTATTGGGCCAGACACCACGCTCAACGATGTCGAAGTTGGGGAAAATGCCACGGTACGTCGCACCGAAGCCACTCAAGCGATCATCGGACCGGAATCAAATGTTGGACCATTTACCTACATTCGTCCGGGAACAGTTCTGGGAGAACGCGGCAAAATCGGGGCGTTCTACGAAACCAAAAACGTCAACATTGGTCGCGGCGCGAAACTCTCGCACCTGGGCTATGTCGGCGACGCTGACATCGGCGAAAACTCCAATATCGGATGTGGCAACATCACAGCCAATTACGACGGCGTGAACAAGCACCGCACCGTTATCGGCGCTGAAGTTCGCACCGGGTCAAATACCGTCTTCACCGCTCCAGTCGAGATCGGTGATGGCGCCTACACCGCAGCAGGCGCCATCGTTCGCAAAAACGTGCCGCCTGGTGCATTGTCGATGAACGCGATGGACCAGCGTATTATCGAAGACTGGGTCCTTGAACGTCGTGCAGGCTCTGCCGCGGCGGAAGCTGCGCAGAAAGCACGCGACAAGTCATAGATTTTCCAACATACTGTTGGAGCGCTGTAGGACGACCTACAGTGAGGAACACCAAAACACGCCATACGTTCTAGGGAGAACTTGGTTGAGCGAAATCGTCACCAATGAGAACAAGAAGCTCGTGTTAGCCTCGGGTCGCGCACATCCGGAGCTTGCCGCAGAAATCGCAGAACACCTGGGCACCGAGTTGTTGCCGTTGGACGCTTACGACTTTGCAAACGGTGAAATGTATGTCCGTCCGGGAGAGTCTGTACGCGGTAAAGACGTCTTCATCATCCAAGCCCACCCGGCACCGATGAACAACTGGGTCATGGAACAACTGCTGTTGTGTGACGCGATGAAACGCGCCTCAGCACGCCGCATCACCGTGGTATCCCCGTTCTATCCGTACGCCCGTCAGGACAAGAAAGGCCGCGGACGCGAACCCATTTCGGCCCGCATGATCGCCGACCTCTACCTGGCAGCCGGCGCCCATCGTATTATGTCGATGGACCTACACACCTCGCAGATCCAAGGCTTCTTCGACGGACCCGTCGACCACCTGTTTGCCTTCCCGATCTTGGCCGACTACATCCGCGGGCGCGTCGACGTCAACAACGTCACCGTGGTCTCTCCAGATACCGGACGTGTTCGTGTTGCAGAACAATGGGCCGAACGTCTCGGTGGTGCGCCCTTGGCCTTCGTGCACAAATCCCGTGACCTCAGCCAGCCGAATAAGGCCGAATCCAAAACCGTGGTGGGTGAAGTGAACGGCCGCGTGTGCGTGCTGATTGACGACATGATCGACACCGGTGGAACGATCGCCGGTGCTGTGAAGATCTTGAAAGAAGCTGGCGCAGCAGAGGTCATTATTGCTGCCACCCACGCGGTCTTCTCGGACCCTGCAGCAGAACGTCTCGCAAACTCTGGCGCATCGGAAGTCGTCGTGACGAACACCCTGCCGATTCCAGAAGAAAAGCGTTTCGACAACCTCACCGTGCTCTCAGTCGCACCAATCTTGGCCAATGCGATCCGCGAGGTCTTCGAAGACGGCTCCGTGACGAGCCTGTTTGATGGCAACGCCTAAACGTTAAACGTTGAGGATTTGACCGCCCCGGTATGGTGGCGGTCAAATTCGTTAAAGCGATATTCGGATGCTATAGTAGTGAGTCGTTGCCCAGGCGAGGGAGTCTCAGCCACTCCGTGATCGACGAGGCTTTGCAAACATCATGACGCTGTTTTGCAGTTCCTGCCTGGAAACCACGAGTGCTCAACGCACCGTACGAACTACAGGAGGAAAACCATGGCTATTGACTACATCGAGTTGGCCGTTGAAACTCGCACCGATTTTGGAAAAGGTGCATCCCGCCGTGCACGCCGTGACGGCTACATCCCCGCCGTACTCTACGGCCACGGTGAAGAACCACGTCACCTACTGCTGCCACGTCACGAAGGCTTCTTGGCACTGCGTAACCCAAACCAGTTGCTGCGCCTCACCGAAGGTGACAACTCAGAAATGGCGCTGCCAAAAGACATCCAGCGCAACCCGCTGAAAGAAGAAGTCGACCACGTCGACCTCATCTTGGTGCGTCGTGGTGAACGCGTCACCGTTGACGTATGGATCGAAGTCATCGGCGAACCAGCACCAGAACACGCCTACGTTTTGGACGTCACCTCTATCCCAGTCGAAGCCGACGCACTGGATCTGCCAGAACACGTCCAGATCGACGTCACGGACCGCAAAGCCGGCGAGCACGTCTACGCTCCAGATGTCATCCTGCCAGAAGGTGTCACCATCGATCTTGAGGACGACTACCTTATCGCTACCGTTGATGAAATCGTTGAACAGGATCTTGGCGAAGATACCGACGACGCCACTGGCGAAGTCCCAACCGTAGCTGAAGAAGCTGCTGCAGCAGAAGACGCTGAGTAAGTCTTCCGTTGACAACTCGCACTGTCGGAGCACTTGATCCCACCACCGGTCCTGTATTGGTGGTGGGATTGGGTAATCCCGGAGACCGCTATGCCGCTACCCGACACAACATCGGTCACATGGTGGTCAATGAACTCGCAGACCGAAATTCCGAACGCTGGACCACGCACAAAGCCGGCGCTGCCGTGGCTGAATTCCGGTTGGGCATTGGGGGTCCAAAAGTCGTGCTCGCCAAGCCGGCTACGTATATGAATCTTTCCGGCAAACCAGTTGCAGCACTGATGAAGTTCTTCAACGTCGGCCCTGAGAATCTCATCGTCGTCCATGATGAACTTGATGTAGACTACGACATGTTGCGATTGAAACGCGGCGGGGGAGAAGGCGGCCACAACGGCTTGAAATCCATCTCCCAGGCCATCGGCACTAAGGATTATTTGCGGGTGCGAGCCGGTATTGGACGGCCACCCGGCAGAATGGCTCCGGCAGATTATGTGCTGCGGCCGTTTTCTTCAACCGAGCAGCAAACCCTGGCACTGCATATCGGCCGGGCGGCCGATGCAGTGGAATCCCTCATCGAACGTGGCCTGGCTATAACCCAGAACCAGTTTCACCAAAAACCCTAAGGATCACAACGGCGGAATGAGCAGAGTTAGCATCATCCCGCCGTCACCTATATACAACGCGCTGTTTAGTGTTGTTTGAGCCATGCATCCAGTTTTGAGGTCATCTCGGTAAGCATTTTCCCGACCTGTGGTTCAGCCATCTGAGCGATCTTTGAGCCCATGAATGGGATCTTTGATTCAACAGAACCGGCAACGTCGACGACCGTGCCAGTGTTGTCGTCGGTAGGCGTAAGTTTAATGGTGGCTGTGCCGGTAGCTTTGGCTAACGGCACCTTGATGGTCACATTGGCGTTGCGGGAGCCATCAGCGCTAGCCGCAGACCAGGCCTCAGTCTGTTCTATTTGTACCCGTCCCTTTGCAAAGCGCTGGACCGCCGAAGGGAGCCGGTCTGCGATCTGGCTGCCATCGAGACCGCGATGAATCGTGACGTTCACCGTGTCGCTTGCGGCCGGTTGCGGGGGCGTTACCATGAATTGGTCGATACTGGCATTGAATTCATTGGAAACGTGTTCCTGGAAATCCCGGCTGATCATCCCTTCAAAGACCTGCTGTGGAGGGTGGGAAACGGTGGTGGATTCTTGAAAAGCCATGAGTTCACTCTCTGCTGCTCGCTAACAGTGGATAGAACGCAAGTGTAGACGATTCATCTAGGAAAACCGTTATGCTAATGGGTGCGCCGGTTGTGATTCTTACCAGAAAACGGGAAGTTAAATTTTGTCTGAAGACGCTGTGTTATCAGGGCTGCGAAATCTCCTGGAGGCCGATAGTGCCGTTGCCGCAATGCGGACCTCCATTGCCCGTCCCGAACGAACCAAAGACCTCTCACTGACCCTGCCCGATGGCGCCAGAGAGGCTGTTACCGCAACCCTAGCCGAGTCTTTGCACAGCTCATCGTTCACCGCCCCGGTGGTACTACTGGTGACGGCGACCGCTCGCGAGGCGGAAGATTTAGCCCAAGGGCTAGCCGCCTGGATGGACTCCGCTGCCGTTGCGCATTTCCCCTCGTGGGAGACCCTGCCACACGAGCGGCTCTCACCACGTAGTGATACCGTCGGTGAACGCATGGCGGTACTGCGCAAATTAGCTCACCCGGGACGCGACGGCCAACCGCCGTTGCAAGTAGTGACCGCACCGGTCCGGTCCATTGTTCAGCCTATCGTTAAGGGCCTGGGGGATCTGGAGCCGGTCCTGCTACGGGTCGGGGAATTCTATGACTTCAACAAAGTCGTTCAAGACCTGGCCAATGCCGCTTATTCGCGAGTCGACATGGTATCGCGCCGCGGTGAATTCGCAGTCCGCGGTGGCATCATCGATGTCTTCCCGCCTACCGCAGATCACCCGTATCGGATCGAATTTTTCGGTGACGAGATCGAAGAGATCCGGTACTTCTCTATCGCCGATCAACGCTCACTGGTCGATACCTCCGATGACGGCTCGGCCACACCGACGCTGATGTACGCTCCACCGTGCCGTGAGCTCTTGCTGACTGAACAAGTGCAGCAAAAGGCTCGCGATCTACAGGTGGCCATGCCCAATGTGTTGGAGATCCTTGAGCCCATGTCTAACGGGGTGGCCGTCGAAGGTATGGAGTCGCTGGCGCCACTGGTTACCGAGATGGAATCATTCCTTGAAGTGCTACCGGAGGGGTCCGTCACCATCGTGGTGGAACCTGAAAAGGTGCGCTCCCGAGTGCATGACCTCCTGACGACCAATGAGGAATTCCTTGCTGCTGCGTGGGCAGCAGCAGGCGAAGGTCTCGCCGCTCCGGTAGAAAATCAGCAAGAAGCCGGCGGTTTTGCGACGTTGGGGGATACCCGCAGTCTTGCATTAGAACATGATCAAGGGTGGTGGCAGTTTACTGCCTTCGACATGGACGACACCTTTGATGCCACCGCGTTGCGCACCGGCTTCACCGCTCCGGCGCAGTTCGCTGGTGATGTCCCCGCCCTCATGGAACATGTCGGGAATCGGATCCGCGATAAATGGTCAATTGCTGTCGCGACCCACGGGCCCGGACCCGCACGTCGGCTAGCCGAAATATTTAACGAAGCAGGCCATTCAGCTTCCGTTGTTGACCACATCGCCGAAACTAAACCGGCCCACATTCAAATCACCGTCGCTAGCTTGGGTGCCGGATTCGCGTGGGCCGAGCAGCGCTTCGCTGTGGTCACCGAATACGATTTGTTCGGACGCCAAGCCGCCGGTACCCAACGCGGTGAAAAACGCTCCTTAGCTCGCAAGCGTCGCAACGCCGTAGACCCATTGGCTTTGGAAGAAGGCGACTACGTCGTCCACAACCAACATGGGATTGCTAAGTTCATTGAGCTGCAGCGTCGTAAGGTCGCCGGAGCACGGTCAACTGCCGGTGAAGAAGGGTATCGAGAATACTTAGTCTTAGAGTTTGCCCCCTCTAAGCGCGGAGGTGCGGGTGACCGACTGTTCGTACCGACCGATCAACTCGACCAAGTCAGCCAGTATGTTGGTGGCGATGCACCGGCCCTGTCGAAGATGGGTGGGTCAGATTGGGCGCAGACGAAATCCAAAGCCCGCCGAGCAACCCGAGAAATCGCCAGAGAATTGATCCAGTTATATTCGGCACGAATGGCCACCAGCGGGCATGCCTTTTCGCCCGACACCCCGTGGCAGGCGGAGCTAGAAGAAGCCTTTCCTCATATCGAAACACCAGACCAGCTGACGACGGTTGAAGAAGTCAAACAGGACATGGAAACCGAGGTCCCCATGGACCGGTTAGTTGCCGGAGATGTCGGCTTTGGCAAAACCGAAGTCGCCGTCCGTGCAGCATTCAAAGCGATTCAAGACGGCAAACAGGTGGCACTCTTGGTGCCCACGACCCTGCTGGCGCGCCAACACGCCGAAACGTTTACCGAACGTTTTGCTGGTTTTCCCGTGACTGTGCGAGCGCTCTCGCGGTTCCAGAAGGCAAAAGAGTCCCGCGAGACAATCGACGGTCTTGCTGAAGGCACCGTGGACATGGTGATCGGTACCCATCGGCTATTATCCCAGGAAATCCAATTCAAGGATCTGGGTCTGGTGATCATTGATGAAGAACAGCGTTTCGGTGTTGAACATAAAGAAAAACTCAAACAGCTGCGCACCAACGTTGATGTCCTGGCCATGACGGCGACCCCGATTCCACGAACCCTGGAAATGTCGATGACCGGTATTCGTGAAACCTCCACGTTGGCCACGCCACCCGAGCAACGTCACCCGGTCTTGACCTATGTGGGACCGTATACCGATAAGCAGATTACCGCGGCTATTCGACGCGAGATGATGCGCGAAGGTCAGGTGTTCTATGTGCACAACCGGGTCAATAGCATCAATAAAGTAGCGGCCAGGATTCAGGAATTGATCCCAGAAGCCCGAGTGGCTGTCGCACACGGTCGGATGTCAGAGACCACGCTGGAACAGATCATGGTTGATTTTTGGGAAAAAGAATACGACGTACTGGTTTCTACTACGATTATCGAAACCGGTCTCGACATCGCCAACGCCAACACGTTGATCATCGAAGACGCTCATCGCTACGGACTGTCTCAGCTGCACCAGCTGCGTGGTCGAGTCGGCCGTGGCCGTGATCGCGCGTATGCCTACTTCTTATATGACGCCAGCAGACCACTCAATGAGACCGCCATGGAGCGTCTCAAGGCGGTGGCTACCCACAACGAGTTGGGTTCCGGCCTCCAGTTAGCCCAGAAGGACCTCGAAATTCGTGGTGCCGGTAATCTGCTCGGTGGCGAGCAGTCCGGCCACATTGCTGGGGTTGGGTTCGACCTGTATATCCGCATGGTTGGTGAAGCCGTCGCCGACTTCAAAGGCGAAGAAGATACGTCACCGCCCGAAGTCAAAGTTGAGCTGCCCGTCAATGCGCACCTGCCGCACGACTATGTTCCAGGCGAGAGACTGCGCCTAGAGGCCTACCGTAATCTGGCCCAGGCCTCAGACACTGCAGCGGTCAACGCTGTTGTCGAAGAGCTTGAAGACCGTTATGGCGAACTGCCAGAAGCCGCACAGAACCTCGTTGCGGTAGCCAACTTCCGAAACACAGCACGTGAATACGGCATCCACGAGGTCATGCTGATGGGCAAGAACATCAAATTTGGTCCGGTTGAGGACCTTCCGGAATCGCGCGCCATGCGGTTGAAACGGATGTATCCAGGGGCCGTGCATCGCGCTCCGCTCAAAGCCATCATGGTACCTCGACCCAAGAAGCAGGCTGTCACCGGTAAAGACCTCGTCGATGCTGAGCTCTTGGAATGGGCAGGCGAGTTCTTGTCGAGGATCTTCGGAGAGAACTAAGAGGTTTGTCGTACCCGGAAAAACCTCGACTCTCGGGGTGCTCCGGACAGTAGCCTGGAGGCCGATGTGGTGTTGATCATCAGCCCGATGATAAATGAGATGATCAGCGCTACACCCATGCGCAGCAACAAATGACTGAGGCTATCGTCGCCAAAACCATTCTGGTGCATCCAGACTAAGACCAGCCCGTGGATAAATACCACGGCGGTACCGGTTCGCACCAGCCTGGAGACTCCTGCCTGGATGGTCGGGAAATTTTGTAAACCGTCATTAACCCAGGTAGCAAAGATCAGAATAAAACCTGCTGTCACCGCAATCGCAATCAGCGGGGTGGCAACAATCGTGCCAAAATCTCCTACCTGAATGTAATGGGCGCGCACCGGTGTGGTGTAGGTGATCGCCAGGCCGGCTCCGACAAGTACCACGCCCAGAGCGGCAAGAACATGTGACGAGTACTTGCGGACCAAGGGCATCAGCAGCTTGCGTAGTGTTTCCCCTGCGAGTAGATAGAACATGACCGGCCACGCCAGTCCCAGTCGCAAGGGAGTATCAACCAGCGGATGAGTCTCGAAAATACCATTGATCACCAACCGGTAGCACGCATACGACGTGAGTACTCCCAGGATCGCAACGGTCCACACCACCGCTGACCCTAAGGGTTCTAAGAAGCGGCGCAGCAGCGTAGCTCCCGCTAGGGTCGTGATGAACCATGCCGCCATCCAAAAAATCGACTGCCGTGCACCACCCATCCAGCCGGTATGTAGATGATCCAGGATGACGCCTTGCTGGCCCCACTCAACCGTGATAATCCAGGCCGAAATAATAACGGACCAGGCCAGGTAGGGAATAATCAGAGTATCCCAACGGCGTGTGAACTCAGAAGCGAGCGTGCGTCCCGGAGTGAAAAAGAACCCCGAGAGCATGAAAAAGAGTGGCATCCGCCAGATCGTGAGGAGTTCTGCGTGCGGAAAATAGCCAGCGTGACCAACGACCACCATCACGATCGAAAAGACGCGTAGCAGGTCGATTCCGACATTTCGAGCTGGGCGGGTGGTGGTCATAAATCCGTTTCAACATCTAAGCAGCGATTGCTACGCGAACTGGTCGTTCTTGGGGTACTCCAGATAGTGCGCGGGCCGCCGGTGTCATGTTGAGGAGTAGCCCGACGGTAAACGCTGTGGACAAGGCTACCCCAAACCGTATGAATAGATCGCCTAGGGAGCTGGAATTGAAGCCAATTGAGTGCATCCACAGCAGAATTAAGCCATGGGATAGGACTACTGTTGAACCGGTACGCACCAATCGCCCCACGACTTGTCCCAGGAGCGTCCAGCGATGCAGCAGTCGGTTGATCCAAGTCGAGAAGATCATGATAAAGCCAATGGTCACCGTGATCGCGATAGCCGGGGTAATAACTGGCCAACCAAATCGACCTGCGTGAATGTAGTGTGCAGGGATGCTGAAGTGGTGGGTTAAGACCAGTGGCGCGATAATTAAGACGACGCCAATGGAGGTGGCACGAGTCGCGGAGAGCTCTTGGACCAGCGGCATGATGCGGGCACGGATTTCTTGGCCGATGAGTAAATAGAAGATTACCGGCAAGCTGATGCCTAATCGCAGCGGTAGGTCAGCAAATGGATGCCCATCCAGGACTTCAATATCTTGGAGGTAGGCAAAAATCCTCGAGACCACCACTCCTGCGATGCCTACGGTCCAGGCGACCCAGCGCGCAGAACGCTCCAGATAGCGTAAAATGATCGCCGAAACCGCCAAGGTCAACAAAAACCATGACGACATCCAAAAAGCCGAGCGTCCGGTACCCCCGCGCCAGCCCGTATACAGCTGATGCAGCATGTCTGCTGGGTCATTCCACTTCACAGCAACCACTACCAGTGTAATCACCATGGACCACGCCAGGTAAGGAATGATAAGAGTTTCCCAACGTCGGGCGACTTCTACACGCAACGATCTGCGGTAGGGGACCAGAAAGAAGCCTGACAGGATAAAGAATAATGGCATCCGCCAGATGGATAGCAGACCGGAGCCATCGAAGGTTCCAGAGTGCCCAAGGATAACCATGGCAATGGAAAAGACGCGCAGGGCATCAATGCCTAGATTCCGGTGTGAAATATGCATAGTGCGACAAACACAACAGCACCCGGGGCAACAGACCCCGGGTGCTGTTAACTAACTCTTATAAGAGTGTGTTTAGAGATTCGGTGAGTGTGTTTCGTGAGCTGGGTCAGTCACGAAATCGTGGTCAACCGTATTGGAACGGCCCGTGATCTGCTTCGGGATATAGAACGCTAGAGAACCCAAGATGGTGATGCCAAGCATTGGAACCCAGACGGTCTCGAATTCCAGGAAGTTCAGCATGTAGAGGCTCACAAGGAAAATGATCAGGGTGATGCCATAGATCAACCAGTTGCCAGCGGTATTGCCTTCACCGGAGAAGTTTGCCGGTTTACCGTCACGAATCACGGGAGACACCTCGTTCTTTCAGAAATTCTACTGTCGACAGCATAGCGTGGTCGACGGTGCGATGATGTGTTGTTAACTAAGAATAGCGTAAGTCGAGCTGGCCCCGAGCCGGGTTGCGCCAGCTTTGAGCATCTCCATGGCATCCTGACGGGTGCGGATCCCACCCGACGCTTTGACACCCAGGCCATGACCGACTGTATTGCGCAGCAAGGTGACATCAGCCGCTGTGGCTCCACCTGGACCGAAACCAGTGGAGGTTTTGACGAAGTCTGCTCCGGCTTCGAGGGCGGCTTCACAGGCCAAGATCTTGGCCTGATCGGTGAGGGCTGCCGTCTCCAAGATCACTTTAACCAACACGTCATGTCCTGCGGCAGCGTCTACTACGGAGCGAATGTCATGCAGCAAAGCGGCCTTGTCAGCAACCAGCGCTGCGGCTTGGTTGATGACCATATCAACCTCTTCGGCACCATTGGTGATCGCTTGAGCGGTCTCAAAGGCTTTTGTTTCTGGGGTCTGGGCGCCAGATGGAAAGCCGATCACCGTGCAGATCTTCACCGGAGACTCATCTAGACGTTTGGCCGCGTAAGCCACCCAGATGGGCTGGATACACACCGAAGCGGTCATAAATTCTGCTGCTTGGTCGCACAGCTGATCAATGTCTTGGACTGTGGCAGTGGGGGCGAGCAGGGTGTGATCGATCATCGAGGCCAACTGTTGGGCATCGAGTTGATCCACCTGCGTGGGGCTCAGTGGGGCGGTGTTGGACACAAACTCTCCTTAAGTAACTTGGACCATGGTGGCTGCCTCATCCCGCAAGCGCTGCAGCACGGACCTCACGGTGTCCATCGCAGTTCCTGGTGCAGCCGTTACAGAGATATAGCATTTGACCTTCGGTTCGGTACCTGAAGGTCGGATCATCAACCGTGCAGATAGTGGTCCCTGTGTTGAAAATTCCAGCATATTCATTGGACCATAGCGTTGCCCAAGTGGCACTTCCGGTTGCTGATAGTCGATGGTTGTCACCGGTGCTAGACCCGCCAGCTGCTGGGGTGGGTTGGCTCGGAGATCATCGACTAGCAGCGTGCCGACACTCGGGGACGGCACACGCACGGCAACCTGGTCGGTCAGAGTGGGCCCTAATTGATCGGTCAGCTCAGCCAGATAGGTCCCCAGGTTTGTACCGGCCGCTTTGAGTTCTGCGGCCAGATCAAGCACCACGATGGCAGCTGACAGGCCGTCTTTGTCATTGACTAGATGCGGGGCCACCGCATAGCCGAGAGCTTCTTCATAGCCATACCCCAACCGGTTGACCCGACAAATCCATTTGAACCCGGTCGGAGTGAATTCATGGTGCACGTCGTGCTGGGCTGCTAACTGTGCGAGTTGTGGTGCTGAAACAATAGAATTTGCTGCCGCTAAATCGTGGTGGACCAAATACGGCATCAACCGAGCGCCAAGTAATAATCCCACCTGATCACCGGTGAGTCGCTGCCATTGACCCTCGATCGGGACCGCAACGGCCAGACGGTCGGCGTCCGGATCATGCGCCACGATGAGATCGGTTTCGGCAGCTGCAGCCGCAGTGGCAAAAGCTTCGTCCAAAGCCCCAGGTTCTTCGGGGTTCGGGAAGACCACGGTGGGAAACGCAGGGTCAGGATCAGCCTGACTCGCCACGAGCTGCGGGACGGCAAATCCGGTGGCTTCCAACAGCTTGCTAAATGTTGCACCCCCGACGCCGTGCATCGCCGTATACACGATCTTGAGCCCCGGTCGGTGGGTTAGTGTCGGTGACAGTTCAGCGATGAACTGTGCAACGGCAGCGACGTATTCATCAATGATTGTCTCGGGGACGTATTCCCAACCATTATCTGATCGTGGCGGGAGCTCAGCGGCGGTGTTCCATTGCTGAATATATCCAGCGATGATCTGGTCGGTTGGTGACGTCAATTGACCATAGGCGCCGACCGTATCGTCGGCGGCGACCAGTCGGGGGCCTAAATACACCTTGTAGCCATTATCGGCGGGTGGATTATGCGAAGCGGTCACCATGATGCCAATATCGGCGTCGAAATGTTTTAGTGCAAACGCCAACACCGGGGTCGGGGTCTGCGCCGTCAGCAGCCGCACCCGGCATCCCGCCGCGGTCAGCACTGCGGCTGAATCAATGGCAAAATCTTTAGACCCGTGTCGTGCGTCGTAACCGATGACCACCGAGGGAATATCGATATACTGCTTGGCGAAATCAGCAATCCCGGCAGCCGCTCGCTGCACGACCACCCGATTCATCCGTGTCGTCCCAGGGCCCAGTGGGGCGCGAAGCCCCGCCGTCCCAAAGGTTAGATACCCGGCAAACCGTGCGGTCACAGCAGCGACCGCCGCATCGTCCCCAGTTTCTGCGGCCTGAATTTCTCGGGTCAATATTCCTGCGTTGTCAGGATCCAATACCAGCCACTGGCGGGCTATTTCAAGTGGGTCGGTCATGCTAGATTGCCTGAATAATTTCGGCGAGCAGCTTTGATACCCGTGGGGCTGCGGCCTCGCCAGCGGCCAGAACATCCTCGTGCGATAATGGCGCATCAGTCACCCCGGCGCCGGGGTTGGTGACCAGCGAGACGCCCAACACCTCGAGTCCGACGTGGCGGGCTGCAATCGTGTCTAACGCCGTCGACATGCCCACCAGATCACCTCCAAGCCTGGCAGCCATCGCTACTTCAGCCGGTGTTTCATACTGAGGGCCTGCGAACTGCACGTAGACACCCTCGGTCAAGCTTGGATCAACCTGTTTGGCAACCGTGCGTAACCGGTCGGCGTAGGCGTCGGTCATGTCCACAAATTCTGGGCCCACCAGTGGAGTCACCCCGGTCAGGTTGATGTGATCGGCAATGAGCACTGGGGTACCCGGGGCAAGCTGTGGATCTAAGCCACCACATCCATTGGTCAGCACCACGACGCCGGCGCCGGCCGCGGCAATCGTACGGACCACATGAGCAACCGCCTGGACATCACGGCTGGCATAAAAATGCGTGCGCGAACCAAACACTAAGACTCGACGACCATCGGCTAGCCGCACAGAGGTGATCTTTTGGACATGGCCGGCCACGCCGTCGCCATCCAACCCGGGGACGTCGTTGAAAGGCACCTCGGCAACGACTTCGCCAAGGGCGGTGATCGTGTGCGCCCAGCCGGACCCTAAGACCACCCCGATGTCGTGCCGGTCTGTGCCGAATTTGTCGGCCAATACGGCCGCGGCTTGGCGAGCAAGCGCAAACCCTGGATGATCTCCGATGAGATATTGTCTTGTATCGTTCACAGCCCCCACTGTATCGCCGGTCCAGGTCAAAACCAACGAAACACCTGACGCGCGTGTGTGATTATGCATTTTGTGACAAAACAGACCACAATAGAACCCGTGAGCACTCTAGAAATTGTCCCTCGTCCTTCCATTACGATCATCGGCGGTGGCCCTGGCGGGTATGAAGCCGCCCTCGTGGCCTCGAAATTTGGTGCCGAGGTCACGCTCATCGAACGCAATGGGATTGGTGGTTCGGCCGTCTTAACCGACGTCGTCCCCTCCAAGACACTGATCGCCTCGGCTGACTCCCGACGACGCGTTATGAGTGCTCCGAGCCTGGGCTTGGAATTTGATGCACACTCGGTCAAATCCAATATCGAACTCATTGACCGTCGCCTACTCCGCCTGGCAGCGGATCAATCCGAAGACATTCGTCGTGGCCTGCAAGCCAACGGAGTGCGAATCATGATGGGTGAGGCGTGTTTTATCGAACGCAACGTCGTCGAGGTCAAGACGATGGAGGGCAACGTCGAACACGTTTCTTCGGATGCCGTTTTGATTGCTACGGGTGCTTCACCGCGAGAGCTCCCCACGGCTAAACCAGACGGCGAGCGGATCTTCAACTGGAAACAGCTCTACTCCATGGATGAGCTACCCGAACACATGATCGTGGTCGGTTCTGGTGTCACCGGTGCCGAATTCGCATCGGCCTATCAGCTGTTGGGCTCGAATGTTACTCTGGTGTCCTCGCGCGACACCCTGTTACCGGGTGAAGACCCTGATGCGGCACGAGTGTTGGAAGAGGTATTTTCCGAAAACGGTGTCAACGTGATCTCTCGTACGCGTGCCGAAGCCGTGACGCGGATTAAAGACGGCGTCCGAGTTGAGCTATCTGCCGGTGGTTACGTGGAAGGCTCGCACTGTCTGCTAGCGGTCGGGGGTATCCCCAATACCACCGGGATGGGACTGGAAAACATCGGCGTGGAAGTGACCGAGTCTGGTCACATCAAAATTGATGCGGTCTCGCGCACCTCGGTGCCGGGGATTTATGCTGCAGGGGACTGCACCGGGCGCCTGGCCCTTGCCTCGGTGGCTGCGATGCAGGGACGGATCGCCGTTAACCACATTCTTGGCGATGTCGTCAAGCCGTTTTCGCGCAACCAGGTAGCCTCCAATATTTTCACCTCTCCGGAGATTGCTACGGTCGGGGTCACCGCTGCTATGGTCGCCACCGGCGAATACCAGGTTGATGAGTACATGATCCCCATGGCGTCTAATGCGCGCGCCAAGATGATGAATGTCGATGAAGGTTTCGTGAAAATCTTCGCACGGCGTGGTTCCGGCCACGTCGTGGGTGGGGTGATTGTGGCACCACGTGCCTCGGATTTGATTTATCCGCTGTCACTGGCTGTATCGCAAAAACTTCATGTGGATGACTTAGCCGAGACGTTTACGATCTACCCGTCGCTGTCAGGCACGGTGGCCGAAGTGGCCCGCCAATTACACAAGCGCGAACAGTTCTAACCGCCCGACCCGCATTCCGGCTGCGCCGGGACCTGGCCAGGGACTACACTGAAAACCATGATGCTCTCGTACGGTGCTGGGGGATATCGTGACTGATCATATTTTGTGGCAGCCTGCCGAAGAAGACGTGCGCGCGACCGCTATGTATCAGTTCATGGTGGATATGAACGCCAAACATGACCTGACCATGGCAAGCTATTTAGATCTGTGGCAGTGGTCCGTGGATGACCTAGAACTGTTCTGGACCGAGATCTGGGAGTATTTTGACGTCATCGGTGAAAAACCCACCGCAGACATGCTCACAGGTCGCATGCCGAACGCGCACTGGGGGCGCGGCGCCAAGGTCAACTACGCCCAAAACGTGCTGCGCCACGCCCGTGAAATGGCCGACCAAGAGGCCATCATCGGACTCGATGAATCCCTCAACCGCACCGCACTGACCTGGAAACAGCTCAATGAGCATGTTGGAGCCTTTGCAGACTATTTGCGTAGCATCGGCGTGCGTCCCGGTGACGTCGTTGCGGCAGCCATGCCCAATATCCCGCAGGCCATCGTCGGGCTCCTCGGCAGCGCCGCCGTCGGGGCCATCTGGTCGGTGGTCAACGTCGATTTTGGTGTCACCGGCATCGTCAGTCGGTTTCAGCAACTCCAACCCACCGTCCTCATCACCATTGACGCCCTCGAACTGGGCGGCACACTGCGCGACCAAACCGATGACCTGGATGCACTCCTGGCCCACCTGGATTCAGTCAAGCACCACATCCTGGTGGAGAACGCCCGAACCGGTGTGAGCGAAACCGTAGCTGAGCTCGTGGCAACACACGAAGTCACCACAACTCGCTATGACGACATTATCGCCCAACCGCGCGAGCCGAAATTTGAACCCGTAGACTTTTCTCATCCGCTGTGGGTGCTCTACTCCTCGGGCACAACAGGAACACCCAAAGGTATCGTTCAGGGCCATGGCGGTACGGTGTTAGAAATCGCCAAATCTTTCGGTCTGCACTACCGGGTGCCCAAGGGCGCACCCGTTTATATTTCGACCTCCACGACCTGGATGCTGTGGAATATGCAGGTCGCTGTGCTGATAATCGGTGCCAAAGCCGTGACCTATTCGGGTGCGGTTTTTGCCGGGGGACCGGGGCGGCAATTCGAAATCTTGGCCAATGAACGCGTCGCGTTTTACGGGTGCGGGGCCGCCATTCTCACTGGTGTCCAGGAATCTGAATTCATTCCCAGGGACCACTACGACCTCTCCCACCTGACCGATATGCTCGTCTCTGCCTCACCGCTCCCGGCGCGCACCTGGCGGTGGGTATATGACACAGTGAACCCCGATATACGGTTGCGCTCCGACTCCGGCGGCACCGACGTCTGCTCGGTCTTTGTCGGGTCTAATCCGATGGATCCGGTCCGGATCAACGAACTCATGGGCCCGCACTTAGGGGTCGCCGCCGACGTCTATGACGAGCACGGCAGACCGGTGACCGAACAGGTCGGTGAGTTGGTCATCACCAAACCTATGCCCACCATGCCGCTGTATTTCTGGAATGACGACGACGGCGCCCGTTACCGCGACGCATATTTCAGTCAGGACCCGCACATTTGGTACCACGGCGATTTCGCCACCAAAACCGAGCGGCTCTCCTTTGTCATCCACGGCCGTTCGGATGCCACACTGAACCGCGGTGGGATCCGCATGGGATCTTCCGATCTGTACCAGGTTGTAGATGCGCTCGAAGAAGTCACCGCGTCAATGGTTATTGGTGCCGAACTCGATGAGGGTGGTTATTACATGCCGTTATTCGTGGTGCCCCGTGACCCCAAGGCAGATCCAGAAGCGGTCAAGGCGAAAGTCATTGAGACTATCCGTACCGAGCTCTCCCCACGGTATGTGCCCGATGAGGTCATCATTGCACCCGGTGTGCCGATGACAAAGACCGGCAAGCTCATGGAAGTCCCGATCAAACGCGTCTTCCAAGGCATGACCCCTGAGAAGGTCGCTACCGAAACCGCAGCGGACCCTGATGTACTGGAATGGTTTCTGAACTACGCAGCGAACTACCCTAAATAGGGGTTCATTGTTTGCTGCCATGGCACTTGGTGTGGCTCCGCCGGGGTGAAATGCACAATGCCCGGGCGCGATATGCGCCCGGGCATTGTGAGGTTTGTTGATTCGAAACTTAACGAGTTCGCTGGATCTCGTCCTGATCGAGGTCAGATAGTGAACGGTACTTGGTCTCTGGGCTCAGAGCCAAGAAGATCAGCGTGATGACTGATGCCGCGGCCAAGTAATAGCCAACGTAGGAAACATCAAAGCTACCCATGAGCCAGGTCGCGATGAATGGTGTCAGCGCAGCCCCCAGAATCGAGGAGACGTTATAGGCGATACCGGAACCGGTGTAGCGGGTTTCGGTTGGGAACAGCTCCGGCAAGATTGCGGACATTGGACCGAAGGTCAAACCCATCAGAGCCATACCAGTGATCATAAACAGCACCATTCGTGTGGTGTTTAGGCTGCCGTCAGCGCTGACGATGATGTCAGCGTTGAGCCACCAACCGAACGACAGGCCAAAGACGACCAACAGCGTGGTGATGACCAGCATGGTGGGTTTGCGCCCAAATTTGTCGGCCAGGATACCAGCCACCGGAATGAATGCGGCAAAGAACAGGATCGCAATTAACTGGATGACCAAGAAGTCGTTATAGGAAGTGCCCAGTCCACCGGCGTCTGGTGCACCGATGGCATACGACAGGATCCAAGTGGTCATCAGGTAGAACAATACGTAGGTGGCGTACATGATGAATGTACCCAGAATCAGCTGCCACCAGTTTTCGCGAAAGACATCTTTCAGCGGGGCTTTGACGCGTTCGTCTTTTTGAATAGCTCGCTTAAAGACCGGGGTTTCTTCCAGAGAGACACGAACCCACAGGCCGATGGCAACCATGATGATCGACGCCAGGAATGGTATACGCCAGACCCAGTCAATAAAGACGTGGTTGTCACCGTGCTCGGCCGAGTTGTAACCAAAAGCCAGGGTCAGGATCAGGAAGAACCCGTTGGCTAAGAGAAAACCGAAAGGTGCTCCTAGTTGGGGCCACATGGCAGCGGTGGCACGTTTACCAGGCTTGGCGGTTTCGGTCACGAGCAGTGCAGCGCCGGACCATTCCCCGCCTAAGCCCAAGCCCTGACAGAAGCGCATGATGGTCAACATGGCTGGCGCCCATAGACCAATTTGGAAATAGGTGGGCAGCAGACCGATGATAAAGGTTGCAATACCCATGGTCAGCAGCGCGCCGATGAGCGTGACCTTGCGTCCCAGCCGGTCACCCATGTGACCGAAAATAATGGATCCGAGTGGACGGGCGACGAAGGCGGCACCAAAGGTGGCCATTGAGGCAAGCAGCGCGGTTTGCGCGTCACCACCCGGGAAGAAAATCAGCGGGAAGACTGAAACCGCTGCGGTGGCGTAAATATAGAAGTCGTAGAATTCGATGGTTGTGCCTACAACTGAGGCCATGATGATTTTCCAGCGGGGGACACCCAGCTCATCATCTTGAATACCATGCGAAGTCACTGCGGGTTGCGTTGACATCAGGAGTACCTTTGTTGCGAGTTCAAAAGAATGTAGGTGGCGTCCGGAGACGCCACCTTGAAAAACTGTTAATTACTTGAAAAACAGTTAATTATATGTATGCCGTAGGCTCGTTTGCAAAACTCCTACTCTGCGTTACCCTTCGATAGTGGCCAGAATCGCACCTGCGTTGACGGTGGTGCCCGGTTCTGCGGTCAGCTCTGTGACTTTACCGGCCTTGTGAGCGGTAATGGGCTGTTCCATCTTCATGGCCTCAAGCACCAGGATCAAGTCGCCTTCGGAGACTTCATCGCCGATATCGACGCCGAGTTTGACGATCGTGCCCTGCATGGGAGAGGTGACCGAGTCACCCGAAGCAGCAGAGGCACCGCTGGTCGCTGTGGCACTACGCCCACGACGACGACGTTTCGGTTTCGCATTAACGTCCACCGACGCGATGCCTGCCAGCGAATCTGGCAGGGTGACTTCAACACGTTTGCCATTGACTTCCACGGTTACGACTCGGCGCTCGACGTCGTCCTCAGCGTTGATGCCGGGCACCACCGACTGCGGCTGCAGTTCGTTAATGAAATCGGTTTCGATCCAGCGAGTGTGGACCGTAAAGGGGCCCTCAGCCGGGATTTTTTGGCCCGGCTGATCCAGCTCCGGTGCAAAGTTCGGATCCTGGATCACCGTGCGGTGGAATGGCAAGACAGTTGCCAAGCCTGCGATGCGCATTTCGTTGAGTGCACGCTGTGAACGCTGCAGTGCCTCTTTGCGGTCTTTACCGGTCACGATGAGTTTGGCGACCATCGAGTCAAACGCTCCCGAGATGGTTTCGCCCTCTTCGACACCGGTGTCAATGCGAACCCCCGGTCCGCCGGGCAGACGCATCTTGGTGATGGTACCGGGAGCGGGCATAAAGTTTTGTCCGGGATCTTCGGCGGTGATGCGGAATTCGAAAGAGTGACCCTCGACCTTGGGGTGGTCGTAGCCTAGCAGCTCACCGCGGGCGATACGGAACTGTTCGCGGACCAGATCGATGCCGGTTACTTCTTCGGAAACAGTGTGTTCGACCTGCAGGCGTGTGTTGACTTCCAAAAACGAAATCGTACCGTCTTGGCCGATGAGAAACTCGCAGGTACCGGCCCCAACGTAGCCGGCTTCTTGCAGGAGGGCCACCGAAGCATCGTAGAGCTGTTGTGCTTGTTCTGGGGTGAGATATGGTGCCGGAGCTTCTTCGACCAGTTTTTGGTTGCGGCGCTGTAGCGAACAGTCACGAGTGGAAATCACCACGACGTTCCCGTCCTTGTCGGCCAAGCACTGGGTTTCCAGGTGGCGCGGTGCATCGAGGAAGCGTTCGACAAAGCATTCGCCACGGCCAAAAGCTAACGTAGCTTCGCGGACGGCCGACTCGTAGGCCTCCGGGATTTCGGAGCGTTGGCGAACGACTTTGATGCCGCGACCGCCACCACCGTGGGCGGCTTTGATTGCTAATGGCAGACCAAATTCATCAGCGAAGTCGACGACTTCCTGAGACGACTCCACTGGATCGGCAGTTCCGGGTGCTAGTGGGGCGCCAACTTTGTGAGCGATGTGGCGGGCAGCGACCTTATCGCCCAGTGCGTGGATGGCAGCCGGGGGAGGGCCAATCCAGATCATGCCCGCATCGATAACGGCTTGGGCGAAGTCAGCATTTTCAGCTAGGAATCCATAACCGGGGTGGACTGCATCTGCGCCGGAGTCTTTGGCAGCCTTGAGTACCTTGTCCATGGCTAGATAAGTGTCAGCTACGGTGTCCCCGTTGAGAGAGAACGCGTGATCCGCTAGACGGACGTGCATCGCATCGCGGTCTGGATTCGCATAAATTGCGACGGCTTCTAGTCCTTCATCTTGTGCAGCGCGGATAATACGCACCGCGATTTCACCTCGATTAGCGATCAAGACCTTAGAAAAGGGTCGGTAGACCATCGAGGATGACGCAGTGGTCATGGACATAGAAACTTAACTCCTTGGTTGGAACGCTGCGCAGAATAGGCACACGATAGGGCTAGCGTACCGTTGCCATCCTATGAAGCTTAGGACGAATCCGTGGAAATCATACAGAATGACGCACCGGGTCAGCTAAAAACGCATGGTTTTTTGTAGGAAGCCTACAAAACTGTGTTCTAGTTGGCTGTCTTCCAGAGCTTCGTGAGTGAGACACCCACGCTCTCGAACAGTTCGCGGACTGCCCGCAGCGACAGTCCGAGCACAGCATTAGGGTCCCCGTCGACCCGATCAACCATCGTGGCGCCATGACCTTCAAGCGTGAAGCCGCCGGCAACGTAGAGCGGTTCACCGGTGGCCACGTAATCGTCGATCACGGCATCGCTCATCTGGGCAAATGACACGACGGCACTGACGGTTTCTTCTGCAACTCGGCGTTTTTCTTTTCCCACTATCGCGATGACGCAGTGACCGCTGTGCAAGATGCCGCTCTTGCCACGCTGAGCGTGCCAGCGCTGTCGAGCGACAGTTGCTTGCAAGGGTTTGCCGTAGGCTTGGCCCTCGAATTCAAACACCGAGTCCGCAGCAATCACGTACGTCGGGCCAGTGACCTGCTGTTCCGAGATGAGTAGGTCAGCCACGGCGTGCGCCTTGGCTGTCGCGAGTGCTTGGGCTTGGTCGCGAGGTAGGGCAATAGTAGCGGCGAGTGCTTCTTCGTCAATGTCGGCTGGACGTTGAATAAAGGGCAACCCAGCTCGACGTAAAATATCTGCTCGCGCACTGGAAGCCGAACCGAGCACGATTTGGATGTTCATCGAAGTGCCCTCTCTAAGGTGTCTAATCCCATCGAGCCCAGCTGAAGGGCGCGGGTGTGGAAGGTTTTTAGATCAAAGTCTGGTGCCTGTTCGTGTTCGGCGCGAATCTGCTGCCAGATTCGCTTGCCGACTGCATAGCTGGGTGCCTGGCCTGGCCAGCCGAGATAGCGGACGAATTCGAATTCTAAAACGCCGGGAGTCTCGTTGAGGTGTGCCTGTAAGAATGCGAACCCTGTTTCAGGATCCCAGGTCTTGCCGCCCCATGACTGCGGGGCCGTAAAGCCACAGTGCACCCCGATGTCGAAGACTACTCGGGCGGCTCGCATCCGCTGGGCATCTAGCATCCCCAAGTAATCACCCGGGTCGTTAAGGTAGCCAAGTTCCTTCATGAGATCTTCGGCATACAATGCCCAGCCCTCACCGTGTCCGGATACCCATAACCAGTTTCGACGCCACGAATTGAGCCCGGTGGCATTGAACATCGCTGTGGCAACCTGTAGGTGATGCCCAGGCACGCCTTCGTGGAAGACCGTGGTGGTTTGTTGCCAGGTGGTAAAGGTGTCTTCGCCCTCTGGCACTGACCACCACATGCGCCCCGGTCGTGAAAAATCTTCGGAAGGGGCGGTGTAGTAGATACCGCCATCTTGCGTTGGCGCAATCATCGCTTCGACATAATCCATGGGCGGCGGGATATAGAAATGCTGCTTCATGTCCTCAATGGTCGTATCAGAGAGGTCTTGCATCCATTGACGAAGGGCCTCGGTGCCGTGGAGTTGACGAGCCGGATCGGCAGACAAAACTTGTCGAGCTTCTTCGATACTAAGGCCAGGTTGAATAGACTCGGCGATGCGCTGCTGTTCGCTAACAATTCGCTCCAGCTCTGCTAGGCCCCACTCATAGGTTTCGGCCAAATCGATTTGAGTACCCAGAAATTCTTGTGACGCAAGCGCATAGTACTCCTTGCCCACTGCATCTGTAGTCCGTGCTCGGTCTCGTAACTCGTCTTTGAGATAGGTGGCAAAATCCGCATACGCTTGGGCCGCTCGGCGCGCAGCGCGATCCAGTTCAGTGCGCAAGGTATTCGGTTGTTCGGGTGCCGATGCTACCAGGTCGGTGAAAAAGTTCTCTGCAGCCGCTTGAGCTTGCACGATACAGGCATCGACCTGCCGTTGTACGGGCGCTAGCCCTTTCGTTACTGCCTCATCGAGGCGAATGCGGTAGCCGTGTAGGGCGGTATCGACTTTGGTCAATCGAGCAGCGATATTGCGCCAATCCTCAGAGGTGGTGGTCGGCATGAGGTCAAATGTTGCGCGAATATCCTGAACCGGCGAGGCAATGTTATTGAGCGGGACCACCCCCGTTGCGTATAAGTCCCGGTCGACAGTTAATCGCTCGATGAGAGCGTCTTGTGTCACCAGGTCCTGGTCCGACTGGGGAGCTAGAGCATCCAGGCGTTTTAGCACATCGGCCTGTAATGTATCGAGCGCCGCGGCACCTTCGGGAGAATAATCCGGCAGTTTATCAGCATACCCGGCCAATCCAATTTCGGAAGCCACAACTGGATTCAGATCTGCAAGTTGGCGGGCATAATCTTCGGCCAAAGCATCGATAGAAGAGTCAGACATAGCTTTATCTTAGGGCGCTTTTACCTAGGGCCCAGGGATCGCACACGCATGGTTGGGCCAAAACATCCCTGAACTCACCCGTGGCAAATAGGGGCTGACCTGTTATGATGTAACGCAAGTCACACCGTCGTGGGGTGCTGCCCCGTAGCATTCGGATGTTCTGTAGGAGCTCATCATGACACCTGAGGCCAGCCACACACCGCTAGTTCGAATGTCCGGAGTAAATAAGCATTTCGGCAGCTTCCAAGCACTTTCTGATATCAATGTGGATATCCCCAAAGGCCAAGTCTGTATTGTCGTCGGCCCATCGGGCTCGGGAAAATCGACGTTATGCCGCACCATCAACCGCCTGGAGACCATTGATGACGACGGTGGATACATCGAAATTGATGGCGCACGGCTCCCCGAAGAGGGTAAAGCGCTGGCAGCTCTCCGAGCTGACGTGGGCATGGTGTTCCAGTCCTTTAATCTTTTTGCTCATAAGAGCGTCGTAGAAAATGTCACACTGGGACCCACCAAGGTCCGCAAGATATCCAAAAAGCAAGCTGAACAAGAGGCCATGGAATACCTTGAGCGCGTCGGCGTCGGAGAACAGGCCCGTAAACTGCCAGCTCAGTTGTCTGGGGGACAGCAACAACGTGTGGCCATTGCGCGAGCCCTCGCGATGAAACCCAAAGTCCTACTCTTCGACGAGCCCACCTCGGCACTTGACCCAGAAATGGTCCAAGAAGTCCTCGACGTCATGGTCGATCTAGCCGCCGGTGGCATGACCATGGTCGTGGTGACCCACGAAATGGGATTCGCCCGTAAAGCAGGAGACCGACTCCTATTCATGTCCGATGGTGCAGTTATTGAGGACACCACACCGGAGAAATTCTTCACAGGTCCCGAAACCAGTCGAGCTAAAGACTTCCTATCGAAGATTCTGACCGAGTAACACCTCACATCACAATTCATTACACACACTGAAAGGTACTCACCATGAAGACACCTTGGATGAAAATCACAGCACTTGGCGCAGCCGGCCTGCTTGTTCTATCGGCCTGCTCTCCGGGGGCCACGGAAGATACCGCCGAAGATGACGCTGCGGGCGGTGGCGGTGGTGGCGGCAGTGTCACCGTAGGTATCAAATACGACCAGCCCGGACTGGGATTCCGGGAAGGCAATAACCCGCCAACCGGCTTCGACGTCGACGTCGCCAAAGCAGTCCTGGCAGAAATGGGATACCAAGAGGACCAGATCGAGTGGGTGGAATCACCAACGCCGCAGCGTGAAAACATGCTGGAAAACGGTCAGGTCGATATGATCTTTGCAACCTACTCGATTACCGATGAACGCGACGAGCGCGTCGACTTCGCGGGACCGTACTTTATGGCGGGTCAAGATATTCTCGTTCGTACCGACGAAAACGACATTAAAGGTCCAGAAGATCTCAACGGCCGCAACCTGTGTTCCGTGACTGGTTCGACTCCGGCTCAAAACGTCCGCGACATGTATGCCGATGAAGTAGAGCTCGTCGAACAAGATGGGTACAGCGAGTGCCTGACATTCTTACAATCCGGTCAGGTTGACGCCGTGACCACCGACGACATCATCCTGGCGGGCCTGGCAGCCTCCGATGAATACGCAGGCGAATTCAAAGTCGTCGGCAGCCCCTTCACCGAAGAACCCTACGGCGTAGGTCTTCCCGAAGGCGACGTCGAAACCTGTGAACAAGTCAACGAAGCCATCCAGAAACTGCAAGACGATGGCACCATCGACGAACTGCTGGCAGCCAACACCGAAGGCGTCGACTATGAAGCCAACGCCGAGCTCAATGACAATATTGAGCTTGTCACCTGCGGCGAATAACCCAATGCCCCGCACCGGCTACACGCCACAAACTGGGCATAAAGGATTCGGCACCTCTCAAGTGTGAGCAGGTGCCGAACCCTGAGCACCACAGCACCCACCACCTCACCACACCAGGCAGGGGACTATGGAAGATATTCTCTTTCTCTTTGAGCAATATCCAATCTGGGAAGGATTTTGGGCCAACCTGAAACTGGCTTTCTTCTCTGCAATATTTGCCTTCACCCTCGGGGTCATACTCGCGCTGTTCCGTATCTCACCGGTACGCTCCATGAGCTGGCTCAGCGGGGCATTCATCAACCTGGTAAGAAATATCCCGTTGACAGTGCTTGTCGTGATGGGAGTCCTCATCTTTTGGGGTCAGCTGCAAATTAATATGCACCCAGACTTTGATACCAACTTCTTCATGCTGGCAACCATTGCATTATCGATCTATCATGCCCCCTTCTTTGCCGAGGCTATCCGTTCCGGAGTCAATACCGTCCCTCTTGGGCAAGCAGAAGCAGCCCGATCCATTGGTCTGGGATTTTTTGCGGCCGCCCGACTCATCATCATCCCGCAAGCACTGCGCGGAGCGATCACCCCCATTGGCAACACACTGATCGCTCTGATCAAAAACACCACCGTCGCCGCAGCCGCATCAGTCATGGAGGCGTCGGGCATCATGCGCACCATGATCGAATTCAACCCAAACCTCATGGTCGCAATCTTCTTGATCATTGCAATTGGCTTTAGCTTGATCGTGATTCCAGTCGGCCTGCTGACGACGTGGCTATCTGAAAGATTGGCGGTAACACGATGAGTACTCAATACGTTCTCTTTGATGCGCCAGGCCCACGTTCTCGCCGTATCATCACGATCTTGAATATCCTTGTGGCGTTGATCGTCATCGGCGTCTTAGTCTGGGTCTATCAGGCGTTAGCCGCCCAAGGACAGATGAGTCCGCACCTGTGGTGGAACGCTATTAATACCAATGCCTGGGTGAACTACTTACTGCCAGGCCTCACATTCACCCTCCAGGCTGCTGCCATCGCCGTGGTGTCATCAGTTGTTTTTGGACTGTTCTTCGGTTTTTTGCGATTAGCACCAGTGCGTATCCTGAGATGGATCTCTATGGTGATCGTGGAATTCTTTCGTGCCGTACCGGTTCTGGTACTGATGGTGTTCCTGCACTTCTTTTTCTCTCAGTACCTCTCAAACGTTATTGACCCACGCAACTCGGCCTACTATGCGGTCATCGTAGCCCTGACACTCTATAACGGAGCGGTCATTGCTGAACTTGTTCGCGCCGGTGTGCGCTCACTGCCCGCCGGCCAGCGCGAAGCAGCACTCGCAGTGGGCATGACCACCACGAAATCTTTACGCTATGTGGAAGTTCCGCAGGCCTTAGTTGCGATGTTGCCATCGTTGGTTTCGCAGTTCGTCATCATTCTGAAAGACTCGGCGCTAGGCTACATCATCGGATTTTCGGAGTTGTTGCGCTACTCGCGGCACCTGGGGGCAGGTTATGGCAACATCATGCAGGCACTGGTAGTAGCGGCCATCATTTTTATCATCATCAATTCGCTCTTGGTACAGCTGGCGCAAATGTTGTCACGACGCCTCAGTTCACGAACCTCAGGTGTTACCGAGGTCGGGATTCCTGGGATCGCTCCCATCGCTGGGGATACGGTCGAGGACGAAGCCACTGAGACAAGGGCGCAAGCAATTATTCAACAGGACAAACGAAAATAAACAGTACCAACGCAATAGACCTCGGCTTCACCAGCAGGGTGGAACCGAGGTCTATTTGGTGGTGTCTAGTAGCCTCGCGGCAGGGTACGCCAGCCGGGATCAGAATGCCATGTCGACATCACGCGATTACGCGTTGAATAATCCACCGGCGGTTCAGGTGGAGGCAATTCCACTAACTGGGTGTTAATGACGGTCAGCAGCGCTGCCGTTTCCTCCTCTGACAGCGCGGTGCCATGAACTTTGATACCGGTTGATTCAGGTTGGGTCATAGTGGGATATTTCCATGTTTGCGAGCAGGGCGGGATTCACGTTTGGCTACCGTGGCGCGCAGTGCTCGAACCACCTGGGCTCGAGTTTCTGATGGGGCAATAACGGCATCAATGTACCCCGAGTCGGCGGCTTCGTACGGGTTGAGCAAAGCGGTTTCATAGTCTTCGATTAACTCAGCGCGACGTGCTTCGACGTCGCCACCGTTTTCTTCTACGGCGGCCAGATCGCGTCGATACAGGATATTGACCGCGCCCTGGGCTCCCATCACACCGATCTGGGCTGTTGGCCACGCGAGATTGAGATCCGCGCCCAACTTCTTGGAACCCATCACAATGTACGCGCCACCGAAGGCTTTGCGGGTGATGACGGTAATCTTTGGGACCGTCGCTTCGGCGTACGCGTAGATGAGTTTTGCACCACGGCGAATGATTCCGGAATGTTCCTGGTCCACCCCGGGCAGGAACCCAGGGACATCGACGAGCGTGACAATGGGGATGCTGAATGCGTCACAGAACCGCACAAATCGGGCGGCTTTCTCCGAAGCGGCGATATCCAAGGTGCCGGCAAGCTGTGATGGCTGGTTAGCAACAATTCCGACGGTGCGGCCTTCGATCCGGCTCAAACCCACGATGACATTGGGCGCATAGCGTTCTTGGATTTGTAACAGCGCACCGTCATCCACGATCGCAGCGATGATCTGCAACATGTCATAGGGCTGGTTCGCGGAGTCGGGAATGAGGGTATCGAGAGCCAGGTCTTCGACACTGGTTTCCAGGTCCTGCTGAAAGGTCGATTCCTGGGTAATAAAGTTATGAGCTGGCAGATAGTCCAGCAATTCAGACACCCAGCTGAAAGCATCTTGTTCATCGGTGGCCATATAGGCTGCTGTACCCGAGGTCTCATTATGCTGGCGGGCCCCGCCAAGGGTCTCCATATCGACTTCTTCACCCGTGACCGACTTAATGACGTCCGGGCCAGTAATGAACATGTGCGACGTCTGATCGACCATGACCACGAAGTCAGTCAGGGCGGGGGAATAAGCGGCACCACCGGCGGCCGGGCCCATGATGATCGAAATCTGAGGGACCACACCCGAGGCCATGACATTGTTGCGGAAGATATCGGCAAACATCGCCAGCGAGTCGACGCCTTCTTGAATGCGTGCCCCGCCGCCGTCATTAATGGCAATGAGCGGGAAGCCGTTGGTCGCAGCAAATTCTTGTGTCTTGACGATCTTTTCGCCATTGACTTTCGATAGGGAGCCACCGAAGACCGTGAAGTCCTGTGCATAGACGGCGACGTGGCGGCCATCGATTGTGCCATACCCAGCGACGACACCGTCACCTTCTGGATGGCGTGCATCCATGCCAAACGCGGTGGTTCGGTGTGTGCGCAATTGATCAAACTCTACAAATGACCCGTCGTCTAGCAACGCATCTATGCGCTCCCGTGCGGTCTGTTTTCCCCTGGCATGTTGGCGGTCGACGGGCCCGTGTCCGGTGGGCAGCAATGCTGCTTCGCGACGGTGGAAAAAGTCTTCAAGTTTGCCAGCCGTGGTGGTGATATCCGGGGTGGTAACGCCCAGCTTCTCACCAGTCTTGTCGGGGTTGGTCAACGGTCCTCCAGAGTAGAGTATGGCCTGTATCCTGGATAATACTACCGGTTGTTTAAAATGAAGGTTGTAGTAGGTGGCTCACGAAGAACCTCGGCAGATCGCTCCGGGCGTGTATTGGATCGATCAAACCCCCTCGACACAAGACCTCGCCACTGGGTCAGAACATGTGCGCAAACACGGGGATGTGATCGCCACTGACAACCAGACAGCAGGACGAGGCCGATTGGATCGCACGTGGGACACCCCACCTGGGACCGCCGCGGCCATGTCGATCGTGCTGCGGCCACATGTTGAACCCCAACGGATGAGCATGATGACTCTGGTGGTCGCCGACGCACTGGTGCGATGGTTCCGTGAGCTTGACGTTCCTGCAGCAGTCAAGTGGCCCAACGATGTGTTGGACGCCGATGGCAAGAAACTGTGTGGCATCTTAGCCCAGTGGTTGCCTGAAACGAATGCTGTAGTAGTTGGTGTAGGCACCAATCTACGGTTTACCGGAGGACCGCGACACGAAAGAGCGGGTGCACTCGCGGATTACGACGTCGATATTGCTGCCCAAGAGTTCGTCATAGCAGCCCGTCGACGGCTGCTCGATGCCGTAGAGCGTTTTATTGCACAGTCCGAAGCGAAATCGTTCGAAGCAACGATGAGTACAATCGGTCAACGGGTCAAGGCGATCATGCCGGATGGTAAAAATATTATTGGGACCGCCGTGGGGTTGGGGCAGACAGGTAGCCTATTAATACAAGGCGAAACAATCGAAGAGATCTTTGCGGCAGACATTGTACATTTACGACCGGCGTGAAACGGTTGGACGAGACCAAGGAGTGGCATGCGATCACATTATGTGACCGGTGAACACCTATTGGTGCGTACCCGCGCGCATCCGTCGGTGCTGATCCGTCCTGCTTGGAGTTTTATTTTATGGGCCGGTGCCGCTGGATTTCTGTCCGGGGTCATGGCTAGCTACACGCTGCCAGGTTTTTTGCGCACGGCGGCCCCCACGATCACTACGATTGGATTGGGACTCATCACCATCGGCATCTTTCTCACAGTGGTCCGTCCCGTATGGCAGTGGTTCGTGTCGCGGTATGAAATTACGACCCACCGGGTGGCCCATAAACTGGGAGCCATTGCCGTGAAGCGTCACTGGGTGGCGTTACACTCGTTGGTTTCGCTGACGATTTATCAAACCCGTCGCCAGCGTCGAAGGGGATCAGGAGACTTGCACCTGATGAACTCCCGAGGGCAAACCTGGGTGTTGCATGACATCCCAGAAGTTACAGAGTTCCAGACCCTAGTAGATCTGGAACGTTTTGGTTCTTATGGCCGCTACAATAGCGGCTCGCTCAGTGAAAGTAGGGGCTTGTGAGCAACGACTCAGCCGGTGACAAGACGACCGATTCAAGACCAACCCGGCCCTTGGATATGGTGCACCCGGATTCGAGGAGCTCTGCAGACTTAGGGGAGGCCGAGCCGTTTACGGAGTCCTGGACCCAAGCGATCAAGGTGCTTGACGAAGAATTGATCGGCGGCCCTCGACTCCTCACCCCTCGAGATGTAGCAAAAGAGCTGGGAGTCTCGGTCGTTTCAGCCCGCAAAATCTGGCGCGCCATGGGCTTTCCAAATATCAAAGCCGACGAGAAAGTCTTCACGAAACAAGACGTGGCCGCAATGGCCACGATCGTCGAGCTTGTGCGCGAAGATGTCCTCAACGAAGAAACAGCGATCTCAATTGCCCGTTCCATTGGGCAGATGACTGATCGGATGGTCGTTTGGCAGATTGAGGCACTGGTCGAAGACAAGATGAGTGCCGAAGGCCTCAGTGATCCAGAAGCCCGGCGTGAGGTCGTCCGCCTGTTACCCTCGGTGATCGAATCCTTAGAAGACGTTGTGACCTACTCGTATCGTCGCCAACTGAATTCGGCGCTGCAGCGACTGACCGTGAGGGTAGAGGCTGGGCTCGCGGCCTCTGAAGAGGGCCGTGACGGCACCGAAGATGACACCCCACTACCATTAGCTCGCGCCGTGGGGTTTGCCGATATGGTGTCCTACACTGCACTGTCGCGCACCATGAGTGAGCGCACCCTGGCTCAAATGGTGCAGCGTTTTGAGCAAACCTGTGCCGAGATCATCGCCGTCGGCGGGGGTCACCTAGTGAAAACGGTGGGCGATGAAGTATTGTTCAACGCCGAAACACCAGAAGCCGGCGCCGACATTGCCCTGGCCCTGTCGCAAGCCCTCAGCGAAGACCCCGTGTTACCATCGGCTCGAGTATCCGTGGTGTGGGGCCGAGTCTTGTCGCGTCTGGGAGATATTTACGGGCCCACGGTCAACCTCGCCGCCCGCCTGACCGCCCTAGCCGATCCAGGAACCGTCCTGGTCGACCAACTCACGGCCAATGTATTGGCTGACGATGAACGGTATATTTTAATTCCACAGCCACCGCAGTCAGTGAGGGGATTTGGACTTATCAATCCGTCAATGCTCCTACGTGGTGCCGGAGATGGAATCGAGGTTGACTGATGTATCGCTTTACCGCCGCGGGCGCCACGCACGTGGGACACGTCCGAGACCTCAATGAAGACGCCTACCTCATCCGCGATGGGCTTTACCTAGTAGCAGATGGCATGGGTGGTCATGATGGTGGCGAACTCGCGTCAGCCGCAGTAATCGACACTTTCGCCACAGCCTGGGAAAATAACACCGAGCCTCTAGAACTGTTCACCCTGCAAGAATGGCTCACCGAGGCCAACCGGAACGTGTACGACATCGCTACGGGCAGGGCCGGCACCACACTGACCCTGCTCACCAATGTTCTACACCAGGACAAAGAACAATTGGTCATCGCCAACGTGGGCGACTCGCGAACCTATCGTTACCGCGCCAGCGATGAGGTCTTCATGCAGCTGACCCAAGACCACTCGGCAGTTGCCGAAATGGTGCGGCTTGGCCAGTTGACCCCGGACGAAGCCCGTGAACATCCGGCACGCAATGTCATCACCCGCGCCGTCGGCTCAGCCCTCCGACTGCTAGCTGATGTGTTGCTGTTGGACGCCGAGATCGGCGACCGGTTTTTGCTGTGCACCGATGGGCTCACCGGCAAAGTCGAAGACCAAGAAATTGGCTTGATCTTGGCTTCTGCGGCGACGGTCCAGGATGCGGCCGATCAACTGGTAGAACTCGCCCTGGAAACCGACGGATCGGATAACGTCACGGTGATCGTCGCTGAAGTCCTTGAGCACTGACAGTACAATGTCTGATGTGACTACTCCTGACCCTCAGCTGCTTGAGCACTACGAAAATCTCAAAGACCAGGTACGCCATCATCGCCGCGCATACTACGTCAATGACGAACCAGAAATCTCTGACGCGGCCTTTGACGCGCTCTTTCGAGAACTAGAAGACCTCGAGGCCTTACACCCCAGCATTGTTACCGGGGATTCTCCGACCCAAGAGGTCGGCGGCAACGCGGTCTTCTCGCCGGTAGAGCACCTGTCCCAGATGTATTCATTGGAAGACGTGTTTTCCGTTGAAGAACTGGAAGCTTGGTTCGCCCGCGTTGGTGCAGGGCTGGCCCGTCTTGGTGCCGGTGACGACGTTGGTTGGCTGACCGAAGTTAAAATCGATGGCCTGGCCATCAACCTCCTCTACCGCAACGGTGCCCTGGTGCGAGCCGCTACGCGCGGCGACGGCCGCATCGGTGAAGACGTCACGCGTAACGTGCTCACGATCAAGGAGATCCCTACCAAGTTGTCGGGGGAGAACGTTCCCGAAGAGATCGAAGTCCGCGGGGAAATCTTTATGCCCGGTGAGGCTTTTACCGAACTGAATGAAGCTCGTGCCGACGCTGGGCTGGCTCCCTTTGCCAACCCGCGCAACGCAGCCGCCGGGTCACTGCGCCAAAAAGATCCGGCCGAAACCGCAAAGCGTCGGCTCGCGATGTTCGTTCACGGTTTTGGCACCGTCACCGGGGCTACCATCACCTCTCAGCACCAGGCGTATGAAAAGCTTGCCGAATGGGGCCTGCCGGTTTCGCCGTACTCCAAACTTATTCGGGGCACCTCCACGGAGGTTGCCAAACAGGTCGTTGACTACATTGACCACTATGGCGAACACCGTCACGACCTGGTCCACCAGATCGACGGGATCGTTGTCAAAGTCGACGACATGACCTACCAGCGACAACTGGGTTTCACCTCGCGTACCCCGCGCTGGTCGGTTGCATATAAGTACCCGCCGGAAGAGGTCCACACCAAACTGCTCGATATTGCCGTTAATGTCGGGCGCACAGGTCGCGTGACCCCATATGCAATCATGCAACCGGTGTTTGTCGACGGCTCGACGGTATCGATGGCCACGTTGCATAACCAGGATGTAGTCAAAGCCAAAAACGTGAAAATCGGCGATACCGTGGTGCTGCGCAAAGCTGGTGATATCATCCCAGAAATTGTCGGACCCGTACTTCCACTGCGCGGCGACGACGTCGTGGATTTCGTCATGCCAACCAACTGCCCCTCGTGTGACACGCTGTTGCGTCCCATGAAGGAAGGCGACGTGGATCTGCGCTGTCCGAATGCCGAAAGTTGCCCGGCACAACTTACCGGACGCATCGAACATGCCGGCTCTCGTGGAGCTTTCGATATCGAAGCGCTCGGTGAAGAAGCTGCCACCTGGTTGACGAACGGACCGGGCCCCAACCCGGCAGACAATGCCGGGCGTGTGAAGCCCACCGGCCCCGGCGTCATTACCTCTGATGGCCAACTTTTTGATTTGGCAACGCATGGCGATGAAGAACTCAAGGCCAAACTGGCCGACGTGAAAGTGTGGCGCGAGAAACGCTCGAAAGGGCAATCCACTGGTCAGTGGGAACTGGTCCCATATTTCTACACTCGCACAACGGGTCAACCTACCGCCAATACCACTCGACTATTTGACGAGCTTGAAAAGGCCAAATCACAGCCGTTGTGGCGGGTATTGGTCGCCCTCTCCATCCGTCACGTTGGGCCAACCGCAGCTCGTGCACTGGCCGCGTCATTTGGCACGATGGATGCGCTACGCGAGGCCGCTCAAGCGGAAGATTATGAACGGTTTACTTTCGTCGACGGCGTGGGAGAAGTGATCGCCAGTGCCGTGATGGAATTTTTCCAAACCGAATGGCGCGTGGAAATTATCGAGGCCTGGGCGAAAGCCGGGGTCACGATGGCCGATGAGGTCACCGAAGATTCGACCTTGTTAGAAGGTGTGACCATTGTGGTGACGGGCACCTTGGAGAACTTCACCCGGGACTCAGCTAAGGAAGCTATTTTGACCCGGGGTGGCAAAGCCACCGGGTCGGTCTCGAAGAAGACGGACTATCTGGTCGCCGGAGAAAATGCTGGATCGAAACTCGACCGCGCACAAGCGCTTGGCGTGACAGTATTAGATGAGCAAGGATTTATTGAATTGCTAGCAGGAGAACGATGAAGGCATTTTTAGCGGTCGCCCGTGCCGCAGCAGAAGCCGGTGCGGCCCAATTAGCTCAGCGGCCTGACACTCTAGCGCCGTTGGGTATCGACGATATTGGAGCAATCACCAAATCCTCGGGCTCAGACTGGGTGACCGATTTCGATCGCCGGGCCGAAGAAGCTATTCGTTTCGTGTTGCAGTCTTACCGGCCCCACGATGAAATCTACGGTGAAGAATACGGGGCGACGACCGTGGCGGAACCCAGCGGGTATCGCTGGTCAATCGACCCACTTGATGGCACCACGAACTTTATTCGCGGCCTGCCCCATTACTGCTCGTCAGTCGCGGTGGAATACCAGGGCCGGTGGGTTGCCGCAGCGATTGTGGCCCCGGCCCTTGGCCGCTCCTGGTGGGCAAGTGCAGGTGAGGGCGCCTTCACCGCCCAGACAGGTCGTTTGGAAGTAGGTTTGCCTACCGATCCGGGCGAACCGGTGCGTCTTGGTGGTCCGGTGCTAGGCCGTTCTGGAAGGCTGCTGGCATCTGGGTTCTCGTACCACCCCACACGACGAGGCTTCCAATACGAACAACTCCAACAATTGCTGACAATTGGTGAATTTTCCGATATCCGCCGGGCGGGCTCCGCTGCGCTGGATCTGTGCATGGTGGCCGACGGTACCCTTGATGCGTATGCCGAATATGGCTTGCAAGAATACGACTGGGCAGCCGGGGCATTGATTGCCCAAGAAGCTGGCGTGCCCGTGCGTCGTCCAGCCTGGCAGGTTTCCGATACCACCCCGGACTGGACTCTGGCTGGTAGCCTGGGCATCGCCCACCACGAGCTTGACGTCGATCCTCACCATCCGGTGGGTCGCACTCAGCTCACCGGAAGTGTCGAAACCGCTGATGCCACCGAGTGGATCGCGGAGCAGACGGCACGTTTCCCTCGGTCTGGGGACGGTCTAGCCATCGCCGATTTCCACGTGGATTTCATCGCGAACGCCGCGACCGTTACTGTCACGGCGACCGGGCCGGTCGACCGGGTCGAGACCCTGCAGCAGCAGCTGGAGACCGTTCGTTGGTAACGATCCGACTCGCAACACCCGACGACTTTGTGGCTGTGCGCGAATTGACCACGGCAGCATATGTGACGGCCGGACATATCGATCCGAACTCGTCGTATGCGCAAACCCTTGTCGATATGGCGGCCAGGCAGGACGGTCTGTACGTCGCCGAAGTCGACGGTGCCATAGCCGGTGCCGTCAATTTTGTGCCACCGGGCTCGCAGAAGTCTCAGGTGGCATACGATAACGAAGGTGAATTCCGCATGCTGGCCGTTGCCCCGCACTACCAGGGCCGCGGTGTCGGCCGTGCACTCGTGCAATTTGCCTTGGATATGGCACAGAGCCAAGGATTGGATCGAGTCGCGATCACCACGATGGCATCAATGACCTCGGCCCAAGCGATGTATGAGGCCATGGGCTTTCATCGGGCACCGGAACGCGACTGGAACTTGTACACCGCCGGTCTTGCGGAAGACCCAGAAGGACTCGAAACATTCATGGTGTACGTCCACCCGTTAAACTCAACAACTTCTAGTAAAGGAGATTCATGGTTGACAACATAGCAGCGACCGCGCACATAGCACTGACGGAGGAAGACCGCAAGAAACTGGCGGCAGAATTCGATCCGATCATCGAATCCCTGGCGGTCACCGCCGATGATCAGCTGGCCGAAACCGTCAACCCGCTGCCCGTCAACAACGTGCTCCGCGACGACGTGGTCGCCAACGAGTTGACCAACGAACAAGCCCTGTCCGGTGCTCCTGAAGCACAAGACGGACAATTCATGGTCCCTGCGATTCTGGACGGAGAATAATGAGTCTCACACAGCTAACCGCCACCGAAATGGCGGAGAAACTTCGTGCCGGTGAAACCACCGCCGTCGAGCTGGTCACCGCCCACTTGGATGTCGCATCCGAGGCATTCGTGCACGTCAACCGTGAGGATGCTCTGGCTGTTGCCGCCGATGTCGACGCCGGCAAATACGACCACCCACTGGCCGGTGTCCCCGTGGTGCTCTCAGACGTCATCGTCACCACCGAGATGCCCACCGCTGCCGGTTCGGCCTACCTCGACGGTTGGGTTTCCCCATACGAAGCCACCGTCGTCACCCGCCTGCGCGAAGCCGGACTCCCAATTTTAGGTAAGACCCGGGTCGCCGAATTCGGCATGGGCAACGACTCTGGTGCCCATGAAGCCGTAGCCAAGCATCAAGCACCGTTTGCAGTGGTATCTGACACAGCAGGTACGGCACGCCATAGTGCCGCAGAAACCGGTGTCGTGGCGGTCAAACCAACCTACGGGGCCATCTCTCGTTATGGCCTCGTGGCCGCAGTGTCGTCCATGGACACCATCACCCCGGTTGCTCGCACCACCGCTGATGCCAAAGCACTGCACGAGATATTAGTCGGTGCGGATCAGCTGGATCCGACTAGCCTGCACCACGAATGGGACCTCGCGACCGACACTGGCGTAGACGGTGTGACCCTGGGGATCACTGTCACCCAGCCAGACAACGTCTCAGATGATGCCTGGAGCGCATACCAGCACGGAGTTCGTGCGCTACATGACGCTGGCATCACCACCATGGAAGTCACCTTAGAATCCCTGGACCAGGCCCGCCAGGCCGCCCACATTATTGGGGCAGCAGAATTCTCGGCGAACCTGGCCAAATTCGACGGGATCCGTTTCGGTAACCGCGTGACCCCGGCCAACGCGACCGTCCAAGACGTCATCACCGCCTCACGCGGGGCTGGCTTTGGTTATGCCACCAAGCGCCGGGTCATGTTGGGCACCCAAATGCTGTCTACTGGCACGATCGAATCGCACTTCCGCCCCGCACAACGCGTACGCACCGCGATCATCAACGACCACCACACGGCCTTCGAAACCGTAGATGCGCTGGCTGTGCCCGCCACCACCATCCAAGGTAAAGAATACGAGTCGGCCACCGCAGGTGTCGGGGCCTCTCTGGCAGGATTGCCGGCCGCCAGCGTGGCCGGTGTGCACATTTGTGCACCACCTTACGCAGACGAACTGGTTTATCGCATCAGCGCCGTCGTCGAACAGACCACGGCAGGAGCAGCATCATGAAAAAAGCCTTGCAAACATACGAAGTCGTTCTCGGATTTGAAGTTCACGTTGAACTAAATACCGAAACGAAAATGTTCTCAACCGCAACCAACGCGTTCGGCGACCAACCCAACTCGAATGTGACCGCCGGAGACCTCGGCCTGCCGGGCACCCTGCCGACCATCAACGCCGTTGGCATTGATTACGGCATCAAACTCGGCCTGGCCCTGAACTGTACGATCGCCCCCGAGTCGCGGTTCGCTCGAAAACAGTATTTCTACCCGGACCTGGGCAAGAACTACCAGACATCCCAGGAAGAACCGGCCATAGCTTATGACGGCTGGGTCGATGTGGAACTCGACGACGGCGAAATCTTCCGTGTTGAAATTGAACGTGCCCATATCGAAGAAGACGCTGGCAAACTGACCCACATCGGTGGTGCCGGCGGCCGCATCCACGATTCCTCATCGTCGCTGGTGGATTACAACCGTGCCGGTGTTCCACTGGTGGAAATCGTATCCAAACCCATCGTCGGGGCCGGCGGACGCGCCCCCGAATTGGCCCGCGCCTACCTGTCCACGATCCGGGACATCGTCAAGGCCCTTGGCGTGTCCGATGCACGGATGGAACGCGGCAATATCCGCTGTGACGCCAACGTGTCGTTGATGCCGATCGGCGCCACCGAGTTTGGCACCCGCACGGAAACCAAAAACGTCAACTCGACCCGCGCGGTGGCTGCGGCAGTGGAATCCGAAATCATTCGCCAAGCCAAAGTTCTGGACTCCGGCGGCACCATCACTCAAGAAACCCGGCACTGGGAAGAAGAATCCCGTTCAACCCGTTCGGGCCGCCCAAAGTCCGACGCCGATGACTACCGGTACTTCCCAGATCCTGATCTGGGGCCGATTGTCACCGATGCGGCGTGGATCGAGCGTCTACGTGCCGATCTGCCAGAAAACCCAGTCCAGCGTCGTCGTCGACTGCGCGAAGAATGGCAGTTCTCCGATACCGAGTTCCGCGACGTCGTGGCCGCTGGTGTGCTCGATGAAATCGAATACACCATCACGGCCGGAGCCAGCCCCGAAGCCGCCCGGAAATGGTGGATGGGAGAAATCGCGCGCATCGCCAATGAGCGCGGTGTTTCCCCAGAAGCGCTGGGTGTTACCCCGGCCGATGTCGTCGAGATCGAAAAACTTATCGCTGACAAAACCATCAACGATAAAATTGCGCGTCAGGTCGTGGGCCACATTGCCGACGGTGAAGGTCGCCCAGCAGACATCGTGGCCGCCCGATCTTTGGCCGTGGTCTCCGACGACGGCGCTCTGACTGCAGCCGTCGAAGAAGCCATGGCGGCCAACCCCGATGTTGTCGAACGCATCCAGGGTGGTCACATGCAGGCCGTCGGAGCGCTGATCGGCCCGGTCATGAAAGCCACGAAAGGACAAGCCGATGCTGGTCGTGTTCGAGAAATCATTTTAGAAAAGATCGGCTAACCCAGTTGCCGGTCTCGCCAGCGCGGGTGGTGTAGCCACCCGTGCTGGTGCATTTAAGCAGCACCCCTCACCAGGAGCACACATGATCATTATCGGAGGCGGCATTGCCGGCATATCCCTGGCTGCTGAACTGTCAAACCGCGGCCAAGCCGCAACCCTGCTGGAAGCAGAAGACCAACTGGCCTATCACACCTCCGGCCGCTCGGCCCAGCAGCTCGTTTTAGGCTATGGACCACCTGCGGTCCGAGAACTCACCGATATTAGCGTCGAGATGCTGCTTGCAAGACAACAAGTGTTAGCACAACCGGTCGCGTGGCCTTCGCGGTTTATGATGGTCGGCACGGAGACAGAAATAGCAGCCCACGCTTATCCTGGACAAACTCTTCAAGACCGAGATGCGGTTCGCCAGCTACTGCCGGAATTACGACCCGAACGATTCACCGCAGGTGCACTCGATGAGCGCTCTTTGCGCACCGGAGCAGACGCCATGATGGCCTGGTTGGTTACCCAAGCCGAGCACTGTGAGATTCGGCTTGGTGAACGTGTGACCGCGGCGGAACACATCGATGGCACCTGGTACGTTACGACAACTCAGGGGAAATATCAGTCCAACGTCGTCATTAATGCCGCTGGCGCTTGGGCTGATCAGGTCGCCCAATTATGTGGTGCCAGTCCGCTGGGCTTGACGCCCCTACGTCGCACCGCAGCGATCTTAGGTCTTGACCGGCCAATTAGTTCGGATCGGTGCATGATGATGAAAGTCGATGGCTACTATTACCGCTACGAGACCGAAGACGCGATCCTGGCTTCGCCTCAAGAGGCCGAACCCTCACCGGCGGTCGATGCCCAGCCTCGGGCCAATGACATTGACGATCTGATACAAGAAATTGAGGCCGACACGACCCTGCACATTACCGGTGTGCGGTCGGCCTGGACGGGATTACGCACCGAAGCAGCGGACGGCACCCCGGTGGTCGGGTTCGACGACGCCCAGCCTGGATTCTTCTGGTTGGCAGGCCAATCTGGTTACGGTTTCCAAACCTCGCTGGGCTTTGCGCGCCTGGCCGCCGACCTCATGATTGATGGAACGGCAGGGGAGTGGGTTAGCCACGCTTCGGTGACCGCCCTAGCCCCTGACCGGTTACGCTAAACTTCAGCATGCGGCAGTGCACGGTGGGCTGCCAAGATCCTGGGTTGAACTTTCTTATTCAGACGTCGCCAGCCGGCAGCGGAAATATCCCAGGTCAACGCATTGGCTAACGAATATAAACCTAGGGCACCGGACCAGACGCGCGCGCGGTGAGGTGTCGGAGTAATGGTCTCAAGATCCACGCCGTGCCACAGGCTCAGATATGTGGCATTCAGCGCGGTATCCCAGCGCGCCGCATAATCCCAGTCCAGAATCCCTACCAGTTCACCATCGACCCAGTGCATGTTATGTCCGGCAAGGTCGCCGTGCACAAGACCTGCGCCAACACCATCGTCGGTCCAACCATGAACGTGCTCAGCAATCTCCCGAGCCATATGGTCTTCCACGACAGCGTCTAGGGCGGTCAGCATGGCTTTTGTGAACCGACCGCGCTGTGCAAACGGGGCGTTTAATGCCAATCCGGTGGTGTCGTAGTCGGCAAAGACGTTGATGATATCAGCTAGCGTGCCAGGGTCACCCGTACCGTGCGGGTGCGCAGTACCCGGGACGTAGGTTTGCAATACGCCGTCATCCACAGCTGATAAAGCCCTCGGTAGCAGCCACGGCAGTTCCAGTTGCTCGATGAGCCGTATCGTTCGGGCAAGCTGCGGGGTGGTTTTGCGGGGGAGGCGTGCAACAGCCAGCTCGTCAGCGATGAGGATCACATGGTCCTTACCGCGCTCAACGACCTGAGCATTGTGCCAGTTGTAGTGTGCAATCCCAATCGCCAACTCTGCCGGTACCTCTGGGCATAGGTGGTGGACAAGACGATCAGCACGGGCAACAGGCATAAGACGATTGTAACCACATTGTCCAACGAGCCGACTCGTCGTCGAGGCCATCCTGCTGAGTTGGAGTTGTCGGGGACCACGGCAAGTGCATCGATTTCGACTAGGACCCCGGGACGCGAGAATCCAGCGATCTGCACTACTGTCACTGCGGTGGGATGTGCGCCCCAGACTTCAAACGCCGAGACGTAGCCAGATTGGGCATCCGCCGCGCCGTCTAGGAAAATGTTGAGCTTGACCACATGGCTGGCATCAGCACCGACTTCAGCTAACACTGTCAGGACATGACGAAGTGCTTGTTGTGTTTGCCTTCTGAGGTCCGCGGCGATCACATTACCCGCTGAATCGGTACCTTGTTGGCCACCGACAACTACCAGCTGCTCGGCGCCCACCACGACACCTTGAGAGAAGGCGGGATTGGTATGTAATCCAGCGGGGTTGAGGTGTTGGATGTTCATTGGATGTCCCATCATTGAGCCGGGGACTTCAAGTTTTTCATGGATCTGAGCTCCGCCACCAGAGACAAAGCCTGTCGAAGCCGCTGTGGGGGTCTGCTCGGCCAGCACCCGCATGAAGCGAGCCAACTTACACAAGCGGATTGTTCACACCCAAGCGCCTATGGGGACGTGAGAACTCCGCCACGCCGTGACATAGACTGTCTGGTATCGAATGACCCAGAGACTGTGGCATATGGGTTCAACAGCGGGACTGGACTCACATCAAACAGTCTGAGATTTCCGAGATTGACAGCGCCACACGTCAGGAGCATCCATGTCATCTACTGAGACGACGCAACATGAAGCCCCATCACCTGACCCTTTGCCGCTCAAGCCACGCGCCCGTGGATGGATTCATCTGATCGCCACGCCTGTGGTGTTATGTGCAGTGATGGCCGCGATTGCTATCCCACAAACCCTGGGCCACCGATTGAGTGTCGCAGTTTTCGGTACCACGTCGGTCTTACTTTTTGGTGCCTCTGCTATCTATCACCTGGGAAACTGGTCTTCTAGGCTGAATGCTTTTCTGCGACGGTTAGACCATTCAAATATCTTTTTGCTTATTGCCGGTACTTACACCCCGTTGGCGGTATTAGTACTGGCACCTGACCAGCGCGACTTCCTCCTCACTGTCGTCTGGGCCGGAGCCATAGCGGGAATCTTGCTGCGACAGTTCTGGTCGGCTGCACCCCAGTGGGTCTTTGTCCCCGTGTACCTAGCGCTGGGGTGGGTTGCGGTCTGGTTCCTCCCAGACTTTCATGCATTGGGCGGCAACTGGGTTGTCTGGTTCATTATTCTTGGTGGCGTCTTCTACAGCCTCGGTGCCATCGCATACGCTACCAAATACCCAAATTTCTTTCCTGCAACTTTTGGCTACCACGAGATCTTTCATCTTTATACGATTATCGCTTGGACGTGTCATTTCGTCGCGATCTTTGCCGCAATGTAATGCTCCGCCTAGAACAACGATGAGGTTTCATCGTCTAGGAGCTGATGTAATACGGGCCAGCACAGGCTAGCGTGGGAACAATGTCGCAACTATCCACGATTCGGTCTACGCCTCATATGTCCATGGTCGTCACCGGCCTAGTATTCCTTGGGTCGGCAGCTCTGGCCCTGTACAACCAATGGTGGCCCGAGGCATTGACCGCTACGGTGCTCGTCCCGCTGGTGGCGACTCCATGGCTGGCAGAACGATGGGCCGGCGTTAAAGTTCCGCTGAGCATTCAGATCCAATACGCAGTACTGATCGGTGCCGGCCCCTATTTGGGAGGGTATTGGAACTGGTATGAAGCCTGGTCGCCATGGGATACCCTCGTGCATTGCTACTCAGGATTCGTTATCAGCTTCGTACTGGTGATAGCTCTGGCCAAGACCCTACACACGTATCAGCTCCACCTGCCGGTGTGGTTGGAGATGGTCGTGCTCATCACGGTCAAAGCATTCATCGCCCTGCTGTGGGAGATCGCCGAATTCGTTTTTGACCTCATATTCGATGCGAGCGCTCAGCTTGATAATACCGACACAATGACCGACATGATTGTCGCTCTGGCGCCATCAGTTCTGATTGCAGGCGCGCTTTATGCTCATCGACGCAAGGGCTCCTTCACTTATCTCGGTGACCTTCTCGAAGCCGGGCGTGGCAAAGACTAGGGATTGTGGGCTCCGGTCGCTACTGTCTTTTCAACACAGGATACGTCAAGCAGACTGGCGGCATGAAGTCCCACGAATTCGTAATCATTCAAACAACCACCGACACCGCAGAAGAAGCTGACCAACTCGCCGCGGCAGCCATATAACAGCAGCTAGCTGCTTGTGTGCAAGTTTCCCAGGTGACTAGCTACTACCGATGGCAAGGGAAAGCCGATCGCGACCCTGAGTTTTTGTTGTCGTTCAAAACCACCGTGGCCACCATAGAACGTGTCAAGGAGTGTCTGGCTACCAATCATTCCTATAAGGAGCCAGAAGTCATCGTCGCCCCAATAGTCGAGGGCAGTGGCGGTTATTTGCAGTGGATGACGAACAGCGTATCCCGATAGCTGGTTCGATCTTTTGAGCCTCACTTGCGAGTATGACTTTCTGCGGCAAGTCATATATAGTGAAAGCAGATGCTTCAAATTTTAAAGGAGCGTGGCCCAGCGTGAACTTTGATGCAGTAGCGAGGAACTGACATGACCCATAACGTAGAGACTTTTGACAATGCCCGTCTCGCAGACCAGACGGAGATGGGTGCAGTGACCTTAAAAGTCGCTGACCTTGACAATATGATCAAGTACTACACCCAGGCGCTTCCCCTAAAAGTTATCGCGCAACAAGAGGGGTCAGCAATCATTGGCCGCCATCAGCGCCCATTGGTGATCCTGGAACATGCGCCAGAATTCAAGCATGCTTCAGGCCGCGAAGCCGGACTCTTCCACACGGCGATCCTATTCGAGACCGAAACTGCGCTCGCAGCCGCAGTGTATTCAGTTGCCCGCTACGCGCCGAATAGCTTCACGGGAAGCTCCGACCACCTGGTCTCCAAAGCGTTCTACTTCAACGACCCAGAAGGTAACGGCATTGAGCTGTACTGGGACCGTGACCGCAGCGAATGGAGCTGGGTACACGGGCAAATAGAGATGGATACCTTGTTCCTAGACCCTAACCAGTACCTGCGTGATTACCTCACCGAAGACGCTGTGCAAAACCCAGCAATCGGTGATGCGGTAATTGGTCACGTGCACCTACAAGTCGGTGACATCGACGCAGCGCGAAAGTTTTACGTCGACTGGCTCGGTTTTGACGCCACCCATGCGAATACGCCAGGCGCGTTATTTGTTAGCGCAGGCGGGTATCACCACCATATGGCAATGAATGTCTGGAACAGTCGTGGGGCAGGACGACGCAATAAGACCCTCGGTTTGGGTGAAGTTGATATCATCCTGCCAACTGCTGACGATGTTGGTGAAGTCGCAGAGCGAGTCAAGCATTTCGGCGTGCAAGTGGTAGACGACGGTAAGAGCTTGGGCTTTGAAGATCCCTGGGCAAACATGCTGCGTATCCAAACCCAAGCGGCCTAATTACCGCATATGACTCCTTAAAGGCCAACGGTCATAGATCTGTCTCGCGCTGCGGCGCCGGAGAGATCTATGACCGTTGTGTTGTTCTAGTGGTCCGTAGGGAGTCTTAGATGGTAACTAAACCTTTGGGTGTCGAGAAGGTGACTTCAGCGATACCTGGGGTGCCCGACGGTGAGATGTACTTAATGTTAAGATCTTCGACCAGTTCATCGGAATCGCTGAGACCCAACCAGTCTCGAACCCGCGGTCGATTTCCAGCAATCGTGATCGACTCAATGGCCGCCTGCGCAGGTTCAGCCTGAGATGGATGTAACGCTTCGGTACCCTCATTCCACTTCAAGATGTATGGAACCTGTGGATCGGCGATGAGGCCTTTAATGCCGATTTGCTGCCATTCCAAAGTACGGCCGTCAGGGAATGTACGACTTCCCGGAACAGCCCGGCGGTCGAGACGTTCTTCGAACGGGCTCATATCATTGACAGAGACGACCCAGCCCATCCACCCGCCGCCCATATTCGAACGAGCACGTACAGCTTGACCGAATGGAGCCTTTTCTGCGGCAGGGTGTTCAAGTACCTCGACAAGTTCGAAGTACTGGCGATTCTTCATCGGGAAAAAAACGTTACGCGTCCCGAAGCGCGGGTGAACGCCACCATTGACCCAGTCGATACCGAGCATCTCGGCAACCTTGTCAGCAGTGGCACGGAGTCCCTCAGGACCTACAGCATAAGAAACATGATCCAAGCGCATGTCCATCAGCATGACACGAGATCACAAAGAGCCGAGAAATATGTCACATTGTGCGAATCCTGCGAGAGGCGTTGTCGCGGCCTCTTGTCGAATGCGGCCATGTCAATGCCAACATTCCGGGTTTTATGAATTATTGGAGCGTATTTGGCGTATTACTCGAAAATAGTTGAATTGTTGGTGCACACGTCTGATTTGACCCGATCGAGGACGCGCATCTCAATCAGAAGCCCCTGAGTTCTTGGACGGTGTGAGCCAAAACTCAGGGGCTATTGGTTCGCTAGGCGTTCTAGTAGCGCATCAACGCGGCAACATTATCAACGCGGCCATCGGAAATAATGACGATATCACCGGAATTAAGTTTCGTGTGCAAAATAGCAGTATTGACGTCGCCGGTGCCGTCCGAGGCATTGAGCGATGGGTTGATGAATAAGGTGTCAACGCGTCCGGCCACTGCGGCCTCGCGAATCAGGTCGGGCTGGGTTTCGCCTAGACCGGTACCGGAAACATCGGCAAACCGGTTATAAGCGGCGTCGTCATTGGCCGCAAAATGCGGGCGGACGACGTTCCATCCAGATTGCTGTAATTCTCGTGGGGTAGAAGTGTCAGGGTTGCCCGCAATGAAGTCTTCAGCGATGACAGGGTACGAGGAAGATGCCTTAATTGCTGTGACATTTTCGGTCACGCCTGCTAAAACCATCGGTTGAGAACGTGCCCGACCCAACAAGTCGCCTAGAGAAGAGCCGACTTCATGAAGGAATCGATGGTTTTCCGTTTCCTGATTGTCTGCAGCGCCGCCTTGTCCGTGGAAGACGGCGCTACCACCGCCGATATTGCGGTTTTGTAATTGGGTTTGGCGGTCGTCGGTATCGACCACATCTTCCAGGGATTCCGGCACAATATCCTGGAGGTCCAGGCGCACGACCGAGTCTTTGGTAGCGTCCAGTAGACGAACCTTATTACGGGAGACGGCCAAGACGTAGTAGGCATGAGACTTCGTAAGAGCTTCGGAGATCGGTCGCAGCACAAAATGTTCTGCGACGTGGGTGTACTCGGTAAGCGGTACCCCCAGGCGATAGATTAAGTTTAGACCCCGCGCTGCAAACAAGGCCAGGGACTCACCCTGCTGACGGAGAAACGGGGCATCAGTCGCGATGGCATCGAATGGTGCCATCATGTCTTTTGCGTCGGATTCGGGGACGCCGGCATTGACAAGTTTGCGGCGAGCCTCATTCACCAGCGATTTGACGCGAGTGGCCGTGTCTTTTGGTTGGTGTTGGGGAGGATTGGTCGGCAGAAATATTGTAACCTTCGGACCGCTGGCTTCAGCCATGGCTTTCAGGTCATCGGCTGTGATCTCATCAAAGTATCCGAGTTGTTCCATGGCATAACAATACAACTTGTCGGAGCCATTTTGGAGGGTTGATTTGCGAATCAGATTCCGACTAACCTTTATTCTGCTCCGAGTGACAATTTGGGTCATACCGAGTCGCGGATTCGCCGAATTTCTGGCATAGTAGTCCGTATTGGTCACGAGTGTCAGTAGTAATGCCCCGGCTTACTGACCGGCAACCCTCCACCGCGGTGGGGTGCCCCGGGTGAGGACCAGGTCTCATAACAAATAGAGACAAGCGCGGGTCTTCGCGCACGTCATAGTTTACCTGCGCGGCAGACGGGCGTTGAGAAGACCCCTTGATTTGAGAAGGAGTCTTTGCATTGGCACAACGCGATATTGCTGACCAGTCCACATGGGGACTAGCGACCCGACAGATTCATGCGGGTATGGATGTGGATTCAGAATATGGGGCAACTCAGTTGCCGATCTATCAGACCACCAGCTTTAACTTTCCCGACACTGCTGTTGCCGCCGGTCGTTTCGCGCTGTCTGAACTTGGACCTATCTATAGCCGCATCACGAACCCCACCACCGACGCTGTGGAAAATAAGATTGCTGCGCTTGAAGGTGGCGTAGGTGCTGTTCTACTGTCTTCTGGTCAATCCGCGACCACGCTGAGTGTGCTCAATGTGGCAGGGGCAGGCGATTCTGTGGTCGTGTCTGCATCACTCTATGGCGGTACCCAAAACCTGTTCAAACACACTCTGCCACGTCTGGGTATTGAAACGATCTTTATTCAGGATCCCCACAATATCGAGGAGTGGCGAAACGCCATCAAGGACAACACCAAGGCGGTCTTTGCCGAAGTGCTTGGGAACCCTAAAGCGGATGTTCTCGATTTACGAGCAGTGTCGGACGTTGCTCACGCGGCAGGCATCCCCGTGATCATCGATTCCACTTTGACGCCGCCCACGGTGTTTAGACCTTTCGAACACGGCGCGGACATTGTCATCCACTCGGCAACGAAATACCTCAGTGGGCACGCGAACGTCCTAGGCGGGGTCATCGTCGACTCCGGGAACTTCGATTGGACCGCGGACCCAGAGAAATTCCCTTGGTTTAATGAACCAGACGAGTCGTATCACGGCCTGGTATTTGGCACCGACTTCGGGCCAAACGGTCCACTGGGCGCCAACTTGTCCTATATCTTGCGTATCCGCACCCAGCTATTGCGTGATATGGGTAATGCGGCTTCGCCGTTCAACGCTTTTCTGATTAACCTCGGGATTGAAACCCTGTCCTTAAGAATGGAACGTCATCTCGAAAACGCCCAGCGCGTTGCCGAATGGCTGGAAGCTCACTCGCAGGTCGAAAACGTGCAATACGCCGGATTGAAGTCATCACCATGGTACGACCGTGCGCAGCAATTGATGCCTAATGGCACCTCAGGGATTGTGGCGTTCAACATCGTCGGTGGCAAAGCGGCAGGACAAAAGTTCGCAGAATCTTTGACCCTGCATAAACTCGTGGCAAACCTCGGCGATGTCCGGTCGCTCGTAGTCCATCCCGCGACCACAACCCACGCTCAGCTGTCAGAAGCAGAACAGCAGGCTGCTGGAGTCAGCCCGAGCTTAGTTCGTCTGTCGGTTGGTTTAGAAAACATTGAAGACATTTTGGACGACTTGCAATCCGGCTTTGATGCCGCTGCAACGGTTTAACAAGGAGTAGATGGTCATGTCATTGGATCTTGAATCAGTGACCGACCCGGCAACATACGTCGCGCAGTCAGCAGTCACCACAGTAGACATCGGCGATCTCCACTTTGAGACCGGTGGTTATCTACCAAAGGTCGAACTCGCGTATGAAACCTGGGGAACACTAAATGCTGAGAAATCCAACGCCATCCTCATTCAGCACGCGCTGACCGGTGATACCCATGTTGCATCTTCGCAGCTTTTGCCTGAAATCGGTTGGTGGGAGGACCTGGTTGGTCCGGGCAAACCGATCGACACCGATAAGTGGTTTGTCATTGCCGTCAATATGGTGGGAGGCTGCTACGGTTCGACCGGTCCGTCTTCCCTGGATGAGGATCACAGACCATACGGTTCTCGCTTTCCGTTCGTCACCATCCGTGACTCGGTTAATGCCGAAGCAAAACTCGCTGATCTCCTCGGAATCAAACGGTTCCAGGCAGTCATCGGCGGTTCGATGGGCGGTGGCCGAGCGCTCGAATGGGCTGCCATGTACCCAGAGCGTGTCGCTGGCGTCGGCATAATCGCCTGCGGTGGTCAAGCTACCGCTGAACAGATTGGGTTTGCTCAAGCTCAACTCGAGGCCATCCGGCTCGATCCTAATTTTAAAGATGGCGACTACTACGACGGACCGGCACCGGTTCAGGGATTGGGGATTGCTCGTCGAATTGCGCATATCAACTACCGTTCTGAGTCAGAGCTCAATGTACGTTTTGGTCGCCAATTCCAGGGCAACGAAAACCCATTAGACTCAACGGTGGCAACACGCACCGGCCGTTATCAAGTGGAATCCTATCTTGATTACAAAGCCAAAGACCTTGCCGGTCGCTTCGATGCAAACTCTTACATCGCATTGACTGAAGCACTCATGTCCCATGATGTAGGCCGCGGCCGCGGGGGACAGGCAGCCGCCGTCGCGAATATTACTGCCACACCATTCATCGTGGCAGTCAATTCCGATAGGCTGTACTTTCCGGAACAAAGCTACCAACTGGCAGCTGACTTCGGCCCACACACACCGGTGCACATGATCGATTCGCCCATCGGACACGATGGATTTCTGACTGATCTGCACCAGGTCGCCGATGAGATGGTCACAACGTTAGGACTGTAACAACCATGCACGTACGCTGGTCACACGAAGAACCGCGCCCAGAAACTGATCTTGTCGTGTTTCTTCACGGCTTTGGAGCCGATGAGAACGATCTGTTCCCACTGAGTAACTATTTTGATGATCGTTTCACCATCGCAAGCGTGCAAGCCCCAAAGCAGCTTCCGCCGCACTTCGGTGGCTACTGCTGGTTCCCGATCTCAGCGGCGCTAGAAGCCAACGTGGATGATATCCGAACCGCCCTCGTGCAATTAGACGACTGGGTGCACTCGGTTGCCGATAACTATCGCAGTGTGTCGCTGCTGGGCTTTTCGCAGGGGATGGCGATGGCCACCTCATTGATGCGGATGCGTCCCGGAGCCTACCCGGCGGTCGTCGGTTTGTCAGGGTTCGTGATTGAGTCCCCAGAGCTGGACGATTTGTTCCAAGATGAGGAATTTGCGGCATCCGATCAGCCATTATTTTGGGGTTACGACCCAGCAGACCCGGTCGTAGCGACGGATCGAATCGAACAAACCGGTGCTTGGCTGCGCCCATGTGTCCAGCTTGTCGAGAAAACCTATCGTGGCATCGGGCATGGCATACACCCGGAAGAAATGGGTCATGTTTTGGAATTTCTCAACGACCATGTCTAAGCGCTGACGATTACCAAGTACGCCGGTGCAATAGTTGTCAATCTTGGCCGCGTGAATACGCCTTACCGAGTGCTTCCACCCATCCGGCATTTCGTGACCAAGAGTAAAGGCCGTCGGTAGATTCGCCGGGCCGACATCTGTATCGTAGGTGTAGAAAATAGTCACGTCTGAGTGGCACTCAGACGTGACTGCAACCTTTGACCGAACTTCGTCAGCACCCGGCACCCCAGCCTCTGATTCTGGTAATGCGATAAGCCAAGTCACGCCGAAATGTAGTGGTCATCAGTTGTCCTTCGGGTGTGCATGCACAGCCACAGGCATAGGGATACTGCTCGTTGGAGACGGCGTATTCCCAAGCTATTTTGTGGGTAATCTACGACCCGCCCACTGAACGCATGCTTCAGCGTCTTTTGAAACCTGCATCACCTGGTGATCTTCCTTCCCCTGGCCTGTGACACGCGTCCATAGGGGTGTCTCTAGGTAATTGCCGAAACCTAGCTCTTCCACAGATCCCAGCCCAATAAATCTACCGCTACATCGGTTGGAGTAAATGCTAACGAGTCAGACAGCCAGGCTGTGCTGGTAGACCCACGATGTCGGCGGGAACGGGGCGCTCGGCGGTGGTGAATCACCCGGGATCGCGACGAGTCTGGTCAGCTTCAGGGAACGTCAGCACGACAGTGCGGCCACATATTCGACGTCGGCATTCTAAGGAGTCCCAGAGGTTTCAGACATGAAAGCCAGAAGTACCGTCCCTGGGCGCAAACCCCATCGTGATGGAGTGTACAGTGCACTGGTGGCATGAGAATCAAAAAACCGCATGCCCCGTTCGGCCAAGCGGTCCATTTGCGGTGCTATCCAACCAGCGTTGGCCTTGAAACATAAGATATTGCGCTGACTCAGCAGAGCGAGGGTCGGTTCAGGCAGTTTCGATCCGCAGGTCTAAATTCAGCTCGGGAATCGTGATGACGTCTCCGGCATGAAGTTGCCGGCCGCGCCGAGTTTCGGTTTCTCCGTTGACTTGAATGTCTCCGGCTTGGATTGCCTCACGGGCTTCAACGCCGTCTTCGACCACGTTGGCCAGCTTCAGGGCCTGGCCCAGGCGGATCATGTCGTCACGGATGGCAAGGGTTTCGCTCTTTGTGCTCATGCCTCTATTGTCACCCACCAGCACGAAAGTTTCGACTAACCTAAACTAGTTGCAGGTTAATCCACAACCTCACATTCAAACGTGTACCTTTTGAAACGGAAAGTGATACCTCCATGGCACAACCGTCCACGCTCGACCAGGTCATCAACCTGGCAAAACGCCGCGGATTCGTCTTCCAGGCCGGTGAGATTTACGGCGGTTCTCGCTCAGCATGGGACTACGGCCCGCTTGGCGTCGAACTCAAAGAAAACATCAAATCTCAGTGGTGGAACACCTTCGTCCGAGGACGTGGAGACATGGTCGGTTTGGATTCCTCGATCATCCTGCCCCGCCAGGTATGGGAAGCCTCCGGACACGTTGAGACCTTCGTTGACCCCCTGAGTGAATGTACCGCGTGTAACCACCGTCACCGGTACGACCACCTGGTTGAGGCATTCGAAGATAAACACGGTCGCACCCCACAACTTGAAGAACTCGCGTGCCCGAACTGTGGCACCCGCGGTAAAATGACCGAACCCCGCACGTTCTCCGGACTCATCCGCACCTTCCTCGGCCCCGTCGCTGACGATGAAGGTCTGCACTACCTCCGCCCAGAAACTGCGCAGGGTATGTATCTAAACTTTTTGAACGTGGTCAACACGGCGCGCAAGAAACCACCGTTTGGTATCGGCCAGATCGGTAAAGCCTTCCGTAACGAAATTACCCCCGGTAACTTCATCTTCCGCACCCGCGAGTTCGAGCAAATGGAAATCCAGTACTTCGTGCCACCGGCCGAAGCCGATGAATGGTTCGACACCTGGGTCAACCAGGCACAAGACTGGTTCTTCGGTCTTGGCCTGAGCCCTGAGAACCTGCGCCAGTACAACGTGCCAGACGGCGAGCGCGCCCACTACTCCTCGGTCACCATCGACCTCGAGTACAAGTTTGGTTTCGCCGGCGGCGACTGGGGCGAACTCATGGGTATCGCCAACCGTGGTGATTTCGACCTGTCGAACCACACCAAGGGTTCCGGCACCAAGATGCAGTACTTTGACCAAGCCACTGGGGAACACTACACCCCGTATGTGATCGAGCCGTCCTGGGGCCTGACCCGCTCACTGATGGCGTTTTTGGTCGACTCCTATGCCGAAGACGAAGCACCGAACTCTAAGGGCGGCGTCGATAAGCGCACCGTACTGCGCTTGGATCCCCGACTCGCTCCGGTCAAGGCTGCCGTGCTGCCACTGTCGAAGAAAGCCGAACTGTCAGAACCTGCTAATAAGCTTGCTGCTGATCTGCGGAAACGTTGGAATGTGGACTACGACGATGCCGGTGCCATCGGTCGCCGCTACCGTCGTCATGACGAAATCGGGACCCCCTTCTGTGTAACCTTCGACTTCGATTCGCTCGATGACAATGCCGTCACGGTTCGCGATCGCGACACCATGACCCAAGAGCGAGTCTCGCTCGATCAGGTTGAAAGCTACCTGTCAGAAGGCCTGGGTTGCTAAGTTGAACATTCGCGAATGGCAAGACGGCGACGACCTGCGGCTGCTGGAGATCTTTGGTGATCCAGGCTCCGCACAACACCACCATGACCGTGCCATGCTGGGGCCCTCCACGCAGGATCCCTTTGGGGTAGGACTGGTGGCGGTCGACGACGGCGTTCCTGTTGCAGCAGGAGCGGTTCGAGTCCAAAGTATCCATCCACAACGGATGTGGTGCTTTGTCGAAACCGCTCCGCTGCAACGCCAGCGCGGCATTGCCACGGCGGTATTTCAGGAACTCGCGGATCGCGTGCCGGAAGGTACTGCGTTTAAAACCCGTTCGGTGACCGGTGATGAAGGCACTGAACGCTGGCTGACACAGCAAGGCTTTGGCGAAATCCAACACGCACAACGTATTATCGTGGCTGCCGGATCGTTTGATCCTGCTGATATCGAAGTACAGCAACTCGCCACCGGTTCGGTTGAATTGTCGAAACTGGCAGCAGAGTATTACAACGCCACACACCGGTGGGATCCCGCCGCATTGACCATTACGCAGGCCCAGCAGCTGCTGTTGGCCCCCGCCACCGGTGCACAACAAGCCTTTGTGACGCGCGAGAACGATAACATGGTTGCCTTCGCGATCGCTTATCCCGGACCGCTATCAAATGTTGTCGATCTTTTTGTCGGCTACGACACGCAGCATTCCGATCCCAGTGAGCATGTGAAAACGTTGTTAGCGGTGACGGGAGAACACCGTAGCCTGGCGGTGGAAATTGATAACTCAACCACCGTGCTCAACGACGTCATCGAGCAAGCTGTCAACGCCGATACCGCACTGATCGAACACGAGTCCACCATCTGGGCAACTGACGTCTCACGCGATGCATAACGTTCCGTCAACCATCCCGGCCACCAGAAAACGCGTCATCACCTGGCTGGTGAGCATACTGATTCCGCTGGGCGCCGTGCTGTTGGTCGCCATGGTGTGGTTGTGGCCTTCTGGAACCTATCAACAGCTGTCCCTGGATGACCCCTATGGCACCACAGAAAGTTTCGCCGTGGAATCCGGATCGGTCTCATCAGTCCTTGATCGAGCGTGTGACGGGGGAGCGGAAAGTGGCAGTCCCACACAGGTTCAAGAACACCTTGAGTGTCAGACCGCCCAAGTCGCAACCGGGCAGGGGACCTATGAGGTCGAAATTCCGGCTCAAGTCAGCGCCTCGACTGAAGTGGTTCGTGGTGACAGTGTCAAAATCCTCGTCGGCGAAGACCTGGCTGACACCGGAGTTTTTGTCGACTTCGAACGAACCGTACCGGTCGGGTTGTTAGCTGGGCTGTATGCCGTGGTGGTCGTCGTCGTAGCGCGCTGGCGTGGGGTCCGGGCCATCGGTGGGCTCATCTTATCGTTCGTCGTGTTATTTGGCTTCATGATCCCCGCCCTGCTGGAGGGCGGTCCACCGTTTTGGGTCGGCTTGATCGGCAGCATGCTCATCATGTTGGTGGTGTTATATTTTGCCCACGGCATTTCCCTGAGAACCACCACGGCGTTGCTGGGCACCTTCATCGGTTTGTTGTTGACCGCAGCGCTTGCGGCCTGGGCATCGGATACCGCGTATCTGATGGGCTTAGGTGAAGAATATTCGTATATGTTGGCCTCTATGGTGCCGGAGATCCGACTGTCCGGCATCGTGCTGACCGGTTTATTAGTCGCTGGGCTTGGCGTTCTGAACGACGTGACGATCACCCAATCTTCAGCGGTGTGGGAGATTAAAGCCGCCCAACCTCATATCTCGCCGCGCGATCTGTTTGCCGCTGGTATGCGCATCGGCCGTGACCACATCGCGTCGACGGTCTATACGATCGCATTTGCCTACGCTGGCGCTGCCTTACCGATGCTCATGATCGTCTCGCTGTATGACCGGTCCCTGCTGGATTCAATCATGGCCGCCGAAATGGTCGAAGAAGTCGTGCGCATTCTGGTTGGATCTGTTGGATTGGTGCTAGCGATTCCCATTACCACCGGTATCGCGGTGGCCGTAGCGAATGCTGTGGCGGAGCCCAAAGATCAGCCCAGATCCGTGGAGACCGTGAGCCATGTTCACTGAATCCGGCGTCGCCACCTGAAATACCAGGCGAAGGCCAGGGTCGTGATGACTAAGACGAGCGCGCATGCCAGATATGTCGTCTGTGCGCCCCAGTAGGTGAAGCCGATGCCACCCACCAAACCGGCAAAACCTAATCCGATATCGAAGGTCATATTCCAGGCCACACTGCCACGATTCGCGCTGCCGGACTGTTGGAACGCCATCAGCAAGCTTGCTGCCTGTACGGTGCCCGTGCCAAACCCCAAAATTGCCATGGCTAATCCCAACATCCAGCCTGCTGGTAAAACGGCGGCAAATATCAGTCCCACTAGAGCGGTTGCTAAACCGAGCAACATGACCGCCACGGGGGAGTGGCGGTCTAATGACGCACTGGAGAGGAACCGGCCAACAATCACGAACACCTGCATTGCTGCAATGTACAAGGCCGGGGAGGCTCCCTGAGCCGCTGGTCCGAAGGCCAGCACCAAACCGAAGACGGTTAGGATGAGCGCGGTCGGCAGCAGCACCGATAACAATCCGGCCAGCTGTAGCTGATGGCGGGGTGCCGCGTGGTGTTGTCGGTTGGAGTGCGGCCCGGCGTGCTCCGTGACTTCGCGCTTTGGCACCGTCAAAATCGCTGGAAGCGCGAGCAAAACCAGGGCGAAGTTCAACCATCGAAAACCTGGCTCAGGAACCAACGTGATGAGCCATAACCCTACGGGTGCAGCGATCGCTGTGGCGGTTGCCGTTGTTGCACCATAAAATCCCAGGACGCGTCCAAGCCGACCGGGCGCCACAGTGGAGGGGACAACGGCGGTTCCGATGACGACCAGGACGCCAAAACCAACTCCGCCCACGACGCTGCCGGTCAGCAAGGCCACGAGCGGGGTCAGGGGCAACAGGCTCAGCAGATGCCCAACAGCTTGGCAACCTAAGGCCAAGAAAAATGTGACGCGTGAGCCCAACCGATTATTGAGCAACGGGACGATGGGTTGGACAGCGACGACCGCAACCATCATGGTGGTCAGAACCGTCCCGGCGGTTACAGCCGTGAGACCCATGTGCTGGCCGGTGGTTATCAGTGTCGCATAGTTAATAAAGAACGTGCCGAATCCAAATAACACCATCCACATAACCCCCAGAAGTCCCGGGGTGAGAGTGCGCTGCGGCTGGGCATCGGATGCTGACATGGGCATACCACGACCATAGAGGATCGCAGAGAGCTTGGAATAGGTCTAGGCCTTCAAACGCAGTACAGCCAGCATAAACTCGCCGTCTTCGACGAATGGGTCAAACTGCCAGGTGGAGAACCGTTGGTAGACTTGAAGCCCGACGGATTCGGCATCTGCGGTGAACTGGGCATTGGAGTATCCGCGGGCCAGCTGGAAGCCGGCGACAAAACGCGACTCTGTGTGCATGTGCTTGGTAATGTTGCCCAACGCGGGGATACGTTCCCAGTCGGCTAGGAAAGTTTGCACGTTGCCCGCCGATACGATGATATCGAAAGACATCAGCTCGCCGTTGTCGTTGCGCAACTCGAAATCGGCTAGATCCGCTACTGCAAAGCGACCCTGGGGATACTTGGTTCTTGCGACTTCCACCAGGTGGGAGTCCAAATCGACACCCATGGCGTCGTGTCCGGCGGCCGCTAAGTAGCCTGCTAGCCGACCGTTGCCGCAGCCCGCATCCAGGATCGTCGAGCCGCGCTGGGCCATGGCGTCAATAGCCCGAGCCTCACCGTTGATGTCATCGCCTTCGGCCTCGATGCGCTCCCAGCGTTCGGCGTAGCGTTGGGAATGTGTCGGATCCTGCATTGCTTGACGCCACTTATTGAGTTCACGAACAGCATCATCGGACTGTGTGTCCGTGTGGTGTGCAGATGCAGACAACGAGAACGTCTGCGCAGATTCGGGTGTAGGAAGAAAACCATCGTTAGCCATGCCTCCCATTGTAGAAGGAACCATTGCATGCCAGCGGTCTTTCCACGGGCGGCTAGATTCGCGCGGGCTCTTGCGATGACCTCGGGGCAGTATTAGGTTGGTTGCACAATCTGATCACGACCGATGGGGTCGACATGGCACGAATCATCGCATGGGAAATCATCTCCTTGGACGGATTCTTTGAAGGCGACCAGCCTTGGGACCTACGACATCATGAAGCCATCTGGGGCGATGACTTACGGGATATGAGCTTACGTATCGGCGCTGAAGCGGGTTTATTGGTCTTCGGACGCAAAACATATGACGGAATGGTCCAATACTGGCCAACAGATATCACCGAACCTGCGTTAGCCAACTATATGAACAGCATCCCTAAACTCGTTGCCAGTCGAACCATGACCTCGGCTTCTTGGCAGAATACCGAGGTGACTGACGATATCGTGACCGAATTGCTGCGTCGTCGCGACATCAACGAACAGCCCATCTTTATCTTTGGCAGCGCTACGCTGATGCATTTCCTTTTGGATGTCGGTCTGATCGATGAGCTCATGATCGGATTGGCACCAGTATTGATCGGAAGTGGTCATCCTTTATTTCCCTCTCCACAGGCCAAGCGCGATCTTCGTCTGGTAGATGCCCAAGTGATCGATACCGGTGGTGTGATTCTGCACTATGCCGTCACCGCCTGACGCCGGCCAAGTACAAAGTATTGCAGTACAGCAGAAAGTGAAAACGTGTTTGATTGGTTCATCCCACAAGTCGTGGAACCATGGTCGATCGCGCCATTGAACTGTGGCTTGCGACACCATAAACTGGCATATTGGGCCTTAACGCCGGAACGCAACTTTGATTGTGACATGGTGATCGTCGCTGAACCGTAGGGTATCCCTACGGTTCAGGTCATGTTGGAAGGGACAAAATGAAACAAACATTGACACAAACCCTGACCCATTTCATTAATGGTCAACCTGCCGAAGGTACTTCGGGCCGCTTTGCTGACGTTTACCATCCGGCTACCGGCCAGATCGCTGCACGAGTGCCACTAGCCTCAATCGACGAAGTGCACCTGGCTGTAGAAACTGCCAAGACTGCGCAGGTTCAATGGGAGGAGCTCAATGCGCAGCGTCGCGCACGGATTCTTGGTCGCTTCGTTGACCTAGCACACGAAAACATGGACGAGTTGGCTACCGCCTTGTCAAATGAACACGGCAAAACATTTGAAGATGCCAAAGGCGATGTCCAGCGTGGCTTGGAAGTCATCGAATTCTGCATGGGGGCACCCCACCTACTCAAAGGGGAGTTCTCTGATCAGAGCGGGACCGGAATCGATACGTATTCGATGCGTCAACCACTTGGTGTGACCGTGGGTATTTCGCCGTTCAACTTCCCAGCCATGATCCCATTATGGCAGGCGGGACCCTCCCTGGCCGCTGGGAACGCATTCATCCTCAAACCCTCCGAACGAGACCCCTCCGTGCCTTTGATGTTGGCGGACCTGTTCAAACAAGCTGGGCTGCCCGACGGCGTCTTCCAGGTACTCAACGGCGATAAAACAGCCGTCGATGCGCTCATCGAACACCCCGATATTCAAGCCGTAGGTTTTGTCGGCTCCACCCCAATTGCCCAAGCGATATATACCGCAGCTGCCCAACATGGCAAACGCGCGCAATGTTTCGGCGGGGCCAAAAACCACGCGATCATCATGCCCGATGCCGATCTAGATCAAGCCGCAGATGCTTTGATCGGTGCAGCATTCGGTGCGGCAGGCGAGCGATGCATGGCCATCTCCGTTGCCGTCCCAGTGGGCCAGGAAACCGCCGATGCCCTGGTACAAAAGCTGGTCGAAAAAGCTCGCCACCTTAAAGTCGGCCCATCGCTTGACCCAACTTCGGACTTCGGTCCGGTCGTCACCCCGGAGGCCAAAGAGCGCATCGAAGCTGCTATCGCAGCAGGCGTCGAAGAAGGCGCAGAATTGGTGCTCGATGGCCGCGGTGTCACCGTCGAGGGTCACGCGGACGGCTTTTATATTGGTGCGACCATTTTCGATCGGGCGACCAAAGACATGTCGATCTACCGACAAGAAATCTTCGGTCCGGTGCTCACAGTGATTCGCGCCGATAGCTTCGAAGAGGCACTGGATCTGCCATCGGATCATGAATACGGCAACGGTGTCGCCATCTTCACCCGCGATGGCGACACCGCCCGCGAATTCACCCGCCGAGTGAATGTTGGCATGGTCGGCGTCAACGTCCCGATCCCCGTACCCATTGCCTACTACACCTTCGGGGGCTGGAAAGCATCCGGTTTCGGTGACCTCAACCAACACGGCCCCGATGCGTTCCGGTTTGTCACACGAACCAAAACCGTCACCCAACGGTGGCCGTCCGGGGTGAAAGAAGACGCCAGTTTTACCATGCCGATCCAGTAAAGGAACCCATGTCACAGCCGGAGATTTTGACATCTATCCAGGGACGCCTCGGCGTTATTACGCTCAACCGTCCCAAGGCGGTCAATGCGCTGTCATACAACATGATCGGGCTCCTCGACGATGCCTTGACGAAGTTTGAACACGACGATGCCGTGCATGCCGTACTCATTCGCGGCGCAGGAGCCCGGGGCTTTTGTTCCGGTGGCGACGTCGTCACGTTACATCAATACGCCGTCAACAACGACCTCGACTCGGCTGCCCCCTTCTTCCGCGACGAATATCAACTCGACCACCGGATCTCCATTTATCCCAAGCCGTATATCGCCATCATGCATGGACTGGTGCTAGGTGGCGGAGTGGGTATCTCCGCGCCGGCGTCCCACCGAGTGGTCACCGATTCAACCCGATTCGGGATGCCGGAGGTCGGGATCGGTTTCAGCCCGGACGTGGGCGGGCCGTACTACCTTGCCAATGCTCCAGCGGGGATCGGTAATTATCTAGGGCTGACCGGAGCGCACATCTCCGGTGCCGATGCCGTATATGCCGGGCTAGCAGAAGTGCGAGTCCCAGATGATCGCATTGAAGCTCTGGTGCAGCAGCTAGAAAGCATCAAAGAACCTGGTCAGATTGATGAGATCTTGGCTGCATTCGATACTCCAGCACCATCGGAACTGGCGCGTGAGGCCGCATGGATTCAGGACGTCTTTTGTGCTGACACTGTCGAAGACATCCTGACAGGTGTCCAGCACGTTGCAGACCAGGGTCATGACGTCGCCCAAAAAGCTCTCAAAGCGATGCAACGTCATTCGCCTGTGGGCATGAAGGTCACTCTTGAGGCCATCCGACGCGCCCGACACCTGAGCCTGGCCGAAACACTGGCACAGGACCTTCGGACCACCATGAACGCCGTCGCCGGTACTGAACTGGCTGAAGGCATCAGAGCACAACTCATCGACAAGGACCGCAATCCACAATGGACGCCGGCTAGATTAGAAGACGTGACCCATGAAGATGTGGAAGCGTTCTTTGCACCCGTGGACGGCGTCGAGGACCTGGTCATCCAAGCCTAAGGATTCACTATGCGTATCGCCTTTCTAGGACTGGGCAACATGGGCTCCCATATGGCTCGCAACTTGGCCGCCGCTGGCTATCACGTCACGTGTTATGACGTTGTACAACAAGCCGTGGACGCCACCGCCCAGGACGGGCTGGCCACAGCGGTTTCCGGTGTGGAAGCGGTGCGAGACGCCAACGTGGTCATCACAATGTTCCCGGCGGGAGAACATGTCTTGGCTGCGTATCGCGACGGGCTTCTGGAGGCAGCGCCTGACGACACGCTGTTCATAGATTGCTCGACGATTGCCATAGAGGACGCTGTCGAAGCGGCACGTTTAGCAACTGAAGCCGGGCATCGGGCGCTTGATGCTCCGGTTTCCGGTGGCACCGTTGGGGCCGAGCAAGGCACCCTGACCTTTATGGTCGGAGGGAGCGCAGAAAACTTCAAGCCAGCCAAGTCGTTATTTGACGTCATGGGGCGCAAGGTTGTGCACGCAGGAGAAACTGGTTCAGGTCAAGCCGTGAAAGTCGTCAATAATATGGTTCTGGCGATTAACACCATTGGCGCTGCTGAAGCATTCAGCCTCGGTGCCCATCTCGGGTTGGACCCACAGGTGCTCTATGACGTGATGTCAAGTTCTGCGGCACAATCCTGGTCAATCAGTACCAACTGCCCAGTTCCAGGGCCGGTACCGGGATCTCCGGCGTCCAACGATTATCGTCCAGGTTTTGCTACCGCGTTGATGGCCAAAGATCTGGGATTTGCAAAAGCTGCGATTGAATCGACAGGAACACCCGCGTCCTTCGGCATGGCAGCCTATGAGGCGTACACTGAGTTCAATACCGGAGACAATGTCAGTAAAGACTTCTCCGCTATCATCGAGACCAAACAAAAGAAAGGCTAACTGTGTCCGAACACGTTATTCTTACCGAGATTGTAGACCGTGTTGGTGTGATCCGCCTCAACCGACCAGAAGCGCTCAACGCCTTGAATCTTGCGATCCTGAATACGGTGGTAGAAGCCGCAGAAGCCTTCCAAAGCGATCCCAATATTATGGCACTTGTAATCACCGGCAATGATAAAGCGTTTGCCGCCGGTGCTGACATCAAAGAGATGGCAGACAAATCCTATATTGAAATGCATCAGTCCGATTGGTTCTCCCAGTGGACCAGATTCACCGATATCCGTTTGCCGATTGTTGCTGCGGTTAACGGGTTTGCACTCGGTGGCGGGTGCGAGCTGGCCATGATGGCAGACCTGATCATCGCCGGACCCAACACGAAGTTTGGGCAACCAGAAATAAATCTCGGCGTTATCCCTGGCATGGGAGGCTCTCAGCGGCTGACGCGTGCGGTGGGGAAATCCAAAGCCATGGACATGGTGCTCACCGGTCGCATGATGGACGGTGAAGAAGCAGAACGCGCCGGTCTAGTGGCCCGTCTCGTAGAGGACGACAAAGTATTTGACACAGCGATGGAAGTAGCCCAGACCATCGCCTCGAAGTCACGACCTGTCGTCATGGCTGCTAAAGAGGCCGTCGACACTGCCTTTGAAACCTCTCTAACACAGGGACTGCTCTTTGAACGCCGCGCCTTCCACGCGCTTTTTGCTCTTGAAGATCAAAAAGAAGGCATGGATGCGTTCAGCAATAAACGTCGAGCACAATTTCAAGACCGGTAGTAACCGCGCGACTTACCTACGACATATCGTGGCTTAACTCGCCCCAACCGGCATGAAAAAATCTTCGCTACATACGAAGTGGCAAAGATTTTCAATCACGCCAAAGTCGTCCATACTGACAAAAGAACCTACAAGATCATCTCGCTGATCGTAGCGCGTACGGTCACCGGTGTATTGACGTTGACGAAGAGAGGATAACTTCGTGGAAATTCAAGGACAAGCGGCAATCGTTACGGGCGGGGCATCGGGTCTGGGAGCGGCCACCGCGCACCTCTTGGCACAGCGAGGCATGAAAGTCTTTGCTTTCGATCTTGCACCCAGTATCGAAAAGGCCCCTGCCGTTGATCATGTCGAGTACCTAGATGTTGATGTCACCGATCATGCTTCGATTCGTCGAGGCATCGCAACGGTCAAAGCTGGCACGGAGCCTTTGCGTGTTGTCGTCAATTGCGCTGGAATTGGAACTCCGGGGCGCATTCTGTCTCGTCGCGGCCCACACGATCTGCACCAATTCGCCCAGGTGATTAACGTCAATCTGCTCGGTACTTTTAACGTCATGACCCTCGGCGCTGAGCTTATCGCCGAACAGCAACCTGTCGATGACGACGGTCAACGCGGTATTGTCATCAACACCGCGTCCGTGGCAGCATTTGAAGGACAAATCGGTCAGGCAGCGTATGCAGCGTCCAAAGGTGGTGTTCACTCGCTGACTATTTCAGCAGCACGTGATCTGGCTTCATATGGTATCCGTGTCAACACCGTGGCACCGGGCATTGTGGAAACTCCCATGATGGCGGGCATCACCCCAGAATTTCGTGAAAGCCTAGAAGCCTCTGTGCCGTTCCCGGCCCGATTGGCTCGCCCAGAAGAATACGCCCAAGTGGTCCTGGACCTTATCCGCCACGATTACCTCAACGGCCACACCGTCCGGATGGACGGCGCTCTTCGGATGGGACCACGATAATACCGCACCACTGCACAACTTGAAGAATCATCCCCGGAAGGAACACCATGTCAGAAGCATATATTGTGGATGCACTCCGCACACCCGTTGGGCGACGCAATGGCGCTCTGGCCCAGGTCCACTCTGCAGATATGGCTGCAGTCCCGCTGGCAGCAATCTTCGACCGGGTAGCAATAGACACCGCTGAATACGACGAAATCATCTTAGGCTGCATCGATCAAATCGGACCGCAGTCTTTTGACATCGCCCGCACAGCGTGGCTAGCCGCTGGCGGCTCCGAAGCTGTTCCAGGCACCACCATCGACCGCCAGTGTGGCTCTGGCCAGCAGGCCGTGCATTATGCTGCCCAAGCTGTCAAGTCCGGCACCTCAGATCTGGTGATTGCCGGCGGAGTCCAGAACATGTCGACCATTCCCATTGGCACCGCCAACACCATCATGAAGGACCAGGGGTATCCGACTCCTTTCGCAGGTTCGAAAGGCTGGGCAGATCGCTACGGTGACCAACGCATTTCCCAATTTGTTGGAGCTGAAATGATGGCCAACCGGTGGGGTATCACCCGGGAACAGGCTGAAGCCTTTGCAGCGGAGTCTCACCGCAGGGCCCTTGCCGCACAAGAATCCGGATTCTTCGCCGAAGAGATCATGCCTCTTGGTGGGCTTCGTGATGACGAAGGCCCACGCACCCCCAACCGTGCCAAGATGCGTGAACTGCCCACACTGCAACCTCTTGGCATCCATACCGCCGCCACGGCCTCGCAGATCAGTGACGCAGCAGCTGTATTAGCGATTGCATCAGAACGCGCGGTCAAAGAATTCGGACTGGTACCGCGCGCTCGCATTCATCACATTTCGGCTCGCGCTGATGATCCGGTCATGATGTTATCGGCTCCCATCCGCGCCACTCGGTACGCGTTAGAACGCACCGGCATGGACATTGACGATTTTGATGCCATCGAAATCAATGAAGCTTTTGCATCAGTGGTGCTGGCATGGGAGAAAGAACTTCGCCCAGACATGGCAAAGGTCAACATCCACGGCGGTGCAATCGCCCTTGGCCATCCCATTGGTGCGACCGGAGCACGTCTCATGACGACCCTGCTGCACACCTTGGAAGACAACGGTGGCCGATTCGGGTTGCAAACCATGTGTGAAGGCGGAGGCCAAGCCAATGTCACCATCATAGAACGGCTCGATAGCTAGTCACTTCATAGCACACTCAGCCTGGCGAGACGGAGAGCAGCAATGAACACCAACGGCACAACGAACCGTTCAATCGAAGAAGACATCAAAGCTAGCCAGCGCAACTCAGTGTCGTTGCAGCTAGCCCGAGTAGCCGCCACACAGCGCGATCACGTCGCGCTGAAGTACCAAGAGCGCACCTGGACGTATACGACATTCAATCAGGCTGTGACCGTGGCGGCCTTGCGACTGCGCGAGCTGGGTTTACAACAAGGTGACCGAGTCGCTGTGATGGGCAAGAACTCCGATACCTTTTTGATCTTGTTTTTCGCAGCCTCACGCGCTGGACTGGTACACGTTCCAATCAATTTTGCCCTGACCGGACCAGAGCTGCATTACCTGGTTTCGGACAGCGAAGCTTCGGTGCTGATTGCCGACGACGAATATCTGGAAGCTGTTGAAAGTATCACTGACTCCAGCCCACTGGATCAAGTCGTAGCCATGTCATCCATCGTGGAACATATTCAAACGATACTCGAAAATAACCCAGCTCTCTCGGCAGCGCTTATCGAAGATGACCTGGATACTGCAGAAGAAACCGACCTGGTGCAACTGCTCTACACGTCGGGAACGACTTCAGCGCCCAAAGGCGCGATGTTGACCCATCGGGCGCTGCTGGCACATTATAACGGGGCGATCCCTGCCCTCGACATGACGCGGACTGACAACCCGCTTATTGCCATGCCGCTGTACCACTCGGCCGCGTTGCATGTTTTCATCACGCCATATTTGTTTCTCGGGGCAACCATCCGGCTGTTACGGGTGCCAGATATTGCAGAAATGCTGCGTCGAATCGAAGATGAACGCATTGGTTCATTGTTCCTTGCGCCCACGGTCTGGGTCCCGCTTTCACAGCACCCAGATCTTGCGACCCGTGACTTATCCTCGTTGAAGAAAGCACAATACGGTGCCTCGATTATGCCGGTGACCGTCTTGCAGCGTTTACGCGAACAATACCCCAACATCGGCTTTTATAATTGCTTTGGTCAAAGCGAGATGTCCCCGCTGTGCACCGTTTTACGTCCTGAAGAACATGCACAGCGTCCTGCCTCAGCCGGCCGCCCGATACCCACGGTCGAGCTGCGCGTGGCTGATTCAACGACCGGTCTGTCTGTACCACCTGGGACGCCGGGAGAAGTGCAGTATCGATCACCCCAGCTGTTCTCCGGTTATTGGAAAAAACCAGAGCAAACCCAAGACGCCTTTATTGACGGGTGGTTTCGCTCTGGAGACCTGGTCACGATGGACGATCACGGGTACATCGAAGTGGTCGACCGAATCAAAGACGTGATCAACTCCGGAGGAGAACTGGTTGCTTCGCGGGAAGTTGAAGATGTCCTCTACCGTCACCAGGCGGTTGCCGAAGTCGCCGTCGTCGGCCGGCCCCACGCGAAATGGATTGAACAAGTCACCGCGGTTGTCGTCCTGAAAGAGGGTCACCCAGAGGTCTCTGCCAAGGAGATTCGAGATTTCTCGCGACAATATCTGGCCCGACATAAAGTCCCAGGCCACATCGAATTCGTAACGGAGCTCCCGAGGAATCAGTCGGGCAAGCTGCTCAAGCGCGAATTAAAATAATTGCTCGACTAGGCGGCGGTTAACAGATGACGCCGTTGGGAGGCAACCGAGCGGTTCGGTGTCAGGATGCTCAACACCCGCACGAAGGTCGTCATCCACAGCAGTGACAGTCCCACCACGATGCTTTCCAGGGCGGTGACCGTTAGCACCGGGATGATAAACGTCAGCATGAAACAACCGGCGATGAGCACTACCAAGAGACCGGTGACAAAACGCAGGACGAAAGGGCGACCAGGTAAGACATACTGGGTGTAGCCGGCGGCAAGAACCAACAGGCCCAAGGCCGCGAAGGCGGCAACAGCATGTGCACCAGGTTGTTGATTCAGGGGAAACCATCCGACACCGGCCAGCGCGAGTCCTGCCAGCACCCAGATGCTCACGACCACGGTGATGCGCGGGACGGCCTCATCGTCCAGGAGACGGTGCAAATCTCGTCCGATATACGACCCGATGGTAGCAACCAGCAGGCCGGCTCCAATGACAGTTCCGTTAAACGCCAAGGCACTGGCCCCAATGCCCAGTTGTGAAAAGTTGCGCTGCCACCAGGTGGGGTCAGCCTCGGTCAGCATCGCAAAGACCGTACCGACGATCAAAAAGGTGAATAACAGTGCCGCGAGATTGCGCAGACTCAGATCGATTCCGGCCTGGAAGGAAAGTCGGCCCGCAAGCGCGGCTGCAACACCGGTGAGGATGCCGCCGCCGAGCCCTCCAAGTTCCAGTCCCGGAAGGCCCGAGCCCAGGAGATGGCCGACCAACAGGACGCTCAACCCGGTGACCCCGCCAAATGCGATCGTGACGGCGACAAACGAACAATGCGAAATCAAAGTTTGCCACAGTGGCATGAACCGGGTTTCCCCGGCCCGGTGAAGATACGAACTGAGGATAAATGCCGCAGCAGCAACCAGTGATGCAATGAGTGCCATCGGAAAGATGATCGAGCCTTCACCGGCCACTGGGCGAACCTGGTTCCAAAAAACGAAGCTTGCGACCAGGAAGCCGGCAACGAAGGAGCCTAGGGTGGCCCACAACGCCAAGGTTTGTTGCGCTAAAGCCCGTTCAACCGTCTCCATGATCCCATCCAACCATATGAGTGGTGAACCGGCTGGGATGAACTCGGAGTCATCGACGGAACTGGGCGTCGGTATATTCATGCCCGTAACCCTCAGTGGTAGTGCGAGCGGCCATGACACCGCTGGTGTGTTGTCCTTGATCACCGTGGGTGTGGATTTCGTCTTCCCGAAGCACGACCCGTCGGATTTTGCCGGAGACCGTTTTGGGCAGTTCGGTGGCAAATTCCAACCGGCGGATACGGCCGTAGGGTGGTAGCACGGTGCGGGCGTGTGCAAAGATCGCTTGTGCAGTATCGGGGGTTGGGGTGTATCCGGGCGCCAACACCACGTAGGCTTTGGGCACGGCGGTGCGGATCGGGTCAGGACTCGGCACGACGGCGACTTCAGAGATCGAAGGATACCCCATGAGGCCGTTTTCCAGCTCGAATGGGGACAGCTTATAATCCGAAGCCTTGAACAGATCATCGGCGCGGCCAACATAGGTGTAGACGCCGTCGGCATCACGTGACATGAGATCCCCGGTCAGATAAAGATCTTTGCCGAAGACTTTGAGGTTGCGGTCTTCATCTCGGTAATATCCGGGGGTCAAACCCACTGGACCGGGGTTCAAGCGCAATGCGACCTGACCGGAACCGGGACCGATAATGAGTTCTTCGGTGACCTCATCGACGAGTTCCACGGCGAAGCCAGGCAGCGGTTTGCCCAGGGCCCCGGCCGGGACATCAAGGCCGGGCGTCGTGGCGATCTGCAGTGTTGTTTCGGTCTGCCCATAGCCATCACGAATCGTGACACCCCAGGCATCGCGAACCTTCTCTAGCGTCGACAGGTTGAGAGGTTCACCCGCGGAGACCGCATTGCGAGGTGGATTCTTGATGCGCCCCATATCGGCATGGATGAGCATGCGCCAGACGGTCGGGGGAGCACACAGGCTGGTGACATCGAATTCTTCTATCACCTCGAGCATGGTGGCTGCATCGAAGCGAGCGTAGTTTACGGACAGTACTGTGGCTTCACCAATCCAGGGTCCGAAGAAGGATGACCAAGCGTGTTTGCCCCATCCCGGGGAAGAGATATTCAGGTGCACATCGTTGCCGTTGACGCCTAACCAGTACAGGGTCGAAAAATGGCCCACCGAATACGATTGTTGGGTGTGGAGCACCATCTTGGGTTCGCTGGTGGTGCCCGAGGTGAAGTACACCAGCATCTCGGCATCGGCTGGTGTTGGTCCGTCAATGACAAACTGTGCCGTTGTGGTATACGCATCAGTGAACGCGTGGGTGTTTGCAACGGGCTGATCGCCGGTGACCACCAGGCCGATATTCGACATGTCGATCCCGTGGGATGGAAGGTCCGCAAATTTTTCGATGTTCTGCTGATTGGTCAACACCCAGTTCACACCAGCCCGTTGCATGCGTGACGCCAGTGCAGCGGAGTTTAACATCACCGTCGTTGGCAGAATGACCGCGCCAATTTTGATGGCAGCCAGCATGGCTTCCCACAGCTCGACCTCGTTGTCCAACATCATCATAAACTTATCGCCGCGGGTCACACCTAGTGACTGGAACCAACCGGCGACCCGGGTTGAGCGTGCCGAAAGTTCTGCGAATGTCAGCCGTGTGGTCCCGGTATCACCGGTGACGATCAGAGCAGGCTGGCTCCCTCGGACAGGATGCTTTGCCAGAGCATCAAACCAGTCTAACCCGAAGTTGAAGTGGTCGAAGCTTGGCCAGACGAACTTCTCGGCGACCTCGGTCGGGTCCAGCGCCATGAGCCGGTCACGAGCCGCGCGATATTGTTCGGTTACGTTCATGGATGATCCTTTATCCCTCAGCGTGCACAACATGCTCAGTCTAGTTGCCGTCTTGGATTGCACCGGTTGGTTGGTGTCTTATTTCCATCCTAGGAGTTTGAAGACTTCAACCCATCCGGCGAAAATCTCGCGGTTGCGTTCTGGCCCGAGCTGCGCGGGGTTTGCAAAAAGTACGTAGTCGGCCTCCAACACGGCCTGGTCGGTGGATAACATCTCGGCCAATTGTTCGGTGTGTCCCACATAGGTCGGTCCCGAACGTGCCGGGCCGCCCTCAAGTCGTCCGGCCTGATCTTGCGTGCTGCCGGCGTGTCCGAACATGCGCTCATCCTGGATCGACCGCAGCGCGAACATCGAACGAGTTACTGCCGTCTGCCCGCCGGTTTTATACCCGGAACCTTGGTAGGCAGCGCGATAGTGTTTGATTTGGTCGGCCTGTTGGATGTGAAAGGGGCGACCGTCGTCTTGGAGTAAGAGGGTAGAAGACAACAGATTGTAGCCTTGTTCGCCAGCGATGACGCCCGACGACGTCGAACCTGAACCCCACCACAGGCGATTGATCAGTCCGGGTGATTGTGGTTGAACGACGAGTTCGGTCGCGCCACCTGGAGACCACGGTGAATTCGGATCACCGGTGGCTACGGGCTTGCCGCCAACAGCATCGCGGATCCGCTGGCCGCGCTGTTGGGCAAGGTGGCTCCATGTCTGCCCGGGCTCGAGGGTGTAGCCAAACTGTTCTTGGCCATCCAGCGCTGCTTCTGGTGAGCCCCGGGAAATACCCAGCTGCAGGCGACCTCCTGAGATGAGATCAGTCGTGGCGGCTTCCTCGGCGAAATATAACGGGTTTTCGTAGCGCAGATCAATGACACCGGTGCCCAATTCAATGGTTGACGTCTTGGCCGCCATGGCTGACAGTGTCGGAAACGGAGCCGACATCATCCATTGGAAGTGGTGCACGCGAATCCAGGCTCCATCCAGCCCTTCATCTTCGGCGGCCACGGTCATGGCGAGCTGATCATCGAAAGCAGCTTTTGGGTCGACCGTTCGAGTGAGGCGGTCATAGGCGTAATGACCAAAATTTAAGAAGCCAAGTTTTTTCTGCATGCTTCACAAAACGTTTCAAATCTGAATGATATTCCGGGTGTGACTAGTGTCTCTGGTCGGGTTCGATGGTATCTTGCGACCCACTCCAAGGTGGTCTCAAGGCGACCGCTCGATTGGCTGATGGCGCTCCTGATGCCCTGCGGGCCTGATTTCTCCACAGGCACAGGTCTCGACTGGGTGTTTATGAACGGAATCTGGGATACTTGACGTGTTATGACTACCGTTTCACAAAAGACCGCAATCACGGGCCCGGGTCCTGCATATTCCACGCGCGACCGGGGTACCGGCGATCAGGGCGCCCAACGCCCGTCTCCGTCGTCCACATCGATGCACGTGGCACCGTTGCACATTGGCAACCTGACCATTGACGTTCCGGTTGTACTGGCGCCGATGGCAGGTATTACGAATAAGGCGTTTCGTCGCCTCTGTCGCGAATACGGTGGCGGACTCTATGTGTCAGAAATGGTCACCGCTCGCGCCCTAGTCGAACGTCACCCAGAGTCTATGCGAATCATCGAACACGACGAGGATGAGGTCCCGCGTTCGGTGCAACTGTACTCGGTAGACCCGGTCTACACGCGCAAGGCTGTCCGGATGATCGTAGAAGAAGATCGCGCCGATCATATTGACCTAAACTTCGGCTGCCCGGTCCCCAAAGTGACCCGCAACGGTGGGGGATCCGCCCTACCCTGGAAAATAGACCTGTTCACTGCGATCGTTGCCGGTGCCGTCAAAGAAGCCGAACGTGCAAACATCCCGGTGACCATCAAAATGCGGCGTGGAATCGATGAAGACCACCTGACATACCTGCAGGCGGCTCGACGCGCTGTGGACGTAGGTGTCTCGGCAGTCGCCCTGCACGGGCGCACAATGCGCCAGCACTACTCTGGCCAGGCTAATTGGGACTCAATTGCCCGACTCAAAGAAGCCATTACCGAGGTCCCGGTCCTAGGCAACGGTGATATCTGGTCGGCCGAAGACGCCATGGCCATGATCGAATACACCGGTGCCGACGGGGTAGTCATCGGCCGTGGCTGTCAGGGCCGTCCCTGGCTATTTGGTGACGTCGAAAATGCGTTCACCGGTTCTAAACAACGTTTCCACCCCGATCAGGGTATGGTCGCCGATGTGCTGTACCGGCACGCCGAATTGCTCGTTGACACCTTCGGCGGCAATGAAGACAAAGCCTTGCGCGACATTCGCAAGCACGTTTCCTGGTACTTCAAGGGCTACCCGGTGGGCGGCGATATGCGACGGGCGCTTACCGCCGTTGAGACGCTCGCCCAGCTGCGCGAACTACTCGACACCGTCGACCGCGCCGTGCCCTATCCGGGAGCTGACGCCGAAGGCCCACGCGGCCGCGCCGGTGCACCCAAGAAACCACACTTGCCCGAGGGCTGGCTGGAATCCCAGGACATCACCGAAGAACACCGGGCACAGATTCATGAAGCAGAACTGGATATCTCAGGGGGATAATCGGTAGGCATGACCGACCAAGGATCCAACGGGCAGACACCGAAAGCCCCCAAAACCACTCAGCAGCCCAGCTTATTCTGGCCGCAATACCGGCCACCCTATGCCGGTGAAGCTACGCAGACACCCGGCTATGACATCTGGGATATGGCCCGCTGGGTCCCCGAACCACCCAAATCCAGCTACCGCTCGGATTTTGAACGCGACCGCGCTCGCATTCTGCACTCAGCAGCACTGCGGCGGCTTGCCGCCAAAACTCAGGTCATCTCGCCCGGCGACGATGACTTCATCCGCAACCGTCTGACTCACTCGCTTGAAGTCGCCCAAGTGGGTCGCGAGTTTGGCCGTTCGTTGGGTTGCGATCCCGACGTCGTTGACGCAGCCTGCCTCTGTCACGACCTGGGGCACCCACCGTTTGGTCACAACGGAGAAACTGCTCTGAACGAAGCCGCCGACGATATCGGAGGTTTTGAAGGCAACGCTCAAACGCTGCGTCTGCTCACACGCCTAGAACCGAAAAAAACCACGGAGCATGGTGCGCCGGCCGGATTGAATCTGACTCGTGCGACCCTGGATGCTGCTACGAAGTACCCGTGGCGTAAATCCGATGCTCCGTTAAAGTCCGATGGCAAACCCACTGGAAAATTCGGAGTCTACGATGACGACGCCGCAGTGTTCGCATGGTACCGCAAAGGCGTCGACACGCAGCGGTTATCCATGGAAGCCCAAGTCATGGATTTAGCCGATGACATCTCTTACTGCGTGCACGATGTTGAAGACGGCATCGTCTCAGGAATGTTCCAACTTGGATGGTTGACGAACCCTGAGCAGCGCGCTCGGGCTATCGCAACGACCCAACAATGGTATCTACCCCACACGGCACCCGAAGTCATCGATGCAGCCCTCGAGAGATTGGAAGCCACCTCGACCTGGGTCGCCAGTGCCGATGGAGCTCGACACGCGCACGCAGCACTCAAAGATATGACATCCCAGCTTATTGGTAGGTTCTCTACCGCTGCGTTTGAAGCTACACGAGACGCCTACGGCAATGACCCATTGACCCGGCACAGGGCTGATGTGATCGTGCCGGAGCAGACTGCCGTGGAGATTGCTACGATGAAAGGAATTGCGGCCCACTACGTGTTGTCGTCGGAGCGTCGTCAACCAATCTATGAAGCGCAGCGTGAGGTGCTGTTTGAACTCGTGAACTTCTTATTGACGACAGAGGATCAGTATCTCGAGCCGATGTATGCTCAAGACTGGCTTGATGCCACTGATGACGCTGGCAGGAAACGTGTGGTGATTGATCAGATCGCTTCGCTGACCGATAATTCAGCTCTCATGTGGCACGGTACCTTAATACGGGGGACGGCTCATCCCACCGTACTGCCGAATGGCATGCGGCGCTGATTTAGAGGACTTCCGATACTAGCTTCGGGAGTGCAACCGCTGCGGTAGAGGCAATATACACGTCTGCAGTTTGCGACAGCTCGGTGGCGCGGGGGTTAATTTCGATGATCGCAGCTCCTGCATCACGTCCGATCATCGGCAAAGAAGCTGCTGGCTGCACGAGCCCAGACGAACCAATGACGACCACAAGATCTGCGCTTTGGAGTTTCTCAATAGCCGTTTCGAAAGTGAAGTGCGGCAATGCTTCACCAAACCACACCACTCCGGGCCGGAGCATACCGGAAGCACAATAGTCGCAAGCGGCCGGGGACATCAGATTCGCCTCATCAAATTCTTGATCGGGACCTAATTCCATGGTCATCGGATTAAACGCTGCATCACGATCACAATCGATGCAGCGAAACGCGTGCAAAGATCCGTGTAGGTGCAAAACATCCTGGGCCCCACCACGTTCATGGAGGTCATCAACATTTTGGGTCGTCACGGTCAACGAGCCCTGGGTTTTGGCGAGGTGTTGTTGCCACTGACCTATGGCAGTGTGCCCAGCATTAGGGGCCACGCCATGGACGAGGTGCCAGCGCCACATATACCACGTCCACACCATGGCGGGATGGGCACGAAAGGCCCGCTCAGTCGCTAGCTGCTCCGGCGCGAATCGTTCCCACAGGCCGGTCTGGGCATCTCGGAAGGTCGGGACGCCGGACTCTGCCGACATACCAGCCCCCGATAAAACGACGACAGAACGAGCAGTGGAAATAAGGTTTGAAGCCTGTTGGATAGGGTCGGTCAAGGATGTAGCTCCGGAAGAATGTTGCGAGCGGTGCCCGAAATGTAGAGATCTGCGTCTTGAGATAACGGTGTCTGGTTGGGGTTGATCTCGATGACCTGCGCACCTGCAGCAGAAGCAGCGAGCGGTAGCGTGGCAGCGGGCTGAACGATGTTTGAAGTTCCTACTACGATCGCTACATCCGCGGCGCGTACAGCATCCAGGGCATTGTCCATCGCTTGTTGTGGCAGCAGTTCTCCGAACATCACAATATCGGGGCGGATGAACCCATAAGAACAAGCAGGACAGGCGGGTGGGTCTTCAAGCATTAGCTGGTCTAGTGCAGGCGTGGCTTGAAGCTGTTCATCAGTGGGGTCGTCGAGTTCGTAATCGGACGGTGCATCACAATCAAAACACCGAAATGTAAAGGTCGTGCCGTGTAGGTGTGCTAAAACGTCGGAACCTCCGCGTTCGTGCAAGTCGTCTATATTTTGAGTGACGATATCCAGCGCGCCGCCGTTGCTGACGAGCTCTCGTTGCCAACGACCGAGTACTTTGTGTCCGTCATGCGGCTCAACTGAGCGCATGACTCGGGCCTGATGGAGCATCCACGACCAGACAAGGTCGGGGCGGTTGTACATGGCCTCAGGGGTAGCTAGTTCTTCGGGGGAGTACTTCTCCCAAAGCCCTGTTTGAGCGTCACGGAAGGTCGGGACGCCGGACTCTGCTGACATTCCCGCACCGGTCAGCACGACAATGCGTTGCGCATCTTGAATGATGCCACGGGCTTCACGGATGGCTACGTAGGTCGTATTACTCATGCCTACACTGTAGGACAGCTCCGAAGGTTCAACCACCAGAGGGCGTGGCTCTTCATTCGGAACAGAAACACGGCGCCTCCGACTGCATCATGTCGAACAATCAGAGACGCCGTGTGAGCTACTTATGCCGGTTCGGCAACCGGAGAGTGTTTAGGTGGCAGGAACTTCGAGTTCGATGTCGGAGCCATCAGCCCCGTCAAGTTCGACTTCCCAGCGCAGTGTACCGTCGTCTTCGTCAAGATCGATCTGATCTAGCGTGGCATCGGAATGCTGGTTGAACGCTTCATTCAATGCGTCCGTCACCGTCACCGTAGCGCGCTCAGCTTTAGCGATCTTGTCGTCTTCGCTATCACGCTCATCAACGGAGATGTTTCCATCCGGAGTGACATCCAGTTCGACAACTTCATTGTCAACCACGACGTCGACGTCATAAGAAGAACCGTTGTCGTCGCGATCGATATCGACGATGAAACCGCCATCGTATTCAGCTTCTACGGCGTCGATGACGTCAAAAACCTCACCGTCACCTGCAGACTGAGTGTCGTCGGTAGCGTCAGGAGTTTGAGTGTCCTCGGTTGTTTCGGTAGGGCTTGGATCTGCCTGTGCTGTCTGGGTCTGCGTGTCTTGATCAGCAGGAGATTGTTCTGACGAGTCATCAGTACCGCAGGCTGAAAACAGCATCAGCGCTGCTACGCCGCTAAGACCTGTAAGAAGTCGCGTACGCGTTGCTGTGGTTTTCTCAAACATAGTTCAATACCCTTCGTTTCGTTCTTCTTCGTTATTTTTCGTTTTATTGAAGGTGGTCCCGTTCGTACCGGGCCACTATCAATTATAAACGTCTAATCTGGAAACGTCGTTGTTTGACTACCACCACGTATACCTGTTGTGCTTTCTCTGCCGCAATGTCACGTAGTCGGAAGATTATCCACACGGCGTTGCAGAACGCGCCGTTGCTTGACGGCTTCGGCATAGACTATGCAACATGGCAGGACGTATTAAACGGGAATCGATCGATAAGGTCCTTGAAGCGACCGATCTGAAGAATGTTATTGAAGAACACGTAGCGTTACGCACCGCAGGCATCGGTTCTTATAAGGGACTGTGTCCGTTCCACGACGAGCGCACCCCCTCGTTTCATGTGACTCCAGCGAAAGGGTTCTATCACTGCTTTGGTTGTCAGGAGTCTGGTGATGCCATCAAGTTCTTGATGGAGCTCGAGCACACTTCGTTTACTGAGACCGTGGAAATTCTTGCGGCGCGCTCCAACATTAGCTTGGAGTATGAAGAAGGCTCAGCGCCGGAACGTCCCACAGTTGCTACTCGTCAAAGAATGTTGCAGGCTCATCAAATCGCTGATGAGTTCTATCAACAGGCGCTCACTACGCCTGCCGCCCAAGAAGCTCGAACTTTTCTTCGCGATAAAGGTTTTGCGCAAGAAGATGCTGCACGTTTTGGGGTTGGTTATGCTCCCGAGGGATGGAACAACCTGCTCTCACATTTGCAGCAGCGAGGGTTCTCCCTCGAAGAGCTTTCTGAAAGTGGATTATTTTCTGAAGGTCGAAGAGGGCTCTATGATCGCTTCCGAAATCGTGTGATGTGGCCTATCAAAGACATGACGGGCAATACCATCGGTTATGGTGCCCGCCAGCTGGACACTGAGGATAAAGGCCCAAAATATCTCAACACCCCGGAGACGAGCCTATACAAGAAATCGCAGGTCTTGTATGGTTTGAACTTTGCAAAAAACGATATCGCTCGGAATCGGCAGTTAGTGGTCGTTGAGGGATATACCGACGTGATGGCTGCACATCTGGCCGGCATCACAACCGCTGTGGCAACGTGTGGCACGGCTTTTGGTGAAGGGCATGTGCGAATCGCGCGACGTTTGATTACCGATGATGGTTCTGGCGGCGAGATCATCTTCACTTTCGACGGTGATGAAGCAGGTCAAAAGGCGGCGATGCGTGCTTTTGAGTTTGATAATCAGATTGTGGCGAAGACGTTCGTAGCCGTAGCCCCGGAAGGGCAAGACCCGAATGACCTGCGTCAGCAATATGGCGACGAGGCTGTGCGCCGGCTGATTGCCTCACGGGAACCACTCTTTGAATTTGCGATTAAAACACGCCTGAAAGAGTACAACCTCGATTCGGTTGAAGGACGTACAGGCGCCCTGCACTATGCTGCACCGATTGTCAAAGAAATCCGCGATCCTATTATGCGAGATGGCTACATCCGTGAGTTAGCCGGATGGTTGGGGATGGATGTTGACACTGTTCATCAGGCAGTCCAACAGGCTTCAAAAGCTTCAACCACACGAATGCATCACGACTCGCAGGTGTCAGCCGAAGATCCTACCGCGCAAATGGAGCAGAATTTCCGTCCGGATCTACGGGACCCGATCGCACGAATGGAGAAAGAAGCGTTAGAAGTAATTCTGCAACGACCCGAAACGCTGTCTCAAGAACAGTGGAAGGCCCTGTATACCACCCAGTTCAAAGTCCCGGTTTACAATGCGATCCAAACAGCGATTCTTGCAGCCGCTCGCAGCGCCCAAGACACTTCCAACTGGGTACAACATGTCACTGCGGAAGCACCCGAAGCGCTCTATTCCTTTGTTACTGAGTTAGCCGTAGCGCCGCTACCTGCATCCTCAGAAGAAGAAGTGCTGCGATACTGTCGAGACATTATGAATCGGCTGTTAGAGATGCAAATAACCGAACAGAAAGCGGACCTAATTGGCAGACTCCAGCGATTGGATTCTGAGCGGGATCCAGAAAGCTTCCAGGCGATTCAACAGCGGCTAGTAGAACTGGAAAATCAACGGCGTTTTCTGCGCCCGATCGATTGACAACCAATTGGGGCAGAAAGCGCCGTGGCTGAAAACCTAGTTGTACCTGTGTCGCAAGGTGTGACAGCAGCGATGAACTATCGTCGCTGCATCGTAGGTCGCCTTCCTTATAAAGCCCATGAAATTGAATTACCGACGAAGCCGACGGTAGATGTGGCGCTATCAACGCCCGCGCCATCGATCTCACCTTCAGTGCCTGGATCTTCAGCTGGCGACTCTTGCATTGGATCTTCAGCAGGAGACTCTTGCAGCGGGTCCTCTTGCATTGGATCATCCTGCGTCGGGTCTTGTTGCTCAACTCCTGGATCGACAGGTTCTTCTTGAGCCGGATCATCTGCGCAAGCAGTAAATAAAGCAAGCGCAGCTACACCTGCGAATCCGGCGTACAGCTTGGAACGTTTAGAAACATTTTCTTTAAACACGAGGTCTATCTCCTTTGTTCTGTAGTTCTTCAGTAGTAAGTGGTTTTCAGCAGATGGTCCACGAAGGCCCAACTGCTGACAAAGTGTAGTGATTGATAGCTCCGAATTACACCGCTTCGACAAACGACAGTCTCGTGGAATCAGGGGAAACGGTCGATTAGACAACCACGAAAAATGTCTGATATAGTATTCATTTGTTGCCTTCCCCCATAGCTCAACGGCAGAGCACTCGACTGTTAATCGAGGGGTTACTGGTTCGAATCCAGTTGGGGGAGCGAGATAGCCTCGTCCATGTGGACGGGGCTTTTTCTTGTCTGGATTTCTCGACGCATTACTGCGGCTAGTGGTTATTAGCGCCATGCTGTAGGTCAGACGGGGATTCAGGTTCTCTCCTGACATTCTGTTTTTCTGCGAGCTAAACGCCACATCGGTGCATTGTTGATCACAGCGCACTCTAGGGCTTGGTCTTGAGCAAACCAATCCGGAGCAGTTGCACCGGCATGAATTCAAGCCGAGTCATTATGCATCGAAAGTGCCGAAGCAGAACGACCTGCTTGCTGGAAGATGAGCGGGTGCGTAAAGCTATACGTATGTGGATAGGTTGGAATGAGTTCGATATTTTGCTTGGTGATGTGCGATCACTAAAGGCCAAACGGTCAATCGTACGTCCCATCGTGGCCGAGATTCGGAAGCGTTTTCTGATCTCTGTTGCAGAGGTCGAAGACGCTTCGCTTTATCGACGTACAAGACTTGGCGTCTCAATGGTGAGCGGGGACCGCAGTCATATTGAAGAAACGCTCAATAAAGTTGAAGAGATGCTCTCGCGTAGACCAGAAGTAGAGCTGTTGGCGTCCAAAATGCGACTCGTTCAATCATCAGATTTCTAATGCGCCGGGTTTCAGCAAGAATCCCATGTTTCAGGGGCTCAAAGGTTGCTCCCAAGCTATTCAAGCATCAGGCTAATAAACTAGAGCACATATCAAGATCATTATTTCCCGGTTTATACTGGTCAGAGATAGCATCATAGATTTGACCGCGTTACACACATGAAGGTAGTGACTAATGACCACCAACGGCGCACCTCGGGTGACGACCAAGACTCGGATGAGTTCGCTGCTTGATCTGCTTGCGACCATGTTCCGGTTGGTCCCCAAGCAGTTAAGCGACAACCTGACATTGCTGAGCGGCCAGCTCAAATCTAAAGGCATCCGTGGTGGCCTCGGTGTAGGGGTGGCGCTACTCGGCTTGCTCTTCGGAGCAATAACATTTATCTCGCTAGTAGTTGCACTTATCGGCGCATTCATGTCTGAAGGCCCGTTATGGCAGACCGCCCTGTGGGTGGCTTTAGGTGCCTTGGTCGTTATGTTAATACTGCTGGTGGTCGGCCTGTTAATTGTCCGTTCTACTTTCCCGTTGGTCTCCCCAGAAATCGTGCGTGGCATCAAACACGACCTCGGCTACGTTCTCAAAGGTAACGCGTTTGATCCTGTTGAATTCGACCGGCTGGAAGCAGAGCGTCGCCAGCAAAAGCTCGTCGAAAAACAACGTCGCAAGGAACTTGCTAAGCGCGCTCAGAAAGAACAAAAAAAGGCTGTTCGTCGAGGCGAAGCCGCAGACTCGCTGCCACAAACTGAGCCAACCGACGCACAGCTTCGTCATCGCATGGAATTGCGCCGTCGTCACCTGGGCGATCTGCGGTCAGGGGTAGACGAGAAAACTGACTTACGGGCTCAATTCAATACCTTCACTCGACATGCCAGCGGTAAAGTATCGCAGGAACATGCTGAGCACGCGACCTCACCGCTAGCACCGTATAATTCGGCGGCTCGGGCGGGAGAAAAGGTCAATGAAGGCGTCGGATACGTCAAAGATCGTTGGCAACCACTCACTGTTCTAGGTGCGTCCGTTACGACCGCTGCAGTTCTGCTGCGGAAACTTCGACGCCGCTAGTCCGGTAGTGCCGCTACGTTTTACACCGCAAACTGAGGGCTTTATGGACCGGTCGGAAGATCCCAACCCGGGCATCAGCCGTGACCCTACGGTGACGGACGACTGGTTCACTATCCCCAATCTGATCACTATGGTCAGGTTCTTACTCGTGCCGGTGTTCGTCTGGTTTATGTTCAATGGCACCTATTGGAACGCGCTTCTCACGCTGATTGTATTATTTTCCACCGACTGGATAGATGGTTTTCTCGCCAGGAAGTTGGATCAGGTTTCCACGGTTGGGCAATGGCTGGATCCCTTGGCTGACCGCCTGTCGCTTTGGGTGGTCATTATTAGCGTCGTGTTCTCGGGTTTAGCTCCCTTGTGGCTGGTCTTTGCTCTCGTGGTGCCCGATCTGGTTCTAGCATTCGTTATGGCTCTCCTCTACGCTGGCAGTCCGCAAATGAAGGTGACCATGCTGGGGAAAGCCCGAACTGCAGCCCTGATGTTCGGCGTGCCGCTCTTACTGTTCGCGGCGGCTCCCTTTGTGGAAAACGCTTTGCTATGGCGCAATCTCGCGATTGGGGTGCTTGCCATCGGGGCAGCCGGTCACCTCATGGCTACTGTTGATTACCTATTGCAGGGTATGAATAATGCAAGACAGATGCGGTTTCAGAACTTGAACCCGCGAAGTAAGACCGACCGTGATGCCTTTCTTGAATCGACGCCATGAGGTTTAGCGAATGACAACGTTTGGATGAACTTTTGGTGATTGCTACGTGATCGAGTGAAATTCGTGTAATTGTGATGTGGCCTTGGTTTAGGATCACTTCGAAGAGACCTAGTAGGAGCCGTACCCGAGTGCCTTACGACAAGAACAACCAATTCAGAGTGCTGATTGCCGCCGACACTTATCCTCCGCATGTGAATGGCGCAGCAAAGTCGTGCTTTCGACTCGCTACTGAATTGACCGCTAAAGACTATGACGTTCACATCGTGGCGCCGCATCACTCGAGCGGTGCCGATACGGTCGAGACGTATCCAGAAGCAACGGTGCATCGCCTTAAATCTTTGCCGGCGCCAACCCACGAGTACTATCGCCTAGTCATGCCATGGCATGCTAAACGAGCTATCGATAGGCTGATTGGCCAGCTCGACCCCGATGTTGTGCACGCCCAATGTCATTACATGATCGGCGAGGCAGCGATCAACTCTGCTGAAGCACGGCGCATTCGCTTGATTTGTACGAATCACTTCATGCCCGAAAACCTGGACCCATTCATTCCCGGGCCCCAATTCTTTAAAAACTTCGTCTCGTCTCGATCTTGGTACGACATGGGGCGCTTGATGTCAAAAGCCAATATTGTTACCACCCCTACTCCGTTGTCTGCAGCAAACATGAGTCACAAAGCCCGCTTGGAGTACGTGGTACCTGTCTCTAACGGGATTGATGTGGCTAAATATGAGCGTCAAGAGGGCGAACACATCCAGCCACATGAGCATCCCACGGCATTGTTTGTCGGCAGGCTTGCCGTAGAGAAGAATGTGGACGTGCTGTTAAAGGCTTTGACAGTGACAGATCCTGAATTAAACGTGCACGCAGAGATCATTGGAGACGGTGAGCAACGAGACTATCTCAGAGACCTAGCAGTACGGCTGGGGATTCAAAACAGGGTGGTTTTCCGCGGGCTGGTTTCCGATGAGGATTTGCGCGAAGCCTATCTGCGAGCTGATGTATTTACTCAACCCTGTACCGCGGAGCTGCAGTCGCTGGCTTCTTTAGAAGCGATGAGTGCATCTACACCGGTCGTTCTTGCAGATGCTTTAGCGCTACCACACCTGGTGACGGAAGGCGTAAACGGATACCTGTTTGAGCCCTACAACCCCCAAGACATGGCTGCGAAGATGAACCTCGTATTAGGTGCCTCGCCTGACAAAAAAGCTGCCATGGGGCATGCATCACATGCGTTTGCGGCCAAACATGCGCATGAAAAAGTCATAGATGTCGTAGAACAGATGTATCATGGTGCAACGTCAGACGAGGTCGCAGTGGCGATTTCTGGTTCCGAGCTGCGCTAGACTAGTGGATCGTGTTGCTGTGAGCCTGTAAGTCACACTGAAGATCGAGCTGGTTCACAATGACCCAAGGGGCGTTAGCTCAGTTGGTTAGAGCAGAGGACTCATAATCCTTTGGTCACCGGTTCAAGTCCGGTACGCCCTACTTACATTTCCGGTTGGAGTGACAATGCGGTTCTTCATGGATGGTCGATACATTAGAACCGATTATCATGACGGAATATCGCGTTTCAGCCATTCACTCATCCACGCGGTCGCCCATCAGGTACGACCCACCATCATTATTCATGACCCGAAGCAACGCGAGCTGCTCCCGGTCGATGTCGAGGTCGTTATGCTGCACGATCCCACCTCATTGATCGAACCACTTGCTGCGTATAAGCTGAATGCTTTCAGACCCGATGTCGTCTTTTCTCCCATGCAAACCATCGGATCGGTAGGACGCAAGTTCGGGCTGATATTGACGCTGCACGATCTCATCTATTATCAGCACCGCACTCCACCCAAAGACTTGCCCCAAATTGTGCGAGGCTTATGGTACTTATACCACTTGTCTTATACGCCGCAACGATTTCTGCTGAACGGCGCCGACGCGGTTGCTACGGTCTCTTGCACATCACAACGCCTGATACGAAAACACCGGCTCACTACAAAACCGGTTCAAGTAATTTCCAATGCGCCCCAGCCGGTTGCAGCTCCACGTGAACCAGAACAGCCGCGGACCAAAGACCTGGTCTATATGGGCTCCTTCATGGAATACAAAAACGTAGAGACGCTCATGGAAAGTTTGCGATATCTACCAGGGTACAAATTGAACCTGTGCTCGCCAATCTCAACACAACGGCGTTCCGAACTCATCAAAGTGGCCACACACCATGGCGTCGCTGAATCTCAGTTGCACTTTCATAACGGGATCACAGACCACGAGTACCAAGAGCTGCTAGAAAAGTCGACTGCGTTAGTCACGGTCTCGCGAACGGAAGGCTATGGGCTACCTGTGACGGAAGCCATGGCAGTAGGCACGCCGGTGGTGTTGTCCAATTTGGAGATCTTCCAAGAGATCGGGGGAGTAGAAAACCCCGGCGCATTATTTGTTGATCTTGGTGCTTCCAATGTTGCACGCCAGATAGCCGATCAAGTGTTGACGCTGGAAGATGACGACACATTTGCTGTTGCAAGCCGCGCGGCTGCAACGCAATCTCAAAAGTTCCGCTGGGAAGATTCGGCCACCGCACTGCTGAGATTGGCTTCGGAAATTCATCGTCGTCGCCAACTTCGTTCACGCTAAGATGCTGGCTCAGAGTGCACCGGCCATAAGATTGACGGTTCAGTCCAGCCCAGCAGGAACCCCGGATCGATATATAGGTCACGCACAGTAGAGCCTATCTGCCAACCGTCGGGCACTCGGACGCCCCAGTGTACGCATTGCACCTCGCAATGCCCCGTCTCTGCAGAGATCTTACCCAGCGGTTCTCCTGACGCGACCACCGTGCCGACTTCTAGATCGGAATCAACGGGTTCAAATGATGACAACAGACCGTTTGAGTGTCGGATCGTTATCACCGGCCGGTCCACGACCTGACCAACGAACGTCACTTCACCTGCTGCGGGTGCGAGGACTTGCTCAGTAGACGCCCGTATATCGATACCCCGATGTGCAGCGGACCAAGGCATCTGGGGTGCGACAAAAGGCTTGAGCAAAGCTGTAGGCCCAGCATCGGCGACGGGCGGTACCCAATTCGTGGTGCCCTCATCCACTTTTGCGATCACTTCCGCAGCGTGTGTGTGCGGAACGGGGCTCCAAAAGAAGGCGAATAACATCGCCTGGAGCAACAAGACTACCAATGAGCATCGTGGCGGGGGAGTGGGCGGGGTCGAAGCAATCTGAGAGAATTTCGTCATAGCACGAGCTTGTCGCATTTTTACGTCGCATAAGGCTGGCGCGAGGTAATTGTGGACATCCGAATCCAGGCCGAAAAGCGGTGGACAGAGTAAGCTGTCATATGGAGGCAAACCCAAACCCGGCAGCACCGTGTGAAACATCAACAGGTGTCAAGGAGGACGTAAAGGAGCGGTTATGACTGTTGTAACGATGCGTGAACTATTGGACTCTGGAGCACACTTTGGCCACCAAACCAGCCGGTGGAACCCGAAGATGAAACGCTACATTCTTACCGAGCGCAACGGGATCTACATCATCGACCTCCAGCAGTCCCTGTCGTTGATTGATCAGGCCTATGAGTTCGTCAAACAGACCGTGGCCCATGGCGGAAATATTCTCTTTGTCGGTACCAAAAAACAAGCACAGGTACCCATTGCTGAACAAGCTATGCGAGTAGGAATGCCCTATGTGAACCATCGTTGGCTCGGCGGTATGCTCACGAACTTCGCAACGGTCTCCAAGCGTGTTGATCGGATGAAAGAACTCGAAGAAATTGACTTCGACGACGTCGCAGGCTCAGGACGAACCAAAAAGGAACTGCTGCTGTTGGAGCGTGAACTCACGAAACTGCAGTCCAGTCTCGGGGGTATCCGGAACATGTCCCGGACCCCATCGGCCATTTGGATTGTCGACACGGAAAAAGAACACCTCGCCGTCGATGAAGCCAAGAAACTCGGCATTCCAGTGATCGCCATCCTGGATACGAACGCCGACCCAGAAGACGTCACCTATCCAATTCCAGGCAACGATGACTCGATGCGATCCGTTGCCGTATTAACCCGTGTTATCGCAGATGCCATCGCTGAAGGCCTTATGTCGCGTAACCAGGGTGCGAGCGGAACCGGGAGCCCGGAAGAACCGATGGCCGAATGGGAGCGGGAGTTACTGGAGTCAGGCGCAGCGACGACTACGACCCAAACCTCGACAACCGGCAACATCGATGAGGTTACCGAGATCCTCCGAACCGTCCAGGAAGCTTATCCGGGTGGCATTCTGATCGAAATAGAGCAGGAAGACGACACTTTCGAAGTAGAAATCGTTCATGAAGGAAAGCTCCACGAACTCGAGGTGGCTAAAGACGGCACCATCAAAATCGAGGACGTCGATCAAGACGATGACGACATTCAGAACGCTCAAAAGATCTCCGTGCCACTTCCTGACGGGCTTACCCAGGCGCTGACACAGCATCCCAATGCCACGATTGAGTCGATAGAGCTTGAGGATAAAGACGGCGTTTTGTACTGGGAAGTTGAACTCAAAGATGAGCAGGGCAACGACATCGAATTCGATGTGCCCGCCGCTCATTCAGATGACTAGCACCTAAGCACACGTGGCGGATTGTTCCGATAGTCGGTGGCGTGTAAGCCATCACATTATGTGAAAAACCTCGAGCGCAATAGGGTATGCTTGACAAAGCAATTGTGTGCCTACTAGTGGTAGGCGCGTAATTGACTACGCGCGTGAGTATGCGACACCCATGTCGCAGTGGCACCTTTCGGTCCGAAGAGATTCGGTCAACGGTGTTCCCCGAGGCATTCGTACTCATGCTAGGCAGCTGAGAAAGTCAGCTATTTACCTCAACCGATAACGAGACGGTTATTCTGCATGCAGAATAGCCTTGAAGGAGCGACCATGTCAGTCGTAACTATGCGTGAAATGCTTGATTCTGGTGTCCACTTCGGCCACCAGACTCGTCGTTGGAACCCGAAGATGAAGCGCTTCATCTTCACCGAACGCAACGGCATCTACATCATTGACCTGCAGCAGTCCTTGTCATTCATCGATCGTGCCTACGAGTTCGTTAAAGAAACCGTAGCGCATGGTGGCAACATTCTCTTCGTAGGTACGAAGAAACAGGCTCAGGAAGCAATCGCCGAGCAGGCTACCCGCGTCGGCATGCCCTACGTCAACCACCGCTGGTTGGGTGGCATGCTCACCAACTTCGCGACCGTTTCCAAACGCGTTGAGCGAATGAAAGAACTCGAAGAAATTGACTTCGAAGACGTAGCCGGCTCAGGTCACACCAAAAAAGAACTCTTGCTGTTGGAACGTGAACTGCAGAAACTGCAGGCCAACCTTGGTGGTATCCGCAACATGACTCGCACTCCGTCAGCGATTTGGGTCATCGACACCAAGAAAGAACACCTAGCTGTTGATGAAGCTATCAAGTTAGGTATTCCAGTTGTCGCCATCTTGGACACTAACGCCGATCCAGATGACGTCACCTATCCAATTCCAGGTAACGATGACGCAATTCGCTCCGTTGCGTTGCTCACCCGCGTTATCGCTGACGCCGTCGCCGATGGTCTGATGGCTCGCAACGAAGGCAAAGGCGAAGCCGGTGCAGCGCAAGAACCAATGGCGGAATGGGAACGCGAACTCCTGGAAGCTGGCCAGACCGAAGAAGCAGATAAGACTGCGGCTCTGGCTGACGAAGCCACCGTTGAAGCTGCAGAGCAGGTTGAAGCTTCACCACAAGGTGAGCAGCCTGCTGCTACCGAAGAAAACTAGTCCACACAACCACGTTTCGATTTAGATTCGCGGGTGTTCCCCGCAACGAACTTCCAAGGAATGGGATATCTGTAATGGCCAATTACACAGTCAAAGACATCCAGGCACTGCGTGAACGTACCGGCGCGGGCATGATGGACGTAAAAAAGGCCCTCGACGAAGCTGCAGGCGACGCCGACAAGGCCCTAGAGATCATCCGCGTAAAAGGACTGCAGGGCGCTTCGAAGCGCGAAGGCCGCGCTGCTGCCGAAGGTCTCATCGCTGCAACCGTTCAAGACGGCGTGGGCGTGATGATCGAGATTAACTGCGAAACCGACTTCGTGGCAAAGTCCGATAAGTTCATCGAACTGGGTAACACCGTTCTGGAGGTTGCTGTCGCTTCTGGCGCAGACAACGTCGACGAGCTGCTGGCTGCTGATCACAACGGCAACCCACTGGGCGACTTCGTGAAAGAAGAAGGCGCACTGTTGGGTGAAAAGGTTGAAGTTCGCCGCATCGCACGTCTCGAAGGCGCATACGTGGACCCATACCTTCACAAAACCTCGGCAGACCTACCCGCCCAGGTTGGCGTACTTGTCGCCGTAGACTCCGACAGCGAAGCAGCCCAGACCGCTGCTCACGATGTTGCTGTTCACGTCGCCGCCATGAGCCCGACCTACCTGAGTCGCGAAGAGGTCCCAGAAGACATCGTTGCAAACGAACGTCGCATCGCTGAGGAAACTGCTCGCGCCGAAGGCAAACCAGAACGCGCACTGCAGAACATCATTGAAGGCCGCCTGACAGGTTACTTCAAAGAGGTTGCCCTGCTGGACCAGCCGTTCGCTAAGGACACCAAGACCACCGTTGGGAAGGTCCTGGAGGAAGCCGGTACCAAGGCTCTCGCCTTTGCTCGTTTCCGTGTTGGCGCCTAACACTTTCTCCGACACGACAGTGTTTGGAATGCCTAGGTAAATTCAGCATCGTCTACACCTAAATAAGGGGGTGATCACCACAACCGGTGATCACCCCTTCTTTATGCCCAACGACCCAACTGCACTTACAGGAGTCTTACCGTGTCAGATACTCCCGCCATCAATGTTCCAGGCGGCCTTCAAGATGGTCCACGCAGCGCGCAAGCTGACAATGTAGCTCGGCGTCGAGTCCTACTGAAGCTCTCCGGAGAGGTCTTCGGCGGGGGATCGATAGGCGTAGACCCAGACACAGTCCGATCCGTGGCCGAACAGATTGCAGCAGCCGCAGGACAAGTAGAAATTGCCATCGTTGTGGGCGGCGGCAACTTCTTCCGTGGTGCCGAACTTTCGCACAACGGCATGGACCGACGTCGAGCAGACTACATGGGTATGCTCGGTACGGTCATGAACGCGCTAGCACTCCAAGATTTCCTCACGCAAGCCGGTGTCGATACCCGAGTTCAATCCGCGATCAATATGCATCAAGTCGCCGAACCTTATATCCCGCAACGCGCGATTCGGCATATGGAAAAGGACCGGGTCGTCATCTTTGGGGCAGGAACCGGCCTCCCATACTTCTCCACAGATACCGTGGCAGCACAACGTGCACTAGAAATCGGTGCAGACCAGGTCCTCATGGCAAAATCCGGTGTGGATGGCGTTTACACTGCCGACCCCAAAGTCGATGTAGGTGCAAAGAAGTTTGATCATCTCACTTATGATGAAGCCATTGTCAAAAATATTCGCGTCATGGATCTGACAGCGATGACCATGTGTAAAGATAACAACTTAGATATGTTGGTATTCGGTATGGAAGGTGACGGTAACGTTACTCGAGCACTGCTCGGGGAACCCCTCGGAACCGTCGTCACACCGTGAGCTGACAAGCTGCTACTTGATTTAGACTTAGTGCAACTCAAGAATTAACTTAAGGAGACCCCGTGACCGCATCTGCATTATCAGACGCCAAGAAGGCGATGGAGCGCACACTTGAAGCAACCCGAGAGGACTTCGCAGCTGTCCGCACTGGACGAGCCAACCCAGGACTGTACGCAAAAGTTTTGGTCGATTATTACGGCAACCCAACTCCGCTCCAGCAGCTAGCGTCTTTTGCTGTTCAGGATGCGCGCACGATCTTGATTTCCCCATTTGACGTCAGCGCACTGCGGGAAATTGAAATTGCTCTGTCGTCTTCGGAAGTCGGTGCGAACCCTTCCAACGATGGCAAAGTCATTCGCGTCGTTATGCCAGAACTGACCCAAGAGCGTCGCCAAGAGTATGTAAAACTCATCAAGTCCAAGGCTGAGGACCACCGCGTTTCGATCCGCAACGCCCGCCGAGGAGCCAAAGAAGTCATCGACAAAATGGTCGACGACGGTGAAATCGGCGAGGACGACGGTCGCCGCGCCGAAAAGGACCTCGACGAGCTGACTCGAAGCTATGTCGATCAAATTGACGAAATGGCGAAGAATAAAGAAGAAGAACTG
>NZ_VFOU01000002.1 GCF_006716305.1 Enteractinococcus coprophilus | reverse complement strand
GTAGGAATGCCCTATGTGAACCATCGTTGGCTCGGCGGTATGCTCACGAACTTCGCAACGGTCTCCAAGCGTGTTGATCGGATGAAAGAACTCGAAGAAATTGACTTCGACGACGTCGCAGGCTCAGGACGAACCAAAAAGGAACTGCTGCTGTTGGAGCGTGAACTCACGAAACTGCAGTCCAGTCTCGGGGGTATCCGGAACATGTCCCGGACCCCATCGGCCATTTGGATTGTCGACACGGAAAAAGAACACCTCGCCGTCGATGAAGCCAAGAAACTCGGCATTCCAGTGATCGCCATCCTGGATACGAACGCCGACCCAGAAGACGTCACCTATCCAATTCCAGGCAACGATGACTCGATGCGATCCGTTGCCGTATTAACCCGTGTTATCGCAGATGCCATCGCTGAAGGCCTTATGTCGCGTAACCAGGGTGCGAGCGGAACCGGGAGCCCGGAAGAACCGATGGCCGAATGGGAGCGGGAGTTACTGGAGTCAGGCGCAGCGACGACTACGACCCAAACCTCGACAACCGGCAACATCGATGAGGTTACCGAGATCCTCCGAACCGTCCAGGAAGCTTATCCGGGTGGCATTCTGATCGAAATAGAGCAGGAAGACGACACTTTCGAAGTAGAAATCGTTCATGAAGGAAAGCTCCACGAACTCGAGGTGGCTAAAGACGGCACCATCAAAATCGAGGACGTCGATCAAGACGATGACGACATTCAGAACGCTCAAAAGATCTCCGTGCCACTTCCTGACGGGCTTACCCAGGCGCTGACACAGCATCCCAATGCCACGATTGAGTCGATAGAGCTTGAGGATAAAGACGGCGTTTTGTACTGGGAAGTTGAACTCAAAGATGAGCAGGGCAACGACATCGAATTCGATGTGCCCGCCGCTCATTCAGATGACTAGCACCTAAGCACACGTGGCGGATTGTTCCGATAGTCGGTGGCGTGTAAGCCATCACATTATGTGAAAAACCTCGAGCGCAATAGGGTATGCTTGACAAAGCAATTGTGTGCCTACTAGTGGTAGGCGCGTAATTGACTACGCGCGTGAGTATGCGACACCCATGTCGCAGTGGCACCTTTCGGTCCGAAGAGATTCGGTCAACGGTGTTCCCCGAGGCATTCGTACTCATGCTAGGCAGCTGAGAAAGTCAGCTATTTACCTCAACCGATAACGAGACGGTTATTCTGCATGCAGAATAGCCTTGAAGGAGCGACCATGTCAGTCGTAACTATGCGTGAAATGCTTGATTCTGGTGTCCACTTCGGCCACCAGACTCGTCGTTGGAACCCGAAGATGAAGCGCTTCATCTTCACCGAACGCAACGGCATCTACATCATTGACCTGCAGCAGTCCTTGTCATTCATCGATCGTGCCTACGAGTTCGTTAAAGAAACCGTAGCGCATGGTGGCAACATTCTCTTCGTAGGTACGAAGAAACAGGCTCAGGAAGCAATCGCCGAGCAGGCTACCCGCGTCGGCATGCCCTACGTCAACCACCGCTGGTTGGGTGGCATGCTCACCAACTTCGCGACCGTTTCCAAACGCGTTGAGCGAATGAAAGAACTCGAAGAAATTGACTTCGAAGACGTAGCCGGCTCAGGTCACACCAAAAAAGAACTCTTGCTGTTGGAACGTGAACTGCAGAAACTGCAGGCCAACCTTGGTGGTATCCGCAACATGACTCGCACTCCGTCAGCGATTTGGGTCATCGACACCAAGAAAGAACACCTAGCTGTTGATGAAGCTATCAAGTTAGGTATTCCAGTTGTCGCCATCTTGGACACTAACGCCGATCCAGATGACGTCACCTATCCAATTCCAGGTAACGATGACGCAATTCGCTCCGTTGCGTTGCTCACCCGCGTTATCGCTGACGCCGTCGCCGATGGTCTGATGGCTCGCAACGAAGGCAAAGGCGAAGCCGGTGCAGCGCAAGAACCAATGGCGGAATGGGAACGCGAACTCCTGGAAGCTGGCCAGACCGAAGAAGCAGATAAGACTGCGGCTCTGGCTGACGAAGCCACCGTTGAAGCTGCAGAGCAGGTTGAAGCTTCACCACAAGGTGAGCAGCCTGCTGCTACCGAAGAAAACTAGTCCACACAACCACGTTTCGATTTAGATTCGCGGGTGTTCCCCGCAACGAACTTCCAAGGAATGGGATATCTGTAATGGCCAATTACACAGTCAAAGACATCCAGGCACTGCGTGAACGTACCGGCGCGGGCATGATGGACGTAAAAAAGGCCCTCGACGAAGCTGCAGGCGACGCCGACAAGGCCCTAGAGATCATCCGCGTAAAAGGACTGCAGGGCGCTTCGAAGCGCGAAGGCCGCGCTGCTGCCGAAGGTCTCATCGCTGCAACCGTTCAAGACGGCGTGGGCGTGATGATCGAGATTAACTGCGAAACCGACTTCGTGGCAAAGTCCGATAAGTTCATCGAACTGGGTAACACCGTTCTGGAGGTTGCTGTCGCTTCTGGCGCAGACAACGTCGACGAGCTGCTGGCTGCTGATCACAACGGCAACCCACTGGGCGACTTCGTGAAAGAAGAAGGCGCACTGTTGGGTGAAAAGGTTGAAGTTCGCCGCATCGCACGTCTCGAAGGCGCATACGTGGACCCATACCTTCACAAAACCTCGGCAGACCTACCCGCCCAGGTTGGCGTACTTGTCGCCGTAGACTCCGACAGCGAAGCAGCCCAGACCGCTGCTCACGATGTTGCTGTTCACGTCGCCGCCATGAGCCCGACCTACCTGAGTCGCGAAGAGGTCCCAGAAGACATCGTTGCAAACGAACGTCGCATCGCTGAGGAAACTGCTCGCGCCGAAGGCAAACCAGAACGCGCACTGCAGAACATCATTGAAGGCCGCCTGACAGGTTACTTCAAAGAGGTTGCCCTGCTGGACCAGCCGTTCGCTAAGGACACCAAGACCACCGTTGGGAAGGTCCTGGAGGAAGCCGGTACCAAGGCTCTCGCCTTTGCTCGTTTCCGTGTTGGCGCCTAACACTTTCTCCGACACGACAGTGTTTGGAATGCCTAGGTAAATTCAGCATCGTCTACACCTAAATAAGGGGGTGATCACCACAACCGGTGATCACCCCTTCTTTATGCCCAACGACCCAACTGCACTTACAGGAGTCTTACCGTGTCAGATACTCCCGCCATCAATGTTCCAGGCGGCCTTCAAGATGGTCCACGCAGCGCGCAAGCTGACAATGTAGCTCGGCGTCGAGTCCTACTGAAGCTCTCCGGAGAGGTCTTCGGCGGGGGATCGATAGGCGTAGACCCAGACACAGTCCGATCCGTGGCCGAACAGATTGCAGCAGCCGCAGGACAAGTAGAAATTGCCATCGTTGTGGGCGGCGGCAACTTCTTCCGTGGTGCCGAACTTTCGCACAACGGCATGGACCGACGTCGAGCAGACTACATGGGTATGCTCGGTACGGTCATGAACGCGCTAGCACTCCAAGATTTCCTCACGCAAGCCGGTGTCGATACCCGAGTTCAATCCGCGATCAATATGCATCAAGTCGCCGAACCTTATATCCCGCAACGCGCGATTCGGCATATGGAAAAGGACCGGGTCGTCATCTTTGGGGCAGGAACCGGCCTCCCATACTTCTCCACAGATACCGTGGCAGCACAACGTGCACTAGAAATCGGTGCAGACCAGGTCCTCATGGCAAAATCCGGTGTGGATGGCGTTTACACTGCCGACCCCAAAGTCGATGTAGGTGCAAAGAAGTTTGATCATCTCACTTATGATGAAGCCATTGTCAAAAATATTCGCGTCATGGATCTGACAGCGATGACCATGTGTAAAGATAACAACTTAGATATGTTGGTATTCGGTATGGAAGGTGACGGTAACGTTACTCGAGCACTGCTCGGGGAACCCCTCGGAACCGTCGTCACACCGTGAGCTGACAAGCTGCTACTTGATTTAGACTTAGTGCAACTCAAGAATTAACTTAAGGAGACCCCGTGACCGCATCTGCATTATCAGACGCCAAGAAGGCGATGGAGCGCACACTTGAAGCAACCCGAGAGGACTTCGCAGCTGTCCGCACTGGACGAGCCAACCCAGGACTGTACGCAAAAGTTTTGGTCGATTATTACGGCAACCCAACTCCGCTCCAGCAGCTAGCGTCTTTTGCTGTTCAGGATGCGCGCACGATCTTGATTTCCCCATTTGACGTCAGCGCACTGCGGGAAATTGAAATTGCTCTGTCGTCTTCGGAAGTCGGTGCGAACCCTTCCAACGATGGCAAAGTCATTCGCGTCGTTATGCCAGAACTGACCCAAGAGCGTCGCCAAGAGTATGTAAAACTCATCAAGTCCAAGGCTGAGGACCACCGCGTTTCGATCCGCAACGCCCGCCGAGGAGCCAAAGAAGTCATCGACAAAATGGTCGACGACGGTGAAATCGGCGAGGACGACGGTCGCCGCGCCGAAAAGGACCTCGACGAGCTGACTCGAAGCTATGTCGATCAAATTGACGAAATGGCGAAGAATAAAGAAGAAGAACTGCTGGAGGTATAGGCTTTTTTAGCCTTCGCTTGCATGTCCACACCAGACCCAAAATCCAAAAAGCCGGCACCAGTCATCACCCATCTGGATGGGTTTCCCGACCCCGTTCGTGATCCCGATACCGGGATGATCGTGCCGCAAACCCGGCGAGAACGCCGGGCGCTGGAAGCTGCCCAAGCATCCATGATTGCCAAAAAAGCAGCCCGGCACCAAGCGGCGCTTGATGAAGCCGAAACGATCGAAAACATGGGCGATGATTTCGGCTCCGATGATTTGGGTTTTGGGTCTGATCCAGCCACAGACGTTGATCCTGAAGGATCAACTGTCCTCACGGTCAAGCAAATCGAAACAGAAGAGATCCCGCCGCCGAAGCCTCTGCCGGCAACATCAGCAGCACCAAAAGAGTCACGCGCCGGACGAAACCTGCCCGCGGCCATTGGTGTCGGGTTACTCCTGCTCGGCATCGCTGCGGTTGGGATCGTCTGGTTCCCAGTTGTCTTAGCGATCTTGATCGCTGTCCTCGTGCCGCTTGGCATTTGGGAACTGGCGCAGGTGGCGAAGACCCGCAACATTCATTTGGCATTGACTCCGGGCTGGGTCGCTGGGCTGGGCATTCCGGCTGCAGCCTGGTTTGGCGGGGTCGATGCCATGGTGTTTGCACTCTTTGGCAGTATCCTGTTAACAGTCTTTTGGACGGCGGTCGGGGAACCCGACAACCCAGCTGGATCGATGGCGACGACTCTGTTGGCTATCCTCTGGCTGCCATTTTGTTTATCGTTTGGTATCACCCTGCTGCAAGAGCCGGGTGGCAGCGTGCTGTTGATTACCACCGTGCTTGCAACTGTTGCCAGTGATACTTTCGGGTATCTGGTCGGTGCGACCCTGGGTAAGCACCGCATGGCGCCCAAAATATCACCCAAAAAGTCTTGGGAAGGTTTCTTTGGCTCCCTCCTCGGAGCCATCGTGATTTCGGTACTCCTGACCCATTTCCTCCTCGACTATGACTGGTGGGTCGGTATCATCATCGGTACCGTGCTGATGTTGGCGGCTACCGCTGGAGATTTTGCGGCGTCTATGGTGAAACGTGATTTCGGTGTCAAAGATATGGGCACCACGCTGCCCGGCCACGGGGGCGTCATGGACCGTCTCGATTCTGTAAGTTTTGCGATTCCCGTTGGATACACCCTGTTCGTGGTCGTGCTGCCACTGATCCTGGGCTAGCGTCAGTCAAAGGAAATACCGTGTCTGCTAAGACTCAAAACACCTCACCCTTCGAAGCCATGCCAAAACGCAAATTTGGCTACCACACCAAACAAGTTGACGAATTTATCAACGACGCACGGCAAGCATACGAATCCGATTCTGGAATCACAGCTGACACTGTGCAAACGAAAACCTTCGATCTTGTACGGGGTGGCTACCGGCCAGATCAAGTCGATCAAGTGCTTGAACGTTTAGAAGATGCGTTGCGCCGAGCTGAACGTGATGAATACATCGCAAACCATGGCAAACAAGCCTGGGATCTGAGACTCATTGAACTGTTAGAAGAACTGATGGGTCGGCTCCAACGCACGAACGGTGAAAAGTTCCGCCGAGCCGAACCGAACATTCAAGGCTATGACATTGCTGAAGTCGACGAGTGCATGGCACGCATCACCAGCCACCTGCAAGACGAAAAACACATTCGACTGACTGATGTCCGCAATGCCAGCTTCAGCGCTCAAAAAGGTCTGCGCGCTTATGACGAAGCACAAGTCGACGCGTTTCTCTTAGCTGTCGTCGAACTGCTTGTCGTGCTCGACTAGGACCTCAATGACCCTCCTTCTTGTTCTCGCCGGCATATTCATCATGGTCGTTGGTATCGCGGCATCCATTGCGCTGCACGAAATCGGCCACCTCGTACCCGCAAAACTCTTCAATGTTCGGGTCACCCAATACATGATCGGTTTTGGCAAAACCCTCTGGTCTAGGACGAAAGGCGAGACCGAATACGGCATCAAAGCCATCCCACTGGGTGGCTACGTGTCGATGATTGGTATGTTGCCGCCCAATAAACCCGGAGAGACACCCTCCAAAGCGCGCAACCAATATTTTCAGACCATGGCCCGTCAGGCCCGCGAGGACGCAGCGGCAGAACTTACTGCAGAAGACACCGGTCGCACCTTCATCTCCCTGCCCGTGTGGAAACGCATGATTATCATGTTGGGCGGCCCCTTCATGAATCTGATCATTGCGGTCGTCATTCTGGCCATCCTAGTCACCAGCGTGGGGATAGCCACTCCCACAACGAAAGTGCACGACGTCTTTGAGTGCATGACCGAAACCACCGACGCCGAAGCATTCAGCGCCGAATGCGGCCCAGACGACCCAGCCTCACCGGCATGGGAAGCGGGGCTTCGTCCCGGTGACCAGATCACCCACTTCAATAACCAGCCAGTGGAAGATTGGGATGACCTCTCCGGGGCCATCCGCGAACGCGCCGACACCGAAACCGCCATCACCTATGAACGCGACGGCCAAGTCATTGAACAAAGCATCACCCCGGTCTTGACGCAGCGTCCCGTGTTGGACCGATTCGATCAACCGGTAACTGATGTCGCCGGGAATGTCGAAACTCAACCCGTGGGGTTTATCGGCATGTCATCCCTGGTCGAAAACCAACAACAGCCTCCAACCGCCGCGTTGTCCCTGGTAGGCGAACAAATCTCTGGGACGTTCTCCGTGATCACAGTGCTTCCGGTCAAACTCTGGGACACCGCCAAAGTTCTTGTGACCGATGGCGAGCGTGACCCCACCGGACCGGTCTCGGTGGTAGGGGTTGGCCGCATCGCGGGTGAAGCTGCCGCCCAGCATGACATCCCCATCACCGACCGGGCAGCGATGTTATTGTCCTTGCTCGCCGGCCTGAACGTCGCACTGATGGTCTTCAACCTCATCCCGCTGCTTCCCCTGGATGGCGGTCACGTCGCAGGCGCTCTGTGGGAGTCGCTGCGCCGCGGCTGGGCCAAGCTGCGTGGCAAGCCCGACCCCGGTCCTTTCGACATCGCCAAGATGTTCCCGCTAACCGTCGTCGTCTTCGGCCTATTATTAACTATGGGAATCTTGTTGATCGTTGCAGACATCATCAAACCCGTGACACTGTTTTAATTGAAAGGGTGACCGTGCGGCACTTGACCCGTACACTCCGTTGGTTGCTCGACGCCGAAGAGGCCGTCGCGCATGCAACCGGTGACACCGTGCGCATTCTTGCCAACTCGGACACCACAGCACTTCGCGACTTGGTGGCCCAAAACCCGGTCGCCAACGCTTATGTGCAATCCATCCTGGACACCGGCCGTCGTGCCGGACCGATCGGTGGATTTGCTCGAGGAATCTTCCTCGGGATCTTTGACACACACCACCAGGACCGGCTGGTGGCCGCGTGCTGGGCCGGAGCCAATATTGTCCCCGTCACCACCAGCGAAGAATCCGGAGCCTATTTCGGTCAAGCACTACTGGCACTTGAAGAGCACTTCGGCTCGATCTTCGGTCCACAACCCGCGGTTGAAGGTATCTGGGAGGTCTTACGATCCGGACGACAAGCAGCGCGAGATCTGCGCAAAAATCAACCGTTTATGACCATCACCCACCCGTCGCAGATTCCCTCGAATCCTCACGTCCGACTGGCCACCGAGGCAGACTACGATGCCGTGTTGCCGGCCTCGGTGGCTATGTTCACCGAAGAACTCGGATACTCACCACTGGCCGACGGTTCAAATGGATACCGCCTCCGCGTACGTCAGTTGATCTCTAAGGGCCATACCATGATCGAATCCAGCGATCACGCAGTGATATTCAAAGCTGACTTCGGCATTGTTACAGACCAGGCCATTCAAATTCAAGGCGTCTGGATTGCTCCGGAAGCTCGAGGTCAGGGGCGAGCCGCACCCGCGATGGCGGCGGTGGTCAATCGCGCCCTAGAATTAGCACCGGTGGTGTGTCTCTACGTCAATGACTACAACACCGCAGCCATCCGAACCTATCAACGAGTCGGATTTGATACCGTTGATCGTTTCGCTACCGTATTGTTTTAACTCAGTGACTCGGAGGGGAGCAGGCATGCGCAAACACCTGGCACTTGTAGCCATCGGCGCCCTACTTGTGACCGGTTGCTCGCAGCCCCGAGAAGAAACCTCGGTTGAGGTTACCCCGCCTCCCAAGGTTGAGGTTCCCACCCAAACAATTTTCCACCAGGCTATTAAGTCCGTGATGGACGAAGACGCCATCATCTCGGTTGGTGTCCCCGCATTGGAATCGTTGAATAATGCTGCGGCAGAAATTGGGCAGTACGCACCGAAGCCCGCTGAATGTGCTGGCACGGTCGACCCGAAATTTTATACGACCAATGATGTTGCAGTTGGTTTTCATTCTCGTACAGGGGACAACACGCATACGGCAGAAACCATCGTCGCCGTTGGATTTGAAAATGCCGACGATGCGAGCGCCTACTTCACCGCGCGAACTGAACCATGGATCGAATGCTCGACGGTCGATCTGACCATCGATGAAACAAACGTGCTGACGTTGCACTATGAGGCCACCGGCTTGGCGAATGCCTCAGAGCTATCGGTACCTGAGGTATTGGCGGAAGCTGATCAAAATATGCTCTTGAGCTCACGAGGAGAACTTTCGGGAGCATTTGAAACCTCAGATGCTCCAGTCCCTGATGCGGGCGCCCTGCCTGACTATGTGATATCACCCGACGAGGTGCCTCAATCTGAATCCGAAGCTGAGAATATTTCAGTCACCAACGCTACCGTGGTTGCTCGGTTTGATACTGAGGTCTTTTGGACGACGGTAGAACCCGGCCAGAACGCTGATGAAGCTGTGCAAACACTTGCCGAGGTGGTAGAAGCGGTGCATGCTCAACAATGAAACGCCCCCTGAGCCTTCTAGCGGTTGCACTGTTGAGCCTGACCGCCTGTACCGATCAGCCCGCACCTGTGGAACCCGAAGCAACGGCCACGGTGACGGAGACCGTGACAGCAGAACCCACTGATAATTTGGCGTCACCGGATCGTGCAGCCGCAACCATTGAACATATCTTGGATTCTCCACCACCAGCAGAGATGACGACTGGTGAAGAGGCCATCAGCGGATTAGAAAATGTTGTGACGTTGTCTGACGACGAGCACAGCTGTCCTCTTGTTGCCGATCCGGTACCTGAAGTCGCGACGCTCGGTATGATCAGTGCAGACGAAGACAACCCCGAAGCCGTTAGGGGACTTGCAGCATTTGGTTTTAATACCGTGGCTGATGCCACAGCATTTAGTGAACATTTCCAAACGGTTCTGCAAGAATGCGAGGCTGCAACCTATGAGATCGTTCCGTTGACGCATCACACGGATGAAGCCATCGAAATCCAAGTCGAAACCTCAGACGAGTCCGCAGCATCGTTGGTGGTGTTGCGCAACGAGTTTTGGGTATTAATGGCCGTCTCAACGCCTCCGGCTGATCTTGCGCTCAGCCTCACGCAGGTCGATCAGCTCGATGAAATGCTGCGGTAGAATACTTGCCAGATAACCACCTCATCCTTGACGAATGGAGCCCTTGAAGTGCCCTTGCGCATGTCCACCTTATTTCTTCGCACGTTGCGTGACGATCCGGCAGATGCCGAAGTTGCCAGCCATAAACTGCTTGTTCGCGCTGGATACATTCGTCGTGCGGCACCGGGTGGCTACACGTGGCTTCCCCTGGGACTGCGGGTCAAAAATAAGGTCGAAAATATCGTTCGTGAAGAAATGAACGCCATCGGCGGCCAGGAAGTCCACTTCCCGGCGCTGCTACCCAAAGAGCCCTACGAGGCAACGGGTCGTTGGGAAGACTACGGCGATGGTATCTTCCGTCTTCAGGATCGCTCTGGAGCCGATTTTCTGCTCGCTCCTACCCACGAAGAAATGTTCACTTTGCTGGTCAAGGATCACTACTCATCGTATAAAGACCTGCCTGTATACCTCTATCAGATTCAGACGAAATATCGTGACGAAGCCCGCCCCCGGGCCGGGCTGTTGCGAGTGCGAGAGTTCATCATGAAAGACTCCTACTCGTTCACCGTCAACGATGAGGGGCTCAACGAAGCTTACGATAAGCATCGCGCAGCGTACATCAAGATTTTTGAACGGCTAGGCCTAAACGTTGTCGCAGTTGAAGCCATGGCGGGAGCTATGGGCGGGTCACGCTCGGAGGAATTCCTCCACCCGTCCGGCGCCGGCGAGGACACCTTCGTTGAATCACCTGGTGGCTACCGAGCCAACGTGGAAGCAGTGACGACCATTGCGCCGGAGCCTATCGATTACACCGATGCCCCCGCCCCGGAAGTAAAAGACACGCCGGTTTCAACCACGATTGCTGCCCTCGTTGATGTCGCCAATGAGCTGGCACCGAAGGCTTCCGGGTCCTGGGAAGCCGCAGACACATTAAAATGTGTGGTCCTAACGGCCGTGCTTGACGGTGAACAACGCCAAGTGTTTGTTGTCGCTGTCCCCGGCGATCGGGATGTCGATATCAAACGACTCGAGGCCTCGATCGCCGAGGCGCTGGGCGTCACCGGGGAGCCCTCGATTGAGCCAGCCACCACCGAGGACATCGCTAAACACGCTCAGCTTGTACCCGGCTATATCGGCCCAACTCTGCTTCAGGACGCTCAAGCCGTTCAGATGCTTGGAAGAAATTCTGAAACGGGGATCCCATTCTTCGTCGATCCTCGCATTGTCGCCGGCTCAAGCTGGGTTACCGGTGCTAATGAGGACCAAAAACACGTCTTTGGGCTTATTGCCGAACGTGACTTCACCTGGGACGGCGTGCTAGAAGCCACCGCGGTTCGTGATGGTGACCCCGCGCCTGATGGCTCCGGACCGCTGGTTACCCGTCGCGGCATGGAAATGGGACACATCTTCCAGCTGGGTCGAAAATACGCCGAGGCACTCGATCTGAAAGTGCTCGACGAGAACGGCAAGCAGGTCGTAGTGACCATGGGCTCTTACGGGATCGGTATCTCTCGTGCCGTGGCTGCTTTGGCCGAGGCCCACCACGATGATAAAGGCCTAATCTGGCCGATCAACGTTGCTCCGGCACACGTGCATATCGTCGCCACCGGCAAAGACGACGAGATCTTCAGGACTGCCGAAGACTTCGCCAATAAGCTCGAAGCCGCCGGTATTGAGGTACTCTACGACGATCGCCGTAAGGCTCACGCCGGTGAAAAATTCGCTGACGCGGAGCTGATCGGTGTACCGCTGCATCTCATTGTCGGCCGGGGTCTGGCTAAGGGCACCTTAGAACTCAAAGACCGCCTGGCGGGGACCCGCGGCGATATTCCAGTTGACGAAGCGTTCGATCACGTCGTTAATCTTGTGCACAACTACCAGCAACAAGAACATTAGGGAGCTGACGCAGCAGACGCAGGCAGCCGTCATATCAGATGGCTGCCTGCGTCATTTCGGCTCTGTAGAGATCGAAAGAGGGGACCAGCGCGTATCAGAATTCAAAGGCAAATGGTGAGCCACCGGGTTCCCAGGTAGATTCCCACTGCATTACCTGCCACAGGCCGGCTAGCGCAATCTTGCGCTGTTGAGGCGTCTCAGCTAACAGGTATAACTGCGACCATTCTTCAATGAGCCCATCGGACATTTTCAACATATGTCGAATCCCGATGGCATCAGCAAAGCGCAGGTCGTCGTCCACCTCAAATGTCACCGGTACTTCTGGTTGGCATTCTGGAGGAAAAAGTTGGTTTAAGGCTTGAGCGCTATCTTGCGCCTGGGTTTGCAGCGTCCGCCAGGTGTGACTATCGGCGAGCCGAGCGCCTGCGATCGTGGCGAGATAATCAACACCGTAGAGCTGCACCACCGCCTCGTCGATGGCGTTTGCGAACCGGGAGCCACACTGAAACGGCTCGGCATCCTTGAGGGTATCGGGAATAGAACCGATGTTGGGCAGTGTTATATTCGATGCTGCAGAAATGCGCATTGTGCGTTTCAATTCCTGCGTGTGCTGTACCGGAGTCAGCTCACTGGATTGTTGTGTCACACTGTCAGTGGTTTTGATAAAACCGGTACCCAACCAGACGCCCAGTCCAACAAGTGCCGCCATGGCGCTGGTCAGGATGACAGCACGCCAAAGGCTGAGTTTTGATGGAGTGGTTGAGCCGGGCAAATCTTTGGACATCACAACTTGGTATTGTGTCACAGTTCTGCTCGACGACACCAAAACATCCCACGATTGGTACAAATGATGTACCCGCTACTTCTAGGAGCACATCCCCGCATATGGTCAACCGTCGAAGTTTTGCAAAGACATTCCATGATTCAAGTCCTGCCGTTTCAGAGATGGACCCAATTGAGCGCTCCGAGCTCCAAGGCGTCATCGCCGCTGTCGTGGAAGGGCAAGGATTATGGTGCGAAGAGGTTGTCGTAGGAGGCTCACCGGGGGACCGGGTGTTATCCGTGGTGATCGATCGAATTGATGAAGAAAACGGCGTGAGTCTCGACACTATCGCCACCATTACTCAAGAAGTATCCGGCGCATTAGATGCTCAAGGTGATTTGATACCCGAATTAGGTGCCGATCCTTACACCCTGGAAGTGTCTACTCCCGGTACTGATCGACCCCTAGTTCGAAAACATCACTGGGAAAAGAACCTCGGACGAATCGTCAGCGTCACCATCGACGATGCCGAACCGACTGAAGCGAAAATCCACAGCGTGGACGCCGATGGCGTTTCATTGGTGCTCATTACCCCGGGGGCTAAGAAAGGCATGCCTGCCAAATATGCCCCACCGGTCCACTATGACTTTGCACGCCTCACCAACGCTGTGGTGCAAGTTCAGCTAAAGTAACGAAGATACGCTGACCAGAAGTCAGCCATAATTACACCCCACAATAGAATCACAATTGAATGAAACCCCTGGAGGAACCTGGTGGACATTGATATTTCTCTGCTTCGCACGCTTGAAACAGAGCATGAAATCCCCCTAGATCAGCTCATTGAGACCATCGAGCAAGCGTTGTTGTTGGCCTACCATAGATCTCCCGGTGCTATCCAACAGGCCCGTGCAGAGATCGACAAAAAATCTGGGAAGGTGACGATCTGGGCCGTTGAATACGGAGACGATGACGAGCCCATTGGCGAATTTGACGATACGCCGTCGGGTTTTGATCGTATTGCTGCTTCAACAGCTCGTCAGGTCATTGTGCAGCGTCTTCGCGACGCCGAAGATAATCAAGTTCTTGGTGAGTTCCGGGACAAACAAGATCAAATCATCTCCGGGGTCATCCAGCAAGGCACGAACCCTCATATGGTGCAGGTCGATCTCGGCAGTGTTGAAGGCGTTCTTCCACCGGCCGAACAGGTTCCTGGCGAAGACTACTCACACGGCACACGCTTACGTTCCTATGTGGTTTCGGTAGGGCGCGGCAATAAGGGCCCGTCTATCACCCTGTCACGTTCCCACCCTGGTCTGGTTCGTAAACTGTTCGAATTTGAAGTCCCAGAGATCGCGAATGGCTCCGTGGAAATTGCGGCCATTGCGCGCGAAGCTGGCCACCGTACCAAGATCGCGGTCAAGGCCAACGAGTCGGGTATTAACGCCAAAGGTGCCTGTATCGGTGAGATGGGCGCCCGCGTTCGCGCCGTCATGACAGAACTCAACGATGAAAAAATTGACATCGTCGATTACTCAGACGATCCAGCAAAATTCATAGCTGCAGCACTATCGCCTTCGAAAGTGACCAAGGTTTTCGGGGTAGATGAAGCAACACGGTCTGCATCAGTGGTTGTGCCGGATTATCAGTTGTCTTTAGCTATTGGCAAAGAAGGGCAGAATGCTCGACTTGCAGCAAAATTGACCGGTTGGCGCATCGACATCATGGGTGAGACGGTCTATGAGCAACAGATTGCCGGTCAGTCGACCACCGAAGCCTAGCTCCTTTGGCGTCAACGCTACGTATTGCGTTAGACTATTAAAGGTTGACGATTGTGTGACAGATATGGAGGCCCATGGCCAGCCATGAACTGATGCGTTTATGCATTGGATGTCGCACACGAGAAAACACCGCCAACTTGGTACGCGTCGCGCTCGACACCACCAGTGATACCCGATCTCTGGTGCTTGATAAGCGTCGCGTACTTCCGGGGCGGGGTGCATGGTTGCATCCCGATCCGAAGTGTTTCTCCATCGCGCTACAAAAACGAGCATTTGCCCGGGCTTTTCGTCGTCAAGTCGACACCGAGAAGATCGCACAAACACTCAACCAGTGGCCGACGAAGAACACCAACACACCGAACAATGATGAAAGCGGGTCAGAGATCTGATGGATACCCGGTGAGCACACGATGAGTGCCCAACGATGAATATCAATATCAGCTCACAACGCACGACGAAGCCTTTGAGCCAAGTTGTGCGTATGACAACAGAGCATATAATTCGACCGGCCAGAATCGCGGTAGTGTACTAATCTCAGTGCAGACCACGATTCAGCCAGAACAGGAGAATCGTGGCGAAACTGCGCGTCCACGAAGTTGCCAAGCAACTTGGGATTACATCCCGCGAGGCGCTGAATAAACTCGAAGAAATTGGCGAGTTTGTATCTTCAGCATCCTCAACTATTGAACCACCGGTGGTTAAGCGTCTTAAAGCAGAATTTGTTGATGCTGCCCCGGCAGAAAAACCAAAACCAGCCGCGAAGAAGCCTGCTCCAAAACCGCAGGCGAACAAACCAGCAGCGCCGAAGGCTGAAAAAGCCGAGCCAACGCCTGAGCAGCCTGAGCCAGTTGCCAAGCCTGCACCTGCTGCCCAAGAAACACCGGCACCAAAACCAGCTGCAGCGCCGAAACCTGCGCCTCAGCCTGCTGCTAAGCCAACAGCGTCCACACCGGCGACAAAACCTGCGCCAAAGCCTGGCGCTGGCAAGCCTGCTCCGAAGCCCGGACCAAAGCCACCAGCTCCACGCCCCGGGAATAATCCGTTCCAGTCCAAAGAAGACACCGCTGTGCCTCGTCCTGGCCCACGCGGGGGCACACCTCGTCCAGGCAATAACCCGTTTGCACCGCAGCAGGGTATGCGTCAAGAACAGCGCGGGGGAGGACCACGTCCAGCCCCCGGTCGTGGCGGGCCAAAGCCTGGTCCACGCAGCAAGGGTGCTCCGAGCCCCGGGACCAAACCAGCCGGTAAACCGGCTCCACAGCAGCCACGCCCATCTGGTCCACGCCCATCACCAGCGATGATGCCCGGTCAGATCACTCCGCCCACCCCAGCTGATGCCGGCCGTGGATCCGGTCCACGTCGTGGCGGCGCTCCAGGTGGCGGCGGTCCTCGCCGTGGCCCCGGTCGCGGTTCTGCTCAGGGTGCATTTGGTCGCGGTCCTCAGACCGGCCGTCGACGTTCCAAGAAGCGCGCACGTCGTGAAGAACAGCAACAACAAGCCCCGGTCATCGGTGGCGTCAAGGTGCCAAAAGGTGATGGCGACACTGTCATTCGCTTGCGTCGAGGTTCCTCGATTGCTGATCTTGCCGAACGAATCAAAGCCGATCCAGCGGCACTAGTGACCGTGCTATTCCACCTCGGTGAGATGGCGACTGCTAACCAGTCCCTGGATGAAGACACCTTCCAAATCTTGGGTGAAGAAATCGGCTACAAGGTCGAGATCGTCTCGCCAGAAGAAGAAGACCGAGAGATTCTTGGCGCCTTTGATATCGATCTCGATGAAAAAGACGCCGAAGAAGACATGGAAGCCCGTCCTGCTGTTGTGACCGTCATGGGTCACGTTGACCACGGTAAAACCAGAACCCTGGATGCGATTCGTTCCGCACGTGTGCGCGAATCAGAAGCCGGCGGTATTACCCAGCACATCGGTGCCTACCAGGTTGAAGTGCCACATGATGGCAAACAACGCGTCCTCACGTTTATTGACACCCCCGGTCACGAAGCGTTCACCGCGATGCGTGCCCGTGGCGCCAAAGTCACTGACATTGCAGTGCTCGTAGTAGCAGCCGACGACGGTGTGATGCCGCAGACCGTCGAAGCACTCAACCACGCTAAAGCGGCCGAGGTGCCGATCGTGGTCGCTATCAACAAGGTTGATAAAGAAGGCGCCAACCCGGATCGTATCCGCGGAGAGCTCTCCGAATACGGTCTGGTTCCTGAAGAATACGGTGGTGACACCATCTTCGTCGAAATCTCGGCGCTGCAGAATCAAAACATTGATGGCCTGCTGGAATCCATCCTGCTGACCGCTGATGCAGCACTGGAACTGGAAGCTAACCCAGAGCGTGGTGCCCGCGGTGTGGCGATCGAAGCCAACCTCGACCGCGGTCGAGGTCCCGTGGCAACCGTGCTGGTTCAAACCGGTACGTTGCGCGTAGGTGACAATATGGTCGTCGGGGATGCTCACGGTCGTGTGCGCGCAATGTTCGATGAATACGGCGATGCCGTTGACAAAGCCCTTCCTTCACGTCCGGTGCAGGTCCTTGGCCTGTCCAGCGTGCCACGGGCAGGCGATGTCTTCTTGGTAACCGAAGACGAACGTACCGCGCGTCAGATTGCTGAACGCCGTGAGACCGCCAAGCGTAACGCTACCCTGGCGCGTCGTCGTAAGCGCATCACGCTGGAAGAATTTGATCAGGCCGTTGCTGAAGGCAAACTGGATACGCTCAACCTCATTATTAAAGGTGACGCCTCCGGTCCCGTCGAAGCCCTGGAAGATTCGCTTATGCAAATCGATGTTGGTGGCAAAGACGAAGTTCAACTGCGTGTCATCCACCGAGGTGTCGGTGCGATCACTCAAAACGATGTCAACCTGGCAACCGTCGACGATGCGATCATCATCGGCTTCAACGTCCGCCCGGCGGAACGTGTTACCGAAATGGCCGACGAAGAAGGCGTCGACATGCGCTTCTACACGGTCATTTACGACGTCATTGACGACGTTGAGCAGGCACTGAAGGGCATGCTGAAACCGGAGTACGAAGAAGTGGTTATCGGCCGTGCCGAAGTCCGCGAAATCTTCCGCTCCTCCAAGGCCGGTACTATTGCCGGTTCTATGGTCGCATCCGGTCTCATTCGTCGTAACGCCAAGGCCCGCCTGGTACGTGATGGCAAAGTCGTTGGCGAGGACCTCAGCATCGGTTCGCTCCGTCGCTTCACCGACGATGTTACCGAAGTCCGCGAAGGCTTCGAATGCGGTATTGGACTTGGAAAGTTCAACGACATCCGCGAAGGCGACATCATCGAAAACTACGAAATGCAAGAAAAACCGCGCGTTTAGCTTGCACCACCGTGGCGCCCCGCACCGGGGCGCCACGGTGCAACCCATTTGAGGAGTCCTTCAATGGCAGATCACAACCGTGCTGCACGCCTGGCACAACGAATCAAAGTTATTCTGGCCGAAGCCTTGCAAAAAACTGTCAAGGATGACCGGGTCGATAACGTGACCATCACCGAAGTCCGCGTCACCAATGACCTCCAGCAAGCCACCGTGTACTACACCGTGTTCGGAGACGACGAGACGGTAGCGGATGCACACCAGGCGATGGAAGAGAATCGTGGGCTGCTGCGTCGCGAAATGGGCCGCGGGCTGAACATCCGTTTGGTTCCGACCCTCGAGCTGATCCGCGACACCGTCCCGGAACAAGCCGCACAACTGGAAGAAGCACTACGTGCAGCCAAAGCGCGCGATGCTGAACTGGCCGCGCAACGTGAAAACGCCAAATACGCAGGCGACGAAGATCCGTATAAGGAATAACACATGGCGCAACCTGCCTCGGGGCTCATACTGGTAGACAAACCTGCGGGCTGGACCTCCCACGATGTGGTGTCCCGCACCCGCAAGATTGCTGGTACCCGAAAAGTAGGTCACGCAGGCACCTTGGACCCGATGGCCACCGGAATGTTGGTCATCGGGTTCAACAAAGCCACCCGGTTGCTGACGTATATCGTCGATACGACCAAAATTTACCGGGCCACAATTCGGTTGGGACATAACACCACAACCGACGATGCCGATGGCGAGATTACTCAAACTCGATTCGCCAACGCGGTGACTCGTGAGGCCATCGAGGCGGCCATCATTGATCTCACCGGAACGATTCAACAGGTACCGTCGTCTGTCTCAGCCATTAAGATTGATGGCAAGCGTGCCTATCAACGCGTCCGAGAGGGCGAAACCGTCGATATCCCGGCACGCGAAGTCACCGTCCACCGTTTCGATATCGAAGACATTCGACGCGCCGATGACGGTAAAACCATCGATGTGGATGTCGAAGTTGAATGCACCGCCGGGACCTATATCCGGGCGTTAGCACGCGATCTTGGCGAAGCGCTCAACACCGGTGGATACCTCACCGCGCTACGTCGCACCGCGGTCGGACCATACCGTATCGAAGATGCCGTGACCATGGACGAATTAGCCGACAACCTGGTCTACACCGAGCTCTCCACGGCCATGATCAGGCTCTTTGACGTCCGCCTGGTGAGCTACGACGAAGCAAAAGACCTTATCCACGGTCGCCGCATCGCAGCCTCCAAAAGCGACGAACTGCTCGCCGCGACACTAAAGAACGGTCACGTGATCGCGTTGATCAAAGACGCCGAACGGGCGGGTAAAATCGAAGCGAAACCCGAAATCGTTTTCGCCACCCTAGACCACCTCACCGGAGCACCTTCATGATCCTCGACGGCTGGTTTTATACCGGAGCGACCATCGGTCTGTTGTCTGCGATCATCTGCATTATTGCGACCATCTTCCGCAACCACCCGGCTGACTCCTCCATCCTGTCATTAGCGGCCGTAGAACTTTATCTGTTCGTCTACGCGATCTATGCCTTCATCTCCCCGGTACCGCTCAACGGTCCCGCTTGGGAGTTTTGGGGCTACATCATCACCGCCCTGATCTTGCCCCCAATTGCATTCTTTTGGGGAATAACCGATAAAACTCGTTGGTCCAACCTGGTCATGGCCGCCATCGGCCCCACCATCTTGGTTATGATTCACAGATTGCAGGTGATCTGGCATGGCTGACACCATCAGCCCAACCACGCCGTCAGAAAAAACCACCGGACGAACCAAGGGCGTCGGCCGCATCATCGTGATGCTCTACGCCATTTTGGCTTTGGCTGCCGCATGGCGCTCCGGGTTCCAGATCCTGACAAAATTTGACGACGCCCCCGTGGCGTTTAGCCTCTCGGCCGTGTCAGCAGTCGTCTACATTATCGCGACCTTCGCCCTGGCCATTCCGGGGCGTCGCGCCTGGAAAACAGCCGTCGTCGCCGTCTGGTTCGAACTCATCGGTGTACTGGTCATCGGTGCCTGGTCGCTGCTGGTCCCGGATCTATTCTCAGAATCTACCGTCTGGTCGACTTTTGGAATCGGTTACGGTTTTATCCCGTTGATCCTGCCGGTGATCGGACTGTACTGGCTGTACAAACACCGTCCCGCACCCTTGGGCTAATATCACGTCCTAGAGCAACCTAACGCGACACAAAGGAAGACACCACGTGCAATACTGGGCAGGTACCGCCGCAATCGGCCAACCACCGGCAGCCTCGGTGGTGACACTCGGAAATTTTGACGGCGTCCATCGTGGACACCAAGCAGTCCTCAGACTCGTTGTTGACACAGCACAACAGCACGACCTGACATCGGTGGCTGTGACCTTCGATCCGCACCCCCGCCTCGTGCACCTTCCCGAAGAGCCACTGGTTCCCATCGTGTCGCTGCCCCAAAAAATCCGGCTGCTGGAAACCTGCGACCTGGATGCGACCTTAGTCATCCACTACACGTTGAAATTCGCCGCCCAAACCGCCGAGGAATTCATCAAGAACATCCTGGTCGATGCACTCAATGCTCGCATCGTCGTGGTCGGCGCAGACACCCGTTTCGGCGCCGGAAATAGCGGTGATATCAATACGTTGCGCAACTTGGGCACAGTCTATGGGTTCGAGGTGATTGAAGTAGATGACATCGGCGAAACCGAACGTTGGTCATCCACCTGGGTTCGCGAAACGCTCACGAAAGGCAGGGTGGCAGAGGCCAGCCGCATTTTGGGGCGCTACCACAGCGTTGAAGGTGAAATTGTGCATGGTCACGCCCGAGGCCGTGAACTGGGGTATCCGACGGCGAACTTCGCTAATGACTCCCAGGGCATGATCCCCGCCGACGGCGTCTATGCCGGCTGGTTCACCAATGGGACCGGCCAGCGCCTACCTGCTGCAATTTCAGTGGGCAGCAACCCGACATTTAATGACGTGGTACGCACCGTCGAAGCCCACATTTTTGATCGTCCAGAAGACGAAGAGCTCCAAGACTTCAACCTCTATGGTCAACACTGCACCGTAGAATTCGTGGCCCGACTGCGCGGGATGCTCGCTTTTGCCGGCATTGAGCCCCTCATCGACCAGATGCAAGCTGACGTCAACAGGGCCCGGGAGATACTGCGGGGCAATGCTCCTGAGATCGACGCGCCCGAACCGCGGAGCGCGCGCTAAATGCTCACGCGACCCACAGGGGCCGTCGTCCTCAATGATGACACTCGCCACCGCTACCGGTTAGCGTTCGATGCGGATTCAGCCGAGCTGTATCATCGCATGCGTCCTGGATATCAGGCAGAGATCCTCGACTTTTTGACTCAGACGCCTGCGGGTTTTGCGGTAGATCTCGGTGCAGGAACCGGATTATTTGCCACCCAACTCCTCAACGCCAGCTGGGATGTCCTTGCTATCGACCCGGCGGCCAATATGTTGCAGGTCCTGAAAAACGACCATCCACAGGTCACGACCGTGGTGTCTCGGGTCGAAGACTTCGACACAGCACACTATCTTGGTCAAGCCCAATTGGTGGTCAGCGCACAAGCCTGGCACTGGGTGGATACCGAGATCGGCTGTCAGAAAGTCACCGAATTATTGGCACCGGATGGTGTCTTCGGGGTCGTGCACCACCAGATCGACACCACCAACGATTGGGTACTGCGGCTGTGCAAAATCATGCACTCCGGCGACGTGCACGCCGTCGATCTTCCACCCAAAGTGACCGACGCATTCCAGACCCCGGTCGGGAAGTGGTGGCACTGGAAGCAGCACTTGACTGTTGAACAAGTCCACGAACTGATGATGACCCGCGCCTTCTATCTGCGTACGAGCGATAAACAGCGTCAGCGGATGCACAATAATCTGCAGTGGTATCTGGTAGAGCACCTCGGCTATGCACCTGATGCGACGATAGATATCCCATATGTGACGGCTGCATGGCGCATCCCACCTGTTCGGTTGGGTGCTTGAGACACAAAGTGGTAACATGAGTCGTTGGTGCCCGCTGCGGTCCGCGGTGGCGGCACCCACCAATTCATCGGTTATCTCTGATCGCGGTACAACTCTCAAGGAGTTCCCATGTCAATTTCCCGTGAAGTAAAACAGCAGGTTATTACCGAATACGCAACCCACGAAGGCGATACCGGTTCGCCAGAAGTACAGGTTGCTGTGCTGTCCAAGCGTATTTCGAACCTGACTGAGCACCTCAAAAGCCACCCACACGACCACCATACCCGCCGTGGCCTGATGGCCCTGGTTGGTCGCCGTCGTCGTATGCTGCAGTATCTCGAATCCGAAAACATTGAACGCTACCGTTCATTGATTGAACGTTTGGGTCTGCGCAAATAAGGTGAGACGCGTTTTGGGGCGGCGCTCCGGGAAAATTACCGGACGCCGCCTTGAAGTTTAACTAGACTAGAGTCGGTGCCAACCGGGCACCGAATAACTCAATGCATTAGATCCACTACGTTCACGGTCCTCGACAGTGACCTCCGGAGCACACGTTGCGGAGGTTTCGATCGAAGACCGACAGCGTGGATTTGATGCAAATTGTATGAAAGGAGACCTATGGAAGGTCCAGAAATTCAATTTGCAGAAGCCGTCATCGATAACGGCAAGTACGGTACCCGTACCGTGCGCTTCGAAACCGGTCGGCTGGCAAAACAAGCCTCCGGCTCCGCATTCGTCATGCTTGACGAAGAAACTTCGATGCTGTCAGCCACTACTGTTGGCAAGAACCCACGTGAAGGCTTTGATTTCTTCCCGCTGACCGTGGACGTAGAAGAACGTCAATACGCAGCCGGCAAAATTCCGGGTTCGTTCTTCCGCCGTGAAGGCCGTCCGTCGACCGAGGCTGTTTTGGCTTGCCGTCTGATTGACCGCCCTCTGCGCCCATCCTTTGCCGATGGTATCCGCAACGAAGTCCAAGTCGTGGTCACCGTGACCTCGATTGCACCGGATGAACTCTACGACTCCGTGGCAATCAACGCCGCGTCCATGTCGACCACGCTGACCGGCATGGATTTTGCTGGTCCCATCGGTGCCGTCCGTATCGCGCTGATTGCCGATGAAGAAGGCAACACGCAGTGGGTCGCCTTCCCGAAGTATTCCCAGCTGGAAAACGCCGTATTCAACATGGTGGTTGCCGGCCGGATTGCCGATGACGACATTGCCGTGATGATGGTGGAAGCTGAAGCTACCGATAACGTCTGGGACTTGATCCATGACAAGGGCATCGTCGCGCCAACTGAAGACGTCGTGGCCGACGGTCTCGAAGCAGCGAAACCATTCATCCGTGTTCTCTGCGAAACCCAGGCCGATCTTGCTGCCCGCGTTGATAAAGAGCCACTCGAAATCCCATTGTTTGTCGATTACGAACAAGACGCTTTCGACGCCATTGTTGATCATGCTTCCGAACGTCTCACCGAGATTTACTCCATCGGTGACAAACAGGAACGCGAAGCTGCTTCCGATGAATACCACAAGGAAGTCATCGAAGCGCTTGCCGGTGAAGGCAAACCATTTGAAGAACGCGCCGATGAGATCGTCAAAGCCTACGGTGCTGTCACTAAGCACATTGTGCGTCAGCGCATTCTGACCGATCAGGTACGCATCGACGGGCGTGGACTAACGGATATTCGTCAGCTCACCGCTGAGGTCGAGGTCCTCCCACGCGTCCACGGTTCGGCCATCTTCGAACGCGGTGAAACTCAGATCATGGGTGTCACCACGCTTAACATGCTCAAAATGGAACAGAACTTGGACTCGCTGCACCCAGAGACATCCAAGCGCTACATGCACCACTACAACTTCCCACCATATTCGGTCGGGGAAACAGGTCGTGTCGGTTCACCAAAGCGCCGCGAAATCGGTCACGGTGCCCTGGCGGAGCGCGCCCTGGTGCCTGTTCTGCCATCGCGTGAAGACTTCCCATATGCCATTCGTCAGGTCTCCGAAGCACTTGGATCCAACGGGTCCACTTCAATGGGCTCGGTCTGCTCCTCAACGTTGTCGCTGTACAACGCCGGTGTGCCACTGCGTGCCTCGGTTGCCGGTATCGCCATGGGTCTGGTCTCAGACACCGTAGATAACGAAACGCGTTACGCAGCGCTGACCGATATTCTGGGTGCTGAAGATGCCATGGGTGACATGGACTTCAAGGTTGCCGGTACCAAAGACTTCATCACTGCAATCCAGCTGGATACCAAACTCGACGGGCTCCCAGCCGACGTCTTGTCTGCAGCTTTGACCCAGGCCCGTGAAGCTCGCCTGCACATCCTGTCGGTCATGGAATCGGTTATTGATGAAGCCGATGAAATGAACCCAACGGCACCACGTATCCTGTCGGTTAAGATCCCGGTCGATAAAATCGGTGAAGTCATCGGGCCAAAAGGCAAGATGATCAACCAGATCCAAGAAGACACTGGTGCAGAGATCAGCATTGAAGACGACGGTACCGTCCTGATCGGTTCGTCTGAAGGCCGCGCGGCTGAAGAAGCCCGCGACACGATCAACGCGATCGCCAACCCTCAGGTCCCGGAAGTCGGTGAACGCTACCTCGGTACCGTGGTCAAAACCACCAGCTTTGGTGCGTTCATCTCCCTGACCCCTGGTAAAGACGGTCTGTTGCATATCTCCGAGCTGCGTAAACTCAACGACGGTAAGCGCGTTGATGAAGTCGACGATGTCGTCTCCGTGGGTTCGAAGATTCAGATTGAAATCGCCAAGGTTGATGACCGCGGCAAACTTTCGCTCGTCCCCGTCATCGAAGACGGCGAAGAGAACTAACCTGCGCTAACTAGAAAAACACATACCGGGTCGGACGTCATGTTCGACCCGGTATTTTCATTTCACAACACCCAGCCAACTAAAGTAGAACGCATGTCACCACAAACCGCTACACCACAGGACCCTATCCGCGTCGCTATCGTCGGAGCCACCGGCAAAATGGGAACCCACGCTATCGACGCCGTCAGTGCTGCCAACGACATGGAGCTTGTGGCGACCCTGTCGTCCAAAAACGAACTCACTGCGATCACCGACGCCAAAGCCACCCATGTCCTAGACCTCACCATTCCTGACGTCTCACCCAACGTCGTAGCATTCGCCGTGCGGGCAGGCCTGCACACCGTGATCGGCACTTCTGGCTGGACTGAAGACAAGCGCGCGGTACTTCAGACACAGCTTGCCGATCATCCCGAGGTTGGGGTGTTGATTGCGCCCAACTTCTCGATCGGCTCAGTGCTGGCCACCCGCTTCGCAGCACAAGCGGCACCGTATTTCGATTCAGTAGAAATCATCGAAATGCATCACCCTCAGAAGGTCGACGCGCCCTCGGGGACCGCGGTGCGCACCGCCGAGATGATTGCTACCGCACGCGAGCGCGCCGGAGTGGGCCCGTCACCGGATGCCACACAACACGACCCTGGCCACGCGCGCGGCGCGAAGATTGATGGGATTAACGTCCACGCGGTCCGACTGGCAGGGCTGGAAGCTCACCAAGAGGTGCTTTTGGGGACTCCTGGCCAACAACTCGTACTACGGCATGACGCCTTCGACCGGGCATCGTACATGCCCGGTGTCCTGCTTGGCCTACGAACCGTAGCCGCACGTCCGGGCCTGGCCTATGGACTCGACGCCTACCTCGATCTGGATGAACCCTCATGAAAAATAAAATCGCCGTAGGTCTGCTGACAGCTCTGACCTTGTTATTCGTTGTCCTTGCCTTGTGGTCCGCGCTGGCCTTCATCCTCGCCGACAGCTGGATCGCCAAGATCATCGGCATCTGTGTCGTCGGCATCGTGCTCTTCGGCGTGTGGTCGCTGGTACGTGAACTGCGCTTCGGTATGAACACCGAGAAACTCGCGCGTATCCTGCACACCGAAGGGCTGTTGCCTGAGGATAATCTACCGCGAACCCGCGGTCGTATTGATCGGGACGCCGCCGATAAGGAATTTGAAGTGTATCGGGCAGAAACTGAATCCGACCCCCAGAACTGGCGCAGCTGGTACCGACTCGGTCTGGCCTATGATGCCGCAGGAGACCGTAAACGGGCCCGTGCCGCCTTGCGAGATGCGATCACTATGTACCAGCAGCACTAAGACGACGAGCGGCCAACTGAATTCGACAGTTGCCGCAACATTCCTTCTAAGGGACCGCGTTTGCCGAGCAATTTGATGATGACTCCCAGTGCGATGACTACACCCCAGTGGACCAGCAGCATGATCCAGACATCAGCCCATGCCGGGTCTCCGATCGCCAGTGGTTCTTCCCAGATCGATGGCCACAGTCCTCGCAACACGATGTGTAGGGTGTAGGCGGTCAGCGCGATCGTTCCGGTTGCTGTGATCGGGAAAAGCAGTTTCGCGGCGATCCGACTGCGTGAGAGCAACACGAAGAACCCGATGGCCGCCGCTGCCGCCCCCGCCGTCGAATAAATATCCAGCGGGGCTCCCGAATGGGGGACCGCCAGGCCGAACCATTCAGGAGCCCCCATGAGCAACCCGGTCTCCATACCGGATCCGGTGGCCGCATAGATACTCACCTCATCCGAAGCCACGTCCGTTGCATGTGCGATTCGAGAAACAAAAGCATCATCGGTCAGCAACCAGCGGGACACGCCACGACACACGACATAGGTGACCACACCGGAGATCAGCAGAAACAGGGCAGTAGATCTTTTGGCCAGGTCAGCACGACCGATCGCCATCCCCACTAACACGTAACCGAAAAACGAAATCACCGGATAGAACCCGGTGAACAGAACATCCCACAGCGTGAGAAACGGTTGAGTAAACACATCGACAAGTGTGGGCGAATGCCATAACCGCCATTCTTCGATATACGCCACGGTCCCGCCAGCCTGCAGCTGCATGAATCGAGTAAATACCCCATGCACGATGGGGGACACAACCAGCCAGGTGACCGCAGTGATAGTCAGTGCTTTGCGCGACAGGGTAATGAACCACATCGCCAAAAGAAACATCACCCCGTAGTGGACCAGAATAATCGCGATATACGATTCCACCATCCCCAGCAGGAGACCAATGAACATCAACACGAGAGCCCGAACTGTCAACTGCTTTCGCGTGGCGGTCACGTGAGTAGTGTTCGCCGTCAAAATACTTAGTCCAACACCGGCGAGCACAACGAACAGTGCCGAGGACACTCCGGTAAAAGCCCAGCCGGCCCAGGTTGGCGAAGCATTCATCCCTGAGACATCGACATGAATGAGGGGAAAAATGTGCGTGGCGATCATCCCTAAGATGGCGATCCCACGGGCAGTGTCCAAGCCGGTGATTCGACCGGATTTCGTCGTTCGGGACGTACCGGGTTTTGTTAGTCGAGACATCCGTACAGCACTTTCTGCTAGGTGGGGACCACACGCAGTGTCTTTGTATGACCTATGGTGTTTTCTTACTTTCTCACAGGTAGGCTTGAAGCTATGAGTCAGACACCCTCAACGACACGGATTGGTGACGCTTCTATGACCGAATCCTTCTTTGGCACCATGATCCCAGCAATGGTGACACCATTCAATGACGACGGCGAACTCGATATACCCGCCGCCCAGTCGTTGGCAACTCATCTCGTGGATAATGGTGCCGACGGCCTGGTGGTCACCGGGACAACCGGTGAAACGCCAACCTTGACCGACGATGAGAACATCAAGGTTTTCGAGGCCGTCGTAGAAGCCGTGGGTGGACGCGCCAAAGTCATCGCCGGGACCGGGATGAATGATACCGCCCACTCAGCGCATCTTTCGCAGCGAGCTGCAGCTGCTGGCGTTGATGGCCTCTTGTTGGTCACACCGTACTACAACAAACCCAACCAGGCCGGGATCAGAGCCCACTTTGAACACATCTCATCATCCACAGACCTGCCCGTGATGCTCTATGACATCCCAGGCCGTTCCGTGATGCCCATCAAGCCCGAAACCATCATGGCGCTGGCCGCGCACCCCAATATCGTAGCCCTCAAAGATGCCAAAGCCGACTACCAGTCCACCACACTCGTATTAGCAAACACCGATTTGGCCGTTTACTCGGGAGACGATGGTCTGACCCTGCCCCTGATGGCAGCCGGGGCCGTGGGCGTTGTGTCCGTTACCGGGCAAGTGGCACCGCGCACCTATCGTGAACTCGTCGATGCTGCCAACGCTGGTGATTTTATAACAGCACGCGCTAAACACTTTGAGCTTGATCCGATACAGCGCGCTGTGATGACCCACGTCCAGGGCGCCGTGGCAGCTAAAACCGTGTTGCACTGGCAGGGACTCATTCCGTCACCACGCGTGCGATTGCCACTGCTAGCAGTCACTGACGAAGAAGCCGAACGCATCAAAGCAGACCTTGCCGAAGGCGGCATCACGTTCTAACCTGTACCCCGACATCTCGATCTAACACTTCATCGGAGGATTTACCCGACCATGACCGAAACACCCGCTTTGTCCTACCCACCCAAGCTTCAACGCGGTACGTGCCGTATCGTGCCACTCGGCGGGCTGGGAGATATCGGTCGCAACATGACGGTCTTCGAACTCAACGGAAAATTACTCATCGTAGACGCCGGAGTTTTGTTCCCCGAAGAAGTCCAGCCTGGGATCGATCTGATTCTGCCGGACTTTGAATACATCAAAGACCGGCTCGACGATGTGGTGGCAATCGTGTTGACACACGGTCACGAGGACCACATTGGAGCGGTGCCCTACCTGTTGCGCCTCAACCCCGAGATCCCGTTGGTTGGTTCACAGCTCACCTTGGCGCTGGTGGAGTCCAAACTGCAACAGCACCGGATTAAACCGTTCACCCTAGAAGCCCAAGACGGCGGCCGAGAACAACTCGGGCCATTTGAGGTGGAGTTCATCGCGGTCAACCACTCGATCCCCGACTCGCTGGCGATCGCTATCCGGACTGAAGCCGGCACCATCTTGCATACCGGTGACTTCAAAATGGACCAGCTGCCAATGGATGGCCGAATCACGGACCTGCGCGCTTTTGCCCGCCTGGGCGAAGAAGGCGTCGATCTGTTCATGACCGACTCCACCAACGCCGAAGTCCCAGGATTTACGCCGACTGAAAAAGACATCGGGCCAGTACTGGAGAACTATATCGGCAAAGCACAACGCCGAGTCATTGTGGCGTCCTTTGCCTCGCACGTTCATCGCGTCCAGCAAGTTCTGGACGCCGCGGTACGACACGGGCGCAAAGTCGCCTTTGTGGGTCGGTCGATGGTCAACAATATGGGCATCGCCGCACAACTAGGGTATCTCGATATCCCTGCAAATACCGTCATCGATCTGAAATACGTCAACGACTACGCAGACGATGAAGTCGTGCTCATGTCGACGGGTTCGCAGGGCGAGCCGATGGCAGCCTTGTCGCGTATGGCTAACGATGAGCACCGCCAAATCACGATCCAAGAGGATGACCTGGTCATCCTGGCGTCCTCGCTCATCCCGGGCAACGAAAACGCGGTCACCCGTATCATTAACGGTCTGATGAAGCTCGGAGCCCATGTCATCCACAAGGGTAATGCCCACGTCCACGTCTCCGGCCACGCATCTGAGGGCGAACTGTTGTACTGCTACAACATCGTCAAACCGAAAAACGTGATGCCCATTCACGGCGAAATGCGCCACCTGATCGCAAACGGTCGCATTGCAGAAGCAACCGGAGTCCACAAAGACAACGTCATCATCACCAACGACGGCGGCGTGATCGATCTCGTCGACGGTGTAGCGCGCCAAGTCGGGGAAATCACTTCGGAATATGTTTATGTTGATGGCCGCTCGATCGGCGATGTCACGGAAGATGATCTCAAGGACCGCCAGGTTTTGGGCGAAGAAGGTTTCATCACCGTGATAGCCGTAATCGACCGCGATACCCGAACAGTGGTGTCCGGTCCGGAAATACACTCTCGAGGCGTTGCCGAAGACGAGGGAGTGTTCGATGCAATCAAGCCTAAGCTCGTCAAAGTACTTGACGACGCGGCAGCGTCCGATAAAGAACACAGCAAACACCAGCTGCAGCAAATGATGCGCCGCACCTTGGGATCCTGGGTCGCGCGGAAGCTACGCCGTCGTTCGATGATCGTACCAATCATCATCGAAGCCTAGAATTTCCCGGCAAGGCCTCTCGAATGCGACCATAACCAGGCAAAAGCGGTAGCCTAGGTGGTATGGCGAAACGTACTTCCCCCGACCGTTCGTCGAAGAAGTCTTCGAATGCGAAAACGAAGAAGACTTCGACGACAACGGCAGAGACACCTTATAACGTTACCGAAACTGACCAGCCCTGGCTGGTTCGATCGTTTACCCGATTTTGGTCCGCACTGGCCACCCCATTCGGTGGCGCAGTGCGCAAAATGGGGCCAGATGTCCACATACCCGTGGAGGAGCGCCGCGACGGCACCGGCCTCATCGTGCTACTGCTAGCAGTACTCGTCGCCTGGACGTTCTGGTGGGCACCAGCCAGCGAGCCTATTGTCGGCTCAATCATTTTCCACATCGTAGCTGGAACTTTCGGCTGGTTTTCCATACTGCTGCCGCTAGTGTTATCGATCATTGCGGTCCGTTTCTTTCGATTCCCGCAACAACACAGCGCGAACGGACGGATATTCTTTGGCCTACTGTTTGCGACCATCTCCGGCTCCGGTATTAGCCAACTGGTTTTCGCGAACCCCTCCATGGGCGCCAGCATGGAAGATAAACTCACCTCCGGGGGAGTCCTGGGCTACCTGGTGGTCGATCCACTAGCCTCCCTAGTGACAACTATCCCGGTGTGGATTGTGATGATCGCCGTGGCCTTCTTTTCAATTTTAGTGGTCACCGCAACACCGGTCGGTAAGATTCCTGCCCGACTCGCCGATGCCTATCGTTGGCTCACAGGGCAAGCAACCGATGCCTCGGACCAGGCGTCAGATCCTGTGGGCACCGAACGCACACACTCCGATCACGATCAGTCTTATCTTTATGAACACGAGCGCACTCCTGTGCCGACTCAAAAACGTCTTGGGTTCTTCGCCAGACTCTTTGGACGCACAACCTCTCATGACGCTGATGCAGCAAACCAGTCGTGGGGCGGAGATGAAGCCTACGCCACCGCCGTCATTGATGACGACAAACCTGCCGTAGAAATTCTGTCCGACGATACCGACGTGCCCGCCGCTGTGCCCCGGCCAAGGCCTAATACACAAACGCAGGTCATGGACTTCGGATCTCTATTCGAAGATAAACAAGTCCCCGCCGAAGCGGCTCCGGTCGGTGACCTCGTTGATGAGCCGAAGTCTGACGCGACCGAACCAGTCATTCCGCCGGGAGTTCGACGTCCCACTGCCGATGAGCTCGCCCTACAAGAAGCTCGTGAAAAGGCAGGCCGAGGGGACAGCCCTAAACAAGTGCCGGCAACCGAGGTCTCCAAACCCGTGGACCTGCCGCCCATCCCGGCGCGTACGGAACAACTCGAGCTGGACGGCGACGTTACCTATACGTTGCCGAGCTTGGAGATGTTACCTGCGGGGCCACCACCTAAGCAACGATCCGAGGTTAACGATCAGGTGGTTGACGCACTCGATACCGTTTTCCAGCAGTTTAAGGTCGATGCTGAAGTGACTGGGTTCTCCCGTGGTCCGACCGTTACTCGTTATGAAGTCGAAGTGGCTCCTGGCACCAAGGTCGAAAAAGTCACGAACTTGGAACGCAACATTGCCTACGCCGTGGCTTCCACCGACGTGCGGGTGCTGTCGCCCATTCCGGGCAAATCGGCCATCGGTGTCGAAATCCCGAACACAGATAAAGAAATTGTCTCCCTGGGCGATGTATTGCGTTCGAATGCTGCCCGCAAAACCGATCATCCGATGGTGATGGGTGTCGGCAAAGATGTCGAAGGCGGCTACATCATGGCCAACCTTGCCAAGATGCCGCACTTGCTTGTAGCCGGTGCTACCGGCGCGGGTAAATCCGCCTTCATTAACTCCCTGATCACCTCGATCCTGACCCGAGCTACCCCCGATGATGTACGCATGGTCCTGGTAGACCCCAAACGCGTTGAGCTCACCATCTATGAAGGTGTGCCACACCTGGTCACGCCGATCATTACTGATCCAAAGAAAGCTTCTGAGGCGTTGCAGTGGGTAGTGCAGGAAATGGACACCCGCTACGACGACTTAGCAGCATTTGGGTACAAACACATCGATGACTTCAACAAAGCTGTTCGTGCTGGCAAGGTCACTTTGCCACCAGATTCCAAGCGCAAACTCAAGCCCTATCCTTATCTGCTGGTGATCATCGACGAGTTGGCGGACCTGATGATGGTGGCCCCACGAGACGTCGAAGACGCGGTGGTACGTATTACCCAGCTAGCCCGTGCCGCTGGTATCCACCTGGTGCTTGCAACGCAGCGTCCTTCAGTCGACGTCGTCACCGGACTGATCAAAGCAAACGTGCCATCTCGAATGGCCTTTGCAACATCTTCGGTTACTGACTCGCGTGTGGTGCTAGACCAACCTGGTGCGGAAAAACTCCTAGGTCAAGGTGACGCGTTATTCCTTCCGATGGGCAAATCTAAACCAATGCGTGTCCAGGGTGCGTGGGTGAATGAATCCGAGATCCGCGACGTCGTGGATCATGTCAAGTCTCAAATGCAGGTGCAATACCGCGAAGATGTCATTCCTGAGACCCAAGCCAAGGTCATCGATGAAGACATCGGCGATGACTTGGAAGACCTGTTGCAAGCCGTGGAACTAGTTGTGACATCACAATTTGGCTCAACCTCTATGCTCCAACGTAAGCTTCGTGTGGGATTCGCCCGAGCTGGACGCCTCATGGACCTCATGGAATCCCGCGGCGTTGTGGGGCCATCAGAGGGTTCCAAAGCCCGTGACGTACTCGTCAAGCCTGATGACCTAGCCGCAGTCATCGCTAACATCAAGGGCGAAGATACACCACAGCCGAGTGCGGATCCCGCACCAGCAGGTGCCACCGAGGCATTTGATTCGCCAATCGAAACCGATGGCGCGGACTACGATGACTCACTCGACGACAGCGAATCAGAGGATGCATGGCAACTCACGGGCAGATAAGTTCCTGGAATCTTCCCAATGTCTTGACCGCGCTTCGGATCTTGCTGGTTCCGTTTTTCGTTTGGGCCCTATGGGGATCAGGTACGTTCGGTGAAGATTCCATGATGGCCCGCTGGATCGCAGTGGCCATTTTCGCCGTGGCAATGTACACCGACAAGCTCGACGGCGACATAGCCCGAGCTCGAGGCATCGTCACGAACTTTGGTAAAATCGCCGACCCGATTGCGGATAAGTTCCTCACCGGTGCTGCGTGGATCACCATGTCGCTGCTGGGAGAGATCTGGTGGTGGATCACGATTGCAATCTTGCTGCGGGAGTGGGGTATCACCTTCATGCGGCTGGCCATGTTACGTACTCGCGTCATGCCTGCAAGCCGGGGCGGCAAAATCAAAACCGTGTTGCAGACGGCCGCGATCTTGATATTACTGCTGCCGCTGTCTACTTTCGTAGGCGCGTGGTGGCTCTGGTTGGGCTGGACGCTGGTCATAGCAGCACTGCTGGTCACTCTGATGACCGGTCTGGATTATGTGATCAAGGCTATCCGCGCGCCGAAAGAAGAACGCACCCTCGACGAATAGAACCTTATTGATATGAACACTTCCGGCGCCACCGACTTCAGTGCACACGACATTGTTGCACAGTTAAAACATGAAGATTTAACCATTGCCACCGCAGAATCGTTGACTGCGGGTATGCTGAGTTCGACCTTGGCCGACGTACCTGGAGCTTCCGCAGTATTACAAGGTGGCGTCGTGGCATACAACAATGCCATCAAACACCGCCTGTTAGGTGTCTCGGCGGATATCTTAGCCGCACGTGGAGCCGTAGATGCCGAGACCGCAAAACAAATGGCCGACGGCGCTCGACAACGTCTGATAGCGGACTTGGGAATCTCCACCACGGGAGTCGCAGGGCCTGAACCATCTGAAGGAAAAGCCGTTGGGATCGTATTCATAGCATTGTCGACCCGGGAGCAAATCACTGCGAGATTATTACGCTTTGATGGCAACCGGGAGCAAATCCGACGCTCCACAGTAGCAGCGAGCTTACGGCTCGTGGGAGAATGGTTAACACAGAAAAACCAGGGACCAGCAGTAGCGCGATCAGTGTGACACAAATCGCTGAATTTTCGCAAAAACGTGCTTTTCGTCACAAAAACGCAGTTTTTAGGAAAAATTCCCAAGAAATTGATCCATCCGGGAACAAATTCGACAACAGGTGTGTTGTCTAATGGTGGAAGGTCTTTGAATTCCACGCTTCGACAGCGGGAATTCAGAATATATACAGGAGATGGTGGTTAATTATGATGAGAGAACCCGTTGTTGTGAATGGCGTGACTCGCTGGTTGAAAGCTGGCGAAACTATGAGCCAGCAAAACGAAGCCAAGGAGCCCACCATGCCCGTGCTGCGTGAAGAAATTGGCTACGTCCTCCGTGACGTCCGCCAGCGCCAGGGTCGCACCCTCCGCGAAGTCTCACATGATGCACGCGTTTCATTGGGTTACCTCTCCGAAGTTGAACGTGGTCAGAAGGAAGCTTCTTCCGAACTCCTCAGCGCCATTACCGCAGCACTGGATATCCCACTGTCGGTTATGCTTCGGGAAGTGTCAGATCGTATTGCGGTCGAAGAGGCTGTTCAGATCCCAGATACCATTCCGGCTGAGCTTGCCCATCGTTACGCCAAGCAGCAACAGCAGGGCCACGGATACAACCGTGGCGATCACCTAGCAAAGCGCTAGTCACCTGCTCAACGTTCATAAGCTTTAAATCAGGCCGTAAGTCTCGTGCTATTGTGTGGGGCTTACGGCCTTTATTGAGTGATCTAATTTCGTACCGAGGACTGTGTATGAGGCAATCTCATTTCTGGACGCTTCTAGACGATGAATTCGGTTCAGCAAATGCAGGCGTTATCGCAGCCTCGTTAGAGTTGCCTGGTCTGAAGGCGACAGCGGAGCAGGCTTTAGCGGCAGGTGTAGATCCCAGAATTGTGTGGCGGGCTGTGTGCGACCTGCATGACATCCCGGTGGAGCGACGCCTGGGTAAAGATCAAGCGCCCCGGGATACAGAGGCGTTCTAACTGCTTGTGGTGAGTCCTCCAGCACGCAGCGGGCCGGGCTCGAATACCTGCCGAGAAGGTTGTAAAATTTATTCACAGGTTGCCGAGGGTGCTTTCGTTCTGGCGCAGTTTTCCACATAACGTCCCGCAGGACTTATCGTGTCCGTGCGGCATCATAGACTTTGGAACATGGCAGCAGGCCGGTAAGGCTTGTCATTAACAATTCAAGGAGTAGACGAATGTCTTCAAATGCAAACCGCGAAAAGGCCCTTGAGTCGGCTCTAGCGCAAATTGACAAGAGTTACGGCAAAGGCTCCATCATGCGCCTGGGTGATGAAGTTCGGACGCCGATCGAAGTCATTCCGACCGGTTCGGTTGCCCTCGATATTGCTTTGGGAATCGGCGGCTTGCCACGCGGCCGCGTGGTGGAAGTTTATGGTCCGGAATCCTCCGGTAAGACCACAATTGCATTGCACGCCGTAGCAGAAGCACAACGCCAAGGTGGCATCGCTGCATTCATTGATGCCGAGCACGCACTGGACCCTGAGTATGCTAAGAAGCTCGGCGTCGATACTGACGCATTGCTGGTCTCACAGCCTGACACTGGTGAACAGGCACTTGAAATCATGGACATGCTGATCGGTTCCGGCGCCCTTGACATAGTTGTTATAGACTCTGTAGCTGCGCTTGTGCCACGGGCCGAAATCGAAGGTGAAATGGGGGACAGTCACGTCGGGCTACAAGCGCGACTCATGTCCCAGGCGCTGCGAAAGATCACCGGACGTCTTGCCCAATCGAAAACGACTGCCATCTTTATTAACCAGCTGCGTGAGAAAATCGGTGTCTTTTTCGGTTCGCCTGAAACTACCACCGGCGGTAAAGCACTCAAATTCTACGCTTCAGTTCGTGTTGATATCCGTCGCATTGAAACCCTGAAACAAGCTGGAGAGCCGGTCGGTAACCGTACTCGCGCGAAGATCGTCAAGAACAAGATGGCTCCGCCATTCAAACAGGCCGAATTCGATATTCTTTATGGTGAAGGCATATCGCGTGAAGGTGGTCTACTTGATATGGGTGTGGAGCACAACATCGTTCGCAAATCGGGCGCTTGGTTCACCTACGATGGCGACCAGTTAGGCCAAGGTAAAGAAAACGCTCGTCGTTTCCTTAAAGATAATCCGGATTTAGCAGTCGAGATTGAAGACCGTATTAAGGCCACGCTCGGTATCGGTGGTAAGACTGAGGAAGAAGATGAAGAAGTAGCGTTGAAATCCGTGGAGGATGCCTAAACTCTATGAGTGACCAAGACGACGTCGAAGCGGACCAGCACCAAACCGCCCGCAACATCGTGTTGCGCCAGCTCTCAGCTGCCCCGAAGACTCGGCATCAACTCGCCGAAAAGCTGCGGGACCGCGAGATAGCTGACAATGTGATTGAAGAGGTGCTGGACCGTTTCGAGGAAGTCGAACTCATCGATGATAGCGCATTCGCTGAAAGTTGGGTTCGTTCGCGGCATCGGTCTAAAGGCCTAGCTCGTCGAGCTTTGAGTACGGAACTGCGTCAACGAGGAATTACAGATGAAGATGCAGCAAACGCTCTTGAGCAGGTCTCAGACGACGATGAACAATGCGCTGCACACGACTTGGTTTTGCGCAGATTATCTCGAATGAGTGTGCCTTCATCAACAGATCCTGAGTCTCGCCAACAACGCGATAGAATAGTGCGACGCCTGGTCGGAATGCTCTCCAGAAAAGGGTATTCACCAGGCCTAGCATTCCAAGTGGTTACTACTGCGATGGATGCTGACGACCTTGACTCCATAGACGAATGAAATGAACATCTTGACTGAAGCCGTAGCCGACATCGCCACACCACGCTCGTATGAAATTCGCACGTTCGGGTGCCAAATGAATGTGCACGATTCAGAACGCATTTCTGGGTTATTAGAAATCAATGGTTATATTCCAGCAGATGGAGACGCGACTCCCGATCTCGTGGTCTTTAATACTTGCGCAGTTCGAGAGAACGCAGCCAACCGACTCTATGGTCATCTAGGAAATCTTAAGGTCATCAAAGATGGCTACCCTGGTATGCAAATCGCCGTCGGAGGGTGTCTGGCACAAAAAGATCAAGACACCATTGTTAAGCGTGCACCTTGGGTGGATGTGGTCTTTGGCACGCACAACATCGGGTCGCTGCCGGTACTATTGAACCGCTCGCGCCATAACAATGAAGCTCAAGTAGAGCTTCTAGAAGCCTTAGAGACTTTCCCTTCGACTTTGCCCACCAAACGGGAATCCAGTTATTCCGGCTGGGTATCCATTTCCGTGGGTTGTAATAATACCTGTACGTTCTGCATCGTTCCCTCCTTAAGAGGAAAAGAAAAAGATCGACGACCCGGTGACATCCTGGCTGAAGTCCAAGCTCTAGTAGATGACGGAGCCGTTGAAGTCACGCTATTGGGCCAGAACGTTAACACTTACGGTGTAGAGTTCCGAGATCGTCAAGCTTTTTCCAAGTTGTTGCGAGCCACCGGTGAAATCGATGGACTAGAACGGATCCGTTTTACAAGTCCTCACCCTGCCTCTTTTACTGATGATGTCCTCGACGCCATGGCAGAGACTCCTAATGTGATGCCCCAACTGCATATGCCGTTGCAATCTGGATCGGATACTATCTTGAAGGCTATGCGCAGGTCCTATCGTTCCAAGCGCTTCTTGGGCATTCTCGAAAAGGTACGCGAACGGATCCCACACGCCGCGGTAACTACAGATATTATTGTGGGTTTCCCCGGCGAAACCGAAGCGGATTTCCAACAAACTCTCGACGTTGTCGAAGCCTCCCGCTTCGCAATGGCTTACACGTTCCAATATTCTCCACGAGAAGGAACCCCCGCAGCGGAAATGGAAGACCAGATTCCGAAAGAGGTTGTGCAAGAACGTTTTGAACGACTAGTTGCCTTGCAGGATCGTATAGCGGCTGAAGAGTCAGCCAAACTCGTTGGCACCAGCCAAGAGCTGCTCGTGACGAACAATGCTGGCAGTCGTGGTGAGCAAACCGGGCGCCTGACGGGTCGTGCCCCAGACAACCGCCTTGTGCACTTCAGTATCCCACAAGGAGCTCAAACTCCCCGCCCCGGAGATTTTGTCACAGTGCCAATCACTGAAGCACATCCTTATCACCTCATCGCCGATCCGACGGAACCGACCCACTACCACTTGCGGCGGTCCCGAGCAGGAGATGCCTGGGATCGAGCCCAGGCGGATTCCTGTGGCACTGGTTCCAACGCGCCGGCAGGCAACGTCAATCTCGGACTACCAAGTCTGCGCATTGGCGCCCGTTAAGCAACCCCTTGTAGCCTTCGTCGGGGCTACCGCGACTGGTAAGACAGCCTTAGCGATTGCGTTGGCCAAGACAGTTGGTGGGGAGATTATCAATGCCGATTCCCTGCAGTTTTATCGCGGTATGGACATCGGAACGGCCAAAGCCAGCGTCGATGAACGCCAGGGCATCACACACCACTTGTTGGATCTTTATGATCTAGAGGTCGAAGCCAGTGTGGCGACTTTCCAGACACTGGCTCGAACGACCATCGCCGAGGTTAGATCCCGAAATCGTGTCCCTATATTGACCGGCGGTTCCGGATTGTACGTTCGCGCAGCACTCGACACCCTCGAATTTCCGCCAACTGATCCGGCTCTGAGGCAATGTCTGGCCGCGCAAGTGGAAAACGAGGGGTTAACACCACTTGTCGATGAACTCCAGCGCGTTGACCCGGAGTCAGCTCAACGGCTCCAGGACGAGCGCCGGATTATCCGGGCGGTTGAAGTACATCGACTCACTGGGCGCACATTTAGCTCCTACATGCCCAAGCGTCAATATCATCCGCATATCCCTCCTGTGGTCCAAATCGGCCTCAAAGTTGACCGCGCTAAACTGCACGAACGCATTGAACAGCGCGTCTACAGAATGCTAGATGCTGGCTGGTTAGACGAAGTACAACACTTACGAACTGTCGGCCTGGAGCAAGCGCCCACAGCCTATCGAGCCATAGGCTATCGACAAATGCTGGCTTACCTGGCGGGGAGTCTCAGTAAGCAACAAGCTATCGATGAAACAATTGTCGCCACCCGACGGTTTGCCCGACGCCAAGAAACATGGTTTAAGGCCGATCCTCGCGTTCACTGGGTTGATCCGCAAACCGATCATGCGCTTGCAGATATCTTGAGCCTTGTGAAAGCCAGCTAGGCTGACGATATGACGGCTCCGCAATCCACCTCCCAGGCCCACCAGCACCGCCTACGCCAAACTCTGGTTGACGCCCCGTTCGTCAAAATTACTGGCCCGACAGGCGACTGGATCGTTTTTTCTGAACCGACAAAGACCTCCAACCTAACGCCGGAACATATAGCCTGGTTATGTAACCGCTCTTCCGGAGTCGGTGCTGTCGGCGTTGTACTCATGACCGCAGCCTCACCATCGGCTCAGTATCCAGTGTCAGACCTCGAGGCCTGGAAGAGTGACGGAACACCGGCTATAGATCTAATAGAAGCAGCACGTGCTGCCACTTACGCCCTAGCTGCATTACAACGGATACCGGACTCCGAGACGTCTCATCACGTTTTCAAGGCCGCAACCGGGATCATCACCACGGTTTATACCCCCACCTACGTGGGTGTAGATATCGGTCAATGGTCATACGCCGAACCTGATACCGCAATAGCAGCAGGATCCGACGCCCTCGTCATGGCCGCCGGGCTAACGGACCCACGCCCGGGATTGAGTATTCGAACTCAAAGCCTCCACATTACGATCGCAGTGGAGTCACTCGACGAATTAGAAAGCATTGACCTAACTCAGTCTCCATCGGTTGAGCCATCGGTCAGGGAACCCACTGGCGTGAATTTCGTCGTGCCACAAGATCCGCTTACGATCGAGGGGATGGGTCAGCTGGCGTTGCGACACCATCCGGCCGTTCCCGGAAACTTAGAGCTTGGGTCGGCAGCAGCTGCTGCGACCATTGCTTTTCAACTTTGGGCGGGACTAACACAACCACATATCTGGAACGTATCAACGCTCCATGGCGATATTGTTGTGCAGTTACACGAAGATCGTAGAGTGTCCACGTTCGCTGCACTATCTACCGTGTTCTTTGGACGACTATAAGGCGCGTTCCACTTGAAGCACTCGAAAGCCTTTGTCTGTGGCGGCACGACGGATCGTGAATTCTCCGGGAGCTTTTGCCTCCAACATGGTCTGGATCCATCGCATTAAGGAATCGGCGCCAAGTTTCTTGGCCACCACAAGCCACGCTTGACCACCTGGTGTCAGCGTCGGTAACCAACGAGTCAAAATAGCGTGGAGAGCAGCTTTACCGATCCGGATTGGTGGGTTTGACCAGATGACGTCGAATGTAGCGTCTTCGGTTACCTCATCCGGATGTTTGACCGTGATGTTCTTCAGACCTAACCGCGACGCATTGGCAGCAGTTAACATTGCGGCGCGGTCGTTGACCTCTAATGCTGTGATGTGAGCCCGAGCAGACAATAACCCCATCGTGAGCGCAATAGGACCCCATCCTGAACCAATATCCAGAAAATCTCCAGATTCTGGAAGGGCAGGAACGACGTTTAACAGGACACGCGTCCCTCGATCCACCCCATCGGGAGAAAAAATACTGCCTGAGGTCTCCACTTGAACATTTTGTCCGGCAAGCTCGACATCGAGAACGCGCCGATGATCTGGGCCGGAGGGAGTAGAAGAAAAATAATGCTCATTCATCGTCTTCGTAGTGTAGTACGTTTCAAAGATTTCGGACTCCGCACGCTACCGCAGCATAAACGCGTTAATTGGAATACATTACCCCGGCACGATGTTGTCATAGACAGCTGCTATTGACAGAAAATCTTTGCGATTTCCTCACAGGAAAGCCCGCAATCGCAGGCTTAATCACAGCAAATGTGACATACTACAACATAAGGAAAAGCCTCTGAACAAGGAGAAAATGGTCACCCAATACGAGCCCTCCGATCCTCGGGCTGATGAGCAAATCAAAGCACTCATCAGCCGTATCTTGTCCGCCGATGATGCGAAAGCTACACATACTAGTGCGGTTGAGGACTATCGGCCCAGCGGCGCCCAAGCGCTGGATGACGGCGGGTCAAACCACACTGAATATGATGGTGACCAGTTTGATTTGGAACAGCGCCACGCGCTGCGACGCGTGCAAGGTTTGTCAACAGAGCTAGATGACGTCACAGAAGTCGAATATCGCAAGCTCCGCCTCGAAAAAGTGGTTCTCGCCGGCTTATGGACAGACGGTTCTGTCACTGAAGCCGAACACTCTCTACAAGAACTTGCCGCGTTAGCTCATACGGCGGGCTCCACGGTACTCGATGGGATCATTCAACGTCGTCACGCCCCTGATCCGGCCACTTTTCTTGGCCGTGGTAAAGCTCATCAACTACGAGATATTGTTCAAGATCAAGGGGCTGATACGGTCATTGTTGATACTGAACTGGCCCCATCGCAACGCCGTGGGTTAGAAGACGTGGTCGGCGTGAAAGTCATTGACCGCACGGCGCTGATTCTCGATATTTTTGCACAACATGCACAGTCCAAAGAGGGCAAAGCTCAAGTTGAACTAGCCCAACTGGAATATCTGTTGCCACGGTTGCGGGGTTGGGGTGAATCGATGTCCCGGCAGGCTGGTGGCCAAGCTGCGGGCGGTGCCGGTATTGGTTCGCGTGGTCCTGGTGAAACGAAAATTGAGTTGGACCGACGTCGTATCCGTGATCGGATGGCAAAGTTGCGCCGCGATATTAAGCACATGGAAAGCGCTCGACGAACGAAACGCGCTCGCCGTCGTCGCAACCAAATCCCGTCGGTTGCGATTGCCGGATACACCAACGCCGGAAAGTCTTCCATACTCAATCGGCTGACCAAAGCCGGCGTGCTTGTCGAAAACGCACTGTTTGCTACTCTCGACCCAACGGTCCGGGCCGCCCAAACCGCAGATGGCATAGCGTACACGTTGTCCGATACCGTCGGTTTCGTCCGCCAGTTGCCGACCCAGCTAGTTGAGGCCTTCCGATCCACGTTGGAAGAGGTCGATGAAGCAGACATGATTCTGCACGTTGTGGATGCTTCGCATCCCGAGCCAGAAGCTCAGATTGATGCAGTCCACCAGGTCTTTTCAGATACGAATATCGCCGATATCCAAGAACTCATCGTCTTCAACAAGGCCGATGCAGCAGATTCTATGGTGCTAGCGCGGCTACGACGTCGTTATCCCAACGCCGTCATCGTGTCGGCTGCTACCGGGGAAGGCTTCAAAGAACTCGAAGCAGCCATCGCAGAAGGACTGCCACGACCCAGCATTCATCTTGACCTACTGGTGCCATATACCGATGGTGAGGTCGTCAACCGACTACACTCGGATGACACCGAAATTCTGGCTGAAACCTATGAGCCAGAAGGCACCGCGTTGACCGTGCTGGTGTATCCAGAGGATAAGGATCACTACTTAAGCTATGTCCGGTAATCAACCGGTAACCACTTCCTCAGCCAGCCCTACGCAAGTCAGCGAATGGCTGGCTGATGCCGTCGCTGCACTCGGTGGACAAACTCGTCCAGGCCAACAACTCATGGCAACCGAGGTTGCTAACGCACTTGAGACCGGCACACATCTGGTCGTACAGGCTGGAACCGGAACTGGTAAGTCCCTGGCGTATCTCGTGCCGGCCATTGACTACACCTTGGCCAGTGAGTCGCCAGTGGTCATAGCAACGGCCACTCTTGCGCTCCAGAGCCAGATCATCAATCGAGACATCCCACGCCTGCTGGATACTCTTGAAGCTTCTCTGCCTCGCAGCATCGACGTGGCCTTATTGAAAGGGCGCGCCAACTACGTCTGTAAACACAAGCTCCGTGGCGCAGCGATCGAGTCCGAAGATGACAGCTTGTTGGCCGCCACCGACGTGGTTGGCCAACCACTATCTCAACTTGGTGAAGAAGTCATGCGACTGCGCTCCTGGGCCGAAGAAACCGACACCGGAGACCGCGACGATTTGAAACCTGGGGTCACCGATGAGGCATGGCGTCAGGTTTCAGTTTCGGCTCGCGAATGCATTGGTGCGAGCAAGTGTCCCTTCGCAGAAGAGTGTTTCTCTGAACTCGCTCGTCAAGCTGCAGCCGAGGCTGACATCGTAGTGACCAATCACGCGATGCTGGCTATCGCTGCATTCGAAGATCTCAACATCATGCCCGAAGCTGATGCCATCATTATTGACGAGGCCCACGAACTCATTGACCGCGTGACCTCCGCAGTCACTTTGCACCTGTCCCCATCCTTGATTCGAAGTGCAGCAAAACAAGCCAGACAAGAGGCATCTGTCGTGGCGACTGACCTAACCGATGCTGCAGTTTCCATGGAAGCCGCCTTTGCTTCAGCTCCTTCGGGCTGGTTTTCCCAAGGCTTCAACGAACACCAGCTCACCGCCTTGGAAAGCGTAAGGGACGAAACCCGCCAAATGCTCAGCGATCTCAAAGGCAGCGGGGGAACCGACACCGAAGACTCAAACCGCCAACTGGTCAAAAACCGGTTAACAGAAATACTGGAAACCACCGAACAACTCCTCACGGCTGGAGCACAGCCGAAAGGTGACATGGTCGTTTGGGCGACACGCCCGTCACATTTTGAGCCAGGCAAAGGATGGGTTGAGGCTGACCCACATTCAGCACCGCTGTTATACGCGGCACCTTTATCCATTGCTGGCAGGTTTCGAGACAAACTGCTCGATGAGTCCACGACCATCCTGACTTCTGCGACCCTGACCGTCGGAGGAAAATTTGATGCTATTACCGGTGATTTAGGGTTCAAGATCAATGGTGGGGCGAAATATAAGACCCTCGATGTGGGTAGTCCATTTGATTACCCTACACAAGGCATCTTGTATGTGGCTGATGATCTGCCGAAGCCTGGGCCCCAACCTTCGGCCCAATCCCATGAGCGGCTTGAACACCTTTTGGACGCCTCAGATGGAGGAGCATTATGCTTGTTCTCCTCACGTAGCGCCGCAAAGGCCGCCGCCGACGAGATGCGACTACGCTTCGGCGAAAAGCTCAACATTTTGGTTCAAGGCGAGTCAACGCTGTCGGGTCTCATTGATGAGTTCACTCAAGATCCACGAGCCTGTTTATTTGGCACACTGACGCTGTGGCAAGGCGTCGACGTACCCGGCGAGACTCTGCGGTTGGTAACGATTGACCGAATTCCATTTCCTCGCCCCGATGATCCGCTAGCCTCCGCACGAGCTCGATATATCAGCCAACGAGGTGGTAATGGATTCATGGCGGTATCAGCCAGCCACGCTGCCATTCGGCTGGCTCAAGGAGCGGGACGTCTTATCCGATCCACATCGGATCGTGGCGTCGTTGCCATTTTAGACTCGCGATTGGCGACTGCCGGTTACGGCACATTTCTCCGAGCCTCTATGCCGAATTTCTGGGCAACACGGTCGGCTACCCAAGTCATGGAAAGTCTCAGGCGACTTTCCGCTTAACTGAATGGTGATTGCACGCCAATTCCCGTGATGCTGATCTGAACTGTGCTTCCTAATCATTATTGGAAGGCCAACAGAGCGCCCAAAAAACTACTGGGACAGATTACAGTGAACTACACGGAAGACTCAATTTCTGTTGAACCTTGAAAGAGGTTTCCTTTGGCGACATCAGATTCTCATATCCCAAACGAGCAAACTGAACGAGCTAAGCTGGATCGGACGAAACAGGTCCATGACGGCAATAAGAAGCATGGCCAGCTCCGAGACGGCCAAGAACCCAGTTGGCTAGACCGCTATCTACCCTTCATCTGGATAGGCTTTGCCTTTGCTGCAATGTTCACGATTATGTTTCTGCCGCCATTCGAGGGCCTGTCGACAGCGGGACAACGATCCCTGGCAATCCTAGTCTTTGCAGTCATCATGTGGATAACTGAAGCTGTCAGTTATCCCATCAGCTCGGTGATGATTTTGGTCATCATCGCATTGTCTATTGGTTTCTCGCCAGACCCCGACAGTCCTGGGGAAATTCTTGGGACCACCGGAGGACTCAGCGCAGCATTGAGTGGTTTTGCAACCTCGGCAGTTGCGCTCGTGGCTGCCGCGTTGGCACTAGCCGCGGCAATGCAGGCCACGGGGCTTCATAGGCGGCTGGCTTTTCACATTCTTCGTTTCTCAGGCGAAAAAGTCTCCAATATTCTGATTGGGGCCATCGTCATCGCTACCTTGCTAGCGTTCTTCGTGCCCTCGGCCACCGCGCGAGCCGGCGCTGTTGTGCCCATTTTGTTGGGCATGATTATCGCTTTTGGCATGCCACTGAACTCAAAGCTTGGTGCGTTATTGATCATCACAGCGGCACAGGCTATATCCATTTGGAACATAGGTATTAAGACAGCGGCGGCGCAAAACCTCGTTGCGGATGGTTTCATACTCGAAATATTCGGGGAATCCATTTCCTGGCCACGGTGGTTCATGATTGGAGCCCCATGGTCGATCTTGATGTCGATAGTGTTGTATTTCGTGATGCGTTGGGCGATCAAACCAGAGACCCGTGTCCTTCAAGGCGGTAAAGAAGTTGTCCGGGAGGGTCTTGCCAAACTTGGTCCCATTTCAGCAAAAGAGATTCGTCTAGCAGTTTTGGCAGGGCTCATGCTGGTGCTGTGGTCTACCGAAGGCACCTTGCACGAACTGGACTCATCAACGATTACCTTGACCGGCATCGCCTTAATGCTGATACCCAAGGTCGGTGTTCTGAACTGGGATCAACTTGAGTCGATGGTCAATTGGGGCACCCTTGTGGTCTTCGCCATCGGGATTTCCTTAGGTAGCCTGCTGCTGAATTCTGGTGCAGCGGAATGGTTGTCTGCAATCACCTTCGAAGCAATGGGACTGTCTACCATGCCGCTGTTAGCCACGATTGCTATCGTCTCGGTATTTAATATTCTCATTCACCTCGGTTTTGCCTCAGCAACGGCACTCTCATCTGCGTTGATTCCCGTGTTCATCGTGCTCGCGATGAGCATCCCGGGACTCCCAGAGCAAGGGGTGGGCTTCGTCATTATCCAACAATTCGTGATCAGTTTCGGATTCATCCTCCCCATCTCAGCCCCGCAGAACATGTTGGCCTACGGTACTGGAACATTCACCGTCAAGCAGTTCATGCGTGCAGGCATTCCTCTGACGGTCGTGGGGTATCTCTTGGTCTTGTTGCTTTCGGCTACCTACTGGCAATGGATCGGAGTGCTGTAGTACACATCGTCGGTTCTTCTCCGGCAAAATTCGCAAACATCTCAGACTGCCACATTTCGAAGCTCGCGTAGCTTCCCGTTGTCCTTACCGTGTCCCACCCAGTTGTTTCAATGAGGACCAACAGTGATCTCGTTAATACAATGGAATGTAGGGTGCAATGCATAATCTCAACGGCAGGGATAACTCGACAGTAAACCTGGCACGGACTTCATGTGTCTTAAAAATTGGTTGGCAAGGGCAGCTGCTCGGAGGGTTGATGCTCCTTGGGATGCTCCTGGTCGCACTGTGGTTTCACACACCATTGAAAGCCGCTGTCGCACAGGAGCAAAACGTTTCCGAATCGTATCAGCAGATCGTGGTGCAACCGGGGGATACGTTATGGGAAATTTCCACGCGTTTGGCGCAAGACAACAATCGAGCTAGCGTCCTAGACCAAATTATGGCGTATAACAACCTTGAAACATCTGAATTAGAAGTCGGCCAAACCCTATATGTGCCGTTCGTCCAGGACCAACTCAATGCTCACTGACGTCACCCGCGTTGAAGTGATCCCCACCCCGGCTATGCTATTGCCGTGACTAATCAGCAAGAACACGCCAAGACCACTGCGTTGGAAGCATTACCGCTTCGAGCCAACCTGCGCGGACAATCGCCGTACGGGGCGCCCCAACTTGAGGTAGAACATCTTCTCAACACGAATGAAAACACGCATCCCGTACCGCAAGTCGTGGTCGATGCCATTGCTTCTGCAGTGCATGAAGCTGCTGTTTCGTTGAACCGCTATCCGGATCGTGAATTTACGCAACTTCGTCAGCGCTTGGCCGCGTACCTCGGTCACGGTCTAACCGAAGAAAATATGTGGGCCGCTAACGGCTCGAATGAAGTTCTGCAGCAAATCCTGCAGGCATTTGGTGGCCCCGGACGCAAGCTGCTTAGCTTCCCCCCAACGTATTCTATGTATCCGCTACTCGCGTCAGGTACCAATACCGAATACATCGCCGGAGTTCGCAACGAAGATTTTACGCTTAGCCCCGAATCTGCGGCACGGCAGGTTCAAGAGACCCAACCAAACGTTGTGTTCTTATGCTCACCCAATAATCCCACCGGGACGGCACTTGGACTCGACGTCGTAGAAGCTGTTTATGAGGCTGGTCAAGAGTTCAATGCCATAGTCGTTGTAGACGAAGCGTATGAAGAGTTTTCCCTCAACACCACCAAATCTGCTCTGACCCTGTTAGACGGTCGAGAACGGTTAATCGTATCGCGCACTATGTCCAAAGCATTCGCATTAGCGGGCGCGAGGGTGGGCTACCTGGCCACATCACCCCAGGTAACAGATGCCCTCCGACTCGTCAGGTTGCCCTATCACTTGTCGGCCATCACGCAGGCAGCAGCCAACGCTGCACTTCAACACGTCGATGTACTGCTGGCGACCGTCGATGAAATTAAAGTTCAACGGGACCGTATCGTCGAGGAGCTTCGACAGATGGGGCTGAAACCGGCAGTGTCAGACTCCAACTTCGTGTTCTTTGGTTGGTTTGAAGATGCTCACGCAGTCTGGCAAGGACTGCTGGAGCGTGGTGTGCTTATTCGGGATGTTGGCATCCCACACCACCTTCGTGTTACCGCCGGCACCGAGGAAGAGACAACTGCGTTTCTTGTTGCGCTGCGGGAAGTAATGGGCGCCTAAACTAGCTGGACGAACCTGGTGACGACTACACTTAACTATCGCACCGACATAATCGCTGAATAAGGAGTTTCCTGACCTCAATGGCAGCTGAACTGATCTCTGGTCGTAAAGCATCAATGAAACGTACGACATCAGAATCCGATGTCTACGTTGAACTTGACCTTGATGGCACCGGGACATCCAACATCTCTACCGGAGTGCCCTTCTATGATCATATGCTCGATGCGCTAAGCCGCCATTCGCTCATGGATCTGACTGTCGAAGCTACCGGTGACACACATATCGACGTCCACCACACAGTAGAAGACGTAGCGATCACGCTGGGTGAAGTCTTCAAAGTGGCTCTAGGCGATAAACGCGGTATACGTCGGTATGGTGAAGCCACGATTCCGATGGATGAAGCGCTTGCGAGAGCCACCGTGGATTTATCAGGACGCCCATACTTCGTGCACGAAGGTGAATCAGAAGCTCAGGTGTACCACCTCATCGGCGGGCACTTCACAGGTGCAATGACACGGCACGTATTTGAATCGTTCACTTTCCACGCTGCTATCAACGTCCACGTCGATCTGCTGCGTGGCAGAGACCCTCATCACATCATCGAAGTGCAATTCAAGGCTCTGGCCCGAGCCTTGCGACAGGCTATTGAGGATGATCCACGAGTTGAGGGTATTCCATCGACAAAGGGTGCTCTGTAGTGTCGCAAGCCAATCCAGTTGTGGCGGTGGCAGATTATGGCATCGGCAATCTCGGCTCCCTCGTTAACGCGCTGGAGTATGTTGGTGCTGATGTCCTAGTGACCTCACAAGGTCAATCGCTGCTAGCAGCAGACGGCATGATACTGCCAGGCAATGGAGCCTTCGGTGCATCGAAGAAAGCCATGGAACGGCTCAGCATACCCCGCTGGGTTGGTCAACGCGTAGCCGGCGGACGCCCCGTTTTGGGCATCTGTGTGGGGCACCAATATCTGTTTGACAGTTCCGAAGAATTCGGCAATCATGACGGGATGGGGGAGTGGCCAGGTACGGTGAAAAAATTACCCACAGACGCTGTACCGCATATTGGTTGGAGTGAAGTACGCCCAGCCATCGACAGCACGCTATTCGCCGGTCTAGAAAACGAACGGTATTACTTCTCGCATTCTTATGCCGTTCTCGACTGGGAATTCGACCAAAGCATCGAATCCATGGTGCCACCACAAGTATCGTGGGGTCACCATAACGGTGATTTCATCGCAGCTGTGGAAAACGGTCCTCTTGCTGGCGTCCAATTCCATCCTGAACTCTCAGGTCGAGCTGGCCTGACCGTATTACAGAATTGGATAGGAACCTTCTAATGCCATGGTGGTCAACGTTACTGCTGGCACTAGGTGGCATCCTCATCGGGGGCGCCTGGTCACTACATCGTCAAAAAGCACCAGTGTGGATCCGAGTTTCATTCATTATTCTTGGCGCTTTAGCAATCCTTGCAGCATTCCTTACCGTCCCTTGGGCTAACTAAACTTGGAGAATTTATGACCACCCCATTACAACTACTACCAGCCGTTGATGTGCAAGATGGCCAGGCTGTTCGCCTCGTGCAAGGTGAATATGGCACTGCAACGAATTACGGTGATCCCTTTGACGCGGCACTTGGCTGGCAGGAAGCTGGCGCAGAATGGCTGCACCTGGTTGACCTAGATGCAGCCTTCGGGCATGGGAACAACCGCGAAATCATCCGTCGAATCACCGGCGAACTGGGTATTAAAATCGAACTATCCGGCGGTCTTCGCGATGATGCTTCCTTAGAAGAGGCCTTCGAAATGGGCGCCACCCGAGTTAATCTAGGCACGGCAGCTCTAGAAAATCCAGAATGGACAGCAAAAGTTATCAGCCAACACGGCGATAAAATCGCTGTCGGTTTGGACGTGCGCGGAGAGAAGCTGGCCACTCGTGGCTGGGTTGAAGAAGGCGGGCACCTCTGGGACGTACTAGACCAGCTTGAAGCAGCAGGTTGTGCGCGTTATGTCGTCACTGACATTACTAAAGACGGTACACTGACCGGACCGAATACTGAGCTGCTGGGCCAGATAGCTCAAAAGACCGGTAAACCTGTGATTGCCTCTGGTGGAATTTCTGTTCTTGATGACATTGCAGAACTCACGCAAATGGTTGATCAAGGCATTGAGGGCGCCATCATCGGTAAAGCACTCTATGCTGGCCAGTTCACATTGCAGCAAGCGTTACAGGTCGCATCCGGTTCAGCAGTGAAAGACGTCTAAATATCTATGACAGACAAGCCTCAGCTCCCCGGTCACATTCAGGCGGCTATCGATCGGAACCTGGCACGCCAAAATCTGGACGCCTTCGGGCGTCCTGCTGACTCTGCCGGAGTTACCTGGAAAGGTCGCGATTTAACCGGTCCGGGCATTGAAGGTTCGTCCAACCCGTTACATGCATTCGACACAGATGATGGGCTCGAAGATGAGGCCTGGACTAAAGTAAGCCAAGATCTCGTTGACGGAAACGCAGACGAAAAAGACGTTTTTAGAGTTCTTCAGAACATCAGAGTTTTTGCGGCAGTGGTCCCCACCGTTGCCAAAACCACTATGGAAACTCGGGTGGACCAGCATGGTAAAGAATTTACCGTGGAATCTGATAAAGAAGCCGATGTCGCTCTAGTATCACTGACGGCCGCAGACGGTCGAGGGGCGTTGCCTGTTTTTACGTCCATCCCGAAACTGACTGCATGGCATAAAGACGCGCGACCGGTAGCGGTCTGGATGCCACGAGCTTGTTTGAGTGCAGTTGATGAAGGCAATGAGCTCATTGTCGTTGATCCGGGTGCCTATCTGACGTATGTCGTACGACGTCCAGAGGTTTATGCGCTCGCGCAGCAAAAAGCTTGGACACCGTCCTACGAAGATGTGGAAATCGCGCAGGCTCTCTCTGAATTGACCGACTTAGTTCCGGGTCTCGGCCAATTGGCGATGGCCCCGGGCCGTGGTGTCGGTACCCAGACTGAGGATGGCAGAGTGATTGCCGGTGGGGGAGCCGGTCCAGAACTCGCGTTAGTCGCGACTCCCCAGAACCCTTTAGATGCTGTGGGTAGCAAACTCATGCTGACTACACTGCAGTCATTGATTGCGGATGTTGCGATCCTTGCGGAGCGTGCCGACACGGTCGAAATCGTGCTAGGCACCTCGCACTAAGCATCATTCTTCTGGCAGCTGGTTGAAGTTGTCGGCAACCCTGGCGAAGGTTCGATAAATTGTAGCCAGTTCGTCTGCCGAAACCACGTCGGTAAAAAGCGTTTTCACACCCTTGGCGTGAATAACCGACGCTTTACGAAACATGGTGCGGCCCTCGGCTGTGAGCTCTGCTTGCCAGGCTCGGCCATCTTCAGCACACTTAACTCGTTTCACGAGACCACGATCAGATAATACCTTGACTTGGTAGGTCAATCGTGACGGAGAAAAGACAATGGCATCAGCCAACTGTCCCATCCGCATGTGACCTTCGGGCGCCTCGGATAGTAACAACAGCATGTTGTACTCACTCAAGGTGAGCCCAACTTGTTGTTTGAGTCGTTTTTCTAAGCGGTCCAGCAGCCGAGCCGTCGTTTCAAAGTACATTCGAAACGCCGGCCCCAACGGCTGCTGGAGCTCATGATGCGTCAGGTCCGTTAAGGAGCTGGTCAAAGGGAATCACCTCTAGTTCTTTAGGCTGTAATGGTGCACGTCGCGGACGTGGATCAAGTCGTGCCACCACTTCAGCAAAATCTTGTCCGGCATGAGCGATACGTCTGTCTAAATATGCCGCATTGGATTCATGGTCGCGCGGGTTCTTGGTGGTATCGACTGAGCCCCAATCTTCGGTTGCGGCATATACTCCAGTAGGCATGACGCGCATGCGTAAATATGAGAACAGCGGCCGCATAGCGGTGTCGATCACTAGGGAATGACGCGGGCTGCCACCTGTGGCTCCCAATTGGACGGGTACGTCCTTCAATGCCTCATTATCGACGAGGTCCCAAAAGGACTTGAACAGCCCTGAGTAGGAGGCTTTGAACACAGGTGAAACAGCAATAATCCCATCGGCTTGTTCAACTTCATTGATCATCTCAGATAATTGTTCGGACCGACTAAACGTGACCATGGAATCGGCAATATCCGTTGCTACGGTACGTAGTTCGAAGTGATGTAGCTCTGGACGGTGCCCACGCGCTGATAATGCGTCCGCAGTTGTCTGACCAAGCTGCTTGGCTAATAATGAGGTGGAACTCGGATCACTTAACCCCGCTGCGATAATCGCGATGTGGCGTGCATCTGGTGTAAATGGATCGGTCGATTCGAATGCTGTCTTCATGGTCGTTTCACACTTCCCGGTAAACCATCATACTGGGTGACTCGATTTACTTTTTCGGTGCCTCTTCATTCGCCTTTTGACGATCCAGAAACGCCTGCGAACCTTCACCACCACCGGCGACCGGAGCCTTCCCAGCAGCCTGACGTGCCTTCAGGAAGTCGTGAGTTGGTGCTTCTGGGACACCCTCCAATCGTCCTTTGGCAAATTCTTTACGCAGCATTGGCAGAACTTTCTCACCAAAAAGATCGATCTGTTCCAACACGGTCTTGGTGGGCAGTCCTGCGTGATCGACCAAGAACATCTGACGTTGATAATCTCCTACCCAGTCACGGAATTCGAGGGTCCGCTCAATGACTTGTTCAGGCGACCCAACGGTTAGCGGGGTCATCTTGGTGAAGTCTTCCATCGACGGCCCGTGTCCATAGACCGGAGCATTATCGAAATACGGTCGGAACTCATTCCAGGCATCCTGCGATTTCTCCCGCATGAATGCTTGACCACCGAGTGCAACGTAAGCTTGATGAGCTTTACCGTGGCCGTAATACTCATACCGCTGTCGGTAGAGCTGAACCATCTGGATAACATGCTCTTTATTCCAGAAAATATTATTATGGAAGAACCCGTCTCCATAGTAAGCGGCTTGTTCAGCGATCTCTGGGGAACGAATGGAACCATGCCAGACAAAGGGTGGAACGTCATCCAGCGGCCGTGGGGTTGCAGTGAACTGTTGGAGCGGTGTACGGAAGCGGCCTTCCCAGCTCACTTCGGTCTCACGCCATAAACGATAAAGTAGGTTATAGTTCTCTACCGCCAGCGGAATGCCCTGTCGGATATCTTTGCCAAACCAGGGGTAAACCGGACCGGTATTACCGCGACCCATCGCTAGATCCATGCGTCCACCAGCAAGGTGTTGCAGGTATGCATAATCTTCAGCTAGACGCACCGGGTCCATTGTCGTGATCAAAGTCGTTGCAGTTGACAGAATAAGATTTTCGGTTGCAGCAGCCAGGTAAGCGAGCAAAACAGGAGGGTTGCCAGGTGCTACGAAGGGCGGGTTGTGGTGTTGTCCGGTAGCAAAAACCTCGAAGCCGGCTTGTTCAGCATGTTGTGCAATCTTGATCGTATCTTTAATGCGTTGATGCTCCGAGGGCGCCTTGCCGGTATGGGGATCTGGGGTGATATCCCCGATTGTGAATACACCGAATTGCATATTATTTAGCCTCTCGTACACTCTTTTTCACAACTGAATTAGTACGAGTCTAACGCTCGGCGCAAAGTATTTCAAATCTGAAATATGTTCAAGCGGGTGGCAATCCATCGGCTCACCCTTTGAGTCTCGTGGGATGTCGGCTAAGGGTTTGGTAGTGCTAACGGCTAAGCTGACAGTTATGCAACACACCTTTACCAAGCCGGTGGTCGTCGGTGCCGCCATCCTTGACGATGCGACCCGTCCAACCCAAATGCTCGCCGCTCGACGCAAAGCGCCGAAGTCATTGGCGGGTTATTGGGAGTTCCCGGGAGGCAAGGTAGAACCCGAGGAAACTCCGACCGGTGCACTAGTGCGAGAGATTCGAGAAGAGCTCGGGGTTGAGATTGAAATTCTCGAACATATCGCCGCCCCCAGTGATGCTGGTTGGCGACTCGATAATGGCATGAATATGCACGTGTACACCGCAATTGTTCGCTTGGGTAAACCCGAACCACTGATCGAGCATGATCGCCTCGAGTGGGCGGCACTGACTGCATCTGATCTTCATGAACTTGAATGGATTCCGGCGGATCGTCTCATCCTCGATGCCATTCTGACCCAGCTGGGCGGTACGAACGCATCTGCCTGAAAATGAACCGGTGGCAGTCCTTGCTGACTGTAGGATTGCCACGCCGGTTCATTCTTTATGGTCAGCACCTAGCTAGTAAGTCGTTGTGCCCGTTGCACGACAGTTCGTGCATGGGCGATGAGTGGCCCGTCCACCATGGATCCGCGAAATTGAAATACGCCGCCGTGGTTTTTTACTTCATCCAGGAGTGCTTGAGCATATTCAACTTCTTCCTTCGATGGTCGATACGCTTCACGCACGACTGTCACCTGGGCAGGGTGGATACAAGCTTTTGCGTTGAAGCCGCTGGCCACGGCATCCTCAGCTTCGGCTGTGAAGTGCTCGGTGGGGGATAAGTCGGTATGAATCGTATCGATGCTGGCTTTCCCTGCGGCCGCTGCGGCCAATAGCACCTGAGCTCGTGCAAATCGAGGAGCATCGCGATACGTCCCATTACCGAAACGAGACGCCGATCCGCCCGTTGACACCATCAAATCCTCTGACCCCCACATCAGTGCCACCACTGCCGGATGCCTGGCAACCTCGATGGAAGACAGTACACCTGCAGCAGTTTCGCAGAGCGCAATGAGCCCAATGTTCGGTAGAGCCTTTGCGACCTGTTGAATATCCTCAGCACGCTCTACTTTTGGCACCATGACATAACGGGTTGGGCTGTCAGCCACGACTTTAACGTCGTCCCCAAAGTCTGGTTCATCGACTGGGTTGATGCGTACGATTGTGCGCTGAGCTGTTGACGAGTCCATTTCAGTAAGGTGCCTGCGCAACGTCTTGCGTGCCACTGGACGGTCTACGGGTGCTACGGCGTCTTCTAAATCAATGATGATAGCATCCGACCGATCATATGCTTTGGAGTATCGTTCTGGACGGTCGGCAGGCACAAACAATAGCGCTGGTCCAAGGTCAAAGGCGGTCATGCGGTGGCCTTCCGATGGTGTTCTTCAGACTCCCACAGCAGGGTCGATCGAATACATTCAGCCACCACCTCGCCATGCTGATTTCGTCCAACATGGCGGAACCTAACAATGCCTTGGCCTGGTCTGGATGACGATAGCCGCTTATCCAAGATCTCGGTCTCGGTGTACAGCGTATCTCCGTGGTAGAGAGGTTTGGGGAATTTGACGCTTTCAAAGCCAAGATTCGCCACGATGGTTCCTTGGGTTAGTTGTGCAACCGAGGCGCCCACGATGGTGGATAAAGTAAACATCGAATTGACCAGTGGTTGGCCGAATTCTTGCTGGGATGACCAGTGCGCATCGAGGTGAAGTGACTGGGTGTTCATAGTCAGCGTCGTGAACACGACATTATCCGCTTCGGTAACTGTGCGCCCTGGAGCATGCTGATAAATGGCACCGATTTCGATCTCGTCGTAGTAGAGGCCGCGCTGCTTGATAATTTTTGGTTGGGTAGTCATGGTACTCCTACAGCCCCAGTGAACGAGCAATCAGCATGAGCTGGACCTCTGTCGTGCCTTCACCGATCTCCAAAATCTTTGAGTCACGGTAATGACGAGCCACTAAACTTTCGTTGATAAAGCCATATCCGCCAAATATTTGCGTCGCGTCACGGGCATTATCCATCGCAGCTTCTGAGGCGACCATCTTAGCGATTGAAGCCTCGGTCTTGAATGGCTGCCCAGAGATTAACTTCTTCGCAGCCGCATAATAGGCAGCACGTGCGGCGTAAGCGCGAGCTTGCATCCGAGCGATTTTGAATGAAATACCTTGGTTTTCACCGATGGCGCGACCAAACGTCTTCCGGGTCTTCGCGTAAGCGACGGATTCATCGACACAGCCTTGAGCAGCTCCAGTCGCGAGCGCTGCGATCGCCACACGACCCTCATCGAGAATATCCAAAAAGTTTGCAAACCCACGACCGCGTTCACCCAGCAGGTTCTCTTCGGGGACCTGCACATCCTCGAGCGTTAACGGGTGAGTATCAGAGGCATTCCATCCTACTTTGTCATAAGCCGGTTCCGCGGTGAAGCCCGATGTCTCGGTTGGAACGATAATTGTAGAAATTTCATTTTCGCCGGTTTTTGCGGTCACCGTGACAATCGAGGTGATATCAGTGCCGGAGTTGGTAATGAATTCCTTATTACCGTTGATGGTCCAGGTACCATCGTCTAGGGTTGCGCGGGTTTGGGTGCCGCCAGCGTCGGAGCCCGCTCCGGGTTCGGTCAGCCCAAACGCTGCGAGATGCTTTGCCTCAGCTAAATCTGGCAACCAACGCTGCTTTTGCTCTTCGGTTCCGAATTTTAACAGCGGCATCATGCCAAGCGATACCCCTGCTTCCAGAGTGATTGCCACAGACTGATCGACTTTGCCAATCTCTTCTAGAGCTAGACACAAGGTGAAGTAGTCGCCGCCTTGGCCGCCGTATTCTTCCGGGATCGGTAGACCAAACAATCCCATTTCACCCATCTGAGAGATAACTTCATATGGGAAAGTCTTGTCTCGGTCGTGTTGAGCTGACACGGGTGCGATGACTTGCTGGGCAAATTCTTGAACCCCTTCGACTAAAGCGAGTTGTTCGTCATCTAAATAATGATCAATGGACATCGTCAAACCTTTCGTTGCCGAGGCAAAATTTACTGGTCGTCGGTAGAGGCATGTCCGACGACTGTCAGAATGCTCTGGTCAAGTGAGACCTGTTGGCCATCGGTGACATGTATGGTCACCGTTCCATCGAGGGGCGCTTGGAGTTGGTGTTCCATCTTCATGGCCTCGATGGTGACCACCGGGTCGCCGGCGGACACTTCGCTGCCATCTGGTAAGTGAATCGCTGTGACCGTGCCCGGTAAGGGAGCACGCACTTGTGGGTCAACCCCGCGCTCTTCAGCTTCCATGGAAGCTAACGTGTCAAGTACTTGTGCTGCATGGTCCAACACGACCATGACACCGGTAAACGTATTTGAAGCTACCCATACCCGTGCACCCTGACGTGTCGGCGCCTCCGCTACGACCGTGACGAGTTCGACGCTGGCAGCATTTTGGTACACATACTCGTCATCCCGATCGGTCGGTATGAGACGAGCACCGGTATCAAGGGCAACATCGAATCTGAGGGGGGCATCGGCTGCGGGATAGTCCACTCGGTAGTTCACCTCAGCGGCCCCAGGGAGTCGAAACCCATCCAGCGCCCAAGCATCGGAGGCAGTGGCGCGCTGTTGGTGGAGGAATCGCGCAGCGACCTGAGCATGCCAGTCAGTCGGGAGGTCAAAGGCCATGTCGGGCAAACGCGATTCGACCAGGGTGGTGTCGATGTCACCAGAGACCACATCAGCATCTCGCAGGAGATGCTGGAGATACTCCAGGTTGGTGTGCACCCCGAGGATAATCATTTCATCGAGGGCCTGATCCAAGCGCGCCAGTGCCTGGTGGCGATCGGTTCCGGTGGCAATGACCTTTGCAATCATCGGGTCAAATTCCGTGCCGATCACTGAGCCGGTGCGCAACCCAGAATCTACCCGAACTCCTACCCCGGTAGGTTCAGAAAGGTGCAAGACGGTACCGGTGGACGGAAGAAAGCCTGCCGCAGGACTCTCCGCATAGACACGAGCTTCGATTGCGTGCCCAGTAAACGTCACGGCATCTTGAGTCAGTGTCAGCGGTGCCCCCGCGGCGATCCGAATCTGTTCTTCGACCAGGTCGATCCCGGTGATTTCTTCGGTAATCGGGTGTTCCACCTGGAGTCGGGTGTTCATCTCCATGAAGTAGAACTTGTCAGGCTCCTGGTCAGAGACCAAAAATTCGACGGTACCAGCACCGACGTAATCGACGGACCTTGCGGTCTCAACCGCTGCCTGGCCGATACGCGCTCGCGTGTCCTCGCTAAGTAATACGGAAGGGGCTTCTTCAATGATCTTCTGATGACGCCGCTGCAGTGAACATTCACGTTCGCCAAGATGAATGACATTGCCGTGTTGATCGGCCAGAATCTGCACTTCAATGTGTCGCGGTGAACGAATGAGCTGTTCGATGAGCAGCGTGTCGTCACCGAAAGCGGTCTGAGCTACACGACGAGCGGTCTCGAGCTGACCTGCTAGTTGATCGTGCGATTCCACTACGTGCATCCCTTTACCACCACCACCAGCAGAGGGTTTGATCAGCATCGGAAAGGACATGTCCCTGGTGGCTTCAACGAGTTGGTCATTACTGAGACCCGCTCGTGACACCCCTTCAATCATTGGCACGCCAGCCTTGGCGACGTGGTTCTTAGAACGGATCTTGTCGCCCATAATTTCTAGGGCGTATTCGTTGGGACCGATAAACGTTACGCCCGCTCGCCGACACTCGCGGGCTAGTTCAACATTTTCGGAAAGGAAACCGTAGCCAGGATGAATCGCTTCGGCGCCCGTGGCGAGCGCTGCTTGCACGACTGCTTCAGGGTTGAGATACGATTCGGCAGAACTAGTACCCAATCGTATGGCCTCTTGTGCAAATCTCACGTGGGCTGCCGCTAGGTCGGCATCCGAGTAGATCGCGACGGATCGGATTCCCAACTGATGCAACGTTTTGGCAATACGCATGGCGATTTCACCACGGTTAGCGATAAGTACTTTGGAGAATAGTTGCATGGCAGTCACATCCGGAAAAGACCAAATTGAGGCTCGGTGAGCGGGGTACGGGAACACACATCCAGTGCCATAGCGACAATGCGACGGGTGTCCTGCGGTTCTATAATGCCGTCATCCCAAAGTCTGGCTGTGGAGTAATACGCAGAGCCTTGTTCGTTGTAGCGATCCAAGATCGGTTGTTTAAATTCAGCTTCCTCTTGCTCGGTCCATTCTTCACCAGCTGCCTCATACTGATCGCGTTTTACCGTGGCCAGGACACCGGCCGCCTGATCCGGACCCATGACTGAGATTCGAGCATTGGGCCACATGAACAAAAAGCGCGGTGAATACGCGCGACCACACATCGAGTAGTTACCTGCACCGAAGGAGCCGCCGATGATCACCGTGATTTTCGGGACCCGGGTTGTGGATACTGCAGTCACCATCTTGGCACCGTTTTTTGCGATGCCACCGGCTTCATAATCCCTGCCCACCATGAACCCAGAGATATTTTGTAAAAACAAAAGTGGGATGCCGCGCTGATCAGCCAGTTCGATGAAGTGCGCTCCTTTGAGCGAAGATTCCGAAAACAAGATGCCGTTATTCGCGATGATGCCTACCGGGTGCCCATCAATGCGCGCAAATCCCGTGACCAGTGTTGTGCCGTAATTTTCTTTGAATTCGTGAAAACTAGTGGCATCAATGATTCGGGAAATAATTTCTCGAACGTCATAGGGGGTGTGGAGATCGACCGGTAGGATTCCAGCGATCTCTGCGGCGTCGTGAGCGGGTTGAATTGCGTCGATCTTGTTCCAAATACGCTGGGGCGTGGACGGTAGGGTCGCTACGATATTGCGCACGATCTGGAGGGCATGGTCGTCGTTCTCAGCGATATGATCGGCCACTCCGGAGGTAGACGTATGGACTTCCGCGCCGCCAAGTTCCTCTGAGGTCACGATCTCACCGGTAGCCGCTTTCACAAGCGGTGGGCCACCTAAGAAGATGGTACCTTGATTGCGAACAATTACGGACTCATCACTCATGGCTGGAACATAAGCGCCACCAGCAGTCGACGAGCCAAGGACGGCTGAAATCTGCGGGATCCCGCGGGACGACAACTGGGACTGATTGTAGAAGATTCTTCCAAAGTGCTCTCGATCCGGGAAGACATCATCTTGACGAGGCAAAAACGCCCCACCGGAATCCACGAGGTAGAGACACGGGAGTCGATTCTCCAGCGCAATCTCTTGAGCGCGCAGATGTTTTTTGACTGTCATCGGATAATATGTGCCGCCCTTAACCGTGGAGTCATTACACACGATCATTACGTAGCGGCCCTCGACGATGCCGATACCGGCGATCAGCCCTGCAGCCGGGGCATCGTTGTCATACATCCCGAAAGCGGCCAGTGAACCGATTTCAAGAAAGGGTGAGCCGGAGTCTAGGAGGCGGTGTACCCGTTCGCGAGGGAGTAAACGTCCGCGGTCCAGGTGTCGCTGACGTGAGCGTTCCGAGCCGCCTTGAGCTACTTCCGCCATTCGGTTGCGCAATTCTCCGCGCAATTGGTTGTGATAAGTAAAGTTTGCCTGATACTGCTCGGAGTTGGCATCAACCTGGGTGATCAGCTGTTGCATACTTCTCCTGAAGGTATGGACTCAGCAATAATTTCAGTTTATGCTGACTAACTGAAGTTTAGATTAGTGATGGAGATTGCATTTGTCCAGTACTCAGACAAACCCATCTGGTCAGACGACCAAAACACAGCGGCAGGTGGAAAAAGCAAGGCGACGCGAGCAACTTCTTGCCGCGGCAGCACGACTGTTTGCTGACCGCGGCTTCGCTGCTGTCTCCTTGGACGAGATAGGTACGGAGGTGGGTGTCACCGGGCAGGCGATATACCGGCATTTTGAATCCAAACAAGCCATGCTGGGAGTGCTTATTGGTCAAGCAAGCCACCACCTGCTGAGCAGCGGACGCGAGATTGAGGTGGAGTGTCCTGATGTGCTTGTACGTTTGCAGCGCCTCGTTGCTCTGCAAACTGAGTTTGCTTTGAGTTCTTCCGAGATTATCCGGGTTCAGGACCGCGACTTGGCCTCGGTTGAGGATCGGATACAACGAGAAATCCGCCGTACCCAGCGCGAGTTTATCGCTATCTGGATCCGCGCGCTGCAAAGTATCCATCCGCAGGAGACCACCGACCAGCTGACCGTGCGCGCTCACGCGGTCTTTGGTCTCATCAACTCGACCGGGCATTCCTTTCGCGGGCTCGCTAAACGCAAGCAGACCGGCAGTTTTCTGGCGTACCTGAAACATATGCTGCCGGAGATGGCGATGCAAGCACTCTATGCGGCACCCGATGAGCCGGAAGAAGAGCGCTAACATGGTGACGCGAGTCACGATTTGTTAGATTGTTGGGCGACACCCGGATCCACAGGAAGATAGTTATGACAGAACAACGCAACCAGTCCTACGCTGCCGGTCCCGTTGATGTGCCGCTTCTTGAAGAGACGATTTCCACGAATTTAGCCAGGATCGTGGCACAATTTCCTCATAATATTGCGCTCATTGATGCCGCAGCGGATCGCCAGTGGACATATGAGCAGTTCTATGGCGACGTCCGTCGCCTTGCGACGGGGTTACATAACGCTGGAGTGACTGCCGGTGAACGGGTGGGTATTTGGGCACTGAACCGGTGGGAATGGGTCATGGTGCAATACGCCACCGCGGAACTAGGCGCAATTATGGTCAACATCAACCCCGCCTACCGTCAGCATGAGCTCAATTATGTGCTGGAGCAAGCTGGCATCACAACGCTGATTGCCTCAGAAGAGATACCCACCGCGAATTATCCGCGCATGATTGAACGCGCGCAACACGAACTTGGCACGCTTGAGCGCATCATCATAATGAATACAGACTCGTGGGACGCGGTATTCGAGGTTGACCCCGAAAATGCGGTCCTAGACGCCATTGCCACATCTCTACAAAATACTGATGCCATCAACATTCAGTACACCTCCGGTACCACGGGATTTCCCAAAGGTGCCACCTTATCCCACCGAAACATCCTCAACAACGGCTTCTTCGTTGGGGAGACCAACCGGTACACCGACCAGGATCGCATCTGCATTCCAGTGCCCTACTACCACTGCTTTGGCATGGTAATGGGAAATCTGGCAGCTACAACGCACGGTGCCACCATGGTGATCCCCGGCCCGTCCTTCAATCCGGAACAAACGCTAGCTGCCGTGGAAAAATACCGTTGCACCTCCCTTTATGGTGTGCCGACGATGTTCATTGCAGAACTGGCACTGGAGAACCTCGGCGACTTTGATCTGTCGTCGTTGCGCACCGGCATCATGGCAGGGTCTCCGTGCCCCGATGAGGTCATGCGCCAAGTTATCAAGACGATGCACATGGAAGAAGTTACGATCTGCTACGGGATGACCGAAACCTCCCCGGTCTCGATGCAGACTCGCCCCGATGATGAATTACACCTGAGAACATCGACTGTGGGACGTCCGACACCGCATACCGAAATCAAAATCATCGACCCAGGCACCGGTGAGACGCTACCGATGAACGCAGATGGTGAGCTGTGTACGCGCGGCTATCTGGTCATGAGAGGCTACTGGAATCAACCAGAAAAAACCGCCGAAGTTCTTGGCGATGACGGATGGTTACGCACCGGGGATATCGCACGCATGGATGAAAACGGTTATGTCCAAGTAACCGGGCGAATGAAAGACATGGTGATTCGCGGCGGCGAAAACATCTACCCGCGAGAAATAGAAGAATTCCTCTATACACATCCTGACATCATTGATGCTCAAATCATTGGTGTCCCAGATGAGCGGTATGGTGAAGAACTCATGGCGTGGGTTCGGTTACGCAAAGGAGCGCCAAAACTCACCGCCGAAGCACTACGAGAGTTCTCCATCGGGTCTCTAGCAAAATACAAAATCCCACGGTACGTTTACATTGTTGACGAATTCCCCACAACCGTGACGGGCAAGGTGCGCAAAGTTGAAATGCGTTCAGTCGCCCTCGATTTATTAGAACAAGGCGATGTGATCGATGACTTCTGGGCTGCTCACGCGTAGCAGAATGGCAACAGTTCGGTCACGTTGACTTCACGTCCTAGACTAGATGGGGTCGAAACCGTCCGGTTTCGACCCCATTGTTGTGAACACATAGTTTTAGAACTAAAGGCGTGTACCCCTTATGACGGATACTTCGAATCTCCCACCGGAGGTTTCACCGGCCGATGAGCAGGCCGTCGAGCAAGCTGTCCAAGCTGCTATTGCAGCTTTTGAAGCTGCCACAAATCTTGACGAACTCAAGGCGGCTCGCATCGCCCACACTGGTGATCATGCGCCACTGACATTGGCCAACCGCCTGATCGGCAAGCTCGACAAATCTCAAAAAGCTGACGCCGGTAAACGCATGGGTCAGGCACGCGGGAAGATGGGCAAAGCGCTCGCGGACCGAGAGGCTCAACTCCAAGCCGAACACGAAGCCCGGATGCTTGTGGAAGAAACCGTAGACGTCACAACCGCCGTGCGTCGTCGTCGGCAAGGTGCCCGTCATCCACTTGCATTACTCCAAGAACGCGTGTCGGACATTTTTGTGGGCATGGGTTGGGAAATCGCTGAGGGGCCCGAATTAGAATCCGAATGGTACAACTTCGATGCTCTGAACTTTGAACCGGATCACCCGGCACGTGAAATGCAAGACACGTTTTTTGTTGAGCCAACTGATCGTCACCTGGTGCTGCGGACCCACACCTCGCCGGTGCAGATCCGTGCCATGCTGGAACGTGGCGTCCCGACCTACATTCTGGTTCCGGGCAAGACTTTCCGCACTGACGAACTGGATGCCACGCACACGCCGGTATTCCACCAGTTCGAAGGCCTCGCCGTAGATAAGGGCCTGACGATGGCCGATCTGCGCGGCACCCTGGAATACTTCGCGACCTCGATGTTCGGTGCCGAGGCGCGTATTCGTTTGCGCCCAAACTTTTTCCCCTTCACCGAGCCCTCTGCGGAGCTAGACGTCTGGCACCCAGATGCCAAGGGCGGCCCCCAATGGATCGAATGGGGCGGATGCGGCATGGTGCACCCACAGGTGCTGCGTGCTGCCGGCATTGATCCGAGCGTCTATTCCGGTTTCGCCTTCGGAATGGGTGTGGAACGCACGCTGATGTTCCGCAACGGGGTCGCCGATATGCACGACATGATTGAAGGCGACGTGCGGTTCTCAATGCAATTTGGAATGGAGATTTAGTCACACAATGCGTATCCCATTGTCATGGTTGCGTGAGTACACGCAGCTCCCAGCAGATGCCACCGCAGAAGATCTCTTAGCGGATCTGGTCAAAGTTGGGTTAGAAGAAGAAGACGTTCACGGTTTTGAACTCACCGGCCCGATTGTTGTCGGCAAAGTCTTGGAAAAGACCCCGGAACAACACTCCAACGGTAAGACCATCAACTGGTGCCGCGTCCAAGTAGTGCCCGACGGGCAACCCCAGACACTTGACGGCAAAGGAATTGACCCTTCCGGTGTTCAGGGCGTGGTGTGCGGTGCCCACAACTTCGAGGTCGGCGATAAAGTAATCGTCACCATGCCCGGTGCTGTACTCCCTGGGAACTTCAAAATCTCGGCCCGCAAGACCTACGGTCACACATCGGCCGGGATGATTGCCTCAGAATCTGAACTCGGACTCGGCGATGCTCATGACGGCATTGTGGTGCTGTCCAAATGGGGCCTGGATCCGGAAATCGGCACTGACGTGCTGCAACTATTGCATCTGGATGATGAGGCCGCAGAAATTAACGTCACACCCGACCGTGGCTATGTGTTGTCGATGCGCGGTGTGGCCCGGGAATATGCCCACGCTACGAGAACCGAGTTCACGGATCCGGCGTGCGCGATCAAGGCGCCGCCGGCTAATGATCAAGGCTGGCCGGTGCGCTTCGAAGACACTGCGCCGATCCACGGGAAGCTTGGAGTAAGCCGCTTCGTCGCTCGACGCGTCAACAACATTGACCCGAAAGCCACCACGCCGTCGTGGATGAGCGCCCGACTGCGCCTGGCTGGGATCCGTCCGCTGAGTCTGCCGGTTGACATTTCAAACTACGTAATGCTGGAGCTCGGCCAGCCCTTGCACTTTTACGATGCCGACAAACTCACCGGCGAGATCGTCGTGCGACGTGCACACGAAGGCGAAACCCTTGAAACTCTCGACGGTAAGACGCGCAAGCTTCATGTCGAAGATCTGTTGATTACGGATGAATCTGGGGCGATCGGCATGGCCGGTGTCATGGGTGGGTTGGCGACGGAGGTCAGCGATTTCACCACCTCAGTTCTGATCGAGTCTGCAAACTTCGATACGATCTCGGTATCCCGCACCCAACGCCGTCATCGCCTGCCATCCGAAGCCTCCAAACGCAATACTCGCGGCGTGGACTGGTACATCGCAGATAAGGCAGCCCAACGTGCAGCCGAGTTACTCGTGGAACTTGCCGGGGGGACCATTGACGCCGGAGTGACCGACGTCGGGGAACCACCGGTTATGCCAACCGTCCAGTTGCGCGCTGATTACCCCTCGCAGTTGGTGGGCTATGACTACCCCGAAGCACAGGTCAATCAGGTATTAGGCGATCTCGGTGCGGACGTTTCGCAACAGCGCGATGACACTGATGGGACCACCATCTTTGTGGTGACCCCACCATCTTGGCGCACCGATTTGAATATCCCCGAAGACCTCGTGGAAGAAGTCGCCCGATTGGTCGGCTACTCACACATTCCCGCTACGCTGCCGGTACCCCCTCCAGGCCGCGGCCTCACCAAGGCTCAACGGATGCGTCGCCGGATTGCCGACGCGCTAGCCGGTGCGGGCCTCATTGAAACCCTGTCGTACCCATTCGTATCCGAAGCCCAGAACAGGACCTTCGGCTCGCCGACTGAAGAAACGGCTCAAACCCAACGGATGGTGAAACTGGCGAACCCGATTTCTGCTGAATTCGGGTGGCTGCGCACTACGATTTTGCCAGGCCTGTTGGAAACCGCACGCCGCAACGTCTCGCGTGGCTTCCGTGACCTGACAGTGTTTGAAACAGGCAAGGTATTCTTGCCGGGTGACACGATCGGTTCTGCAGCGATCCCACCGCTGGGCGTCCGGCCCACCGATGAGGTACTTGCAGAAATTGAAGCCGGTATACCAGCGCAGCCATATCGGCTTGCTGCGATCTTCACCGGCCATGACTCGGCGCCAGGACCGAATCACACCCCGCGTGCCTACGACTGGCAGGATCCCATCGGTGCAGCCATGGATATTGCTGATGTGACCGGAGTGGAACTGAGCGTGCGCCAGGGCTCGCACCATGGTTTCCACCCGGGTCGGGTGGCCGAACTGGTCGTCCATGATGAAGTCATTGGTTACGCAGGAGAATTGCTACCGAAATTATTGGAAGACTGGGATCTGCCCGAGCGTACCGCCGCGATGGAACTGGACCTGGATGCCTTGATTGCTGCGGCTCCCGACGTGGTTGAAGCACAGCCGGTCGTGTCCTATCCGGCCACCTATCAAGACGTAGCGCTGGTCGTGGACCACGATGTCGTGGCCGCGGAGGTACAGCAAACCCTGCAACAAGCAGCCGGTGAATTGTTAGAAGACATTGGACTGTTTGATGTGTATGCCGGAACTGGAATCGAGGAGGGCAAGAAATCCTTGGCCTTTAATCTGCGCTTCCGTGCAGCCGACCGCACCTTGACCACAGATGAAGCATCGGAAGCCCGCTTGGCTGCGATCGCGGCAGCCGAAGCACAACACGGAGCCGTTCTACGATGAGCCAACCCTGGGAATTGGATCATCCGGTACCTGAAAACGACCGCGACCGCGCCCGACGACGCCGAAAACAATTTGGTGTTTCGGTCATCGCCTTACTGGTCGTCTTCGGCATGATCGGCACCACGGTGCTGTCGCTGCTCTAATACGCCAAAGACAAGGGGCAGGCGAGGTGTTCGTATCGAATACCCCGCCTGCCCCTTGTGCCGGAAGCACTGTACCGCTTATGGAATGAGCACAGTTTTTCCGGTTGTGGCTCGCGACTCCAGTGCGCGATGAGCATCAGCAGCGTCTTTGAGATCGAAGCGTTCGTCAACGCTGAGTTTTAGGACACCTTCAGCAAGCCAGCCGAAAATCTCACCGGCCCGCCAGGAGACTTCATCACCGGTGAGCGTATAGAAGGCCAGGCTTGGACGTGTGACAAATAGCGATCCGCTGGAATTGAGACGCTGGAGATCAAACGGTGGCACCGGGCCGGAAGCCGCACCGAATAACACCATCATCCCGCGGGTCCGCACGGCACTCAGCGAGGTGTCGAAAGTGTCGGCGCCTACACCGTCATACACAACATCCACCCCGACCCCATTGGTGATCTCGCGTAGCTTCTCGCCAAAGTTGTCATAATCGAAAACGTCATCGGCTCCAGCGTCCAGTGCAATCTGGCGTTTTTCCTTCGAGGAAGCCACCGTATAGACGTTGGCACCCAGGTGCTTACACATTTGGATCAGCAGTTGCCCCACCCCGCCGGCGCCCGCGGTCACAAACACATTGTGGCCATCCTTGACTTCAAACGTTGACCGGCACAAATAGTGTGCGGTCATGCCCTGCAATGGAATTGCTGCGGCCTCGACCAGGTCTATCGTGTCTGGCACGGGCAGGAGTTTATCGGCCGGTGCCACGAAGAATTCCGCGTAGGTCTCAGACGCCGAAGCTGTAGCGACCCGATCGCCGACCGCTACGTCGGCGACGTCTTCTCCAACGGCAATGACCGTACCGGAAGCTTCTGAACCGGGGATGAATGGGTATTGAACATCGTAGAGGCCCGACCGCTGGTAAGTTTCAATAAAGTTGAGGCCCGCAGCTGCTGTTTCTACGAGGACTTGGCCGGCACTTGGGGTCGGCACCGGAACTTCTCGCCACTCGAAGTTCTCTGGGCCGCCAGCATGAGTGACAACGGCCGCGTGCATGTTTTCTGGGAGTTCTACGGGAATTTGAGTCATAGTTGATACGTTACATTTCCGCAGGGAGCACCGCTAGAAATGCTATCCTGCATAATTATTACGACTACTGCATATTTTAGTGTTAGGCTGGGGTTCATGACTCTTCGTGTAGCTGTATCCGGAGCCAGTGGCTATGCCGGTGGAGAGGTCCTACGACTGTTGACCTCCCATCCGCACGTCGACATTGGTTCTATCACCGCCCATTCCAATGCAGGCCAGAAACTGGGTGGCCTGCAACCACACCTGCATGCTCTAGCAGACCGTGTATTGGAACCAACCGAGGTCGAGGTACTGCGCGGCCACGACGTCGTGTTCTTAGCGTTGCCCCATGGTGCCTCAGCTGAAATTGCGGCTCAGCTACCCGACGACACGCTGGTCATTGACGCCGGAGCGGATCACCGCCTGAGCGACAGTGCGATGTGGGAGAAGTTCTATAGTTCCCCACACGCCGGGACCTGGCCATACGGCCTGCCGGAATTACCCGGCAATCGCGAAAAACTCACCGATGCAAAGCGCATCGCTGTACCCGGTTGCTATCCCACCGGCTCGATTCTTGGACTAGCACCCGGTTTTACCGCCGGCGTATTGCACACTGATGATGTCGTTATTGTCGCAGCCTCGGGCACCTCAGGTGCCGGAAAATCACTGAAACCCCACCTATTGGGATCCGAAGTTATGGGCGGTATGAGCCCCTACGGCGTCGGTGGGTTACACCGTCACACCCCAGAAATCATACAAGGCCTATCTCAAGCTGCCGGCACGGACGTTTCGTTGTCTTTCACGCCGACTCTCGCCCCGATGTCGCGTGGCATCTTGACCACGGCGACCGCCAAATATCTGCCCGGCACCTCGGCCGAAGACATCCGCGCGGCCTGGGAAAAAGCCTATGCCAACGAGCAGTTCGTACACCTGCTGCCGGAGGGCCAGTGGCCCACCACAAAATCCGTGCTGGGCTCAAACCACGTCGTGATGCAGCTAGCCGTGGATGAAACCGCCGGCCGCGTCATCGTGGTAGTAGCAGTCGACAACCTGACCAAAGGCACCGCCGGGGGAGCCGTCCAGTCGATGAACATCGCCCTGGGCTTCCCGGAAGAAACCGGACTGTCCGTTCAAGGAGGGATCGCACCGTGAGCCTGACACAACCAACTGGTTTCACAGCTTCGGGCGTCGCAGCTGGCATCAAAGCATCCGGCGACCTCGATCTTGCATTAATCGTGAACAACGGCCCGCGGTATAACGCTGCTGGCGTGTTTACCACGAACCGGATCTCTGCTGCGCCTGTCCGCTGGTCCCAAACTGCGATCCAGAATGGGCAAGCTCGAGCCGTGGTGCTCAACTCTGGGGGTGCCAATGCGTGCACCGGTGTCGAAGGCGATCACGACGCTGCGGCTATGGCCGACCATACCGCCAAGGCCCTCAACATCGCCGCCGACGACGTCCTGGTGGCCTCGACCGGCCTGATCGGCGAGCGCCTGCCCATGGAGCAGGTCGTATCGGGTATCCCGACCGCCGTCGACGCCCTGACCGCTGATGGCTTAGAAACCGCAGCCCAGGCGATCATGACGACCGACACGGTTCATAAAACCGCCCAAGCAGTCGGTGGCGGCTATACGGTCGCCGGTATCACCAAGGGTGCCGGCATGATCGCCCCGGGCATGGCCACAATGTTGGCCGTGGTCACCACTGACGCCGTGGTTGATTCAGCGCTGGCACACGAGCTGCTCACCGAAGCTGTCAGCACGACGTTCAACCGTGCGGACTCCGATGGTTGTATGTCCACAAACGATACCGTCATCCTCATGGCATCGGGCGCCTCCGGTGTCACACCCGATCGCGATGAACTCCAAGAACATCTTCGTGACGTATGCGGTTCGCTGGCGCGCCAGATCATTGGGGACGCCGAAGGGTCAACTCGCGATATCGCCGTCACCGTGCACGGTGCGGCCACAGAGGCCGAAGGCGAAGAGGTCGCGCGCGCAGTGACGCGGTCAAACCTGTTCAAAACTGCGATGTTCGGCCAGGACCCTAACTGGGGTCGCATTCTGTCGGCAGTTGGTACTACAGATGCCCAATTCGATCCGACGACTATCGATGTTGCCGTCAATGATGTCATGGTGTGCCGCAACGCGGGAATTGGCGAAGACCGCAACCTGGTGAAGTTCGACGACCGCGAAGTCCATGTTGATATCTACCTGAAAGCCGGAGAGCACACGGTAACCGTGTGGACCAATGACCTGTCGTACGACTACGTGCGTGAAAACGCCGAATACTCCTCTTAGAAAACATCACTTATGACAACACCACCACGCGATATGCCCAAGGCTGCCGTAAAAGCGGCCGTGTTGATCGAGGCGCTGCCCTGGATCCAAAAATTTGCCGGTACCACCATGGTCATCAAATACGGTGGCAACGCTATGGTCTCTGACGAGCTGCGCGAAGCATTCGTCCAAGACATGGTGTTTTTGCACCACTGCGGCATCCATCCGGTTGTCGTCCACGGCGGCGGCCCGCAGATCAATGAGATGTTAGACAAACTCGACATCGCTTCCGAATTCCGTGGCGGCCTGCGAGTCACAACCGAAGAGACCATGGAAGTTGTGCGCATGGTGCTCACCGGCAAAGTCGGCCGCCAACTCGTTGGTTTGATCAACGCCCACGGCACCTATGCAGTTGGGATGTCGGGGGAGGACGCTGATCTGTTCGTTGCTCATCGCACCAAGCACGTCATCGACGGCGAGCAGATCGACCTCGGGCTGGTCGGCGACGTCGTCAACGTCAACACCGCTCCAATCACCGATTTGATCGCCAACGGACGCATCCCGGTTGTGTCTTCTGTGGCCCCCGAAGTGGACCCACAAACCAATCAGCCCACCGGGCAGGTGCTCAACGTCAATGCCGATACAGCGGCCGCTGAACTCGCTGCAGCGCTAGGGGCGGCGAAACTTGTGGTTCTAACCGACGTCGAAGGACTCTATGGCGACTGGCCCGATCCGTCGTCGCTGATCACTTCGATCACTGCAGACCAGCTGCGCGGCATGCTCGGCAGCCTTGAATCGGGCATGATCCCGAAAATGCGGGCCTGCCTGACCGCCGTAGAGGCAGGCGTCCCGCAGGCTCACATCGTCGATGGTCGTCAACCACACTCGATGTTGCTAGAAATCTTTACGACCGCCGGCGTCGGCACTCAAGTCACACCATAGGAAATTCATGACAGAAAATCTGCTGGAACGCTACCAGCGTTCCATGACCAACATGTTCGGGACCCCAGCTCGAGCCCTCGTCAAAGGCGAAGGCGTGTACGTCTGGGACGCCGATGGCAAACGCTACACCGACCTTCTAGCCGGCATCGCGGTTAACGCTCTGGGTCATGCGCACCCGGCGATCGTTGATGCCCTCACCGAACAGGCCAAAACCTTAGGACATATTTCCAACCTGTTCACCTCGCTGCCACAGGTTGGGCTCGCCGAGCGTCTTTTGGCGATGGCGGGCATCTCCGAGGGTGCTGCATTCTTTGCAAACTCTGGGACGGAAGCCAATGAGGCGGCCTTCAAGCTTGCACGTCGTCATAGCCATGCCCAGGGTGGCAGTCGCCCTAAGGTCATTGCGCTGCAAAACGCTTTCCACGGTCGCACCATGGGTGCGCTGGCTTTAACCTGGAAGCCGCAGTACCGTGAACCATTCGAGCCACTACCCGGTGGGGTTGTTTTCGTGCCTGCCGGGGATATCGACGCGCTGACAACCGAGATGGACGACACCGTGGCCGCCGTCATTATTGAACCCGTTCAGGGTGAAGCCGGCGTTCGTGACTTCCCACCCGGATACCTCCAGCAGGTTCGCCAAGCCTGTGATGATCATGGCGCTTTGTTGATTTTCGATGAAATCCAATCGGGCATTGGCCGGACCGGTACCTGGTTTGCCTTCCAGAACCCAGAAATCACCGGCACCGACGAACCCGTGTTTCCGGATGCCATGACCCTTGCCAAAGGCCTGGGCGGTGGCATGCCCATCGGCGCGCTGGTCACCTTTGGTAGCGAAGTCTCCGAACTGTTTGCTGCAGGCCAACACGGCACCACATTCGGTGGCAACCCGCTGGCCACGGCAACCGCGTTGGCGGTCTTGGACACCATCGAATCCGAGGACCTGCTCGACAATGTCCGCTCGGTCGGGGCCTATTTAGCGCAATGCCTCCACGCGTTGCCGATCGTCAAAGCGGTCCGTGCCTATGGTTTGTGGCAGGGAATTGAACTCGATACCGCGGCTATTATGGCACAGGGTATGCGCTTGCCCGACGGCGGTCTGGCACCAAAAGTCGTGGCTAAAGCGCTGGACTACGGGTATATCATCAACGCCACCGATGAGACCACGCTGCGACTAGCGCCACCGCTCATCATTACGATCGACCAGGTCGACCCGCTCATCCAAGATTTACCCAATATCGTTGCTGAAACAGTTGCAGAAGCGAACTAGCCGACCGAGCCTCAAGGAGCGGGATGATGCCCAACACACCACGACACTTTTTAGTTGATACCGATCTCGCCCCGGCGGAACAGGCCGAAGTACTGGATCTAGCAGAGATCATGAAGCAACGTCGGTATGATTTCCAACCGCTGGCCGGACCCCAGACGGGGATCGTGATGTTCGATAAGACCTCGACGAGAACTCGCGTTTCCTTCGCCGCTGGGCTGACTGAGCTTGGTGGGAGCCCACTGGTCATCAACCCGGGCGAGTCTCAAATGGGCCACAAAGAGTCCATCTACGATTCGGCAAAAGTATTCGAACGCATGGTCTCGGTCGTTATCTGGCGCACTTATGCCCACGCTGGGATTCAAGAGCTGGCCGACAACTCGGCCATCCCCGTGATCAATGCCCTGACCGATGATTACCATCCCTGTCAGGTACTTGCCGATTTGCAGACCATTCGCGAAGCCAAAGGCACGACCCAGGGCCTGGCCATGACATACCTTGGTGATGCTGCCAATAATATGGCGAACTCTTATCTGCTTGGCGGAGCTACCGCTGGCATGCATGTTCGCATCGCCGGCCCCGAAGGGTTCCTGCCCGATGACGCAGTTGTGGCCACAGCTACGCGCCGGGCGGAGATGACAGGTGGCTCGATCCTTGTCACGACGAATGCAGCTGATGCCCTGGCTGACGCTGACGTGGTGGTAACCGACACCTGGATCTCTATGGGTCAGGAAGATGAAACGGAAATGCGCCTGGAATTATTCAAAGAATATTCCGTTGATGCAGACGCGATGGCGCAAGCTGCTGGTGATGCCATCTTCCTGCATTGTCTGCCTGCCTACCGCGGCTATGAAGTGTCGCCAGAAGTCATCGACGGCCCACAATCCCGAGTCTTTGATGAAGCAGAAAACCGTCTGCACGCCCAAAAAGCGCTCATCGCCTGGCTGCTTTACGCATCAGGGCTGGCTGAGATTCCAGCAGACCTGTCTCTTCCACACGCGATGGCTTCTCGAACTAAAGCACAATAGCCATGAGTACTCCGATGACCAAGGCCGCACGACAGCATGCGATTAGAACGGTGTTGGGAACCCAGATAATTCGTTCCCAGGCCGAACTCGCCGAGGCACTTACCCAGCGCGGAGTCACGGTCACTCAGGGGACTCTATCTCGTGACCTGGTAGACATCGGGGCAACCCGAGTGCGAGACGAATCCGGTCACATGATTTACCAAGTGCCTCATGACATCGGAATTGCTGCGCATTCTACAGAGATGACTGAAGTACGTTTGTCGAGTTTGTGCAAAGAGTTGTTGTTAGACGCCGATGGCTCAGCAAACATCGCGGTATTGCGGACCCCACCGGGGGCAGCCCAGTTTCTGGCTTCCGCCATTGATCGTGCACGACTGGTCTCGGTCTTGGGCACCATCGCCGGTGACGATGCGATCATGGTCGTGACTCGTGATCCGGAAGGTGGGCAACAAGTGGCCCAAAATTTCATTGCCTACGCAGAGCAGGAACCTAAACCGTAGTGTTGTTAATAGACAATTGCTCGGTTCGCGATGAACCGAGCAATTGTATCTTTGAGGACTTTCAACCTGGAATTAGAACGTCCATTCTAAATCAGAGATCTCATCTGCTGGGGGAGTCTTGAATAGTTCAACTTCGTTGACATTCGTGAAAGCATGTGTGGCAGTGTTTCCACCGGATGTCGCATCGACCTGAACGAGTTCAGAGGTCTCTTTTAAGAAGTAAAACGAGACAGCTTCAGAACCGGTATACAGATCCGAGTCGTTGCCTGCGGTCGCCGGCACAGTGTACTTATAAACTTCTTGGCCTTCTAACTCGGTTTCTTCGGCCTCAACCGTTTCAAGCTCCTCTTGGGATAAGTCGTCGATGAGGGCAAACGCAGTCTCAGTAGTCGTGGCAAATTCGTCTTCAATGCCCATCGTGTCCTCTAAACCGGATTCTGGAGCTTTGATCCATTGCCCTTCAGCCCCCGGCAGCGTAAACAGTTCATCTTCTGCGCCCTCTTGTGGGTCAAGCTTCAAGAATGCCGTCGCCTCATCGATCACCAGAAATTCCAGCGTCCCTTGGTCCGCAGTAATTGTCACGTGGTGGTTGTCTTGCTCTGTTTGCCCAGACCATTCAATGATGGAGATGTCTTCGTCATGAACACCGTTGGGGTCACTCCGAGTGTAGGTAAAGGAGCTCGCTTCGCTCATCGACTGTTTGGCTGATTCTGAAATTTCCGTCAAGCTTGGGGGCCCACCGCCGCAAGAGGCAAGTGTCCAAGCCGCGATAACGCCCAGTCCTGTGGCTGTTAACCAGCGTTTCGGTTTCGTCATCGTTTGATTCAAAATAACTCCTCGTATTGGTACACCTGCTGTTCCACAGGTGGCGGCCTGGCACCGGCTTTTCGGTGTTCGGTCTAATCTGTCGGTCACTACTTTTCGTATTCGGACAAAAACTGCCCCATTTCATCCAAACCCATGGCGCTAATCGTGGCGCGCGCTGATTGAGGTCCTAGATCTGGATCTGCACCTGCATCTAACAGTGTTTTCGCAATAGCTGTGTTCTGCATGAATACCGCACAAGTGAGCGCGGATTGACCTCGATTATTGAGCGCGTTGACATCAGCGTCCCGAGCCAGCAGGACGTCTATGATCTGTGCTTGTTCTCGATAGGCGGCCAAGATAAGGAACGTGTCGCCGTTATGATTGCGAAGGTCGACCGGAATACCCTGGTCGATCACGGATGACAGGGCTTGTACCTGCCCCTCTCGCGCGTAATCAAATAAGGTATTGAGAAACGCGATTTGTTCGTCAGTGAGTTCCGGCTGCTCTTGGGCTTCGTTGTCGGTCATATAAGTAGTTTAGACAATTTCGCATAGCTACTGAGACGCCAGGCATCACAGGGTAAGACTCTGAGCTGTATATCGGTACGTCTGCCATTCCACATCGTCAGTGAAGCGTCAACACTGTGTGGCGAACATTTCGGTCTTACGTAGTCGTAGGGCTCTCCACCGACCCATTTATTGGTAGTTTTGAACTAGAGAATTCCTGCGCGAAAAGAGGTTGCACCGATATGGCTGATACAGCATCACACGGCACAAATGAAGGGTCCTTGTGGGGTGGTCGATTTTCAGATGGGCCTGCTGACTCGCTGGCAGCGTTGAGCAAATCAACGCACTTCGACTGGCGACTGGCGAAATATGACATCGCTGGCTCCCGAGCGCACGCTCGCGTGTTGCACAGTGCCGGACTGCTCAGCGACGAAGAACTCCCGAAGATGTTGGCAGCGCTAGATCAACTTGAGCAAGATGTTGTGGCCGGTACCTACGTCGCAGCTGAATCCGACGAAGACGTTCACGGCTCGCTAGAGCGCGGTCTACTAGAACGAGCCGGAGAAGAGCTCGGTGGCAAACTGCGCGCGGGTCGCTCTCGCAATGACCAGATCGCCACGATGGGACGCATGTTTCTACGCGATCACGCCCGTGAGATTTCGTCATTGTTGTTAGAGGTTATCGATGCACTCATCACCCAGGCTGAAACCCACCCGTATGCACCCATGCCCGGTAGAACACACTTGCAACACGCCCAACCGGTCCTGCTATCCCACCATCTGCTTGCCCACGCTTGGGCTTTCTTCCGCGACCTGCAGCGCTTCATAGACTGGGATCGTCGCGCCGCAATCAGCCCCTATGGATCGGGTGCTCTGGCCGGCTCGTCGCTTGGACTCGATCCAGAAGCTGTCGCCCACGATCTTGGATTCGAATCGGCGGTCTGGAACTCAATCGATGGCACCGCGGCACGTGACGTGTTTGCTGAATTCTCCTGGATCGCGTCCATGGTCGGGGTGAACCTGTCACGCATTTCAGAAGAGATCATCTTCTGGGCGACGAAAGAGGTCAATTTTGTTACCCTCCATGATGCATATTCCACTGGGTCGTCAATCATGCCGCAAAAGAAAAACCCGGATATCGCCGAGTTAGCTCGCGGTAAATCTGGGCGACTACTGGGCAACTTCACCGGACTCATGACCACACTGAAGGCACTCCCGCTGGCTTACAACCGGGACCTGCAAGAAGATAAAGAACCGGTCTTCGATGCAGCAGATACTCTCGAGTTACTTTTGCCAGCCTTTGCCGGCCAAATCGCTACCTTGACTTTCAACACCGAGCGCATGGCCGAGTTAGCACCCGAAGGATTCGCTCTGGCAACCGATATCGCCGAATGGTTAGTACGCCAGGGGGTCCCTTTCCGCGTAGCCCATGAACTCGCCGGTGAAGCTGTTCAGGTGGCAGAGTCCCGCGGAGTCGAACTGTGGGATCTCACCGAAGAAGAGTACGCCGATATCTCCGAACACTTGACTCCCGAGGTTCGGACGGTCTTGTCAACCGAGGGTTCCTTAAACTCCCGATCCTCACAGGGCGGTACCGGACCCGAGGCAGTCGCGGACCAACTGGTCGAGTTTAAACGGCAGCTAGCTGAAATCCGGGAGTTTGTCGCCACAAATCCTACCGGGCTGCGCTAAGGAGCCAGTAGACTAGGGGGTCGAAACAAGCGGAGTGCTAGCCTAGGGTTAGCAGCAAAGGAGCCTTGGTGACCGACCACTACGCGTCTACCGACACTACCTCGTGGTACCAGCAGCAGCTGGATGAAGAGCGTGACTATGTGTCGAGACTCTATGACCGTCTTGACGTGCTGAGAGACGAAAAGAAACAACAACTGGCGCGCATTCAGGCTCAGGGTCTCCAAGGGTCCTTTCAAAATCAATCCGAGCGCGATTCATTCGCCAGTTTGTATCAAGACCGCATTAATCAGCTGGCTGCGGTGGAAGAACAGCTTGTGTTTGGAAGGCTTGATACTGACGACGAGGTATCCCGGCATATCGGTCGCATTGGATTATCCGATGACCAACAGACTCGAATCCTCATTGACTGGCGAGCCCCTGACGCTGCCCCGTTCTATCAAGCAACTGCTGCTAACAGGCAAGGGGTGGCCCGGCGTCGTCACATCATGATGAGCGGGCGAACAGTAGAGTCCTTTGAGGACGACGTTTTGACCTCAACCGAGTCTGGGCAAACTTCTCAAGCGCTACTCTCTGCTGTCAGCGCGCCACGGACCGGTGCAATGGGTGACATCGTGAGCACAATTCAACGTGAGCAAGATGAAATCATCCGTGATGCTATGCGCGGGGTTTTAGTGGTACAAGGTGGTCCCGGCACTGGCAAAACCGCGGTGGCTCTTCACCGTGCTGCGTATCTGCTCTATACCTACCGCGACCGACTGGCTAAATCGGGGGTTTTGCTGGTAGGCCCGTCAGAAGCGTTTATGAACTACATTGACCAAGTTCTGCCGTCCTTGGGTGAGACCGGGGTGGTTATGCGTTCTTTGGGCACGCTCTATCCTGGAATCGAAGCACAACCCGAGCCCGATCCGGTTGCGGCTGAGATCAAAGGCCGACTCGTGATGCAGGAAGTCATCGCTAATGCGGTGGCGTTACGGCAACGAAACATCCCAAAAACCACGTGGGTCACCGTAGATGGCATTCGTCTACGCGTCAGACCCATTCAGATACGGCGTGCCATTGGCCACGCGCGGGAATCCGGAAAACCACACAACCAAGCACGAGAAGTGTTTGTCGACCACATGGTACGTACCTTATACGACCAGATGCGGGATATCGTCAGTCCAAAACGCGAGGACGGTTTAGTCAATAAGGCCGACCGATCCTACCTACGCCAAGAGATTCGACAATCACGGGACGTGCGTCGACTACTGAACCTATGCTGGATGCCACTGACGCCCACCGGACTAATCAATGAGCTATTGTCTCAGCCCAAATATTTGGTCGACGCCGCTCCAATGTTGACTGCATCAGAGATCCGCAACTTGCTGCGCGAACCGAAGGCACCCTTCACCGAGGCGGATGTCCCACTCATCGATGAAGCCGCCGTGATGTTGGGGGATCTCGTCACTGACGTTGGCCATGGAGCGAAGAAATCTCAGCAGCGGGATCTCGATACAGCAGAAGCTGCCCTCGAGAATATGCACTACACGCTCGAGGACATTGGTGTCGATGGAGTGGTGACAGCCGAGATGCTGGCAGCAGCACAACAACCTGAGGGTACCTGGTATTCCATAGCCGATCGTGCACAACGTGACAGAACTTGGACATACGGTCACGTTGTTGTTGATGAGGCGCAAGAACTTAGCTACATGCAGTGGCGGATGCTGTTTCGTCGGTCACCGCTGCGCTCGTTTACGATCGTCGGCGACTTAGCTCAAGCCTCAGGCGCTGATCCCAGCACTGACTGGGGTTCGGTCTTGGAACCGTTTGCACCCAATCACTGGCGCTTAGCTGAGTTGACGGTCAATTATCGTACGCCGGCACGTATCACCAGGGCAGCCGCTAACGTGGCGACCTCGGCTGGGCGACGGGTCACCACGCCGACTGCTTTACGAGAAGGTGACTACGAACCCGAATTGCAGTACACCAGTCCAGAAGAACTGGAAGAAGTTCTGCTGGCTGCGGTGAACCGTCAATTCCAGCGCATCCCGGAAGGACTTCTTGGTGTCATCGCCGTGGGGGAGGACTACTCCCAAGTGCAACCGGTCTTGGAGGAAAGATACCCAGGTCAAATCTGGACCGGCACCGGACGTCGTCGAGATCGCAATATCGCATTGGTGACCGCCCAGAATGCTAAAGGATTGGAATATGACGCGGTGATTATCGTTGAACCCCAAAATTTGGTGCACGATGCTGGGGACTCCGTTGGAAACCTCTACGTAGCTATGACGCGCGCAACCCAAACTTTGACACTCATCACGACAGCGTCCGAAGCGCAGCTGCCAGCTGGGCTACGAGACATAAAAATCCCGAATTCTTAGCGCACTCAACAGAAACTGGTAGTTTGATGACCGTGAGTAATGAAGAGTTTTTGAGTCGACAAGCCAATGATCGTTCTTTCGAGAATATTTGGCAGGAGTTGAAGTGGCGTGGCTTGGTTCACGTGTCCACAGATGAAGCCAAATTAGAACAAGCCCTAGCCGGGGACCCGATTCGTTATTATTGCGGCTTTGATCCCACTGCAGCCTCACTGCATCTTGGTCACTTGGTGCAGTTGCTGCTGTTGCGTCGACTACAACTGGCAGGCCATCATCCGGTGGCGCTCGTCGGGGGTGCGACGGGACTCATCGGCGACCCACGCCAGACCTCTGAACGGTCTCTCAATACGCGCGAAACCGTTGAAGGTTGGGTTGAATCACTGCGTGAGCAGATTGAACATTATCTCTCATTTGAAGGTGACAACGGTGCAGTCATGGTCAACAATCTCGATTGGACCGGGGGCTTAGCCGCGCTTGATTTCTTACGAGACATCGGCAAGCACTTCCGGGTTGGCACTATGATTCGCAAAGAAATTGTAGCATCGCGTCTGGAGTCAGAAGAGGGAATTTCCTACACCGAATTCTCATATCAAGTCCTTCAAGGCATGGACTTCATGGAGCTGTTCCGGCGCCACAACGTGACTCTTCAAACCGGTGGCTCGGATCAGTGGGGCAACCTCACCTCTGGTACCGAATTAGTGCGCAAGGTCGAAGGTCAGCATGTTCATGCCATGGGGACGCCGTTGATTACCAACGCCGATGGCACGAAATTTGGTAAATCCGAAGGTAACGCTATTTGGCTCAATCCGCAAATGTGCTCGCCCTATGCGTTCTACCAGTTCTGGATCAACACTGCAGATGCCGATGTTGTCGAGCGTTTGAAAGTGTTTACGTTCCTATCTCGCGAAGAGATTGAAGACTATGCACGCAAAGTCGCAGATGAACCCTTCCGACGTGAAGCCCAACGTCGTCTCGCTTGGGAAGTGACATCACTTGTACACGGCGAAGAACAGACCCAGCGCGCTATCGATGCATCGGCTGCACTGTTTGGCCGTGGGGAACTCGAAGACATCGACGCTACTACCCTCGAATCAGCCGGCGCGGAACTACCGACGGCGAAACCCCGAGACCTCGATACTCAAATGAGCATTGTCGATCTATTGGTAGCTACTGGACTGGAAGAATCAAAGTCTGCGGCTCGACGCACCGTCAAAGACGGTGGCGCGTATTTGAACAACAACAAAGTCGTCGATCCTGAGCAGCTGTTCACGACAGACGATGCACTACACAACAAGTATTTCGTAGTACGGCGCGGACGAAGAAATCTGGGGTTCGTCAACCTATCTTCAACCAATAGTTGAGATCTGCGACACAGATACAGATTAAATAGAGCAAATTTAATAGATAATCGTCCTAAATCGGCGGATTCATGCGGAAATGATCTTCAAACCGCATCGAGTCCGCCGATTTTGCATTCGGAATTTATCTGTGTATAGTTATCTCTCGTGCCCAGGGCAGACCGGAGACGGGAAGCGCTGAGACACAGAAGTTCTTTTAGAAAAATTTATACAACGATCCAGTCAGGACCACTATGTGGTGACTATTGCTTGCTGTTTCTGAACGCATGTTGAAATGCAAATGAACAGGGTATATAGTGAGAAACTGCCCCCGGGAAATCGAGGGCGAAGCCGATTTGACAAAGCGATTAGCACTCGTGCTAAGCTTGGAAGTCGGTCCTGATCAGACATCGAGTACGAAGTCAGATTTGTCCACGACAACAATTACATCATACGATGACAAGGTCTAAATTGCCAGAACATCGAGGTGTGAAAGAAGTCACGTGGTGCCAGTTTGACTCGACGAAAGATGTCGTTTAGTGTTGTGTTCTGCGCCGGTTTGGTGTGGTTCATGATGGTTTGGTTGTGGATCGTTGGTTGGCCTGTTTGGTTGGCGTGTCCCGTGTGGGGTGTGTTGGCTGGGTGGGTGTGGTTGTTTGAGAACTCAATAGTGTGCCAAGTTTGTTTGATGCCATTTGTTGTAAATGGTTGCTGTGGCGCTCCTACCTCCGTGGGTAGTGATCACAGCGATGCCAGGGGACCGGGTTTTCCGTCTGGTCCTGGTTTGATCGATGCGATCTGAACAGGTTTTGTTTGGAGAGTTTGATCCTGGCTCAGGATGAACGCTGGCGGCGTGCTTAACACATGCAAGTCGAACGCTGAAGCTCCCAGCTTGCTGGGGGTGGATGAGTGGCGAACGGGTGAGTATCACGTGAGGAACCTGCCCTGAACTTCGGGATAAGCCTGGGAAACTGGGTCTAATACCGGATAGGACATTCTACCGCATGGTGGGGTGTGGAAAGTTTTAACGGTTTGGGATGGTCTCGCGGCCTATCAGCTTGTTGGTGGGGTAATGGCCTACCAAGGCGATGACGGGTAGCCGGCCTGAGAGGGTGACCGGCCACACTGGGACTGAGACACGGCCCAGACTCCTACGGGAGGCAGCAGTGGGGGATATTGCACAATGGGGGAAACCCTGATGCAGCGACGCCGCGTGAGGGATGACGGCCTTCGGGTTGTAAACCTCTTTCAGTTGGGAAGAAGCCCTTTGGGGTGACGGTACCTTCAGAAGAAGCACCGGCTAACTACGTGCCAGCAGCCGCGGTAATACGTAGGGTGCGAGCGTTATCCGGAATTATTGGGCGTAAAGAGCTCGTAGGCGGTTTGTCACGTCTGCTGTGAAAGCTGAAGGCTTAACCTTCAGTTTGCAGTGGGTACGGGCAGGCTGGAGTGCAGTAGGGGAGACTGGAATTCCTGGTGTAGCGGTGAAATGCGCAGATATCAGGAGGAACACCGATGGCGAAGGCAGGTCTCTGGGCTGTTACTGACGCTGAGGAGCGAAAGCATGGGGAGCGAACAGGATTAGATACCCTGGTAGTCCATGCCGTAAACGATGGGCACTAGGTGTGGGGACCATTTCCACGGTTTCCGCGCCGTAGCTAACGCATTAAGTGCCCCGCCTGGGGAGTACGGCCGCAAGGCTAAAACTCAAAGGAATTGACGGGGGCCCGCACAAGCGGCGGAGCATGCGGATTAATTCGATGCAACGCGAAGAACCTTACCAAGGCTTGACATACACCGGATCGCCCTAGAGATAGGGTTTCCCTTCGGGGCTGGTGTACAGGTGGTGCATGGTTGTCGTCAGCTCGTGTCGTGAGATGTTGGGTTAAGTCCCGCAACGAGCGGAACCCCTATGCTATGTTGCCAGCACGTAATGGTGGGGACTCATGGGAGACTGCCGGGGTCAACTCGGAGGAAGGTGGGGACGACGTCAAATCATCATGCCCCTTATGTCTTGGGCTTCACGCATGCTACAATGGCCGGCACAATGGGTTGCGAGATCGTGAGGTTGAGCTAATCCCATAAAACCGGTCTCAGTTCGGATTGGGGTCTGCAACTCGACCCCATGAAGTCGGAGTCGCTAGTAATCGCAGATCAGCAACGCTGCGGTGAATACGTTCCCGGGCCTTGTACACACCGCCCGTCAAGTCACGAAAGTTGGTAACACCCGAAGCCGGTGGCCCAACCACCTTGTGTGGGGGGAGCCGTCGAAGGTGGGACCGGTGATTGGGACTAAGTCGTAACAAGGTAGCCGTACCGGAAGGTGCGGCTGGATCACCTCCTTTCTAAGGAGAATTACTATTCTCATAGTTATCTAGTGGCGCTGTCATTGGTTGTGCTCACCAGTCTGGTGGGTGCGGGCAGTGGTCACGTGGGTGGAACATCAAACAAATACATCAGCCTTGGCTGGTGGTCTGGGCCCAGGTCGGGCTCGGGTGCATGTAGTACTGGCCGGTAGCATCTGATGGTGTTGCGGGTAGGTGGAGGCATGGATCCGGGTGTCGGGTGGGTCGAAAAGATTTTGGTACACTGTTGGGTTTTGGAGCAACCACGAAATGTGCTGATTGCCCCCTGTGTGGGGTGGTTGGTGGTGGTTGTGCCCTGAGCATGACGGCTGCGGACTGGTTGGTTCGTGGTGCGTGTGTTCGTTGGGGTGTTGTTGATTGTAACTGTATAGTGGACGCGAGCATCTTATTTCTTGTGATTTTGTTGCATCAGCCGGTTGGTTGATGTGATCGTGATTGTTTGTGTATCTGTGCGACATCCTGCCTTGTGGTGGGATGTGTTTGCTTATTTTGTGGTGATTTACGATCACTGCCCCGGTTGGGGTGGTGGTGGGGTAAGTTGCTAAGAGCGCACGGTGGATGCCTTGGTACAAGGAGCCGATGAAGGACGTGGGAATCTGCGATAAGCCTGGTGGAGTTGATAACCAAGCGTTTGATACCAGGATCTCCGAATGGGGAAACCCCGCAGGTCTGCTTTCGGGTAGGCGTGTGACCGCTGGTTGAATGTATAGGCCAGTTGGAGGGAACGTGGGGAAGTGAAACATCTCAGTACCTACAGGAAGAGAAAACAATAGTGATTCTGTTAGTAGTGGCGAGCGAACGCGGATGAGGCTAAACCGGTCATGTGTGATACCCGGCAGGGGTTGCATGGTCGGGGTTGTTGGGGGCGTGTTGTGGTGTGCTGCCGTGCACCGCAGTGGCATGTGATGGTAGACGAACTGGTGTGGATGCCAGACCGTAGAGGGTGACAGTCCCGTAGTTGAAACCATGATGTGTGCTGTAACGTGTTGCCCGAGTAGCACGGAGTTCGTGGAGCCCCGTGTGAATCTGCCAGGACCACCTGGTAAGCCTAAATACTTCCTTGTGACCGATAGTGAATCAGTACCGTGAGGGAATGGTGAAAAGTACCCCGGGAGGGGAGTGAAATAGTACCTGAAACCGTGTGCTTACAATCCGTCCGAGCCTGCCTGTGGGTGGGTGAGGGCGTGCCTTTTGCAAAATGAGCCTGCGAGTCAGTGATGCGTGGCGAGGTTAACCCGTGTGGGGTAGTCGTAGCGAAAGCGAGTCTGAAGAGGGCGTTGAGTCGCGTGTTCTGGACCCGAAACGAAGTGATCTACCCATGACCAGGTTGAAGCGCGTGTAAGAGCGCGTGGAGGACCGAACCCACTTCAGTTGAAAATGGAGGGGATGAGTTGTGGGTAGGGGTGAAAGGCTAATCAAACTTCGTGATAGCTGGTTCTCCCCGAAATGCATTTAGGTGCAGCGTTACGTGTGCGTGCTGGTGGTAGAGCTACTGGTTGGCTGATGGGCCCTACAAGGTTACTGACGTCTGCCAAACTCCGAATGCCGGTCACGTTGAGCGTAGCAGTGAGACGGTGGGGGATAAGCTTCATCGTCGAAAGGGAAACAGCCCAGATCATCGGTTAAGGCCCCTAAGCGTGTGCTAAGTGGGAAAGGATGTGGAGTTGCTGAGACAACCAGGAGGTTGGCTTAGAAGCAGCCACCCTTGAAAGAGTGCGTAACAGCCCACTGGTCAAGTGATTCTGCGCCGACAATGTAGCGGGGCTCAAGCACACCGCCGAAACCGTGACAGCACCACAGTGTGGTGTTGGGTAGGGGAGCGTCGTGTTCGAGGTGAAGTCAGCGTGTGAACGGCTGGTGGATTGGACGCGAGTGAGAATGCAGGCATGAGTAGCGAATGACGGGTGAGAAACCCGTCCGCCGGATGACTAAGGGTTCCAGGGTCAAGCTAATCTGCCCTGGGTTAGTCGGGACCTAAGGCGAGGCCGACAGGCGTAGTCGATGGACAACGGGTTGATATTCCCGTACCAGGAGGTCACCGTCCCTGACGAGTTGGTGAGACTAACCACCCAAACCACCAGGTCAGCCTTCGGGCTGGTGTTGGTGGGGCGCGTGGGACCTGATCCAATGAGTCAAGCGCATTAACAGGTGTGACGCAGGAAGGTAGCCGAGCCAGGCAGTGGAATTGTCCTGGTCTAAGCGTGTAGGGCGTCTGGTAGGTAAATCCGCCAGACATGCAGCCTGAGACGTGATGGGCGCCCCCGTGGGGGGTGATTCGGTGATCCTATGCTGCCTAGAAAAGCATCGGCGCGAGGTGACATCTTGCCCGTACCCGAAACCGACACAGGTAGTCAGGTAGAGAATACTAAGGCGATCGAGATAATCATAGTTAAGGAACTCGGCAAAATGCCCCCGTAACTTCGGAAGAAGGGGGGCCCGGACCCTGACCCATCCTTGCGGTGGTGAGGGGATAAGGGCCGCAGAGACCAGGGAGAGGCGACTGTTTATCAAAAACACAGGTGCATGCGAAGTCGTAAGACGAGGTATATGCACTGACTCCTGCCCGGTGCTGGAAGGTTAAGCGGATCTGTTAGCCCACTTGTGGGCGAAGCGGAAAAGTTAAGCCCCAGTAAACGGCGGTGGTAACTATAACCATCCTAAGGTAGCGAAATTCCTTGTCGGGTAAGTTCCGACCTGCACGAATGGAGCAACGACCTCTCCGCTGTCTCTACTATGAACTCGGCGAAATTGCACTACGAGTAAAGATGCTCGTTACGCGCAGAAGGACGGAAAGACCCCGGAACCTTTACTATAGTTTGGTATTGGTATTGACTGGTATTTGTGTAGCATAGGTGGGAGACTACGAAGCCGCCACGCTAGTGGTGGTGGAGTCGAACAGTGAAATACCACTCTGGTAGCAGTGAATATCTAACTTCGGGCCATGATCTGGTCCAGGGACAGTGCCTGATGGGTAGTTTAACTGGGGCGGTTGCCTCCTAAATGGTAACGGAGGCGCCCAAAGGTTCCCTCAGCCTGGTTGGTCATCAGGTGTTGAGTGTAAGTGCACAAGGGAGCTTGACTGTGAGACAGGCATGTCGAGCAGGAACGAAAGTTGGGACTAGTGATCCGGCGACTCGTTGTGGAACGGTCGTCGCTCAACGGATAAAAGGTACTCCGGGGATAACAGGCTGATCTTGCCCAAGAGTTCATATCGACGGCATGGTTTGGCACCTCGATGTCGGCTCGTCGCATCCTGGGGCTGGAGTAGGTCCCAAGGGTTGGGCTGTTCGCCCATTAAAGCGGTACGCGAGCTGGGTTCAGAACGTCGTGAGACAGTTCGGTCCCTATCCTCTGCGCGCGTTGGAGAATTGCGAAGGTCTGTCCTTAGTACGAGAGGACCGGGACGGACGAACCTCTGGTATGTCAGTTGTACCGCCAGGTGCATGGCTGATTCGCTACGTTCGGGATGGATAACCGCTGAAAGCATCTAAGCGGGAAGCCGGCTTCAAGATGAATTCTCCTTATGAGGTCCCCAGCAGATGACTGGGTTGATAGGCCGGATGTGGAAGCACAGACTCAAGATGTGTGAAGCTGACCGGTACTAATAGACCAAATACTTACCTACACCCGTTAGCCATGGCAACATGGTCGGGTGTGTGCGGTGGGCAGCAAAAGGCCCACCAGACCCACACGATGGGCAGCACCGGGTACACGCAGCACGTCCACACAGGTTATAGGTCTCGCGTCGACTATACGGTTACAGCAACATCACCCCACCCCGCGCATGGCGGGGGTCGGGGCCGCGTCCAATACGAGAACAGCATAGTGTCAGGTCCACCCCCAACAGCCCGCCTGTTGGGACGGTACCCCACAGATTTCCCCCCCCCACCCCCTGCTAGGGGTGGTGTCGGGAGCACGGGTTACGGTGGTCATAGCGTGGGGGAAACGCCCGGTCCCATTCCGAACCCGGAAGCAAAGACCCACAGCGCCGATGGTACTGCACCCGGGAGGGTGTGGGAGAGTAGGACACCGCCGGACAACATTTATCGTAAGGCCCAAGTCAAGATTCTTGACTTGGGCCTTACGTCTTTAAGTAGCACTAATTTTCGGCTGTGTTATCGGTTGATCACACTCTGGCGGAGCACAGTGAGAGTTAAAACCGTATCCTCGAGAGTAGTAACGGAGTGCTTTTCTGGCGGGACTGGAAAAAGCTGCCCAGCAGAGATTTCCCAGGAGCGGTTATCACCATTGAGCCGTATTTTACCCTCAAGTACATGTACGAAGCCCTCTTGAGGGCTCTCATGCTCAGCCATTTCTTCACCGGCGAGTATTACTACAAGGGTTTGTCGAACGCCGTCTCCACGATATACCGTGCTTCCGGCTCGTCGTGCTACCGCGTTGTTCGCTGCATCCCGCAATACCTCCTGTTCAGCATTTAGATCGACTAGTTGAAGTTGGGCTGGTGGGTACGACACGAGATAACCTCCCTTTTCTTGGCACCGCCGCTGGTCACAGTGACAGTGCTACTCAAGTGCTTACACTGTACCTGAGAGGGCTCCGACAAGTCATTGGCACGCAGATCTAACCATGCCCACTAACGAGCCTTCAATCGATCAAAAGCCACGCCTGGCAAATGTCGGGTTAACAACACATTCAACATGGTTAGACTCTTGGCTATTTGTTGAGATGTAGGGACATACCTCTCTTGACCATGGCCCCAGGGCTGCGATGCCAACTACAAATCCTGAAGAAGCAGTATCGATTTGGAAATGCGCTGCGTAGCAGCTCCAAATTATGGTGTCTGTTGGATTGATGAAAACCAGGCTGGCCTTACCACCGTGAATGCAATACGCCGCTAACAGCTGATCACACAGTGATCCTAACCTCAGCGGCCTGAAAGTTGGTCGAAGCAAGAGGGCACGCAGGTATGGCCTTCGCGGACTAAAGATGAACGAGACTTCTTCTGAGAAACCGTCGCACATCATTTTTTGAGCCATCGCGACCTAGGAATCTCGCTCAGTAGGAGTACATACCCTGTCGAGAGCGTTGTTCGTGCTCATAAAGCCCAGCAATGCGCAGGCAGTCATGATAGCCATGATCGGTTGCACCACGGAATGGGCGACTTACACCCCGCTGGTCGAAAAAATACTGACGTACTACCCGCTGAACGTATTCAAGTAGAGCCGGGTCACGGTATCTTAGCTGACCGTTAATTGTCCATTAGGTTAAAGCCTCTCGTATTGGTGGTGCCGAGGTGAAATCCAGTTCAGCTACGAACCACAGCAAGGTCGAGATGACTTAGAGCGTCGGGGAACATACTCCATTTCATATAATCCGAAGTTCGCAGTGCGCAAATAAACAGATGGCCAATAAGCGGGTGCGCATCGTAAACCATCTACCCGACTAACGGCCGCCACTTGATGTTAGTGCGGCGTCGTAAGCGAACATAGGCTATACCCAGCGGCGATCGTCGAGCTTAGACTGGAGAACTATGACTGAAAATTCTGTGTTTGAAAGCCCAATTGTTGGTCGCCAGCTCTTCGGGCCGGGGCCCTGTAATCCGTATCCAGAGGCACATCTGGCCTTGAGTCTGCCCTTGCTTGGACACTTGGATCCGGCTTTCATTGATGTGATGGATGCTACCAGCGAGATGTTGCGCCAGGTGTGGGGCACGCAAAATCAGCGAACACTCCCATTGTCTGCGACCGGATCGGCCGGAATGGAAGCTGCCTTCGTCAACACGGTACGTCCAGGCGACGTCGTCGTAGTCGCTGTTAATGGCCTCTTTGGCGAGCGAATGGTAGAGGTAGCGGGTCGCCACGGTGCCGAAGTTATTCCCGTTGAGCATGAGTACGGTCGACCTGTTGATGTTGAGCGTGTTGTTACCGCCCATCCAAACCCGAAGATCATCGCTGCGGTGCATGCTGAAACGTCCACCGGTGTTGTTTCCGATATTCAAGAGCTCGGGCAGAACAAAGGCGACGCGTTACTATTAGCTGACTGTGTGACTTCCATCGGTGGCATAGAGATAAATTTGGATGCTTGGGGCGTTGATCTGGCCTACGCTGGCTCGCAAAAATGCCTGGGTGTAGCTCCAGGCTTGGCACCATTCACGATTTCAGACCGTGCGTTTGAACGTCGCGTTGAAAAACCTGCCAATTGGTACCTGGACCTCAATCTGTTGGGAGGCTATGCAACCGGATCGACCGGAGGCCAGCGCACCTATCACCATACGGCACCAACAGGAATGGTGGTGTCTTTGAAAGCTGGCCTGGAACGCATACTTGCCGAAGGGTTGGAGAGCGTTTACGCGCGCCACGCTGCAGCAGGACAAACACTGCAAGACGGATTGGAAGCTATGGGGCTCACCCTATTTGCGGAAGAAGGGGCTCGGCTTGCCCAGCTGACGACTGTTAATGTTCCTGAAGGTGTCGATTCGTCTGCTGTGCGGAACTTCCTGATGAGTAAATATAATTTGGAAATCGGTGCCGGGACTGGCGCTTATGCCTCCAAGATCTGGCGGATCGGTTTGATGGGGCATAACGCAACCGAGGCCAACGCGCACCTGTTATTGGCAGCACTCAAAGATGCGCTAGACCACGCCTAATCACCGACCGGATTGAGGAGTTGGGACCGGCACTTGGCCGGTCCCAACGTATTCCACAAGTAGCGCGCTAGAAGTCGATATCGTCTTGGGTCTCGGTAGTCATCACGGCGGCAGTGCCATTACGCTCAGCAACCTCAGCTACCGCTGCTGCAACAGCAGGGGCGACCTTCTGATTGAAGACCGAAGGGATGACGTAGCTGGGGTTCAGCTCTTCATCGGTGATCGTCCCGGAGATAGCATCCGCGGCGGCTACGAGCATGTCTTCAGTAATGTCGGACGCCCCGGCGTCTAACAGGCCGCGGAATAGTCCCGGGAATGCCAGCACGTTGTTGATCTGGTTCGGGAAGTCTGATCGGCCCGTCGCTACGACGGCGGCATGTTTAGATGCCTCGGTTGGCAAGATCTCTGGGTCAGGATTAGCCATGGCAAAAACGATTGCGCCATCATTCATTTTGGCAACGTCATCGGCGTCAAGCAGATTCGGTGCAGAAACACCGATGAAAACATCGGCACCCGCTAGCGCTTCTTTCAGGCTGCCAGAGAAGCCTTCGGCATTTGTGTTATCGGCAAGCCACTGGCGGTGCTCATCACGTTGGCTTGTGTTTGGCTCCAGTACGCCATTGCGACCAGCTGCCAAGATATGCCGGGCACCAGAAGCCTGGAGCAAACGGATAATGGCATGTCCCGCTGCGCCGACGCCTGAGACGACGATGCGAACGTCTTCGATCTTCTTGTCGACAACTTTCAGTGCGTTATTCAGTGCGGCTTGAGTGACGATGGCTGTACCATGTTGATCGTCGTGGAAGACTGGGATATCCAACTCTTCACGGAGCCGCGCTTCGATCTCGAAGCAGCGCGGGGCGGAGATATCTTCAAGGTTGATGCCACCATAGGCCGGTGCCAGCGCCTTGACGATCTGAATGATCTCCTCGGTGTCTTTGGTATCCAAAGCCACCGGCCAGGCATCAACGTTGGCAAATTGCTTGAATAGCACCGCTTTGCCTTCCATCACCGGCATTGCCGCTGCAGGGCCGATATCGCCCAGGCCCAAGACAGCGGTACCGTCAGTGACCACAGCAATAGTGTTGCGCTTGATCGTCAACTCGCGGGCGCGCTGTGGATCTTTTGCGATGGCCTTGCACACTCGAGCAACACCCGGGGTATAGGCCCGGGAGAGATCATCACGGTTGCGGACGTGGACTTTGGAAACTGTCTGAAGCTTACCGCCCTGATGCATGTGGAAGGTACGATCTGAAAGGCTCAATACTTCGAACCCCTCCACAGCTTCGATAGCGCCCTTGACCTCGCGACTGTGTTCTTTTCCTCGAGTGTTGCAGGTGAGGTTGATGATGTTGGACTCATGGCTGGCGTCAACTATATCTAAAGCGGTGATCGCGGCTCCGGCCTCGGCAACTACGGCGGTCAGGTCGCTGGTAGCAGTGAAGGTGGTTGGGGCCTGTACTTTGACAATGATCGAATAGCCGGGGCTAGGTGTTGCCATGTTTGATTGAACTCCTTGAACAGGTATCAAGCAGAGTCATAAAACCCACGACTCTGCATTGTGGTGGTTGAACGAGCGGCTCGTGTGCACTACCTGGCGATCATGGGGTAAATGACGACAGCACATGCAGCGGCACTGGCCTGGGTAAAGGCTCAAAGGCCACATGATTTGGAGTTGTTAGAATACCACGCTATGTCAGGCAGCCGATGAGAGTTCAGACTTATTGAGCCAGGCTGTGCAATTTTTGTGCAAAAGTCTAGTAATCAACCGTGAGTTGAATTACAGTTGTCGTTTATCGGAGCTTCGAAGATGCAGCATCTGATGCTGATCCTGACGCAGAGATTTGTCACCCACACGGTGGATATAGTCCACGCGTCAGCTGCCGGCTCTGCGAGAACACCGCGGATGCTATGAGTGATTTCGGCCCTACCTCTGTCCGGAGTTCTTGAGACCCGTTGACCTTCTGACGGGTCCCCACAGACCAGCCCCCTTTTTTATTCGGTGCATTCGATGCGCCTGAGGTCTTTGAGGAGACATCATGACTTCATTCCCAAATATTTCCCCTCGTTCAACGCACCTGCCGTCTTCCCAACAATTGCTGGCGAATTTTCCCGTCGGAGGAGCAGACCCGGACTTTGCGATCGAAGGATCGACGAGACCGAAAATTTGCGCTCTCCCTGTGGTGGGGAAACTGTTACCCCAGTGCAGGTAAGTCCTTGCTATTGGCGAAGGACGCCGTCAACGGTCAAAATCCAGCGGGTTTATGCGGGAACAGTTGTAGGATAGAGCCAGTATATTGACCTGCCTGGCACCTCAACAGGCGCAACGTTAACCCCAAGGACGTAGTAGCTTTGACCGATACCAGTGGAAACCAGCCGCAGAATCGTGACGATTCATCACGCAGGGAGCGTTCGGATCATCGTGATGCCCCGCGCGACCGGCAGCAGCGTGATCGCGGCGGTAGCTTCGGTAAACGCCCACGGCACGATCAGCCACGCGACGGAGATCGCCGTGGCAGCGGGCGAGGCCGGGATGATCAACGCGGACGCGGTAAAGGTCCGCGAAAGTGGGAGGGCCAGCCACGTCGTCGTGATGAAGATGCCGAACGCGTAGAACGTACCCCGCCTCCACATAACCCGGCCGACCTGCGTTCAGCCAACCGGCCAGACCGTGGACGTTCCCCGGAAATTGCCCCGGATGTAACAGGCCGTGAACTCGATAAGAGCGTGCAGCGCGAGCTAAGTGCCTTGGACGACCAGAATCGCCCCTGGGTGCAAAAGCATTTGGTCATGGCCGGTCGCTTAATGGAAGACGATCCCGAACTGGCGTTCGCGCACGCCCTTGCGGCGTCCCGTCGGGGTGGTCGCCTTGGCGTCGTACGTGAAGCTGCTGGCATGACAGCATATGCCGCTGGTAAGTTCTCAGAAGCTCTTCGAGAGTTTCGCACCTATCGCCGGATTTCCGGTGATAACGCACACTTACCGGAAATGGTTGACTCAGAGCGGGCACTCGGGCGGCTTGAAAAAGCACTTGAAATGGCTGCCGAAGTGCCGCGTGAAAAGCTGCCGGTCACCTCTCGCGTGGAATTGGCGATCGTTCTTGCGGGTATCCACCTTGATCAGGAAAAACCCGAGGAAGCTCTCAAGGCATTAGAGATTCCAGAGCTCAACCCTCGACGCGGCTTTTCCTATTCTCCACGCCTGTTCACCGCCTACTCCCACGCTCTTGATGCTGCCGGACGCACGACCGAAGCCCGCAAGTGGGCGAGTCTGGCGACTCGAGCTGAGCATGCCCTTGGGATGCATGTCGAACCAGAACCCGAGATTTTAGATATATCGGATGAAGACGACGAAACCGCGCCGCCGGTTCGAGCTCGCGACGTTCTCCCACCGGCACCCGCCAAAGATGAAGCACGTGCTGAAGGTGGCGAAAGTTAGCCCGTGACGACGTTTTTTAATGGCTACGACGGTCTGCTGTGTGATCTTGATGGCGTCGTGTATGCAGGGACGCAACCCATTGATCAGGCCATCACGACTCTCAATGTACTTATCGGTCAAGGTGTCCCGGTGGCGTTTGTTACCAATAATGCCTCGAAGGCTGTGACTGAGATAGCAGACCACCTCAGAGAACTTGGGGTCGCTACGAACGCTGAACACGTGATGACCTCGGCACAAGCCGTAGTTGAGATACTCACCGCGAAATACCAGTGCGATGCCGGTCCCGTCCTCGTCACTGGCTCGCCACAACTGACCCAACAGATCCGAGCCGCTGGCTTTGTAACCACCCAGCTCGCTACAGACAGACCACAGGTGGTCGTCCAGGGATTCAATCCGAAACTGGGCTGGAATGATCTTGCCCAAGCCAGTTTTGCAATTCAACAGGGTGCCGGATGGTTGGCTACGAATCTTGATCTAACGATCCCCTTGAGTCACGGGATTGCGCCTGGCAACGGCTCGTTGGTCAATACCGTAGCGCAGGCCACCGGAACACGCCCAGAAGTGGCTGCTGGTAAGCCTGCGCCGGTTATGTTTACCACTATGGCCCAGAAATTTTCGATGACCAAGCCCCTGGTGGTCGGGGATCGATTAGATACCGACGTGCTGGGTGCTGCCAATGCCGGGTATGATGCCGCGCTCGTGGAGACAGGGATCCACCGACGCCAAGATATCGGTGATCACCGCTCGGTCGTAACCCCAACCTGGTTGCTACCCGGTCTTGGCGTGTTGTTACAAGAACCCAGCGATGACCTCCGGAGTCATAATGCCTGACTTACAGAGTCTTCCAGCCGAAATCGCAGAACGCCTAGGTAGTGTGGACGAGCTCTCACCTGCCGACGAGCTAGCTACGTACGAGCGTGTCCTTGCAGAACTGACGGAACTGCTCAATGCTCCTGAAGAGCACAGGCCGGAAGGCGAATAGATGCAACGTCTCGATCAAGCACTCGTATCGCGTCAACTTGTAACGTCACGAACCGTAGCCGCTAAACACATTCAGGCCGGCGAAGTGATCGTCAATGGTCAAAAAGTGACAAAACCTGCTACCAAGGTTGTCGATCGGGATGTGATCCGACTTACCGTATCTGGGCCGCAGTATGCCTCTCGTGCGGGCCACAAGCTTGCTGGAGCATTGGACGTTTTCCACACCATCGACGTCTCCGGGGCACGTTGTCTTGATGCCGGTGCATCGACCGGCGGTTTCACTGACGTCTTGCTACAACGAGGCGCCCGAGAAGTGGTGGCTGTCGATGTCGGTCATGATCAACTAATTCAGCGGTTGCGGGTCGACCCGCGAGTCGAAGCCCATGAAGGACTCAACGTCCGATATCTGGGGTTAACAGATATCGGGCAACCCGTAGACCTGGTCGTCTCCGATCTCTCCTTTATCTCCTTGACGCTAGTCGTCGGCGCGCTAGTTTCGGTGTGTGTTCCAGGGTCTCATGTGGTGTTGATGATCAAGCCACAGTTTGAGATCGGGCGTGAGCGCCTACCGAAAACCGGTGTCGTTACCGATCCGCACCAACGGCGAGAAGCCGTGCTGGACGTGATTGTGGCTGCTTTGGCTCAAGGCTTAGTGCCTCAAGGGGTAGCAACGAGTCCACTACCAGGCCAAGATGGCAATAAAGAATTCTTCTTCTGGGCGACCTACGATGTCGCAGGAGCACATCTGCATGCCACAATTGAAGTCTCACAGTGGTTGGACGCGCAACGTGTCCAGTGGGCTGATTAATCCGTGACCCAATCTCCACAGCGCGCTTGACAGGGTAACAAAAGAAGCTAAAGCGGCTAGATTGGTGTGTTAGGCAATACGTATAAACAAAGGAGAACCATGAGCCGGCGAGTTTTGATTTTGGCTCACACGGGGCGCCAAAAGGCCATGCAATCTGCATTGCGGGCCATCGGATTGTTGCGTGCGGCCGGACTGACGCCGGTCATGTTGCCACATGATGCTGCTGTGATGCACGAAGCCATCCACAACGGTGTGTTACTGACCCACGAGGCCGGTGTCGAAGCGATTGATACCAGGTCCTCATTGCACGATGTCGAACTGGGGATGGTGTTGGGCGGTGATGGCTCCGTCCTTCGCGCAGCTGAGATGGTTCGTGAATCAAATCTGCCATTAATGGCTGTAAATCTCGGTCACGTTGGATTTCTTGCCGAAGCAGAACAAGCCGATCTGGAGCTTGCGGTCTCGGCCATTGTCAACAAGGATTATCTGGTTGAAGAGCGCATGACCATTGATGTCAAAGTCTTGGTCGGCAAACACCTCGTAGCTCATACCTGGGCCCTGAATGAGGCATCCGTGGAGAAATCCAACCGTGAGCGCATGCTTGAGGTAGTTATTGGGGTAGACAATCGTCCCATTTCGTCTTTTGGCTGTGATGGTGTAGTCATGGCTACACCAACCGGCTCGACAGCGTACGCATTTTCCGGTGGCGGGCCCATTGTGTGGCCTGAGGTCCAAGCTATGCTGATGGTGCCACTGTCCGCACATGCACTCTTTGCTCGCCCTCTGGTGGTGGCACCGGAATCCGTGATCTCGGTGGATGTCCTACAACGCAGCAACGAAAATGGTGTGTTGTGGTGCGATGGACGCCGAACCGTGGATCTGCCGTTTGGTGCACGGATTGAAGCGACACGCTCCGCTCATCCAGTCAAACTTGCTCGACTAGCTCTTACGCCGTTTTCTGAACGACTCGTGCGTAAATTTGATCTGCCTACTGAAGGCTGGCGAGGCTCGATTAGCGCATCTGACCGTGCAGCAATTGACGCACGCGAGCGTGCCCGTCGAGATCAAGATAGCTGGCATCGATCCTTAGCTGATTCACAGGGTATCCGAATCGTTGAACCACATCATGCAGCACCGCGGCCAGATATGGTCCCACCACGAACGACACCGATCCCGATTGTGACTAAGGCCGACGAAAAAGAGATTGTCGAAGTATCGAAACCACCAGCTGAGGACGAGTAGGGAGTAACGCATGCTAGAACACCTGTCGATCAACTCGTTGGGCGTCATCGAAGAAACGACGGTCGAGCTCGACCCCGGCTTCAATGTTGTCACGGGTGAAACCGGTGCCGGGAAAACGATGGTGGTCACTGCGCTGAACCTGCTGCTGGGAGCCCGTGCGGATGCCGGTGCCATTCGCGCAGGCGATACCAAAGCAACGGTTGAGGCAGGGTTCGTTCTACCCGCCGACCACGGGGCGATCAAGGCAGCTGAAGAGGCCGGTGCGATTCTCGATGAAGATAATAGCGACCGGCACCTGGTGATTACGCGTGCAATCAGCGCCTCGGGTTCCGGGACGCGCTCGCGGGCTACTGCCGGCGGGCGGGGTGTTCCGGTGGCTTTACTTTCGGAAATTGGGGAGCACGCCGTAGCGATTCATGGCCAATCTGATCAGCTCCGGTTGAAATCCACGACCGCCCAACGACACGCCCTGGACGCCTACGGAGGCAGAGGTGTTGCCAAAGCGCTGGTTGCTTATCGGAGGACCTATACCAGCTTGCAGGACACATCGATAGAACTCCAGGAACTCATGAGCCAGGCACAGGAGCGCGCTTTGGAAGCCGAAAACCTGCAGCGCAGCCTGGAGGAAATCGACAATGCCAACATTGAAGAAAACGAGGATGCAGCGATCCAGGAGCGAATCAAACGGCTAGAATCTGCCGAAGAATTCCGGGACGCAGCACGAATTGCAACCACTGCCTTATCAGGCGATGACTATAATCTCGATGCCCCCAGCGCGGAATCGCTTGTTGAAGCTGCTCGACAAGTCATTGCCCAAACTCCTGGTCAGGTGGATGAGCTCGAAGAGATCGGCAAGCGGTTGGCTTCGGTCGGTATTGAAATCGCAGATATCACCGCAGAAATCTCTCAGTTCGCCTCCAGTCTGACTGATGAGGGTCCTGCCGCCCTGAATCAAGCGCAATCCAGATTGGCAGAGCTGAACCGTCTCAAAAAGCTCTATGGACCGGACCTAGCTGATGTAGTTCGGTGGGCTGAGGAACAACGCCCTCGCTTGGATGAACTTCACGGTGATACCGAACGCATCGAATATCTGGAAGGACAGCAACACCTACTGTCTGAACGTCTTCAAGAAGAAGGGGCCGCGCTCACCACGCTTCGCCAGCAAGCTGGCAAACAACTGGGGGAGGAGGTCACCAAAGAGCTTCATGGATTGCTTATGCCCACCGCGCAGTTCTCGGTGGCAATCACTCCGGCTGAACAACCAGGACCCCATGGGCTCGATGAGATTGCGCTGCTGCTTCAACCGCACCCGGGTTCCGAGCCTCGACCACTTGGCAAAGGAGCTTCTGGTGGTGAGTTATCTCGTATCATGCTGGCTTTGGAAGTCGTGCTGGCTAACACGGATCCGGTCCCGACTTTTATTTTCGATGAGATTGATGCCGGTGTCGGCGGTGAGGCCGCCGTCCAGATTGGTCGTCGTTTAGCCCGACTGGCCAAGCACGTACAAGTCATCGTCGTGACCCACTTACCACAGGTGGCGGCATATGCCGATAGACATCTGCGCGTCAACAAAGCCCCAAATGTTGAAGCAGGATTCACGACTTCCGATGTCAGCGAACTGGTTGGCGAAGATCGGATCTCCGAATTGGCGCGCATGTTGGCGGGGCATGCTGATTCAACTTCTGCGCGCGAACATGCCAAAGAACTCTTGGAGACTTCACACTAATGGCTCATCAGGATTTGCAAGATACGGACCGGAGTGTAGCGGTCCAACACCAGGAAACGGTATTTCATGGCGCCATCTGGGATATCCAACGCGACACCTTCACGCTGTCGGGCACTGACGAAGCCCTGACGCGTGAATACATTACCCACCCTGGTGCAGTTGCTATCGTGGCCGTCGACGATCAACAGCGGATAGCGATGATCAACCAATACCGGCACCCGGTGAGACAAGACTGCTGGGAAATCCCCGCGGGGCTGTTAGACGTCCAAGGGGAAGACCCGTTAGCCGCCGCGCAGCGCGAATTGGCAGAAGAGACTGATCTGCAAGCGAGACAATGGTCGGTGTTGGTGGACCACTACCCTTCAGCAGGATCCTCAGCAGAAGCCATCCGGATATTCTTAGCCCAAGACATCGACGACGTCCTCTCAGAGCAACGTCACCAACGCGAAGCCGAAGAAGCTCATCTGATCCTGCGCTGGGTACCATTTGATCGAGCTTTGCAAGCCGTAATGACCGGGGCCGTTCGAAACGTTAACGCAATCGCCGGCATTCTGACAGCCCACCTGGTTCTGACCGGCCAACATCAGGCCCGATCGGCTCACGCACCGTTCTAATAATTATGACCGAGCACAACACCGCGAACCCGGACTCCCTACAGCACTATGTCACCGCGTACCTAAACCACCTCATGATCGAACGTGGCCTATCGGAAAACACGCTCGCCGCCTATCGTCGAGACCTACACCGGTACTTGCAATACCTGGCTCAAGAACGCGTTGGCTACGTTGCCGCTATCACACCTCATCATGTTGCCGGGTTCTTACAGGCTCTTAGCTCCGGCAGCCACAATATGGGCCAATTGGCACAAAGCTCTGTCAATCGAATATTTATCGCAGCCCGTGGTTGGCATCGGTTTCTGTTTTTGGAAAATACGACGCCAACCAACCCGGCAGCGGAAATCAAACCACCCAAAACCGGACAGCAACTTCCAGCCGGTCTCAGTATTGACGAAGTGACACGTCTACTCGACACTCCGCCGATTGATACTGCTCAAGGACTTCGTGATCGGGCCATGATGGAATTGCTCTATGCGACCGGCGCTCGCATCACCGAGGCTATCGATCTTGACGTCGATGACGTGGTTCACCTCGACGACAATGCTGACATCACTGTGGTTCGACTATTTGGTAAGGGGTCGAAAGAGCGTATCGTCCCGTTGGGTTCCTACGCGCAAGCAGCCATTGACGCATATCTGATTCGCGGCAGACCAGAGCATGCCGCAGGTGGGAAGGGATCTCCAGCGCTGTTTTTGAACCGGTTCGGAGGGCGCTTGTCACGACAGACTGGATGGAACGTTTTGAAACAAGCCGCGAAAGATGCGGAGATTACTAAGGAAATATCACCACACACCCTGCGTCATTCCTTTGCGACCCACCTGTTGCAAGGCGGAGCAGACGTTAGAGTTGTGCAAGAATTACTCGGGCATGCATCGGTGACCACCACCCAGATATACACTCAAGTCACCGCTGACACGCTCCGGGAGGTTTTCGCTTACGCACATCCTCGAGCGCATGGCTAGCCGGACCTTCAGGTTTGACGTTAAACTTTAAGGCTCGCCGTGAAAAAACCGACTAGTTCAGGAAGTTATGTGATCCAGCAATACACTAGAGTCAGAGCCCACACTCGCATTACTTACGAACACTAAGAGGATCACAACCACAACTTACGTAGCGGTCAGGAGTTTCAAGCATCGTGAACGACGCCAGCCAACAACCACAACCCGTGATGATGATCACCGGCGATCCGGTGATCGGACCTACCGGGCGGCCTAAGCACGATTTTCCCGTGCCCGAGTCACTCGAAGCGCACGGTCCTGCCCGCATCATCGCTATGGTGAACCAAAAAGGTGGTGTTGGCAAAACCACGTCCTCAGTGAACCTGGGTGCTGCACTGGCGGACTACGGCCGCAAAGTGCTCATGGTTGATTTCGACCCTCAGGGCGCGCTGTCGGCCGGCTTCGGCATGAATCCTCACGAAATGGACCTCACGATATATAACGTGCTGATGGAGCGTGGCGTGCACGTCAGCGAAGCGATCGTAAAAACCGACGATCCCAATGTTGATCTGCTCCCTGCCAACATTGACCTCTCGGCCGCCGAAGTGCAGCTGGTGAACGAAGTCGCACGTGAACAAGTTCTGGCCCGCGCCTTACGGCCCATCATCGACGATTATGACGTCATCATTATCGATTGCCAGCCATCCCTGGGCTTATTGACCGTCAACGCGTTAGCCGCGGCACACGGCGTCATTATCCCGTTAACCGCTGAGTTCTTCGCATTGCGGGCTGTCGCTCTGCTGGTTGAGACGATTGAGAAAGTGCAAGACCGGATCAACCCGGATCTTGTCATCGACGGCGTCCTTGCCACCATGGTGGATGGACGCACTCTGCACTCAAAAGAAGTCATTGGGCGTCTGGTCGAGGCCTTCGGCGACCGCGTGTTTGAAACCGTCATTAACCGGTCGATCAAGTTTGCCGATGCAACAGTCGCAGCAGAACCCATCACGACGTTTGCGCCGAATCATCCCGGTGCCAAAAACTACCAACAACTTGCACGGGAACTGATCTACCGTGGTGGCGCTCCGTGAGTCAACTAGCATCGCCAACCTTCGAAGAGGACTACACCGAAGAACATGTTGGCTTTGAACTAGCACTGACAAATTTCTCTGGACCTTTTGATCTGCTGTTATCTCTTATTGCCCGACGACGCATGGACGTCACTGAGGTCGCCCTGGCCGAAGTGACAGATGAGTTTTTAGCCTACGTGGCGACCCTTGAAACCACCGAGGAAGTTCTTGAAAACTCAACGTCATTTATGGTCGTAGCTGCGACGTTGTTAGAGCTCAAGACAGCACGGCTGCTGCCCTCCGGAATCGGGGACACCACCGAAGAGATGGCGCTTTTAGAAGAACGAGACCTGCTGTTTGCGCGTTTACTGCAATATCGGGCCTTCAAACAGGCGGCCGATCTCATCAAAGATCGCATCAGACTGCAGTCTGCAATGTTACCCCGACAGGGTGGCCCGGAACCCCAACATGCAAAGCTGCTGCCGGAGTTAGTCTTTGATCTATCTGCCCATGATTTCGCTGCTGTCGCCCAAGAATTATTCACGAGGTTTGTAACAGAACCCACCGAGGTAGGCACCCAGCACTTGCACGCGCCGGTCGTATCACTGACCGAACAGGTGGCGATCATGTCGCGCCGCATCCAAGAAGCCGGACAACTAACCTTCAGCGGTCTCACCAGTGACGCATCGAATTCTATGACGGTTGTGGTACGGTTTCTAGGATTACTTACGATGTATCGTGATCAGCTCATCACCTGGCACCAAGATGCCCCGCTGAGTGAAATTACGGTGTTTTGGCACGAGGCGCCATGACGCAGCAGCGCTACCAATCAGAGCTATTTGCTCAGCTGGAAGCCATCTTATTGATCTCGGATGAACCCGTGACCATCCAGCAACTCGTCACAGCCACCGCTGCAGATCCTACGGAGCTCCAAACCACCCTAGAGGCTATTCAGCGTGATTATGACGGGGAAGTCGACGGTAAGGTCCGAGGCTTTCAACTTCGACACGTGGCGGGAGGGTGGCGCCTTTATACCCGAGCGGAACACGCTGATGTAATTGCTACCTTTATGGTTCAGGGCGCTACACAGAAACTGAGCCAGGCTGGATTGGAGACATTGGCCGTGATCGCTTATCTGCAACCAGCCACCAGGTCACGTGTTGCACAAATCCGTGGGGTGAATTCCGATTCGGTGGTTCGGACACTGCTGACGCGAGGGCTGATCGCAGAAGGTGGGGTCGAAGAGATTACGGGTGCCGTACGCTATAGAACGACGGATTATTTTTTAGAATTGCTTGGTCTAAACTCGATAGAGGAATTGCCCAAGATTTCTCCGCTCCTTCCTGGAGTGGCTGAAGCAAGTCAACTAGCAGAAAGTCAGGAATAAATATGACATCCCGCAAGCCGAGAGGCTCCGGAGGCCGCAACCGCACACCAAAAGCTGGTCGTCGCGGTGGCCCATTCGCCGGCGCCGATTATGACCGTAACTTAGGCCCCGTAGACCGGAGTCAATACCGACGAAAGGGCAAAGGTCAGGGCAAACAATCACGCCAGCATGTCCCTGAAGGCGAGCGTTTACAAAAAGTCATCGCTGCTGCAGGCATCGCATCGCGTCGTGTGGCAGAAGACCTCATTGCCGAAGGTCGCGTCGAAGTGAACGACGAAATCGTCACAGCACTCGGCACCCGCGTGGACCCTGACAACGACGTCATATTTGTCGACGGTATCCGCGTCAATACCAAACCCGAGGCCGTCTACTATGCCTTCAACAAGCCACGGGGCGTCATTTCCACTATGTCAGATCCGAAGGGGCGCCCTTCGATTGCTGACTATGTAAATACCACCGACACCCGCCTGTTCCACGTGGGCCGACTCGATAACGAAACCGAAGGCCTGTTATTGTTAACCAATGACGGCGAACTTGCGAACCGGCTGTCCCACCCCAGTTATGAAGTACCGAAAACCTATCTGGTCCAGGTCAAAGGGCCGATGCGCAAGGGCGTTGGTGACGAACTGCGCAAAGGCATTGAGCTCGAAGACGATGGCATCGTGTCGGTTGATTCCTTCAAGGTCGTCGATTCTACCCCCGGCCATATCTTGTGCGAGGTCATCATCCACAGCGGTCAGAACCGTGTGGTCCGGCGTCTGATGAAAGCTGTTGGTTACCCAGTTCAACGCTTGGTTCGCATCGCCCATGGCCCCATTACCCTTGGAAATCAGCGTCAAGGCAGCATCCGCCAGCTCAACTCGCAAGAAGTCGGGCATCTTATGGCAACGGTAGGACTATGACGACACCGCGGTTTTCACGCACTGAAATTGTTAACACTGCTTCGTTACAGGCAGCCACCGAAACGATATCTAAACATCACACCATCCGCGAGCCCGTACTCATCGTGGGCACAGGCCTGCTGGGCACGTCAATAGGTCTGGGATTGCGTGCCGTCGGACTTCAAGTGTTGCTAACTGATCCGTCCCCGTCTGCTCAAGCAGTTGCCGAGGATATCGGCGCCGGACAGCGGCTTGCTAACGACGATCAACCCGGCACAGTGGTGGTCGCGGCACCCCCGGACGTGACGGGTTCAGAGGTGATCAACGCCCTGCGCCGCTGGCCTACCGCGGTGGTGCTCGATATTGCCTCAGTCAAAGGGGCCATTGCTCAAGAAGTCGCCGCGGCAGTTGTCTCGGGTGAACTGACAACCGAGGATGCCCAACGGTATATCGGCACCCACCCGATGGCCGGGCGGGAACGTTCAGGACCCGTCGCTGCCCGGGGTGAATTGTTTACCGCAGCACCATGGGTGCTATGCACGACCACCGAAACGCCACAAGAAGTCATCGACGTCGCCTCCGATATCGCTCGGCTCTTGGGTGCCACGATCTACCACATGAGCCCCGAGGAACACGATGCCGCCGTGGCTCAGATCAGTCACTTACCGCAAATTGCTGCCTCGCTGTTAGCTTCCCGATTGCAGGGCACATCTGGCCAAGCTCTGCAGTTGGCGGGCAATGGGCTGCGCGATACGACCCGAATCGCGGCATCCGATCCCAGCTTGTGGGTGCAGATTCTTACCGCCAATGCTGAACACATCCTGCCAGAACTTCACGGGATGAAAGCTGATCTGGACCGATTAATTCATACTTTGAGTACACCCCGTGCTCCCGGGGCCCGGCTCGACGTCGCTCAACTGATGGACGAAGGAAACCGCGGCCAAGCACGGATCCCAGGCAAACATGGGGGGCCCGCGCAGGGCTTTGCGCTGGTTACAGTGCTGGTGGACGATACTCCAGGCGCCATCGTATCGGCGCTGCAGGCTGTGGCCGATGCAGGGGTGAACGTGGAAGACTTGAGAATGGAACACTCTTCTGGTTACCAGGTCGGTATGCTGGAAATCGCCGTAGTCCCCGGTCATAAAAAGCACCTAGTTGACGCGTTGACCAAACTTGGATGGAAGGTATTGTAATGTCTACACACTCACGGCTCGTCATCGCCATAGATGGTCCTTCGGGCACCGGCAAGTCCACAGTCGCCCGTTGGGTGGCCCAAGATTTGAAACTGAGTTACCTCGACACCGGCGCCAATTACCGTGCAGCTACATTGTGGTGTATGCGAAACGGTGTAGACCTGACGCAGCCAGAGACGGTAGAGACCCAGCAAATTACCGAACTCATCACAACCATGCCATTGGCCCAAGACCTCAATCCGAATCATGTATCGGTGGCCCTGGATGGCCAAGATATAACTGAGGCCATTCGAAGCGACGAGGTCACCGCAAATGTTTCGGCTCTTTCGACTCGCCCAGAGGTACGCGAACTCCTGGTCAAATTGCAGCAACAGGCCATTGAATCACGCCCCCGCATCGTTGTAGAAGGCCGCGATATCACCACCGTGGTAGCACCAGATGCCGATGCCCGCATCTTATTGACCGCCTCACCGGAAGTACGCATGGCGCGTCGTCGCCAACAATTGCGTGAAACGGATCAAGACCCAACCAACGTTGAAGCCGATGTGTTGATCCGTGACCAAAAAGATTCCACACTGGTGGATTTCACGACCCCGTCGGAGGGTGTTGCTGAAATTGACTCCACGAATCTTTCCCTTGAAGACACCGTGACCGTCGTCCTGGCTGAAGTCCAACGCCAAGTCAACGCCAAACAATCCTAAGAAAGCGTCATGACAGAAGAAGAATACATCCCATCTAGTGCGGACACGGTCGATGAAAACCTCGCACAGATGACCGATGAAGAGCACCAAGCCCGCACCGAAGCCTATCTGGCCGGTCTGCAACAGTACCAGCTCGATGAAGAAGACGCCCAGATCCTTGAAAGCTTCGAAGAACACGAAAGCTTCGAAGAGCTTGATTTCGTACCACCCGTGGTGGCTGTCGTCGGACGACCCAATGTTGGGAAGTCCACGCTGGTCAACCGCATTATTGGGCGACGTCAAGCCGTTGTAGAAGACGTTCCAGGCGTCACGCGCGACCGAGTGTTTTACGAAGCCGAATGGAATGGTCGCCCCTTTACGGTCGCCGATACCGGGGGCTGGGAATACGGTGTCAAGGGCCTAGCCGGCAAAGTGGCCGAGCAAGCTGAACGTGCCGTTCAACGTGCCGATGCGGTGTTGTTTGTAGTCGACGCAACCGTAGGAATTACTGCCACGGACGAAGCAATTGTCACCATGCTCCGCAAAGCGAATAAACCGATCATTTTGGTCGCTAACAAAGTGGACGGGCAATCACACGAAGCTGACGCCGCGATGCTATGGGGTCTAGGGTTTGGTTACCCCTGGCCCGTATCGGCTCTCCACGGGCGCGGTACCGCCGACCTGCTGGATGCCTTATTGGAAGAACTCCCCGAAGAATCGGCCTATAAGGATGTGCTCACGTCGCAGGGGCCGCGTCGCGTAGCGTTGGTGGGTCGACCAAACGTTGGCAAGTCGTCACTGCTGAATAGTCTGGCAGGCAGCGCCCGCGCAGTTGTTGACGATACTGCTGGCACGACCCGCGATCCAGTCGATGAGCTCGTTGAACTTGACGGCGACATCTGGGAATTCATTGACACCGCAGGTATCCGACGGCGACAACATATGGCCTCAGGATCAGATTACTATGCATCACTGCGCACGCGTTCTGCACTGGAACGAGCAGAGGTCGCGGTGGTCTTATTAGAAGCGTCCCAACCGTTGAGCGAACAAGACGTTCGCATCATTCAGATCGTGCTGGATACCGGACGTGCATTGGTCTTGGCGTTCAATAAATGGGACCTCATCGATGAGGACCGCCGCCTTGATCTGGAACGAGAAATTGATCTGGATCTGCAACACGTCTCGTGGGCACCACGCATTAATATTTCAGCCAAAACCGGCTGGCACAAAAACCGGCTCGTGCCGGCCCTCGACACGGCGCTGGAATCCTGGGAAACACGCATCCCCACTGGAAAGTTGAATTCCTTTATTGGTGAGCTGGTGGCAGCTCATCCACACCCGGTGCGAGGTGGAAAACAACCGAGAATTTTGTTCGCGACACAGTCATCGACCCGTCCACCGAAATTCGTGTTATTCACCACCGGTTTCCTTGATCCCGGATACCGACGTTTCATTACCAACCGTTTACGGCAGTACTTCGGGTTTGAAGGTACGCCAATTGAACTCACGATGCGTGTACGTGAACGTCGGAAACGATAGGTGAAGATGTCGCAGACTACATGCTAAATAGCGCTCGAGTCTGCGGCATCACCGACCGCCCGCCAAGTCCTTGAAGTTCCAGCACGACGCCGATGCCCGTCACCTCAGCTCCAACGGCAGCTACTAAATCAGCACCAGCTTTCAGCGAACCTCCGGTCGCCAAAATGTCATCAATGAGCAAGACCCGCATCCCGGGTTTAAGATCCGGTGATACCTCGAGTTGATCTTCCCCGTACTCTTTGGCATAAGTGAGCCGATAAGCGGGTTTTGGGAGTTTGCCGGCCTTTCGTAGGGGGATCATGCCGGTCTTGGCTAGCGCCGCGACAGCACCGGCGAAGATGAATCCGCGAGCTTCGATTCCTGCCACGACATCAAAGCTCACGGGCATCTGAGCTAACAACTCCTGGGCAGTGGCGTGCATTGCTCGGCCATCTGCTAACAGGGGCGTGATGTCTCGAAACGCAACTCCAGGTCGAGGATAGTCCTGAATCGTTCTGATCAGAGAGCGCGCGTAAACGATATCGTCTGCATGAGACGGAAAAACAGTCATACTGTCGATTCTAGAACTACGCGCAGAAATCAACGGCATCCATTGAAATACACAAATTCGGAGTTTCTTTAGACATGGTGTAGAGTAACCCGAGTATCCAGGCGCTGAAATAATCAGTGCCAGATCGGGCTGTGGCGCAGCTTGGTAGCGCACATCTCTGGGGGAGATGGGGTCGCAGGTTCAAATCCTGTCAGCCCGACGAGATCATCCTTGGTTTATTCTTAAACCAAGGATGTTTTAGTCTTGTCAGCAGGCCTAACGGCGCACGCCTGACGGAGATTCAGCATGATGAGGCCGTAAAGGTTCAAGGAGGTCTGAGGTTTTACGGGGGGCATAGCGTGCCGAAAAGCCCAGATGACAGGCTCAGTTTCCCCAAGCCTCCCTAACTTTAACCGGTGTATTAGCTGAATCGATCGGCTAAACTGAGGTTGGCCAGGGTGGCATGCGAGACCGTGCCGCCAGCTATAGATGTGTACAACAAGGAGCGTTCAAGCATGACAAAAGATAACCCCGTTCCTGGTAACTCAGAGGATCACTCTGAGGTTGAACCAACAACCGTTGGGTTGCCCAAGCTTGAACCGTTAAGAAATCTGCCGCTCGACGTCGCGGAACGCTCGGCTGTAGAAGCCTTGCCGGTAGGGTCCGCACTGCTGGTTGCCCATGAAGGCCCAAACCGTGGAGCTCGCTTCCTGCTGGATCAAGACAAAGTAACTGTTGGACGCCATCCTGATGCTGACATCTTCTTAGACGATGTGACCGTTTCGCGTCAGCATGCGGTCTTTGAAAGGGACGGCGAGGGTTTCCGCGTCGTAGATACCGGATCGCTCAACGGTACATATATTAATAATGACCGCGTCGATTCCCTGCTGCTCCGGACCGGCATGGAGCTGCAGATCGGAAAATTCCGCTTGTCTTACTATGCAGGAACTCAGCAACCCAATAAGTAGCCGTCAAATGCTCGAGTCGCCGGTGTGATGCCGGCGACGAGTTGTATCTGGTCCTACGTTGTTGAAAAGGTTTCAAGATATTGGCCGCTTCCCCCAAACCACGAAGAGCTTCGTCCGCGACTTCAACCCGTTCCCATGGGTTGATGAGTATCGGCGAAGTATTAGAGCACATAAACTCGGAGTTCCCGGAAGTCCGGGCTTCGAAAGTGCGCTTCTTAGAGGAACGCGGATTAATTACTCCAGCACGTACGGCGGCCGGATACCGTAAATACACGCAGGCCGATGTTGACCGACTCCGGTTTATCCTGGCATTGCAGCGTGACCAGTTTCTGCCGCTGAAAGTTATCAAGGACTATCTCGATGCTATCGATGCTGGTAAGCGGCCAGAGTCGCTGCCCGGCGGCCTGCGTCTTGAACCCCGGTCGGTATCTCAACAACTTGCCCAAGAAATCAGTGGCCATAACCGGCCGATGACGCGCGCAGAGCTCCAAGGGATGTGTGGCGCCTCTGATGAGCTGATGAAAACCCTTGAAGCCTATCGTCTGATCTGGCCGGATGAGACTGGTCGATATAATGATTACAGCCTTAAAGTCGCTCGTGCAGCGGCAACCCTGGCAGAATTCGGCTTTGAGCCGCGACACCTGCGGCCATTTCGTATTGCGGCCGACCGTGAGCTAGGAATGGTTCAACAAGCCACTTCAGGGCTGGGACAACATGACGGCGGTGTTTCGAAAGAGCGGGCCTTAGAAGCCGCTCGAGAAATCACTCAAGCATGCTTGAGCTTGCATGCAGGGGTCGTGAGTGCTGAAATTGCAGATATGGACGACTAGCCGCAGCTAGCGTTGGTCACCACAACGAAAAGGAGCTTCACCATGGCCGACATTGTACTGAAGGTCCTTGAAATCAGGATTGTTTTGCCTGGTAACCAGCCGATCCTACTGCTCTTGCACCAACAAAGTCAGCGGTTGCTCCGTTTATGGATTGGCCCTTCCGAAGGGACGGCCATCGGTCTAGCACAGCAAGGCATTGACACGCCTCGCCCAACTACTCATCAATTGCTCGTAGATGCTCTCCGGCAAGCAGGTGATCCCCTCCAAGCCGTACGTATTTCCAAAGTCGATGAAGAAGTTTTCTATGCCGAACTCATGCTTACTTCCGGCACCACGGTGGACTCTCGGGCATCGGACGCGGTGGCCGCAGCGCTATTTGCTGATGTGCCGGTATATGCAACCGACACTGTCTTAGACACAGCGGGAATCGATCTGACCGAAGGCGATATCGCAGCGGAGCTCAATATCGAACAGCCGGAGATCGCACCCGAAATTACGGAAGAAAGTGTGGACGAATTCCGCGAGTTTCTTAAAGATCTCAATCCGGAAGACTTTCTTGCTCCAGAGGAAACTACCAGAGAAGGCCAGGCCGAGCCCCCAGTGGACAATGACGATGACGGGGAACCTGGGGATAACACTGGGGACGACGCAGCGGACACAGAAAAATAGTCCCGACACGACTAACATTTTCCTCTTTGGTCTTTGACCAGGGCTGATTCTCAGAATAGCGTGGGACACTATACGTTCCATTGCACAATGTGAGAGCATTAACGAATAATCGCAGATCATGTCGGTCTACGTGATGTTCTTACGAAAACTTCCCCCGCGTGGAACAGAACAGCAGGAGGAAACCCTAGTGTCTCACCAGAGTGATTCAGGGCATCGCCAGAGTCTTGACGCTGGCAACCAGGGTGTGTTGTTTAACGACGATGCGCCATGGCTAGATAATGATCGCGGTTACCGCGGTCCGACCGCGTCCAAAGCAGCTGGTATCACGTATCGCCAGTTAGATTACTGGGCGCGCACCGGCTTAGTTGTTCCATCGCTCCGTGGCGCTGAAGGTTCTGGAACCCAGCGACTGTATTCGTTCCGCGACGTGCTGGTGCTGAAAGTTGTTAAACGCCTCCTCGACACTGGGGTTTCGCTGCAACAAATCCGTATAGCAGTCGAACATCTGCGCGACCGTGGTGTCGGCGATCTTGCGCAGATCACTTTGATGTCGGATGGGGCCTCTGTGTATGAGTGCACTTCAGCTGACGAAGTTATCGATCTTGTTCAAGGAGGTCAAGGGGTCTATGGCATCGCTGTTGGGCGCGTGTGGCGTGAAGTTGAGTGCACACTCGCAGAGCTGCCTGCCGAACGTCTGGCGGATGGTCACACTGACCCTGATTTTCCCGGCGATGAACTCGCTGTCCGTCGGGCCACACGACGAAAAACCGCCTCCTAGCGGCTTATAAACGCGATAGCAATTCCAAACACAAACCCGGTTATGTATACATAACCGGGTTTTCTGGTTCTGAGATAGCGCTTCGAAAAATCGCCGAAAAACTACGCCTGAAGAGCCCTACGCGACGGGACTTTCGGTTGATGAAGTTCCTGAAGTAACTGGTCAAACGTGCGCGCAGCTGTTGAAGCGGTGTCACCGGGCCAAGCATGCACGGGCCATGCGGCTCCTTGGATCTGTTGCCAATTCGAGGTCTCAGGTATCTGGACGTCTAACATCCTTTTGCCGAACATGCGACGCATCTCTGCCAGTCGATACTTATGCTCGGTCGAGGCCGCTCGAACGCGGTTCACTACGACAGCGGTATTTTCAAGCTTTGGCGCGTATTCCCGCTGGAACAGGTCTAAGGCCCGGAAGGTGCGTTCTGTACCTGCAACGGAGAACAAGCTAGGTTCTGCCACGAGGAGCACATCAGTCGATGCCGCCCACGCCATCCGCGTGACACCGTTGAGCGCGGGAGGACAGTCGATCAGCACCAAGTCATAGCCTTGAGTGTTACCTAGCAACGTGACAAGGCGGTTAATCTCGCGGCGCCGGGTTGTCACTTTCTCAAATAACGACGTTTGAGCTGAACCCCGGATAACATCGAGCACTCCTGTCGCTGCGCCAGACGGCTGATTGGTTTCCATCCACCCGGAGGTTACGGCATGCTCATGCAAGCGAAACTGTTTGGGCTTACGTAACATCGTGCCGATTTCGGTACTTGCATCATCGTGTTTGATGCCTAAACCGGTGGTCGTATCAGCGTGCGGGTCAAGATCGATAATTAGGGTCGAGATGCCAGCTGCCCAAGCCGCAGATGCCAAACCAAGGGTTATGGAAGTTTTGCCAACGCCGCCCTTGAGGCTGGAAATAGAGATAACCTGCACTACGATTGCACCTTATTTTGTGAAATAGACATTTTGGTCGCTACCACATTCTAGCAAGCCACGCGAGAACTTCTGGGACTGGCTCTTCTCGGTACATATTGTTTGCAATGAGCAAGAACGTGGGTAGTATCACGTATGTTCAATGTATACAGGACCGGTATCTTTGAACCTACCTGAGCGCCTGTCCTTACGCATGACAGCACCAACACACCATGGAGGAACCTTGGCTGAAACTCAAGATCACTCGGCCCACACGAACGGTGGTGACCCAATGTTCAAAAAGGTATTGGTCGCTAACCGTGGCGAGATCGCTGTGCGCGCCTTCCGCGCATGTCACGAACTCAACGCTAAGACTGTCGCTGTCTTTCCGTACGAAGATCGCAACTCTATCCACCGGCAAAAAGCCGATGAAGCCTATCGGATCGGTGAAGAAGGCCATCCCGTTCGGGCCTATCTCGATGTTGACAGTATTATCAAAGTCGCATTGGAATCGGGTGCAGACGCCATTTATCCGGGCTACGGATTTTTAGCTGAGAATGCCGAGCTATCTCGAAAAGCCAAAGAAAACGGTCTGACTTTCGTTGGTCCACCCGCCGAGGTTTTGGAACAAACGGGAAATAAGGTCGCCTCACTACGCGCAGCCGAGCGTGCTGGTGTGCCGACCTTGAAGTCAACAGAACCCTCCCCAGACGCCGAAGAGCTTATTGCTCAAGCCGATACCATCGGTTTCCCGCTGTTCGTTAAAGCGGTGGCTGGCGGCGGTGGCCGCGGCATGCGCCGAGTCGAGACCGCCAAAGAACTCCCAGATGCGCTCAAAAGCGCTATGCACGAAGCCGAAACCGCATTCGGGGATCCCACAGCATTTCTAGAACAAGCGGTCTTGCGCCCACGCCATATCGAAGTGCAGATCCTTGCGGATAATTACGGCAACGTCGTCCACCTTTTTGAACGTGACTGTTCGATGCAGCGTCGTCACCAGAAAGTCATCGAAATTGCACCGGCTCCAAACATCGACGATGAACTGCGCCAGCGCCTCTACAACGATGCGATTAAATTCGCCAAAGCGATGAACTACCAAAACGCTGGGACCGTAGAATTCCTGGTCGATACCGAAGGCGAACGCGCCGGGCAGCACGTGTTCATTGAGATGAACCCGCGTATCCAGGTGGAGCACACCATTACCGAAGAGATCACTGATGTCGACCTGGTTGCTTCACAGCTCCGCATTGCTGCTGGCGCTTCTCTGGAGGACCTCGGTATTCGTCAAGAAGACCTTAAGATCCGGGGCGCTGCAATCCAGTGTCGTATCACCACCGAAGATCCAGCGAATGACTTCCGGCCCGACACGGGTAAAATTACGGCTTACCGCTCTGCCGGTGGTTCGGGCATCCGCCTCGACGGCGGGACCATTTACACAGGCGCAGAGATCTCACCGCACTTTGACTCGATGCTGGTCAAGATGTCGGCGCGTGGTCGCGACTTCCAAACCGCCATTCGCCGAGCACGCCGCGCCCTAGCTGAGTTCCGCGTCCGTGGGGTGGCAACCAATATCCCGTTTTTGATGAATGTCTTTGACAATCAACAATTCATTGACGGGGATGTCGCCACCGACTTTATTGATAAAAATCCCTACCTCACGCAGGTCAACCGGTCCAAAGACCGCGGTTCTCGGGCGCTGTCATATCTCGCCGACGTGACGGTCAATCAGCCCTACGGCCCACGCATCGAAGGCATGGATCCTCGGCGGAAACTGCCTCACTTTCCAGGCGATAAGTCTGATGAACCGGATCGCAGCCCGTTTGATGGTCCTTCACAAGAAACCCCACCGAGCGGGTGGCGAGAAGTCCTGGTCGACAAAGGACCCGAGGGCTTTGCGCAAGCACTACGGAATCACGACGGCCTAGCAGTCACTGATACGACCTTCCGGGACGCTCACCAGTCTTTGTTAGCTACTCGAATTCGCACTCGCGACATGCTGGCCGCAGCACCGGCGGTTTCCCATTTGCTGCCTCAGCTATTGTCGGCGGAGGTTTGGGGTGGGGCGACTTACGACGTCGCATTGCGTTTCTTATCCGAAGATCCCTGGGACCGGTTGGCTCGCCTGCGCGAAGAAATGCCGAACATCCCACTGCAGATGCTGCTGCGTGGGCGCAACACGGTAGGCTACACTCCATACCCACAGCGTGTCACCGAAGCATTCGTTGAAGAAGCAGCCCAAACAGGGGTTGATATTTTCCGGATCTTCGATGCACTCAACGACGTCAGCCAGATCATCCCGGCTATTACCGCAGTGCGGGAAAACACCTCATCGGTGGCCGAAGCGGCACTGTGCTACACCGGCAACCTCTTGGACCCGAACGAGAAGCTCTACACGCTGGACTACTACCTAAACCTGGCCGAGCGCATGGTCGGTGCTGGGGCACACATTTTGGCGATTAAGGACATGGCTGGGCTCTTGCGACCGGCAGCGGCAAGCAAGCTGGTCACGGCTTTGCGTCAGAACTTTGACCTGCCCGTTCATCTGCACACGCACGACACTGCGGGTGGCCAGCTGGCAACACTAATAGCAGCATCTGAGGCCGGTGTCGATGCCGTCGACACCGCAGTTGCTGCATTGGCAGGTACCACCTCGCAGGTCTCCATGTCTGCTCTGGTTGCAGCGACCGATAACACTGAGCGTGAGACAGGGCTCAGCCTAGAACATGTTGCCGGACTAGAACCCTACTGGGAGGCAGTGCGTGAAATCTACGCGCCGTTCGAGTCGGGACTACCATCTCCCACGGGCCGTGTCTACGCCCATGAGATTCCGGGCGGCCAGCTTTCGAACCTGCGTCAACAGGCCATCGCCTTGGGCTTAGGGGAGCGGTTCGAATCGATCGAAAACATGTATGCCGCAGCGAACGATATCCTTGGCGACATCGTCAAAGTCACACCGTCATCGAAAGTCGTCGGTGACCTTGCCCTGGCGCTGGTCTCGGCGGATGCCGACCCAGCCGATTTCGAAGAAAATCCACGCAATTATGATATTCCCGATTCGGTCATTGCGTTCTTATCCGGACAGTTAGGGGATCCTCCCGGCGGCTGGCCAGAACCATTCCGCACCAAAGCCCTGGAGGGCCGCGACAGCGCGGGTATCGAAGTTGAAGATATCTCGAAAGAAGACGAGGCGAAACTGGCCGAAGCGGGTGAAACCCGTCGTCGTACGCTCAACCGATTGCTCTTTCCCGGACCCACGAGCGAATACGAAGAGCACGTGCGGCTTTACGGTGATACCTCCGTCTTGCACACCCGCGACTTCCTCTACGGCATGGTTGAGGGCCAGGAGCATGTTATTTCGCTGGGTAAAGGCGTGCGTCTGCTGACGACGTTGCAGGCAGTGTCTGAAGCAGACGAAAAAGGTATGCGCACCGTGATGGTTACCCTCAATGGCCAACAGCGACAGGTCGAGGTCCGTGACCGGTCCGTGAAATCCAACGTGCATGAAGCCGAAAAAGCCGATACATCGAATACCGGCCACGTCCCGGCACCGTTTTCTGGAACCGTCACAGTCATCGTCGACGAAGGCGCGACCGTGGAGGTCGGAGACACCATTGCCACGATCGAGGCCATGAAGATGGAAGCCGGTATCACCGCCCCCGTCGCCGGAACGGTGTCTCGTGTCGTCCTGAAGAACCCAACGCCGGTGGAAGGAAACGACCTCATTTTAGTTGTCGACCCCGCATGACGCTAGGTTGAACCAGGAAGTCAGTACCGGATTCGGAACCACTACACTAATGGCATGAGCATCGAACAATACGATCTGGCCATTATTGGTTCCGGATCCGGAAATTCTGTTATCACCCCGTATTGGGATAATAAAAAAATCGTCATCATCGACTCCGGTGTGTTTGGCGGGACCTGCTTGAATGTGGGGTGTATTCCCACGAAAATGTTTGCCTATCCGGCGCAACTCACTGCGACAGCCCGTGACGCAAGACGCCTCGGCGTCGACTTGACCGTCGATGCGACAAATTGGCCAGAAATTCGCGACCGAATCTTCAACCGCATCGATGCCATTTCAGAAGCCGGAAAGCACTACCGCGACGTACAGCTGGACCACACGACGCTGATTACCGAAGAAGTCCACTTCACCGGCCCCAAGCAGCTGACAACCTCCAGCGGACGAGTGCTGGAAGCCGACCACATCGTGGTCGCAGCCGGCTCTCGGCCGAGCCTGCCTGACGTCCCAGGGATCAACCTTCCAGGGGTACACACCTCAGACACTGTAATGCGACTTAAAGTCCTCCCAAAACGTATCATTATCGTCGGTGGCAAATACATCGGATCCGAATTCGCAGCGGTGTTTTCAGGACTGGGTTCCGAGGTTATTCACATCAACCGCTCTGGTCAGCTCTTGTCGGACCATGACAACACCATCTCCGATGAGTTCACCCGGGTCGCCAAGGAATCCTGGCAGGTTGCCCTCAACCGTACCCTGCACTCAATTGAACGCCACGACGGTAGGCTGCGAGTCAATCTCAGCGCTACCGGACATGATAATGACGAGGTCGTGGATTATTTCATCGGCGACGTCGTGCTTCTGGCCACCGGACGTGTCCCAAATACCGATCGGCTCAACCTTCGTGCAGCAGAAATCGACGTGGACGACGGTTTTATTGCACGTGATGAATATTTACGTGTCCTATCAGATGGCACACCGCTTGATGGCGTCTGGGCACTTGGTGACATCGCGAACCCGCAGATGCTCAAGCACGTGGCGAACCATGAACAACGTCTCGTGTCGCACAACATGGAAAACCCGGAGCAGATGAAACCCGATACGCTGGCGACCATCCCAGCGGGAGTTTTCACCCGCCCGCAAATCGCGAGTGCGGGACTTACCGAAGACCAGGCGCGGAACGAGTATGGGGCGGATGCGATCACCGTGAAAGTACAGTCTTATGGTGATACCGCATACGGTTGGGCGATGGAAGATGTCGACGGGTTCGTGAAAGTCGTCGCAGAAAAGGCTACCGGTCATATCTTGGGGGCCCACATTATGGGTCAGGAAGCAACGAACCTGATTCAACCCCTGTTGACCGCGATGTCATTCGAGATCACCGCACATCAGCTGGCCCGTGGGCAGTACTGGATCCACCCCGCAATGGCTGAAGTGGTAGAAAACGCGTTATTAGGGCTGGACGTCCCGGATTCGGGTCATCTCTAAACTGAGCATAAACAACACCGCGCCGGCTCGAACCGAAAAGTTCCCACCGACGCGGTGTTCGGTTTACTTAGTCATTATTTAGTTGCCGTCTGGTAGATATCATCCACGAGGTGTTGATAATCCTGCAAAATGGTTTCGCGCCGAATCTTCAGCGACGGGGTCATTTGTCCGGCTTCAATTGTGAAGTCCCGGTCAGCAATACGAAATTCGCGGATTGACTCAGCCCGTGAGACGGACTCGTTAGCTTTGTCAACCAGCCCTTGAACGTATTCTCGGACGGTGGGATGAGTAGCCATCTCAGCCATCGACATGGCCGGCTCGAGGCCACGCTGCTTGAGCCAGGAGGGCGCGGTCTCTTCATCAAGAGTGACAAGTGCGGCCACAAATTTCTGATTGTCACCGATCACGATGACCTGAGAGACCAGCCCGTCCGCACGGATCTGATCTTCGAGTTGGGCAGGAGCCACGTTCTTACCGCTTGCGGTGACGAGAATTTCCTTCTTCCGGCCGGTTATGGTCAAATACCCATCGTCGTCGAGATGACCAATGTCTCCTGTGTGAAACCAGCCATCAACGAGTTCTTCCTCGGTTTTGTCAGGCAGATTGAGATACCCCTTGAACACGCAGACACCGCTGGCCAGAATCTCCCCATCATCGGCTATCCGGATGCCACACCCTGGAGTCGGCAGACCTACCGTGCCCACCCGGGTTTTGCCCGGGCGGTTTACGGTGACTGGCGCGGTGGTTTCGGTCAGGCCGTAGCCTTCTTTGATACTGACACCGATGCCGCGGAAAAAGTGACTCAAATAAGCCCCCAATGGCCCTCCGCCGGAAATGGCATCCTTAACGTTGCCTCCCATGGCGGCTCGTATCTTGGAGTACAGCAGCTTGTCAAAGACCCAGTGTTTCAGACGCAAGCCAGTACCGAGCTGGCCGGCTTCCTTGGCCTTTGAATATTCGACAGCTATTTCGGCTCCGCGTTCAAAGATTTTTCCTTTACCGGCCTCCTGAGCGTTCAGCAATGCTGAATTATAAACCTTCTCGAAGACTCGCGGGACGGCCAGCAGAAAATCTGGCTGGAAAGATTTTAAGTCCGGGACCAACTGTTTGACGTCCGGGGTGTGACCAACTTTGGAGCCTGCAGCCAGGGTCTGGAAGGAAATGAAGCGCGCAAAAATATGGGCCAGCGGAATGAACAGGATCGTCGTACTATCCCGAGTCAGTACTTCGTGCATTTCGGAATGCAAAACATTGAGCGAAAGGTTGACGAGGTTGCCGTGAGTGATCATGCATCCCTTCGGACGCCCAGTCGTGCCGGAGGTATAAACGATCGTGGCCACGTCATCAAGGTTTGCTTGGGAACGACGACGCTCCATTTCTTCGGCGTCAGGCCCATTGGCTGCCAGCGCTCGCAAATCATCCAGACCGTCTTCCATAATCCAGGTGCCCTTGAGTTCAGGTAGCGCTTCGCGCTGCAACGCTGTTTGGACACTTCGAGCATGGCCGGACGTTTCGACAATAGCGGCTTTGACTTGAGAATCTCGCACGATCCAGGCAATCTGCGAAGGGGAGGACGTTTCATAGATAGGTACCGTGACGGCCCCTGCGTACATGATGGCTAGGTCAATCAGAGTCCATTCATATCGAGTCGGACTCATGATGGCAACTGAGTCACCGGGTTCGATTCCGACTGATGCTAGGCCGCGAGCGATAGTCTTGGCGTCTTCGCGAAATTCACGAGCCGAAACATCGGTCCACTGACCGGGTTGTAACTGCCGTGCAAAAAGTGGATGGTGAGGGTCTTGTCGGTACTGATTTTCGACTAGATCTGTTGCGTTTGAGTCGTGTGGGGCTTCCGCGACCGGAGGGATGATGATCTCTTGCAAAATTTGCTCCTCAGTAAGCAAGGGTGTGCGATTTAAATCACATTCTACTAGTCGGTAATGCGAATGACGAGACGTCACGTATTAAGAAATCTGGGGATCATGAGGTGCTATAGCTTGGCGCCGTCACCGTAATTGCCGTCACCGTGTTGGTCGAGGTGTTCCCGGGTGCGAGGGAGAAGGAAGAAAAGACTCAGCGCACATGCAAGGAACGCCCCGATAGTTAGGCTCGCCAGCCACCATGAAAGGGGCATCCCGAGTAGAGCTGCGAGAAGCCAGACAACCACCGAACCGATCACTCCGGTCCAGGACAGCAGGACCCTGGGGTTGCCCGTTGCAATCGGTTGAGGTTTGGGTGGTTGAAACTCCTCGACGACTTCTTCGGCTACGGTGTAGTCGCGTGGCCCTTGCATGGCAGAAGGGCTGAACGTGTGGGGTTTGGCAACTGGCGCTGACTCGGCTTCATCTGTGCTGCCTCTGAGGCGGCGAACGATGTCCTCCCACTCCTTATCGGGCTCGTTAGGAACAACCATGCACACCTCCAGAGAGACTCAGTAGCGTGTCGATGCTGTCTTGGTGGATCATTGCAGCGTCATTGTCTAGCGTGGCCACATGATAACTGTTGTCTAAGACGACGGTCCGCAAAAGATTGGGATCGATGTGTCGTCGTAGAATCTTTGCAGACGTTGCTGGAACGACATGATCTTCAGACGACCAGTACAACGTTACTGGTGAGCTGATCTGAGCCAGCCGGCTGCGTACCGTCCGAATGAGTTTCGCTAACTCTGCAACTGCTGGGACCGGTGTGCGGTCATAGGCATCTTCAAGAACCCCAGCTTTTTTGATATCCCCTGCCAATGGCCCAACCGTTGGAATGAGGCGCTGGAATAACGGAGAAAGGGCCACCCCGAGCTGGTCTAATGGTTTAAAGCTCAACGCGGGGTTGACCAATAAGGTGGCATCAACGGCGCGATGAGCTGCAGCGTCGAGCGCCAAGGTGCCGCCTAGGGATAAACCGGCCACCGCTAGGCGGTCGAATCCCTGAACGAATGTATGATCCAAGGTTTGCTGTATCTGACGCCGCCATTGTCCAGCATCAGTCTGTGCGAGATCACTGACAGTGGTGGCATGCCCGGGAAGTGTCGGAATAATAACCGTCGCACCAGCTGCGGCTAAAGCCCGACCCCAGGGCAAGACTGAGCTCGGACCGGCGGTAAAACCATGCACCAATACGACACCCCAACGCACCTTGGTGTCGCTCAGCGAGCCGGAGGGGTGGGGGTCGAGGATTTCCAGACAGTGCTTCGTATTCATCAACTCCAGCATAGTGCTGGGTGTGAGAGGATGAATAGCTCATGATTTCTACGTAAACTTCCGGCTCGTATACGGCCTAGTTTGGGCTCTTAGCGTCATGAACTACCTCACGTGTATCGGCGGGTCGTATGCTTGTCTCCATGATGTTTGACACTGCGGAACAAAATCTGGCTGTAGAGCCGTTTGGCACCACCCATTCACAGGGTGCCGCTGATTATCCTGGCCTGGATGAATGGCGGGATCTTGATGTGCGACAGGCCCCGCAGTGGTATGACCAGCAGGTATTGGAAGAAAGCATCGGTGAGCTATCAAACGTCCCCCCGCTGGTATTTGCGGGAGAAGTTGACGTGCTGCGGGAGCGTCTCGCGGCAGTTGCCGCAGGCAAGGCTTTCGTGCTGCAAGGTGGGGACTGTGCAGAAACTTTTGCAGGAGCAACCGCTAATAAAATTTCTGCACGCATCCGTACCATCCTGCAGATGGCTGCCGTCTTGACTTATGGTGCATCGATGCCCGTCGTCAAGATGGGCCGTATGGCGGGGCAGTTTGCTAAGCCGCGTTCTTCAAATAGCGAAGTTCGTGATGGAGTGGAGCTTCCGTCTTTCCGTGGCGAAATTGTCAACGGCTTTGATTTCACCGAAGAATCCCGCCGACACGATCCGCGGCGCATGGTCCAGGCGTACCACACGTCGGCATCGACGCTGAACCTCATTCGTGCTTTCACGACGGGAGGGTTCGCAGACCTTCGGACCGTGCACTCTTGGAATAAAGGCTTCATGTCGAACCCGGCTTACGCACGGTTTGACGAATTAGCAGCCGAAATCGACCGCGCTGTTCGCTTCATGGAAGCCGCCGGCGCTGACTTCGATGCGCTGAAGACCGTAGAGTTCTTCTCTGCCCACGAAGCGTTGCTGCTCGAGTATGAACGCGCACTGACCCGTATCGACTCGCGAACCGGTCTACCTTACATCACCTCTTCACACTTTGTGTGGATCGGTGAACGCACCCGCCAGGTCGACGGGGCGCATGTCGATTACTTATCCCGCATCCGGAATCCCATCGGCGTGAAACTGGGCCCTACCACCACGGTCGAACAAGCGATGGAACTCATTGACAAGTTGGATCCGAACCGTGAACCAGGTCGTCTGACGTTCATCGTGCGTATGGGAGCCAATAAGATTCGCGAGCAGCTGCCAGGCATTATGGCAGGCGTCAAGGCAGAAGGTGCAACGCCGCTGTGGATTACCGACCCCATGCACGGCAACACGATTACCGCTGCTAACGGGTACAAGACCCGTCACCTTGAAGACATTATGAACGAGGTTCGCGGATTCTTTGAAGTAGCTAACGCTACTGGCACACACCCAGGTGGCTTGCATATTGAACTTACCGGTGATGACGTTGCTGAATGCTTAGGCGGTTCAGTGGCTATTGATGAATCAGCATTTGATGAGCGTTATGAAACGCTCGTTGACCCCCGGCTGAACCATCAGCAGTCTCTGGAACTCGCGTTCTTGGTTGCTGAGTCGTTGGCCAAAGACAGTGCGAAATAACTTCGAAATATATCCGATGGCCCCTTAGCCAAAGATCCAGCTCATCAGCGCTGCGCCTGCCCAATTTCCTAACAGAACTGTGGCAGCGGCAGCCATAATGATCAGAAGTGTGATGATGGCAGCCCGTGAGGTCTGAATCGGAGCGAACGCACGGACCGGTTCATATTGCTTCTTATTGCCGAAGTCTCGTACCTGCGGAGTTGCAGCTGATTGCTGCTCGACCGCGGGACGCTGATAGTAATCGATTGCCCCCATCGGGGACGCTTCTGCCGTGACCGAAGGCGGAAGCACTGTGACATTAGGTTGTGGTGGCGGGGGTGGCTCCGTGGCATTGGCAGCGTCGTCGGCATGTTCTTCAACACCGAACGTGCCGGTAGCAGCGTCATCAAAGACCTGAGTAGCGTCGTCCATGTTGTCCTGGCCGGCCAGTTCTTCGGCGGCTTCGGGATTTTCCAAAAGGTGCCGAATCAAAATCAGTACTTCGGTGGCATCTGCCGGACGGTCCTCGGGGGAGGGTTCGGTCATGTGCAATACGATATCGTCAACCGCAGCACTGATACCTGGAACATAAGTTGATGGCGCCGGGACACGCGAGTTGGTGTGCTGCACCGCAATGGCTACAGCCGACTCACCACTAAAGGGCCGTTGCCCGGTGAGCATTTCAAAAATTACGATACCTAAAGCATAGACATCGGAGCGCTCATCGGCTTGTTCCCCCGTGACCAATTCGGGTGACATATACGACACAGTGCCCATGAGTGCCATCCCCGTGCCGGTGTGGTTAGATGCAGCGCGAGCTAGGCCGAAATCCGCAACTTTAATGTCGCCGTCATGAGAGACCAGTACATTTTCAGGTTTGATATCACGATGTACCAAGCCGACTTGGTGCGCCGCGGCCACCCCACGAATAATAGGAACTGCAATATTCCATGTTTCTTCGACAGTCATTCGACCGGCGGCCCGCATCACCTCGCGCAGCGTATGGCCTTCGATGAATTCCATCGCCAGGAACGCTACAGTGCCATTTCCAGCGGTCCCGACACCTTGGTCATAGACATTGACGACGTGCGGGTGATTGATTTTGGCCGTGTTTTTGGCTTCAGCCTCGAACTTTTCGATGACAGCTGGATCTTCGGCCATGCTGGGACGCAGAATCTTCAGAGCGATTTCGCGGTCCAGACGGGTGTCGATAGCACGGTAGACCGTGGCCATACCACCGTGCGCTAACCGCTGCGTGATGGCATAGCGATTATCGACAGTGATGCCGACGAGCGAGGGTCCTGCTGGGGTATTCACAACACATAGAATACCCGGCCAGCAATGCTGACCGGGTATCCGTTTCCTATCAGAAGAGTTTCATTAGAATCTGCTCATGGTGTTTTTGACCTTGGCGACATAGTCTTTGGTATCGGGGTACATACCGTATTTCCGGACGCCGCCTTCGCCCTGGTAATAGCCAGCGATGCCGATATCACCCGGGTTGTTACGCTGCAGGTGACGAATGATCGCCACGCCCGCGGTGATGTTGTCCTGTGGGTCCAACAGGTTCAATTTGCGGCCGACAAGTTGGGATGCCCACTCACCGGAGCTTGGGATGACCTGCATGGTTCCGATGGCATTGGCAGGCGAAACCGCAGCCGGGTCGAACCCAGATTCCACCTGAGCGTGTGCCATCGCTAGCCGAGGATCTACATCCATCGAGGCTGCGGTATTCCGAACCATCTGGCGAACGGTCTCCCGTGACGGCATTGGAGCCGCCAGTAGCGCCCGCTTATTAGCATTCGCGTTGGCTACAACGTGATCCGGATAGGTGTAGTGCAAGAACGTGTTACCAACAAGTTGGTCATCATTGCCTGATGACGCCGTCGATACTGAGCCTGAACCTCCGCTACCCGACAGCTTGAGTTTCTGACCCGGGTAAATGACCGACGTCCGCGACAGACTATTAGCTTGTAGCAACGTTGACAGACTGATGCCATTGCGCGCAGCAATCCCCGACAGGGTGTCTCCAGACTTGACGGTGTAGGTACCAGCACTCTTCGACGCGCCACCCGAACTACTTGATGATGAGCCGGAGCTGCTTGAGGAAGCAGCTGTGCCCGAAAGCTTAAGTGTCTGACCCGGGAAAATAATGGAGCTGCTACTGAGCCCGTTAGCTTTCAGAATGGTCGAAACGCTCACACCGTTACGTGCGGCAATACCTGATAAGGTGTCCCCGGCTTTGACGGTATAGCTCGAGGCATTCGATGAGCTCGAAGCTTTCTTCGTCGATGTAGAGGATGAGCTTGCGCCAGTACCTGAAAGTTTAATGTTCTGTCCCGGAAAGATCGTCGATGATAACGACAATCCATTAGCTTTCAGGATCGTAGACAGGCTAACGCCATTTCTGGCTGCAATACCTGATAAGGTGTCCCCGGCTTTGACGGTATAGCTCGAGGCATTCGATGAGCTCGTACCGGATGTCGACTTCGATGACGAAGAATTAGAAGCACTCCCCGAAAGCTTCAACTGCTGACCGGGATAAATAATCGAAGATTGAGACAGGCCGTTGGCGTTCAACAAGGTTGACAGACTGACGTTGTTCTTGGCAGCAATGCCGGACAAGGTGTCGCCAGACTTCACGTTGTATGTGCCGCCACTCGATGAAGCGGACGACTTCGAGCTCTTCGAAGGGGCTGCGGACGACGATGAGCCCGAAAGCTTCAACGATTGTCCTGGATAGATAACAGACGACATCGAGAGGCCGTTGGCATTCAAGAGAGTCGACAGACTGATTCCATTGCGAACTGCGATGGCCGACAATGTATCACCGGCTTTAACATTGTAAGTGCCTCTGTCCGATGAAGATGTCGAAGAAGCGTTCCGCGGAGCCGAGCTGCTGGCACTTGTCGGACCAAGATGCAGTACATCACCGGGGTAAATGGTCGACGAGGCCTTGAGTTCATTCCACTTCAACAAATTAGAAAGCGAGACCTTGTGCTTCAGCGCAATGTGCCCCAGGGTTTCGCCCGATTTCACCTTATAGGTCGTGGGGGAGGTCTTAGCTGCTTGGAAGTGTTGCTGGGTAAAGCGCGCTGGCAGCGCCACAGCGACCTGATCCGCTGGGATCAGGGCTGACTCGAGCTGTTGTTGTGCTGCTGTCAGGTTGGCAGCTGTTGCAGACTTGGGACTCAATGCCGTACTGGGTGCATCGGCTACCGCCGCGGGGGCTGCAGTGGCAGAGCCTAAGGCAAGTAACGGCAGAGCCGATGTCGCAACAGCTGATTTGTAAAACCGAGAAGCCCCGGAAGTACGGTCAGTCATGGATAACGTATTCCTCTTTGCGTCAGGCACCCGAGCCAGGGGAAGTTCTTGTGCACTGTGTGACAAAAATAGCGTCGAGGTGTACGTGATGAAAATGTTACATGAGTGAATATACATGACTGAAGGGACAAATGTTAAGAGAAGAGGTTTGATCGTCATTAAATGACTAGGTTCCCTGTGTTGAATACGCTAAGCGTCCCGAAACGGCTGAAAACTGCGATAAAGTTGAGGTGTGAAGGAAAACCAAGATCTTGAAGCACTTGTCGGCGAGTGGCTAACGCTGCCAGATGTCGCAGAACACCTTGATGTAATTGTGACCCGAGTTCACCGGATGATTAAGGAAAAACAGCTCGTTGACGTTCGTCGCGGTGAGGCCAACGTACGGTACGTACCCGCAGCGTTTTTTACGGAGACCGGTATTCTCAAACCGCTTCGTGGCACCATCATGGTTCTGGCCGACGCTGGGTTCACGGATGCGGAGATTATCCGGTGGCTGTTTACCGACGATGAGTCCTTGCCAGGGCGTCCTATCGACGCGCTCCACGCTGGTAAGAAAACCGAGATTCGTCGCCGAGCTCAGGCATTAGCCTGGTAGTAACTAGTGCTGGCGATGTAGTAACCCGGAGACTAGCTGCTCCAAGCCAGATTGTACGTCGCGTGATGTTGGCAGCTTTCCGAGCGCTTCGTAGGTTGTTTGGCCGAGACGCTGCACTTCAGCTTCAACCACCGCCCGTGCGCCAGAAGATTCGATGAGCAGTTGCATCTCATCGACTGAGTGTGCGCTGGCCTGCGGATCCTCAAGGAAATTGTTGAGCATTTGAGCTTTTTCGGGTTCCAGATTCTTCAACGCATGAGCGATCAGTTCGGTGCGCTTGCCTTCAATGAGATCATCGCCAGCAGGTTTACCCGTCAGGGTTGGATCGCCAAACACTCCTAGCAGGTCATCATCGAGCTGAAATGCCATGCCGAGCGGAGTGGAAAAGTCACGATAGGTTTTTAGGGTCGTTTCATCGGCACCAGCAAGAATCCCACCGAGTTCGAAGGGCCAGACGGCGGAATAATGCGCTGATTTATATTGCAAGACGGTTCGGGCCTGTTCCAGTGCTACTGCCGGATCTGTAGGGATATGAGCTTCAGCCAAGATGTCCAGATACTGCCCGGTCATCACTTCAAAACGCATCGCATGGAAAGCTTCGCGAGCCGGTGTGGCGAATGCGGTGGCGTCGGCAGTGGTCGAAAAGACCTCTTCGCTCAATCCAAGGGCCAGGTCTCCGGCCAAAATGGCTGCAGATACACCAAAGTGTGCACCATCCTGGGCCCATTGTTCATCGTGGTGCAACTTCTCGAAGCTCTTATGGACAGCAAGCTGTCCCCGCCGTGTGTCTGAACGATCTAAGACATCGTCATGGATTAAAGCGGCAGCTTGAAACAGTTCAAGTGCCACACCTGCCTCGATGATGCGAGGATCATCGGCGGCACCGCCCGCACCCTGCCAACCCCACCAGGCTAGAAGCGCTCTGAGGCGCTTGCCGCCTTCTACTAACCGTGCAATGGAAGCGACCAGCGGTTCTGCAGAGGTTGCGATATGACTAGCGCGGTCGCGATACTCGGCAAGTAATTCCTGCATTCGATCTTGGACCTTCGTCCGAAACCAGGCAGCGTCCAGTGTCGTCACGATGTTGAGTCTCCTGTCTGCTGAACATTTCAGCAAAATGTTGTTCATCTCAACCCTACCGGTCGCGCGGCGTAGACTAGGCATATGGTCTCAGCGGGTCAAAACTCAGTGTCCGGCCAGCAGTGCGTCGATGAGTCTTGGGAGGCAACGATCTTGCATGTCGACATGGACGCCTTCTTCTTGTCCGTAGAGCTCCTGGACTATCCACAGTTCCGCGGCCGTCCCGCTGTGGTAGGTGGCAGATCGCCGAGATCAGTTGTCACCTCAGCTTCATATGAGGCTCGTCAATTTGGCATCCGCTCCGCCATGCCAATGGCCCATGCTCTTGCGCGCTATCCGCGTCTGATAGTCATCGAGCCGACCAGGGAAAAATACACGCGCGCTTCGCAACGAGTTATGGAGGTCCTTCATCAGGTCACTCCTAAGGTCGAGCAGTTATCTATCGATGAAGCGTTTGTGGATGTCGAAGGCGCCCGTCGACGCCTCGGAAGTCCTGTTCAAATAGCCAACCTTATTAAAGAGCAGATACGGGAAGCCACCGAGCTATCATCAACGATCGGTGTGGCTGCCACTAAATCCCTGGCCAAAATTTTATCCGAGCGCTCTAAACCTGATGGCATAGGGGTTGTCCCAGCGCAGCGAACTCGCGAATATCTCGAGCCATTACCAGTTAGTGTGATCTGGGGTGTGGGCCCGAAGCTATTGGAGCGGCTCAATAACGCCGACATTCGTACAGTAGGGGATCTCGCTGCTCAAGATCCGGTTCGTATGAAGCGTTGGCTGGGGTCCATTGGGCCACAGATCGTTCAATTAGCGCAAGGTGACGATCCGAGGCCAGTGGAACCTCGGCACGAAGCGAAGTCGATGTCCGTTGAACATACTTTTGATGACGACATAACCGATGCCTACCGACTGGAAAAGTATCTACTAGACCTTTCCTATGAGTGCTCAAGACGCGTGCGCTCTGAGGGTCTAGCCGCCGGTGGATTGACCGTGAAGATCAAAGACATCGATTTTTCGACACGTACCAAGTCAATAACACTCAAAGCCCCAGCCTCTTCAGGTGCAGTGTTCTTTCAGCACGCCAAGAACTTGCTCGAAGAACTCCTGAGACAGCGGTGGCACCCTGTCCGATTGCTCGGCGTGCGAGCAGACCGAGTAGCCGCGCCGGTTGAACAATCTGAGACTCAAGAATCGCTTTTTGACTTGGTAGATCCCAGCTTGAAGAGCAACTCGAAGCAAGACTGGGAAGCTACCGACAAGATTCTGGATGACGTGGCACAGAAATTCCCAGGGGCAGCAATTAAGCCCGCAACCCTCTTGAGCCATGAACGCCGAGCGAGGATGCCTGACGGCTAGATGTTGAAAGTTGTAGTTCACCGTGTGACAATCTCAGCAAATAGTCAGGCAAAAACTCTAGAATAGAAACAAACTCAACTGAAAACTCGCCGAGTTTTCGGTATCACATGTGGAGGCGACCATGGGTTTATCAGATAGAGAGCAAGAGGTATTTGCTGAGATTGAATCTCAGTTAATTTCAGAGGACCCCAAATTTGCGTCCCAGATGCAAATGAATGCCAAGGGGCCGCTACGTCGATTCTCAACACGCAATATCGTCCTGGGGGTGCTTACCGCCACCATTGGTATCGTGGTCTTATTGACCGGCGTGACGATTGATGCAATTTGGTTGGGAATCATCGGTTTCATCATCATGGGTAGCGGCATCTATTTGGCAACAAAACGGACCACGAAACCACCTAGCAAAACCGGTCGTCGTGGCGGCTCCGGCACCCTGAAGTCTAATCAAGGTTTTATGGAAGGACTCGAATCCCGGTGGGACGAACGGCGGCGTCAGCAGTAGCTTTCCCGACTCTGACACTTGTCCTTCACATTGAAGGCCCGTAGCAAACGCTACGGGCCTTTTCTTTGCCTGCACTCTGTGGGAATCCTAGGAGGCCCCGTTAGCGTCATCGTCCATATTCGCGTCGTCCGAACCCGGCTCTGGCTCACCCGACTTTCCATCGTGTCTTTTCCTGCGAAGTCGGTTTTGTAGTTCCTGGTATTGAGTGTGTGACGGAATTGGAATATCTGGAAATGGTCCAGGGTGCTCCAACTGCTTCGTGGCTTCACGTTGTCTCGGCGTTTGGGTGGTGGACTGGTCCTGTGCGCCCGGAACTAGGGGCGCCTCAAAGATTTCGGTTTCAGTCAGTCGGTCTTTGGGCCCTTGCACGTTATATGGTTTCGCATCTTCGGGATGTGTAGTAGCAACACCCCACACCCTGGTGGCAGCACGCCGCATCCGAAACAGCAAGACAACGATGACAATCAGGAAAAGGACGGTCAGAACCACGACCCAGATGGTTGTCGACGTGGGCCCATTCGCGTAAATAATAAAACTGCCAGTCGAGTCTTCGATAAGTACGGTGCGTTCGTTCGATTCACTATCCTGGGTGTGGCCGGTATGCATGGCGGGTAGTTGCACGCTGAAGGTGGTTGCGTCCTCTACTCCGCCGGTCACCACTTCCCAAATAGGGGAGATATCAACACGTAGATCGTAATTTGCCCAGATCCCGATAATCGCGTCGTGATCAATCGTGGCAGGAGCCGCTATGCCTTTATCCTGTAGATAGTCGTTAAGCATAGTCGTGAGACCATGGGCGTTTTGAGCTTGAAATGTCGTGGTGTATACCGTCTTGTCGCCTTCAACTGCGCTATGGAATGAACCGGTGTTGGGCGGCGGTGAAAATCGTGCAGCCACAGTCGCCTCGTGACCTTCTATCGTGGCGTTATCAACGACAAATTCAAAGGTTTGTGTCATGTTGCCATTGAAGTCAAGACGCGTAGCTGCAGTCATTTGTTGCAGCGGCATACCACGGTTGAACTCCGCAAAGAACTCACCCTCACCACGTTGCTCATCGACTAGCTTCCACTGTTCAGGAAAGGTCGTGTCCCCGTCTAGCTGTTGTAAGTTAGCTGGATCGCAGATTTGCTCGCAGGTCCAATTGGATCCCGCGTATTGGGTAACAACATCTGGAGAATCTTTATCGGACGTTTCGTGCTTCTCAAATGATGCATCGTCATGCTTCAGCAATACTTTCATCCCCGCATCGGCCGCTTCAGGCGTCGAAAACAGAGCAGAGATCTGCCGGTTTTCACCGCCACTATCGTCCGGAGAGTCTTTGGCGCCTGAATCAGCGACGGCTTCGGAAAGCCCCTCAAGATCGTTGAGTTCTGTCACCTGCCGGGTGAGAAAGTCGTTTTGTATCGCAGCCGACTCGCCAGATATCAGATAGGCCATGGTAATTCGAATTTCGCCCGTCTCTAAGAACTCCACGTCTAATCCAACGTCTTGAAACCGATGATCGCTGGATAGCTCGAAGTTCATGCGGGGGAGGGAGGTGGAAGTCGCGATCTCCTCGCCTGCAAAAATCACCGTCGCTCTGCCACTAGAGGTCAGAACTGTGGCGTCATCGGCCACGACACCCTCACTCAGGAGAGCATTCGCAGCCCAGCCCATCAGGTCATCATTATAAAAGTTTTCCTGGAGAGATAACCTGGTCACCAACGGTTGCTCATCCAACTCAATGTTCATGTCGCGGTCTGCCATTGATACCTCTGAAGCATCCAGAAGAGCGCGGATTTTATGTTGATAGTCCTCAATATCGCTAAAAGACATTATGAAGGTAGCGCTGTAGCCTTCCTCCTGCTGCTCAATGCCCTCGAACGAGAGCACCTCAGGGGTATGTGCTTCAAGAGCTTGAGTCGCAGAGTCAAGACCGCCGGACAACGCTTCAATATCAGTCTCGGCCATAGTCATAACAAAAGCTCTTGTGCCCGAAAAATCTTCATCGAGTTCCAGCCGGCTATTGACGTCTGCTCCGCATGCTGCCAAAACCAGTGCACAAGCGCACACGAGCGCAGTCCATATACGTTTACGTGCTCGCCGACCGGCATCCGGTTGCTCGGTCCGAGAAGTGAAGGTCTGCACATCAATACTTTCAGTCGAGGCACCACCGGTAGACAGGCCGATGATCATTTACCGACTCCATCGTAACGAGATTGTTGGTGGTAGCGCTTTCCGAAGCGCCCCACTTTGCTCCATCTGCTCTAAATCGCGGACCCAGATTCGCAGACCTGAGCGATGAGTCACGCTCATCTTTCACAATTGTCACAATTGTCACTAACAGCGAGAACAGCCACCCCACCATCACCCCCAGAGCACTCCGTTTCAACACACCAGCGCATAAGAGCGCGAGACTGTGCAGTTTTACCTAGTGAGGGACACCCTGGATAAGACTGAAAATTTCTCGAAAATTCGTGAATAATGAGGGATGAAGCCTTGTATGTGGGGCAAAGTGGGGTAAAGTGGAGCACGACGAGGACGGTGATCGCAGAGCAAGAGCAAAAAGGATCGAACCACGCTGGAGGTAGTGCCATGTTCTTGGGTACATACACTCCTCGCTTGGATGAGAAGTCCCGCTTGATCTTGCCAGCGAAGTTCAGAGATGAACTAGCTGACGGCCTGGTATTAACCAGAGGTCAGGAGCGCTGTGTATACGTGTTTTCGATGGAAGAATTCCAGCGAGTGCACAATCAGATGCGAGAAGCGCCGCTCTCATCACGTCAGGCCAGGGACTACATTCGTGTCTTCCTGTCCGGTGCTTCAGACGAAACCCCGGATAAGCAAGGCAGAATCACTATCCCCGCACCGCTGCGAGAGTATGCGGGCTTGGATAGAGACGTTGCAGTCATTGGCGCCGGCACCCGAGCAGAGATCTGGGACCAGACGGCTTGGAATGACTACCTTGCAGAGCAGGAATCAGCATTCTCTGATACTGACGAGGAAATTATTCCGGGATTGTTCTGATGCAAGATTCTGTGAGTACATAAATCTATATATGACAAGGTCTCTTATTTCAGACCTCTGTCCGAACAGCTGGCCCGTCTTCCCCTGGGCCAGGTGCACGGATGGGGATCTGGGGTAAGAGCCTCATTTTTGCAGGACAGTAACGACGTAGAGCAGAGGAGCGCGATGGCAGTCTTCGACCAGAGCGACCAGCGTCGCGAGCAAGCTAGCCCCGACGCTGCTGCGCGTCACGTTCCTGTTATGGCTAATCGCGTGATCGATCTTCTCGCCCCGGGAGTCGAAGCTGCTCGTCAGCAACAACGCCAGCCCATATTGGTCGACGCAACCCTCGGCATGGGCGGCCACACCGAGCTCATGTTGAACCGTTTCCACGACGTTGTTGTCATAGGTGTTGATAGAGACACTCAAGCCTTAGCGCTCGCTGCCGAGCGACTGGTTGCATTCGGGAGCCGCTTTATTGCGTTCCATGGCACCTATGACCAGATTGCTGAAGCCTTAGCTGCGGCAGGCGTTTCAGCGGCAGATGGGTATCTGTTTGACCTGGGTGTCTCGTCCTATCAGCTCGACGAACGCGATCGTGGATTCGCCTACTCTTACGATGCACCCCTTGATATGCGCATGGACCCAACCGCCCGATTTAGTGCAGCGAACGTGGTCAATGATTACGACCCAAAACGTCTTGAACACATTATTCGCAGGTATGGCGAAGAAAAATTTGCTCGCAGAATTGCCACGGCCATAACCGAACGTCGTAAAACCCAACCATTTACTAACACCGGAGATCTGGTCAACGTCATCCGCTCGGCTGTCCCGGTCGCTGCTGGACGGAGCGGGGGACATCCCGCGAAACGAACGTTCCAAGCACTCCGAATTGAAGTTAATGAGGAACTCGATATTCTACGTGGCGCCCTACCAGCAGCTATGGCAGGACTTCACATTGGCGGCCGAATGGTTGTTATGAGTTATCACTCGCTTGAAGACAGAATTACTAAAAAGGCTTTCCAACAGGAAGCAACGAGTCTGACACCTCCGGGGTTCCCAGTTGAACTGGAAGAGTATGCGCCAGTCGTTGAAATACTCACCCGGGGGACTGAAAAACCAACCGAAGAGGAAATCGCTCAGAATCCACGTGCGGCATCTGCCAAGGTCCGTGCCATAGTAAAAATTCGACCTACCAGGAGCAACGGATGACCACTTCCCCCTCCAACATCCGCGCATTGCGTCCCGAATACTCAGTGGAATCGACCGCCCGGAAGCTGGAATATCAGTACCAACCAGGCGTGCGCCCCAGACACACCGGTGGCGATTCTGAAGCAAGCACACGACGTGACCAACTCAAGGTCATCTCAGGCCAGCTTAAACGGGCTCCGATCGGATATAGCATCTTTGTGCTCTCCATACCGGTCATTGCGCTCCTGGTTGTTTTAGTGGTCAATATCGTCCTGTCCAACCGACAGTATGAACTCGTAGAACTCAACGCCCAGCTGACGGGCATTACGCAAACGAATGAAGCGCTAGCGCAACAACTGTCACAAAAATCCGCGCCCCAGGCAGTCGCGCAGCAAGCTGCGGATATGGGAATGGTGTTACCTGGAACAACGGCCTCCATCGATTTGTCATCGGGTGAGATCGTCGGCACTGCCACAGCAGCAGAAGCAGAGAACACGCCTACCAGCTTTGTCGCGAAACCTACTGTGCGTTCCAGTACTGGTATTCCAGCTGAAGTTGAGTTACCTGCCCACGACACCTCAGACCCAGTGACCGTAACCAACGGAGAAGTACCAGGTCCAGAGTCCAACACGGTGAAAATTATTGAACCTCAGGTCTCTTTGCCGCCAACAAGTGCGACAAATTCAACATCTCAAGATGGCGTGGCAGACACAATTCAAACGTCTTCAGTAGGTAGTCTTCAAGGACCCAAGATCAGCCTGCCGACCGACAACTAACGCGGGCCCCTGGCTAGCTATGTTGAAGGTAGGTGAGTCCTGTGCCTAATACCCCCATGAGCCGAGTCCCCCAAACTCGGTTGAAAGTAACCATGGTGTTGCTCATGGTTAGTCTTTTCGTGTTAGGCGGACGACTCCTGTTTATCCAAGGTATCGATGCCGAAGATCAAGCACAACAAGCCATGGATCGGCGCACCCGGCCTGTCACACTAGCTCCGGAACGTGGTTCGATTCTCGACCGCGACGGCAATGTAATGGCCGAGTCCGTGCAACGCTACGACCTTGTCGTTGATCAACGACTAGTCAAAGATTCCCGAGTCTGGGACCCGGAGCAGTCCGCTTATGTGGATCTCGATATCGACGAACAACTCAAAGAGCTCTCCGAAATTCTCGACATCGATCACCCCGAGCTCCAAGAACTGATGGTTGGCGACCGACCATACCGAATCGTTTCTCGACGTGTCACTCCGGAAATCCGCCAAAAAGCCCTCGACGTTGGCATTCCCGGGTTATTGTCCGAACCAGTAGCGGAACGGATTTATCCTAATGGGGCCGTTGCCGGTTCCATCCTGGGCTTCAACGGCCATGACGGACACGGACTCGAAGGCATTGAGCGATCCCAAGACGAGCAACTCCGCGGACAAGAAGGCCAGCGAGTCTTTGAAATCTCCGCCGATGGTGTTCGCATACCGAATGCCTCATTTTCGGAAACCCCCGCGATCGACGGGGACGACATTCGCCTCACAATCGATCTTGACGTGTCCTGGTATGCCCAAGAAGCTATCGCTGCCAAGGTTGATCAATACAATGCCAAATGGGGCAACATTGTTGTGATGGACGCAAAGACCGGGGACATCCTGGCACTTGCGGATTCCGAGACGGTAGACCCGACAGACCCTACCGACACCGATCAGCTGTTCTGGCGTCCCACCGCGTTGAGCCAAGCTTTCGAGCCCGGCTCCACAGGCAAGGCGGTGACCTTTGCTATGGCGCTGGATGCCGGAGTGGTAACGCCCGAACAAAAATGGACCGTACCCAACAAACAGACCTTTAATAACGAAGTCATTAGCGACTCGATGCCACACGATACATACGACATGACGACCGCCGGCATCTTTACTCGGTCCTATAACACCGGAACCGTCCAAGTAGCAGAATTACTCAGTGCCGAACAACGCTGGGAGTACATGAAAAAGTTCGGGATCGGCGAGCCGATCGATCTTGGGATCAGCGGCATGAACCAGGGCCAATTCACCCACTGGGAGAACTGGGATCGGCGCCAACACTTCACGACTACCTTCGGACAAGGCTATTCGCTGACCTCACTGCACACCACCCGAATTTTCCAAGCACTGGCTAATGGTGGCAAGATGATGCCGGCCCGTCTTATTGATGCATACATTGACGAGGACGGCGTGGAAAGAACATGGGAATCGTCCGAAAAACCGAAGCAGGTCGTCTCCGAAGAGGCAGCCGATGAAATGCTGAAACTGATGGAGGGAGTCGTGCAAGAAGGCACCGCATATGCGGCCGAGATCGACGGCTACCGAGTCGGTGGGAAAACCGGCACCGGTGAGGCCGCCGGAGCCGGCGGCTACGACGGGTATACCACCTCATTTACCGGCGTCGTCCCGCTCGATGATCCACAATTCGTGGTCTCAGTTGCGGTGCATCGTCCACAAGGGGACTGGAAAACGTGGCAGGTAACCGATACCGCAGCGGATGTGATGGAATATCTGTTGAGTAAATATTCTGTGCCGCCGTCTGATACCGGACCCCAAAACTATGATGTATTTACAGAAGATCCACAGGAAAGGCCTTGGTAATCCAAGACGGCGGGCACACCGCGCTGACCATGCTACGACCACAAACGAAAATAAACACAACACTTGAAGCACTCGTCGAACAGCTTGCACGCTATCGGCCTGTACTCACCGGAAACTCCGCACAGACGGTGACCGGTATTTCTATGAACTCCAAAGCTGTTCAACCAGGCGACCTCTATGCTGCGGTCGGCGGGGCGCGACACCACGGTGCCGATTACATCAACCAGGCTGTCGAAGCGGGTGCAGTAGCCGTTCTGACCGATGACAGCGGGATGGCTCGCATGCCCGAGGGGCTCACATACATTGTGGTCGACGATGTCCGCACAGCACTAGCCGATGCAGCTGCGCTGATCTATGGCAACCATACGGCCGGAACACCGATCGTCTACGGAGTGACGGGAACCAATGGCAAGACCACGACCTCGTATTTTGTCAACGCCCTTTTAACTGCCTTGGAGTACACGACCGGTCTGATCGGTACTATTGAGACGCGTATTAACGGTGTGGCCACACCATCTGAATTCACTACCCCAGAAGCACCCGAGCTGCACAGTTTGGTTGCAAGAATGCGCGAAGCTGGAGTGGAAACCATGGCGATGGAAGTCTCGTCACATGCCATGGACTATCGACGCGCCTTCGGGTTGCGTTACCAAGTGGCCGGTTTTACGAACCTGACCCAGGATCATCTGGATCTCCACGGCAGCATGGATGAATATTTCAACGCCAAAGCCCTGCTCTTCCAGCCCGAGCGTGCGGCCAGTCAGGTCATCACGCTGAATGGGGGAACAGAACCGCAATGGGGTCAACGCCTGGCCGCCGAATGTCCCGGGGCAGTAACACTCGATCTAGGCCCGGTCGCCGTCGTGGACACCGCGCATACCGAAGCTACCTGGATCATCATCGAATGCGAACCCGCAGGTCTCGGGTACGCGTTCCGCCTGCGCCATCAATCCGGATTTGAAGTCGCCACGCGAGTTGGCATGCCCGGCGAGTTCAATGTGGCCAACGCCGCCTTGGCCGCCGTCATGGTTTTGACCGGTCATGAGCGGCAAGATTGGGACCGCATTGCCGCAGTCTTAGCTGACCCGAAGCGTGCGCCATTTGAATCCGCCGTCCCGGGGCGGATGGAGGTCATCTGTGATGAGCCAACGGTTATTGTGGACTTCGCGCATAACCCCGATGGTCTCACCCAAGCACTTAAAGCAGTCAACCGGGCCAAGCGCGTTCCGAACGGTCAAGCAGCACGCACGATCCTGGTCTTTGGTGCCACCGGTGACCGTGATACCGCCAAGCGGCCTCTTATGGGACGCATAGCCGCCCAACACGCCGATGTGGTGATTATCACCGATGATGATCCGCACTATGAAGATCCCGCAGATATTCGGGAAGCTGTGATCGAAGCAGCCCAGCTCCAAGCCCAGCAGGTCGCGCACGCACCCGAAGTCATTGAAATCGCTCCGCGAGGTGACGCGCTGGCTCACGCTGTGCAATTGGCCACTAAAGACGACATCATTCTAGCGGCCGGACGTGGCCATGAAACACATCAGGACCTGGCTGGACAGCGCTTTGCGATTGATGATCGCCAAGTATTGCGTCAAGCTCTGGCGGATCACGGCTTCGTCACAACCAGCCCCGGGTCATCACAAAGTACGGACTAAAACGGTAAGGTCAAATGCGACATGATTGAACTCAATGCGAACCAGATAGCTGAAGCCACTGGGGGTCGCCTGACGGCTACCGTTGATCCCAACTCCGTCGTGACTTCGGCCAATACCGACTCCCGGGAGATGAATCCCGGCGCGCTGTTTATTGCCAGGCGCGGGCAAACCACCGACGGGCATAACTTCATCACCGCAGCCCGCCAAGCGGGGGCCACCTTGATCCTGGCAGAACGCGAGACTCAGGACGGGCTAGGGGCCATTGATCCTGCCGTCATCGTGGAAGACTCCACCCAAGCGATGGGTCACTTAGCTCGGTACATCGTAGATAAAATCCGGGAGCACTCTGAAACGACCGTCATAGCGATCACCGGATCTGTTGGCAAGACCTCGACCAAGGACGCTCTTGCAGCGATGCTCGCTACTCAGGGTCCCACCACTGCACCGCAGGGATCCTACAACGGTGAAGTTGGAGTTCCACTGACGATTTTTACCGCTGCACTGGATACCCGGTATCTGGTCGTAGAGATGGGTGCCGACCGCATTGGCAATATCACCGAACTGACGGATATTGTCCGCCCAGATATCTCGGTCGTACTGACCGTAGGTACCGCCCACGCTGCCTCCTTCGGCTCGGTTGACAACATCGCCCAGACCAAAGGCGAAATTGTCGAGGCCCTGCCAGCCGGCGGCATAGCGGTTCTGAATGCCGACGACATTCGCGTTGCTGAAATGGCGGAGCGTGTTCCGGACCAGGCTTCGACCCTGTGGTTCTCGGCTGCGTATGCACCCCCGCAACGCGAACGCCTCGTTTATGCCGCGGACGCGGCTACCACCAAAAACGAAAACCCGCACTTCACGCTGCAGTATTTCGGGTCCGACGCTGATGAAGCTGACCGAACCGGTTACGACGTGACCGCACAACTGATCGGTGAACACCACACGACCAACCTCTTGGCTGCAGCAACTGCTGCCTTCGCTGCCGATATTCCTCTCGACACGATCGCATCTCTCATACCGACCATCACTGCGACATCGGCCCACCGCATGGCGCGCACCGATCGTCCTGATGGCATTACCATTCTTGACGACGCCTATAACGCCAACCCAGAATCTATGCGTGCCGGTCTGAAAACCCTAGCGATGCTCGGTCGCAACACCGGACGACGCACCTGGGCCGTGCTCGGCCCGATGCTGGAACTTGGTGACGCCCACGCAAAAGAACACATTTTGCTGGGTGAGGTGGTCGTGCGACTCAATATCGATCAGCTCGTTGTGGTCGGGTCCACGGCCCGGGCTCTCTATACTGGCGCCGTCAACGAAGGCTCCTGGGGCGATGAAGTTGATTACGTGTTATCGAATGATGAAGCTCTTGAGTTGCTAGCACAGCACGTTGAACCCGGCGATATCATCTTTGTTAAAGGTTCCAACGGAACGCGACTGTGGGAGCTCGCCGATCAACTCACCACGGCACAACTTGTAGCGCACAAGGAGAAACGCAAGTGATTGGACTACTCCTCGGCGCCGTGCTCGGCGTGATACTCACCGGCGTCGGATCACCGTTGTTTATCCGGTTGTTGAATAAACGTGGATACGGACAAATTATCCGCGACGACGGCCCCACAACTCACGCAACCAAGCGCGGTACCCCCACGATGGGTGGTGTGGTCATCGTGCTAAATTTTGTCATCGTATATTTCTTGACCCATTGGCTCATGATGTTGCTCGGGTTAGAAAACTCTGGCATCACAATGTCAGCATTACTTTTGTTATTCCTGACCGCGGGCATGGGTCTTATCGGCTTTCTTGATGACTACATGAAGATCTCGAATCAGCGGTCCCTGGGCCTCACCCCGTTAGGTAAGATCATTGGCCAAGGTGCCGTTGGCATTACCTTCGCCGTCCTAGCTCTGAATTTTCCGAACGAAAACGGCCTGACTCCGGCATCTACTGCGATCTCGGTCTTCCGGGATACCTCATGGGATCTCGCGTTCTTCGGCACGATCACCGGAGCCATCCTGTTTGTCCTGTGGTCGAATCTCATCACCACCGCAACAACCAACGCGGTCAACCTCACTGACGGGCTCGACGGCCTGGCAACTGGTGCCGTGGCCATGGTAGCCGTCGGATACGTCCTCATGACCTTATTCCAGGCCAATCAATCCTGCTATAGTGCCACAAGTTCCGGGGGTTGTTATGAAGTCCGAGATCCGATGGATCTTGCCTTGCTCGGTTCGATCTTGGCCGGCGTATTGATGGGCTTTTTGTGGTGGAATACCTCGCCGGCAAAAATCTTTATGGGAGACACCGGTTCGCTGGCGTTGGGCGGTGCGCTGGCCGGCTTCGCCATTTTCTCCAAGACCCAAGTCTTGCTGGTAGTTCTGGCCGGGCTGATGGTTATTATCGCATTGTCGGTCATCATCCAGGTTGGGTACTTCAAGATTTCCGGCGGCAAACGCGTCTTCCTGATGGCGCCCCTTCAGCACCACTTTGAGCTCAAAGGGTGGGCAGAAGTGACCGTCGTCGTCCGATTTTGGCTCATCGGCCTAGCCTTTGTGGTCGCTGCACTGGCCTTGTTTTACACCGAATGGGTGATCCTTCGATGAATACCAACCTCGATAACCTCACCACCTGGGACGCCGACTGGAGTCACCTATCCGTTGTGGTCACCGGGCTTGGAGTAACTGGTTTCTCTGTCGCCGATACATTAGCCGAACTCGGCGCTGACGTCCTCGTTGTGGACGGCAAAGATACCCAGGCCAATCGCCAAGCTGCTGACACCTTGAAGATCGTAGGTGTCAAGGAGGTGCAATTGGGCGCCCACGCCGTGCAGGGACTACCGGATGCACACCTGATAGGCGACAAGATCGACCTGGTCATCACATCGCCGGGATGGCGTCCAGATAACCCGGTCCTCATCGCAGCCCAAGCCGCTGGCATCCCGATTTGGGGAGACGTAGAATTCGCCTGGCGCGTGCGCCAGCGTGAAGGCAGGCGCACCGCACAATGGGTCGTACTCACCGGTACAAACGGCAAAACGACTGTGGCTACCATGGCGCAATCAATGGCCCGGGCACAAGGGCTAGACGCTGTAGCGGTTGGCAATGTTGGCAGACCGATTCTGGATGCGATTCGATATCCGGACGGCTTTGACTTGCTGATCGTTGAATTGTCTTCCTTCCAGTTGCACTGGCTACACCACGTCGAACCTGAAGCATCCGTGGTGTTGAACCTAGCGGAAGACCATCTGGATTGGCACGGCGGTTTCGACAACTACGCAGCGGCCAAGGCCAAGATATACGAGAACACTCGCATCGCGGCAATTTATAACGACGACGAACCCATGACCATACGCATGGTGGAAGACGCCGACGTCCTTGAGGGGTGCCGTGCGATTGGTATCACCACAGATACCCCACAGCGCTCGATGCTCGGTGTCGTTGATGATTTGTTGGTGGACCGGGCGTATCTTGCAAACCGCGCCACACAAGCTCTCGAACTCGCACAGTTTGCTGACATCGGGAATCCCGCGCCGAAGCACATGGTCTTCAACGCGTTAGCAGCCGCTGCCCTGGTCCGAGCCGTGGGCGTGGAACCAGCCGCTGTACAAGCTGGTCTTCGCAGTTACGAACCAGAACCACACCGTATCCAAGCCGTTGCGCATTTTCATGACGTATTGTGGGTCAACGACTCAAAAGGCACCAATCCGCATGCTACGGATGCGGCCTTGGCAACCTATGATCCGATTATCTGGATTGCCGGTGGTTTGTCCAAAGGGGCGTCTTATGAGCACCTGGTACAAACTCACAAGTCGCATCTCAAGGCGGTTATCTTAATCGGGAGCGACCAGCAACCCATAATCGAAGCGTTACAGCGACACGCGCCTGAAGTGCCGATACACGCTGATTACCTCAAACACACTACAGTGGATTTTGCAGACGGAGCAGCGGTCATGCACCACGTCGTACGTTTGGCCCACCAGCTAGCCGAACCACATGACACGGTCTTACTATCACCCGCCGCCGCATCGATGGACCAGTTCGAAAACTACAATGTGCGCGGTGAAAAGTTCACCGAAGCCATTGCCCAGTTGTTAGCCGATCTGAACTATCCAGGACACTAAAGCCACAAGCACCAGGAGCACGACATGACCCAAGGTCCCGTACCTCCCGCAGCTCGTGTCTGGGATTGGTTGACCGGTAAGCATTCTACGAAATCCGCCTACTGGATGATTCTGGGTCCCACCCTGGCACTGACGTTCATCGGTGTCATCATGGTGTTATCGGCGTCGTCGGTCGAATACATCGGTGGGGCCGGGTCGTTTTCGTCCCTGCGCTCCCAGGGGCTCTACGCTGTCATCGGGATTATCCTGTTGTTCTGGATGGGCAAATGGCGCCGGACGACTTATCACAAACTGGCAGTGGTCATGTTGTTTGCTTCAATTTTCCTGTTGTTGTTAGTTTTTACCCCGCTTGGTGTCGAGATTAACGGTAACCGCAACTGGATTCGAGTCGCAGGCTTTTCTTTCCAACCCGCCGAAGCAGCCAAACTGGCCTTTAGCGTGTGGGCTGCCTTTGCACTAAGCCAAAAACTCAAATACACCGCCTATGGTAAAGACCTACTGGTACCGGTGGTATTTCCCTTCGGCGCACTGCTCGTCGTGTTGATTGGCGCAGGCCGTGACCTGGGTACCGTACTGATCTTGTCGATGATCATCGCCGTGGTTCTCTATCTGGGTGGCATGCGAGGGATGTACCTATTGGCCACCGCGGCTGGCGGACTGCTCGTCGTGGCAATTCTGACCATGATGTCGTCGAACCGCATGTTACGTATTCAAGCCTGGCTAGGTCAGTGTGATCACCCGGCAGACCCCTGTTACCAATATGAACAAGGGATCTTTGCCTTAGCCTCGGGCGGTTGGTTTGGTCTTGGGTTGGGGCAATCACGACAGAAATGGTCATACATTCCAGAAGCCGGCAACGACTTTATCTTCACCGTGCTTGGCGAAGAACTCGGTTTACTAGGCGCCTTGCTTGTTATCGGATTATTTATCACGTTGGGCCTGGGCATGTTCCGAGTTGCATATAATACGACCGATCATTTCGTACGGATTGCCACCGGTGCCATCATGACCTGGTTGCTAGGACAGGCCTTCATGAACATTGCTATGGTCACTGGTCTACTGCCAGTCATTGGTGTGCCGCTGCCATTTATTTCGGCGGGCGGTTCAGCGTTGCTGATGGCTATTCTCGCCGTCGGTGTCGTCCTATCATTCGCCCGCCACCAGGCCCACGAACTTCAACACAACACCCAGTCTGTGACCACCGAACCCAAGGTCAAAGAAAGCGTACAATCGAGACAATGAATACGACCATGAACGTAGTCTTTTGCGGCGGTGGCACAGCAGGCCACGTGACACCCATGCTGGCCATGGCTGAGACACTAAACCGCAGTTATCAAGACACTGACATCGACGTGAACATTTTGATGATCGGGACAGCCGAAGGTATGGAGGCTACCCTGATTCCGGATGCCGGATACGAGTTTGCCACCATTGAAAAAGTGCCCATGCCGCGCAGCGTCTCCATCGATCTTGTATCGCTACCGTTTCGACTCCGTACCGCGATCAAACAGGCCCGAAAACTTTTACGCGAACACCAAACCCAGGTGGTTGTCGGCGTTGGAGGCTACGCCGCAACCCCGGTATATCTGGCAGCGCGAGCCGAAAAGATACCCGTCATCGTCCACGAAGGTAATGCGCGTCCGGGACTAGCCAACAAACTCGCGGCCCGGTTTGCCACGGTGGTCGCCTGCGCTTTTGAAAATACCGACCTCCCAGGGGCGATCCATGTCGGCATGCCGCTACGCAGCGAAATCTCCCAGCTCCCGATAGGCCCTACCATGCGGCATGAAGCCCGCCGTTCGCTGGGCCTAGACCCCGATAAAACAACTTTGGTGGTCACCGGGGGATCGTCCGGGGCGCAAAATATTAACGCGGCTATAGCTGGTGCACTTGATGACCTCTTGGAAACCGGCGCACAAATCCTGCATCTCACCGGCCGCGATAAGACCATTACCGACGAGGTCGGCAACCGGATTGAGAAACCTGGGTATGTCCAAGTGGAATATATCGACGGTTTGTCAAGGGTCTACCAAGCCGCTGACCTCATTGTTGCTCGCGCAGGTGGAGGCACGGTCCATGAAATCGCGGCGATTGGCCTGCCATCCGTGTTGGTGCCGTTGCCGGTGGGCAATGGAGAACAAGAACTCAATGCCGCCAGCTTGCGTGAATCTGGGGCGGCTGTAGTCGTACCAGATAAGGATTTCACTTCGCAGTGGGTCGCCACCCGTTTGCCGAATCTCCTACAAGACGAGGCACGGCTGGAATACATGGCCCAGACCGCTAAGAACTTCGGCATCACCGAAGCCGCCGAGACTATGGTTCGCATCATTTCCGAAACGAAAGTCGCTCGATGACTACATCTGTTATTCCTGCTCTGCACGACATCACCCATGCTCATTTTCTTGGCGTCGGGGGAGTCGGAGTCTCCGGGATCGCCCGAATCTTTGCTGCTCGCGGGATCACTGTTACCGGAACCGATGCGAAAGATCTTCCGGTCATGGACCAACTTCGGGATCAAGGCGCCACGCTGTATGTAGGATACGCTGCTGAGAATATCGCACGCGCGGAAGCCGATAGCGGTCATCCCATCGATGTCATTATCGCCTCGACTGTGGCTGGCCCCGATAATCCGGAACGTCAAGCCGCAGAAGCTGCCGGGATACCGATTTATCACCGTTCCCAAGGACTTGCTGCCGCGATGGAGGGCAAAAAAGTGCTGACGGTTGCTGGCACCCATGGCAAGACCACGACCTCTTCGATGGCAGCTGTGACATTTGCCTCCGCTGGCTACGAACCCTCCTACGCCGTGGGAGCAGCGATCGCCAATCTTGGCACGAATGCAGACCACGGTGCAGGGGAGTGGTTCATCGCAGAAGCCGACGAATCTGATGGCTCGCTGCTGAACTACACCCCCGACATCTCTATTGTCACGAATATCGAGGCTGATCACCTGGACTACTACGGTACCGAGGCAGCCGTCCACCAGGTGTTCACAGACTTTGCCAACCGCATTCGGCCTGACGGGGCGCTCATCATATGCGCTGATGACCCGGGGGCGGCTGCACTGGGGCAACGACACCGTGATGCGGCCACCGTTGAGTCTCCGCGCGCCAAGGTGTATACCTACGGTTTGCTCACGAGTATGAACCCATCTGGCACTATCAACACTCACGAACAGCGGCTGGACCTAGCTATCACCGATATTCAGCCAGATCTATCGGGCACCGGTCAGCAGGTGACCTACCGATTTGCCGATGGCAACTACCAGGTGATTCGTCTGGCAACCCCTGGAACCCATAACGCGCTCAATGCCGCAGGGGTGCTCTTAGCTGCAGTCATCGCCGGTATACCGGCCGACGCAGCCGCTCAGGGGCTCGCGTCGTTTACCGGGTCGGCGCGACGCTTTGAACATCACGGCACAGTCAATGATGTCCGTGTATATGATGATTATGCGCATCATCCCACCGAGGTCACCGCCGCGATCACTGCGGCCAACGCAATGGCTGGTGGCAATAAAGTACATGTGATCTTCCAACCGCATTTGTACTCGCGCACTCAAGATTTCGCCACAGAGTTTGCCACAGCTTTATCGAATGCCTCGACCTGTCGGGTGCTGGACATTTATCGAGCGCGTGAAACCCCGATTGATGGCGTGACCGCAGAATTGATCACCGAGCAACTGTCTGATGAGCTTAAGACTCGAGACCCACATGCCACGCAAGTAGCTTCACGACAACACGCGGTGGCGTCCGTCGTTCAGACCGCCACGCCGGGTGACATCATCCTGACCCTTGGTGCAGGAGACGTCAATCAGCTGATCGACGATATTCTGGTCGGTCTCGATCACCGTAACCACTAAGTGTTTATGTCCAAATCGCCATCAGATAAGCAACCTCAGGAAGTCACCAAGAAGTACCCGGGACTTACTGAGAAAAAACCTGTGAAATCTATTTCGGTCGAGCGACCATTGCATAGCGACCAGAAAACCGTCACCGAAACAAATCTTGATCCGATTGACGACGACACGGTAACACCTGCGAAGCAAAAGAAATCCCGTAAAAAACCGGCTCGACCCAAGGCCAAGCAGACCAATGCAGTCCCGCGATCAACGGCGAAACCCTCAAATCCCGCGCCCGATGATCACATCGTGCTCGAACTGCCACCGAGCCCAGAACACCGCAAAGCGAAACGTCGCAAAGTCCTGTGGATATGGACCGGTATCATCCTGACGTTCCTGACCGCTGGCTGGGCAATTTTGTACTTCAGCCCGATTCTGGCCATCGAAGATGTCTCTCATGAGGGACTAGACCTGGTTGCCCAGTCCGAGGCTGAGGAACGCACCACCGGCCTCGTCGGGATACCGCTGCCCCAGGTCACGGACCGTAAGGTAACCGAACTTTTTGCTGATAACCCCGCGGTTGATCATGTGACCTTACGTGCCGAGCCACCTCACGGGATCGTGGTCATTGTTCATGAGCACAAGCCCATTGCTATGAGTCCCAGCGGCAAACAATATGTCGTGTTTTCCGACGAAGGTACCGAACTTGCCGAAATCCCATCCAAAAGGGCTCAAGAGTTTGATCTTCCTGTGGTCGCTTCGGCATCTGATGTTACAGATCAAGAGGTCTTCGATACCATCACGGCGGTGCTGGGCTCACTACCAGAAGACCTACGGGAGCAAGTACGTGCCGCCTCAGGGACCTCCATCGATTCGATAGAGCTAGAGCTTAGTTCAGGAAAAATGGTGATGTGGGGTAATAGCGATCAGGCAGAGAAAAAAGCTCAAGTCTTAGAGGCTCTTTTAGGTCTTGATAAAGACGAAGCAGCAGAAATCTCCGAGTATGATGTCTCTGCGCCCGATTTTCCGGTCACTCGATAGCTATTTTCACGTGCATTTTGCACGATCGTGCCGACACACGGCAGATGGTCATTGCTCAGGTGCGACCCGCAGCATATCGTGAGCTAAAGAACGAAACTTGGACGCAGCTGGAACTCCGTCCCACCACGAACGCAGAATAGGGATCATATCGTGACCTCACCCCAGAACTACCTGGCCGTCATCAAAGTTGTTGGTGTCGGCGGCGGCGGCGTGAACGCTGTCAACCGAATGATCGATGTCGGATTGCGCGGCGTTGAGTTTATCGCCATTAATACCGATGCGCAGGCATTGCTGATGTCCTCTGCCGAAGTGAAACTCGACGTTGGGCGTGAACTCACCCGTGGGCTGGGCGCCGGTGCTGATCCAGAGGTTGGCCGTCAAGCTGCCGAAGATCACGTCGAAGAAATCGAAGCAGCGCTCAAGGGCGCGGACATGGTATTCGTTACCGCAGGTGAAGGCGGCGGTACCGGAACCGGTGCCGCACCAGTCGTCGCTCGTGTCGCTCGCTCACTAGGCGCGCTCACGATTGGCGTCGTGACCCGTCCGTTCACATTCGAAGGACGTCGTCGTGCGACGAACGCTGAATCCGGTATCGAAGCACTACGCGATGAAGTCGACACGCTCATTGTGATTCCAAACGACCGTCTGCTGTCGATCTCGGACCGATCGATTTCTATTATGGAAGCCTTCGAAGAAGCCGATAAGGTTCTCCTCTCCGGGGTCCAAGGCATTACGGACCTCATTACCACTGCAGGCTTGATTAACCTGGACTTTGCTGATGTGAAGTCTGTGATGCAAGGTGCGGGTTCGGCGCTGATGGGCTTGGGTGCTGCACAGGGCGAAAACCGTGCGGTTGAAGCAACCGAAGCCGCGATTGCCTCTCCACTGTTAGAAGCCTCTATCGACGGTGCGCACGGTGTACTGCTGTCCATCCAGGGTGGAACCGATATGGGTCTGTTTGAAATCAACGAAGCAGCTCGGATGGTTCAGGAAGTAGCGCACCCCGAAGCCAATATCATCTTCGGTGCTGTTATCTCCGATAATCTCGGCGATGAAGTTCGCGTTACCGTGATCGCAGCCGGCTTTGATGACCCGGTTCCGGCCGCTCAGGAAACACCGCAGGCGCAGGTGGCCTCGCCGGTGGCTTCGGTTTCGGCCATCAGTCCGGTCGCTGCTCCGGAGTCAAACCACGTTGGTCAACGAGCCGAAGTAGCTTCCAGCCCGCAGGAAGAGACCGAGAAATCAAACGTGGAACCACTGCCAACCGTTGTCGAATCTTCCAGCCGACGCAACGACGACTTGGACGTGCCAGATTTCCTCAAGTAAGTCACTGATCTACCAGCACCGCACCGATACTGGCCACCACGTTGGATTTACTTCTACGGCTGCCGGAAATATGTCGATGACGGTGCTGGATCAGGATGAAACGGCGCAGGACACGGCGCGCAATCGTCGTGAACTGGAACGGCAACTGGGCATCATGCCCGGTACGACACGCTTCGTGTCGCAAACCCACTCCACCACCGCATTAGAAACCGGTGATGTTGGTTGGGCGGAGCAAGACACGCTCGGGGAAGCCGATGCAATCATCTCCCCGGATGGCACAGATCCCATCGCCATCTTGGTGGCTGACTGTTTGCCGGTGGCTTTCACTACCGATTACGGACCCACCGCAGTAGCCCATGCAGGACGCGTTGGGCTCTTAGGTGGGATACTCCAAAACACCGTGCAACGACTACGTGCACAGGATGCAAGTGGAACCGGGACAATTCAGGCGATCATCGGCCCGGGTATTTGCGGTCAGTGCTACGAGGTTCCCGAAATCATGCGGGACGAAGCTGCCGGCGAATACCCCGAGATTGCAAGTACGACCTCCTGGAACACGCCGTCCTTAGACCTGCCCGCAACAGCCGAGACCATCTTGCGATCAGCAGGCGTGAATGTCTTTCGTGTACCAGAATGTACCTACACCAATGACCAGCTGTATTCACATCGCCGTCATCCCGGGATCGGACGCATCGCCGGTTTTGTCTGGAAACCTTAAAGTTCTCTTCGAAGAGTGTGCGACACACCGCACCAACGTGCGTATTTCCAAAGAATATTGCTGTTTGTCTACTAGGGTCAATAGTGTCCTAGAACCATCAAGGATTTGAGGTGCGCATGGTTAGCGGATTCAAAAAGGCCATGATCCGAATGGGTCTGGCCGATAGTGACGAAGCGTATGAACAAGAGCTTCTAGAAGAAGAACGCAAGACAAGTCCTACACTAGCTGACGTTCCGGAAGAGCCCACGGCCGCAGAAGTTGCACCAGAACCCGTCAAGCCGGTTGAATCTAAACCGTCTGGCCCGCGAGCTGTGCCGGACGACAAGGATGACTACCGCGCCCCGGTCACACCGATTAAGCGTGTGGTCCAGTCCCGAGAGGAAAGCGCTGAAGTGCACAAATTGCGTACTATCCATCCGCGTTCGTATAACGACGCCAAACTAATTGGTGAGGCAATTCGATCCGGTATGCCCGTGATTATCAATGTCACCGATATGGCAGAGTCGGAAGCAAAACGTTTGGTGGATTTCTCCGCAGGGCTAGCATTTGGTCTCCACGGTGCGATTGAGCGCGTTACCAACAAAGTATTTTTGTTGACGCCTACGGACGTGGAAAACGTCGTTGACGGTCACTCCAGCTCAGCACAGGACGAAGATTTCTTCGACCAGGCATAATGTAGCCGACAACGAAACGTATCGACGAAGAAACTGAGGACTTGTGCAATTATTCTGGACTCTGCTGTACTTGGTGGCAACCATTTACTTCTTTATCCTCGTTGTGCGAATCCTCTACTCGTTGGTCAATGTCTTCGTCCGGGACTGGCGTCCGCGAGGCATCAACCTGGTTGTTGCAGAGCTTGTTATGACGCTAACCGACCCTCCGCTGCACTTCTTCCGCCGCTTCATACCTCCGCTGCGATTTGGGCAGGTCTCTTTAGACCTGTCGTTCATCGTAGTTTTTCTTATCGTCACGATCATCAGATTTATCGCACTTCAAGGCGCTACAGCCTGATAAAAATCAAGTAATATTGCTCAATACAGCAGGTATTTAGCCGTAACAGCCACGTCGACTACTCGTTAAGTGATTTGCGATGCTAATGTTATCTAACAGATACATAAGTAGACGTGAGCTACGTGCTCAACCTACTGATCAGAAAGCAAAATGTTTTCGTATTTTGTACAGGACCAAGTAATTGGGGTGACCACATGGCTCTCACGCCGGAAGTTGTAGTCAATAAGAAGTTTCAAGTCACGAAATTTCGTGAAGGCTACGACCAAGACGAAGTAGATGATTTTCTCGATGAGATCGTTGAGGAACTACGCCGTCTGAACCAGGAAAATGATGAACTGCGCCGTCAAGTGGCGGAGCTTGAAACTCAAACCGGTGAATCTGCGCCCGTACCAGCTCCTGTACCTGCGGACGGCCTCGATGATGAATCTACTGCCGCCGATCTGCCAGTCGTCGAGGCTGAACCAGTCGTCGAACAAGCTGTAGTAGAACCAGAACCAGAAATCGTGGAAGCCGCTCCAGCAGCCCCGGCAGAACCCGCACATGAATCGACTGCTGAATCAGCTGCCGGTGTGTTGGCCATGGCCCAGCGTCTGCACGATGAATACGTTGCTGAAGGCGAGCGTAAACGCGACGAAATTATCTCCGAGGCCGAGCGCGAAGCAAACCGCATGGTGACCGAAGCTCAAGAGACGTCTCGCAAGACTTTGGACGAACTCGAAAAACGCAAAACAATCTTGGAACGCGAAGTCGAAGAGCTTCGTGGCTTCGAACGCGATTACCGTTCACGCCTGCGCGCTTTTATCGAGAATCAACTGCAAGACCTCGATTCACAAGCACGGGTCACAGACTAGTCTTTGGCACTTTTTCGACACCACTATGCTGTCGACGCCACTACCAATGGTCGGCTATTTTGCAGAAAATAGCCGACCATTGTGTTTGTAAAATTGTGAAGATGCCTTAGGAGCACCCGTGGCCAAAGCCTTTAAGCCAGTACCTCAACGCGCCTGGTGGATCGCTTTGATCCCGATGATAATTGCGTACCTCGCTGACTTATGGACCAAAGAGACCGTGCTCGCAAACATGTCGGAGGGTGAACGAATTGTCGTTATCGAGCCCGTCTTGTCTTGGCATTTCATCCGCAACCCCGGTGCAGCGTTCTCCATCGGTACGGACTACACATGGATATTTACGATCATCCAGGCAGCAGGGCTGCTCATTGTGCTGTGCTTGATAGTCTTTCGGGCAAGGACCCTACCCTGGCTCATAACACTGGGCAGTCTTGCCGGTGGGATCGCTGGAAACCTGACCGACCGACTCTTTCGTGAACCAGGGTTCGGTATCGGACACGTAATCGACTTCATCGCGCTGCCAAACTTCGCCATATTCAATATCGCAGATTCTTTCATCGTGGTTTCGATCATCGTGATTGTCATTCTGGTGATGATGGGCAAGACCCTGGATGGTAAACCTGAGACCGATGACACAGCTCATAACCAATCCGACGGCTCACCAGCGTCCGGGGACCGCGATTAGGGTAGTGGTATGACCACCCCAGAACTACACCGTCTCACGGTTGATGTGACCAGCCGAGGCCGAGCAGACGCCGTTGTAGCGCACGCCGCCGGCATATCGCGTACGAAAGCTGTCGAATGGATTCAACGCGGATTTGTATTAGTCAATCATGAGGTTGCGGTGAAGTCCACCAAACTGCGTGCCGGAGATTCTCTCACCATAACCATCCCTAATGATCCCGACCCGCTCGAGGTGAAAGCAGAATTCGTGCAGGACCTAATCGTCGTCGATGACGAAGAACACTACGTTGTTATTGATAAACCAGTGGGCGTCGCTGCTCACCCTTCCCAAGGTTGGCGTGGGCCCACCGTGGTCGGAGGCCTGGCTGCGCTTGGCATCGATATTGCAACCTCGGGTCCACCAGAGCGTCAAGGTATTGTCCAACGGTTAGACGTTGGCACATCGGGACTCATGGTCGTTGCCAAAACGGAAGTCGCCTACAGCCGGTTAAAGCAGGCTTTTCACGATCGAACCCCAACACGGAACTATCATGCGATGCTTGAGGGTCTGCCGGACCCACTCAGTGGCACAATCGATGCACCGATCGATCGCATGCCGGGATATGAATGGCGCTTCGGTGTAGTCGAGGGCGGTAAACAAGCTATCACCGAGTACCAAACCTTGGAATCGTTTGGGACTGCCACGCTGGTCGATGTAAGACTCCGCACTGGACGGACCCACCAGATCCGCGTACATTTCTCGGCCCTGAACCATCCGCTCGTTGGGGATCTCACATACGGTGCAGATGCTGGGCTAGCAGCTGAACTTGGGCTGACTCGACAGTGGTTACATGCCGTAGGGCTTGGGTTCAACCACCCGGTCACCGGGCAGTTTGTGTCCTATACCACCGATTATTCGATGGACCTGCAATACGCGCTCGATCGCTTAAGAGAATAGTTTTATAAAACGATTAGACTGACTGACGCGAGTCAATCAACAACCCGGAGGTCGATCCATATATGGCGAGGGGCAGTGCCCAACACGATGGTTTTGTTCACCTTCACACGCATACCGAATATTCGATGCTAGATGGTGCGGCAAAACTTGATGAACTATTTGCCGAAGCCAATCGTCTTGGCCAGGAAGCCATAGCTATAACAGACCACGGGTACCTTTTTGGAGCCTTTGACTTCTGGAACAAGGCCCAACAGTACGGCATTAAACCCATCATCGGCCTAGAAGCTTATCTTGCACCCGGACACCAACATCGCACAGATAAAACTCGCGTTCGTTGGGGCGACCCGGACCAACGTGGTGACGATGTATCAGGTAGTGGTGCTTACACCCACATGACATTGTTGTCTAAAAACAATACCGGCATGCACAACTTGTTCCGGATGGGGTCTCAAGCTTCCTTAGACGCCGTGTACGCCAAATGGCCACGTATCGATCGGGAGCTTCTCAACGACTATTCCGAGGGCATCATCGCGACGACGGGATGCCCCTCTGGAGAAGTACAAACTCGTCTTCGTTTGGGGCAGTATCAAGAAGCACTTAATGCTGCAGCTGAGTTCCGGGATATTTTCGGTAAAGACAATTTCTACGTCGAAGTGATGCAGCATGGGTTAGATATAGAGCGCCGAGTGATTGGCGACCTGCTGCAGATCGCCAAAGATCTCAAACTACCTTTGGTTGCGACCAATGATCTGCACTACACTCACCAGCACGACGCCAAGCATCACGAAGCACTGCTGGCTCTGCAGTCTGGGTCCAGACTTAGTGAACCAACCTATGATGAGGGCGGGTCGCGTTTCGCGTTTTCTGGCAATGACTATTACTTGAAGTCTGCCGCCGAGATGCGCACACTGTTTTCTGATCTACCGGAAGCGATCGACAATACACTGATCATTGCAGAACAGTGTGAGGTGAGTTTCAACACTGAAGCAAACTACATGCCCAAGTTCCCGACCCCGCCGGGGGAGGACGAAACCAGCTGGTTGGTCAAGGAAGTCAATAGCGGACTTCGGGTTCGTTACCCCGATGGTGTGCCAGCCCATGTCCAGAAACAAGCCGACTACGAGCTTGAAGTCATTATTAACATGGGCTTCCCTGGATATTTCCTAGTCGTAGCCGACTTTATTAACTGGGCGAAGGAACAGGGCATCCGCGTGGGCCCAGGTCGTGGCTCTGGTGCGGGGTCGATGGTAGCCTATGCTCTTCGCATCACGGAACTAGATCCACTGAAACACGGTTTGATTTTTGAGCGTTTCCTTAATCCTGATCGTGTGTCCATGCCGGACTTCGATGTGGACTTCGACGATCGTCGGCGCAACGAAGTTATCGAGTACGTGACTGAAAAATACGGTGACGAACGGGTGGCGATGATTGTCACCTATGGAACTATCAAGACCAAGCAGGCGCTCAAAGACTCTGCTCGTGTGTTGGGCAAGCCTTTTTCTATGGGTGACCAACTGACCAAGGCATTGCCGCCAGCTGTCATGGCCAAGGATATCCCTTTGGCAGATATTGAGGATCCAGAAGCACCACGTTATTCAGAAGCCGGCGACTTCCGGGAACTTTTGCAAACTGACCCAGAAGCGCAAGAAGTATTTGAGACTGCCAAAGGGATTGAAGGCTTGATCCGCCAATGGGGCGTCCATGCTGCCGGTGTGATCATGTCCTCGGACCCCATCATTGACGTCATTCCGATTATGCGGCGGCTTGTTGACGGACAGGTTATTACGCAGTTTGACTATCCCACCGCTGAGGCGCTGGGCCTGATCAAAATGGATTTCCTCGGTCTGCGAAACCTCACCGTGATTTCGGACGCGGTAGAGAATATCAAACTGAACCGAGACTTCACGCTGGATCTGGAAAACCTCGATCTCGAGGATCAAGCATCGTATGAGCTCCTGGCCCGTGGTGACACCCTTGGGGTGTTCCAACTCGACGGTGGGCCCATGCGGTCACTGTTGAAACTCATGCGTCCAGACAACTTCGAAGACATTTCCGCGACCCTAGCGCTGTATCGTCCGGGGCCGATGGGGGCGAATTCGCATAATAACTATGCGCTGCGTAAGAACGGGTTGCAAGAAGTCACCCCAATTCACCCGACGCTCAAAGAGCCACTGGAAGAAATTCTTGGCGTGACTTACGGCTTGATCGTGTATCAGGAACAGGTCATGTCGATCGCGCAGAAGGTTGCAGGATATTCGCTAGGTCAAGCAGATATTTTGCGCCGTGCAATGGGTAAGAAGAAGAAAGAAGAGCTAGACAAACAGTACGAAAGCTTCCAGCGGGGCATGCTAGATAACGGGTACCCACAGGAGGCTATTACTGCTCTGTGGAATATCCTTCTACCGTTCTCGGATTATGCATTCAATAAAGCACACTCGGCTGCTTACGGTCTGGTGTCTTACTGGACGGCATATCTGAAGGCACACTATCCGGCCGAATACATGGCTGCCTTGCTGACCTCGGTGTCCCACGATAAAGATAAATTGGCGATATATCTCAACGAGTGTCGTCGGATGGATATTAAGGTTCTGCCGCCAGATGTTAATGAGTCTGAACAGAACTTCACTCCCGTTGGGACGGACATCCGTTTCGGTATGGGTGCTGTACGCAACGTGGGTGCACACGTGGTTGCAGGAATGGTCAAAGCCCGCGATGAGCAAGGTGCTTTCACGACTTTCCAGGACTTCTTCAAGAAAGTTCCACAAGAAGTTTGTAACAAACGAACCATCGAATCCATGATTAAGGCCGGTGGTTTCGATTCGTTGAATTACACGCGCAGATCGTTGCTTGCTGTGCATGAGGAGGCCGTCGACGCCTCGATGGTCCAAAAGCGCCAAGAAGCGAATAACCAGTTCGATTTCTTCTCCCTGCTGGAAGATACCGAAGATGCTGGAGTCGATACCGGCTTTGGTATTACCGTGCCCGATCTGCCGGAGTGGGATAAGAAAACCAAGCTCGGATTTGAACGCGAAATGATCGGGCTCTACGTATCCGACCACCCGCTGCAGGGTCTAGAGCAGGTGTTGGATCAACATGCGGACTACACTGTCAGTCAGATTCTTGACGAGGACGGGCCCGCTGATGGCTCATTTGTTACTATTGCAGGGCTGATCACCTCCCTCGAACGCCGCGTTGCCAAGACCTCAGGCAATCCGTATGCGCGGGCTGAGGTAGAAGATCTCGCAGCGTCCATCGATGTGATGTTCTTTGGGCGAGTATATGAGCCAATCTCCAGCGTGATTGCAGAGGATCTGGTGGTCTCCATTAAAGGGCGTGTGCAACGTCGCGACGATGGATCGGTGGTGATCTCCGCTCAAGAGATGACCATCATTGATACCACTGATTTAGGTTCTGATGGGCCATTGAATTTGACGATTCCATCGTTCAAAGCCACCGAACCGTTAATCCGCCAGCTTGGTGATGTTCTCCGCAATCACTCGGGCACCACCGATGTGAATATCAAGCTCGTAGGCAATCTGAGCATGGAAATTATGCGAGTCGGACCCCAGTATAAAGTCAATCCAAATCCTGCTCTCTACGGAGATTTGAAAGTGCTGTTAGGACCAGCCTGTCTCGAATAACAGAACCCGACCCCTCTTAGGTAGACGTCCAGATCTATCTCGTCACTATATGTAGTACCTCAAAGGGTTGAACTACAACAACATGTAGGGATAGTATTTGTTTAGACCTAATTTTATAGAGAGGTTTACTTCCCCATGCACTGTCCTTTTTGTCGACATGAAGAATCCCGAGTAGTAGACTCACGGTCATTAGAGGACGGTTCGGCAATTCGTCGCAGGCGCGAATGCCGGTCGTGTGATAAGCGCTTCACCACGATGGAAACCACGTCGTTGAGCGTTATCAAACGTTCTGGCGTGGCCGAACCGTTCAACCGTGCCAAAGTGGTCAATGGTGTCCGCAAAGCCTGTCAAGGCCGACCGGTTTCCAATGATGACTTGGCGAAACTGGCACAGGAGGTTGAAGAGTCCATTCGAGCAACCGGTCATGCCGAGATCGATGCCCATGAAGTCGGCCTTGCTATCTTAGGCCCACTGCGTCGACTCGACCAGGTGGCCTACCTGCGGTTTGCTTCGGTGTATCAAGACTTTGACAACCTCGACGATTTTGAAAAAGCCATCCAAGAATTAAGGGTACGACCCGAAGCGGAGGAGCCACTACAAACTAAACTGTTCGTCCGTTAATAGACTCCGGTGGAGCCTGGAAGGGGAAGCCAGGTTCCACCGGTCTGCTTGCGATCAGTTCAGTCAGTGGTTGTCAGGACCTCAGCACCGTCGTCGGTGACCACAATGGTATGTTCGAATTGGGCACTGCGTTTGCGATCTTTTGTGACCACAGTCCATCCGTCGTCCCACAACTCCCAAGCGATGCCCCCCAGGGTCAGCATGGGCTCGATGGTAAATACCATGCCCGGGACCATGACCTCATTATGACGTGGCGCCGTATCGTAATGCGGCACGATCAACCCTGAATGGAACTCACGGCCAACGCCGTGTCCAACAAAATCCTCGACCACACCGTAGCCAAAACGCTTGGCATACGTTTCGATAACCCGACCGATCACGTTGATTTCTCGACCGGGTTTCACCGCTTTGATCGCACGCTCGAGTGCTTTTTCAGTTCGTTCGACCAGCAAACATGACTCTTCATCAACGGTGCCTACCAAGAACGTCTTATTATGGTCTCCGTGGTGGCCATCTTTGTACACGGTGATATCAATATTGACGATATCGCCATCTTCTAACACTGTGTCGTCAGGAATTCCGTGGCAGATCACCTCGTTTAGGGAGGTGGTCATAGATTTTGGGAATTCCTTATAGCCCAACGTCGAGGGCCAAGCATCGTGACCAATAATAAATTCATGACCAATGCGATCAAGCTCAGCCGTGGTAATCCCCGGTTGGATGTATTGTTCCACCAGGTTCATGGCATCGGCAGCCAGACGTGATGCCGCGCGAATCTTCGCGATACCTTCGGCGTCATAGACGTCGCCATGAAGCCCTTCGACGGCATCCTTTTTGCCGACATAATCAGGGCGGGCGATATGATCGGGGACCGCTAGCTGCGCGGACACGAGGCCAGGGGTTAACCGGCCTTGCGGTGCCCGTGATCCTGGTTCACCGCGCGGTGGAGAATCGACCGGGTGGTTATGAGAATTGGGTGAGCCGGGCTCTATGACCGGAAGAGACGCAAGGTTAGGTGGGGTAAAAGTCATGCTTACAAGTCTATCTGCCTGCTAGCTTGATCTGGTATGAAAGAAGTATGACTGAAGGAAAACGCTACTGGTACAACGTCAAAACTGGCCAAGTCGAAGATGGTCCTCAATCATTCTCGAAGGACCGCATCGGTCCTTTTGCTACGCGTGACGAAGCCGAACATGCACTTGAGACCTACGCGCAACGCAACAGGGCTTGGGACGAGCAAGACGAAGAAGATGCAGAATGGGGGCTTCGCTAGAAGCTGTGATCGTCGTTAGGGAACTTAGCTTGAAGCACGTCTTCACGGTACTGTTGTGCCGCGTCTGACAGCACCTGGCCAACATCAGCATATTTTTTGACAAACGAGGGGACTCGCCCGCGATTGAGGCCGAAAGCATCCTGCCAGACAAGCACTTGACCCGTTGTGCCATTGCCGGCCCCGATCCCTACAGTGGGGATCGTCAGAGCTTGATCAACGGCGGCGGCGACTTCGGCAGGTACCATCTCCATGAGCAACATCATTGCTCCAGCATCCTGCAAGACCAAGGCCTCTTCCACCATCCGAGTGCTCGCATCTGCGTCGCGACCTTGCACCCGGTAGCCACCCAACACGTGTTCGGACTGCGGAGTAAAACCGGTATGGGCCACCACCGCGACACCCGCGGCCGTGAGGGCCTGAATGTGGGGCGCGTATTCGATCCCACCTTCCATCTTGACCGCAGAAATCCCGGTTTCTTTCACCAACTGGATACCCGACTCTACAGCCTGTTCAACCGAGGCTTCATATGAACCAAACGGAAGGTCTGCAAGAACAAAAGCCCGTTCCGTGCCGGCCACCACAGCTTTCGAAAAGGTGATCATATCGTCCATGGTCACACCCAACGTGGAGTTCTGCCCCTGAACCACATTGCCCAAAGAATCACCGATTAATAAGGTCTCAATCCCGGCATGATCAAAGATCTGGGCGGTGGTCGCGTCGTAACACGTCAGCATCGCAAACTTACCGCCGGCGTCCTTAATCTGTTGGAAGTGGACGGAACGATACCGTGCTGGAGTCTTTTTCAATACGGAGTACGGGGAATCAACCATGCCAACAGTCTAATGGCTCATTGCTATTGTGGTAGGTGAACCCCAGTATTTGTCCGATCGGAAGAGATACCGCAGTCATGGATCGTCAGCAAGAATACGTGTTACGCACCCTTGAGGACCGGGATGTCAGATTTATACGGCTCTGGTTTACCGATGTGGTGGGCGCGCTGAAGTCGGTGGCTCTAGCCCCCGCCGAGGTCGAATACGCCTTCAGTGAGGGCCTGGGCTTTGATGGTTCCTCCGTTGAAGGTTTCACGCGGATCTTCGAATCCGACATGTTGTTACAACCGGATCCGACAACTTTTCAGATCCTGCCGTGGCGCGGTGATGAGGAACAGACCTCACGCATGTTCTGCGACGTCAAAATGCCCGACGGCGAACCCTCCATGGCTGACCCGCGCAATGTGCTGCGTCGCACCCTGAACACAGCCGCCGATATGGGGTTCAGTTGCTATCTGCACCCGGAGATTGAATTTTATTTATTCAAGGCAGACCAGTGGGACGATCAGGGTGTGCCGGTACCGGTTGATGAGGCTGGGTACTTCGATCACGTCCCGGGCGGGGTGGCCCAGGATTTTAGGCGTGAAGCCGTTTCTATGTTGGAAGCCGTGGGTATTTCGGTTGAGTTCTCCCACCACGAGGCAGGGTGGGGCCAAAATGAGATTGACTTACGCGTCGCCGATGCCTTGTCGAGCGCGGATAACATCATGACGGCGCGCACTGTGATCAAAGAGGTAGCTACTCTTCGGGGGCTGCACGCCAGTTTCATGCCCAAGCCGCTTGGATCACAGCCGGGTTCGGCTTTGCACACTCACTTTTCGTTGTTTGAGTCCGATGCTAACGCGTTTCATGAGCCCGGAGCCGAATACCAGCTCTCTACCACAGCGCGCCGATTCATTGCCGGGGTACTGCGGTACTCTGCCGAAATCACCGCTGTAACCCATCAGTTCGTCAATTCGTATAAACGGTTATGGGGAGGCAAAGAAGCGCCGTCGTATGTGTCCTGGGGACATAATAACCGTTCTGCGCTGGTGCGTATCCCGCTACATAAACCCAATAAGGCCGGTTCTGCCCGGATTGAATACCGGGGTATCGATGCTGCGGCCAACCCCTATCTGGCCTATGCCTTGATCATCTCGGCGGGGTTGAAAGGCATCGAGGAAGAATATGAGCTGCCTGACGCCGCAGATGAAGACATTGGACTCTTGACCACGCGTGAACGAATGCTGATGGGCCACGCTGCGCTGCCGACCACTTTGCACGACGCGCTCGGAGTGCTTGAAGAATCCGAATTCGTCGCCGACGTGCTGGGCGAAAGCGTGTTCCAATCGTTCTTACGTGCCAAACGAGCCGAATGGGATGAGTACCGAGTCAATGTATCGCCCTTTGAAATTCGGCGGTACCTGGACGCTATATGAGTCAACCGCTAAGCCACCGTGAATTATTATCCGCTGGGATACAAGACACCGCACGCGCCGAATCTTTACTGGACTCCAAAGAACTAGTAGGCGTTGAGCTAGGAGACCTGTTAGCCCAGCTTGCCGTGGCCCCCGACCCAGATACCGCGCTGTTGTTGCTGATTCGGCTCATTGAACGCGAACCTACAGTGACCAGGCTGGTGACGGCGGATGCAGCCCGGCCATTATTGCGTTTGCTTGGTGCGTCCGAAGCGCTTGGTGAGTATCTGATTCGACGTCCCGAACAACTGGATATTTTCCGCGACCCAGATGTGGATTCCACCCCGGCGTGCGGGGGATTAGTTGATGCACAAGGCAGCGCAATCGACGCAGCGCCCGTACTGCGAGCGCGCCTGCTGGCGTCAGTCGGTGCCGACCCTTACGAAGAACCGCCCGTTGCCACTATGACGGGCAAGGACGCTTCGGTGGCGTTGCGTGTTGAATATCGTCGCCAGCTGGTGGCTATCGCTGTTCAGGACCTGATGGCCGATGACCCGGTGGCGATGCAACCAGTGGTGTCTATGTGGCTGTCAGATCTAGCGGCGGCCGTCTTAGAAGCCGCGTTGGCCGTATCCCGTGCGGAGATATTGATCCGTTATGACGAGGCCACCGATGTTGAACTGACGGTGATTGCCATGGGCAAGTGCGGTGCCCGGGAGCTGAATTACTTTTCTGACGTCGATGTGATCTTCGCTCACGATGTGGCCGAGGGGTCCCAGTTGACTCGTCAAGCAGCCGCCGATATTGCCGGCGAACTTGCCGCGGGGATTACCACGGTGGTGAATCAGCCTGCCCGTGAACCGGCGCTGTGGGAGATTGATACGAATCTGCGTCCTGAAGGACAAGACGGTGTGTTGTCACGAACGGTATCCTCACATCTGGAGTATTACCAACGTTGGGCGCACACCTGGGAGTTCCAAGCGTTGCTAAAAGCACGCCCTGTAGCAGGCAGCCTTGCGCTCGGGCAGCGCTACCTGGACGCGTTGAGTTCGCTGATCTGGCAAGCTTCTACGCGTGAAGGGTTTGTGCGTCAGGTCCAGCGCATGCGTCACCGGGTGATTGATCATATTAGTCACGATCAACGCCAACGTGAGATCAAGTTGGGCCCTGGGGGTTTGCGAGATGTTGAATTCCCCGCCCAACTCTTGCAGCTAGTTCATGGCAAGACCGACCCCGAGCTTCGTGTTCGAGCAACCGAGGATGCTCTGGAAGCGCTGCAGGCCGGCAGCTACATTGGACCCAGCGACGCGCAGGTCATGACCAACAACTACCGGTTTCTGCGTCTGATTGAACACCGAGTCCAACTGGTCCGGTTGCGTCGCACCCATATGATGCCTGACACCGAGCACGAGTTACGGATGCTCACTCGATCCATGCGTCCCATCAGTGGCCAATGGCCCAAGGACCCCGAGCAGTTGGTCAAAGCGTGGAAGGCTACGGTGCGGTCCAACCGGACTTTATTCGAACAGCTCTTCTACCGTCCGTTGTTACCGTCCACCGCTGCCTTGTCCCCAGACGATGCCCGACTCACGCCTGAGGCTGCCACAGCACGGCTAGCCGCCCTTGGCTACCGGGATCCTCGGGGCGCGGTCCGGCATATCCAATCGCTCACCTCCGGGGTGTCGCGGCAAGCGAAACTCCAGCGGCAAATCCTGCCGGCCATGTTGGGTTGGCTGGCGTGGGGTCCCGATCCGGACGGCGGATTGTTAGGATTTCGCAAACTCAGCGAGTCCGTTGGGGGATCGCACTGGTATCTGCACATGCTCAGAGACTCTTCAGCAGCCGGGGAGCGTCTGGCACATGTTTTATCCTCGTCGCGATACATCACCGACATGTTAGAGCACACTCCGCAGGCTGCCGCGTGGATGGATCGGGACCAGGATCTAATGCCGTTGAGCCTGGACACAATCCAGACGGAAATGACGGCCTTGATTCACCGTCACCCGAATCTGCCCGATGCCGCGCGCTACGTTCGAGTCGTGCGTCGTCGTGAGATTCTGCGTATCAGTTTGGCGGATGCGTGTGACTTAGTGGAACAGCCCCAGGTGTCTCAAGCGCTCGCAGCAGCTGATCAGGCGGCTGTTGAAGCTTTATTGCGGCTGGTAGTCGATCACGTAACCCAGAAATGGGGCGGGGAGGGGCCGCGCGCCGACGTCGCCGTCATTGCGATGGGTCGACAGGGTGGCTATGAGGCTGGGTATGGGTCGGATCTGGATGTTATGTTCGTGCATCAGCCGGCCGCCGGGGTAGCCGTTGACGAAGCCAGTCGTTTTGCTGTCGATGTTGCCAAAGCGCTCATCAGCTTTATGAAGATGCCCACGCGGCCCCCGATCGTGTTGGAGCCGGTGTTGGAGATAGATGCGGATCTGCGACCGGAGGGACGACGCGGCCCGCTGGTACGTTCGTTAGATTCATACCGGGCGTATTACGAACAGTGGGCCGATACCTGGGAGATCCAGGCCTTGCTCAAAGCTCGTGCGATCGCTGGCTCACAGCATCTCCAAGATGCGTTTACTCAATGGGCTGATTCGGTGCGCTATACGCATGGACTCACGAAAGCCCAAGCCCAAGAGATCCGACGAATGAAAGCCCGAGTCGAGGCGGAGCGGCTCCCGCGAGGCGCGGACCCCGCACGCCATCTGAAACTTGGCCGAGGTGGCCTCACGGACGTCGAATGGCTCACTCAGACTCTGCAGCTGCAACATACGCCCGATTATCCGGAACTGCAAACTACCAACACCCTCAAAGCACTCGAGGCTGCTAAAGCTGCGGAGTTGTTGACAGCTGAGGATGCGAACATCTTGATCCACGCGTGGAGTCTTGCCACCAGGATCCGTTCGGGCATCGTCATCTCAACAGGGAAGGTGTCAGATGTTTTACCGACGAACCGTGACCTGCTCGAAGCGCTGGCACGGTGGACCGGTTATGACGCCGGGGAAGTCGGCGAGTTTGAAGATGACTATTTGCGCATCACTCGCCACGCGCGAGCAGTATTTGAGCGGGTATTTTATGGGACCACCAGCCCGCGCGCGGTCAGCGACTTTTAGCGTTGGATAATGTGCTCCGACATTAACTGCAAAGCACGTCGACGGTCTTCCAGCGGACCGGCCATATTCGTCACGATGAGTTCATCGGCGTTGACGCGGGATGCGAAATCATCTAGCCACTCACGGACTACGTTCGGGGTGCCCACGGCGGTCATTTCTAGCATCTGCAGCACTTGCTGCCCAGGTACCGAGTGTACGAGTTGTTCCACCTCATCATCGGTGAGCTGCCGGCCGCGGCCGAGCATCGTACGGATGCGAGCTCGTTTGGCCCGTTCCCAAAGTTCATCGGCACGCTGTTGAGTATCCGCGACAATCACATTGGCCGCGGCAATGAAGTAGGGCTCGGCGAGACCCTCCGAGGGTTTGAACTCGCTGCGATACAGGGCCGCAGCAGACTCGAGCAGCTGCGGAGCAAAGTGCGAGGCGAAGCTATAGGTCAGGCCGAGTTGGGCCGCCAGCTGCGCACCGAAATGCGATGACCCCAAAATGATCAGTGGCACATTGGTACCGGAGCCGGGGTAGGCGTTGATTCCCGGAATACGAGATTCACCTTTGAGATAACTTTGCAGCTCCAGCACATCCGAAGGGAACCGTTCAGCGGATTGGTTGGTCCGCCGCAATGCCATGAGCGTTTTCTGGTCAGTTCCCGGGGCTCGGCCCAACCCGAGGTCGATCCGGTCGCCATACAGCTCATGGAGCGTCCCGAACTGCTCAGCGATCACCAGGGGAGCGTGGTTAGGCAACATGATGCCCCCGGCTCCGAGGCGAATGTTGGTGGTGTGTGCACCCATGTGGGCTAGTAACACCGAGGTGGCCGATGACGCGATAGTTTCCATGTTGTGGTGTTCAGCGAACCACAGTCGGTGGAACCCAAGCTCATCGGCCAATACGGCAAGTTCCGTGGATTCTTTCAGCGATTGGGCAATCGGTTGGCCGTGGCGAACGGTTGCCAGATCGAGAATGGACACGGGGTAGGGTGCAGTCAAGGTACCTCCAGAAAAAATGTTTGTCTAGAACGTACAGCACCAAGTGAACTGGGAATTATTCCGTCAACTGCTTGACGGACATCGCCAAGTGGAGGGCGGCCTCGGCTGCTTCTTGGCCCTTCGATTCGTGGGAATCAGCAAGTCCGGCACGGTCGAGTGCCTGGGCGTCGTCATCGACCGTGAGGATTCCAAAGCCCACAGGTTTGCCAGCATCAAGTTGGACCCGGGTCAACCCGGAGGTCACAGCGTCGGCGACAAAATCAAAGTGCGGGGTTTCACCGCGGATGATGACCCCGAGGCAGACGACGGCGTCATAACCGTTGGCAAGGGCCGTTTGTGCGGCCAAAGGGATTTCGAAGGAGCCGGCAACGGTGACCAGCTCATAGGTAGCGCCGGAGGATTCCAGGGTGGATTTCGCGCCGTCGATGAGTCCGTTCATGACGGTTGTGTGCCAGGATCCGGCAATGATGGCGACGTTGAGTCCGGTGGCATCGACTGCAAGGTGGGGGGCGCCGTGTTTGGCCATGGTGGGTACTCCTTAGAGGTTTTCGGTGGGGATGGCGTGGTCGAGTTTGGTGGCTTTGGTGGTCAGGTAGCCGAGATTTTCTGGGTGTTGGCCCACGACCAGTCCGATGCGCTCGGTTACGGTGATGCCATTGGCTTCTAACTGGGTGACTTTGTCGGGGTTATTGGTCATGAGTTTGACGTTATGGATACCCAGGCTGTCGAGGATCTCAGCGGCAGCCGTGTAGCTGCGGGCATCGATAGGCAGCCCGAGGTGTTCATTGGCTTCGATCGTGTCCAAGCCCGTGGACTGTAACTGGTAGGCCCGAATTTTATTGCCCAATCCGATACCGCGTCCTTCGTGCCCGCGCAGATAAATGACGATACCGCCGTGCGTGCCGATATATTCCAGTGAGGCATCAAGCTGGGCGCCGCATTCACATTTCTGCGACCCGAAGGCTTCACCGGTCAGACATTCAGAGTGCACTCGCACCACTGTGGGTTCTTCGGTTCGAAGGGTGGTATTAGGACCAATCAAGGCCAGGTGTTCAACCCCGGCTTTACGGTCGCGGTAGACCTTCATGGTCAGCGGTCCGAAATCGGTGGGGACGAGTGCTTCGGCGCGCTGGGAGACATGGCGGTGCGTGATCTTGTCTGGCGCGGTCTCGGGGTGGTGTGCGTTGAGGTAATGGATGAGCGCTTCGATGGTGATAACCGGGATATTTTGTTCGGCACCCATCTCGATGAGCCCCGGCAGGCGCATCATATCGCCGTCATCGGCCACGATTTCGGCGATGACGCCCACCGGTGCAAGACCGGCCAGACGCATCAGCTCAACGGCGGCTTCGGTATGTCCGGGGCGCTGGCGGACCCCTCCGCCTACTGCCCGCAGCGGCAGAATGTGCCCGGGACGGTTCAGGTCACTGGGTGTGGTGTGCTCGCCGGCCAGCAGGTTCACAGTGTGGGCACGGTCGGCTGCCGAAATGCCGGTGGTCACACCTTCTGCGGCGTCAACGGTCACGGTGTAGGCGGTTTGGCGAACGTCTTGGTTGTTGGTCACCATCATCGGCAACTCCAACCGATCGGCAATCTCATCCGACATCGGCGCGCACAGCAGCCCCGAGGAGTGCTCGACCATAAAGGCGATGGTTTCAGTGGTTGCCAGCTGGGCCGAGAGGATCAGGTCCCCTTCGTTTTCGCGGTCTTCGTCATCGGCGACGATGACCGGTTGTCCAGCGGCGATGGCTGCGATGGCGGAGTCAATGGTGTCGAGTTTCATTTTCCCTCATTGGTTTGGAACTGGATCATGCGGGCAAGGTGCCGGGCGAGCAGGTCGGTTTCAAGGTTGACGACGGTGCCTACCTCTGCGTTGCCTAATGTGGTGGCTTCTAGAGTTTCGGGGATGAGAAAGATATCAAAATAGTGCTCGACCGCATCTTGTGCAGACACCCCAGCGACGGTCAGTGAAATGCCGTCGACTGTGATGGAGCCTTGATCGATGAGATACGGTGCCAAGTGTGCGGGCAGGCTCAGGCGCATCCGGGTCCACTTTTCGTCGGCTTCGATCTCGACGACGCTGCCGACGGCTTCCACATGCCCCTGGACAATATGGCCGCCAAACCGGTCGGTCACCGCCATGGCTGGTTCAACGTTGACCTCATCGCCCACGGCTTTGGTGCCCAACGAGGTCAGGTTCAAAGTCTGGACCATGACGTCGGCGGTGAACGTCTCGGCGGTGAACTCGGTGACGGTGAGACACACTCCGTCGATGGCAATGGAATCGCCGCGTGAGACATCGGTGAGCACTTTGGGTGCACGTATCGTCAAGGCCAGTGTGTCGTGCGATGTTTCGGCGATATCGGTTATGGTGCCGCGGGTCTGTATGATGCCGGTGAACACTAATGATCCTTCCGCAAGGTAGTAACGAGATCGGTGTCCAGTCGGTGGACGCCGTAAAAACTAAAGTTCAGCCGCTCTTCGAGCGTGGAAATGCCGATGTCGCCAATGGCATGATAGGGCCCACCCAGGACGGTTGGTGCAGTGTAGATCAGCAGCTTGTCGACGAGCCCCCCGGCCAGCGCCGCGGTGAGAAACCGGGGACCAGTTTCTAGGAAAACCCGCGGCGAACATCCGACCAGATCCTTGAGCTGCGCAAAGTCTGCGGCGAGATCAGTGCCGGTAAATTGCGGTGCCCTATCGAGACCTCGGTGCACTACGGCAGGGTGGCCGTGAATTTTTGCGTGATCGCTGATGGGCCCTGCACCAAACACCACGGGCAGCGGTTGATCCGGTGCTGGGACCAGCAGACCTCCGGCCGCATCACGGGCGGTCAAAGTTGGATCATCGGTTGCCACGGTGGCGGTCGTGGTAATAATGACGTCGGCCAGGGCACGCTGGATGTGTACATGGCGACGAGCGGTCGCTGAGGTAATCCATTGGCTGGTGCCGTCTGCAGCAGCGAGTCTGCCATCTAATGATTGGGCCCATTTGGCGATGGTGTGACCACGGGTTTGTCCGGTTCGAGCATGCCACGGTGCGATGAGTTGGGCGGTGGCCACCGATTCGATGCCGCCGATGACCTGACGCCCGTGCGCGAACAGTGTGGTCGCGCCTCCGCTGGATTCGACTCCGATATCGGGTTGACCATACACAATGGTGCCAATGCCTGCGGCCAGCAGGGCTTGAGCACACGGCGGGGTTTTACCGGTGTGATTGCACGGCTCCAGTGTGACGACCGCGGTCAGTTCAGCCGGATCGAGTGTGGGATCGAGTTCGGTCAGAGCGACGATTTCGGCGTGATCTGTACCCGCTCCGTTGTGGAAACCCTCTGCAACGATGATTCCGCCAGCATCCAGAATCACGCAACCCACCTGTGGATTGGGATCCTCGGCCGGGCCACGGTGCGCGAGTAAGATCGCGCGCTGCATTGCCGTAGCTAGCTGGGCGTGGGATAACATCCGGCGTCGAACTCCTATAAATACAGGTGCGCCGGGAAATGCCGCCACTTGGTGACGGCGCGTTCCTCTCATCCGGACTAAAGCATTTCGCTTATCACCGTCGGTACCAGAATTTCACTGGATCAGCCCCGCAGGCGCGGGGGTCGCGGACTGTCACCGCCGGTTCGGATTCTCACCGACCCCGGAACACAGCATCTACTGTACACAATGTTCGCCACCTTGGGGAGTGGTAAGGTCTTTACTTCGTTATCTGCCGATATTTTCGACCAAACCCATGGTCTCACCCGGGGTGAGGACCTTTACCGGGTAGGGTCCCGCAGCCGCTAGCTGCGAGCGCAAAGCCGCTGCCTTGTGGCGTCCAGTAGGTAGTGCCGGGCCCGTAGCTAATACGGCGTTGCCTGCCAGTCGTTGCTCTAGGGTTGTTGCATCAGCCAGCGTCCATGCGCCGTCCCAACCGGCATGCACGGCAACGCGGTGCAGGGCCCGGGCTTGGTGACTAAAGAACTCAAGGCCGTCGTCGTCCCCAATATTCACGAGTAATACGCCTCGATTGGTCAATCGCTGCAAGATTTCTCGGTAGAAGCCGTCATGGCTTAAGTGCGTTGCGGTGTCACTGCCGGTGAAGATATCCACGATGATGGCATCGAAGCGGCCCGCTACCTTTTTGAGCTCGGCACGGGCATCTCCGATGAGCACCTGCAGGTCTGTGCCGTGCGGCAGCGGGAGTTGCGAGGTCACGAATGTCACGAGTTCCGGGTCAAGTTCGATAACGGTCTGGCGGGAACCCGGTCGAGTGGCTTGCACATAGCGTGTCAAAGTGAGGGCTCCAGCGCCAAGGTGCAGGATGCGAATGGGTTGCGTGGGTGGCCAGCAGACATCAAGGACATTGCCGATGCGGCGCAGATATTCGAATCTGATCAACCCGGGATCATCTAGGTCGACGTGGGACTGGATGTCACCATCGATTTCTAACACCCATCCGTCATAAAACTCGGCGTGGACGATGCGGGTTCGGTCGGTAAATTTGCTCATCACGTCCCAGGGTAGCTTGAGATCAACCCTCGCGGTTATCGCAAAGACGTGTCCGGCTAGATTGTTAAAGCCCTGAGCCCCTGCCCGTATGCGCTGTGATGGCGCCGTGGGGCAGAGGCTCTCGGAGGTTGAAGGTTTGGGGTGGTCCTAGACGCTGTAGTAGAGCTCGAATTCTTTTGGAGACACCATGGCCTCCATGGGGGCAATTTCAGTCTCGCGTTTCAAATCGATCCAAGTCTCAATGATGTCTTGGGTAAACACGTCCCCGGCGAGGAGGAAGTCGTGGTCTGCTTCGATGGCGTCCATAGCTTCTGCTAGTGTGCGTGGCGCTTGCTGGATATTCGCGGCCTCTTCTGGGGGCAGCTCATAGAGGTCTTTGTCGATGGGTTCTGCCGGTTCAATCCGGTTACGGATCCCGTCGAGCCCGGCCATCAGCTGGGCCGCAAATCCAAGATAAGGGTTACCTGATGGATCCGGCGCGCGGAATTCGAGACGCTTGGCCTTCGGGTTGGATCCGGTGACGGGAATGCGGATAGCTGCTGAGCGGTTACCTTGCGAGTACAGCATGTTGATCGGGGCTTCATAGCCTTTGACCAGGCGCTTATAGGAGTTCACCGTTGGGTTGGTAAAAGCAAGGACTGCCGAACCGTGCTTGAGAAGGCCCCCAATGTACCAGCGAGCAGTATCAGAAAGGTTGGCATAGCCGCGCTCGTCATAGAACAGCGGTTCGCCATCCATCCATAGCGACTGGTGACAGTGCATACCGGAGCCGCCATCGCCAAAGATGGGTTTGGGCATGAACGTAGCCGTCTTACCGGCCTGTTGTGCTGCACCTTTGACGATGTACTTGAACAGCTGGACGTCGTCAGCGGCACGCACCAGGGTATTGAATTTGTAGTTAATCTCCCCCTGGCCCCCGGCCCCGACTTCGTGGTGGGAACGCTCAACCTCAAGCCCAACCTGGCCTAAAAGCAAAGAGATCTCGTCACGCAGATCGGCGTGCTTATCAACCGGAGGAACTGGGAAGTAGCCCTTCATGGCACGGTTACGGTGCCCGAGGTTGCCGCCTTCAATCTCCGTACCGTCGTTCCAGTAGGCCTCATCGGAATCGATCGTCACAAAGATTCGGTGGGGTTGATGCGCTTCGAACCGAACGCTGTCGAAAATATAGAACTCCGCTTCCGCAGCGAAGATAGCGGTGTCAGCAATGCCGGTGGCGGCGACGTAGTCTTCGGCGCGCTGAGCAACGGAACGTGGATCACGCACATATGCTTCGCCGGTGCGCGGCGACAGAATCGAAAACGACATGCACAGGGTTTTGTATTTGCGGAAAGGATCCACGAAAGCCGTTTCCACGTCAGGAATCAGCTGAAGATCCGAATCGGCGATTCCGGCAAATCCTGGGATTGAGGAACCGTCAAAGAGTTGGCCTGTGGTGAAGAAGTCTTCGTCTACAGATTCTGCGGGGACATTGAAGTGGTGTTGACCGCCGAGCAAATCGGTGAATCGAATGTCAACGAAGACCACCCCCTCATCCCGGATATAAGATAAAACTTCTTCTGGCGAGGTGAACATTGTCACTCCATTCATTGCGTACACGATGGCTCAAGCTTAACGACTTTGAACTAGACAATGAAGTTCTCAACCTCACACGGCGCAGAATGCGGCCTAGAGCACACTGCGGGGCGGCGACCAATAGCTACACAACAACGCAGAACCACTAAGCTAGAGCCGATGAGCAACCCACAATATTCTTCTAGAGAACCTCGATGGGCCGGTGAGTTTTTGGGTCTGCCAGAAACTGGGCCCGCCTCGGCCGCTTCTTATCCGCGACGTATCGGCGCGGTTTTTGTCGACTGGTTTATCGCATCCGGTATTGGCATGATGCTTGCGGCGGGCAATCAGTGGCTGGTATTGGGCATTTTTGTCGTCTTGCACTTTGTACTGCTGTGGCTCTTTGCGACCACGCTGGGCAAGCTGCTATTCCGCATTCAAGTTGTGCAAGTCGGTGGCGCCCCCATCAAGTTGTATCAAGCCGCCATTCGCGCGGCACTGCTGGGCTTAGTCGTACCTGTGCTCATCATCGACCAGGACGGACGGGGCTTACACGACAAACTGGCCGGCACCGTAGAGATTCATATGTGAACTCCACAATACCGGCCAGCTATCAGCACCACGGGGTTTGAAGGCTAGCGACCCCGCATCGCTTTGCGGTCTGGACGCATACGGTAAGGATCTACGCCTTTCGGAATGCCGAGATTATTTTTCGGCAGCGAGGAAATACGCTGCTCAACGGCACGCACTTCGTGTCGGTTCAGTGCCTTTTTCATCCGTTTAATTGTCGGTTTAACTTCGTGCAGCTCGACCTCATTGGGTCCTTTGCCTACTTGTACAACACGAATCTCGACATTTGGCAGAAAACGTTCCATATGTTTGCGCTGCTTTTCAGCAAGTCTTTTAGCCCGGTGGTATTCGCCATCAGCGACCAAAACAACGCCTGCTTTGCCGATAGCGCGGAAAACGGTTTCCTGAGTTCGGGGGTTTACAGCAATCGGTTCGTCTTCTATGACCCAGCCGCGACCTAACTGTGACAGTGCGGCACCAGCAGCACCGGGGCGTCCCTCAATTTGAGCAAAAGCAGCCTTCTCGGCTTTCTTATTCATGATGATAATCGCAGCCAGCAGACCTAGCGGAATGAACATCAAAGTCCACAGCACTGGTGAGCCGGTCAGCAGACCAATCACCAGACCGACGACAAGGGCTGCGACGAATGCACCGATCATCCACCAGACCACGGAGGGATCGTATTTGCGCGTCATCTTAAAGACGTCGCCGATTTGCTTGAAGAAGCCACGCTTTTTCGACTTAGCAGCCTTTTTGCGTTCCTTCGCTTCGACTTTCTCAGCCTTGCGGCGGGCCTTTTGCTCCGCCTTGATGTTCTTTATATCCTTTTTTGACGCTTTTGACGCGCCGGAAGATTTCTGTTCAGCCATGATAAACCTATTCTAGCCCTAACCCCTGTGGATAACTTAATCGTACCTATACGCTTTCGGGCATGATAGAGCATACCTGTCCCAGGAGGTGAACCATGAATGTGCCTATAGCTAACCAAACGAATGCGTTGCTTGACAGGGTACCGTCGCGATTAGCTCCCACCCCTCTGCAGACACTCAAACAGTGGGAAGTAGTCAAGCACCTGGGATCCGGCACATCAGCGGAGGTTTGGCTCCTCGAAGACGAAGCTCGTTGCCACAAGGTCGCTTGTAAGACCCCGCACCGTGGTTTAGGGACTGAAGATCTTTCCCACGAAGCCGAGCTCGCAGCACAGCTGTCGCAGGAAAATATCCTCAAACCATTCGACGTCGGCAATGACCCTGAACTTAGCTTGCTGGAGGATGCAACGTTCTGGGAATTTCTCGCGGGCGGTACCTTAACTGAACTCGTATCGGCTACCGGGCGTCTGAGCCTAGCCCAAACCGTGACCGTTATGCTGCCCATGATCCAAGCGACTAAATATTTACAGGCCCGGCAAATTGTTCACGGTGACATCTCCCCGCGCAACATCATGTTCGATCTCACCGGCCGACCGGTGTTGATCGATTTCGGTGCTGTACGCGCTACGGCCCATGACCATGTTCGTACCGGCACACCGGGATTTGTCGCACCTGAGCTGCTATTGCCGCCATCTCAACACCAGGGGTTAGAAGCCTACGCGGATATCTACGCTCTAGCTGCAGTTGCATGGTTCTGCCTGTCCGGCACGGTTCCCGGCTCTGTCGAACATCGCGTCCCAATAACCACCTTGCAGCCCGAGTTGGATCATGACATTGTAGAGGCCCTGGAAGCCGGGCTGAACGCAGATCCCACACTGCGTCCAGACCTAGACCACTTGCTTGCGACAGTCGCACAATGGGCAGAACCAGAACCGGTGGACCTACATGCCTCAGTCGGGGAGGACTACGGGCTGGTGCTACCCACGCGACAGCCACAACACGAAACACCTCGACGGCGCTGGTTCCGGCGTCAAAACCCATCCAAGGTTTCCTCTCGCCGAGGACCTCGATGCAAAACATCTCGCAAGAAGCCCCGAAGCCACCGGTCGCGTCGCCTAAGCGTTGCACTCGGGGCCTTCTTCCTGGCCGGGGGTGTCGCAGTGACCGTCGCTTATGATTCGAATCGCGCTCATGAATCTTCAGAAAGCAAAGACGAAGCACCCCAGGTGGCCGGTCAACAAGATTTTCAAGCTGTCATAGATGCGTTGGCCAAAGCGCGCAGCGCTACCTGGGAGGCAGGAAACCCAGAGCAAGTCGGAGAATATGCTCTGGTCGATTCATCGGTATTTCGAGACGACGTCGAACTCCTGACCGTCCTATCGGAGAGTAGGCACCATCTTGAGGGCGTCCGGATGCGAGCAGTGGTCGAAGATGTTGAACTATCCGGGGAGCTCGCCGTGGTGACCGCCACATGGCAGATCGATGGATATGTGCAGCGCGATCAGTCAGGCAAGTCAATTCGACAGACATCGTCCAGCGAAGAGACCATCGAGATAGAAATCGTAGATACTGTACACGGTTGGCGCATAGCTGCCGTCCGCTAGGCATTCAATCGCCGTATATATAACAAATGCCGCAGAGAAAATTCTCTGCGGCATTTGTGTGGGTATTAGAAGGTTAGAAGCGCCATAGCGTTGCGACGAGGGCTGCGATGACTGCAGTCCCGCCGGTGGCGTGGGCTAGACCGGTCGAGAGTTCTTCACCACGATTGATCTTGCGACGCCCAAGGAGCGCGGTGATGAAGACCATGATTCCGAGGATCAGTTTGATCGTCAGCTTAATACGCTGCGCTGGATCTTCGATGCCACCCATCTCTGCCAGACCGAATAGCACAACGCCTGAGATGATCATGAAGATCGCACCGTACCATTGGGACTTGGTCACCGTTGGATTCTTAAAGTTTGCGAACCAACCTCCAACGATGGCTGCCATCGACAAGATGTGGATTGCAATGAAGATTGTTTGAACAATTTCCATAGAGTTACTCTGATTCCTTTCAGAGGCCCAGTTGGCCGCCGAATTCACCGGCTTCTAGTCGGTTTTTCAGCTGAGTCATGAAGCGACCGGCATCAGCGCCGTCTACGATACGGTGATCGTAAGTCAGCGAGAGGTACATCATGTGGCGAATCGCGATGACATCGTTACCCTCAGTATCCGTCGTGACGACTGGGCGCTTAACGATGTTACCTGGACCAAGGATAGCTACCTGGGGCTGGTTAATGACTGGAGTATCAAACAGCGCACCGAAAGAACCAAGGTTGGTAATCGAGAAGGTGCCACCGGATAGTTCATCTGGTTTGACCTTGTTGTCGCGAGTGCGCAACGCCAAATCGGAAATCGCGTTAGCGACACCAGTCAGGTTCAGGTTACCTGCGCCCTTGATGACTGGCACAAGTAGGCCGCGTTCGGTATCTACCGCGATGCCGATATCTTCACGGTCGTGGTAGGTGATTTCCTTGGTCTCAGCATTGTACTGAGCATTCAGTGCAGGGTGTGCACGAAGTGCTTCGGTAGCTGCTTGCGTGATGAACGCCAAGAAGGTCAGGTTGACGCCGTTTTCTGCCTTGAACCGCGCCTTCACCTGATTGCGCAGGTTGACGATACGGGTCATATCGATCTCATGAACCTGGGTCAGCTGGGCTGAGGTATCCAAGGATTCAATCATGCGGTCTGCGATGACCTGACGAATACGGCTGGCCTTCTCGGTGGTGCCACGCTTGGATGGATCGATCGAGGATGCTGGATCTTTTGCAGCCGGACGCGAAGCAGCTGGAGCGGCTGCAGCCGGTGCTTCGGCTGCAGGAGCAGCCAGACGAGCTTCATATTCCTTTGCAGCGGCAGCAGCCAAGACGTCTTGTTTGCGGATGCGACCACCAACACCGGTACCGGTTACTTCTGCGAGCTCAACACCTTGTTCACGGGCCAGACGACGAACCAGAGGCGTGACGTAGCCGTCGCCGCGTGGGGTGTCTTCTGGGGAAGCCGGTGTTTTTTCTGCTGCAGGAGCAGGTGCAGGAGTGGGTTCAGGAGCTGCTTGTGGCTCGGGCGCTGGATCTTCTGCCGGTTCCTCGGCAGGTGCTTTTTCAGCGACAGCTTCTTCTTTAGCAGGTTCTGCCTCGGCGGGTGCCGATTTTGGCTCTGGTGCTGATTCAGCAGCAGGACTGTCGGAGGAACCGACGAGAGCGAGGACCTGACCAACTTCAACGTCTTCGTCTTCTTGAACTTTAATTTCCAAGACTGTGCCGGCGACCGGGGATGGGATTTCGGTGTCGACTTTATCGGTGGAGATTTCCACAATCGGCTCGTCGACTTCGACTTCATCGCCAACTTCTTTCAACCAGCGAGTGATCGTCCCCTCGGTGACGGATTCACCGAGTTCAGGCAGGGTAACTTCCTGCGCGTCGCCCGAGCCGCCACCGCTTGCTGATGCGGCCTCTTCTGGAGCCGGCGCTTCTTCGGCGGTCTCCTCAGCTGGTTTTTCGGCTGGTTCGTCTGCAGGTTCTTCTGCAGGGGCTTCTTCAGCTGCTGAGTCATCAGCGGGAGCATCCGAAGCGGATTCACCTGCGTCGCCGATAACTGCCAGTGCCTGACCGACTTCGATGTCTTCGTCTTCCTGGACTAAGATTTCCAGGACGGTGCCGGCGACCGGGGATGGGATTTCGGTGTCGACTTTATCGGTGGAGATTTCCACGATGGGTTCGTCGACCTCGATGGTGTCGCCTACTTCTTTGAGCCAACGGGTTACGGTACCTTCAGTTACCGATTCGCCCAGTTCTGGCAGAGTAATGGTTTCAGACATTCCGTCCGGTTTCCTCTCTCTATTCCTCTTCGAATGCTCACACGTTCGGTGTTTATGCGCTGGTGGTTGTCATGATGGTGCAACCACCTGGATGACTAGGCGTGCAACGGGAACCCGTTGAGCATCATTGCTGCTTCACCCAGGGACTCGTTCTGAGTTGGGTGGGCATGGATGAAGTGGGCGACATCTTCTGGGTATGCTTCCCAGTTGACGATCAGCTGTGCTTCACCGATTTGTTCTGAAATGCGGTCGCCAATGCCGTGAACACCAACGATGGGACCGTGTTTCTGACGAACCATCTTGATAATACCGCTGGTACCGATAATGGATGATTTTCCGTTTCCAGCGAGGTTGTATTCGACGGTTTCGACGTTATCTTTTCCAAATTCTTCTTGGGCTACCGGCTCGGTCATTCCTACCGAGATGATTTCTGGGGTAGTGAACGTAACGCCAGGGATGTTGCGGTCTTCAACCTTCAGCGGGTTGTTACCCATGATTTCTTCAATAACGAAGTTACCGTGTTGGTAGCCGCGGTGTGCCAGCTGCTTACCTTTGACGATGTCGCCGATCGCATAGATATTACCAACGCCGGTGTGCAGACGATCGTTGACATCAACGTGGGCGCGATCCATTGGAACACCGACGTCTTCATAGCCCATGTTTTCGGTGTTGGGTTTCCGGCCGGTGGCAACCAGGCAGATTTCGGCTTCGAATTCTTTGCCGTCCGCCAGAGTGACTTTTACGCCGTTGTCAGTTTCCTCAACTTTTTCGAAAAAGACACCAAGGTTGGATTTAATGCCAGCCTTGCGGAAGTTGCGCGTCAGCTGCTTAATGATCGCGGGATCTTCGTTCGGGACTAGTGAATCCAGGCCTTCAATGATTGTCACATCGACGCCGAAGGAGTTCCATGCCGACGCGAATTCAGAACCGATTACGCCACCACCGAGGACGATGGCTGATTTAGGTGTGTAATCCAGTTCGAGGGCTTCGGTGGAGGTCAGAATTTTGTCGGAAATCGTGAGCCCCATGGTGTTGGAAACAGAGCCCGAGGCCAAGATGATGTGCTTGCCGGTATATACCGTGCCATCAACGTCAATCTGGTTTTCTGCCACGAGACGACCGTTTCCGGCGATGGTGGTCACCTTGCGCATTTTCAGCAGACCCTGCAGCCCTTTGAACTTACCTTCAACGATTTTGTCCTTGTATTGTCGGACAGCAGCCATGTCAACTGAGTCGAAGGAAGCTTTGACTCCGAATTTTTCGGAGTCTTTTGCCGCGTTTGCGACCTCTGCGGCGTGTAAGTACGCCTTGGTTGGAATACAACCCCAGTGGAGGCAGGTGCCGCCAACCTTGTCTTTCTCAATAAGACCTACGGTTAGCCCGTGGTGTACGGCGCGTAAAGCCGCACCATAACCGGCGGATCCACCGCCGAGAATTAGTACGTCGAATTCTGTAGCGGTTTCAGTCACGATTGATGCTCCTCATCTATGCGGAGGTTCGCCCCGCAGTCGTCCTCGTAAATGGTTTCCAACCACGCGTCCTTTGACTTAGATATGCCTGGAGTTGCCAGGGCAGTTTTTGGACACTTGGTCTTAACCTTATAGGTTCGTGCCGGTGTTGTTCCATAAGCTGAGCCACGTTAACTCAGTTGAGATATTTCGGATGTACTCAGGTCAGACATCTCAGAGAGGTGATAAGGCCGCTGGGCCACCAGATGAGGTGATCCAGCGGCCTGAGGGAACGAAACTACTTGGCGTGGTTGGCAACAAATTCGATGAGCGTGCGAACCATCGTGCCGGTTGCGTCTTTTGGAGTGTAGCCACGAGACCCGGACTCATTAAATGATGGTCCAGCAATATCTAAGTGAGCCCAAGGCGTGTCACCAACGAATTCGCGCAAGAACGCTGCCGCGCCTTGCATTCCGCCGTAGCGTTCACCGGTGTTTTTCAAATCGGCAACGTTGGAATCAAATCCAGCGCGGGCTTCTTCTGGGATCGGGATATCGACGACGGTCTCCCCGGTGGTCGCTGCAGCGTCCACCAGTTCCGTGCGCACGTCCTTGGCGCCCATGATGCCCGTGGTCCGGACACCCAGGGCAACCATCGCGGCACCGGTGAGCGTCGCTATATCGACGACGACGTCAGGGTTTTCTTCAGTAGCCGCGACGAGTGCATCCGCGAGGACCAGACGACCTTCAGCATCGGTATTCATGACCTCAACGGTGGTACCACCGCGAATGGTCAAGATATCCGATGGTTTGATCCCGGTGCCTGACGGCATATTTTCGGCCATGGCCAGCCAACCGGTGACCTTGACCTCCAAGTCGATCTCGGCAACTGCATGCAACACGCCGGCGACCGTAGCGGCGCCTGCCATATCTGATTTCATGGTTTCCATGGAGCCGGCGGGCTTCAAGGAGATACCACCGGTGTCGAAGGTAATGCCCTTACCCACCAGCGCGATGTGGCCTTTGGCATTCTCTGGGGTGTATTCCAGTTTGACTAACCGTGGTGGGTTCGCAGAGCCCTGGCCGACACCGAGCAGACCACCGAAGCCTCCTTCGGCGAGCGCTGATTCGTCGTAAATGGTGGCGGTAACCTTGGAATTCTCGACGAGTGCTTCGACTTCTTCAGCGAACGTGCCGGGGAATAGGTGCGACGGGGCGGTGTTAACGAGATCGCGGGTAATGAATGTTGCCCGCGCAACGGCTGTGGCACGTTCCAGGATCGCATCGGCATCGGCAAGATCCGTCACAAACTTCAACGCCACAATGGTGTTTTGATTCTCTTCACCGTTATCTCGCTGAGTTTTGTACCCCGCAAATGCATACGTTCCGATCGCGGCACCTTCGGCAACGGCGGTCAGACGTGCAGCATTATCTGCCGGTAGTGCGATCGTAATGTCAGAGGTTCCAGCCAATTTGGCGGTTGCTGCGCCAGCTGCACGGCGGAGAGCCTCAGCAGAGATCTCACCTGTGGGGGAGCTATCTAACGCAGGGGTGCCTTGGGCAGGTGGTTCCGTGGATCCCAAGCCGGTGAGGACCACAATCTTGGCATTAAAACCGGTGGTTGAACCGGCAATTCGTGTGACTTCATCGGCCTTACCTTTGACACCGAGTGCTTCTAGCTGGTCTTGTAAGCTCGTCACGGCATCCTCATCCAGACCTCCGGCGGAGATAACGGGTCCGTCATCGGTGGATTGAACACCCACTACGAGGGCTTCGGCCTGATCGACAGTGGTGGTAGCGGTCAGGTGTGCGGTGAACTCGGCGATGAAACCGTTGGAAGCGGCGTTTTGGGCCACGAAATCACGTCCTTGGGGTTGCAGAATAGTTACGATGGGTATCTCCATCATAACGAGCCCCTCAAGATTGCCGGCGGAATAAGTGACACGACCTTTGTGTTCTGTTGAATAATGTTATTGCAGCATTGTGTTCCCTAGATAACGTCAGGAGTCTGCGTGCTCGATCCGATCGATCTGATTCGAATGTCCTCGTCAGCCAAAGAATTGCTCGCTGGCAGGAATCACGCCGAGAACAGCGAGGACGATTCTCCAGCGCTTCATGGTCTCGATTTGCTGGTCGTGTTCTCCGGATACCTCGACGCAGGCAACGTTTCGACGCAACTAGGAAATGTGCTGCTAGAACGTCTCGATCATCAACGGATCGCCACCTTTGACACAGATCAGTTGCTCGATTACCGCGCACGCCGTCCGCATCTACGCTTCGATGGGCAGCGCTTCTCGGATTACGAGGCTCCCGAGCTGGAACTGCATTTACTCAAAGATCAGATGCAAAGACCTTTCCTGTTGCTCAGTGGCCCAGAACCCGACTATCAATGGGATCGCTTCGTCTCTGCGGTCATGATCCTGATTGAACAACTCGATATACATCTGGTGACTTTTGTGGACGCTGTCCCACTGCCGGTGCCTCATACCCGACCCCTTGGCGTCACAACGCACGGTACGGCGCAAGAACTGCTCGAAGGATTGGCTACTTGGGCCCCGAAAGGTCGAATTGCTGCCGGTGCGGCACAACTGTTTGAACTCCGAGCTGCCGAGGCCGGACGTCGTGTCAGTGGCTATACCTTGCACGTGCCGCACTATCTTGCCGATGCCACGTACCCGCAGGCTGCGGTGGCCGCATTGGAGTACATTGGTGCTGCTATGGGGCTGATGCTGCCCACTGAAGAACTTCGCGAATCAGGGCGTGAAGTTGAACAACAACTAGCTGCACAGGTGCAAAATCGGCCTGATATCGCGGCGATGCTGCAGCACTTGGAACAACGCTTTGACGAACATGCCGAAGAACATCAAGCTCGCAGCCTGCTATTAGCTCCAGATCAACAGATGCCGGATGCCGAAGAAATTGGATCGGCTGTTGAATCCTATTTGAGTGATCAAGTGCAGCATGATGATGCTGGTCTTGACGACGACGATCGGCGCACCATTGCCGATACCGGCCAAATCGACGAGTCACCGACCGACCCTATGCGGCCCTCACGTTCCGAGGTTGGTCCCGGAAGCGTCGAATTTATCACTGACTTCTATGACCCCAGCCAAGAGGATGACGAGCCCGAAGGCGACGACGAGCCCAAATAATCATCCACAGATGAGGCCGTAACACATACAGGCAATGGACTTATCCACATTCGGTCAATCTCGTCGGCGCTGAGGTCGACGTATGTTTCATGCTTGGGTCATGAGACCCGAGCATAATGATCAGCCTGTCCCCACTTCCAAAGATCGACCCGTCATCGACCCAGGCGAGGCGTCGCAACGATATGCGCTCGCAAATGAACCTGGCGGTAATGCGTTAGGCAACGACTCTAAACACGAGCTGACACGTCGTCATCGAGTTGGCACTCCCGAGGAGATTCTGGCTTATGTGCAGGCCACTCTGGGGTTTCGGCCAACCCATTCCTTGACCATTGTCGCCTTTGCCGACCGACAGTTGTCGACTGTGGTGCGCTGCGACCTGCCAGATGCTTTACATAAGATGTTGCAGTCCGACACGCTTGAAAGCGTGACCTTCTTAGATTTTGGGATCACTGAAACACAGGAGCTTCAGCTGATGGAGCTTGGTAAGCAACTGGGTCAGCTGATAGCTCGTGAACCTTCGACGACTGGCTGTCTTTTGGTTTATCTGGCCACCGAGGTGAGCGTTTCAGATCACCAAGCATTGGCAGCGACTGGCACCGTCAATGCCATGCTGAGTGCCCAGTTTGGCTTGCAGGGCATCCTGGTAGAGGAGTCGTGGCTCATACACCATCATCAGTTATGGCATCTCAGATGTGCCAGCACGATTGATTGTGAAATTCAGGGCGACGTTCTTGGAGATCCCGAATCCACTGACCTGTTTCAACGGCTTGATCCGGAAGGCAAGACACGCCAGCGATCCGGAACAGCGATGGAGAAACTCGTGTTCCCGTTAGCTTCGCAGCCCAGCTCGAGGGACGTTTCATCAATTTATGATCTGCTGGAACAACGCCCCAAAGTTGTCCTGAATTGGTTGCAGCGCTGGGATGAGCGCCTCAGTCATGGTCCGTCGATGTTGCATACGGATCATGTCGCCGAGCTGCTCTCGACACTAGAACATCCAGAACTTCGTGACGCTGTACTGGGTATTGCGTGTTTCGATCTCAACACCTCGATCCAAGGAATGCTCGCCCTTGGACGGTTTTCTGATGAGATAGCAGTCCTGTCGAGGTTGCAGGGTGATATGCGCGATGGGACAGATCTCAAAGGATGCTTGCTGGGTCAATCGGAGCGTATTCCTGACTGGCAGCGCATCGCTGCCCTTGAACGGGTCTGCCATCAGCTGCTGCCCCTATCTGACCATGCATCAGGTGGTGGGGTAGCAGGGTTGTTGGTGTGGATCGAATGGGTTCGAGGTCGAGGCAGCATAGCGTTGGACTACCTGCGACAGGCTCGGAAACACTTTCCAAGGGAACGACTACTCATCTTGTTAGAAAACGTTCTGCGTCAAGGCAAGGTAGCTGCATGGGCCACACGAACAGAAAGTGCCTGGTCGCCACGACACGCAGCTTGAGCAGCCTGCAACGTCAAACGCACTGAAGTCGTGGGACGTATGGCATAATGTTCTGGTCTAACGGCTGTGTGGAAAACTTTTTTGAAAGTTTTTGTCACGATGGGAACAATTCCATCACTTAGCGCGTTACACATACCAGAGACCCTGCATCCGTACTCGTACATTGGTCGACACCCAGCGTGAACCGGCCAGTATTGTGATTACTTCACAACGGACTTGACAGGGTCATAGGTGTGTTGATCGTGTGTGAGCTCCTTACTCATACGGCTGCCAAGGAAAGGACCTGAGTGACTACTACTCCAAAACAGGCTACTACCCAGAAAACTTCTACGGTAAAGAAAAAAACCACAGCTAACGGGCCCGCAAAAAAGGCAGCTCCTACCAAGAATGGTAAGAAGGCAACCATGGCTTCCGAAGAACCAATCCTTGAAGAAGAAGAGTTCGTTGAAGATGATGATATCGACGTCGAGAGCGACGAAGATGTAGAAATCGATGACGAAGCTGAAGACGCAGATGCTGAAGAAGAAGTCGAAGAAGATGACGATGACGCGGAAGTAAAAGAAACGGCGGGTACTGAAAAGCCAGACGTTGAATCCGCCATCAGAGCTGGCGGTTTCGTTGTCTCCGAAACAGAAGAAGACGCGCCACAGCAGCGTGCAGTCAATATTGTCGGTGCCACCGCCGACCCGGTCAAAGACTATCTAAAGCAGATCGGTAAAGTCGCACTGCTCAATGCCGAAGAAGAAGTCGATCTTGCCACTCGCATTGAAGCTGGACTGTATGCAGAAAACAAAATGCAAACTGAAGAGATCACTGATCCGCGGCTCCGTCGCGACATGCAGCTGATCATCGCTGATGGTCGCCGTGCTAAAAACCACCTGCTAGAAGCAAACCTCCGCCTCGTTGTTTCGTTAGCCAAGCGCTACACCGGCCGTGGCATGCTCTTTTTGGACCTTATTCAAGAGGGTAACCTCGGGCTGATCCGTGCCGTCGAAAAATTCGATTACACGAAAGGTTTCAAGTTCTCGACCTATGCCACCTGGTGGATCCGTCAGGCCATCACCCGCGCTATGGCGGATCAGGCTCGGACGATTCGTATCCCAGTACACATGGTCGAGGTTATTAACAAGCTAGCGCGTGTCCAGCGGCAGATGCTCCAAGACCTGGGTCGCGAACCCACTCCAGAGGAATTGGGTACGGAACTGGATATGACCCCTGAAAAGGTCATCGAAGTTCAAAAATACGGCCGTGAACCAATCTCCCTCCACACGCCGCTTGGTGAAGATGGTGACTCCGAGTTCGGTGATCTCATTGAAGACTCTGAAGCCGTCGTACCAGCCGATGCCGTCGGGTTTACGTTGCTACAAGAGCAGCTGCATTCCGTTTTAGACACCCTGTCAGAACGAGAAGCTGGTGTGGTCGCAATGCGCTTCGGGCTCACCGATGGACAACCCAAGACTTTAGACGAGATCGGAAAAGTCTACGGCGTAACGCGTGAGCGTATTCGCCAAATTGAATCGAAGACGATGTCTAAGCTGCGTCACCCATCACGTTCACAGGTGTTGCGCGACTACCTCGAGTAAACCGAGCGTGAATCAAAACTAAAAAAATCGAGTAACTTGTTCAAAGTCACTCGATTTTTTTGTTGATCTCACCCGGCGGAGCAACGTGATGAGACCCAAAAGAATCTCCGCACCAACGTGATGACATTGGTGCGGAGATTCTTAGCTAATAATCGTGCTCGGTGTACTAGTTACAACCGGCCAAACCTATAAACTCGCAGAGCGTTCTTCTTCGAGACGGTTCGTCTCGTCTTGCCACACTTCAGCCTGCGGACGAAGGCTCTCTTCAACCTGGCGCGCGTGGTGAGCACAGAAGTACAGCTGGCCACCCGAAGGTAGTACTGCACGAACGTAAGCTTGGGCTCCGCAACGGTCGCAACGATCGGCGGCGTTGAGGGTTGGCTGCTCAAGACTAGTTGCCGTGGACATTGGGCCTCCTAATTTGTGGTCCAAACTCTGTAAGGTTGGTCCTTCCATCCTGACAGGTTATTTCATTCCTGTGTAGAACAACGCAGTCACGATATGTTTTATGCCCGATTGTGCCTGCGTAGCCACCGGCGAACACGAAGCATAACGTCAACGTTGGATCCACTTGGTCATGCATGCATAACCAAGTGGATCTATATTGCCAGCTAGATTTGAATTCGCAAAGATTTGGTCGTCGCCATACGCGCCAGGCGAAAGAAAGGCGCGGCGGTTTCGCTCTACGTTTAGGGACAGCGTAAATCCCAACCCCGCAGCAGAAACCCACTATTCTTACTAATGTCGATTCTCCGTGAACACCAGGTGAATGCGGTAGAGATCGAGCCAAAATATTTGGGTGAACTATCCTCTGAAAGGGTCCAACACTTCGTGGTCAAACAAGCCGAGTACAGCGCGCGAAATCTCTCAGTCCTGGAAGGGCTTGAAGCGGTGCGTAAACGTCCAGGAATGTATGTCGGATCCACAGACTCACGCGGACTGATGCACTGTCTCTGGGAGATCATCGACAACTCGGTGGATGAAGCGCTAGCCGGGTACGGTCAGTCTATCGATATCACCCTATTTGCGGACGGCTCAGTCGAAGTCGAAGACAATGGGCGTGGCATTCCAATCGATATTGAACCCCGAACCGGTCTTTCTGGTGTTGAAGTTGTCTTTACCAAACTGCACGCCGGGGGTAAATTCAGTTCAGACTCATATGCTGCAGCAGGCGGTCTGCACGGTGTCGGCGCCGCTGTCGTCAACGCGTTATCTTCGCGCCTCGACGTTCAAGTCACCCGGGGCGGCAAAGTTCACCAACTGAGCTTTCAGCGCGGTAAGCCGGGCCGGTTCCAAGACAAAAGCAAGCCACATCCAGAAGCCGCGTTCACACCCCTCAAATCAGGGTCTGAAGTTGAGGTCATCGGCAAAGCCAAACGCGGTTTGACCGGTACCAAGATTCGGTATTGGGCAGACTCACAGATTTTCACCCCGGATGCTCGTTTCCTCTACGAAGAGTTGGAACAGCGCGCGCGTCAAACTGCCTTCTTGGTGCCGGGGCTGCGCATTACGATTCGGGACGAGCGCAACATTGCCGACCCAGCGGGCGACGGTGCACCCCGGGAGGAAGTATTCCAGTATGACGGGGGAATCGCCGAGTTTGTTGATCATTTATCTCAGCTAAACCCGGTAACGGATGTCTGGAGGTTGCACGGCGAAGGTAACTTCAGTGAACGGGTTCCAGTCTTAGACAGCTCGGGCCAAGCACAGATGCAAGACGTCGAGCGTACCTGTGAGGTCGATGTCGCGCTGCGCTGGGACGTCGGTTATGACACGAAAGTCCGAAGCTTTGTGAACATCATTGCCACACCAAAGGGCGGCTCACACATCACGGGTTTTGAACAGGCCCTGACCCGGGTGTTCCGTAAATCCGTAGAAACTAATGCCCGTCGTTTGAAAGCTGGCAATGACCGGGTGGAAAAGGATGACATCTTAGCCGGTCTGACCGCCATCGTCACAGTGCGTTTGTCGGAGCCACAGTTTGAAGGACAGACCAAAGAAGTTCTTGGCACACCAGCGGCACGCCAGATTGTCTCCAAAGTGGTGGGCGATCAACTTACCGAGATCCTGTCTTCCCGCAAACGTGACGTGAAACAACAAGTCGATACCTTGCTCGAAAAAATCGTCGCCGAGATGAAGTCGCGCATCATGGCGCGTACCGCCAAAGAAACACAACGACGCAAAACGGCGTTAGAGACTTCGGCACTGCCGGCCAAGCTTGCCGATTGTCGATCAACAGATATTGAAAATACTGAACTATTCATTGTCGAAGGTGACTCAGCTTTGGGCACCGCGAAACTAGCACGGTCCTCGGATTATCAGGCGCTGCTACCCATTCGAGGCAAAATCCTCAATGTGCAGAAAGCCTCCGTGGGAGAAATGCTTAATAACGCGGAAGCGTCAGCGCTGATCCAAGTCGTAGGTGGTGGATCGGGACGCAGCTTTGATCTTGAGTCTGCCCGATACGACAAAGTCATTCTTATGACCGACGCTGATGTTGATGGTGCCCACATTCGAACGCTGTTGCTAACGCTGTTCTTCCGCTACATGCGACCCATGGTCGAAGCCGGACGAGTCTATGCAGCCGTTCCACCATTACACCGCATAGAGATCATCAATCCTGGTTCCAAAGCCAACGAGGTCATCTACACCTACTCGGAACAAGAATTGCACTCGCGTCTGGGACAGCTTGAAGCCGAGGGCCGGAAGATTAAAGAACCTATCCAGCGATATAAGGGGCTGGGCGAAATGGACGCGGAGCAGTTGGCTGAAACGACGATGGACCCCCGATACCGTACCCTTCGGAGGGTTAATATCGAAGAAGTTGAAAAAGCCGAGGAGATCTTTGAACTGCTCATGGGGCGTCACGTAGCTCCACGCCGCGACTTCATCATTTCGGGAGCCGAAGAGCTGGACCGGCAAGAAATTGATGCCTAGCGCCGGTAGTACTGGGCGGTAAGGCGGAAGCCCTCGGCCAGTGAGATCCTAGGTTGCCACCCAAGCACTTCTTGTGTTCGACGTTGATCAAACCAGTGGGCCGTTGACATTTGCTCTGCAAGAAAACGAGTCAACGGCGGTTCATCCCCGCGTTTTTCGGCATCCCAGAAGGTTTCGATCACGCTGCCGGCAGTCTTTGCAAGACCAGCGGGAAGGCTCAGGGAAGGCTCGCTTGCCCCACCGGCGACAGCAATGCGACGAATCATTTCGCCGATGGGTCGCGGCTGCCCGTTCGTTAGCACCAACGCTTCGCCATGGGTATGATCCACTGCAACCAGCCCCGCAACAATCGCTTCAACTGCATTGACCAGGAATAACGTATCGACCAGGGCCGTGCCACCATCGAGGAGCGGCAAGCGATTTTTTCGTGCCCGATCAATGATGCGTTCCGTCAGTTGGGTGTCACCGGGACCCCACATAAGGTGTGGACGGAGCACTAGGACCCGGAAGTCGTTGGAATCCGCTGCAAGTGCAAGCCGTTCTCCGGCTGCCTTAGTCGCAGCATAATGCCCGCGCGCAGCGTCAGGATCGGCCGGACCAGCTCCTTGACCAATGATCGAGTCACCACTGTGAGCCACGGACGGCGATGAGATATGAATCCATCGAGAAACACCCGCCTGTTGTGCAGCTGTCAACAGGGTGCGGGTCCCTTCAACGTTGACTTCTTCATATGCTTCAAGTGGCCCGGAGACTGACACTTTGGCTGCGATATGAATGACTGAATCCACATCTGCAACAGCCCGCGTCACGGCTTCGGCATCAGTAACCGAGCCCCGAATTTCGTGCACACCATCAAGACCAGATGCCGATCGCTGTAGCACCGTCACCTGAGCGCCGGCGTTCCTAAGCGCTTGAGCGACTCCGGAACCTAATACTCCCGACGCGCCGGTTACTAGGACACGGTAGCCCGTAAAGTCTCCGGTTTGATAGTCAACATCTTGGGCTGCAGTTGGCATTAGCGGTGTGTAACCTTTCCACCGGCCAGGACATGCGACGCCCATTCGGCGAGTACTGGACGGTTGATCTTTGAGTTGTGGCGGATATCGACCGGAACGGTGTCGGTAATGAGCACCGCGGCCAGCTCAACATCGGTGGCAGCACGAACCGCGTCGGCCAGCTCCGTGGGAGCAAGCCCGGGCTTGAGCGAAGAATCTGTGGGCTCGACCACCGCAACAACGGCTTGGGTACCCACTGGTCCCACGCCGACAATAGCAACTCGGCGCACCTCGTCGAGGCGTTGGATATCGTCCTCCGGTCCACCGGGCCCAAGAGCGCCGGTCGGTGGGGTCACGATATGGTAGGTACGGCCTTCGATCCACAGCCGGCCTTCGGCGTCAAAATGACCGATGTCCCCGGTACGATGCCATTGCAGCCCGTCGACGTCATCGACGCGGGTTTGACGGTTGGTGTTGTACAGCTTGTCGTAACCTTCCAACATGTGCGGGGTAGAGATCACGATTTCGGATAGTTTCCCGACGGCTTCTTCGCCTTCGAAAATCTCATCAGCCGGCCGGCCCAGAGCATCTAACGGTGCCATCGCGACTCGGACCACGTCTAGTGGCTTACCGACGCAGACACCACGATCTGGTTGGTCGGCGATTGCGTGCTGAGTGTGGTGATCGATATCGGAAATGAGCAAGGACTCGGTCATCCCATAGGGAGAATGGAACTCGGCATGTGGCACCAGCTCTAACACATCGTTCATCAGCTGGACTGGAACCGGGGCTCCGGCAGACAGCAGCATCGAAATTTTTTCTAAGGCTGCCCGGTGTTCGCCCGTCAGAGCGTGTGCGGTGTCGACGACGTTATGCAATGCAGCGGGGGAGGCAAAGACCATGGTCGCGTCTCCGGCGATTGCTGCATCGGCGAGCGCGGTGGCGGTGAGTGTTGCCGGCTTGGTCACGGACATTTTCGGTGTCACGGAGGTTGCCCCGATGGCCGGCCCTAAAAGCGCAAAGGGGGCGAACCCGGCCAGCAGACTCGACCCGGGTGCCACGCTCAACGTGTCTTGCAGTCGTTGCGTTAGGGCCGAGAGTTTCTGATGGGTATAGCGCACGCCTTTGGCAGGACCAGTGGATCCTGAGGTGAAGAGGACTGCGGCTTCAGCGGATGGGTCGGGATCAGGGTGTGTTGCTGTGGCCTGGTATTGCTGACCATTATATTCCGTGGCGAAACTATACAGCGAGCCGCTGAGTCCCAGCGCGCGCCGGGCGAGTGGGTCCATTGTGTGCACGCTGAGTCGTTTGCCCGGCAAGTTTGTGGTCCGTGCCAGTGTCAGGCCGGGGGTTTGGCCAATAATCCACGAGGGGGCGGCAGAACGGATCGCTCGGGTCATGCCATCGATGCCCAATCCAGCGTCGGTGACAACGGCGACGCCTCCGACGCGAAGCACCGCATAGAGTGCTGCGGTGAGGTCACGACCGGGCTCCACAAGCATTGCAACGCGGTCGCCAGGACGCATACCAGCGTTACGTAAACCAATGGCCATTGCGTTGACGATTGCAGACAGTTTCGCCCAGCTGACTTCAAAGGGTTTGCCGCGGCGGTCGGTTACGGTCATATCGACCAGGGCCTTGGTTGGCGAGTCGGACCAGCGATTCAAGTATTCCCACAGCGGGGTGTAGGCGCCGACTGCAACTGACCCTGTGGTTGCGCTCTGGTCTGGGGCACGGTCCCGGCGGCCGTCGAGCTGTTGGCGGATCCAGCCAAAGATGGATTCGACAATGTCGCGATCCTCGGCCAGCAGATGTCCGGCGGTGTTGTAGCGATGAATGTCGATGTGCTGAATGCGTTCTAACAGGTCGTGTTGATACCGGTCGAGGAACACCGGGTCTTTTGCGCCCCACAATAACAAGGCTGGGGTTGGGGTCGTGGCTAAATTATCGGCTACTCGACGTAGTGCTGGCCGGGAGCGATGAGTGTCCTGTGCTGGAATGTCGGCCACGAATCCGCCAATGCCACCCCGGCGGTCACGGGGGACATAGGGAGCTTTATAGGCTGCTTTGGTGGTCTTATCCAGTGGTGGGTGGCCCAGGGCTAATGTGGTGTCTAAGAATGCAGGAGTTAACACGGTGGAGCCAGGCAGCAAGGGCCCGGCTAGTGCGGCTTGGAGTGGTGCCGGTATTGGATCTGCCTCATCGTGCCAGACGGCGGTATTGAGCGAGATCATGCCGGCTGGGGTCAGACCGGAACCGGCTTGTCGTAGCTGGTCGTCTGCGGCCCAACCTAGGGAGACGACGCCACCCCAGTCGTGGCCGAGACTGAAGACCGGCGGTTTGGGTTGGTTCCCAAGGACGACGGTAAGCAACGCATCCAGATCGCGGATGCGTTGGTCTAGGGTCCGATACGTGGTGGTTGGCCCACTGGCCGAGGGGAGCGCGTCGTGGGCGAGGCGTTCTGAAAAGCCCATATCCAATTGGTCAGGGGCTATGACACGAATGACCGGAGCTTTCGGTGCGCCTGGGCCCAGATCCAGATTGCCTTGTGCCGCGTCAACACCGGCTTGTGCCACACCTCGCCACAAATACGACCAGGTAGGATTTCCATGCACCGCAATAATGATGGCATCCACGTCATCGGGACCATACCCGTGGTCTGCCAACACCGCAGCGTTATCTAGGACGTGGAAGGTTCTTGGGCCGTCAACGGTATCGACGTCTACAAGTCGCGACCACCGAGGATCCCACCCCGGCAGGTTGTCAGGAGCAACGTTTGCGTGTGGAAAGCGCGCCGGTTCAGGAGAGATCATGGGGGATGGGTTCACCACTCTATTTCTAACATTGCGACGTTGAGACCGGATCCTACACCCAGGGCGAGAACACGATCACCAACTTTGAGGGAATCCAGTTCTCTGGCCAGGGTAATGGGCAGCGCGGCTGGACCGATATTACCTAGATGCGGGAAGGTTGTGGGGATTTTTGCGCGATCGATACCAGCAGACTCAATGATCGCATCGGTGTGCATCTGCGAGACCTGGTGGGTGATGTAACGATCCATGCCGCGCCAGTTCCACTCTGCGGGTGTGTCATTCCAAGCATCCATGACCAGTTCCAGCCCATTTTCTAATAGGGCACCGGAATCGGTATACATCCCATCGTGGCCGCCTTGGCATAGTCCGTGGTGTTGAGTTCCTGCCCTGGTGACGCCTCGCAGGATTTTGTGGCCTTCAGGGTGGAGATCTGCTCGACCTAAGACTGCAGCGGCCGCTCCTGACCCCAGGGTTAAAGAAGCAAATTGCTCCATGAAGTTATCGCGCGTGGTTCGCTCACTGAGGAGATTTTGCAGGGTTGCTTCTTGAACGTTTTTGGCGTCTTCACCTGCTACCACTACGGCGTAATCAATTTGTCCGGCATCAATTAAGGTTGCAGCTAGATCCATGCCGTTAACAAAGCCCAAGCAGGCATTGGTGATGTCGAAATTTGTCGCCGAAGGTGCAAGTCCCATCGCGTCATGGATCTGCACCGATACAGCAGGTTCAAGTTGAGAGCGAGTAACGGAAGTGTTGATCAGCAAGCCAACGGCGTCAGGGGAGACACCGGCTTCGGCGAGGGCCTTGACTCCAGCCTGGGCCGCGCCGTGCATATAATCCTCTGGGCCTTCCCACATCCGTCGGACTTTGACGCCTGCCACGCGCTCCAGGAGACGTTGTGGAAGGCGAAGACGCTCGAGGACGGCCTCGAGTCGCTCATCGAGCATCTGCGAGGTGACTTCCAGCGGAGCGGTCACTTCGACCACAGAAAGTAATGCTGCATTGTGGTGAATTGAAACCGCGTTAGAACTCACGTTGGACTGTCCATTCCTGTGTACTTGCATCGAAACCGGCGCTCGAGCTTCAGTCTCTTGACTTGTCATAACTTCTCAGCTTAGCGCGGTTTTTAACCTCGCGCGATTCATAGAAGACTTCATCACCTCGGAGCATAGTTTTCACCTGCAGTGGACTCACGGGGTGAGGTCACATCAAACTGATGAAGGCTGGCACCGTAATCAGTAAGATCGCCAGAATTATGACCAGGCCAACTCTACCTGAATTCAATGCTTCCTCGGGATGCAAGAGCCGCAACAAACGGCGGGAGGACAGTGTGTGGGCTGCGGTGTCGTCTGCTGGCGTGGTCGTTGGTTCAGGTGTATCGGTTGCAGCGAGCGTGTGTACCAGCGCGGTGGTGAGATCGTTGCGTTGATGGCCTACCAGGGCAACATCGTCGGCCAGGATTTCAGTCAGCTCCGTGACCTCATCTACGGCGACACTGGTCACAGGCAGCCAAGGCGCCGCGTTGTGCCAGGCCTGGAATGCCAAACGCAGGAGGTCGTGCCGCTGGTTCAGGTGGGCGGCTTCGTGGGAGAGGATCGCATTGAGTTGTCGGGTCGACAATTGATCGAGTAACCCCTGGGAAACAATTGTCAGGGGCTGGTTGACTCCGGGCAGGCAATACGCCAGGGGGTGATCGACCGGCAACACGCGAGTCGTTTGCGCCGAGTGTGAACCATCAAGTAATTCACGGTCATGGTCCTGCAAGGATGCCGAGAGTAACTCTACGAACTCGCGATGTTTTTTCCGCTGGCTAAAGGTTCGGTAGGCGGTGTATACCAGCACAAGTGCCAGGTGTCCAAAAATAATACAGCCCAACGTGATGGCAGCAAACCCCAGCGGATGCCAGCGAGGATCGTAGGCTAAGCCTTCGATCCCGTCGGCCTGGAAGACGCGCCACAATTCGTACGCCCCACTGAGAATCCCGGGCCCAAAGGGCTGCAACCCCCAGGTCAGGGGTGCGGTGACCAGTGAGAGTCCGCCGCTGATGCCGATTGCTTGCCATAGAATAAGCGCAGCACCGGGTGCACGAGAGGGCCACTTCGCCTGTTGTAGCCACAGCGGTACGGGCCAGGCCAGCAGCAGCGCGAGGATTGCGAGCACATACGGTGTCAGGATGGGCCTCCGGGCAGCTGATAGCTACTGGTCGCGTGAGCTTAACAGCTGCTGGACTTTTTGCGCATCCGAAGGATCAATGCCACCGATAAAACGCGCCAGCACAGCATGCTTGTCAACGGCCGAGCCTAAAACGTCATTCAACAGCTGGACGGTGTGTTCTTCGCGGGAGGTCTTGGCCGAGAATTCGTGCGGACGGCGAGCATCGTCTTTCACGACAAAGCCCTTTTTGTGCAGCCGACCAAGCACCGTGAGCACGGTGGTGATCGCCGGGTCGGTTTCATGACGCTGGGCTAACAGGTCACGGACTTGATTGGCAGTCATCGGTTCAGCTGCATCCCACAGCAAATCCATAATCGCTTGTTCGAGTTCGCCCAATGAGATCCCTTCTATTGATCGCCATACAGCGTTTGGTGTCAGTGATATCGGCCGCGCGAAGCGGCCTTGATGAGTTTGTGATTCATTGTAGCGGGCTTGGCAGTTAAATTTCTACGTCACGTAGAAACATGATTTCTACAATGCGTAGAAGTCTGGTTATGATGAGCGTGGAAAGGCTGAAATGCAGCCGGTATCTATGCGCTGAGTAGTCAAAAACCTGTGACACAGCGCAAACGTACTTCCGACTTTTGATCATCAGTGGAGTATTGCTGATGGGGGAGGGACCCTGATGGATCCTCTTGAGGTAGCTCGATGGCAGTTCGGGATCACCACGGTGTACCACTTTTTGATGGTGCCGTTGACCATCGGCCTGGGTATTGTGTTAGTAGCAATGCAAACCGCCTGGCACCGAACAGGGAAAGAACACTACCTGCGGATGACCAAGTTTTGGGGCAAGATCTTCATGATCAACTTCATCATGGGTGTTGCCACAGGTTTGGTCCAAGAATTTCAATTCGGTATGGCCTGGAGCGAGTATTCCCGGTTTGTGGGTGACGTCTTTGGTGCTCCTTTGGCAATGGAAGCACTCATCGCTTTCTTCCTAGAGTCCGTGTTCATCGGTATCTGGGTCTTTGGTTGGGGGCGTGTAAACCCTCGGATCCATCTGGCAGTTCTGTGGCTGGCCGTGCTGGGATCCGTCATCTCTGCATACTTCATCCTTGCGGCGAACGCTTTTATGCAACACCCGGTTGGGGTCGAATTCGTCAATGGTCGAGCCGAGATGGTCGACTTCTGGGCCGTCATGACCAACCCCACGTTGTTGATTCACTTTCCGCACACCATCTTCGGTGCGCTCGCCGTCGCCGGTTCAATGCTACTGGGCATCGCCTGGTATCACCTGTGGAAGCGACGCACGGACGGCATCGATACCGTAGACGATAGCGGTTACGTTGTCGTTGGTTCCTCCGGTTCCAAAGCCCGGGATGCAGCAGACTACCGCGGTTGGCGCGCATCCTTCCGCTGGGGTGGTTGGATTGCCATTGTGGCATTTTTAGGAACAGCCTTTACCGGCCACACCCAAGCCCAGATGATGATCGAGCAACAACCGCTGAAAATGGCCTCGGCAGAAGCAGCCTGTCACGATGGCACCGGATTCTCCGTGTTGTCGGTTGCCAGCCGAGACAGTGGCGGTGCGACCACTTGTGACGACATCGTGGGTGTGTTTGAGATCCCGGGACTGTTGTCGTTTCTGGCACACAATGACTTCACCACTCCGGTGGACGGCGTGAACACGCTGATTCCCCAGTACGAAGAGCAATACGGCACGCACTTACCGGATGATCCCCGGTATGGCGAACGCGCCGGAGCCGAAATCGACTACCTGCCGATCATGGAGGTGACCTACTGGGGTTTTCGTTTGATGATTACCTTCGGCGGCGTTGCGGCCCTAGCAGCAGCCCTTGGCCTATTCATCGGCCGGAAGGGCACTGTCCCGCATGACAAGACGTTAATGAATCTGGCATGGTTATCGATCCTGGCACCGTTTGCGGCCAACTCCACCGGCTGGATCTTCACTGAGATGGGCCGTCAACCCTTCACGGTGGCACCGAACCCGGATCTCAACGGCATCGACCAAGTGTGGCAGTTCACCGCGGCCGCGGTCTCACCGGGGGTCAGCGGGCAAGAGATTCTCTTCTCCCTGATCGCGTTGACACTGATCTACGCGCTGTTGCTCGTAGTGGAGATTGTGCTGCTCGTACGCTATACCCGGGGCGGACACCCGGCGGGCATGCCAGAATTACTGGCTGATGACCAAGCCGACGAGGACCGCGATAAGCCCTCTTCCGACGTGTTGTCCTTTGCATACTGATGCGATCCACGACCGTCTTAGAAAGGTAATACATTCTCATGGATTTTCTTCCAACGTTGTGGTTCATTCTCATCGCGGTGCTATGGATTGGCTATCTGGTGCTAGATGGTTTCGACCTTGGGGTGGGCATGTTGCTCAAAGGTTGGGCCAGAAACGAGTCCCAGCGCCGCGTCATACTCAACACGATCGGGCCGGTGTGGGATGGCAACGAAGTGTGGCTCATTACTGCCGCAGGGGCCACCTTTGCGGCCTTCCCACACTGGTATGCCTCAATGTTCGCCGGGCTCTATATCCCGTTGACCATCGCACTGCTGGCACTGATCCTGCGCGCAGTCTCCATCGAATACCGCGGGAAGTCTCATAGCCAACGAGCCCGCAACGCGTGGGACTGGTGTATGGCCGGTGGCTCGTTTTTTGCAGCGTTTTCAATCGGCGCCATGCTTGCGCTCACGTCCACTGGGCTACCACTCGATGAATACGGCGACCGAGTCGGCGGGCCATTTGCATGGTTCAGCGGTTGGGCTGTGGTCGGTGGACTGGCAGTTGTGGGAGTCTCCCTAGCCATGGGCTGGGCCTTTTTATCGCTGAAAACCCTCGGTGCACCCCGCGAAGCCGGTAACTACCACCTACGTCGCTTCTTGCCGCTGTACTTACTGCCTGCCGCCGTGTGGGTCATCGGGGTCGCGATACGCTATCCAAAAGTCGTATCGGTTGGCATGGTCGTCCTGGCAGCCACTGGCATAGTTGTTGCTTGGGTTGCATCACGTCAGCGCAAAGAAGGCCTCACCTTCACAGGCATGGTCATCTTTGTCGCGCTGGGGATGGGGGCGATCTTTACCTCGATGTACCCCAATGTGCTGCCCTCCACAATCGATGCAGCATATAACCTCACGGTGAGCTCGTCATCGTCGTCGGATTACACCCTGTCGATCATGGCGGTCGTCACCGCGATCTTCTTACCGCTGGTGTTAGCCTATAGCGCCTGGAGCTACTGGATGTTCCGCCAACGCCTCGGCGAACAACACATCCCAGAATCTGCAGTGGTGACGCCGGTCTGATCCCAGAACTGCCAACCTCACGCACTGGACGTCGAGCCTTCATCGGGCTCGGCGTCCTCGCCACGGTCAAACTCACCGGCTGGATCCTCATCGCCGTCGCCCTGGCTCGCGGCATCAGCCACCTGGCGGCGTCCCTGCCAGCATCAGACGCCGCACAACTGCTGCAGCTCCTATTCAATTCACCGCGCACCGCCCCGGGCCTCACCGAATCGCTGGTGGCATACACCACCTCCAACCACTTTGTGCTCTCCCTCGCGCTGGGCTTCGGAGGGGCCCTATTACGCGGCATAGCCCAATGGGGCCAACAGGTCCTGGCCACTCGGGGCGCGCTGGGTGAAAAAGAACACCTGCGCGAACAACTCGTCCGCCACCGTCTAGCCGCCGCCGGCGCTCACGCCGATCGCGCCGGCGAAGACACCATCCTGGCGTCCAAGGGTTTAGATAACCTCGATGACTACTACACCGACTTCCTCCCGGCCCTCGTCTCGGCGCTCATTATCCCCCTGGGCCTAGGCATCTGGATCCTTATACACGACTGGGTCAGCGCCGTCGTGCTGGTCCTGACCATCCCGTTAATCCCGATGTTCATGATCCTCATCGGCCGATTCACCGAACACCGCGTCGATGAGGCCGCCTCGGGCCTACACAAACTGTCGCAGCACCTACTGGAACTTGCCCGCGGCCTACCCGTGCTCGTGGGACTACGTCGGGCGGGAATGCAGCGCAAAGCGCTCGCAGACGTCTCCAATAGCTACCAGCGCACCACGATGAACACCTTGAAGGCCGCCTTTATGTCGGGGCTGGCACTCGAGCTGATCTCGACACTTTCGGTGGCTATCATCGCCGTCTTCATCGGTGTGCGCCTCGTCAATGGGTCGATCGAGCTGTATGCAGGCATCATGATCTTAACCCTGGCCGCCGAAGTGTATCTGCCATTCCGCGATATCGGCTCCGCCTATCACGCCTCTGAGGACGGCGTCGAGGCACTCAAGCGCGCCAAAGCACAAATCAACCAGCCTGTACCCAACACGATGGCACAGCTACTGGACACTGAAACACTTCACGACGACGCCGTCGAATTGCGCGACGTCACCATTGCGTATAAAGCCTTGCGCCGGATCGAGGACCCAACATACACCGGCCCCGAATATCTGACACCGCAGCAATACGCTCAAGCCAAACACGATGAGGCCTCCACAGATGACGCCGGCGAGCTAGTTGCGGCGCCACGCTACGAGGTCGAGGCCTTAGCTCCGGTGGTCTCCGACTTCAGTCTCCGGGTGGCCCCGAGCCAGTACACGGTCTTCGGGGGTGCCTCAGGCACCGGTAAATCAACGGTGCTCAAAGCACTGGCCGGTCTGCTCACTGACACCGAAGCCGCGTTTCGCGGTGAGACCACCGGGCTCAAGCATCGTCGGATCGCATATTTGAGTCAGCACCCAACCTTTGTGAGTGACACCGTTGAAGACGAACTGTGGCTCGTCGCTGAGGCAACCCAGCAGGGGGCTGACGCCGAGTACACGATGAGCCTGGCATTGGACTTTGCTGGTCTGAGTGGATACCAACCCCGACGTATCGACGAGCTCTCGCCGGGCGAACGCCGCCGCCTGGGCTTCGCCCGGGTCTTAGTCCGCCTTCTGACAACTAGCCACCAGAACGAGACACAAGACGCCTGGCTGGTTGTCTTGGATGAACCGACGGCTCACCTTGACGCGCACTCCGCAGCCCGGATTCGCGGGGTTCTTCGCGGGCTGGCCACAGGTATCCTCCCGGACGGCTCCAAGCTGCCGATCATCCTGGTCGTCTCATCGCACGATGAGATGGTCCATCAGGATGCCGATCAGCTCCTGGGCAACACCGTGGTCCCGGTGCAGAATACCGGCGATGACGATGAGGCCCCGGCTGTCTCAGCAACTTTCGAGCACGCCGCGGGCAATGACGAACCGGTACACCGGGTGCGTCTGGCTGATTGGTTACGTTTCCTGCCCTTGAACGATGGTAAATTCATCGGTGGCATCGGTTGGGCCGTAGCGGCACTGCTGTCTGGAGCTTTGTTGTCTGCTCTATCGGGTTGGCTCATCGTGCAGGCCTCCTATGAGCCGCCCATCTTATATCTGCTGGCGGTGATCGTGGGAGTACGTTTCTTTGGTATCGGCCGGGCTGTTTTCCGGTATGCCGAACGACTCGCCGTGCACGATGCTGTGCTCAGCTGGGCCAACCGCATCAGACTGCGAGTCTGGGACGCCCTGGGCAGTCAGGCCGGTCAGTGGAACCGTCTCACCCGCTCGGGCGGGGCCTTGTCCGTACTGATCTCCGATGTGGACCAACTACGTGACGCGGTGCCGCGCGTCATCGTTCCGATTCCAGCGGCCATCATCACCTGGCTGGTCAGCACCGGCATCGTCGCCTACATGGCCCCGGGAGCGTGGTGGCCAGCCCTGGTTGCCGGCATCCTGGCATTTTTCGTGGTCCCAATCGTGGTGCACCTGGTGGATGCAAAAACCACCGTGCAACTGGCCGATCACCGAACGTGGCTGGTTTCAGCGGTCTCACGGCTCTTCTCATCCGCCGCCGATACTGCTGGCAACGGCATGACGACCCGCGCCGCCGACCGTTTTGTTGCCGTTGATGCACACACGTCTGCTCCATTGAAGCGCAGCAGTTTTGCCGCCGGGCTCGGCGAAGGCCTGGCCACGCTGCTCTCGGCTTGGGCTGCGGTCCACACCATGTGGGTTGCCATCAGTCATGGCATCTCTGCACCCAACACCGCCTTGGTCGTGATGCTGCTGCTCGCACTGGCCGAGCCTTTCGGGCTATTCAATCAGGCAGCACAAGAATCGCGAACCTTGAATCATCAGCTGGCTAAACTTCTGCCCCTGCTCCAAGACCACACCACGCCCGGTGCCGACTGGGTCAAGGTCGAAGCGTCCGCTGAGCACGGCATCGACCGGCTGCGTCTCGATGATGTCACGGTGCGCTATGGTCCGGATGCCCCGGTGGTGCTGGATGGGTTATCGCTGACGGCGGGCAAGGGAGACTTCGTCGCGGTCACCGGACCGTCGGGGTCGGGAAAATCGACGCTGTTGGCCGTATTGCTGGGTTTCTTACAACCGGTGAGTGGCACCTACCGGCTCACCGCCGCCACGGCCGATCCCGCCGCAGCATTACAGCTGGTGGCATGGTGTCCTCAGGAAGCCTACTTATTCGACTCCACGCTGCGCTCGAATCTGGCACTCGCCCGGGATCCATCGCAGCGCCCGACCGACGATGAACTCTACGAGGTGCTGGACACGGTGGGACTCACTGACTGGTTGGCCACCGCCCCGGAGGGCCTCGATACCCGCCTGGGTCCTTCTGGTCACTTCATCTCGGGTGGTCAACGCCAGCGCGTGGCTGTGGCCCGCGCGCTATTGGCCCAAGCACAGGTCGTCCTGCTCGATGAGCCCACCGCACACCTGGGAGCCGATGAGGCCGCAGCGCTGATTACGGATCTCCAAACCGCACTGGCCGATAAGATCGTCATCATGGTGACCCACGATCAACGCTTCGCCGCGATGGCCGACTCCCTCCAGCTACGCTAGGTCAGCCAGGGGAGTCGGATCAACTCTAGGCGTGGTTGAGCCTTTAGTCGGCAAGCACCGGGGAGGTGCTGCGCCCGATCACACCGATGGCCGAGTCCAGCATGATGCCAGAGGCATCGCGTTCGGAATACTCCTGCGGTAGGGCACGGGCCACCCCACCGGTGGTGGAAGCTAACGGGTTGGGTCCCGCCCATGCAAGGTCTAAACCAGTCTCACCGCGCAAGAACCGGTGTGCACGCACACCCTGGGTATTGCGGCCTTTGGGCGCGAATTCTTCCAGCTGGGTGACCTTGGCGGTCGGGGAGGCCTCCAACACGTCGTCATCGATCTTTGACACGGTCACGACCACGGACTGGTCAAATTCAGCAGCCGGTGCCACGCTAAAGGACAACACGTGATCGCGATCGACCAGTTTGATCCCTGCAATACCGCCACCGGAACGCCCCTGAGGTCGGACCAGGGCGGCAGCAAAGCGCAATAACTGTCCCGACTCGGTGATAAAGACCAACTGGTCGTCATCCTCAGTGGCCGGACCAACACCGATTACGGTGTCATCGTCTTTGAGCGTGATTGCTTCAAACTCATCCTGGTTCAACGGCCAATCATCGGTGCGCACACGCTTGACCACACCATTACGGGTCCCCAGCGCTAACACCCGGTTCAACGGCACTATCGCAATAAGTTGTTCGCCACGCTGTAACGTCACAAAGTCATCCACCTTGACCCCGTCGGTCATCGCCGGAGTGGCGGTGGCACTTTGCAGGGCCGGGATTTCGACCACGTTGATCCGAATCATCCGTCCGGTATCCGTCAGCGCGCCCACCTCACCGCGGGCCGACGTGGCGACCACCGAGGTGTAGACATCATGCCGACGACGTCGCCCCTGTCCCGTCAGCGGTGTCTGGTCTGTGGTGCGCAATAATCGGCCCGAGGCCGAGAGCACAACCCAGCAGGGCTCATCGGGTACCAGCAGTGCAGAAGCTGCAGCGGCTCGGTCTGCTTTGGAAGATGTTGCCGTCACCGCCGGGGCAAGTTCTTCGGATTTCACGAGTTTCGTGCGGCGGGCATCTCCGAACTGCTCGGCCATTTCGGATAATTCTGTCGAGACCGTTTCGCGCAACACGGCGTCTGAGGCCAGAATCTTTTCCAAAGCTTCAATGGCTGCCAGCAGCTCATCGCGTTCAGTTTCTAAATCGAGGCGGGAGAACTTCGTCAGCTGGCGCAAGCGCAGCTCCAAGATGTGGTTGGCCTGAATTTCGGTGAGATCAAAGACCATCATGAGGCGTTCGCGGGCTGCTGCCGCATCATCCGAGGTCCGGATAATCTCAATGACCTCATCGATGTCTACCAGGGCGAGGAGCAGACCTTCCACCAGGTGCAACCGGTCCTGGCGTTTCCCTAAGCGGTGGGCGGTACGACGGCGTACTACGGTCAAGCGGTGATCGACATAGACGCTCAGGAGGTCTTTGAGTCCCAGGGTCTGGGGCTGTCCATCAACCAGTGCCACATTATTGATCCCGAAGTTTTCTTCCAACGGGGTGTGTTTATACAGCTGGGCGAGTACGGCCTGTGGATTGAAACCAGCTTTGAGCTCGATGACTAACTGTAGCCCGTGGTTGCGGTCGGTTAGATCCACCACGTCGGCAATACCGGCGACCTTTTTGGCATTGACCGCGGTCTTGAGTCGATCAATAACCCGCTCGGGTCCGACACCATACGGCAGTTCAGTTACGACGAGACCGGTACGACGGGCCGAGACTTGTTCAACGTTGACGGTGGCGCGCATGGTGAATCGACCACGCCCAGTTTCATAAGCTTCTCTGATACCGTCTAGCCCCACGATCCGAGCGCCGGAGGGCAGATCCGGGCCGGGCACAAATTTCATGAGAGCTTTGGTGTCAGCATCTGGGTGATCGATCAAGTGGCGGGCCGCAGCGATCACCTCGCCCAAGTTATGGGGTGCCATGTTCGTGGCCATCCCCACCGCAATACCGGAGGCACCGTTGACCAGCAGGTTCGGAAATGCGGCAGGCAACACGGTGGGCTGTTGCATTTGGTTGTCATAGTTCGGTTCGAAATCGACCGTGTCTTCAGCAAGATCTGATGTCATAGCCACGGCGGCTTGGGACATCCGTGCTTCGGTGTAGCGTGCCGCTGCTGGGCCGTCGTCGACAGAACCAAAGTTGCCGTGGCCATCGACCAGCGGCAAGCGCAGGTTGAAATCCTGGGCCAAACGAACCATCGCATCATAGATGGCGGAGTCACCATGCGGGTGGAGTTTACCCATGACTTCGCCCACAACGCGGGCTGATTTGACATGGCCTTTCTCCGGGGTCAGACCCATCTGGTTCATCATATATAAGATGCGCCGTTGGACAGGTTTCAGCCCATCGCGCGCGTCAGGAAGGGCCCGAGAGTAAATCACCGAGTAGGCGTACTCCAAAAAGGAGTGCTCCATTTCGGATGCAACATCAATGTCGATAATGTTCTGGTCTTCGGTCGGCACTACTGCGGTGCTCGAATTCGCCGAAGACCTCGTTTTTGAACGTTTTGACATTTGACCTTTCCCGTCACGTGGATACCACGTCCTGATTGTGGCTTAAGATAATTATATGGCTGAACAGAGAACCAAACGCCCGTATCCGGCCCACTGGGAAGCCGATGTGCTGCTGCGTGATGGCGCGACAGCCCGATTGCGCCCGGTGTCCCCAGATGATGCCGCGGCATTACAACGTATGCATGAGGGCCAATCTCAGGATTCTATCTACTTTCGCTACTTTACGTATAAGTCCCAGCTGTCAGCCAAAGAGCTCGAGCGTTTCACCGTCGTGGATTACGTAGACCGCGTCGCATTTGTGATCTTGTTGGGTGATGAACTCATGGGGATCGGTCGGTATGATCGGCTCGGCGACGCACCAGAAGCCGAAGTGGCCTTCAATATTGCCGACGCCCACCAGGGGCGCGGTCTTGGCTCGATTCTGATGGAACACCTGGCCGCGGCGGCTCGAGAAAACGGGATCCGATCATTTACGGCCGAAGTACTGCCGGAAAACCGCAAAATGCTGACAGTCTTCCAAGCAGCGGGCTTTGATATCAAACGGTCCTTTGAAGACGGGGTCGTTGTCGTAGAGTTTCCCATCGACCCGACTGCCAGAGTACGCGCCGTCATGGAATCACGCGAACACCGTGCCGAGGCGCAATCGGTTGCTGAGTTACTACGTCCTGAATCCATTGCGGTCATCGGGGCATCGCGTCATTGGGGTTCTATTGGTTTTGCTCTTCTGGAGAACATCATTGAAGGCGGCTACACCGGACCTGTTTACGGCATCAATAAAGAAGCCTTTGAAATCGCTGGCATGATTTCTCGGACATCTCTTGCTGAAGTGCCACAACAGATTGATCTTGCAGTTATTGCAGTGCCATATGACCAAATCCGGTCAGTGGTGCAAGACTGTGCCGATCATGGTGTCAAAGGACTGTTGATTGCCACCGATGGTTTCGATGGGGAAGAGGGACTGGCCGAACAGCGCCGTCTCGTGCGGGTTGCACGTTCTCACGGGATGCGTGTCATCGGTCCGGCCTCCGCCGGCATCATAAACACCGATCCTCAGGTCAGTCTCAACGCTTCGGTCTCACCTGCACTGCCACAGCGCGGCTCGATCGGTTTATTTTCCCAATCAGCTCCCATCGGAGCCATGTTATTTACAGCCGCCACACAACGCGACATTGGCATCTCATCGATGATCAACGCCGGGAATCGTGCCGACGTATCTGGCAATGACGCGATGCAATACCTTGAAGACGACCCAAATACCAGCGCGGTCGGGGTGTATTTGGAGTCTTTTGGTAACCCGCGTAAGTTTTCGCGAATCGTTCGTCGTCTGGCACGCAAAAAACCGGTGGTGGTCTCGCGCTCCCACGGCATGGGTCGCCGCATCCCACCGGGACACGCGACACGTACCACCGAAGCTCCACATGGAACGGTGCCGTCGATGCTGCGTCAAGCTGGTGCCATCGAAACCGACAATTATGCCGAACTCATGGATATCCTGCAGGTTCTTGCCTGTCAGCCGGTTCCTTCTGGGCCCCGGTTGACCGTGATAGGTAACGCTCCGGCATTGAACCGCCTCACGGTCGAAAACGCGCGCACCGCTGGACTCGAGATCGTTGATGTCCAAGACATTGGCATGCTCGATGCGCAGCGTCCCGTCGACGACGCGATCAAAGCTGTGACCGAAGCGATCGAAAGCGCCGTGGCATCCGGTCAGACCGACGCGATCATCGTGTTAGTGCAATCCGGAATGTATCAACTTCAAGGTGACGCCGCAAAACTCGCCCAGGCGATCAACGATGTTTCCGGAGACACCGAAGTGACCATCTTGGCCTCATTCACTGCGGTCTTGGAAGAAAACTTCAAACCCACCTCCATCATTACTCAAGGAAAGCTTCGTGAAGGACCGGTAGAAGATGGCGGTGATGCCGAACATGTCGAACCGAAACAATACGGTCTGCCGATCTTTGATTCAGCCGAACAGGCAGTCCATGTGCTTGCCGAGCTAGTGCAATACCGTGCCTGGCGCGATGCTGAACGCGGTATCGCCGTCGAATACGACGATATTGATCGGTATACGGCCGAAGAGTTAGTCAATGAGTGGACTCGAGATGCTACCGGCACCGAACTGGTGAAACTATCGCGGGACCAAACCGACGAACTGCTGGGCTGCTACGGAATCACGGTGCTGCCGTCTCGTCGCTTCCAAACGATCGAAGAAGCCCTAGAATATGCCGAAGAGTTTGGCTACCCGGTAGCCCTCAAAGCGGATAACACGAGTCTGCGTCACCGACTAGATCTCGGCGGAGTACGACTCAATATCGAAACACCAGAAGGATTGCGAGCCAATATTGAATCCATGCGTGAGGTACTTGCCCCATATGGTTCACCGTCAATCGAAGTACAGACGATGGCACCGGCCGGACAGGGCTGTATCGTTGCTGCTGTGGAGGACCCGCTGGTTGGACCTGTGATTTCTTTTGGCATCTCAGGTGATGCCGTTGAGCTCTTGGATGATTGGGTACACGTGGTACCCCCACTGTCTGACCAGGACTTAGAGCAACTTATCCGAACTCCCCGCGCTTCGGCTAAGCTATTTGGTTATGGTGATATCCCAGCGGTAGACCTCAACGGCATCAAAGACCTCCTAGCACGTGTGTCACAGCTCAAAGATGATCTTCCACAGGTTGCCCGGTTGCGGTTCAATCCGCTGCTTGCCGCTCCTGAGGCTACTACCGTATTAAAGGCAGAAATTTATATTGCAAATGCTGCAGTACGTACCGATTCAGCGCGCAGAGCGCTGCTGAATCACTAATCGTGCAAAGGACGAGAACACATTACGATGCCATATCCTGCACTGCCAACTGATTTGGCACTCGACATACAACGTGCTGGTTTCTACCCTCAGCTCGTGGCCAATGTCATGGGCCAACAACTGGGTGACCGCGAGATCCTCAGTCATTACGTGCACGTCGAGACTCATTTTAGTTATGACGACCTGCACCGGCACATCACGGTGTTAGTGCTCGCCCAGGGCAATGTCCTTGCCGCACTACACCTCAATGACCTTGAAGATGATATGCAAGAAGGACCCGCCAAGGCTTCGGTGGCCACCGAGATTATCCCATTGTCAAAAGTTGGCTCCTGCGTTCTGACTACCGGGTATGATGCCCCACAAAATTTCCAGCCCGGCGATCCACCGTCTGAAGTCACCCTCGTGTTGAGTTGGGCCGGAGGTGCGCGCATGGAATTCGTACCCAACCTGTGTGAGGATCCTAACTGCGAAGCCGACCATGGTTACCTTGGAACACGAATCTCCGAAGACCTGGTACTTCGCATCGCAGGCAAAGCCGACGGACAAGACGCGGTTAACAAAGCGCTAGCCTTTAGCCGTAAGCTTCGTGACGCGATCCTTGATAACGCTTCATGAGTGTTTCGATACCGACCGGCTACAACACGCAGCGCAACCTTACTCACGTGCTACCGTCTCTGGCGGCAGCCCTTGGCGCGCCAACGAGGAACCACCTGGACTTACCTCAGGCATCGTCTGCGATACTGCTGATGGTTGACGGACTCGGTCGTGAGCAACTGGAGCGATATGCTGCTCACGCCCCATTTTTTCGTCGGGTGATGCAAGACCAGACATCAGTGCAGACTGAAATGTCGTCAGTTTATCCTTCGACTACTGCTGCGGCGTTGTCCTCGTTAGGCACCGCGTTATCGCCGGGCGAACACGGACTGGTTGGGTATGACGTTTATGATCCAGGCCGGCAGGTCGTCATCAATCAGCTTGGTGGGTGGGATGAGCGCACAGACCCTGAAGTCTGGCAGCCGGCGCCAACCATTTTTCAACAGCTCAACGATCAACGTCAAGCGGGGGTTCACAATATCCGTCCCGTGACGATCTCGTTATCGGCCTTTGAAGATTCAGCCTTGACCCGCGCGTCCTTACAGGGCCCCAGGTTTGTGGGAGCCAATGAGTTGGGAGAACGTTTTGTTCGCGGGGCAGCAGCAGCACGACAGCCTGGCGCCTTGATCTACCTGTATGTGAATGAACTCGATAAAGCAGGCCACCAACACGGACCTGGTTCCAACACCTGGTTGGAAGTTTTAGAAGACATCGACTCACACGCTCGACGCATGATCCGGAAATTGCCTAACAGCACATTGGTTGCAGTCACAGGTGACCACGGCATGATTGAGGTGAAAGAAGAACGGCGGGTCGACTTTTCCCAACACGGTGAGCTCATCGAACACATCGCGCACACAGCAGGCGAGCCACGCATGGTACAGCTGCATTTTGATCCAAAAGCTACCGAAGCGCAGCGCGAAAAGACGCAGAATGCGTGGGTTCGGCGGTTTGGGGAGCAAGCTTGGGTTGTGACCCGCCAACAAGCCATCGATGCTGGGTGGTTCGGAACTGTATCGCAGAACGTCCGCCAGCGCATCGGTGACTTGTTAGTAACTGGTTTCGAGCCGGTGGCGTTATATGACGGCAGACGAGCCGCACCACACAGCTTTGCAATGGTGGGACACCACGGCGCACCAACTTCAGCTGAGGTGCGCGTGCCGTGGCTACTGCTGCAAACTCCCTAACCTACCAGTCAACGGGAGCGCGCTGACGCAAGAAAATACTAGGAGTCTTTTCTCGTGCCAAAAATGATTTCGTCCCAACTGGGGACGGTAGGACGCTTGCGTGAACGATTTGGCTGCTCAGTTTTCTTCAACTCGTCGTCGTTGGTTGCTTCAACTTCTGCGTTATGGTCCATTTCGGCCTGAGGGGGTTGCGGCCCCACAACAGCCTCTTCGGGTTCCTCAACACTGTCCTCGGCAGGGACAAACTCACCGGCTACGACTTCGCGTCCATCCCAATGAGCAGGATCCTCTGCTTGGTCATCTGACCAAGCCACTTCAACTTCGGTAGTTACCGCTGAAACCTCGTGATCGATATCGCCATACTCTTCCGAGACCACGAGTTTGGGACGTTGGGGAATTACGGGTTGGTCATCTCGGGTGATCATCGCAGCAAGCTCGTCATCGGATTCTTCATCAACCCCGAGACGCTGACCACGCCGAGCGTGCAACACATCGAGCAGTTCTTCATGCGTCTCGTTCGGCGCGTAAGGGTCGTGCCCTGGTGAAGCATCAGACTCTACATCAAATGGATGATCGCCAACTGTTGTCAGAAAGCCACGCGAAGAGGTGGCGGCTAACGGCGAATCTGCTGGTCCGAATTCACTGAGTACTTGAGCCCAGTGATTGGCGTTTTCTAGATGCTGGGATTGCAGCTTGTAGCTCCACAAAGCCGGGGGAGGATCGCCAATTGAAGAGTCTGCCAGGCCCTGAACCGAGAAATTTGCTGAGATGGTCCAAAGCGTGGAATCAGCATCTCGCCATGCGTCCCACTCAAGGGTTTCAGGATCAAGACCCATGACTTCTAGCCGATGGCTCACCATTTCACTAAGCGATGCTGGCTCGTCGCCAAACACCGCCTCATAGGCCTGATTGCCAAGCTGAGGAGCAGCCACTTCGATGTCTTGTGCTTGGCGAGCAATCCAATCACGTTCGGCAATGATCGGTGTCGCATACACTTCAAGGCTGGCACGATCAACCTCGTGTTGTTCAGCAAGCTCGTCAACAGTGGCACCAGCACGCAGCATTGATTGGATCTCGCGGGGCGATAGCTCTTTCGCAGCCTCGTCCGCGGCAGCAGCTGACGGCCGCCCAATTGGTCGTGTGGCAGCATTGCGCAACGCATCGGTGATTGGCAGATAGAACTCTTCACCGTCACTATTAGACAAAACCAACTCGTCTGCGTTATCAGCTACTCCCACCAAACGAAGCCGGCGAGCGGAATCGTTCCTGATAGTTGAACCCATTACAAGGCCTCCGAACATATAAAGCTTCTGTGTGAACTCTGCCATGTATCCTGCGAAAACGTAGGGAATTTACGCGGTGTGGCGCATATTTCAGCGGTCATCTTAGCCACACCCTTGACATCACGGAGCCCCAATTTGCAAACTAGCCGTCAATAAGGTTAGATCACCACGAAACGCGAGACAGAATCCGCCTAAGGTGAATCTGCCTCGCAGCTGTCCACCTTCGTGATAGAACGTAGATCAGCATCTGAACGAAGGCATCAAAAACTGGTGCTAAAACCTAACCGAATGCGAGATTCATGGCTACGGATTACGACGCTCCCCGCAAGAACGATGAAGAACTTCGCGAGGACTCCATTGAGGAATTACAGTCACGCCGCACTGACACGCAGTCTGCTGTCGTAGACGAAGACGAGGCCGAAGCGGCAGAAGGGTTTGAGCTGCCCGGAGCAGACCTCTCAGACGAAGAGCTGCAAGTAACTGTTCTGCCTGCCCAGCAAGACGAATTCACCTGTGCTTCATGCTTCTTGGTTCGTCACCGCTCCCAAGTGGCCCTTGAAGAAGACGGCTTGCTGTACTGCACTGACTGCGAGGGCTAACAGCAGTCGCCTCACATGAGGCTAATACAGCATGTCTTGTCGATGAGACACACAAAGGGGCCTTTCCGTGATGACTCACGGTTGCCCCTTTGCCTGTTTAACAATGATTATTAGCGCACGCCATTCCCGTTTGGCTGTTCGCGGTTGTCTTCAGCTTGTTCCGCCTCAAGGCGCTGACGCTCGGCTTCAATGAGCCACTCTGGAATATCTTCATCATCAACCTGGGCATCTTCTACTACGTGCATTGCCCCGCCCAGCACAGAAACCAGGTCTTCTGGGCGTCGAGTAGAGGTTAACCAGTATGGGGTCCGGTCCTGAGGATCTTCGATTTGAATGCGAACTACCGGTTTGATCCAGCTGCGAAGATGTAAGTAGGCCAGACCATGGAGTTTCCGGCCGCGCTGTGCAAAAGCGTCATCGCCGAGATAACCGGTTACCTCACCGATATATTCACGCTCAATGGTTGCACGTCCGACTTGCACATGCGTGGTCGTCACGGTGATGTCTGTGGAGGAGGCTAGTAGCCCGAAAACTGCAATCGCGGCTACGATGACACCCGCTACCACGCCCCAGCCAATGCTCAACGGAGCTAACGTGAGCCAACCGAGCGCAGCGGCAAGTAAGACCAGTAACCACATAGACCATGAGGGCCGAAGCGTCTCCTGATAGACGATCGGTGAACCTCCCGGTCCTATTCGTTTGTCCGCATTTTCTGTCATGATCTCCAGCCTACAGGCCTAGCCGATAGGACACCTATTTTGGGTATTAACCTCTCCCAATGACTAGACTGTGGGCCGGTACTATTCACCATAAAATTACCAGGAGTGCACTGCATGCCAACCTCGTCTGACCGTGACCGTTCTCCGCATCAACTAACTGTCGAGTTGAAGCTTCTGGATGACATGATTGCGCCTCCGGCTTACGCGCTTCCAGGCGATGCTGGAGCCGACTTGGTTACGACTATCGATGTGACGCTAGCACCTGGCCAACGCCAGCTTGTGCCGACGGGTGTTGCAGTGGCCATTCCTCATGGCTTTGCCGGTTTTGTTCACCCGCGCTCCGGTCTGGCGACACGGGCTGGTCTGAGTATCGTCAACGCTCCGGGTACCATTGATGCTGGGTATCGAGGAGAGATCAAGGTCGCTCTCATTAATTTGGATTCCAAAGAAACGATCCAATTGCAGCGCGGGGAGCGAATCGCTCAGTTAGTCATTCAACCGGTATATCAGGCGGAATTTTCTATTGTGGAAGAGCTTCCAGAATCTATTCGCCAGGATGCTGGTTTTGGCTCCACCGGCAGTTTCGGAACACGGCAGTAGGCTGGAAGTGCGGTCGATAAGAACTTAAGGAGAAGTTGTACGATGCTTTTTGGACGCAACAGACATGTGCAAGCCGAAACCGTCGTGTTGCCTGAACACCTACGCGATGCTGACGACAATCCCGTCGCTGATGAACGTCCAGAAGGTCCCTTCGATATTACCGAAGTTGAGACCCATGATTTCAGCAAGGGCTACATGGACCTGGGGGCGCTCAAAGTCCCTGTTCGAAAAAATGTCTCTTATCGATTAGAACAGGAGCAGTCAAAACAAAAAGTCTTTGCTGTTTCTGCAGTTCACGATAATTCAACGCTACAAATCCAAGCATTTGCCGCCCCACGCTCTGGCGGGCAATGGGAAGAAATCCGCCAAGAGATGTATGACCAAAACAAGAACGCTCAAGGCGCATCGGTCACGGTCGAAGACGGCGAGTTTGGCAATGAGCTCCTCATCCGAATTCCAGCTGAACTACCAGATGGACGCAAGGGTGAACGTATCGCAAGATTTATTGGGATCGACGGCCCCAGATGGATGATCCGAGCGATGCTCATGGGCAAAGCTGCCATCCAGAAACAGCACGCTGATGTGCTCTACGACATCTTGAAGAATACGGTGATTGATCGCGGCGAGCGTCCACTGCCCGCTCGCCAGATGTTGGAACTTACCCCACCTGAAAGTGTGCTGACCGCTCTGCGTGAAGCAGCAACACGTCGGCGTCAACAGGCGAAACAGCAGCAGTCGCAAACGCAGCAGTAGACCCGGTCAGGAAAATTTTATTGCATAACGAACCGGAAACGAGCACGGTAATGGACAACGCGGAACACGAGCAGAACAGTGACCAAGAACAGCTCGAACAAGTCGCTCAGCGACTTGCCGGTCGGACAGCGACGACCCCTTCGGGGGAGCTGGATCTCCTTGCTTCGGTCGGTGGCATTCGCGGTATCGCCGAAGCTATCCTGCCGGCTTTGATTTTCTTAGCCGCGTTTATCCTCACGACCAACGTGTGGATCTCTGCGCTCATGGCGGTAGGCCTGGCTGCGATCGCAAGTATAGTACGTCTGCTTCAGCGACAACCGCTGACGCAAGCCATAGCTGGTGTCTTAGGGGTTGGGGTATCCGCCGCCGTTGCACTGCTACAAGATGATGCACGCGGCTACTATGTCATCGGATTTTATATCTCTGCGGCCTATGGCACTGCTTTTGCACTGTCCATGGCTGTCAAGTGGCCGGTAATGGGACTCATCTACGGCTGGATCCGAGGTGAAGGGGTCCGTTGGCAAAAAGTTCCCGCGCGACGACGGAAATATCAAATCGCCACATTGCTGATGGTGCTGGTCTTTGCCGCTCGGCTGGTTGTCCAGCTCCCAATGTATTGGGCAGATGACGTGGTGGCCCTAGGGACCGCGCGTTTAATCATGGGGGTACCCCTCTACGCATTGGTGCTATGGTTCGGTTGGCTCGTCACGAAACCGACAAAAGATCCCCTTATGACACGTAACCAATTTTCATCGGATGCTAACACCCCAGGTGAGAGTGGTGCCGGGCCAAAAGTATGACACCACACGTCACGGTGATACATCACACATTGCGAGGCGATACTATGGTGATTGGACATTGACAAATGAAATTTGTGTGGGAATCGGCTCGCCGGTTCTCACAACCCAGTACCACTCACCACAAGACTTGAAGCAGGCCGATCAATGACAAGCACCGGTTCACAAACTGCCGCGCATCTGGCAGCACATGACAAAGATGCTGGCCAAATCCTTACACTCGAAGTTGGCGCCATGGCACATGGCGGACACTGTGTTGCCAGACACGACGGTCGCGTTGTGTTTGTGCGGCATGCGATTCCAGGTGAAATCGTGAACGCCGCAGTGACCGCAGGGGGAGAGGATGCCCGTTTTTGGCGTGCGGATACGGTGTCCGTTGTTCGACCTTCCGAGTTTCGGCGTTCACACCAGTGGAAGCTTGCTGATTCCATCCGTGCTCACGCCTCAGGGCGGTTTCCCGTTGGTGGAGCAGAATTTGGCCATATCACTTTAGAGCACCAGCGCCGCCTTAAAGCGCAAGTTTTCCGTGACACCATGGCCCGTATCGGCAAGCTCAATGTCGAGGCTCCAGTCGTGGGGATCACCGAAGACGAGCCCACCGGGTTGCACTGGCGAACTCGCAATGCCTTCTCAGTGACCACCACCGGACGGTTGGCAATGAACGTCCACCGTTCGGCATCAGTTGTACCGGTACGCAACATCCCACTGGGCGTCCGTCAGCTCGATGCGCTACAACTGTGGGATATTGACTTCACAGGTGCTGCACGCGTCGAGGTTGCCACACCTTCCCATGGGGAAGAAGTCCTCGTGGTGATTTTCCCGCTGGACACTGTGGCTGCTAGCAAGAAGCAGCTCGAACATCACATCGCCCAGTGGCGTAAACGCATGATCCATTTGCCTTCCAAAGTGTCGGTGGTCGTGGGGTTACGTGCCGAACAGTTTGGCCCGCTCGAAGTGGTCCGCCTGCGCGGGCGGACATGGCTGACCGAGGTCGTTGAGACTGAAGCATTCGGCGTCCATACTTTCCGGGTCTCGGGCGACGGTTTCTGGCAGGTACACCGCGATGCCCCAGCAACGCTAGTCAAAGCCGTCCTGGAGGCACTGGATGTCCAGCCAGGTCAGGTTGTCGCAGACCTCTACGCCGGCGCCGGTCTATTTTCGAAGTTCATCGCTGACGGGGTCGGCGATGACGGTCTCGTATTATCAGTTGAGGCCTCTCCGGGTGCATCACGTGATGCACGCAAGAACTTACATGATGCGAAGCAGGCCTGTGTCATTAACGGGCTAACTGACCGCATCATCGGCTCCTGGTTGCAACGGCCAGACGCTTCGCTGGCAAAAGGTGGCCTGGACGGCCGTCAAGTAGATGCAGTGGTTCTTGACCCACCGCGTGCAGGTGCCGGTCGGGCAACGATCACGAGAATTCATCAGCTAGCTGCCGAAAAGATCGTGTATGTCTCGTGCGACCCTGCATCATTTGCGCGTGACACGAAATGGCTTGTCGAACACGGTTGGGAAATTGAAGACAGCACGATTTATGATCTGTTCCCAGATACTTATCACATGGAGACTGTCACCACATTTCGGCCATCTGCTGCGTTGAGACAATCGCGCGACAACGACTGAATCACGTTAGAATAAAAGCCACACCGCCCACGCATGCTTTGACCGGGCTGGGCGGTTCGCACCGGCAGTGCCCTGACGTGTCACTTGCATGCGTTGAGCGACACAGCTTACACAGGACAATGAAAACGCCCCGAGTGGGCGGGAAAAGAGGAGTCCACTGTGACTACAGTTGATAGCTTCGGCTCCAAAGGCGTCTTGGACGTCGATGGTGCTGAGTACGAAATTTTTCGACTCAACAAAGTTGAAGGTTCGGAGAAACTTCCTTACTCGCTGAAGATTCTGCTCGAGAACCTGCTCCGCACAGAAGACGGTGAGAACATCACCAAGGAGCAAATTGAGGCCCTTGCCAACTGGGATCCATCCGCTCAACCAAACACCGAAATTCAGTTCACCCCGGCCCGGGTATTGATGCAGGACTTCACCGGTGTTCCCTGTGTTGTTGACTTGGCTACTATGCGTGAAGCCATCGCAGACCTTGGTGGAGATCCAGAACTGGTCAACCCACTGGCACCAGCAGAGCTTGTCATTGACCACTCGGTGCAGATCGACTACTTCGGTACTCCCGACGCAGTAGAACGTAACGTGGAAATCGAATACGAGCGCAATGGTGAGCGCTACCAGTTCCTGCGCTGGGGTCAGACCGCATTTGACGACTTCAAAGTTGTTCCCCCTGGCATGGGTATCGTCCACCAGGTCAACATCGAATACTTAGCTCGCACCGTCATGACTCGTGAAGTCGACGGCGTCCTGCGCGCATACCCGGATACCTGTGTTGGTACCGACTCGCACACCACCATGGTCAACGGCATGGGTGTTCTCGGTTGGGGCGTTGGCGGTATTGAAGCTGAAGCAGCGATGCTCGGCCAGCCAGTCTCAATGCTGGTCCCACGCGTCGTCGGTTTCAAACTCACCGGTGAAATCCCAGCGGGTGCTACCGCAACTGACGTTGTATTGACCATTACTGAAATGCTGCGTGAGCACGGTGTCGTCGGTAAATTCGTTGAATTCTACGGCGAAGGCGTCGGCTCGGTCCCACTGGCCAACCGCGCAACCATCGGTAACATGTCGCCGGAATTCGGCTCGACCGCCGCAATCTTCCCGATCGACCAGGTTACCTTGGACTACCTGCGCATGACCGGCCGTTCGGAAGAAAACATCAAACTCGTTGAGGCCTACACCAAGGAACAGGGCTTGTGGCATGATCCATCCAAGGAGATTGAGTTCTCTGAGTACATGGAATTGGATCTCTCCACGGTTGTTCCTTCGATCTCGGGACCACGCCGTCCTCAGGACCGCATCATCCTGGACGATTCGAAAGACCAGTTCCGTAAGGACATCCATGACTACGCCGATACCGATGAGGCCGGCAAGGGTCGTCCATCGCGTACCGCCGAGGTTAAACTTGATGACGGCCGCGAATTTGAGCTGGATCACGGTAAGGTAGCGATCGCATCAATCACCTCGTGTACCAACACTTCCAACCCATCCGTCATGATGGCCGCAGCTGTGTTGGCTCGCAACGCCACCGAAAAAGGTCTGAAATCCAAGCCATGGGTCAAAACTTCTGTGGCACCAGGTTCCCGCGTAGTCACCGAATACTACGAAAAATCCGGTCTCATTCCACACCTGGAAGAACTGGGCTTCTCGATCGTTGGGTACGGGTGCACGACCTGTATTGGTAACTCGGGTCCACTCGATCCAGCGATCTCCAAGACCGTCAACGATAACGACCTAGCCGTGACCTCTGTGCTGTCTGGTAACCGTAACTTCGAGGGCCGTATTAACCCTGACGTCAAGATGAACTACCTGGCGTCACCGCCGCTCGTCGTGGCCTACGCTCTGGCCGGGACCATGGACTTCGATTTCGAAAACGAACCACTGGGCCAGGACTCCGCAGGAAACGACGTCTTCTTGGCCGATATCTGGCCAGACCCAACCGAAGTACAGCAAATCATCGATCGTTCGATCGACACCGAGATGTTCACCGAAGAATACTCGACCATCTTTGACGGCGACCACCGCTGGCAGAGTCTGGATACCCCAGAAGGTAGCACCTTTGCTTGGGATCCAGAGTCCACCTACGTTCGTAAACCGCCGTACTTCGAGGGCATGACCCTGCAACCAGAACCCGTCCAGGACGTTTCTGGTGCACGTGTGCTGCTGAAGCTCGGCGACTCGGTCACCACCGACCACATTTCGCCAGCCGGTGCCTTCAAATCGGATACACCAGCCGGTCAGTACCTGCTCGAAAATGGTGTCGCTCGGAAAGACTTCAACTCCTACGGTTCCCGCCGTGGTAACCACGAAGTCATGATCCGCGGTACCTTTGCAAACATCCGTATCCGCAACCAGATGCTGGACGGCGTTGAAGGTGGCTTCACCCGCGACTTCACTCAAGACGGCGGCCCACAAAGCTTCGTCTTTGACGCAGCCATGAACTACCAGCAGGCCGGCACGCCACTAGTCGTGCTGGGCGGTAAAGAATACGGTTCCGGCTCCTCCCGTGACTGGGCGGCCAAGGGGACCGCACTACTTGGCGTCAAAGCCGTCATCACCGAATCCTTCGAACGTATTCACCGCTCGAACCTGATCGGTATGGGTGTGCTCCCACTGGAATTCCCAGCTGGAGAATCCGCAGACTCGCTTGGCCTGGACGGTACTGAAACCTTTGACATCTCGGGTATTTCCGAACTGAACAACGGAACGACTCCAAAGACGGTCCACGTGACTGCAACCAAAGAAGACGGCACCAAGGTCGAATTCGACGCGACGGTTCGCATCGATACACCAGGTGAAGCAGACTACTACCGCAACGGTGGTATTTTGCAGTACGTCTTGCGTCAGATGGCCGCGAAAAACAAATAAGCGGAAAACGCAGCTGAGCCGTCAAGTCTTTTGACGAAATAATGGCCCGGTACCCACACATGGGTGCCGGGCCATTATGCTGTACAACGCATACTCACCCTGCCGGTAGTATCAGTACCGGACACCATCTTGCCTCTACCTCTAGGAACATCGTGAGCATTATTCGTATGTACCACACTGCCGACGGCGCTTCGCGCCCAACCCACTACCGGGAAGCCTGGTGGGAACAAGAGACCGGAGAATTCATACTCCACCACGGACCAGTGGGCGAAACCGGAACCACAACGGTAGAACAGGTAGCCGACGAATCCGAGGCCGACAGTCTGCTAGCCTCACTCGAACAGCAGAATCTGGCGGACAACTACGTTGATGTGGATGCAGTGCCGCATGAGACCTTCACGGTCATAATCAAATTCAAAGGCCAAGCTCCCACCCAGGTGGAATCAACCAATGCCGAAAAATTTAGCGTTGCTTACTCAGGCCTACTCGGTTGGCGAGGCCTTGGCACCGTTGATCAATGGGAAACAGCAACTCACGAGCCAGCGTTTCTGATCACCGTGCATACGGTTCATCGCAACAAAGCTATCAAGCTAGCCCACGAGGCCCTGAAGAAAACCGATTTTAGAAGCGACCGGATGCAAATCGAACGGAGTTAGTCGATGCAATATCGTCGAGTTGGCAATTCGGGGCTGGTGGTCTCTGCTATCGGTTTTGGCTGCAATAACTTAGGGCGCCCGAACGCTGTTACCGAAGATGCAGAGGAATCGATTCGAGTCGTCAAAGCTGCTCTGGAAGCCGGGATCACCTACTTCGACACTGCCGATACCTATGGCAAAACACCGGGACTTTCGGAACACTACCTCGGTCGAGCTCTGGGAAGCGAACGTGCCAATGTCGTGATCGGTACGAAATTCGGTATGGACATGAACGGTGCCAACGGCCCAGATTTTGGAGCACGCGGTTCACGGCGATACATCATCACCGCCGTTGAGGCTTCCTTGCGGCGTCTCAACACCGACTACATCGATCTCTTCCAGTACCACACCCCGGACTCGGTGACCCCGATCGAAGAGACACTCGTTGCGCTGGATCAGCTCATTGCTCAGGGCAAAGTGCGCTATGTGGGGCATTCCAACTTCTCCGGTTGGCAGATCGCCCAGGCTGAATACGTCGCCCGAGAGTTGGGCACAGAACGGTTCATCTCGGCCCAGAACCACTACAATCTCATGGATCGTCGAGCCGAACTGGAAGTACTACCTGCGGCTGAAGCATTTCATCTGGGTGTGTTTCCGTATTTTCCTTTGAATAACGGCCTGTTGACCGGCAAATATACTCCTAGTGGGGGACCGTCAGGTTCTCGACTGTCTTATGTACGGCAACATATGGTTAATGATGCCAATTGGGACCAGCTCAACCGCTATGCGCAATTCGCCCAGGAACGCGGCATCACTCAAGTCGATGTAGCATTCGGATGGCTGGCCGCGCAAAACCCGGTGGCATCTGTCATTGCAGGGGCTACCCGTGTGGAACAAGTCCAGCAAAATGCGCGTGCACTTGACTATGAGCTATCGGACGACGACTTGACAGTTCTGGATGAGATCTTCCCACCGGCCGACAAAATTGCCCTGTACTAGACACATTGCGTGTGACGAGAGGAGCCCATCATCAATACATTCTTCGATATTGCAATGACCATTGGCGCAATTTTGCTCGTGGTACTCATGGTGTGGTCTCTTTGGAGCCTGAACCGGGCCCCTATAAATGCAGTACAACGCCTCTGGTGGGTTTGTGCGATCTTTATTCTGCCCGGCATCGGATCGATCGTCTGGTGGTGGTGGATTAAGCGCTATTATCCACGTCGAAGCACCCAGGACCCTTCTTGGGATCCGGCAACGCAACCTTCAGCCCAGCAGAGACTGGGGCGACCGCGCCCCAGTCGGCGGCGTTATACGACTCCGCGCGATTAGGCAGAGCTAGGCTGGTTCGACTTCCACGAGAATCCAGCCGTCTTCGATGGCTGTCTTGTGTCGCATGAGCGGTCGCTGGGCAGGTCCACTGACGGCCTCGCCGGTGAGTTTGTCAAAATGCGAAGCATGACATGGGCAGACAAAGGCCGGTGAGGCGCCGTCGTCGTTTGCTCCCACAATACAACCCTGATGCGTGCACACAGCCGAATAGACATGCACGACCTCGGCACTTTCTCGATATATCAGGACCTGATTGGCACCAACTGCCATCTGAGCCGAACTCCCCGGTGCCAAATCTTCAAGTGCAAGCGCTTTGGTCAGCGTACCTCCAGAAAACGTTTCCTGGTCGGGATCGGAGGTGCACGCGGTTAAAGCAACAGCGGCGGTTGCAGCTGCTCCGGAGGCAACTAAAAACGTACGGCGATTTGGGAGTTTTTTACAGCAGCTCATCGTGTTCCATCATGTTTCGAAGAATTTTCCAGCGTATGGATCGGCTCATGTGTCGAGGGGATCCGGATCCAACAGGGCGACGGTGATAACCGCGGAGCTGGCTTGGACTTGCCAGGGACGGGCTCCTAAATCCAGGAGGCGTCGTTCAACTGATTCCGGTGTGATGGGCTCGGGCGGGCGCCAACACAACTCGCGCAGAGTCTCGGGCAACAGAAGATTCTCTAAAGGCATGCTGTGTTCTTCTGCGACCCGGGCAAGCCGTTTTCTGCTTGTCTGCAAGCGACGGGCGGCTAGCGGATCTTTTTCTCGCCAGGCTTTGACGGCCGGAGGAGCCTGAGACGCCATTCGCAGCGGTGGAATTTTATCAGGGTCTTGGGCAATTTTGATACCGTCTTGGATGGCTTGTAGCCAGCGACGAGCGTCTTTCGCCGCTGCCCGACGACGCATGCGCGGAATTTTCATTAACTGTGGAACTGTCCGCGGCCTGGCCTTGGCCACCGCTATCAGGGTGCGATCATTGAGTAACTTTCCTGGCGGCAGATCGCGGGACTGGGCAAGTTTTTCTCGTGTAGTCCACAGCGACCGAACAATCGCTAATGCTCGTCGGTCGGTGATTTCGTGAATGCCGGAAGTCTTACGCCAGGGGTCTTTGCGCGGAGGTTTCAACGGTCGAGTCAACAGCGCATTGAATTCCTCGTAGGCGATTTCAAGTTTATGTTCGCTTTGAAGTTCTTGGATCATCGCTTCACGCAGCTCATGAAGCAATTCAACATCTAGTGCGGCGTAATTGCGCATGTCTTCCGTGAGTGGACGGACGGACCAGTCAGCCGCCGAATGCTCTTTGGCTAACGATACGTTGAGTTTGCGCTCCAACAGGGCCGATAAGCTCACCCGAGGATAACCCAGGAGTCTACCGGCGAGCTCTGTGTCGAAGAGTTGATCAGGCCACAGTCCGGCTTGGCGTAATGACGGCAAGTCCTGAATGGCCGCGTGCAGAATCCACTCGACGCCCGCGAGCGCTTGCTGGATCGGTTCAAGATCCTTCAGCGCCTCAGAATCAAGAAGCCAAATGGTATCGTCGTCGCGTTTGAGCTGGATCAGAAAAGCCCGCTGGCCGTAGCGGTATCCACTGGCACGTTCAGTGTCGACTGCCACGGGTCCGGTGCCGGCGCGAAGTTTTTCCGCCGCGTGGTGGAGCTGTGCTGGAGTGTCGATGACCGGTGGTATGCCACCGGCGGGTTGAGTGATTAAAACAGGTTCGGGGTCTTGTGCGGCAGGCTGTGAGGTCTCAGCGGCATGCTGAGATTCCTCGGAATCGTCTGCCCTGAGATGCGCGCTAGAAATCGTTACTTCCTTCGATGTGGGTTAAACGGAATGACACCTTCGGTTATGGGCGGCAGTCCTGCGAATGTGCAGACCATATCACTCCACGCGGACAGGTGACGATCAAGATGGTCACCCTCAGGTGTCCATGACGCACGGAGTTCTAAGTCTATCGTTTCGTTTTGTTGGTCGATGACCCCAAACCCTTGCGATAATACTTTGCTCGCGGTGCCACCTGGTTGACGATACGTAGCCTCAGCGTGGTCGAGCGCTTCAACCATCCATGACCAGGCGACTTCAGATACGAGTGGATCTTCTCCAAGGTCAGCTTCAAGCCGGGTTTTGATGTAAGTGACGATACGGAAGTTTCCGTCCCATACTTCCGAATATTGGGGGTTATAGAGCATAATGAACCGACCAACCGCCAGTGCATCACCGTTGGTGGCTGACACATCAGCCGACATCGCCACCGCGTATGGTGCAAGCTTGGCAGGCGCTGGAACTTCATTGAGCACCACCTCATGGCGCGTGACGGCTTGACGCAATTCATCAAGGGCCACTCTAAATGTCTGCGGAGCGGCCTGCAGAGCTTGCGCATGAGACTGTTGTGGATTCACAATCCCAGGTTAAACCCCCACTTGAAGGATTTTGTGGACGGCGCGCCGAAATCGTGCTACTGAGAAATTAATCTTGCGACTTTGTCAAATTTAGGCTCAACGAATTAATGCAATAGCGGAGATCCGTTGGGGTATCGAACCCTTCACCAGCAAAAACATGCCCCAAATGTGAGTCGCAATTGGCGCAGCGCACCTCAACTCGGGTCATCCCGAGTGAACTATCCTCAACATAGGTGACTCGTTCATTATCGGTGGGTGCATAAAATGACGGCCATCCACACCGGGCATCAAACTTCGTGGTCGAAGCAAAAAGTTCCTGACCGCACGCCCGACAGGAGTACACGCCAGTTTCTTCGGTATCCCAATATTCGCCTGTAAACGGACGCTCAGTTCCAGCTTGGCGAAGAATGTGGAAGGCCTCGGGGCTTAAGCGTTGACGCCATTGCTCTTCGGATAAAGACCGTGCTTCTTCTGCGGCTAACGGTTCATTGGTTGAGTGGGAAGGACCTGATGTACTTGTCATGTCGCCAATCTATCGTTGCCCGTTGGCCAAATCTACCGTTTTGCCTCACTGCAAAACTTGCCATACGCAATCAGGCGAAACGGTTGCTAATGGCTAGCGAAAAATAGCTCTTCAAGTCAGAATGTTAGGCATGGGTGACAATAACCTACGCAACCTTGTCGGCACGCCATTTCGTGACACCCAAAATCACGGAACAAAACGCACTATTCGATGGTCAGCCGTAGGCGCTGTCACGGGCGCTCTTGCTGGCACGGCGTTAGCCGCGATCCCCACCCTGGCATCAATCTTTGCCCGAACCGTTGTCACTCCAGAGCCACATCCTGCAGAAGATGTCCGGATCTATCGCTACCGGCCGTCTACTGACACGACGACTCCCGCTCTGATTGAACTTGCGATCACCAGCCAGACGACGGTGCGGGGTCAGTACGCTTTGACCTTTCATGAGAACCAAGGGGTGGCCCGCGTGGGGGAGATCGTAGCCATCGATCGCAAACACCAAACAGTCACCCGTGTAGTGGAAGAGATTTATAGCGGAGATCTCTCTCGGGCCGTTCGCGGTCGTTGGGCGGGATTTGTTTGGCCAACACCTCATGAAGCCGGATACGTGTATCAGGACGTCTGGATTCCCGTGGACAACGGTCTTGCCCCTGCATGGTTTATTCCGCCGACACGTCAAACACAATTTCACGACACCTGGATTATTACTGTTCACGGGCGGGGCTCGAAACGCAATGAAGGATTGCGCATGATGGGGGTCGCTCAGCGGATGGGCATGCCAGGACTGTTGGTGTCCTATCGCAACGACGGCGAAGCCCCCGATGCTCGGGACAAGCGATATGGCTTGGGTGCGACCGAATGGCCAGATATTGAGGCTGCAATTTTATATGCCCTCAACAACGGCGCATCATCGGTCGTTCTTGCTGGTTATTCCATGGGTGCTGCAGTGAGCCTACAACTCATCCAGCGGTCTGCACTGGCGCGTTATGTTCGAGGACTTGTACTCATCGGGCCAGTCATTGACTGGCTCGATGTCTTGCGTCATCAGGCCCGGATCAATCGAGTACCACATCCTGCCGGAAAACTAGGACGCTGGCTCATAGAGTCCCCGTGGGGAAGAACCATCACAGGGCTTGCCGCTCCACTGGATTTTCGCCAGCTCGATTGGGTGAGTCGCGCAGCTGATCTTACCCATCCCATGTTGATATTGCATTCCCAGGACGACGATTTTGTCCCGATCGGACCCTCGGAAGAACTCGCACATAAAAACCTTCGTTATGTCAGTCTCGTTCGGTTCCAGCAGGCTCGCCACACGCGAGAATGGAATGTGGATCCAGTACGATTTGAATCCGCCGTGTTGACCTGGTTGCATGTTTTACTCAGCGGCATCTCCCATGATCGGCCGAGTCTGCCAGGCGCAATATCTGCCGAATAACCGGTATGCCCCTATAATGGAGGCAGTCGATTTACCCCTAACGCCCGTTGTGCTAAACGGGAGAGGAGTTCAATACCGTGGCAGGTCACTCAAAATGGCATACAACGCGACACAAGAAAGCTGCGTTGGACGCAAAACGTGCCAAAATGTATGCCACCCACATTAAGGCAATTGAAGTTGCGGCTCGTGCAGGTGGGCCAGACCTTGAAGGCAACCCGGCACTGGAAGTGGCCGTCACCAAGGCCAAAAAACAATCGGTACCAAACGATAATATCGATCGTGCCATCAAACGTGGTGCCGGTCTGACCGGTGAAGTCATCAACTATGACGAGATCATGTACGAAGTCCGCGGCCCGGAAGGCTCCGCATTGCTTATCGAGTGCCTCACTGATAACCGAAATCGTGCTGCCTCCGAAGTCCGGGCAACCGTTACCCGTAACGGTGGACACATGGCAGATCCAGGGTCTGTCTCCTTCATGTTTGAACGTCGCGGGGTCGTCCGTGTTCCGTCAGAAAACAATACGGAAGATGACGTCATGATGGCAGTTATCGAAGCTGGTGCCGAAGAAATTGTTCGCTCAGGTACTGCGTTTGAAATTATTTCTGACCCATCTGATGTTCATGACGTCTCAAAAGCCCTTGACGAAGCTGGCATTGAATACGAATCTGATGACGTTGAGTTTTATGCGGCAATGAAGGTCGAACTGGACGCCAAAGCTGCCAGCTCATTTATGCAATTGTGGGATGCCGTCGAGGACCTCGATGACGTACAAAACGTTTATGCCAATGTTGAGATCTCTGCCGAGGTTCTTGAAGAGATGGCAGCTCAGGACGCATAGGTGCACAATAAAAGTGTCAATTCAGGAGCAGCCGCTGGGCTATTACGCGTCATAGCAGTTGATCCCGGGCTGACACGCTGCGGTATAGCAGTAGTCGACATCGCTGCTAACCGTCGTGCTCAACTGGTTGATGTGACAGTCGTTGGCAGTCCCGGAACTGAACCGATAGGGCATCGACTATCAGTCATCGATCACGCCATGGGGGAGTGGTTGGAAAAATACCAGCCAGATCATCTTGCAGTGGAACGTATGTTCGCTCAGCACAATACCCCTACCGTCATGGGTACAGCCCAAGCCTCAGGAGTGGCGATTGCTGCGGCAGCACGCAAGGATGTTCCCACAGCGTTGCTGACGCCTTCGGAAGTAAAAGCTGCCGTGACTGGTTCAGGTAGCGCGAACAAGCAACAAGTCACCGCGATGGTGACGCGCATACTCAATCTTGCTGTCTCTCCCAAGCCTGCGGATGCGGCTGACGCCATTGCCATTGCGATTGCCCACGCCTGGCGTGGGGGACTCTTAGGTCGCGGCCTAGACACAGGTAAATTGGCGAGTCCAGCAAGAAAATCTCAATTCGACACTCAGCCCGAAACTCTTACTCCTGCACAGAAGCTCTGGCTGGCAGCTGAAAAACGAGCTAAATAAGCCTTACGCCACCGCCAAGAATGCAACCGGTGCGTATAATCACGTGAAAATGATGGTGCAGAGCCGTCAGAGGGAGAGAATATGATCTCGTCGCTAACCGGCGAAATCCAGCATATTGGGATCGATAACGCTGTTATTCACGTTGCTGGTATCGGCTACGTTTTTTCGGCAAGTCCCACGACTCTGTCGGCGCTCCGCCTGGGCCGTGAAATCACAGTCCAAACACTGCTGATGATCCGTGACGATAACCCAGTGCTGTATGGATTTGGTACAGCAGATGAGCGCGAGATCTTCGAAACCATGATGACCGTTTCAGGTATAGGGCCACGGATTGCGCTAGCGGTACTGTCGATTTTTGAACCTGATGAAGTTCGCCACCACATTGATCAACAGGACGATAAAGCCTTTACGAAAGTCCCCGGCATCGGACCGAAATCGGCGAGACGCATCATACTTGAGCTATCTGGCAAACTCGTCCCGAGAGAAGAACCAGATCAGCCTTCCACAAGGAGTGGTCGTAGTAAAGAACCCGTCTGGAAAGACCAAGTTCAGCAGGCCCTCATCGGTCTGGGCTGGAATGAAAAAGATGCGCTGAAGGGCATTGGCAATGCTCTGGAGATACAGCCGGAGCTTGCCGACTCTCATGACGTTTCAGCGGCCTTGCGCGCAACCCTACAAAATCTTGGCGAAGGCCAAAGAAGGCAACGGCTCTAATTTATGACAGACCCAAGTTTCACCCCGCACAGCGACGATCGACTTGTGACCGGCGGAGCCTCCACCGAGGAGCGCGAAGTCGAAGCCGCCCTGCGACCTAAAAACCTTGCTGATTTTGTTGGTCAGCACCGCGTCAGAAAGCAACTAGCGCTCGTACTTGAAGCAGCCAAGCTCAGGGGTGCGACCGCCGACCACATCTTGCTATCTGGGCCTCCGGGGTTAGGAAAAACGACACTGTCGATGATCGTGGCAGAGGAAATGGGTGCACCTTTGCGGATATCTTCGGGACCTGCGATCCAACATTCCGGTGATTTAGCCGCCATCCTGTCTTCGTTAACCGAAGGCGAAGTGCTTTTTCTCGATGAGATTCATCGCATGTCGCGGCCGGCTGAAGAGATGCTGTATATGGCAATGGAAGATTTCAGGGTCGATATTGTCGTCGGTAAAGGGGCAGGCGCGACCGCGATCCCGCTTGAACTACCGCCCTTTACTATTGTCGGGGCTACCACCCGTGCCGGACTGCTGCCGGGTCCCTTACGCGATCGGTTTGGTTTTACCGGCCATCTCGACTTCTATGCAACTGAAGAACTTGAAATGGTGATTCGTCGGTCGGCAGCAATGCTTGACATGAACCTAACGAACGAGGCTTTCTCGGAGATTGCTTCTCGCTCGCGGGGCACCCCGAGGATTGCTAACCGGTTATTACGTCGAGTTCGTGACTGGGCGCTGGTCAATGGTTTGGCCTCAGTGGACGCCGGTGCTGCTGCTTCTGCTTTGGAAATGTATGAAGTAGATTCACGTGGGCTGGATCGACTGGACCGATCAGTGCTTGAGGCATTGTGTACGAAGTTCAACGGGGGACCGGTAGGTCTCTCGACGCTGGCCATCGCCGTCGGGGAAGAAATAGAAACCGTCGAGACAGTAGCTGAGCCGTATTTGGTGCGAGAAGGCTTGCTGGGCCGCACACCCCGAGGCAGGATTGCCATGCCAGCCGCATGGGAACATCTAGGGCTCAAACCACCCGAAGACCCCTCCTCGGATGGGTTGTGGTCGCTCTTGCCGGAAGGTGCTGGCACCGTAGAAACTGCCCATCAGCATGACCCACAAGGAAGTTACATGCCGCAAGAAGATACGGAAGGCATGCTGTTTTTTGATGACCAAGACTGACTGATATCAGACCTCATGGCTGCCGCTGGCCCACGACATGAAATTCACGCTATTTAAGTCGGGCCATTAGGATAGGCTCAGACATTGTGTAAATGCCGCAAAACCGGCAGTTTCCGTGGGTGCATTGCTGTGCACTGTATGACAACAAGATAGTTGGTAGAAGACTAAATGACCTATAACGCTGAAATCGCCACCGTTATCGCACAAGCCGAAGGCGGCCAAGAAGGCGGTTCGAGCATGTTTATGCTCTTGATGTTGGCAGTGCTTGGTTTGCTGTTCTTCATGATGATCCGTCGCAGCCGTAAAGCAATGAAAACGCAGCAAGAACAGCGCGCTTCACTGCAACCCGGAATGCAAGTCATGACGACGTTTGGCCTCTACGGCACCATTATCGAACTCGATCGTGATGATAATAAAGTCGTGTTGGAATTATCGCCAGGACACTTTGCCACTGTTCACTTGCAAGCTGTGGGCCAAGTCGTTGAAGAAAGCGCTGCCGAAGAGCTTCCTGAATCCGGTATCACGGTCGATGACATCCCCGATTACCCAGAACAGACGTCGCCTGAGACCTCCGATAGCGAATACGGTTCAGAATACAAAGACCCACGCGACGACCGGGATCGCTAGACGCTCCGGCCGCAGTTCCTTTTTGTCGAAAACCATATTGAAAGCCTGTTATATTCATGGCGTCTAAGAACTCTCAATCCCGTGCGCGACGTGCGCTGGCATGGCTGACAGCTATTATTGTTGGTTTGGGTGTCATCATGGGCATTGGCATTGCTACCAATAATTCCAACGGTCTCCCGCTGCTAGCTCTTGACCTTGAGGGCGGTACCCAGATGGTGCTGTCTCCAGAAACCACAACGGGCGAAGCTGTTACTGCCGAGCAGATGAACCAGGCCGTTGAGATTATCCGTCAACGCGTGGACGGATCTGGTGTTTCAGAGGCTGAGATCAACACCCAAGGTGACGACAACGTGGTTGTTTCCATGCCGGGTACCCCAGACGCCCAGACGCGCGAATTGATCCAAGCATCCGCCAACATGGAATTCCGGTCAGTTCTTACTGCTGGTTCGTTCCAGGCCACTCCGGAAGAAGAACGCCTGGATGTTTCTGAAATTCCCGAACCTGAAGCTACCCCTGAGAACGGCTCCGATCCGAACTGGATTACCACGGAAGTTTATGACGAGTTCCAGCGCACTGATTGCGCGGCACCTGAAGCCTCGCAGATTCGCGACGATTTACCAGCCGATGAGGCCGTCGTAGCGTGTGATTTCGACACCCAAGTCAAATACATTCTGGGACCCCTTGAAATCTCTGGCGATCAGATCGAGTCCGCCGACCACGGCATGGCATCGACGCCCACCGGAGTGTCAGCGAACCAGTGGGTCGTCAACATCCGGTTTGAATCCGAGGGTGCTGAGAAATTCCGCGAAATCACTCAGCGTCTGACTGGCATGACCTCACCACAAGATCAGTTTGCGATCCTGCTCGATGGCCAGATCGTCTCGGCGCCCGCTTCGCAGGCCGTCATTCTTGATGGTCAAGCGCAGATCTCTGGAAACTTTGACGAAGAAAGCGCGGCACAGCTTGCCGAGCAGCTGCAATACGGTTCACTGCCGATCTCCTTCGAAGTTGAATCGGAACAGCAGATTTCGGCCACCCTTGGTCAAGATCAGCTGTTTTGGGGACTCGTAGCAGGTCTCATTGGTCTAGCTCTCGTTGCGGTCTATCAGTTCTTCCAGTATCGGGCACTTGGTCTCGTTACTCTGACATCGATTTTGATTATGGGTATTTTGACCTATCAAGCTATCGTGTTGCTCGGTTGGTCTGATAACTACCGTTTATCGCTGGCGGGCATCGCGGGTATTATCGTCTCGATTGGCCTGACAGCTGACTCGTTCATTGTGTACTTCGAACGTATTAAAGATGAAATGCGCAACGGCCGTCCTTTCGAAGCTGCCGTGAATTATGGGTGGGACCGGGCCAAACGCACTATTACGGTTTCAAAGCTGGTGAACATACTTGCTTCGGTGGTGCTGTTCTTCGTTGCCGTCGGCAACGTGAGAGGCTTTGCATTCACGTTAGGGTTGACCTCTATTGCCGACCTCATTGTTGTTTACATGTTTACCCATCCGGTTATGCAACTGTTGGCAAAGACAAGATTCTTCGCTTCGGGTCACCCAATGTCAGGCATGGATCCGTCGCTCTTGGGACAAAAACCTCTCTACCAGGGAGCAGGGCGCATTCGCGAGTTCCGTCCCGAAGAAGAGGTCGTTGAGGTCCGGTCGAAGAAAAATAAACGCTCTGGCAAAGAAGCGGCGCGGCGCCAGACCATTGCAGAACGCCGGGCAGCAGAACGCGCCGCAGCCCTGCAGTCATCCAGCACATCCGATCGCGAGCCTGCACAGGAGGACTCATGAGTCGCTTAGCAACCTGGGGTAACGAACTCTATGCGGGCAAAAAATCCTACCAATTCGTTCAGAAATGGAAGACCTGGTTTGTTGTCGCGTTGATCCTCCTGGTGGTAGCCGGAGGAATTACGGCGCTCCGCGGAGGATTCAACCTCGGTATTGAATTTCGGGGAGGTTCCGAATTTACCGTCTCCGCAGTAGAAAATACGGATCCATCGATTGGTGAACAAGCCGTAACGGCAGTTGTACCCGAGGTGGAAGCGACAGCTACCAATATCGCGCCTGGAACAGTCCGGGTCCAAACCGCAGAACTCTCTGATGATCAGACCCTACAAGTCGCCACTAACCTCCAGGAAGGTTATGGCGTGGCTCAGGAACAAGTGACTTCCAACTTTGTGGGTCCAACGTGGGGTGCGGCTGTCTCACAACAAATGTTAATCGGTCTGATCGTGTTCCTGGTGCTCGTCGCACTATACCTAGCGATCTATTTCCGCACATGGAAAATGTCGGCGGCAGCGATCGTGGGTTTGATGTATGTCGTCGCGCTGACCGTTGGTATCTATGGCGCAATAGGTTTCGAGGTCACCCCACCAGCCATCATTGGTTTCCTGTTGATCTTGTCTTATTCGCTCTATGACACCGTCGTGGTATTCGATAAGATCCGCGAAAATACACAGAATCTCGAAGAAGACCGGAGACGAACCTTTGATGAGTTAGTCAACCTGGCGGTAAACCAAACATTGGTACGCTCGATCACGACCTCCATCGTGGGCATTTTGCCGGTAGGGTCAATCTTGTTCATTGGTGCGGGTTTACTCGGTGCCGGAACGCTGCGAGACATTTCACTGTCGATTTTTGTGGGCATCATCGTTGGTACTGTGGCCACACTGTTTATTCAAGCCCCGCTATACGCACTCTTCCGGAGAAACGAAGAGGGTCTCAAAGACCGCGATGCGAAAATCCTACGTCGTCGCGGCTCGCTTGAATCGAAGGACGAGAACTCCGTAACGGCAGATGCGTCAAATACGTAGTACTTCTACGCATCATAAACAGCGGTCCTATAGCCTTGAGTCTGGGCGTTAGGATCGCTGTGTTTTAAGCTGATATGTTCGAATCCAGCAAATAATTGTCACCAAAGGTTTGTGACGCACTAAACTAGGTCACTAGATCGAATTTCGTGGCAAGGGGAGGGTTTGTGGCTTCATCACAACCAACATCACCTCATGGTGGACATAAGGGCCCTGATGCCCTGACACCGGCACGAGGTTTTGGTCGCTTCGCCCGGCTCACCGGCCGAGGGTATTCCCCGCTACTCGAACCTCTGGTTCGTACTCTGAAAGTTCGGAACCCCAAGGACGACATCGGTCCAATTATTCGAGCTTTTAACGTGGCTAATTACCATCATCGTGAGCAGTACCGAAAGTCTGGCGATCCCTACATCACGCATCCGGTAGCGGTAGCCACAATCCTTGCAGAACTCGGTCTGACCGGTGAAACGCTCATTGCTGCACTTTTGCACGATACTGTTGAAGATACTGAATACACTCTTGAACAGTTAACCAAGGACTTTGGCCCTGACGTTGCGTTGCTGGTTGATGGTGTCACCAAGCTGGATCGGGTTGAGTTCGGGTCCGCTGCAGAAGCAGAAACCGTTCGCAAGATGATCATTGCGATGGCCAAAGATGTTCGCGTGTTGATGATCAAACTTGCTGATCGGCTGCACAACGCTCGTACTTGGCGTTACGTTGCCCCTGAATCCTCTGCACGCAAAGCCAAAGAAACCCTAGAAATCTACGCCGCGCTTGCTCATCGTCTCGGCTTGAACACCATCAAGTGGGAACTTGAGGATCTATCATTCGCAGCGCTGTCACCGAAAGTTTATGCAGAGATTGTTCGGCTCGTGGGGGAGCGCACTCCACAGCGCCAGAAGATTGTGGCGAACCTGACAGAGCAAGTCGATAAAGAGCTTCGTTCCGTAAAGATTAGGGCCACGGTGACGGGTCGATCGAAACATTATTACTCGATCTACCAAAAGATGCAGGAACAGGACAAAGAGTTCAATGAGATCTATGACCTGCTGGGCATCAGGGTTCTTGTCGATTCGGTCCGGGACTGTTATGCAGTTTTAGGTGCCCTACACGCCCGGTGGTCACCAATACCTGGACGATTCAAAGATTACATCGCAATGCCGAAGTTCAACATGTACCAGTCATTGCACACCACAGTGATCGGCCCCGGCGGCAAACGTGTTGAAATCCAGATACGGACCCATGAGATGCATCATCGAGCAGAATATGGTGTCGCTGCCCACTGGGTTTATAAGCGTGGCGGAACCGCTGATGCAGAAACTCCAGGGTGGCTGAAAACTGTTCTCGACTGGCAACAAGACGCTGCGGATCCCAATGATTTTCTTGACTCATTGCGCACCGAAATCGGCTCAGCAGAAGTTTATGTTTTCACGCCGAAAGGCGAGATCAAAGCGCTTCCATCCGGGTCTACTCCAGTGGACTTCGCCTACAGTGTGCACACCCAGGTCGGCCACCGAACGGTGGGCGCACGCGTTAATGACCGTCTCGTGCCACTAAATACCGTGCTAAATCACGGCGACACTATCGAGATCTTTACTGATAAAGGCGAGAACGCTGGGCCCTCACAAGACTGGCTCGGCTTCGTTCGGTCGGGTCGTGCCCGGAACCGCATACGTCACTGGTTCTCTAAAGAACGCAGAGACGAGGTTATTGAGCGTGGTAAAGAGTTATTAACCAAAGAGGCACGCAAGCGCACCCTTCCTTTGCAGCAAATGCTCAGTACCGATACCCTCACCCAAGTTGCCGAACAACTCAACCACGAAGACATTCAAGGGCTCTATGCGAGTATCGGCGATGGATCCTTGTCGTTAACCAACGTCTTAGACCGAATAGAACGCTTACTGTCTCCCGAAGACGAAAAGCCCGAACCAGAACCGGACACGGTCGCGATACCTGCTATTCCCCAGCCCTCGCGGCATGCCGACTCTGGCATCGTGGTTCCCGGGGCAGGCGATGTGATGGCGAAACTGGCACGTTGTTGTGCGCCCGTACCGCCGGACAGCATCATCGGGTTTGTCACAAGAGGCTCGGGGATCTCAGTCCATCGCAAAGACTGTCTAAACATCGTCAATACGACTGAAGAGGACCGACTCATTAAGGTAGAGTGGGCGCCAACGTCCGACGCTACGTTTAACGTCGACATTCTGGTGCTCGCATTGGACCGTAAGCAACTCTTGTCAGACCTGACAGCGGTGCTGTCTGACCATCATGTAAATATCCTCAGCGCGAATGTGAAAACTCGTCGGGATCGCGTGGCTGAAACCAGCTTCGTTTTTGAAATGGGTGACACCGATCATCTTGAACATCTGATGAATGCGGTCCGTCAAGTAGACGGTGTGTATGATGTCTACCGTCGTTCAGATCGAAGTAAGAATTCTGCGGCCACCTAGGCTACGTGTTGCTTGGCGCCGCTGTAGTCCTTGACTAATGACTCGAAGAGTTGTTGGGCAGTGCTCATCCCAGGCAAGGAACTCTGGTCCTGGAGACGTTGCCTCATCGCGTTGAGATCAATTCGGTTGAATAGCTCATAGACGCGAGCCTGATATCGTTGGACGCCGCCGACCCTCAGCAGATCTACGATGGTCAATTCTGGCGCTGTGACAACTACGCCACCAATGACTTGTAAGTCATCTTCTGATACCTCCGCGCGGTCCAAATAGTCTGACTGGCGAATGGCCGAAGGCATAATCCTAGATCTACGCCTCTTACGCGGGATAGAGGCGGTCGCAGCTTCGAAGATTTCGGGCGCTTGTCCACCTAAGTGAATCCACGCTGCGGTGAGCAAGGTTGCAGTCCAACTGCCAGAGATGAGACGTTCACCCACCATACGCACGCTTTTAGCTCGTTGTGATGCCGTATCTGGTAGGTCGATGTCAACATAGAATGGACCAAATTGCGGCCGGAGCATCCCATGATAGGTCATCGCAGACAGCTCGGAGGCGTTGAATGGATTGTTCGGGACGTATAAGTGATATTCATTGGTCATCAAGAATGGTGAAGCACTATGCGAAGTAGTCATGCATCTTATGATGACAAAAAACAGCTCCGGCCGACGGACTGTCGACCGGAGCTGTGGATAACTTCGCGTTGGCTGGTTAAGAGGACCTATTCACCAGCAGCTTGAACAACTTCTAGCCATTGCCGGCGAGCTTTGAGAGCTTCTTGCACAGCAGCGACCTTCTTTTGATCTCCAGCTTGCTCGGCAGCAGCAAGGTCTGCTTCCAACTGAGCTATCGTATCTTCCAGCTGTGTCAAGGCAGAATCCGTGCGTGCCTTGGTCTCAGGATCGGTCTTGCGCCAGTGTTCGTCTTCTAAATCCGATAGCGCACGCTCAAGCTTGGTCATCGCCGTTTCCATCCGACTCATGTCCTTGCGCGGAACACGACCAGCTTCGTCCCAGCGTGCACGAATATCCTTCATAACGGTCCGGGCTGACTCGAGACTTTTGAACGGCAGATGCTGTTCAGCGTCTTTCAGAATCTGCTCTTTGACCGCCAAGTTGGCTTCGTACTCACGGTCTAATTCAGCATTGGCGGCATCGCGAGCGTTAAAGAAGACATCCTGCGCCGCGCGGAAGCGCGCCCACAGTGCATCATCGTCCTTCCGCGAAGCACGCGGAGACTTTTTCCACTCATTCATCAATTCACGGTACTTGACCGTTGTGGGACCCCAATCAGTGGAATCCTGCAGAGCCTCAGCACGAGCAATCAGCTCTTCTTTAGTCTTTTTCGCTTCAGCGTTTCGTGCATCCAATTGAGAAAAGAAGGCGCGCCGGTTCTTTTCAAATGTATTACGAGCTGAACGGAAACGTTTCCATAACTCGTCTTCAGTTGCTCGAGGTAAACGCGGACCAGATTTCTGGGTTGTGCGCCACTGGTCAAACAATTCACGCATTCTCGCGGTTGATTGTTTCCACTGGGTCTTCTCTGGGTCCTGAGCAGAGACTTGTTCTGCTTCATCCACAATCTTTTGACGGGCAGCCTGCTGTTCGGCGATGGCCTGTTCGCGTTGCGCCTGCATTTTGGCGTGGCGTTCGACAAGATCATTGCGCAGCTGTTTTGACAAGTCCCGGAGCTTGGCCATATCGCCGACCATCTGTCGGGCGGCAATTGTCGCGTCGATCTGATCAAGAGTCTTCTGTAACTCCTGGTTTGATACATCAGTATCGAGACGCTGTTTGAGCAATTGCAGCTGCGTCATCACGTCATCATATTTCCGAACGTAATAGGCAAGGGCGTCCTCAGTGGAAGCTTCTGGCACCTGGCCGACCTCGACCTTTTCTTCGCCATCGAGCAGTGTTACAACACCGTCGTCCGATACCTCAGCAAATTGCTTGGCTTGCCCAAGATCAGAGGTGTAGGCAGGCGTAGGCGCCACCGGTGCGACCGGGGGGACTTCTGCTGGGGTCACAGCGCTTGGTTTAGGAGCTACTGGTTTGGGGGCGTCGGGTTGTTGACTCGTTGTCACCGCTATAACTTTCTTCCGTAGGTGGAGATCTCGTCAGCCATCGGATGACTGTGATGAGATGGTCACTGACAGCTTACGCGAAAGGCATACAATGGCAGAGTACTTTATAAAGGATGCGTAAGTCTGCGCATTGCACTACCACGACAGAACTCTTGGAGATCACACCGCTATGTCCCGTAAGACTTCACTTTCTGGGTTCCACGAATGGCTGCCTGAAGAGCGTCTCGTCGAACTCCATGTGCTCAATACACTGGCAGAAGTCTTCGAACTCCATGGATTTTCCAATATTGAGACTCGTGCGGTGGAACCACTCGGGACCCTATTGCGCAAAGGCGATATCGACAAAGAGGTCTACACGGTCTCCCGCATCCACGAGACCGAGGCACCCGATCCGTCTGACACATCACGTTTGGCCCTGCACTTTGACCTGACTGTGCCCTTTGCACGGTACGTGATTGAGAATGCCGGCCACCTGAATTTCCCGTTCCGTCGCTATCAGATACAAAAAGTCTGGCGCGGTGAACGTCCACAAGAAGGCCGCGCACGAGAATTCACCCAGGCAGATATTGACGTCGTAGGTGACGGCGCACTGGACTTCCGCCACGACATCGACGTGGCTTTAGTCATGGCCGAAGCCCTGTCAAAGCTTCCTATTGGTGAATTCATCATTCGGATTAATAACCGTAAGCTTGCTGAAGGTTTCTACCGCGGCATCGGTCTGAACGACACTGCCGGCGTGTTACGCAATATCGACAAGCTGGAAAAGATCGGCCCAGAAAAGGTCTCAGAAGCCCTTCAAGAAGAACTTGGCGCTACCGCAGAACAGGCCGAATTGGCGTTGGCTCTGGCACAAATCCGTGCCGAGGATTCCTCATTCGTTACTCAGGTCCGTGCTCTTGGGGTGGAAGATGAACTACTTGAAGAGGGTCTACAAGAACTGGCAGAAGTCATTGACCAGTTACACAAACGGGCTCCGGGCACTGCAGTAGCGGACCTATCAATCGCCCGTGGCCTGGATTATTACACCGGCACGGTCTATGAGACCAATCTGGTGGGACATGAACAACTCGGCTCGATCTGTTCTGGTGGCCGCTATGACGCACTGGCAACCAAGGGCAAACGCAGCTTCCCTGGTGTCGGTCTGTCGATCGGTGTCACTCGATTGATTTCTCGGATGTTTTCACAAAACATGGTGGAGACGACGCGCAAGGTTCCGACAGCAGTTTATGTTGCACTGACTTCCGATGAAGATTGGTCGGCCGCTCAGGATGTGGCCCAGCAATTGCGCAGTCGCGGGATCAACACCGAAGTCGCTACGAAGGCTGAGAAATTCGGTCGACAGATCCGGCATGCCGATCGCCGAGGTATCCCATATGTATGGTTTACCAACTTCGAAAACGGTCAGGCTGTCCACGAAGTCAAGGACATTCGTTCAGGCGATCAGGTCGTCGCAGATCCTGCGGCGTGGATGCCGCCGGCCGAAGACCTGCAGCCCACGATCTTCCGCACCGCGCAGCACAAGGACTCATTGCGCTGAGCGGTAGACTAGCTTCGACTATCACAAGTTTTTAATCCACACGTAGAACTCAAAAGGGGAAACACAACGTGCTTCGCACCCATCAACTCGGCAAACTCAACGCCGAACACATTGGCCAAACCGTGACCGTGGCAGGCTGGGTGGCTCGCCGTCGCGACCATGGTGGTGTAGCTTTCATCGACCTGCGGGATGCCTCGGGTATCGCACAAATCGTGGTGCACGATGAATCCCAGTTCGATCATTTGCGCAACGAGTACGTTCTACAGGTCACCGCTGAAGTTAAAGCTCGTCCCGAGGGCTCTGAAAACTCCAATATTGCTTCGGGCGACGTGGAACTCTACGCATCCGAAGTCACGGTGTTGAACACCGCGGCTGCGCTACCATTCCAGATTGATGAGCACGTCGAGGTCGGTGAAGAGGTTCGCCTGAAGCATCGCTACCTGGATTTGCGTCGTCCAGAACCGGCTCGCATTATGCGCCTGCGTTCTGAAGTGAACCGTATTGCACGAAACCTGCTGGCCGACCATGACTTCATCGAAGTCGAAACCCCAACCCTCACACGCTCCACGCCGGAAGGTGCTCGGGACTTCCTGGTTCCAGCACGTTTAGAACCAGGTTCCTGGTATGCGCTGCCACAGTCGCCCCAGCTGTTCAAACAGCTGTTACAGGTCGGTGGCATTGAGCGCTACTACCAAATCGCACGCTGTTATCGTGACGAGGATTTTCGTGCAGATCGACAGCCGGAGTTTACGCAGCTGGATATCGAAGCATCATTCGTCGAACAAGATGACATCATCGAACTTGGTGAAAAGCTGCTGACTGAGATCTGGAAGCTCATCGGTGTCGATGTGATCACCCCAATCCCACGGATCACCTATAAAGATGCCATGGAAAAATATGGCACGGACAAACCCGACATGCGCTTCGGTTTGGAACTGACCGACATGACGGAATACTTCAAAGACACCCCATTCCGGGTGTTCCAAAATGAATACGTCGGCGCAGTTGTGATGCCGGGCGGCGCCGCACAGCCTCGTCGTCAGCTCGATGCATGGCAAGAATGGGCCAAGCAGCGCGGTGCGCACGGCCTGGCCTATGTTTTGTACAAAGAAGACGGCGAAATGACCGGCCCAGTTTCCAAAAATATTACGGAAACCGAACTTGCTGGTCTGGCAGAAAAAGTTGGCGCCAACCCAGGGGATGCGATCTTCTTTGCCGCCGGTGATCCTGCAGATTCACGCGCGTTGCTGGGTGCCGCACGCGTGGAAATCGGTCACCGCGTTGGGCTCATCAAAAACAACTCTGAAGTACCCGCGGAAGAACAAGACTGGTCCTTTGTTTGGGTCGTCGATGCGCCACTGTTCGAACCGGCTGCCCTGGCTGAAGCTGAGGGTGACGTCGCAGTGGGTGATGGTGCCTGGACTGCGGTGCACCACGCATTTACTTCGCCAAAACCTGAATACCTCGACACCTTTGATACCAATCCCGGTGAGGCGCTGGCATACGCCTACGATATCGTCATCAATGGTAACGAGATCGGTGGTGGGTCGATTCGTATTCACAACCAAGACGTTCAAAAACGGGTCTTCAAAGTCATGGGGATTTCCGAAGAAGACGCCCAAGAAAAGTTTGGTTTCTTGCTCGATGCCTTCCAATACGGTGCTCCACCACACGGTGGTATCGCCTTCGGGTGGGACCGTATGATCTCACTGCTGGCTGGAACGGACTCCATTCGCGAAGTCATTGCCTTCCCGAAGACCGGTAATGGCCACGACCCGTTGACCGATGCGCCGGCTCCGATCACCGATGCGCAGCGGACAGAGACTGGTGTGGATTATGTACCGGAAGAAGACGACGTGACTGAAGAAGTCAACGCCTAAGATTTTTGACTCTTCACAAAATGCCGATCGGACCGTTTACGGTCTGATCGGCATTTTGGTTAGTATCACGCTCGTTGCCATGGCAATCGGACTTTTTTCTTCCTAGAAATTTCCTCGCGCATGGTCTTTTGTGTGGAAATTGAGCCTAGAATTTATTGCATGACCTTGTTCTTCTTAGCGCTTGCGATCGTCGTCATCATCTACTTGCTGCGCACCCGAAACAAGCGACAGGCCGATTCAGCGGGCAAGAGCACCACCGTCGACCGCCCACACCGTGAAGGAGCCGGGCAGACACCTGACGAGGGGTCTTTTGGTATAACGATTCACCATCGAGAAATCCCCAGCGTTGCGATCGACCTCCGGCATGACGCCGAGCGGGTGTTTCGCGTAGTGGGCTCTAGCCACTGGGTGGATCCCGACACCATGGGAAAATACGTGGCAGACTACTTTTTCCTACACAGAGAACCAGAGAACGAATACGACACGAACGCCGTAGCGGTATACGGTGGCGATCGAAAATTTGGGTATCTCAAGGCTGCCGCTGCAGCAGAATATGCTCCACTGTTTGATCAAATAGGATCAGATTTCATCGTTGCCCGCGACCAGATCTACTATGGGGGCGATCAATTTCGCCTCCCACATATCCCAATCCTTCGCAAAATGTTAGAAGATGGTCAACCGCCATACTGGCACCCGAAATCCTGACCTGTTGACCTCGGTGCAAGCGTCTCAGCATCCCTGATTGCGCTGACGCATCGAAGCCAGGGCTATACGTTACCCACGGCGGGGAGCAGCTAAGTCGTCTGAATCAATGACCAACGTAAACGGACCGGTGTTCACCAAGGAGACGTCCATCATGGCACCAAATTCACCGGTGGCCACTTCCAAGCCCTCATTACGAATCTGCTCCACGAAATACTCATACAATGGTTCCGACTGCTCTGGGCGGGCAGCCTTTGACCACGATGGGCGTCGTCCTTTCCGCACATCTGCGTATAACGTGAACTGTGAAACCACCAGAACGGGTGCGTTGAGTTCGAGTGCTGACTGTTCGTCACCGAGAATTCGAAGGTTCACGATCTTCTCGACGAGTGCCTCGGCTTGTTCTGGGCCATCCTCGACATGCACGCCCAATAAAATCATCAGCCCGGGGCCTGAAAGCTTACCGACTGTCTGTTGATCAACTGTGACACTTGCTGACGAAACAACTTGTATAACTGCACGCATGGCCCCAAGTGTAGTCGCGGATATCGCAACTTGGTCACAATCACTAGAGTAGAGGCGTGCAAGATTTGTTCTCCTCGGCTCATGATGATGACGACGACCGTTCGGCGCCCACCGGTAGAGCCTCTGCCGGTGCCCCATTAGCAGTGCGAATGCGTCCACGAACCCTGGATGAGCTCGTGGGGCAGCAACACCTTCTCACACCGGGTTCGCCGCTACGCCAACTCACCGAAACGACCGGTTCGAAGAATATCGGACCCAGTTCGCTCATCCTCTACGGCCCGCCCGGTACCGGTAAGACAACCCTGGCACACGTCATTTCTCAGGCTCCAGACCGCAAATTCGTCGAGCTCTCGGCTATCTCAGCCGGCGTGAAAGATGTTCGTCAGGTCATGGACCAAGCTCTCGATAATCGCGACCTGTACGGTCGGACCACCATCCTTTTCTTGGATGAGATTCACCGTTTCAATAAAGCACAACAAGATGCTCTGTTACCGGGTGTTGAAAATGGTTGGGTCATCCTGGTTGCCGCGACCACCGAAAACCCGTCATTCTCGGTGGTCGCGCCCTTATTGTCGCGTTCCATCATGCTCACCCTTGAACCTTTGACCGATGACGATATTGGCACGCTCCTTGATCGCGCGCTGACCGAAGAACGCGGACTCAATGACACCGTAGAACTCGACACCGAAGCACGCGATTATCTGATTCGTATGGCCCAGGGAGATGCGCGGCGTGCGCTGACGACCCTGGAAGCTGCGGCGGGAGTTGCCCTGGATCAATTAGGGACCGGGAGCACCACGGCGGTAATTACGGTTGAGCACGCCGCCCGAGCTATGGATCAGGCGGTCCTGCGATATGACAAAGACGGCGATCAACACTACGACGTGATTTCTGCGTTTATTAAATCCATTCGTGGCTCCGATGTTGATGCTGCCTTGCATTATTTGGCTCGCATGATTCATGCCGGAGAAGATCCACGTTATATTGCACGACGTCTCATCGTGCATGCTTCGGAGGATGTCGGTATGGCCGACCCCACGGCATTACAAACCGCTGTTGCTGCCGCTCAGGCAGTCCAGCTGATTGGCATGCCCGAAGGACGCATCCCCCTGGCACAAGCCGTGGTGCATCTGGCGACTGCCCCGAAATCGAATGCCTCGTATACGGCTATTGATGCCGCATTAGCGGATGTGAAATCTGGGCGTGCCGGCAACGTGCCGAAACCGCTACGCGATGCCCACTATCCCGGAGCCAAAGCGCTAGGCCACGGTGTGGGTTACAAGTACCCGCATTCATACCCGCATGCGATCATCGACCAACAATATTTGCCCGATGAGCTTGTGGGACGAGAATATTATCAGCCCACTGGCAACGGTCGAGAACACATGCTGGGGGAGCGAGTCGAGCGTCTGCGGGCGGTGTTGCGGAATCGACCCATGCCACAACCTCAGCCGGAACCTGAAGCCGAATCGAATAACACGAAGCAACAGGCACCCAAGCCTGCCCAGGACAACACTGCCAACGATTAGGGCCCCAGCTTCGGAATCTGCTAGGCTAACCCCTTGTCTGGCACGTTTCTACAGCTTTGCAGAAACGGCAGTAATGACGGTTGGCGGTATAACCCTCACCTCTCTGGAAAACATTGACATCAGAGGCCAGGATTCACTGACAGAAATAGCTAGTCGGCTCTGTCATGTCAGTGATAACAAACCCAACGATGCCGCATGACAAGAAAAGGAAGCCACAATCATGGCTAAAGGTCTACGTACCCGTCGCACAGTGCGCCACTCGCGTGCACTGGGCATTGCACTGACTCCAAAAGCTGAAAAGTACATGGAACGTCGTCCCTACGGTCCAGGACAGCACGGCCGTGCTCGTCGCCGTCAGGATTCTGACTACTCGGTTCGTCTGAAGGAAAAGCAGCGTCTGCGGGCCATTTACAACATTCGTGAAGCCCAGATGGTGCGTTACTTCAACGAAGCACGCCGCCGTTCGGGTCTGGCCGGTGAAAACCTGGTCGAAATGCTGGAATCTCGTCTTGACGCCCTCGTGCTGCGTGCCGGCTTCGCTCGCACCATCGCACAGGCTCGTCAGCTGGTTGTTCACCAGCACATTCTGGTTGATGGTCAGCGTGTTGACCGCCCATCATTCCAGGTCAAAGAAGGCCAGCTGATTCACGTTGCGGAACGCAGCGAATCAATGGTGCCATTCCAGATCGCTGCAACCGGTGCACACCAGGAAGTCCTGCCAGATGTGCCAGGCTACCTGGACGTCGAAATCGACAAACTGCGCGCTACCCTGGTCCGTGAACCAAAACGTGCTGACATTCCAGTGTCAATTCAAGAAAACCTGGTCGTCGAGCACTACTCGCGCTAAGCATAGTTTTTCGTTAACATCCCCGGCTCGGTGGTCCTTGCGTTCTGACAAGGCACCGGGCCGGTGGTGTTTCTCGACAAGTCATGTCTTCGAAAACCGATAGACTTGGCAGCTTGGTAGAGTAGGGACGATTCAGCATCAGAAAGGGACTGCGGTCGTGAAACGAGTTTTACTTGTCGGAGTCGGAGCGGCACTCGGGTGGTACGGTCACTCGAAATTATCCAAGGGCCGAGACGCAGCCGCCATTCGGGCCGAAGAGGCCCTGCGCACCTCGCTGGCACCAGAAAACATCGGCCGCAACATTGGTGAAGGTGCTGCCTCTATCATCGTGGAATCCGCGAAAGGCTTCTTCACAACTGTGCGCGATCAGATCCCCGCGCTCAGTAGAGTAGAGCCTGCCCCGCCGGTTGTCGAAGACCTCAATGGGGTCCAGCCGCTGCAAGGCGAAGTAACGAATGTAGCCTCGGTACGGGCCGAGTAATCTCTAGCTCTCAGTAGTATTCAATCAACCGGTAGCGTCACCGGTTCCTAGCTCGTGATGGAAAACAGTTATGCAAACTCATGAAATTGCCCGCCGCTGGACTGCGTTCTTTGAAAAGAAAGCCCACACCGTAGTTCCCTCGGCGTCGTTGGTCTCACCTGATCCATCGTTGCTGTTCACTGTCGCCGGCATGGTCCCGTTTATCCCGTACTTTCTTGGCCAGCAAACCCCTCCGTATCAGCGTGCAGTATCGGTACAAAAATGTATTCGTACCGCTGATATTGAAGAGGTCGGCAAAACCGCCCGACACGGCACATTTTTCCAAATGGCCGGTAACTTTTCATTCGGTGACTACTTCAAACAAGGCGCTATCACGATGGCGTGGGAGCTGCTGACCACTGCTCAGGATGATGGCGGCTACGGGCTAGACCCAGAGCGTCTGTGGGTCACCGTGTATGAAGAAGACGATGAGGCCTATGGCATCTGGCGCGACATCGTCAAGATCCCTGCGGAGCGTATCCAACGCATCGGTAAGGAAGATAATTATTGGCACACAGGCCAACCTGGTCCCGGTGGCCCATGTTCGGAAATTTTCTATGATCGCGGACCCGAATACGGCATCGAGGGTGGCCCTGCAGCAGATGATACTCGCTACCTAGAAATATGGAACCTCGTGTTCATGCAATACCAGCTGGGTGAGGTTCGAAGCCAAGCGGACTTCGATATCGTCGGCGAATTAGCCAACAAGAATATCGATACTGGACTGGGTATGGAACGCCTGGCGATGATCCTGCAAGACGTCGAAAATATGTACGAGACCGACCAGGTCCGTCCAGTGCTTGATCGAGCGGCAGAACTCGCAGGTATCACCTATACCTCGACCGAAAACTCGGATGACCCGCATTTTGCTAACGACATGCGCTTACGCTATGTCGCCGACCACATCCGTTCGACGCTGATGCTCATCAGCGACGGGGTCGTCCCGGGCAACGAAGGCGGCGGATATGTTCTCCGCCGGTTGATTCGTCGTGCTGTCCGCGCGATGCGTTTAATGGGGGTCGACAGTGCCGTGCTGCCTGAACTCCTGCCTATCTCGCGGGATGCTATGCGTGGGTCATATCCTGAAGTTGCCGAAGATTTTGAACGGATCTCTCGGATCGCCTATGCCGAAGAACGCGCATTCTTACGCACCATTGCAGCAGGCACCACCCGCCTGGAGTCCTCAGTGGCACAAGCTCGTGAAGCCGGAAGTGCCCTGTCGGGAGACGCGGCATTCGAGCTGCACGACACGTACGGTTTCCCAATTGACCTCACCTTAGAGATGGCCGAGGAGGCCGGGGTTGCCGTAGATCAAGACAAGTTCATGGAACTGATGCAAGAACAGCGTGAACGTGCACGCAAAGATGCCAAAGCCAAAAAGACGGGCCACGCTGATACGAGTCTCTACTATGAAGCTCACGCCGGTGAAGACACAGTATTTACCGGATACACCGAACACACCACACAATCGCGGATCCGCTCGTTGCTGGTCAACGGTCAGCAAGCACCAGTGGCGGAACAAGGCCAGCAGATCGAGCTGGTGTTGGATGCGACCCCATTTTATGCCGAAGCTGGCGGTCAAGCCGCTGACACGGGATTAATCACCGGCAATGGATTCGTCATCGAGATTACCGATGTACAGTCGCCCATCAAGGGTCTAGCTGTGCACCGGGGCATTATCCGCGAAGGTGAAGCGTCCCTAGGTGCTGAGGCAGTTGCAGCGATCGATCTGCAGCGCCGACTGGATGCTCAGAAAGCCCACTCCGCGACGCATATTGTTCATGCCGCACTCCACCAGATCCTCGGCCCAGAAGCTGTTCAGGCAGGATCATTCAATAAAGAAGGCTACCTGCGCTTTGACTTCCGCTGGCAGGACGCGCTATCCGATGCGGCACGTCGCGAAGTTGAAGAACTGTCGAACATCGCCATCCGAGATAACTTCACGGTCTACACCGTGGAAACTAGCTTGCAAGAAGCCAAGAACATGGGTGCGATGAGCCTGTTCGGAGAAAAATACGGCGACCGCGTCCGCGTCGTCGAAATCGATGGGGCCTGGTCTCGCGAACTATGCGGCGGAACCCACGTCTCATCGACAGCTGAGATCGGCACCCTGGCACTTCTTACCGAGCAATCAGTCGGCGCAGGCAACCGACGAGTCGAAGCTTTGGTAGGCCTAGATGCTTTTGAACATTTCGCCGCCGAACGGACGTTGGTCAATCAGCTATCGGCCATGCTGAAAGTACCGACGACCGAAATCCCAAGCCGAGTGGAACAAACGCTTGCTCGCCTGCGCGAGCTAGAAAAAGAACTGGCTGCTTTACAAGCCCAGCAGATGCTCGCACAAACAGGCAAACTTGTGAATGAAGCCGAGACCGTGGGCAATGTGACGCTATTGGCGCAGCAGCTGGGTGAAATCTCCAGTGCCGACGATCTGCGTTCCACCGTCACGGATCTGCGTGACCGGTTGAGTAAAGCAGGAAACCAGAACATCGTCGTGGCATTAGTGGGTGTAGCCAATAATCGTCCGCTCATAGTCATTGCCGTCAATGACGGGGCACAGGACCTTGGTCTGAGAGCAGGTAACCTGGTCAAGACCGCATCGCAGGTCCTCGGCGGTGGCGGCGGTGGTAAACCAGACCTCGCCCAAGGTGGGGGACAGGACGCTGCCAAGATCGATGAAGCGCTCACCGCACTACGCCAAGCCGTTGAGACAGCATAACGAACCGAGACGTTGATTAGAACTATCCCATGACAGATACACGCGACCCTGAGCCGGTAATTGGTTCTCGTCTTGGAGTGGATGTCGGACGTGCCCGTGTGGGCCTTGCGGCAACCGATCCGGCTGGCATCTTAGCCAGCCCGGTAGCCACGTTGACGAGAGATCCCAAGGAATTCCGTGACCTGCACAAGATCGTTGACGAAGCCAGTCAACGCAATGCTGTTCGCGCCTACGTGGGCGATCCCATTAACCTCAAGGGCCAAAAGACTGCGTCCACGCAGGACGCTCATACCTTTGCTCGGCAGTTAGCAAAACTACTTGTCGAAGCGGGGTTGCCCACCCAGGTTCGACTCATTGATGAGCGACTCTCAACGGTCAGTGCAACACAACAGCTCCGTCAGGCTGGGGTGTCCTCGCGCAAGCAACGATCCGTCATTGACCAACTTGCCGCTGTGGCAATTCTGGAACACGCGATGGTGTTAGAGCAAAATACCGGCGTCAATACCGGGGTCCTAGTCAGCTCGGATGAGGAGGATGCAGTTGACGGATAACGATCTGCCAGAAGAATCTTCCCAACGACAGTTTCGTTCCCGTAGGGAACGTCGTGAGTATGAGCGATCTCGCCGAGCAGCTCGGCAGGTCGCAGGAGGGGACACGTTTACAGACGAAGGCATCCAGGCCGAGCCGTCAGAAACTGAAGAACCCTCGCCAGAGCTTGACGAAGAGTTCCGGCCGCAACCATTAGCCGCTGACGGGCCTGGCGGACTGCAAGAAATTCCGCGCCGCCCCGTGAATTACTCCTCGAGCTCTGCTATGGAAGAACCTCACAGCAGAGCGCATGACACCATCCGTCACGACCGTGTCCCCGCCGACCTGCCAGAATTTCCTGAAGATATTCGTACCTATCCAAAGCTTTCCGGTACTGTCGAGACTGACAGCGAAGACGGTAGCGGTGACACGCCTACCGAAGAGAACCCGTTAGGTTACATGCTGGTGGGTGAGGGTATGCCGTTACCCGAGATCGACGAGGAAGAAGTGAAAACACGGAAAACTCGTAAACGTCGCCGGACTATCGTCATGCTGACCAGCTTCGCGGTGTTTCTAGGGCTCCTTGCGATCGTAGGTATCGGGGTGGGCCAACTCGTGGGTTGGAATAATAAGGACTTCCCTGGCCCAGGGGGCGAAGAGGTCGCCTTCGAAGTTAAACCTGGTGAAGGCCCTATCGTGATTGGCAACCGCTTAGTTGAAGAAAATATCGTGGCTTCCACGAGAGCCTTCCGCGACGCTGTTGAAGCATCCGATACGACCGCCCAGATCCAGCCGGGTGATTACACGCTGCGCTACGAGATGCCAGCACGAGATGCCGCCGAAGTCTTGCTCGGTGTCGGCGTCCCCGGTATGAACTACGTGCACGTCAACTCGGGCCACCGTATTGATGATGTGTTTGCTCATATCGCCGAGCGAACCGACTATACCGTTGAGGAAATTGAAGAAGCGGCTGACCCGACCAATTTCGAGGTTCCCGCAGAAGCCGCGACCTTGGAAGGCTATATTGCGGTCGGGGAATACCACTTCCCACTGGATGCTTCAATTCAAGAGATCTTGGAGATCATGATCGAACCGACCATACAAGAGTTCGATCGTCTCGGGGTCACTGACGGAGCCGAACAACATCGACTTGTGACGGTCGCTTCGATTCTGGAAGCAGAAGCACGCCCAGAAGACTTTGCGCTGGTTGCCGGTATTATCGAAAACCGTCTTGACCGGTCGAACCCAGAAACTGCTGGCTTCTTACAGATCGATGCCACCGTCATCTATGGCATGGGTGTCCGACAACTGCAGTTCAGTGCCGACGATCGCCACGATGCGTCGAACGAGTACAACACCTACGTTCACCGCGGATTACCGCCGGGCCCTATTGGCGCCCCCTCGATTGACGCGCTCGATGCTGCAGCGGCACCCAAAGATTCGGACTACTACTACTGGATCACCACGAACATTGAGACCGGTGAAACGAAATTCTCATCGACCTACGAACAGCACCAGGGGTATCAGCAAGAATACCGCGCCTATTGCGACGACAATCCTGAGATCTGTGGCCGCGGATAGTAAAGGCACACGTGACTGACCGAAAATATCATGCGGCCGTCTTGGGCTCACCGATCGGGCATTCTAAATCCCCGGCGATGCACCAAGCTGTGTATCGCTACCTTGCGGTGCCCATCGACTATGACCGATACGAAGTGACCGAAGAGCAAGCGCCAGTGTTTTTTGCCACGCTAGCGCAGCGTTTTGGTTCACGTCGTCAACTCGCAGGGTTCTCCGTCACCATGCCGCTCAAAGGCGTCCTCGTTGCCCATATGGATCACGTTTCCTCACGGGTCAAGCGGCTTGGCGTGCTCAATACCGTGGTCTTTGATGATGACGGGGCCGCCCACGGGTATAACACCGACGTCGACGGCGTCCGGCTGGCCCTCGCCCAAGCCGGATTCACCTCTGGTCAGGGTGGATCCATGGGAATCCTGGGTGCCGGAGGGACAGCCACGGCAGCAGTGGCGGCTGCAGCAGATATGGGCCTGACCAAGGTCGTGTTATACGTGCGCAACCGGCAACGCGCCCAGGACGCCGTCCAAGTGGCCCAGAACTTTGGCCTGCAGGTTCAGGTTGCACTCTTAGAGACTTTCGCCGATAAGGCAGCTGATCATGCGGCTGTCGTGGCGACATTACCCGCATACGCGACCGATGCCCTGGCCGCTGAGTTACCACAGACCCAACTGCCACCCTTGCTTGATGTGATCTATGATCCCTGGCCAACCGCTTTGGCATCCGCTTGGCTGAAGGCCGGCGCGCAAGTGGCCTCTGGCCTGGACATGCTGTTATATCAGGGTGTAGAACAGGCCAAACTTTTTACCCAAAAAATCGTTGTCAACCCAGAAACTATCGACTGGGACACCGCAACACAACATATGGCGGCGGCCTTAGCTCTTGAGGCGAGCTAAGGCCATCGCATTGACAAACATCGACACGAAGCAAGCGCAGCTGCGCAGAGCATGAAAGAATCAGGCCTATGATGCGTTGGTTAACAGCAGGGGAGTCGCACGGCTCCGGACTTGTAGGAATTATCGAAGGCCTACCGGCGGGAATTGAAATCACAACCGCTGACATCCAAGAAGCCCTCATGCGGCGCCGCTTAGGATACGGCCGCGGAGCCCGGATGAAATTTGAACAAGACGAAGTCACCATCATCGGCGGTGTCCGTCATGGAGTGACTCTCGGCTCGCCCGTAGCCATCCACATTGCTAACACCGAATGGCCAAAATGGGAAAAGGTCATGAACCCTGATCCGGTGGACCCGTCAGAGCTGGAAGGTCTCGCACGCAACGCAAAACTGACCCGCCCCCGTCCTGGCCACGCAGATATGGCCGGGATGCAAAAGTACGGCTTTGATGAAGCCCGCCCACTGTTAGAGCGTGCCTCAGCCCGCGAAACGGCGACTCGTGTTGCATTGGGGCGTGTCGCGCAACATTTCTTGGCACAACTGGGGATCACCACTGTGTCACACACTGTGCGCATGGGCGATGTGGCAATCCCAGAAGGATACGACTTCCCAACAGCCGACGACGTCGAGACACTGGATGCCGACCCGTTGCGCTGTATCGACCCCGAAATCTCAGCCAAGATGGTCGAAGCTGTCGACGTGACGAAAAAATCTGGCGAAACCCTGGGCGGAGTCGTAGAAGTTCTCGTTCACAACGCGCCAGTTGGCTTGGGCTCACACATTCACTGGGACCGTCGATTGGATTCGAAACTGGCCGGGGCGCTCATGGGTATTCAGGCCATGAAAGGTGTCGAGGTTGGCGATGGTTTTGATATCGCAACCCGGGTCGGATCCGACGCGCACGACGAAATTGTGCGCAATCCGGATGGTTCGGTATCGCGCACCACTGACCGGGCGGGTGGGATTGAAGCAGGCATGTCGACCGGTGAACCCATCCGGGTGCGGGCAGCCATGAAACCCATCGCGACTGTACCGCGGGCCCTTCAGACTGTGGATGTCGCAACCGGTCAGGCCACGAAGGCCCACCACCAGCGTTCCGATGTCACAGCCGTGCCAGCATCAGGTGTCGTGGCCGAAGCCATGGTCGCTCTGGTGATCGCTGCAGAAGTACTGGAAAAGTTTGGCGGCGATTCGGTTGAGGAGACCAAACGCAATATCGACAACTTCCTCGCAAACATCCCACGATTGCCGCAGCCGTCCTCGGAGGAAGCGCACGAGGATCATCTGGGTGACCCGCTATAACCATGCCAGCACCTAACCTGCCAATCATCCTGATTGGCCCCATGGGGTCGGGTAAGACCACCGTGGGGACACATCTTGCACAACGTCTTGCCACCAACTACACCGATACCGATGAGCTATTTGTTGCACAGCATGGCAACATTGGTCAGTTCTTCACCGCCCACGGTGAAGAGGTCTTTCGGGACAACGAACAAGAAGTCGTCGCCGCGGCCCTGACACGCGATGATCTGGGTGTTCTTTCTTTGGGTGGGGGAGCCGTTATTCGGCTGGCTAACCGCGAAATTATCCGTGAGCGTGGTTACGTTGTCTTCCTCGACGTCAGCGAAGAACAAGCCCTCGATCGGCTCGGCGATGCCAGCGGTCGGCCAGTATTGGCGGGAGATCCAGCCCGCAACTGGTCTCGAATCCGCACAGCGCGGCTTGATCACTTCACCCACTCAGCACACCAAGTAGTGGATACCACTGGACTGGACGTTGACGCCGTGGCGACTAAGATCATCCAAGGATATCAATCATTTTTGTCAGGGGATTCGACCGCAGTTATGACCGAAAATACTACAAGTGCCACCACCGAAGAGCCAACGATCATCAAGGTCGCAGGCGGCTCCGAGCATGAGACTAGCGGCGGCTACGATGTCGTCATTGGTCGTGGCCTCTTGAGCCAACTCCCAGACATCCTGGGAGCCCAGACCCACCGCGTGGCAATCATCTTGCCGCGTGCACTGCGCGCAACCGGCGATGTCGTGAAATCAACACTCGACGAGGCAGGCTTCAACGCCATCCTGGTCGAAATCCCCGACTCTGAAGAAGGCAAGCACATCGAAGTGGCCTCCTTCTGCTGGCAGGTACTGGGACAAAGTGATTTTACTCGCTCAGATGCCGTCGTTTCCGTGGGAGGGGGAGCGGTATCCGACCTCGCAGGTTTCGTCGCCGCCACCTGGCTGCGCGGCGTGCGCGTGATCCACATGCCAACCACCCTGTTGGGCATGGTGGACGCCTCCGTGGGTGGTAAAACCGGCATCAACACCGCCGAGGGGAAAAACCTCGTGGGTGCATTCCACCCACCGGCCGGAGTGTTGGCTGATCTCGACACACTGCTGACACTGCCCAAAAATGAGCTCATTTCCGGACTAGCGGAAGTCGTCAAATGCGGTTTCATTGCGGATGCAACGATTCTGGAGTTGATCGAAGACAATATGTCGCAGGTCTCCAACCCGCACGCGCCGATCCTGCGGGAACTGATCGAACGTGCCATCCGGGTCAAAGCCGATATTGTGAGCCAAGATCTCAAAGAATCCAATCTGCGACAGATGCTCAACTATGGTCACACGCTGGGCCACGCGATCGAGTTAGCGGAGCGATACCAGTATCGTCACGGGGCAGCCATCGCCGTCGGTATGGTCTTTGCAGCCGAACTGGCTCGTTCGGTGGGTCGTTTGGATGACGCAACGGTGGATCGTCACCGCACCATTCTCGAAGGCATCGGGTTGCCGACCAGCTACCAGGGGGACCGGTGGGCAGCGCTGCTTGATGGCATTCGTCGGGACAAGAAAAACCGTGGCGAACAACTACGTTTCGTGATTTTGGAAGCCCAGGGTAAACCAGTCATATACGATGTGCCCGATGAATCCCTGCTCTTTGCGGCCTACCAGGAGATCGCCGAGTAAGCGCTCGCGAATTTTTTCGGTCGTCTACACTAGGTAAGGCCGGGTTCTGCAAACCTGCCGGTAATCTGCCAGACTAAATACTCAACTTCAAGACTTTTACGGAGAATTTACCACCATGGTCATGCTCACCAGTAATGAAATTAAAAATGGGTCGGTCGTCGTCGTCGACGGCCAGCTCTGGCAGGTTCAAGAGTTCCAGCACGTCAAACCAGGTAAAGGTGGCGCATTTGTGCGCACCAAGATCAAAAACCTGACCTCGAATAAGATCGTGGACAAGACCTGGAATGCGGGCGCCAAACTCGAATTCGCGACCGTGGATCGTTCTGAATATCAGTACCTCTACCGCGACGGCGATGACTTTGTGTTCATGGATTTGACGACATTTGACCAGATCATGGTTCCGCTGAGTGTTGTCGGTGATGCGGCGAACTATCTGCTGGAAAACGACAACGCTCAGATCGCAATCTCGGACGGCACCCCGCTGTATCTGGAATTGCCACCAACCGTAGTCTTGGAAGTTACCTACACCGAACCGGGCCTGCAGGGCGACCGTTCCTCTGGTGGCACCAAACCGGCTACGGTCGAAACCGGTCTGGAAATTCAGGTCCCACTGTTCATCGATGAAGGCACGAAAGTCCGCGTGGACACCAAAAATGGTGAATACCAGGGCCGGGCCACTGAGTAATCATTGGCGCGGAGTAACACCACATTGACAAAAAACGCAAAAGACCAGCCACACAAGATCGGCTCCCGGGGAAGGGCTCGACGTCGTGCCCTTGAAATCCTGTTCGAAGCCGAACACCGAAACACCACGCCGTTGTCTGCTTTGCAGCGTCGACGGGAATATACCGATCAGACGATCAACCCATACACCGCCCAGATCATTGACGGTGTCATCACCCACCAAGAACAGATCGATGAGCTGCTGGCTCAGTACGCGCACGGATGGACCATGGAGCGTATGTTAGCCATGGATAAGTCCATTCTGCGCTTGGGCGCCTGGGAACTGTTGTTCAACGACGAGATGCCCGACGCTGCAGCAGTCAACGAAGCCGTCAACATGGCCCGCGAATACTCCAACGACGACTCCCCGGGGTATGTCAACGGGGTCCTGGGGCGACTCCAAGATCTGAAACCCACATTGTTCCTGTAAACATCACGGATGTGACCTGGCCCGGTGCTACAGTTACATCCAGTGAAACTGACGGGACACCACGTATCCCGCAGATCCTTTAAAATCCGTCCTGTGAGGCGGGAAAGGAGACCATTGTGGCGCAAGAACCCGTGCGTAAAGCACGCACCGTGATGTCTGAATCGGATATCAACCGGGTCCTCACTCGCATCGCCCACGAGATCCTCGAAGGCAACCGCGGGGTTGAGAATCTTCTCATTCTTGGCATTCCACGTCGCGGTGTCCCACTGGCGAATCGACTGTCAGCCAAACTGGCAGAGATCGATCCCGAGTTCGTGATTCAAGAACGTACCGGGCAACTCGATATCACCTTGTACCGAGATGATCTGGCTCGTGCCGGTTCACGAGTGCCTGCATCGACTATCATTCCTTCAGCCGGTGTCGATGATGCGGTGGTCGTACTCGTCGATGACGTGCTGTATTCGGGACGTACGATCCGGGCGGCGCTCGATGCGCTATCGGCTATTGGACGGCCACAAACCGTCCGGCTCGCCGTGCTGGTCGACCGCGGGCATCGTCAACTCCCGTTACGCGCCGACTACGTGGGTAAAAATCTCCCAACTGCATCCGCTGAACACGTGCGGGTCCATCTGGCCGAAATCGACGGGGACGAAGACTATTACACATCGGACCAAGTACAAATCGTGGATGTGATGGACTGATGCGACACCTATTAGCTACCCGAGAACTATCTTACGATCACGCACTGGCAATCCTTGACACCGCTCAAGAAATGGCCACGGTCTCGGACCGGTCCATCAAAAAGCTCCCGACTCTGCGCGGCCAGACCGTCGTGAACCTGTTCTTTGAAGACTCCACCCGCACCCGCACCTCATTTGAGGCGGCCGCCAAGCGACTCTCGGCTGACGTGTTGAATTTCGCAGTCAAAACGTCCTCGGTCTCCAAAGGCGAATCCCTCAAAGACACCGTACAAACGCTGGAAGCCATCGGTGGCGACGCCATCGTGATGCGGCACTGGGCGTCCGGTGCCGCCCAACAGTTGGCCAATTTTGGTTGGTCGTCCTCCGCTATCATTAACGCCGGCGATGGCACCCACGAACACCCTACCCAGGCCCTCCTGGATGCTTTCACCCTGCGCAATCGCCTGCACGGAACCCAAGCCACCGGCAAAGACCTCAATGGGGTCCATGTGGTGATCGTGGGCGATATTTTGCACTCCCGGGTCGCACGCTCCAACGTCTGGCTGCTACACACGCTGGGTGCCAAAGTCACGCTGTCTGGTCCGCCCACACTGATGCCGGTGGGAGTGAACACCTGGCCGGTGGAGGTCAACTATGATCTCGACGGCATTTTGGCACAACACCCAGACGCCGTCATGATGCTGCGCGTCCAAGCGGAGCGCATGGCCGGGGCGTTTTTCCCCTCGCCGGCCGAGTACACGCGCGGCTGGGGGTTGACCAACGACCGCTATCAAACGATCGCCGACACGGACACGTTAATCATGCATCCGGGACCGATGAACCGTGGCCTGGAAATTTCCGCAGCCGCAGCAGATTCGGCACAAAACACCGCACTTGAACAAGTTGCCAATGGCGTCTCCGTGCGCATGGCAGTCCTCTACCTGCTGTTGGCAGGGCAACCAGGGCAATGAAAGGCCAGATTATGACTCATACCTATGTGATGACCGGCGGCACAACCCCGGACGGCGTCCAAACCGATATGGCTATTGCCGCCGACGGCACCATCGCCCAGCTCGGCCAAAACCTCAACACCGACGGCTCCGAGGTGATCGATGCGACCGGCAAGATCATCCTGCCCGGCCTGGTCGATCTTCACACCCACCTGCGTGAACCCGGCAACGACGACGCCGAAACCGTGGAAACCGGTACACGGGCTGCGGCCAAAGGCGGATTCACCGCGGTGCATGCGATGGCCAACTCGAATCCGGTGGCCGATACCGCCGGTGTGGTTGAACAAGTCCACCGGCTTGGCCGGGCCTCCGGCTGGACCGATGTCTACCCGGTTGGAGCCGTGACCGTGGGACTCAAAGGCGAACAGCTAGCCGAGTTGTCAGCGATGTACGATTCAGCCGCCAATGTCACGATGTTCTCCGATGATGGCATGTGCGTTTGGGATCCGGTGCTGATGCGCCGTGCGTTGGAATACGTCAAATCTTTCGACGGATTTATCGCCCAACACGCTCAAGAGCCGCGCCTGACCGAAGGCGCCCAAATGAATGAATCGGCACTGTCGTCTGAACTTGGCCTAGCCGGCTGGCCCGCCGTTGCTGAAGAATCCATCATTGCCCGTGACGTGTTACTGGCCCAGCATGTGGATTCCCGCGTGCACATCTGCCACGTCTCCACCGCCGGGTCGGTTGAACTGATCCGGTGGGCGAAATCCCAGGGCATCAACGTCACCGCAGAAGTCACCCCGCACCACCTACTGCTGACCGAGGATTACGTCAAAACCTACGATCCGGTGTTCAAGGTCAACCCACCGTTGCGCAAAGACTCCGATGTCCGTGCGCTTCGCGAGGGCCTAGCCGATGGCACGATCGACACCGTGGGCACCGACCATGCACCCCATACCGCCGAAACAAAACAGTGCGAGTGGGTGGTCGCAGCCATGGGCATGACCGGTCTAGAAACCGCACTGCCCGTTATCCAGCACACGATGGTCGACACCGGCCTGCTCGATTGGCACGGCGTCGCCCGCGTCATGTCGGTCAATCCGGCACGCATCTACCGCCACACCGATCAGGGGCAACTGACTGATACCGGCAGCCTGGTTTCCGGTGCACTGGCCAATCTTTCCGTCTACGATCCAAACCCCACCTTTGTGGTGAACCCGGCCGACCACGCCTCGAAGTCCGCTAACTCGCCCTATCAGGGTATGGAGCTCTCTGGGCAGGTGACCGACGTGTTCTATCGCGGCCACCGCGTCGTCGCTAATGCCGAGCTGACCACGCCGTACCAACACAGCCGATAAGGAAGCACCAGTTTGGACGAGACCACCTTTATTGTCACTTTGACCTCGATCATTATTGTGCTGATCATGCTTGGGCTATTCTTCGGACGCCGCAATCGCACCAAGCGGCAACACTACGTACCGGCCCCGGCCGACATCCCAGCGGACGTGCTGGATCAACAACCTGGCACCGTTGTGCAGGGCACCTATGTATCGACCGTCTTGGGACAAGAACTCTTGGAACGCGTGACCGCCCACCACCTGGGGAATCGCGCCGAAGCACAAATCGAAGTCCATCCCGCCGGAGTTGCACTCCTACGGGCCGGCGAGCCAAACTTCTTCATCCCTGCCGCAGACATCGTCAGCATCGCCACGGTCTCGGGCATTGCGGGCAAATTCGTCGAAAAAGACGGGATCCTGGCCATCACCTGGAACCTTGGTGATACCGAGGTCACCACCGGACTGCGCACCGAAACGATCACCGCACATCAACAGCTTTACACCGCACTTCAACAACTTACGAACGGAAGGCAGACCGCATGAGCACATCAGCCAAACTCGTCCTGGCAGATGGCACCATCTACGCCGGCACCACCTATGCAGCAACCGGGAGCGTCTTTGGACAACTGGTCTTTGACACGACCATGACCGGCTATCAGCACAGTCTGACCAATCCGGCCAACGCTCACACGCTGATGGTGTTCACCTTCCCCCATATTGGCAACGTCGGGGTCAATGCCGCCGACGCCGAATCGGATACCTACTGGCCCGCCGGTGTCATCATCCGCGAACCGGCCCGCGTGCGCTCCAACTGGCAGTCCGAACGTGATCTGGATACCGAGCTGACCGCAGCCGGAGTCGTAGGGATTGCTGGCATCGACACGCGCGCACTGACCCGCCACATCGCAGGCACCGGCCAGGTAGCCGCCGGTATCTTTGCCGGCGACGACGCCGACGCCCCTGATGCCGACCTGGTCGCCAAGGTTCGAGCTTGGTCCAAACCCGCTACCGAACAGCTGCTCGCCGAAGTCACAACCGCCACCGCATATGAAGTAGCAGCAGACCACCCGCAGCACACCGTCGCACTCATCGACCTGGGTGTGCGGCGCGCCACGATCAACCAGTTGGTGGAACGGGGCAACACGGTCAAGGTCCTGCCGGCAAGTGCCACCATGGCTGATGTCACCGCTGCCGGTGTCGACGGTGTCGTCTTTTCTTCGGGCCCCGGTAATCCCGCCGAAGCCACTGTACAAATCGAACTGGCGACCGCCCTGTTAGACGCCAAAACCCCGCTGTTGGGCATCGGCTTGGGCCACCAGATTATCGCCCGGGCCCTTGGTTACGACACCGTGCTGCTCGACCAGGCCCAGCGCGGTCCGAATCAGCCGGTCTATGATGTCGCCTCCGGCCAGAGCCTCATGACCACTCAGAACCACGAATATGCCGTCGTTGCCCCACAGGGCACCGCGGCCGCGCCGAACGCTCACTATGGTGAGGTCACCGTGAGCCAGTACAGCCTCAACGACAAATCGGTTGAAGCCCTGCGCCCAGAGGCACTACCGGTCGTCACCGTGCAGTACTACCCAGAAAATACCGCGGTTGCCGTAGACGAATCACACCCGGTCTTCGATGCCTTCGCAAGCCTGATGGCCACCGGAAACTAAGACTTAGGAAACATCAGATATGCCAAAACGCACAGATCTCACATCCGTATTAGTTATCGGCTCCGGTCCCATTGTGATCGGTCAGGCCGCTGAATTCGATTACTCGGGGACCCAGGCCATCCGGGTGCTCAAAGAAGAAGGCATCCGCGTGGTGCTGGTCAACTCCAACCCGGCCACCATCATGACCGACCCGGAAATGGCTGACGCCACCTATGTTGAGCCCATCACCGCCGACGTCGTAGAAAAGATCATCGCGGTCGAACGCCCCGATGCGATCCTGCCCACCCTGGGTGGCCAGACCGCGCTGAATACCGCCATCCAACTGGACGAACGCGGCGTGTTAGAAAAATACGACGTCGAACTGATCGGCGCCAACATCGCGGCCATCGAGCTGGGCGAAGACCGGGAACAGTTCAAAGGCGTCGTCGAACGCTGCGGTGCCGAATCCGCCCGCTCCGTGATCGTCCACTCCATGGATGAAGCACTCCAGGCAGCCAACGAACTCGGCTACCCCATGGTCGTGCGCCCATCCTTCACCATGGGAGGGCTCGGCTCGGGTATGGCCTACAATGAGGCCGACCTGCACCGCATCGCCGGTGCCGGCATTCAGTATTCGCCAACCTCCGAAGTGCTGCTGGAAGAGTCCATCCTGGGATGGAAAGAATATGAATTTGAAATGATGCGCGACAGCGCCGATAACGTCATCGCGCTATGCTCGATTGAAAACTTTGATCCGGTCGGTGTGCACACCGGCGATGCGATCACCGTTGCCCCGGCTGTGACGCTGACCGATCGCGAATACGCCAAGATGCGCGACATCTCGATCAAGATCATTCGCGAAGTCGGCGTGGCCACCGGTGGCTGTAACATCCAGTTCGCAGTGAACCCCGAAGACGGCCGCATCGTCGTCATTGAAATGAACCCGCGCGTTTCACGGTCCTCGGCTTTGGCGTCCAAAGCCACCGGGTATCCGATCGCCAAGATCGCCACGAAACTGTCGCTGGGCTACACCCTGGACGAGGTCCTCAACGACATCACCGGTACCACTACTGCCGCCTTCGAGCCAGCCCTGGACTACGTCGTTGTGAAAGTCCCACGCTTTGCGTTTGAGAAGTTCCCAGCCGCCGATGCGACCCTGACCACGACCATGAAAGCGGTGGGTGAGGTCATGTCCTTTGGCCGCAATTTCTCCGAAGCCCTGCAGAAAGCTTTGCGGTCCCTGGAGCAAACTCATGACGCCGAACTGGACTTCACAGTGCCAGATGACGCCGAGGTTGCAGAATTGTTGGAGGCTGCCAAGATCGCGACGACCTCCCGACTAGGACAGATCCAGCGCGCACTTCTTGGGGGAGCGACCCCAGAACAGATCTTTGATATCACCAAAATCGATCCGTGGTTCATCGACCAACTCGTCCTAATCAATGAAGTCGCCACCGAGATTCGAGATGCTGATGAGCTGACCAAAGACCTGCTGATCCACGCCAAGCGCCACGGCTTTTCGGATAACCAAATCGGCCAGCTGCGCCACATGGACGAAGCCGTCGTTCGCGGCGTGCGCCATGCGCTAGGTGTCCGCCCGGTGTATAAATCGGTCGACACCGCAGCCGGTGAACACGTCGCCCAGGCACCGTATCACTACTCGTCCTACGACGGCACCGAAACCGAGATCACCGAACACACCCGTCCGACCGCGATCATCTTGGGCTCGGGCCCGAACCGCATTGGCCAGGGTGTGGAATTCGATTACTCGTGTGTCCATGCGACCATGGCCATGCAACAGGCCGGGTATGACACCGTGTTGGTCAACTGCAACCCGGAAACGGTGTCTACCGACTCCGATATGTCCGATCGGCTCTACTTCGAGCCGCTCACCCTGGAAGACGTCTTGGAGATCATCCATGCCGAAGAACAAACCGGCCCCGTTGAAGGAGTCTTCGTTCAGCTTGGCGGCCAGACCCCGTTGAAGCTCGCCCAAGATCTCGCTGATGCCGGTGTGACCATTCTGGGGACGTCGCCGGAAGCCATTGATCTCGCCGAGCACCGCGGCTTGTTCTCACAAGTCCTGCAGGAGGCCGGGCTGACCGCACCAAAAAACGGCACCGCAGTGTCCTTTGAGGATGCCAAGGCCGTCGCCGACGAAATTGGCTACCCGGTGCTGGTTCGCCCCTCGTATGTGCTTGGCGGGCGCGGCATGGAGATCGTCTACGACGAAGCCCAGCTGGAGTCCTACATCCAAAACTCCACAGCAGAAATCACCGCCGAACACCCGGTGTTAGTGGACCGGTTCCTCGACGATGCCATCGAGATTGACGTTGATGCCCTCTATGACGGCTACGAGTTGTTCATGGGCGGCATTATGGAACACATCGAAGAAGCCGGGATCCACTCCGGTGACTCGGCATGTGTCTTACCACCGACCACCCTGGCCCCCAATGTCCTGGCTCGGGTGCGTGAAGCAACCGAAGCGATCGCTAAAGGCGTGGGCGTGCGCGGCCTGATCAACATTCAATTCGCGCTGGCTGCCGATATTCTGTATGTGATCGAGGCCAACCCACGCGCCTCACGGACGGTACCTTTTGTCTCGAAGGCCACCGGTGTAGCCCTGGCCAAAGCGGCCGCAAAGATAGGTGTCGGCTCAACCATCGCGCAGCTGCGGGAAGCCGGCGACCTCCCGGCAACCCATGATGGTTGGTCGCTCCCGTTGGGTGCACCAATCGCCGTCAAAGAAGCGGTTCTGCCCTTCACCCGATTCCGCACGCCCGAAGGCCGCGTCGTCGACTCCCTGTTGGGCCCCGAAATGCGTTCGACCGGAGAAGTCATGGGGATCGATAAGTACTTCGACACCGCCTATGCCAAATCCCAGGACGCAGTGGGCGGCCGACTACCCACCACTGGACGCATCTTTGTCTCTGTGGCCAACCGAGATAAACGCGGCATCGTCGCCCACGCCAAGCGCCTCACCGACATGGGTTTCGAACTCGTCTCGACCGGCGGTACCGCCGATGTACTGGCCCGTAATGGCATCACAACCGAAATCGTCGACAAAATCACCAGTGATGAGGAAACGAGCGGTGAAACGATCCTAGATCAATTAGAAGATGGGCGTGTCGATCTCGTGATCAACACCCCGTCGGGCTCAGACGCTCGTGGTGACGGATATGAAATCCGTGCCGCTGCGAACTCGCTTGGTGTTCCACTGGTGACCACACTGGCTGCCGTGGGCACCGCTCTGCAAGCCATCCAAGCCCAGCGCGAATACTCCTGGGACGTCACCAGCCTGCAAGAACACGACCGCCGGTTAGCCGAAGTCATCAAGAACCAGCAGTAGGAAGCCATGTTTCAGCCCTTTGGAAGTCGTCTCGCCCAAGCCATGGACCATCACGGTCCTCTATGTTTAGGCATTGACCCACACCCTCACTTGCTGAACGCCTGGGGTCTCAACGACGACACTGCTGGGCTAGCAACCTTTTCCCAAACCGTTGTCGAAGCCGCAGCCGAAACCACCGGAGTTGCCGCCCTGAAACCACAGGTCGCGCTCTATGAGCGATTCGGCTCGGCCGGCTTCGCAATACTAGAAGACACGTTGCAGTCGGCTCGCGAGGCGAGCATCCTCACCATTGCCGACGCTAAGCGCGGCGATATCGGATCCACCATGGAAGGATACGCGCAAGCGTGGCTTGCCGATGGCTCAGCGCTGGTGGCGGATGCGGTCACCCTGACCGCATACTTGGGGTATGAGTCGTTGCGTCCGGCAATCGATTTGGCCTTATCCCATAACAGGGGAGTGTTCGTCCTAGCGTTGACCTCGAATCCCGAAGGGGCATCTGTTCAACATCTTGGGCCCGAGGGTGACTCCGTAGCCAAGCGAATTGTGGATGCGGCAGCACGCGACAATGCGACAGCCGAGCCGCTGGGGTCCGTCGGTTTAGTCGTCGGTGCGACAGTCACCGATGACGCTAAATCGCTAAACATCGACTTGGTTAGGGCAAACGCTCCAATCCTTGCGCCCGGGTATGGCGCACAAGGCGCACAGGCTGCTGATATCCGTCAGGGTTTTGGCCAGGCCTGGAAGAACGTGCTAGTCAACTCGTCTCGGGGGATTCTTCAGCACGGGCCAAAAGTGGCCGATTTGAAGTCAGCTATTGCGGACGCTCGCAAAGACCTTATTGTGAAGTAGAATACAGTTCACTAGGTAGAACAGGTCAAAGACCCAGGCGGTACTCGACCTTCTGGGTGCGACTGTCCTCACCGTTACACTTGAAACGGGCACGAAAGGGCAAAACCAATGGTTCTCAAGGATTTGACACCCGCCGAACGTCAAGCTGCCAGGCAAAAGGCGCTCGATGCGCGGACGACACGGGCCAAAGTCAAAGCGGATTTCGCAGACGGAAAGCTCTCGCTGTCAGAGGTTTTTGAACGATCTGATACCGACGAAGCTGTTGCCCGAATGCGAACCATCGATCTTCTCACCGCTATTAAAGGTATCGGGGAGATCCGTGCCCAAAGCATTATGGAGCAGTGCGAGATTTCGCTGAATCGGCGGCTTCGCGGACTTGGTCACCGGCAACGCAACGCACTGATCGATGCCCTAGGCCGGTAGAAAAACTCTCAGCGAAACCGGCGGTCTCTTTTGTGAGATCGCCGGTTGTTGCGCTAATCTACACGTATCGCATTCGTGTGCCAGCCACCTAGACACCACGAGGAACATGTTGCCTGATCAGACGCGACCGGTCATTCCCGGCCCCCGAGACTTGACCTTGCGTTCTGAACATACAGAACACCGTCCCGCTGTGACTGTCTTGGCAGGTCCTACAGCAGTGGGCAAGGGGACGGTGAGTCAGTACATCCGCGAACACTACCCTCAGGTTTGTCTTTCGGTGTCAGCCACAACTCGGGAACCGCGCCCCGGCGAGATCGATGGCGTACATTACTCATTCGTCTCGCCGCAACGATTTGATGAACTCGTTGAACAAGGCAAGATGTTGGAATGGGCGCAAGTGCATGGTCTCAATAAATATGGCACGCCACGCGACATGGTCGACAATGCACTGGCCCAGGGGAAACACGTCCTGTTAGAAATTGATCTCCAGGGCGCACGCCAAGTACGTCAATCCATGCCAGAGGCTACGTTTGTGTTTTTGGCACCACCTAGCTGGGAAGAGCTTGTGCGCCGACTCGTTGGACGGGGCACCGAAACAGCCAAGGAACAGCGACGCAGACTGGAAACCGCTAAACTAGAGCTGGCTGCCGAACCAGAATTTGACGCCGTGATCGTCAACGATACAGTTGGACAAGCAGCTGCGCGACTGGTAGAAGTCATGCAGTTGACTACACCACAGCAGTAGCTACGGCACAGAAGAAATACATCCACAATCTCCGGTCGCTCCGGAGAGATTTATTGGAGAGTCAGTGACTGAACAAAAAATTGAAGGCATCGTCAACCCATCGCTCGATGAACTGATCGATAAGGTTGATTCCAAGTACGCCCTGGTGCTCTTCGCTGCACAACGTGCACGCCAGATCAACGCGTACTACTCCCAACTTCACGAAGGTCTCTTCGAATACGTTGGACCACTTGTTGATACAGAACTCAACGAAAAACCGCTGTCGATCGCACTGCGTGAAATCGATGAAGGCCTGCTGGAAATGAAACCGGTCGAAGAAGTTCGCGCCGCAGCAGCCGAAGAACTGGCCGAAGAGTTCCCCACCTTCGAACTGCCAGCCAACGAAGACGATCCATTCGCACTGCCAGGAGAACCAACCGCAGGCTCTGAAGGATAACATCACACACCAAGAGGCTGGAAAAGGGGATCCATGCGGATTGTTTTAGGCGTTACCGGCGGTATCGCCGCCTATAAGGCTGCACTCTTGCTGCGGCTCATGACCGAAGATGGCCATGAAGTCCACGTGGTTCCCACCGATTCAGCCCTCAAATTCGTCGGTAAACCTACCTGGGAAGCACTTTCGGGCAGACCCGTCTATAACGACACTTTCGAAGCCGTCGAAGACGTCAACCACGTGCTCCAAGGACGCAAGGCCGATCTGGTGATTCTCGCGCCTGCCACGGCCAATTCGCTGGCCAAAGCTGCCGCAGGACTTGCCGAAGATCTGTTAGGCAATATCTTGTTGACCGCAACGGTCCCAGTGGTTATGGCTCCGGCCATGCATACCGAAATGTGGGAGAATCCGGCAACCCAAGCCAATGTGACGACGCTGCGTTCCCGCGGGGTCCACATTATCGAACCAGCAGTCGGACGTCTGACTGGCGTTGATACCGGCAAGGGACGCTTCCCCGATCCTGAACATATCTGGGCCCAGGCACAACAGATCGTCTCCGAGTTCCACTCAGGCGACCAGCTGGCCGGAAAATCAGTGGTCATCAGCGCAGGCGGTACTCGTGAAGCACTTGACCCTGTGCGCTATTTGGGCAACCGGTCTTCCGGTAAACAAGGCGTGGCCCTGGCAAAGGCCGCGGCCTCACAGGGCGCACACGTCACGCTTCTAGCCGGAGCCATGGATATCCAGGCGCCAACCCATCACAACATCACGGTGGTGCGTATCGAATCCACACAAGAGTTGCTGGACGCCGTAATGCAACACGCGCCACATAAAGACGCGTTGATCATGGCTGCCGCAGTTGCTGATTTCCGGCCGGCCAGTGTTACTAACGAAAAGATCAAAAAAGAAGATGACGCTGCTGCGCCAACTATCGTGTTAGAGCAAACCGAAGATGTGTTGCGCACTAGCGTAGAGCGACGTGCCACCGGTCAGCCCCTTCCACGAGTCATCATAGGATTTGCTGCCGAAACCGGTGACGAAGAGATTAGCCCACTGGAATACGGACGGGCCAAGTTGCAGCGCAAGGGCTGCGAAATACTGGTCGTCAACGAGGTTGGCGTCGGCAAAGTCTTTGGCCAAGACGACAACGATGTCACCATCCTCTTTGCCAATGGGCGCGAAGAGATCTCCGTTCAAGGCAGTAAAGATGTCGTGGCAAAAGCCATTATTGAACAGCTTGCCCTCGCGTTGGCATAGAGTTTTACGATCCATGAACCGGGGCCTTGTTGAGGTAGTCGGACGGGGTAAACTCTCATACTGTGACTGCTAAAGATACTTCTTCCATGTATGAGCCCTATGAGGGCATCGGCGACGGCCAGCTCCGGTTATTCACGTCTGAATCCGTGACCGCCGGCCACCCCGACAAAATTTGCGACCAGATCTCCGATGCGGTGCTCGATGCCATTATCGCTCAAGACTCCAACGCCAAGGTTGCAGTCGAGACCCTGGTGACCACCGGACTGGTCCAGGTCGCAGGCGAGGTCAACACCTCCGCATACGTTGAAATCCCAGATATCGTGCGCCAAACCATCTTGGACATTGGTTATGACTCGTCAGCCAACGGTTTCGATGGCGCCACCTGTGGTGTCAACATTTCCATCGGTCAGCAGTCATCCGACATTCATCACGGTGTCTCGACGTCGTTGGAAGCTCGCGACGGGTCCGTCGATGAAATCGACAAACAAGGTGCCGGCGACCAAGGCATCATGTTCGGCTATGCCTCCAATGAAACCCCGGCACTGATGCCCGCCCCAATCTACTTGGCCCACCGACTATCGGAACGTCTGACCACCGTGCGTCAGCAAGATAACTCGCCGATGCCATACCTGTTACCCGACGGCAAAACGCAGGTCACCATTGGCTACGACGAACACCATGTGCCACAATCTGTGGAAACCGTGGTCGTATCTACCCAGCACTTGGCCGATGTGACGCAGGAACAGCTTCACGACGATGTCATCGAACACGTCGTCAAGCCTGTGCTGGTCAACTTTGGCTTGAACTACGACAACGCCGAATTCATCATCAACCCCTCCGGACCTTTTGTTATCGGCGGGCCAGTCGGTGACGCTGGTCTCACCGGACGCAAGATCATCGTGGACACTTACGGGGGTATGGCCCGCCACGGTGGTGGTGCCTTCTCGGGTAAAGACCCCTCAAAGGTTGACCGTTCGGCTGCCTATGCCACTCGGTGGGTTGCCAAGAACATCGTTGCAGCAGAACTCGCCGAGCGTGCTGAAGTCCAGGTAGCCTACGCAATCGGTAAGGCTCGTCCAGTTGGCCTGTATGTGGATACTTTCGGCACTGAAAAAGTCAGCCACGAACGCATCATCAACGCAATCAATGAGGTCTTTGACCTGCGGCCAGCGGCCATCGTCCAAGACCTCCAGTTGTTGCGTCCCATCTATCAAGCCACCGCCGCCAACGGTCACTTTGGACGCGAACTGCCAGATTTCACCTGGGAACGCACCGACAAAGTCGACCAGTTGCGCGCCGCGGTAGGCTGGTGATGTGCCACAAACAGATGCTCTATTTGACCTCCCGGAACGCCGCGCGACCCTTCCGCCGGCGCCCGATGGGTGGCCACAACAACCGGTAGCCAAGGTCCTGCTCGAAGCACCGGTGCTGCATCTGGACCGACACTTCGACTACCTCATCCCCAAAGACCTCGATGCGGCAGCCCAGCCGGGCGTACGAGTCAAGGTTCGGTTTGGGCACCAACAGCTCTTCGGTTGGCTGGTTCGGCGGACCGATACCATCGACACCACAGCACGGCTGACCACGATCCGCAAAATCGTCTCGGCTCTTCCCGTGTTGGAGCCCAAGGTTTTCGAACTTGCTCAGCAGGTTGCTCAACACTACGGGTCGATCACCTCCGATGTGTTGCGCGCCGTCGTACCGCGCCGGGTCGCAGGAGTTGAACGTGACATTGCTGAACGAGTCGCAGACCACGCCATCCCCGCCCCGCCGGTTATCCCCCCGTCAACTCAAGCGTCACTAACCGGGACAAGCGCACCGGGTTTTAGCTGGGATCTATTGGAGGGGACCGAACACCTGTTTGAACCCGGGCACGATGGGCACTATGCTCTGACGCTGCCCAGCGCTCACGGTAGCTGGGACGCGATGGGTATTTTGGCCGACGCGGCACAGCGCATGGCCGCTACCGAACAAAATACGCTCATTGTCGTCCCTGATCACAAACATCTTGCTCGGCTTCAGCGCCAGCTCGAAGATCGCATCGGTGCTCGCGCATTCGCCATGCTGAGCGGGGAACAAGGCGACACTGCACGGTATCGCTCGTTCCTGAATATATTAACCGGGCAGCACCGTATCGTTATCGGTACCCGATCTGCCATCTGGGCCCCGCTAGAACAGCTCGACGCAATCATCGTGTGGGAGCCCACCAGCGAGCATCTCATCGAGCCGCGCACCCCGTACTTTCATATTCACACGGTTGCGCGCTTGCGAGCCACCCAACATAGGGCACGCCTTGTGTTGGCCTCGACGTCCCGCGCACTGGAAATCCAGCATCTGGTCTCCACCGGCACGCTTGCTCAAATCGGTGCGGATCGGTCGACCCGCAAGTCCCTGGCTCCTCGGGTGGTGGCAACAGCCGACTCCTTTCATGCCGAACGTGACCCGCTAGCACAGATCGCTCGGATCCCGCACCTGGCCCATGTCACAGCGCGCGAAGCGCTTGAGGGCAAACACGGCCGACCCGGACCGGTGTTAGTGCAAGTGGCCCGCGCCGGATTCATTCCCGGGCTATTTTGTGCAACCTGCGGTGAATCCGCGCGATGCCGGAACTGTACCGGCCCGCTGGGATATACCGATCGGCTGGCGGTTGAACGCCATGAAGCAACATGTCGGTGGTGCGGTGTGAAAGAACGCCATTTCGCCTGTCCAAACTGCGGTGGCCGCCAACTACGTGCCGGCGCTCGAGGTGTGCGACGCACCGCCGACGAACTCGGACGAGCATTCCCGATGACACCCGTCATGTCGTCTTCGGCAGAGCACATGCTAGTCACCGTAGGGGAGCAACCTGCCATTGTGATCGCCACCCCAGGTGCTGAGCCTATTGCCACCGAAGGATACGCAGCCGCTCTACTCTTAGACGGCGATGCCCAGCTGCAGCGGGAGGGCCTGAACGTGCCCGAACAGGTGCTGGGCCATTGGATGCGCGCCGCGACCCTGGTACGCCCGGCAGCGTATGGGGGCACCGTCGTGGTGACCGCTGAATATAATGACGCCGTTGCGGCCTTGGTTCAGATGAACCCTATTGCGTGGGCGACTCGCCAATTAGCCCAACGGCAACAGCTTGGCCTGCCACCTGCCATGCGCGTGGCAGAGCTAATCGGGCCGTCCCATGAGGTGCAGAAAACCATTCGGCATACTCCGCTGCCGTATCAGTCCGAAGATTCCCCGTGGATTGGCCCGGTGCCGGTCGATGAAACCACGCATCGAGCGCTGTTGTTCTTTCCTGACTATGTCGCCGAACAGGTCGTCGGTGCACTCAAAACGACTCGCGCCCAGCTCTCTGCCCGCGGTGAGACCACCTCGGTGCGGTTACGAATTGACCCCACCGACGTGCTCTAATACACCTCTCACTAGGCATACTGGTTCGGCCACGGCCCATGCTGCTAGGTTGGAGACCACTTTTCCCTCAGGATAGGCAATGTTCCAATGCTCATCTTCAAACGTGCCATCGCATCAATTGTGCGCTGACGTTTGTAGATAGCCCTATCCAAGTGGCTCCGAAGTCAGTGCTTTCGCTGACGGATCGAGAGCCCTATGTTATCTGTAAACACTGGACCCGTCGTGCTCACGGACATCACCTTTGCCTAGCCAAATGACACACCGTTGCTGATCTCTTGGGCTTACGGAGCCAGCTTGAAGCACTTGGTGCCATTGAGGACGGCGCGACAAGTCCAGCCCTATTTGATGTCTCTTCGTCTTGCGGCTCACCCGATCGTGCTGCTCGATGAACCGACCAATAACCTCGATCTGGTCAGCGTCGATGTTCTCGTCGATGCGCTTGAATCCTACGGAGGGGCACTCGTTGTGGTCAGTCATGATGACATGTTCTTAGCGCGTCTCCACATCGACACCTGGGTCACCTTGACCCGCGACGGCCTACACCGCAGCAAGCCACCGTTTCCGATTGAGGGGGACCATGAATACCATTCCAGATCCCAGCCATATACACCCCACGACCCGGACTGACCTGACGAACGTGGTTTTTCTTAAACCGCTGGTGCCGTCGTCGCTGATCGAGGTCGGTGAGTATACCTATCAAGACAATGATGATCTCGCTACACTCCTCGACCAGGTCCAAGACCATTACGAGCCCAAGCAGGCCCGAGGGGGTCAAGAGTTTTCGGTCGTCTCAATCTGTTGGAACGCTGCTGAGAGCTCGTCCTCAGCAGGTAACGCCTTTTTCTCATCCGTTGGTAAGGATTCATAGGTGTAGGTGGACACGGCCATGGGCGAGTCTGATCTGCTGAGGGCATAGCGCACACTGTGGTCGTTTTTGCTGCCACAAATCAGGATGCCAACCGTCTGATTATGCGCTTCACGTTTGAGCTGATCATCAACGACCGCTACGTAGAAGTTCAGCTTGCCCGCATATTCGGGCTGGAATTTCCCGGTTTTGAGTTCGACGACGAAGTAGCGCAGCTGCTCAACGTGGAAGAACAACAAATCGATGTAGTAGTCGTCCCCACCGACTTCGATGTGGACTTGGCGTCCGACAAACGCGAAGCCCGGTCCCAGCTCACGCAACGTCTCAACGATTCGATCGGTCAGGGCTTGTTCCACGTCCCGTTCGGCCACTTCGCCAGACAATCCCAGAAACTCGAAAGCGTATGGGTCTTTAGCCACCTGCTGTGTCAGTTCTGATTCGGCAGCGGGTAGGCGCTGGGGAAAGTTCGATGGTGCGGCACCGGTGCGTTCGATCGTGTTGTTCTTGATCATGTTCAGCAGCACATTGCGTGACCACCCGTATTCCACGGCTGCAGCCGCATACCAGAGTCGTGCTTCATGGTTCAAAGGCTTGTCTAGTAGGGTCCGAATGTGGCCCCAGGGTAATTGCGCCACAGGTTGTGGCGCAATTTGCTCGACATTCCAATGCCGAGCAAATGTGGTCATGTACTGCAGGTTTCGAGGTGAAAAGCCCCGCATTTCGGGGAACTCGGCCCGTAGATCTTCGGCTAGACGAGCGATGATCTTGCTGCCCCAGCCTTGTTGTTCTTGCCGTACCAGGATCTCTTTGCCGATAGACCAGTACAACTGGATCAGTTCGGTATTAATGGTACGCCGGGCTTCGAGCTGAGCTTGATGTACACGCTGTTTGAGCGTTTCAAGGGTCTGGCGGTAGTCATTGGGAAGGGCAAGATCTGCAGAAGACATGTTCTTATTGTCCAACCTGGGCTTGTCGTCCACCCGCGTATGTCATTGTATGGTTCTTGATCATGCCTGGGCCGACCATGAACCCACGGGAGCACGACCGCTGAACTACTCGTCAGATTCAAGAGGTTGCTCCGCAGTGCCCCTCTTGGCTCGTCTGCCATAGAGCTTCACAGCTTCATTTATCAGGACCAGCATGCCGATGAGCAAGCCCACACTGGCTATCGGGACCAGATCAAGCGGAAGGGTATATGCCATGACGATGCGTGCGATAGCATCCAGGATGAACGCGCTGCCCCAACCGATGGTAAGCCATCTAAAGGCCCGAGAAAACGTTGGGTCCGTTTGCCAATTGCGCTGCCACTCTTGGGCAGTCTGCGGTGGCAGGACGGCCAGGGTCGCGGTGAACAGAACTGGTCGGGGGCTCATCAGCGACACGAGCAGCCACACGCCAATGGCGGCGGTCAGCCAGCTTTCTCGGGCCATTAACAGTCGTGCATCCCCACCCAGGAACCCGGCCAGAGTGCCCACGGTCAGAATGCTTAGAGTAAAGATACTCAACCGCTCGAGACGTCGGGTACGGATTGCACTGACCATGATGCGAATCAGTGGTCCAACGGCACCAAGCATCAAGGCCAACCACGGGTCTGCACCAAATAGCCGCAGACCGTAGTAGGTGGCAAAGGGCAGCACCAGGTCGATGCCGATGACGCCGAGGACCTTGCCTCGATTATCCACAGGCGGTTGGGTCGTGACGTGCGCTATGGCGGTGGAATGGGGTGGAAGGGTGGAATCATGGAAATTCATCTCGACTCCTAGGGGCTTCGTCGATGGACAGCAAGTTCTACGACGGTCATAAGTTCCCGCGTGTATGACTCAAGGTCAAAGGATGGGTCTGCGATGAGCCTGCCGGAGGCGGTGTCTACTGCGCCTCGGATCATGACCGCAAGGTTGTGAGCATCAAAGCTGCCGAACTCGTTTGAGGCTTGACCGTCGCGTAAGAGTTGTTCGAAGTGGGCCAGAACCGGATCTTCACCCTCCGGGGAAAATTTCAGACCACCATCTGGCCGACGGGCATTTGTCACGATTTCCACAACGGCCCGGACATCAGCGGTGTGGGTACCAACGAATTGCAGATTGGCTTCTAGATACCCGGTCACCTTAGCACCGGCTGTTGATGCAGCAGCTAGTCGGGTTTCGATGGCTTCACCTGCTCGGGTGTAGACGTCAATAACTACTTGTTGTAACAGATCGTCTTTGCTATCGAAGTAGTAGAGCACGACCCCTTTGCTCACTTGGGCCCGGCGAGCAATTTCTGCCAGGGACGCTCCCGAGTAACCCACCTCTGACAACGTCGCGATAGCACAGCCAATGATCTGTGATCGTCGGGCTGATTCAGTGAACGTCGGTGCTTTATCTGGCGATTCTGACCGCATGGTCAAATTCTATTACGCGTGGTTAAGGGCGGCTAGAGCGAGAGGGAATTTTCTTCGAGCGCAGTAGTCTTTGTGCCCAATGGGATAGCGTGAGCGCTCGCAGAAGGCAGTTCCTAGCACCTATGTAATGTGTGGTTGAACTGGAAGGACGGATCAGACCAGATCCGCCGAGGCCGTCAAGTGTGTTAGGGCGACAGCTACTTACTTGGCTAGCTCAAGTGCCTCAACAACCTCTGCTACACGTGCTCGTTGACTGGTGGATAAGCCCTGAATTGGCAATGGCAGACTCTGATACGGCACGAGACCCAGATATTCGGCGATTGCCGCGGTCACCCGCAGGCTTCCGCCGAATGCTGTAAAGAGGTCCCACAACGGTGCTAGACGTTGAGATTCTTGCAGCGCGTCGCCGTCCCGGTGTTGTTGTATGGCCCGTGTGATGGCCAGTGCAGAATGGGGTAGGGTTCCGCCAATCACTGAATACCAAGCATCGCCGCCAGCACGCAGACCCGTGGCTGCAAACGCATCGCCTGACACCCCGATGGTCACGTGATTAGGAATGATGGCCCGTATCGCTGCAATATGCTCCCGTGCTTTGACCGGTTCGGCGGGCACTCCAGGAATCTTCAGTGATGCGATGCCAGGTAATGCTGAGATACGGGCATAGAGCTCGGTGTTGAACGTGAAATGCGTCGTCCCGGGGTTGTCGTAGACGATGATGGGCAAATCCGCATGTTGTGTCACGGTGCGAAAGAGCGCAAAGACATCGTCTTCGGTCAGGGGCTGGTAGGTCATGGGAGCCAGCAGCAGACCGGATGCCCCGGCACGCTGTGCGCTGTCAATATTCGCCAGGATCTGGGATGTCCGAAGCGCCCCAATGCCAACAAACACCGGAGTGGTCCCTGCATGTTCGACTGCCAAGTGCGCGATACGATCACGTTCACCGGCCGTGAGATAGGCGTAGGAACCGGTGGACCCAAGGACGGTAATGGAATCAACGCCTGCGGTAGTCAGTCGCTGCATCAAACCGATAAAAGCAGCCTCGTCGATCTGGTCATATGCCAGTGGTGTGAGGGGGAATGCGCTGAGACCAGTAAATAAAGACATGCGACTTTCCTAATGAGGTCGAGCTTAAGAAGTTGTGTCGACTTAATCTACCGGTTCCATGGGTACTCACAGCCAGTCGCTACGGGTTTGTAGGGTTCTGCTCTGCCGAGCCGTTGCATATCGTGGTGCTGACTGATCTATAGTGCAATCACCGGAGGTTCTATGAGGATTGCGACGACGATGCGAGCAGCCTTGATCCAAGATCATGGCGGGATTGAAGCCCTTGAGGTCACAGACGTCGACGTGCCATCCGTTGCTCCCGGCGAGGTCCTAGTCGAAGTTCGTTCTGCCGCGTTGAATAATACCGACCTGTGGACCAGGCAAGGTGCATACGGCAGCCCAGATGACCCGAGCGCCTTGTCAGGCTGGCGGGGACCCATAACCTTCCCACGCATTCAAGGCGCCGATGTCGCCGGACGAGTCATTGCAGTCGGCAGCGCTCAAGATGAGCAACTGATCGGACGCAGAGTGGTCATTGATCCGGCAATGTATGACACTGACAGCCCAGATGCGAACCCTGTTGGCCTGATGGGCAGCGAGCGCGATGGCGGATATGCCCAATATGTCACCGCACCAACCGAGCGAGTCCACGATTTGACGGATGCTCCATTGACCGATGACCAGCTGGCCACGCTACCTACCGCATACGGCACGGCCCTGGGCATGATCGAGCGTGGACGGGTACAAGCGGGGGAGACCGTCTTAGTGTCGGGCGCTTCTGGAGGTGTAGGACTGGGGCTGGTACAACTGGCTCGCGCTCGCGGTGCACATGTCCTAGCCATCAGCAGTGGTTCGAAACGTGAGGCCGTAGAACAGGCCGGTGCCCATGAAGTGCTCGACCGGGCTTATAGCATCGTCGAACAGGTACACAGTGTTGTCCCACGGGGCATTGATGTGGGACTTGACGTGGTTGCCGGGGAGCTGTTGCAAGATGCTTTGCCGCTGCTGAGTGAAAGCGGTCGGTGGGTCGTGGCGGGAGCACTAGGCGGCTACGATGTGCACTTTGATGTGCGTCGTCTGTATTTACACAACGCACAGCTCATTGGATCCTCCATGCATACACCAACACACTTTGCATCATTGATGGAGATGGCTCGTCGTGGTGACATCGAGCCGGTGATTGCAGAAGTGTTTTCGCTTGACGACGTGCGTGAAGCTCAACAGACGCTGGAACGCCGGGACCACGTTGGCAAGATCGTGATGCATCCGTGGCCATAGCGCGACGATGGGATTTGGGTGGTACGAACGGTGAACCGTTAAGCTTCCTCCAGGCGAGACATCATCAAGACGGCGACCGCTCCCGATCGCTCATAATGCATCAGGTGTCCCGTGTGCTGTAACACGTAGGTTTCGACGTCATCGGTCGCCAAAACCTCTGCCAGGGCTGATATATCCTCTGGAGATGACAGCTCGTCGTCGGCACCACCAATCATGGTCACCGGTATACCCAGTCGATCCGCGAAATCAGCCACCGTGTGCGTGATGGACGCCTGGTAGGCCTCGAGCAATGTGGCGGGGGAATCAAAGCCGGAGAAGTAGGTCTGGTGTTGATCATGGGTATAAGCCAACACACGAGGGTCATCGGTTTTGGTCATGAACGCGCCCGTGGCCCACACAATGAGTGTATTTCCGAGCAGGCGACGCCCTAGGGCTGTCGGCAGGGCCGCACACAACCGATAAAACCCGTCGGTCACCAGCGTGGCGGCACGATCCACCGGTGTCCCGGCGTCTAGGGCTGGTTTGGCAATCGGATTCAATAACACGAGGTGCGGGTAGTCGACTGCTTCGGCGGCCACCGCGGCTGCGGCTACGACCGAGCCAAAGGAATGCCCCACCAGGATGGGGCGTTGCATGTGCTGAGCTATCTGGTTGATCACGTGGGCGTAATGCTCCACGGTATGTTCAGCATCCGGCATCGCACCAGAGACGCCGAACCCCGGAAGATCCGGCACCCACACCTCATATGGCGCCAGGCCATCCACGATGAGCTCCAGCCCGTGATGGTCCCCGCGGAACCCATGGACCGCAAGAATCTGTCGGGCATTCGGCGGCCCGAGATATTTGAACACCGCGATTTCGAATGGTGCACCGGTGACCGGATCTGTAATGCAGATCCCAAACCGTTGAGGATCGCGTTGTTGATGTCCCGTTAACACCGCTCGGTCCCGCACGAGAAAGCGCGGTCGCAATCGGGCAGCAATTCCATAAGGCATAGCGACCAGTCTATCGGTCCGCAATCAGCAGCCCGGGGTGACCGACTCCACAACCATGTGGTTAAGTAACGCTTATGGTTGCAACATCAACACCGCAAATCATCATGGCCCTTGACCTAGGCACAACCTCCACCCGGGTGGCCCTGTATGACGCCGAGGGCAACACCGTCACAATCGTGGCCCGCGAACACCAACAGTATTTCCCGCAGCCCGGATGGGTGGAACACGACGCCACCGAAATATGGGCGAATATCCGCGAACTGTCTGCGCTCGCATTAGCCCGGGCGCAGCTCACGGCCACCGACATCGCCGCGATCGGTATCACCAATCAGCGCGAAACAACCGTTGCCTGGGACGCCACCACCTCCCAACCGGTACACCGAGCGATCGTGTGGCAAGATGCCCGCACCGATGCGATCATCGAACATCTGATCTCCAATGGCCACAACACCGCAATACAGCAAACCACCGGGTTGAACTTGTCCGCGTATTTCTCCGCGTCCAAAATGACCTGGTTACTGGCAAATAATGACGACGCCGCCCGGCTGGCCGCATCCGGGAGCCTGCGCTTTGGCACGATCGACTCCTGGATCATCTGGAACCTGACCGGTGGGGCCGTCCATGCCACGGACATCACCAATGGGTCGCGGACCTCGCTGATGAACATCCGCACCGGGTCCTGGGACTACGAGCTGGGCCACGTATTCGGTATCGACCCGAAAGTGCTGGAGTCCTCGTTGCCGCAGATCTACCCGTCGGTGTATGACTATGGCACCGTCGCCCAGGGCTTGGCCGTTGCTGGGGTACCAATTACCGGCGTGTTAGGCGACCAACAGGCGGCAAGCTTTGGTCAGACCATCTTCGCAGCGGGGGAGGCCAAGAACACCTACGGTACCGGTTGCTTTTTGCTGTACAACACCGGGGCCGAACCGGTGTTCTCGTCATCCGGATTACTCACTACGGTGGCGTATCAGCTGCCGAATGAAGACCCCGTCTACGCGCTGGAGGGCTCGGTAGCACAGGCCGGTTCGGTGGTCCAATGGCTCCGCGATCAATTCGGTATCATCCAAAACTCGCAGGATATCGAAGCTCTGGCCAACAGCGTCGAAGATCACGGGGGCGTGTACTTCGTTCCGGCGTTCTCGGGCCTTTTTGCGCCGTGGTGGCGCGCTGACGCTTCCGGAACCATCATTGGACTGACCAGTTATGCCACCGCCGGCCACATTGCTCGAGCCGCACTGGACGCCACCGCTTACCAAACCCTCGACGTCGTCAAGGCTGTTGAAGCTGATACCGGGCAAAAACTGCGCCGACTCAACGTTGATGGTGGCATGAGCGTCAACGATCAGCTGATGCAATTTCAAGCCGATATCCTTGACGTGGACATCCATCGCAGCGCTGATGTAGAGACCACCGCTCGCGGCGCCGCCTACGCGGCCGGGCTGGGTGCCGGGATCTGGGCATCCACCAACGAGCTACGAGCGCTATGGCATGCTGGCGGGCACTGGACACCAGATATTGTCCCGGAAAAACGCGCCCGGTTAGTGGCCGGTTGGCATGCTGCAATTGAGCACGCGATTGGGTGGCCCGTTGAACAAACGGGTTAGAATACTAGTCTTAGACTAGATTTGACCTTTTGACCGAGTGTAGACAGGACATCGTGACGAACACATCGAAGCAAGCCCCAACCGAGCGTGAAGAATATTCGTTTGCAGCCATCGAGAAGCGCTGGGCCGGCTATTGGGAAAACAACAAGACCTTCAAAGCCGCCGACGACGACACACGCCCCCGCCGCTACGTGCTGGATATGTTCCCCTACCCGTCTGGTGACCTGCACATGGGTCACGCCGAGGCCTTTGCCATGGGTGACGTCGTCTCTCGCTACTGGATGCTTCGCGGCTACGATGTGCTCCACCCCATTGGCTGGGACTCCTTCGGGCTACCCGCAGAAAATGCCGCGATTGCCCGCGATGCTCACCCTGCCGAGTGGACCTACAACAACATTGCCACCCAGCGCTCCTCGTTCGAACGTTATGCGATTTCGGTGGACTGGGACACCGTGCTGCACACCTCGGATCCTGAGTACTACAAGTGGACCCAGTGGCTATTTCTGAAGTTTTATGAACGCGGCCTGACCTACCGGAAGAAATCCCAGGTCAACTGGTGCCCGAAAGACCAAACCGTGCTGGCCAATGAGCAAGTCGTCGACGGCGCCTGTGAACGCTGTGGCACCGAGGTCACCAAGAAGGCCCTGGAGCAGTGGTACTTCAAGATCACCGACTACGCCGAACGTTTGTTAGAAGACATGGACGCGCTGGAAGGCCACTGGCCTGAGCGTGTGCTGAACATGCAGCGCAACTGGATTGGCAAATCCACCGGTGCCACCGTGACGTTTGCGATCGAAGACGGTCCTGAGATCGAGGTCTACACGACCCGTCCGGACACGCTCTATGGGGCGACTTTCATGGTCGTAGCTGCCGACGCCGATCTGGCTGAACAGCTGGTCACCGACGACCAGGCCAAAGACCTGGCCGCGTACCGCGAAGAACTCAAACACGTTTCCGATATCGATCGCCAGTCCGCCGATCGTCCAAAGACCGGTGTGTACCTGGGTCGCTATGGGATCAACCCGCTGTCGGGTGAACGAGTTCCCGTTTGGGCTTCTGATTACGTCCTGGCCGACTACGGAACCGGGGCGATCATGGCTGTGCCGGCGCATGATCAACGTGATATGGATTTCGCTCGCGCCATGGATCTGCCCGTGCGCATGGTTGTTGATACTGGCGAAGACAATCCCGAAGACACCGGCATCGCTACGACCGATCCTGGCACCAACGTCAACTCTGGTAACCTCAATGGGCTTTCCGGCCAGGAGGCCATCGATAAAGCCATCGACCTGCTGGCTGCCAAAGGCACCGGTGAAAAATCGGTCAACTACCGGCTGCGCGACTGGTTGCTCTCCCGCCAGCGCTTCTGGGGCACCCCGATCCCGATCATCCACTGTGCTGACTGTGGTCTGGTGCCCGTTCCGGCTGACCAACTGCCCGTACAACTCCCAACGGATCTGCACGGCCAACAGCTGGCGCCTAAAGGTAAATCGCCCCTAGAAGCTGCTGAAGACTGGGTCAACGTCGAATGCCCAACCTGCGGGGGAGCTGCCAAGCGCGATACCGACACCATGGATACCTTCGTGGACTCGTCGTGGTACTACATGCGCTTTACCGATTCCAACAACGACGAAGAGATTTGGGATCGTGACCGGCTGGATCGCTGGGCTCCGGTAGATCAGTACGTCGGCGGTGTGGAACACGCGATCTTGCACCTGCTGTATTCACGTTTCTTTACTAAAGCGCTCTACGACATGGGCCTGGTCAGCTTCACCGAACCCTTCGCGAGACTGCTCAACCAGGGCCAGGTGCTCAACGGTGGTAAAGCAATGTCTAAATCCTTAGGCAACGGGGTTGATCTAGGTGTGCAACTCGATGCGTTCGGAGTAGATGCCATCCGATTGACCATGGTGTTTGCCTCCCCGCCAGAAGACGATATTGACTGGGCCGACGTCGCACCCGCAGCCTCGCTGAAATTCCTGGCCCGCGCTTGGCGACTAGCCCAAGACGTCCAATACTCAGACTCTGCTCCAGGTGCCGACCCTTCGACAGGGTCGCTGAACTTGCGTCAGACCACCCATAAGGTAGTCCACGAGGCCGAGAGCTTGTTGGACGACCAGAAATTCAACGTGGTCATCGCCCGTACCATGGAACTGGTCAACGCAACCCGCAAAGAAATCGACAACGGCGCTGGCGCAGCCGACCCCGCGGTGCGTGAAGCCACCGAAGTCGTGGCCCAACTGTTGTCCCTGGTGGCGCCGTACACGGCAGAAGATATGTGGGCCATGCTGGGGCACGAACCATCCGTGTCTCGCTCGTCTTGGCTTGAAGTCGATGAGTCCTTACTGGTCGAAGACAAGATCACCGTCATCGCCCAGGTCCAAGGAAAACTCCGCGACCGTTTCGAGGCCCCAGCCGACATCTCTGATGATGAACTTGAAGCGCTAGCCCGAGACTCCCAGAACGTGCAGCGCGCCATCGGCGATCAACAGATTCGCAAAGTCATCGTCGTCAAAGGCAAGCTCGTGAACTTCGTGGTGGGCTAACCCCACTATGACCGAGATCGCCCCGTGGATCGCCCGACTGGCCGTTCGCTCGCGTGATGTCCGCAGCGAAGCGGTCGGTTGGGCGCGCTACATTAAGCCGCAGCGACGCGACCGAGTCGCCATCGTTACCGACACGTCGGCAGCCTTGCCCGATGAGGTATATAAACTGCCAAACAGTTCGGAGCTGTTCATTATCCCGATCCCGGTGATGATTGGCGACCAGATCTACAACGAGGACGACGACACCCTCCATCACGACCTGTCCATCGCTTTGGCCGCGGGTACTGCGCTGCGGACTTCGCGCCCCTCTCCTGGCCAATTTTCTGCGCTGTATAAACACGTTGCGGAACAAGGCTACGGACACATCTTATCGATCCACCTGTCCTCCAAGTTGTCGGGCACCGCAGATGCCGCACGCGTCGCTGCTCAAACCTCGTCGGTACCCGTGACGGTCTTGGACTCATATAACGCCGGCCTATCACTGGGCAATGCCGTGCTTGACGTGCTGATCCGGACGCGACTAGGCCTATCACCCCATTTTCTGGCAAATATCGCCACCAGGCAGTCGAGTGTCAGCCAAACGATCTTTACCGTCCCCAATTTGGAAACCCTCCGCAAAGGGGGCCGCATCTCTGCGTTGACCGGTATCCTCGGGCAACTACTTCAGGTACGACCCGTGATGCAACTCAACGATGGGGCCATAGAACTTCTCGACCGGCCACGCAGTGAAGCCAAGGCACTTTCTATCATCACCGAGATTGCCACGTCGGCATCCCCACCAGTTCGACTCGGTGTGCAAGCCTACGGTGACTTCGACACCGCCTACCAGCTCGCTGCAGAGTTGCAAGACCACTCTTCGATGCCCGTCCCGGTCGTGCGTTTACCGGCTGTATTGGCAGCACACTTGGGTCTGGGAGCTCTTGGAGTCTCCATCAGCCCAGATCTTGACTATGCCAGTTACGGCACCGCCTAGATAGGTTATCCACAGACCACCGGGCACTTCTGGACCTCTCCACAATACCTAAATCCGTGCTCCGACACTCCCTAAAATGGCGGCACGCTGGGCGGTATGGGAAAACATCTGGTCGAACCTGTAGAGGACACAAAGCAACCGCCGATATGGCGCACCAAGATTGCTCTCTCGGCCGTGCTCATGGTAATCGTTACGATTCTGACGATCCTCGGTTTTCGCTGGCTTACCACCGACCAGAGTGCCACGCCAGACTCGACGTTTACCGTCAACAATATTGAACCGGAACCATTTGACAATTCAGTAGACAGTGCCTCGTTGCCTGATGAAACATCTGGTGAACTCCTCGTCGTACACGTCGCAGGCGAAGTACAACAGCCCGGTATCGTCGAGCTGGAACCCTCGGCTCGGGTCGTCGACGCCATTGAGAGCGCCGGCGGGCCAACCGACGATGCACAGCTGGACGCACTGAATCTCGCGGCGATCGTCAACGACGGCGAATACATTCTGGTTCCAGATCGGCAAACCGCCGATACTGCACAGCCGAACCCCCCGGCTGCTGGCGGGAGCGGAGCAGTGGATGGTTCTACCACCGTCAATATCAACACGGCCGATTCTGCAGCACTGGAGACATTACCGGGTGTCGGTCCCGCCACTGCTGAAAAGATTATCGCACACAGAGAACAGCACGGTTCTTTTGCACAATTAGCGGACCTGGAAGCCGTTTCCGGGATCGGTCCGGCCACTCTGGAACGACTTGATGGGCTTGTGACCTGGTGATGCCTCAGGAACATATTAAACCTGATGACATTGCCGCCCCTATTGACATACGACTAATTCCTGCTGCAGCTCTCACGGCTGCCGTATGTTTTGTCAGCCCTGGTCTGCCCTTTGAATGGGTACAGCGTCTTCCATGGATCCTGGCCGGCATCGGCGTAATGACTATTCTCGGTTATATCTGTTTGCGGCATACGCGTCGAAAACGCGTCCTATATGGCGTACTTGTGCTGTCCATCGCGTGCTGGGTTACCACGCCAGCAGCAGTGGTTGTGCAATCTCAAAGAACTGCAGCGGAAGCTTCAGGATGGGTGAACTTTGTCAGCGCGCTCGACACGGCACGGATGTCGGTGCGATTAGTGACAGATCCCGTCGAACGGGAAGGACCATTTGGGAACAACTGGTTCGTGACCGCTGAGGTAGAGGCGTTTGGCAAAGATCTCACGCCAACACCCCACCCCGCAAAAATTGTTATTTCCGGCGACACCAGTTTGGTCGATCTCGGCGCCGAAGACCAAGCGTGTTTCTTCGGCCGGGTCACAGACAATGAATCTTCGGTGTTTGTTCAAGCCACCGCGACGATACAACCGGGAACCTGTGCGGACGGAAGTGCTAAGCCAAGTACAACAGGCCGTGACACGATGCGAGCAACGCTGCGAGCCCAGGCTAGCCGCACCATCAGCTATGCCCCTGAGTTGTTACCAGGACTCATCTTGGGAGATCGATCCCAACAGTCCGAACATGTGGATCACGCAATGAAAGTTTCTGGTCTGAGCCACCTCTCGGCGGTTTCTGGAGCCCACACGTCACTGATCGCTTCGGCAGCAACCATACTGTTTCGCAGCCTTCGGTTGCCACGATCTGTCGTGATTGCTGCGTTTCTAGCGACGCTACTGCTGTTCGTTCAAATCGTTGGAATGCAGCCATCCATTATCCGTGCGGCAACCATGGGAGCAATTGGAGCCTGGGCGCTGTTCTTCGGACGAGGCTCACAGGCGCTACCCATCTTGGCACTATCTACCATCGTGATCCTAACGGTCTCTCCTGAACTCATACATGAGGTGGGATTTCAGCTATCTGTGGCCGCTACTGCAGGAATCGTGTTGGGAGCCCAACCCCTAGAAGCTTGGTTTCGACCGCTACTGGAGAAATTCCTGCCAAATTTCTGGGCCACCATGCTCAGCTCATCCTTTGCGATCTCTGCTACTGCACAACTGGCATGCCAACCGCTGCTTTTGACCTTCATCGACTATGTCAGCGCATATTCATTGCTCGCCAATCTTCTGGCGACTCCGTTGTTGCCACTCATTACAGTGCCTGGCACCGTAGCCGCCGGAATCTGTGTTGTCGCACCAGGCATAGCTCAGGGGATATTGCACATTGTTGCGCTACCGACCGCAGCCGTCGGCTGGATCGCAACCAGAGTCGCGGAACTGCCCGGATCGATGTTGCCATGGCCCGAAGGACCTGGCGGGACCCTATTGATTGTGCTGCATTGGGCCGCCAGTAGCATTGTGTTGCTGAAACTGTTGCGCCGACAACGACGTTCAAAACCCGCCGTCAAGATCGATGCGCCCCGCTCACGATGGACAGGCATAGTTATCACCGCAGAACGCGGACTCACCGCGGCCAACGTCGTCCAGCTCGTCGTAGTGCTCGCAGCAGTAGTCGCCCATGGAGTCGTCTTCTGGCCCCTTCGCCCCACAATGGTGGATGCCAACTGGGACATCGTGGGCTGCGATGTAGGTCAGGGCGACATGTTTCTCGTCCGTACCGGAACTGACTCGGCCATGGTCATCGATACCGGACCGGATCCCCCGCTGGCACGACAATGTCTTGAGGCAGCACGAATACGCCAAGTCGATTTGTTAGTCGTCACTCACCTCCATGCGGATCATGTAGGAGGGCTACAGGGGGTAGTCGATGTCGCCACCCCGCAGGAGATGATCTATTCAACCGGCTCTGATCCTACTTACGACCCAGCAGCAACGGACCTGCCAGACACCGCCCGCCAAATTGACCAACCGGTAGTCGGCATCATCGATCACGCACAAGACGACCCGGAGCACCCGGTGCAATTGCGCTGGTCGATTCTTAGCGCGGATAGCATGGCAAGTAATGAAAATAACGCCTCGATTGTGCTGTTTTTGGAGATTTACCGTCACGGTGGTGTCGTGACCGCACTCTTTACCGGCGATCTTGAAGAAGACTATGCCGGAATGCTCCTTGCCGACCAGCGTATCCCGGCTCCCATTGATATTCTAAAGCTCTCACACCACGGAGCGAAAAATGGAGGAACCGCATTGATTGAACACACGGCACCGACCATGGCTCTCATCGGGGTGGGGGAGGACAACACCTATGGGCATCCGCACGCCGAGATATTAGAAGCCTTAGGACCCAGGATCCAGCTTCGTCGCACCGATGTGGATGGAACCTTTGCAGTGACGTTCCAGCACAGTCCCGCTTTTATCGCGATGGAACGCTAGACTCGATTTCATGGCCGCACCTCGACGCACAAAAACTTCTGAAACATCCTGGCGCAACGTAACGGTAAGCCCGCTGATCTTTGTCCAGGGTGGTGAAGAATATATTCACACGGCCGTGACGGAATCGGTGAAGTCGCAGTTGAAAAAAGATGAACCCGACACCGAAATTCATCAGTTATCAGCAGCCGAGTATCAAGCTGGCGAACTGCAAGTACTAGCGAGTCCCTCGTTGTTTGGCGAAAAGAAGCTGCTGGTCTTTGCGCATATGCACAAGATGACCGATGCCTTTTTAACAGACGGGTTGGTCTATGTCCAAGACCCCAACCCCGATGTGACTTTCTTAGGCTTGCACGGTGGCGGCACCCGAGGCAAACGACTGCTAGATGCTTTGAAAAAATCCGGGCAGTTCATCGAGGCTAAACCGATCAAATCAGACCGGGACCGGATAGAGTTCCTACAAGCTGAATTTCGAAGCGCTCGACGAAAGATCGATGCTGAAGCTCTTCGTTCGTTAGCAGATGCCATCGGGCAAGATCTTGGTGAGCTCGCCGCAGCCGCCAACCAACTGACTGCCGATACCGATGGCACCATCACCGTAGAGATCGTCGAAAAATATTACGGCGGTCGAGTCCAAGCCACCGCGTTCCGAGTAGCTGACGCGGCCCTCGACGGCCAACTCGGTTCAGCAATAGCACTCTTGCGCCATGCGTTAGCAACCGGTGTTCAACCAGTCGCCATCAGTGCCTCTTTTGCTTTGAAAGCCCGCCAGGTAGCCCGAATCATTGACGCGAAAATGCCACCCGGACAAGTAGCTTCGGCTCTTGGTATGGCACCGTGGCAAGCTCAACGAGTTACCGCTACCGCTCGACACTGGACGCCGGTCAATATCGCCGGTGCTATCGAACTTATTGCTCGGGCAGATGCTGAAGCCAAAGGACTGGCACGGGATGCAGACTTCGCCGTTGAACGGATGGTCACCAAGGTCGCAGGGCTTGCCAAGCGACGCTGAAAGCTAGATTAACGACTCGAGGCCGTGATGATCATAATGATCATCACGGCCTCGACGCGTGTGAGTTCTCTTGGAACTTAGGCATCCATGGCGTTAACACGCGCTGCGGCACCGGATTTGCGGTTTGCAGCGTTGTTACGGTGGATAGCCCCCTTGCTAACAGCCTTATCCAGCTTGCGGCCGGCAACTGCCAAAGCTTGCTCAGCAGCGGCTTTATCGCCGGAGTCAACAGCCTTGTTTACTTTGCGAAGCAAAGTTTTCAGTTCAGACTTAATAGCAGTGTTGCGTTCACGACGTTTTTCGTTCGTGATCGCGCGCTTTTTTGAAGATTTCAGATTAGCCAATTACTGGTCCTATTCCATTCGAAAAATGTGGGTCGTTGAGGGGTATTCCTGTCGAAGTGACTGAGCAGCGTGGGGGCACGTTGGAAAACTTCGACAAGAGTGCCCGTCGACCTGCGCGGACACACAGCGCATAATTCTACCAAACTCTACCTCAGAGGGCGAACTGCAAGGTCTACTAATGGATTTCCCTTGTACGTTCAGCACAGGACGGCAGACCATGCCGGATATGTTGTCGCTGGAAGCTATGAAACGTGAAACAATAGTGCAACAAGAAAATTTAGTTGTGCTGCAAACCTGCTTGACTTGCAGCCAATGGACATGAGAAGGATGGTGCACGTGTCGCCAGTGGCGTCCAACCCGCCTCAGCCCGGTTCTACTGATCCATCGGTCATCCGGAACTTTTGTATCGTCGCGCATATTGACCACGGTAAATCTACGCTTGCAGATCGTATGCTGCAGAACACCAACGTGGTGGCGTCTCGCGACATGCAAAACCAATTCCTAGATTCTATGGACATCGAACGCGAACGCGGGATCACCATCAAATCGCAAGCTGTGCGGATGCCCTGGCAGGTCGATGGCCAAGATTACATCCTCAACATGATTGATACGCCCGGGCACGTGGACTTCGCATATGAAGTATCGCGATCGTTGGCCGCCTGCGAAGGGGCCATATTACTAGTCGACGCAGCACAAGGTATTGAAGCTCAGACTCTCGCGAACCTGTACATGGCGATGGAACACGATCTTGAGATCATCCCGGTTCTCAACAAGATCGACCTGCCTGCTGCCGACCCGGAGCGCTACGCACTCGAGATTTCTAACCTGATTGGCGTCGATCCAGACGACGTGTTGAAAGTCTCTGGTAAAACCGGTGAAGGCGTTGAAGCCCTGCTTGATCGCGTGGTTAGCGTTGTACCAGCGCCGTCCGGCACCGTGGACGCCCCTGCTCGAGCTATGATCTTTGACTCGATCTATGACACCTACCGAGGGGTCATTACCTATGTCCGGATGGTTGACGGGAAGCTGAGCCCGCGTGAAGGCATCCGGATGATGGCAACAGGTGCTGAATACGAGCTCCAAGAAACCGGAGTTTATTCGCCGGATGCCATCCCTGGAAAAGGCCTCGGCGTCGGCGAAGTCGGTTACCTCATCACAGGTGTCAAGGACGTCTCGGAATCCAAGGTCGGTGACACCGTCACCACGAAGAACCATCCGGCCGAAGAAGCGATCGGTGGTTACAGTGAACCCCAACCGATGGTCTTCTCTGGCCTGTATCCGATTGATGGATCCGATTATCCAGCATTACGCGAAGCATTAGAGAAACTTCAGCTCAATGATGCTGCGCTAAGTTATGAACCAGAAACCTCGGTAGCCCTTGGTTTCGGCTTCCGTGTGGGCTTTTTGGGCCTGCTGCACTTGGAGATCGTTCGTGAACGGCTCGAACGAGAATATAACCTTGATCTGATCTCTACTGCACCCAACGTCATCTACAACGTCACCACCGAAGACGGCACGGTCGTGCGTGTGACGAACCCTTCGGAATTTCCTGAAGGCAAGATCATGGAAGTTGAAGAGCCGATGGCGATGGCGACCATTATTGTCCCATCGGAATTCATCGGGGCTGTCATGGAATTATCGCAGAGCAAACGCGGTCAGCTCGATGGCATGGATTACCTGTCTGAAGAACGCGTCGAGATTCGGTATTGGATCCCCTTGGCTGAAATCGTTTTTGATTACTTCGATCTCTTGAAGTCACGCACCAAGGGGTATGCCTCCCTAAACTGGCAACGCGATGGCTCACAGGTCGCCGACCTGGTCAAGGTCGATATCCTATTGCAGGGCGACACAGTGGATGCGTTCTCGGCGATTACGCACCGCGATCACGCCTACTCCTACGGTGTCAAGATGACCTCGAAGCTCAAAGAGCTCATCCCACGACAACAATTCGAAGTGCCCATCCAGGCCGCCATTGGATCACGCATCATCGCTCGAGAGAACATCCGGGCGATCCGTAAGGACGTGCTTTCGAAGTGTTATGGCGGTGACATCTCGCGTAAACGCAAATTGCTCGAGAAACAAAAGGAAGGCAAAAAGCGCATGAAGATGGTCGGCACCGTGGAGGTACCCCAAGAAGCCTTCATTGCTGCTCTCTCCACAGATACGGATAGTAAATAGACCTTGAGTCCAACCGATACACCACCTACCTCCGGGGTGCTCCCGGAATTCGTTGCACCGGCTGTCAATGGCACAGATCGGACATTTTCACTGTACGTGCATGTACCGTTCTGTGTCAGCCGTTGCGGCTACTGCGACTTCAATACGTATATCTCGCCTGATCTTGGGCCCGGTGCCTCGCATGAAAGCTATGCCGACACCGCGATCAAAGAACTGGAATTTGCGGCCGAGGCATTAGAACAATCCGGTGTGGACCCGAAACCGCTGCATTCGGTGTTTTATGGTGGAGGCACCCCCACGCTGCTGGCAGCCCACGACCTCAATCGCATTCTGCAACGAGCCCGAGAGTTATTTGGCATAGCTCCCGGTGCCGAGATCACCACGGAAGCTAACCCTGACTCGCTTTCTTTCGAAGCTGTGGGACTTCTGGCGGAGGGAGGATTCAATAGAATTTCCATGGGTATGCAATCGTCTGTCTCCCATGTCCTCCAGGTTTTAGAGCGAACTCACAATCCAGATAATGTCAGTGCAGCTGCGCAATGGATACGGGATGCCAGTTTGGATTTATCACTGGATTTGATCTTTGGTACGCCGGGGGAGTCAGTTGCTGACTGGCATCGGTCCCTGGATGCAGTGCTGGAGGTTCGGCCAGATCACGTTTCAGCCTACGGGCTGATTGTGGAGGCGGGTACCAAGCTCGCAGCGCAAATCCGTCGGGGAGTTTACCCGAATACTGATCCAGACGACCAAGCTGATAAATATTTAGCCACCGAGGAACGGCTCGCCGCAGCTGGGTATCGCTGGTATGAAATATCCAACTGGGCCTACGACCCACACCATCAGGGTATTCATCGCTCTCAACACAATCTGGCCTACTGGCGTGACCAAGATTGGTGGGGGATCGGTCCAGGAGCGCATTCGCACATGGCTGGTGTGCGTTGGTGGAACGCTAAGCATCCTGCCGCGTACGCTTCACGAGTTCTCGACAATATATCGCCAGCAATAGGGCGTGAGGTTCCCGACGACGAAGCACGGTTACTGGAAAAGATCATGCTCGGGGTTCGTCTCTCTGAAGGACTCGAAGTATCGGTGTTGAGGTCCCAGCCTGAGCCGGATGCGCAGATAGCATTAGCCGAAACTCGTCGACTAGCAGACCAAGGTTTGATTGAACCAGCTGCTCTTGAAGACGGCAGAATTGTACCGACGCTCAAAGGACGACTCTTAGATGATGCGATAACCCGACAGCTCGCCGGGTTCTAGCATCGAGTGATTAACGGATGATCCGCAGGTTGAAGGGGTAACGGTAGGGGCGGCCCTTATTGACCTCGATACCAGCTATGACACCTGAAATGGTCATAAATAGCCACAACAACACCGCTAGGACACCGAAGATTGCGCCCATGACCGGTAAGAAAGCCAAAATATTCATGGCAAGAGCAACAATGGTCAACGGCAGGGTGAAGTTCAGTGCCTCTTTGGATTCTTGTTCACAAAACGGTCCGCGCGAGCGAAACACCACGAATATCACCAACGAGGGGACAAAGCCCAAAAACGCCCCGAAATGCGCTACGGTCGCCCATTGACGGTCTTCAGATGGTGTAAGTGGACCACGCGTCGTGGTGTTGCGGCCATAACCTGAGGTGCCAGGGTTTTGTGACACGGCGGGTATCCTTTACATCGTTGTTTAGCTGATATTCATGCGGCAGAAGGTGAGAAGCTAACAACAGTCTAATGCTGTTTTGCTCGACACCCGGCCCAACAACACCGAGCAGGCAGAATTCTGCTAATCGTGGACGGTAACGAAATCGATCATATGTTCTACTCTGCCCAGCAGATCGGGTTCAAGATCTTTAAAGCTATTGACTCGAGACAGAATCTTCTTCCAGCCCAGACCAATATCAGCTGCTGTTTGGTGGGGTAACCCCAGCCGGGCAAGCATACCGGTTTTCCAGTCTTCGTTGCGAGGAATCTTTGGCCAGGCTCGAATACCAATAACTTCAGGTTTAACCGCTTGCCAAATATCAACATAGGGGTGCCCCACGATCAAGACATTGTCTTGTGCGCCGTCCGACTTCATAGTCTCTGCTGCTATCCGCTGTTCTTTCGATCCATCGACCAGGTGGTCTAGTAACACCGCAAGACGACGTCGTGGGCCGGGCTGAAACTGCTGCACCGCACCGGCAAGATCATCAATACCGTGCAATGGTTCCACAACGATGCCTTCGACGCGAAGATCATCACCCCAGATTTTCTCCACCAGTTCAGCGTCATGAATTCCCTCAACCCAGATTCTGGAAGCTTTGGCGACCGCAGCGCGGCGCGGCGCCACAACGCGGGACCCTGAAGCAGTACGAGCCGGTCGTGAGGCTCGCTGTTCAGTGGGGACAACAAGGTTGACGGCAGCGCCATCGATCATGAAGCCCAATCCCAATGGGAAAGCCCGGGTTACACCCTTGCGGCCTTCTAAAACCACCAGGTGTACCCCGCCAGATTTTTCCACGCGCACCACCGCGCCGGTAAAGCCGGTCGCAGCATCTTCAACGACTAACCCTCGAGTGGCGGCGACTTGCTTAGGGGTGGGGCGTTGCGCCTTGCGGGTCATCTCGGAAGGCCCCCAGTGGTCCCAGTTCATGATTGCGGTTCTCTTTCTTCTCTACTGGCCCTCTGAGGCTACCAAAACTTGATCAGTCCACAGCGAAGAACAGCCGTTGCCTGATATCGACGTCTAAAAAACCCAGCTAACATTAGCACTAGGCTTTAGACAGTGCTAACTTTTTGAGGGAGGGTATATGACTGATCAACCGCGTCGAATGAAAGTTCTGCAAGCCATTGTGGAAGACTACGTGGCCTCCCGCGAGCCTGTCGGTTCAAAAGCGCTGGTGGAACGCCACAATCTTGGAGTGTCTTCTGCGACCGTGCGCAACGACATGGCGGACCTCGAAGACGAAGGTCTTATTGCAGCCCCACATACGTCGTCAGGTCGAATCCCAACCGACAAAGGCTATCGATATTTCGTTGATCGAATTTCAGAGGTCCGTCCATTATCGGCCGCGGAGAAACGCGCCGTCCAAGCGCTGCTAGATAATTCCGACGACATCGACGACATGATGGCCGCCACGGTGCAAGTCCTATCACAACTGACCCGCCAGGTTGCGGTCATTCAATACCCTCACATGGATTCGTCGGTCATTCGCCGTGTCGAGTTCGTGCTGCTTTCAGAAGACCGGATGCTGGCCGTACTGATTTTGTCGACCGGCCGAGTTGACCAGCGGGTCGTTTATTTAGGTCAGACCGTAGACCAACCAACCTTGGACGTCTTGGCCCAAGTGTTCATGAAGTATTTGGACAACGTGAGCCCGTACAATCTGACGCGGGCCCTGATGGATGTCCACGCCGCTATCCCTCAAGAGCATCAAGCACTGGCCAAATCCCTGGGGAAGGCTTTGGAACTGCTAGCAGAAGCTGGGCACCGGGACCGCATTCTCATGGCCGGAACCGCGAATTTGGCTCGTTCCCCTCAGGACTTTAGTCATTCGATCGGGCCAATACTTGAGACTCTCGAAGAACAGGTCGTGCTGCTGAAACTCTTAACCGAGATGGAAAACGACGCGCACGGTCTGTCAGTTCGTATCGGTGATGAAAACTTCGGTTCACTGGGCGACACCTCGGTGGTCGCTGCTGGCTATGGGCCCGGCGACGTCGCAAAGATTGGAGTCGTCGGGCCTACACGAATGGACTATCCATCGACAATGTCTGCAGTCCGAGCTATTGCTCGGTATTTGTCCAGGATTTTGTCCAGTTAGCTCATGAACGGATAATAGACTCTGACCAGAACACGGTTTCAAGCTCCAGTTGCTTGAACTGAAAGGAATACGACCAACAAGTGGCACAAGATTATTACCAGATCCTGGGTGTTGACCGGAACGCCACAGAACAACAAATTAAGAAGGCCTACCGCAAGAAGGCCCGTGAACTGCACCCGGATCACAACCCCTCCGACGAAGCCGCAGAACAGTTCAAATCCGTCACGCACGCCTACGAAGTATTATCTAATGCCGAAAAACGTCAAAACTATGATGCAACCGGCCATGAGGATGGTCGACGCGGCGGCTTCGGCGGTGGAGGCTTTGGTGGCTTCTCGGACATCTTCGAAACATTCTTTGGTGGGGGAGCAGGTGCTGGTCCAGTATCGCGCGCACGGCGGGGGCAAGATGCGCTGATTGCGACACATATCGACCTCGAAGAGGCCGTCTTCGGCACCGAAAAAACCATCGAGGTAGAAACAGCTGTCCGTTGCGAGCGCTGCGACGGGTCCGCGATGGAACCCGGTACTCATCCCGAAACTTGTACCACGTGTCGCGGAGCAGGGCAGATCTCCCGTCCCGTAGATTCCATTCTTGGTCGCATGATGACCACCGAAACCTGCCCAACCTGTCGCGGTTACGGTGACGTCATCACAGACCCCTGTGGCCAGTGCTCCGGTCAGGGTCGTGTTCGCGAGCGGGTATCCTTCACCGTCAAAATTCCAGCAGGGGTCCGTGACGGCACTCGAATCCAGCTTGCCGGACGCGGTGAAGCAGGTGTAGCTGGGGGACCCAATGGAGACCTCTACCTTGAGATTCGCGTGCGTGAGCACGAGATCTTTACCCGCCAGGGTGACCACTTGCATGCAACCATGACCATTCCGATGACCGCTGCCGCACTCGGCACGGACATCAAAATCGATACGTTTGATGGGGAACAATCTTTCACGATTGATCCTGGAACGCAGACCGGTCACGTTGTGACACTGAAGAATCTCGGTGCCTCCCGGCTCCAGGGGAGCGGTCGGGGCGACATGAAAATCACGCTCAACGTCTCCACTCCAACAAAATTGAACGACGAGCAACGCGAGCTGCTCACCCAATTGGCAGAACTCCGCGCCGAAGATGTCGCCAACGGTGAGGTCGAGTCGAGAGGCTTCTTTTCGCGCCTGAAATCCGGGTTCGATAACATGTTTTCGCATGATGAATCGTGACACATCCGCTGTTCTATAGTGCTCACGTTGCAGGGGTCCACGCCCACGATGTCGTGGACCTAGACGAGCCAACCTCGGGTCATGCGATTCGTTCGCAACGCCTGCAAGTCGGTGATCCCGTGCTGCTATCCGACGGGCACGGCACCCTGGCCTCGGGGGTCATTGAAGTAGCTGATCCCCGGACCGCCCGGGTTCGTGTCACTAGCGTCAGCGTGCAGTATTCCCCCAGTGTGCGAATAAATCTCGTGCAAGCCCTAGCCAAAGGAGATCGAGACCTGCTGGCTGCCGAAATGGCTACAGAGCTTGGGGTCGATACGGTAACACCTTGGCAATCCCAGCGGTCGATTGTGCGTATCCGTACAGAACGTGCGGAAAAGATGCTTACGAAATGGCGTTCGAAACTTCACGCGGCCGCGCAGCAATCACGTCGGGCTATCATTCCCAAGCTCGAAGACCCGCTGATCACCACAGATGTCGCTCGGTTGCACAATGCCCAAGACGGTCAGCACGTCGTGGTTTTGCATGAAGATGGCGTGACGAATATCGAGCAGGCAGTCGTTGAGATGTCGGGTGTGCAAACTATTCACCTCGTCGTGGGCCCAGAGGGCGGAGTCGCACCTGAAGAACTCGCGGCAATTGAGAATGCTGGTGGCACCGCTGTAAAGATTGGCGACAATGTTCTTCGCTCCTCAACGGCTGGACCTGTCGCGATCACCTTGCTGAACCAGATCTTTAAACGCTGGTAGTTCCAAACACTCGGTGAAACCCGGGTGCGACATCGCATTCAGATAGACCGTGGGCTAGTGACCACATAGACTGGATGACACAGCACATACGAGTAATGGAGTCGACCTGACAGAACAATCCCAACCCGATGACACAAGCCGCAAGACCATCACATTTGACACCCCTGCCGAAATGGTACAAACATTTGGTCCACAAGACATGCTGCTTCGTGTCATCGAAGGCGTTTACCCTGAAATGAAGCTCTTGGTACGTGATCAACAGTTGGACATCACGGGCGCCCAAGAGGACGTCGCCGAAGTCGTCAAGATTCTGCATGACCTACGGTCCGTTGCGAGTGCTGGTACAACAGTGGGCCCCGAAATTATTGAGACCACCATTGCCGGGGTGCGCTCCTATCCAGACGACACCACTAAGAGCCTGCCGGCCGAATTGATCGTCTCAGCACAGGGGAAGAAAATCCGCCCCAAGACTGAGAACCAAAAGGCCTATGTCAACGCGATCAATAACAACACCGTGGTGTTCGGCATTGGTCCGGCGGGGACGGGTAAAACATATTTGGCGATGGCCAAAGCGGTGCAGGCACTACATACTCGTCAAGTCAATCGCATCATTCTCACCCGCCCAGCGGTAGAAGCTGGGGAATCTTTGGGTTTTCTCCCCGGCACCCTCAGCGAAAAAATCGACCCGTATTTGCGACCGCTTTACGACGCACTGCACGAGATGGTCGAACCAGACAGTATCCCGCATCTGATTGAAGTTGGTACCATCGAGGTAGCACCCTTGGCGTATATGCGGGGACGAACACTGAATGATGCTTTCATCATCCTCGACGAGGCCCAGAACACCTCGGCAGAGCAAATGAAGATGTTCCTTACCAGACTCGGATTCAACTCTCATATGGTCATCACGGGTGACGCGTCACAGATCGACTTGCCCCGTGGCACTGACTCCGGACTTGCTCAAGCCGTGCAATATCTGGAAGGCATTGATGACATCGCTATCATCGAACTGAAATCTTCAGATGTCGTCCGCCATGATCTGGTGTCAAAAATTGTTGACGCTTACGATCGCCATCAACCGGAACCTACACGTCCACAAAGATCCGGACGAAATCGAAATCGGTAAAGGAACATGGCTATAGAAGTCCTCAACGAAACAGCCTTCGACGTCGACATCCAACGTGTCATGTCTCTGGGCAAGCACCTGTATGAAAACCTCCATATTCATCCGGCTTCAGAGCTGGCCGTGGTGTTTGTCGATAATGATGCCATGAGTCAATTGCACCGTGAATGGATGGGATTGGATGGCCCCACCGATGTCATGAGCTTTCCGATGGACGAACTCCGTCCCGGAACCCAACAACAGCCGGCCCAGGGCCTGCTGGGCGATATCGTGATTAGCCCCGAGGTCGCGACCGAACATGCCGCGCGTGGCCGACATCAGGTAGCCGATGAAATTGCGTTACTTGTCACTCACGGGTTACTTCACCTGTTGGGCTACGATCACCATGATCCTGAAGAAAAAGACGAAATGTTCAGGCTGCAGAATCAACTCCTAGAAGAATTTCTAGGCTACGCGCCACCCGAGTTACACGATGAGGAAGCATAAGCACAGTGGTCGTCCCGATTATCCTGGCGATATTATTTATCGTCAGCCTCGCACTGACCTGGGTGTTAAATCTTGCTGAGTCAGCGTTCGATTACGTCTCGTACCGTGAAGCCGAAGCCGTCGTTGCTAAACGCCCAGGAAACCCCATTCTTCAGGTGCTGGATCGACTGCCCGAACACCAGCTGGCTGTCCGGTTTTGGAGTAGCGTCTTCCTGACCACGTCGGCGGTTCTCATAACGGTGTTTATTGACCATTTTGTCAATAACGTGTGGCTATCTGCTGTCGGGGGCATCCTGGTGATGGGAGTCATCACCTTACTCTCGGCATTTCGTAGCCCGCGGAAAATCGGTGCCAAACACTATGAGGCCTCAGCACAAGGAACCGCATGGCTCGTCCGTCTCCTGACCGCGATCCTTGGACCGGTCCCAGGCTTGTTCATCGCCGATGCCGATACCGAAGATGACGACGAAAACGATGAAAACGATCTCGAAGAAAAACACTTCCGCGAATATGTCTCGCGCGCATCCAAAGCCGACGTCTTAGAAGACGACGAAGCCGAGATGATTCAGTCGGTCTTCGAAATGGACGACACACTGGTCCGCGCCATCATGGTCCCACGTACTGATGTCGTGTGGCTTGAATCGGGCACCACTCTAGCCGCAGCAACAGAGATCTTTATCGACTCTGGTTTCTCTCGTATTCCCCTCATTGGCGAAAGTCCCGATGACGTCCTGGGCATCGTTTTTCTCAAAGACATCGTTCGCGCTACCCACACTCGACGCTTATCTCCCGAGGACCCAGTTAACCTTTTGGTACGTGACATTCGGGTGGTCCCTGAGTCGAAATCTGTGTGGGATCTGTTACAGGAGCTCCAGCGCGAAGCCGTCCACGCGGCTATCGTCGTCGACGAATATGGCGGTACCGCGGGCCTTGTGACGTTAGAAGACCTGATCGAAGAACTCGTCGGGGATATTTCAGATGAGTATGACGACGTGGAAATCGCTGATGTGATCCCACAGCCCAACGGAGAATTCCTGGTGAATGCTTCCATGTCGGTCACCGACTTCTCTGAAGAGTTCAATCTATTTCTCGATGATGATGAAGACGTCGACACCGTCGGCGGCCTGCTGGCCAAAAGCTTGGGTAAAATTCCGGTTGAAGGCTCGGTCACCGATATCGAACACCTCACGTTGACCGTTGCATCACTTGCGGGAAAACGCAATCGAGTCGACACCATCAAAGTCACCGTACACTCATCCACCGAGGGGACCACGCCATGATGCCAACCGATTATCCCGAACACTTCCGTTCTGGATTCGTCAGCCTGGTCGGTCGACCGAATGTCGGAAAATCCACTTTAACCAATGCGATGGTTGGTTCAAAGATCGCCATCACCTCTTCGAAGCCCCAAACCACACGACGTGTGATCCGCGGCATCGTATCGGGCGATGACCACCAACTCATACTGGTCGATACACCAGGACTTCACCGACCTAGAACACTGCTTGGAGAACGCCTCAACGAACTGGTTGCGGAAACCCTTGCAGGCATGGACGCGGTCGCGATGTGTATCCCAGCCAATGAAAAGATCGGACCAGGGGATCGGTTCATCGCCGAACAATTAGCAAAGCTTCACAACACCCCGATTATCGCGTTGGTAACCAAGGTTGATACGGTCACCCGCGGAGTGCTTGCAGATCAGTTGATCGCAGTCCAACAACTTGGTGAAGAAATCATCACGCCGGATACCAGTACAGGATTCACAGAGATCGTTCCAGTTTCGGTCCAAGGTGACGTACAAGTAAACACCGTGGTGGAAGTCCTGACCAAGTACTTGCCGAAATCGCCCCCGTTGTATCCTGATGGCGAAGTGACCGACGAACCCGACGACATTATGGTCGCTGAACTCATTCGAGAAGCTGCGCTGGAAGATGTCTTTGATGAATTGCCGCACTCTCTGGCCGTCGTCGTAACAGAAATGGGCCTACGCGAGGGCCAGCCCGAAGATCAACCGATCACGGATATTTACGCGGAGATCTACGTTGAACGTGATAGCCAAAAAGGCATTATCATCGGCAAAGGCGGCCGGCAGTTACAAGCCATCGGGCAACGAGCACGCAAGAATATTCAGAAACTTCTGGGCACACGAGTGTATCTCGACCTGGTCGTCAAGGTCGCCAAAGAATGGCAACGAAATCCGAAGTATATGAATCGTTTGGGATTCTGACAGGAGCGGTGTTAGGCTACCCACATGCATTGTGTTCAGAGCACCCTATCGCGCGGTCGTCACCGTGCCCTTCTTGGTGCTCTCCTAGGCCTGCTACTACCGTGCCGTAGCGGGGCCTAGGTTCTTCAAGCACACGCTTTGAACGCCATCAGGTAGGGTCGACCCCGTTGCGGAGCGAGATACACGACCTGCCACCGGTCAGACATGAATGCTCACACACCGGTTTGTCGTCAACGGTCCACTAAACTCGTCACAGGACCAGGCAGTTTCAAAGAATGAGGAATACTTTGCGGAATTTTCAGCAACCATCCGGGATGAAATTTAATAAATACGTCCCCTTCGAACAACAAATTGCCGTCAACCTGCCGGATCGCACCTGGCCAGACCAAGTCATCACAAAAGCTCCTCGATGGTGCGCGGTCGACCTGCGCGATGGTAACCAAGCGCTGGTCAATCCCATGGACCCGGAACGCAAGATGCGGATGTTCGAACTGCTGGTTGAGATGGGTTACAAAGAAATTGAAGTCGGATTCCCTTCCGCATCCCAAACTGACTACGACTTCGTACGGCAGTTGATCGTAGAAGATCGTATTCCCGAAGACGTGCACATCCAAGTGCTGACCCAGTCCCGGGAACACCTCATTGAACGCACCTATGAAGCGCTCGAAGGCGCTCCGCGAGCCATCGTGCACCTATACAACTCAACATCCGTATTGCAACGACGCGTGGTCTTCCGGGAAGACAAAAACGGCATCATCGATATCGCCACCCGCGGCGCCATGCTGTGCCGCAAATACGAAGAACAACTGACTGATACTGCGATTACCTATCAGTACTCACCAGAGTCCTTTACGGGAACTGAATTAGAATTCGCTGCTGAGATCTCCAATAAAGTTGCCGAAGTCCTGGAAGCCTCCACCGACCGGCAAATGATTCTCAATCTTCCGGCCACCGTCGAGATGTCGACTCCGAACCGGTACGCCGACCAGATCGAATGGATGCACCGCAACATTGAAAATCGCGATGCGATCATCCTGTCGCTGCACCCGCACAACGACCGTGGTTCAGGCGTAGCAGCTGCTGAGCTGGGGTACATGGCGGGCGCTGACCGCATCGAGGGCTGCCTGTTCGGCAACGGAGAACGTACCGGTAACGTTGATCTCGTCACGCTCGGGATGAACCTCTACACTCAGGGCATTGACCCTGAAATCGACTTTTCCGATATGGACAAGATTCAAGAAGTCTACGAATACGCCACCCAAATGAAAGTGCACGAGCGTTCCCCGTGGGCCGGCGAACTCGTGTTCACCGCATTCTCCGGATCGCATCAGGACGCGATCAAAAAAGGCTTCGAAGACATGGACGCCCGGGCCGCAGAAGCTGGCGTTACGACCGACGAACTCGACTGGGGTGTCCCGTACCTGCCAATTGACCCGGAAGACATCGGTCGCAGCTACGAAGCGGTTATCCGCGTGAACTCGCAATCGGGCAAGGGTGGGGTCGCTTACATGCTCAAAACAGATTACAACCTGGAGCTGCCCCGTCGCGCCCAAGTCGAATTCTCCGCGGTCATCAAAGATTACACCGACACCCACGGTGGTGAAATATCGTCTGAAACCCTCTGGGAAGTCTTCGCCAACGAGTACCTCCCGACCGATGATCCAATAGAACGCTGGGGTCACTACCACCTGGTGTCTTCCACGTCGTCCACCACTGAGGATGGTGACTTTTCAATGGAAGTCAAGATGGAGCGTGACGGTGAAATCGTGACCCGGACGGCTACCGGCAATGGCCCGATTTCCGCACTAGTTAAAATGTTCCACCAGGCCGAGGTTGATGTCCGCGTGCTGGATTACACAGAGCACGCGCTGACCGAAGGTGGCGAGGCCATGGCTGTTGCGTACGTTGAAGCTGCCATCGGCGACCGCGTACTGTGGGGTATCGGGCTGGACCATAACACCTCAACTGCCTCGCTGCAGGCTGTCACTTCTGCAGTCAATCGGTACCTGCGTGATGTAAAGGCTGAACAAACCGCTGAATAAAACACCCCGTAAGCGCTCCCGTGGATCCGGTACCTATATATCGCAAAGCTACCGGACCCACGGGATTGTGTTGCGCACCTATAAGCTGGCAGAAGCTGATCGGATTATCGTTATCCTTACCGCAGATCGCGGTCAGATTCGAGCTGTTGCCAAAGGCGTGCGCCGAACGACATCCAAATTTGGTTCGACGTTGGAACCGTTTATGCACACGCGACTGCAGATTGTGCCCCGACGGGATATGCACATTATCGTCCAAACCGAGACCATTCACCCATACGGAATGATGCTCACCAACGACTACGACAGTTTTGGAGCCGCCTCGGCTATGGTCGAGACGGCCGAACAGCTCACACGAGATGAAGACACCGCGGGTGCAGCGCAGCAGTATCGGCTGTTACATGGCGCGATTGCCGCGTTAGCACGTCGCGCTGCTTCACCCATCATGTTGTTGGCCTCGTACTTGCTGCGGGCGTTAGCTATTGCAGGGTGGGCCCCCACCTTTGGTGAATGCAGCAAATGCGGTATTCAGGGGCGTCATAATTGGTTGTCGGTATCGCTAGGTGGCGTCGTGTGTGACGACTGTGCGCCACCGCAGACACCGTACGCAACGGATGATGTCGTAGCTCTCCTAGCCGCTTTATTAGCGGGAGACTGGACGATCGTGTCCCAAGCGGAGCCAGCACAAATACGGCAGGCCACCAGTTTTGTCGCACAGTATTTGCAGTACCATCTAGAAAAGACTCTGCAGTCACTATCGGTGATAGACCAGGGTTAGTTACCACAGGAGCCAGCAATGCGTTACCAAAACCCGGCGCCCCACCCCGATGGTTTCGTCATGCCCAAAATTGACCGGAAGTTTCTTCCACAACACATCGGCATTGTGATGGATGGCAACGGACGATGGGCGAATCAACGGGGATTACCTCGAACCGATGGCCACCGCGCAGGAGAACAAGCTCTACTGGATGTTATGGCTGGTGCGGTAGAGATGGGGATCAAATACGTCTCGGTCTATGCTTTCTCAACCGAAAATTGGAAACGGTCGCCAGAAGAAGTCGCGTTTCTGATGGGCTTTTCGCGTGACGTTTTGCGTCGCCAACGTGACACGTTGAACTCGTGGGGCGTCAGAGTTCTTTGGAATGGTCGCAAGCCACGGTTGTGGAAGTCGGTGATCAATGAACTACAAGCTGCCGAAGAGCTCACCCAGGACAACGATCGTACAACGCTAGTGATGTGTGTCAACTACGGCGGTCGAGCAGAAATCACTGATGCAATACAATCGATTGCCACTGAAGCCGTCGAAGGGAAGCTTAAGCCCCGTGCTATCAGCGAGAAAACGGTCGCGCAGCACCTCCGGCTTCCAGAGGTGCCAGATGTTGACCTGTTCCTTCGGACCTCTGGGGAACAACGTCTCTCCAACTTTTTGTTGTGGCAGTCAGCCTATGCTGAATTAGTATTTATGGATGTGCTCTGGCCCGATGTCAACCGGAAGACTCTGTGGGACGCTGTGGAAATGTACGCGGCACGCGATCGTCGCTATGGGGGAGCGGTCGATGCCACGACCGCTGCCCGATGAAATAGGTTAACCAGTCAAAGGTGGCCGCAAAAGCTTGGTCACGTACTGGGTGCGCAGAGGCGTAGACGTCGTGAATCGCGTTCGGAATTTTGCGAATCATCACGGTATTGCCAAGATGAACCGCACGTTTAGCTGTCGCTTCGACGTCCAGTACACTGTCGGCCGTTTGCATTTTCGAAGAATACTTTGACGCAAAATGCGTCTGGGCAGAGATGAGTACCAAAACGGGTACATCGATATCCAGGCCCTGGCGCACTTGCGAGTGGCCCTCGAGTATTGCCGACAGCCAGCCGCCATGAATATCGAAAGCAAATCTGGGCCGCCAGAGAGGATGTAGCACCCACTCACCGTGCTCATTGGATGAGATCGTTCGATAGAAAAAGTCTACTTTCGGTAGCAGTAGCTTGCGCTCAGGCCTACTCCGCCACAAAGGGTCAGCTACCGTATTAGCAAATCCGCGGAGCCAGGTGTTGCCTTGCAGCGTGAGCCAAGGCGCATTGAGTACGAGCGTCCGAAGACGACCGGGATGCCTGTGCGCCCAAAGTGCCGCAATGAGTCCGCCTGTCGAGTGAGCGATGAGTGCGGGTAACACCCCCGGATGCTCCTGTTCGATAAGGTCGAGAGCTGCATCGATTTCCTGGTCATAATTCGACAGATCGTCGATGTAACCTGGCTGTTGTTTGGGACGGAGAGAACGACCATATTTCCGCAGGTCTAAGGCATAGAGCTGATGGCCGTGTTGTGCTGCGGCCTCAGCCAGCTCAGTGTTATAGAAATAATCTGACCACCCATGAATATAGAGGACAGGCAGACCATCCACGTTGTCGTGGCGAATTAGTGTTGCGCTGACTGGACCATCAGGTTCCTCACCGAGCGGGATGCTCTGTCTCGAGAAACCTTCGAGAACGTCAGGTAGCCATTGGCCCGGTGGCGTATCCTCAAGTAATCCGTAGTGCATGAACGACTCCCAAAGATGACACGACGGTTGCACAGTTGCACAAGGCGTTCGTCCTTATGGTTGACTACAAGCTATGACCAACCTACTTGCTGCACGCCTTGCCAGCCAATCTCCGAAGCTTTATCCACATATGTTTAATGCGGTCTTCGCCAAGATGGATGCTGAGCGTGCACACGAAATTGGTTTCGCAGCGATCCGTGCAGCAGAAAAAACCGGTGCATCGAAAGCTCTCCGCGCCGCCCTACGCCCGAATGCAAGCCTTCGGACCCAAGCCATGGGCTTGACGTTCCCATCACCTTTTGGTCTTGCTGCAGGATTCGACAAAGCTGGCATTGGCACAAGCGCCCTTGCTGATTTAGGGTTCGGTCACATTGAGGTCGGTACAATTACCGGACAAGAGCAACCCGGCAATCCGCGGCCCCGACTCTTTCGGCTACCTGAAGACCGGGCCCTGGTCAACCGCATGGGATTCAATAACCACGGGGCTCAGCGCATCGCACCTCGGCTTGCTGCTACGCGCAAGACTCTGACCCGACGCTTCGGCCAGTACCGCCCCATTCTCGGGGTGAACATCGGCAAATCGAAGATCATCGAACTTGAACGCGCCATTGACGACTATCTGGTTTCAACCCGGTTGCTAGCGCGTCATGCCGACTACCTTGTGGTCAATGTTTCAAGCCCCAACACTCCCGGCCTGCGGCAACTGCAGGCCATCGAATCCTTGGCACCGCTCCTAGCGGCCGTATCCAAGACGGCAGACGCGGCGACGGGTCGCCACGTGCCACTGGCCGTCAAAATCGCCCCCGATCTGGTGGACGATGACATCATCGCCGTTGCAGATATGGTGACAGAGCTGAGCTTGGACGGCATTATCGCCACCAACACCACGATCTCGCGCGAGGGTCTCAGGACAAACTCAGCTGAGGTTGAAGCCCTGGGTGCTGGGGGAGTATCTGGCCCGCCTCTCGCCGCGCGATCACTTGAAGTTCTTGGCTTACTGGCCAAGCACGTCACCGATGCCAGCATTATTTCCGTAGGCGGGGTCACCACCGGTCAAGATGTCATCGATCGCCTGGAAGCAGGAGCATCGCTGGTGCAGGGCTACACTGCTTTTCTCTACGAAGGGCCACTGTGGGCAGGCCGCATTAACGCGGCGCTCGAAAACCGTTAGCTGGGGAACTGACCTCGTTTGACCTGCGGTTTCGGCAAACGCATCCGGCGCATCTGGGTGGAGCGCATGGCAGCGTACCAGCGAGTGCCCGGTTCCATTTCACCGAACTTCGCTTCCAAACGCTTCTTCACCTGGTGACCAACCCAGAAGCCCTCAAAGATCACCAAAAACACGAAGACCAACATGCCGATCGTGGAGGCCATCTGCATGGTCGGGGTCGGGACAAAACTTAGTCCCAAGAACACCAGGACACCGATGATCAACCACTCACCCAGACCCCAGCGAGCATCCACGTAATCGCGAGCAAATCGACGCTGTGGTCCTTTATCGCGTGGTGGCAAATATTTCTCTTCGCCGGTGTCCAAGGCGCGGCGCATCCTGGCACGCTCTTCAGCAACAGCCTGTCGATGCTGTTGCCGAGCCACCTTGCGATCGTCTGCAATGAGCGGACGACGGTTTGCGGCCTCTTGGTCGCGTCGCTTGGGAGTTGGGCGCCCCTTGCCATGGGTGGGAGAACTGTCAATACCCCGGTCTTCTTCGGTCATTTCTTCTCTTCTGTTGTTCAATGTGGTCGAATGTGTCGTCTCTATTCTAGGTGTTCCAACCGGACTATCGGCCCGACTACGCTAAGGACCATGAATACATCTGTATCAACTGCCAAGGGTCCCGATCCACATAGCCAAGAATTCGTCACGGCCGTGAAGAGCTGGGTCGACCAGCACTTTTCTGCCATCGTCACCGAACTCCGTCAGTTGGTGACCTACCAATCACTTGCGTTTGACGGCTACGATCGAGCGCCACTGGAAGCTTCCGCTGAAGCGGTCGCAACACTTTTCCACAACCTTGGCTTCGAACACGTGCAGCAGCTCACCGAAACCAGTGATGACGGCGATCAATCGGGTCCTGCGATCATCGCTCGGGCTCCTGCCCGGACAAATAAACCAACCGTATTGTTATATGCCCATCACGACGTCCAACCGGTCGGGGACCTCGAAGCCTGGCAAACCGATCCCTGGGTAGCTACCGAAAAATCAGGTCGACTATATGGTCGCGGCACCGCAGATGATAAAGCTGGCATTATGGTGCACCATGCTGCGATTCAAGCCTTACATGACCTACTTGGTGCAGATCATGGTCTTGGTTTGACGGTCTTTATCGAAGGTGAAGAAGAAGTCGGATCTCCGTTCTTTGCGCAATTTCTGCGCAAGCACCGGAAACTTCTCGCTGCCGACACTATTATTGTCGCCGACTCCGCGAACTGGTCCGTCGATACCCCGGCCCTGACGACGTCGCTTCGCGGTCTGCTCGACGGCGTTATTGAGGTCACCGTTACCGAACACCCCGTACATTCCGGACTCTTTGGCGGTCCAGTGCTTGACGCCAACACAATCTTGTCGCGAATTATCGCCAATCTGCACACCGCCGACGGCGACCTTGCCATTCGAGGACTGGACCAGACCCGTTGGGCTGAGGTGGTCTACGACGAAAAGGAATACCGTCAGCAGATCGGAGCCGTTGAAGGATTAGAACTGGCAGGCAGCGGCAGCCTAGCCGACCGACTATGGAATAAGCCTGCACTCAATATCATTGGGATCGACACCACTTCGATCAAGGAGTCTTCCAACTCCATTGTGCATACCGCTAGCACGAAATTTTCTCTGCGGCTTGGCCCGGGGATGGACCCACAGCATGCCATGGATGCCCTGATTGCACATATTCAGGACACTGCCACGTTCGGTGCGACGGTTACGGTTCATCCTGGCGAACAAGGCAGGCCCTTTGTTGTTGATGCTACTTCAGAGGCAACGACCATGATGAAGCACGCTCTGTCAGATGCGTGGGGCGTGGAAGCCATCGAGACAGGATTGGGCGGCTCTATCCCATTCGTGGCAGACCTAGTGGAGGCGTTCCCAGAAGCGAGCATTTTGCTGACCGGGATAGAAGACCCAGACACGAGAGCACATTCCCCCAACGAGTCGCTAGACTTGTCTGTATTACGCCATGCGATTGAAGCGGAGATACTATTGCTTGCCAGAATGGCAGTTGAGCATGTGGAATAAAGACCATAGGCACTAACGTTGCACCAGTCGAACGCCGGTGTCACATTTCCAGAGGAGTACTCGATGTCACAGACAGATAATATTGCCGACCAGTTACCACAAGCGGCTCCCGCTGATGGGCTGTCAACCCATGAAGTCGCATTGACCGACTTGGCAGCCGCCAAAGTCCGCGATCTACTGGAACAAGAGGGCCGTCCAGATCTACGCTTGCGTATCGCTGTGCAGCCTGGTGGTTGCTCAGGCCTGATCTACCAGTTGTACTTCGATGAACGCGTGCTCGACGGCGATGCCGTTAGGGATTACGACGGCGTAGAAGTCATCGTTGACAAAATGTCAGTGCCTTACCTGGCTGGGGCTTCTATCGACTTTGAAGACTCTATTACCAAGGTTGGTTTTACCATCGACAACCCGCAGGCAGCAGGTTCTTGCGCCTGTGGTGACTCGTTCCACTAGACATCGTTCAACTGCAATTTCCTGCAAAACGGCGGGTTGACGTCACATAGTACGTTGACTCGCCGTTTTGCTGTCATGGTCCAACTTTCCGATAGAAAAAGCACTAAGCTAGACACAGCAAAAGTTGTTTTGCCTGGATAACTCTCAGTGCGACGTGAGAGTAAGCTATGGATTACGAGGCAAAACACTCGCACTGGACAAAGAAGAGGAAGGGCCGTCTGTGAGACTGCTACAACGAGCCGGCAGCCGCGGCAAGAGACTCCTAAAGGGGGGAGTCATTGGCGCTACGGCTTTGCTGTTCTTGACTGCGTGTTCAGAACAAGCAAAACGAGGCTGGTATCCCGGATCAAACGAGACTACCAACCACAACGAGATACTTACCAACCTTTGGGTTGGGTCCTGGGTAGCTGCGCTTGTGATCGGTGTCATCACCTGGGCTTTGATGCTCTGGGTTATCGTGGCTTACCGTCGTCGTAAGGGCGACAAAGGTTACCCACGTCAACTCGCATACAACGTTCCCATGGAAACCATGTTCACCGTGGTTCCTATTATTTTAGTTCTTACCCTGTGGGGCTTCACTGACCGCGTTGAACGCACCATCAACACACCGGTAGAAGACTCACCACTGGTGGTAACCGTGCACGGCAAACAGTGGGCCTGGGACTTTGACTACGAGTACACCACGCCAGATGGCCAGACAGAAGAACGCCACTTATACGGCGTTCAGGGCCAGCTCACCGGTGAGGAAGGTGTTGAAGAAACTCTTCCAACGCTCTACCTCCCCGTTGATGTACCAGTAGAATTCCAGCTGAAATCACGCGACGTCATCCACTCATTCTGGGTTCCTGCATTCCTGCAGAAACTCGATATGGTTCCTGGACAGACGAACCGCATGTACCTCACCCCGGGCGAGATTGGCCACTTCCAGGGGAAGTGTGCTGAGCTCTGTGGCGAGTTCCACTCTGAAATGCTGTTCAACGTCGAAATCGTTGAAGAAGCCGAATTCTTGAACGAGATCCGCCAGCTGCCAGAAGGACTATCGGGTGCTGAGCTGAACCGTAACCCGAACGAGAACCCCGATGGTCAACGCGACCAAGAGGTACCTCTGGGCGATCCACTGCGGATCGAGGAGTAAAGTAAATGACTACTTACGAATACACACAAGACGACACTCGGACGCGTGTGCGGCCTCAGGTAGTGCCGGTCTCTAAGGGCCGCATTATCGTCAATTGGCTTACCACGACCGACCACAAGACCATCGGGTACTTGTACCTGATTACGTCTTTCATTTTCTTCGGCCTCGCCGGCGTCATGGCGTTGCTCATCCGTGCTGAACTGTTCGAACCAGGAATGCAGGTTCTGCAGACCAAAGAACAGTTCAACCAGTTGTTTACCATGCACGGCACCCTGATGTTGCTCATGTTCGCGACACCACTCTTTATTGGTTTCGCCAACGTGATCATGCCGCTCCAGATTGGTGCGCCAGATGTCGCGTTCCCGCGTTTGAACGCTTTGGCGTACTGGTTCTTCCTGTTCGGATCGCTCATCGCTACCGCAGGCTTCCTCACCCCACAGGGTGCAGCATCATTCGGTTGGTTCGGATACGCACCGTTGTCCAACGCGACATACTCACCAGGTATTGGTGGGGACATCTGGGTCTTCGGACTTGGTCTACAGGGCTTCGGTACGATCCTTGGTGGTGTCAACCTCATTACCACCATCATCTCGATGCGTGCCCCAGGTATGACCATGTGGCGTATGCCGATCTTCACCTGGAACACCCTGATCACCGGTATCTTGATCCTGATGGCCTTCCCACCGCTTGCCTCCGCACTGTTTGGTCTGGGCCTCGACCGTCGTTTCGGCGGTCACATCTTCGATCCGGAAAACGGTGGTGCCATCTTGTGGCAGCACCTGTTCTGGTTCTTCGGGCACCCTGAGGTGTACATTATTGCGCTACCGTTCTTCGGTATCGTGTCAGAGGTCATTCCGGTCTTCTCCCGGAAACCGATCTTTGGTTACAAGTCGCTGGTCTTCGCGACCGCAGCCATTGCAGCACTGTCCATGACCGTGTGGGCTCACCACATGTACGTCACCGGTTCGGTTCTGCTGCCATTCTTCTCCCTGATGACTATGCTCATCGCCGTGCCTACCGGCGTGAAGTTCGTCAACTGGATTGGAACCATGTGGCGCGGTTCGATCACTTTCGAAACCCCAATGCTGTGGTCACTTGGTTTCATGGTGACCTTCCTGTTCGGTGGTCTGACCGGTATCATTCTGGCCTCGCCACCGCTGGACTTCCAGGTCTCCGATACCTATTTCGTCGTTGCACACTTCCACTACGTCGTCTTCGGTACCGTAGTCTTCGCGATGTTCGCCGGCTTCTACTTCTGGTGGCCTAAGTTCACCGGTAAAATGCTCAACGAAACCTGGGGCAAGATCCAGTTCTGGATGCTGTTCCTCGGTTTCCACGGCACCTTCCTGGTCCAGCACTGGCTGGGTGTCATGGGTATGCCACGTCGTTACGCCGACTACATGGTCGAAGACGGCTTCACCCTGATGAACCAGTTCTCGACAGTTTCGTCGATGCTGTTGGGCGCGTCGATCATTCCATTCCTGTGGAATGTTTACTACACCGCTCGCTACGGCAAGAAGATCACTGTCGACGACCCATGGGGCTTCGGCGGATCGCTCGAATGGGCAACCTCGTGCCCACCACCACGTCACAACTTCCACGCACTGCCACGTATCCGTTCTGAGCGCCCTGCACTCGACCTGCACCACCCGGAACTGATCCCGTTAGAGCGTCGTGAACACATGACCACTAAGGCAGGTGCATAACGTGAAGATTAATCAGCAGCTGTTTGCGATTCTGGGAAGTTTTTTCCTAGTAGTAGCCACCGTATATACGATCTGGACCCGCGCAACTGAGTGGATCGGCATTACCGCCCTCTTCGCTCTTGCAGCTATGCAGTTCATGATTGCATACTATCTGCGCTTAGTAGAGAAAGAGTATAAGACGGGCGTCGACGACATGGATGACGGCGAAATTGCAGAATACGCCGGAACCTACGGTCGTTTCGCCCCTTGGAGCTGGTGGCCACTTGGCCTCGGCTCTGCAGCCGCGATCGTTGTGCTCGGTGTGGCCATCGACTGGTGGATTTTCATCATCGGTATCGGCGCCGGTCTGTTCTTCGTAACGGGTTGGGTATTCGAATTCTCCCGAGGACAGCATAAGCACTAACATGTAGCGCCTATTCCTCCAAGTTGAGGGCCTTAGTCTTAGGACTGAGGCCCTCAACTATTTTAATGTCAGGTCCGCTGCGTACGTTGAAAACGAGCTAGCCCGAGCTTGGCCGTTAGTCGGTACGCTTGCCGAGCATATTCTCGGGCCTATATTCTTCGTTCGGCACATCTTCCAGACGTTGGGTCGCAACGGCAACTAAAACACTGGCGTGGTTGTGAACGTATGAGTGCAGTCATGGCCCGGAACATTTAAACACAAACTACTCGATTTGAAATCACCGTTTCCTCGGCTGTTGCCGCGATAACAGCTTGCCGCCGTTGCTCGCCGATCAAGGGGGTTGAGACAGTGGTTGGGTTCCAGGATTCTTACAAAGGATGATATCTCGGAAGATATCTGGCACGAGCACGCTGGAAGTCTCCACCCCACGGTTCGAAGGTCAACAGCAGCCATAACGTTGGCCCTCCGTCATAGCAGCGCATCACCTTTTGTTTTCGGAACACGGGCACTTCGATCGACTAACGCTTTCTCATACACCACTGAGGCAGCAGCTAGAATTTCTGCGAACGATTCAATTGTGAGAGGCAGATGTTCCTGCGAAGCAGTAGCCGAACTGGCTGGTTTGCTCTGCTCACTTGGCCTTTTTCTAGTTGATCACACGCAGCGTGAGTAGTACCTCAAGCAGGCCGAGGCTTTTCCAGCTTCTATCGACGACGGCTGAAAACTGCCCCCTCGTGAAGAGATCACTGTTGGTTGGTAGAGGTTGTGTTGCTGAGTTATCGTGTGGTGCCGATGCGTTGAAGTTGTCGTCCCGGGAGAGACCTGCCGGGTAATAAACAAGTCGGTCAACCAGAACGACCACCGATGAGCGTGTCGATGAAGAGTTCGTCCCGGCGACGAACGGTGAGGGCCGCTCATCAAAAACCTTCCCTGCTGTTATATGCGGCTCCAGGTAGGAGAGCAGGTTCGGAAGATCGGCGCCGACACCATGTTGCCCAGTTCGTCAAAATTCGCACGTCGTAGGGCGGGTGTCCACGTTCTTTGTCTAAGTAACTGTGGTGTTGGATTTGGATTGGCCACTATCACCACCAGATGGTGGTACCCTACACTCGGTATCGTGAACTCATGTTGCATCGCGGAAAAAACCTTTTACTAGCACAGGACTCGGCTCGATATAGGCTTGGAGATGTGCCCAGTCTTCCACCGTAACTATGCCGGCCACCTTGAACGAATGGGGCGCTTGCTTTCACTTCTTGCCTGTTGTTCCCAGTCACGCGCCGCGGAGGGGCAGCGACACTGGTGTAGGGGAGGATCCAATAGTGCTCCCTCCAGATACTGACGACCACGCGGAGACTGCCACGACGATCAGAAACAGGGGACTAGACACTGTGACCTTGTTGCAAGTGTTGGCTGCTAGCGGGCTTTCAACACCAGACATACTTCTGTCGAGGCGTCGTTTAGAGCCAGCGATATAACGGGGCGAAGAGTGTGCTTGCGAGTCTCCCCGCTCTGATTCCACCGCGAATCGCCATGGAACTTGAGAAGCCGGTGCAGGGGACCAACACTCCCGACGAGAAGCTTTAGAAGGCAAGATCCAAAAATCAGCGACTAAAGAACAGAAACCACAGTTGACCACGTGGGGGAGCAGCTCTGGAAAGATCCTGAATGAACGGAATCTCCACGGTCGGCGCCACCTGAGAGAATTGAACTTTTCAAACTCACTTCCTGCGGACCGGCTTGGGACGACTATTCCATGACATGGGATCCAGGTGCCAATCAGGGAAATACGAGACTGGCCCTCGAGCGTAGCCGGCACTATTCAGACACCCTCCGAACCTAAAACGGTGCACCGAGACCGGCTATCGTGTTTGTTATTCGCGCTGGTGACCACGCTGATTCACCGATTAGGCTTCACTACAATTTTGTAGTTGCTGGCTATGCTTCTGGTTTCAAGAAGACTCATCTGAATGCTGCCATGATCTCACTGACGCCCAGCTGGAACGGGCCGATCCGGCAGACGTTGTCTTAGTGTGTTTGTAACTTACAGTGGGACGAATTTGGGAAGTCAGCACCGTCACAGAAAGACACAGGACGAGTTGGGTGATTAAACGAAACCGTCCGGCTGAAGAGATTCTTCAACCGGACGGTTCTATCGTCGATTCACTAGCGGTTAGGAACGATCACGTTTACCTTCAAGCTCGCGGACTGCAGTCTCGACAGAGCTGTGCAGTTTACGACGATCTCGGTCGAAGTCTGCGTGAGCTTCTGCGAGTTCTTGAGCCGTGACTGGTTCAACCCGATCTTCGAAGAAGTGGCGCGACCACCGTGCCCGGAGTTTCTCCAGCAGGGTGATCTTGCCCTTCTTATTTGGTTGGGCAGGAGTCGGTTCTGGAGCTTCGTAGGCGACGAGTTCATAGAGACGATAGTCGTCAACGAGCTCATGGCGCTCGAGGATTGCACCTTCAGGAGTGAACTCAATGACACCGGTCTCACGGCCATGCAGGGCGATCTCGCGATCCTTACGCTGCAGTGCCAGGCAGATGCGCTTGGTGACGATGAAGCCGATAATTGGCCCGAAGATCAACAAGAAGCGCAGGATGTACGCAACGTCGTTCAGTGACAGCAAGAAGTGCGTTGCCATCAGGTCGGAGGACGCAGCAGCCCACATGACACAGTAGAAGATAATAGTTGCAACACCGACAGCAGTGCGTCCTGGTGCGTTTCGTGGACGATCCAAGATGTGGTGCTCACGATTGTCACCAGTAATGCCGCGTTCGATCCATGGCCAGGCAAACATACCAGCGACCAGAATACCCATTGGAATCATGGGGACTAGGACGCCCATCGGGAGCGCATTCCAGCCCCACGGCATCGGAATGTGCCACAAGAAGGAGAAGTCACCCAACATGCCAGGCATCAGTCGGAGAATACCGTCACCGAAACCTACGTACCAGTCTGGCTGAGTACCCGCGGAGACCGGTGAAGGGTCGTATGGTCCGTAGTTCCAGACTGCGTTGATTTGGAAGAATCCAGAGATCAGCGCAGTGATACCAAAGACGATGAAGAAGAAGCCACCGGCCTTAGTAGCAAAGACTGGACCGATTGGGTAACCGACAACGTTATCTTGACGACGGCCTGGACCTGGGTACTGCGTGTGCTTGTGTACAACGACCAGGAACAGGTGAAGGGCAATCATCAGGATGATGAGGGCAGGTACGACCATGATGTGTAGTGAGTACAGTCGTGGAATGATCTGATCCCCTGGGAATTCTCCACCGAAGAAGAAGAACGAGAGGTAGGTCCCCACAACTGGAATCGCCAGCATCATGCCGTCGATAATGCGAAGACCGTTACCGGACAACACATCATCAGGCAGGGAGTATCCGGTGAATCCGGCGCCGATAGCCAAGATCCACAGGACCACGCCGATAACCCAGTTCAGTTCACGTGGACGGCGGAATGCACCGGTGAAGAATACGCGGAGCATGTGTACCGATAGGGAGGCTACGAAGATGAGCGCACCCCAGTGGTGAACCTGTCGCATAAACAGACCACCGCGGACCTCAAATGAGATGTCCAAGGTCGAGGCATAGGCTGCGGACATTTCGACGCCGTAAAGCGGTTTGTAAGCTCCTTCGTACACCACGTGTGCCATGGATGGATCGAAGAAGAATGTCAGGAAGGTGCCCGAGAGAACGACGATGGCAAACGAATACATTGCCACTTCACCGAGCATAAAGGTCCAGTGATCCGGAAAGAGTTTACGTCCAAACTCCTTGACGATATGCGAGGCACCGACACGAGTGTCAATAAAATTCGCGATCTTTCCGGTGTTAGTCGATGCTTTATAGTCACGCATGACGGACATTATGCACCACGCTCCTCAGCTGGTCGTGGGTCACGTTCCCAGTAGGCAGGGCCGACAGGCTCCAGGAAGTCACTCTGTGCGACTAGGTAACCATCGTTGTCAACAGTGATTGGAAGCTGTGGCAGTGGGTGCGATGCCGGGCCGAAGACAACCTTGCATTCCTGGGTCAGGTCGTAGGTTGACTGGTGGCATGGGCACAGCAGGTGGTGTGTGTGTTGCTCATAGAGTGCAATTGGGCAACCAACGTGGGTGCAAATCTTGGAGTAGGCGACGATACCGTCGACGTGCCAATCTTCGCGTCCTGCACTGATCTGCATTTCGTCTGGGTTCAGACGCATCAGAAGTACAACTGCTTTAGCTTTTTGGTTGAGCTTATCGTGTTCAAGATCCAGGAGACCGTCGGGTACGACGTGCAGGGCTGATCCGATAGTTACGTCAGAAGCCTTGATTGGTGTACCAGTCACGTCGCGAACCAAACGCGTTCCTGTCTCCCACATGGTGTGGCGCATGCGCTCTACACCAAAGTTCTGTGCAGGATCATCGGACTGGTTACCGGTGTTGTCCAAGTCGCGAAGGATCGCGATTGCTGGCAGTGGTGCAATAGCAAGTGCACCGATGAGAGTGTTGCGCAACAATGGACGACGCTTGATCTGTGATTCATCAATGATGTCATTGAGCATGTTGGCAGCATCAGCGCGGTCTTCTTCAGTAACGATTTCTCCGCGTTCTTCAACCCATTCATGGTCGGGCATCAGAGCGCGACCCCACTGGACGATACCTATACCAATGCCGAGCATGGCAAATGCGGTACCCAGACCGAGCAGCCAGTTCTGCAGTCGGATGAGGTCCATATTGGTTTCGTCAAGAGGAAGCTGTCCTACGCCGAAGTACCCCACGAAGAAAATGAGGGTACCGACGATGGACAGGATGAACATGAAAGAAACCTGGCGTTCTGCGCGTTTGGCGACGCGAGGATCTTCATCCGTAGTACGTGGCCGGTGAGGTGGCAATCCGGGGTTTTCAATAGCGTATTTACCCGAATCATCACTAGCGCGCTCTACGGTGCCCGGTGTGCCGGGATCTCCGTGGCGTTGCTCGCCCATAGATCTGATTCCTTTACTTGAGTGATGTTGGTGATGTATTTAATCGTCGATATTTCGATAAATTCTAATTTGAGCGTGAGGTTATCCACACCATGAAGCCGATGATCAGTGCAAGTCCGGCAGTCCAAATGAACAGGCCTTCAGCTACTGGTCCGAGTGACCCGAGGGAGGCACCGCCTGGGTGGCCCTGGGATTCGAACTCTTTCAGGTATGCAATGACATCGCGTTTGTCCTCAGGAGTGAGGTTGGTGTCAGAGAATACTGGCATGTTCTGTGGGCCGGTGACCATAGCTTCATAGATGTGCTGCTCCGAAACGCCGTCCAGTGATGGTGCATATTTACCACGGGTCAGAGCACCGCCACCAGCTGATGCAGCGTGACACATAGCGCAGTTGACACGGAAGAGGTCGCCACCACGGGCGAGGTCGACATCAGCATGGTCTGTGTCCAGGTATTCCTCTTCAGGAATGGTTGGACCTGTGCCCAGCGAGTGAACGTATGCAGCCATCTGCATGGTCTGTTCTTCGTTGAACTGAACTGGCTTCTGTGCCCCCTGTGGACCGCTCATCTGCAGTGGCATACGGCCGGTGCCGACCTGGAAGTCGACAGAAGCGGCGCCTACGCCAATGAGCGACGGACCTGCAGGTCCACCAGTTGCGCCAACGCCGTGACAGGACGCGCAGTTCGCATTGAACAGTGCTTCACCGTCGGCAATATTGTCCGCGCTGGTGTATTCAGCTTGTGAGTAAGCCGATGCCGAGTTGATGTTGGAGGCCAGAGAGTAGAGACCTCCGGTCAGCAGCAGACCCAGCAACAGCAGGGCCACTCCGACCATGGGGTGGCGGCGGTTCTGTGAGAGTGCCTTCACTTTTATGGATTCCTAACGTTTTGTATAACCGGATGAGGTGTGACAAGTCCGTTCCGGTTACCTCGGGTGCGATTGATGTCGAGCCGGCGGACCGAACAGGTCACTGAATGACGTAGATGATGAACCAGAGGGCGACCCATACTACGTCTACGAAGTGCCAGTAGTACGAAACAACAATGGCAATCGTGGATTCATGGTTTCCAAAGCGCTTAGCTAAGTATGCGCGACCAATTACGAACAAGAACGCGATCAGACCACCAAGCACGTGTAGTGCGTGGAAGCCGGTGGTGATGTAGAAGGCGGAACCGTAAGCATGTGATGCGACAGTTACCCCGTGTGAAACAAGGACCGCGTACTCATACGACTGCACGGACAAGAAGATCGCACCGAGGATGAAGGAAACGATGAACCATTCCACAACACCCCAGTCTTTGAGCTTATTGCTGGTGCGGCGTGGACGTAGTTGGATAGCTGCCTTAACACCCCACTGGGCGGTGAATGAACTAATCACCAGGATGACGGTGTTTATGGTTGCTAAGACTGGATCCAACAACGCGGTATTTTCCTCCCAGAGGGTGGGGGATGTCGACCGCAGCGTGAAGTACATAGCGAATAGGCCACCGAAAAACATAACTTCGGAGGCTAGCCAGACCATGGTGCCAACGGCAGCCAGGTTTGGCCGACTAGGAAAGCCGGTGGGATTATGCGAGAGAGTCTGAGTTGATGTTGTCACCCTTTCATTATGGCCCGAAATTATTCAAGATTCACAATGAGACTTGCCGACTGCGTGTCTTTTTGTTGTGAGAGGGCTAACCTTCTTTGTCCGGCGCCCGCATAATTCCCAGGTAATACGGAGATTTCATTCGCTGTAGCCTCAGATTAGGTTCAGTTCTACAGCGCGTGGAAATTGATGAATTGTTAAGCGAAATCGCCAATTTATGGCGCCTGTTTTTGGCTTTAATTCAGGCTTCAGAAAGTCAAGAACACTGATCATTTCGATTTGAGTAATAGGATGATTCGGGTAAGCCCCATCGTCTCGTTGTGAGGAAGCATTAATGAACTGGCCCACAGTATTGTCTGCAGTATCGAATCACCAGCATTTGACGCAGGAACAGGCTGCATGGGCGATGCAAGAGATGATGTCCGGGATCGCCACGGACGCACAAATCGGGGGCTTCCTGATGGCACTGTCTACTAAGGGTGAGACGGTTGAGGAATTACTTGGTTTAGCTGACGCGATGCTCGATGAAGCGGTTGCAGTCGACCTTCCGTCTGACGTTTTGGACATCGTCGGAACCGGGGGAGACCGCCTCGGAACTGTGAACCTGTCGACGATGTCATCGCTGGTAGCGGTCGGGGCGGGTGCAAGGATTGTCAAGCATGGCAATCGAGGCTCGTCTTCTACTGCGGGCGCTGCAGATGTCATAGAGGCTCTTGCGGTGGACCTGAATCTAACGCAATCACGTGCCAGACAATCTCTTGAAGAAGCGGGCATCACCTTCCTGTTCGCACAGGAATATCACCCGTCGATGCGCTACGTCGCCCCGGCGCGGAAGCAGCTGGGGGTGCCCACAGTATTCAACTACCTAGGACCACTTTCCAACCCCGCCAGGGTTGAAGCCCAAGCTCTCGGCTGTGCGTCGGCAGTGATGGCACCGCTACTTGCAGGAGTGTTGGCGGATAGGGGAGTGCGTGGCCTGGTTTTCCGCGGGTCCGATGGCCGGGATAAAATCACCACTTCAGGTCCAACCGCGATGTTCGAAGTTCGTGACGGCAAGGTGGAAGAGTTCGAACTGCATCCGCAAGATTTCGGGATCGAATTGGCCACAGTTGAAGCATTGGCCGGGAAGGATGGTGCGTATAATGCCGGCGTTGTGCGGGAGATGCTCGCTGGAAAACACGGCCCGGTTCGTGATGCAGTATTGCTTAACTCTGCTGCAGGTCTGACCGCTTATGACAAAGATGCAAGCGGACATTTATTCGATCGTATGCGGAAGAATATGACGCGCGCCGCCGAATCAATCGACTCAGGCGCCGCGCAGCGTGTGCTCGACGATTGGGTCAAGGTGTCACGGCCTGACGAGGTGTAGGTCAGGTTTTTTCAAATACAAGCTGCTAGACCAGTGACATGAAGCCAATCGCAAGATCGGCCACATGACCCTGGTTTTCGTAATACTATTCGAAGCCCAACGCGAAGCCTTCTTCAAGGTCACTACGTGAGTATGCCCGGAACGCTAGATGAGTTTCGGTGGCTTGGACACCGGAGATTTTCGACAGTCGGTCCGAGATCACATCTTCGAGTTCTTCGAATTCGCGTACACGGACCATTGCGATCAGATCCCAAGCTCCGGTAACCGAGTACACCTGGGTGATGCCTTCTTTATCCGCTAGTTCTTGAGCGATCTCGGGAATCCGGTTGGTGTCTGTTTTGATCATGACGAAAGCGGTAACCATGGTCCTCCTTGTGGTTTTGTATTAGTAGTTTAGGCGGTTTGTTTTCGACGACTGACGAGTGTCGAAATGATGCGACGACCTATCAAAAGTACAGCTAGAACACCGGCGGTTACCAAAATGAATGGTAATGCGGAAGTATCGCCGAATAGTACCGCACGCAAGATGGGACCCAAGATCACCGTACTAAGCCACAGAATGACACCCATCGGAAAGATATTGTGGATGAACTGTGTAGGTTTAATGCAACCCGCCAGTAGCAGGTACGGGATGAGAAATGGGATAGCTACGCGGGCAATACTCAAAGGCTCTAAGGCACCCTCGTGGGACGATATGCCGATCATCGCAAAAACGACAATGAGTATGGCGTCGACAATTAATAGGATGGCCACCGTAGACTTTGTGGCTGTGAGCGGTTCTGATGTCATAACGTCAGTCTAATTCAGTGTGTATACGCCCCTTGTCGCCCCCCTTGTAATGCACACCACTCGCCACTTGCGGCGCATCAAGGCCACAAGCAAATAGGGTTGTCTCTATGCTGTGTTTGACATTGACCTTGGCCAAAAATATTCCTGACTCACAGGCGCCCGCATTTGTGGGGCAACTCGTAGAGTCGCTCAACTGGGGTTCTGACGCCGTTGGGGGAGCGGGGTCAAGGTTTGAGGCGACAGGTATTCGACAGGTGCAGGGGCATCTTGCGTCGGCCGACGAGACTGTTGGATTTATATTATCGGCCGCTCGCTCGGGAATGTGGGCAGTACATTTGACAATCATTCCGCAAGATGCAGGGGAGCGGTCAACAGAGCAGGTCAATGAATGGTGTCGCGACATTTTGTGTCAGGCGGTTAATACTGGCCCTCAAGCCTTGCGTGCACCCGGGGGAGTCCGAGTAGTAAAAGCACAAGCAGACAGACTCGTTGATTCCACAACTGCGCTTGACCTTGGACCTATTGAATCGACCCTACAATTATTATGTTCTATCGAGCGCCGTCGCTCTGATGAGGGGCAAGAGGCGGGCCTGATGATTAATGCCGGTAACTCTCAGACACAAACAGCTAAAGCCCTAGGTGTTTCCCAACAAGCCGTTTCTGCACGGTTACAGGCCGGATATTGGTATGAATCACGCAAGATGGCTTACTGGTTAGCCGTACAACTCAATCAGCTCCTGATCGGTTAACCCATTGCAGTCGGTGTTTGGGTTGCCAGCTCAAGGGGAGCTTGGCTTCGGCAACAACTTAGATGACTTGTGCTCGTTCTAGGGCCGTCGGTGGTGCAATTCGTGATGAATTCACATAGCGGAAGGGCAGGTGATCCTGTTGAGAATTCCCACAGGCTTACCTGCACTCACCGTCGGGAATCCGACATTCTCTACTTATGCGCCTGCTCCGAGGCGCCACGCGCAGGTGCTGCGCGTAATACGTCGCGAAGGTCATTGGTGATGGAAGCACAATCGCCGGACATTGGCGGTCACATGCTCGTGGTGCTGACGTGCGAACGGAGGCCGAGGGGAGTAGTAATGAATGCAGTCGGAGTCCCGGCCGGCCAAAAACACTCAACTTTACATAATGTAGATTATCGGCGTTTTAGGTTGGTTCGTTTTCTAACCGTTATTCGGAGATCACTGAGTCAGATTCCGCCTGTGGTTTTGACGGTGGGGTGAGTTCAAATAGTGTCGCTGAAGCATCTTCCCAACGCCCCACGAGGCGTCGAAGCTCACCGCCATCTTCATCGAGTGGATCCAGAACATGGTGTACGGAAACCGTGCCCCATTCGTCTGGTAATTCGCCACGAATGTAGATACTGATGTCGGAATCTTCGGAGCCCAGGTACTGGCCATCTTCATTATAGAAATGATATTCCGCTTGCTGGATTTCGCCGGCAAGTGCTTGGTTGAGCATGTGAATACCTACGGGGTCTGCCATGGCGTCATAAGCCCACCGTTCGCCTAACACGGAATGCTGCATCTTTGTGATCAGGTAATCGTCAGCGCCATCCAGTGGGGCTGCACGGTATGTTATCGGCAAGTGCAAGATCCTGTCTTCACGTTTTACCACGAAACCTTCAAATCCGACTTCCCCACTGGTGTCGTCAAAGCGATAGGTCCCGATGAGTTCAGGCTCGCCCGTACCGCCCCAGAATTGTTTATCTAACCACGCGGTTACAAATTCTTTTTTGGACGGAGTCAGCTCAGCTGTATAAATAGTGGCCATGGCAGATAGTCTACGCGGTGGTTACCAAAAACTCAGCTAATCGAAACTCACGCCTTAGCTTTGAAACTTCTCGCCCTACCTGCGAGGTCAATGCGACAATTACCGAATGCCCACGACGGTTTTAGCGACCGTGTAAGACGAAAGCAAGTATTCTAAAACCATGAACGCACTTATGGAAGGCCATCATGGTTGAGTGGATCCTAGACAACTTTTGGTCATTTTGGCTGATTATGATGCTGTTGCTGGTCAGCGTGCAGGTGATGACGGGAGAACTAACATTCTTATTGATCGCGGCTGGGGCGCTGACGGCGACTGTTGCTGATGTCTTCGGTGCACCGCTGTATGTTCAGTTCATCATTTTCGCAGTCATCTCGCTTGCTTCGCTCATCTGGTTGCGAAGTTTCGACACGAAACGCAGACGGAATGACACCGGCCCCTCCCCCTGGAGCGTGAATCGGTATGTGGGACGCATGGGGGAAGTCACAGAAGAGGTAACCTCGAGTACGGGTCTGGTTCGGATTGGTAATGAAATTTGGTCCGCACGTACATTCGGTGCCGCCCCCATCCCTACGGCAACTCCGGTTGTCATTCAGCAGATCGAAGGCGCCATTGTATGGGTTACCGAATCTCCCGACACCCCGCAGGCTTGACCCTGCATGTATTTTTACCTCGATGGCTCGGTAGTGTCAGTTTAGTAATGCAAAATCAACGAACATTCAGGAAAAGCTGTGGATATTTTTCTCATCATACTTTTCGTCGTTCTGGCCATTTTTGTAGTGGCCATTTTGGCGAAATCATTCCGCATCGTCCCCCAGGGGCACTGCGGTATCATTCAACGACTCGGTAAGTATCAACGCACGCAAATGGCAGGCTTGACCATGATGGTGCCATTCGTGGACGAAATGCTTCCACTGATAGACATGCGTGAGCAAGTCGTTTCCTTCCCACCCCAGCCGGTGATTACCGAAGACAACTTGGTTGTATCCATCGACACGGTCGTCTTTTTCCAAATCACCGATCCCACCGCCGCGACCTATGGCATCGCAAACTATATTGCCGCAGTGGAAAACCTTACGACGACCACGCTTCGCAACGTTGTCGGTGGCATGAACCTGGAAGAGGCGCTGACATCGCGTGATGCCATTAACACGCAACTTCGGGGCGTACTGGATGAAGCTACTTCCAAATGGGGTCTGCGAGTGTCTCGGGTTGAACTCAAAGCTATCGACCCGCCACGTTCTATCCAAGACTCCATGGAAAAGCAGATGCGCGCAGAGCGCGACCGTCGTGCAGCGATTCTAACTGCCGAAGGTCAGAAACAGTCCGAGATTCTCACCGCAGAAGGCCAACGTCAGTCAGCCATTTTGGAAGCTGAAGGCGATGCGCAAGCTGCTATCTTGCGGGCAAACGCAGAGGCCGAGGCAATCGTTACGGTCTTTGATGCAATCCACGAAGGTCGTCCAAATGCTGACTTGCTGGCCTACCAGTACCTGCAGGTGCTCCCCCAGATCGCCGATTCTCAATCCTCGAAGCTTTGGATCATCCCATCCGAGGTGACGGATGCACTCAACCGCTTCAGCTCTATTCAGGGTCTACAACCGGATTCCTCAGAATCGGACGAGGGGTCCCCAGATCCTACTCCCCCGCCGACACCTCGTCGTCGAACCAAGCGTGCCACCACGGCTGCTGAAATCGCAGACCGCGCCCCAAAAGCCCCAAAGCTGGAGGATACTTCCTTAGAAGAAGCACTAGCTGAACCGGAGATCGAAGAGGAAACCTTCCCGCAACGTCCGCCCCGTTATGATGAAGGGGAACAAAAGTAGCCGGAATCGCGTTACACGTTTCGAGACGTTTTTCGTTAGACTGTCTTGTCTGCAGAATTTTTTGTTGGAGGAATCTCTGAATGTCTGATCGTTCATTGCGCGGTATGCGCCTCGGTGCCCAGTCCATGGAAACTGAAGCAGGTGTTGAACCTGCGCCACGGCAACAAATCGAGTATCGCTCAGAAGATGGCGAGTCGATTGTTGTCACCTTTGCTGCGGAAGCCGATGTGCCTGACACGTGGACTACTAAGTCCGGTAAAGAAGCCCTGCGTGTTGACGGTAAAGCTCCACAACTTGAAGACGTAAAGCCTCAGCGTACCCACTGGGATATGCTTCTTGAACGTCGCAGTATTGAAGAGCTCGATGAGACGCTCGAAATGCAGCTCAAGAAGCTTCGTGCACGACGTGGTGAAGACGTAGACGCCTAGTTAGAGTTCACAGCTACAACAACGGTCCGGCAACTCATTGTTGCCGGGCCGTTGTTGTCTGCGTAGCCATTCTCATGAGAAGCGTGATTTTAGCTTTTCTACTCGGGCTGCCAAGCCCCACTTCGTTACATTGACGAGTGCCTCGGTAATGATGTTGCCGGACATCTTTGATTCGCCGAATTCACGTTCGGTAAAGGTGACTGGTACTTCAATAATCCGCTTACCTAACATGGCGGTTCGGAAGGTCATATCAATTTGGAAGCCATAACCTTTGGACTCCACGGCGTCTAAGTCCATTTCAGCAAGTGTCGTCGCACGATAGGCGCGGAAACCGGCGGTGACATCCGTGAGTCGTAGGCCCAGCAGCAGCTGCGGGTACAACGAGCCTCCAATGGACAGCAGCTTGCGATACCATGGCCAGTTCACCATTTTTCCACCAGGAACGCGCCGTGACCCGATGACTAGGTCAGCTTCATCAATGGCATCAAGAAGACGTGGAAGCTGTTCTGGATGGTGAGAACCGTCTGCATCCATCTCCACGAGGACATCGTAGTCATGCTGCAAACCCCAGCGGAAGCCAGCGATATACGCTCCCCCGAGCCCGTCTTTGACTTGACGGTGCAACACAAACACTTGGTCATCTTTAGCTGCTTGAGCATCTGCCCACACGCCGGTACCATCCGGTGAATTATCATCCACTATCAGCACGTCTGATTCGGGAACAGCGGTTCTGAGCCGCTCGAGTGTACTGGGAAGCGATTCGGCCTCATTGTAGGTGGGGATAATGGTCAATACGCGCACTAGTTGTCCTTTGTTTATCCTTAGTTCGCCAGCTGTCGGGCCGGGGTCAACCTCCAATTATAGTCAGCGTTCCTGGGCAAACGATAATAATCGGCCGCCTCGGATCACACCGTTGAGTGAGGGCGGTGCTGTGGCCGACGATAATATGGGCAACAGCGCGGTTCCGGCACGCTTATCGGTTGACCAGTGCGCTGCTTTTTCATCGGGTGCTTGCACACCGAGCTGATCAGCACGCCAAATGTTCACGTCAGCTGGAGAACCCACAGCTGCTTGTCCTGCACCCATTTGTGCCTGTGCGACACGACTTGGGAGGACACGATTTGCATCACGAGACACGGTGTTAAAGGCAGCACGCGTGGAGATGCGTTGGGCCTCGTCCGGATGCTCGATCAGCGCGGTCAATAATTCCCATATTGAGCCGTCCCAGGCTCCAGAGCCAGTGGCGACATGCACTCCCCCAGCAATCAGCGAAGCTATCGGTGCATGGAACGTCGGTGTGTTATCAAGAATGTCTGGTACAACGGTCACGGACACGTGGAGTTTGACGAGCTTTGCTATTTGCTCATCAGTGACAGCATGGTTGAGTAACACCCGGTGACGACAGCGCATCAGCGTTGCATTGGGTTGATGGGATAGACCTGCCAGGATTTGTGACAGCTCTTCTGGGTCCCTTGACTCGATGAACAGCTGGGTCGGTGGTTTGAGTTGTGCCAGGATCGCTTCGAGCGACTCAAGTTCTTGTGCTGAAATAAAAAGCCCAGCAGCATCTGCCACCGGTTCAGATAGCGGCGCGTAGTACACTCCCCCGTCGATCGGGGTGTTCGCGCTCACCCTCGCGCGAGGATCAAGGTCACTGAGCTGCGTCGTAGCGAAACCATCAACAAACGCGGGTGTCACCAGCATTCCGGCCAAATCATAGGTTTCTACCGGGCCGGACACGGTCGCCGCAACCATTTGTTGGGCTGTCTCGTCGGAGCCCAACCATGCGATGACACCGTTATCGAGGTGGAGGGCGTTGGCGTAAGGTTCCGCAACCGAATGAATATAGCCGTTGGTGAGCAGCAAGGAGGGTGTCACTGATCTAGATCCAGTTCTTCTATAGCGTTGTAATCGTCGTGGGATTCATCGGGTAAACGAATAGCAGATGAGTAAGCGACGATACCTCGATTGACAAGGTCTTTGGCGCGACGACAACGTCGAGCAAGGTCAGGGTGGGCATCATCGAGACTGGCCAATTGATCGAGTAAATCCATGACCTGACGAGCCCATCGAATAAAGTCGCCAGCAGCCATGTCTGTACCGGTTAATGACGCTAAGAGTTCATGACCCCGCACCCACCGTACGATCGGCCACACAAGCCCGGGATGTGGTTGATCGGTGACTGACAGATCGGCGTGTCGTTCGGCTGCTTGGAGGTTATACCAGTGCTCATCGACGATATCGAGAGCCTCTTGAAGTGCCTCAGTTGGCATGGCCGGTTGAAAGATTTGGTCCTCCATCGAGGACTCAAAGACCAGCAGGGCGGCTAAACCAGCGAGGTCTTCTGGCGCCATCGAGTCCATCAGACCGGATTGCAGCAACATGGAGACCAAGAGGTCGCGGTCTCCATAGATGCGGCGGAGACTCTGGCCGGGTTCTGTCACCTCATCGTGTTCGACATAACCGAAATCCGTCAGCAGATTGATAATGCGATCAAAGGTGCGGGCGATCGTGTTTGTTCGACCTTGAATTTTCGCGATGTTTTTATCGGTTTCGGCTCGCAGTTTTTGCCACCGATTCGCCCAGGTCTGGTGATTCTCACGCTCCGGACAGCCGTGGCAAGGATGTGCGTGCAATTCGGCACGAAGCTCTTCGACCCGAGCCAAGTCGTGCTCATCTTTATACCGGAAGCCCACGGGTTGCTTGCCTCCAGAGATTGGCGGACGCTGGTGCCCGATCGCACCATACATCCACCCCGCAATATTTTTGCGATGCTTCGGCGACTTCGTCATCAGCTTGCGTGGCAATTCCACCCCGGCAAAAGGCACGATGGGCTCATCAAGTTCGTCAGTTGAGATCCGGCGCAGCTGCCCTTTGCCTGTCACAACCCCTACTCTGGGGTTTGTTGGATTGCCTGCGGCAGACACTACTACGGAGGTGCCGAGATGACGGCCGCCTTGAATATCAATGATGTCCCCCACCGCGAGGTTGTTTAGTGACTCCATGATGGCTCGTCGCTGGACGCGATTGCGGGATCTTGAAGCCGCTTTTTCAGCTTTCGATAGTTCATGGCGTAACCGTGCGTATTCGGTAAAATCCCCGAGGTGGCATTGCATGGACTCTTCGTAGCCGGCAAGGGAACGCTCCTGCCGTTGTACTTCCTGGGCCAGGCCGACGACGGAACGGTCAGCCTGGAACTGTGCAAAAGAGGACTCCAGAATGTTACGTGCCCTCTCGCGACCGAACCGGGCTAAAAGGTTGACCGACATATTGTAGGTTGGTTTAAATGATGAATTGAGCGGGTAGGTCCGTCTGGCGGCCAGACCCGCGACGGCGCCTGGGTCAAGTCCGGGTTGCCATAGGACCACGGCGTGCCCCTCGACGTCGATTCCGCGTCGTCCGGCGCGTCCGGTCAATTGGGTGTATTCGCCCGGGGTGATGTCCTTGTGCGATTCGCCGTCGAATTTCACGAGTTTTTCAATAACCACGGTTCGGGCAGGCATGTTGATACCCAGGGCGAGTGTTTCGGTCGCAAACACGACCTTGATGAGTCCTTCGGCAAAGAGTTCTTCGACGATCTCTTTGAATAACGGTAATAAGCCGGCATGGTGGGCAGCAAAGCCTCGGCGTAGGCCATCGCGAAAACCCCAGAAATCTAATGCGTCGCGGTCCTGCTCTGCTAGGACGGAGGCCGCCCGATCTACGGTTTCTAGAATCTGGTTCTTTTCGCTGCCGGTCGTCAAGTCCAAACCGGCGTTGAGGCATTGTTCGACTGCGGCGGCACACCCGTTTCTTGAAAAAATAAATGTGATGCAGGGCAGCAAGCCTTCACGTGACAAGGCGCGTACCATTTGGGGTCGCGACACGCGCAGGTCTTTGCGAGGTGGCCGGGAGGATTCAAATGAGCCACGGCGATCAGACTGTCGCCGGTCCCCCTGGCGTCGCCCATTACGGGTTCGCTGTCTGTTGCGACCACGGCTACCGGGACGGCCCCAGTCATTGGGTTGAATGTCGCGCCGGGCCCGTTCGGCGAGTTGCACCAGTTCGGGATTGACCTGGGTGGTTGGGATTTTGTCGCCGGTCATCGAGAACAGATCATAAAGTTCTTTGCCAACTAGTACGTGCTGCCACAGCGGTACCGGCCGGTGTTCTGAGACGATAACGGAGGTCGAGCCACGCACCGTATCCAACCAAGCACCAAATTCTTCGGCATTCGACACGGTGGCCGATAACGCGACGACTTGGACCGATTCTGGCAGGTGGATGATGACTTCCTCCCATACCGCCCCGCGGAAGCGATCTGCCAGGTAGTGCACTTCATCCATGATCACATACCCCAGATTTTCTAGGGCAGTTGAATCTGCGTACAGCATGTTGCGTAACACTTCGGTCGTCATGACCACGATCTGTGCTTCGGGGTTTCGGGAAGTGTCACCGGTAAGTAAGCCGACTTTTTCTTGCCCGTAGGTTGCGACCAGATCGGTGTATTTCTGGTTGCTCAGCGCCTTGATGGGCGTGGTATAGAATGCCTTTTTACCTTGCGATAGCGCAAGATGGATCGCAAATTCTGCCACCACGGTCTTGCCCGCGCCCGTAGGAGCTGCCACGAGCACAGCATGACCCTCTTCGAGTTGTTCGGCGGCTTCCAGCTGAAAAGGATCCATGGGAAATCGCAGTCTTGCCGAAAACTTCCCGAGTTCAGTCTTTGAGAATTCTGCTCGCTTCCGTGAAGCTGCATAGCGCTCCGATGGAGGGAGGTCTTGCTGCTGATCAGATGAATCGGGGCACATGAAGCCTAATTTTAGTCTTCGTCGCGGAATTCAGACAGAGGCTGTGCCCCGCGCTGAATCTCCGCTTCTGCGGGCGTCCCCTCAGTGGCTTCGCGTTTGGCACGTCGTCGGTCATTTAGTAACGCGACGCCAAGGGCCAAGCCGAAAAGCAGCGTTAGCGGTGCACCGAGATAAAACATCGTCATGATATCGGATCCGGGTGCGCCCATCGCTGCGATGACGGCGATCAGAAAAACTGAGATCCGCCAGTGTTTCAGCATTGTTTTGCCCTCGAGGATCCCGGCCATATTGAGTCCGACCAGCACCACTGGGATCACCAGGGCAATCCCAAAAGCCAGCAACAGTCGGGTGACGAATGGGATATACACGGTGGCTAGTACGCGGTGGGCGGTACCATCCGGGGTCAAGGACGTGAAGAAGGCTAAGGCCTGCGGTAGCGCGAACCAGCCGAGGGCGATACCTCCGACGAATAGTGGCACGGCGGCAGCGATGAAACCCACTGCGTAGCGACGTTCCTGTTTTTTCAAACCGGGCACGATAAAGGCCCAGATCTGATAGAGCCAGATGGGGGACGACAGGATCAGCCCGATGAATAAGGCGACCTGCAGCATGATGTCGAATGGTTGGGCTACCGAGGAGAAGATCACTTCAACCGGGGCCTCATCGGTCGACAGCCTGGTGATGGGTTCCGTCAGGATGGTAAACGCCGGTTGGTAGACAATAAAACCGACGATGGTACCCAACACAATGGCAATGGCCGCTTTAAAAAGACGATTCCGGAGCTCGCGAAGATGCTCGCGCAGCGACATCTGGCCGTCAGGTGTTTTGGGTGGCTTTTTGCGACGCTTGTTATTCGACGTGGCCTGACTTTTGTCAGTGGAGGTCATGGACAGGACGATGGGTTAGTTCGACGGCTGGCCTTTGGAGCTTTCCTTGGCATCGGTTTCGCCATTAGAAATCACCGTGCCTTCGACGGCTTCAACGTCGTCTGTGGTGGACGATTTGGGTTGCTTGTCGTCTTTTCCGTCGGTTTTCATTTCCTTGACTTCAGACTTCAAGATGCGCATCGATTGACCAAGGTTGCGGGCCATCTTTGGGAGCTTATTCGCGCCAAAGAGCAAGAACGCTAACAGGATTAACACCAGAAGAATAACTGGGTTCCTAAAGATCTGCATGGTCTACCTTTCTGTACAGTTGGCTCTATTCTACAGCCGCTAGAACAGTTAGCGAGTTGTTCCGGGTGAGATACATGTGGCCTGGTCGGTCATGTTCCACACGGTTTGGCGGATGTCTCCGGGTTGGACCACCGTAATCTGTCCGGGGTGATTCGTTAACAGCTCAATGAGGGGCGTCATTGAGCGGAAGGCAAGTTGAGCAAAAACCGATCCGTCGTGGGCCACGGCGGTAGCCATCGGATGGTAGGCGCCGATCACATCACGTCGCTGATGCGCTGCATGGACCACGACGGTCATGGCATCTTCGTCTACGGCCGGGGCAATTCCAAGGCTCTCCAGTTGCTCTCGGACGGGAACAAAGGTGTCGGCGGTCAAGGTGGCCGAACCAATGCGATCGAGACGGAACGTGCGCAGATCAGCGGTGCTTCGGCACCAAGCCCGAACATAGGCGTGACCGCCCGAATACAGCAGTTGTAACGGCTCGATGGCGCGGGTGCTGATGGCACCGGAAGATTCGGAGTAGTAGCTGATCTTGACTACCAGATGTCCTCGGGCCGCCTGATGAAGTACCTCGGCTACTTCGTCATCATCACCCAGACTTAAGTCCGGGTGCACAATAGGATCGCGGGCACCAACATGCGGGGCAACCGCATCGACGGCGTCGCGCAATTTCCGTTCCAAGGAGCGCGCTGCAGCTTGTTGAGTGACAGAAATCCCGGGGATGGTCGTGACCGCGCTGAGTCCCGATATCAGTCCGAGCGCTTCGGGTGCCGACAGTTGCCATGGTTGGGCTAACAGCTCGGCATTATTGATTTCGATGGGGTCAGCATGCGGGTCTAGTTCGAACTGCCCGCCAGCAAAGTCTGTTTCGGGCATACCCCAAAACTGCATCGCCGTGAGGTCTTGGGTCAGTGTGGCGTCATTAATGCCAAAACGTTGACATACGGTTGCGCGCGGCAAGGAGCCGCCGTGTTGGTTCACCACCGCAACGATTCCTAATCGCCGAGCAATGACTTCTCGGTCCCCCGTTCGTTTACGCGGCCGGGCAACCTTGGTGAGTTTGGGCACGGTCAGCGGTGACTCACCGTGATGCGCATCGCGGACCATCGCCAGGATGTCAGATACCAATTCCGCCAATTCGGGACTGCGTTCATGATCGACCTGGGCGTTGTTGGTCAGCGCTGCGATGCTCGCGGCGGTTTTGAGCGGATCCCGGTAAGTGATGTGCAGCAGCTCCCAGCCGGCGCGCTGCTCGATCCGTTCGGCACGGATCCGTAGGCTGGAGGCGGTATCGCTGGTCAACCACACGTAGGCCTCACCGGGTGGTTGGTCAATATGGAGCCGTTGGCGAATGGTCTCGACATCAAAATCGAAGGGGCGGAGGGAGGTCTGATCCTGGTCTCCCAGGACTTCGGCGGGTAACGGCGTGGTGGTTTTTGATTCGATCCGGGACAGCTTGAATAACCGTTCGCCGCGCCGGTCGAGATCCCAGCCGGTCATGTACCAGTGTTGATGCGCCATCAAAACCGCCCAAGGTCGCACCCGTCGCATGCTGATTTCTTCTCGTCCCACGGTGCGATATTGGAATTTCACGGGCGCCTGTTCACGGGCCGCGGCTACCAGATCTGTCAGTAGGCTCTGACCGGTGGCCAGTTGGGCCCCGACGACCGGCGGTGTGGTGGGTTGTTGGGCGGTCATACGCGCCAGTGCGGCATGAATGACGTCTTCAATTGGGGTCCGTAACCACAATGCCCGTGCCTGGTGCAGGGCCACGATCTCATCATCAGTCAGCGCCAGATCGGGCAGATAGAGCCGATCCCGATCAATCAGGTACACATCCTCAGACCGAGGCTGCTGACGCCACTCCACGGGAACCCCGATGGAGGTCAGCGCTTCTTTGTCGCGCGAAAACTGGCGCTGTTTGGCGGCTTCGGAGGTTTCAAGGTGGTCATAGAGGTAACTGAAGATCTCCGATTTGGTGCGCCCGATTGCTCCGGCCTCTAAGAGAAGCCAGAGCAGCGAAACAATACGTTCCGCAGAGCGGGACACCGTTAGCGGACCTCCACCAGGTCAACGACAAAGATCAGAGTTTCATTTGGGCCAATATCGTTTCCGGCACCGGCTTCACCGTAGGCCAGGTGCGGTGGAATCTCCAGACGACGGCGGCCGCCCACTTTCATACCGAGGAGGCCTTGATCCCAGCCTTCGATGACTTGACCAACACCTGCGGTGAAGTCCAATGGTTGGCCGCGATTCCAGGAGGCATCGAATTCGGCGCCGGTGGACCAAGCCACACCGACATAGTGACAGGCAATTGGGGTGCCTGGGGTTACGGCCTTGCCGGTGCCTTCGATGATGTCTTCAATGACCAGGTCGGTTGGTGGGGTTTCGCCTGGGAAATCAATTTCCGGGCGGGGACGGTCGAGTTCACGTTTGCCAAATGACATGGGGTCTCCTTGTGGAATGGGTTTTGTAATGTGTGAGCTTATTCGGCTGGCATGGGGTCGGCGGAGTGTAGGACGTCGATCACAAATACGAGGGTTTCCTCGGCGAGTTCGTGGTCTTGGCCACCGTAGCCAAGTTCTGGCGGAACTGACAGCAACACCTGAGAATCAACTTTCTGGCCGGCTAAGCCTTCTTGCCAGCCGTCGATGAGGCTTTGCAGATCAAAGGCTATTGGTGCACCGGTGTTGTCGGGACCCCAGGAGGAATCGAATTCTTCGCCGTTAGACCAGGAGACGCCACGGTATTGAATGGTCACTTTGGAATCAGGTTGGACTTCGCGTCCATCACCTTGTTTGAGCACATCCACTACTAATTCTTCGGGCGCGTCCCCTTCGGGGGTAGCGATACTGGGTGCTTGCGTTTCCTCATCTAGGGTCACCTTTGGCAGGGCGTCATTGAGCTGGGACTCAGCAACCGGTTCTCCTGTGGCGTGCGTTGGCAGGACCTCGGTGAGCGAGGCAATATTGAGTATGGCAGGTGCGCCATCGTAGAGACCATTTGCAGGTTGATACAGTGCCACGTCTGAGCCAACAGGTGCCCCTAAGAACGCTTCGTAAGTTTGGGGGTTGCCAGACTGGAGATCTGCCATGGTGAGCGTCATTCCACCGAGGTCGAAATCATGGCCCAGGATTTCTTCTTTTTCAATGTCAATGTTGGCGCTATGAACTTCCAACAGGTCGTCTTCTTCGATCGGGTCACCGTCGCCTTCGGCGATAACCCAAGCGACCGGCTCGTCGCCGGTGAGTTCGCCGTCGATGTTCACTTCTTCAGTTTCAGCAGAAATGTTGTAGCTGATCTCAACGTCCGGTTTGGCTGCTGGCTGGTTCTTCGCTTCTGCATCGGTGTCGTTATCGGAGCCACAGGCAGTGAGCGCCAGTGCGGCAGTGAGCGCAGTGCCTGCAATCGTCGCGAGCCGATTCCGGCGGTGTTGAGCTGACATGTATTTCCTTGTCGTTGGGTGCGGGACCGTAGTTATTGTAGTGCGGTCAACCAAAAATCTAGTCGCTAGCTGAGGCGACTTTAGCAAACAGCTCATCGACGACGGAAATATCGGTTTCAAAGGGGTTCCGAACGTACAGCGTGTGCATCGGATAATAGTTCAGTTTCATATGCATCCAGTCCATCGAATATTCCATTCCCATGGCTCGAGCAGTTTCGATGAAACGATGCCGCAGCAATGCCCGAGTAGTAGCCGGCGGGTTATCATGCGCCGCCTGGACCTGGGCATCCGTCAGGACCCTGGCCGCCGCTCCCCTGGCCTCCAGGAGATTGAATAGTCCACGTTGCGGGTGAATGTCGTGATACGACATATCTAATTGCACCAACCGTGCGGCGTCCCAGTCGAGGTTGTTTTTCGTCGCATACGCAGTCATGAATTTATGTTTGATGGCCCAGTCGATCTCGGTGTCGATTGACGAGAAATCCTGACGAGCGATGGCTTGTAAGGTTCGGGACCACAAGTCCATGATCTGATCGAGGTAGTCGTGGTGTGGTCCTTGGCGCGCTAAAAAGTCTTGGGCTTGTGCCAAATAAAATTCTTGGATTTCTAGTGCCGTCATCGTACGACCGTCGGCTAAGTCTAACGGAGTATTGCCCGTGAGATCATGTGAGGTCTGCCGGATGGCGCGCACCGGGTGCGCCAACTGGAGGTTCGGTAAAGGTTTGCCGGATTCAATCAGGCGCAGCAACAGATCCGTGGCACCAAACCGCAACAGCTGGGTGGTCTCGGACATATTGGAGTCGCCCACGATGACGTGTAGTCTGCGGTATTTTGTGGAATCCGAATGCGGTTCATCGCGGGTGTTGATCATCGGGCGGGCGCGCGTTGACGACGACGAAATCGCTTCGTGCATGTAATCGGCGCGCTGCGAAAAGGCGAAATGCGGTTCAGCACGGCTAGGGAACTGATCAGCCAGCGGCAGCGCGGCCGGATCTTTGATGACCACGCCATTACCGGCTATGAGTTGCCGGGTGACGAGGAATGGCAGTAAAGCTTGGGTGAGTCGGCGGTACTGGGTGGTGCGCTCGATCATGTAGTTTTCGTGACTGCCGTAGGAGTTGCCCAGCGAATCCGCATTGTTGCGGTACAGGTAGATATCCCCATCGAAACCATCTTGCGCCATGGCCTGCTGGGCTTGCGTGACGAGCATGTGCATGATCGAATCGCCTGCAGCATCAGAAGCCAACAGCTCTTCGAGTCGAGTCGTCTCGGCGGTAGCGTATTCCGGGTGCGACCCCACATCCAGGTATAACCGCGACCCGTTGGGAATGAACACATTTGACGAGTTGCCCCAGGCCACGACCGGTTTGAACATGTACCGCGCCACCTCATCAGGGGCCAGTGGTCGTTTGGTCGGATGAACGGTGTGGACGCCGTATTCTGTTTCCACCCCAATGATTCTGGTTTCCACCCGGGCTCCTAAAATGTTTGCGGATCGAGGCGACGAAAAGCACGATGTGAGCCGCGCAGGGCTTGCGGGTCACGATCCAAGATCGCTAATTCCACGTGCGAACCGGTCGTGCCTAACTGCTCTCGAATGATCGAAACGGTCGCATCGAGCTCGCGCGCCGTCGGCGGCAGAGCCTCTTGGAGCTGGTGGTGTAGGTCTTGGGCGTTGCCGCCCAGGACCAAGAGCCCGTGGTGTTCTAATAGGGTGCCGTCAAACGTGATCTGGTAGAGCCGATCGTCTTCGGGTGCTGCTGCGACTTCGGCTACTGCGATTTCGACCTCAAAGGGTTTGGTACCGGATATAAACAGTTCGCCCAGAGTACGGGCATACATGTTGGCCAGGCCTCGAGCCGTGACATCCGAGCGTTCATACGCATATCCCCGCGTGTCGGTATAGCGGATGCCGGCCTGACGCAGTGCTTCAAACTCGTTGTAGCGCCCGACTGCACCCCAGGAAATCCGGTCATAGATCTCGGAGAGTTTGAATAATGATTGCGAGGCATTGTGGGTCAGCGAGACAATGCCTTGAGTGGTTGAAGCAAATACCACCGGTTGGCCGCGCCGGATCCCGGCCCGGGCGAAGTCCGCCCGGTCTTCCATCTGTTGTTGGGGTGAAACATACATGGGTGGTTGCACTAGTGTTTCCCCTCCAGCCCGATCACAAGGTCCGCAATCACGGACTCAGCGATCTTGTTGACGCCGTCACCGGTAACAACATACACGACCGGGTAGAGCTCTCTTACCGGATCAGGGCCGGCGGTTCCGGCATCCGCGTCGGCGGCATCGATCAGAGCTTGCAGGCTGGCTTCGATCGCTTCATGGCTCGTGGCTTCGGGTGACCACAGGCGCTTCAGGGTGGTCAAGGCATAGGGTGAACCGGACCCGATGGATTGCCAGTTGCGTTCTTCAAAGCGACCACCGGTGATGTCGTAGGAGAAGATTTTGGCGTCGCGCGTTCCCGGCGTGACGCCGGCAAAAAGTGGGACCGCCGAGATGCCTTGCATGGCGTGGCCCAGATGCCCGCGGACCAGGGCGGCCAGCCGGTTGGCTTTGCCTAACAGGCTCAGCTGGGTGCCTTCGAGTTTTTCGTAGTGTTCTAATTCCACCGCGAACAGTCGTGCCATATCGATCGCAATCCCGGCCACTCCGGCGACGCCGACCAGGGAGTGCGAATCGGCGGCGAAGACTTTTTCCATGTGCGATGAGGCGATGCGGTTGCCGATCGTGGCGCGACGATCTCCGACCATGACCACGCCGTCGGAAAATTTCAGTGCGGTGATCGTGGTGGCTTCCATCAGATCGGGGCGCGACTCAACGTGACGGGGCATCAGCTCGGGATGTTGCTGTTGCAGGTGGGCCACGAATGAGGCTTCCATCCCGAGCGGCTCGTTAGGCGAAATCATGGTTGGTATAGGGTGCTTTCTTCACGGTGGGTGCGGGGTAGGCGGTTACTGGCCGCCCTTTTGGACGAATCCTTGAACGAATTCTTCAGCGTTGACTTCCAAGACGTCGTCGATCTCATCAAGCAATGAGTCCAGGTCGGAAGTCTGGGCTGCGGCCGATCCCGGTGCCGGGGTGCCTTCGGGCAGCGGATCGGGAATGTGCGGATCGTCGTCTCGTTGCTGCGATGCTTGGCGGCGTTGGTCTTGTGCCATGTTCAACTCCTTATAACTTCCGGACTAGTGGCGCCCGGTTACTCTATATGGTTTTAACAGCTCTAACAGCGCGGCTATTTCTTCGCGGTTGTCCGGCGTGTCGTCCAGCGTGAGCTGGGGTTGCTCGGGAGCTAAGAGCGCGTTGTCCTCCTGCTGGGCCCCAGCCAGTGGCTCTAGCAGGTGGTAGCGGTGGAGCGGTCCGGAGCGAAACGGTCTGACCAGTACCGACTCCCAGGATACTCCGGCCAGGTGGGCACCAAAACGATCGATGAGTCGGCCGCGTGTCCAGGCCCTGGTGGTGGACGGGGGCATATGCATGGCGTGGTTGATTTGGGCGTCGGTGACCAACGTGCGCATGGCGCCGCGGGCTACGAGCGTGTAGTAGAGTCCCTTATCTTGACGCAAGTCGGCCCATTGCAGATCGAGCATGGCTAGTTTCGCGTCGCCCCATTGCAGGTTGTGGCGTGTGCGCATGCCGTTGAGCAGCTGATACTTGGCCACCCAGTCCAGACGGTCGGCCAATTGTGCCGGATCATGTTCCAGTAAGTCTAAGACGTCAGCCCAGGCGGTTACCACGTCTTGCGATTGTGCATCGTCGATGTCGTAGCGGTCCAGATACGCCTGAGCGGCTTGTTGATAGATACGTTGAATGTCGATGGGGGTCATCCAGCCTCGGCCGTTGACCAGCACCGAGGTTTGTAGGGTGGGATCATGCGAAATGTCTTGGAGAGCTTGGACCGGTTCGGCAAGTTCGACCATCGGCAGTTCACCCAGTTCAATCATCGATAACACTAAAGAGGTCATGCCGATGCGCAGCCACGTGGAGTACTGCGACAGGTTGGCATCTCCGATGATCACGTGCAGACGTCGGTAAGTCTCAGGTTGGGCGTGCGGTTCGTCTCTGGTGTTGACGATAGGACGTCGGATCGTGGTTTCTAATCCAATTTCTTCTTCAAAAAAGTCGGCGCGCTGAGAGATTTGAAAACCGGGGCGCTGGTTGAGGTTCCCGATGCCGACCCGCCCGGCCCCGGTGATGATTTGTCGGGTTGTGAAAAACCCTAAAAGATGTTCGGCCAGTTCGGTGAAGTCTAAGTCTCGGGCCACCAAATAGTTCTCGTGGGCCCCGTAGGACACGGACTTCGAGTCGGTGTTGTTTTTATACAGCAGAATCTGGGCCGCACCGTCTTGGCTGGCAATGTGCTCGGCGGCCTGTTGGGCGATCCTGTCTCCTGCTTGATCCCAGATAACGGCGTCAAGCGGGTTGGTGGTTTCTGGTGCCGAGTATTCCGGGTGGGCGTGATCGACATAGAAGCGTGCACCATTGGGCAGGATGAGGTTGACCAGCATGTGGACGTCTTGACCATCTGCGGTGACCAGTGTCTGGTCGGTCAGCTGGGTTGGATGGGCAATTGAGCGTGGCATCTGCCAACCGCGAGCGTCAGATAGCGGGGATTCTTCGTTATAGTCCCACTCTGTGGAGGCCACGTTGGTGCCCTGTTGAGCCAATTTGTGGCCATAGGCATTGATGAGTTCTAACGACATGACCGAATGGGACGCTTCGGGGTGTGCCGGGGCGTGGATGCCGAATTCGGTTTCTAGACCCACCACCCGGTGGACTCCGTAGCCTACGGTGGGTCGATCGGCTGGGAATTTGGCAGCAAGAGCTTCAGGAATCAACGACACGTGAGTTATCGATCCTGTCCGCTCTGCAGTACTCGCAGTGATGCGGCCTGAGCACCGCGATGTCCGGCGAGTCGCAACCATTGCTGTGGGGCCGAAGTGTCCGGAAGGTCTAGCTGTTGCGCTTTTTCTTCTCGAATGGCCTGGACCAGGTGCCCGGTTCGGATGCCCTTGGAGGCGTGGTGGTCGGTCTGTGCGGCACTGAGATAGTCCTTGATGGCTAGGCGCTTGGCACGGTCGACAATATTGGCGATGGTCGCCCCGGAGACGAAATCGGCAAAGTATAAGATCTCGGTGGAGCCGTCCAGGTAGGTCACCTCGACAAACTCATTAGTCGAGTTGCGGGCGTAGAGAGCCTCGACGGATTCTTCGATCATGTGGTCGATGGCGGTAACCACCTGACCGTGCGACACGATTTCTTCAGGATGAATTGGCACATCGGTGCGTAAGTATATCCGGAAGATTTCCCGTGCGCCGTGAGCATCTGGTCGATCGACACGGATTTTGACATCCAGTCGTCCGGGGCGCAGGATAGCCGGGTCGATCATGTCTTCCCGGTTTGATGCACCGATCACAATCACATTTTGTAGGGCTTCAACGCCGTCAATTTCGGCCAGCAGCTGCGGCACGATGGTGGTCTCGACATCCGAGGAGGTGCCACTGCCGCGAGTGCGGAATAAGGATTCCATCTCATCGAAGAAGATGACAACCGGGTACCCGTCCGAGGCCTTCTCACGAGCACGCGAGAAGATCGTACGAATATGCCGTTCAGTCTCCCCCACGTACTTATTCAGCAGCTCAGGGCCCTTGATATTCAAAAAGTAGGAGTGATCCACCCCGTCGGCACGTTCTGCAAGTGACTGCGCGACGGCCTTGGCGATCAGGGTTTTCCCCGTGCCGGGCGGGCCGTATAATAAAATGCCCTTGGGTGGTTGCAGATGGTGTTCTTGGTAGAGCTCAGGATACAGAAACGGCAATTCGACTGAATCACGGATCTGTTCAATCTGTTTGCCAAGCCCACCGATGTCATCGAACGTCGCATCCGGGACTTCTTCCAGCATGACATCCTGCACATCGGAAATATCCAGTACCTGGGTGGCGTAGCCGGAACGGTAATCTACCAACACGGCATCACCGATGCGGATTCGCTGGTCTTTGAGCTCTCCGGCACGTTTGACCACGTGTTCATCGTCGCTGCGACCAACGATGACCAATCGATGATCTTCAAGGACTTCTTTGACGCGGCCTGTTTCGCCGGTGGGGCTGGTACCCAGCACCGCCACTATGGATAGCCCCTCATCCAAGAGCACTTCACTGCCGGGGGTCACCGAGGTCGGAGTGAGTAACGGGGAAATATGCGTTCGCATTTTACGACCCGAATACAAAATGTCAGCACTTGGGCGGGCAACCGCTGGCAGTTCAACCTCAGGATCGTGTTCCCTGCCCGCATGTACCTCAAGTACAGTGCCAAAGCTGAACGGTGGTTGAGCGTTGTCGGCAATGGAATCTTTGAGCGAGGTGATCTCTTCGCGCGTGAGGTTCAAAATATCAACCATGCGCCGATTATTTCGGGCAGCGGCGTCAAGATCGGCACGTAGTTGCCGATTATTTTCCACCAAGGTCGCCAGTCGACGTCGCGTCGAATCGTATCTATGTTGCAAGTCGTTGTGCACTTGGGCAGAGACTGGTTCCTGGGGAGCTTCGATCGGCGTGTTGTCGGCCAAGCTAACACTACCTCCAATAGGTTGGGCTCGAATGTGATCCTAGTCTACGTGGCTTCCACCGCTTGGCGGTGAGGTTATGCCGGCTGCTCATCGTCTGATGGCGAATTTTCCTGCGCCACGGCACCTTCTAAAGACTCGACAGCTCGTTGGGCTTGTGCCTTGGACTGCCGGACCGCTTTTTTGGCACGCTTGATGGTCGGCTCGCGATGACCATGTTGTTCTGCACGCCATTGGGTTTCATCCTCGGGAGTCCAAATGTCCATGTCTTCTTGCTGGAACGTTTTGATCCGTCGACGCAGCTCCAAACCCTCTTGACCCAACGCAAGACGACGCGCCATGATCAGAAATCCGGTGTGACCAACCATGCGGTGCTGCGGCCGAACTGCTAGCCCATCGAGGTGCCAGCCGCGCAGCATGGTCTCAGAGGCTTCAGCAGCAGTAAACCGGCCATCGTCACGGATGGCTTCATGAATGCGCGACAATTGGGTAGCCGTGGCGACGTAGTTGAGCCACACTCCCCCGGGTGCTAAAAGGGTTGCCACCGTATCGACGGCCTCCCACGGGGCCAGCATGTCAAAGACCACTCGATCGATGCTGCCGGGCTCATGGTCTACCAATGCTTCTTCTTGCACATCTCCCAGGGTGATACTGAATGCAGGATGGCGTTGGCCAAAAAATGTGGTCACGTTGGCTTCGGCTATCTCGGCGAAATCGGCTCGACGTTCATAAGAAAACACTTTGCCGTGATCCCCGACCGCCCGCAGCAGGGCGATGGACAATCCTCCAGAACCGACCCCAGCTTCCAGAACGCGGGCGCCGGGGAAGATGTCGGCCAGATGAATTATTTGGCCCGTGTCCTTGGGGTAAATGACCGTGGCTCCGCGCGGCATCGACAACACGTAATCCGAGATCAGGGGGCGCAGCACCTGATATTCAAAACCGTGGGTATTTTCGATCACCACACCCTCGGGGCCGCCAATGATATCGTCATGGCGCAACACCCCGTGTTGGGTGTGGAACTCTTCACCCGCCAACAGGGTGATCGTGTTGAGCTTGCCACGCTCGTCGGTCAGCTGTACACGCTCACCGGCTCGCAGCGGGCCGCGGCGTGTCCGTGCACCGACCGGTATGTGGTTGTCACCCGTAGGGGTCATTCAACAGTCCTTTCGAAAAACTGATTAGACATGGAGCCGGCCAGCAAGCGTCTCTGGGTTGATGATGCCGACGATGCGATGAGGTGTGTCCGTGGTGTCGACGACCGCGATCAGATCGTTGGGGTGTGCCATGATCGTGGTGAATAAGTGTTCTACGGTCGCTGTCGCCTGAATTTGGGCCTGGGGATTTACCGCACGCGACACCGTGCTCACCGGGAGATCCCATGCAGCTCGTGGCACAGTACCTAGCGCAGCATAGTCGATCAAACCCACCAGGACCTCATGCCCGGTCGTCTGATCGACGTCCAGCACCGCAACCGGGAGCTGCTGGTATTCAAACCCGGGCCGAGTTCCGGTCAGTAATGGCACCAGTTGGGAGATGTTGCTATCGGCCAAGATGGTCTGGACGGGCGTCATCAGATCCGTGATGCGCATTTGCTCGGCCAGCAGCTGCATTCTGGCCGCCCGGATCGTCGCGGAAGCGGCTTGCCACAGCATGGTGGCGACCATGATGACGATAAGCATCCCGAAAATTGACACGTCACCGGTTTGGGCCCATGGCACGACGATGCCGCCCAAAACCAACAGCCCGACGATAATCCGCCCAGACCAGCCGGCAGCACGCATGCCACGTGCACGAGATCCGGTTCTCGCCCACACCGCAGATTCGACCACCCGCCCACCGTCTAACGGGAGACCCGGTAATAGGTTGAACACCCCAATTAAGAGGTTGGTCCACACCGTGACGCTGAGCAGTACTTGGGTCGTGTCCGAAGGATCCTCCAGAATCTGCACCACAGCCCAGGCAGCTCCGGCGATCAACAAGTTAGAAACGGGTCCAACAATAGCCACGAATAACGACCGAAGCGGTGTTTGCGTCCTGCCTCGCGCCGAGTGTTCATATACCGTGACTCCACCCCAGAAATTCAGGGTGATCTCATTGACCTGCCATCGAAAAGATAGGGCCGCAAGCGCGTGGGCAAGTTCATGCAACAGGACCGTGCCGAACATAATCAGCGCAAAACATACCGCAACCGCCCAGGTCCATTCAACGCTGGCATCTGGCAGCGCCTGAGCAAATGTGGGTCGAAAAATTACCACGATCAGCGCGGCGAAAAACCACCAGGTCCAACTAACATAAATCGGCACACCTGCGACCGCGGCGATCTTGAGGCCTTTTTTGGAAAGCATGCCCGATGGTCCGTTCTTGCAGTCATTGACAACAGTGTTTGTTAAACTCTGCCACACTTTGTCTCGGGGCAAGCCAAAGTCGTTGCAGTGAAAACGCTTTGCGCCGACGGCGTGACAATGAACCGTAGTCACCATGGCGTAGCTGTATCACCGGGTAGTTCTGTTAGCTAAGCTGGTACCAAGAGTTTTTGTGAACATATCGAATGGATTGTATGTCTGAATTTTCTGGTAACGACCAGAGCTTTTTGGGCTGGTTGACACAGCACACCCCCGCGTTGGCCGGTCGCACTGCTCGCCCTGCGCGCATCATGGTTGCAGCTTTTGAAGGCTGGTCTGATGCCGGGGACGCGGCGAGCGATACGGTCGAAGAGATCGCCCGGCAAACCAATGCTGATCTATTGACCGAGCTGAATCAGGATGAATACTACGACTATCAGGTCACGCGGCCAGTCGTGACACGAAATGCGGATGGGACTGGGCAGCTGGATTGGCCTCGAACTCGAGTGTTCCATGCGCTTGCCGGACTCACACACCCTGATCAACCTGAGCTGTACTTTGTGCTGGGTACCGAGCCGAGTCTGCGATGGCGTCACTTTGTCAAAGAGATTTTAGACGCTGCAGAACGGTGGGATATCGATGCGGTCATCGTCACCGGTGCATTATTAGCTGACGTGCCGCACTCTCGTCCGCTGTCTCCCAGTAAATCCAGCGCCTCAACGTCGCTGCGTGACACCCTCGATGGGTTTATCACTCCAACCTACGAAGGACCGACCGGGATTACTGGGGTGCTAAGTGATGAGGCCGCGAATCGGGGCTGGCCTACGATTGCAACGTGGGTAGCCGTCCCCCACTACGTGGCCCAATCACCATCGCCCAAAGCCCAACTCGCGCTTACCAAAGAGCTCGAAGAGCTGCTGGGGTTGCGGCTAAATCTCAAGTCGCTAGCAGATGAGGCAGCAGCATGGGAGCGCGGAGTTGACGAGCTGGCAGCAGAGGATCCAGATGTCGCAGCGTATATCCAACAGCTAGAAGAAGCTCGGGACACCGAACAACTACCGGAGGCCTCCGGGGAGCAGATCGCCAGAGAATTTGAACGTTATCTCAAGCGCCGTGACGAAGATGACGGCGGTTCCGCCACTCAAGGTGGCGGAACGCGCTAAAAACGAATTAGTAGAGCTTGATGCCCAGCAGGGCGTCAAGAACCACGGCTATTGTGATCGACGGTAGGTCGCTGGCACGTGGGATTCCCCGCGCGATGCTTTCTTGAGCCCACTGGTCGACGGCGTCGAGAGCCCGAGGCGCGTCGAGGTCGTCGGAGAGGGCCGCAAAGATGTCCTTGAGTACGGTCTCGGCGTCACCGGCTTGCTCACATGCTAGGGCGCTGCGCCACGTTTGGAAGCGCTTGGTAGCCTCGCCGAGTTTTTCATGGCTATAAGACCAGTCGCTGCGATAGTGATTCGACAGCAGCAAGGCGCGGATTGCCATGGGTGATTCTACCCGCGATACGAGATTTGACACGAGCTCGAGGTTGCCCAGCGACTTGGACATTTTGACCCCGTCGAGCCCCACCATGCCGGAATGCACAAAGTATTCGGCCATTGGCTGGTGGGTCACTGCAGTGGTATGGGCTGCTGAAAATTCGTGGTGTGGGAAGCGTAGATCTGAGCCGCCACCCTGCACAGTAAATGGCGCTGGTAGCGTATGATACGCGATCGCTGAGCATTCGACATGCCAGCCGGGACGACCATCGCCTAGGACGTCGTCGTGCCAGTACGGTTCGCCTTCTCGACGAGCTGACCAAACAAGTGGATCCAGCGGGTTGCGCTTACCGGCGCGCTGTGGATCGCCGCCACGCTCGGGGAAGAACTCGATCATTTCTTCTAGACTGTGCGTCCCCACGGAACCAAGTCGCCAATCTGTGTGGTCTTCGGCCGCTTCAATTGAGAAGTAGATATCTCCATCCGGGTTCTTGGCGTCACCCGGAACGGTGTAGGCGACGCCGGCGTCCAGCATTTCGCGAACCATGGTTCGAACCCAGTCGACTGTCTCTGAAACGCTTAAATAATGGGATGGTGACAGCACATTGAGGTGCTGCATATCGGAGCGGAAGAGATTTGTTTGGTCTTCACTGAGTTCTCGATAATCAATGCCCATTTCATTCGCTCGTTCAAACAGCGGGTCATCTACGTCGGTAACGTTTTGGGTGTAGGTAACTCGGTGTCCGGCGGCAAGCCAGTAACGGTACAACAAGTCGAACGCCACGTAGGTGTTAGCGTGCCCCAGATGGGTCGCATCATATGGGGTAATACCACACACATACATAGTGGCGTGGTCGTCTGTTACCGTGACCCGTTGTTTTTCCTGGGTGACAGTATCAAATAAATGCAAATTATCTTGCTGGGCTGGTAGGGCCACCGGGAACGGCGTGATCCAAGATTTCATGAAAACTCTCAAGTTCCTTACGAATGTCTGATCCGATGAGGGTAACAACTGTGATGGGTCAAGCGCTAATTACTCCTATTCCCAGCAGAATGTAGAGGGCTGCCCCCAGTAAAATGCGGTACCATACAAAGATTTTGAACGAGTTATTCGAAATAAATCGCATCAGCCACGCAATGACGGCGTAGCCCACCAGGAAGGCAACGAGCGTGGCAACCATGGTTTCACCCATGCCATAAGGCGCTGCGGGATCGGGGCTTGCGATGGACTTCCCCAGTTTATAGAAACCGGACGCAAAAACAGCAGGAACTGCCAACAAAAAGGCATAGCGCGCAGCTGCTTCACGGGTGTAACCCAGGGCCAGACCCATGGTGATAGTACCACCGGAACGAGACACACCCGGTATGAGCGCCAAGGCTTGGGCGAGACCATACAGAATGCCATCACGCCAGCTCAGCCGTGTGAGGGGTCTGATTTGTTTACCCCAAGTATCGGCCATGGCTAGGAGCACGCCGAAGACGATCAGCATTGTGGCAACGATCCACAGCGACCGGAAGGTCGTATCAATGCGGTCTTCAAACAATAGGCCGAGGACACCAATGGGAATTGAACCGACAATAATCAGCCAGCCCATACGAACCGCTGGCTCTGAATGCGGGACTTTGCCGAAAACGGCTTTGAACCACTGCGAGATGATATGTGTGATATCTCGCCAGAAGTACAACAGGACCGCAAGTTCGGTACCAATTTGAGTAATGGCGGTAAAGGCTGCCCCGGGATCCGCTGCACCGGGCAAGAATTCGCCGACAACACGCAGGTGCGCCGACGAAGAAATCGGCAGAAATTCCGTTAGGCCTTGGACCAGGCCAAGGATGATTGCTTCAATCCAGTTCACCTGGTCAACCCTACGACACTCGGCCGTGAAATTTTTGACGCTACGCCATGTAAGGCGCGTTAGTCGTCAGATTCATCTACCCCATCGATCTCGATCTCGTCGAAGTCGTCTTCGTCATCATCGAAAGATTCGAAGTCGTCTTCGTCATCATCTTCGTCGTCATCATCTTCGAAGATATCTAACGGAGTGACTTCGCCGGTTGCCTCATAGAGGGTATCTTCATAGGCTTCGAAGGCATCGGCCAGCGCATAGTATGCATGTTCTAGCGCGGGGTCATCATCACCACGTTTATTGGTGGCTGCGGCGAGATGTTCTTGGAGTGCTGAAGTGAGGGCCTCAAGGGAAACGCGGGGATCAGTGCTCATGAACTCTAGGCTAGCTTGGATTGATGCAGGTGACTACACTTTGCTCATTTGTGTGCTCGGCCAGGTGCGAAACCGCTGTGGCGATACGTTCCGATTTTGGGGCGAGCTGACTACAGTAGGTGTAATTCTTTGGATTTACCGGCCGTTAGACCACCTAGGAGGGCCACCGAGTGCGAGACACACCGATTATCAGCAGTGTTGATTCTCTAACCCGAAGACATTCATGGGAGTACCTGGTGATTACGGTTGCACCCGGTGAATCGTTGGCTCAAGCACGTCAACGGTTGGTCGAACACGCCGAGTATGGCCACTGGGAGTTGCAGCGCACCTTGTTGTACCGGGGTGGAACTCGACGTTTCTGGTTGCGTCGTAAGGCCATAAAAGTCGAGTCCACCCTGGTCGCCGTCTAGTCTTCCAGCGGACCGAGACCAAACGTTGCAAACGTCGTGTGGGCAGACTCATCATTCGACGGGTGGTACACCCCGGCCATAACATCACGGTAAAGCCGCGCGATTTCTTCGGTCCGGTGATACCCCGCGCCACCTGAGGCTTCGAAAGCATAATCGACTTGCGCCTTAGCCACCCGAACCGCGGAGATCTTGTTCGCCACGAGTCGAGTGAACCATTCGTCCCCATACTCGGCGAGTTGGGTGATGGCTTCTGCCAGCCCGGACAGCTGTTGATCCTGAGTCATCTGGCGCAAGATCGCCTCGCCGTGTTTGTACCGTAGGATCGGATCCTGCGACAGTGCGGTGCCGTGTACTTTTGACCGACGCGTGTGGAGCTTCTCGGCAGCTATTTGGACTGCTCGGTCACCAATACCGGCGTAGACCGCTGCGATGAATGTCAAAAACGCTGCGAAAATGGCAAACGTGAGAAGGTCCTGGTTCGGTCCGGTCGGTATCCTTCGAATAACCCGATCGGCAGGCGCGCTGACCCCGTCGAGTTTCGTGACAAACGACTGCGTAGCCCGCATTCCCAACATGTCCCAGCGAGATCCATCCGATTCAGTGTTACCGGCCTCTCGATCTACGATCGCGTAAATGAGCTCACTGCCGTCTGGGCTCTTACCGAATACCCCCAGGCGGGTCCAAACCGGAGACAGTGTGGTGAAGATTTTGGTACCGGTGAATCGAACCGAGCCGTCAGATTGGTCTTCTGCTAGCGTTTCGGAGTCGAACAGGACGGCGTCGTTGCCGGCCTCGGAAATACCAAATGCGTAAATCTCGCCGGCGGCTGCCTCTTTGAGGATGAAGTCTAGGTCGTGGTTGCCATGGGCGCGGAAGATCCAGGCGACACCGGACCAGATCAGATGCATGTTGACCGCGAGCGCAGTGGCGGGAGCATAAGCGGCAAGCTTCTTTTGGGCATCGACTACCGTTGCAAAATCCCACCCGAGTCCCCCGTCTTCAATGGGCGTTAGGGCTGCTAGGTACCCGGACTGTTTGAGGGCTGCCAAATCTTCATGCGGAAACTCGTTGTGCGCATCGTACCCGGCCGCTCGATCTCGGATGTCGTTGAGGAGCTCTTCGGTGAGTATCGCATCAATGCGGTCTTGATATTTCGAATATGGTAATCCCATAGTGTCCTTTCACAAGACGTTAGTTTTGTGGCTCTAAGATGCGTAGCAGCGCACGGACGCCGAAATCGAGTGAGTCAATTGGCATGCGCTCGTCAATTCCGTGGAAGAGCTCTGGAAACGCTAGATCATCCGGTAGCTGTAAGGGAATGAAACCGTAACCGGCAATCCCTAATCGTGACAGCGCATTATTGTCGGTGCCGCCGGACATCATGAACGGCAGCACTACGGCATCTGGATCTTCTTGTGCGATGGCGCTGATCATGGCGTCGACGAGCGGGCCAGCAAACGGTGCTTCGATGGCTTGGCGGGCATGTTCGTAGTCAACATGCACAGACTCGCCGGCGAGTTCGCGAATGGTGGCAAGGAGTTCTTCATCTTGACCCGGCAATGGTCGAGCATCGACGGTCGCCTCGGCTTTTCCTGGGATCACATTGTGTTTATAGCCTGAAGTCAGTCCTGTGGGATTTGAGGAGTTACTCAACGTGGAGCCCACAAATGCCACAGCAGACCCGATAGCTTCCAGCTGTGGGGCAGGGTTGGTTTCGTCAAAGGGCACTCCCATGAGTCGCGACACGTCCTCCATGAGCTGGCGAGTCGTGTCGGTGTAATGCAAGGGCCATTTGTGGTGACCGATGGCCGCGATCGCATCTGCCATTTTTGTTACTGCGTTATCCGAGTGTCGGGTCGAACCATGCCCTGGGGTACCGGTGGCGGTGAGGTTGAGCCATGCGATGCCTTTTTCTGCGGTCTGCAGGAAGTAGGCGCGTTTTCCCGCGACGGTCGCGCTGAAACCTCCGACCTCGGAGATCGCTTCGGTTGCGCCTTCAAATAAATCGGGACGGTGGGTCACGAGCCAGTCCGATCCGTAGACTCCCCCGGCTTCTTCATCCCCAAAGAATGCCAGGATGATGTCGCGTCGTGGACGTTGAGCGGTGGCATGCAGATGCTCCAGGGCTGTGAGCATGACTGCATCCATGCCCTTCATATCTGCTGCGCCGCGACCATAGATCACATCATCAATTACCGCAGCGGAGAACGGATCCACAGACCACTCGGTGGCATCAGCTGGGACAACATCAAGATGCCCGTGTAGGACTAGTGCTGGTGCAGCAGGATCCCAGCCCCGCATGCGTCCAACGACGGATGTGCGGCCCGGTTCGGACTCGACAATCTCTGGGTGCATGTTCATGGCTTCCATCAAAGCGGCGCAATATGCTGCTGCCTCTGGTTCGCCACGTGAATCATTTCCGCCGTAGTTGGTGGTGTCGATTTGAATGAGATCTCGAGTGATTTTCGTAACTCGATCGCGGAAAATTCCAGGCGAAATCGAGTCGGAGTCAGAAAGTTGAGCCATACTGCCACCTTAGCGAACCCGATAAGACACGACCATGGTGCGCGGTCGGTCGGGAGTGTGTTATGCTTATCGCTGTTGCCTTCTCCTTCGCCGGAGAATACACCACCAGCGCGGGTGGCGGAATTGGTAGACGCGCAGCGTTGAGGTCGCTGTGAGCTTTATCGCTCGTGGGGGTTCAAGTCCCCCTCCGCGCACGTTTGGCACAAGGATCGGGACTTCAGCTTTTGCTCGTCCCGATCCTTTCGTTTAAGCACTACTATCGTCTCTTGTGGGAGCAGCTGAGCATATCGTGGACGAACGACTCACCATCGTTATGATTTCTATGCACACCTCTCCCCTGGCTCAACCTGGACAGGGTGATGCCGGTGGTCTGAATGTTTATGTGCGCAATCTGACCGAGGCTCTGATATGCGCCGGTCACCAAGTGCTCTGCTTTACCCGCAAAACTTCGGTTCGCGATGCGACCGTTGTACTCGATGAAAAAACTCAGTCCAAAGTGATCCCTCTTGTGGCCGGACGACTCGCGTTAGCCAAAGAAGCCTTGATTGGCTTGACGACACAGTTTGCCCAGACGATGTTGCCGGTCATCCGGGAGTTGGCGCAGCATCGTGTGGTTATGCATTCCCATTACTGGCTCTCCGGAGTGGTAGCGCTGGAAGCTTCTGAACAGCTGAACTGTCCGGTGGTACACACGATGCACACATTGGGAGCCGCAAAAAACGTCTCTGCCCCCGGCACTGAACCGCCGTACCGCCTTGAACGAGAAGCATTAATCAGTACAAAAGCTAGTGCCCTGATCGCTAACACCGCGGTGGAAAAGCACGAACTGATACAGCACACTGGGGTGAGTGCCAAGAAGATCACAGTCGTCCATCCCGGCGTCGACCACGACATCTTCGATCCGAAAGGTCCCAGCTACTGGCCGGGTCGAGACTATGCTGACAGCCCCAGAATTCTATTTGCTGGACGGTTGCAGCATTTTAAAGGACCGCACGTGCTGATTGATGCCTTGGCCGATCTGCAAAAGCGTGGCGTAGACCCGCTGCCCGTCATTCATTTCACGGGGGCGAGCTCTGGAAACCAAACCTATGATGTGCGTGCCAGAGCCCATCTGCTGGGGGTAGCCAAAGCCTGCTCCTTTGCTCCACCGGTTCAGCCCGATACATTAGCCAGTATTATGCGCGCCGCTGACGTGGTTGCCATGCCGTCTGTTGCTGAGTCGTTTGGACTAGTGGCACTGGAGGCCCAAGCCTGTGGGACACCGGTCATCGCACATCGGGCAGGCGGACTCACCACGGCCGTGGTCGATGGCCTGACTGGGCAGCTGATCGATTCACTTGATCCCCACGCCTGGGCTGATGCGTTGGCCTCCGTAGTCCACGACCCAGCGACATGGCAAAAGTTCGCAGCTGCGGGTATTGAACACGCTGCGGGATTTTCCTGGGCTGCAATGGCAGCGCGCATGGCCGGGATCTATATGCAAACGCTGAGCGACCATTAACCAGTTCGACCGGTGCCACTGCTATATGGCGACCGGTCGAATGGAGTTCAACGTTAGAACTGGCGTATTTCTGCCGCGAAATGAAGCTTCTCATGCTTGGCATTCCAGCCGGTGATCACCAGACGGTCTCCTGCCTCACGATAATTGATCGCGACCTTCGAGGGCAGGCGCATCGGCGAAGCAAACTCGATAGCCCACGTATAGGGGGCCAACGTCTCGCGGCCTGCCAGCATCCTGCCGGCTGCATACATCCCGTGGGCAATCGCACTGGGCATCCCCAGTGCTTTGGCAGACAGATTCGATAAATGGATTGGATTTCGATCGCCGGAGACCGCGCCATAACGACGCCCAATATCACGGGGCAGCTCCCACTGCCCCGTCATCACGGGCGCGCGGAACGGCTCACGGGCTGGTCGTTCAGGCTTCTTGGCTCCAGGAATGACTACCGATTTCGACAAATACACGGCCATAGATTGCCATAGCAATTTCTCTGTGGCCGCATCAAGAATCTGCACCCAGATCTCCACGGTCGTACCCGCATGATGTGGACGCATATTCTGTGCCCACGTGGAGATCCGCACCGGCTGATCGATCGGTACATCGGACATATGCCACACTTTGTGCTGCAAGTGCACCATGCCAAGTAACGGCAGCGGGAAGCGGCGTTCTGCCATCATCGCTGTAGACAACCCAAATGCAGTGATATGCACGGTGATCGAGGGTGCCGAATTCTGCCCCACCACACCGGAGGACCCCATTAAAGCGTTGTAATCGTCCACGAGTCGACGAGAAATGACGTCACTGGTTTCCCACCGGGTGCCCGGCAAGCTGCTGGCCACCGACTGCTTAGCGCGCAGTAACCCGGTGGCGACTTTGCCATAGGACGATGTGAGCGAGGGGATCTCACCGAGTCTGACAGGTTGTAAGTTTTCGGGTTGCGGGGTGGAATCTACGATGTTGAGATCAACCATTATTTCCCTACCATCGATTGTCCACAGACTCTCAGCGTTGTGCCATTAATCCCTGCTGCGGCGTCGGTATGGAATAACGCGATCGCCTCGGCCACATCAACCGGACGGCCACCTTGTTGTAACGAGTTCATCCGGCGAGCCACCTCTCGGGTGGCCGCAGGCATCGCATCGGTCATCGCGGTTTCAATAAAGCCTGGCGCCACCGCGTTAATCGAACCGCCAGTTTTGGCTAATTGGCCTGCCAATGCTTGGGTCATGCCCATAATGCCAGCTTTTGCCGCGGCGTAATTGGTCTGCCCGCGGTTACCAGCAATACCCGATGTTGAGGCCAATGCAGTAATGCGAAAATTCTCAGCAACGACCCCCTGGCCCAGCGCCGCTAAGAGCTGTTCATTGATCCGGAGCGGGGCGGTGATGTTTACGGCAATGAGCGAATCCCATCGAGCCGCATCCATATTAGCCAACAGTTTGTCACGAGTAATGCCGGCGTTATGTACGATGCCATCAAGCCGCCCGAATCGCTGCTCGGCCATACGGAGAAGCTCGTTGCCAGCGTTTTCATCTGTGATGTCCATTTGGACAGCGATGCCACCAACGCGGTTCATCACGGTGGTCAGCGCTTCGCCAGCAGGGGGCATATCTACACCGATGACCGTGGCCCCGTCGCGGGCTAGCGTTTCACTGATGGCTTCCCCGATCCCCCGGGCTGCTCCCGTCACCACGATGACCATATCTGCCAGCGGGGTGTCCCAGTCTGCTGGGACAGCTCCTGCCGAGGAAGAGACCGTGAGAAACTGTCCGGCCACATATGCCGAGCGACCGGATAAGAAAAACCGTAAGGCAGCTAGTGCGGCCGGAGCTGCCATCGTCACATCTTGGCCCAAGATAATTCCATTGGTGGTGGCTCCAAAGCGCATCTCTTTAGCCAACGACCGGGTGAAACCCTCAACGCTGTGGCGCACCGCTATGCGATTCGCGTCGCTGCTGATTGACGAGTCTTGTGGGTCACGGAAAATCGTGATAACCCGGCCATTTGGTTCCAGCCCACGAAGTGCGGCACTCACCTGCAGCACCCGTTCGGATAGATCGCTTGGGTGTGCCGCGTCGTCGAACGCCACGATGATCGCAGAGAACTTTTGTTTCAACCCTGGATCTCGGCGCACATCATAGCTTTCAGCCCACAGTTGCTCAGCGACAGTATTACCGGCATCGCTCTCCCCGATCACGAGGATCGAACCGGAAGCCAAGCGATCGCCTTGAGTGTGCCGACGTAGTGGAACCGGTCGCGGCAAACCGATGGTTTTTGCGACCTGTTTGCCAAAGGGCCGGTTGACGAACCGGGTATAGCTATCTGTTGGTGACATAAGATTCAAGTGTCCTTTCAGCAGGTACCGGATTCGGGGTTAGCGTCCGCGCATGAGGGCAACAGCACCTTGGCCTCCAGCCGCACAGACTGAAATCAATCCCAAGGAGCCTTCACCCTTTTCATGCAGCATCTTGGCCAATGAGGCCACGATTCTGGGGCCCGTGGCGGCAAATGGGTGGCCGGAAGCTAGCGAGGAGCCTTTCACGTTGAGTTTGGATCGATCGATCTGTCCTAAGACGGTGTCACGTCCTAACACGTTCTTGTTATAGTCTTCGTCGCCGAGCGCCTCGATAGTTGCCAGCACGGTGCCTGCAAATGCCTCATGGATCTCAAAGAAATCAATATCATCAAGGCTCAACCCGTGCCGATCCAGAATCCGGGGAATCGCATAGGTGGGAGCCATCAGGAGCCCCTCCTTGCCATTGACAAAGTCGACAGCTGCTACCTCAAAATCCATGAACTCAGCCAGAATCGGCAGATTGTGGTCGATCGCCCATTCTTCCGAAGACAACAGTGCGGCAGCGGCACCATCGGTCATGGGGGTCGAGTTACCAGCGGTCATGGTCGCTTCGTCGCCAAATTGCTTTCCGAAAGCCACCCGAAGCTTTGCCAAGGCCTCCAGGGTAGAGCCCGGACGCATATTATTGTCACGGTCTAAGCCTCGAAACGGTGTGATGAGATCGTTGAAAAATCCTTCGTCATACGCCGATGCCATATTGTTGTGCGAGTGCATCGCAAGTTCGTCTTGTTCCTCACGAGTAACCCCCCAGTGGTGGGTGGTCAGCGCCTGATGCTCTCCCATCGACAGGCCGGTACGCACTTCTCCTGCCTGCGGCGCTAACGGTGCGAAATGTTTGGGACGCAGCTTCAGTGCAATTTTGATTTTGTCTTGGGTGGTGCGTGCACGGTTGAGCTGCATGAACAATTCGCGAGCTTCAGAATTAAAAGCAAGCGGCGCATCAGAGATCGTATCCACCCCACCGCCGATGCCAGATTCGATCTGACCTAGGCGAATTTTATTGGCCACACCGCCGACTGTTTCGATACCTGTGGCACAAGCGGTCTGTACGTCATGGGCGGGGGTATGGGCATCCAGTGACGTCCCTAAAACGGACTCTCGGGTGAGGTTGAAATCTGCTGAATGCTTCATGACTGCCCCGGCGACAACTTCTCCTAAGGCTTTGCCTTGGAGGCCGAATCGTGCCACCAGGCCTTCAAGCGCTGAGGTCAACATGTCCTGATTTGATGCACCAGCATAGGCACCATGGGCGCGCGCAAAGGGGATGCGGTTCCCGCCGAGAACGACTGCTGGTCGAAGTGGACCACCGGCGATTGCGGCTGTGGATGTAGAAGTCATGCAAATTCTCTTTCCCAATGATCGAGGATACAGATTAGTGTGTTTACGGACACTCACCTTACCTGATACTCTCAGTATCGTGAAGATGTCTGCAACACCAATTCCGGACGGGCGCAATACACGCTGGGAAGCGCACCGTCGTCAACGTCGAAACGACCTGATTCGCTCGGCGCGTGCTGCTGTCCACAGTATTGGACCCGAGGTGTCAATGGAAGAAATCGCCTCTCATGCTGGTACTTCGAAGTCCGTGTTCTATCGTTATTTCAACGATAAACAAGGGCTTCAGCAAGCCGTCGCGCAGGCCTCGATTGACTTTATGGAAACCGAACTGAAAAAAGCCGGTAAATCGGCTCCCAGTGCCCGAGACGGGTTATACACCATGGTGTTGGTGTACCTACAACTGGCCAATTCCTCACCCAACGTTTATAACTTCTCGACGGCGATTCCAACGGGCATGAATATCTTTCGCCAGAACATGGCCCGGTTCCTGCAACGAGCGGTGGAGCACGTTTTTCCGCATTACAAAAATGCCGACTCCACCGCCGCTAACAAGAATCTGGCGTATTACTGGGCGGTGGCAGCCGTCGGGTTCGTGCGCGCCGCAGGTGAAGAATGGATCGCCGAAACAGGCTACCCCACACGTCTCAGTGCAGAGGAACTCGCCCACCGGATCGCCAATTGGTTGTTAGTTGGATTGGAATCGCAAAGCACCGAAGAACACCCTCAGGAGGACTAATGTCGTTAAAACAAAAAGATCTACGAGTCGAGCAGGACCAACTTCAGGAACTCCTGTTGGGTCCGTGGGCCGCAGACCGTCGTCAGGTACGAAAAATGATGGAAGAGCCAATTTTCCATCATCAATTCGACCTGACTATGGAAGAACATCGTGAACTGACCCTGAAACAAATACAAGAACTCGCTGATCGCAAAGTGATCGGCAAAGCATATCCAAAGGAATTCGGCGGTCAAGAAAGCCCTGGTGCAAATGTTGCCGGTTTCGCCGAAATGTTCCATGCCCACCCGTCCATGCAGATTAAAGGGGGTGTGCAATGGGGGTTATTTGGGTCCGCAATCTTGACTCTAGGAAATGCGGAACAACACAAGAAATGGCTGCCAGGGGTACTAAGCCTCGACCTGCCGGGCGTGTACGCCATGACAGAGATTGGCCACGGGTCGGATGTTGGCAATATCGACACCACCGCCACCTACATCCCCGAGGACGACGAATTTGAAATCCATACCCCCTTCAAAGCGGCCTGGAAAGAGTTCCTCGGTAACGCCGCACTCCATGGCAAAGCCGCTGTGGTCTTTGCCCAACTGATTACCAAGAACGTCAACTACGGCGTCCATGCGTTCTTTGTTCCGCTGCGTGACGACGAGGGGAACTTTTTGCCCGGCGTCGGCGGTGAAGACGACGGCTACAAGGGTGGTCTCAACGGCATCGACAACGGGCGACTACATTTCACGCAGGTGCGGATCCCGCGCACGAATTTGCTCAATAAACTGGGCGACGTCGATGAACATGGTGAATATTCAACTTCAATTCCCTCCTCGGGACGTCGATTCTTTACCATGCTGGGAGCACTAGTCCAAGGACGTGTTTCACTTGCCACGACTGCAGCTAACGCCTCAGCCCTGGCGCTGACGGGTGCCATAACCTACGGCAACCAGCGTCGGCAGTTCAATGCTGCTTCTGATATCGAAGAACAAGTCCTGTTGGACTATGGGTTACACCAGCGTCGTCTCATCGACCGTCTGGCGCGGACATACGCTGATATTTTTACGACCAACGATCTGTTAGTGAAATTCCACGAAGTCTTCTCCGGTGAAAACGACACGGATGAAAATCGGCAGGAACTTGAAACACTCGCGGCAGGCATTAAAGCTGTCACCACGTGGAACGCCCTGGACGTCTATCAAGAAGCCCGTGAAGCGACCGGTGGAGCCGGGTACATCGCTTCGAAAAACCGGTTCAGTGCACTGCGCGATGACCTGGATATTTACACCACCTTTGAAGGCGATAACAACGTCTTATTGCAACTTGTTGGGCGTCGGCTGCTGGGAGACTATTCGAAAGAATTTGCGAACCCATCGTTTAAAGTCCTGACAAAATACGTCGCCGAACGCGCGGAATACAGCTTATACGAACGGTCCGGTTTGCGTCGTGTGGTGCAACAGGTATCTGATGTTGGATCCGAGCGCCGTTCTGCCACCTGGCTGAAAGATCCTGATGTACAACGCAGCCTTTTTGCTGACCGGGTCCGAACTCAAATTGCCGAGGTTGCCGAAGTATTACGACCGGTGGCCAAAGAATCTCAAGCCGAACAAGCTCGGGTGTTTAATGAAAACCAGTACGATCTGATCAAAGCTGCGAAATCTTACGCCCAGCTGCTGCAATGGGAATCGTTTACTACCGCGCTTGAGGCTATTGAAGACCGGGAAACACAGAAGATCATGACCTGGATGCGCGACCTGTTTGCGTTGTCCACGATCGAACAAGATCTTGGATGGTTCATCGAATACGGGCGGATTTCCCAACAACGAGCGAAGACCCTCCGCCAGTACACCAACCGACTAGCCGCCCGGCTTCGGCCACATGCTCAAGATCTGGTCGATGCTTTTGGTTACAACCAACACCACCTGAGAATGGATATCGCCTCCGGTGTAGAACACGAGCGCCAGGAAGAAGCTGCCGAGTATTATCGTCGTCTGCGGGCTTCCGGCGAGGCACCCATCCTTGAGAAGGTGCACCGCTCGCGACAAAGCTAACCCGCGAAACCACTCGTCATGCATCAGCGTGCTGTTGATCATCCCATATCAACAGCACGCTGATATATTTCGTAGGTATTGCTGGGCCACCTACACCGGTGGCGTTACAGACAGCAACTGCGATCTCGTCGATGATTGAATAAGGATTATGTCTACTACCCCATTGCTGGATGATGAACGACTCACTCGCGAGGAGGCCTACGCCCGGGCGGAGCTCATCACCATGAGTAACTATGAGGTCGAACTTGACCTATCCAATGCGATGGCATTGGATGAGCCCACTTATCCGGTCACCACCACCCTTCGGTTCACTGCGACCAGGCCAGGAGAAGACACGTTCGTCAACTATCTGGGTGATTCGGTAGAATCCGTTTCGATCAACGGGGTGCCACAAGACATCGGGCAAATCGCCGGTACAGCCCGCATTTTGATCCCCAATGTTGCTGCCGAGAACGAAGTCGTCATTCAGTCACACAGTCGCTATTCACATTCGGGCGAAGGACTCCACCGCTTCGTAGACCCGGTCGATGGTCAGGTGTATCTGTATTCGCAGTTTGAACCTGCTGATGCCCGACGCGTCTACCCAAATATGGAGCAACCAGACCTCAAAGCGGCATTTCATGTCACGATCATCGGTCCAGACACCTGGACACTGGCATCTAACGGGCACGAAATCGATCGAGAGCCCGTTGCATCCGGAATCGACAGGGTCCGTTTTGCTCCAACGCACCCGATATCTACCTACCTCACCACCTTTTTAGCTGGCCCGTATGCCAGGTTCGACAGTCATTGGGACCCCCACGACGACAGCACGGAACCCATGGCCTTGCGCATCTTCGCGCGCCAATCTTTAGCCGAACATGTCGATGCTGAAGAGCTCTTCACCCTCACTCGACAGGGCCTGACCTGGTTCCATGAACAATTTCACTACCCCTACCCGTGGGGTAAATATGATCAGGCCTTCGTCCCCGAATATAACCTCGGGGCGATGGAAAACCCGGGCTTAGTAACCTTCAATGAGTCCTATATCTTCACCTCACAAGCAACTGCCTCCCAACACGTGGCCAGAGCAACGACTGTGATGCACGAAATGTCGCACATGTGGTTTGGCAACCTTGCCACCATGAAATGGTGGGATGATCTGTGGTTGAAAGAATCATTTGCTGACTTCTTTGGCACCAAAGCCGTCGCCGATGCGACTGATCTGCCCGGGGCGTGGCAGTCTTTTGCTCATCAGCGTAAAGCTTGGGCGTATGTACAGGACTCCTATCCGACTACGCACCCGATTGTTGCCGATATCGTGGATTTAGAAGCAGCGCGACAAAACTTCGACGGCATCACTTATGCCAAAGGTGCCGCTGTTATCAAACAGCTCTTCCACTACGTAGGAGAAGAAGCATTCCACAGCGCCTGTAGCACATATTTTGAGCGCTTTGCCTTTGGCACAGCACAGCTCGAAGACTTTTTAGCAATTCTTGAAGAAGCGTCCGGTCGAGACTTGCAGCAGTGGTCTGATATCTGGTTACAGACTTCGGGGCCAGCAACAGTGAAAGCCACCGTTGCAAATAATGGCGCCGTGACGATCCATCAAGAGGCAATCGATCCGCAAACCGGGGAAACCGTTTTGCGCCCACACAGCCTCTACATCGCGATCCTGACTCTAAATGACGCCGAGCAACTCGTGGTGACCGACCAAGCTCGAGTGGATATCCCTGCGGGATCAGCAACTGTGGCAGTGGACCAATTGATCGTGGATAATTCCGTACCGCGAGCAGTCTTAGTCAATCACCACGACCAAACTTATGCTCAAGTGCAGCTTGACCCAGGATCCCTGGATGCTGTCAGCACCTACCCGGTCATTGATCCCGATTCGACTGCGGTAGCAACCGTGTGGTCGAGTTTATGGACGATGGTCCGGCAGGCGACTCTTTCGGCAGCAGATTTCATTAGTGCGGTGGCTCGACTCAGTCACTCGATCAGCGACGTTTCCATGCATGAGCGTATTTTGGATCAAGCCGTAACGGCACTCAAAGAATTTGCACCAACCTCACAACGCACGCGACTGACCAAACAACTTAGCACCGCATTACTCGATGCATTAGTCCAACTGGAGCCCGGTTCAGATCGCCAACGTTCAGTAGCCCGCGCACTGACACGACTTGGTATTGGGACAGAAGCCCTAGCTCCGGAGCTGACGCTGTTGTTGGCAAGTGATGAGACGTCAGAACTTTCTCCCGGCTTACGCATCGACGACGAGCTCCGCTGGTTCCTCTTGATCAGCTTGGCATCCCTGGGCAGAATCGACCGAGCCCGCTTAGACGTTGAATTCGCTGCATCACCCACGGCCAATAACGAACTCTTGTACCGAACAGCAGTGGCTGCCGTTCCCGATCAGGCGCAACGTTGGCAGCTATGGCATCAGGTGTTCGAAGGCCAAGACGCCGATGGCGAGGTACTGTCAAATGCTCAACTCACAGCGACAGCACAAGGGTTGACCTCATCGTCCCCGGACTTTGCGGCCAAACAACTGATGCCGCTACTTGAAGGCCTTGTCGATATTTGGCAGACAAGATCCAATAACTTAGCCTCCAGAACGATCAACGGGTTATTTCCGTTACGTCACCAGCCAATTAAAGGTGGCCCCGGGGCTCAAACAACGCACCCGGTGTTAGTCAACATTGATATCTGGTTAGCCCAGTATCAGGAGGCCCCGGCAGCGTTACGCCGGATCGTCATCGAACGACGAGCCGATATCGCACAACGTCTCATTGCCCAGGCGCGTTAAGCGTCCGTAAGAGAAATAGGTGAGAGCCGGCGCTCCCGTTCGTCGGCTCTCTGCGTCTTCCTATGGCACGCGATAAATCCACTCGTGAGTTTTAAATTTCTGTTCAGCTAGCGCCTCTGCTCGAGACAATTCCTCGGCCGTCACTTCACGCGTGTTGGCTGCGTAGCGTGTCTGGAATGTATCGATCATGATCTCCCAGATATCTTCCCGTGAGAGCCCGGTTTGCCGACGCAACGGGTCGACACGAGACTGCGCCGAAGTGATGCCTTTATCGGAAACTTTCTCACGACCGATGCGCAAAACGTCGGTCATCTTCTGGGCATCGATGTCATATGACATCGTGACGTGATGCAGCATGGAGCCAGACGCCAGGCGTTTTTGGGCAGCTCCCCCAATCTTGCCTTCCGGCGTGGAAATATCATTGAGCGGTTCGTAGAAGGCTTTGACATCCATTCGCTGCAGCGCCTCCATCACCCAGGCGTCGAGGAACGGGTAGGAATCAGAAAAGCTCATACCGTCCACGAGCGAGGTAGGAGTGTATAGCGAATACGTGACCGCGTTGTCCGCTTCCATAAACATCGCTCCGCCACCGGAGACCCTGCGGGCAACCTTAATGCCGTGTCGTGCGATGGCCTCGGCGTCGACCTCATTACTGTAGCTCTGGAAAGAGCCGATCACGACAGACGGATCGGACAGTGGCCATCGCCATAGACGCATTGCTGGATTTGCGCGTCCTGCACCAACATCTTCCGTCAAGATTTGGTCAAGGGCCACTTGGGTATAGATCGGGATTTCTGTGGGCACAATAATTTCCCAGTTATGATCGTCCCAGCGAGTGGCAAAACCGGTAGCTCTCCGCACGGCTGTTGCAACAGCGTGAGCATCAAAACCAAACATCACCACGGATTCGTCGACAGCCTGGTCAATAGCTCCGGCTATCGTGCTGTGGCTGGAATCGTAGCTCAGCCCGACCAGGGCTTGGTTAATGTCATCAAGCGCCTCATCGGGTTCCAGGAAAAAATCACCGTTGATATTGGCTCGCGAGATTTTTCCATTTGTCACTTCGAGGTCGGCGATGACTAACTTGCCACCTGGAACTTTGAATTCACCATGGAGTTGTTGGTTGTCAGTAGCGTTTCGAGCAGTCATGGTTCTACCATACTCGCCAGAGCAACGCTTCCGTCCACGTTTTGCGCATAACCCCGGTAGCTCCTCTACGGTCAGCTTGATCATCCGCGCATTGGCTCGGTGTCGTGGAGATCACGTTGAGAGCACAGCGAATCTTTCTTCGGGCTAGGCTAGTTCATATGGGAAAATCACAGCAGGGTGTGCCAACTGGGTGGCATAAATTCGGTATTTCCGGCGGGTGGGTTGGGACTTTCATCCTCGCCGCTTGGATTCTTGTTCCACGACTTATTATTGGGACCACGGTTCCAATCGCATGGGTCGTTACTATTACCTTGCCTCTGATTCTGATCGCTATTGGATGTGTGACCTTAGGCGTTCCAGCATCACGCGGTATGATCCCGACAAGGCGCTCAGTCGCATGGCTTTGGTTCGCGTTTTTCTGGGCGTTTGTGGTGGGAATGTTCCTACCCGATAGCACTATTTTTTCATTAGGGACTCCGGACCAAGCGACTGCGCTTGTTGCAGTATTATTCGGGCCCGGATGGGAAGGCGCTGGCTCAGCAATTGCCAACCCAGCAGCTATTCTTATGACCATCTCCGGTAGCATCGGTGCAGTATTTTCATTGCTGGATTCCAGAGAAGGCGGCCCTATTCGAACTGAGGATGAAGATCATCTCCAAGGACAGGGTTACTTTACGATCTTAGGAGAAGACGAGTATTACCAGCAGTAATACGGATTGGCTTAGGCCAGAGACCTCACCGGTACGCAAAATACGTAAAGCGGCGTTCTCGTTTGGTCCCCATGCTGGTGCTCACCGTGTCGCGTTGCGTGCGGCCACTTCCATTGCGGTTCCGCTACTCGTCTTGTACATGCTGGATCGCATGGATCTATCCATCTATGCATCATTCGGTTCCCTAGCTTCACTATACGGTCGGTTCCATTACTACGGGGATCGTCTTCGTATGCAACTGGGTGCCGGGTTGGTCTTCATCAGCGTGATGGTCGTGGGCACCCTGCTGGCAGTTTTCGATGCGCAGATCACTGTGAGAATTATGATGGTCGCGCTGATCGCGACAGTGGTCACGGCAATAGCGATTGGTTTTCGGTGGCATCCTGGGGGTGCGACTTTTGCCGTGTTTGCTGCAGGAGCTGTAGCAACCATGCCGGCTACCTGGAGCAACGTAGCCCAAGTGCTCATTGTGGCGAGCTCAACAGTACTGTGGAGTTTAGCTCTGACGGCGACGCTGGGGCTTCTGCGCACTCGAAGTATTGTGAAGGTGTTTCGCCCACTAGAAAAAGCGAACTTCCGGGGCGAGTGGTCTGTGCCAGTCAAGGTGGGTATTGGAGCATTGCTGGCGGGGCTTATTGGTCATACATTCGATAATGATCATTGGTACTGGGCGACAGTTGCCGCAAGCGTCGTTCTGGCTGGAACGGCAACCACTCATCGCATCACCCGCGGTTTGCAGCGCTTCACAGGTACCACTTTGGGTGTGTTAGTGGCCGCCCTATTATTGTGGCTAGAACTGCCGATCGTGGCGTTACTTGTCGTCGTTGTCGTGCTCCAGGGTGTAGCCGAATTGCTCATCGGTCGTAACTACGGGGTCGCTATGTTAGCAGTGACTCCCCTAGCACTTTTGATGATTAGCTTGGCGAATCCAATTGCTCCATCTGTATTAGTTGTCGACCGCGTATTTGAGACGTTCATCGGCTCATTGGTGGGGACGCTGATTGCTTTGATCTCAGCACGTATGCGAACCGAACGCTTAGAGAGCACGTGAATTAGTGTCCTTAACACAAGCAGCGTCACACATCGTGTGACGCTGCTGTAAAGCTTATTGAAAGAAGAACTCGGTGGTTACTTCTTGCCACCGAAGCCTTTGAAACGAGCATTGAAGCGCTCAACACGGCCAGCGGTGTCCAAAATACGCTGCTTACCGGTGTAGAACGGGTGCGAAGCAGCGGAGATTTCAACATCGATTACCGGGTAGGTATTACCGTCTTCCCACTCTGCGGTGCGCTCCGAGGTAGCGGTGGTACGGGTCAGAACACGTTCGCCTGATGCCAGGTCGTTGAAGATTACGTAGTTGTAATCAGGGTGAATATCTTTTTTCATACTAAGTTCCTTCGTTAGTGCCACTGGATTTTGCCAGCTGCACGAAGACTAATTGACAATTCGGTCTTTAGACCAAGGATATATCCTACACGGTATCCAAAGATCTGGCATCTCGTGCAAGATATGCGTCGCCTACTCTCCAAAGCGCCGCCCATACTGGAGAAGCGCTAACCGTTGACGAGGCGCAGCACCATATTGATGACGCCAACAACACCTACAATCACGATGACGGTACGCAGCATCTTTGGTTGAATACGGCGTCCAATTTTGGCCCCCAGTGACCCGCCGATCAAAGAGGACACGGCAATGAGTAATACCGCAGTCCAGTCAATCCGATCAAAAGCAAAGAGCAGATAACCGGTTGCGGCGATGAGGTTGACGGCCAACGACAACCAGGTCTTGATGGCGTTAGCGTGCACCAGCGTTCCCGTCGTCATAAAGACGCCAAGGATGCCCATCAGGAGGACCCCCTGGGCGGCCACGAAATAACCGCCGTAGATACCGGTTAGAAAAACCAGCACGAACAGTGCGGGAGTAACGCGTCCTGATGGCACTGGCGAAACCTCCGGGCTGACGGGTTCATCGCCATCGGCCTGCCGCCGTCGTCGCACCCATGCGTTGAGTCGTGGCTGGAACACCACGAAGAGTACAGCAAAGACGATCAGGATCGGAGCCGCATAGTCAAACACGGTTGCTGGTAATTGCATCAGCAGGGTGGCCCCGATAAGGCCCCCGGCCAGTGATCCCCAGGTTAGTTTCTTGGCAATCGTACCGGCTTCGCGAAGCTCACGCCGATACCCCCAGGTACCAGAAAAACCGGCCGCTACGAGCCCGATGGCATTGGACATTTGCGCCGTGACCGGAGGAAAGCCTACCGCAACGAGCGTCGGAAAGGTGACAAGTGTGCCGGAACCAACAACTGAATTAATGGTCCCGGCCCAGAAGCCGGCCAGCAGCACGATGAGTACTTGCCACCACTCCAAACCCAATATCTCCATGGGTCTCCTTGAACGTGTTTAGGTGCGTGCAAACGCCGAGAAGCGACCTTCGGCATTTCGCGACACGTTCAGGGGCAGCCGGAAAGCTTCGGACAGGGTCTCTTCGGTCAGGGCTGTCTCGATAGGGCCTGCCGAGACGACTTGGCCTTCTCGCAAGAGCATCGCGTGGGTGAAGTTGGGCGGAATTTCTTCGACGTGGTGGGTGACCAGGATCGGCGTGGGCGAGAATGGATCGGTGGCCAATTGACTCAAGGAACGAACAAGAGTTTCTCGACCGGCCAGGTCCATCCCAGCAGCCGGCTCGTCCAAGATCAACAGCTCTGGATCGGTCATCATGGCGCGCGCGATCAGAGCACGCTTGCGTTCGCCTTCTGATAGCGTGCGGAACTTACGGTCTTCGTAACCAGCGATCCCCCAGCGTGCTAACAAGCTTTCTGCACGCTGTAGATCTTCTGGTTCGTATTCTTCACGCCATCGGCCCGTGACCCCATAAGCGGCCGTCACCACGAGGTTTTGGACGGTTTCGCCCCCGGGGACTTGCTGAGCTAACAGAGTTGACGACAGCCCAATCGATGGACGCAGGTCAAAAACGTCCACCGCGCCTAGAACTTCACCTAAGATCGCAACGTTTCCCTTGGTGGGGTGCATTCGTGTTGCTGCGATATTAATCAGTGTTGATTTGCCGGCACCGTTGGGTCCCATTACAATCCAGCGCTGGCCCTCTTCGATGTGCCATGAGACATCGTCCAATAACACATTCTCACCACGACGCAGTGTCACATGTGACATATGGAGGACAGAGTCTTCCAGTGGTTCAAAGTCGTGCGGGGCCACAATGGGGCGTTGCGCAATTGTTGCAGAGGGGATTAATTCGGTGGAACTCATAGCAACCAGACTAGGCTAGATGCACAACGATTTGGTGAAAGGAACCGGTAATGCCGATAAATATTGCCAACATGAAGATTGGTGACCGCGTAGTGGTCTATAACAACGTGGGGCATTCACGGTTAGACGGTGTGCCCACCTACGCGGAAAGTCTTGTGGGTGTTGGCTTTACCGGGCATCGCTGGGTCTCGGCAGCAGACCGTCTCAAAGATCTGCCAGCTGATTGGTACTCCGCTGTCTTGTCCTCCGCGCAGGTTGAAATATTTAAAGAGCAGGCACCACTGGTGGTCTTTGATGTGGATTCGACACTTATCCACGAGGAAGTGATTGAATTACTGGCAGCGCATGCGGGCAAAGAGCAAGAGGTCGCTGAAGTCACAGAACGTGCGATGCGAGGCGAAATCGATTTTGCCGACTCGCTGCATCACAGGGTGGCCACCCTGGCTGGCCTGCCACAAGAAGTTTTAGATGAAGTCGCTGCCGCGGCCACACTCCATGATGGATCCCAAGAATTAGTCGACGCCGTCCAACAAGCTGGCGGGTACGTGTATGCCGTATCGGGAGGGTTTACCCACGCATTGGAACCACTGGCCAAACAACTTGGGCTTGATGGATTCACGGCCAATACGTTGGAGATCTCGGATGGCAAACTCACCGGTAAGGTCACTGGACGTGTTATCGATCGAACCGCCAAGGCAGACATGTTGCGCCAGTGGGCCCAGGAACGCGGTGTGCCACTGGAAGCCACAGTTGCTGTCGGAGATGGTGCTAATGATCTCGACATGATTGCCCTTGCTGGATACGGAGTCGGGTTCTGTCCGAAGCCGATTGTGCGCAGGCATGCCGACTGCATTGTTGAGGTCCCCAGCCACGACGTTCTGCGAGCTGTATTGGGTTTCTGACCAGTCCCGAGAGTTAGCTTGGTTATAACTTCTGGGCTCTCAGCGGCTGGGGACGACAATGGCGCCGAAACTTCTTTCGGCGCCATTGCATCAAAAGGACTTTACTTATTTTCGAGCTGTTCGAAGTAGTCTTTGGCCCCACCGACATATTCCGTGTGGCCAATCTCGAGTTGATCTTGCCCAACAAGGGCCGCGATCTCTTCTGCGAACTCTTCGACGGTATAGAGCTTTCCAGCGGCTTCACGTCGGGATTCGATCGCGTCTGGATTCATCCGGTTTAACAGAGTTGCCGTGATCGTGCCTTCGATCATGTCCGCGGTTACTACAACAAACCCGATGCCTTTTTCTTCCAACATCGGTATACGCTCACGCAGCGCAACCTCGCCGGCGCGTTTCGATTTCGCGACAGGTTCGTATTCCGGCATAGTTGGAACGTCATCGATAAAGTGCGCCTGGTGGCTGGTGACATAAACGATCTGTGCCCCAGCGTTCATGACGTCAGCGGCTTCTTCCAGCATGGCGACTTGCGCATCGCGATTGAGGCGCATGGCGTAGTCTTCTCCAAAGTCACTTTCCATACCACCTGATGCATTGAGCACCAACACGTCCAATCCGCCAAAGGATTCTTGGGCAGCTTGGATCATGGCCTGACGGCCCTCAGGGGTGGTGATGTCACCGCCGATAGCGACTGCCTTCCCGCCGGCTTCTGCAATCTGTTTGACGACCTTATTGGCCCGCGGTGCTTTCTGACGGTAGTTAATCACCACTCCGGCGCCACGCTCAGCCAACAGTTGTGCAGTGGCGGCGCCGACTCCGCGTGAGGAGCCAGTGACGATAATACTTTTATTAGCTAAATCTTGAGTCTGTGTCATAGGTTTTAGTGTCCCATCCCTAGGCCGCCATCAACTGGAATGACTGCACCTGAAATATAGCTTGCTTCATCAGACGCCAACCAGCGGACTACGTTGGCAACTTCTTCTGGTGCCGCAAAGCGTCCCGCTGGTATCGCTTGCTTATATTGCTTTTGCAAGTCCTCGCTGAGCTCTTGTGTCATCTCGGTATCAATGTAGCCGGGGGCGACCACATTTGCGGTGATGTTGCGTGAGCCCAGTTCGCGGGTCAAGGAACGTGCCATGCCAACAAGCCCCGATTTAGAAGCCGCATAGTTGACCTGACCTGGTGAACCGTACAGTCCAACGACAGAAGAGATGAAGATGACTCGGCCCTTTTTGAGTCGGACCATGCCTCGGGTAGCGCGTTTCAGCGCACGAAACGAGCCTGTCAGGTTCGTATTGATGACCTGTTGAAAGTCCTCTTCGGACATGCGTAAGAGCAATTGATCGTTGGTGATGCCGGCGTTGTTCACCAACACTTCAACCGGGCCGTGAGCTTCTTCAATTTTTTCAAATGCTGCATCGAGGGAAGCCATATCAGTGACATCCGCTTGCACCGTAAATAAATCTTCGGGGCCCTCACCGGAGCGTGAGGTGATCGCTACCTTGTCACCATTTGCTTGAAAAGCTCGGGCGATGGCCAGACCAATCCCCCGGTTTCCGCCAGTTACTAATACACTTCGGCCTTGCGCCACATTTTCTCCTTGAGATTGATCGAGACGTTTTGTCACTACTCTAAGCGGGAAAGTGAGACAATAGATGCTGCAACCCCTAACGTAACGAAATTTGTGCCGCACAACGTCCGGCGCGAAAGGAGGCGACTTGAGCCATCAGTCGAAATCCTCCTCCCGACACCAAAAACGAGACCGTCGAGAGCACAAACGCCTACAGAAAAAAGCAGATCACCAGGTCTATCTCATCACGGGTGCTTCCGAGTCAGTTGTTGCCGACTCCGAGCGTAAAAACCGAATCTATGCGGTATTGATCGGTGTGCGGATTGCCTCATTGTTTGTCGTCTTGCTAACCCATGGCTGGGTTCAGATTGCGGTGTTTATCGGCGGCATGTTGGCACCGTGGATTGGCGTGCAGATCGCAAATAATATCCGACAAGTCGAAAATCGCTCTATTACAACGGTTCCTCCCCAACAGGCTGCGTTGGAAGCCGCAAAGCACGAAGCTGAGGAAAGCGACGACGACGCGGTGATTATCGGTGATGTCATTGACGACGCCAGCGACCAAGCACCCCGCACGCCATCCGCTGAATCCGCAGCAGGTCAGGCTGATCTGGACCAAGATGAGAAGAAGATATGATGACACAAGGTCCTGATCTTTTGGGAAATCTCCTTCAGAGCGGCTCAACGATATCCGACCCGGTAAATACCGTGCCGCAATGCTCGCGGAAAGCGTGCACTGCGGACGCCATCTGGCAACTGTTATGGAATAATCCGAAAATTCACAACTCGGAGCGTCGCAAAATCTGGTTGGCTTGTGATGAGCATAGACAGTTCCTCGCCGACTTCTTATCATCTCGAGCCTTTCTCAAAGAAATCCAACCGCTACCCAGGTGACAATTTTTCATGAGCATTGAACAACAGTCCGAAACCACGAAGAAACCGAAGCTGAATTTCCGGTTTCTGCTGTCAGGTGCCTGGATTGGCGGGTTCATCTTCTGCATTATCTTCTCCATCGCAACCGTATTTCTCGGCGAATGGCAGATGGATCGGCGCATGGAAAAACTCGATGAGATCAATAAGATCGTCGGTAACTATGACATTGAACCCGTCCCCTACTCGGAGGCCGGCCACCTCTTTGGGAACTTCGAAGAACAACACAAGTGGACACCGGTCATAGTAGACGGCCAATATCTCACCGAAGATACGTTAGTCGCCCGAAATCGGCCCCGCGCTGGTGTGCCAGGTTTTGAAGTACTGGTACCCTTCGTGACTGAATCCGGCGACCGTATCCTGGTAGATCGTGGGTGGTTACCGATTGGTAAAGATGCATCCACACCAGATGCAATACCCTCCCCACCCGAAGGCCAAGCGCGCATTGTTATTCGCGTCGTCCCTAGTGAAGAGACCATTAATCGCGATGCCCCCGCTGGTCAGGTAGCGTCCATTAATCTTCCAACCGTCAATGAACAGCTCGACTATGACGTGGCAGAAGACGCGTACGGTCTCATGGCTGGAGAATCACCTCAAATGGATGTGGTCCCCCAACAGATGCCGGAGCCACAACGTGATGAAGGACCACATCTGTCATATTCGATGCAGTGGTTTACGTTCGGGCTGATGTCCTTCGTCGTGTGGGGCTGGCTGGCCTATCAAAAGGCTGTCCGAAACCGTGAAGACGAAATCTACGGGGAACGAGAAGAAGATGGTTACATCTCGGCGCACCGGGTTGAACGCGTCAAACCGGTGAAACGTCGCAAGGGTCAATTAACCGACGAGGAAATCGAAGACGCCATGCTCAATGGCTGACTGAGCTGTGGCACCTAAGCGAGTTCCACCAGCTCTAGATAATCTTCCGACCAAATATCCTCATCGGCATCCGGCAGGATGAGGACCCGATCCGGATCAAGGGCTTCGACCGCGCCGGCATCGTGCGTAACAAGAATTATGGCACCTTCATAATTGCGGATTGCCGCTAGAATCTCTTCGCGCGACGCCGGATCAAGGTTGTTGGTGGGCTCATCGAGGAGTAAAACATTCGCCCCAGAAACCACCAGTGTTGCTAATGCCAGTCGAGTCTTTTCACCACCGGACAACACGCCTGCAGGCTTGTGGACGTCATCGCCGGAAAATAAGAATGACCCAAGAACCGTCCGAGCAGTGGTTGCGTCGAGATCTGGTGCCGCGGATGTCATATTTCCCAACACGGACTGGTTGATATCTAAAGTCTCGTGTTCTTGGGCGTAGTAACCCAGTTTCAGACCGTGGCCGGGCTTGACTTGTCCTGAATCTGGTTCTGCGTGCCCGGCGAGGATCTTCAGTAGCGTGGTCTTGCCCGCTCCGTTAAAGCCAAGAATGACTACCCGAGAGCCCTGATCAATCGCGAGATCGACGCCCGTAAACACTTCAGTTGACCCATAAGATTTTGATAATCCAGCGGCCGTCAAGGGTACTTTCCCACACGGGGCAGGTGTCGGGAAGCGTAGATTTGCCACTTTTTCTTCGGCGCGTTTATCAGCAAGCCCGGCCAGCATGCGATCGGCACGACGTGCCATGTTCTGGGCAGCTACTGCTTTGGTAGCCTTCGCTCGCATCTTGTCGGCCTGTGCGTAGAGAGCAGCGGCTTTTTTCTCGGCAGAAGCCCGCTCGCGACGACGACGCCGCTCATCGACTTCGCGTTGTTTGAGGTAGGCACGATAGCCCATCGAATAGATGTCGATGATCTGGCGAGTCGCGTCCAAAAAGAAGACGATGTTGACGACCTCGTCGATCAAATCCAGATCGTGCGAGATAATCAACAGTCCACCTTCGTAGGTCTTAAGATACTCGCGGAGCCAGACGATGGAGTCAGCATCCAGGTGGTTGGTTGGTTCATCCAGGATCATGGTGTCGGGTTTCTCAAACAGAATCCGTGCAAGCTCTACGCGTCGGCGTTGACCACCAGAAAGGGTCTCGAGTGGCCGGTCCATAATGCTGTTGTCCAAACCCAGGTTGGCTGCAATAGAAGCAGCCTGCGATTGGGCCGCATATCCCCCGGCCGCAATGAACTCTGCTTCCGCGGCTGGGTAGCGGCGCATACCGCGTTCCATGAGTTTGGGATCTGCGGAGCTCATTTCATCTTCGGCCCGGCGCATTCGGCGAGACAGCTCGGCCAGATCGCGGGCTGACAGAATGCGGTCCCGAACGGTTTGCGTCAGGTCACCGGTCCGTGGATCCTGAGGGAGGTAGCCGACCGTTCCGGAGCGCATGACCTTGCCAGTTGCTGGAATGACTTCATCCATGAGAACTTTGGTCAGCGTGGTTTTCCCGGCGCCGTTGCGTCCCACGAGGCCGACACGGTCGCCGGCGTTGATGTGGAACGTGACATCGGACAGCAGGGTCCGAGAGCCAACAACAACAGACAACTGTTGTGCTGAAATCATGCGTGTAATACCTCACGGTGGTGGAAAGAGAAGCGGCTTAGTCTAGTGTAGGGCTGCCGGCAGTGTTTGACGATTTTGTTCACTGTTCGGTTCGGTAGAGCACGTCCATGCCAGCCTCGATCAGGCGGGCTAGTTCTTGGTGAGGTGTAACGCCGCGCTGTTGTGCTCTCGAAACGATTTCATCGGCCATCGTTCGCTCCAATGGTGTGTGCACGGTGACTGAACCATTCGGTGAGGCCGTCAACCCTGGTTCGGCTTCAGCCGTTTCCGCGTTTACTGCTGGGTGTGCATTGATATTGAGGCCTGGCCCGGATGGTGCTGGCTCACCGCTTTGAAATCCTTTGGCCATGGCGTTGGCACGCGAATCGGCGGCCTCGTTCAGTGGGTGGCCGGCGTGGCCTTTGACCCATTTGAAAGTGATCGTTCGCCCAGCCTTTTGAGCCTCGGTCATGAGCTCATCGAGTTGCACCATGAGGTCTTGATTGACGACGGGTTTGCCGTCGGATTTTTTCCACCCGCGTTTTTTCCAGCCGGTCATCCATTTGGTGATCGAATTGATGGCGTATTGGGAGTCGGCCAGGATAGTGAGATCGTGGTCGGTATTCCGGGTGGCTTCCAGGATTTTAATAATGGCGGTGAGTTCTCCACGGTTGTTGGTGGCCTCGTCCCATCCCCCAGCTGCCCAGTTGGATTCATCAATGTACCAGGCCCAGCCTGCGGGTCCTGGGTTGCTAAGTGCTGATCCGTCTACGCCGACTGTGAGCATATGTTTCCTTTGTCCTTTGAGGTTGGGGCATTATCAGTGTATGCGGTTAAATGACCAGCCGGTCGCATACCTCGCGGTGTGCGACCGGCTGGTGAACAAGCAGTTGGGTTAGATGTTGAAGCCCAGTGCGCGCATCTGCTCGCGACCGTCTTCGGTGATCTTTTCTGGACCCCATGGTGGCATCCAGACCCAGTTGAGGCGCCATTCATCGACCATGGTTTCGACGGCACGGCCAACCTGATCCTCGATCACATCGGTGAGCGGGCAGGCGGCAGTGGTCAGCGTCATGTCGACGATGAGCGCGCCGTCTTCGGCGTAGTTTAATCCGTATAGCAGTCCCAGATCAACGATATTGACGCCGAGTTCGGGGTCAATGACGTCTTTGAGGGCCTCTTCAATGTCTTCTAATGGTGTTTGTGCAACAGTGGACATGGTTACCTCCTGATCCGTCTGCTTAGCACGTTATCAGACTCGCCTTAGGCGGTGGCTTCGGTCTTTTCGTAGTTGACGTAGCCTTCGTCTTCGAGGCGATCAGCCAGTTCAGCGCCGCCGGAATCGACGATCTTCCCGTCCACGAAGACGTGCACGAAGTCTGGCTTAATGTAGCGCAGGATACGGGTGTAGTGGGTAATCAACAGGCTACCCATGCCATTGTTTTCCTGGGCACGGTTGACACCGTCGGAGACAACGCGCAGGGCGTCGATATCTAGGCCGGAGTCAGTTTCATCAAGAATCGCGAATTTTGGTTTGAAGAGTTCCAGCTGCAGGATTTCTGCGCGTTTCTTCTCACCACCGGAGAAGCCTTCGTTGACGTTACGAGTTGCGAAAGTCTGGTCCATTTCCAGGTTCTCCATGGCTTCGCGAACGTCTTTGGCCCAGGTGCGGATGGTTGGTGCTTCGCCGTCAAGAGCGGTCTTAGCGGTACGCAGGAAGTTCGTCATCGACACACCTGGTACCTCTACTGGGTACTGCATGGCCAAGAACAAGCCGGCCTGAGCACGTTCGTCGACTTCCATCTCCAAGACGTCCTCGCCATCCAACAGGACTGTGCCACTGGTGACATTGTACGCGGGGTGACCGGCGATGGCCTGAGCCAGGGTGGATTTTCCGGAACCGTTCGGGCCCATGATGGCGTGGGTTTCACCGGAGTTGATGGTCAGGCTGACACCTTTGAGGATTTCTACCTCGCCCTGTTCGGTATCGATGCTGACGTGCAGATCTTTGATCTCAAGAGTTGACATTGTTGTAAAAGTCTCCTTGTTGCCCGTGGGTACGGGGCTTTGGGTAATGGCTACAGGTGGGGCTTAGAGCTCGAGGTCGGCGATTTCGTCTTCCATGACCTCAGTCACGGCTGTTTCAACTTCCTCGATGCCGATCTTCTGGATGATTTCGTTGAGGAAACCACGCACGATCAGCTTGCGGGCTAGCGGCTCTGGGATACCCCGAGCCATCAGGTAGAACAGTTGCTGTTCATCAAAACGTCCAACGGAGGATGCATGGCCACCGGAATCGATGATGCCGGTTTCGATTTCCAGGTTAGGAATCGAGTCAGCCTGCGCACCTTCGCTGAGTAGGAGGTTCTCGTTTTTCTCATACGAGTCGGTACCTGAGGTGTTCCCACGAATCAGGACGTCGCCAACCCATACGGTGCGCGCACCTTTACCCTGCAGGGCACCCTTGTAGAGGGCATCCGAGGTGCAGTTGTTGGTCGAGTGATCAATGAAGATACGGTGTTCCAGGTGCTGACCCGCATCAGCGAAGTACAGGCCGTACATGTTGGTGGTCGCGCCTTCACCGGCGAAGCGGGTGATCGGGGTCAGACGTACTAGCGAACCGCCGTAGGTGATAACGACGTGTTTGAAGGTCGAGTCTTTACCCAGGGAGGCTTGCTGTGAACCGACATGAACAGTCTCATCATCCCAGGCTTGGATCGAGGTGACATTCACATTGGCGCCCTCACCAACGGCAAATTCGATGTTCTGTGAGACAGTCGCCTTGCCAGTTTGATTGATGACCAGGTTGACGTGGGCATTGGCTCCGACAGCGACATAGATGTGCTGTGCTGCTGGATCCGTTGAGTTACCTTCCACCGAAACGGTGATCGGGCTGTCAATTTCGAGGTTGTCAGCCACGGTGATCACGGTGGCTTCGGTGAAGGAGGCCCAGGCGGCAGCAGAAGTGCGGTCATCTGGGACCATGAAGGAGCCCAGGCGTGTGTCATCGCGACCAACGGTCTCGATTGTGACGCCCTCGTGTTCGGTGACGGAAACCTTGGGTTCGACACCGGTCAGCAGCGCGTCGTCGCCGTCTGGCAGGTGCAGCCCGGCAAGGCGGTGTAGCGGGGTAAAGCGCCAGTCTTCTTCTTCACCGGTCAGGACCGGGAAATCTGCAAGGTTGAAGCTGGTGGCACGGTCCGCACGCGAGGTGCCGAACTTTACTTCTTCGGTCTCGGACTGCTGGCCAGCGGCTTGCTTGACGACAAGTGTTTCGCCTTCTTCGCCCATCCCTGGGATCAACAGGGCTGGGCCGTCGTCGAGAGTAGTTGCGTCAGTGTTGGCCACGCTTAGCCCACCGATCCTTCCATTTGCAGTTCAATAAGTTTGTTCAATTCGAGTGCGTATTCCATTGGCAGGTGACGCGAAATGGGTTCCACAAAACCACGGACGATCATGGCCATGGCTTCTTCTTCTGACAGACCACGGCTCATCAGATAGAACAACTGCATCTCGGAGACCTTGGAAACGGTTGCTTCGTGACCCAGGGTGACATCATCTTCGCGGATGTCGATGTATGGGTACGTGTCGGTACGGGAAATGGTATCGACTAACAACGCGTCACACTCGGTGTTGTTTGCGGAGTTCTTGGCGCCTTCGGCGATCTGGACTAGACCGCGGTAGGCGGAGCGTCCACCACCACGGGCAACCGACTTGGAAATAATGTTCGACTTGGTATTTGGCGCCAGGTGAACCATCTTGGAGCCGGTGTCCTGGTACTGGCCGGCGCCAGCAAAGGCCATGGTCAAGGTTTCTCCAGCTGCGTGTTCACCGGTTAGGTAAACGGCTGGGTATTTCATGGTGACCTTGGAGCCGATGTTGCCATCGACCCATTCCATGGTGCCGCCTTCTTCAACGACTGCACGCTTGGTGACCAGGTTGTAGACGTTGTTGGACCAGTTCTGAATGGTCGTGTAACGAACGCGAGCATTCTTCTTGACGATGATCTCTACAACAGCCGAGTGTAGCGAGTCGGTCTTGTAGATCGGTGCGGTACAGCCTTCGACGTAGTGAACATAGGAACCTTCGTCGGCGATGATCAGCGTGCGTTCGAACTGACCCATGTTCTCGGTGTTAATCCGGAAGTAGGCCTGCAATGGAATCTCAACGTGAACACCCTTTGGTACGTACACATACGAGCCGCCCGACCACACAGCGGTGTTCAGAGCGGAAAACTTGTTGTCACCAACTGGAATCACGGAGCCGAAGTATTCTTTGAAAACGTCTTCGTGTTCCTTGAGACCGGTATCGGTGTCTAGGAAGACAACACCCTGGCGCTCGAGTTCGTCGTTGATCTGGTGGTAGACAACCTCAGATTCGTACTGGGCTGCAACCCCGGCAACGAGACGCTCACGTTCGGCTTCTGGGATACCGAGGCGTTCGTAGGTTTCCAGAATATCTTCTGGTAGATCTTCCCAGCGGGTTGCCTGGCGCTCGGTTGAGCGCACGAAATATTTGATCCGATCGAAATCAATACCGGAGAGGTCTGCACCCCAGGTTGGCATTGGTTTGCGATCAAAGTAGCGCAGACCCTTCAGACGTGTTTTTAGCATCCACTCTGGCTCGTCTTTTAGCGCAGAGATGTTGCGGACGACGTCTTCATTGAGGCCGCGTACCGCTTGTTCTCCAGCAGGATCCGGGTCATGCCAGCCGAATTCGTAGGGCCCGATAGCTTCCAGCTCTGGGTTTGCATCCAAAACATCTTGGATCACACCGGGATCGGCGGTTTCTTGACTGATTTGATCCGTCATTATCAACCTCTTTTAAACGGGTCGTGATTGGTGCTCATCAAACGAAAGTCGAAAGCGACTCTCGGTGATTTGGTTATGTAATAGTCCACTAAAGTTATCTGGCACTCGTTGCTGCTCGAAGAGACGCATGCGCTGCCCGACCCAATGGTACGTGGGTGTTGCACACATGGCCACCTGTGGGCATTGTCGCGAGTCGTCGGACGTCTACTTCTAGTAAACGCGCAAATAGATCAGTTTCTTCCTCGCAGAACAGCGGGAACTCTCCGGCGAGCTCTTGGATAGGACAATGCCCCTGGCAGATTTGGGCGGCGCGTAGGGTGGTGACCTTCGCGGTTCGTCCCGCACGACGTGTTGTCGCTGCAAAGCCAAGCTCAGCTAGCACGCGTGTCAATGTTTGAATGCGATCGTTAAGTGTGGAATCCTCACCGATCTCTTCGTGAAACCGCTGTTCGACTTTGCTGAAATAGTTTCGTGCGAAACCACGAAGAGCGTCTTGCCCGCCCAGCTCGCGAAGCGCTATCATCGCATCCTTGGCAACTCCCAGATAGTCATCGCCGAGTTGGACCTGACCGCGTTGGGTCACGACATATCGACGTGAAGGACGTCCAGCCCCACGCTGGGAGCCAGAGACCACTTTGACTTCGACGAGGCCTTCTTCCTCGAGCGCATCCAGGTGACGGCGCACAGCTGCGGCCGTGAGATTAAGATTCTTGCCAATCGTGGCAGCGCTAACCGGCCCTTGTGAAAGGACGGCGTGCATGACCTTCTGGCGGGTTGTTTTGGCGGAGCCGCTACCAGAAGTGGATTTGTCCGAAGGGGTTTCAGCGAATTTAGTAAACATGGTATGCCCTAATTATAGACAACTTCGCCCGTTTGGCTAGTCAACCCCATATGTTCCTGCTCACGGACGACAATGTTCTGCTCTGAGCCAAGGCTCAGAGCGAGGGTTGTCAGCATATGGGGCTAAACTAAGGCCGTATTTATTCTTGATTCTGCTCAAGTGTTGTGATTTCTCGTTCATGCTGTCATTAACCAACGTTCATCGCGATGTGCCGACCCGCAACGGGCGCTTCCATATTCTTAAGGGCATAAGTTTCGAGGCCCAAGCGGGTGAAGTGACTGCGCTGCTAGGGCCTAATGGTGCCGGGAAAACGACCACGCTGTCTATTGCCCAGGGCATCGATAAAGCGAGTTCCGGCACGGTTCGCCTGCTGGGTGTTGACCCATATCGCGCCGGAGCCGGCCTTCGTAGTCAAGTCGGGGTAATGCTGCAGGATGGCGGCTTGCCCATGGCAGTCACCGGGGAACGCTTACTGCAACATTTGCAACGTCTCTATCAGCATCCTGCTGACATCGAAGCCTTGATGGACCGCCTCGACATTCAGGATTTTAGAGACCGGCCAATCAGGCGGCTGTCGGGTGGGCAGCGACAGCGTCTTGGAATGGCTGCCGCTCTGGTAGGCCGTCCGCGTGTGGTGTTTCTTGACGAACCTTCAGCTGGCTTGGATCCGGTGTCACGCCAGATCGTTTTCGAACTCATCGAAGAGCTGAAGGCTGTGGGGGTATGCATCATTCTGACTACGCACCTATTGGAAGATGCTCAGCGTCTGGCCGACCACGTAGTGCTGATCCGTGACGGTCGCGTTGAGGCCGCAGGTTCTGTAGAAGAACTCACCTCAACGGGGTTGCGGCCACCATTTACCTTCCGGGTTCGTGAAGAGCTCACCACCGAGCAACAACAAGATTTTCCCTCGCATCTAAAACTGAGCCGTGATGAATTGGTCTCGGACTCGCTGGTGTGGTGTGTGGCCGGCATTGAAACACCAGCAGACCTTCATGCATTGACCGCCTGGATGCTCAAACACAACGTCATGCCGATGGATATGGGGTTGAACAGTAAATCACTTGAAGACGTATTTTGGGAGTTGACGGCACATGACCACGCTTGATCTGGCGCCCGTAAATAAGCCACATTCAGCTTCCCTAGTGTCGAAAGTATTGGCTCAAGGGCGCTATGAAACCCGGGTGACGGTCACGAATGGCGAGCAGCTTTTAGTTTCGATCATTTTGCCGTTACTGGCCTTGGCGGGCCTGTACTTTACTGATTTATTTGATTCGCCTGGCGGGCCGTCAACTATCGATATTGCTACTCCGGGGATTCTGGCGTTATCGGTGCTGTCCTCCGGATTGACCGGACAAGGAATCGCTACCGGATTCGATCGGCGTTACGGTGTACTGCAGTACTTGGCGACCACTCCCCTGGGCCCAGTGGGTCTCCTCTTGGGCAAAGCCGTAGCCGTACTGATGGTACAAGTCACTCAACTAGTTGTTATTGGCGGTGTAGCCCTGCTATTGGGCTGGTCTCCAGCAGTTTCTGGACTGGGGTTTGCGCTGCTGTTCGTCGCTCTGGGAGCACTGGCGTTCACTGCTCTAGGTCTATTGATCGCCGGAACTGTTCGCGCCGAGGCGACCTTGGCCATTACGAATATCTCGTGGGTAATTTTAGGTGCCCTTGGTGGTGTCGTCTTCCCGATAGCTGAATTCGCCGGCAGCGTGTTTATCAACTATCTGCCCTCGGCAGCGCTAGGCAATGGGCTGCGTGCTGCACTCGTAGAGGGCAATTTCGACGCCGTATCCTGTGTCATTCTGGCCGTCTGGACCGTTGTACTCAGCCTCGGCACTATACGCTGGTTTAAGTGGCGTTAGTCCATGTGTCACCATCGCGTGTGCGCACACGCTCAACACGAACATTGAGGAAATCTTTTCATGACTACTTCAGGCAACCACACGGCCCGCAAGTGGGCTGATGTGCTCATGCCTCGCACGTTTACTTTGTGGACGATGATTTTGGGCGTAGCCTCAGTTATCTCCCAGGCCGGCATTATTGTTACCGGTGGTGCGGTCCGGTTGACCGCCTCGGGCCTGGGCTGTTCCGAATGGCCCCGATGCACCCCGGATTCGTATGTGACAACCCCTGAGATGGGGATGCACGGAGCCATTGAATTCGGCAACCGGTTGCTGACCTTTGTCCTAGCCGCCATCGCCGTACTCATGATTCTGGCGCTTTTGCGAGTCCGCAAAACCCACCGATCACTGTTCAACATGTCGATCGTGCTCTTGCTGGTCATTCCTGCACAAGCCGTCATCGGTGGAATTACCGTCTGGACCGGCCTGAATCCGTGGGTAGTGAGCCTGCACTTCATCGTCTCGGCGTTAATGGTGTCCATCGCGACGCTGTTGGCCCACCGCATCGGTGCTGAGCGTCGCGCTCGACTAACCCAGGGGCATCCGGTACGACTACAGGATGGTCAATCGACGCCGCTGACCCGCGTCGCCGCCGTCATGATCTATGCGGCAGGCTGGGTCGTGTTGATTGTCGGCACGGTGGTGACTGGTTCTGGTCCACACGGTGGCGACCCTACTGCACCCCGACATGACTTCGACCAGTTACTGGTGAGCCGTATGCATGCGGCACCGGTCTACCTCATGATCACTTTGGCGATCATCGTGGCGGTTGTGATGTACCGGATGGATACTTCGCTGCGTCAGCGTCGGGCGGTCTGGGCGCTCATTGCAGTCATTGTCTTTCAGGCGCTGGTTGGTTTCTACCAGCACTTCAACGGGCTGCCGATTCTCGTGGTCGGTTTGCATATGATCGGCACCGGGTTCGTGACCTGGGCTATGACGCTGGTCTTGGATGTATTTACTGCAAAGTATGCGACACGACCAACGCGCTCCGAGCTTATGGTTGAAGATTCAGGCGACCAACTGGCCTCAGCCTAGTTTTAGCTTCGACACCATATCGATAGTTCTCCAATGCTGCCAGCGTCGCCCTCGACGTTGGCAGCAGTATTTAAAACCACCACTCAACGGTGAAGCGATATTAGCCGCGCGACGTAGAGTCTGCAGAAATGCCGAAAGCATCTGCGCTGTAGTGCCAGCAGCAGATGCTTTCATGCTGAGGGAAGTGTATTTGGTGCTACTGACCTAGGCCATCAGACGGGACGTCTTCGCCGTCGTCGGTAGTTTCCTCGGTGGTATCTGGTGCGCTAGTGGCGTCGGATTCCACGGTTTCATACCATAGCGCATTGATCAGCCCGGTGTCATCGACTTTGACATGGAGATCAACCGGTTGTGCGGTGAGATCCGGTGTTAGCCGAGTGATCCCATAATTGGGTTCAGGTTCTTCGTAGTCGGACGGCACAAACGGCAACGAAGGCCGTAACTGGGAGTTCAGCGTCCCCACGAGCGAATCGACGGGGATCTCCTCGGTCAGTTCGGGCGACACCCGAGAATACCAGTCTTGCTTATTGATCGCTCGAACGCCGTTGATCTGTTCAACGACCCACTCAGAGGTCTGTGCAACCTGTGTATCCGGGAACGTGACTTCTGCTACGTGGGTCGGGACTGAACCCTGATCCGGCAGGACATCAGCGACGTCAGGGTCTGCAACGCAACCGGTCAGTGCCAGGGTGGTTGCGGTGAAAATCGTGAGCAGTATGGTGCGTGGTTTTGGTAGTTGCATAGTTTATGGTGCGGTGACCATGTCTCCCATGAGCGGTGCGCCGACGAAGGGGTCTACAGCAAGCGCGACGAAGATCAGCGTCAGATAGGTAATGGACAGGTGGAAGACCCGCATGGCCTTCTTGTCCGTGAAGTCTGGGCGCTGGGAGTCACGGTAAAGTTTGTGGGCTTCGTAGATGAACCAACCGCCAGTTACTGCAGCGGTTGCACTGTAGACAATGCCCGCCCAACCCATCGGCACCAACAGCAGGGAAAAGATCACGGTCGCCCAGGTGTACAACACGACCTGAGAAGATACTCGGCGCGAGGTAGCAATGGCACCCAGCATGGGTACATCGACTTCTTGGTAGTCCTCTTTATATTTGAGGCTCAGCGGCCAGTAGTGCGGTGGCGTCCACAAGAAGATGACCACAAACAACACGACGGCGGGCCATTCAACCGTGCCGCGGACGGCCGCCCAGGCGATCAAGACCGGAAATGCGCCAGCCAGTCCGCCCCAGATGATGTTCTGCTCAGTGCGGCGTTTCAGGATCAGCGAGTATACGACGACGTAGAAGAAGATCGCAGCGATACCAAAGGCGGTGGCCAACCAGTTGGTCCCCACGGCCAGGATCGCAATCGCAGCGACTGTTAGTACCCAAGAAAACACGAGGGTTTCACGCGGGGTAACTTCACCGGTGACCAGCGGACGGTTCTTGGTCCGCTTCATGTGTTGATCAATGTCACGGTCGATATAGCAGTTGAACGAGCCCGATGCACCGGCAGCTAGGGCACCACCGACCATGGTCGCCAAGACAGTCCACAGATCAGGCCAACCGCGGTGAGCGAAAATCATGGTCGGCAACGTGGTGACCAACAATAATTCGATGACCCGGGGTTTGGTGAGTGCCAGATACGCCTTGGCCTTGCGTCGAAACCCGATCTTTTCTCGAGTCGGCTCCGAAGCAGCAGTGAGCGATGTGCTCTGTTTGGTTGCGGACTCTAGCGATGTTGACATCAATACTCTCGTGCTCTAAGTAACAAGTAAGGAAATCTTTGGCTACCGTGACATGTCGGTGCCTCTATCTAGTGTAGCTGTTGTATAACGCCTCGCGCGCAAATCATGGCTGTCGGCGCCTTTTGCCCGGTAAGCTTAGAGGGTGTTTTTGCTTTAGCAGCACCGAATTGGCTCAAACTATCGCTACCTTTCAGGAAGGCATTTCGTGGTCTCCTCCGCAACAAATCCGTCCGTCTCGACGACTACCCTCAACCGCCAGCTTCCCGCCCGAGAGTATGTCTACTCCGATCAAGACCGACGTGTGGTTGACACGTTACGGGTGCTTGCCGCTGATGCGGTGGAGAAGGTTGGGTCGGGCCACCCGGGCACCGCGTTTTCCTTATCACCGGTTGCCTGGCAACTGTTTCAGAACATCATGCATTTTGATCCCAGTGATGCACATTGGGAAGGCCGCGACCGCTTCATCCTCTCCCCTGGTCACACCTCGCTGACGCTGTACCTGCAATTATTCGCTGCCGGTGCTGGCTTGGAAATCGAAGACCTGCAGGCGTTGCGCACCTGGGGATCAAAGACACCTGGCCACCCAGAATACGGTGATACCGACCATGTAGAAATTACCACCGGCCCATTAGGTCAGGGGTTGGCCTCAGCCGTAGGTTTTGCTTACGACCAGCGCCGCGTCCGTGGCCTGCTTGATCCTGAGGCCGCACCGGGCACCTCACCTTTCGATCATCACATCTACGTTATTGCGTCCGACGGCGATCTCCAGGAAGGTGTAACCGCTGAAGCGTCCTCGCTTGCGGGAACCCAGGAGCTCGGCAACTTGATTGTCATCTGGGATGACAACAAAATTTCCATCGAAGACGATACGGATATCTCATTTACCGAAAATGTTGAACAGCGCTACGAGGCCTACGGTTGGCACGTGCAACGCATCGACTGGTTGCAGACCGGGGACTATGTCGAAGACACCAAAGCGCTCTATGAGGCGATTATCAATGCCAAAAAAGAAACCGATAAGCCGTCGCTGATTTCACTGCGCACGATCATCGGGTGGCCCTCACCGAAGAAACAGAACACCGGTGGGATCCACGGAGCCAAGCTCGGTGCCGAAGAACTTGGTGGTCTCAAGGAGGTTCTGAGCTTTAGCGCAGATGAACACTTCTTCATAGAAGACGAGCTCCTTCAACACGCCAGAACCGTGTGCCAGCGCTCTGCGGAGTATCGCAAAACCTGGGAAGCGGCCTACCAGAGCTGGCGAGACAACAACCCGGATGCCGCCAAACTCTACGATCGTTTGGTTGCCCGTGAACTGCCGCAAGGCTTCGATGAGGCATTCCCAACGTTTGACGCTTCCGAGGGCTCGATGGCGACTCGCGCCGCATCCGGCAAAGTGCTCTCCGCGCTAGCAGATGTGATGCCGGAACTGTGGGGCGGCTCCGCTGACCTTGCCGGGTCCAACAACACCACGATGGCCGGTGAACCATCCTTCCTACCGGTTGATCGCCAGACGACCAGCTGGTCGGGTCACCCGTACGGCCGGACCCTGCACTTTGGTATTCGCGAGCATGCTTCGGGGGCGATCGTCAATGGCATTTCCCTGGGCGGTCTCACTCGCGGCTATGCAGGTACGTTCCTGATTTTCTCGGACTATATGCGCCCAGCCGTTCGCTTAGCGGCACTCATGGGCGCTCCGTCGATTTATGTTTGGACCCACGACTCGATCGGTTTAGGTGAAGACGGTCCAACACACCAGCCAGTCGAGCACCTAGCTGCCCTGCGTGCCATCCCGAACCTCGATGTGGTTCGTCCCGCAGACGCAAACGAGGTCTCCATCGCTTGGAAGACGATCTTGTCCCAGCGTGAGCGCCCGTCCGGGCTGATTCTGTCGCGTCAAGGCCTACCAGTCTTTGACCGCAGCCAGGATGCTTTCCGGTCGGCCGAGGGAGTCGCACGCGGTGCATATATTATGGTCGAAGCCAGTACAGACAACCAGGAAACGACTCCCGAAGTCGTACTCATCGGTACCGGTTCGGAAGTTCAATTGGCTGTGGCAGCTCGTGAAACACTCCAGGCTGCGGGTATTGCCACCCGGGTAGTTTCGGCGCCATGTCTGGAATGGTTCGACGCCCAAGACGAGGCATACCGCAATGAAGTGTTGCCCGTCGACGTGCTACGTGTCTCTATCGAGGCCGGCGTCGAACAAGGCTGGCAAAAATACACCAGCGGTCATGGTCACTCGGTGTCTTTGGAGCACTTCGGGGCCTCCGCCGACTACCAGACCCTCTTTAGAGAATTTGGCATCACCGCCGAAGCTCTCGTGGACAAAGTCAACAGCCTCTACAACGCTTAAGGACTCTTTGTGACTCAAAATCAGTACACCAAAGCCCTCAACGACGCCGGTGTATCACTGTGGCTGGACGACCTTTCCCGTGACCGCATCAACTCCGGAGACCTACAAAATCTCATCGACACGAAAACCATCACCGGGGTGACCACGAACCCAGCGATCTTTGCCAAAGCGCTGACAACGGGTGAGGCGTACACCAAGCAGCTCACCGAGCTCGCGGCTTCCGGCGCAGATGCAACCACAGCTGTCGTGGAAATTACCACCGACGATGTCCGTGCAGCGTGCGATGTGCTGGCAGATGTCTATACGGCAACCGACGGCTACGATGGCCGTGTGTCGATCGAAGTTGATCCTCGATTAGCGCGAAACACCGAGGAGACGGTGGCTCAGGCCATCGAACTCCACCAGAAGGTGGATCGCGAAAATGTCATGATCAAAATTCCGGCGACCACCGAGGGACTGCCAGCGATCACTCGAGTTTTGGCTGAAGGGATCAGTGTTAATGTCACCCTGATCTTCTCGCTGACCCGATACCGTGAAGTCATTAACGCCTGGCTCGCCGGATTGGAAGCAGCCCGCGCCAATGGTCATGATCTTGCAAAAATCTACTCGGTGGCAAGCTTCTTCGTATCTCGTGTGGATACCGAGGTGGACAATCAATTAGAGGCTGCCGGATTGCCTGACAACCAGATTCTGCAACTGCGAGGGCGTGCCGGCATCTCAAATGCTCGATTGGCCTACCGGATCTTTGAGCAGACCCAGGAGACCGAACGATGGCAGCTGCTAGCATCTGCGGGCGCTCGTCTTCAGCGCCCCCTGTGGGCTTCCACCGGCACGAAGAATCCGGAATATTCTGACGTTCGCTATGTCAACGGGCTGGTTGCGCCGCATACGGTCAACACGCTGCCAGAAGACACTCTGAATGCTGTGGCCGATCACGGTGACATCACCGGTAGCCGCATTCCGGAATACTACGACATGGATGACGAGCAGCTTGATGCACTGGCTCGTGCCGGGGTGGATTACAACCAGGTCGTAGAGAAACTCGAATTAGAAGGCCTGGAAAAGTTCGTCGATGCTTGGAATCAATTACTTCACGATATCCAGCAACAACTCGACAGTCACAAATAGACCGAACTAAACAACGGCCGGGCCGGGTGCTCATCAAAGAGCACCCGGCCCGGCCGTTCTACGTTTTACCTCACTCTATGGAATGAGGATTTGCTGGCCTGGGTAGATGAGTACCGGGTCAGCAATCGTGGCGGCATTGGCTTCATAAATCGCCTGCCAACCACCGGATACATTATGAGCCTGGGCAATCTTTGACAGCGTATCCCCTGCGGTCACAGTGTAGGTCTGTCCGGTTGGTGCAGCCTGCTGCTGAGGGGCAGCCTGTGCCTGCGGCTGTACAGGCTGTGACTGAGCTTGTTCTTCGACAGGTGCCTGCTGCTGAGGTTGCTGCTGTGGCTGCTCAGCGGTCTGCTGTTGCTGGGTCTGTTCGCCAGAACCACCGGACGGCTGGGCATTGCCTGACAATCCAAGCTCGGCAGAGCAAGCTGGCCATGCACCCCACCCCTGACCGTCAAGAACGTTTTCGGCTACAGCGATCTGCTGGTCGCGGCTAGCATTTGCAGGGTTGCCTGAGCCACCATATGCTTCCCAGGTCGACTGGCTGAACTGGAGGCCACCGCGGTAGCCGTTTCCGGTGTCGATATTCCAGTTACCGCCTGATTCACATTCGGCTAGCTGATCCCAGGTACCGCCATTATCTGCGTTGGCGGGAGCGGCAAAACCGAGGAGCGGTAGCGAGAGCGCGGCAGCTGCTGCCAGCGATTTGGCGGCAAATTTACCGCGCGATGGTTTCTGCATACGATGACGAAGTTCGTTTTTCACGTTTTGGTCAATCCTTTCCTTCGCAAGACTGCGATAGGGAGTTCGTGTGCAGGCCATAGTTGGTCGCCATGTTCAATGTGGTAACTATTTGGGCGATACCAACGGTGCTGAAATGACCTGAGTTTGCCACCCTACAACTTCTCGATTTGTTATCAAACCGAGATACCGAGAAACTAGCCTAAGACGGTGTGGCCGCGGTAACACGGCTCGTCTGAACTTATTGTTCGTCCATGTCAGGGATGGGTGCTTCGGCATGAAATGCGGACCTTTTAATGCACTGTGAATCGTCTTAGTAAAACCTTAGGAGCATGCTTCAATCGTGATCTAGGTAGCAAAAAGGGGTGGCAAGGTTTCCCTCTGCCACCCCGAATCGAGCGTCGTAAATGCTCTGTCTGAGCTAAAAATCACCCGAGAATCGGGACATGATCCCAAGGGCAATAATGATACCGCCCCATACCACGGCTAGCGTTACAGTCAAACGGTTGAGGTTGCGCTCGGCGACACCTGAGGAGCTCAATCCACTGGTGACACCCCCACCGAACATGTCGGACATGCCGCCACCACGGCCCTTGTGCAGCAAGATGGCAAAAACCAGCGCGACTGACACGACCACCAAGATGATCTGGAGCACAAGTTCAAAATTCAACGGCTAAATCCATTCTTCAACGACTAATCGGTAACCAGGTGGTGTTCGAACCTGACAATATTAGCAAATTCCTCAGCGTCTAGGCTTGCTCCGCCGACCAAGACACCATCGATGTCACGTTCCCGCATGATGGCAGCGACGTTATCCGCTTTGACAGACCCACCATACAGCACACGGATTGCTTGGGCTGTGTCAATGTCGTAGAGCTCGGCAAGCTCTTGGCGGATGGCAGCTGCCATCTCTTGAGCATCTGCTGGACCAGCGACTTCTCCAGTCCCAATGGCCCATACCGGTTCATATGCCAGAACCAGATTGGCTACTACAGAGGCGTCAATACCCTGAAGCGCCGCACGAAGTTGTTGCAGCGTGAAGCTCACGTGTTCTCCGGCCTGTCGAATATCCAGGCCCTCACCGACACACAGTATCGGGGCCAGGTCATGTCGCAAGGCCGCCTGGAGTTTCGCCGCCACGACGTCGTCGGATTCCTGATGAATGTTGCGCCGCTCAGAGTGGCCAACGAGTACATAGGTGCACCCAAGTTTTTTCAGAAAATCCCCGGAAATATCGCCGGTGTAAGCTCCTGAGTCGAACTGCGACAGATCCTGGGCACCATAAGTCAGCTCGAGTTTATCTGCCAAGATGAGCGTTTGGACACTGCGCAGGTCGGTGAACGGTGGGAACACCGCGACTTGGACGTTGTCAAAGTCGTGATCGTGATCGGTCAGCGTCCACGACAGTTTTTGCACCAACGAAACGGCTTGGAAGTGATCCATGTGCATCTTCCAGTTCCCGGCAATCAGTGGGGTACGGTCGTAGACACCGTCGGTCTTTGAGGTCAATGAAACTCCTGTGTTGAGGGATAAATCGTGCCGGATGGCCTATTGCGTGAGGGCATCGATGCCGGGCAGTGTTTTGCCTTCCAAATATTCCAGGGAGGCTCCCCCACCGGTTGAGATATGGCCAAATTGTTTGTCGTCAAAGCCCAACGCACGGACTGCAGCAGCAGAGTCGCCACCGCCAACGACGGACAGTCCTTGAACTTTCGTGAGAGCTTCAGCAACCGCACGGGTACCTGCCGCAAAATTTTCCATCTCGAAGACTCCCATCGGACCGTTCCAGAAAACGGTGGCCGAAGCTTCGATGTGTTCAGCGTAGATTTTGGCCGTCTCGGGGCCAATGTCCAAACCGAGAGCCGACGCGCCACCAGGGCCCGTCGTCATGGCATCCACCGACACCACAGCATGGGCTGCATCGGAGCTGAACGCCTCGGCGACGACGGTATCGACGGGAACCACGATCTGTGCTGCTCCGGCTGCGGAACGGGTGAGATAATCTTTCACGACTGGGATCTGGTCTTCTTCAAGCAGTGAGGATGCGACATCGTGCCCCTGGGCTTTGAGGAACGTATATGCCATCCCACCGCCGATCAACAAGGTATCGGCACGATCGAGCAGGTTGTCGATGACTGCGAGTTTATCCGACACCTTGGAACCGCCCAACACCACGGTGTAGGGGCGCTTGGGCTCAACGATGAGTTGATTCAGCACCTCGAGTTCAGTGGCCACCAGCGTGCCTTGATAGCTTGGCCGCATCGTGGCGATATCGAACACGGAAGCGTGTTTACGGTGCACCGCCCCGAAAGCGTCGTTGACGTAGGCGGCGTTCTCCCCGGCGAGGGATGCAATTTCCTGGGCAAGATCGGCGCGCTCGGCGTCTTTTTTCGAGGTTTCTCGCGGATCAAAGCGAACGTTTTGCAGTAGCAAAATCTGACCGGGTTCCAGTTGCTGGGCGTGCAGTTGCGCCGAGGGACCGGTAACGTCGTCAGCCAGGGTGACGGGATGGTCGGTGAGTTCGCGCATCCGCTGAGCAACGGGAGCAAGCGAGAATTCAGGGTTGACGGTGCCGTTCGGGCGACCCAGGTGGGCCATGACGATGACCTTAGCCCCGGCGTCGGCTAGCTGCGTGATGACAGGCAGGCTCGCACGGATGCGGCCGTCATCGGTGACTGTGCCCTCATCCAGTGGACAGTTGAGGTCGGAACGGACGACTACGGTACGTCCGGAGGCTGTGGGCAGCAGATCACGAAGGGTTTGGGCCATCATCAATCTTCTCTTTGGGTCTCGACTATTGGGATGGGCCGCTGATGCGACCGTCACCATCTTAGTCATTTCGCCCGCAGGTTTTGGATTTAACACACGAAGGACCTTTTGCCCGGTGGCAAAAGGTCCATGTGAAGTGGTATGGAACCGGTGAACCCGGTCTACCGACTAGTTAGGGGTCACAAGTTTCGAAGCGCCTTGGCGAGCGGCTTCGAAGCGGGCCTGGACGTCGGCCCAGTTAACGATGTTCCAGATGGCGTTGACGTAGTCAGCCTTGACGTTCTGGTAATCCAGGTAGAAGGCGTGCTCCCACATATCCAACATAAACAGTGGAATGGTGGCTACTGGCACACCGTTTTGCTGGTCGTAGAATTGTTCGATGACCAGGTTACCGCCGATGGGTTCGTAAGCCAGGATGGCCCACCCGGAACCCTGGATGCCCAGCGCTGCGGCAGTAAATTGCGAGCGGAAGGCATCGAAGGAGCCAAAGTACTCATCGATTGCGGAGGCGAGTTCGCCGGTTGGTTTGTCGCCACCATCTGGAGACAGGTTGTTCCAGAAGATCGAGTGGTTAGTGTGACCACCCAGGTTGAATGCCAGGTCCTTGGTCAGCTGGTTGATGTTGCCGAATTCGCCGGCTTCGCGAGCAGCAGCGAGTTTCTCCAGTGCGGTGTTGGCACCGTTGACGTAGGTGTTGTGGTGCTTGGAGTGGTGCAGTTCCATGATGCGACCCGAGATGTGCGGTTCCAGGGCACCGTAGTCATAGGACAGTTCTGGCAATGAATAAGTAGCCATGTATTCCTCCTGATAAGTCCGGATAATAATCCGAGATGGTACTGAAGTGGAAACATCAGTAAAAAAGTTGGTTCTTCAATTATATGAACCACCTCGTCTATCTTAGGCCGAGACCCCCGGGTGCTGGTCAAGGCTTGAACGCTTATCCCTCTGCGAACACCAGTGTGATCTTAGTTGCGATCGCGGAGATCGACAGGGACCGCCTCGTGGGTATCCGGGAGCCCTAAATCCTTGGCTCGCTTATCGGCCATGGCTAATAGCCGGCGGATCCGACCGGCTATCGCATCTTTTGTCATAGGTGGTTCGGCCAAGCGTCCCAGTTTGTCCAGGGAGGCGTGTTGATGTTCAACACGCAGCTTGCCAGCGTATGCCAGATGTTCGGGGACGTCGTCGCCCAAGATCTCAAGCGCCCTGGTAACACGTGCGCTGGCGGCCACGGCGGCTTGTGCGGAACGACGCAGGTTAGCATCATCGAAATTGGCCAACCGGTTCGACGACGAGCGGACCTCTTTGGTGGTGTGGCGTTGCTGCCAGGTTTTGACGGTTTGTTCGGCCCCCATCACCGTGAGCAATTTGGTGATCGTCTCGGCGTCACGGATCACTACGCGATCGGCTTGACGAACTTCCCGGGCTTTTGCGGTGACGCCCAGTCGGCGGGCGGCTCCGACCAGGGCCAGGGCGGCTTCTGGACCGGGGGCCACGACCTCAAGTGCTGAGGAACGTCCCGGTTCAGTCAGCACTCCCTGGGACAGGAACGCTCCGCGCCAGGCGGCAGCAGCATCGGCCACGGTGCCATTGACGACGGCGGGCGGCATGCCGCGCACGGGACGACCGCGCGGGTCCAGCAGACCGGTCTTGCGAGCCAATTCGGCGCCACCATCCATAATGCGCAACACATAGCGCGTGCCGCGCCGGGAAGCGGACCCGGCCAGAGTGATCAGCTCACACTCGGTGCCGAAAGTATCGCGCAGGGTGGTGCGTAACCGACGGGCTGCAGCCTCGTGGTCGAGTTCGGTTTCGATGATCAGGCGTCCGGGTAACAGTTGCAAACCGCCACCGAAACGAAGAATACCGACAACCTCTGCTAAACGTTCAGAAAGGCGCGTCACGGGTACGCGCGCGAGTTCGTCTTTAGCGGTTGCGGTCAGTGCCATAGGGTGTTCACAATTCTTTCTTCGCGATACAACGCGAGCTGTTTATGCTTCCGTTCGATTAGGAAGTGATGGTGTCGAAGGCTTCGGAGAACGCCACGGCCAGCCGCAGCGGGTCGTGGACGTTGTCGCGATGTTCGTCCTTTACCTTACTAAACACCACGGTTGCGCCAAGTTTTTCTGCTGCCTGACAGAATTCCTCGCGATGGTCATCGGTGACCACCGTGGGATCGGCGATGATCACATCGAGGCGGAATTCTGGCGCATAGTAGTGCAGTACTGACAGGTGTTCGGCCGCTGACATGCCCACGGTCTCGGTGGTCGACGGCTGCAGGTTCATCACCAGACAGCGCTTCGCGGGAGTCTGGGCCAGGGCGGCGCGTTGTTCGGCCAGCAGTAGGTGCGGCAGCACCGAGGTATACCAGGAACCGGGGCCCAATATGACCCAATCAGTGGAGTCAATGGCTTGGAGCGCCTGTGGGGTGGCCGGGGCATCGGCGGGGGTGAGTTCAATGTGGCTGACCCGGCCCCGGGCTGCGGTCTTGGCTAAGCGGTCCTGTCCGATCACATGGCGTTGGGTCAGTCTGCCGTTCTGGCCATCTCCCAGCACGGTCCCGGAGATCGTCATCGGTGTGGTCGACATCGGCAGCACCACGCCGCGGGCACCCAGCAGCGCTCCGGCCCAAGCCAGACCGTCAACCGGATCGCCGAGCAGCTCCCACAGCGCAACAATGAGCAAATTGCCCAGCGCGTGGTTATCCAAAGTGCCTGGATCGCCATTGGTCGCGGCGGTTTTGAAGCGATGTTGCATTGTGTCGCGCCAGGTGCGGCCCCAGTCGGTGTCATCACACAGTGCGGCCAGCGCCATGCGCAAATCCCCGGGGGGCAGGACATCCATTTCCTGGCGGATGACACCAGAGGAGCCGCCGTCGTCGGCGACCGTGACGACAGCGGTGATTTCCCCGGCGATCAATCGCAGCGCGGACAGGGTTGCATAGAGTCCGTGACCGCCACCGAGCGCGGTGACGCTGAGATTCGGCGCGTAGTGGCCAATGTTTGCGCGTTCTGGTCGGCTAACGGGCGAGAGCGGCAGCTGCCCGGTGACATGCATGCTCATTCGCGCCCCATATCTCGGTGGCTTATGCGCACGCGTACGCCGGGGAAAGTTTTCAGACGCCGGGCGATTTCATAGGTGATCGCCACGGACCGGTGTTTGCCGCCGGTGCAACCAAATGCCAGGGTTGCGTAGTGTTTATTCTCGGCCCGGTACCCGGCAATGACCGGCTTCATCATTTCTACGTAGCTTTCGATGAACTCGTTCACGCCGTTTTGAGCCAGCACGTAGTCGGCGACCTGGTTGTCCTGGCCGGTGTAGGGGCGCAGTGCAGGAACCCAATGCGGGTTGGGAATGAACCGGACATCGGCCATGTAGTTGGAGTCTTGCGGGACGCCGTATTTGAAGCCAAACGACATGACATTGAGACGGATGACGATGGGCCCGGATTCGGTGAACAGTTCGGTGGTCTCGGTCGTGAGATCATGGACGTTGAAGTCCGAGGTGTCCAAGATCATTTCAGCTTGTTCGCGCAGTTGCGACATCAATTCGCGTTCGGCGGCGATGCCATCAAGGATTGATCCGCCACCCTGCAGGGGGTGGGGCCGGCGCAGTGTCTCAAAGCGCCGGACGAGAGCGTCGTCTGAGGCATCGAGGAACAGCACGCGCAGCTCGGCGCCATCGGTGCGCAGCTGGTTCATGGCTTCTTGGAGCGATTCGAAAAATTCTTTGGAGCGGACATCAACAACCAGGGCGAGTTTTAGCGGGGTCTCGGGGTTTTTGCCGATCAGCCCAGCCATGGTCGAAAACAGTTGGGGTGGCAGGTTGTCAACGACATACCAGCCGAGATCTTCAAGCGAATGTGCTGCGGTGGTGCGTCCTGCACCCGACATGCCGGTGATGATCAAGACTTCTGCGGTGTCCGGTTTGACCGGTTCGAATTCGGAGGTCATGGGGCTAGCTTACCTGGTTCCTGAGGGGTCGAATCTGTGGAGAGCGTGGTGTGAATCGTCTCGGCAAGTTTCGGGCCGATGCCGGGCACGGCCTGCAGCTCGTCGATATTGGCAGCCCGAATCTTCTTCAGCGAGCCGAAGTGTTTCAACAGATCTTGACGACGTCGCTCCCCCAGGCCGGGGACCTCATCGAGCGCCGAATGGATCATGGATTTGGAGCGTTTGGCCCGGTGGGCTTGGATCGCAAACCGGTGGGATTCATCGCGCAACCGCTGCAGCAGGTAGAGCCCTTGCGAGGTTCGGGGCAGGATCATCGGAAAGTCATCACCCGGGATCCAGAGTTCTTCGAGTCGTTTGGCCAACCCGACGACCGGTATGTCATCGATCCCTAGGTTCAGCAGCGCCTGTTGGGCGGCGTTGACCTGGGCTAATCCCCCATCGACGACGACCAGTGAGGGTGGGTAAGAAAATTTCTTGGGGTCCCCGGTGTCTTCTGGATCCAGTTCACCCGAGAGCACCAGGGGCGCATCGGATTGTTCGCGCAGATAATTCTTGAACCGGCGGGTCAGCACATCATCCATGGCTGCGGTGTCATCGCGGGCGGCGTCCCCGGTAACGTTGAATTTTCGGTAGTCACGTTTCTTGGGCAAGCCATCTTCAAAGACAACCATCGACCCCACCACGTTGGTGCCCTGAACATGCGAGATGTCATAGGCTTCAATGCGTAACAAGGGCTGGTCGAAGTTCAGGGCTTCTTGAAGTTCGCGCAGCGCGGCCGAGCGGGCGGTAATATCGCCCGAGCGCCGGGATTTGTGCAACCGCAGTGCACCGTTGGCATTTTCTTGTACCGTTTCCATCAGTTGCCGCTTCGTGCCGCGCTGTGGCACTCGCAGATCCACGAGGGCACCGCGTCGCTGGGTCATCCAGGTTTCGACGTCATCAGCGTTTTCGGGCAGGACCGGTACGAGCACTTCGGGCGGAATGCGCTCGGTGTCTTCCATATCGCCATAGATTTGCAACAGCAGCTGTTCAACCAGCTGAGGCTTGGTAGTGTCATCGACTTTTTCGACCACCCAACCGCGTTGCCCACGAATTCGGCCGTCGCGGACATGAAACACCTGGAAGGCGGCTTCCAGCTCGTCTTCGGAAAACGCGAAAATATCGGCTTCGGTGGTTTCGGGAAGCACAACGGCGTTGCGCTCGAAGACTTTCTTCAACGCTTCGATGTCGTCGCGGTAACGGGCTGCGTCCTCGTAGCGCAGTTCGGCCACCGCTTGTTTCATGTGCTCTTCCAGTTCGCGCAGGTAGGGCCGGACGTCGCCATTCATAAACGCTACGAAGTCTTCGGCCAGCGCGTAGTGGTCCTCTTGCGAGATCCGATTCACGCACGGGGCAGCGCACTTATCGATGTAACCCATCAAACACGGGCGGTTGGCTAGTTGGGCGCGTCGAAAGACTCCGGCGGAACAACTGCGGATTGGAAAGACGCGCAGCATGCGGTCCACGGTCTCGCGGATGGCTTTTGCCGGGTAGAAGGGGCCAAAGTACTTGACACCCTTGCGCTTATCACCGCGCATAACCATCACACGCGGGTATTTTTCGTTCATGGTTACGGCCAGATACGGATAGGACTTGTCGTCGCGGTACATGATGTTGAACCGCGGGGTGAATTCTTTGATCCAGGTGTATTCCAGCTGGATGGCCTCTTGTTCGGAGGCGACGACGGTCCATTCGACGGCGGCAGCCATGTGCACCATGGTGCGGGTTTTGGGCGGCAGGTTGCCGGGTTTGACGAAGTAGGAGCCCAGTCGGGAGCGCAGATTATTGGCTTTGCCGACGTAAATAATACGGCCGTGTTCATCCTTGAAACGGTACACTCCCGGATCTGTGGGAATGTCAGACGGTTTTGGCCGGTAGGAGGCTGGGTCAGCCAAGGTGTTGGGGTCTCCTTTAGAACTTAGGAGGCCGTTTCGTCTGGCCTCTTATTATAGGTCGCTACGCGTTCTTGTTGCGTGAGGTCCGCGATGGCGGCCATGATCTTATCGGTGGTTTGTCGCCGGATGGGCAGCCCGTGTTTGGGTCCAAGTTTTTCTACCTGAATGGGTTCGCCGACTCGCAACTGGAATTTACGCGGCAGAATGATATTGCGTCCGGGCGGTTGGAGTTTATCGGTGCCAATCAGCCCCACGGGTATGACGGGTACACCGGTCGTCAACGCTAGCCAGCCAACCCCGGTTCGGCCTCGGTAGAGCCGACCATCGCGGGAGCGGGTGCCTTCCGGGTAGATACCCACGCCGTCGCCGGCTTCAATAAAGTCCACCAGCTGGTTCAAAGCGTTGACCGATGCGGACTGGTCACCGCGTTCTACTGGGATCGACCCGACGGCGTCAAAGAACCCGCTCATGATTTTGCCTTTGAGTCCGGGTTGGGTCCAGTAGTCTGCTTTGGCAAAGAACCGCACCTGGCGAGGTAATAAGGCCTGAATAATCACCGAGTCCAAGAATGACAGGTGGTTGCTGGCGACAATGAACCCGCCGGTGGTTGGGACGTGTTCGAAACCTGTTGTTTCTGGTCGTGCTCCAACTCGTAGCAGCGTGCGCACAGTGGTGCGCACCAGCCCAGTTTCGCCGATTGCCATGGTTCCCCTCCCTGCCAACGTGTGGCAGCGTTTTTGGACGTGGACTCAATGATTCTACAACGTTAAGCGCGCAGCACTTCCGCTAAGAATTGCCCGGTGTGACTTGCGGACACCTTGGCTACGTCCTCGGGGGTGCCGGTAGCAACAATCTGGCCCCCACCTGAGCCGCCTTCGGGGCCCAGGTCAATAATCCAGTCGGCGGACTTAATGACATCCAGGTTGTGTTCGATCGTGATGACGGTGTTGCCCTTTTCAACCAGGCGGTTCAACACGATGAGCAGTTTGCGGATGTCTTCGAAGTGCAGACCAGTGGTTGGCTCGTCCAGCACGTAGACGGATCTACCGGTGGCTCGGCGCTGCAGCTCGGTGGCCAGCTTGACGCGCTGGGCCTCCCCACCTGACAGCGTGGTAGCTGGTTGCCCGAGGCGCACGTAGCCCAATCCGACATCGACCAGTGTGTTGAGGTGGCGGGCAATGCGCTGATACGGGGCAAAGAACGCGGCGGCCTCATCGATCGGCATATTCAAGACTTGCGAAATGTTTTTACCCTTGTATTCGACCTCGAGGGTTTCCCGGTTGTAGCGGGCGCCGTGGCAGACCTCGCAGGGCACGTAGACATCGGGAAGGAAGTTCATCTCGATCTTGAGCGTGCCGTCGCCGGCGCAGGCTTCACAGCGCCCACCTTTGACGTTGAAAGAGAACCGGCCGGCCTTATACCCGCGGACTTTGGCCTCGGGAGTGTCGGCAAACAGGTTGCGGATGTGATCGAACACGCCCGTATAGGTCGCCGCATTGGAGCGCGGGGTGCGGCCAATTGGCGACTGGTCGACGTGGACGACTTTATCAAGTTGATCCAAACCCTTGACCCGACGGTGCCGGCCTGGCACGTGGCGGGCGTGGTTGAGCTCATTAGCCATGACCTTGTACAAGATCTCATTGACCAGCGTGGACTTGCCGGAACCGGAGACCCCGGTGACCGCGGTGAAGACCCCGAGTGGGAACTTGGCGGAAACATTTTGCAGGTTGTTCTCGCGTGCGCCAACGACTTCGACCTGGCGGTCGCGATCGATTGGCCGACGCTGGGGTGGAATCGCAATCTCTTTGCGCCCCGAAAGATAGTCCCCGGTCAGTGACTCGGTGTTTTCCAACAAACCCTTGAGGGAACCGGAGTGGACGATCTTGCCACCTTTTTCACCGGCTTCCGGACCGATATCAACGATCCAGTCGGCTTCAGCAATGGTTTCCTCATCGTGTTCCACCACGATCAAGGTGTTGCCCAGATCGCGCAAACGCAGCAGGGTGTTGATCAGACGGCGGTTATCGCGTTGGTGCAGCCCGATCGAGGGCTCATCGAGAACATAGAGCACACCGACCAGGCCGGACCCGATTTGGGTGGCCAGTCGAATTCGCTGGGCCTCACCGCCGGATAGGGTCCCGGCGGGGCGTTCCAAGTTGAGATAGTCGAGGCCGACGTCGAGTAAGAACTTCAGGCGCGCCTTGATTTCGATGAGCACTTGGTCGGCGATCTTAGCGTCACGTTCAGACAGGTCCAGTTCGCGCATGAACTCAATGGTGTTTTGCATCGGCATGGCCGACACCTGCGCGATTGATTTGCCACCGACCAAAACCGACAGCGAGGTCGGGTTTAACCGGGCTCCCCCACAGGCCGGGCAGGCGACCTCACGCATATACGACTGGAAACGATCCCGTGCTTGATCAGATTCGGCTTCCTCGTGCTTGCGCTGCACATAGTCAATGACGCCCTCAAACCCGGTGGTGTAGCGGCGTTCACGACCCCACCGGTTACGGTAGGATACTTTGACTTTGAAATCCTTACCGTGCAGCAGAGCCTTCTTCGCGGCTTTCGGCAGGTCTTGATACGGGGTGTCCATTGAGAAGCCGACCTCGTCGGCCAACCCGGACAACAGCCGCTGCCAGTATTCGCGCGTGCGCTTGCCAATATCCCACGGGGAAATCGCGCCCTCTTTCAGCGATAGGTCTGGGTCTGGAATCAGTAATTCCTCATCAACCTGCAGCTGTGAGCCGATACCGGTACACGTCGAGCACGCACCGAAGGGGTTATTGAAAGAAAACGAGCGCGGCTCGATTTCATCAATGTTCAGAATGTGACCGTTGGGACAGGACAGCTTTTCGGAAAATGACCGGTATTTGGCGCGGCCTTCGTCATCGACGGCGGTCCACTCACCGGTATTGCGCATATCGGGATCGATTTCGGCGTCAATATCGACGTAGTCGACGACGACGATACCTTCGGCCAACTCCAGGGCGGTTTCCACCGAGTCAGTCAGGCGCTGGCGGATCCCGTCGCGGATGACTAGGCGGTCGATGATCACGGCAATATTGTGCTTGACCTGTTTTTCTAGCTTGGGGGGATCCGAGAGCTGGACCTGTTCGCCGTCGACAATCGCGCGGGAGTACCCCTGGGCAGACAGGTTCGAGAACAGATCAACAAATTCGCCCTTGCGGCCCCGGACCACGGGCGCCAACACCTGGAAACGGGTGCGCTCTTCGAGTTCCAGCAGCTGATCGACAATCTGCTGCGGGGTCTGTTGCGATGCCGGTTCATGACACTCCGGACAGTGCGGGACTCCGATGCGAGCCCACAGCAGGCGCATGTAGTCGTGGATCTCGGTGATCGTGCCGACCGTGGAGCGCGGGTTTTTCGACGTCGACTTCTGATCGATCGACACCGCCGGGGAGAGTCCTTCAATGAAGTCGACCGAGGGCTTATCGACCCGCCCGAGAAACATCCGCGCGTACGATGATAGCGACTCGACGTAGCGACGCTGGCCTTCAGCAAAGATAGTGTCAAAAGCCAACGACGATTTCCCGGATCCCGACAGGCCGGTGAAGACCACGAAAGCATCTCGTGGGATGTTCAGGTTCACGTTTTTGAGGTTGTGTTCACGCGCACCCTGGACCACGATCCGATCTGGTTCGTGGGCCCCGATAACGGCCTTGGATTGCTGGTCTTGAGGTGTCACGTTATTGGAAACCTGCTGACCTGCAGCGCCGTCAATATTATGTGTGGTGGTCAAATACTCAGTCCCTCGAGTCGTTCAAGACAGTAGAAAACTAGACTTCCAGAATAGTTCAATTTGACTTCACGCATTGCGTTGCTTAGCTATTCGCTCACAGTCTTCGCCTAAAGCTAAGGAACCTGGCAACAGTGGGTTATTCGCCACAACACGACGGAACGTGTAAATTAGCGTGCATGTCCAAAACGTCGTCACCTATTGGTCCCATCAAGGTTTTATTCAACCTGCCCCAGGTCACCATCCGAACCCGATCGGTTTCTGAGATGAATAATAACGTATATCTCATTACGTCGAAGACCACCGGAGCGCAGGTGCTCATTGATGCTGCCGACGAACCCGACGCGATTATGGAACTGATCGAGTCGGCCGCTGTGGACACTCCGTGTGACCTCGATCTGGTCTCAATCATCACCACCCATCAGCACTGGGACCACATTCGCGCTTTGCCTGAGATTGTTGAGCGCACCCAGGTGCCGACCTCCGCTGGCATCCCGGATGCTGAAGCGATTTTCGCCGAAACCGGCATTCGTGCCAAAGTTGAGCTCAAACACGGCGACAAAGCACAGTTCCCGGGCATTGAGCTCGACGTCATCGGCCTGCGCGGCCACACTCCGGGTTCGGTGGCTCTGGTCTATGTACCCAGCGAGGATGAACCGACCATCATTTTCTCCGGGGATTCGCTGTTCCCCGGCGGCGTGGGCAATACCTGGGACGACGCCGAGCGCTTCACTTCCCTTCTAGATGACGTGACCGAACGAATTTTCGCTCAATACGACGACGATACCGTGATCCTGCCCGGCCACGGCGGCAGCACTGTGCTGGGCACTGAGCGCCCACACCTCGATGAGTGGCGGCAACGCGGCTGGTAACCGCTCCGCGACGCCGCAGCACTTTCTCACGACGAAAAAACCGTTGACCACCTTTGTTGTGGTCAACGATTTTGTTGTTTCTTGTGCCGGGTGTGGACCTAGATGAAGTAGTCCAATTCCTTGTGTCCAACGACAAAGATCCGGCGGAACGGGTAGACGGTGACTTCTTGACCATCCGGACCAGCATAGGGTGGATAGGCTGCGGTCATCTCGGCTTTATACCGCGTCACGAACGCATCGTGCAGGTTGGTCCCGTGGGCCTCGTCATGTTCTGCAAGCTTCTGTAACACCGGGCGCAGTGCGGCCCCCTTGACCCAGTCGTATACCGGATCTGGGCCGGTGAGCACTTGGTGATAGGTGGTCTCCCAGACATTCGGGCGGAAGCCGTGTTCTAACAGCATGTGCGTGTAATCTTCGACCGAATGCACCGTCTCCCCCGTATAGGCCGAATCTTTGGCTACCGAGAAGCGCTCTTCGGAGGCCAGTTCACCGATGTATTGGTGCGACCGGGCAATCGAGTTGCCGGGTACTTGCATCGCAAACCAGGCGCCCGGCTTCAAGGCTTTGAGCCAGCCGGAGATAACCTCGATGTGGTTTGGAATCCACTGGAACATCGCATTGGACACAATGACGTCGGTATCAGCCGGGGGCGTCCACGAGGCGGCCTCTTGTTGCCCGAAGGACACGTTGGACCAGGCGTCGTCGTCACGGGACGCGACCAGTTGATTGGCGTCGGCAATCATTTCTGCCGAGGCATCGAAGCCGGTGATGTTGGCGTTCGGCCAGCGATCGGCCAGGGTGACGGTCATATTGCCGGGGCCGCAGCCCATATCGAATACCAGCTGCGGGTCATCCAATTGGATGGCGTTGGTCAAGTCGACGAAAGGCCGGGCTCGGTGGCCGGCGAAATGCGCATACTGGGCGGGATCCCATACGAAGTTTTCCATGTGATAAGCCTAAACTGGTCAGCTGTATCCCCAACAGGGTCGCGTTATGAATCGCAATGTTCGCGCAGCCAGCGGGGCACAGAATGGGCACTAGGATGGGTTGGGTGCAACTGACTGACTTTATTCCTGATCCTGACCGCGGCGAAGAACTCGAGCCAGTGCTGCTCTATGATCGGTTTGTTGAATGGACAACCCATCGCGGTATTGAACTGTATCCCGCCCAAGACGAGGCCGTGACTGAATTGGCCGACGGGAAAAACGTCATCATGGCCACCCCGACCGGTTCGGGGAAGTCCATGGTTGCTCTGGCTGCGCATTTCTACGCGCTGGCCAATAAGCAGCGTTCGTACTATACGGCTCCTATTAAAGCCTTGGTTTCCGAGAAGTTCTTTGATCTCATTGAAATCTTTGGCGCCGAGCACGTCGGGATGGTGACCGGAGACTCGGCGATCAACCCGGATGCGCCCATTATTTGTTGCACTGCCGAGATTCTGGCGATTCACGCGCTGCGGGAAGGTTCAGGGCTGGAGGTCGGGCCCGTGGTGATGGACGAGTTCCACTTCTATGCTGATCCGCAGCGCGGTTGGGCCTGGCAGGTTCCGCTGCTGGAACTGCCGCAGGCACAGTTCGTGTTAATGTCGGCGACCCTGGGCGATACGACCTTCTTTGAAGAATCGCTGACCGATCGCACGGGTCACGAAACCGTGACCGTGTCTTCGGCGACGCGGCCGATTCCGTTGTATTTTGAATACTCCGAAATTCCGGTGCAACAACAAATTGAAGCACTGGTCGAATCGACCCTGTCACCGATCTATATTGTGCACTTTTCTCAGTTGGATGCCGTGGATCAGGCGTCGAATCTGGCCTCCATTTCGGTCACGACGCGCGCTGAGAAAGATCGGATCGCTGAGATCATCAAGGACTTCCGGTTCACCTCGGGTTTTGGGAAGACCCTGAACCGACTGATCCGCCAGGGTATCGGCGTCCACCACGCCGGGATGTTGCCCAAGTACCGGCGCCTGGTCGAGCGCTTGGCGCAAGAAGGCCTGCTGAAAGTCATTTCCGGGACCGATACGCTAGGCGTCGGCATTAATGTCCCGATTCGCACCGTGCTGATTACAGCGCTGTCAAAGTTTGACGGCAATAAACAACGCCACCTCAATGCCCGCGAGTTCCATCAGATCGCCGGCCGAGCCGGGCGTGCCGGATTCGATACGGCAGGCACCGTCGTCGTCCAGGCCCCCGAGCATGTGATTGAAAACCAGCAGGCTGATGCCAAGGCCGCCGAGAAGTTTGCCAGCGTGAAAGACCCCGAGGAACGTGCCCGGCGAATCGCGCAGTCCTCAAAATCCCAACCGAAAAAGACCCCGCCCAAGGGCTTCGTTTCCTGGTCGAAGGCCACGTTCGACAAACTCGTCGCGGCCGAGCCAGAACCGATGGTTTCGCGGATGCGCATCACGCACTCGATCCTGCTGAATATTCTGGCGCGCCCGGGCAACCCGGTGACCGCGGTCCGCCGAATGATCCTGCGCTCGGCCGAAACCAAGGCCTCGAAAGCCGCCCTGCAGCGCCGTGCGATTGGGATTCTGCGCGAACTCATCGTCACCGACGTCGTCGAAGTCCATGATGAACCCGATGAATGGGGCAACCGACTGGAACTGACCGTCGAATTGCAGGCCGATTTCGCGCTGAACCAACCCCTGAGTCCTTTCGCGCTGGCCGCCTTCGAGTTGCTCGAGACTGATTCGCCGACCTACGCCGTCGATATGGTTTCCATTATCGAGGCAACGCTGGAGGCGCCGCGGCAGGTGTTGACCGCCCAGCTGCGCAAGATCCGCGATGAGGAAATGGCCCGGATGCGCGCCGACGGGTACGAATATACCGAACGCATGAACGTGCTGGACTCACTGACCTACCCACAACCGTTGGCCGAGTTGTTGAATCAGCAGTTCGAAATTTACCGGCAGGGCGCGCCCTGGTTGGCCGAGTTTGAGCTGCAACCCAAATCTGTGGTGCGCGATATGTACGAGCGCGCGATGGGATTCGGCGACTACGTGAACTACTACGGCATCGCCCGCTCCGAGGGCGTGTTGCTGCGGTACCTCACCGACGCCGCCAAAGCCCTTCGCCAGACGATCCCCCAGGAGCTGCGCACCGAAGAACTCGATCTACTGCAAGAATGGCTCGAGACCATTATCGTCACGACCGACTCCTCGTTGCTCGAAGAGTGGGAGCACATGATGGCCGACGACGTCGATCAGCTCATCGCCGATCACGAGGCCATCTCCCCGCCCGAACCACCGAAGCTGACCGATACGGTCGGGGTGTTTACCGTCATGCTGCGCAATGCGATGTTCCACCGGGTCCAGCTCTTTGGCGACGAGCAAGACGCCCGGCTCGAGGCCCTGGACTATCTGCCCGACGGCGCGGTGCCGTTCACCTCGGATAACTGGGCTGATGCACTCGATGAGTACTTCGGTACCTACGAAGACCTCGACGATTCTCCGGCCGCCCGCTCTCCGGAGTTCTTTCGGATTGACAAGGCGCCGGAGTTGTCGTCGGCGGAAATGGCAGACGTTGGCGCCGAGGCCGGTGACTACTGGGTCGTGAGCCAGGTGCTCGCGGATCCGGAAGGCAACCACGATTTTGCGCTCAACGCCGTTGTGCACCTTGCTGCCTCGAATGAGCAGGGCTCCCCCGCCCTCACGACCCTTTCCGTCGGTACTCCGGTATTGTGAAGCCCGCCGCTGTGCTGGGTCTCGAACCGTGAGTGCCCGAGGGCCGCTTAGCTCAGCAACGCGACCCAGGTGCCTTGCGCCCAGTGCAATCCGGCAATGCACATCCCGGCAATCGCTACCGCGGAAATGGGGATCGTAACGGCCCAGCACCGGATCGAGTTGGCCGAACCTAATAAGGGAATGGCGATCCGTCCGTTACGCCCCCACACCTCCGCTACGAGGGGTGCACCGCTCAGAGCCTTGGGACGTTTGAGGGTGAGCGGCCAGAAGATGTTGCACCCTTCTTTCGTGAGCATGTCGCCCACAATGTGCACGACGACGCCCAAGACAATGCAGGTGATCAGCCAGGACTGTCCGCTTGGCGTGACCACTGCCGTGATGACGCCGACCAGAATGCCCGCGGCCCAGGGCGCGCGCCGTGCAGAATCGGGCATAAAGTGCAGCACCTTGAACGCAAAGGCCGACAGGATGACGGCCATCAGCCCCGCACCAATGTTGAGATCGCCGAACCGTCCGCAACCAGTGATGACGAGGAAGCTGGCCAACCATGCCACCACGCCGAAAAACACGACGCCGACTATCGAGTGTGTGCCGTTGCGGTGCCCACCCGAAGCCTTCTGAAAGAATCGGGCCAGGATTTTGGTCATCGGCGGTAAGGAATGGGCAATCGAGGCGTTGTGGTGATCAATGTCTGGCAGCAAAGCTGCACCGGCGCAGATGATGGCCCCCATAAACACCGCGGCTGGTCCCACCTCGAGCAGCCCAAACCCTAGAGGCAGTGCCTCCGGGAGCCAGGCGAGCCGAGGATATGCCTCGACGAGAGGCTCGGTCACCGCAGTGATCGGCAGCTCATAGTTTGAAGCCACGGCAACCCAGGCTGCTGCTCCACAGGCGGCGTGCTGCGCACCCATCATTGGGCATCGCCGAATGTTCTTACAGGAATGACTGGTAGCTGCACGGCAGGGTTCTGAGCAGACGTCCAGTAGATGATGTTCAAAAATACCTGGCTAAAGGATAAAAGTGTTGTGTGGTGTGGGCTCGTCGGTACCCTCGATCAGGAGTATCGTGTCGCCGGCTGAGCGCGGCTTTAGCATACCAAATATCCACGTCGGACAAGGTGCTGGCAAGTGCGGGGCGACCCACCGGCTCGGCGGGGACCCCTGTGCACCGTGACCCAGCGCTAGACTCGAATGATCACGATGATCCGTAGCCGGATAAGGAGACCCATGGCCACCGCACCACACACCGTTGGTTCCCCCGCTCGATTGCATGACGGGACCGGGGTACGCGATCACTACTTCACTGTGCCACTGGATTATCAGACCCCCGAAGGCGAACAACTCACGGTGTATGCACGCGAATTTTTCACGCCCGATGCTGAAGACAAGCCGTGGCTGTTGTATCTGCAGGGCGGACCGGGTGGCAAAGGCTCGCGGCCGGCGCGGGTCAGCGGGTGGTTAGCCGAAGCCCTGAAATACTACCGGGTGCTGATGCTTGACCAGCGTGGCACAGGCCTATCTACACCGGTCAACCACCACACCCTAAGACAGCGCGGCGCTCCGCTGGAACAAGCCCGGTATCTGACCAATTTCCGAGCTCCGAATATTGTGTCTGACGCAGAGGCCATCCGCCGCGCGCTGGGCTCCGACCCGTGGGTCACCCTTGGACAATCCTTTGGTGGGTTTTGCACTCTGACCTACCTGTCCTTCGCCCCCGAGGGACTGGCCGGTGCAATGATCACCGGTGGCATCCCACCGCTCCAAGGCCTCGCTGACCAGGTGTATCAGGCGACCTATCGTCGCATGCACAGTCGCAACCGCGAATACTTCCGCCGCTTCCCAAAGGACCTAGAAACCCTGACCAATATTTATCGTCGAGTGCGTCGCGGCGACGTCGTCCTACCGGATGGATCCCCGCTTACCGTCGGGCGCGTCCAAGCTCTGGGTATGTACCTCGGTGGCAACACGCGGATCGATGCACTGCACTACGTTTTAGAAGAGGCGTTCATCCCGGGCACTGACATCTTGTCGGATACGTTTCTCAACGCCATCTACCAACAAGTATCGCGCGCCACGAATCCGCTGTATCTGATCCTGCACGAAGCAATTTACGCCCAGCCCGGTGCCCAACCAACTGCCTGGGCAGCGCAACGGGTGCTCGCCCAATACCCGGAGTTCAACCCCAAGAAAGCTGACACTCCCCTGTTGACCGGTGAAATGTGCTTCGATTGGTATCCACAACTGGATCCGGCGCTCCAACCGGTTGCACGCGCGACCCAAATCATTGCCGATTGCCGCACCTGGGGTCCGCTGTACGACCTCGACCAGCTGGCCGCCAACGAGGTACCCGTCGCTGCACTGGTATATACCGATGACGTGTACGTTGACCGCGATCTCTCCCTTGCTGCTGCCGAACAGGTCGCCAATTTACAGGTTTGGGAGTCTGACCGGTGGCACCACGATGGTATCGGTGAAGCCGGGGCCGAAATATTTATACGTCTCCACGAGATGATCCAGCCTTCCTAATACTGCCCGCCCCGGGGAGCCTACATCCTTTGTTGCCTCGGGCGAAGGGTGTTTCCCACAGGCCTTGATGCGTTGCCGGGTTATACACGACCCGCACTGCTTCAGTGCTGCATCTCGTGTGGTCTGCCTAGGCTGGAACGAACGTGACAACGCACGACCAGCCGATACGGGGTGAGTTCCATGGTGACGCGGGTACCCGATACCGAAGCATTGATTTCTGATGCGGAACTGGACACGCTCTCCCCTGGTGAATTACAAGCGTTAGCCCTGCGCATTGTGCAGAAGCAACAGACCAAATTGTCGTCTCCGGATGCCTATAATTCATTTGCTCGCCATACTTATACCACGGGTACAGACTGGGGTACCGTATGGTCGAAAGACCCGAATGAGACATACGATGACGAAGCGGCTAGCCGCTCGCAAGGTAAACACGCTGGGCCTACACCGATCCCGCCCGACGCGTTCTTTAACACCCTGCCGGGATTCGTCGACAACCTTGTAACAACCCGTCGAGTACAAGATGCGCTCATTGTCACCCTGACGGGTTTTGCTGAACAGGCCTACACCTTCGATCGTGATGGAATGTTAGGGATCCCCGCCGAGGTGAATCTGCACAAGTCCGGCAAGCGATGGCTGGCGGACCGATTCCAACTTGAAACACGTCAGATGGCAAAATTTTACAACCGTGCGGCTCTGGTGAACGGCGAACTGGCGACCACCGACCGGCTAGGCAAAGATCCATTGCTGCCGCAGATGGCAGCCGCATACTCTGCCGGGGACATCCCTTCGGAAAATATGGACCGAATGAGTCAGATCGTGAACCAGCTTTTCGATTTCTACAATGCGGTGGGGTTAAGCAAGGACAATGCCACGGAGATCCTGAAAATCATGGATCCTATCTTCACCGATGCAGCCAAAGCCATGCGACCTCAAGAGTTAGCGCAGCAAGCAACCCAGTGGCTCAACCAAATTGCACATATTGTTGATCCAGACGGTCCACCACCGGAACAGCGGTTGACGAAAGTCAAGAACTCCCTGAAGACACGAATCGTCAATGGGAAGCTGCACATTAACATCGTTACTGACGTTGTGAATCTGGAACTCATCGAGGCTCTCGTCTTGGCCGGGCTGAATTTCAAAGCAAACCAGGATAAATTCCGGCAAGATCACGACGAAACTGAGGACGATGCACCTCACCCAGCCAGCACTACGCATCAGGCCGAAGACACAGCGCACGAAGACGCAGCGCACGAAGACACATCGTCTGAGCCCGCTGACGCCGGACACGCGGAGCCTGATGATGACAGCTTGGGAGATTCAGCCCCATACGACGAAGATCGAGATGCACAAGAACGTCTCGGACAGTTCCACCGAGACATGGATGACGCGGTCAACGACTCCGACACGTTCATAGAAACCGAGACCGGAACCAAGGTCTCTCGGGAGCAGACGCGTAAACTTGATCCACGGACTCGTGACGAAAAGGCCCATGACGTCTTTATGGCCATGCTAAAAGCTCAGGGGAAACGTTCTCCCGGTGCGGAAGGTATGGCCGAATACAAACGAGCCCCTGCCATTTTATGGACCGTCATGGACTACGAAACCTTGTTGAGAATCCACCAGGATCGTCTCCCAAGGCAGTTTCACCTCGATGACCGCTACACTCGACTCCCCGGGCTAGCAGGCTACGACCAGGGCCCGCCACGGCGCCTCGATCCCTTGGAAGCAGTCGTGGATGAACATGTGCCACCGGGCACGAGTGACCCGGAGAAGCTTTTGGGCGCCGATCCACTGCTGAGTCGAGTCTGGCACCGGTCGACATCGGATCCTCCAGATGAACGTCAGGCCACCAGTTCCGATCCGGCCGAGAGTAGACGTCAACGGGGACATCCGTATGTCTCTCATCGTTTTCAGACCGGAAGCATTGCTCCTGCGGCCGTACTACAGGATCTGTGTGATGCAAAGATCATTCCGGCCATCTTTAATCAGGGTGGAGTGCCACTCTTTTTAGGCAGAGGGAAACGTCTCTTTAGCGACCACCAGATCCTCGCTGCAGGTATGCTCGGTGGATGTCGCGGTCCCGGGTGTCGGGTTCCTCCCGTTTGGACTGAAGGCCACCACGGTACATATTGGTTCCACGATGGTGGCACCAATATCACTAATCTCATTTTGTTATGCAATGCGTGTCATACTCACGTCCACCAGGGCGTCTGGACTCCTACCTGGAACGATGACGGAGTGCTCTACTGGGTTCCTGCTGTTTGGTTGGATCCCACACAGACTCCGGTTCGCAATACCTACTGGGATGATTAGCACGGGTGTCGAACGGTCGATGTGTTAAATGAAATGCTCGCCAGCACACGGTGTATTGGCGAGCAATTCAAGGAGTTGGTCTCTAGTTACGAGGCTCTGAGTCCTCGTTGTCTTTGCCGTTGGTGTCGGGGGCAAGGACCGGACCGTCGGTTTTCACAATACGTTGAGACATCAACGCCGGAATGCCGCGACGGTTGGCGTCTTCTAACCGGGTTTCGTGAGCGGCTCGGATAATGGCCGACCACCGATCTTTGTGTTCAATGAGTTCTTCAAGATACCGGTGTTCGGTCTCTTGAGCTTGATGTGTCCAGTAGTCCATCTTCTCGGCAGCTTCTTGTCGCTGTTCCGCTGGGGCATCATCTGGAAGCTGGGTGTAGCGGTGGGCAAACTTCTCGGCGTTTTGCAGCGCACGGAGAGCCTTGCCCTTCGGGCTGAGCAATGAGATAGCGATGGTGACAATGAGGATGCCGATGATCACCAACAGGGAGAACCCGGTACTGAGTTCAATAACTGGCACATCTTCGCCGCCGTTGATAAACGGCAGGTTGTTCTGATGTAGTGCGTGGAGCATCAGCTTGACGCCAATGAACCCGAGGATGGCGGCCAGCCCGTAACCGAGGTAGACGAGTCGGTCGAGCAAGCCGTCGATGAGGAAGTACAACTGACGCAGACCTAACAGGGCGAATGCGTTGGCAGTGAAGACAATGTACGGTTCCTGGGTCAAACCAAAAATCGCAGGGATTGAGTCGAGCGCGAAGATAATGTCTGTGACCCCGATAGCGACCATCACGAGCAGCATCGGCGTGAACATTTTCTTCCCATCCACACGCGTGCGGAGTTTGTCGCCATCATAGTGCTCTGTTACCGGCAGGATCTTGCGTGCAAAACGCACGAGCGCGTTGTCAGCCTCGGAACCGGCTTCTTCAGCCGATGAGAACTCGGATTTCAGCTGTTGACCGGCCAACAGGAGCAAAAAGATTCCGAAGATGTAGAACGCATCCGACCACCATTCCAGGATGGCGGCACCCGCCAGAATGAAGATCGTACGGCTGATGAGTGCGAACGTAATCCCAAACAGCAACACCTTTTGCTGGAACTGCCGCGGTACCGCGAAACTCGTCATGATAATCATGAACACAAAGAGGTTATCGACAGATAACGCTTTCTCCGTGATGAAGCCGGCATAGTATTCGATCGCGTGGTTCGTGTCGCCGACGGCGAAGAATATTAATCCGAACGCCAGCGCGAGTCCGACATAGATGGCTGACCAGATGGCAGCCTCTTTCAGCGTCGGAGTGTGTGCTTTCCGGACGTGGAAGAAATAATCGAACAGGACCAGAGCGATGATCACTGCAATGGTGACAGCCCAAGTAAACCCGGTAATCTCCATGAAAGGGAGTCCTTCCTAGTTTTTAGGTAACTTCAATTCCACAAGTCTCTCCCCCGACGTAGTAACGGGGTCCGTACCCGGCCGAACGACGGTGTTCGACGTGTTGACGTGTACGGAACTTCTGGGATACTCCCTTGTTCTGCACAGACTATATCAGGAAAGTTCAGGGAACTGGTTCAAATCCACTGCATTGTTGAAGGAAATGCCGTGAACTATGCGTGGCCTTCTCGCTTCATGTCGCGCAGTTCTTTTTTCAGTTCCGCCACTTCATCGCGGAGTCTTGCTGCAAGCTCGAAGTTGAGGTCCACGGCGGCCTGGTGCATCTGCTCGGACATCTGTTGGATGAGATCGGAAAGGTCTTTGGCCGGAACCGCGGCAAGCTTGGCAATTTTTTTGTCTTCTTCGGACAGAGCCGCGCGCTGTTGTTCTTCGGTAATGGTCGCCGTGTAGCCGCGATTCCCCATTCCATAGTCAAAGCCGGTCTTAATACCTGCCATCCCGGACATCAGATCCTGAGTATCGGCATCCTCGCGTGCCAGTTGGTCGGTGATGTCTGCGATCTTTTTGCGCAACGGTTGCGGATCGATACCGTGTTTCTTGTTGTGAGCGACCTGGATGTCTCGACGACGGTTCGTTTCGTCGATTGCAAATTTCATCGAATCAGTGATTTTATCCGCGTACATGTGCACTTCACCGGAGACGTTACGGGCGGCACGGCCAATCGTTTGGATGAGCGACCGGTTCGACCGGAGGAAGCCTTCCTTGTCAGCGTCCAGGATCGACACGAGGGAAACTTCTGGAAGGTCAAGACCTTCACGTAGCAGGTTAATGCCCACCAGGACGTCAAAGACCCCTCTACGCAACTCGGTCATGAGCTCCACCCGTCGCAACGTATCGACATCGGAGTGAAGATACTGGACCTTCACACCGTGTTCGACGAGGTACTCCGTCAGATCTTCGGCCATACGCTTCGTCAACGTCGTCACCAGGACGCGTTCATCACGTTCCACTCGAAGATTGATCTCATGCATCAGGTCATCGATCTGGCCCTTGGTTTCTTTGACGATAATCTGTGGATCGACCAGGCCGGTAGGTCGGATGATCTGTTCAACAACGCCGTCGGCCTGGCTGAGCTCATATGGGCCGGGGGTTGCCGACATATAGACGGTTTGTCCGATGCGCTCTAGGAACTCATCCCACTTCAGTGGCCGGTTATCAAGCGCCGAAGGCAGACGGAAGCCGTGGTCCACCAGGGTGCGTTTTCGTGAGGCATCCCCTTCATACATTCCGCCAATTTGCGGGACCGTCACGTGAGATTCGTCGATGATCAGTAAAAAATCATCCGGGAAGTAGTCGAGCAGAGTGTGCGGGGCGGAACCCGGTGGCCGACCGTCGATGTGGCGTGAATAGTTCTCAATGCCGTTGCAGTAGCCCATTTGCTGCATCATCTCGAGATCGTAGGTAGTCCGCATGCGTAACCGCTGTGCTTCAAGAAGTTTGTTTTGCGATTCCAGTTCCTGCAGGCGCTCGCGTAGCTCATCTTCGATGTCACGAATTGCCCGGGACATGCGGTCATCTCCGGCAACATAATGCGACGCCGGGAAGATATACATTTCGTCTTCTTCGCGGATGATGTCACCGGTCAACGGATGCAAGGTTTGAATCGAATCGATTTCGTCGCCAAAGAATTCAATGCGCACCGCGAGTTCTTCGTACATCGGAATGATTTCCACAGTGTCGCCACGCACCCGGAACGTCCCGCGGTGGAAATCCGTGTCATTTCGGACGTATTGCATGTTCACGAACTGGCGTAGCAGATCATCTCGGTCGAGCAGGTCCCCGCCTTTTACGGTGACCATTTGCGCGATGTATTCCTCGGGAGTCCCCAGACCAAAGATTGACGATACGGTCGCGACCACGATCGTGTCGCGGCGAGTCAGCAGCGCGTTGGTGGCCGAGTGACGAAGACGTTCGACTTCTTCGTTAATCGACGAATCTTTTTCGATGAACGTATCGGTTTGTGGAACATACGCTTCAGGCTGGTAGTAGTCGTAGTACGACACGAAGTATTCCACAGCGTTATGTGGCAGCAGCTCGCGAAACTCATTGGCTAACTGGGCAGCCAGCGTCTTGTTCTGGACCAAGACCAAGCTGGGGCGTTGTAGCCGCTCTACAAGCCAGGCCGCGGTTGCAGACTTACCAGTACCCGTGGCACCCATGAGGACAACGTCCTTTTCGCCACCTTCCACGCGCTGGGCGAGTTCAGCAATGGCTTGCGGCTGATCACCTGCCGGCTCATAGGGTGCTTCGACCTTGAACGGGGCAACGACGCGGTTAATCTCTCGGGCCATACTCATGCCCAACATGTTACGCCCGTGGGCACGCGGTAACCACCTGTTCTCCCGCGGGCTAATGCAGCCGGTACGTGCGCCCGCTAGCTGAACAACAGCAGCACATAGACCCCGAAAACCATCAGGTGGGGCACTGCGTGCATCACAGTGAGTCTCGGTGCCAAAAAATTATTGATGGTGAGCAACATGGTCACTGCTAGCAGGACGACGTTGGCACCGGTTTCGGCCAGGATCACGGTCTGACCTGTGGCTAACCCAATGAGCAATACGGCAGGAATCGTGAAAGACACAGTCGAGACCAGTGCCCCATGACACAGATTAATGACGCGCTGTAGCTCTCCTGCGATACCGGCGCGAATCGCGGTAATGGTTTCTGGTAAGAAAACGATCGCGGCGATGAGCACGCCGGCCAGTTCAATTGGTAACGTCGTCCGGCTTAGGCCATCGTCGAGGAAGGCGGCCATGTATTGGGCCAAGATCACCACCGGGATGACGGTGATGATCAGTACAGCAATCCGCAGCAGAATTTCGGTGCGATGCTTCGCAAAAATCTTCCCGATGGGCTGACGTTGGGTCGGTGGTTCGACGTCGTGCTGTGGGGTTTCTACAGCGGACTCGTGTAGGTGCCAAGCAGCGGCGCGACCGATCGGGTCGACTTCGGCGAAGTCTTGCGGCTGCTGGAACATTTGGCGATAGAGGAAATACCCGTAAGCTGCCAGCGTTCCCACGGCCACCGTCACCGCTACACCCGGCGGGTAACTGCCCCCGTGGTCGAGCTGGCCGGGAATCACAAAGGCCAGGGCCAGCAAGATGACCAGCATGGCCGAGTAGGTGGCCGTGCCGGTGCGATTATGGCTCAGCGCACCGTACTTTCTAGTGGCCATGAGTACCGCTGCGCCCACGACAAGGTTCATAATGATCATCGACACGGCCATCACGGAGTCGCGTCCGATGGTCGTGTGGTCTCCCGGGCCGAGCATCACCGCGGATATCAGAATGACCTCGATCAGAACAATCGAAATGGTCAAGACTAACGAACCGTAGGGGTCGCCCATCCGGTTGGCAAGTTTTTCGGCCTGCGTCACGACACCAAAGGAACACACCATGATGATCGCGACCACCGCCATGAGTAATGCCAGCAACATGGTGCCTGGTAGTGGAGGGCCCAAGAAGTCTGCCGTGGCGGCAAGGACTGCCACGGCAACCCAACCGATGATGATCCGTGTCAGAGAATTGGCGGTAAAAACCCGCGAACGCGAGGTGGTGTCCATGGCGCCCGTCAGTTGACCAGCTCCTTCCACACCGCAGCCACCTGGGCCTTGGTGTCTTGCAGGGATCCGGAATTGTCAATAATCCAATCGGCCACGGCGTTGCGTTGCTCGTCGGTTGCCTGTGCTGCGATGCGTGCGCGTGCGTCGTCGGCGTCCATGCCGCGTAAGTCCTTGAGGCGTTGCAGGCGCGTCGCCATGTCGGTGTGGACCACTATCACGCCGTCAAATTTCTCGGCCTGCCCGGTCTCAACCAGCAACGGGATGTCTTGAATGATGACGGCGTGCTCAGGGTCCGCTTCGATGGCGTGTTTCAGTTGCAGCTTCGATTCGGCACGCACCGCCGGGTGCACTATCGCATTGAGTCGTTGGCGGGCGTCGTCGTCGTTGAATACCACATCTGCCAGGGCCTGGCGGTTGAGTCGACCGGTTTCATCGAGCAGATGGTCGCCGAAGGTAGCCACCACGTCGGCGAGGACCTGCTGTCCAGGCTCCATAAGCTCACGGGAAATGGCATCGGCGTCGATGATCGTGGCGCCGCGGTCCGCGAAAAATTGCGCGACGGTTGATTTGCCGGAACCGATGCCGCCGGTCAGCGCGAGGTGACGCATGATTCTCCTTCGGTAGACTTGGGCACATGTCCTATGCCGATTCTCGTACTCGACGTTATACCGTGGTGGCCCACCGCAACACCGTTGAGGTGACCCTAGATATTCGCCGCTCTGAGTTTATCGGCATGTTACGGCGTGTGGAATCAGAAGACGAAGCCAGGGCGTGGATTGACGAGGTGCGCGGGATACATCATGCGGCAACCCACGTCGTGCCGGCGTTCGTGCTGGGGCCCGATCGCGACATTCAGCGTTCTTCCGACGACGGCGAACCGGCCGGGACCGCCGGGATGCCGATGCTCCAGGCGTTGACGAACTATCGGGCGGTGCATGACGGCGTGGAGTATGCGGACCTGTCGGATGTGTGTGCGATCGCGGTCCGGTATTTTGGTGGGGTCAAGCTTGGCGCCGGCGGGTTAGTGCGCGCGTATTCGGATACGGTGGTTGCCGCGCTGGAACAGACTCCCCTGGTGGTACGGCAACGAATGTTGCTGGTTGCGTTGGGTGCTCCCCACGGCGATGTTGGGCGGGTCGAAAACGAGTTGCGCAGTGCTGGTTTCACGGTGCTGGGTACCGATTATGCGGGGCCGCAGGCGACCCTCACGGTGGGGCTCGATGACGCCGACGACGCCCTGGAGCAGTTCAATGCCCGGCTGGCCTCGATGACGGCGGGTGCGCTGGTGGCCGAAGCAGTAGGAACTCAATGGCAGGATCTCTCCCGATGATGACACAAGACATAACGCCCGATAACGTTGATCGGATGCTGTTGCGCGTCTTAGAGGAGACGTTCACGGCCGAGCCATGGCGTCGTGAAGAACCGATGGTGGTGATCAATGATGTCACCGGTGCGCTGAGTGCTTGGACCTTGGACCAGGACCTCCCGGTGCGATTTATTCAAGATTCGGCGAGCTTAGCTGCAGCCCATGCGCGCATCACCGGTTCGGTTGCCGCCGTGCCGACCCCGGAGGTGCTGGCCGGTGCGGCCACCGTGGTCACGCGGCTGGCCCGTCCGCTCGAAGCGCTGGAAGAACTGTCCTGGCAAGTCGCCCGCTGGGCCGCTCCTGAGGTCATATTCTTGGCTGGTCAGCTGCAACGACACTTAAGCTTCTCGTTCAACCCGATACTGGAGCGTGTTTTTGACGAGGTGACGGCTTCGCGAGGGTATCACAAGGCCAGGGCCTTGCGAGCCCAGCGGCCTAAAGCGCTCACGGGCCTGACTCCGCCGAGGTTTCCACGCAAAAATACGGTTACGGTCGCCGGACAGACATTCCACTTGCGAGCCCACGGGCTGACCTTTGGCGCCGCCCGCCTGGACCCAGGCACACAATTGCTGTTGGAAACTATCCAAACTCAACCGCCCGAACAGTTCACCGCCCAAGCCACCGTCGTGGATCTAGGCAGCGGCAACGGCACGGTTATCGCGGGACTGGCGCGCAGCTTTGCGGTCGGTAGATACATCGCCACGGATGACTCGGCCTCGGCGGTGTTGTCGACGTTGGCGACCCTGGCCGCCAACGGGATTGACGGGGTAGGTGTTATGCACCAGTCCGGCATGGTTGATCTGCCCGATGCCTCCGCGGACATCGTCGTATTGAATCCGCCCTTTCACGCGGGAACGCAACTCACCAGTGATATTGCGTTTTTCCTCTTCGATGAAGCGGCTCGAACCCTGAAACCCGGTGGTGTACTGTTGACCGTGTTCAACGCATCAAGACACTATCGCCGCCAGCTCCAACACCGCGTGGGGCCCACCCTGCAGCTGGCCCGAGATAAGCGCTTTATCGTTACACAATCACAGAAAGTCCACTAAATGTCTGAACTGTTTGTCAAAGTCTGCGGGATCACGACCGTCGAACAGCTCGAATGGGCGATTGAACTGGGCTACGACGCGATGGGGTTGATGTGTGCCCCGCATTCCCCACGCCTGGTGGATATTGGGACGGCGCGCGAATTGCTCGTGCATGCCAACGGCAGGATTCAAACCTTTGCGGTCGGTCTGACACTGGACCAAGTCGAGCCGCTCAAGGACCACGTCGATACGGTCCAACTGTACGAGTCCGCCGAGGTCAAATCCCTAGCGCTGGCCTCAGACACTCCCCCGGAATCGACCGAGGGCCTGGAATATTGGTTTTATGATGCATCGCACGGGACCGGGACGTTTTCCGAAATCCCCCAGTGGGTGCACGACGTCGATGCGCGGTTTGTGCTGGCCGGCGGGCTGAACCCCGGCAACGTCGCCGAGGTCGTTGAGCAATATCATCCAGATGGCATCGATGTATCCTCAGGGGTCGAATCTAGCCCCGGCACCAAAGACTACGCGCTGATGAAGTCCTTCATAGAGGCGGCCCGTGGGCCAAAGCCGCGGGGATGACGCCTCGACACAGGCGTAGAAACGCACAGATCAAGCCTTCCCAAAGCGTGAACACCAACCGCGAGTTTCAACGGGCTCGCCTGCCGTAAAGAAAAAGACTCGCCTGCCGTAAAGAAAAAGACCGGAAACCACAACTAGTGCACCGCCAAGTCCTAAGAGTTGCGTGCTGATGTTGGGTCTGCTCCACCAGACGAGTGCCCGCAGAGTCGTGTCACGCAGCGTTGCCGCGACGAGGATCAGGCTTCCGCCCCCTAGGACAACCAGGATGACGGGGTTGTCGGTCATGCGGATCCACGGGACGACGCCGTCGACGACGTCGACGTCCCAGAGACCGGCAGGTGTCATTGCGTTCCGGATGAGGACGAACCCGAGCAGAAGCATCACAATCCGCAGCAGTGGATCGGTGTCGGTGCGCGCTAACCAAGAGTAGGCCGCGATGAGCACTACCCCAGGTAGAACCGCCAGACTGGAGTCGGCAAGAACGGGTCCGGCGACGTGGATGGTGGCACCCATATGAGCCGGGTTCCCTACTGGTGTACCGAGAGGGAATCGTCTTTATGACTCATAAGTGTCTGGTGCAACGCGAAAGGCCGTCACTTGCATGCAAGTGACGGCCTTTCGAACGTGCGATGCCCTAACGGGCTGACGGGTTAGTTACCGGTCAGTTTTTCACGCAGTGCGGCAAGTGCTTCATCGGAAGCCAGAGTGCCGGAGTCTTCGACCTGGGTCTCTTCGTCCTCGGAGGAGTACGAAGCAGCACCGGTGTCGGCTGGGCTGGCGGAAGCGGCTTCTGCAGCTTCGTTCAGGTGACGGGCAACCTGTTCCTTGTGTGCCTCCCAGCGTGCCTGAGCGTCGGCGTACTGCTGTTCCCAAGCGGCGCGTGCTTCTTCGAAACCTTCCATCCATTCGTTGGATTCAGGATCGAAGCCTTCTGGGTACTTGTAGTTGCCGTCTTCGTCGTAGTCGGCAGCCATACCGTAGAGGGCTGGGTCGAAGTCGGTGCCTTCTGGGTCCACACCTTCGTTGGCCTGCTTGAGCGACAGGGAGATACGACGACGATCGAGATCGATGTCAATGACCTTGACGTACAGGATCTCGTTGACGGAGACAACCTGCTCGGCGGTGTCGATGTGGCGGTTGGCCAGTTCGGAGATGTGCACCAGGCCTTCGATGCCGTCTTCGACGCGCACGAATGCACCGAACGGTACAAGCTTGGTGACCTTGCCCGGCACGATCTGACCCAGAGCGTGGGTGCGGGCGAAGACCTGCCATGGATCTTCCTGAGTGGCTTTGAGCGACAGGGAGACGCGTTCGCGATCCATATCGACGTCGAGGACCTCTACAGTGACTTCCTGACCAACTTCGACAACCTCGGATGGGTGGTCGATGTGCTTCCAGGACAGTTCGGAAACGTGGACCAGACCGTCGACGCCGCCCAGGTCGACGAACGCACCGAAGTTGACGATCGATGAGACGACGCCGGTACGGACCTGACCCTTCTGCAGTGCCTGCAGGAAGTTCGAGCGGGTTTCGGACTGAGTCTGTTCCAGCCAAGCGCGGCGGGACAGGACAACGTTGTTACGGTTCTTATCGAGCTCGATGATCTTCGCTTCGAGTTCTTGACCGACGTATGGTGCCAGGTCGCGAACACGACGCATTTCGACCAGCGATGCTGGCAGGAAGCCACGCAGACCGATGTCGAGGATCAGACCGCCCTTGACAACTTCGATCACGGTACCGGTGACAACACCGTCTTCTTCCTTGATCTTTTCGATGTCGCCCCAAGCGCGCTCGTACTGAGCACGTTTCTTGGACAAGATCAGGCGACCTTCTTTATCTTCTTTGGTAAGAACCAATGCTTCAACGGAATCGCCAACCTCGACGACGTCATCAGGATCGACGTCGTTTTTGATTGACAGTTCACGTGAAGGAATGACACCTTCGGTCTTATAGCCGATGTCGAGCAGTACTTCGTCTCGGTCGACTTTGACGACGGTGCCAGCCACCAGGTCGCCATCGTTGAAGTATTTGATGGTTTCATCGACTGCGGCCATGAATTCTTCAGCCGAGCCGATGTCGTTCACAGCGACCTGCGGGGCGTTGCTAGTAGTGGTCATGTAGTAGGGACTCCGATATGGATTAATATGGTTGATAAACTTACTGAGTTCGTGACATGGCTTGTTGACCAGTCACAACGATTTTTGCCAAAAATAGGCAACGTTTAATATAGTACGGTATCCATCCTGTCAAAATCAACGTAAGACCCGCGCTGTTGTTGATGAATCGCGAAATTAATTGCACGATTTTGACCGCAAGCTGACCTTGAAGTGAACAGGATGTTACCGCCGCAGCTTAATGCGCCGCCTCATGCCATGAGTAACCCTTGCCGACCTGGACATCCAGTGGCACCGCCAAGGTGGCCGCAGAGGACATCTCTTCAACCAGAATAGCTTCAGCGGCATCGACTTCGGAATCGACAACTTCTAAGATCAATTCGTCATGAACCTGCAGAATCAGCCGTGATGTCAGCTGTTCTTTTTCCAATCGGGCCTGCACGCCGAGCATTGCGACCTTAATGAGGTCAGCGGCGGAGCCTTGAATCGGGGCATTCAGCGCAGCACGCTCAGCCATTTCGCGCAACTGGCGGTTATCGGATTGTAGATCCGGCAGGTACCGACGGCGTCCCAACATTGTTTGGGTATAGCCATCCTTGCGCGCCTGGCGAACCACGTTGCGCAGGTACTTCTGGACGTCGCCGAACCGGTCGAAGTAGCTACTCATGAGTTCCCGGGCTTCATCGACCGAAATGCGCAGCTGCTTCGACAGACCAAAGGAGCTCAACCCATAGGCTAGACCGTAGGACATGGCCTTGACTTTGTCACGCATCGAGGTAGTGACGTCTTCAGGTGGCACGTCGAAGACTTGCGAGCCGACAAAACGGTGGAGGTCTTCGCCGTCCTGGTAGGCCGCAATGAGGCCTTCGTCGCCGGACATATGCGCCATGATGCGCATTTCAATCTGCGAGTAGTCTGCGGTCAGCAGGGTCGTACGTTCGTCGCTGTTCGGATGCGTTCCGGCCACGAAGATGTCGCGGATCTGCCGGCCCGCGGGAGTCCGTACGGGGATATTCTGGAGGTTTGGATTCAGCGAGGACAACCGGCCGGTTGCGGCGGCAGTCTGTGAGAACCGAGTGTGAATGCGACCGTCTTCTGCGATTGCGTCCAACAGGCCCTGGACGGTCTGGCGCAATTTGGTCGCGTCACGATAGGCCATGAGGTTATGCAAGAACGGATGATCGGTTTTCTCTAACAGATCCGCCAACGAGTCGGCATCGGTTGAGTACCCGGTTTTGGTCTTACGGGTCTTGGGCATATCGAGGGTTTCAAACAGCACCACTTGGAGCTGTTTGGGTGAGGCCAGGTTGACCTCTTGGCCACCAATGGAGGCAAAAGCAGACTCCTCGGCCTTATTGACCTCGTTGGTGAAGCCTTCGAGCAGCGAGTCGAGGCGTTGACGGTCGATGGCGATCCCGGTCAGCTCTATTTTGGCGAGCACCACAGACAGTGGGATTTCTAAGTCGTGGAGTAGTGATTCGGCGCCGCGCTGGGCCAGTTGGCCATCCATGGATTCATTGAGGCGGTGGATCATCCAGGCGTTGCGCGCGTATTGGGCCAATAATTTGGCGTTGGCATCGTCGTCGAGGCCTTCGATGGTCAGTTGGCCCTGGTTGTTCGGAGAACTCACGGCATCCAGGCGGGTGTTCAGGTAGGTCTGGACGAGGTCGGCCAGCTCGTAGCCGCGGCGGTCGGGCTGCAGGATATAGCCCGATAATAGGACGTCGTCGGTGACATTGACGACCGAGGTGTTGACGTCGGGCTGTGCCGGCACCGGGGAGGCCTCCGGTGCGGTCGCGAGGGCTTTGAGGATGGCTTTGAGGTCGTAGACCACCTTGCCGTATTGGTCATCAGCTAAGAACTTGGTAACGGCGGCGCCGAGCTCGTGGCTGGCGGTCTCCAAGTCGATGACCGCGGTGGCCTGTGAGGTGGCGAATGCGAAGGCACGGATCTGGCCGTAGTCCCCCGGTGCTGGGATCTTGCGTCGAGTAATGGTCGCCGGTGGGTTGATGTGACTGAACACGGCGATCGGTTCGTCCACGGCGTCCAAGAACGCGGCGAAAGCGTCCGGGGTTTCGATCACAGTGGTTTCAGGCATGTCGTGATCTTCGTCGGCATCGGCTTCGGTGTGGCCGAGTTGTTGTTCAAAGGTAGTGAACAAGCGGTCGCGGATGGTGTTGAACTCGAGGGCGTCGAAGAGTTCGGAGACCAGGTTGCGATCCGGGTTGACCAATTCGGTGTCGTCGAGATCTAGTGGAAGCTCAAGGTTGGTCACCAGGGCGTTGAGCTGGCGGTTGCGTTTGACGTCGTCGACGTGCTCGCGCAGCGCCTCGCCCTTTTTGCCACCGATGTCGTCGATATTCTCTAGAATGCCCTGCAGGCTGCCGTATTTTTTCAACCAGCGAGCCGCGAAACCGGGACCGACACCGGGAACACCGGGGAGGTTATCGGCGGTTTCGCCAACCAGGGCCGCCAGCTCTGGGTATTGCTTCGGGGACACACCGTAGCGCTCTTCGATGGCGTCGGCGTCAAAAGGTGGCAGCTCGGAGACGCCGCGCATGGGGTATAACACGGTGACGTTGTCATCAATAAGCTGGAAGGTATCGCGGTCGCCTGACACGACACGGGCGGTCCAACCGTGGGCAGCGGCCTTGGTCGCCATCGTGGCGACGATGTCGTCTGCCTCGTAGCCGTCGACTTCGATGTTCGGGATGTTCAGAGCGGCCATGACCTGTTTGGTCAGGTCAATTTGGCCGTGGAATTCATCCGGGGTTTTGTCGCGGCCAGCTTTATATTCCGGATACTGTTGCGACCGGAACGTCGGGGTGTCCATATCCCAGGCCACGGCAATGTGGGTGGGCTGTTGTTCCCTGATCATGGCCAGCAACATGTTGAGAAAACCGTAGACGGCGTTGGTGTGTTGGCCGGTCTTGGTCTGGAAGTTTTCAGCGGGCAGCGCGAAGAACGCGCGGTACGCCATGGAGTGGCCATCGATGACCATCAAGCGGTTGGAATTCGTCGAAGCAGAGTTATTGGTAGCAGTCACGGTATCTAGTGTAACGAGCCGGTGCGCCCCACACCGATAGTTCTCCCCAGTTGCGCCGGGCGCGGCATTAACGCACGTCACGTACCGTGTCGTCGACCGCGGCTGCGGTGGCGTCGTCGGGCTCATCGGCAAGTGAGACGTCGTGGTCGAGCGCGACGTCGTGGTCGGGCTGGGCGGTCTCGGAGCGATCGGTTTGGTCTTCGGCCAGGTGATCGAAGTAGCCGGGTTGCATTGTGGAGCCTGTCAGATAGGCGGACCGGGCGATGGCCATGGTCCCGATCGAAGAGGTGGCCAACTGCAGGAACACGATGATGAGCAGTTTGATGAAGTTAGGCCAGGACGGTGCCATGAGGAACACTCCGACAATAACCAGGGAGATCCCCAGCCCGGCGGCGGTACCAACCGCAGAGATGCGGGTGTAGACGTCGCGAAATTTGAACAACCCGATTGCGGCGACGGCAAATACGAGGAGGCCAACCAGGATGATGACGTTGGCGCTGATGTCGAGTATGGCGGTATCCATTAGCGGCGCCCCCTGGTCAGTGCTCGAGCCAATGACACGGCGGAGAGGAAACCGACGACGGAGGCGACAAGGATCAGATCAAAAAAGAAGGCTCCGGCCAGGATGACGCCGAGCAGCGCCAGAATGCCGGTGAACGAGAACATCAACAGGTCGGCGGCCACCGCACGGTCCGCGTCGGTGTCGGCGGCGATCATGCGGTAGGCCACCGCGATCATGCAGGCGGCCAGAAGGACCAACCCGAGCAGCAGGCCGAAGTTCACAGCGGTCATGACGTAGCCCTCCTCGGATGGTGGCGGTTGGTTTGATCAACTGTGCGCGGGTCGAAACCGGTCCGACGCATCGCGGCCAGGATGTGGTTTTGCATGTCGATTGACCCAGCGGCCACGGATGCCGGGTCGCCGTCGTAGAGCGAGTGCACGTAGATCCAGCGGACGCCGTCGGCGTCTTGTTCGGTGCCCAGGGTCAGGGTTCCGGGCGTAATGGTGATCATGGCAGACAGCATGGTGACTTCGGCATCGGTAGCACAGTCCGTGCGCACGCGCGCGATGCCGGGGTGGGCGTCGATGCCGGGGGTCGCGAGGTCTTTGAGCACGGCCCAGGACGAGGTGATGATCTGGCCGATAAACCAGATGACCAGCCAGATCCAGCGCGGCAACCAGGTCAGTGTTTTCACGGTGTCAACACCGCCTGAACATACTGGGTGGTGTCGAGCAGGCCGTCGGCGGCGATCCCGGAGAGTGCCAATAAGAATTGTGCGCCGAGTCCGAACGCCACGGTGATGGCGGCCAGGATCACGGATGGTGCGGCCAGGGCAAAGTTAATGCGCCGCCGCGGCACGGTAGATTCATCGGATTCCAGAATGGTTTGGGCACCGGTGAGCGTGGTGACCTGGGAGTGGGTGGCTTCGGTGGCCAGTTCAGGAGTGTAAGAGGCTTCGTGAGCGTAGGGGTCGCGGGTGGCTGAGGTGATAATGGTCCCCGTTTTTGTTGCGGGGCCACCCGAGCCTTTTTCCCAGAACATTCCGGTCCAGATTTTCAACATCGACAGCAGAGTGATCAGTGACACGAACAGCATCACGACGACGGCGGCGATTTCGCCGGCCTCAACCGCACCGACGATGAGCATAAATTTGGCGGCGAATCCAGAGAACGGAGGGATCCCGGCCAGGGAGAGCGCGGCGATCATGAAGGCCACCGCGATGACGGGTTCGGTGCGCGAGATCCCACCCAATGCCCCGATGACGCCGGTGCCGTAGCGGACTTCAACCGCGCCGGTGGACATAAACAGCGAAGCTTTGACGATCATGTGGTGCAGCAGATAGAAGATGCCTGCGGTCAGACCCAGTTCGGTGAACAGTGCGACGCCGAGCAGGATGTAGCCGATCTGGGAAACCATGTGGAACGCCAGGATCGTGCGGGTGGTCTTTTCTCCGACCGCTCCGAACACGCCAATGAGCATGGTCAGGGAAAATAACACGACGCCGATCCACAAAAATCGAGTATCGCCGTTGTAGACGACCGCATAAATCCGGTAGATCGCATAGATCGCGACCTTGGTGTGTAATCCCGAGAACAGTGCGGTGATTGCCGGGGAGGTTCCCGGATAGGCACGCGCCAGCCAACCGTGAACCGGCACCACCGAGGCTTTAATGGCCAGGGCGAAGATGCTCACGGCCCCGGCGAATGCCACGGTCGGATCCGTTTGGGCTTGGTTGGCAAGCACCGCAATATTCACCGACCCTGCGGTGCCGTAAAGAAAACCGACACCGATCATGTACAGGGTTGAGGTGAACAGGTTCATCGTGACGTATAACCGTGCCCCGTGGACGCGCCGCAGTGGCAGGTTGCGGTTCGCGCTCAGGACGTAGAGCCCGTAGCTGGGCAGCAGCATGACTTCTAAGAAGACGAAGAGGTTGAACAAATCGGCGGTGAGCAGCGCCCCGTTGACCCCGGTCGTCAAAATCAGCACCAGCGGTGCGAAGTACCTGGAGTTTGCCGCCCGGGAAGCCTGGGCGAACCAGATCGACACGACGGTCAGGATCATGGTCACCGACAGCATCAGCGCGGTGAACATGTCAGCGGCAAAAGGGATAGCGATGCCCGCTGGCCAGTGCCCAACCTGGTGGGCCACGGCGCCGCCGTCGTGAGCCCAAAAATAATACACGAGGCCACACGCTGCGCCGAGCATGGTCAGCATCGTGGCGAAATTCACGACGGCGTGTAGGCGCAGCCGTGGCCCGGTCATCACTAAGAGGCCGGCCACGAGCAGCGGCAGACCGACCAACAGTGGTAGCAGCGCGCCGATCATCTCGGAGGTCATGGCCGCTCCTGTCCGTTGGTTTTGCGTGGAATGCGTCGGACGCCGTCGGAAGCCGATTCGGCGGCGACGTCGAGTTCTTCGACCTTCTGCGCGGTGTCGTCGGTCTTGTCACCGGTCACCGCGAGGACGAGCATGAACACCGTGATCGAAAACGCGATGACGATCGCGGTCAGCACGAAGGCCTGCGGGAGCGGGTCCGCCATAACCGAGGGGTCGGCCGATGGGTGGAAGGCCTCGGTGCGGCGGTCGGTACCGCCGGCAGCAAATAGGATGAGATTGCCTGCGTGCCCGATCAACACGAAGCCTAAAATAATGCGCAGCATCTCGCGTTTGGTAAAGAGGTAGACGGCGCCTGCAGTCAGGATTGCAACGGTGAGGGCCAGGGTCATTTCACACGCTCCCGCTCGCGGACGCGCTCGGTCGGTTTGGTGTTGGGGTTGGAGATATCGGTCTTCGATTCGGGGGCCACTTCAATGGCTTTGGCCAGGCCGCGCTCGGAGCCCAGCATGTTAAAGGCACCCAGGATCAGCCCGAGGACGGCGAAGTAGACACCAACATCGAACAGCAACGAGGTGTTGAGTTCAAAACCAAAGAGGTCCAGGTAGATGGGTTTCAAAAATGATCCGTCCACGAGACCGTAGATGCCCACGGCTGACCCGAGTGCGACCCCTGCTCCGGTGAGCCCCATATACGGCCACCTGATGGGAGCGGCATCGTCGGTTGGTGCCGCCAAGTACAACAGCGCAAACGCTGCACCGGTGAGCAGGGCCGCTACGAATCCCCCGCCGGGCTCATTGTGTCCGCGCACCAATAAGATGAGGCTGAACACGATCAGGATAGGAACTGCGATCTTGGAAAACGTTCGCAGATAGGCGGAGTTATCGAAGGGGTCGGACAGTGGAGAGGTTTTCAAAATGGTGGCTTGACGCACCGGATTCGGCGTCCGTGAGGCCAACAGTGCGGCAACGGCGACGCCCGCGACCCCCAGGACGGTTAGTTCGCCGAGGGTATCGAGTGCACGGAATTCCACCAGGATGACATTGACCAGGTTATTGCCGCCGGTGACCTCGGTGCCTTGTTCGGTCAAGTATTGGGCTGGCTCGGACATGCCGCGTCGTCCGGTGAGGGCATAGGTTCCGGCAAAGGCCGCAGTACCGGCCGCGATCGCTGCGATTAAGCCCACCTTGGAGAGCTTGTCGGTTGTACCAAAGGTCTTGGGCAACCGGTGCAGCAGTAAGACCATGACGACGACGGTGAGGACTTCGACGAGCAGCTGGGTCAGGGCAACATCGACCGCACCGAGTGCAAAAAACCACAGGGTGACTGCAAAGCCCACGGTCCCAAGCACGGCGATCGCTGCTACGCGGGTGCGGGCGCGGATGGTTGCGATGACGCCGACTGCGACCACTGCGACGAGCAGCCAGTCGGACCAGCGGGTGAGGTGTTCTTGTTGGGCTGGCAGACTGTCGATCGTCAAGAAACCCGCCAGCGCGAGAACCGCCAGCAGTACTGATGGGACCGCCAGGTGTCGACCGGGGTTCAGCCCCGAAGTCCATGAACTGACGGTGGCGCCAATTTCGATAGTTGCCTGGCGGAGTTTCTCCACGACCCCCAGACCTGAGAAGCTCAGCGGGCGGGGCACCAGGAATGCTTCAATGACCGGCAAATACCACACGGCCACTGCCCCCAGTCCAATCACCAGAATTGACAGCAGCAATGCGGGCGTGACGCCGTGCCACAGCGCTAATTCCAGGTCTAGTCCGACACCAGTGACGGCATATACCGCTGCGGCGACGATGCCGGTCAACATAAACGGGGCGATCCCTAGGATTAGTGAGAGAAATGCGTTGACGGCAGGATAACCCCAGAACGTCGCGGAGGCTTCGCTGGCAGTGTGACGGTTGGCCCCGGTGCCACGGGGCGTGTTGATCCAGTGCTTTGGTGATCGGTAGCGTCCCATGGCGCCCAAAACGAGTCGGCCCGAGTAGGTGAATGTACAAATCGCGATCAAGACCACGATGACGGTGAGCAGTATCATGACCCCATCGGGGAGGTCGGCATCCAGAAATGCGGCGAACAGTGACTCTTTTGACACAAAACCCAACAGTGGTGGCACCCCGGCCATGGATGCTGAGCCTAAGATGATCACCAGCAGGGTCGCGGGCATGACCATTCGGCGGACGGTGAGCATGCGCATGTCCCTGGTTCCGGTCTCGTGGTCAATCACCCCGACCGCAAGGAATAATGCCGATTTGAACAGTGCGTGGGCGATGGTGTGGACAATGGCCGCCGTCAGCGCTGCAGGCGTTCCGAGGCCGATGAGAGCTACCAGATAGCCCAATTGTGACATGGTGGAATAGGCCAAGAGTTCTTTGAGGTCGTAACGACGCAGTGCTGACACGGCTCCCATCAGTGCGGTCAGCAGTCCCGATGATACGAGCAAGACCAGCCATAAGGTGTTCCCGGCTAGGACCGGTGAGAAGAGCAAAAGCAGGTAAATGCCTGCTTTGACCATCGCTGCGGCGTGGAGATACGCCGAGACCGGTGAGATGGCCACCATCGAGTCCGGTAGCCACGATTGAAATGGGAATTGGGCTGATTTGGTAAATGCGGCGATGGCCAGGGTGATGATAAGCCAATTCACCGGTGTGGATTGTGTCCACAGATCAGAAACCAGGATCTCGGTGATCACGGTTGTCCCGGTCGCAGCGATCATGACCGCGACGGCAGCGAGCAACGCTAGGCCACCCAGAATGGTTACCAGAAGAGTTCGAACCGCGGGTTTCCGGGCATGTGATCCAGAACGTGCGATAAGGAAAAACGAGACAAGCGTGGTTGCTTCCCATGCAACGTAGAGCAGCATCACGTCATTGGCTAGGACTAAGACCAGCATGGCTAGTGCAAAAGTGGTCATGCCCAGATAAAAGCTCGTAATTTTGGTTGTGCCCAAGTATTTTGCTGAATAGAACAGCACGCCGGCACCAATGACCGTCACCAGTAAACCAAAGATCAGTGAGAGACCGTCAAGGCGCAGGTGGAATCCGACGTTGAAAAAATCCGGAATCCACGGGTAGTACTCAATAACCTCCCCGGCCGATGAAGCAAACGCTTGGCTCAGCGTCCAGGCCGAGGCGGCCAAGGGAATCCACAAAAGCCAGCCAGCATATCGCCCCATCCAATGTGACAGCGGAACCGCCAGGATGACTGCGACCAGGCTGAATACGACCGCTAGTAGCAGCACGGTGCTTCACCTCTCCGCAGGCACCTGCGCAGTTCATCTTCGAACCGCCGGTGTGAGTTTCATATCGGGGAACAGAATCAAACGTGCATAAGCATTTTATGCACCAGACCATATTGTCATAGGACACTCTACAGTTTCAAAATCGTCATGGCCGTCGACATGACGCCCATCCCTTCGAGGTGTCACAACTGTTCGTATACGGGGTTCTTTGACGAGAAAAAGCCTCCGCACCGATCTCGTGGATCGATTGCAGAGGCTTGGCAGTTGTACCCGAAGTGGGACTCGAACCCACACATCTTTCGATATTGCATTTTGAGTGCAACGCGTCTACCAATTCCGCCATTCGGGCTAGGCACCTGACCTATTTTACACAAGTTTTTGGAATAACCAAACGGGGACCATCTGGTTTCTAACGTAGAATGATCCACTGATCCTGCCCCGTGGCACCAACGATATGAGGTTACGATGCCAGACACTGAGCCAACCCAACCGATACGTATTGTGGTAGCGGAAGACGAGACAATCATCCGATTAGATATCGTTGAAACGCTCACTGCACAAGGCTATGAGGTCGTTGGCGAGGCGGAGAACGGGCAGCGTGCCATTGAACTGGTAGAAGATCTCAAACCCGACGTCGTGTTGATGGACATCTCGATGCCGGTCATGGATGGCCTCTCAGCCACTCGGTATATCGCCCAGCATTCCATAGCGCCGGTTGTGATCCTCACGGCATTTTCCCAGCGGGACCTCATTGATCAGGCCACACAGGCTGGCGCGATGAGCTATATTGTCAAACCATTTAGTGAAACCGATCTGGTGCCCGCCATCGAATTGGCCAAGGCGCGATTCGACCAACTGGTGACACTTGAGTCGGAGATCTCCGATCTGACGGTCCGGTTTGAGACTCGCAAACTGGTGGATCAGGCCAAAACATTACTGCAGCAAAAACTGGATATTACCGAACCTGAAGCATTTCGGTGGATCCAAAAAACTTCGATGGATCGTCGTTTGACGATGAAAGATGTTGCCCAAACGGTCATTGACCAGCTGGGCAACACTTTGTCGTAGGGTTTTACATTGGGGACCAGCCGGATACGGCATCCCAGCGGTGGGCTGCCGGTGCTACTGCGGTGTCGACGAGGGCTGGATCAATTTCGGCCGTCCTTGCGCCCATACGGTGCACTTTGAGCATGTTGGTGGACCCTGGCACACCCGGAGGAGAACCAGCAACCATCACGACTAAGTCATCGAGTTTGGCCAGCCCATTTTTGACCAGTTCGTGATCGATCTGCTCAGTCATTTGGTCGGTAGAGTCCTTGAATGGCACGACCTTTGGCACCACGCCCCAGGACAAGCACAGCACATTAGCGGTGGTAAACGAGTGGGTGAATGCATAAATCGGCTGCGGTGCACGCAAACGCGACAGACGCCGGGCGGAGTCACCCGACTGGGTGAAGGCGACTAAAAACGGGATGTCCAATGAGCGTGCAATATCCACGGCGGCGCGGGTGATCGCTCCCCCACGGGTACGAGGCCGGGTGCCCAGGGGCGCCATGCGTTCTAGCCCATGCTCTTCAGTGGATTTGATGATTTTCGCCATCGTTTGGACCGTTCGTACCGGGTACTTACCAACCGAGGTTTCGCCGGACAGCATGACCGCATCTGCCCCGTCCAGGACCGCGTTGGCACAGTCGGAGGCTTCCGCACGAGTCGGGCGCGGGTTTTCGATCATGGATTCCAGTACCTGAGTGGCAACAATGACTGGCTTGGCCCAGCGGCGGGCAAGATCAATCGCGTTTTTCTGGACAACCGGTACCTGCTCCAGGGGGAGTTCAACTCCGAGGTCGCCACGGGCCACCATGATTGCGTCGAAGGCGTCAATAATCTCTTGGAGGTTGTCCACCGCCTGGGGTTTCTCCAGTTTGGCGATCACTGGGATGCGGCGGCCTTCCTCCTCCATGATTTGATGGACGGGCTCAATGTCTTTGGCGCTACGCACAAACGACAGGGCGACCATATCGACCCCGAGTTTCAGAGCAAAGCGCAAATCCTCTTTGTCTTTATCAGTTAACGCTGGGATGTTCACGGCTACGCCGGGGAGGTTGATGCCCTTATTATTGGACACTTCCCCACCGATGACGACATTCGTGATGACATCGGTTTCGGTGACTTCGATGGCTTGAAGCTGGATCTTGCCATCGTCGATGAGCAGCTGATCACCGACTTCAACGTCGTCGGGCAGGCCCTTGAAGGTGGTGGAGCAGATGTCCTGGGTACCCTCGACGTCCCGAGTGGTGATCGTGAAAGTGTCGCCATCTTCCAACAGGTGTGGTCCGTTGGCGAAACGGCCCAGACGGATTTTCGGGCCTTGGAGGTCAGCAAAAATCGCAACCGGCTCATCGAGGTCAGATGAGGCCTGGCGCACGGTGTTAAAGGTACTCGTGTGGACCTCGTGATCCCCGTGACTGAAGTTCAGCCGGGCAACGTTGACACCGGCCTTGATTAGTTCACTGGTGGTTTGATATCCCTGCGTGGCAGGCCCGAATGTGGCGACGATCTTCGCATGTCTCATATGGGCAAGTCTAGGGTTCGACCACACGGAAGTTAATCATTGAATAGCGATAATAACCATGACCTTGGTCATGTCACCCATCATATCTTCCGCTTATCTGGATCGTCGTCATCGGAAGTCACGGGCGCATTGTCGGCCGCGTCATCGACGACGTCAGGAGTTGAAACTTGCTCCGGGACTTCACGGTCGTCACGGTAGATTTTATTGGCTTCGGCCCATTGTTCGGGCGTTCTGGGTCGCAGCCTGAAAGTGTAGATGAGTAATGCTATTGCGATCAAAAACATGAGGACCGAGGTCCACGTATTTGTTCTGGCGGTCATGCCTAAAATGGTGAATTCTTGAGCGTGGTCCAACCTGATGGATTCGATGGGAATGCGACCCAGGGTGTACCACGCGATATACGACCACAGCATCATGCCATTGCGCAGTTTGAAGCGTCGGTCAATTAACAACAGCACGGCCACGCCGAGAAGATTCCATAGCGATTCGTACAGAAACGTTGGGTGGAAGAGTGTATCGGCAGGTAAGCCTGTGGGGAAGTTATAGTGGTCGGCGTCGACCTCTAGTCCCCATGGCGCAGTGGTGGGTTCACCGAAAAGTTCTTGGTTAAAATAGTTGCCCCAGCGGCCCACAGCCTGAGCTAACAGAATCCCCGGAGCAATGGCATCAGCCATGGCCGGCATACGGATCCCGTAACGGCGGCACGCGATCCAGACACCTAGGGCGCCACCACCGATCGCGCCCCAGATGGCGATACCGCCCTCCCAGATGGCGAAAATCTTCGATAAGTCACCCGTGCCATCGTAGCCGGGCCCGAAGTAGACATCTGGCACGGTCAACACATGGTAGAGACGTGCACCAATGATGCCGAAGACCACGGCCCATAGGCCGACGTCATGCATTTCTTCGGCTCTCCCGCCGCGGGCAGCCCACCGTTTACCACCCAGCCAGAATGCCAGGATGCCCCCGGCAATAATGCACAGTGCATATATATGGACCTTGAAGGGACCGATTTCAAATCCATCCAGCGGCGGTGGCGGGATGGCTGCCATCAGGGCTGCAAGCTGCATAAGGCGTTGTGTCCTAGAGGTAGGGGCGTATCGCTAGTTTTTGGTTGCTCCGCTTACCAGACGGCGGGTGATCTCACCGACGGCTTCTGGCCCACCATCACGCAGGGCGGTGACCAGTGCTGTACCTACTATCGCACCGTCAGCATAGGAGCCGATTTCGGCGACGTGTTCTGGTTCAGAGATACCCAGTCCGACACAGACTCGTGGCGCACCGGCTGCGTGGGTACGTTGGACGACGCGTTCTGCGGCATCAGAGACTTCCTGGCGTGCCCCGGTAATGCCCATGACCGACACCGCGTAGACGAATCCTCGGGAAGACTCGACGGTCAGTTTGACTCGTTCTTCCGGTGATGAGGGGGCGGTCAAGAAAATCCGGTCCAGCTCGTATTTATCGGAAGCTTCAAACCATTCGGCCGCTTCTTCTGGCACCAGGTCGGGGGTCACAAGGCCTGCTCCTCCGGCTTCAGCGAACCGGCGCGAGAATTCGTCGACACCCATGCGATCGACCAGGTTCCAGTAGGTCATGATGACGACGGCGGCATCGGTACGGGAGGTGACTTCTTTGACAATGTGGAACACATCAGCCACGCGGAACCCATTTTCCAGCGCTTGGGCGGTGGCTTTTTGAATGACCTCGCCGTCCATCACGGGATCGGAGTAGGGCAATCCGATTTCGATGATGTCGGCACCGTTATTGCCCAGCTGGACTGCGGCTTCGATGGATTCTTCGATGGTCGGATACCCGGCTGGCATGTACCCGATGAATGCGGTACGACCTTCAGCGCGAGCTTGTTCAATTTTTTGTGCGGTGAGTGAGCGAATCTGTTCTGACATCTATCTATTCTCCACGTCCGGCTTGATCTTCGGGGACCATACCGAACCAGGTGGCGGCGGTACTAACGTCTTTATCACCGCGACCCGACAGGTTCACAATGATAACTTTCTGGTCGGCTTCAGGGGTGTCAGCGTCGACAACCCCGTCTTTGACCCATTGTTCGGCCAGACGTTGCGCACCGGCCAGCGCGTGGGCGGACTCGATCGCAGGCATGATGCCTTCGGATTGCGTGAGGGTTTTGAAAGCGTTCATCGCCTCGGAGTCTGACACCGGCTGGTAGTCCACGCGCCCGGAGTCATGCAGAAAAGCGTGTTCTGGACCGACTCCCGGATAGTCGAGGCCGGCAGAAATCGAATGCGAGTCGATGGTCTGACCGTCTTCATCCTGCATCAGATAAGTGCGTGCTCCGTGCAAAACACCGACACGTCCCAGAGTAATCGGGGCGGAGTGTTTCCCAGTATCAACACCGGCACCGCCGGCTTCCATGCCGTAGAGACCGACGGTTGTGTCATCGAGGAAAGCATGGAAGATACCAATGGCGTTGGAACCGCCACCGACACAGGCAATGACGGCATCGGGCAGCTTGCCGGTTTGTGCCTGGGACTGTTCGCGGGCTTCCTGACCAATGACCTGGTGGAAATAGCGAACCATCTCAGGGAAAGGGGCCGGACCGGTCACCGTGCCGAGCAAGTAGTGAGTGGTATCGACAGAAGCTACCCAGTCGCGGAGCGCCTCATTGATCGCGTCTTTCAGGGTGCGCGCACCGACTTTCACGGCGATCACTTCAGCGCCGAGCATTTCCATGCGGGCAACGTTGAGCGCTTGGCGCTGGGTGTCGACTTCACCCATGTAGACGGTGCATTCCAGCCCAAAGAGTGCTGCTGCAGTTGCGGTGGCTACCCCGTGTTGTCCGGCACCGGTTTCGGCGATCAGCCGGGTCTTGCCCATGCGTTTGGCTAACAGTGCCTGGCCGATCACGTTGTTGATCTTGTGCGAACCGGTGTGGTTGAGGTCTTCGCGCTTCAAAAAGATACGCACGCCCGGATATGGCTCGGCGAAGCGTTTTGCTTCCGTCAGCAAGGACGGGCGGTTGATGTAATTGGCGTACAGGTCATTGAGTTCTTTGATGAACTCGGGATCTTCGATAGCTTCGCGGAAAGTCTCTTCGACCTCCTGCAGTGCTGCCATGAGAGATTCTGGCATCCATCGGCCACCGTATTTGCCGAAGTATGGACCTTCTTGATCTCGGAAGGCTCCCTCATGCGAAGTAGAACCGGACTGTGGTGTATCCATTGGGACGCTCATGAATTGTCTTTCCAAATACGACAACCGCCCCGGCACCAGGTCCGAGGCAGCGTAAAGGTGGTTATGATCTGCTGGCTTGTCGGAAGTCGACGATCGCCTGTTTGGGCTCGCCATGCTTCACCAGCGCTTCGCCTACCAGCACTGCGTCGGCACCCTGAGAAGCATACATTGCCACATCGCTGGCGGATTTGACGCCAGATTCTGCGACTCGCACGACGTTTTCGGGCAGTTGGTCTGCCAGCGTACCGTAGTGGGCGGTATCGACCTCGAGGGTCTTGAGGTTGCGCACATTGATACCCACGATCCTGGATTCAAGGGCCGCAGCACGTTCGATTTCTGCAAGCGTGTGCGTTTCTACCAGCGCGTTCATGCCGAGTTCGTGGGTGAGCGCAAGATAGTCACGCAGTTGCGTGTCGTCGAGCGCTGCAACGATCAACAGGACGAGGTCGGCACCATGAGCTCGAGCTTCATAAATCTGGTACTCATCGACAGTGAAATCCTTGCGCAACAACGGAATGTTGACGCGGGCGCGAACGGCATCAAAGTCTGCTAACGAACCATTGAAGCGACGCTGTTCGGTCAAGACCGAAATCGCAGCCGCTCCCCCAGCTTCATACTGGGCAGCCAGTTCTGCGGGAGAGTCGATCTGTGCCAGTGGACCAGCAGACGGTGACGAACGCTTCACTTCAGCAATGATATTGACACCGGTTGAATTGTCTCGGCCACCGGCCAGTGCCACGTACGCATCTTGTGCGGGTGAGGCTTCTGCTGCGAGCTGCTGCATGCGCGCCAACGGCGTGTTGGCTTTTCTGGCGTCCATGTCTTCGATGACGCCATCGATAATACTGTCGAGAACCGTTCCGGTTGTGGGGTTGGGTCGGGTCATTTAGGAGTATTCTCCGTTGGCACCTTTACCGGCGAGACGCATGAAGAATCCAACTGGCGCGCCCAGGACGGCAATGACGATACCGACCCACATGACGATCCATGCTGAAGCAAGCGAACCGATACCTGCGATGACCAAGCCGACCAAGACCATGGCAACCAGTGCCCAAGCAGCCGGTGAGTTGCCGTGACTTGGGGACTCATCGTGGGTGGGGTCGTTCAGAATACGGCCGTATTCGTCGACTTGGATTTCATCTGTGGTGTTAGCCATAAGGGTGTTGCCTTTCTGTCAGCCAGGATATTTCCGGCAGCCTCAAGTTGCTAGCGATGATATGTGTTCCATTGTGCCATTTTTTCTGCCGGCCCAGTGCAGAACACGAACTACTACAGGATTTAGGTCGGATCTTCGCCGCGGGATAATTCGTCCCATGTGTCGATTTCATCAAGCGGTCCCTCCCCCTGCGCGCGCTGTTGAGCACCGACGTCATATTTTTTGGTCTTGCCCACCGGCCAGCTGCGCCCTGCGATTAGCGCGAGGACTCCGCCGACGGCGCCGATCAGCGATCCAATGATCGTCAACCAGGGCAGCATGGACACTTCGATGTTCGGAACAATGTGCTCAACGCCCGTGGTGCCTGTGGTTTCAGCAATCTTCAGTGCCACGGCGCCCAGCGGATTGGTCAGCACACTCAAGGTCACCCACCCCATGGTGACGGCAGCCAGGACGATCACAATGCCGATAATCCAGCGTCCGATATGGCGGGCAATGGAAAGCGCTGCCCCGGCAGCAACAATCACCAGCGCCATGGCAGTGATGACCGGTGAGGCCTCCTGACCAGATAACTGGACACTGTTGATATGCGCGGCTTCAAATCCGGTGGCTGTCACCCAGGTTTGCGTTGCGCCGATCAGCGCGAGCACCCCACCGAGCAAAATGATGATCACGGTCATACCGCGACTGATGCCTTGGGAGCGCAGCGGCGTTTGGCTTGGTTGTGGTGTCGTCATCTAGTGGGGATCATTCGGTTCGATGGTTTGCAACTGCTGGGCGGCCAGTACGGCACGAATGGCAGCGGTTGCCTTGGTTAGTGTCTCATCTGCTTCAGTGGCGGGCACGGACTCGGCGACGATCCCGGCTCCGGCCTGTAGATAGGCGATCTGGTCCTTGATGATCGCAGTGCGGATCGTAATGGCCATATCCATGTTCCCGGCCAGATCGAAGTAGCCCACGGTGCCGCCAAATGGTCCACGTGCATGTGGTTCCCATGTGTCTAACAACTCCAGTGCTCGGCGCTTCGGGGAGCCAGAGAGGGTGCCTGCCGGGAAGTTCGCGCGTAAGACGTCGAGTGCGCTGGTGTTGGCCGCGATGTCACCTTCCACGGTGGAAACGATGTGCAAGATGTGGGAGAACTGTTGGACGATCATGTAGTCCGAGACCTCTACAGTCCCCGGGGCGCACACGTTTGATAGTTCTGACTTTGCCAAGTCCACGAGTTGCTGATGTTCTTCGCGTTCTTTGGGGTCCGCCAGGAGTTCTTCGCTGATCGCCCGAATACTGCGCGTTGGGTCTTTGGGTTTGGAGCCACCGATCGGATGAGTCAACACGCGCTGATCTTTCACCGAAACCAGAGTTTCCGGTGAGGCACCCACGAGATGGTACACACCGTCGCGATCCGGGTAGTCAAACGTGTAGAGGAACATGTAGGGGCTGGGGTTAATGGCTCGCAAGACCCGGTAGGTGTCAAGTGCCGTGGCTGTCGTTGGTGCGGTGAACCGACGAGAGATCACCAGCTGGGAGACTTCGCCGTCGCGAATCGACTGTTGGGTTTTGCGTACCGCGTTGAGGAACTCGCACTCGGGCCAGGAGTGCTCAATGTCCTGAGAAAAATCTCGGTCTAACCAGCCGGGCGGAGCAATCGAAACTGGGTCAGCAACCGGCTCCACCAAGCGCTGAGTCATATCCTGCAGGCGAGCAACAGCGCGATCGTAGGCTGCGTCAACACCGGTAGCTTCGCCGTCGAAGTTGATGGCGTTGGCCACCAGGGTTACGGTGCCGTCGAAGGCGTCATGAATCGCTAGGTCGGTGACTAGGTTCATGGCCATGGACGGCAGATTCAAGTCATCTGTGGGGCCGTCACCGAGTTCAACCCATGCGCGTACCGTATCCCAGCCGAGGAACCCGACGAACCCGGAAACCAGATAGGGCAGAGTACTGGAAATATCGGAACGTACATCGGTGGCTAAGAATTTCAGCGATTCTTCTAATACCTCGAGCGGGGTCCCGGTGGCAGGGACCCCGGCGGGGACCTGACCCTGCCAGAATGCTTGACCATCTTTTTCGGTCAAAGTGGCGGCAGTGCCAGCACCGATGAATGAGTATCGCGACCAGTTGCCGTCTTGGCCAGCGGATTCCAACAGGAAGGTGCCCGGAGCGTCATTGGCCAGGCGCCGGTAAATGCCCACCGGGGTGAGCGCATCGGGCAGTAGCGTGGTGGTTACCGGAATCACTTTGTGGTCGGCTGCTGCAAGTTCATGAAATGTTTCTCGAGGAGGAAACACTGGGCCTATATCACGCATCGGGTTCTTTCATCTGGTCTGCGGAGGAATTGGTGCCGGTCACGGGAAGTTCCCGATCGGTAAAACAGGACGGCGTACCGGTGTGGCATGCGGGTCCGTACTGATGGACCTGAACCAATACGGTGTCGGCGTCGCAATCAAGGGCCACTGAGACGACGTGCTGGACGTTGCCTGAAGTATCACCCTTACGCCAGTATTCGCCCCTGGAACGCGACCAGTACCAGGCGCGACCGGTGGTCATGGTCAGATGCAATGCCTGGTCATTCATGTATCCCAGCATGAGGACCTCGCGGGTCGTAGCATCTTGAATGATAGCCGGCAGAAGCCCATCGGAATTACGTTTCAACCGGGCGGCGATCTGCGGGGCAAGATCCGGTTCGGGCGGTGAAACTTCAGAAATGTTCATGATGGATCCAGTCTAGGGCGGCTTGTCTACTGTCGCCACTGATCAACACGTGATAATTTCACATATGTGACAAACATATCTGCGGGATCCACCAGTTACGACGGCGACGACTTCGTTGCAGCGTCTCGTGACGCGCTCGTAGCAGCCTTATACGCTGCCGGGCCTAACGAACCCACCCTGGTCGATGAGTGGCAGACACAACATTTGGCCGCCGCGGTATATTTGCGCGAGAACCCACATCATGTCACCGAAGGCGGTTTCGGTTCCAAATCGGCGGCACGTCAGGCTGCGATTGCGAAGTTGGGGGAAGAGTCCTCGTCCCGCAAGGCATTTTATAACCTGGTGCGAAGGATCGCCGATGGTCCCGAAGAACGTCCGGCGCCCCCGCGCCAATCGGTGTTCACCCGGTTACGTCAAGCCGTCTCTCCGCGGAAGCCCCAAACCGATAGCTTGTTGCTGCATTTCTTTGTGCACACCGAAGACATCCGGCGTGCCCAGACGCGGTGGGCACCAAGAAAATTGACGGACGCCTATGCCGATGCCTTATTTGAGCAACTGCGGGAACACGCGCGCAGTTATTATGCGCATGCCAAAACCGGGTACGTGTTGATTCGGACAAATGGCGAACGCATCGTTGCCAAACGCGGCACAGCACAAACGTTTGTGACGGGTCCGGCCGGGGAGCTTGTGCTGCACGCTCTAGGCCGACCGGACCACGCTCTGGTATTGATTGACCGCCCGTAACGGGCAGAGCCAGTGCCTAGCGGCGAACCGGGTAGCCGGCAGCTTCGATGGCGTCTTTGACCTGTTTGATCATGTCGTCTGGTCCGTAGTGAAACAGGGACGCGGCCAGTACGGCGTTCGCCCCGGCGTCGATAGCCGGTGGGAAGTGCGCCGGTTCGCCCGCTCCCCCAGAGGCAATCAAAGGCACGCCGACGGCGGCGCGGATCGCGCGAATCATCTCCAGATCGAAACCATCGCGGGTGCCATCGGCGTCAATCGAGTTGATAAGGATTTCGCCTACGCCGCGTTCTTCGGCTTCTTTGACCCATTCGATAGCGTCTTTGCCGGTGCCTTCTTGGCCGCCTTTGATCATGACTTCATAGCCGGAAGGCAGTTCAGGGTTTGAGCGTGCATCGAGTGAGAGCACCAGAACCTGGGCACCCCAGCGCTGTGCGATCTCGTTGATGAGCTCTGGATTGCTCACGGCAGCCGAGCTGATCGAGACCTTATCGGCACCGTTGCGCAATAACTGTTCAACGTGCTCAACGCTGCGAATACCGCCGCCCACGGTCAGGGGGATGAAGGCTTGCTTGGCGGTCGCGTTCACCAACTCGTAGGTTGTGTCTCGGTTTTCTGTGGTTGCCGTGACGTCGAGGAAGGTGAGTTCATCGGCTCCTGCAGCATTGTAGCGATGAGCGAGTTCAACCGGGTCCCCTGCATCTCGCAGGTTTTCGAAATTGACGCCTTTGACGACTCGGCCGTTATTGACATCCAAACATGGGATGACGCGAATTGCAGTGCTCATAATATTCCTCGCGGTTGGTTGGGGTTAGAGACGGATGGCGTGAATGGCTGATGCCAAAATGGCTTTGGCGCCCATTTCGTAGAGCTCGTCCATGATGCGGTTCATGTCTTTTTTCTTCGCCATGGAGCGCACAGCAACCCAGTTGTCATCGGCCAACGGGGAAATGGTCGGCGATTCCAGACCCGGGGTGACTTTCAGCGCGGCGTCCATGTGTGCCCGTGGCACGTCGTAATCGACCATGACGTACTCGCGCGCGACTAAAACACCGTGGAGGCGTTGGGTAAGTTTATCCAGCCCATGGGGGTGTTTGCCGGTTTGGCCAATCAAAATGGCTTCGGATCGCAAGATCGGTTCGCCAAGGATTTCCATCCCGGCGGCCTTGAGGGTTGAGCCGGTCTCCACGACGTCGGCAATCGCATCGGCAACACCGAGTTTGACCGAAGATTCAACCGCACCATCAAGGTGCACGATCTTATCGGTGGCGATTGCTGAAGACTTCAGGTAATCCGAGAGCAGTCCGTCGTAGGAGGTAGCAATGCGTTTCCCGGCAAGCTCTTCAACCGAGGAGAAGGCTCCGACGGGGGCAGCGAAACGGAAGGTCGATCGAGCAAAACCCAGGGCCATAATTTCTTCGGCAGCGTCACCGACTTGAGCGTCTAAGAACAAATCGCGGCCGGTCAGCCCGGCGTCGAGGGTTCCTTTGGCTACATAGATGGCGATGTCGCGGGGTCGCAGATAGAAAAACTCGACACCGTTGTCCGGGTCTACGAACACCAGTTCTTTGGAATCGCGACGCTGACGGTAGCCGGCTTCGATCAGGGTTTCACGAGCAGCCTCGGACAACGAGCCCTTGTTGGGCACAGCAATGCGCAACATATTGCGTTCGATTCTCCTAGTTAGAGGTATTTATAGACGTCGTCCAAGGAGATACCCTTGGCCAGCATCATGACTTGGAGGTGGTAGAGCAGCTGCGAGATTTCCTCGGCTGTCTCATCGTTGGTTTCGTATCGTGCAGCCATCCAGACTTCGGCAGCCTCTTCGACAACTTTCTTGCCGATAGCATGCACCCCGGCGTCCAATTGTTCTACCGTTCCGGAACCGTCCGGGCGGGTGCGCGCTTTTTCAGTCAGTTCAGCAAAGAGTTCTTCGAAGGTTTTCACACCTCCTAGCGTAGTTGTTTGTGACCGGCTTTGTGGACAACTGCGCATTTCGTGACACAGTTGGGTCATGAATTCACGTGGTGTTCACCCGGCTCTTGCAGGGTTGGGTCGGGCATGAGCGTTTCGACCGCGGGTTTTTCGCGCGCTCGGGCACGCGCCCACACAAAGAAGCCGATCAGCGTAAAGACCCCGTAGAACACGTACATAAACGCCGTCGCGTAGTAGCCGGCCGAGAAGAGCAGCGGGACGCCGACAATATCGACGACCACCCAGATGAGCCAAAATTCGACCCAGCCCTTGGCCATCCCAAAAGTCGCCAGCAGGGAGCCGACAAATGTCCAGGCATCTGCCCAGACCGGCTCAAAGGATCCTAGTGTCCGAAACAGCGGGGTCAGCGCAAGAGTTCCACCAACCAGGATGACTACCAGTGCAATTCGGGTGGGCCAGGAGGCCCATGTCGGTACAATCGCGGTGCTTTTTCCGCTGCCGTGTTGCATACCGCGTGATTTTTGCCACTGATACCACCCATAGATGGAAACGGTGATGAACATGATCTGGCGTCCGGCTTGTCCCAGCAGGTTCGCGGCGTCGGCCCCACCAAAAATGCTGCTGAGAAACACGGTCAGCAGTGTGACGTTCCCGATGATGCCAACCGGCCAGGCCCAGACTTTGCGTTGCATCCCGCCGAGGGCTGAGGCCAGCCCAAATACATTCCCGAAGACCTCGCGCATCAGTAGCCCACCGCCGCCGATCGGGATGGTCCAGTTAAATAGGTCGATGAGCCACTGCATGGTCAGGTTCCTTAGTGTTGGGCGTTGCGTGCCAAAGTGCGCAGCTCGTCGATAGCTTTGGCTGGATCATCAGCCGAATATACCGCCGACCCGGCCACGAAAACATCGGCTCCGGCCTCGGCGGCACGTTCGATTGTATCGGGGGCGACTCCCCCATCGACCTGCAGCGCAATTGGCACACCGGCATCTTCGATTGCCTGGCGTGCACGGCGGATTTTTGGCAGGACGACGTCGAGGAATGACTGGCCACCAAATCCGGGTTCTACCGTCATCAACAGGATCATGTCGAGCTCGGTGAGCATGTCCATATACGGCTCAATTGGCGTGGCGGGTTTCAGCGCCATCGACGCTTTAGTGCCGCGGGCACGCAATTCCCGTGCCAACCGGATCGGTGCTTTGGATGCCTCGACGTGGAACGTGACGGATTCAGCCCCCAGATCCGCGTAGTCTGGCGCCCATCGGTCGGCGTCTTCGATCATCAGGTGAATATCAAGCGGCTTGTCAGTTGCGGCGCGAATAGCCTGGACCACCGGTGTTCCCATGGTCAGGTTGGGTACGAAATGATTGTCCATAACGTCCACGTGAATGGCGTCAGAGTTCTGGACACGCGCGATTTCATCGGCGAGGCGTGCAAAATCTGCGGACAGAATGGACGGATGGATGTGGATACCGGTCACGGTCGGGCTCCTTGAGGTCTGGTTCGCTGTTGATCAGTGAGTCAATAGGGCAAAGAACATGGCGTCAGTTTTGTGTAGGTCGGGCCACAACTGCGCGGTATTTGCTTCGGCGTCGTCGGCAGTAATGGTGGCACGTTCCAGTGCGGATCCGTCCTCGTGTTGTCGTGCCGCGTCTTGCAGTGCAGTGGCCGAATCGAGGAGTTTCACGGCCGAATTGCGTTTCTGGAGGTCGGATACCTGCAGGACGGTTTCGCCGATATGCGGCGAACAGGTGACATACGCCAACAAGCCACCGGGTTTGAGCATGGTGATGGCGGCGTCTAGCAGCTGGGCCTGTAACTGGGTCAGCGTTGCCAGGTCTTGAGGGGTCCGGCGCCACCGAGATTCTGGACGACGACGCAGCGCGCCTAAACCGGTACACGGGGCATCAAGCAGGATCCGATCAAAGCGTTGGACATTCGCGGGATCCTTGGCCAGTTCCACGCCATCGGCGACCGACGTCGTCCACACATCCTCATCCACTACTCGTAGGGCTTGTGCAACCAGTTTCGTACGGTGTTCGGAGACGTCGTTGGCCAGCAGGGTGGCACCCTGGGCTTGCGCGAAGGACGCCAGGACCGCGGCTTTGCCGCCGGGTCCAGCAGACATATCCAACCAGGACTCTCCTGGCTCAATCTTGCGAGCCGTGACCAGTGCGCGGGCGGTGAGTTGCGAGCCGATGTCTTGGACCCGAACCGTGCCCTCGGCCACCCCGGGGATGCGGCCGGCATCGCCACCAACAAATACTGCGGCGTCGGGTGCCAGGTCGGACGGTTGTGCACCGTATTCCAGCACCGGTTGCAGATCGCCGATTCCGGGCAGGGCGATGAGGTTCAGCTCGGGGGCAATATTATTTGCGGCCAGGACGGCGTGGAAGTCTTCTGGGACACGACCGTTGGCAACAAGTGATTGTTTTATGGCGCGCAGAATCCAGGTGGGGTGCGCATACCGGATGGAGAGGTCCGTATCGGATTCACCCGGTGCTAGCTCATCGAGCCATTCCTCCAGGCTGCGCTCGCTGACCTTCCGCAGCACGGCGTTGACCAGGCCGGAAGGGCCTGCTCCGATTTGGTCGCGCACCAGCGCAACGGTGGTATCCAGGGCCGCGTGTGGTGGCACGCGCATATTCAGTAGCTGGTGGGTACCGATCCGCAGGGCGTCCAGGACCGGTGCATCAAGCTTTTTAAGCGGCCGATCAACACAGCGGCTCAGAATGGCGTCGTAGGTGCCGACTGACCGCAGCGTTCCATACGTGAGCTCGGTGGCAAACGCTGCATCCTGACGATCAAGGTTATTACGTCGGATGCGGGTGGGTAGGATCAGGTTGGCGTAGGCGTCCTCGTGCGTGACGGCTTGCAGGATCTGGAATGCGGTCAGCCGTGCGGGGTCGCTGGAACGCTTGCGTTGTGCCGGGGCGGAGGCGGAATATTTGCGTTGGCGCCCGGTTTGTCCGCGGTTGCGTTGGCGCCCTTTCGTGTTGCGGCGGTCTTGTGAGGTGTCGTCTGCCAAATTCTTCGTCCTTAGTTGACCTGAAACTCGTCTGGGTGCGTGATCGACGTTTGTAGTCTTACGGCCTCATCCACGCCGCGCGCCCAGTCGGTTGCGCGCATCATTTTCTTGCCCGCTGGCTGGACGTCGGTGAGTTCAATAACACCATCTTGACATACCAGAAGCACTCGTTTTGCTTCCAGAAGGAATGCTCCTGGTTGTTGGTCGTGTGCAGGCGGGTCATTTACCGGGCGCGCCCTGCCGATTTTGAAGCGCTGCGGCTGTCCGGCACCAGTTTCTAATATCCCCCATGCCCCGGGGGCCGGCGACGTGCCGTTGATTAATCCTCGCACGACGTCGGCGGGTTGTGCGGGGTCTACCTTTGCCTGTTGACTGGCAAGTTTTGGTGCCCAGGTGACCTCACCTTGTTGAGGGGTGGACTCCGCAGCTCCCGCAGCGATATCGGATAGTGTGCTGGCTAAGAGCTCAGCACCAGTGGTAGCGAGGTCTGTTAGGACGTCGCCGGCGGTCTCGTCGGCTGCCAAGGGGCGGGACAAAGTGGAAAATACCGGTCCGGTATCGAGACCTGCCTCTAACTGGAAGACGGCAGCTCCAGTTTGGGTCTCTTGGTTGATGATGGCCCACTGCACCGGAGCCGCACCCCGATATGCCGGCAACAGCGAAAAGTGCAGATTCACCCATCCTTTGGGCAGCATGTCGAGGACGTGTTGCGGCAACAGTCCACCATATGCGACCACCGCACCGATATCGGGTTGTAGTTCTTTGAGCTGGTCAATGGCGGCTTGGCCATCAGGGGTGTTGAAGCCATCGGCCTTGATGACCGGTAGTCCCAATTCTGCTGCGCGGGCGGCCACCGGTGAAGGGGTCAGCACGCGCTTGCGACCGACTTTCGCGTCGGTGCGGGTTAAGACGCCGACGACCTGTTGTCCCGCTTCAATCAGAGCGTCCAGTGAGGCGACCGCAGGTTCTGGGGTCCCGGCAAATACGATTCGCATGTACTTCCTTTATGACGTTGCTTGACCAAAAGTGGCGCCCGAACCGAAGGTCGAGCTGATCTCATGGGAGCGCTGAGAGTTAATCTTCTGGGTAGCTTCCATAAACTTTGATGAGACCATGGCGCGGCGGGCTTCGCGTCGTTGTTCACCTTCGAGTCGGTCGACGAATAGGTAACCATTGAGGTGGTCGACCTCATGTTGCAGCATCCTGGCGAAGAGACCCTCGCCCTCGTATTCCACGGCGTCGCCGTCGCTATTGACACCTTGAACTTTGGCGAATTGCGCCCGCGGCGGAGTGTAATAGAGCTCGGGAACCGACAAGCACCCTTCTCGGGGCTCATGGGTGATGTCACCCCAGGTTTCAATGACCGGATTGATGACGTGACCGCGCCGTCCTTCAAGGTTGAAAACGAAGATCGCCTGACCGATACCCACCTGTGGGCCAGCCAAACCGACCCCATTGACTGCTTCCATGGTTTCGTACATGGAGTCGATGAGACGCTTGAGGCCGCTAGAGCCGAGCCGGCTGGGGGTAACGGGCGCAGTTTGACTGCGTAAAACTGGATCTGGGATAGTCCGAATAGATAAAACACTCACGGGATAAGACTACCCAAGCAGCTTTAGGAATGTTGTGCCATCGCAATGGGTGGTGCGAGTGGTTGCAGCGGGGTAGGCGCAGCCTCCACTGCTTGCTGGTATTGCCACACCTGACGCAGCGCCCAGAATTTTTGCCAATACTGCGGTAGCGTTTGCGGGTTCGCTTGATAGGCCACGACCTCGGTCTCTCCGACTGCTACCCCAATGAGCATCGCGTCCTCACCGTATGCCCATGGTTCCCAGGTGCCCGCTTCTGCGTCGACCAGGGATTCCTCAGCTTTAAACCCGGCCGCTAATTGCATCACGACATTGTCGCTGAGACCTTTGACACGTCCGAACCGGTCGGTGCCGCGAGTTTTGTAATCGATGAGGCACACTCGCCCACCGATTTCTGCCACCAAATCCAAGGTGCCCGCATAACCGACCGTGTGGTTCCACACGGTGATTTCAGCGGCCAATGGTTTGACCTGATAGGTCTCCCACCATTCATCAAATCGATCAGCGAAGTTGACCTCGCGATGCTGAGCAAGTGCCTCGCGGGCCTCCGCCAAGTTGTGGGGCATGCCCAGCGCGCGGAGGGCGACCTGCTCCGCATAGTCGTGAACCCTGTCACCCCTGGCTGCGGAATCGTCGCGAAAACGTTCTGCTGCATCATTGCATTGACGTGCCAGGGTCTTTAATTTTGCAGGTGACCCAACCGCTCCCGGCAGGCGCGTGTCGGTGATCAGCGCTGAGGTGGCCATGTGACTCGCCCAGCCGGTCAAATCCAGGTGTTGCTGCCCGATAACAGTGGTGATTGAGGGAACTTCAGGTAGTCCCAGCAGGGATCGGGAGTACATTCTTCCGGCGTTCGTTTGATGAGCAAGTTGAGGTTGAGTCATGCTCTCTATTATTGGCCATCCCGAGGACGCGATAAGCGTTTCCGCCCGACACGAAACCCTTCGGTGGGTTGAATTTGCGCTTTTGAATTTTTGTTGTGTATAGTTCTTATCTGTTGGACACACGGTGAACAACTTCAGAACAGAAGTTCACCTCGTCTGCGGATGTAGCTCAGCTGGCTAGAGCACCACCTTGCCAAGGTGGGGGTCGCGGGTTCGAATCCCGTCATCCGCTCGCAACACCCTCAGGGTGGGGTGGCCGAATGGTGAGGCAGCGGCCTGCAAAGCCGCGTACGCGGGTTCGATTCCCGTCCCCACCTCGATCGGATTTCTGAGATAGTAAGAAAGATGCTATCGTAGGTATCTGCAAGAACTTGGGTTTCACTAGTTGAAACACAAGCGCGATTGGCGCAGTTGGTTAGCGCGCTTCCCCGACACGGAAGAGGTCACTGGTTCGAGTCCAGTATCGCGCACAGGATTACTCTCCTAGTAATTCACGCGGATGTAGCTCAGCTGGCTAGAGCACCACCTTGCCAAGGTGGGGGTCGCGGGTTCGAATCCCGTCATCCGCTCTCGATAAAAACCCCGGTATAAAAACCGGGGTTTTTGTTTTCCACAGAAGACTCTCCGATACTGCAAACGTTGTCCATTGTGGCTTATTTGCCAAAGGGGATGCGGACGTGTCATGGGCGGGTTCATCTGCCCCAGCCGTGGCTAATTGCACAGCACTCGAGATCGAGTCCGGTGAATGGCAGGTGACTGGCAGCCGACTCATCGTCCGTGCAGTTCGTCTAATCTAGTGAGATGAATTTGCTGCACAGCGTGAGCGAATCGGAGCTTCGATTGAGCCAGAGCGCATGCTCGCCCAGAGCTCACCGTCTTAGGTCGAGATGCATCAGCGTTGGCAGTTCCAACGCTCGGTGATCAGCCAGTCGGTGCGGTCTTGGTTGACTGGTGTCTAGCAGCAGAGACTTCACAGGGATCGTGATCAGCGCAGGAACTGGAGACAAACGCCCGAAACACAGGGCGGGCGGTTACGGCCGTCTTTCCAGAGCTCTACGTGATGCGAGAGGCCGTGTAGATGTCACCCTGTCATTATTCGCCACCGCACTCCCATGGCGACGGCAGCCCTCCCACAACCGTGAGAAAAGCAACGGCTACGATACTGCCCAACACAGAACCAGACAGTACCTCAATAAGGCTATGCCGCGCTAGGAAAACCCTGGACCAGCTCACTCCCGCCCAGACGATAAGGGACATGACAAGTACGGCAATGTAAGGCAATCCAGTCGAAAAAATCACGGCACATAGCGCCGCCATAAGCGAATGCATGCTGATCTTTAGCCGCCGATTAAAAGCCATAACAACTAGCATCGTCCCAACGGCAAACACCAACATCCAGCGAGCCTCGGTGCTCGTGTCCAGCGCGAACACGAGCACCGCCCCAACCAGTATGGATCCTAGGGTAATTGCATAAAAAGTATGCCGTTGCGTTCGGTGACGAATGTATTTATCCGTCGCCTTCCCCAGTCGAACCAGCACCAAAGAAGTTGCCAGCGGGACAATCGAAATGAAAAACACCGCGATCGATGCCGTTTGACCCCACGAGGGATCGGTCAACCATGCAACGAATGTTAAAAGTGCTGCGACTAGTACGAACGGATTCAAAACTTCCGTAAAGAATTTCGCTAACACCTTCTAGAATGACGGCCTAGGGTGTCCCATAAAGGTTGATTCTCCTTGCAAAAGTCTCCCCCGTTACATACAACGACGGAGCCTTGAGGAAGTGTGGAGGGCTAGAGAGCCTTTTCGCCCAGCTGTCCTTCGCGCGCTAGTGCCGTCATACGCGACACTGTGCGGAAGTACTTTTTCATGTAGCCGCCAGCCATCATGTCTTCGGTAAAGAGGTGTTCGAATGGCACACCGGATGCCACGACTGGGACGTCCTTGTCATAGAGCCGGTCTGCTAGTACAACAAATCGCAGCGCCATGGCCTGTTCGGTGATCGTGGTGACGTCTTTTAGCACTAACACGTCGACATCTTTTACGAGCTCTCGATACCGTGATGGGTGAACCCGGGAGAGGTTTTTCGTCAGAGCAGTCCAGTCATCCACCGCAAAGACGTTTTCGTCCGGGAAGTTGTCTTTGGCCGTCTGCAATTCCGTACCGACTGAGACTGGTTCTGGAGCACTTTCTAGACCGCGATGGCGGAAGTCTTCACCGTCCACACGGATTGTTTCAAACTGATCCGACAGCACTTGGATCTCGCGTTTGAAGTCTTGAGCCGCAAAGCGACCTTCCCCCAGAGCCCCTGGCAACGTATTCGAGGTCGCGGCAAGTTTCACGCCAGCATCAGAGAGCTCGCGCATCAATCGGGACATCAAAACGGTGTCGCCTGGGTCATCGAGCTCAAATTCGTCGATACATACTAGGCTGTACTCTTTCAGGACCTCAACGGTGGTGGTGAAGCTCAGAGCCCCTACGAGGTTCGTGTATTCGACGAAGGTGCCGAAGGCTTTTCGTCCTGGTGCTGCGTGCCATAGCGATGCAAGTAAGTGGGTTTTACCAACTCCGAAGCCACCATCAAGGTAGATACCATTAGGTTGACCGTTGCCATTTTTTGTATTGGCCTTTTTCGCGTCACGTCGAAACATTGAAAAGAAGCCACCCGGTTTTTTGGGTGTTTTCATAGATGCGGCAAACGCTTTCAGGCGTTCTACAGCTTCAGCTTGTGAGGGGTGAGCGGGGTCTGGGATATAAGTGTCGAAAGATACTTCGCCAAAGCGATATGACGGATGAAACCCTGCCAGAAGTTCTTCGGAAGAAACCTGCGGGTTTCGCTCCGATAGAGCTACGATTTCTGTCACGACAATTCCCATCCTTGACTATTACAGTAATGTCGACCACTCATGCAGTCGCCCAACCTTTCCATCCTAAAACGCGCTAGAATCCCGGATGCACTATTACTTTTACAGCGTGCCTAGAAGTACTAGTGTGACGGGGCAGCCGGCAAATAACGCACAGGGTTGTATCCTTAATATCTATACGTGTCACCCGCTGACGGCCAACCACTACGAAAGGCACTTTCCTTCATGACGACAACAGTTCCCGTGGAACAATCCGACTACGCGCACCCTGAAAAACTGGTTTCAACCCAGTGGGTCGCCGAGCACAAAGACCATCCAAATGTTGTTGTACTCGAGTCGAATGAAGACACACTGCTGTATTCCACCGGTCACATCCCCGGTGCAGTAAAAATCGATTGGCATACCGAACTTAATGACCCAGTAACCCGTGACTTCATTGGTCCTGAAGCTTTCGCCAACATGGCGGCCTCAAAGGGCATCAGCCCTGACACCACCGTGATCTTTTATGGCGATAAATCCAACTGGTGGGCAGCGTATGCGCTGTGGGTCTTCACACTCTACGGTCACGAAGATGTGCGTCTGATGAACGGTGGTCGCGACAAATGGATCGCTGAAGGCCGCGAAATCACCCGCGACGTGCCCGAAGTCACCCAGGGTACCTACCCTGTTGTCGAGCGTAACGATAACACCGAGCGTGCAAATAAAGCACAAGTTCTGGAAAGCATTGGTGAATTACCACTTATTGATGTGCGCTCCAATCCAGAATATACCGGTGAGACCACCCACATGGCCGGCTACCCGCAGGAAGGAACCCTGCGCGGTGGTCACATCCCAACCGCTGAATCGGTCCCATGGGCGACCGCCGCTAATGAAGATGGTACGTTCAAATCCCGCGGTGAACTCCACGAACTCTACGCAGAGAACGCCAATCTGGGCAAAACCGATAAAGTGATCGTCTATTGCCGCATCGGCGAACGTTCAGCCCACACCTGGTTTGTGCTGCGCTACCTCCTGGGCTATGAATCTGTCCGAAACTATGACGGATCGTGGACCGAGTGGGGCAACAGCGTTGGTCTCCCAATCGTTGTTGGTCCACAACCAGGTCAGGCACCGAGCTAGTTGACATGCTGTATTCGCCGGTATCGGAGTCCTTCCGATACCGGCGAAATATTTCTGCGATGATTCGCGTTAGACTAGACGGCGGATCACCTCCACAGAAAGGCTCTCATTGACTGTCAAAACTCCACAGGTTCTACAGGAAATCATTGAAGATTTCCAGAACATGTATGAACAAGAACGTCTTGAACTGCTTTTAGAGTTCTCGGATAACCTCCCAGAACCACCAGAACGCTACGCTGGGCACGAAGACGAAATGGAACAGGTCACTGAATGCCAAACTCCCCTGTTTTTAGCTCTGGAATACTCTGATTCACCAGACCCAGAGGTCACCATCATCATTTCGGCCCCACCAGAAGCTCCCACGACGCGAGGCTTTGCCGGCGTCTTGGTCGAAGGGCTCTCCGGTCAACCAGCATCTGTCATCTTGGGTGTGCCTGACGATATCCCAAACCAGCTGGGACTGACCAAGGCGCTGACCCCGCTGCGGCTGCGTGGTATGAGTGCACTTCTTGGTCGAATTAAACGAAATATCACCAATCATCTGGCATGAGTGCTGCGGGACGTAGGGCAACACCAGCCCTGCAATCGCTGGCTGCAGCTGGTGTCTGGCACCGGGTATATACCTACGATCCTCAGACCTCGGGCAAGGGCTTTGGTCTTGACGCCGCCCAGAAACTTGCGATCGCACCCCAACGAATCTATAAGACGCTACTTGTGGAGTCTTCCGATCGCGGGCTAGCCAATGCTGTGATAGCTGTATCCGATATGCTGCATCTCAAACGACTTGCCACAGCGCTGGGTACCAAACGTGTAGAGATGGCAGATCCAAAGCTCGCTCAGCAAAAGACTGGCTATGTGCTCGGTGGCATCTCACCGCTGGGCCAGCGAACCCGGTTGCCTCTTGTTGTGGATGATTCTGTCCGCGACAATGAGACAATCTGGGTGTCAGGTGGCCGCCGAGGCGTGTCCATTGAGATTCGGACTGATGACTTTCTGACTATAACCTCAGCTGTGGTAGCCAACATCAGCCGGTAAGCGTTATCTTTCTAACCTCGCATTCCGGTAGCTTGGCCCCGAGTTGCGGTGAGCGATTCGGCCATCGCGTTTTCGACCGCCTGAAGCGATTCCGCAATCGCGGGTTCTTCCTGCGCAGCTTCCATATGAAAGGCTTCCAGTCGTTCCTTGACCGTCTTATTTTGCAACCCCGGAAATAAGCGCGTCAGAACATCCGTGGAATATAGCAGTTGTACTAGTGGCCAGGTGCTGGCATCAAGAGCAGTATCACGGCCCAGTAAGGTAGCTCGCAACCGCACATACATATCCATCCGACCATAAGATTCTTCCGGCACATAACGCGTACGCGGCACCAGGCCGAAAAATCGTTTCGTCATGACAGCGATGTCACCTCGCACTTGTAAAGCTTCAATGATGGCATCCATAAGCGCCGGTCGGGAGAATCGATTGATCCAGTGTTCGGCGTCTTGGTTCTCCGGTGCATCTGTCATGATCTGCAAAACGGCGGCCAGGGGCTCTTCCAAATCAACATCAGCTGTCGAGTTCACCATGACCAATTCTTGAGTCACATACAGGCATTCCCTGCGGGCAAGATCGGTGAGAATGGCTCCGGCAAGACCGACGCGAACGGTATGAGATTGGGTCAGCAGTTTGCCGTGGTGGTCGAGACACGTCAGCAAATAGTACTCCGCTAGATTGAGCGGTCGCTTCTTCGTATCCTGGGGTTCCGACATCATGTCTCTATTGTCTCGGCTTTTTGAGCTTTATCTGGGAACTGAGAGTTACGCCTCAGGCGTGTCATATCTAACGATCATCAACAGCTCTCGCTTGCTGTTCAAGAAACCGTTGGGCCCCCGCGTGCCATGCGTCCGCGATCATCTGCCGCATGTCTCCGATGGTGCCTGTGACATTCTTTGTTTGAGCAATGATCGGTAAGAAGTTTCCGTCCCCTCCCCAACGGGGTACGATGTGCTGATGCAAGTGTGCCGCAATGCCGGCTCCCCCGGCATTGCCTTGATTCATACCAAGGTTGAAGCCAGCCGCGTTCGAGACATCACGCAAAACCTCCATACCGATTTGTGTCAGCTGCGCAAACTCGGCAGTTTCTTCAACCGTGAGGTCAGTGTAGTCAGGAATATGACGGTAAGGACATACCAAGAGATGACCAGGATTATAGGGGTAGAGGTTCATTACCACATAACAGGTGGTGCCACGAGCAACGATCAATGAAGTCTCATCGTCGCGCTGCGGTGCAGTGCAAAACGGACAGGACTCCTCATCGGTCACCTGACCTTGTCCTTTAGACACGTAGGCCAACCGATGAGGAGTCCATAACCGTTCAAAAGCATCCGGCGTACCTGCTAATGCAAAATCATCTGTGAATTCTGCATCACGATCTGCATCAGGGTTCGCCATGTTCTCCTACACCTGCTGACGCTGCTCGACTGCAGTAACAATGCGTTCGATGGCTTCGTCGACGGGCACACCGTTATCCTGTGACCCATCACGGAAGCGGAACGACACGGCGTTCGCCTCGGTGTCTTCCCCACCTGCAATCAGCACAAATGGTGCTTTGTGTTTGGCAGCAGTGCGGATTTTCTTCGGGAACCGGTCCGTGGAATCATCTACTCGCGCACGGATTCCCCGGGCTTTGAGTTTGTCAACGATGTCATAGAGATAGTCGTTGAACGCTTCGGCTACTGGGATGGCAATCACCTGTTCGGGTGCTAACCATGCTGGGAAAGCACCAGCGTAGTGTTCGGTGATGACACCCATGAAGCGTTCGATGGAACCAAATAGCGCGCGGTGAATCATCACCGGACGTTGCCTGGTGCCATCGGCTGCCTGGTATTCCAGATCGAAGCGCTCTGGCAGGTTGAAGTCCAACTGAATGGTCGACATCTGCCAGGTACGACCCAGGGCATCTCGAGCCTGGACGGAGATCTTTGGTCCATAGAATGCAGCGCCGCCTGGATCATCCACGAGTTCGAGTCCGGAGGCTTCGGCGACTTCAGCCAGCACCTGGGTGGCGTTGTCCCAGACTTCCTCACTGCCGACGTATTTTTCTGGGTCTCTGGTGGACAGCTCAAGGTAGAAGTCATCCAAGCCAAAATCTTTGAGCAAGTCCAACACGAAATTCAACGTGGTGGTGAGCTCATCTTTCATCTGGTCTTCGGTGCAGTAGATGTGCGCGTCGTCCTGGGTCATGCCGCGCACACGAGTCAGGCCGTGGACCACACCGGACTTCTCATAGCGGTAGACCGAACCGAACTCAAATAACCGCAGTGGCAGTTCACGGTAAGACCGGCCACGGGAGGCAAAGATGAGGTTGTGCATCGGGCAGTTCATGGGCTTCAAATAGTAATCCGCCCCGGCCCGGGTGACTTCACCGGTTTCTTCGTCTCGAACCTCATCAATGTGCATCGGTGGGAACATGCCATCGGCGTACCAGTCGAGGTGACCCGAGGTTTCGTACAGGTTTTGCTTGGTGATGTGCGGGGTGTAGACGAATTCGTAGCCGGCTTCTTCGTGGCGACGGCGCGAGTAGTCTTCCATCTCTTTGCGGATGATCCCGCCCTTTGGGTGGAAGACCGGCAGACCTGAACCGAGTTCATCTGGGAAGGAAAACAGATCCATTTCGGCGCCGATTTTGCGGTGGTCGCGGCGTTCTGCTTCAGCGATGCGCTCTTGGTATGCCACCAGGTCATCTTTCGATGCCCACGCGGTGCCGTAGATGCGCTGCAACTGCGGGTTGTTTTCGGAGCCCAACCAATAGGCGCCGGCGGCACGGGTCAGTGCGAAACCGTTGGCAATAAGTTTGGTTGATGGGATGTGTGGGCCGCGACAGAGGTCGTACCAAACGACTTCACCTTTGCGATCTACGTTGTCATAGATGGTGATTTCTCCGGCACCGATTTCCACAGCGGCACCTTCGGCGGCGGCCTCGGCGTCATGCTGACGATCCAACAGCTGCAGCTTATATGGTTCGTTGGCGAGTTCTTCGCGGGCCTGTGTTTCATCCACGGCGCGGCGATCGAAAGTCTGACCGGCTTTAACGATGCGCATCATGCGCTTTTGGATGTCTTTGAGGTCTTCGGGTGTGAAGGGTTCATCGACATCAAAGTCGTAGTAGAAACCATCTTCAATAAATGGCCCGATGCCCAATTTGGCGCCCGGGTGGAGCTCTTGGACAGCCTGAGCTAGCACGTGCGCGGTCGAGTGTCGCAGGACTTCAAGGCCCTCCTGGTCTGTAATATCGACGCGTTCAACGCTGGCACCGGCGGGGATGACGCGGAATAAATCCTGTAGGACGCCATCGACCTTCATCACTACCGTAGTTTTTTCTTCGGCAAACAGGTCATTGCCTGTGGTTCCTTCAGCGACCTGGGTGGTTTGGTCATCTACGGTAATGGTCATTTCTTTAGGTTCGGCCACGTGCCAGTTCCTCCTTGTGTCAGGCTGAAAACTCGGTGGCATACTGGACCACCGATAAGCCACCCGTCATTCTATCTGCTTGGCAGATTGTTTGCAGGTGGCTCGCGACGAAGTAGTTAGTCGGTTTGGATATCCACAACGAGCCGAACCGGGTCTTGCAGGATCTTCACTGCATAGGGGCGTTGCTCATCGAGGCCAATGAAGTAGCTTGAGGTTGCTTCAAAGGGAGGGAAAACGACGACGCTTTGGGCTGCGGTAGTGTTGAGATCGGTGATCGGGTCATTGACTTGCATGAGCTGATCGACATCCATATCGTCAATGCTGGAGGTCCCTGACCAGACAACTTCCAACACCGCGTCTTGGTCGATGCCGAGGTCAGCGCCAGAGCCGGGGGCCATGGGTTCATCGGTGTATCGCGCCAGCATGCTCGGGGTACCGGTCCCTGCATGCTCAATGACAATCCGTTCAAACCCGTCGTGCACCGCTGAGCGCATCGCGACTGGATACACGCCTTTGGCGTCACCGAAGTCTGGCCAGTTGTCGGATTCATAGTTGCCCGTACTGAACTCTCCGACCGGTTGGGTGCCGGGTTCAGACTGCTGCTGTGTAGGTTCGGGCTGCTGTTGTGATGGCGAATGTGACGGGGTCGAGGATATCGAAGCGTCCGGTGGTGTGGCTTCGGTATTTTCGTAGGTGCTACAACCGGTAGCAGCCAAACCGACGATCACTGTTGCGCAGACAAAACGCAGGATACCGGTTGGTGTGCATTGGGGTTTCATGTTGGCTCCGCCTTTATCAAGCACTTGAGTTAGGTATTAATGATATCGCAGGACTCGGGTGTGAGAACCGGTGTTATGCGGTTTTCCGAGTTGGCTTTGATGGCGAATAGTTGGTAAAGAGGCGTTGCGGGTAAGCCAGTCAGCCCAGTGGTCGCGTTCGGTATCGAAGTAGTCAGGATCCGGCAGGAGGGCTGGGTTGTGCATATCCCATGCTCTGAGGGCCTGCAGGGTGATCCCCCGTGCCCCGGTGCGTCTGGTGGTGCCTTCAATTAATAACAATCGCGAGGAGAACAGAATGTCTCCGGTTGCGTGTTGAGCTTGAGCAAAAAATGACGTGTCGATGACCCCGGTACCGTCGTCGATGGAAATAAAGACGACGCGGTCACCGGAGCGCATCGGTGGGGTCTGCGTTGCCACCCGAACCCCCGCTACCAGAACCCTTGTGTGGTTGCGCAAGGTTATCAGGTGATCGGCCGAGGTCGCGCCCAGAGCATCAAGGTATGGTTTATGAGATTGCATGAGGTGACCGGTCGTGTCGATTGCGGTCAGATCCAGTTCGGTGCGGATACGTTGTGCTTCGGTGGGTTCCGGGAACAGTGCTGGTAGGGTCTCCAGTTCGGTGTCACCCAGCGGTAAGGTCTGTTGCCCATCGATTTGAGGACTGCCTGTGCGCAGAGTACGTCCGGTGCGGTCGCGTTTAGTGGGTGAGTGTAACAACTCTAGGTGGTGGACCACATCGGTGCGACTGATACCGGTAGCAGGGAAGATGCAATCGAGGGCCCCGAGTTGGGCGAGGTTTTCGAAACTCTTTTTGCTCAGACGTGCTCGGTCACGAATATCGGCCAGGCTATCAAAGGGTTGGGCGCGTTCGATGCGTTGTTTTTCTTTATGAGTCAGGCCTAGCACTGTTTCGAATGACAACCGGATCCCCCACGGATGTCTTGGGATGTTGGAGGTTTCGGTCAGGCGTTCGAGTCGCATATGGGTGGTGGATTTATTAATGTCAACCGGTAAAATTTCAATGCCCATCCGTCGGGCTTCGGCGACCATGAGCCGTTGCGGGTACATGCCCGGATCGTGTTCGAGTACCGCGACCATAAATGCCGCAGGATAATGGGTTTTGAGCCAGGCGGATTCAAACGTCGGGATGGCAAAGGCCGCACCGTGGGCCTTGCAAAAACCAAAGGAGCCAAAGGCAGCCAGGGTGTTCCAGACTTCGTCGATCACCTGAATATCCCAGTTATTTTCCATGGCTTTGGCACGAAAATATGTTTCGACGTCGTTTTGGGTATCGGATCCTAACCGGCGGCGGAATTCATCGGCGGCGGCCAGCCCACATCCGGTCATGAGATGAAAAGTGCGCAGGAGTTGTTCATGGAAGACAGTCACTCCGTGAGTTTCTTCCAAGATGGGTTTGAGGTCCGGGTGTGGGTAGTGCGCCGGGTCAAGCTGGTGGCGGTAGTCCAAGAACGGGCGGACCATATCGGATTTCATTGGTCCGGGGCGAAATAGCGAGATGTCGATGATCAGATCGGTGATGGATTCGGGTTCTAGTTTGCCAATGAGTTCGCGTTGTCCAGGAGATTCGATCTGGAAACAGCCCAGCGTATGGGTGGTTTGGATCATCGCATAAGTGGCCGGATCGTCATGCGGGACCTTTTCGAGGTTAATCGTCTCACCGGTGGTGCGATGGATTTCTTCCAGCGCATAGGCGATGGTGGATTGCATTCGAACACCTAACACATCAAGTTTGAGCATGCCCATCGGATCCATGTCGTGTTTATCAAATTGACTCATGGCCAGCCCCATCCCCGAGGCCTCCACCGGGGTCCGATCTAGCAGGGTGGTATCACCCAGAATGACGCCGCACGGGTGCATGGAGATGTGGCGAGGTAATCGATCGAGTCGTTCGGTCAGGTCCACCAGCAGGTCAAGTTGTTGGTTGCCAGATTTTCGACTGTCCTGGACCTGGGCGGCAAAGGTTTGCAGTTCAGGCATGTGTTCGAGGGCTTGACGAAAATCGGAGGCCGAAAACCGCCAGAGTTTTTTCGCCAAATGGTCCACTTGTTCCCGTTCTAACCCCAGGGCGCGGCCGGCGTCTCGGACGGCCCCGCGAACCCGGTAACCGTTTTGCATGCTCATCAGCGTGGTGCGTTCGGCACCAAAGCGGTCAAAAATCGCATGATAGATCTCGTGCCGGCGGGCTGATTCGACGTCGATATCGATATCGGGCAGGGTCGAACGATCTTGGGATAAGAACCGTTCGAAAATCAGGTCGTGTTCGATCGGGTCCACATGCGAAATCCGTAGGGCATAATTCACCAACGACGACGCCCCCGAGCCACGGGCGGAGACGCGCACGTTGCGGTCTTCGATCATTTCCACGACTTCGGCCACGGTGAGAAAATAACTGGAGAATCCGAGGTCTTGAATGATGCCCAGCTCGTGATCCAGTCTGCGGTGCACACGATCATAGAGGCTGGTACTAGGGTCCAGGTGGCCAAAGCGCAGCGCTAATCCCGCTCGGGCGCGTTGCGTCAGGACGGTGTTGGGGTCGCCGTCGATTCCGATGATGTCGAATTCTGGGACGCGCGGTTGGCCCCATCCAAGGTCCTGAGCCGGATCTAGCGCGCAGCGTTCCGCAAGCTGCTGGGTGTTATCAAGCAACTGACGGGCTGCGGCCGCGCCCAGGCCGGCTTCGTGCGTGATTTCATAAGCCAGGGCGTGCATCGTGTCGCCGGTTTTCAGCCACCCCTGCCCATTGGGTTGCATATCGGTCAATGTATCCAGAGTGGACAATGCTCGGGCAGCATCAACCACATCGGCGGTGGCAGCCCCATCCGGGGTCGCATATCGCACCGCATTGGTCAGCACTGCTGGCAGGTCGAGTTCATCGCTGGCTCGCAACATGCGAACAGCTTGGGACGTCGAGAGGCGTTCGGTGGGCAATGACAGGTGAGAGACAATCTCGACGTGCACACTGTCTGGTGGTAGCACCTGTTTCCACAGTTTGAGCCGGGTCCGACCGGCAGGGTATTTCCGTTGGACCATCAACCGCCCGACATCGGTCCCGGGCCCTACCAGCACATGCAACACGGGGCTGGTACCAGCGGCTGCGGCCAGTTGTGAGACCAAAATATAAGGTCGGTCGTCGCGCGTGAGCTGGGTGTGGGCTTGGGAGATGAGCCGCACCAGCGCCTGATACCCCGCTCCTAAGTTGTGGGCTTGCCCGACCCCGACGTTTGCCGCACTAGCAGCCAGAATGGTGACCCGACCGGCGGGCAGCAGCGTGCCGTCCACCGTATATTTCGAATCCCACATGACCGCAAGATTCACCCCGACCACCGGAGCAATGCCCTGCCCGATGCAGGCTCGAAGATGTTTGGCCATCCCATACAGCCCATCTCGATCCGTGCAGCCCAGGATTTGGGCGCCATCGGCGGCCGCGACCTCGACGAGTTCTTCGGGCCAGGACACCCCGAAGTGCGCCGAGTACGCGGTCGTGACGTTGAGATGGGCAAAAGACCGTGCCATGGTTAGGCGGCTTCCTCCAACCGCCGCGCGTCGTGAACCTGTACCAAGCGCCAGCGGCCAGACTCGATGTGGTGGGAAATATCTAGGGTCAACATCGGGGCATTCGCCGCCCGGGTCAGGCTGACCTGCACGCGCCAGACCTGATAATCCACCAGTCCGGGGCCGTGTCCCAGGGCTGCCCGGTATTCTTCGGCCCACCAGCGACGTCGCACATACCAGCGTTGCGGCTGGGCTTTGACCGTATAGGACCGACCCCCGTAGTTCAGATGTAATGGAATGCCTGCGGTAGTGCAGGTGACCTGAATGGATTGTGTGAGTGTACCCATGAAATTCCCTTTCTGATCCGTGGCGTCAAAGTGCCAAATGGTTGTTCGCGCTCTCAGCATAAAAATCTGCGCGGACACGATAAGCCGCCCTACCGCAGGTCAGCGGCAGCATTCATAATGGGGCCATGATGAATGCTGCTTTTGATACTGTCCTGTCCACGCTGCTTGATGCCCGCCGTTTGACCGGAGTCACGGTGAAATCAGGCCAAATCCTCACAACAGTGCAGCAGCTAAAGCAAGACGACACCGGCTATGTCACCCAATTGTGGGATGTGACCGACACACCAGTGCAGTTAACTCACGGGGACGACTCGGTCTCGGCTGTTGAACAAGCTGACGATGGGCAGGTCTTTTTCTTATCCACACGTCCTGCAGCAGCCAAAGACCCTGATGCACCGACCGAGGCCGGCGCGAAACTCTGGGTGTTGCCCACCATGGGCGAACCCCGGGTGATAGCCCAGCGGACCTGGGGATTCACCGGACTGAAGGTGGCCGCCAACAAACTGGTGGTCACCATGCAATGGCACAGTGCCGCAACCACCCACGCACAACATGAAGAACTCGCCGCGACCCGCGATCAAGCCAAGGTCACTGGCGTAGTGTACTCACAATTTCCCACCCGCTATTGGGACCAAGATCTACCGCAGGGTCGCACCGTGTTAGGCGTCGCGCCCATCCCGAGTGCCGGTCAGCGCCCAGAGTTTATGCGCGTAGATTTGCCACCCGGGCGGCTGCTCAACTGGCACATCGATGCGGGCGCAACCTTCGCGGTGGTAACCATGTCCCAGCTCCGTGGCAACACCCCCGACGACGTTGAAACCCAGGTGATCTATCGGGTGGATTTCATGACTGGTCAGGCCACTGAACTGCTGGTGTCCACTCCGCAGCGCGAATACAGTGCCGGGGCCATCAGCCCGGATGGCACGCGCGCCGTCATCAACATGTCCACCCCGTGGCGCGAAGGCACCAACCTGGCGGTCACTGCTGGCTTATTGGAGCTGCGTTCCGGTCAGCTCGAAGGGCTGTGGCCGCAGTTAGATCGCTGGGTCTCCCCCGAATGGTTGACCAACGCGCACTTGGTAGCTGCATGTGATGACGAGGGCGCCGGCGCGATCTATGTTGGCCACCGCGATGCACAGTTGCCGACCCGACTGACCGCCCCGGTGGACACGTGGCAGCCCCACGATCATCTGGATGCCGCGCGGGCCTATGCCGGTTTGACCACGGATGCTCAGGCAAATACCGACGACGACGCAACCGTCTATGCGATCGCGTCGGGCATTGCAGCCAGCCCTCAGCTGGTCCAGTTTTCTTTTAGCCCGGCAGCACCCACCGTGACCGACCCGGTAGCCGTAGCCACCGCGGTGACCGCGCTCGACTCCCCCGGCAGGTTAGACACCCTCAGTGCTACCGCCGAAGACGGCACGGCCGTGCGCTCCTGGCTGCGCCTGCCCGACGGCGAAGGCCCGTTTCCGCTCGTGGTCTTTGTCCACGGCGGTCCGTGGGGATCGTGGAATGACTGGACCTACCGGTGGAACCCCGACCCGTTTGTAACCGCCGGCTATGCCGTGCTACTTCCCGATCCAGCGATTTCCACCGGTTACGGACAGCACATGATCGACCGGGGCAATCAACAACTGGGCGGCACCCCGTTTACCGACCTGCTGGCCCTGATTGACGCTACCCAAGCCCGTCCAGACATTGACGCAGCCAGAACCGCTCTGGCCGGTGGCTCCTACGGCGGGTATCTGGCCAACTGGGTTGCCGGGCACACCGGTGATCGTTTCCGGTGCATCATCACCCACGCGTCCCTGTGGGATACCACCGCAATGGGTCAAACCACCGATAATGCCGTCTGGGATCGCGCGATGGCCCCGCAGACCCAGTACTCACCTCACCGGCATGCGCGTCAGATCGCCGTCCCGATGCTGGTGATCCACGGCGATAAGGATTACCGGGTCCCGATTGGTCAGGCACACCAGTTGTGGCACGCTCTGCATACAGTCACCCCGCCCATTACCGATGACCACGGTAACACCGCCCATCGCTATCTCTATTTCCCGGATGAGGGCCACTGGATTCTTGGGCACGGTAATGCCGAAGCCTGGTATCGGGTGTTTCGAAACTTCTTAGATGTCCACGTTCACGGCGCAGCCGAAAAGCTGCCACCACAACTGGGTTAGACCAGGGTGGCTTGGCCACCGGTTGGGTCAAACGGTTCAATCAATTCCGGACCGTTATTGCGCACCGACCCGACCGCCGGATCTACCGGATACATCTCCCATTCGGTAGCCGTGTCATAGGCCTGAGCAACGACGGCATCCACTAATTGGGCGGCCTCATCCTTGGTCACCTCGCCGGCACCCAGCCACTGATCCGTCATGTCGCGGCTCATGGGCAGCGGGAGTCGATCGTGTAGCGCTGAGAGGTCATTGAGGATCTCTGGTTGATCACCGGGGTGCGGGGAGGGTCCGGTCAGAATCGTCGTAGACAACACCCACGGGGCACCATCTTCGGCGGCCGGATCTTTCCACCACTCATAAAGCCCAGCAAAGAAAATGGGTGAGCCGTCTTTCGGGCGGACAAAATATGGTTGTTTGCGCTCGCCCTTGGTCTCCGGGGCTAACCATTCGTAGTAACCATCCACCGGCACAGCTGCCCGGCGGGTTTTGACGGCCGAGCGGAATGAAGGTTTGTCGACCACGGATTCGGAACGTGCATTGAAGGTGCGCTGACCGAACGATAGGTCTTTGGCCCAAGTCGGCACTAGGCCCCAGCGTGCTAAATATAGGTTGCGTTGCCACGGCGTCGTAGGATCCTTGGGATCTTGGTAGTGCTCCACGAGCACTGGCACATCTTTTGTGGGCGCCACGTTATAGTCCGGGGTCAGCTCTTCGAAATGCACTGCATCGGCACCCGTGGCTGCCATCAGATCACCGATTGCTCTGGCCATTACATATCGTCCGCACATGCTTCCAGTATGCCAGTCCGGCACGCCGAAAACGATGCCTTGACCTGATGAGAGCAGACCATGCGCCACGCTAACGGCTTATATATCAGCGTGTTGCCAACCATGGTCAACTGCCGTGCAGATATGGTCAGATAGTGTGTGATCGCCCACGATAACTCGTGGGTGCAACCGTGATTTCAAGGAGAGATGAATGGCATATAAGGTTCAGGCCGCCGTAGTCCGTGCCAAAGATGCACCGGTGACCATCGAAACGATCATCGTGCCCAAACCCGGGCCCGGTGAAGTGGTTGTTGACGTATCGACCTGCGGTGTCTGCCACACCGACTACCTGTATGTTGAAGGCGGGGTCGGCGATAACTACCCGTACCTGCTGGGCCACGAATCCACCGCCGTCGTTGCCGAGATCGGCGAAGGCGTCACCAATGTTGCCGTGGGTGACAAGGTCATTTTGAACTGGCGCGCCGTCTGTGGTGAATGCCGGGCCTGTAAGAAAGGCCAGCTGCAGTACTGCTTTAACACCCACAACGCTAAACAGAAAATGACTCTGGAAGACGGCACCGAATTAGAAGCCGCCCTGGGCATTGGCTCATTTGCCGAAAAAACCCTGGTTGCTGCCGGACAGTGCACCAGGATTGAAGCCGACCTGGAAGACCACCAAGATGCTGCCGTTGGCCTGCTGGGTTGCGGTGTCATGGCAGGTATCGGTGCGGCGATCAACACCGGTGAACTCAAACGCGGCGAATCCGCAGCTGTCATCGGCTGTGGTGGCGTCGGTATGGCAGCCATTCAGGGTGCCAAGCTGGCCGGTGCGACCACCATCATCGCCGTCGATATTGATGATGCCAAACTAGAACAGGCCAAGGCCCTGGGAGCTACCCACACGGTAAACTCCAAACAGGTGGACGCCGTGGAGACCATTCGCGAACTGACCGATGGCTTCGGTGCGGATCTGGTGGTCGAAGCTGTGGGTCACCCAGAAACTTATAAGCAGGCTTTCTACGCGCGTGATTTGGCCGGCCGTGTAGTACTGGTCGGAGTGCCACACCCGGAGATGACCCTGGAGCTACCATTCCAGGACGTCTTTAGCCGCGGTGGATCACTGAAATCCTCATGGTACGGTGACACCCTGCCATCGCGTGACTTCCCAATGCTGGTGGAACAATACCTGCTGGGTAGGCTAGACCTAGATGCGTTCGTTACCGAGCGCATCGAATTGAACGATATTAACGAAGCTTTCGACAAGATGAACGCGGGCAAAGTCCTGCGCTCAGTAGTGGAGTTGTAACATTCATGGCCAAAATTGAAAACATTGTCACCTCAGGAACCTTCTCCTTAGATGGTGGCACTTGGGATGTAGACAACAATGTGTACATTGTTGGTGATGACACCTCGGTAATCGTCATTGACCCGGCCCACGAGGTCGATAAAGTCCGAAACGCCATCGGTGGACGCAGCGTGTCAGCGATCCTGCTGACCCACGGCCACGACGACCACATCTCCGAGGTTATTAAACTGCGCGAGATGGTCGACGCACCGGTGTTGATTCATAAAGACGACAAGATGCTCTGGGATGCTACCCACCCAGAGGAGGAACCGGATGGATACATCAACGATGGCGATGAATTCACTATCGCCGGCGTGACCTTGACCGCCATCCACACCCCGGGCCACTCCCCCGGTTGTGTCGTCTTCCACGCACCTGAACTCGAAGGCGGTGTCCTGTTCTCTGGAGATACCCTGTTCAACGGTGGCCCAGGAGCGACCGGACGGTCATATTCGGATTTCGATACCATCATCGAATCCATCAAAAACAAGATCTTCACCCTACCGGACCACACCAAGGTGCTGACCGGTCACGGTGACTCCACGGTGATCGGTGAAGAAAAACCGCACCTGGAAGAATGGATTGCTCGCGGCCACTAGACCGCGCTAGAAGCACCCGGGGGCTCTACAATCGCTACAGATTGTGGAGCCCCCGAATGGTTAAGGCAAATGCTTAGCCGCCGGTGAGGCGCACCGTCTGAGACTGTTCGCTGCGACCAAGTACGCCGTCGGCATCGTACAAAATGGCCGACGTAATACCGCCGCCTGTTTCGCCGATATTGGCTGAGATCGCGAAACCAAGCCATTCGCCCACAGGTGGGCGTAGGAAATGAATGGTCAGGTCAACATTGGCAAAAAAGACGTTCTCTGCGGAAGGGTCTGCCAACGGCGCTAGTCCGTTAGCGGTATCTGCTAGGCCCACAAGCCGGGCAAATGATGAAGTCGGTTCGCCTTCGATGATATCCAGATTGCTGGTGATCCATACACGACCGTGGCCTGGCGCATGGTCGGGGAATTTCCGGGCATGGATCGAACGGATAAACCCCCCGGGCCATCGCGTGGACATCTCATCCCAAGGTTCGGCGTCTTCTACCGGCGGTAATTGTTCATCGCAAATATTCGACACCCGGGAGGTATCTGATGTGATGATCTTCCAGGTGCGTCCGACCAGTACCGCCCGCCCTTGTGCGTATACAGTGGATTGGATCAGTTCAATTGTGCGACCGGGACGCACGGTTTCAGTGACGACTTTGACTTCGCCGGCATGGAGTTTACCTAAAATATCGAAACTGATCCGCGAGGTTAGAAAATCTTTGCGCGGCTGATACGCTTCCAGTTCCGCTGCAACCAGGCCCGAAACGGGTGCCATGTGCAGTTCGTCGTCTTGCCACGCGCCTTGGGCATGCTGGGTCGAAACGAAAAATGAGGTGCGGACATCTTCGGTGATTTCGATGGGTTTGATCCGCCGAAAATACGCGGTGTCCTGTGGTTGAGTTACTTCCTGTGATGAGGTCATGAGCCTATCTTGCCAGATAGCCCAACCCCTTGTGAGGTATAGCACGGCAATGTTTCGTTGTCAGTTCGGCTCCAGACCAGCCAGTTAATTAAGCAACGGTATAAGCTCTGCCCCAATCACGAAGATTCCCATCAGCAACACAAACCAACCGAAGCCGGTTCGCAATGTTTTGGCAGAAATCCTGGCAGCCAGGCGTGCTCCGAAGAGTGAACCAACAATCGCCAGGGCAGTAAAGGCCAGGGTGATCGGCCAGTTAATGCTGACGGCGAAGATGTGTCCCCCAAGAGCAGCGGCGTTTTTCATCACGATCGCCAGCAGCGAGGTGCCGATAGCCAGATGCACAGGCAGCCCAGCAAATAACACGAGGGCTGGCACGATCAGGAATCCACCACCGGCTCCGACCATCGAGGCTAGAGAAAACGGCAAACCAACGCGAAGGGAGACTTGTTTGCCCCTCCAGGAGGATGTGAGCTGCCAACGATGTCAAGGCGAGCACATAACCAGCAATGATCATTGATTATGCACTCGGACGGGCAGGAACATTGCCGGGCTGGGCTATCCAAGAGTTATAGCTTCCGTCGAGCTCTGCGACATCGTAGCCATATCGCCGGAGCGCCGAGGCACCCACTGCAGCTCGTCGTCCCGAAGCACAATAAGTGACGATTGTAGCGTCATCAGGCAGTTCAGATAAGTCCCAAATGACGCGGCTGACCGGCACTCGTTCCGCACCCGGGATGTAACCTTCGGCATATTCGGTGTTGCTGCGTACATCTAATAAGAACACCTGCTCATCATTGGCAAGTTCGTCCATGGTGATGACCTGCACCCCGTCACCGAGCAGTCCTTTAAGTGAGGTCGTAAATCCGGTAAGGGCATCAACACCAACCCGAATGAAATGGTCCCGATACCGGGTGGCGTCTTCAGCATCCTGCGCCAGAATCACCAGATCGCGATGTTCGTCCTCGGGGTTGTAGGCCCACGCAATATGGGTGGCGGCTTTGGAAGCATCAGGAATGGACAGCGCCCCCGCCACGGCCACATCGTACCGTTCAGTGTGGTTCCGGGTATCGACAAAGATCTTGTCGTCTTGTTCCAGCAGTGGTTTAAGTTCTGCAGGCGAATATTCTGTCAGTTCTGGCAGTTCACCAAGAAGTGCGGGACCTTGACGGTTTTGGACCTTCATTCGCGCAAAATATGCATGTGCATCGGGCTGAGAGTCCAACAGCTCCTTGACGAATCCGTCAATATCGTTGTTTTGCACAAAAGGTGCCCACCACGAGAAGTTTCGTTCATATCCCACGGTAGTCGTAGGGACTGCACCGAGAGCCTTGCCACATGCAGATCCGGAACCGTGTGCTGGTAGCACCTGGACATAATCGGGTAGCGGAAGGAAGTGCTCCCGTAGCGAAGCAAAGAGCTGTCGGGCTCCCATGAAGCGTGTATCAATGCCACCGGCTGCTTCATCGAGAAGATCGGGGCGGCCTAAGTCTCCCACAAAGACGAAGTCGCCACTAAGCATAAAGCCTGGTTCGGAGGCTTGCGCACCGTCAGTGACAAGGAAAACCATGTGCTCCGGGGTATGGCCAGGAGTGTGTACGGCTTGAAGCGTGATATTTCCAATAGTAATTGTGTGGCCGTGCTTCATACGAACGGCCTCATCAAAGCCCTCACCGTAGACCCAATCAGGCCCACCTTCGTCTGAGATATATACTCGCGCCCCGGTTGCATTGGCTAGTTCAAGGGTTCCCGAAAGATAGTCCGCATGGATGTGGGTCTCTGTGACGGCGATGATCTCCATGCCTTCTTTTTCTGCCATATCGAGGTAGACCTTGATATCACGCCGCGGATCGACCACGATAGCGGTGTTATTGGCCTGGCAACCAATGAAATAACTCCCCTGGGCCAGGTCTGGATCGTAGATGTGTTCAAGTAACATTATTGTCTCCTCACGCGTTGTTATAGGTGAGCTTTAGCGTCCGAATAAACGGGCAAGAAAGCCCGGACTAGCGGCTCGAGCAGCAGCAATTTCTTGTTGAGAGTGTTTGCCGTTGCACCACTGCCCGGCAGGCACAGATACCTTCACTGCGTCAATGTGCTGGCCGCAACCAGCCCAGGTTGTTTTTCCGCAGACATCACATTTCACTGATCTACACATAAGTTTCCTCGGATTATTACTAAAGTTTACCCTCGATACCCCCGGGGGTATAGGAAAACTATACCCCAGGGAGTATGCTGACTGCAAGCCTGACTAAATTTTGGAGTGATTATGGTCCAGTCGACCGGTTTGGAAAATGATCCCGGAGCTAAAAAGAAGGTTGTGAATCGACTGCGTCGTGCTCACGGTCAACTCGCGGCCGTTATTAGCGCAGTGGAAGACGATGCGCATTGCGCGCAGATCGTACAGCAGCTCTCGGCCGTATCGAAAGCCTTAGATCGTGCAGGTTTCTTAGTTATTTCATCTGCCTTGCAGGAATGCCTCGCGGACGGGGATGCCCAAGACGAAGACGTAGCTCAACTAGAAAAGTTATTCCTATCGTTTGCGTAGGCTCTGGACTACCTCTAGGACCACGTCTTCGACTGCCCCAGGTGGGCTGAAATACAAAGAGATGATCGCTGAAGAATCACTCTTAAGCAGACTCATCAAAAATGAGCCTGCTAAGAGTTGTTGATTTCATCCCATCCTGACAGGCAGGATCCCTTGTGCTCACGAATAAGCCGTGTGTCTTTTCTAGAAGATATAACGGATAACTCCACGTGTATCCATACACGGCAGTTATCCCCCGAGCGGGTAGAGCCGTATTGCTCTAATGCTCCATGAGACACAACATTATTGGCTCGTTTTGCCCGCTATCCGAGAATGCAGTTAGGGAAGACAGCACGTGAAGCGTGCGAGTGTATACATATCGATCTTGCATGCATACATCCCACATAGGCTTGTATACAGAGGAGCAAGTCTAGGGACAACCTGGACGTACTGTGAGAAAAGCTGCATCCCGAGACCTACTTTTCACGAACACGCGCGATGCTCTTAGCTCGTCGTTGACTGCTATTCAATAGTAATATCTCTTTCTATCACTGCAACGACAGCGAGAATTCAACTGACCAACGATTTTTCACGCTGTTATGACACTACTGGAGCATCTGTTGCGCCATCGTAGATCCGCAATCAGCACTGAGTGTGCCGGTAAGTAACGGTTGTGAACCAGATTTAAACAGATGAGGGGTTACTGACGTTGTCAGTAACCCCTCGATGCTGAAACTTACTTTAACTCGGGATGCTAGAAGTCCCAGTCGTCGTCTTCGGTTTCTTCTTTAGCACCGATGACGTAAGACGAGCCAGAACCAGAAAAGAAGTCGTGGTTCTCGTCGGAGTTCGGGCTCAATGCGGCCAAGATGGCTGGGTTCACATCGGTAACGGAATCGGGGAACATAGACTCGTAGCCCATGTTCATAAGCGCTTTATTCGCGTTGTAGTGCAAGAATTTTTTGACATCTTCGGATAGACCTAGTGGATCATAAATGTCATGAGTGTATGCCACTTCGTTGTCGTAGAGATCCTGGAGTAGATCGAAGGCAAATTCCTTGAGCTCTACAGCGCGCTCTGGAGTTTCGTTTACCATGTTGCGCTGGTACTTATAACCGACATAGTAACCGTGGATTGCCTCATCCCGGATGATCAAACGGATCAGATCGGCAGTGTTGGTCAAACGTGCCTGGGAGGACAAGTACATTGGCCAGTAAAATCCAGAGTAAAACAAGAAAGACTCTAGGATGACCGAAGCGATTTTGCGCTTCTGCGGGTCGTCACCTTCGTAGTGCTTGATAATTTCGTGGGTCTTATACTGCAGGGTGTGTTCTTCACGAGTCCATCGGAAGATGTTGTCGATTGCTTCAGTGGAGGCCAGTGTTGAGAAGATTGACGAATAGGATTTCGCGTGGACAGCTTCCATGAACACAATGTTGGACAGCACGGCTTCTTCATGCAGAGTCAATGCATCTGGGAGCAGTGACACAGCACCAATGGTGCCTTGGATGGTGTCCAACAAGGTCAAACCTGCGAAGACTTTCATGGAGACTTCGCGTTCATCGTCGGTCATATTTGCCCATGATTGTAGGTCGTTGGACAAGGGGACTTTTTCGGGCAGCCAGAAGTTGGTGGTCAGGCGGTTCCATACTTCGAGGTCTTTGTCATCCTCGATGTGGTTCCAGTTAATAGCCTGATAGGTTGGAATACGCTGCGTTACTTCTTCAGGAGTCATGCGGGGTTTCTTTCTACGTTTAATTTGGGGCGCTGAAAGGTACATGCCAAAGTGTGCCGGTTGACGCGTCGTCGGTCAAACAGCACACTTTGGCATGTTGGTTTACAGCATGCAGGATACGCAGCCTTCGATTTCAGTTCCTTCAAGCGCCATTTGACGAACGCGGACGTAGTACAGGGTCTTGATACCTTTGGTCCAGGCGTATATCTGGGCCCTGTTGATGTCACGAGTGGTCGCGGTGTCTTTGAAGAACAGGGTCAACGATAGGCCCTGGTCTACGTGCTGAGTTGCCGCAGCATAGGTGTCGATGATCTTCTCATAACCAACTTCGTACGCGTCTTCGAAGTATTCGAGATTATCGTTGTTCAGATACGGGGCTGGGTAGTACACCCGACCCAGGCGACCTTCTTTACGAATCTCAATCTTCGAGGCAACCGGGTGAATCGACGAGGTTGAGTTATTGATGTATGAGATTGATCCCGTTGGCGGCACCGCCTGCAAGTTCTGGTTGTAGATACCGTGCTCCATGACAGAAGCCTTGAGTTCTTGCCAGTCCTGCTGAGTTGGGATCTGCACTCCGGCATCAGCAAAGAGCTGGGCAACCTTCTCGGTAGCTGGCTTCCATTCCTGATCCGTGTACTTATCGAAGTATTCACCCGATGCGTACTGAGAATCTGCGAATCCACCAAAGGTTTCTTCGCGCTCGATAGCGATCTTGTTGGATGCTCGCAGCGCATGGTAGACCACGGTGTAGAAATACATGTTGGTGAAATCGATGCCCTCTTCAGACCCGTAATGCACCCCTTCCCTTGCCAAGTAGCCGTGCAGGTTCATCTGCCCCAGACCGATGGCATGGGATTGTGAGTTGCCTTTAGCAATCGATGGCACCGAGGAAATATCGGATAGGTCTGATACGGCAGTCAACGCACGAACCGCTGTTTCAATCGAAGCACCAAAATCATCGGAATCCATGGTCTTAGCGATGTTCATCGAACCCAAGTTGCATGAGATGTCTTTGCCAACGTGGTCATAGGACAGGTCTGCGTTGTATGTCGATGGATCAGAGACCTGCAGAATCTCCGAGCACAGGTTCGACATCGAGATGCGACCCTTGATTGGATTAGCACGGTTCACGTGGTCTTCAAAAACGATGTACGGGTAACCCGACTCGAACTGTAACTCTGCAAGTGTTTGGAAGAAATCACGCGGTTTGATCTTGGTTTTTTTGATACGTGGATCATCAACCATCTCGTAGTACTTTTCAGTCACCGAGATTTCACTAAATGGCACACCGTAGACCCGTTCCACATCGTATGGACTGAACAGGTACATCGGTTCGTTCTTCTTAGCCAGTTCAAACGTGATGTCGGGGATGACGACACCAAGCGATAGCGTCTTGATACGAATCTTTTCGTCAGCGTTTTCGCGTTTGGTGTCCAAGAACGTCATGATGTCCGGGTGGTGTGCATTGAGATATGCAGCACCTGCACCTTGACGTGCTCCCAGCTGATTGGCGTAAGAGAAGGAATCCTCTAGCAGCTTCATCACAGGCACGACACCGGAAGACTGGTTTTCAATCTTCTTGATGGGGGCGCCCTGTTCACGCAGGTTGGTGAGGTTTAGTGCTACACCGCCACCGCGTTTGGATAGCTGGAGGGAAGAGTTAATGCCACGCGCGATAGATTCCATATTGTCTTCAACACGCAACAGGAAACATGAAACAAGTTCACCGCGTTGGGCTTTACCAGCGTTGAGGAACGTTGGAGTAGCTGGCTGGAAACGGCCCAGGATGATTTCATCCACCAGTCGTTTAGCCATGTCCTGGTCGCCACGCGCCAGATACAGGGCGTTCATGACCACACGGTCTTCGTAGCGTTCTAGGTAGCGTTCGCCGTCGAAGGTTTTCAGAGCGTACGAGGTATAAAACTTAAAGGCACCCAAGAATGAGGGGAAGCGAAACTTGTGTGCGTAGGCCTGATCGTAGAGAGCAAATACGAATTCTTCTGGATATTGCTCAAAGGTTTCTGGTTCGTAGTACTCGTTTTCGATCAGGTACTCGATCTGCTCGCGACGACTATGGAAGAACACGGTGTTCTTATTGACGTGCTGTAGGAAGTATTGACGTGCAGCAGCGTGATCAGCTTCGAACTGGATTTCGCCATTTGGACCATAGAGGTTCAAGATGGCGTTCAGTTCGTGGTATCCGAGGTTCTTCCATTCCTCAGGAAGCTTCTTAGCGGACTGAATTAGTTCTTCTTCAGTGAGTGTTGTTGCCAAAATGCATCCAATCCTTCACGAACTTTAGTCACATCCGTGGGAGTGCCCATCAGTTCGAATCTATACATAACAGGGACGTGTGTTTTTGCCGAGATAATGTCACCGGCTAAACAGTATGCGTCATAAAAATTTGTGTTCCCAGCAGCGATGACGCCTTGGATCAACTCTCTGTTGTTTTTGACATTCAGAAATTTGATGACCTGTTTAGGAACTACACCAGGTCCTTTGCCAGCACCGTAGGTTGGCAGCATTAAAACAAATGGTTCTAATGCATAAAGCGTAGGCTCGCGAGTAATGATCGGTAGTCGGGCTGTGTAGCCGTCTTCGAACCCCAACTTTTCAGCAAAGTTATGGGTATAACCAGATACCGAGGAGAAATAGATCAACTTCGCACGAGTTTCGACCATATCTTGCGATTCGGGCGATTTAACGAACGACCTATCCTGCACCTGGGCAGTCATTGAATCCCTACCTTAAAAACTTGGTGTGAAATCAGCTTATGCAACCGTAGATGCTGCAGCGCTGTTCACCTCCAGGCTGGCGATCTTATCTGGACGGAACCCTGACCAGTGATCAGAACCTGCCATGACCACCGGAGCCTGCATGTATCCCAAGGCGCGGACACGTTCTAAAGCGTCCAAGTCCTGCGACATGTCGATGACGTTGTATTCGACGCCTTTTTTATCCAATGCACGCACGGTTGCGTTGCACTGTACGCATGCTGGTTTGCTGTAAACAGTTACGGTCATGATCTCTCCCTTAAGTCGTTGCCTTCGTGCCGGTCTATGCCACTATCCTCAAGAAAACTGAGGGGCTCTCGGCTTTTCTATTGAATTCTTGGTGAACGCCTCATCGGGCTCAACCACTGACTTAATACTACATCTAGGGATCGACAACGCAAGGCATAACTAGATGTTGTGCTCACCCATTTATTATTCACCCACAGGGTTCTCCACAACCTTGTCGCGAGAATTCCACAAGTACCCCCATTGACACTTCGGCGCTCTGGTGCGGGATTAGTGCAACAACAGAAAAGTTCTCCACATTCCCACACCGCGCTACTCGCCCCTCGATCCACAGAAAAAGAATTTTTCAACACGGCGTGTTGCATCCCGAAATCACCAGTGATTGTGTTCCACAACCGTGACGACCACAACAAATTGTGGTGTACGGGATATTAAGAGAGTCTGTCAAGAGATGAGGGCTTGGTATCTAGGAAGCAAAATCTGCAGCTCTTCTTGGCGCTGTAGGACCCATAACTGGGATCTCGTCATGGTCCATGGAACAATAGTGTCTCGTGGACGCTGAGCATTTGACCCTAACATCATCATTTCGCCCAAACCTGGGTTTCGACTCGCAAAAATATATCACCCTGCAGTCGCAGTTTATTTCTCAGCGACGCCAGCAGCTTGGTAACAAGCTATATCTCGAAATGGGCGGCAAACTCTTTGATGATTTTCATGCCTCTCGCGTCTTACCGGGCTTTACTCCGAATAACAAAATCTCTATGCTCCAGCAGCTCAAAGATGAGTTAGAGATTATGATGGTACTCAACGCCAAGGACCTTGAGTACGAAAAAGTCCGGGCTGATCTCGGGATCACCTATCAAGATGAAGCCATGCGTCTGATTGACATTTTCCGTGAAGAAGGCTTCATGATCGAACACGTGGTCATTACACAACTGTCAGCGGATTATTCTAACGCCCTAGCATTTAGCGATCGCATGCAGCGCGCTGGGCTTCAAGTAACGCACCACTACCCCACCATTGGCTACCCCACCGATACTGAAACTATTATCTCGCCTGAGGGTTTTGGGCAGAACCAGCATGCCCACACCACTCGATCCTTAGTGGTGGTCACCGGGCCTGGCCCGGGCTCTGGCAAGCTTTCGGCTTCGATGTCCCAGATTTACCACGATTACCAACATGGTATCCGCTCCGGGTACGCCAAATTCGAAACTTTCCCGATCTGGAATCTGCCCCTACAACACCCGGTAAATCAGGCCTATGAAGCAGCCACCGCAGATCTCGATGACAACAACATCATCGACCCCTATCACCTTGCCGCTTACCAAGAACAGGCCGTAAGTTATAACCGTGATGTCGAAGCCTTTCCTTTGCTCAAGGCCATGTTAGAAAAACTCTACGGGGAATCTCCCTATCAGTCCCCCACAGACATGGGAGTCAACATGGCCGGTCACTGCATCAGCGATGATGCAGTGTGTGCCGAAGCCGCTCGACAAGAGGTCATCCGGCGCTGGTATAAGGCTCGCGTTGAAGAGCGCCGCGAAGATACCGCCGATCACACCGTCTCATCTCGCATCGAAGTCATTATGAAACGCATCGGTGTAACCAAAGAAGACCGTCCAGTGGTGACCCCTGCTGTGCGACTTGCAGAACGCACTGGGCAGCCGGCAAGCGCGGTGGAATTACCCGACGGCACCATTTTGACGGGCAAAACATCGGACCTGCTGGGATGTTCTGCGGCAATGTTGCTCAACGCGTTGAAATACATGGCAGGTATTGACGAAGATGTTCACCTCTTGCGTCCCCAGGCTATCGAACCCATCCAGACCCTGAAAACCCGACACCTGGGCTCGATCAACCCCCGGCTCCATACCGACGAAGTGCTCATTGCATTGTCGGTCTCGGCAGCCGAATCCGATGACGCGCGCAAAGCGATTGCTGAACTGCAGCATCTGCGAGGATGCGACGTCCACACCACCACGATTCTGGGCTCGGTCGATGAATCTATGTTCCGACAGCTGGGCATGCTGATCACCGCCGAGCCCATCTACTGGCGGAAATCTCTGTATCACCGCAGTTAGTCGGCCTACTGTCGGATCGCTGCTGTTTTCGCTTCGACAGGATCTGTTTAGTTCGTGAGCTTGAGAGCACTACTATAGGCGGGATAACGGTTCCAACGGTTCAGTCATAGGAGGCATGGTTCATGAAAGCAGCCATGGCACGCTTATGGCGGATCATTCAGCCCATCCGACCCCGTCTTTATATGGGGTTGATCGTCACGATTGCGGCGTCCATCGTGGGGCTCATGATCCCCCAGGTGCTCGAATTTCTGGTCAATAGCTTGGACACCTCCCCCACGGCAACGACCGTCTGGATTGCAGGTGGCGTGGTCATCGCCCTAGGGCTGGTGGAGGCGGTGTTGCTATGGTTGCGCCGTATTTTTGCTGTTGGCCCCTCAACGGAAACCGAGCGCCAAATGCGTGTTCGGTTTTATACCCGCATCCTTGATATGCCGGTGGCATTTCACAATGATTGGGGTTCCGGCCAGTTACTGTCCCGTTCCCAGCAGGACGTGACACAGATCCGCCGCTGGATTGCGTTTGGCATGATCATGACGGTCTCTTCGGCCGCCACCGTGCTGGTGGGGATCTTTATGATGTCACGGTCCTCGATACTGCTAGCGAGCATCTTTCTGGTCATCGTTATACCTATTGTGGTGCTAACGTACCGGTTCCAGCGTGATTACTCGGTCCTGACACGTCGCTCTCAGGATCTCAACGGTGAAATCTCTACGACGGTAGAGCAGTCTGTCCAAGGTATCCGGGTACTCAAAGCGTTTGGACGCAGCAAGCAAGCACTGTCAAATTTCGATACCGATGCGGTCTCGCTCCGGAATAATGAAATTCGTAAAGCCACCACCCTGGCCAGGTTTGACATGTTCATGCTGGCACTACCCGAGACGATGCTTGGGATCTGCTTACTCCTCGGGCTCCTGCAGGTCAATGCTGGCGCCATGAACGTCGGTGAATTGGCCAGTTTCTTCGCCACAGCCACGCTGGTCGTCGGTCCCACCAGGATGTTGGGCATGCTCTTTGGCCAGGCAGTCCAGACCACCACCGCCTTGGAACGGTATTTCGAAGTTATGGATACCGAAAATACGATTGTTTCTCCGAAAAACTCGGCTGGGGTGGACTTTGATAACGCAACCGGGGAACTGGTCATGGAAGACGTGCACTTTCGCTTTCATGATGCGCCAGAGGACACACCGGACTTATTCCGTGGCGTGAACCTGCATATTCGTCCCGGTGAAACTCTGGCGTTGGTCGGTGTGACAGGCAATGGAAAATCGACGCTGTTGCAATTGGTGCCACGTATTTTTGACATCACCGGGGGTCGCATCGCAATAGATGGCGTCTCCGTGCACGATATGGACCTGGATGATCTCCGTCGTCTCACGGCCTTTGCATTCGAAGATACGACACTGTTTTCTTTCTCAGTGCGAGAGAACGTGCTTCTTGGGGTTGATCCAGCCCTTCCGGAGGACGTTCAAGAAGACATTGCTTGGGAAGCCCTGCACGCCGCGGATGCAGGTTTTGTTGCCGGCCTGGCCCAGGGGCTCGATACGCATATCGGTGAACAAGGTTTCTCGTTGTCCGGAGGCCAGCGACAACGCATCGCTTTAGCCCGGGCGATTGCCTCGCGTCCAGCGCTGCTACTGCTGGATGATCCGCTGTCGGCGCTGGATACTAAAACCGAAGAACGAGTCATCGCCCAGCTGCGCGAAGTACTAGATAACACGACCACCTTTATCATCGCGCATCGGTCCTCGACCGTTGCCCTGGCAGATCGAGTCGCGCTACTGGACGACGGGAAAATCGTAGCGGTTGGAACCCACCAGGAATTACTCCGAACCTCAGCTCGGTACCGCTATATTATGGCCAGTCAGACTGAAGATGCCTGGGAGGTGCAATCATGAGCGGTTCTGGACGTGCACGGGGTACAGGGGCAGCAGACTACCAGCGGATGACGCGCGCTGAACGGCGGGCCTCGCTTCGGCTGCTGGGTACGTTACTGCAACCGTATCGATGGCAGCTCGCAGGTCTTTCGATAGTTGTCGTCATTGCCCAATTGGCATCAGTGGCCGGTCCGGCGATCATTGCCTGGGGTATCGATAACGGCATCCCAGCCCTACTCGAGGGCAACGCCACCCCGGCGGTGGCAGCTTCAGTCGCCCAGATCGTGGCTGCTTTGGTAGCCGGCGGGCTGATGTATGTGTTCATCCGCTGGAATATGACACTTGGTCAGACCATGCTGTATGGATTACGACGACGACTGTTTTTGCATAGCCAGCGGCTCGACATGAAGTTTCACGAATCCTATGCCTCCGGACGCACCGTCGCCCGCCAGACCTCCGATATGGATGCGCTGGCCCAGCTGTTGAACTCGGGGCTAGACATTATGGTCGGATCCGTACTGCAAATGGTCTTTACCATGGTGCTGATTCTGACCATGGATCTGCCCTCCGGTGTGGTCATGGCCGGTCTGTTGGTGCCCGCCACGATGCTCACCGTGTGGTTCCAGAAGCGGTCTTCGGTAATCTACCGCCAGATCCAGACGAACTCCGCCCGCCTGATCTCGCATTTCGTCGAAACCGTCTCGGGCATTCGTGCAGTGAAAACGTACCGCCGCCAGCAGGCAAATGGCGAACGCTACGAGCAGCTTGCTGAAGATCACCGGCAGTCCGCGTTGCGCTCGATTCAGCTGTTTGGCATTTATCAACCAACCTTGCGCTGGCTCTCCTCCATCACCATCGCCGCGGTGTTGATGGTTGGTGGTTTCCGCGTGCTCGGAGGCGAGCTGCAGGTTGGTGTGCTCATTGCGCTGGTCCTCTACGCCCGCCGCTTCTTCCAACCGATCGACGAAATAGCGAACTTCTACAACACATTTCAGTCAGCGGTGGCCGCACTGGAAAAGATCTCTGGCCTTCTGGCAGAAAAACCCTCGGTCACGAATCCCCAGGAACCAGTCGCATTAGAAAAAGCATCCGGAGAGATCGAATTCCACGACGTCTCGTTCCGGTATCACGATGATCTCCCCTTGGCGCTCCAGCCGACCTCGCTGCACGTCCCGGCGGGACAAACCGTTGCTATCGTCGGCTCAACGGGTGCGGGCAAGTCGACCATCGCGAAGCTCATGGCCCGGTTTTACGACCCCAGCAATGGGACCATTACCCTGGACGGCGTCAATCTCAAAGACCTCGACATGGAAACCCTGACCCAACACATTGTGATGGTAACCCAGGAGTCGTATTTGTTTTCGGGTTCAGTAGCACAGAACATTGCGATCGGTAATCCTGCAGCATCTCGAGAAGAGATCCGAGCAGCTGCAGCAATTATCGGTGCTGATACCTTTATCGACAAGCTCCCAGAGGGATTTGATACCGATGTGCGAGCCAAAGGTGGTCGCATGTCTGCTGGTCAACGTCAGCTAGTCTCCTTTGCTCGGGCCTTTCTAGCCGATCCAACGGTCTTGATCCTGGATGAGGCGACGTCGTCACTTGATGCACCAACCGAAGCCCTCGTCCAAGAAGGCCTCAAAGAACTGCTTGGAGAGCGCACGTCATTTATTATCGCTCACCGCCTCTCAACGGTGATGATTGCCGATCGAGTCTTGGTTGTCGAAGGCGGACAAATTGTTGAAGACGGCACGCCCGAAGAACTCATTGAAGCCGGTGGGCAATTTGCACAACTGCATCAAGCTTGGCAGGATTCCCTCAGCGACGCTGAACAGCAGTGATCCCAACACGTCAGGAGGACAACAATATGCATGGCAAGATGAAAGCCGCTCTGGTCGGTGGGATGGTGGGTGCCATTGTTGTTGTCGTCGTGGAACTCTTAGCGGTGCTCATCAACAACGAAACATTTTTCGGATCAGAGCGATCATGGCTCATGTTGCTGTTTGCCGTCGTCTTGTTTTCCTGGAGTCAAATGCGGGCATATGACCGCAAGCAAACCGACGCCTCGACGCGCCATGACACTCCAAAAAAACCCGATGATCGACAGCGTTTTTGACCGTAGCTTGAAGTTCTTTGGCAGCGATTAACCGAAATGTATCTCTCCGAGAGCTTGCTGCGGTAGATCGTTGATGGTGCCAAATCGGTGAGCTGTCATCGTCACCGACTGTTCCCGAAGAAACGGCAGCATCTCTAATCGGCCCGCCGAAGTGACCGGCTGCCGGTATACGGCAACTTCTGGGGTCTGAACTGTAACTTTGATCGTGGCCGCTGTCTCGTCATCACCAATGAGCCGAATGCGCTGAGATCCTTTCGTTGGGTCTGCCTGGGCCAAACTCCGAGCGCGTTCCAACCACGACGTCGTATCTTCAAAGACGACGCGCACATTCGTCGCGTTGAATGCTTTGGTGAGGGCTTCGGGAGTGTGGGAGGGCAAAGAGAGTATATTCATCGGCAACGCCCCGGTGCCCTTACCGGTGGCAACAGCGCGTTGAGCGCGAATGCCGGCATATCCGACCCGGAGCGCTTGGGCGAGGGCCTTCGAGTCGGTGTCTGTGACCCGTATGGTGACCGGCACCGGACGGTATCGCAGAATGTTTACTTCGACTTGCAGATTCGAAATGTCGTGCTGGCCGGTATAGGTCTCCACAGCTGTGGCGTCATGGGCAACAGCCTGGGTCAACCACCTGGCATCAACCGCATCCAGTACTGAACTGGTGGTCTTTCTGAGGTGTGCAGCCAGATCGTCCTGGATCGTTGGTACCGTAGCTGCAGCATCGGCCCAATCTGTCAGGGCCAACAGGTAGTTTGGTCCGCCGGCTTTCGCCCCGGGACCAATAGATGAACGCTTCCACCCGCCAAAGGGTTGGCGCCGGACGATTGCGCCGGTAATCCCGCGGTTGATGTAGAGGTTTCCTGCCACGACCTGGTCGGTCCACAACGCAATTTCCTCCGGGTCAAGGGAATGAATGCCTGAGGTCAGCCCATACGGAACCGCATTGACATAGTCGATGGCCGCCTGCAGGGTTGGGGCCGCCATCACGCCCAGGACCGGGCCAAAATACTCGGTCATATGGTACTCGGAACCCGGTTGAATACCTGACCGGATGCCCGGCGAATACAGTCGGCCGGTGTCATCCAGAAGCTTGGGTTGCAGGTGCCAGCGCTGGCCGTTTTCTAGCTTGGTCAACCCCCGTGTCAGTTTCTCACCGGGCGGTTCAATAACCGGACCCATCTGCGCTTGCGGGTTTGTGGGGTAATCAACGATAAGGGAATTCACTGCATCTAACAGTTGTCGGTGGAAACGTTTACTGCGAGCAGTTTGGCCGACCAGGATCACCAGGGAGGCTGCCGAGCATTTTTGGCCAGCGTGGCTGAAGGCAGAATTCACGACGTCGGCCACGGCCAAATCGAGGTCGGCCGAAGGCGTGACGATGATCGCGTTTTTGCCCGAGGTTTCGCCAAACAGCGGCATCTCTGGACGCAGCTCGGTAAACAGCTTGGCCGTTTCGTATCCCCCGGTCAGGATCACTCGTTCGGCCCGGGTATCGGTCACTAGATTCGAGCCAACCGAATGTTCGTCAGCAATCACATACGTGACGATTTCATGCGGTAGGTCGAACTCATCGAGAGCATCCCAGATGGCTTGGACGATGACGGCGACAGTGCGCTGGGCTTGTGGCGCGGGCTTGACGATCACCGGGGACCCGGCAGCCAGTGCAGAGGTGATTGACCCGGTGGGGATGGCCATCGGAAAATTCCAGGGCGGTGTTACCACGGTCAAACCCACCGGATGTGGCGTCGCCCCAATGATGTTCACTAGTTCCAGGCACTGTTGACCGTAATAGCGGGCAAAGTCGATCCCTTCGGATACTTCAGGGTCGGCCCGATCGATGGTCTTACCAGTCTCTGAGCCCATCACCTCAATGAGTCGAGCCCGATTTTTTGCCAGATGATCGCCGATGCGAATCAGGACTTGGCTTCGGGTCTGTAGTGGCAGATCCTGCCAGGTTGCACCAGCTTTTGTGGCTGAGGTGATGACGTCGTTGAGTTGTTTCTGGCTGGTGACCTCGTGTGAGGCCACCAGGTCTTCGCCCAACTTGGAATCAGCCATTCGATTTAGGATGGCTCGACCCCACGCACGGTTTTGTGGCAAGTCAGGATCGGTATCCACCGCGTTAGCAAATTCCGGTGGTGACGCCTGGGAGTAGTCTTCTATGGCACGGTTTTGTTGTCTACGGGGTTTCGGAATCAGGTTCGCTTCGATTTCTAACTGAGCAAGTGAGGCCCGGAATCGCTCTGCCTCGCGATCGAATAGCTCAGGATCGCCGAGTTCATAGACCGCCGACATGAAGTTGTCTTGCGAGGCGCCTTCTTCTAGCCGTCGAACAAGATACGAGATCGCAACATCGAATTCGTCTGGATGGACCACGGGGGTGTACAACAGCAATCGCCCCACATCGGCGCGGACGGCCTCGGCCTGAGCGGTCGCCATACCCAGCAGCATCTCGAAATCCACCGGGCCGTTGATTTCAATACCGCGATGTTGCATCAGGAGATAGGCCAAGGCGATATCAAATAGGTTATGCCCGGCAACGCCGATTCCTACATTCGCCAAGCGTTGCGGGGTGAGCGCATAATTCAGTATCCGCTTGTAGTTGGTGTCGGTATCCTGTTTGGTTGGCCAGACGGTTTGGGGCCAGTCATGCATGGCCGCCTGGACCTTTTCCATCGGCAAGTTCGCGCCCTTGACCACCCGGACTTTAATGGGCGCCTCGCCGTGTGCCACCCGTTGTGCGGCAAATTCCTGCAGATCCACCATGGCCTGATAGGCATCTGGCAGGTAGGCCTGCAAGACGATGCCGGACGAAAAGTGCTGGAACTCGGGTTCTGAAATGAGCCGTCGAAACACATCCAGGGTGAGCTCGAGGTCTTTATATTCCTCCATGTCCAAGTTGATGAACGTCACCGGAACAGAGTTCATTGCAGCTCGGTAGAGCGGACGCAACTGGCCAACAATGTTCTCTACGGCTTCGTTATAGGCCCAGTGGTTATGCGGTGCCACCGTGGCGGAAACTTTGACCGAGACGTAGTCGACGTCTGTTCGTTGAATCAGCTCAAGTGTGGCGGCAAGGCGGTTCTCTGCCTCGTTCTGCCCCAGGATGGCCTCACCAAGCAAATTAATATTGAGGCTGATCCCGTCGGTGCGTAGGCGTTTGATAGCCCGGCCAAGATGCGGGTCGCGAGCATCGATCACGAGGTGGCCAACCAGTGAACGAAGTGCTGACTGTGCAGTCGGTACGATCGCATCGGGCGCGATACGAGCAAGTTTGCCCCCGGCCTTGACTGCGGTTTGCAGATACCACGGTAAGAAATCTGGCACATTTTGCGCGATACCTGCTAGTGCCTGTCCTGCTGTCGCGTTGTCTTCTGGTCGGATCACGCGATCTACAAAGCCCACGGTGAATCCTAAACCGTGGGGGTCTTTGAGGACTCCGGCCAGCTGCTGTGCCGAGGCATCAGGTGTGATATTGGTGGCCCGCGCCAACCAGGTGCGAACCTGCTGGATCGCTTGGTCATCCAGCTGCCAGGGTGCGATATCCGAAGTGTGCTGCGAGGTGGTGGGCATGAGACTCCCGTCGGTGGCTCCCAAACTTGAGTTGCCACACAGCATACGCCGGAGCTTCGATTTGAGGATAGCAACGACTGGCGAGACACCGGTTTTCTAAAGGCGCCAGCCGAGCAGAAGAGTAGTCCCCTCGAGCGTTCTGCAGCAGTGGGTGAGGCTGCTGACCGGCGACGACCTTGCCGTAGGTGGCAAAAAGTTGTCGATTAAGTATCGATGGCGAATAATGTTTGCTATGAGTGAAGAACACGCCTATCAGCTGGCTGCCATTGTTGTGTACCTGATCGGAATGCTGGTTATCGGCTATTACGCGTATCGACGGACCAAGACCGGTCGCGATTTTTTGTTGGCTGGACGAGACTTATCACCTCGAGTAGCCGCGCTCTCCGCAGGTGCCTCCGATATGTCAGGTTGGCTGTTGATGGGCTTGCCCGGTGCACTCTATGCCACTGGATTGATCGAAGCGTGGATTGCCATCGGGCTTACCCTGGGGACCTGGATGAACTGGATGATCGTCGCTCCCCGACTGCGGGTCTACTCCGAAATTACCCGCGATTCGATTACCATGCCGGCTTTCTTTGAGCTGCGCTTCCGGGACCGCACGCGTCTGCTGCGTTCCGTCTCCGCCGTCATTATTCTGGTCTTCTTCGTTTTCTATGTCGCATCGATGATGGTCGCATCCGGGGCGTTCTTTGAATCTTCATTTGGTTGGAATTATCTGACCGGCGTTTTCGTCGTCGGTGGGGTCACTTTGGTCTACACCGCGTTCGGTGGGTTTCTGGGGGCATCACTGACCGATGTGGCACAAGGTCTGTTGATGCTGGCGGCTTTGGTATCGGTTCCCATTATCGCCACGGTCCAACTGGGTGGACCCGGTCGGGTCATGAGCCTCATTGATGAAGCTGATGCCCAAGCAGGCCTCGATCACCTGTCCTTCACCGGTGGTGGGTGGTCTGGCGCTTCAATGCTGGTCGTCATTTCTGGTCTAGCGTGGGGTTTGGGATACTTCGGGCAACCACACATCCTGGCCCGCTTCTTTGCCATTCGAAGCCATGCCGCAATCACAACTGCTCGTCGTATCGGGACCGGTTGGGTCATCCTCTGTATGGGTGGCGCTGTGTTGACCGGTCTGATTGGCGTGGCGTGGTTCCATGATGCCGGGCAGCCACTGAACAATCCCGAGACGGTGTTCCTCCTGCTGTCGCAGACCCTCTTTCATCCCTTTGTGGCTGGGCTGGTATTGGCTGCTGTGTTGGCGGCGATTATGTCGACAATGTCCTCCCAGCTGCTGGTTTCCGCTTCGGCGCTGGTCGAAGATATTTACGGATTGTTCAAGCACAACCCGGGTGAGAAGCAACAGTTGTGGCTGGGGCGTATCGCGGTAGTGGTTGTCACTATCATTGCGATTCTCATCGCCCAGGACCCGGATTCCACCGTATTAGACCTCGTTGGGTTTGCCTGGGCCGGATTCGGTGCCGCGTTCGGACCGATGATTTTGATGGCCCTGTACTGGAAACGCGTCACGGGTATGGGAGCGCTGGCCGGCATGGTTGCTGGCGCGGTGGTGTCCTATGTGTGGGGTACCGTTCCGGCCATCAAGGAGGCTATTGACCTCTACGAGATTGTTCCTGGAGTTATCGCCCACTTCGTGGTCGCGGCCATTGTGTCATTGTTGACGACAAAGCCCGGCCCAGAGGTTGCCTCAGAGTTTGAACAAATGCGAGAAACTGTCTCATCAAAATAATCTGCCACAAGCCTGGATACTGGTTGGCAGCGACTTATCTTCTGAGTTGGTGCCAACCGGTGTTTTAACGGGCTTACGATGGTCCTATGGGTTTCTCGCGGACACAAAGTATTTATCTGGCGCTACCAACCGAAGCGGTCTGGGATCTGCTCTCGGCTCCTAGTGCGTGGTTGCAATTTGACGACCAGCTACAAAAGTTCACGCCGGTCAACATGGCTGGGAACAGGTTGCAAGCCGGCGATACCGTCAAGGTAGTCCCCAAAGCTTTAGTCCGAGGATTTGTTCACGCTGTCACCGCACCACCGGCCACGATTGTGACGGCTCGAGAAAATCAAGAAATTGCGTGGCGGCAGAATCAACCGGGTGGCCACACGCAGCAACGTTGGACGATGCACGCTACCAGCGACGGTGGGACCACACTGACCCGTCACATCGAAGTGGTGGGGCCTCTTGCTGCTCCTCTGGGCGCCGCCTTGGCCGATCCCCTAGCCGGAGATATTGGGGCCGTCGGGGCACGCATGTTCAAGATGGCGGGCAGCGCGGATCCGAGCCAGCCGTTGAATATTATCGCCGGTGGGTCCGGTTATCTGGGCTCTCGGTTAGCTACCCGTATGATTGCTGCTGGCAAGCGGGTGATGGTATTGACTCGCAGTCCACAAAGTGGGGTGGCTTATCCTCAGACCCGCTGGGGAGAAGATGACCTGGCACCCCTGCATGAACAACTCATGGATGATGCGGGGTTTAATATCATCAACCTGGTCGGGCGTCGCATGGGGGCTAAATTCTCGCCGACCGAAGTCGATGCGCTGGCCGTCTCTCGTATCGCCCCTACGCAGCGACTCAGGAATGCTGTGAACACCGCTGAACATCAGGGCGGTACACTCCACCGGTGGATCCAAGGGAGTGCTGTACCCCTGTGGGATGCCAAATCCACGACGGAATTCACCGAACAGACCGCCCCGACCGCAGACCTCGACGGCATCAAGGGCATGGGGCAGCTCGTTGCTGACTGGGAAGCCGCAGCCCCTCACGGTGCGATCATCATACGAACCGGCGTGGTGCTTGGGCCTGAAACGGAAATCACATTGGGACTTACAGCCATGGCGATGTCCAAGACTCGCCCAAACATTGACGGCTACCTACCGTGGATTCATGAGGAGGACTGGTTCGGGATCATCGAGTATCTCCTCACCGTTGATCAGCCACCCAGAATTGTGGTCGCGGTTGCACCGCATCAGACTCGACTGTCCGAGGTCATCAATGCGCTCGCCCCGTGGCTTGGCACACGCAACATCCCGATCCCGGCGACCTTGTTGAGCATGGGAATGAGCATTATTCGCAAGGAACCCGGACTGTTAATGAGCAGTACCCGTGCCCGGTCAGAAGTGCTGGACGATAACGGGTACCAGTTCAAATATCCGACCATCGCCGAAGCAGCAGATGCCGTCATGCTTTAAGACTGAACGCGCCTACCGATGGGCTCTCGGTAGGCGCGTTTGAGACTCTCTGCGTGGAGGGTTTTACTCTGCGACTTTTGCGACGAGATGGCCGGTTACTTCACCGCGCTTGAGACGCTCGACGCCGTCAGCAATTTCTTCAAAGTCAATGACGCTCAGGGTTGGTTCCAGATCACCAGGAGCAATCCACTTCATGACAGCAGCGATATCGTCTTTAGACCCACCGTTGGAACCGACCAATTCGACTTGGCCCAATATCATGGCGTTCGTGTCGATGGTGGCTTCGAGCTTGCCCATGCCGACCAGCACAATGCGGCCTTGGCTTGCTCCCAGACGTCCTCTTTAATTTTGGCGACGTAGACTTCGGAGCCCTCTAGGTCTGCCAAGCGGGCACCAATCTGACCAAGTCCATTTTCATCAAGCCCATCCAAGCCGCATGTTCATGAGCTGTTGTAGCCTGTCAGCATGCGGGAAATACCGATTCGAGACATCACGCTCCACGATGATAACTGTGTCCGCCGAGTGGCGATCTTTGCTGGGCTGACGCCAGACCAACAAGATCTGGTGGCGACCATGGCACGTCCGCAGATTTTAGATGACGGTGAACTCGTGCATAGCGTCGGTGAACGGACAGGCAAAATGTTTGTGGTGCATTCAGGCCAAGTGAAATTGTATCGAGTCCTGCCTAGCGGCCGGAAGTTATTGCTCCGGGTGGCACAGCCCGGTGACACAGTAGGCGAGCATGCATTCTTGACCAGCAGTCCCACGCTTGACGAAGCCGAGGCCATGGATGGCACCCGATTATGTGTGTTTGTCCATGAGGACCTGACAGGCCTGATTCAGCGCTACCCTGACATTGCTCATCGCATGCTGCGGACTCTGGGTGACCGCCTGGCACAAACTGAACACCAGTTGGTATTGAACACCCAGAGCGTCGATGTCCGACTCGCCGACTACCTCCTACAGCAACCTGTGCTGCGCCATAGTCCTTCCGAAGGCCTCATCACGGTGCGCTTGCCGTTAGAGAAGAAAGACGTGGCTTCATTATTGGGCACCACACCGGAGTCCTTCAGCCGAGCCTTGGGGCGGTTGAAAACAAAAGGGTTGATTGGTGTCGACGACGACACAATTACGCTGCGTGACCTTGACGCTCTAGAAGACCTTTTGGCCGGCGACGTTTAGCGGTACGCCCGGTGATATTGGATCGGAGTCGGCGGGGTCTTATGGCGCAGCACCTGGGCGGCATGAATGGGAAAATTCGCATTGCGTAAGGATTCCCGGCCCACTAACACGACATCGGCCTGGCCCGTGGTCAGGATGTGTTCGGCCTGGAAAGGCTGCGTGATCAGGCCGACCGCCGCGGTCGGAACACCAGTACGCTCACGGATAGTTTCGGCAAATTTCACCTGGTAGCCCGGGCCAGAAGGGATCTTCGCGGGCAGGTTTGATCCCGAGGAGACATCGATCAGATCCACACCGTGTTCGTCCAACCAACGGACCACCTGAACGGTGTCGTCAATTGTCAGTCCGGTATCGATCCAGTCCACAGCCGACAGACGCACGAATAAGGGCATGTCGTCTGGTACCTCCTCGCGGATGACGTCGACTACTTGCAGCAAGAACCGTGCTCGGTTTTCCAACGAGCCACCATAATCGTCGTCACGCGTATTACTCAGCGGTGACAAAAATTCGTGTAGCAGGTAGCCGTGCGCACCGTGAACCTCGATGAAATCAAAGCCCGCATCCACCGCACGACGTGCAGCAGCTTGAAACGCTGCGATCAGCTGCTTGATGCCAGCCTGGTCAAGGGCTTGGGGCTCCGCGAGCTCTGGGTAGGCGAGAGCCGATGGCGCGACGGTCTGCCAACCGCCATCAGATACGGGCACACTGCCGGAACGCTCCGGCTCGAATGTACGATACGTACTGGCTTTTCGTCCGGCATGAGCTAGTTGGATTCCGGCTTTCGTACCCTGGGATTGCATAAAACCGACGATGGGGGCCAGCGCGTCGCGCTGTTCGTCGTTCCATAGGCCGAGATCCTGCGGAGAGATCCGTCCTTCGGGTGTCACTGCGGTCGCTTCGACAATCACGGCCCCTGCTCCCCCGCGGGCCAGCCCACCCAGGTGGACCATATGCCAGTCAGTGGCTACGCCGTCTTGGGCTTCGACACTGTATTGGCACATCGGCGGGACCCACAGCCGGTTGCGTGCGGTCATACCGCGCAAAGTGATGGGTTCGAAAACGAGTCGTGACACGGGGTAATTACCTCACATTGTGAAACAGGTCGGGATTCAAGTCTAAGCGGATGTTATCAGGTGCCAAGTATCGTCTGTCCCACAGAGGTAACACGCAACGGTCTACGTCTCAGGTATTCTCCGTCAGGAGATAAGCCGCGGACAGCATTATGGTTTCCAGCCGGACGATCGTCCAGAAAGAACTGCGCAGATTCGTGGCAGACCGGCCCGGCGGCACACAGCCTGTACCGAACTTTTCCAGCACCAAGAGCTGGTCAACAAGCATGCCAATGAGGGCCATTATGGACAGCCCGAGTGACCGTGCAATACGAATAGAATCCGCACATCCTCTCCCCCTGCATGAGCGACGATTATCCCGCTCACGAACTCTTGGAATCGCGAAATGTTCCAGCCAGGCTAGATAAAGGGTCCTTTGACTCGCAGTACACAGCTCCATGGACGGCGGAAGGAAGATTCCTATGGCACAGAAGCCCCCATCAAGCAACGCAAAGATCGATCAACTCAACGAGCTCAAGAAGCAGAACACGGGCGAAGCTTTGAGGCAAGACTCTGGTGTTCCAGCGGTAGACAATGAGCAATCCCTGCGGGCTGGACGACGTGGACCGGCTCTGTTGCATGACCCCGACTTCTATCGGAAGCAATCGCACTTCAGCAGGGAACGTATCCCGGAGAAGGTTGTGCACGCTCGCGGATTTGGTGTGCACGGTGAATTTGAGCTGACCAAATCCCTACGTCATGTGACCAAGGCGCACTTCTTGTCTGAGCCAGGAATCAAAACCCCAACTTTTGTTCGTCTCTCCACATTCATTGGGAGCAAAGGTTCCAAAGACACCGCGATCGATGTGCGCGGTTTTGCCACGAAGTTTTACACCCAAGAGGGTAACTACGACAACCTTGCCCTGTCATTTGGTGTGTTCATCATCAAAGATGCCATGAAGTTTGTGGACTTCACTCACGCCATCAAACCCAACCCGAAGACCGCGGTCCCGCAGGCCGCATCAGCGCATGACACGCTATGGGACTGGGTGGTCAACAACCAAGAATCCGCACACATGGTCATGTGGCTGCAATCCATGCGCGCACGGCCCAGAAGTTGGCGCATGATGGAAGCCTGGCCGATTAACACATTCCGGTTCATCAATGCGGAGGGCAAATCGACGTTTGCTCGCTTCGTGTGGAAACCTCACCTCGGTGTCCACGGGCTGCTCCTGGAAGAAGCCGATATCCTTGGCGGCGTCGATCCAGATTTCCACCGCAACGACATGATCGAAGCCATCCAAGCGGGCGCTTATCCGAAATATGATCTCGGTGTGCAGCTGATCGCTGAGGAGGATGAATTCGCCTACGATTTCGACATCCTCGACGACACCAAATTCTGGCCCGAAGAAGTCGTGCCCGTAGAAATCGTTGGGACCATGACGCTCAATCGACTCGTGGATAATGCGTTTGCCGAAGAGGAACAGTCCTCCTTTGACCCGGCCTCACTGGTACCGGGTATCGAATTCTCTCACGACCCTGTCTTACAGGGCCGCTCGTTTGCGTATCGTGATACGGATTATCACCGGTTAGGTACCGCCAATATCAATAACATCCCGATCAACCAGCCGATCATTCCGGTGCACAATAACCAACGCGATGGGCACGTGCGGCACGACATCGATACTGACATGGTGACCTACCATAAGAACTCACTGGCTGAGAACACCCCATCGGATGCGGCGGAGTCGGCAAGGGTTTCAGACTACCCAGCAGAAGTAGAAGGCCACGTTACCCGGCAGCTGCCGAGCGAAAAATTTGATGATCACTTCTCGCAGGCTCGCATGTTCTGGAATAGCATGACGACCGTTGAGCAGCAGGACATCATCAAGTCCTTCAGCTATCATCTGGGCAAGGTCGTCAGCGCATCGGTTCGTCAGCAGACGGTGGATATGTTCGCCAATGTCGACGAGACTTTGGCGATCGAGCTCGCCCGCAACATCGGCGTGAACCCACCCGAAGGCACCCACGTTGCCTACGACGAGGCGTCCCCTGCCTTGAGTATGACCACCACGCCACATAGTGCCGCAACCCAAAAGGTCGGGGTACTGATTGGTCAAGGGTTCCAGGATGATGAAGTGCGACAAACACTCGACGCATTGCAAGCCGCAGGCGCGTTCGTCCACATCGTCAGCGACAAGCTGGGGATGGTAGCCGGCGCCAACGGTCTGGAGCTGCCCGTGGATACATCGTTTGTAACTGCGCACCCGGCGCAATTTGATGCCTACTACGTAGTCGGCGGCAGTTCAGAAGACCAGAAACTATTTGATGAACACATGACGGAATTCGCCCGCATGGCCTATAAGTTCTTCAAACCCATCGGGGTGGCAAGCACTGGTGAGACGTACCTCAACCTGCCCACCGAAGGTCAGCATGATGGGGTGGTCTTGGCACAACATGAATCCTCGTTTGGCGATGCTTTCGTTGATGCTATTGCCCAGCACAGATTCTGGGACCGCGTCTAAAGGCTGATGCGGACGGGGTGTGGGTCGGTATTCGGCCCACACCCTTAACGTGTCATAGGAGTCTTCAGCGAGACCAGGTAGCTTCGGACGGTCCTGATCTGTGCCGTTTTTGCGTGGCCTGCAAAGCTGAACACATGACTAAAGGCGGTTTCTGCCCCGTCGTCCCCAACGACACTCCCATCTGCACCGCACTCGGTGCCGTGGGTGCTGATGGTCTTCAGATACAAAGCTGATACAGCCGGTTGTGTCTGCAGCCACGACTCAACAGCCTGGTGACCGTGGGGCATTACCACAGTGTTCTGGAATATCGATGACGTCTAATGTCTTGGGCGATGGTGACATAGTGCGAGGCTTCCTTGATTCGCTAGCGCAGGTCAGAGTTGATCTGATCCCTTGACCTCTTTCTTAGCAAGACCGTCAGGTCATTTCCAGACGATGCCGAAAAATGCGTGGACTGCTCCGGGATCGTTGAGTCGTCGGGTTGCGTATCCACGTCATAGAGTGGAAGCAATGAAACATGACACTTCTGGCGGCCGCACCCCTCCCGCGGCGTTACCGTTTGCGCTCGATACGGTCGGCGCTGGGCTACCCGCAGCGGAGCTCGTCGAGGCCTTGTTGGATGATGACGATGCGTTGCGTAGCGTGGTGGTAGCTCCTCCAGGTACCGGAAAAACCACGATCGTGCCACCCACCGTGGCCAATCGATTGTCGGCTCACGGGCGCTTCGGGAAAGTCGTGGTGACGCAGCCGCGTCGGATGGCAGCTCGTGCCGCAGCCCGGCGATTGGCCTCGCTGACTGGTACTCGGCTCGGTGCTGAGATTGGGTATACGGTGCGCGGGGATCAGAAGACCTCGAGAGACACGGTGGTCGAGTTTGTAACCACCGGGGTGCTATTGCGGAGGCTTATTCGCGATCCGGAAGCCGCCGGAATTGCAGCCATCGTGTTGGATGAGGTTCACGAACGTCACCTGGACACCGATCTGACGTTTGCCATGGTCCAGCAGCTGGGTCAGTTGCGTGATCATCCGCTCGACATTGTCGTTATGTCAGCCACCCTTGATGCTGATATGTGGGCCAACCTATTGGCTGCAGACGACCAGGCGTCTGCAAAGATCCTGGCCGTCGACGCTGCGACCTATCCCCTACGTGAGCAGTGGGCGCCGCTGCCGGGTAATCAACGTGGTCTGGATGCCCGCGGGGTAACCGATACGTTTCTCACGCATGTGGCCGACACGGTCGTCTCCACTGTAGAACGCGAGCCCGACGGTGACGTTTTGGTCTTTTTACCCGGTGCACGAGAAATCGATCGTGTGGCCAATCGACTCTCCCAACAACTCAAGAGCCTAGAAATTTTGCCACTGTTGGGTTCAACCTCGGCGACTGAACAAGACCGCATATTGCAACCACCGACCACACGACAACCCCGCAGAATTGTTTTGGCGACGAACGTGGCTGAATCCGCACTGACAGTGCCCGGTGTTCGCCTCGTGGTGGATGCCGGGTTCGACCGACAAAGCAGACTCGATACCATTCGCGGCGTGGCCGGCCTTGTGACGGTGGGTGCTGCGAAGTCTTCGATGATTCAGCGTGGCGGCCGTGCAGCTCGACAAGCCCCCGGGCTCGTTGTGCGCTGTCTGTCAGATGCTGAGTTCGCAGCCCGTCCTGCGCATCGCCCCGCCGAAGTTCGGACAGCCGATCTCACCCAAGCCGTCTTGGATCTGGCCTGCTGGGGTACGGCCGATGGTTCTGGTATGGCTCTGCCTGAGCCCCTCCCGGAGCGCGCCTATCATAGTGCGGTCGAAACGCTGACGCAGTTAGGTGCACTTGATGATCAGCTGCGGGTCACGGCCCTGGGGCGGAAACTGGCCGACCTACCAGTGGACCCGCGACTGGGACGGGCACTGTACGACGGCGCCGAATTCGCTGGCGCGCAACTGGCGGCAGAAACCGTGGCAGCCCTCGCCTCGGACCAGCGTGCCCCTGGAGCTGACCTGGCTGCGTTATTACGTCGTCTCCGGTCCGAACGACCCCAGCGCTGGACGAGCGATGTGTCCCGGCTGCGCCGGGTCCTGCCAGCAGACTCCCCCAAGCTCTCGCAAGATCCCCTGCACATCGGGATGATCACTGCCCTGGCGTATCCCTCACAGATTGCGCGTCGACGCGGGTCTGGCGCAGGGCAGGAATCCGAATATTTACTGGCATCGGGTACTGCGGCGTCACTGCCGCGGGATTCATCCCTGCAAGGCTGTCAGTGGTTGGCCATCGCCGAGCTGACGCTGCACGGTGACCGCGCGATCATCCGTAGTGCAGCCGAGCTGGATCAAGATCATGCAGAACTTGCCGCCGGCACACTGGTCACGAACCAAATCAAAGCGAAGTTCATCGATGGCAAAGTCTCGGCGCGTTCAGTGCACCGCCTGGGTGCCATCGAGTTGTCATCGACCCCGATCAAGCCCACTCCCGAGCACACCAAGGTCGCCGTCGCCGATGATATCCGACAGCGCGGAGTGTTGGACTTTTTCGAGGTTGAAACCAATCCTAAACGATATGCCGATTTTGAAGCCTTGCGTGGTCGCATGGGGCTCCTACACCGGGTCATCGGTTCGCCCTGGCCTAATGTAACTGATGCAGCACTAACGAATTGTCTCGACGATTGGCTGGGTCCAGAGATCGAGCAGCTTGCCGGCGGAACGCATCGAGATCGCATCGATCTGACAGCAGCATTACGCCGGCTGCTCCCCTGGCCTGAAGCATCGCGACTAGATGAGCTCGTCCCGGAACGACTCCAGGTGCCCTCGGGGTCCCGGGTACGCCTGGATTGGCCAGCACCGGAAGAACACACGAACGACGACGTCGCGCCTCCAGTGCTGGCGGTCAAGCTGCAGGAATGTTTCGGTTGGACGGGCAGCCCGACAGTGGTGAACGGGCAGGTGCCGGTGATATTGCACCTGTTGTCTCCTGCTCGGCGTCCGTTAGCGATTACCCGGGATCTGGCGAACTTCTGGGCCAACATTTACCCGCAGGTGCGGGCGGAGAACCGGGGTCGGTATGTCAAACATCCATGGCCGGAAGATCCACTGACTGCTACAGCCACCGCCAAGACGAATCGAGCACTGCGAAACCGAGGTGACTGATCCTCGGCGGGCGTGATGTAGCGGCGGACGCCCCGGACGAAGTAGAGCACCGGGCCAATAAAGTTCACCGCAATAACGGCAGCCCATTTCCTTTTACTGCCCCGCACCTGGTCCATCGGCCGGCGCGCAAGATCAGTCCAAGCGGTAGCTGCCAGTACGACTTGAATCGACGCTAATGTCAGCACGGACGCTTGCTGTTTTGGTGTCAGATCGTGCCATGTTTTGCGAGCATTCTTTTTCGGGATCATGGTAATTTTGTCCTCAGCTCGGTAGCTATTGCAGTGACCTCATCAGCCAGCCAACGTCGCTCACGCAGTGCATCACTGTGTATTGCGACCCGTAAGCTTGTCTCGAAGTCGATCCACCATACCCACTCCTACTCCGACTGTTTTGTGAAAAAGTTCCGAATGCGGAGCGTTGGGATGTGGCCGGGTTGGTGCCATCGATTTCGCCTGTTCGACTTTCCGCCCGAGTTCGATGCGCTCTTCCAACGGAATGTGATTGCGGAGTTCCGGGAACTGGTCGTCTTCTTCGTCACTGGCATGGTGCCGTAATTTCTCTTCGAATTGCCGGACCAAACTCATGAACTGTTCAGAGTCAGCGTCAACGTCTTCTAAACGTTTCATGACCTCGACCAGTTCGTCGTGCTCTTTCTTATCGTGCTCAACTTCTTCAGCACCATTGGGCAGATATTTCTCCATGGCTGGATAAACATGCATCTCTTCGGCGACTGAGTGCCGCATGACTTCTGCTATCACTGTATCGGCGGCATCACGACGCTGTTCAACGGTGGTGGCCTGCTGGATGGTTGCGATCAGATCCAACATATCCTGATGGTCTACGGTCAGGATATGGGTGACATCCTGTTCCTGCGTGCTGGGCTCGTGCGCGGTCATAACCATCCTTCCGTGGGGACTCGGTGTCTCCAGGCTACTGAGTCGCGTTGTCCAGGGGTAGAGCCCACCCACCCCGTGTTACCTTCTACCGCGGCGTGCATATCCACTGCGTTGCACCCTGCCTTCTTCTCAACACTGATCGTTGAACACCGCGAAATAGTCGTCGCACAAATGGTGTCGCTCAATGTCGGTGCAGGGTAGGGTCGATTCCAGCTCCACACTTGAGGCTCTTTGACGTATCTTTATGCTCGGCTCAATAGGAGGGGTCATGATTCGGTCAAATGTTGCCGATGGTATCCACGCCATCACTCGTGCGCACGTCCACTCGTGCGCACGTCCACTCGTGCGCACGTCAATTTTTATCTCATTGAAGATGACGACGGCGTCACGATAGTGGATGCAGGGCTGCCACGAATGTGGTCATTGCTTCACGAAGCACTGGAATCCATTGGACGAAGACCCGATGAGCTCCGGGCACTCGTGCTAACCCACGGCCATTTCGATCACGTCGGACTGGCAGCCCGGGCGCAACGGGAATGGAACCTCGACGTCTACGTCCATCGGGCAGATGCTGATTTGGCCGCGCACCCGTATCGCTACACACCCCAGACCAATCGGTTCTTGTACCCGTTCTTTCACCCGCGCTCGCTGCCGGTGATGGGCAGTATGGCCGTGGCTGGCGCGCTGCGAGTACGCGGTGTCTCGCGGACGATACCGTTTGATGGCCTAGAACGTCTCCCGGTGCCCGGCGCCCCGATTCCGCTGCACACTCCGGGTCATACTCGTGGGCACTGCATGCTATATCTGCCACACCGTGACGTGATGCTCACCGGTGATGCGCTGGTGACACTGGACCCCTATACCGGCAAAACCGGACCCCAAATCGTTGCTTCTGCCGCGACCCAGGACACCGCAGAGGCGATGCAAGCTCTGGAAACACTCGAGACACATCAGGCCACAACTCTGCTACCTGGCCACGGTGAGCCCTGGAAGCTGGGGACCGCAACGGCGCTGCGCCACGCACGCGCCGTTGGCGAGCACTAACTATTAGCCCGCCGAGGGGATGATGGCTTCGAGTTCGGTGAGAAATTCCTGGAGGACCGGGCCGTTCGTCTGGGCGCCGGCAAAGCCCTCGGTGTAGAATAGCGACACTGCTAGATCGCCGTGGGTGGCCATGATCCAGGTGTGGGCTAGGTCCTCGCCGTCGTCGATGTACTCTGCGGTGCCGGTCTTGGCATACACGGGGGCTCCGGGGACCTCTTGCAGAATGGGGACGGTCCCGTGTTCCACCGGCCCGGCCATGAGTTCCTGCAGGGTGGCGGCTTCGTCTTCGGTCAGCGGCGCGGTGCCGGGGAGGTTCTCGTTTTGGGCCGGATCAACCTGCGGATCTGTCACCAGCACCGGGGGGACGGTTTGCCCGGCAGCAACCGAGGCCGCAACCGTGGCCATGCCCAGGGGCGAGGCTTGCACCAGGCCCTGACCAAAGAGTCCGGCGGCGTGCTGGGTTCCTTCGACATCTGTGGGCACCGAGCCAAGAAATGCCCCGGTATAACCGGTCACGGGATCTTCCACCAGGCCTAGCGCCACCGCAGCATCATGGATGTCTTCTGGGGCAAGTTCTTCCCACTGGCTCACGAAACTCGTGTTACAAGATTGGGCGATCGCATCGGCCAGGGTAATCTCTCCGAGGTACTCGAACGGATACCCTTCGAAGTTCGAGATCTCCGTACCATCGATCGTCATGGTTTGTGGGCAGCTGACCGTAGTCTCCGGGGTCATGCCGTTACGCAGCATCGCAAGCGCCGTGACGATTTTGAAGGTCGATCCCGGCGGGTAAGTCCCCGTGATAGCCAGCGGCCAACTGGTCTCGGCCGGACCGTCGGCGGCAGCCAGGATATGCCCATCGGAAGGACGGACCACCACCAGTCCGGCGGGTACCTCGGCGTCGTCGATCATCTCTTCGGCCAGCTGTTGGACGTCACTATGCAGCGTGGTTGTTATGGACTGGCCGTCAACGACGTCGCGTTGAAAGGATACCTCTTCGCCGGATGCGGGTTCGTGGGTGGCTTCTGCATTGTCGACGGAAATATTCAACCCGTCTGTACCGCCCAGCTGCTCGTTGTACATGCGCTGCAGTCCAGTCAGCCCGGTGGGGACACCCGCGGTAAATTCCCCGTCAGAGGCTTCGATTTGTTCCGCGTTGGGTTCCCCATACGTGCCCAGCAGTGATCGGGCAAAGGTGCGTGACGGGCCCAGGACCACCGTGTCTTCCATGGTCATGGCACCCTGGATTTGCGCAATGTCATCCATGGGGATGTCAGTGTCCTCGTCATCGCGCAGCACGATGAATTCGACCCACGCGCGCTCGCCTGCCGCCAGGGTGCGATCCACGAAGGCTTCCGGGTCGAGATCCAGCGCTTCGGCAAGGTCGGTGGCCGATTCGGTCAAGGTCTCTTCAATATCCGCTGCAGTCGGCTCGGCGCCACCCTGGGATAACGCTTGGACCACGTGGGATTTATCGATGCCGATACGCTGTACCGGACGCTCCATGGCCAGAGCATTGTCTTCGCCATCGCGTATCGTGCCGCGCTGGGCTTGATCAACGACGACGTCCACGCGCCCGCCATCGGCCAGTCCGGGCACCAGCGTGCTGGCGGTTAGGTGCGGCTGCCAGGCTTGCGTTTCGTCATCCCACACCAGGTGTGCCTGCGTTGGGTACGACCAGGTTTCCGAGGTTTTCTCGTCGTCGCCTTGTTGCTCTTCTGTTTCGTCGTTCCCGGGGGTGAGATCCCAGGTCACCGTGTAGTTCGCGGTTGCTGTGACCTCGTCACCATCGGAGTCATCCACCTCGGCCGAATCGAGGTGAACGGTCAGCGAGAATCGCTCGAGTTCTTCGACAGCGTCTGCGAGCGCAGCCGGGTCCATCGAGTCAGCCGTGAGGGCCAGGTCAGTGAGGCCGATGAGATCCTCCGTCGCCAGTTGGTCGGCGAATTGCTGGGCGGCCTCGGTTGGGTCGGGTACATTGGGACCGCATGCGTTGAGTCCCAGCGCACCGATAATAAGCGTCGCGGTTAAACTCAGACGGCGGCCCCAATGGGTCGGTGTTGTCTTGGTTGACGTGGAGTGATGTGCGGTGTGAGTGGTTGCCATCATGGTGCGAGTCTAACGGCCTGAAGATGCTCTTTAGTCCGCGTGACATGGGCCATACCCTGGTGCAGGATCCGTTCATGAAAACTCGCCGTGACGTCGACGGTGGTCAGCGGAAGTGCGCTGCGAATTTCTTGAGCCGGAGCTCAGGAGGTAGACAGTCGAGGTGAACCTGTAGCGGCCCGTGCGCAATAGGTTCACTCCTGCCGCGACGTTTATCAGCCCGGTGTGTTGGGATGTCACGGCGGGCATCCTCCCACTTGACTGTCGAACGGGCGGAAGACTGTCGCAACACCCATCAGAACACCACAGGCATTATGATGGGCGTTGGTCTTCGTAGTAGGAGCGCTGGGCTGGAAAGTAGTCATCGAAGTCTGGGGCTGGATCCCCGGCGACGATGGCCACGAGCTGGTCGAGATAGTATTCCCAGCCCGGCCCGATCTCACCGATTGTTGAGGGATCAGCGTCGCGCATCGTAAATTGCAGCTCGGTTTGTCCCTCTGGTTGGGTCAATTCGATTGCTAGGTCCCAGGGTAGGGTGTCGTCCAAGGTTTTTACGCGAACATGCTCAGGAGCTTGGCATTCGAGGATTTCTACCTTAAATCCGGGTTTCCCTTCTTCGAAAGCCAGGTAGAGCTTGATGGTTTCGCCCACATCTCCTACACCTTCCCAGGGCCCGATCCACCTTTCTGTGAATTGGGATTCTGTGATGTAGTCCCAGGCGTGCTCGATTGCTACGGGCAGCGTTCTTTGGAGCGTTAAGTCATATCCCTGGTCAGTCGGGACGAGCCGACCCGTCGGTATAGGCATGATGTCTCTCCTCATCGCTGGTGGGCCGGTTCCGTAGCACGGTCACCACAAGCAGAGTTGGGTGGCCATGGAGGCTGTACCGTAAATTCTACGCTGCCCAATGGCGACCTGTCTTGACACTGTCAGTATTTGAAGACAGCCTACTGGCGGGCAATGTGCCGCACCGAGATGCTCAGTCTCTACAGGGCAGGCGTGCTCTGTTTCACGGCTTTCCCATAGACATTTCTCAGTGCACTGTTCGTGGCATTCGAAACCTTGGCGACAGGTGGGACCGCCCACGCACTGCTCCATCGTCGCTCACCCACCGAGTCGGCTGATGGTAAAGGCCAACAGAAACCCGGTTGCAGCGATCAGCCCTGTCCAGGAATGGGTGCGCTCGAAGGCTTCCGGGATCATGGTGTCGGCCAGCATGGTCAGGATCGCACCAGCGGCGAAGGCCGTGATGACCGCGACCGAGTTCTGCGAGGCGTCACCGAGCAACAGATAGCCTAGCGCGGCGGCAATTGCACTGGCGACCGCGATGCTACTCCAAACCCCGAAGACGTACCGGGCGCTGCGTCCGGCTTGTTTCATCCCGGCAGCGCTGGATAGCCCTTCGGGCAGATTGGAGATGAACACCGCCGCGACCACCGCGGTGCTGACTCCACCGCCTCCGAGCAGACTGGCGCCAAGCACGACAGACTCGGGCACCCCATCGAGGAGCGCGCCGACGGCGATCGCCCGGCCACTACCCGACTGGTCACTTTCTGTGGGCTGCTGGTTTTGGGACCGTTTGCGGTGTCGGGCCCCGAATCTATCGAGGAGCTTATTGGCGAGCATGTAGGTCACTGCACCGCCTGCGAAGCCACTTACCACCGGTGCCACACCGGCGCTGTCTGCAGCCTCTTGGACCAGATCAAACGCCAAAGCAGAGATCAACACCCCGGCACCAAACGCCATCACGGCGGCCACCACCCGGGCGGGCACCTGGACAAACCAAGCGATCGTTGCACCTATGACTAACGCACCACCAGCCAGTAACCCCCAGGCACCGGCGAGCACTGTGCCCATGAGTGGATCACCAGCAGCCGCAGTGGCCAACGACAACTGCGTCACTAGTCAATTTTCCGCAATGCCGTGCCCTTATGAGCGGCGATATGGTCTGTCTTATCGCTTTTAATCTCGTATTGAGGCTCGTCTTCTGACGCACGATGCGTGTGACCTTTATAATCGAAATCTTGCGTGTGCACCTTGGTGATACTGCCTGAAACTCGCCCGGCTTCCGAGTTCCAAGACACATGGTCTCCGACCTTGAATCGTTGAGCCACGTCAGCTCCTCACAACCGTCGTCTAGCTTGATTAGTATTCACGGTATCACCCTCGCATGCATCTCTGTAGCTCCATCAGACTCTCAAGAGCGCTTCGTGACCCTACGCCGCTGTGGTGCGACGAAGACGGGAAAGTCGTACACTCAAGACACCTACAATCGCTGGGCTGGCAATGAAATGAGGCCATTATGTGCCGTTGGCTTGCATATCTCGGCTCACCGATCGCTCTCGAGGATGTACTGGTCCGTCCGAACCACTCGCTCATCGACCAGAGCCTTCATGCACGCCAGCTTTTCTTGCCCGGCGACCCGCTGGCGTCTGTCTTCTTGGACAATGCTTTCCCGACCAACGGTGATGGGTACGGCATAGCCTGGACCGGGCGCGCCGGAACCCTCGGGCAGTACCGTCAGATCGGACCAGCGTGGGATAGCTTGAATCTTCGACATCTCGCCGCACAACTGGAGGCGCCTTGCTTTCTAGCGCATGTCCGGGCAGCACCGGGTCATACGATCTCCGAACAAAATTGTCATCCGTTCGTGCACGGCGGGTGGATGTTCCAACATAACGGCGAAATACCGCATTTCCACGAGTTAAAACGCGAACTCACCTTCGATGTTCATCCGGCGTTGTATCCGTTTATCCTGGGCAACACAGACACCGAAGTGTGCTTCTACCTCGCACTGACCTACGGTCTGGCTGACGACCCGGTGCAAGGTATCACTCGAATGGTGGAACGCGTAGAACGAGCTCGACATAAACACAGCATTGCCGCACCATTTCGTGCAACGATATGCGCATCGGATGGCACACGATTAGTCGTCATTCGTTGGGTAAGCCCCGAGGTGGAGGAAGCTGCTGCTCCAACGCTGTATTACTCCTGGGGTCCGACCATGCTACATACTGTCGACGGGGATGCCGAAACCCTTCCCGATGATGCCCAGCTTGTGGTGTCCGAACCACTTGAGCTGCACTGGAGCGCGCATATTTGGGATGAAGTACCCTCCGGATCGATCGGGGTTTTTCGCCCAGATGCCTCGCCTGCATTCACCCCCGCAGACGTGGACTGACGGACTTGTTCTCTGGGTCTCATTCGCTGCCGTATGGTTCGCTATTGCCGCGACCACTTCGAATCGGGAACCCAATACTGGTCCTATGCGTTTCACCTGGTGGGCGCTGACGCTCTGGCTCGTCGTGGCCATACCCTCCTTGTTCCAGCTCGCCATGTCGCAACTTTTTGAGCTCGGCATGTGCGGAATCGGCACATTGCTCGCGGTGCTGCGTCACGAGCATGGACCAGCGTTCTGTGTCGCCAGATCGGTCAGGCCGGTCGAATCGTCGTTGCACCGTTCCGTCGAATGCTGCTTCAAGGAAAGAGATGAGTTTTTCAGCGTCGTGGCAAATGAGATACGGGCTCATCGACGGGTAAGAGACGGGTTTCCAATGCTTCATAGTATGAGCCTTCCGAATTTCAGGTCAGCAGCTTACAAAGGTTAGATCTTGAACGTGGAAAGAATTACTTGCAGCTTCCGTAAACTGGGCAATGGCAGAATCTACGAAGGATTACATTCAGTCCTCGATGGTCAGGCGTCGTGGGCAAGTTCGGCCATCCGAGTGAGTCCTAGTTCGGCGGCGTTTGCCAGTCGAGTCATGGCGGAGTGGACTGCAGGTGCGTCGCGTTGGGATGGTTCGATGCGCTCGGGGTTGAGTGCACAGCTATTGGCCCACGCGGCGATGTCGGGTTCAGCGTTGAATTCACGCGTCGCCTGGACTCCCCGGACCTGCATTTGCGCCCACTCGGCCGGAGTATTGGAAAGTCTGTTGGGTGGACACAGCCGGTTGCGTTCTCGATCGTCGTCGCGGGTGGCTTCAACGCACCCCGCCAGCGCCGCGCAGAAACACGGGAAGCCAGCCCGGATCGTTTGGCATCGTATTTTATCCACACCCCAGATGGGAACGACGGGCGGGTATCGGTGTCCGGAGGCGGCGCTGTGTACCACGAGTGCGCTGCTGGGCAAGTCAACAACTCCGTCTTGGAGCACGATCTGGTGGTCCGTCACATACTTGATATGTCCGAGACGAACCACGTTTTCGATGCGACGGAGCAGATCGAGCTCCCAGCGACCAAGGGTTGGTGTTTTCGCCATCGTGGGGATGACGTCAGCATCAATTCGTAGCATCACACCGGCAGCTTCAAGGCGCAGGAACATGTCATCGAGTGATTCAGCGGCGGCCGCCGCCTCCATGGTGTCAGCTGCTAGGCCGAACGCCACAGCCGGGTCTGGCTGGACGGCTGCACGATTAAGCATCCAGGGTTCGCGCGGTCTCACCCACATGATCCGATCTGGCTGAACACCGTGGCCTAACAACCACACGATCCCATCAGTGGCGGTCTTGCCTGATCCGACCATCACATAGTTGCGTGGCGCCTCATCCAAACTCGCGAGCTCATTGATGGGAACCACTCGGGTGCTGTCAACGGCTCCGAACGGCGGCGGTGTCGTGGCAGGGATGGTGGGTGCTAAGTAGGTAGCATCGACGATGCGACGCCGGACGTTGACTTGGGCTGTTTCGTCCGAAACTCGGGATGTCACGTAATGATAGGTGCCATCCGTATGATACTCACTGGCTCCGAGAAACGTGACGCGTCCTGAATCAACAAAACGGCGATACAGGATCTGGTCAAAGTAGTTCAGGATCTCTGCGCGTCGCGCCCGCTCATGCAGCCCCGCCTCAGGACCGTGTTCTTGCACCTCACCGGTACCGAGCATGGTCGAAGCAACCCCGTAGAACTGCGATGCCTGGTGAAGCTGCACAAAAGGGTACGTATCCTGCCAGTGACCGCCGGGCCCGTAGCGACGGTCGACGATCGTGACATGCACATCGGCGTGATCAATTAGGGTGTCTGTAAAAGCCATTCCCATCGCGCCAGCACCGATAACAAGATAATCAGTGTCCAACGAACGCATCGCCATCACCTCTGAAATCGCCTGGTTCTAGACCTTCGATAAAATAAATCTACTCCGCGTCTCAGCGATCAACAACAGACCGGCATATCGTATGCCTATTGCGCGTGTAGCTCGTGTTGTGCCTCACGTTTCATGAGCGCAAAACTCGAGATTGAATGCATAGGTCAGGACGTCACCGCCATGTCTTCTCGAGTGAAATCACTGTGCACTGACAAGACAATGCTCGAAACGATCCTCAGGATGAGATAGAACTCCAAAGTCACTTCAACCTCGAATATTGGTGACCCGATCTGAAGACAGCGCTTATTTCATTTGACTCGAGCATTCGACACGAGCGGCCACTGATGAATCATGGTGATGATCAACTTCGCGATCGAGTGGCAGTCGTCTTCGCAGCGCACGAGCTGCTATGTCCAGAGCGACAAGGGCGATGAACGAATTAAGATCTGCAAACAAAGCTAAAGCCCTATGCCAGCCATCCGAAACGCCTCTACGTGTACACCCATACCTGTCGCAACGCTGTCGATGTGGGGCCTACACTCTCGTGTTCCGACGAGGTTGTTTGTGGTCAAGAAGCGTTCACTCCGACAGCGTCCAAATCTGCTCGCGACCGACATTGGCTAGTGTTCGTTCATGTCTGCACCGTGGCGATTCCGGTCGCGATCGCAAGGGGCAGTACCGGCAGCTATGCAACGACAGGTGGCACATCACGCAGCAGGACGAGGATGCCGAGCGAGAACACAGCAGAGCCAATCATCAGCCATCCGATCCATGCCCCAAGCACAGCAGAGGTCAGCGTTGTCACACCGAGACCGGCAAAGGCGAGCAGGACGAGTGCGGACGCGATCTGCCACAGGGCCGCGGTCCATGACTCAGCCAGCGTGAACCATCCGTGGCTCGTGGGCGTCCGATCCGTGGCGGCGTCCACGACCGCGCTCATCCGCATCGCGTTATTCGCCACCCACAGCGCAGTCGCAACGGCCAAAACGAGCAGACTTGGGATTGCTAGCGGTCCTGTTTCCGAAGTGAACACCAGGGCACAGCCGAAGAGCACCGCGATGGCGCTGATAATGAAGAAGACCGCGTTCACCCGCCACAGCTTCGCATGCCGCGCGACAATCTCGAGCTGGTTGCCGCGACCCGACCAGATCGGGAAGAACTGCGGCATCAGGGCGGCGGACCATATGGTGAGGGCTCCGATATCGAAGCTGATCGCCGCTATCGCCAGTATCCAGCGCTCTTGCATGGCCCAATGATACACCCGGTATGAGGCTCTGAACATGCCGAAGATCGGCCGTCTGATCTTCGGAGGTAGACCTGATCATCACTATCCCAGGAACGACAAAAGCTCCAGAAAATACTTTCTGGAGCTCTTGTTCTCCCTGTTGCGACTCAGGTTAAATTGTGGAGCTTAGGGGATTCGAACCCCTGACCTCTTCCGTGCCACGGAAGCGCGCTACCAACTGCGCCAAAGCCCCGTATCAAGTTTTTCTCTGCTACCTCGCTGGGCAACATCAACTAGTATACATAGCTTTGTTTTGAAAACAAATTCTAGATGGCAGATTCAATACGTGACCTTAAACACTGGTTTGCGTCAGGGTAAATGTCCCAATTTTGCCTGAATATGATTGCAGAACATGGGCACGGCAATTACTCAGACGAGGCACGCTGGCGTAGTCTTCATCGTCGTGACCGGTCAGCAGGTGCGCGGCTGCTCGAAGGGAGTTTCCATGAGACACCACCAGGAGCACATCGGCAGTTTCTAGGGCACCGAGCACGGCGTTCACTGTGCGGGTTCCAGATTCGCGTGGCGTTTCCCCGCCGACCGGGCCAGCATCAATATCCGGCAGGCGAAATGCGGCATGCTCATCGGGCCAACGTTCGGCGATTTCGGTATAGAGCATGCCTTCCCACTGGCCCCCGTGAGTTTCCTTCAGATCCTCATGAACAACAACATCGAGTTGACGATCGCGCCACAGGATCTGGGCGGTCTCGACGGCCCGCCCCAATGGGGAGACCAGTGCCGCATCAAATTCGGTATGCCCCCAGCGCCGTGCCGCTTCGCGGGCTTGATCTCGTCCAGCATCGTTCATGGGCGTATCTTGTTGGCCTTGATAGCGTCCTTGAGCATTCCACTCCGTTTCACCGTGTCGGAACAAGACGAGAGTCTTCATGTCTGCGGTTCACCTATCTCATGTCAGAAGTCTTGGTTAGTCAGTTTCTGGCAGGTCGATCTGTGGGGCATCGGACCAAAGACGATCGAGCGCATAGTTTTCGCGCTCTTCGTCATGCTGGACATGGACGACGAAGTGTCCATAATCTAACAGTACCCAGCGACTTTCAGTTTCACCTTCGCGACGCAGGGGCTTCAGTTCCAGCTGTTCGCGCAGCTGGTCTTCGATCTCATCGATAATAGATTTCACCTGACGCTCTGTTGGCGCGGATGCAAAGAAAAACGCATCGGTGATGCCGAGTCGGTCAGCAACGTCTACCGCTGAGATATTTTCAGCCTGTCGAGTTGCTGCTGCTTGTGCCGCGATGTGCAAGGCATCCAGGGTTGGTTCGGGTACTGCCACGAAACTCCTTCTCAGTTTAGCGAATCAGCAAAATGATGGCTGTGATCAAGGCGATGATGCCGATGGCAAAGACAATGACTGATGACAGAAACATCCGTCGTTCTGGAGCTTCAAAATCCTTTGCATCCACAGAATCCAGGCCATGGGCGTAGGTCGCGTCCACCGGTTCTCCTGAGGAGGGCTTTGCGGGGCGCTGCAGCTCCTCCAATAAAGCAGGAGATGGTACCGGTGCGGGCTTATCTGCCGCATTGTGGTCCACATCAAATGGACCGGAGATCATCGGTGGAGACTGTGCACGCCGGGTACGTCGTCGAGATGGTTTTTGTGCATCCACGATCGGTTGCGCAGGTTCATTTGCCGCAGCAGGCGGCTCAGCAGGCGTCTCTTCTGCGGTGGCCTCGTCGGTCTCTACAGTGTCAGCATCGGCTGTTGGGGACGACGAGTCGGATTCGACAGGCTGAGTATCGTCCTCTGGGACGTTGTCCTGCCGGGCACCGATGTCGGTGATGACCAGTTCGGTTTGCTCGGCAGCATCTGATGCAGAGTCTTGGAGTGCTGCACCGTCAGCCTTTGTAGCGGCCTCTTCGGTTTCCTCCACGATCGCAATGGCTGCGGTCTCAAGATTCTGCAGCTCTTGCGATTTCTCGGCGAGCTCTTTTTGTCGTCGCAGCATGACCGGGTCGATGACGTTGGGATTGGCTTGTCCCATTTCCAAAATTTCTTGGGTCAATCGTTCGGTTTCGGCGCGCAGCTCTGCTCGTCGAATCTCGATGGTGTCCAACCCCGACATGTCGGTGATCTCTGCGGCCGATTCAGTGAACGACTCCCCCAGGGTCACATCGACGTCGTCGGCGGGGGCGCTTTCGGTCTCAGCCGGTGCAGGCTCCGCTGATACCGGCGCCTCGGTTATGAGCGGTACTGCGATCGGGGTGGTCTGTGGGGCAGTGACACGGCGCGCTGGTCTAGCCTGCGCTGCTTGCTCCTGCTCGCGGTGTAATCGAGCGGCTTCGGCACGCCGTTCTGCTGCGCGACGGGCTTCGAGTTCGCGCTTTTGGCGACGCGAAAGTGGCCGATCAGCCTCCTGGTCATCTCGAGGTTTGCTGATGATCGGAATCATGCCGGTCGAGGTGACCTCGGAATCGGCACGACGGCGACGCCGCGCACCCTGGGGAGCAGCGGTCGCGTCTTCTTGCCCCTCAGCGGGCGTATCTATCGGGCTCGCAGAAGCTCGTCGACCCAGTCGCCCAGTCTCTTCGACATCTGTGGGCTGGTCTTCGTCAGGTTGCGAGGGCTCATCGGGAGATGCGCCTGCACCCCGTTGCGCTATTTCAGAGGCCCAGCGCTGGGCTTCTTCATCACGTAGTTTGGCGCGTGCTTCGCGTTCGCGCTGCAAGCGCAGCTCACGGCGGGAAGGATAAGATTCACTCATCGGCTTCCTCCGGTCGATTGTTCAAAGAAACGGTCGTGTGACGTTCTACTGTTGGTCGTTGCATGTTGCCACTATGATCCAGATACAGACCATACTTTCCGATGTATTGCACCACCCCGTCGGGGACCAGGTACCACACTGGTTTGCCTTGGGCCACGCGTTCACGGCAGTCGGTCGAAGAGATCGCCATCGCCGGGATCTGCATCAGCGAGACCTCCTCGGACAAACCAAAGTCGGTCAGCTCGTGACCGGGCCGCGAGACCCCCACAAAGTGGGCTTTTCCCCAGAGATGTTCGACGTTTTTCCACGTCATGATCTGTTCCATGGCGTCGGCCCCGGTAATAAAGAACAGATCCGCATCTGGACGCAACTCTTGGATATCATCCAGGGTATCTGCGGTGTAGGTCTGCCCAGGCCGGTCGATGTCTACCCGGGAGACAGAAAACCGCGGATTTGCTGCCGTGGCAATCACGGTCATCAAATAGCGGTGTTCTGCTGGGGACACTTCCCGGTCTGATTTTTGCCATGGTTGGCCGGTGGGGACGAACACTACTTCGTCGAGATCAAACTCTGCTGCCGCTTCACTGGCTGCCACTAGGTGGCCGTGGTGAATGGGGTCGAATGTACCACCCATAATGCCCAATCGGGTCCGGCGGGCGGGCGGCATGTGCGGAGTTTGCGTCACTGTCAGGTGTTTAGCGCTTTGCGGCCGTGGAGCCCTGGGTTGGCTGTGCGACGTCGGTCGAAGCAGGGGCATCGGGGCGCAGCGCAACCGAACGGATCGACAAGATAGCCAGCAGCAAGAACATCAGCGCGGCAAAGATCGCAATACCGTAAACAATTGGGTCAACGGGTAGTTCGTTAACGACAGCATGTTCTGCTGCTGCGAGGAACTGTTCCATGGGTTCATACTCCTGTAGGTGTCGAGGTTGCTCGTAGATGAGCTTACCGAATTTTTGGTGCCAAATGGTCACGGTGTCGCCGGTTAGTGTCGGATTTGACCATCACCACGAAGAATCCACTTCGTGGAGGTCAGTTCTTCTAATCCCATCGGTCCGCGAGCATGCAATTTTTGTGTCGAGATGCCGATTTCTGCTCCCAACCCGAACTGTCCGCCATCGGTAAACCGGGACGAGGCGTTGACCATCACCACAGCCGCATCGACTTGGGCGATGTAGCGATCAGCATTGGACAGGTTTTCTGTCACAATGACTTCGGTGTGGCCGGTCGTATAGGTTTCCACATGGGCCAGTGCCTCATCGATATCCTCGACGATTTTGACCGACATGACCATGTCCAGCCACTCTGTTGACCAGTCGTCTTCGGTCGCGGTCACCGTGTCGGTGACCCAAGTCGCGGCGGTCGGGTCCACGTGCAGCGTGACACCGGCTTCTTGCAAAGCGGTCAGCACTTGAACCCCGGTCTCTTGGGCGTCCTTGTGGATGAGCACGGTCTCGGCGGCGTTACAAACCGATGGGCGGTGAGTCTTCGAGTTGAAGACGATATCCACGGCTTTTTTCGGATCGGCCGAGGCATCCACGAAAACGTGTCCCACGCCGGCTCCGGTTTCAATCACTGGCACGGCCGCATTTTCTACGACCGCACGGATCAAGCCTGGGCCGCCTCGTGGAATTAACACATCGACTCCCCCGCGGTAGGTCATCAACGCATTGGCGCCCTCACGGCTCAGCTCATCAATGCCCTGAATCAGATCCGCGGGCAATCCACGCTCTTCAAGAGCCGCGCGCAGAATCGAGATCGTAACGCCGTTGGTGGTTTCGGCAGCGGAGCCACCGCGAAGGATGACGGCGTTGCCGGATTTGATGCCGATACCGGCGATATCCACGGTCACATTCGGACGAGCTTCATAGATCGCACCGACCACGCCCAGGGGCACGCGAACCTGCTGTAAACGGATGCCGTTGGGCAGGTTATTGCCTCGCACCACATTGCCGATCGGGTCGGCCAGCGCGGCCAGCTCCCCGAGGGCAGAGACCAGTCCGTCGATCCGTTCGTCGGTCAGTGCTAGCCGGTCCAACAGCGACTCGGCGATATTCTCAGCCTTGCCGCGTTGCAAATCGGTGGCATTGGCTTCTAAAATTTTCGCGCGGTTGGCATCGATGGCAGCGGCCATGGCGTGCAAGGCGGCATCTTTATCGGCGCGTGAGGCTCCGGCTAGCGCTTTTTGTGCTGTGCGACCAGCCTGAGTGATCTCGGCGATCTGTTGGGTCACGGAATCTAATTGAGCGGTCATGCCTTGATTGTAGTCCTTGTGCTAACTCGTCAGTGTTGTCTGCTTCACGATGACCGTGTCATCGGTGTGCACGACCACGCGGTCGTATTCAGGGCCCAGTTCGTCGCGCAGTTGCTGGGTGGATTTGCCGACCATGGCGGGCAGTTCGGTCACTGAGTAGTTCGTCAGTCCGCGGGCCACCACGGTGCCCTGACCGTTGGTAATTTCTACGACGTCGCCGGCCTCAAAGGTACCGGCGACCCCAATGAGTCCTGCCGGTAGTAGGGAACGCCGACGCACGGTGATGGCTTCGACCGCGCCGTCATCGATCATGATGCTGCCGCGCGAGATCGCCATGTGTTCTAACCACGCGTTGCGCGCCGACTTCCGTTCCCCCCGGGATGCAAACCAGGTGCCGACGTCCTCGCCGTCAATGGCGGCCTGCGCGTTTTCGGCCGAGGTCAAAAACGTTGGAATCCCGGCATCGGTGGCAATGGAGGCGGCCTGGAGTTTCGTGATCATCCCACCGGTGCCGACCGAAGACCCGGAGTCACCCACCGAAATGTGGGCGAGGTTGGCTTCTGCCGAAACATTGGCGATTCGTCGCGCCCCGGGCTGGGTGGGCGGGCCGTCATACAGCGCGTCCACATCCGAGAGCATGAATAGCACATCGGCTTTGGTGACGGCGGCGACCAGGGCGGCCAGTCGGTCGTTGTCACCGAAGCGAATCTCATGGGTGGCGACCGCGTCATTTTCATTGACCACCGGTAGCACGCCGAGGTTCAACAGCCGGTTCAGCGACCGAAATGCGTTGTTGTACTGAGTACGACGCATGAGGTCTTCGGCGGTCAATAACACCTGGGCCACACTAATCGAGTGCTTCCAAAACGATTCGGTGTACTGGGCCATCAACCGGCTCTGGCCCACGGCGGCTGCGGCCTGCTGGGTGGCTAAGTCTTTGGGTCGCTTATCTAAGCCTAACGGCCGGAAACCGGCGGCAATGGCACCCGAGGAGACTAACACCACCTGTGTCCCGCCGTGATATAACTGACCCACCACACGCGTGAGGGCATCGATGGCTTCCACTGAGACGCCGCCTTGGCCATTGGTCAGCGAGGAAGACCCAATTTTGACGACGATGCGCCGGGCGTCGCGCAGTTTCGTGCGATCAAGAACCGGATTAGGAGTAGACAGGTTGGGGGTGGACACGTGGTGCTTTCTTGGTTTAGTCGTTGTCGGATTCGTAGTCGGTCCACAACCCGGAACGTCGTTCTGCTTCCATTTGGGCGCGAGTTGCGGCACGAGCTGCTTTCCGCTCGGCATAGTCTTGGCGTTTTTCTTCACGGGTCGGACGTTGACGGTCTTCTAACCGCGGATCGACGCCGCGCGGGCCAGACAGGTGTTCAGCACCCGTGGTCATGGTGGGCTCCCAGTCAAAGACCACTCCGGACTCATCATCGCCAATGACCACCGCGTCCCCGGGGCGGGCACCGGCTTCAAACAGGGCCCTTTCGATGCCGAGTCGCTCGAGCCGGTCGGCCAAATAGCCCACGGCTTCGTCGTTATTAAAGTTCGTCTGGGCGACCCAGCGCTCGGGTTTATCGCCCCGGATCCGAAACAGAGGCTTCAGACCGCGTTCTTCTTCGGTGAGGCTAAACTCTCTTGGACGGCCACCGCGACGACGCCGGGCCGGCTCGATCGTAATGGTCTGCGGCGCGGCTTCTTGGGCTGCAGCAGCTTGAGCGAGCTGTTCACGCGCTTGGGTCACCAGTTCTGCCATCGCGTATTTCAGCTCATCAAGACCTTTGCGACTGACCGCAGAGATTTCGATAACCCGCAGTCCCCGGGATTCCAGTTCGGCACGGGTCATATCGGCCATCGCCTGCCCATCGGGCAGATCGACCTTGTTGATGGCCACCAGTTGTGGCCGCTCGGTGAGGGGGATCAGCTGTTCGCCGGCCTCGGTCAAGATCGGCTCCACCGCATAGGCGGCTAATTCTTTTTCTAATGCCTCATAGTCGGAGATCGGGTCGCGATCTGATTCCAGCGTGCCGGCATCTAGCACGTGCACCAGGGCATGGGTACGTTCGACGTGGCGTAAGAATTCCAGGCCCAGTCCCTTGCCTTGCGAGGCACCCGGGATTAGTCCTGGCACATCGGCCACGGTGTAGCGGATACCCCCGGCATCGACTACCCCAAGGTTCGGGACCAGGGTGGTAAATGGATAGTCGGCGATCTTTGGGCGCGCCGCGGAGATCGCGGCAATCAGGGAGGACTTGCCGGCCGATGGGAATCCGACCAGGGCAATATCAGCGACAGTCTTGAGCTCCAGCACGACACTGCGTTCTTCGCCGGGAATTCCCAGCAGTGAGAAGCCCGGGGCTTTGCGTTTTGGCGAGGCGAGCGAGGCGTTACCGGCTCCCCCGGTCCCGCCGTGGGCGATCACGACTTCTTCGCCCGGGGTGACCATATCGTGCAGGATGTTGCCGTCGGTGTCTTTAATGACGGTGCCCACGGGAACGGGCAGGTAGAGGCTCTCACCGTTTTTGCCGTGTTGTAAGTCGCCACGTCCGGGTTCACCGTTGGTGGCTTTGCGGTGCGGCTGGTGGTGGTAGTCCAACAGGGTGGTCACATCTGGGTCGGCAACCAGTATCACGTTGCCACCGTGTCCACCGTTGCCGCCGTCGGGTCCGCCGAGGGGTTTGAATTTTTCACGGCGCACGGAGGTCTCCCCGTGTCCACCGTTTCCTGCGGTGGCGTGCACGGTCACATGATCAATAAATTGTGACATTTGGGTTCCTCCGGGCAATGTTGTGGTGAAAACTCAAAGCGGGGGCGGACCAGGGACGGTCCGCCCCCGCTGGAGCGTTAATAAGCGGTTTGCGTCTTAGGCTTCAGCCGGGACGATGTTCACAACTTTGCGACCGCGGCGGCTACCGAATTCCACGGCACCACCTTCGAGTGCGAACAGGGTGTGGTCTTTGCCAACACCAACGTTGCGACCTGGGTGGTATTTGGTACCACGCTGGCGAACGAGAATTTCACCGGCGTTGACGACCTGGCCACCGAAACGTTTTACCCCAAGATACTGTGGGTTTGAGTCACGACCGTTACGTGTGGAACTAGCACCTTTTTTTGTTGCCATGAGTTAAATCCTTTACGAGTTCTTCCGAAACGAGTTTACTTGATTTCGGTGATCTTCACGCGGGTCTGGTCCTGACGGTGACCCTGGCGTTTCTTGTAACCGGTCTTGTTCTTGTATTTCTGGATGACAATTTTCTTACCGCGCATGTGCTCGAGCACTTCGGCGGCAACTTTGACGTTTTCCAGATCGCTTTTATCCGAGGTGATCTTGTCACCATCGACCAGCATGAGGGCTGGCAGTTCAATGGAGCTGCCGACTTCTGCTGCCTGACGGTCAAGGACCACCAGGTCTCCTTCAGAAACTTTTTCCTGGCGTCCGCCAGCGCGTACAATCGCGTATGCCATGTGGACTCACTTCTCTCGACGTTAATCAAAAATTTTATCAGCTGTTTAAACACCTGAGGGTCTTGGCTCACGAGACAAGTTGCCGATATGGGACACCAACTGCCAGGTTTCACAGCACCAAACAGGTAGTCTAGCGTTTTTCGGCTCGTGAACCAAATTGATCATCAGCGTGACGTGCCCGGCGAAGAAATTTCTTCGGCTGGCACCCCGACCCCCAAGATTGCTGATGACTTCACAGGTTTCTCAGCTTTGCGAGGCTGATCTTCGATACTGGCCGCAAACGTCTTGCCTTGCGGCTCTGGCGCATCGGTGGCCTGCTGAATCTTTGTTGCCCCGGTGCCTGAGGTTGCCGCACGGCGACGCTTCTTCGATGCTGGTTGGCTCGGGGTGACGTTGTCACGAGTCTCAGCCTTCGGCTGGGCCGCCTGCTGGGCTGGGGCCTTCGTCTCGGGCTGGTGCTGCTGCACGGCCTGTTTGACGTCTTGCTCGCTGCGGGTGCTGGCCTGTCCGGCGGATCCTTGCGGGGCAACGGCACGACGGCGCTTGCGCGATGTTCGCGAGCTACGTTGCCCTTCATCTGCTGCCACCGACTGCTCGGCTGCCGACTGCTGTTGCTGTGCGGATTTGTCGGCGTCTTGCTGTTCAGCACGCTGATCGTCGCGTGAGCTCTCGTCGGCACGGCGGTTCGTGCGTCCGCGTTCGCCTCTGCGACGACGACCGGACCCGTTGGAGGTCTCTTGGGCATCGTCGGACCGGGTGTCAGCGGTACCTTTCTTGCTGTCACCGTTGGTTTTGGTCGTGGCGGCAGCAACCGAGGCCATGGCATGACGAGTCTGCTCGGCCTTTTCCCCGTGCCCGTTTTCAAGCTGTTGGTCCTGCTGCTCGTCGGCCTGCTGGTCTTTCGGCTGGCGACGACGGCTACGCCGTGTACCGGCTTCTCCCCCGCGGCGACGATGCGATGCCGACGACTCATAGGGTTTTCCGCGTTCGACGGGTTCATCGTGTACGACAATGCCGCGACCGTCACAGTGCTCACAGGTGTGTGAGAACACTTCGACCAATCCGGTACCCATGCGTTTCCGGGTCATCTGGACTAGACCAAGCGATGTGACTTCTGCAACCTGGTGGCGGGAACGATCCCGACCGAGACATTCGACTAAACGACGCACCACGAGGTCGCGGTTGGATTCCAAGACCATGTCGATGAAGTCCACGACAATAATGCCGCCGATATCGCGCAACCGCAGCTGACGCACAATCTCTTCGGCAGCTTCCAAGTTATTCTTGGTCACCGTTTCTTCCAGGTTGCCCCCGGAACCGGTGAATTTCCCGGTGTTGACGTCCACCACGGTCATGGCTTCGGTCCGGTCAAAGACTAATGATCCACCAGAGGGCAGGTTGACCTTCCGGTCCAGTGCCTTTTGCAGTTGCTCATCGATGCGGTAGTGCCCAAACAGATCAGCACCGTTGAAGGCTTTGGGATCCCATTGCTCTAAACGATCAGTCAGGTCTGGCGCCACGTAGGTGACGTAGGCCTGGATTTTGTCCCAGACCTCTTCGCCTTCGACCAGCATCTTGGTGAAGTCTTCATTGAAGACGTCGCGAACCACTTTGATCGTGAGATCCGGTTCGGAGTGCAACAGTTCCGGAGCTAAGACCTTCGTCGATTTCGACTGGGCTTCAATTTCTTCCCACTGCTTCCGCAAGCGGTTAATATCGTTGAGTAATTCTTCTTCCGAGATCCCTTCGGCAGCGGTCCGCACGATAACACCGGTCTTATCCGGCAGGTTTTCTTTCAGGATCGCTTTGAGACGGTTACGCTCGGTATCGGGCAACTTGCGCGAAATACCGGTCATCGAACCACCGGGCACATACACCAGGTAGCGGCCCGGCAGGGAAATCTGTGCGGTCAGGCGTGCACCCTTGTGACCGACCGGGTCTTTGGTCACCTGAACTAAGACCGAGTCACCCGATTTCAGGGCGTTTTCAATTTTCTTGGCTTTGCCGTCTAACTGCGCGGTGTCCCAGTTGACCTCACCGGCATATAGCACCGCGTTGCGGCCACGACCGATATCCACGAAGGCGGCTTCCATCGAGGGCAGCACGTTTTGTACCTTACCGAGGTACACGTTGCCAATGAGCGAATCCTGCTGAGTGTTCGAAACAAAGTGCTCGGCAAAAATGCCGTCTTCTAACACCGCGATCTGGATGCGGGTGTCGTGTTGGCGAACCAGCATTTTGCGTTCGACCGATTCGCGGCGTGCCAGGAACTCAGCTTCTGAGATGACGGTGTTGCGTTGGCGGCCGCGACGCGTTGAACGGCGGCGTTGGCGTTTGGCTTCCAGGCGGGTGGAGCCGCGCAGTGAGGTGACCTCATCGGGCCCGGAGGTTGAGGCTTGGCGTGGGGCGCGCACCCGAGTGACGGTATCTTCCGGATCGCCTTCTCCCCCGCCGTCCATTTCTAAATCAATGTTGCCGCGGCGTCGACGGCGACGACGATGGGATACCGGTTGGTCATCATCTGCCGCCCGGCTGCGCTCACTGTCGCGTTTGCCGCGCGAGGTGCGCTTGTCATCATCGCGAGTGTCGTCTTCACTGTCATGATCGGCGTCGCCTGTGTTGTCGCGCTGTTTGCGGTTGCGTTGTTGACGGTTGTCGCCACGCTTGTTGTCGCGTTTCGTGTTGTGTTGCCGATCATCCCGTGACCGTTCCTCTTGAGGTTCTTGGCTTTCGGGTTTCTTGCGCCGAACCGGGACCTTTGAGTAGTCCGGAGCTTGAAATAACAACCCGGTGGGATCATCGGGCAGTGGTGTGCCCGCGACAGGCGATGGTTGCGTGTATTCATTGAGTTCTTGAGTTTTATCGGCAGCTGGCATGCTGCGCCTCCCGGACCTAACCGCGGTCCGCACTCACCACGGGTAGGCCAAATCCGATTGTGCGTCCGCCTTGGTGGCTAGTACGCACTACGAAAAAGCCTAGAATGAACCGGTCGTTGCCGGAGCCAGCAGAAGCATACAAGACAATTCAAAAACTTCAGGAGCTTACGTCGAGGGATTCAACATCTTTAGTGTCACAATGGAATCAACCGTCGCAACCGTAAGCCATAAAGCTTCCGCAGGACCCACCGAGTGTGCGTGCACGATGTGGTCTCCACCATTGTGACATACTTTTGGCCAAAACCCGTTATTCTGTGCTCGCACTCAGCTGACGGCCCTATACTTGGCCGCGTGAATACGGCAGTAAACTTCCCCCCTGACACCGAAGAACAACCCTGGTACGCGTCCAGTTTTGGTTCTGCGATGGTGCTGTTAGTCAGCGGTATCATCGGGCTGATTGCCACCTTGGTGTTGACCTATGAACGCGTTCAACTGTGGATGAATCCCGACTATGTCACCTCGTGTGACTTCAGCGTCTGGGTCTCCTGTGGGAAGGTCATGCAATCCTGGCAGGCCAGTTTATTTGGGTTTTCCAATCAGTTCATCGGCATCATCGGGTTTACGATTGTCATCACGATTGCGATGGCGATTATCGGTGGGGCACGGTTTGTGAATTGGTGGTGGCACGCCCTATGCATCGGACTGGGACTTGCCATGATCTTTTGTTTGTGGCTGTGGACCCAGGCGGTGTATGTCATCAACACGCTGTGCATCTATTGCATGGTGGTATGGGCGGTGACCATCCCGGCTGCGGTGCTCATCTTTGCGCGTAATGTGTCACAGGATTTGATCAAAGTCACACCACGAACGAAGATGATCATCACAACGGCCACCTGGCCGACGATCATTGTGTTATACCTTGTGATCGGTGGATCAATCCTGCTGCGTTTTGGCGAAGCAATGTTTTAGGACCGTGTAATTGGACGCTCAAAAATTCAATGCCATGCCCCGCCCCGAGCTCACCCACCCCTATGTGGCAGCACGACAGGCCGCCTCAGTTATCATGGTGCGGCAGGTGGACCAAGAGCTTGAAGTATATGTTCAACACCGTGCTACGACGATGGACTTTGCCGCCGGTGCCGTCGTATTTCCCGGTGGCCGCACCGATGCCGAGGACGCTGATTTTGAATTTGGTATCGACACCCAGCCGATCCTGACCCAGCACGCCCGAGGCTGGCAGCGGACGTCACTGGGTTCATCGATTCCGGGCCAGGCCGTCAAAAACTCTTCGATGATGCTGCGTACCGGCCTACGCGAAGTGGAAGAAGAAACCGGGGTGCAACTGAAACCTGAGATCATGCGGCCGTGGGCGAATCTGATCACTCCGGTGGGCTATCCCAAACGGTTTGATACGTTCTTCTATTTGGCTACCCCTGGGGACGAAGTGATGCCAGAAAACATCACAACCGAGGCCACTGCGGCCGATTGGCACAGTATCGAGTCAATCCTGCACGGGGCAGAAGTCAAAAAGATTGCGCTGATGCGCCCCACCGAATTCTTACTGGCCGATATTGTAGAAGCCGGCTCGATCCAGGCGCTGCTCGCCCGTGATCCGGTGGTCACCCCGATACGCGGCCTTTAGGAAGTGACTGCTCAAACGCCAATGGCACCGGAAAAACCGGTGCCATTGATGCTTAAAGTCTTGAGCTTAGCCGAACCAGAGGTCGATCTCGCGCTCTGCTGACAGGGTCGAGTCGGAGGCGTGGATGAGGTTCTTTTGTACGCTTTCGCCCCAGTCGCGTCCAAAATCGCCGCGAATCGTTCCGGCGTCGGCCAGGGTTGGATCGGAAATACCAGCCAGCTGGCGGATGCCTTCGATCACGCGGTCGCCTTCGAAGATGGCCGCGACAATAGGTCCGGAAGCCATGAAGTTGACCAGTGGTTCAAAGAAGTCTTTGCCCTGGTGTTCCTCGTAGTGTTCAGCCAGCATCTGAGGGGTGGCATTGAGCATGAGTAGCTCGGTGATTTGGTATCCCTTACGCTCGATACGCGCCAAGATCTCACCGGTGAGTCCACGTTCCACGCCGTCGGGCTTGACGAGAACAAGTGTGCGTTCAGGCTGGCTCATAAAACTACCTCTTCATCAGATGCTTGAAGGTCTCGCGGTTGCGTTACCCCTCACGATCATACCTAATCGGTGTCGGCTTCCGTACCGTGTTCCTGTTCCCAGGCTTCTTGTTCTTTGGCTCGTTGAGCATTTTCAGCATCGATCTGTTTGCCCTTGGTTATCGCATACCACCAGGCCAGGGCGAACGCTATTCCGATGAAAAAGCCGAAGGATTCGAAAAAACCGGAGGCAACCAGCAATCCCTGGATAATCCAGCCGACGGCGATACCGGCTGGTTTTTTCACAAACCGTGCCGTCACCCCGGTAATGATCGCCAACACGAGGCTGCCTAGCAGCATCCATAGGCCACCGTTGTCTTGGTTCAGACCATAAAGCATCAACCCGAAGAAGGCGATGACAAAGGCTTCCCCCAGCAGCACGGTCGAGGCGAAGAGCACAAAGATCGAGCGCTGGGTTTTCTGTTGCCCGGGTTGCCAGGCGCGTTGTGCCCGGGTTTCGCGTTCTGGCCGCCAGGACTCACGGCCGGGTTGTTCTTCAGGACTCATCGTCGTCCTCCTCTTGGTCATCTTGTGCGAAGAAGTCGCTGAAGTCATCGTGGCCTTCGACTTCGACACTGGCATCGGTCGTCGTGGCATCGGGGCCCAGCAGTCCGCGGACCTGCCCGACCAAAGTGATCGACCCGGTGACCAAAACGCCCGCTCCCCCGGTCCCGGCGGTCAGCGTCCGTCCGGCTTCCTGAACTCGGGCTTCAATATCTCGCACGCCTTGCACGGTCCAGGCGATGGCATCCACCACCGAGTCGGTGGTGAATAGCTGGTCTTCGTCCCACCCGGCGTCCAGGGCGATTTCGGTCAATTCTTCGGCGCCGATGGCTCGCGGGGAATTGGATTTGGTGATCGCCACGTGTTCCACGTCGTCCCCGAAGTGGTCAAAGAGTGCGGTGAGGATGCCCAGGGTATCCTTGTCATCCAAAATGCCAACGACCAGGCCCAGGGAGGAGAAGTTGAAGGTTTCGCGCATGGTGGCGGCGGTGGCTTCAATCCCCTGCGGGTTGTGGGCGGCATCAATGACCAGTGACGGGTTGGTGCGCAGCAGTTCTAGACGTCCCGGGCTGGTGACCATCGACAGTCCGTCTTGCAGGATGTCGCGATTCAACGGTTGTTCACCGGCTCCCAAGAACGCTTCCAGTGCTGCGATGGCAACCGCAAGGTTTTGGACCTGGTGGGCACCGTGCAGTGGGAGGAAGAGATCGTTGTAATCAGCGGCGAGACCTTTGATGGAAACCTGTTGGCCGCCTACGGCCACCGAGCGATGCGTGACGCCGAACTCGATGTTTTCGAATTTGAAGTTCACGTGTTTGGCACGGGCCGCTTCCAGCAGCACCTGGGCGGCTTCGGGGTCTTGAGCCGCCGAGATCAGATAGCCGTTGTCTTTAATGATTCCGGATTTCTCGACCGCGATGGCACCAGGTGTATCGCCGAGCAGGTCGGCGTGGTCGACCGAGATCGGTGTGACCACCGAGACCTGGGCGTCGGCCACGTTGGTGGCATCAGTGATCCCTCCTAAGCCCACTTCTACCACCATGACATCTACCGGGGCATCGGCGAAGATCGCATAACCCAGGGCGGTCACGGTTTCAAAGTAGGTGAGTTTCTGTTCACCTGCTGCTTCGAGTTTGGCATCCACAATGTCGAGCAGCGGGGCGATCTCATTGAACACCCGGACAAAGGTGGCGTCATCGACGGGCTCACCATCTAAGGTGATGCGCTCGGTAACCTTGACCAGGTGCGGCGAGGTGTAGCGCCCGGTGCGCAGCCCGTGGGCGATCAAAACTTGTTCGATGATGCGTGCCGTTGTCGTCTTGCCGTTGGTACCGGTCAAATGGATCACGGGGGCACTGTGCTGAGGGTCGCCCAGCAGGGCCATGATGTCGAACATCGGTTGCATGCGGGGCTCCATTTTGTTTTCGGGAGCCCGCGATAACAGGTGTACATAGACCTGTTCTGCGGTTTCAAACATTAGGCGTCGACTTTCTGCACGGTGACTTCCACGGATTTGGTGGCGTCATCGGCGAACGATTCGCGGGGGTCGGTAGCGTCAGTGGCTTCGAAAGCGACCTTGAGCGACAGCGTTTCATTGCTGATGAGGCCCTCGTGTGCGCTGATGGCACTGATGACGGCGTCGGGTCCGGTAATCACGGTGTGAATCCGGTCCGAGACATCCAGGTCTGCGTCGCGGCGGGCCGATTGGACGGCACGGATGACGTCGCGTGCGGCACCTTCTGCGGCCAGAGTTTCATCAACTGCGGTGTTGAGGATGACGAAGCCGGCTGGAATAACAGCGACTGCTGATTCTGGGTTGTCGAGGTCTTCTTCGACCACCGTGGACAGGGTGTATTCATTGGGTTCCAGGGCAATGCCGCCGGCGACGACGGTGCCGTCGTCTTCGACTTTCCAATCATCAGATTTGGAGGCCTTGATGACGGTCTGGACGTCGCGGCCAAGGCGTGGACCGGCTTCGCGAGCGTCGACAACCAGCTGCTGGGAGATACCGAAGTCCTCGGCTGAGGTGTTGGCAACATCCACGAGTTTGATGTTTTTCAGGTTGAGTTCATCGGCCAGGATGTCAGTGAAATCCTGGGTGAAGCGCTGGATATCCGGCACGACGACGGTCAGCTCAGACAGTGGCAAGCGCACCCGACGGTTGGCGCCCTTGCGCAGGGAGGAGGCCGACGAGGCGATCGTGCGGACCAGTTCCATGGTGTCCTGGAGCTGTTCTGCTTCGGCGCCCGATGGGAACAGGTCGGCATCCGGGTAGTCAGTCAGATGGACCGAACGGCCGCCGGTCATGCCACGCCAGATTTCCTCGGCAACCATGGGCATCAGCGGAGCGGCGGCGCGAACGAAGGCTTCCAACACGGTGTACAGGGTGTCCAGTGCCTGGGTGTCTTCGGCGAAGAAGCGTTGCCGCGACCGGCGGATGTACCAGTTGGTCATGGTTTCCATGTAGCCGCGGATGGCTTCGGTGGCTCCAGAGACATTGTAGTCATCCAGTGAAGCTTTCACGTCGCGCAGCATGGTGCCGGTGGCGGCCAGGATGTACTGGTCAAGTGGATCGGTGGACTCATAGCGGAAGGAAGCCTGGTAGCCTTCGGGGCGTTTGCCGCCGTCGGTGGCCGAGTTGGCATACAAGCTAAAGAAGTGCCAGACATTCCAGGCCGGCAGGATGGCCTGGCGGGCGGCTTCGCGGATGCCCTCTTCGGTGACAATCAGGTTGCCGCCGCGCAGGATGGGCGAGGCCATCAAGAACCAGCGCATCGCATCGGAGCCGTCGCGGTCTAAGACCTCGTTGACGTCCGGGTAGTTCTGCAGTGATTTGGACATCTTATTGCCGTCGGAGCCCAGGACAATACCGTGGGAGATGACGTTTTTGAACGCCGGACGATCAAAGAGTGCGGTGCCTAGCACGTGCATGGTGTAGAACCAGCCGCGGGTTTGACCGATGTATTCGACGATGAAGTCGGCCGGGTTGTGGGTGTCGAACCAGTCCTTATTGTTCATCGGGTAGTGGACCTGGGCATACGGCATGGAGCCGGAGTCGAACCAGACGTCGAGGACGTCTTCGACGCGGCGCATCATTGATTTACCGGTTGGGTCGTCCGGGTTTGGCCGCACTAGCTCATCGATCCATGGGCGGTGTAGGTCGACTTCACCCTCGGCATTGCGGGGCAACTGACCGAAGGCCTCTTCGATTTCAGCTAATGACCCGTAGACCTCGATGCGCGGGTAGTTCGGGTCATCGGATTCCCACACCGGGATGGGTGAGCCCCAGTAGCGGTTGCGCGAGATCGACCAGTCGCGGGCGTTTTCTAGCCATTTGCCAAACTGGCCGTGTTTGACGTTGCCCGGGATCCAGTTGATGTCCTCGTTGTGGCGCAACATGTCATCTTTGAAGTCGGTGACTTTGACATACCAGGAGGTGATCGCCCGGTAGATCAGTGGGGTGCGGCAGCGCCAGCAGTGCGGGTAGGAGTGTTCATAGGACTGTTCGCCCAGCAGCGCGCCCTGGGCACGCAGGGCACGAATGATCGTGCGGTTGGCTTCGAATACCTGCACACCGGCGATGTCTTTTAATACTCCGTCGCCCTGGGATTCATCGGCGAAGAGCGGCAGGAATTTGGCGCCCTCATCCACCGAGAGGACTACCGGGATGCCGTGGGCTTCGTTGACGCGTTGGTCTTCTTCACCATAGGCCGGAGCCTGGTGCACCAGCCCGGTACCGTCTTCGGTTGAGACATAGTCATCGACCAGGATCCGGAAGGCGCTTTCGGTGCCGTAGGTTTCGGCGTCTACAAAGTAAGTAAACAGTGGCTCATAGGCCAGCCCGGCCAGTTGACGGCCGGTGTAGGTGGCTTCGATGGCCGCAACGGCTGCGTCGCCGTCGTCGTAGCCCAGCATCTTGGCGTGCGCCCGAACGCGGTCGGTTGCCAGCAGGACCTTGTCCGCGCTGAAGGTGTCGACTTCGGCGGCCACGACCGGCACGACGGCGTATTCGATGTCCGGGCCAGCGGCGACCGAGAAGTTGGTTGGCAGGGTCCACGGGGTGGTCGTCCAGGCCAGCACACCGACGCCGGTCAGGGCTTCGGCGATCTCGGCGGTCACGCCACCTTCGGGGACGAGTTCGGGTGTGGCTGGCATACCGGTGATCTTGAACTGCACGGTGACCGATGGGTCTTGACGCATCTTGTAGACGTCGTCGTCCATGCGCAGTTCGTGGTTGGACAGCGGGGTTTCATCATTCCAGCAGTAAGGTAGAACACGGAAACCACGGTAGGTCAGGCCACGGTTATGCAGGGTTTTGAAGGCCCAGATGACCGATTCCATAAAGGATGGGTTCAGCGTTTTGTAGTCGTTTTCAAAATCGACCCAGCGCCCCATGCGGTTGATGTACTCGCGCCATTCTTCGGTGTATTCCAGGACCGAGGCGCGGCAGGCGTCGTTGAATTTATCGATGCCCATTTCTTCAATTTCGGCCTTGTCCGTCATGCCGAGTTGCTTCATGGCCTCTAATTCGGCCGGCAGGCCATGGGTATCCCAACCGAAGCGCCGCTCAACGCGACGACCCTGCTGGGTCTGATAGCGGGCGACGAGGTCTTTGACGTAACTGGTCAGCAGGTGGCCGTAGTGTGGCAGACCGTTGGCAAACGGCGGGCCATCGTAGAACACGAACTCGTTGTTGTCGCCGTCGACTTCCGCCGGACGGTTGTCAATGGAGGCTAGGAAGGTGCCGTCTTCGCCCCAGTATTTTAGGATGAGCTCTTCAATGGCGGGCAGATTTGGGGTGGACGGTGTGGAACCGTTTTGAACCCATTGCGCATGGGAACTTGCCAGAGGGTACACAGTTACCTTCCTTGCATCGACGTTCGTTGTGTCACGTGTACATACTTGCAAGGACGCCTCACGACGCGGTACCACCCTGCTTATCTTGGTAACTCCAAGATCGCTTATTGCAGCTGTATCGGGCTGATCCCGTTCGGTTCTACTAAGCGTGTGCCGTTCTTCCGAAGCGCTCCCCGATGATGGTCGGATCACTGCGCGATCGCAACCATCCTACAACATATTCGCAGCCGCGAAATCAGCTCCGGCAAGGTTTTGCCCTCAGGCGACATGCACGATCGGACGGCGGTGAACATCAGGTTCTGCTTCGCGTAAGACTTCCCTGGTGACCGGGGCGACCGCGCCCTCTCCGAAAACCAAATAACGCAAGATATTGGTCACCGGGGTCGCTTCGGTCCATTGGAAATACACGTGCGTTTCACACCCCAGCGCATCGCGCAGATGCAAAGCGACCGCGGCAATCGTGTTGGCGACCGTGGTCCCCTCGGCCACCAGGACCTGATGACCATAGCGCTGCACGCCGTGTACGATCACATCGGTCTCAAACTCCGAACTATCGGCCACGACGACCTCGATAAACAACACGCCGTCCTGCCGGAGATCGTGTGCTAGTTGCGCTTTGCGCAGGTTATCGCGGTAGCGCTGAGCAGCTAAATGACGGGGGTTATGGGCGATCAGGCGAATGACGCCGTCGGCGTGGTCGGCGAGCATCCGCTGGGCGGCCGCATCGAAGTGGATCGAGGTGGCCCGGAGTTCAGTGGAGCGCAGCGCCCGTGAAATGAGGCTGACCACCAGGATCGCCATAATGAAGCTGCCGGCAATTTTGATACCGTCGGGGCGTTCAATGATATTGGCGACGGTTGTATAGGTAAAGATGACCGCAATGACGCCGTATCCGATCGTGGCCCCACGTTGCCCTTTGTGCCGGGCCGCGAGCGTGACGGCGATTGCAGCCGAGGTGATCAGCACCAGCACCCCGGTGGCATAGGCCCCACCCTGGGCATCGACGTCGGCCTGGAAGATGATGGTGATGATAAAAGTGATGGCGACAAACACGAACACCAGGGGCCGGTTTCGTTGGGTCCAGGCCGGGGCCATCCCGTAGTGCGGTAGATAGCGGGGCACCAGGTTGAGCAACCCGGCCATGGCCGAGGCACCGGCAAACCATAGAATCGCCACCATAATGACGTCATATACCGTGCCGAATTCGGGCCCTAAATATTCGTGGGCCAGATACGCCAGTGCACGACCATTGGCTGGTCCGCCTTCTTCAAATGCGGCTGCCGGGATGAGCACGACGGTGGTAAGAGACGATGTAATCAAAAACCCGCTCATGATCAGTGCAGAAGTGGTCAACAGTTGCTTGGTATGCCGGATGCGCCCGGTCGGGTGGGCTTCAGTGTCGGTGGGATCGCCACGGATTTGTGGCATGACGACCACACCGGTTTCGAACCCAGAAAGCCCCAGTGCGAGCTTGGGAAAGACGAGCAGTGCAATCGCGACTACAAACAACGGGTCCCCGTGTTGGGTAGTCAGCACCGTCCACCAGTTGTCAATCAGCACTGGCTGTTGGAACATGTGCGTCATCGCCACGATGATCACGATCAAGTTAACGGTCAGAAACGCGATGACCAACACGGTAGCTACCCGGATGGCTTCTCGGAAGCCCCACAGGAAAATGAGCGCTAGTCCGGCCAGGAGCACTAGCGTAGTGACGACTTCACGACCACTCACCATCGGTGCAGTAATGGGGTTTTCACTCAGGTGTGCGGTGGCGTCAGAGGCAGATAACGTCATGGTGATAACGAAATCGGTCACCACAAATCCCAACAGGATCAAGACCGCAAACTTGCCGGTCCAGCGTGGTAGTAGCTTTGCTAGCATCGCAATCGAGCCGGTACCGTGCGGGCTTTCTTGGGCGACTCTTCGATAGACGGGTAAAGCGCCCGCCAACGTCACAAGGACCAGCACAATGGTTGCAGCAGGGGCAATCACCCCAGCAGCAAGTGCCGCGATGGCTGGTTGGTACCCCAGCGTCGAAAAGTAGTCCAGGCCAGTCAGGCACATAACTCGCAGCCAATGGGCGCGCTCATGATGTTCCGCTCGACCGTGTGGGCCGGCATGACGACCATGTGGAACCGCTGTGTCAGCAAGCATCCAACGACGAAGTCGCTTCTCGGGCGCTAGCGTAGTGTCGCGACCTGTCCTGGCATGGTGTACCGGGCCCTCCCCGTGGGGTCGTTGCCGGTCATTTGCTTCGTCGCTGCCACCCATGACCTTCCGATCGGTTCTACCAAAGACATACGCATTATGGAATGGACAGTCCTGGTGACGGTGTGCTTCGGATTGCCTCAATCCTAGTCCACCCCGTATCTCAGCGATATCCCGAGTGCCTGGTGATCCAGCTGGTGTTGATTGACTCAGGAAGACGGCGGGGAGGAAAATTGAGTTACCGGAACCGTGAGGATACCTCGGTTCTGCCCACTCCCCGATTCTCAACAGCTGGGAGCGACAGCCATGAAATGGACCGTTGAACAGATCGATGAGATGCGCCTCGGCCGACCCATCTACGGCGATAGACAGACAAGTGGCGCTTTAACTTGGCTACGAACCAGCCAGGAAACCAACGGAGAATACCTTCTTGGTTATGGTGAGGCTTCGCCTGGTGTCTCCGCATTATCACACGCAATACTCCGAAAGCATCAAGGTCTTGGATGGAACTTTTGTAGGAAGTGCTGACGATCGGAGCGTTCGTCTGGGGCCCGGTGACGAAGTTTCGGTACCGCCGCGCATGGTTCATTCGTGGGGTCCCGTGCAGGAGCCGGTCAGGATGGTCTTGGAAATCCGTCCCGCACACGAGGGTTTCGAGAAATGGCTAACGTCGAGCTAACAACGTGAGATCTCTAAGGACGCGTTTCCAGACGCATTTGCTAAGAACACGCCTCGAAGTCTGACGAAGCTATCAATCGCTGCTCTGCGCATCGCGAATGATTTTATGCTGGGCCGCTTGTTTAACCGGGCGCATCACGATCTCGTCCAAATTGATGTGGTGTGGCAAATTCACCGCGTAAGCGCAAACATCCGCGACATCTTCAGCGGTCAGGGGTTTGTCCACGCCTGCATAGACGTCGGCGGCCTTATCGGCGTCGCCGCGCATGCGGTTCAGTGCAAACTCGTCGGTCTTGACAAGGCCGGGTAGCACCTCAATAACGCGAATGTTATGTTCGGCTTCTTCCAACCGCAAAGCTCCGGTCAGGGCGTGCTGGCCGAACTTCGCCGCGTTATACCCGGCGCCACCTTCATAGGCGACGATGCCGGCGGTGGAGGTGAGATTCAAAACGGTTCCGGCACCATGCGCACGCAGCATCGGTAAAAACTGCTTGATGACCCGCAGCGACCCCAGCACGTTAGTGTCGTACATCCATTCCCAGTCGCTCAGACTAGCATCGGCGACGGCCTCGGCCCCCATTGCCCCACCGGCAATGTTTAACACCGTATCGATGCCACCCTGCGCCTCGATCGTGTCATAGAGCGCTTGTACTGACGCATCATCGGTGACGTCGGTAGCAACCGGGATCAACGTTCCGGACAGCTGATGGCAGTCTTGTGCCAGGGTTTCTAAATTCTCGGTGCGGCGTCCGGCGGCAAACACCTGCCAACCGTCACGAACCAGTTTTATTGCAGTAGCACGACCAATTCCGGAGGTCGCGCCGGTTACCAGGGCAGCAGGTTGTTCAGCAGTCATATGCACCACCATAAAACAGGGTCGGGGAAATATCGATGTTTGCGGTGACGTCAGCGACCAAGACCAGTGTCAGAATATGAAACAATAGTGGCCATGGCTGAAAATTCAATGGGCACAGACACGCCCAAAATGGTAAATGTCCCAGATCGTGTTGGTCTGGAGGGACTCGAAGAAAAATTTAGCACCCGGTGGGAAGAGGACCGGGTGTATGCTTTTGACCCGGACACTACCCGCGATGAGGTGTACTCGATTGACACGCCACCACCAACGGCGTCGGGTTCCTTGCACGTGGGGCACGTGTTTTCTTACACCCAAACAGATGTGATTGCCCGGTTTAATCGCATGTGCGGCAAGAACGTGTTTTATCCGATGGGCTGGGATGATAACGGTCTGCCCACCGAACGCCGCGTACAAAACTACTTTGGCGTCCGCACCGATACCTCGGTCCCCTATGATCCGAACTATCAGCCACCTGAACAACCGGCAAAGAACCGCCGGGACTGGGATGTGGTCTCCCGCCAGAACTTCATCGAGCTGTGCTTGGCACAATCTCGCGATGATGAAGAGATCTATGAGCAGCTGTTCACCCAGTTGGGCCTGTCGGTCGACTGGAATCTCAGCTATCGCACGATCGATGATCATTCGCGCGAAATTTCCCAGCGCGCCTTTTTACAAAACCTTGCTGATGGTCATGCGTATAACGCTGAGGCCCCGACCATGTGGGATGTCACGTTCCAAACTGCGGTAGCCCAGGCTGAACTGGAAGATAAAGAAATCCCCGGAGCCTATTATCGCTATCCCTTCTTCGCAGAAGACGGCTCCGAAATCTTCATTGAAACCACTCGCCCAGAATTACTGGCCGCCTGCTCGGCATTGGTCGCGCACCCAGACGACGAACGCTACCAGCACCTGTTTGGTAAAACCGTTACGTCACCTCTGTTCGATGTCGAGGTCGAGGTGTACCCACACGAACTGGCACAACCTGACAAGGGTGCCGGTATCGCGATGGTGTGTACCTTCGGTGACCAGAACGACATCACCTGGTGGCGCGAGCTCCAACTGCCGACCCGCACGTTGATTGGTCGCGATGGTCGGTTTGCTCGCGAAACCCCCGAATGGATTACCTCGGAACGCGGCATCGAAAACTATGCGCAGCTGGCCGGTAAGACGGTATTTTCCGCTGAAAAAGCGGTCATCGAGATGTTGGAAGCCGCCGATCTTCTCGACGGTGAACCCAAGAAGATCATGCACGCCGTGAACTTCTTTGAAAAAGGCGACAAGCCTCTGGAAATCGTCACCTCGCGTCAGTGGTATCTGCGCAACGGCGGCCGTGATGCTCAGTTGCGTAATAAGCTCATTGAACGCGGCAACGAGCTGGAATGGCATCCCGGCTTCATGCAGTCCCGATACACCAACTGGGTTGATAATCTCTCGGGTGACTGGTTGGTTTCGCGCCAGCGTGTCTTCGGTGTAGCTATTCCGCTGTGGTACCGCTTGGACGATGAAGGCCATCCTGACTATGACAACCCGATCGTCCCGTCGGATGAGCAACTGCCGGTTGACCCGGTTGAAGATGTCCCAGCGGGCTACACGGCTGATCAGCGCGACGTCCCCGGTGGGTTCACAGGTGATCCAGACGTCCTGGATACCTGGGCCACCTCGTCTTTGACGCCCCAGATTATTGGTCAGTGGTCGAAAGACGAGCAGTACTTCAACAACGTGTTCCCGTTTGATTTGCGCCCCCAAGGTCACGACATCATTCGGACCTGGCTATTCTCCACCGTTGTCCGCGCAGATCAGCTGCAGGACAGCGTGCCGTGGAAACACACCGCGTTGTCGGGCTGGGTGTTGGATCCGCAGCGTCAGAAGATGTCGAAGTCCAAGGGCAACGTGGTGGTACCGACTGACATTCTGGATGAGTTCGGGGCCGACGCGGTACGTTACTGGGCGACTTCTGCCCGCCTCGGTGCTGACACCGCCTATGAGGTCAACCAGATGAAGATTGGTCGCCGTTTGGCGATCAAACTGCTCAATGCTTCGAAATTTGCGCTGAATCTGGGTGCAACCCAAGACAAGATCATCACGGCGGCCCAAGATGCTGAAGTCATCACACACCCGTTGGATCAGTCCCTGCTAGCCCAACTGCATGAAGCGATCGTCCAGGCCACCCGAGCATTTGAGAAATATGACTATGCTCGTACGCTGAATCTGGTCGAAACGTTCTTCTGGCACTTCACCGATGACTACATCGAACTCATCAAAGACCGTGCATATGGTTCCCGGGGTGAAGCCGAACAAGCCTCTGTTGTGGCCACCTTGGCCACCGCGTTGGATGCATTGCTGCGTCTGTTGGCACCGTTCCAGCCGTTTGCTACCGATGAGGTTTGGTCTTGGTGGCGCACCGGTTCGGTCCACAAAGCTGCTTGGCCAGGACTCGATACTGAGCTGGCTGGTATTGCCGCCGCGGCACACAACGGCAACGTTGAAGTGCTGTCCACGGTGACGCGGGCGATCTCGCGGATCCGCAAGGCGAAGTCCGATGCCAAGGTCAAACAGCGCACCGAAGTCGTGGCTGCTACGATCACGGCTACCGACGACCGAATCCTTGAACTAAAAGCTGGTTTGGATGATCTGCGGGCCGCCGGGAACGTCACCGACTTGCAGCTGCAAGCTGGCGAAGCGATCACTGGCGAAGACGATGAAATTATCGATCTCCGCTTGACCGATATTGAATTAGCCTCCGCAGAATAATGCGGTAGCGCACAAAAAATGATCCCCGCCGGTGTTCTCACCGGCGGGGATCATTTTAGGGTCTAAGTTGGATTAGCTGAAGTCTAGATCCGAAGTGCGTGCGCGTTTTAGTTCGTAGAAGTATGGGTATTCAACAAGGGCGGCGAAACCATCCCAGAGTTTCCCGGCTTCTTCACCACGCGGGATACGGGTCATGACAGGACCGAAGAAAGCAGAGTCACCAATCGCGATGATTGGGGTTCCGACATCATTTCCCACGAGCGACAGGGCGTTCTTAGTCGACTCGCGCAGCGCGTCGTCACAGGAGCTGGTTTTGGATTCTTCCAGGATCTCGGCGGCATCTTCCACGCCGATCTCTTCGAGGGCTTCACTCAATGCGTCGTCATAGCGCTCCAGGCCATAGCCTTCGTTGTGAATTCGTGTGCCGGCTGCGGTGTAGAACTCAGCGACTTTGTCTGCGCCATGACGTTGACGAACCGCAATGGCAGCGCGTGCGCCCTGCCATTTGGACTTGGTGTTAGGATCGTCCTGATCTTCGTTGTCCTCATTCAATACACCCAGGGAAATGACCTGGAAGTCCACGTTAATACCGCGAACCTGCTCTACTTCGCTGATCCAACGTGAAGTAATCCAGGCAAATGGGCATGCCGGATCGAACCAAAATTTGACTGTTTGTGCCAAGTATTCTCCTTAGGCAGTTTTATTGCGACGTTTCCGGGCGACTTCCCTGGAGACCATCACCGGTTGTCCCGTACCGTCGACCGTTTCTTTCGTGATGGTGACTTGGGCAATATCGTCGCGAGATGGTAAATCGAACATGATGGGTTGCAGTACGTCTTCAATGATAGAGCGAAGACCACGGGCACCAGTCCCCCGTGCTTCAGCTTTTGCAACAATGGCTTCTAAAGCTTCTTGGTCAAAGTCCAGTTGCACGCCATCCAGTGCGAACATTTTCTGATACTGCTTGCTCAACGCGTTCTTGGGTTCGGTCAGCACCCGGATTAGCGCGTCTTCATCAAGATGTTCGACAGCAGTGATGACCGGTAGACGACCAATGAATTCTGGAATGAGACCGAACTTGATGAGGTCCTCGGGTTGGACATCGAGGAACGAAGGCGCATCTTCATCTCCGGCGACCTTCAGTGGTGCGCCGAAACCGATGGATTTCTGCCCGGCTCGTGCATCGATAATGTCTTCAAGACCGGCGAATGCACCGGCGACGATAAATAAGATGTTGGAGGTATCAAGCTCTAAGAACTCTTGATGGGGATGTTTCCGTCCGCCCTGGGGCGGTACCGATGCAACGGTACCTTCAAGAATCTTCAGCAGTGACTGCTGTACACCTTCACCCGAGACGTCCCGGGTGATGGAGGGGTTCTCAGATTTTCTTGAGATCTTGTCAATCTCATCGATGTAGATGATGCCTTTTTCGGCTTTCGCGACATCGTTGTCGGCTGCTTGGATCAGCTTCAGCAAGATGTTCTCAACGTCTTCACCGACATAGCCTGCTTCGGTTAACGAGGTGGCATCAGCGACAATGAATGGGACATCCAGTCGTCTGGCCAACGTTTGGGCCAGATAGGTTTTACCCGACCCGGTCGGTCCGACCAACATAATGTTAGATTTACCGATCTCGACTTCATCGAGGTGGGAGAAGTCGACGTCCGTGCCGAAGGCTTCTCGCATCGAAGCCTTAATATTGTCTTGGGCATGGACGCGTTTGTAGTGGTTATAGACGGCGACCGATAGTGCCGCTTTGGCGCGGTCTTGACCGATGACGTAATCATCAAGGTGCGCGTAGATCTCTTGCGGGGTGGGCAGGACGAATTCGCTGCTCTGGGTAACCTCGGCAAGTTCTTCTTCGATTATCTCGTTACACAGCTCGATGCACTCATCGCAAATGTAGACACCGGGGCCGGCGATGAGCTTACGCACCTGCTTTTGAGTTTTCCCACAAAAGGAACACTTCAGCAGATCTGCTGATTCTCCGATTCGAGCCATTTCATCTCCTTATGCACCTTACTAGTCCAGCATAAATGGTCAGGAGGTTATTCCCCGGGAGGTTGCTCCAGGCGTGGATAACTTCATTACCCGCTGTCATCGGGCGAATTCGCCTGATGCAAACAAACGCGCCCTACCACTATGGTAGGGCGCGTAGTGCATGATGTTGGTTACTAATCCATCTTCTTACGGGATTCGAGTACTTCGTCGATCAAACCGTACTCTTTGGCCTGCTCGGCGGAGAGGAACTTATCACGGTCGATGTCTTCACGGACCTGCTCTGCGGTCTTATTGGTGTGATTAGCCAGGGTTTCTTCCATCCAGGTACGGATGCGCAGCAATTCGTCTGCATGGATCTGCAGGTCGGTTGCCGTACCGCGGTCCCCACCCATGGACGGCTGGTGGATGAGCACCCGCGAGTTCGGTAGTGCCAAACGCTTGCCTGGCGCTCCTGCAGCCAGTAACACTGCGGCAGCAGAAGCGGCCTGACCAAGGGCAACGGTCTGAACCTGTGGGCGGATGAACATCATCGTGTCGTAAATCGCTGTCATCGCGGTGAACGAGCCGCCTGGCGAGTTGATGTACAAGGTGATGTCACGATCCGAGTCCATGGCTTCCAGGACCAGCAACTGTGCCATAACGTCATCTGCCGACGCGTCATCGACCTGGGTGCCCAAGAAGATGATGCGGTCTTCGAACAGACGAGCATATGGGTCCTGGCGTTTGAAGCCGTACGGGGTGCGTTCTTCAAACTGCGGCAGGATGTAGCGGTTGGAAGGCATCGGGGTGGCCGGTGTGCCCTGTGGCATTTCGAAATTCATTCAAGTCTCCTGAAGAAAAAATAAGATTCTGTGTCGCGACTGGGCTGCCGGTTACTTCTTGTCGATTCCGCCGCCACCGACCATGGATGCGGTCCCGGAAGCGATGTGATCGAAGAAGCCGTATTCGAGGCCTTCTTCAGCAGTGAACCATTTGTCACGTGCGTTATCTTCAAGGATGCGTTCAATTGGCTGGCCGGTCTGCTCAGCGGTAATTTCTGACATGACCTGCTTCATGTGCATGATCAGTTGAGCCTGAATACGAATGTCAGACTCGGTACCACCAATACCGCCCGAAGGCTGGTGCATCAAGATACGAGCGTGTGGGGTGGCGTAACGCTTGCCTGGAGTACCCGAGGACAGCAGGAACTGACCCATGGAGGCGGCTAAACCGGTAGCCACGGTGACGACGTCATTCGGGATCAGTTGCATGGTGTCATAGATTGCCATGCCCGCGGTGACGGAGCCACCAGGTGAGTTGATGTACAAAAAGATGTCAGCTTCTGGATCTTCAGCGCTGAGCAACAGCATCTGGGATGCGATCGCGTTCGCGTTTTCATCCTGGACCGCTGACCCAAGCCAGATGATGCGCTCTTTGAGCAAGCGGTTATAAATATAGTCTTCACGGCTGGCCGGATCTACCGATGCCATTCGTGGTGCGTTGGACGAGTCAGTCACGACGTCCTACCTTCCTTCACTGGCGTGATTGGGTTAGCAAACATTTTCTTGTCATCGACATTACTGGGCCGAACACAACTTGAGCAGGGTTGACTCAAACTTTTCGCTGTCGGCCTTGGATTGTACTTAAACAGTCGAGGTCCACCCCCTATTGTAGGAGCGGACCTCGACGTTTGGGCAAGACTTAGCTGTTGTCCTCTTCGGACTCTTCTGCTTCTTGATCTTCCTGTTCACCCTCTGGGTTGAGGAAGAACGACAGATCGACGTCGTTGCCGTCGGTGTCTACGACCTTGGCTTCTTCAAGGACTGCGGCAAGTGCCTTGCGACGGCGAACTTCACCCATGATCATAGGAACCTGTCCGGCCTGATCCAGCATCTGAGCAAACTGGTTTGGATCCATGCCGTACTGCGAAGCAGAGCTGAGGATGTATTCGATCAGCTCGGACTGTTCGACCTGGATTTCTTCCTGGTCGGCAATGGTGTCGAGTACGACTTCGTTGACGAACGCTTCGCGGAAGTTCTCGGCGACTTCTTCGCGATGTTCTGGCGTGTCGTGGTCGTCGCCTTCGGTGTGGCCCTGGGAAGTGAAGTGCTGTTCTACCTGCTCGGTGAGCATATTTTCTGGAACAGGAACTTCAACGAGCTTCAGGAGTTCTTCGAGTGCTTTTTCGCGTGCTTCGACACCCTGGTTGGTCTTGGCTTCTTCAGCGGCCTGGTTTTTCAGGTCTTCTTTGAGTTCTTCAATGGTGTCGAACTCGGAAGCAAGCTGGGCGAAGTCATCGTCTGCTTCTGGGAGTTCGCGTTCTTTGACGGCCTCCAGGACGACTTTGACGGTTGCTTCTTCACCGGAGTGCTCGCCACCAGCAAGCGTGGTTTCAAAAATCGCATCTTCACCGGCGGAAAGGCCTTCGAGGGCTTCATCGAGGCCGTCAAGCATGGTGCCAGAACCGATTTCGTAGGACAGGCCCTCGGCGGTGTCGACTTCTTCGTCATCAATGGTTGCATTCAGACCAATGGTGACGGTGTCACCCTTTTCGGCTGGACGATCGACGTCGACGAGAGTAGCAAAGCGTTCACGCAGCTCGTCGAGAACTTTTTGTTCCTGCTCTTCGGTGACGGTGATTGGCTCAACAGTGACTTCCAGACCTTTGTAATCTGGCAGTTCAACAGTTGGACGAATATCGAATTCGGTGTTGAACTTCAGCGGTGCTTCATCGTCACCTTCGTTGCCCGGTACAGAAGTGACATCCACTTCTGGGCGAGTCAGTGGTGCAAGATCGTTGTCACGCAGCGCTTCTTGGAAGAAAGCATCAAGGTTGTCGTTGACTGCGTTTTCGATGACGAAGCCACGGCCGACGCGCTGATCGATCAAACGTGGTGGAACTTTGCCCTTACGGAAGCCAGGGACCTGAATCTGGTCTGCAAGTGATTTGTAAGTAGCATCGATACGCGGTTTGAGTTCTTCAAAAGGAACCTCAACCTCTAGTTTGACCCGAGTTGGGGCGAGGTTTTCAACGGTGGATTGGACCACGTAGGACTCCTGGATTCTAATCGGAATTTCTATGGTTTCGGTACTTGCCGAATTACATCATATGCTTCCGACAGCACCATGCAGTCGGGACGACAGGATTTGAACCTGCGACCTCACGCTCCCAAAGCGCGCGCTCTACCAAGCTGAGCTACGTCCCGCGATCAGGTCAGTGACCTGCTGGATTATCCGCCATCGGAGTCTTACCCTGTAGCGGCTCGCACCATGGCGCCGAGAGATAACTATATGACAAAGCTTTCCGAAAGTCCAAATCGAGATGCGCTTTTTCGGAAAACTTCTCGAAACTTGGCGCTATCGCAAGGAATCCAGCCGGGAAAGTGACGTTCGCCATACCCGCGTTGACCTCGCTTTAAGCCTTTTTTAGCGTCTGCTCCGAAACCGTTTTCCTGGAGCCAAAACTTCTCGGGGATTCAGACGTGAAAACTCATATGGCTGTCCTTGACCCACGGTTCGCCCGGAAACGCCGGAACAGCTCGACAGATCGTTGCACCTACGCCCCATGAGATCTCGAGGCATGCAGAATTTTGACAAACAAAAAGCTCCGATTCGACCTGAGCAGGAATCGGAGCTTGGAGCGGGTGACGAGAATCGAACTCGCACTATCTGCTTGGAAGGCAGAGGCTCTACCATTGAGCTACACCCGCGTGCTGGTTGGGCAACAGACATAACAATAACCTATAAGGTGCTGTCATGCAAAACTGGGGCACCGTCTTTTTGAAATTGTTCTTGAGGATTCAGTTAGCTCTCGTGTTGGCGTTTCCTCATGCGCTGATGTGTGGAACGTTCATTTTCCGACCTCAATCATTTAGGATGAAACGCGACATCGCATGCTCGTGACGAGACTTGTTGCAGCCACTATTATGTGCATTATCAGCTGTCTCTGTGCTTTTCAAAAACACACGCTGGCTGGGCCCGACAATGTTAATGAAAATTTAAGGGACAAGAAACAATGTTTGAAGCGAAGACGCTCGATCACCGCAACGTGGGTCAAACACTGATCTACCGCGGCGGACAATCGGTCGCTGTTATCCAAGCGATCCATCATTATCCAGACAAAGGCACCGTCGATGTCGTCACCCCCGAAGAGGTTGTGACCTATAAAGAAGATGACTGGGTCAATACAACCCTGTCACCTGAACTGAACATGATTCGAGTGGTATATAAATCCTGGATCGAACGCGATGCCACCCTGACCGAATCAGATCTCAATGATCTGATGGATAAATTCTCCCGCGGCGGCACGAACGGCATATAGAGAGTTCTCGACGGTCTTCCCAAGTGTCCCCGGGGCACTCGACAGCTAGAGAACAAAGCCATACCGTACCTCACGGCACGGTATGGCTTTTGCTATCTAGGATTTCTAATTCAGTGCTGCGGCTGGGATCGCAGCGACGTCCTTATTAGGATCTTTGAAACGGTCGGCGACGGATTCGGCTTCCTGCCGGGCCGGGGTATCAGCACCTTCGGCTAGGTGGCTGAACTGTGGCGGGATTTCGCGGCCCAGGGCGCGCATGGCTTCGACGTAGAGTTTGCCGGAGCGGTACGAGGAGCGGACCAATGGGCCGGACATGACGGCTTTGGCTCCGTGTTCGTAGGCGAAGTCGCGCAGGCGCAGGAACTCTGCTGGCTTGACCCACCGATCGACCGGGTGGTGCAGCGGTGACGGGCGCAGGTACTGGGTAATCGTAATAATATGTGTACCGGCATTGATCAGGTCCAGGATGGTCGATTCGATTTCTTCGGTGGTCTCCCCCATGCCTAAGATCAGGTTGGATTTGGTGACCAGTCCGGCATCTCGGGCCTTGGAGATCGACGCCAAAGATTTTTCGTAGCGGAACGCCGGGCGGATGATTTTCATCAGTCGCGGCACGGTTTCCAGGTTGTGCGCAAAGACTTCGGGTTTAGCGTCGAAAATCTTCTGTAAGGCGCTGTCGCCGCCCCGGAAGTCATCGACGAGCAGTTCAACACCGGTGTGCGGAGTGCGTTCGTGGATGGCTCGAGCGGTTTCGGCGTACAGCCAGGACGCGCCGTCTTCGAGATCATCGCGTGCTACACCGGTGACGGTGACGTAGTTCAGCCCCAGCTCATCGACCGATTCGGCCACCCGGTACGGTTCATCAGTATCGTATTCGTCGGGTTTGCCGGTGGCGATGTCACAGAAACCGCAGCGACGCGTACATACCGCACCACCAATAAGGAACGACGCTTCGCGGTCTTCCCAGCATTCGTAAATGTTCGGGCAGTTGGCTTCAGCGCACACGGTGTTCAACGAGGTCGTGGCAACTTGCTCTTTGAGCTTTTTGTATTCCGGTCCCACGGTGGCGCGAGTTTTGAGCCACTCAGGGCGGGGCTCACGAGGGACTTGAGCGTTGCGGGCCTCAATGCGCAGCAGTTTGCGACCTTCAGCCTGCGGGATGGTAGACATGCACGTCTCCTTCAATCTTTGTCGGTGCAAGTAGTGGTTCAAGGCGTTGCTCTAAGGCTGCCACCAGTGGGGCGGCCACGGCCCCCAGTGTGGTGTCGATGCCTTCTTCGGCCATGGAGGTCACGGTCGCATCCGTGATGCCGCACGGGACGATGCCCGAAAAGGCGGCAGCAGGGTCGGTATTGACGTTTAGCGAGATGCCGTGCAAGGTGGCGTCTTTGGAAATTTTCAGGCCGATGGCCGAGATCTTGCGGTTGTCGATCCACACGCCGGCGCGGCCATCAATACGCCGGACGTCAAGATTAAAGGAGTGCTGCAAGGTATCTAACACCGCACCTTCGACCGCGCGAATGTATTTGATGACATCGACCGGGGCGGCAAGTTTGACCAGTGGATAGCACACGAGCTGTCCGGGACCGTGCCAGGTAATAGAGCCTGCGCGGTCGGTTTCGATGATGGGCAGACTGTGGTCGATGATGTCGTCAGACCGGGTGTGACGACCGGCCGTATAGCTTGACTCTGCTTCGAACAGCAAAAAGGCGTTGGGATGGTCACCGGTGGCGATCTGGGCGTGCAATTCACGTTGCAGTTCGTCCATCGCAGTGTACGTTTTCAGGCCGGTATCAAGGAAATCTATGACATGCACGGAGTTAACTAAACCACAGTTCCTGATGGGCTTTAAGGTTTCACCTAATGTTTAGGACTTTTGACAGGCGGTACACCAGTACAGTTTCCGGGCTTCTAGCTCTTCTACGATGATCGCATCCCGGCCGCATACCCGGCATGGTTGGCCTTGGCGCTGGTAGACGTAGTTGGCGTGTTCCGGGAATGCCTCAGCCAACGACACGCCGGGGCGGTGGTCGGGTTCGGTGGTGATGATCCGCCCGGTCTCTACCCCGATGTGCAACAGCTTCACCTGGTCTGCCCAGATCGCTTCGTGCACATCCTTGGGCAGCTGATTGGCCGGGGTGTGCGGGTTGAGGTCCAACCGGAATAACCCTTCGGCGCGGTAAATATTGCCGATCCCACCAATGGTCTTTTGATCCATGAGAATCGCCCCGATCCGTCGCCGGGTTTTGGCCGCGACATCATAGAATCGTTGCGGGTCGGCATCATCGCGCAGCGGATCCGGCCCGATGCCATCGATAACTTCCTGGGCCTCAGCAATAGTTAAAGTTCGACAAATACTCGCACCGACCAGGTCGGCCCAGGCGTGGTCGCCAATGATGCGCACCCTGGTGGTCGGGCGTGGTTCAGTCAACTCGACGGCGGCGTCGCGGTGATCTTCCTGTTCACCAATCTTGCGCGGCGCCCCGATGGATGAGTGCTGGGTTCCGCCGAAAGTCCAGGCGCCATACATGCCTAAGTGCACGTTGAGCACGAGTTCGTTGTCGAAATACAAAAACCAGTGTTTACCATATGCTTCGGCGGCGACGGCCCGATGCCCGTCGAGCAGTTTCGCGCCGTCGACAAACCGACCCTGTGGTGAAGAAAGTCGGAGCTGTTGGTTGAGGAAGACTTCGTCGAAGTGCCGGGCAAGGCGGTGAATAGAGTGACCTTCTGGCATTAAGGCTTGGCAATCCCCTCGGTGCCGAGTTCAAAGCCACCGATGGCACCGGTGGTCTCGTATTCGCCGATCTGACCGATACGCCGGGCGTGGCGTTCTTCATTCGACCACTCAGCGGTGAGAAATGCCTTGATGATCTCCAAAGCTTCGACGGGTTCATGCTGACGACCACCGACGGCCACGACCTGGGCGTTATTGTGTTCCCGGGCCAGCTGGGCGGTAGAAACGTTCCAGGCCAGTGCCGCACGGATGCCCTTGACCTTATTGGCAGCCATTTGCTCACCGTTGCCCGAACCACCCAGCACAATACCCAAGGAGTCCATACCGGACTCACGGTCAGCTGCGACCGCGAGCGCCGCGTTGATGCAAAACGATGGGTAGTCATCAAGCGCATCATATTCTTGGGGGCCGTGGTCGATCATCTCGTAGCCGGCTTCGGCCAGATTGTCGATCAGATACTGGGCCAGTTCTAGACCGGCGTGGTCGGTGGCAATGTGAACGCGCACGTGGACTCCTTGAGGATGAGAAGAATTGCTGACTTCAGTTTAGTCGGGGTTATGTAGTGACCCGTGTTGGTGAAACAATGGTGACATTGTTTTTTTGAAAGGAGCCGACCGTGCCGGCACCACTGACTACCACCATCACCCGCGAACAGGCGAAACTGCGAGCCGCAATGCTTGAGGTCGATACCTACCGGTTGCACTTTGACCTCACCGACGAGGACGTCTTTACGGTGCATACCGTCGTGAACTTTTCCGTGTCTGCGGCGGCCATCGGACAAGGTACGACGATTGACCTTCTCGACCACGAGGTCATCTCGGCGCACATGAACGGTCGCCCAGTAAATTACGACGGCGCTCGCCTCTGCCTACAAAATCTGCAAGAAGACAATGAGCTGGTGGTGCGCTCGCAAGCCAACTACTCGACCACGGGTGAGGGCTTGCACCGTTACATGGATCCTTACGATGAGGCCATTTACTTGTACTCGCAGTGTGCCCCGGCTGATGCGCGTCGCATTTTCCCGGTCTTTGACCAACCCGATCTGAAAGCCCGCTACGACATTCAAGTCACAGCCCCTGCTCACTGGCAGGTCATCTCCAATGAGCCCGGCGAATATACCATCAGTGACGATGTTGCCCACTGGAAGTTTGCTCCCACCCCGGTGATGTCGTCGTATCTGTTTGCCCTGATTGCCGGTGAGTACATTCAGGTGGCTGAGGATGTCTGGGAAACCCATCAGGCTGCGGTGTCGTTGGGGTTGTGGGCTCGGCGGTCATTGGCCAGATACGTGGAGGCCGGCGAGATCTTTGACATCACCAAAAGTGGCTTTGCCTTCTATGAAGAGCAATTTGACCAGCCGTACCCATATACCAAGTACGACCAGATCTTTGTGCCCGAGTTCAACGCCGGGGCCATGGAGAATATTGGGGCCGTCACGATCGTAGAGGACTATATTTTCCGCTCCCCTGTCCCCCAGGCCACAGTCCAACGCCGGGCCATCACGATCCTGCACGAATTAGCCCACATGTGGTTTGGCAACCTGGTGACCATGAAATGGTGGGACGATCTGTGGCTATCAGAGTCTTTTGCCGAATTCGTCTCCCACATCGCAGCAATCGATGCCGGATTTACCGATGCCTGGACCACATTTAACGCCATCGAGAAAACGTGGGCCTACCGTCAGGACCAACTTGCCACGACCCATCCGGTCGTCGCCGACATGGTCGATCTAGATGCGGTGGCTGGGAACTTTGATGGGATCACCTACGCCAAGGGTGCATCAGTGCTGCGCCAACTAGTAGCACTGGTTGGTCAAGACCGGTTCATGAGCGGTATTCGCCAGTACTTTGCCGAACACGCCTGGGGCAATGCCGAGTTTTCTGACCTGCTGCGTCACCTCGAGCGCGCCTCAGGCCGTGACCTGTCCGATTGGTCACGCCAATGGTTGCATTCCACCGGGGTCAACACCCTGAGCTGGGAACGCCACAACGGCCTGACGATCACCCAGACCCAACCGGTACGCCAACACCGCGTCGGGATTGGCTGCTATGACTTCACCGGGGATAACCTCACCCGCACCCACTACCTCGAAACCGATATGAACGCCGAAATCACCACCGTCAACGTACCCGAAGCCCCACTGGTGCTAGTCAATGATGCGGACCTGACCTACGCCAAACTGCGCGCCGATAGCACCTCAGTCCACACTCTGACCGATCACCTGGGAGCAATCGATGACTCGCTTGCGCGAACCTTAGTGTGGGGTTCAGCCTGGGATCAAACCCGCGACGCCCAAGCCTCCGCATCCTGGTTCTTAGAACTCGTCTTGGACCACATCGCATCAGAAACCGACTCTTCAATTGTCATGACGCTGCTGCGCCAGACCGCCGAAACCTTCGAACGCTACATCCCAACAGGCCAAGTACCGCTCTACCGGCAGCATTTCGCCTCTCGCCTCTGGCAGCTTGCTCTGCAAACCCCCACGGGCTCGGATGTCCAGTTACAACTCATCCAGGCGTTTATGCGGCACGCCCGCCAGGACCAAGTCACCACCCTCAGCGCGCTCGCAGACAAACAAGGTCCACAAGGCTTCTCAGTCTCCACCGACATGGCCTGGACCGCACTCCAGCGACTCGTCGCCATGGGGGAAGCGGGCCAGACCGAGATCGACGCTGCCGAAATGGCAGATGACACCTCCACAGGGTATCTGGCCGCCATGCAGGCTCGGGCCATGATCCCAACCCGGGAAAATAAGGCAGCAACCTGGCGGCTAATGACCTCCGGTGAACCCACCAACCTGGAATTGCGTCGCCTCGTGATGGGCTTCCGAGACGTCCACGACATCTCGCTGCTGCTGCCCTATACCGAAAAGTATTTCGCCACCGTCGATGACCTCTGGGATGCCAGCAGCTTCGAAACTGCCGAGACATTTACGGTCGGACTCTTCCCCATGTGGGAGATTACCCAAGACACAGCGGTACAGACGACGGCGGTGGCGACGACGACCACCAACACTGGGCTCAAACGGATTCTGACCGAATTACACGACGACGTCCAACGTGCTCTGCGCGCTCGCAAGGCGTTCTAACGATCGCTTTTCGGGATCTTAAGATGCTAGAAAAGCGTTAAGCATTGTTCCAGCTGGCATAGGAAGCATAGTCATCAGGTAGGGCATCGAGCAGGTTCGTCACCTGCCCGTCTGATACTGCCTCCATCAGGACAGAAAATGCTGCATGTGTACGAGTGCGGCTCTCCTCGAGTGTAGTGCCAAGCTTTTTGCTCACCCGACGCACCATCTCCGAAGCATCGAAACGCTCTTTGACCGCAGGGGCATCAGCCTTAAGGATCTTTCCATAGGCTTTAGGCAATTGTGCCGCGAAGTCGTCGCGCTCGTCTTTAAGATCACGAAGCGACAAGGTTTCGAACAGGGCGACGACGGTATCATTGGCGTCGTCGAACGAGTCTAACTCGGCACGCTGTTATACCCGTTCAACGATTTCAGTAGTCTGCATGGTTTCTCCTTCGTGCTACGTACGTGGATCGTATTTGTCAGCTAAGAGGACGGTAAAATAAGGCACCCGACTGACAGCGGACTTCGTCGCGTTTTCGAAGTGTCTTAAGTTGCATTCCTGGAGCTCCGAACCTGTAAGGGACAAGTTCAACTACTGCTCTAGTGTGTGCAGATGAGACCCATGCTTGGCAACACCCAAATTTATCTCTATGAGCTAGCTCTTGTAAGTTGGGGCGTGTTCGTGATTGCGGGCGCACATCGCGATGGCTAGATCGCTCTAACAACCCCAGGCACTCGGGTTCTCTGAGCAGGTTTGGTCGACGTTGCGGGTCACTGCTCGCCAGATTTGGATCTCAACAGGCTCGGCTTGCTGTGTGACAGTGGAACTGACCGCTTGAGTCGGACCACCATCTACCTGGTAGGTTCCCTCAAAAACTGTCGTCAGCGTGACGGTATACCTACCGGGCTCTGTATATTGGTGGCTCGTCTCAGTCTCAACGTTAAATGCATCAACCGGACGACCAGGAGTTGTAGTCGTTAATGTGGCGCCATCACCGTAATCCCAGCGGTATTCGACGGGTGTAGCCACGATAGTCACTTGTTGCCCGAACATCGTCTCCGTGACGGTTTGCGCCTGATGATCGCTGGCATAGAAATTTGTATGCGCGTTCTTTAGACCAAATGGTCCCCGGTCCATCAAGATTTGCGGTGTAGTAGGAATAAGTTCCAAGAGGTCTGAAGCAGTGATAACGATCTCGATTGGTTCTGGAGCCGGTGCTGGTTGTGCCGCTGGTCGGGCCAGCGAAGCCTCTGTCTCTGGGATCCGACGGAGGTCGTCTAGTACAGACATATTGCAAAGGTAGCTGGATTGTACCGGCGTGAGGACGCCCCTGCCCCCTCTGAAACAAACAGTCGAACTTGTGGGCGCTTGAGTAGTAATCGGACCAGCATCCACCGAATATGTGCTGGGACTCGTATTTTGCTTAGTACTATGATGCGACGGTCGACTAGATTGTTGGCTTGATCGCGCTGAGTTCTGCCGCTGAGGGGGCCGGTTAGAGATACGAGAGTTCTGTTCGATTCGCACAAACATCGAATGTCCGTCACTCTCATCTTTGACATCGAAAGCAGCATTAGCAACAGCATTTGGGTCCCACGCGAAGATCAAGATGGAAAGAGTCGCAAAGCAGAGAAGCAACGAATTTAGAACGTGACGCATCGGGGCTAATCCTCCGAAAGATGGTCTTCTACGCCTATCCACTCAATTTTCCAACGTTCAGATGTTTCGTCAAAATTCAACTCAGCCCACCAGTCCGCTGTACTTTCGGTATCGAAACTGTCATCTTCGAGATGTCCGTCTATTTCATAGAAGTCCACTGCAGGTTCAGTCATAACGAAGCTGATACCCGCGATAGTCTCGCCCCGGTCGGCTTCAGTAGAGATATCAAGATCTTGGACTTCGAGAGCCATGTTGCCGTGCAATACTGCCCACGAGTCTTCCTCGTATACCCGCGTCCAGCCCGAGATTAGGTCGGAACAAAGATCGCACGATTCCGATGAAACAAGTCCTGCATAGGTGGTATCACCGGTTAATCGCCCATAGTCGATGGCTTCCCAAAAATACTTCAACGTAGCCTCGGCACCCGCCTCCGACTTCTCTGTCGCAGAGATAGGCAGTTGTGGTTCGGGAACGTTTTGTGCCGGGCCATCTGCAGATGCTGGGACGTATTCGGCAGTTTCGACCAGAGAAGCATCGGTGGTCTTTTCGAGTTCCGGGTTTTCTTCAGCAGTTTGAGAGCAACCGGCTAAAGAAAATGTGAGTGTAAATGCAGTAAATCCGCTCAGCAGCCATTGGGCAGCAGACTTCTTCGAGGATGACTTCATGAGTGATGCCTTTATCAGGTCGGAAAAGACTGTTCCCATAAAGTAACCGCATCGAAGCCCGATATCTAGCCCTCGTTATCGGATTCTGGAAAATTCAAGTAACTTACGCGAGCGGTGCATACGCTATCCACAATTCGGCTGAAGAGGGTTGTATCTACTGCAAGGACGCGCTAGCAATTTCGCGACGTCAACACGCGATTATTGGGCTGCTGCGATGTCGTCGGCACGTTCCTCAGGTGGCACGATCCGATCTTCACCGACGTAGATGACGCAACGGTGACCGCGCGTGAAGCCCACAAGCGTCATATCGGACTCGCGGGCCAGCTCGACTGCCAGCGAAGAAGGCGCTGAGACGGCCACCAGCATCGGCACGCCAGCCATCGCGGCTTTTTGGACAAGTTCAAAGCTGGCACGCGAGGAAGTGACCAGCACGTGCCGGTGTAGCGGTAGCAGGCCCTCCATCAGAGCCCAACCCAGAACCTTATCGACGGCATTATGCCGTCCGACGTCTTCACGGACGACAAGGATTTCCCCGGTATCAACGTCGTACAGTCCGGCACCGTGTAACCCACCGGTTTTGGCGAAGACTTTTTGATCTTCGCTGAGTCGGTCCGGTAGGCCCATGACGGTGTGCTCGTCCAGGGTGAAGTCGGAGCGCGCGTCGATCGGGTAGCAACCGTTTTGGTGAACATCGTCCAGCGACTGACGCCCACAGAGCCCGCATGAGGAATTCACCACCAGTTGGCGTTGTGCCGCAGTGGCAGGTGGTGGCACATGCGGGGCCAGGGTGATGTCCACGACGTTATCTGAGGTGTCGTCCAATGCTCCAGCAAAAGTCCCCAGGGTCAGTGGCATGGCCAGCTCAGCGGAAGCATCGACACCGGGCGTGAGTTGCCCGACGGGCCTCAGGCCTTTGGGACCTTGATCTTTTTGGCAGTAGCGCACGGCGGCGACGTCGTCTGCGGAGTTGATAATGCCCTCGGACAGGGCGAAACCCACGGCAAGCGAAAAGTCGTGGACCGGGGTGCGCATGGTGACCGCGAGGCGTTCACCGTTGACGCGAATTTCTAGCGGCTCTTCCACTGCCAGGGTGTCGGCGCGGTGCGTTCGGCCGCCGTCTTTAGTGACGCGAGCGACCCGGACTCGAGCTTGTGAAGAACGCATGTGTCTATCCTAACGTTTGCCGGTTACTTTGTGGCAGCACATTGTTAGGCTTGGAGCATGAACTTTGGGCCTGATTTTATTCGTGGCAGAACTGCCCGCCATCGTCGTCTGCCGGAAATTGGGGACGGCGGTGCCCAGAAGCTGGCCGGTGCGCGGGTGGCCGTGGTGGGTGCCGGTGGGCTGGGCTCAACCGTGATCCCGTATCTGGCGGCAGCCGGGGTGGGTCGGATCGATGTGTTTGATGATGACGTCGTGGAGCTGTCGAATCTCAACCGCCAGATTTTGCACTCGGTGGATCGGATTGGCCAGCCCAAGATCGACTCGGCGATTGCCGCCGGGCAGCGCATCGCCCCCGAGGTGGAGGTGGTTGGTCACCGTATACGCTTGACCGAGAACTTTGCCGACGTGGTGGGGCCGGTGCGACCGTATGTGGTCATTGACGGGTCTGACTCATTTGATACGCGCTTTGTTGTGGATGCCGGTGCTGCGGAACTGGGTGTGCCAGTGGTCTTTGGCGCACTGATGCAGTGGTCGGCGCAGGTCACCATTTTCGATGCCACCGGAACTTATGGGCCAGCGATCCGGCTGACGGATGTTTTCCCAGACACCCCAGCCGTTCGAGCGACTCCCGGGTGTGCTGAGATGGGTATTCTCGGTGCGGTGGCCGGGATGGTGGGCACGATGTTGGCAACCGAGGCAATCAAGCTGTTGCTGGGCGTGGGCAAACCGTTGCTGGGGCGGATGCTGGTCATTGACGCCCTGGATATGACAACCACGGAAATTCCGCTGGCACCAATTGAAGAACTCGAAACGGTACGAGTTGCTGCGGTGACCACCCAGGCGCTGGATGACACCACGACGGTGATCGATGTGCGCCGGGCCGATGAAGTGGCCGAGGCACCGGCACCGTTTGCGACCGTGCATGTGCCATTTGATCAGCTGGACAGTTTCACACCGGTGGCAGGGCAGCGTCTGGTGACACTGTGCCGGACCGGACCACGTTCAATTCGTGCCGCCCAACGCCTGACAAGCGCCGGGCACCAGGTGGTGGGGTATCTTGATGGTGGTGTCCAAGGTTTGAACACCACAGCGGCCGAAACGAGTTTGAAATGATCACCCAAGAAGCACACCTGTCGCGGATTTTGCACCTAGTCAGTCCGCTCCCCGTGACCGAGGTGCCGCTGGGCGACGCCCTGGGGCTCACGCTGGCCGCCAATGTGACCGCTAGTGTCGATTTGCCACCTTGGGATGCCGCTGCCATGGATGGATATGCGGTCTCGCTGACCGACTTCACGCCCGGCACGCTGCCGGTCACCAAAACCATTCCGGCCGGGCACCGCACACCCGAGTCCATCGGACCCGGTGAGGTAGCAGCGATTATGACCGGCGCGCCAGTCCCCGACGGCGCGGACACGATTGTCCCGCTAGAAGTCTTCCACGAACCCACCCAGGATCTGCCTGCAGACATTACGTTTGATCAGGTGCCCGAAGCCAACCGGCACATCCGACGCCGCGCCGAAGACACAACGGCAGGATCCCTAGTGGCGCCCGCCGGCACGTTTTTACGGCCCAACCACATCGGAGCGATTGCCGCGACCGGAACCGCCAGTGTCTACACCGCACGTCAGCCTAAAGTCGCGATCATCTCCACCGGCGATGAGCTGGTCTCCCCCGGTGCCCCACTGGGATACGGCCAGATCCCGGATTCCAATGCCCCGCTGGTGGCCGCCACGCTGGAAAGCCTCGGCGCCGAAGCAACCCACCAGGTGCGCGTCCGCGACTCAGCAGCCAGCCTGGAGCACACAATCGCCCAGGTCGAACACACGGTTGATGCGATCATCCTGACCGGCGGCGCCTCGGTTGGGGCACACGATATCTCCAACTACGTGCTCTCAGCCTGGCAGCACGACGACCCCGACCAGGCCATCCGGTTCGGGGACGTCAATATCCGCCCCGGCAAACCCCAGGGTTTCGGGCTGTCCCCGGCCGGCACCCCGGTCTGGTCTCTACCCGGCAACCCGGTTGCCGTGTTCGTCTCGCTGCATATCTTCGTCATCCCGGGCATCCGGAAAATGCAGCGCCAAACACCCCACCCGCGCATCCATCACGTAGTAACCACTCAGGAACTGCGCACCCCTAAAAACCTGCACTACTACATGCTGGCCACGGTCGATGACAACGATCGCGCCGTGCCACTACCGTCCAATTCTCATCTCGCCGTCAAAATGGGTCAGGCCACCGGTCTGTTGCACATCCCACCGGAGATTGACGGCGTGCCAGTTGAAGGAACAGTCGAGTACATAGCCCTATGATTACCGTTCGTCTTTTTGCCGCCGCTGCCGACGTCGTCGGCACCAAACAGCTCAACCTGGATGCCACGACCGTGGCCGAGATCGTCACGCAGCTCTCTGACGCCCAAACCACCGCCGATGTCATTTCGCGGTGTTCATTTCTCGTCGACGGCGCCCGAGCCACCGAAGAAACCACACTGGCACCCGGTGCGACCGTGGATGTGCTGCCGCCGTTTGCCGGGGGTTAAATCCCCACCCACTGGCTGCCCTCGGCGCCGAACTGCAGCTTCCAGATCGGCACGCGGGCTTTGATTTCTTCCACGACGTCGCTGCACACGGCGAAGGCTTCTTGACGGTGGGCGGCAGATACGGCGACCACCAGGGCCGTGTCCCCGACGTGCAGGGTCCCAATCCGGTGCGCGGCGACCACGCGGACCGGTAGCGGACCGTGATCCAGTTCGTTATGCATCTCGGTATTGGCTTCTGCGATGATCTCGCGTAAAAACTTCGTGGCATCCGGGTGGGCCGTATACTCCAGCCCGGTCACCTGACCGGCGGCTTCTGGATCGTGATCGCGCACCACGCCTTCAAACACGACGACGGCGCCGGCGTCTGCGGCACTCACCGCATCCCGGAGCGCGGTGGTATCTAGCGTGGTGTCGGTGACTTCGGAGAGTTCAACCAAATTCATGCCCCTAGTCTAGGTGTTCGCCGCCTGGTGCAATGCCCAACCGCGCCGCGGTGGCTGAACTAGACTGGGGCTTGTGCAACACGAGTTTTCTTTACGCGCCGAATGGAACACCGACACGACCCGACCGCACCCGAACCGCGGGTTTAGTCGTGATGTGGTGATCCAAGCCGATGGTCCCGGTGAACTGCGGGGCTCAGCCGCCAAACCGTTCCACGGAGACGCCTCACGGTGGAACCCCGAAGAGCTGCTGCTGGCCGCACTAGTCGAGTGCCACATCCTGTCGTATCTCTACGTGGCTGGTCAGGCCGAGATCGAAGTCGAAAAAGTCACGGTCCGCGGTGAACTGACGCTTCAGGCCGGGGCCGAAGACGGACAAGTCACAGCAGCGAGACTATACCCAGAAGTTTGGGTGGCCGATGCAATGCTGTTACCGCGGGCTCGTGAACTGCATGATGAAGCGCACCGGCAGTGTTTCATTGCCCGCAGCGTGAATTTCCCGATCACCATTGAGATCCCGAACCAGCACCAGATGCCGGAACTACCGAAGTTCTCCTCGCGCCTGGGCGCCCCGATTGCCGTGTTGAAACCGCGCAACGCGAAGAAACCCTCGCAGGTCACCGGCAATGACGACGCCCGGTTGGCCGCGATCCGGGCCGAACGCGAAGCCGAACAACAACGCCGCGACATTGTTACCGCCCAGTCTGCCGATGAACCCGAAGTTCCCAACGCGACCCCGGCACAGTCCCAGGCTGCTGCCCGTACTGCGCAGCGGACCAATGCGCCCGCGGAACAGACATCGTTTTATGATCAGGTCGGTGGCGAGCCGACCTTCCGGAAGCTGACCGCAGCGTTTTACCAACAGGTCGCCGAGGACGAAGACTTTCGGGCCATGTATCCCGAAGAAGACCTGGGCCCGGCTGAAGACCGTCTACGCCTGTTTTTGATCCAGTACTGGGGCGGACCCACCGATTATTCCCAGCAGCGCGGTCACCCGCGCCTGCGTGCCCGGCACATGCCCTTCCACATTGATGCCCAAGCTCGGGACACTTGGTTGCGATTCATGCGCAATGCGATGGACACCTTAGAGTTATCCCCGCTGCACGATGACACAATGTGGGATTATTTCCAGCGCGCCGCACGCGCGATGCAAAACCAGCTCTAAAGCGCCACCGCCCGGCGGGCCAAGATATGCCCTCCGGTGCTGGTCAAGCGCACCCAGTTGCCTGCCCTTGAGACGGTCGTCTCACCGCGCGGCAACAGAAACCCTAAACTGTGAGCTCCCAGCGTCGCACCGGCTGGGAATTCCACGTGCGACGGATCGCCAATCTGCTCACCCCAGACCGCCGAGCGCACCTGCGCTAACAACGGGGCGCCAGGGTTGTCGGGCAGACCCTCCGAGACTTTGGAGATGCCGTCCCGAGCGATCTTGCGAATATCGGCATCCTCAACCACGGCGGCTGTCGTCCACCCGGAGCGCGGAGCATTCATCGCCGTCCAGGATACCGCGATCTCCCGTGGCGGCAACGGAAACGCCGTCGAGTTTTCCGAGATCATCCGGTGGCTTCGGTCGGTGATCGCGTCCATTTCGAAGACTGAGTCCAATTCGAACCGGGGCTGCCCAGCGAAATCTAGAGCGAAGGTCCGCAGCCCGATGACAATCGGTACGCCGTCGCCCAGTCCTGCCGGGTGCATGACCGACACGGACGCAGCCAGTACCTGACCACTGACCACAAAGCGCACGCCAGTGGTATCCAGGGTTTTTGCCCGGGTCACAAAGCTTTGTAAATCTTTGACAGAGTTCAGCGAGGCGAAGGGCACAACGTATTCCATGCACCCAATTATGCCCAGCGTCTCGACGGGGTCGCTAAGGTCTGCCCGCAATTGAGCTGACAGCACTAGAGTATGAACAAAACCCCCTCTGAAAGGCGCACATGGCAAATACCCCATACCCGGATGACCCCACCGACATTCTGCGTGATGTGCTAAAACTCGAGCGCATCGACGACACCCAACACACCAGCACTTTCCGTGGACACACGCCACCCCAAACCGGTGGCCGGGTGTTCGGTGGTCAGGTCTTAGCCCAATCGTTGGTGGCTGCCAGCCACTCGGTCGATGCAGACCGGTTCTTGCACTCAATGCACTGCTATTTCATTCGGCCCGGCGATGCGACCCAGCCATTACACATCACCGTGGATCACAACCGCGACGGCAGATCCTTTTCGGTGCGCCACGTGGAAGTCACCCAGCACGACAAAGTGATCTTGTCGCTGACCTGTTCCTTCCAGACCGAATCCGGAGGCGTTGAACACCAGGCGCCAATGCCCGAAGGCATCCCCCACCCCGACGGACTGCCACCGATCTCGGCGCTGGTGGGCATGATCGATGACCCGGCTGCCCAAGAACTGGCCTATAACCGGCCCTTTGACATCCGGTATGCGTATGAACCGATGTTCCTACGTCCGGCATCCGAGCAGGTCAACCGCAATATTGTATGGATGAAAACCTTCACTCCGGTTAACTTCTCCCCCAACGTAGCGGCCGCTGGCCTGGCCTATGCTTCGGACTACACCATGTTGGAATCGATTTTCCGCACCCACGGACTCACCTGGGTACAACCCGATAAATCTATTGCTTCCTTGGATCATGCCATGTGGTTCCACCGACCGTTCAACCTCAATGACTGGCTGCTGTTCGTCCAGGAGTCCCCGTCCGCGCAATCCTCCCGAGGGCTCAGCATCGGCTATATCTACACCATCGACGGCGACTTGGTGGCCACCGTCGCTCAGGAGGGCATGATTCGATTGCCACAATACGACTAACCAGTACGCCGGCCTGCAGGTCACCCCGTGTTTACTTCAATGCCACCCCACTATGGTTAGGATGCGAACATGTCTGAAGCGCTCACCACCTCACGCTCCTCACACCCGCCACAGACCAAACGCTCGCATATAGCCACCTGGGCGCTGTGGGACTGGGGTTCGGCCGCTTTCAACGCGGTCATGATCACCTTCGTGTTCGGAACCTATCTGGCATCCGAAGGCTTCGGCGCGGATGACCGCGGCACCTCCTGGTTAGCCGCGGGTAATGCGATCGCCGGGGCCATCATCGCCCTGACCGCACCGGTTATTGGCCGACGTGCTGACAACGACGGGCGCCGGACTCTGTGGCTTGGAGTCAACACCGGGCTGGTTATTGTGACTATGGCCGCGTGTTTCTTCGTTCAACCCCAAGAGTCGTATTTACTGCTGGGCGTGATCCTGCTCTCGGTCGGCAACGTGTTCTTCGAATTCGCCGGTGTTCAGTACAACGCAATGCTGGTCAATATTGCCAACCAGTCCACGATCGGCCGGATCTCCGGCCTTGGGTGGGGTGCGGGGTATCTCGGCGGGATCTTTTTGCTGTTACTGGTCTATGTCGGGTTCATCAGTGGTGACACCCACTGGTTCGGCATCACCAACGACGACGCCCTCAATATACGTTTCGTGGCGGTCTTTGCTGCCCTGTGGTTCCTGGTGTTCGCACTGCCAGTACTCATCGTGATGCGGAATCGTAATCGCGCTCAAGGGTGTCAACGCTCCCCACGCGTATCGATTCTGCAGTCCTATCGCCAGCTCATTGCGACGATCGTGGAACTATGGAAGCACCGACGGAACACCTTTTGGTTCTTTGTCGCCTCAGCGATCTTCCGCGACGGGGTGGGCGCGGTCTTCGCCTACGGAGCGATCCTGGGCACGACCGTCTACGGTGTGGACCCCGGGCAGATTTTATTCTTTGGGATTGCCGCCAATGTCGTGGCTGCTGCCGGTGCTTTTATCGGTGGGCTCTTCGATGACCGTTTTGGTCCCAAACGCATTATTGTGGTTTCGCTGCTGGGTCTGATTGTTTCTGCGGTCATTATCTTCGTGCAGAACGGTACCCTGGCGTTTTGGATTTGGGGGCTCTTCTTATGCTTCTTCGTAGGCCCCGTGCAGTCTTCATCTCGCGCATTTTTAGGCCGGTTGACTACGGCACAAACCGCCGGGGAAATGTATGGCCTGTATGCCACGACTGGACGGTCGGTATCGTTTCTGACACCAACACTGATCGCCATATTTGTGGGCATGGCCGGTGAATCTCGCATGATGGTGCCTGCGATCATTATCGTCCTGGCAGCCGGGCTGTTGATGCTGTGGTTCGTCAAAGATCCTCAGACTTCGGACGACGAGCCAGTGTTGACCGACGTCACGGAACCACCGGCCCCTGAATAACTCCCAAGTCTTTTTAAAAAACGGGACCAAAAACTCCTGCCCTGCACATCACGCGGTGGGCAGGGCAGGAGCTCTTGATGAGATTAGTTACGTGTCAGACGACGGTGCGTGGCGCGTGCTTCGCGGATGGCATCCGGGCCGAGACGTTCCAGCTTGTTGGCTTCGTAAGATTCGAAGTTTCCTTCGAACCAGTACCAGTTGGCTGGGTTTTCTTCGGTGCCTTCCCATGCGAGCATGTGGGTGGCCACACGGTCAAGGAACCAGCGGTCGTGCGAGATGACCACGGCACAGCCAGGGAATTCCAGCAGCGCGTTTTCTAACGAGGTCAGTGTCTCAACGTCCAAGTCGTTGGTGGGTTCGTCAAGTAGCAGCAAGTTGCCGCCCTCTTTGAGGGTCAGTGCCAGGTTCAGGCGGTTGCGTTCACCACCGGAGAGTACACCTGCTTTCTTCTGCTGATCCGGGCCCTTGAACCCAAAGGCGGAGACATACGCACGCGATGGCATCTCGACGTTGCCAACCTGGATGTAGTCCAGCCCGTCCGAGACCACTTCCCACAGAGATTTCTCTGGATCGATATTCGTACGGTTCTGGTCAACATAGGAAATCTTGACCGATTCACCGATCTTTAGATCGCCAGAGTCGATGTCTTCGAGGCCAACCAGGGTTTTGAACAGGGTGGTTTTTCCGACACCATTTGGACCGATGATGCCCACAATGCCATTTGGTGGCAACGAGAAGCTCAGATCTTCGATCAGGGTTCGGCCGTCAAAGCCCTTGGAAATGTTGTCGGCTTCAATGACTTGGCTACCCAAGCGCGGCCCGGGTGGAATCTGAATTTCTTCGAAGTCCAGCACACGAGTCTTCTCGGCTTCGGCCGCCATTTCTTCGTAGCGTTCCAGACGAGCTTTCTGTTTGGCCTGGCGACCCTTCGCGTTCGTGCGAACCCAGTCGAGTTCTTCCTGCAGGCGGCGAGCAAGTTTCGCATCCTTCTTACCTTGCACAGCCAGGCGGTCGCGTTTCTGTTCGAGATACGTGGTGTAGTTGCCTTCGTATGGGTACAGGCGGCCGCGATCGACTTCGGCAATCCATCCAGCCACATGGTCCAGGAAGTACCGGTCGTGAGTAATCGCAATGACAGCGCCTGGGTAGTTCGCCAGGTGGCCTTCAAGCCATGCGACTGACTCAGCATCTAGGTGGTTCGTCGGCTCATCGAGCAACAGTAGGTCTGGTTTTTCTAGCAGCAGTTTCACCAGCGCAACGCGACGGCGTTCACCACCGGATAGGTGGGTGACCGGTTCGTCACCGGGTGGCAACTGGAGGGCCTCCATGGCCTGGCCGATTTGAGAGTCAATGTCCCATCCGTCGGCAGCGTCGATAGCTTCTTGCAGCTTCCCCATCTCATCCATGAGGGATTCAAAGTCTGCATCTGGTTCGGCCATTTCGGCTGAGATCTGGTTGAAACGCTGCAGCTGTTGGTACACCTCACCAACACCTTCCTGCACGTTTTCTAATACGGTTTTGTCTTCCGTCAGCGGTGGCTCCTGCAGTAGGATGCCAACCGAGTAGCCCGGGGACAACCAGGCTTCGCCATTCGAGGGCTCATCCAGGCCCGCCATGATTTTCAAGATGGTGGATTTACCGGCACCGTTGGGTCCGACCATACCGATCTTGGCGCCGGGGAAAAAGGACATAGTTACGTCGTCGAGAATGACCTTATCGCCCACTTTCTTGCGAGCTTTGATCATTTGGTAAATAAATTCGGCCATAGGCTCTACAGTAGTCGGTTGCCGCGACAGAACGTAATTCTTCACGCTGCGCGACAACCGATCTACTTTGTAGCGAACATTAGGCCGACAGTGCCTCGGGTTCTTCCCACCCGTGATCAATCAGCGGCCCATCATTCGAGTGCTCTTCGACGATGGTGGGCTTAGATTTAGTGAAGCGCGTGAAATCAGTAAAACCAAGCAGCAGATCGTGCCCAGCGGTTTCCGCATTGATTTCTGGGGTCGTGCCCTTTTTAGTCTCGTCTTTAGAAGTCCACTGTTTGATGGTCAGCTTGCCGGAGACGATTACCGGATCCCCAACCGAAAACGACCGGAAGATGTTTTCGGCAAGCCGGCGGAATGCGGACACCGTATACCAGGAGGTGGTGCCGTCTTCCCATTCTTGGGTTTGTCGGTTGAAGTAGCGCTCAGTGGCGGCCAGTCGAAATTCTGCGATCACCGTTCCATCGTCGGTGACGAATCGGCGCGGTGCGGTGGCCACGTTACCTCGAACAGTCAATTGGGTTTTCATGTTCCAGTCCTTTCACTCAACAGTTATCCGAATCAGGGTTCGAATATGTGTTCAGTCAAGACGATCACCCCGCTGGCAATGTTTGAGGAAGACTAAACTGTGGATAACACGGATAGCAAGTTCGAATTGTGGACAACATTTTGGGTAGACTATCCCCGTTGCCTCAGTAGCTCAGCTGGATAGAGCAACGGCCTTCTAATCCGTAGGTCGGGGGTTCGAGTCCCTCCTGGGGCGCAACATACCGGCATCTGACAGGGTCGAAACCTTCGGATGCCGGTTACATTTAAAGCACAACCTGCTGTTCTTTTACACGCTCTTCCGTGTGGCTGCGAGTGCGGCTTCGGCGTCACCAAAGATTAGACCGTTATTGATCGTGACGGCCACTCGCGCCCCATGGGAAATACATTCGCTGAGTTGTAAATCCGGGTCCATGACGTTGCCGGTGCCCCAAACGCCGGGCACGTTGGTGTGGCCGGTGTCGTCGGCCCGCAAGAAGGTGCCTTGTGGGTTGGTTTCTGTTTCCAGTCCAAGCGCTTCGAGACCGTCGAGGTTTGCCCGCATGCCACTGGAAACCCCGACCGCCTCAACCGGCACGGTTCGACCGTCTGCTAGGCGCAACCCGGAGATTGCATCTTCCGTGACCTCGACTGCGGATACCTGTTCGTCAATCAGTGGGATGCCAACCGCAGCAAGCGTATCCAGCGCTTCCTGGTCAAATTCCACACCGTCGATGTCGGGGAGCACGTCTCGAACGCCGGTGGCAATGATCAGCTGACCGGCCCGAAGCTCGTCGCCATCATCGAGCGGCCGGGGCATTGCGTGGTTGTCCGGCGTCGATAACAGTGACCGTTCGACGTGCTCGGGCTAACACCAGGGCGGCGCTGAGTCCGGCCGCCCCGTTACCTTTTAGGTGTCACTGTTTTCCGGCAGGATATGCAGTGTAGGAAGCCGGCTGGTTCCGGCATGATGTTTGCCCCCAGTTGACCATAATCCGGGGGGTGTTGTCACCGGAACCGGTCTGGTTCGTTCGGATCGCTAATAGAAGCACGCTCTTGGAACTTGCGGGCCGTTGTAACGTGGTTGTGAGCGGACGGGCCATCGGTGACCTGGTCTTTTTACTGGAACGAGTCAAAGAAGGTACCCGATGGAACCTCAAGTGTTTCTTGGCATCGACGTCGGCAAGTCCGACCATCATGCCACCGCTGTCAACCACGATGGCAAGGTCGTATATGACAAGCCGTTGCCGCAATCTGAACCAAAGATTCAGGAGCTGTTGAAAGATCTTGCGACCAAATACGGCGAGTTATTGGTTGTGGTAGATCAGCCCAAAACCATCGGCGCGTTAGTGATCGCGGTTGCCCAACAACTCGGGATCCAAGTCGCCTACCTACCAGGGTTGACGATGCGCCGGGTGGCCGATTTACATCCGGGCCAGGCTAAAACAGATGCCCGAGATGCCTACATCATCGCCGAAACAGCGCGCACCATGCCCCACACATTGCGCGGGATCACGATCGCTGAAGAACAGATTGCCGAACTATCGATGCTGTGTGGTTTTGATGACGATCTTGCCGCGCAACTGACTCAAGTCCGCAACCGGCTGCGAGGATTATTGACCCAGATTCACCCCACGCTGGAACGGGTGCTTGGGCCCAGGCTGGCCCACCCGGCCGTGGTGGATGTGCTGGGTAGGTATCCAACTCCGGCCGCTTTGCAGCGCGCCGGGCGAGGACATGTCAGAACCCGGTTAAAGAAATTAGCGCCCCGAATGGCGGCGCGACTCACCGACGAGATCTTTGCCGCGCTAGCTGAACAAACCACCGTGGTGACTGGCACGAACGCTGCTGAACACATCGTCGGGCGGTTGGCGGCTCAACTTCAACAGCTGACCCAGCAACGGGCCGATATCGAAACTGAGATCTTGAAAGTCGTTGATGCGCACCCTCTTACCGAAGTCCTGACCTCCATGCCAGGCATCGGGGTCAGGACAGCCGCACGCATTCTCACTGAAGTGGTGGGCAAAGACTTCAAATCCGCAGCACACCTAGCTTCATATGCTGGCATCGCACCCGTGACCCGCCAATCCGGCACCTCCATCCGTGGAGAATCCCCATCTCGGCGCGGCAACAAAGTCCTCAAACGAGTGCTGTTCTTATCTGCCTTTGCTTCGATTAAAGGCGACCCCGCCTCGCGGGCCTACTACGACAAAAAACGCGCCGAAGGCAAACGCCACAACCAAGCCGTCATCGCCCTCGCCCGACGCCGATCCGACGTCCTGTTCGCCATGCTCAGAGACGGCACGTTCTACGAATCTCGCCCAGCACAACTTGTTCCAGCAGCTTGACGAAAACGTGTAAAGCTGAAAGTGGCTAGTCCGGGACTGGCTGGCCGGGTAGGTTGATTGGCACACTGGCGTTGTCGTGACTCATGACAAAACTGACCTCCGTGATGGGGTGTCTTGCCTATGAATTGTCCGATGACAACGGTGGGCCGACACCGCCCGGTCCACCTTGGTGGCCTGATAGAAGCATGTCCAACATTGAGCGTTGTGACCCGTTACAGTTTTGCCCCGAAGTGATTCCTGTCCGGGCTCGGTGTCAGCCGATAGCGACCGAAACACGGTCCGCGAACAGATCCGAAGGGAAACAATCGCTATGTCCACTATCGTTTCACACCAGTATGCATATGTCATCGGAGTCGACACCCACGCTGCAACACACACCTATGCTGTGGTCACCAACAGTGGCGTTCATGTCGATACCCAAACGTTTCCGACCACAAAACCTGGGCTGCGACGGGCTCTGTCATGGGCCGGGCGACGGACCGACGGAGACCTGGATAGTCTGTGGGTCATCGAGGGCATCGGCAGCTACGGGGCTGAGCTGGCCAAAGCAGTCGATACGGCAGGCTACGAAGTCGTCGAGGCGCCTCGTATGAGCAACAAAACCCGCCGAGGTATTGGTAAAACTGATCCCATTGATGCGTTCCGTATTGCCAGCGCAGTCTTGCCATTGGCCACTGACCGGCTACGCAAACCACGAGGTCACGACGACATTCAGAGTGCACTGCAGATTTTGTTGACCGCCAGAGACGAATTAGCACGCGAACGCACCAGAGCCATCAACGCCCTAACTGCGTTACTGCGGACCATTGATTTAGGCATCGATGCACGGCGTGCACTCGGGATGAAAATCATCAGCCAGATCGCATCCTGGCGTAGCAGAAAAGAACCCATCAGCTTAGCTATCGCACGCAGCGAGGCTATTCGTTTAGCGCAACGCGTCCGACAAGCCCACACTGAGATTCTCCAGAATGACAAACAGCTGTCGAACCTGATTGCACAAAGTCCCGCTGCTGACCTCACCAACGAAACTGGTATCGGACCAGTCACAGCAGCCACGATGCTCGTGGCGTGGGCTTATCCCGGAAGGCTCCGCAACGAGGCAGCATTTGCCGCTCTAGCTGGTGCAAGCCCACTGCCAGCTTCCTCAGGTAACACGGTGCGATACCGGCTCAACCGAGGCGGTGACCGCCAACTCAACCGAGCCCTCAACGTGATCGCGATGCACCGAACAATCCATGATCCCGAAACCCAAGCTTATGTCGAAAAACGACGCATCGAAGGCAAAACTGACCGAGAGATACGTAGATGCTTGAAACGCTATCTGGCCCGTCGAGTTTACCGGCACCTCAATCAAGCCGCTCACTCAGCAAAAAGGTATTGACATCTATAGAAGCTTCATAGAAGCACCCTCCGATGATCACGACGTCACGATTGCAGTGTGGATTCTGAATATTTTGCATAGTTTTAGGATGCAGGTTGAAGCTCATTGTGACAATGCTTCTTCCATGCTGAAAGCAATGCATGACACAATTGTGGCCAGACGCTTTGAAGGCTGAACGGTAACTGCCTTCGCCGTGCTGGACCCGCACCCTGCCACCCTGCAGTGGTCCAGGCCTGACTCGTAGAGATTTAGTGGGTTGACATTAAAGCGCTTCTAAGACCGCTTTTTCAAAGTTCGTGACGTGACTGATGGCCAACTGTTCGGCTTCCCCTGGTTTCTGTTGAATGACGGCCTGAAGCATTTCAAGATGTTCATCAACGTGCGGTCTCATGACCTGTAAGCGCGGCAGCACATAGTTCCACATGCGTTGAGACAGGGTGAAGTACTGCTTGAGAGTGGATTCGATATACCGGTTATCCATGGCACGGTAGATCGCTTCGTGCATCCGTGCATCGATATCCAACAGCCGTTCGGCATCTGCGTCTTCGATAGTTTGGAGTTCTTCGTAGGCCTCGACGAGATCCTTCCGGAAGATGTCCGACGTAGATTGGGCAGCGCGAGCGGCCGCATAGCCTTCCAGTACACGGCGGGCTTCGGAGATTTGCCGGAGATCGCGCACCGTTACTTCGGGAACGAATGTGCCGCGGTGCGGGTAAATGTCCAGGAGTCCTTCGGCGCGTAACCGCCGCATGGCTTCGCGCAGTGGAGTGCGTCCGATACCCAGGCGCTCAATCATGCGTTCTTCGTCAATGAGTTGCCCGGGGGCGAGTTCGGCCGAGATAATCAGGTCGCGCAATTGATCGTAAGCTCGTTCTGCGAGGGTCCGATGGACCGGCGGGCGCGCTTCCCCCATATTGCGTGACTCCTGATCTGTTTTTGGACAAAGCAAAATGTGCTGAGCCTTAGTCTAAACGGCCCAGCACATCTTGAAAGCTTGAGTAGTTTATGTCAGCGAGGTTTCTTTCGTTTCAGGAGCCCAGGCTATCGACGCCACTAATCCAATGATTGGGAAGATCGCCATGATCAACATGGTGACTGAGCCTCCGAATTGAGCCATCAGCCAGGGCAGCATGTACGTCACAGCAGCAGCCGAGACTCTCGAGAAGGCCGCCGAGAATCCGATGCCTGTCCCGCGTACCCGTGTGTCAAAGATTTCACTGGGATACACGTATTGGATGTTGTTAGCCGCCGGAGCCATAAAGAGGTAGAGCCCGAACAGGAAGATGACCCATTGGCTGGTGCCAGGCAGTACGCCCAGCGCAATCAACGTCAAAGCAATAATCGCAAACGTCAGGATGACGAAGCCTCGACGACTCAGCCAGTGCAACAGCAACAGCCCAAAGCCTGCGCCAGCTAATTGGATCAAGTTGAGCACGACTTCGGTTCCTGTGGTCTGCTCAATGCCGAGACTGTCGAACACCGGTGTGAGGAACGTGAAAATCGCAAAGAACGGCCCAACCTGGCAGAACCAGAACAAGCCGGAGTACACACTACTGCGCCAGGTATCGCGGGTAAAGATTTCTCTCAGCGAAGGTTGACGCTCGTCGAGAACGACTTCTGGAATGTAGTAGCCCTCGCCATAGTGTTTGCGCACTACGGCTTCAGATTCTTCGACACGGCCCTTGGCCTTGAGCCACATGGGCGTCTCGGGCAGACGCGTCCGTAGGACGAAGACGATGAACGCCGGGACAGCACTTGTTGCAAGCAGCAGGCGCCAGCTGTCGCCCGTCCAGACAACGCCCACGAGGAATGCGCACACAAAGCCAATCATCCAGAAGACTGCGAAGTTGCCTAGGATAACGCCGCGGCCTTTGCGCTGGGAAAACTCTGCCAAGACCGCAGTACCGACCGCGTATTCAACACCGATTGCCAGGCCAAGGGCCAGGCGGATCAATACGAGATCCCATACACCAACTGTTACAAGCTGCAGCAGTGACAGGGCAACGAAGGCCAGAAGGTTCCAAAAGAAGACCGGTCGTCGACCAAATCGGTCGGCCAGGGACCCAAAGATGAGCCCGCCGATGAATACCCCGATTAAGGCACTGGAAGCAATCAGGCCCTGTGCGAGTGGACCAAGCTGGAGTTCGGGCTGACCCAGCACGAGACCTGGACCAATAATGCCGAGGATATAACCGTCGACAAATGCTCCACCCAGTACACAGACGGTGGCGAGCAGATGAATAGGTTTGAAACTAGCTTCGTCGAGCGGAGTGAGTTTGCTGACCTGTGGCGAAGTCGTACTAGCAGTTGCGTTGTTCATTACTACCTGCGTTTCAGTGACGGGAGAATCCAGCTGATATTTCAGAGATATATACCTCATGTACACGTGAGATAAAATAGTAATGGAGCTCACATTCAGATGCAAGCGATTGGTGGCGTTTTCTACCCCGACAACTCAGCGGCGAGTTAAAGCCACGCTAATCTAGGCGACGTATTGGCTCGTTTTTCGGGTTTGGGGAAATGCGCGGCGCGTCAGCGGATCTAAGAATATAAGAACAGCCAATCCAATGAGCCCGATGGTTCCGGTGAGAATGCGTATGGACAGCAGCGGGATCCATTGGGAGACGGCCAGTTGATCGACCACCCCAGCGACAATCAGGACGGCAACGAGTAGATACAGCAGCGAGGAGCTCCAACCGCGCCATCGACCCGCCACGGCAAAGAGCGGCAGCACCCACAACACATACCAGGGCTGGAAGACAGGGGCGGCCAGGACCGCCGTCGTCAGTGCTATGGCAGCCGAGAGAATCGGGTGTTTGGGTTTTGGTAGCAGGGCCAGCCAGGCGGTGACGGCAGCGATCGTCAGAGTGCCAAGACTGTAGACGACTTGCGCGGCGGGTTCGATGCCCGTGTTCCAGATAAGATCCACCAACCAGCCGATGCCCAGGCCCAGCAGGCCGAAGGGTGCATAAGGGAAGGCTGCAGAACCGGAGGTCATCATGGCCGGGATCCAGCCGAACCACAGGCCGGTGATGGCGCCAAATCCTATTAGCAACAAGCCCACGGCGAGTACGGATTTGAACCAGACGGCAATGCGCGCGCGGTAGGAGATGTTGCTATCGGGTCGCCAGAGTAACAGCATGCCGGCGAAGGGTAAGACCAGCACGGTGAGAGGTTTGATCGCGATCGAACAGCCCAGCAGGATGAATCCGAACAGAATGCGGCGTCGGCGGTTTTCTGTTGGCGTCCAGTGCGGGTTGACGAAATACAAGCCGGTGAGCAGCAGACCGAGCATCAAGGTGTCGTTGTGGGCGCCAGCGATCATGTAGAGGCCGAACAGTGGGTTGGCGATGAAGATCCACTGGGCCCAGTCGCCGCGGGCGCCGAAGCGTCGGGCCAGGCGCGGGATGGCCCACATGCACATGGCCATGCCGCCAAGAAAGAGGGCGCGAAAACACAAAATGGCCCATTCGGGGCCGCCGTCGGTCACAAACCACACGAGTTGTGAAATGAGCAAAAACGCGGGCCCGTAGGGTGATGGGGATTGCGCCCATAAGGAGTCGGCACCGATCATGAACCAGCCGGGCAGTGAGGACACGCCTTCGCCATAGGGGTCGAGCCCGGCGTGTAGGAGGCGTCCCTGGGCCAGGTAGGAATACACGTCGCGGGACATGATCGGGAAGGCGAAAATCAGGGGGACGGTCCAGTAGATGATGGCCCGGTTGATGACGGCAAGTTTGTGGTCGTTGATGCGAACGGTGCGTGCAGCTTCTTTGACGCTGCCGACGGTGTTTTCGCCGGCACCGGTGGTGTAGGGCAGTTGCAGCGCTTGGCCTAGGCGCAGCCAGGAACGCACCAACAGCAGTCCCCCGGTGACCAGTGCGACGGCGCAGACGGTGACACCCGGGGTCCAGAAGCGTAGGGGGTTGAGAATGGTGGTGCCGGCGAACCAGGAGTTTTGGGTTTGGGGTAACCAGCCGACGCCCCAGGAGGCGATCATGATGATGATTGCCGCGGCGAGGCCGACCCGGATGTGGTGGCCCGGGTCGGTGTCGATTCTGGAAGGGACAAACCGTTTAAACATCACTGGCCCGCTTGGCTGCGTGAACGTTTCCAGCGCTGATAGGCCAGCACCATGCGCCACCAGGTTTGGCGCAGATGCCATTGGTTTTTGAACATCGGCGAGGTCCACGGGTCATAGTAGAGGACCCAGATTGCCAACAGGATCGATAACCCCCAGGACAGGGCTTGCATGGCATTACCCAGTTCTAAGAATTGCCAAACGTAGAGTTGGTCGCCGGCCCCGTAGGCGGTGAAAAACGCGACGGTGAAAATCACCCAGCGCAGCTGCCAGTTCGATTTGATGCCCAGCATGACAAACAGCGGTAACAACCACAGTAGATACCAGGGGTGGATAACCGGTGACAGCACCACGATCGCAGCAAACGACCAGGTGGCCCGTGCAAGAATTTGGTCATAAGTGCCCGCGAACATCAGCACTAATACGATGACCACGGACAGTAGGCGGCCGGCCAGTCGGACGGTGGGCATGACCCACTCGCCGTCGCCAAGGCCTAATTCGACCACGGCAACGCGTAGCAGTTCTCCCCCGGCTCCGATCGGTGACCACCAGCTCCAGATGGAGCCGGTGCCCGCAATGACTTTGACCCAGTCCAGCCCGTAACCGTTGATCCACCCGACCGTCAGCATGATCGCCACGGTGAGCCCTAGGGTGATGCACCAGTACCAGAAGACCTTGAGTTTCGAAGCGTTGCGCCCGGCCCACCACAGGCCGATGAACGGCAGCAGCACAATTGAGATGACCTTCATACCGATCGACAGGCTCATCATCAATACGGCCAGCACCCCGTGGCCGCGCCAGACCGCGAAGATCGCGGCCACCATGAAACCAACCATCAGCGAGTCGTTGTGACCCGAGGCCACAAATGAAATGATAAACAGCGGGTTGGCCGCCGAAATCCACTGGGCTCGAGCCGGATCCCACCCCTGCATTTCGGCCAGTTTGGGCACGTAGTACATGATCATCGCCACGCCGAGCAGCGAGACGAGCCGGAACATGAAGATCGCAATATCGGGCTGTCCAACCCCGGTGATCCCCACGATGGCCCCTTCGATCCACAAAAACATCGGACCATACGGGGTGGCATCTTCGGCCCACATCGTATCGGTGCCTAATTGGAACCAGTTGGGCAGATTCGAAATGCCCAGTTCATAGGGGTTCTGGCCCGCTAACACCTGGCGGCCCTGGTTCAGGTAGGCCAGCATGTCACGCGAGAAAATCGTGAGCGCAAATAATTGCGGCAGTGACCAAATCCCCACCGCCCAGTTGATAGTGCGCATACTATCGGGCGGGAATTCGTATTTGCCCTTAAAATTCCGTGCCGGACGGCGCAGTACCCGCCCCAGTCGCAACCAACCCCAGATCATGCCCCAAGCCCCGACCGTAAGCATGATGGTCCCGGTGGTCACCCCGAGTTCGGTCGTGCGGAATGGTGCCAGCCAGGTGGCAGAGTTAATGCCCGAGTTTGGGGCGACCCACCCGACAGACCAGGATCCAATCGAAAGAATCAACGACCCCAAAAACCCGACGACAATTGCGGGCCAGGCATGCATTGTTGTGCCCCGTTGGGCATTTTCCAAGGTGGTCATCAACAGCTTTCAATGGATCAGTTTGATATCAATGACGTTGGGGATAAATGTATCACCGGACATCGGTAGGCTAAACATCGACACCTGGAGCAAGGAGAAATATCTTGGACACCACAACACCCCAACCCTTCGAGCCGGCTTCTGCGGCCTCTAAAGACCCGGACCGTAACCTCGTGTGGTTAGACGCTGAGATGACCGGCCTCTATCCCGGCGTGGATGCGCTGGTAGAAGTCGCGATCATCATCACCGATGCGGATTTGAACATTCTGGACAAGGGCATCGACATCATTATCAAGCCTCCGGCAGCAGCCGTGGAGCAGATGGATCCGGTGGTCGTGGCGATGCACGCCGAAAACGGCCTGGCTGAACAGTGGGAACACGGGGTGAGCGCTGAAGAAGCCGAACAGCAATTGTTAGGATACGTCAAAAAATTCTGCCCGGAACCACGCACTGCCCTCTTGGCGGGAAACACCGTGGGACAAGACCAACGGTTCCTCTTGGAGGAAATGCCCCAGCTGGCAGCTCACTTGCACTATCGGATCGTTGATGTTTCCTCAATCAAAGAACTCGCAAAGCGTTGGTACCCACACGCCTATGAAAAATCTCCGGAGAAGTTAGGTAACCACCGAGCGTTGGGCGATATCACCGACTCAATTAACGAATTGCGTTACTACCGCGAAGCGATCATGGTCCCTCCCCCGGGCCCCAACGTCGATGAGGCGCGGAAAGTACGCGACGAGCTCGTCCTATACGTTGAGTCTGAACTTGTGCAGGACACCGATTAGGCAAATCAAAAAATCTGGGCTATAGTAAAACGCGTTGCCTGATGGCAATCACCTTTGCGAGGGCAACTCGTTATGGTGGGTGTAGCTCAGTCGGCAGAGCGTCTGGTTGTGGTCCAGAAGGTCGCGGGTTCAATCCCCGTCACTCACCCGGTATAGATCCCTGTGAACAATTCACGTTCACAGGGATCTTTTGTTTCGGCTTATGCGCCAAGAAGAGTGCTTTCACACCGGCTGGTTTTTATATTGCGGCTATATGAACTCTTCAATGATCGTGGGCGATGGGTGAATGCAGATCATACGTAGATTAGTCTGGCCCCGGTTACGGAAACGATGTACCGTTTCAGCCGAAACCGTCACGATATCACCCGGGTTCGCGGCGAGTTGTTCGTCTTGGGTTTCAATGAGCACCTCCCCCTGCAGCACCACCCAGGTTTCGGCATAAGGATGCCAATGAAACTCGGGTCCCTTTCCCGGGGCCGCATTGACCCAGAAGAACGATACGTCCGCCTGATGGTCGGCTCCGGTAAAGAGTCCCGTTGAAGAATCGGGCAATAAGACTTCGTCGTGATTGGTGACAGTGAGCATGTCGGCTGCCTACTTCCTATAGTCTCGACTAACGGTGCGCTCCCGGTCGTGAGTCCCGCCATCCAGAGGTATTCGCAGCGTATGTTTGCCTCGCTTGTCCAGTCAAGAGCACAGTATTTCCCCAACCGATTCACTGTCAGACCAGCTTTATGACACGTTGTACGGGAATGGACTGCAGTGAACATGAGGTAGCTCAGGGAACCGAGCGCGGCCGTGAAAATGTGCATGTCGAGCGTCCACCATAATGGCGTGTGATTGTTCAACTCTTCGAGTCAGATCCGGTTTTCCAGGTGAAGACAACAAAAAGATCGGTATGAACTTTGGGTGTTCATACCGATCTTTTTGGTTATGTGATGGGCGGGGTTAGGCCCGTTTTCGTGTAATGAGACCCCAGATAAATAGGACAATGAGCGCCCCACCGATTGCAAGGAGCCAGGTGGATATTGACCAGAACTCATCAACTCCAACATCGAAGATAAGCGATCCCAGCCAGCCGCCGACTACGGCGCCAACGACGCCAAGCAGCAGTGTGGCTAGCCAACCGCCACCTTGATCACCCGGCATGATGGCCTTGGCAATCGCGCCTGCAATGAGGCCTAGAACTATCCATCCAATAAAACCCATCGTTCCTCCTTGATAGGGGAAGTTCGACCCACCAACATGGTTATGTTGATGGTGATTATTCTACTTATGTCAGTTACTTGAGATAAGAGCTTCACCAAAGCAAAGCTGCTTCATCGTTATCTCACGGTACATACAGGCAGTTTGAATTTGCCATAATTCGTTGACGTCTAAATAAAGTGACATCCTTCACTGTGGAAGCACTCCAGGACGAAGCCGATCCATGCTGATCTGGCGACTCACTGCCGACTGCAGGCTTGTCGATCGTCCTCACTGCGCAAAACGGCATGTATTGTGGCTCACAGCCAGTGTCGTCAGGCGCTTGCTATCGCGACCAAACAGAGGAAGGCATATGTCGATTCAACTCTCCGTACACAACGGTGTCGGAACCGCTACGCTGAACCGTCCGGAATCTTTCAATTCCATCACGGCAAAAGTGTTAACCGAATGGGAAGCTGGCATCCAAGAGCTGGCCGATAATCCCGAGGTCAAAGTCATTGTGCTCACCGGTGCAGGCCAGGCTTTCAGTGCCGGATTGGATTTGAAGACGCCGTTTGATGCCGGGGACGACATGCCCTGGAGCCAGGAGACGAATCCGGCAAATCGACTCTCCAAAGCACTGAGCTACGCGACTGAGTTCATCCGCACCCTGGCGCGGGTGAGTCAACCTACGATTGCCGCAGTCAACGGGTATGCCATTGGTGCCGGACTGTCCTTCGCTGCCGCGTGCGATATTCGGCTGGCCGCACCGCACGCCGTATTCTCCGCGCCGTTCGTCAAGCTGGGGATCTCCGGTGGCGACCTAGGACTATCCTGGTTCCTGCCGCGAATCATTGGGCTCCCCAAAGCCACCGATATGATTCTGAACTGTCGTGAATACAACGCCGAACAAGCTCTGAATCTTGGGCTGGTCACCGCTATTGAAGACGACGTCGTCTCAGCGGCCCAGGCCATGGGCGAGCACATCGGAACGTTTGAGCCTTACGCTATTACGGCCTCGAAACGCCTGCTTGCGGCATCGCTGAACTCTTCCCTGGATGCCCAGCTGAACTCCGAGGCCACCGCACAGATCCTGGGGTTCTTCACCGATACCGCCCAGGCCCTTGGCCAACAGTAGTAGCGAAATTTCCCAGGTTACAGGTTAGCGGGCACCCAGCAGCAAGCGGACGGCAACCGCTGCCGCAACCGATATACCTACCAACACTGCAATCACGGTGACCATCGGGACCGCCGAGGTCTCCCCTGCCACACCGACCAGCGGTGTCGTAACGGTGGCCAGCAGAAACTGGCCGGCACCCATCACTGCAGCGCCGGCACCGCGCGTCGACGGTGTGGCTTCAGCTAACCCAATGGCGTTGGCATTAGACATCGTCAGGCCAGCTCCCGCGGTCAGCAGGAAGGCAGTGGACACAAAGCCGGGAATGGTCAAAGCATCCGAGGCCACCTGAACGACAAACGCGGCTGCAGCCATGATTAACAGCATCGACCCGACACCAAACATTGTCTCCGGTCCGCGGACCACAGCCAACCGGGCATTGATCAGATTCGCAAAAATCAAGGCCGAGGCGGCCAGCGCGAAGCTCAACGAATAGGGCACTTGACCCATCCCCAAAATAGACTGCCCAACAAAAGGTGAAGCTGCGATATATGACATCATCGCACCGAAACCGCACGCAAAACTGATAGTCGAAAACAGGAACACAGGTTTCTTCAGGATCGTCAGAATCGAAGCGTAAGCCTCGAGAATCGGTCCGGTTGTGCGCTGACTTCGCGGTAACGATTCCGGAACGAACGCCACGGCCAACACCCACAACATCACGCCGAACCCGGCCAGTACCGCCAGCACGCCTCGCCATCCTAGCCAAGTGGCAATAACTCCTCCGATCGGTGGCGCTAGTAACGGACCAAGCCCAATGACCGTAGCAATCAGACTCAGAGCGCGAACCGCGGTGGCCCCGTCTGACAGGTCCACGGCAATCGCCCGGCCCAGGACTCCCCCGGCGGCCCCACCAAGGCCCTGGAGAAAGCGGACCCCCACAAAGAACTCAATATTCGGGGTGAAGATCAGTGCCACCGATGTCAGCGCAAAAATACTCAGGGCGATGAGCATGACGCGCCGTCGGCCGTATTTATCTGACGCCGGGCCGAGCACCAGTTGCCCGATGCCCAGGCCAGCCAGGAAGGCTGTCAGGGTGAGTTGCACCTGGGTTGGTGTGACTCCAAGGGATTCGGTAATGTCAGTAAACGATGCCAGGTACATGTCGGTCGCGAAAGCACCGATCGTGGCGATCGTTCCCAGCAGGGTTAATAACCCCGCTGACAACCGTGGTTTCTGCGTCATTTCATCTCTTTCATATCCTGGTTGAGGATATCCTGGATATGGTGACGTGAACCCGATTTTTGATGAAGGAGACACCCGTGTCGATTGTGGTTATTAACGCGCTGAGCGTTCCGGAAGGTCAAGGCGAAGAGCTCGAGACACGCTTTGCGGCTCGCAAGCATGCAGTCGATTCGGCTCCAGGCTTTGAGGGCTTCAACCTGTTGCGCCCCACCGGCGACAACACCCAGTACTTTGTGTACACCCAGTGGGCCTCGCGCAAGGATTATGAAACCTGGCGGGATTCTCGTGGCAATGCGGCAGCCCACGCATCAGAGGATGGCAAACCGCGCCAGCCGGTGGCCTCGGATTCTGAGCTGCTCGAATTTGAGATCGTGGAGTTGTAATTGGCGTTTGAAGGAAAAGTCCTGCCGATCGTCATCCACGGCGATCCGGTATTGCACAACCGTGCCGCAGAGGTCGAAGAAATTAACGACGACGTTCGCCAACTCGTAGCGGATATGCACGTCACCCAGGAGGCCGCCCGCGGCGTTGGACTGGCAGCACCGCAGGTAGGCGCGGGCTTACGCATTTTCACATGGGGTTTTGAGCACACCGGTGATGCGCCACAGCAGGGCGAAGTGCTCAACCCGGTGCTCACGCTACTGGGCAAAGTCTCACAGGAAGATCCCGATCCGGAAACTGAGACCGAAGGATGCCTGTCCGTGCCGGGGCTGGGGTATCCGCTGAAGCGCGCAGATCACGTGCGCCTGCAAGGTTTTGATGTCGAGGGCAACGAGATCGATTTTGAGGCGCACGGCTGGTTTGCCCGGATTCTGCAGCATGAGTTCGATCACCTCAACGCCACCCTATACGTCAACCGGTTGAATCCGCGTTGGGCCAAGCGCTGGAAGAAAGAACTCCGCAAACAAGGCTGGACGACCGCAGGTAACACCTGGATTCCCGGAGAAGACACCGACCCCTTCGGCCACGACGAAGACGACGAGTCTAAAACGGCAGAATACTAAAGAATACCACGAGAAAAACCTTGGACCCCGATGTCGGCGGTCCAAGGTTTTTTCGTTGTGCTCGCCTTAGTCGAAATACTTCGGGAAGACTGTTCGCATTGCATGTTCGAAAGCTGGCGCGAGAGTCGTCACGTACTCCCGAGACAAATGCGAATCGTCACGCCAAACATAGACGTTGCCTGTCAGCGCCGGGCACCAGGCATCGGGGCCTTCCTCAATATTGGGGCAGATTGCAGGGTTGAGGTCGATGGTTTCGGTACGAGCTGGAAGGTCCATACTGAGCAGGGTGCTTGGTTCTCCAACATGCCCCGCCGAAGTGCCACATTCTTCAACCGGTCTTTCCGATTGCACACATTTCGCACCGCCGCCGCGTGGTCGAGGGGTCCCGCGGATGAGCAAGAGATCAACATCGTGCTGAGTGATCTCTTCCCAGCGTGTTTGGGCACCTTCAGGAATAGTCTCACCATGGGAAAAGATTCGTGTGCCCGGTGTGATCACCAGATCGACTTCGTGTTCGCCAAGCCAGTCGATAAAGTTCTCGTTCCAAGCTTGGCACATTGGACTTTCAGGCTCGGCCTCGTCTCGCAGTACGCAGCCTGACTTCACGACGACCAAGACTTCCCAGTCGTAGCTTCTCCCAATGGTACGCACGGCATCTTCCCACTGTCCCGCGTGGGAGCCCGCAGCCAGGACGACCCGTGCAGTGGGGTTGGCTGGCGCGTCTGGATCATCGCACACGGTGACCTCATCGGTGCCTGGTGCATCTCCGCCAGTTTGTTCGCATCCTCGAAGTCGGTATTCCGGTAGCTTGCGGTGAAGTTCGGTGACCTCAGGGATCGGCTCTGCCTCGCCGACCGGTAGGTCATGGCTGATGCTGAGAGCCCCCGGATGCGTCTCAGTATTAATCTCTAACGCGCTTGCGGTGAGATCGCCCTGCTGAGGAATCTGTGGGAACGCAATCAGCACACCAACGACCATGGCCGTCACCCCTGCGCTGAGAGAGGCCCAGTCGAGTTTCGCGCCTCGACGTTGTTTTCCTATTCGGTCGAGAGGTTTTTCTACAAGTTCATGCATGACCATGGCAAGGACCAGAGAGCCCACAAAGATGACAGCTGCACCGCGGATGCCTATAGTGGCACGGTCACGGAGCGCAAGATAGAAGATGAGTAGCGGCCAATGCCACAGGTAGAGGCCGTAAGCGTGATCCCCAATCCAGGCGAAGACACGATTGGATAGCAGGTGTGGGGCGGACCATGGTTCAGCCTCCTGATCGGCAGTATCAGGTGCGGCAAGGAGCACGAACGCAAAGCCGAATAACGGCCAGAGTGCTAAGGGGCCCGGGAAGTGTTGGGCACCGTCGACGAGAAACCCCACAAGCGCTATCGACAGCAGGCCGACGTAACCTAAGACGAACCGAACGGTGCTCGATAAGCGGATCCGGTCGATGAGCAGAGCAAGGAGGCCACCGAAAGCGAACTGCCACACACGGGTGCGAGTCATCAAGTAGGCCTCGTCTTGGGCGTAAGAGCCCACGTAGACAGCGAAGGCGAGCGAGGCGACAAGAACCGCCACGAGGGTCCACCCCATGACCGTGGTAGCGGAAGTCTTCAGGCGTCGAGCCAGCAAGTATGCTCCCACGGCAATAAACGGCATCACCAAATAGAACTGCCCTTGGACTGACAGCGACCAAAAGTGTTGGAACGTTGACACATCCTGGCTAGCAGCTTCGTAAGCCAGGTGAGAACGGATGAGTTCGATGTTTTCGAAGTAGAGCAGCGAGGCCAGTGCCTCGGTCCAGACTTGAGCGTGTTGAGCCGGCGGAAAGATTAGCAGCCCGACTGCTACGGTCACGACAATGACGATAGCAGCTGGCACAAAGATCCGGCGGAATAGCCGCCCGAAGTAACGGGCAAAGTTTATGACCCCGCCCTTTTCGGTCACTTCGCGCATTAGCATCGCGGTGAAAAGAAATCCTGAAATAGTCAGGAAAATATCTATTCCGCCTGAGACGCGTCCTTGTCCGAAGAGATGGAAGAGGACCACCCCGAGTATGGCGAGACCACGAACACCGTGCAGTTCAGGGCGGTAGCGACGTTCGGGGAGGTTTTGAGCAATCCGTCGTTTCGACGTACGCTCGGATATCTCTTTTAGCATGTGAGTTTTTCTCGATGCTTGAGTCTGGCTCAAGCTTCGTATGTTGGTGGTGTCTAGGAGGCAATGGATGGATTCTTGGCGTGCAAATGCGCCCAAGAAAATGAGGCCGCCCATTGGACGGCCTCATTTTCGTAAAGTTAGCGTTTAGGCTTTAGCGGTAGCAGCTAACTGGCTCTTTGGGAAAACTGGAATGTTTTCGCCAGCCATTTTCTCAACAGCGCGAACAACCTGGGTTGAGTACCCGAATTCGTTGTCGTACCAGACGTAGAGGATCAGGTTGGATCCGCCGTTGGAGCCTTCATTGACGATGGTGGCAAGACCATCGACCACACCGGCGCGCTCGGAGCCAACAAAGTCGGTGGAGACTGCATCGTGGGAGTAGATGTAGTCGATCTGTTTGCTCAAGTCACCGGTCAGGGATTCCTGACGCAGACGAGCATTGATCTCATCCTTGGAGGTCTGACCGTCGAGCTGTAGGTTCAAGATGGCCATCGACACGTTCGGGGTTGGTACGCGGATTGCGTTGCCCGAGAGTTTGCCGGAGAGCTCTGGCAGTGCTTTGGCTACGGCGGTTGCTGCACCGGTTTCGGTCAGCACCATGTTCAGGGCGGCTGCGCGTCCACGGCGGGAGCCCTTGTGGAAGTTGTCGATCAGGTTCTGGTCGTTGGTGTAGGCGTGTACGGTTTCGACGTGACCGTGGTGAATGCCGTACTCATCGTTGATGACCTTGAGGACCGGGGTGATCGCGTTGGTAGTACAGGAGGCCGCGGTCAGGATGGTGTCTTCTGCGGTGATGTCATCGGAGTTGACACCGTAAACAATGTTCTTCAGGTTGCCTTTACCTGGGGCGGTCAGAATGACCTTGGAAGTGCCTTTGGCCTGCAGGTGCTGGCCCAAGCCTTCTTCATCGCGCCAGACACCGGTATTGTCAATCACGATGGCGTTGTTGATGCCATATTCGGTGTAGTCGATTTCGGCTGGGTTCGAGGCATAAATCACCTGGATTTGGGTGCCGTTAGCGGTGATGGTGTTGGCTTGATCATCGACTTCGATGGTGCCGTTGAATGCACCGTGGACCGAGTCGCGACGCAGCATAGATGCGCGTTTGTGAATATCATCTTCTGAGTTGCGACGGACTACGATGGCGCGCAGACGCAGTTTAGTACCGCCGCCGGCACCATCGAGCAGAATGCGGGCGAGCAGACGACCGATGCGACCGAAACCGTAGAGCACGATATCGGTGGATTCGCCAAGGCCTTCACCGTTTTTATCGACGATGTCGGCTAGTTCAGTGCGAACGAAGTCTTTGACATCACCGCCGTTTTCGCGGAATTTGTTGACCATACGAGCCAGATCAACCGAGCCAGCGCCCAGGTTGAGCTCTGACATCGCCTGCAAGATGGCAAAAGAATCTTCAACCGGCAGGATGTTTTCATCGACCTGACGAGCAAAGCGGTGAGCTTTGAGAATGTCGACTACCGAGGTGTGGACGAGGCTTCGACCGTAAATGGAAACCACGACATTGTTGTTGCGGTACAACGAACCAATAATCGGAACCATTTGCTCAGCCAACTGTTCACGTTCGCTCCACTGTTGTAGAGTCTCCTGCGTGCTGGCGGTGATATCTGCCACGATGTGGTCCTTTTCTGCAGAGTGTGCGAATGGCGGAGAAGCCATCCTTATGGAAAACATTCCCATCTTAGCGTTTACACGCCACAGGATACCTGTTTTATGTTGCCGTCTATAATTCTGCCGCTACTGGCGAAGAACCGGCAGCTCATCTTCCGTGGTGTAAACGGACTGGGTGGGACACTCATGTAACACGTTTCGGATGGCATCGTATTCCGCCTGCGTGATCCACAGGTCGTATTTGGCCTTGACTGCGGTTTGGATTGCCACAAATTCGCAGCGGAACGCTTTGTTCGGCGGCAGCCACGTGGCCGCATCGGCATCCGATTTTTGCTGATTCGCAGGACCATCTACGGCCAACAGGTTCAGCGGATCGTTGGCAAACCGCTTGCGCTGTTCTTCCGAAAGCTCCTGGGCGCCTTTCTGCCAGGAATCTGACAGCGCTACCACGTGATCGATCTGTACGTCCGATGAGGTTCCTGGGCCGCGCAAGAAGTTGATGGTCTCCCCGGTGAAGGGGTCATCCAGCACGCCGCTAAGCACGGTGCATCCGTTGTCAGCCAGTGTCGCATTGTCGAGGTCGCGCTGCAGGACGTCATTGCGCCCGTCGCAGCCATTGCCATCCGGGTCCAACCAACCGTTGCCAAACTGGTCCCGGCTGTAGCCGGTTTTCGGGGCACGACCTTTAATCTCCAGTGTCTCGAGCTGTTCTAACGCGGTGCCTTCTTGCGGAACGTAGTGTTGTTCTTGTTCCGTTGGAAACACGTAGGTCGCTACGAAGTAAATGCCGACCACTAGGATCAGGATCGGCAAGGGCAGCTTGGTTAAGAGTGAGCTTTTTTGAGACTGGGACACTGTGTTCTTTCACGAGCCGGGGAAGCTTAAACGGGATGGAGTGCTATAAGCCGGATTCTGTGCCCGAACGATTCCTCATCCGGGTGATGATCATCTATCTGGTCACCGCGTCGCCGCGGGACTCAAGCGATCAACCCGAACACTGGGCGGGCCGCCTCATAACGTGTTCTGCTTGATCTTGCACCGGATGGGGTTTACCGAGCCGAGCGTGTCACCACGCCCGCTGGTGGTCTCTTACTCCACCCTTTCACCCTTACCCCAGCACCTGGGGCGGTCTACTTTCTGTGGCACTGGCCTGCGGATTGCTCCGAGTGGGTGTTACCCACCATCCTGCCCTGTGGTGTCCGGACTTTCCTCGACGTAAGTCGCGATCATCCGCAGCTCCATCCCGAACATCTCATTTTAGCCAAGATTGGTCAGCATACGTAATCGGAACTACTAAACTGACGCTCATGCTGATTTTGTTACCTCCGTCCGAAGGTAAGACCCCACCTGAAACCGGTAAGCCCTTAGATTTCAATGACCTGCTCTTCCCCGAGATGTCCGGGGAACGCCGGACCGTTTTACAAGAGCTCCAGGTGACGTCGAGCCTGCCGAACGCCCATGAAAAACTCAACGTGGGCAAGTCCCTGCAGCACGAGGTCGCAGCAAATCAGCACATCTTGGACGCCCCGACCGCACCGGGATTCCAGGTCTACACCGGAGTGTTATTCGACGCGTTGGATTATGCGACGTTGGATCATGTCGACGACGATGTCACCTTGGTGTTTTCGGCACTGTTTGGTGTGACTCGACTATCCGATGCGATCCCGGCCTATCGCTTCCCTGCCACGGCAAAACTTCCAGGTTTCGGCCCCATGGGTACTTGGTGGCGGGAGCGGCTCACAGATCAGCTGGCCGGTTTTGCTTCTGGACCGGTGATCGATTGCCGCTCGACAACGTATCGGCCGTTTTGGAAGAGTCCTCCGTTATTCACCGTGACCATCGATGTGTTCCAGCGGGTCAATGGTGAACTCAAAGTGGTCTCGCATTGGGCGAAACAAGCTCGCGGGTATGTTGCACGGCGGTTGTTGCAGGAACACGCACGCAGTCCGATTTCCTCCCTGGATCAGGTCACCGAGGCCGTCAGCGGGCTGTATAAGGTCGAGCTCGTGCCCCCGACGAACCGTAAAGCAGCATCATTGCGTGTGATGTTGAATTAATCTGCTGCGCACCATGATCGCGCCGGTATCAGGGCAATAGGCCAATTCATTGGCGGGGGTGTTTTTGATCTCGGCCAGTTCAGCTGGCGCCAGCGGCAGACCCGCACCCGATAGCCCTTCGGCGGTCAGCTCAATTGCGCCAATTCCCTGGTTCCGGTCGCGTACCCGTTCATATTCGGCCACGAGCTCTTCGGGTAGCTCTTGGATCATGAGATCCCGCTCGGCGGTGAGCTCTTTACCTTGCAAGGACAACTGCTGACCTTGCTCATTGAGTGTAGCGATCCGGACGTTGACCGCTTGCTGTGCTTCAGCGATTTGTGCTTGCGTCAGCTCGAGTGCCGCCTGGGACTCTTCAAGAGTCTGCAAGGCCTCGAGCTGTGCGTCTTCAAGGTGGGCGATGCGTATCGTCAACTCAGCGGTTTCCATGGTCACGGCTTGAACGTCACGGGATGAGACTTGATCCGCGTCCAGCTTGGCTTGCATGCCATCACGTCGTGTCGTCGTTTCAGCAACCACACGTTCGGCTTCCTGCGCTGCAGTTTCGTGTTCGGTAACTCGCGCCTGAGCAGCTTTCGCGCGCTCCACGGCTGCCGCTCCACCCTGTCGCAACGCGTGAAGTTGTTCGTCATGCGGGATGTTGTCGATTTGGGTACGGACCCGACTCAACTGGCTATCCAGTGATTGCAGATCGAGCAGTTTTCGTTGCTGTTCAGGGGTCGCAGTCATGGCCATCGGTTATTCCGTTTCGCTCGTGATCGTTTTAGTATCGTCGCCCGAGGTCAAAATAAAGTCCCAGGGATCGGTGTTCAGCGCAGAGACGGCTGTGGTTACGGTGTAGCCCTCGTCCGCTAGTGCGCGCTCCAGGGCCTTGGCGCCGGTGGGTAACCACAACCATTCAGAAGCGAAATGGGAGACATCAATCAGGTAGGGTCGATCGCCACTAAGCATCGCCTGTTCGCGAGCTTCAGAAGCAGGATGATGCCGCAGATCAGCTGTGATATACACATCGGCTTCATGTTCTCGGACAGCGTCGAAGAGACTGTCTCCAGCTCCCCCCGTGATGGCAACTTTGGAGACGATGCCGTTGGAATCACCTGCAACTCGGACCCCGCCGGCTACAGCAGGCATGGCACTGTAGACCCGAGCTGCGAAGTCTTCTAGGCGCAGGGCGTGCTGCAAGGTTCCTACCCGACCGATACCTTCTTCGGCCGAGCCATCTGCGGGGGCCAGAGGCACAATGTCTTCGAGCCCAAGAATCTCCGCTAAGACGTCTGATACGCCGCCCACTGCGGAGTCTGCGTTTGTGTGCGCTGTAATCAAGGCACACGAATTCTCTACGAGCGTGTGCACCACTTTGCCTTTGAAGGTTGTGGCTGCGATGGAGGTCACCGGTTTGAGAAACAGCGGGTGGTGGGTGATGAGTAAGTCGGCGCCGTAACTGACTGCCTCATCAGCAACAGCCTGCACGGGATCAACTGCCCAGTGAATACGTTGAATGAGTTGTTCGGGGCGCCCAGCGACAACACCGGAAGCATCCCAGCCAGCCTGCAGGCTTAGTGGCCATAACGATTCCATTGCGCCAAGAACTTGTGACAAAGTGGGGTGGATGCGTGTCAGCGATGAATCTTGCGGAGATGCCATATCGACCATTGTGCCTGGTAGTGGCTCGGAAAGCACCTCTGGGCGAGCGAATCACCAAGTCACCTCAACTCTCAGATCAATAACTACCAGCCTCACTGCATAACGTTTGGGTAACGCTCAGTCGAATCACAGTGTTTTCTGAGGATCGGCGTAGATCGTTGCAGGCAAGCGGATTCACACCTTCTACGAGCGCCCACGGCACTCTGTGGGGTTGCAATTAAATAACAAGGATGCCACGCTTGATAACGATCTGATAACAACACGTTGTCGGCCGTGTCTGAAGAGCAGATGCGGAAAAGCTATACGTCGTCTTTTGAGAGAAAAAATAATGTCTTACCCCACTCGTCGAGCACGCATCGAAGCCGAAAAAGTAGCAGCTCTAGCGCTGCGCTCCACGCGGAGTAAAAAGTTCTCGCTAGGTGTCGCAAGCCTAGCAACTGCAGCGAGCGCATCCTTCTTCGGCATGGCTCCGGCCAATGCGGCCCTTGACGATGTACCGGCCCCGAGCGGCTCCCAGGCCAGCACCACTTCACAGAGCTCGGCCTCGGCTGGCACATATACTGTGCAGTCCGGTGACACCCTTTCCGCTATCGCACGTTCGCAGGGTGTTCCCCTTGACGCACTAATGGGCGCCAACGGTCTGTCGGCCTCGTCAATTATCTACCCCGGCGATGTCCTACAACTGTCGGGGTCGTCTTCCTCCTCATCGAGCTCCTCAAACAGCGCACAGGGTACTTCTTCCGACACCGCACAGCTTGCCAGCGCGTCAAGCTCAGTATCGACCGCATCGGTTTCTGCCTCCGGCCCCAAGGCAGCTGCAGTTAGCAAAGCAGTCAGTATCGTGAACTCGGGTGCTAGCTATCGGTACGGCGGTAACGGTCCGAGCGCATATGACTGCTCGGGCTTTACCAAGGCTGCGTTCGCGGCAGCTGGTATCAACCTGCCGCGTACTTCGTCTGCTCAGTACAACGGAGCCAATTCCTACGTCTCGCTAAAGAATCTGCAGGCTGGGGATCTGGTGTTCTGGTCTAATAATGGATCAGCATCTGGCATCTACCATGTTGCGGTTTACGTGGGTGATGGCAAGATTGCACAGGCCCGTAATCCAAAAGCCGGTATTACCGTTGACTCGTTGTCCACATACATGAAGTACAACGCACCTCTCAATACTGCTGCCCGGTACTAAACCTGCCCAGTAAGGGTACCCAGACCCCTGCGGTGGCGCCACAATGGTGCCACCGCAGGGGTTTTTAACAGCGTTAGCGCACACTTGATCCATCACATTCTTCGTTCAATGGAGTCTGGTAGAGATAGACCATGAGATTCGACGTTTCTGCCCTCATGGCCCCAGCCCCCAGCGCACCACTTGAACGCGGCATCATCAGCCGCCGAGCGCTACGCCGCTGATGTACTCATCAAAATTGCGTACGTTGGCATCTGTCACTCAGATATTCACAATGCCCGTGACGATTGGTCACCGGGCACCTACCCGATGGTGCCCGGCCATGAGATTGCCGGCATCGTGACCGAAGTCGGTTCAGCAGTCACCACTTTCAAACCCGGTGATCGAGTCGGAGTCGGGTGTTTTGTTGACTCCTGCGGTGCGTGCGACGCCTGCCGTAGTGGCGAGGAACAGTTCTGCAACCACAAGACCATGACCTATAACTCCAAAGACGGCGACGGCAATATCACCTACGGCGGGTACTCCACCCACATTGTCGTTCGAGAACCGTACGTGCTGCGTATTCCTGACACATTGTCACCGGAATCCGCCGCTCCCCTACCGTGCGCCGGTATCACCACCTATTCACCGCTACGTCACTATCGCCCCGGACCGGGCAGACGAGTTGCAGTTATCGGGATGGGCGGGTTGGGTCATATGGCTGTACAATATGCCCACGCGATGGGAGCTGATGTCACGGTCATCTCACAGACGCGTGCCAAAGAGGCCGACGGACGTCGTTTCGGTGCCTCTGACTACCGTGCCATGAGTGAACCAGACACTCTCAAAGCACTACGTGGCAGCTTCGATCTGATCATCAATACCGTGTCTGCAGATCTCGACATCACCGCACTGCTGCATACCCTACGACTCGATGGCACACTGGTTTTTGTTGGCCTCCCAGTTGCCCCACAGGCCTTCCAGGTCTCCGCCCTCACCTCCCGGCGCCGATCGATTGCCGGATCCAATATCGGCGGCATCCGCGAGACTCAGGAAATGTTGGACTTCTCAGCGGCCCATGGGATCACCGCCCAGGTTGAAGTCATCACAGCCGACGAAGTCACCGAAGCGTATGACCGCGTCGTAGAGTCCGCTGTCCGCTACCGGTTTGTGATTGATGCTGCCACGATTTAGCTCACCGAATGCTTGCTAGGGATCTTTGGAGCGCAAGCTCCGGGCGATGACCGGCCACGAGCACCGATTGCTCACGCTCGGATGTTTCTCTGGGAGAGCTAGTTACAACATGGGTACCTATCCCCAGGGGGCTCTCAGGGTGTTCTCGCTGGGATGAGAAAGTCCCGCGCTATCTAGCCGAAGTATCAGGGTTTCCTGTAGCGTTGATAGATATGATGAACCACGACGAAAACGGGTCAAAACCCAATCACAAAACACTCATTATGGGCGGTGGATGCTTCTGGTGTCAGGATGCCGTCTATCGAAAAACCAAGGGCGTCATCACTTCAGAATGTGGCTATATCGGTGGCCACGTCGATCAACCCACCTATGAGCAGGTCTGCACTGCAACGACCGGTCACGCTGAAGCTGTGAAGGTAACGTTTGACCAGGATGTGATCGACGCTGACACGATCTTGGACATGCTCTTTGCCTCACATAATCCGACCACTCTGAATCGTCAAGGTGCTGATGTTGGCCCGCAGTATCGTTCTGCACTATTTCCACAAAACGACGGGGATAGAGAGCTTTTTGAACGGGCGATTGATCGACACCAGCAGTACTGGTCCGAGCCTATCGTGACAACTATTGAAGATGGGGCCACCTGGTGGCCTGCTGAAGCAGAACACCAAAACTTTTATCAACGCAACCCCACCTGGGGCTACTGTCAGGTGGTCATTAACCCCAAACTGGCAAACGTGCGCAAACATTACTCTGCGTGGCTTCAATAATTACGATTTGCGACATGTCCTTTATTGTTAACCCCAGAGGTACCATTTAAACTTGCCCCTTCGTAAAGGATGATCCCCATATGGCAAAGATGCTCGATAACATCACCCAAGCTGTCGGCCAGACTCCTCTTGTCCGGCTCAACCGACTCACCGAGGGACTGCCGGCTCAGGTGGCCGTCAAGGTCGAGTTCTATAACCCAGCCAACTCCGTCAAGGATCGTATCGGTGTCGCCATTGTTGATGCCGCTGAAAAATCCGGCAAACTTAAGCCAGGTGGCACCATTGTTGAAGGCACCTCGGGCAATACGGGTATCGCTCTGGCAATGGTGGGTGCAGCGCGCGGGTACCGTGTGGTGTTGACCATGCCAGAGACGATGTCCAATGAACGCCGTGTCATGCTGCGTGCATACGGTGCCGAGATCGTTCTGACCCCGGGTGCCGATGGCATGCGCGGTGCAGTAGAAAAAGCCGCCCAGATCGTGGAAGAAACTGAAAACTCGATCCTGGCCCAGCAGTTCGCCAACCAGGCCAACGTTGAGATCCACTACAACACCACCGGCCCAGAAATTTGGGAAGCCTCCGAGGGTAAGGTCGATATTCTGGTCTCCGGTATCGGTACCGGAGGCACCCTCACCGGTGCGGGTCGCTACCTGAAAGAACAAAACCCGAATATCAAAATTGTTGCTGTAGAACCAGCAGACTCCCCGATCCTGTCGGGTGGGAAGCCAGGACCACACAAAATCCAGGGCATCGGTGCGAACTTCATTCCAGACGTCCTCGACACCGAGCTGTATTCTTCGGTCTATACGGCCACGCTTGAAGAGTCCGTGCAAAACTCCCGCCTGCTGGGTACCAAAGAAGGCATCCTGGGCGGAATCTCCTCTGGTGCAGCCATCGCTGCAGCCCTGGATGAAGCTAAAAAAGAAGAGAACGCTGGCAAGCTCATTGTGGCTGTCATTCCAGACTTTGGTGAACGCTATATCTCCACCGTGCTCTACGAAGATATTCGCGGCTAATCAGCGCTGAACTATGATGCTGCCTTCGGGCTCGTCACGGGCAACACATCCTGTGACGGACCGAAGGCAGCACACTTTTAACGCTTAATCTGCGGTTCACTAGACCATAGAATAATTTCGACCGCCTGTGCGTTGGGCTTATCAAGGACATTTTTTGAAAGGGATACATTGGGATTCTTCAGTCGCATGCGCGAGGACATTCAGGCTGCCAAAGACCGCGACCCCGCTGCACGCAGTACATTTGAAGTTGCTGTGGGGTATACCGGTCTTCATGCTATTTGGATGCACCGCGTTGCACATAAGATGTGGCAGAAAGAACAGCTGAAGACCCCAGCACGTCTCCTTTCACAATTCAACCGGGCGCTCACCGGAATCGAAATCCACCCCGGAGCAACCATCGGACGCCGTTTCTTCATCGACCACGGCATGGGTGTAGTCATTGGTGAAACGACCGAGATCGGGGACGACGTTATGCTGTATCACGGCGTGACTTTGGGTGGTCAGTCGTTAGAAAAGGTCAAGCGGCACCCCACCCTGGAAGACGAAGTGGTCGTAGGTGCCGGAGCCAAGGTCTTGGGGCCGGTGGTTGTCGGCAAGCGCACGGCAGTCGGTGCCAACGCAGTGCTCGTCAAAGACACTCCTGAAGATGCCATTGCTACCGGAATTCCAGCACAAATTCGGACCCGTCGCAGTGCAGAGGAAGCAAAACCAGCCGTGGATCCGGCTGAATACGTGGATCCTGCCATGTGGATCTAGCTGACAGATGATGCAACATCCGGCTCTGCCAGGGGAACCCTGCAGAGCCGGATGTTGTATAACCTTTTCTTGGCCTACAAGTGCCGGCGGGTACTTGTAGCTAGTCTCCTACCGCGTCACGACCACGCATCACTAAGAGTGGGTCTGGAACGCCGACAACATCATGGTTTTTACTGTCGTAATCAAACTGGCTTAAGAAGTAGCGCATCGCATTCAGCCGACCACGCTTCTTATCATTGGATTTGATCGTGACCCACGGGGCATGATCCGTATCCGTGTGCAAGAACATGAGCTCTTTGGCATCGGTGTATGCTTCCCAGCGGTCAAGCGCCTCGAGGTCGACCGGGGAGAGCTTCCACCGGCGAACGGGATCCAGCTGACGGATCGCAAACCGGGTGCGCTGTTCAGTCTGGGTCACGGAGAACCAGAACTTGATGAGATGAAACCCATCGTCGATCAGCAGCTTTTCAAAAACCGGCGCCTGGTTCATAAACGTGTGGTACTGATCTTCTGTGCAAAAGCCCATCACGCGTTCCACTCCGGCCCGGTTGTACCAGGAGCGGTCAAATAAGACGATCTCACCGGCCGTTGGGAAATGGTTAATGTAGCGCTGAAAATACCACTGACCAGTTTCCCGCTCGGTTGGCTTATTTAGTGCCACCGTGCGAGCGGTGCGTGGGTTCATATACTCGGTGAACCGCTGGATAGTGCCGCCCTTGCCTGCAGCGTCACGGCCTTCAAACACCACAATGATTTTTTGACCGGTATCTTCCGCCCAGTATTGCAGCTTCAGCAATTCAATCTGGAGCTTATATTTTTCGCGTTCGTACCGATCGCGAGTCATCCGATCGGCATACGGATAGTTCTCCCGCCAGGTTTCCACCGCTTTACCCATGGGGTCAATCAGATCTGGGTCTGGGGTGTGGCCTTCGGTCACCTGGTAGCCGCCATCGCGCAGAGTGTCGATAAACTCGCGCAAGTTTTGGCGAGGTTGATCGGGGATGAGTTCTTCGAACAAGACATACTCCTCAGGTGCGGCTGGTCAATACGGCGGTACTTCCATTGTGCACTGCTAGGCCAGAAAATACATGCGCCGACTCACGATCGAGCAACGCCAGCGTGAACAGCGGGCGAATGAAGAAAGACTGACCCGGAGCGCGCAACGGCTCCAGGTCAGTCAGTACGCTCTGTGGGCGTTAAAGTTCAACCTCATGGGTTTCACCAGGATGTGCTGGCTTATCACTCGTGAGGCCCTTAATCATCTGCAGAGCTGTTGCAGGCAGTCCTGGAGAATCCCAATACTGCGCAGTCTCAGGGTTAACCCTGAGCAGAGCAACCTCTGGGTCCTCTGGTTTAAAATCGCCGAAAAACGCCTCGGTCGCTTTTGACCAAAATGCTTTCTTACGTTCCACGTCCTGAACAATCGTGGCACTACCGGCAATAGAAGCCCAGAAACCCTTCTCAGCGATGGTGACATTGACTTGTTGGCCACCGGCGGTCTCTTGCACGGCTGGGTTATCGATTCGGGTCATGAACCAAATTGTGTGATCGTCTTCAATCTGCTGGATTGCCATGGGGCGGCTGACAAGTTTGCCATCCGCCTCGGTGGTGGTCAGCATACACACGTTCGCGTCCTGAGCTTTCGTCAATAGGGTTTTGACAGGATCATTCGTATTCATATGGCCTCCTGAAGTAGTTGGCACATCTACGCCTCGCGAAGATGCGTTGATATTCGCCAACCTAGCAGCCACTTCCCTCGATGAACACAGCTCAAGCGATATACATTGCAAACTTCAAGCTCCCACTGAGCTTCGTGTAAGTAAAGCCAGCTAACTTTATGACTATGAGCGTCAACCCTGCATCACCATTAGACCTATACCTCCGATCGGGTAAGGGTCGTCGCGTCCTCGTCACCGGGGCAACCGGATACGTGGGCGGACGACTCATCCCAGAATTATTAGCCGCCGGTTTTACAGTTCGCGCACTAGCTCGGGACGTCAGCCACTTAGAAAACAGACCCTGGTCCGATGACGTTGAAACAGTTGAAGCCGATCTGCAGAACCCAGCCGATCTAGAAACTGCATTCAAAGACGTTCACACAGTGTTATATCTTGTACATTCGATGGGCTCCAGCAAGGACTTCGAGCAGAAGGAAGCCGACATTGCACGACAGGTTGCTCAGTCAGCGACTTCCGCAGGAGTAAAACAGCTTGTGTACCTGTCAGGTCTTCACCCGCAGAAACCCCTTGATGAGCTCTCCGCCCACATGCGGTCCCGTGAACGGGTTGCGCAGATTCTCCTGGCGGCACCAGTCCCTGCCCTTGTATTAAAAGCGGCAGTCATCATCGGGTCTGGTTCGGTCTCCTTCGAGATGATCCGGCATCTGTCTGAACGCTTGCCCGTCATGCCCGGTCCAAGCTGGCTGAAGAACAAGATCGAACCGATCGCTATACGGGACGTCTTGTATTACTTAGCCCACGCCTGCGCCCTCGAACAGCCTATCAACGCATCCTACGGAATCAGATCCGGCAGCGTGCAGTCATTCGCATCCATGCTGGAGCAATACGCCCAGGTTGCCGGACTATCTCAACGCAAAGTCTTAGCGTTACCTATCCCAGCCCAACACCTATCGGGTTTTTGGATCGGTATGGTCACTCCTATCCCCCGCGGTATAGCGATGCCTCTGGCAGCTTCGATGGCGGAAGACGCCGTAACCAATGACCATGAAATAGCAACGCTCATTCCCGACCCGCCAGGTGGCCTCACGAGCTATCGCGAAGCATGCCAACGGGCGATCACCCGCCAGAAGCGCGGGCCGTTAGACGTCACCTGGGATGACGACGTCTTGGCCGTTCAAACACGAAACCCAGCCGATCCCCTACCCTCGGACCCAGACTGGGCGGGTCACACGGTATTCACAGATGAACGCGAACGCGATGGTAGCGCCCCACCCGATGCCGTATGGCAAGTGATCGAAACCATCGGAGGTCAGCGCGGCTGGTATTCAGCACCGCTCTTATGGAAAATCCGCGGACTGATGGACAAGGCACTCGGCGGCTACGGACTGGCCCGAGGCCGGAAAGACGAACACGAACTTAGAGTTAACGATCACGTGGACTGGTGGCGTGTGGAATCCTTGGAGCCAGGACGAATGGTCACCCTGCGCGCCGAGATGCGAGCTGGCGGCCGCGCCTGGCTACAGTTCCGTGTTGACCCATTAGCCGACGGCGGCACTCGGCTATTTCAGCGCGCTGTATTCTTTCCCAACGGCCTGATAGGGCGCGCCTACTGGCGAGTCATTCAGCCGTTTCATGCGCTCATTTTCCCGACGATGGCCAAAAATATTATGGACGTCGCGCAGGCCCAGCACGTTCGCTAGTCTGCCGACGAAGCATCGAGCGCGATCTACGCTCTCCTGTATAATCTTTCGCAATCTAAAAAAACATGAGAACACTAAATGAAATTCAAATCATAAGGACGAAACGGGTTGTCGAATATTGAACATCAGCGGTGGAGCACCGCTCTGAGTCGTGTCGCAGAGGTCGAACGACATTCTCGCAGACTCAGATCAAAGTTCTTCCCTAGAACGTTCACGTATTCGAAGCGATCCACTTGGGCTACCGAGGCAGGCTTTGACGTCTTACCCATAGACCAACAGCATGAGCTCCCCGCTCATGGGGAGATCCGTTCACGGGTCCGAGCCGAATCTGTGCTGATTGGCAAATTTGACGTCGAAGCAGAAGTCAGACTCCGTGCCTTTTATCCAGACAAAGCACTCAGCGTGCGTTACCAAACCGGTGGGGAACGCAACGGGATTACTCGCACCGTCAAGGCGCACGAAAAAGTCCATCCTTATGCGCCTGAGCTGATGCCAACTATCTACGACCACGGCACTATTCGGAACGGTGCGGGCGCATACTTGGTAGAGGACACCGTTGTTGGAGAAAGCGCTACTCGATCGCAGCTCGAATCAATGATCGTCCCACTTGCACAGCGGTTACGAAAAGTGCATCAAGGTGTAGGTATCCGAGACAAGCACCTCAGCAGAATAGTTGGTGGCTCGTACAAAGTGCGTTGGTCCAACTTCGTAGAAACTCAAAACATCGATGCAACAATCGACGACGCCGTTCAGCGATTGATTGATCGCAATGACCTCTTGGAAGTCAGCCTGACTCACGGGGATCTCGTAAACTCCAACATTCTGGTCAACGAACATGACTTCGTGCTCGTCGATTGGGAGTTTGCGGAAATGAAGCCCATTGCCTTCGACATGTCCAAAATGATTATCAACGCCCGTGACCTCGATCAAGTGGTGCAAGATATGCACTCAGGACTTGGCGGTAAGATTGGCACACGGGAGGGGTACTACACGTTCCGAGAGCAAATCGCACTGTCGATAGTTCTGACTCTGTCATGGCATAAGAATCACTTGACCAAGGCAAAGATAGCCAAACGAACAGAGGCACTAGCACGTCAGACCTCTAAACGCCTCAACGCTCTCGAAAGGCTGCTAGAAATCGCCTAGTCAGCCGGCATTATGACAAATCAGCCACGCCAGTTCTGAGTCGTGCCGAAAGTGTTTCCGAAGCAAACTTCCCAATAAATAACAGACCAATGCTCAGGGCCTCGTCACACCTAGACTACTTTAAGGCCCAACCTAACTGGTACGATTGCAGCTGTCTGTGCCATACATAATGGCGGTTTAGCACAATAGAAGGTTGCCTGCTGATTTTTATGTTCGCTCACACCACCAAGATCGCTTCAGTCAGTGCGTTGTCTCTGGCACTTATCGCATCATCGCTCTCAGTCTCACATGCAGTACCGAATACCTCATCTGCTGCAATTCACCAGAGTCAGCCTACGAATCCTTCAGTCGAAGAAATGACTCCGGACCAGAAACCTGCACCCGTCCAAGGCGAAGACACACAAGTTATCGACATTGATGGGATTGATCCAGAGGCTCTTCCAGAGGAAGAAGACCAGCCCAGCGAGCCAGCTTCCCCAGAGAAACCACAAGACTCATCCGTTATCACGGAAGAAGCATCGGAAACCGATGGTGAGGGTGAGTCTGAGCAGCAAGAGAGCTTGGAAACCGATGCACAGACAGAAGAAGCTTCTGACGCTCCGGCAACTGTAGAGACCCCTGCCCCAGAAACAGCGCAACCTTCACAAGAGAGCACCTCTCCTACCGAAACTGACCAGAGTCAAAAATCTGCCGAAGAACAACAACTAGCCGAAACAGCCATCGAGGACAGCGAAGGTAGCCTCGCAGCCCTTACCACTCCCGTGGAGTCTATCGACTTCGTTGCTGCCGGTCTGACGTGGGATTCGAACACCTCAGAGGAGATCACCGAAGCTGCCGTTCGCGTACGGGAACAGGGTGAGTGGAGTGAGTGGCATGACCTAGAAGTCCATGCCACAGACGAAGAAATGAAAGCGCAATCTCCACGGGCCGGAACCGAGCCGCTTATCACCATTGAAGCTGATGCAGTCCAAGCCCGCGTGCACACCCGCTCTGGTGAAGCTCCAGAAGGACTCGAGATCTCGCTGATTGACCCGGGTGAATCATCCACAGACGGCAACCTCGAACCCGCTTCTGATGAAAGTGAAGAGGTTGAGATCGTCAACGAAGCTGCACCTGCATCGATAACAGATGAGCCGACTAGCAGACAGGCGATGCAGCTAGCTTCAGCAAGAACCCCGACTGTAACAACCAGTTCCAAGAGTTCTGCCAATGCCATCAAACCCGCCATCATAACGCGAGCACAGTGGGGCGCCAATGAATCATTCGCTACCAAGAGTCCACAATCAAGCGAACTCAAAGCAATGTATGTCCACCATACTGCTGGAACAAACAACTACACACGTGCACAAGCGTATGCTCAGGTACGAGCGGTCTACACCTATCACGCTCGCGATCTAAAATGGGGAGACATCGGATATAACTTCCTCGTTGATCGTTACGGCACGATCTACGAAGGTCGACGAGGCTCCATTGACTCGATCCCTCTGGGTGCTCAAGCTGGCGGTTTTAATACCAACACTTTTGGAATTTCAACCATCGGTAACTTCGAAATCGCGAACCCCCCTGCGGCCATGCTCGAGTCACTGAAAAAAGTCCTAGCTTGGAAAGGACTCCAGCACGGTATCAACGCAACCGGCAACACCACGCTCACCTCTGCTGGTGGCACTTCCAAACACTCAAGTGGAACGCGCGTAACCGTCAAAACGATCCTGGGGCACAAAGACACACACGCAACAGCATGCCCAGGCAAGTACCTATATTCCCAGTTACCCGCGATACGCCGGGATGTGGCCACGCGCATTAATAATGCAAAGGCTACGACATCGTTCCCGACTCGCAAAATCGCTTCCGGGCTAGCTTACCGTGCCCAAAAAGCCACGACGCTCAGGGCCGAACCTGATACGAAAGCTTCTGCCATTCAGAGTCTTTCGCAGGGCGCTAGCGTCACCACAACTAGCCTTGCAAGCGGTAGCTGGTGGCGCGTTACTGCCAACGGCAAGACAGGGTGGGTTCCGTATAAAGATCTCATCAGCAACTCAAAATATAAAGCCCCGGTCACCTACCGAACAATCGCTGCCGGATTGGCTTACCGGGCCAATCAGGCCACTGTATTGAGATCTGCCCCAAGCACCAGTGCCTCCACGGTACAGCGCCTCTCTCAGGGCGCCCAGGTCACTACCACAAACCGGGCCTCAGGTACCTGGTGGAGAGTCACTCATAACGGAAAAACCGGATGGGTGCAACACAAGGATCTCATTCGGAATTCCCAATACAAGGCACCTGTCGCTTATCGAACAATTACCTCCGGCCTGGCCTACCGTGCTCAAAAGGCCACGATCCTCAGAGCTGCGCCTAACACGAGTGCATCAACCGTGCAGCGTCTCTCCCGCGGCGCTCGGGTCACTACCACGAACCGGGCCTCCGGTAGCTGGTGGAGAGTCACTCACAACGGCAAAACCGGGTGGGTCCCCTACAAAGATCTGATCAGTAATTCTAAGTATAAATAGCTCGAGAAGGCAGCCACATTGCTCGCAATCTCTCTACAACGTACACCTGCGTGACGGTATCACGTGTTTAAATCACAATGTAGCAACAGGATCTTTGAGCCATACGAAGACTTGGCGTGATAAAAAGAAGAGCTATATTCAAGGGCCGATGATGAAGTTCAAACATCTCTGGGTGGCTAGTCATCGATTTGAGCTGACTTTAGTCTCCTCAGAATACCAGAACGAATCTGCTGCACGTCTTTGATGGCAGTTTCTTGCCCAAGCAGCAGATACTGCCTGGGCACACATTTCAGAACCCAAAGGTACCGACAGCTGCAGACGTCCTCAAGGCGCGACAAAGTCACCATTTATTTGTTCACTTTTCCGCGCCTTCCCACGACGTCGTGGCTTGGCCGGGAGCATTCCGCACCCAGTGCTGCTTTGAGTAAGTTCAGACCGCTCTTAACCTAGCAGTGGCTGCGCTCTAGTCTTCGATTACGGGCCGTGAGCCGGTCCGAGATCTCGAAGCCACCCCCCTTGCGGATGTCTCTAATGATGGAAAAATCGATGCAAAGTTCTTGAGCGATGTGCGTAGGCGCATCAGGCTTTCAGAACTTGGGTATCTCGTCACCTAACGACTCAACGGCAGCACTGTAGACAGCAACGACACAGCAGGCACCCCACCCGCGCTGGTTAAAGTGGCGCGAGCCCAACAAACATAGCGGCCAGCGTCTCCGCGCGGACGCACACCGCATGGCTCTACGTCAATCAGGTGCAACGGATCAATCTATCCGAATCATTCTGGAAAAAACCCGAGGGTCTCGCTGGGCACGCATAAATTCTGAGGTATCTCGTGATTCTCGGTGGGAGACTGACGATGGCCCAAGCATATGCAACGTGCAAGGACCGAGTCATTAATTACTGAATGAGCCAGCCCACTGGGCGAAATAAAGGCCGCTCTGGCTACCAGATCGCATTCCATCAGCATCAGAGTAAGGGCATTAAACCGCTTCTCACCTGAGTGTCAAGATGAGATCCAAAAAATGATCCGCTCGAGGAACCCGACTCGCAGGGACATCAGTTAGATCGAAGATGTCCCAGAAATATGCCATGAAGTAACCAAATACCTTATGACATCGCCAAGCCGCGTTCGAAATCGGTACTGCTGAAGATAATGAGTGAAGTCAGCAGCCGTCAGACACGGTTAAGAGCGGAGGGTGTGTTAGCTTCGTTAACTACTAGACCGTTTTGTGGCGGTTACCGAATAGCGACCTGCAACACCTGATTTAACCGGAGCCATAATGAGCCCATGCAAGGATCTTCTACAAAAGGTCCAGCAAGCAAAAAGGACGCCTTGCTTCATTGCTGTTGCAACGAAGCAAGGCGTCCTATCGACTGTGGGTCCTACCGGGATCGAACCGATGACCTACTCGGTGTAAACGAGTTGCTCTACCAGCTGAGCTAAAGACCCATTGTGCGTGGCGTTTCCGCCTTGCAACAAGATCCAATAGTAGCCCATTATGTTTTCTTTTGCAAAACGGAGAGGTGCTCGTCCATTTTACGTGCACCGCTCGTTGAGCTAATCGCCTCCAATACGGTACCAGCTCGATCAACAAGCAGGCTGACACGCTTAGGGCGCCCTGTGGTTTCGTCAAGCACTCCGTAGTATTTTGCTGCGGCACCATGTGGCCAGAAGTCAGAGAGAAAGGGAACCTCCAAACCTAGTTGGTCCGTGACCATACGTAAGACCTGTGCGGAGTCCGGTGCTATAAGTCGCAGGCCAACATCCATGTCCGTCAGCTGGCGGGCAAGGTCGCCAACCTCTTCCAGCTCTGACATGCAGACAGGAGTGTAGGCGCCCGGGATGAAGATCAGCCAGGTAGTGTCATGGCCTGGCTGATCCGGCCCCTCTACTGGAGGAAATGGCCAGTCTTGGCCATATTGGTCGCGTAATGCGGGAACTACCACTAGTGGGCTACCGCAGGTTCCAGGCGGGTTGCCAACCATTCTTTCGACACTCCGGCGGTGGTGGTGGCACGAAAACCGGCCACCTTGGCGGCCTCGGAAATATCTGTCGGAGAAACATGACCAGACTGTGAAGCTCGTGGAACCAGAAGCCAGATTGGAGCGCGCTCGTCCAGATTCGTCTCGGCGTCTTCTAAAGCATCGGTGAGATCTGCGATGTCGCCATCGTCGCTACGCCACCACAGGAGCACTGCGTCGACTGGCTCTTGGTCCTCTTCAGTGAGGAACTCTTCGCCGAGGGCGTCCTCTAAACCGTTTCGGAACTCGAAGTCGATATCTTCGTCCCAACCAAGCTCTTGGATCACATCACCAACAGCCAGTTCGAGTTCAGCAATATAATGATTGTTATCTGGGTTTTTACCAGACGCCGAGTTGCTCACAACACTCCTTTTACAAATTGTGGTTACTCTATTTTTCAAAATTCTTCGGGCATTAGCAACATCTTGCCCTACTTATTGTGCCCTAGATTGCAGCGGTTGAGCTTGCAGTTAACGTAACGGGCACTGAATACCTGTCAGAAAGAGGTTCCAGGGGTAGAATCCCCTTGAGATCCCTTTGACGTGACGTAACTGATCACAACCGCGATCATGTGCGTGCCAATAAACGACGAGACACAATAGTCGTCAGTGATAGAAAGAGGTCAGTAGTGAGCACAGCTGAAGAAAGCTCTGACATCCTAAGTGGTTTGACCGACCACGCACCCGATAAAGATCCAGAGGAAACATCTGAGTGGATCGAGTCCTTTGACAGCTTGGTTGAAGTCGCTGGAACGGAACGCGCCGAATACATCATGCGCCAATTGTTACAGCGTGCCGGCACAAAATCAGTTGCCGTGCCAATGGTTACCACGACCGACTATGTCAACACGATTCCGGCCGATCAGGAACCGGAATACCCAGGTGATGAAGAACTCGAACGCCGCTACCGTAACTACCTGCGCTGGAATGCTGCCGCTATTGTGCAGCGCGCACAGCGTGACGGTGTGGGCGTTGGTGGCCACATTTCCTCTTACGCTGGTCAGGCGACCCTGTACGAAGTGGGCTTGAACCACTTCTTCCGCGGTCAAGATCACCCCGGCGGCGGTGACCAGATCTTTTTCCAAGGCCACTCCTCCCCCGGTAACTACGCGCGTGCTTTCCTTGAGGGCCGGTTGAGCGAGAAAGAGCTCGATGGTTTCCGTCAGGAAAAATCTCAGGCACCATACGGTCTGCCCTCATACCCGCACCCGAAGATGCTTGATGATTTCTGGCAATTCCCAACCGTTTCGATGGGCCTTGGACCGCTGAATGCGATCCACCAGGCGCAATTTAACCGCTATATTCATGACCGCGGTATCAAAGACACCTCCGAGCAACATGTTTGGGCATTCCTTGGTGATGGTGAGATGGATGAACCAGAGTCTCGCGGTGCACTGCACATTGCTGCAAACAATAAGCTGGACAACCTCACCTTTGTGATCAACTGTAACTTGCAGCGTCTCGATGGTCCGGTGCGCGGTAATGGCAAGATCGTCCAAGAGCTAGAAGCGTCTTTCCGCGGCGCCGGTTGGAATGTCATCAAAGTACTGTGGGGTCGTGAATGGGACCCACTGTTAGAAGAAGATGACACTGGCGAACTGGTTCGCATCATGAACGAAACCCCTGACGGTGATTATCAGACCTACAAGGCTGAATCCGGTGGCTTCGTTCGCGAACACTTCTTTGGTCGCTCTTCTATCACAAAAGAGCTCGTCGCCGACATGACCGACGATGAAATCTGGGGTCTGAAGCGCGGTGGGCACGACTATAAGAAGGTCTATGCCGCGTATAAGGCTGCGATGGAATACAAGGGTAAGCCAACCGTCATCTTGGCTCACACCATTAAGGGCTACGGCCTGGGTACAGGCTTTGAAGGCCGCAACGCGACCCACCAGATGAAAGAAATGACGATCGATGAGATCAAGATCTTCCGCGATCGTCACCGTATCCCGATCTCGGATGAGCAGATCGAAAAAGATCAGTATGACATGCCGTACTACCACCCGGGCGCGGACGCTGAAGAAATTCAATACATGCAAGAACGTCGCCGCCAGCTTGGCGGATACGTACCGGAACGTCGCAAGAAATACGATCCGCTACCGTTGCCACCAGAGTCGACTTATAAGCACGCTCGGAAGGGTTCCGGCAAGCAAAAGATTGCTACCACCATGGCATTCGTTCGCTTGCTGCGCGACCTGATGCGTGACAAGAACATTGGTAAGCGCATTGTGCCGATTATCCCGGATGAAGCGCGTACCTTCGGGATGGACTCGTTCTTCCCGACCGCCAAGATTTATAACCCACGCGGTCAGAACTACATGTCCGTGGACCGTGACCTGTTCCTGTCGTATAAAGAATCGCCAGAAGGTCAGCTATGGCACGTGGGTATTAATGAGGCCGGGGCTACCTCAGCGCTCACCGCTGCTGGTACTTCGTACTCGACTCAGGGCGAGATCATGATTCCGATCTACGTCTTCTACTCGATGTTCGGATTCCAGCGTACCGGGGACAGCTTCTGGGCTGCTGCCGACCAGCTGACTCGTGGTTTCGTTATCGGTGCAACTGCGGGGCGTACGACGCTTGCCGGTGAGGGTACCCAGCACATGGATGGGCACTCCCCCATTCTTGCTGGTACCAACCCGGGCGTGAAGCACTACGATCCTGCATTCTCTTACGAGATCGCGCACATTATTCGCAATGGTCTCTACGAAATGTACGGCGATCACGATATGGGTGATGATGTCCGGAACGTGATGTACTACCTGACCGTGTACAACGAGCCGATTACTCACCTTGATGAGCCAGAGGGCATCGATATTGACGGTCTGCTGAAGGGTATCTACCGCTTCTCGACCTCCGATATTGGCGGGCCAAAAGTACAGCTCATGGGTTCGGGGGTTTCCCTGCCATGGGTCATCGAAGCCGCCGATGTTCTTGCCAACGACTGGGGCGTATCTGCAGACGTTTGGTCGGTTACCAGTTGGAACGAACTCCGCCGCGACGCTGTCGCCGCGGAGCGCGATCAGCTGCTGAAGCCAGACCAAGAGCCACGCGTCCCCTATGTTACTCAGGTGATGCAAGATACCGAAGGTCCCGTCGTAGCAACGACGGACTTCGCCACCCTGCTGCCGGACCAAATCCGTCAGTACATCCCGAACACATTCGCCACCCTTGGCGCCGATGACTTCGGTTTCTCTGACACGCGCGCTGCTGCACGTCGCTACTTCGGTATTGACACCCATTCGGTAGTAGTCCGTGCACTGCAGCTGTTAGAAGAAGACGGCAAAGTCGAAAAAGGCACTGCTGCCACTGCTTTCGCGAAGTACCGCCTTGACGACGTCAACGCCGGTACCACCGGTACCGCAGGCGGCGACGCCTAACAACGACTGACTATTAGTCAACCCAATGAGCGGGTGCTGGGTCTTCCAGCGCCCGCTCAGTTCTTAAATGTGTGAGCACTGGCTGGGCTAGGATAAAGCAGTGATCACTGGTGACTCAATCTCGTTTGAGCAAGCGCTAGCTGTGTGGACCTGCTATGAAAAATAGTTGGACGGCCAAAATACCACGACCTATCTCAGCCGACGCTAAAGCTGCGGTACGCGCCCATCTTGGTGAGCTCAAAACTGCGGTCCTACATCAGCTCAATACTTCACTACCGTGGTATCGCGACTTACCAGCGCACCAACGAGCGAGTCTAGGGGAAATTGCACAACAGGGGCTCACAACGTTCGCCGATTGGTTCGAACACAGCGAGAACACCATCAAGACTTCGGTGTCCGGAGTACTTCATTCGGTATTTGGTAATGCGCCCACGGAGCTTTCGCGTACGGTATCTCTCCAACAGGCGGTACAGCTCCTCCGCACAGTCCTTCAGGTGGTTGAGACCCAAGTGCCAGCGATCGTTGCGGAGCCTGACAAGGCAGCAGCCCGGTATGCAGTGGTCTTTTACTCACGAGAGATCGCGTTCGCGCTTGCTGAAGTCTACGCTAGGGCAGCTGAAACCCGCGGCTCCTGGGACGCCCGGTTAGAAGCGCTCTTACTAGACTCCATTCTGGCAGGCGACCGGGCCGATGAGATACGGTCACGGGCAGCAGCAACTGGCTGGAAAGCAAATCGTGGCATTACGGTCATGGTGGGGCGACCAGATAATCTGGAGGAGCCTCAACTGGTGGCCAAGCTTCGCGAGATCGCGACGCGCGCAAAGCTGGAGATTCTGATTGGGGTCCTTTCGGACCGTCTGGTGATCGTGCTTGGAAATATCATCGATGTTGAAGCCGATACCAGGACCATTCAACGCGGATTCGGTGAAGGCCCAATCGTGTACGGTCGCATCGTTGAATCATTAGTCGAGGCGCCGATCTCAGCGCAAGAAGCTCTTGAAGGATATTCTGCAGCTCCTGCTTGGCCCGCCGCTCCGCGACCAGTAGCGGCTTATGAGCTGTTACCGGAACGAGCCCTGAACGGTGACAACATCGCGCGCGCAGCGTTAACAAGTCAGGTCTACCGACCACTTTCGCGTGCAGGACACTCTCTATTAGAAACCGTGGACGTGTACACGACCACTGGAGGCTCTTTAGAAGCAACGGCGCGCCAATTGTTCATTCACGCCAATACCGTCCGCTATCGGCTCAAGCGTGTCGCTGAGCTGACCGGATGGGATCCAACATCACCAAGAGATGCCTATGTCCTACAAGTAGCGCTGATGACGGGTAGACTTGATACGGTCTTAAACCACCCACAACCATGACCAGGAGCCAGAACGCCTCTGAGGAAACCGCAACCGCCCTTGTAGGAAACCTACAAAAACTTTGCGTATACTCGTGGGCTAGCTTGACTGGTTATGTCCCAAGAATTTGGAAGAGTTGAATCTATGCTCGCAATCGTGTGCCCGGGACAGGGCTCTCAGACTCCAGGCTTTCTGGAACCGTGGCTCGAACTGCCCGGTATTTCTGAAACCCTTAACGCATGGTCGGAAGCCACCGGCGTCGATCTTGTCACCCATGGAACGACTTCTGATGAAGAAACGATCAAGGATACTGCGGTCGCGCAGCCACTGATCGTGGCAGCAGGGCTCTTAGCAGCTCAGGCACTCGAAATCGACAAGCTCGATACCACTTCCTGGATGACCGCCGGTCACTCGGTCGGAGAGATTACCGCTGCTGGACTCTCCGGTGTTCTCTCCCCTGTTGAAGCGTTAGAATTCGTTCGGGTACGCGCCCAGGGCATGGCGGCTGCAGCTGCTGTGGAGCCTACCGGTATGGCAGCCGTGCTCGGCGGAGACCAAGATGAGGTCATCGCATATCTAGAAAACCTGAGCGTTACTCCGGCGAACGTCAATGGTGGCGGCCAAGTTGTCGCCGCTGGCTCTCAAGAAGCCCTTGCCACACTCGCTGAGAATCCGATGGAAAAAACTCGTGTCATTGAACTGAAAGTTGCCGGCGCATTCCATACGCACTACATGAAATCAGCAGTAGCAGATCTCGATTCTTTTGCTCAAGAACTTACCCCACAGAACCCCGCGGTACCTTTGGCATCAAACAGCGACGGTGAGATCGTAACTTCGGGGCAAGAATTCGTGAACCGGCTCATCAGTCAAGTCACTTCGCCTGTCCGCTGGGATCTGTGCCAGCAAACCATGCTCGCACAGGGCGTCACAGGAGTCGTTGAGCTGCTGCCCGGTGGTACGTTAACCGGCATTGCACGCCGCGCGATGAAGGGCGTCAAGACGCTGGCAATTAAAACACCGGCAGATCTCGAGAAGGCTCAAGAATTCATCGCCGAACATACCCAGACCATCTCAGCTTAAGGTTTTTTGTGTCCACACCGACGTTAAATCAATACTCCACGAACACTGCTAGCCGCATCCTGTCAGTTGGTGGCTACCGACCCTCCAAGCGTGTCACCAATGATGATTTAGCCGGACCGATCGACTCTTCTGACGAGTGGATCCGCCAACGTACCGGTATTGTCACTCGCCAACGTGCTGATGCTGACACGAGCTTGGTCGGTATGGCGCTTGCTGCTGGACAACAAGCCATTGAACGTGCCGGAATTGAAACATCCGATATCGGAGCGGTCGTGGTTGCAACCGTGACGTTTCCTTACCCGACTGGCTCGGCAGCGGCAATTATCGCCGGAGAGCTTGGGATCCACGTCCCGGCATATGACATTTCCGCGGCCTGTGCTGGATATTGCTACGGCGTAGCGCAAGCCGATTCCCTCGTCCGCTCCGGAATGGCCGACTATGTTTTGGTCATTGGTGCAGAGAAACTCTCCGACTTCGTTGATCCAACTGACCGCTCGATTTCCTTTCTCCTAGGAGACGGTGCTGGTGCAGTTGTTGTCGGTGCCTCCCAGGAACCTGGTATCTCGAAATCGAACTGGGGTTCGAAAGGCGAAGACTGGGATATGATCCGCATGACCCGCTCTAGCATCGACATGCGCAATATCATCCAAGAAGTCGAAAAAACTGGTGATGCAACCGCGATCGTAGAACCAGGTAGCCAAGGCAGCGTATGGCCAACGCTGCGTCAAGAAGGCCCCTCTGTCTTCCGGTGGGCGGTCTGGGAAATGGCCAAAGTAGCAAAACAGACTCTGGCCGATGCTGGTATTGAATCTGAAGATCTCGCGGCGTTTTTGCCACATCAGGCCAACATGCGCATCATTGATGAGTTTGCCAAACAACTCAAGCTTCCAGAACACGTTGCCATCGGCCGCGATATCGCCGATGCAGGCAACACCTCAGCCGCATCCATCCCACTGGCGATGCACCGTCTGCTGGAAGAACAGCCGGAGCTTTCTGGTGGTTTGGCCCTACAAATTGGTTTCGGTGCCGGGTTGGTCTACGGCGCCCAGGTTGTACGACTCCCTTAAGTCGAAGCCTGCACTGACCACAACATAGTCCACAACGGTGCAAAACACATTTTGCACACCTATTTACAAGGAGCTGCTCATGGCTAACAAAGAAGACATCCTCTCCGGCCTAGCCGAAATCGTCAACGAAGAAACCGGTCTGGAAACTGAAGAAGTCCAGCTGGACAAAAACTTCACCGACGACCTGGACATCGACTCCATCTCGATGATGACCATCGTCGTAAACGCCGAAGAAAAATTCGACGTGAAAATTCCTGACGAAGAAGTCAAAAACCTCAAAACTGTTCAGGATGCTGTCGATTTCATCGCAAACGCTTCCTAACGGCAGAGGCCGGACCTTAGCGTCCGCCATGAGCGGCGGGCCGGGAGCTTTCCCGGCCCGTTAGGCTGCCGATTATTTTATAAAGACTTTGAAACCCTGGCCGCTCTGTTGGCCAACAACTAATCGAGGCAATCGATATGACCCGTAAAGCCGTAATTACCGGTCTTGGCGCTACATCCCCGATCGGTGGCGATGTAGACACCATGTGGGCAAACGCCCTGGCAGGTACCTCTGGTGCGCGGCCAATAGAAGTAGACTGGGTAGAACAATATAGCCTGCCTGTAACCTTTGCAGCGCAACTTACGAACAAACCAACCGAGGTGCTTTCCCGCGTCGAAGCACGACGCATGGATCCCACCACTCAAATGGGCTTAGTCGCAGCCCGCGAAGCATGGACTCACTCCGGTCTCAACGAAGCATCGGTTGAACCTGAACGACTCGCTGTCGCTTTCGGTACCGGGATCGGCGGTGTCTGGACCCTACTGGACTCCTGGGATAACCTCCGCGAGCGTGGCCCACGTCGTGTGCTACCAATGACCGTGCCGATGCTCATGCCAAATGGTGCTGCAGCAGCCATCTCGATGGATATTTCGGCACGTGGTGGCGCGCTCACCACCGTTTCTGCTTGTGCTTCCGGTACCGAAGCCATGGACACCGCTCGCCGCCTGATCGAAACCGGACAGGCTGATGTGGTCATCACCGGCGGTGCCGAAGCTGCAATCCACCCGCTGCCGATCGCTGGCTTCGCTGCAATGCAGGCTCTATCAAAGCGCAATGATGATCCCCAGGCTGCCTCTCGCCCGTACGATACCGATCGCGACGGCTTTGTTCTTGGCGAAGGTGCTGGTGCCATTGTGCTGGAATCCGAAGAACACGCACGTGCACGTGGCGCCACGATCTACGCCGTACTTGCAGGTACCGGAGTAACATCTGATGCGCATCACATCACGGCTCCCGATCCCGAAGGTATGGGTGCATCTCGAGCCATACGAGCCGCGCTCGAATCCGGCGGTATCCAAATGGACGAAGTCGTTCACGTCAATGCCCACGCAACGTCAACCCCTGTCGGTGACCGTCCCGAATACATAGCCATGAAATCTGTGTTCGCAGGCCACATTGACAACGTCCAGGTATCAGCCACCAAGTCCCAAACCGGACACTTGTTGGGTGCTTCTGGTGCCATTGAAGCTATCATGACCACCCTTGCTGTGTACCACCGCAAGGCGCCAGTCACGATCAACCTGGACAATCAAGATCCAGATATTCCATTGAATGTGGTCCACGGTCAGCCAGCCGAACTACCGTCCGGCGATATCGCTGCGATGAGTAACTCATTCGGCTTCGGCGGACACAACGCGGTAATTGCACTCCGTAGTTACTAAACGCAAAGTTAAACCACTCAGCGAAGGTCGGAACCCAATCGGGATCCGACCTTCGCTGTTTATGAAGGATCGTGAGGCAGTTAACCTACGCGGTGGAGCCAACGGACGTTCGCCCCGTCGGCTGCCTGCCGGAACGGCTCCAGCTCTTCGTCCCAAGCCTCACCAAGCGCCAACGAAAGCTCATGGTACACAGCTGAGGGATCACCGTCGGCTTGTTCGTAGGCATACCGAATGCGGTCTTCAGAGACCATAATGTTGCCGGTGACGTCAGTCGTGGCATGGAAAATACCCAACTCTGGGGTATGTGACCAGCGAGATCCATCCGATCCCAGTGAAGCTTCTTCAGTAATTTCGTAGCGCAAATGTGCCCACCCACGAAGTGACGACGCCAATTTAGCCCCACTACCCTGCGCTGCGATCCAATTGATCTCGGCACGGTAGGTTCCGGGGGCGGCCGGTTGGGGCTCCCATTCCAGTTTTTCCTGGGCACCCAAAGCAGCCCCAACTGCCCACTCAATGTGTGGGCAGAGGGCTGCCGGGGCTGAGTGTACGTATAGTACGCCTCTTGCTTCGATGTCAGACATTCCGATCCTCCGTTACTAGCGGTACGTCTTCCCCTACGACCACTGAAATGAAGGAGCTGAATGAACTAACAGCAACCATTATGCCCGATGGGAACCGATATAGCCACCATCAACATGACAGAAGACGTTACGCTGCAGAATTACAGAACACACGGTAGATCGTTGCTTGAAATACCCCTAGATTGACCTCCAAAGGCGAAGGTTTAGGCCCTCGGGTGTGCTTGCTTATAACCCTGACGTAATCGCTCAATCGACACGTGCGTGTAGAGCTGAGTCGTTTGTAAAGACTCATGTCCGAGCAGCTCCTGCACGGATCGAAGATCTGCTCCGCCATCAAGCAAATGGGTGGCAGCTGTATGCCGCAGCACGTGGACGCCGGAGGCGGAGGTGTCGCCGAGTTTTTGAAACATGTCATTGACTACTTCCCGAATTTGTCGCACTCCAATGCGTCGTCCACGGACACCAAGGAAGATCGCGGCAGTCTGCTGTTTATCGGCTAGGACCTCCGGGCGCCCCTTGGTCAGCCAAGCCTCAAGTGCTTTCACTGCTGGAGCGGTCAGTGGCACCACGCGCTGCTTGTCGCCCTTACCTGTAACCTTCAGCATTGCGCGATCGAAGTCCACGTCATCCACATCGAGGCCTTCCAGTTCTGCGACGCGAATGCCTGTCGAGTATAAAACCTCGACCATCGCCAGATCTCTGAGCGCAATCGGATCAGTCGCGTTCTCGACATCCGACGTTGCCCTGGTCTGGAGCGCATCAAGCGCCTGGCGAATCTGGGACTGGGTGAGAGTACTGGGCAGCCGTGAGGATTGTTTGGAGGCCACAAGGCGGGCAGCAGGATTGTCCTCACGAATATCTTGCTGTACTAACCATGACATAAACTGTCGAACCGCGGTGGTTTTGCGTGCAATAGTTGGTCTACTCATTCCATGCCTGGTCAGACGCCCCAGCCATGTCCTTAGGTCTCCTAAAGTGACGTGGCGGAAAACTTCTTCGGCTCCACCTTCGCTGAGAAGATCCGAGGCTAGTCCGGTCAAATCTGAGCGGTACGATTTCACGGTGTGAGCAGCACGATTGAGCTGGTGCTCCAGGTAGTGGCAGTACTCATCGATCAGGGCCGTATCTTGAGCTGAAAGGCGACTCTCCATGTTTTTACTCTGACACGGATTAGTTCAGCAACAAAGGACTATGATCTCGTGTTTCTGTGTTTTCGCCAGCCACGGGTCTCCAGTTCGGCGAGCTCGTGTCGTTCCAACTTCGTCAGAATTCCTGTGATCATGGGGACAGCTAGACCAGTGATGCCACATAAGTGTTCAACGGTTGTCATGCCTCGCACCGGTAGCGCATCAAAGACCAAGAGCTCTTCGACACTGAGCATGTCGTAGTGCCGTTGATCATTACTGTTTTGAGAACGCTGATTGACCGCGAACATGTCGCCGTAGATCGATTCGAGATCAGATGGGTCATCGATGAGGATTGACGGTGTTTCCTTGATCAGCCGATGACATCCTGCTGAACTGGGGGCATGGATGGGTCCCGGTACGGCGCCGACTATTCTGCCAAGGTCGTGGGCATGATTTGCAGTGTTCAACGCACCAGAACGATATCGTGCTTCCACCACGATAGTTGCTGTCGAAAGCGCCGCGATGAGACGATTCCGATTCAAAAAACGGTAGCGGTTGGGTCGCATGCCCGGTGGCATCTCGGTCACCAGCAGACCTTCTTGGACAATCTCACGTAGTAGCTCAACATTGCCGGCCGGGTAGAAACGATCTAATCCGCCTGCCAAGACAGCAATAGTCGGTACAGCGGGTCCTTCGGCTAACAGCGCTTGACGGTGAGCATGAGCGTCTATTCCGTATGCTCCGCCAGATAGCACGGTGATCCCCATCTGGCGGGCCTTATGAGCCAGCATCTTCGTAGCCGCTTCTCCATACGAGGTGGCTTCGCGGGAGCCAACAAGACCCAAGAGATGTTCCGCCATCGGTATACTTGTATCACCCATGATCCATAACCCAAGCGGTTCGGTCACCCCTAGGTCTGCGAGCGCCGCGGGCCATTGCTCATCCTCTGGAATAAGGAACCGTCCTCCGATCCGGGTGATGAAGCCTAAGGCTTCATCAGGCTTCAGATAGGTGCTACGCCGGCGCCATCGTTCGATGGCGCCTCCGAGATGTCGGGTGATTTTCTTGGCCAGCTGTTCATTCTCCGGGTCGTGTGCCGTCAGGGCTTGCCATTCCTGCTGAGTCGGTGTCGCACCCTGAATAATCTCGAGCAGTCGAAGGGGTCCCCAGGCCTGTGAACTCACGACGCCGAGAGCGTCGGCAGGCTCGATGACTTGGGTTAGCCCGGCACGAGCTCGACGGAGTTGGTGATCATCCATGGTGCTCCTCGGAATGTTTGAGCCGCAAGTATAGGGCCATATCTATATGTTCGGCACCGGGTTGTTCTGCTTGCATGAGGTCTGCAATAGTCCATGCCACGCGTAAGACACGAACATACCCGCGTGCCGTGACAGCTCCGAGGTCGAGCGCTCGCTCAAGAATTTGCTTGGCTTGTGTGGTTATTTGCAGCGCTGGCTCTTTGAATAACCGCAGTGGTATGTGATGGTTTCGAGTCAGCCCAAAGGGTACGAGACGTTGCTGGCTCCGTTGTATTGCAGCACTCACACGTGTTCGAACCACGTCTGAGCTTTCGGCTGATTGAGTCGCGGACAACTGTTGTGAAGTTACCGGGTGGACAGTGACCTGCAAATCCACCCGGTCAAGAAGCGGTCCAGATAGTTTGTTCGCATAGCGGCGTCGCTGTAATGAAGTGCATCGACAGTCTTTGCCTGTGTCATAACTAAAGCCACACGGACATGGATTCGTGGCTAACACCAACTGGAATTGTGCTGGGAACTCTACCGTGTGGCGCGCTCGATGCAGTTGAACATGGCCAGTTTCTAATGGTTGTCTGAGCATGTCGAGAACGTCTTTGTTGAATTCGGCTGCTTCGTCGAGGAAGAGCACTCCTCCGTGGGCTTGTGATACTGCTCCGGGACGGATATGTCCCGACCCACCGCCGATTAATGCTGCTGCAGTGGCAGAGTGGTGCGGGGATCGAAACGGCGGGCGCATAGGCAACTGTGCAATATGATCTTCGCCCTCGACCAAAGTCTGAATGGCTGCGTTTTCCAACGCGGTTTGAGAATCCATATCGGCCAGAATGCTCGGTAGTCGCTGGGCCAACATCGTTTTGCCTGCTCCGGGTGGTCCTTGTAATAGTAAGTGGTGCCCACCGGCTGCTGCGATCTCTAGCGCCCAGCGCGCTTCGTGTTGACCTTGGACTTCAGCTAAATCCGGCTGTGGCTCTTCTCTTCTTGGTTTCGTCGGTGCCGCAGTGAACGATACACTCCGCGGTTGTACTGGTGCACCGAAGGCATGAGCTACTTCCGAGAGGTGACTGAACGCCCGAACATTTGCGCCAGGTACCATCTCCGCTTGGGCTTGGACTGATGTGGCCACTACGACATCGGGATAGCCTGCGTGGACGGCCGCGATGACAGCAGGCAGAATCCCTGGTGCTGGTTGGAGCGAGCCATCGAGCCCGAGGGCTGCCAGAAAAACCGGACCGGTCTCATTGGTGACTGCATAGTCTGCGCCCCAGGCAGCCATCATGATGGCTAAGTCAAAATGCGAACCGCGCTTGTGTAGGGAAGCCGGGGTTAAGTTAACCGTCAGGTGGCGTCTGGTGAGATGCAGGTTCGCGTTCCGGGCGGCCGCCCGGATGCGATCTTTGGCTTCATGGAGTGATTTGTCCGGTAACCCGAGGAGCGTAAAGCCCGGTAGGGCATTGCCAATGTCTGCTTCGACTGTAACGAGCTGACCTTTCATGCCGTTCAACGCCACACTGTAAGTTCTCCCGATACGTGTGGGCGAACTGACGTTGAGCAGTACAGGAGTTTTTCTAGCAGAATCCATTTAGCTCACATCCTGGAGGAGCTCAGCGGTGATCTCCCCGTTGGGATCGACTAGAATTCCTACGATGTCGACGCGCATCGATGTATGCGCATATTTCGGATACACAGCTTGCTTATAATCCAGCAAGCCTCGTTGGACGCGGCGCAACTGTAAGGCGTTCACGGAAAGCAATGGGTCGCCAAAGTCGGTTCCCAGCCGAGTTTTGACCTCGATGGCCACCAGTTGGTGGCGATGATATGCAATGACATCGACTTCGCCAGTGGACGCTAGCCAATTATGCTCAAGAATTTGATAGCCGGCGCCGGCTAGTGCTTCTGCGGCGAGTTCTTCGCCGTGCCGGCCTAAGGCCGTGTGATCGTGTTGTGAGGGTTTGATTGTCATAGAGCCTCACCTCCCCCTTTAGTCTGAAGGTGGAGTCTACTTCTGTGGCGGTCGTGAGGCCAGAATGTGGAAAACCGCAACGCATCTAACCGGTTGCGGACAGTAGATCTATTCGATCGGCGGGGGTGGTAAGAACGGGCCGTCGGCCGGCATATCTGGGTCGTCTCGGCTTGGGAGCTCTTCGATATTTACATCTCTGAAACTCAGAATTCTTGCGCGTTGTATAAAGCGCGATGAGCGGAAGACGTCCCAGACCCAGGTGTCAACTAATAACAGCTCGAAATAGGTGTCACCAGTTTCGTCATGGGTGATGACCTCAACAGAGTTTGCCAGATAAAACCGTCGATCTGTTTCGACAATGTAGCGGAATAGTCCGATCACGTCCCGGTACTCTTTGTACAGGTTCAGTTCTTGGTCGGCTGCGTAGTGTGCCAACTCATCGTCGCGATCAGTCATGCCTCACATCGTAGTGGGTTCCGCTACCACTCGGCATACAGCCCTACAGTAAACGTGGTTGTATCGCTGCTGGCACAAGGTTCCACGACTTCCGATGATATTCCGTGATGCCTCGTTCAGTCAGCGCCAACCTGTGGACCGATGAGCCGTAACCCTTATTACTGTCCCATCCGTAGTCGGGATACAACTTTGCTAATTCGACCATGTATGCATCACGGGTGACTTTGGCTGTAATTGCTGCTGCAGATACTGTCGCACAGGTCGCATCGGCCTTAGTTTGCAGTATTACGTGGGCATCGAGGGGTGCCAACGGCTCGACAAGTTCTGTGGGCGCGTTCTGTAGCCAGTGCGTATTGCCGTCTAGGACCAAACCTGCAGGAGCAGCACTCTGCGTTACGAGTTGATCCCAGGCTCGGCGACCTGCCAATCCCAGAGCAGCTGAGAGCCCATATGTATCGATCTCATCGGGTGAAGCCATACCGACCGCAGTGGACGCCCAAGCCGGAATAGTTTCCATCAGCTGCTGACGCTGGCGTACGGTGAGCTTCTTGGAGTCTCTCAAGCCTGGAAGTGGTTGGCTTAAGGCGATATCCACGGCTGCAACCCCGACAGCTACGGGACCGGCTAGTGCACCACGACCAACCTCGTCCATGCCGGCAATCATCGTGTGGCCGCATACGTCGGCGAGTTGCGTCTCAACAGACAGATTAGGTGCAGGGGTCATGGTTCGGGTACCTGTTCGAATGGTTCGTTATTTGAGCCTGCCGTACCCCATCGTGGTAGCGGCCAGGCAATAACTTCGGCACGTCCCACTACGTCAGGTACGTCCACGAATCCGTTGTTCGGACCATTGATATGACTCCGCGAATCACCGGACGCGCCACGGTGGTCCCCCATAACCCAGAGTTTTCCTTCAGGTACAGTGACATCGAAGTCCATATCCGAACCTACATCGCCGGGATAAAGGTAGGGTTCATCAATCAGAGTCCCGTTGACTACCAGCCGACCCGTACCATCCTCGACACTGATACGGTCACCAGATGTTCCGATGATGCGCTTGACTAAATGCTGTTCAGAAGTCGACGGGTATAGTCCCAGCACTTCGAGGGCGTTGTACAAAGCGTTCGATTCGACGTTTGTCGGCGGTAGCCAGCCATAGTGATCTTCAAAGACCACGACATCACCGCGTTCTAATCTGTCCTCGGAATCGACAAGAAGATTGACGAAGATCCGATCATTGACTTGGAGTGTCTCTTCCATTGACCCAGACGGGATGAGGAAAGCTCGGAAAAAGAATGTTCGGACTACGAAAGACACCACGAGCGCAATCGCCAGGATAATCAGTACTTCTCTGATGCCTCGCAAGAATCCGCTAGGTCGTCTCCTCGAAGGACGATCTGAATGTTCTGCTCTCATCGCGTGCTGATCACCGGTCCATAAATCTTATTTTTCTGAATCATACCCCCGCCCGGAGCACCAAGCAGCGCCCGTGAGTCGATCGAATCGTACCGGTTGTCGCCCAGTAGGAACACTCTGTTATCCGGAACTTCTACCAGGAATGGTGTCGATGACGCTGACAGATCCGGTTCGGCTAAATAGGGCTCATCTAATGATCCATCATTCACCATCAGACGTCCATTATCATCACAACACTCGACGGTGTCACCGGGAACGCCAATGATGCGTTTAACCACAGCATTGTGTTGTGGTGCCATGCCCAACAATTGCAATGCCGCATCGAAGAAACGCTTGGTGGGAGTCTCCGACTCATAAGGATAGAAGCTTCCGGCTCCATCAAACACGACTACATCACCGCGCTGGGGTGGAGCCTGCTCATAGGCGGTGGGATCAATCTCAATGCGATCCCCGACCTGCAGTCCAGGCTCCATCGAAGCCGAAGGAATTACATAAGTGTTCATGTGATAAGCCCGGAAAACAAAAACAGCGACAACAGCTGCAATGAATACTGCCAGACCAATCAACAGGCCCTTATTAACGCCGACAGCGGGCCGGCTCCCTTGTGAAGAAGGGTCCCCGGCCCGCTGTGGTGCTGACGATTTCGTCACGACTGATAAGCGAAGTTAGTTACGCTTCTCTGGAATACGTGCAGCTTTACCACTACGCTCGCGCATGTAGTACAGCTTCGCACGACGTACCTGACCGCGTTTCTTGACTTCAATCTTGTCAATGACTGGCGAGTGCACTGGGAACTGTCGCTCAATGCCTACACCGAATGAAGTCTTGCGAACGGTGAAGGTCTCAGAAATGCCAGTGCCCTGACGAGCCATGACGAAGCCTTCGAAAACCTGAATACGCTGGGTTTTACCTTCAACAATGTTGACGTGTACCGCAACAGTGTCACCAGGACGGAAGTCTGGGACGTCATCGCGCAGCGATTTCTGATTCAGCTGATCAATAATATTCATGGAGCCTACTCCTAGTGATGCGCCGCAGGTCGCCCACATACCTCAACAAGCTCAAAGGCTTGCGTTGTGAATTTCGCGGGCCCGACATCCAGTCGGTCCCCCGGCGCCCAACGTTAGTGAACTGATCCCCCACGGCAGATCAAACACCCATTAGGCACAACGACCTATTATGCCATATCTTGGCGCCTTGTCCATAAATCAGGACGTCGTTCACGGGTTCGCTCAGCCTGCTGTTCCTTGCGCCATGCAGCAATTTTCGCGTGGTCACCAGACAGCAGAATATCGGGCACATCATAGCCTCGCCATGACGAAGGCTTCGTGTAGACGGGGTACTCGAGCAGACCCTCATCACTATGTGATTCTTCAACGAGTGACTCAGGGTTCCCCACCACCCCCGGAACGAGACGACCGATGGCCTCAATCATGGCCAATGCAGCGACTTCTCCTCCGTTGAGTACATAATCGCCAAGCGACATGAGTCGGACTTCAAAGTGCTCAAGAGCCCAATGGAACATCCGTTCGTCGATACCCTCATAGCGGCCGCAAGCGAAGACCAAGTGCTCTGATGTAGACATGTCGTGTGCAGCTGCTTGGCTGAAGACTTCACCTGATGGAGTAGGCACGATGAGCACGGGCTTTTCTACCGGGGAAACTTCAAGAATCTCCTCTAGAGCTAATGCCCAGGGCTCAGGCTTCATGACCATGCCTGCTCCCCCACCGTAGGGAGTATCGTCTACGGTGCGATGGCGGTCGAAGGTGTAATCACGCAGATCGTGCACGCGAATCTCTAATAGCTCAGCTTTTTGAGCCTTACCTAGCAGCGACAGCCCGAGGGCTCCAAGGTACTCCGGGAAAATGCTGACGACGTCAATTCGCATTAAACTTGATTCAACTCCAATAGACCCGGCGGCGGGGTGATAATAATAATGCCTTGCTCTTCGTCAATCTCGGGGACAATCTCTTCGACGAACGGAATCAGCACGTCTCGGCCGTCCAGTAAGCGTAGCTCGAGGAGATCCTGAGCTTCGCCGTTGATAAGATCTATGACCTCACCGATTCTTATGGCGTCCCGGCTTCCTTGATATACATCCAAGCCGATAAGCTCACTGGCGTACCAGCCCTCTTCTTGATCGTGACTATCTTGCGCTCGTACGTACAACTCCGAATCGCGCAATAATTCTGCCGTATTACGATCGGAAACCTCCGCAAATTTAACTAGCAGGACTTTCTTATTCCAGCGGGTATTTTCTACAGTTAGTTGATCGAACGCCGTTTCATCATCACGGACCTGCTGCACTTTCAGCACGGCGCCTACCGCAAAACGTGTGGCAGGTAAGTCAGTGAATACTTCGATAGTCACTTCGCCACGGATTCCGTGAGGCTTTCCAATCCGACCTATTCGCACTTCGTCATGAGTTCGCTCATCCCTCAAACTAGGCCCTCCTTTAATGTGCGCCACAATTCGCCGTGCCTCGTTGACACTCTAGTTATGAGGCTCCCGCCAGGGAAGGGAACTAGCTATACCGCCAATTAGAGCTGGTATCGTAGTTCCGTTGCTTCTCAACGTCACCCCGCATCTAAGTTATACCCCAGGTATACGCAGCTTATAGATTAGGGTCTAGGACAGCTGCGGTTCGGAAGCTGCAGTACTAACTCGAGATTATATTATTGAGCGAGGCACCAAGTGTTAAACGGATTCAGTCGCTGGCAGAGCCTTATTGCCGTCTTATGTCTTACCGGAGTTTTGATCGCTGTTATAGGCCTCATTAGCGCCTCTTATCCCCTTGTTACTATCGGGTTCGCCATTGCAGTTGCCACCCTCCCAATACTCACGCTCCTCGGAAACCGGCAAAGCTCCCGACAATTTCAGCGTTTGAACAAAAAGCTGTCCAGCGGAACACGACTAAAGAGGAAAGATACACCACAGAGGCAGGCGCGCCACGATGCATTGCCTACCCCGGGAGTAGCTTTCGAATACGCGCATCGAATCCAAAAACGGCACGCACACTACGAGACTTTCGCACTAATGAATAAAAGTGTCGCAATCCGCGATGCATTTGCTCTGGCTTCCACGGATTTCCGGTTCAAAGAGCGCGATCTCAATGACTTTGTAGCCGTCCAGCGGCTCGGAATGTTACCCGCTCTCAAGAAAACTGATGTTAGCCACTGGAACAAGCAGGCATTCTTGGCCCTGGCCAGAATTAAGGCTAATCAACGTGCGCTTGAAACAGACCTTGAGCATGCAACTCGGATGTTCTCTTTTGCCGAAGCCATGTTTGGCAAAAGTTCCCTTAAGCAGAACGATCAGTTGATTTACCTCGAAGCTTTAGGTGAATTAGGTAACTATGAGAAACAGCTCGCGCATGCACGACGATTCGGAATCGATGTTAAGATGCCAACACAGTTCGCTCTTCTACAGTTAAACTCCATTCAGGCGACGCTCTCTGCAGCGGCGGATGAATGGGTTGAGACTTTAAATCGACTCTACGGGGGGCAAAGTTTTAGCCAAATTGAAATCTCCCATGATGCTAATTTAAAACCCTTAGATAGATTGCGCGGTAAGGCAAACGTTGCAGAGGCTGGCCCGAAGGTGACAGTCATAGTACCTAGTTTCCAGGGTGGCCCTCTACTAATGACCGCCCTTCGATCACTAATAAATCAAACTTGGGAGAATCTCGAGATCATTGTTGTCGACGATGGTTCGGGCCCAGAATACGAAACCTACCTTTCTCAGGCCATCGCCTTGAGCTCCAAAATCCAAATAATTCGTCAACCAGAAAACTTAGGAGCATATGCTGCACGTAACGCTGGCGTCGAAGCCGCAACCGGTAGTTATGTCACAGTGCACGATGACGACGATTGGAGTCACCCCGAGAAAATCTCATTGCAAGTCCGTCACCTACTGAACAATCCTCAGGTGCCAGGGAACCTCAGCACCCACACCCGAGCCACCGATGATCTCAGATTTTTACGTATAAACAATAATCCGATCCTCGCCCAAGCTAACTATTCATCCTTAATGGTACATCGATCGGTTTTCACACAAATTGGGCTATGGGATCCAGTCAATCGAGGCGCAGATTCAGAATTCCGCGCACGCATAAAGAGGTTTTACGGCAAGCCTGTACAAACTCTCGGAACTGTACCGCTTTCATTTACGCGCACTCGCGACGGTTCGCTGACTGCTGGAGAACTGAGCCGGGGCTTCTTGGACCCAGCAAGAGTCCTCTACTCGAAGGCTTATCAACAGTGGCACGAAGCGGTGGGGGACGAAGTAACCTTGCTCAAACCCAGCAGTCCAAGGAAATATCCGGTGCCTTCTACAATGGAAATTGGAAAGCGAAACGCAGAACTTGGCAAGTTTGACGTTGTGTTCATGACCGACTTCCGGTTCCCCGGCGGCACGAGTTCCCTCACTCTCCAAGAAATCCAGGCGGCAGCCGAAGCAGGTTATCGCGTGGGATACATTCAGATGAACTCTCCCCTAAATGCCTCCAATACACCGATAAGCCCCAAACTGTTTGAACTCCAACTACACGGATACGTGGAACAAGTCGGCTTACAAGATGTCGCACGCATCGAACTTCTCGTGGTAAGGCATCCTAGTGTAGCTACCTACATGGACGGGCAGGAAACAAATTTAGAGGTCAAACAGACACTTCTAATCGTTAACAATCCTCCCGTACTCCGGGACGGCCAGGGCATGGTTTTTGATCTATCTCTGAGCGTAGAAAACTTGGATAAGGTGTTTTCACTCCAGAGTTACGTCATCGCCGAATCCAGAGTGACTCAACGACTGTGTCGCGGTCTCGTGGCAGAAAGCCGCCTGTTGGATAGGACCTGGCCCGGACTAGTTGGCTCATACACGAGCTCCCTACCAAGTTTCGCTGAAAAGCCTACAGTAGGGCGTCATTCAAGGGACCACAGTTTAAAATGGCCTTCCAGCATCCAGGAGTTCAACTGGGCATATACTTCTTCAGAGTTCCACACGAAATTCCTAGGAGGAGCTGATGCTCTCGTTAAGAAACTCGGAAGTGACGCACTTGCAGAGAAGACGGTGTATAGTTTCGGAGAGATTCCTGTTGAGGAGTTTCTGTCTTCGGTAGATTTTTGGGTTTACTTTCACGACTCCACATTAACGGAGTCATTTGGAATGTCTATTGCTGAGGCGATGGCAGCCGGGAAGGTCGTTATCCTCCCCCATTACCTTGAAGCTAACTTCGGGGAGGGAGCGATATATGCGGAACCGTCTGAAGTCGAGTCGTTAGTCAGAGAATTCTGGACTAGTCCTGATGCATATAAGAAACAGGCCTCGAAAGCTCAGAGATATGCATCGGAGAATTTTTCAGTCTCAGCTTTGCTCCGGCGTCTGGAGGTGCTGCGTAGGGAGCTTCTTGCGACTAATCAGCAGTAATATCCCAATGTGATTGCACGAAGAGACTGGAAATGGTACTCACACTATATTTGCTGTCTAAAGTCTACTATCAATTCTACTCAAAGGACGGCTGAGACAAGCCAATATCCGAAGATCCCTGTTAGCAAACTAGGCACCTTCTGTTCTAATCAACCGTTCAATGAGTACCTAGACATGCTGAGAGATATCATTAGAGGAAATATGAAAAGCCCTAATCTAATCACTCCAACCGAGATTCAGCGCCCTAACAAATTGTACCGCGAGACGGTTCGCGCTGGTGTCGCAGTAACTTCGACACACCATGCTGAATTGGGAGCTCTCTTAGATCAGATTTCTCCACAGGTGGACGAAGTTTTCGTCTATTTAGTTGGAACCGAGGCGATACCTGAAACTTTACAGCAAGCCGCAAAAAATGTGCGATTCTTTTCCGGCCCAGACCTGGGGCCCTTAGGGAAGTTCGTCTTTCTAGAGGACTTCATTGGATACTACATACCGCTCGATGTTAACAGGCAGTACGGCAGATATCACGTAACTAAACTCATCGCCGCAATTGAGTCCTACAATCGGCGGGCCGTGGTGGGATGGCTACCAGAACGTATGGTAGCCACATGCTCACAAACGTCCCCGGCGGATGCGCCGGAGGGGATCTTTGATCGTTCCGCACTCGCCAAAAAGCAGACTGCGGAAGCTCTTGACTGCAGCAATATCGGTTTTCATACTGATACGTTTCGATTCGATTACAGATGCAGCACAGCGGATATTCCAGTTGAGATCTCCTTTGCTCAACAGGCACGACAGAGCAGTGTGGACTTGATTGTACTGCATAAGGAAGCAAATAGTGCACCTCTAGTACTCTCAGCCATCTCAGAAAACCAAGCAGGCCGAGCGCAAGTTGCGGGACACCGAGACGAAGAAACTGATGAACCGCGTCTAGTCTCATACAGCCCGTCCCTACCGGCCAGAAGACCGAAAAGAGTATCGATCATCGGCCGGGCCAACCGTGCTCGTTGGAAAAAGGGAGGTATCCTTAAATCGGTCCTACTCACAGAAGAGATGCTCAGCGCTCACGGTTGCACTGTCGAGCTGGTAGATATTGACGATCGCAAAGTATTCAAGTTGGACTCACCAGATGTCCTGATAGTTTATGTCGGGGATCCGGAACGTCCTGACTTCGCAAAAGTCCACAAAATCGTTGAGTATCACGCCGGTAAAGGCATTCCGACCTTGGTTAATCTATCTGAGGATCACTTTCCGACACGGACCGTAGAGATACAAAAGGTAATGTCTGCTTGGCAGGATCGATTTAGGGGTTTGGTTGCCATGATGACTTTCAGCCATAACGTTGATTCGAGACCCGAATATGAGGCCTTTAGCAGCTCTATAGTTCCCCTTCCGAAAACTCTGACTTTCTCTCATCGTGAGTATGCTGAGTACTATAAAACATCTGGAATATTTGTCGGCGACGTGGCTAAACTATCAGACCCAAGAATCGTGGGTCCCTTAGTACCAGACATGTTGCGTAAGCTTAGAGCAGCAATACCCGAAGCCAAAATCTTCGGCCTCCAGCAATATAAATCAAAATATGACATGCCAAAAGGCATTGATGAAGTATGGCCCTTTATGTCGCCCGCCGACCTAGCTATGAGACTCACGCGAGTAAGGTTGATGGTGAGCTTTCCGAAATATGCGACATACGAAATGGTACCTGTCGAAGCTTCAGCTCTTGGAGTTCCACTTCTGTATGCGGACATGCCGCAATCGTTAAATGAAGCCATTGGATTCGCCGGCTACCGTTATAGGGATACCTTCGATTTAATTAATTCAGCTCAAGCGATCTATCGGGATCCCATCCTCTGGCGTCAATATTCACGCTCTGGCATTAATAGAGCAGCATCTCAGGATTACGATGTGACTTCAGCAAAAATTTACTTAGCAGTTAAGAACTTCGTCGAACGGCACAACGCGAAAAAGATATGGTCATGAAATACTTTGCAAGCGCTCGGTTTTTGTTAATTTTCATTTCTCTCTCGATTGCACTCCAACTGTTGGCATGGAGCTTACTTGGTGCTTCCTCCCTGATTGGCTTCAGCTTCGTACTGATCATCGCAACTATGGGGGTACTGAACCTATGGCTAGCAGTTCGAATTGCGCGAGCTAACAGGTTCCTTCAAAGTAACTTTGAAAAAGCAATGCATAGGAATGATGCTCTGACGAGCCAGATTTCAGCACGACTCACAGAACTATCAAGCCTGATCGACTTGAATACCGAAAGTATCCGAGAGTTCTACCAAAACACCAACGCTCAGCCGCCTCATCCTCGAGAGCAACGCGCTCTCGACGAGATACATGAAGTGAACCAGAAAGTAGACGCACTACAACAAGCAATTGCTGAGCAGCAGCAATTGCTCCAACTGAAGCATTAGATTAGGTTCTGACAATCAGGTTGTCATGCGAGAACCGCGACCACGAAGGACTTTGATCTAAGCGCAGTTCTGTAGCAACAGAGGCGAGACTCATCGCCTCACTCGCCTAGTGTCCAAGCAGCCTCATAATTCGTTGTAGATAAAGCTCGGAGGTATAGACTTCCTGCACAAGCTGTTGACCACGTTGTGCTTGCGCCTTGTATAACTCAGTGGACGCGGTGAGTTCTGCAATCTTACTACTGATGTCGTCTCGATCAACGTATAGAGCCCCTTCACCATAAATAGGCTCTAGATGTGGGGGCAACAAAACGACTTTACCTGCTTGCATTGCTTTTAGAACTGGCTCCCATACTTTGTCCCGAAGACGAGGGTTGGGCCAGTAAACCCAGTAGTCTATTCCGGAGAGAAAGTCCGGCTCTGACATTTGATTCATACTAATTAAATCGATGCCGTCAAAAACCTCCTCACCATATTTCTCTACGACCTCTTCCACTTGACCATAGAGTCTCGTTTCGAAAATTCGTGAACGATAAACTGACCTCAACTCTGTTCCTGATTTTGGCCACCGGTAGCGATTCCCATACGAATGAAATCCAACAACTGGTGGCTGAGACGGCGGAGTAGGCGAGATAAGTTCACCTTGTAGATGCAGACTCCATATATCGGTATCCTCAAGTAGACGCGAAGAGGGTACCGAAGAGCGTAGCTGTTCTTGATCCTCTCGAGTGGTACCTACAACCTTAAAGAAAGTGTCGAAAGCAGAATCAAGATTCCGTAGCGTCTGGTTCCACTGTACCGGGCTCCGTTTGACAGCCCCCGTTAGACAAGGCAATTCGTTGTAAACAGTGATACCGCGATGACTTTTAAGGGTTGGACTGAGTTGATCTATGAACATCCCAATTGAAGCATCATAAACGATAACTATATTTGTTTCTGCGGCATCAGTGAGGGATAGCTGTGTCAACTTCCGCTCGTATTGCAGCTCGAAGAGTCTTTGCGGTAATCCAGCGGGCCGGTTAGTTTCGGGCGAATTGAGATGCATGTACCCCACGCGCAAGCCGGCAGCAGACAGCGTCTCGATCTCTTTCAGAACGAAATCCACATACTTTGCTTGACGAAAGAAGTCTGTTATATAAACGACATCGAATAGTCCTAGGTGCTTGTTGCGTTGGCCAGCTTCGAATGTAGTGGGTATTGCATAAGGACGAGGACCATCCGGCTTTCGGATTGCCTTTTGACCGCGTTTTCGCATTTCCCAGTGCCACTGACGGAAGGCCCAGCGATATAACAACCTAGAATACGCGAAGTAACCACGCGACATTTCTCCGGATGTCAGAGAGCCATCCCAAACACGACTAAACGCTAGCGGCTTATCGTGCATTCCCACTATTCGCTCAGATCCATAGTACTCTGCGAGGCGCGTATAAAATTCAGAGTCGCCACCGCGATTCACCGGATCCCAATCACCAACTTCACTCGGAACAGTGCGGCGGAACATCAAGGAAGAATAATTCATCTGCATGAACTTGGCTTGAATATTCAATCGACGCAGGACCGCATCTTCGGTCGCTCGAATATGAGCAGTGGTTGTTGCGACGACAGCGGGTTGTTGCAACAGCACCCGCGCTTGAGTTGCGATCTTGTCTGGATGAGACCAGTCATCATCGTCGTGGGTAGTAATGAACACACCGCTGGCCACCGCGAGCCCTGCATTGCGGGCAACGTATGGACCTAGGTTTTTTTCTTGATGCAGCACCCGAATTCGTGGGTCAAGCTCCTCTACTTCCTTAAAGAGATCGTTGAAGCGACTCGGAGATGCGTCATTTACGACGATAATCTCTAGGTTTTGCCATGATTGGTCCAGTAAACTGCCTAGCGCGGTACGTATCCCGGGCCCAGGGGCGAAAGTGGGCATAATGACGGACACCTTGGGACCGTCCAGAGGTCTTGTAGGCCCAGCTGTGAGTCGATCCATCAGAGGAAGCGATGCATTAGATAGTAGCCGAACATTCGACATATCGAGCGAGGTATAGATGGCATTAAGGGCACTGAGCCACGCGTCAGCAGATGGATTGACCTTTCGAGTTCGCTGTAACTCGAGTAATTCGGTCTGTAGAGGCGCAATGTCATTGATGTCAAATGCTCTTGCAAGCTGCACAGATCGGTCATATAAACCTACTTCATTAAGTGCTTCAACGTACTGCAGAATGTGCTGTTTCAAAAACGGATTTTGACCATATAGCTTGTATGCGAAAGCGTAGATCTGGACCGCCGCGTGCGTATCTAAATCATCACGTGCTGTATTGGCTAAAAGATCAGCAAGTGTTAATAACACTGAGCTGTCGAAACGGTCCTTCAAGAAACTTGTCTCGGGCTCCGTCAGGTGATCCGCATCCAGGTTCTCTACGACGGTTAGCAGGTCCGCAAGGTCCCACCCGTCCGATGATGCCGCTTTTGCAAACGTGTCTCGTATAGCTAAGGAACGTGTTTGAAGAGCAAAGCGGTAGAACACCGGGAGGTTAGTCTTCACCTTGTGGCGATAGTAGCTGTCGACAGGATTGGTAACCTCAGTGGAGCGTTCCGAGTCTACGCCACGGGGAGTGCTATCTGATTGTTTCGCCATCCTCCATGATCTCTTCAACCACGACTTCAAATTTCCTACGCCCTCTGAGCTCACCTTAGACTCCCCCATAATTGCGTTAATGTATTTCAGATCAATACTGAAATGAGTACAAAAGAAAAAATAGGCCATCTAACCAACATACTCACGGTTAAATGGCCTATTTCGACTGTTTTATTAGCGACGACGGTCGGTATCGACCACGTCAACGCGCACCGAATATCCTGCAAGTCCTTCAACTACAGCACGAAGAGCATTCGCTGTGCGGCCTTTTCGCCCGATCACTCGACCGAGATCATCTGGATGAACGTGGACACTCAGCATTTCTCCGCGCCTGTTGTTGCGAAGATCGACCTGCACGTCTTCGGGATAATCAACAATCCCGCGTACTAGGTGCTCCAACGCTTCTTGCAACATGGACACTATTCAGCTGCCTCTTCAGTCTTTTCCTCAGCAGGTTCAGCTGCGGCAACTTCAGTCTTAGGTTCTGGTGCTTCAGGAAGCACAACGGAACCCTTGTCTGGCGCCACGAAAGCCTCTTTTTCAGCAGGGTGCTTCATGAGCGATTCATCGTACTCTTCGCCTTTGAACTTCTGCCAGTCACCAGTCAGCTTCAGTAGTGCGGTGACCTGTTTGGATGGCTGTGCGCCAACGCCCAACCAGTACTGGGCACGGTCAGAGTCGATCTTGATAACCGACGGATCTTTTGTCGGGTGGTAGATGCCGATCTCTTCGATGACAGCACCGTCACGCTTTGCGCGCTGGTCTGCAACGACTACACGATAGTGTGGAGAACGGATTTTACCAAAACGCTTTAAACGGATTCTTACGGCCACTTTTGTGGGTGCTCCTGTTTCATATATTTTGTGATCTTTCTTTCGCGCCTGGGGGCAGGAGCGAAGATACATCACGAACGGACACATCGATCAGAGAATAGAGGGTAATCTGACCGACGGATCAGTACCGAACTATTATGACAGACTCCGATAGCATTTATCCAATTGGCATGGCTTTTGGTTACAAGATATATGCTTCTTCACTATTTGCCACACCGCGTGTGTCAAAAAGTAGCTTGGCTTTCGAGGCAATATCAGAAAGATCGTATTCACGGTGTGCTTGCAGCAGGATCACGATATCTGCTTCCTCGACGGCGGCATCTAGATCTGTGACGGAGTGATACTCTGTACCGTTGAATGCCCAGGTCGGCACATTGGCATCGTGGTAGGAAATCTGCGCGCCCTTGCCCGCTAGGCCGTTTCCTACTGGAATAGCTGGTGAGTGCCGTTGATCTGCGATATCGGCCTTATAGCTCACTCCGAGGAGCAACACTTTCGAACCTTTGAGAGACTTTTGGTGTTCGTTCAGAAGATCCTGAACCCGCTGCACCACATAGTTTGGCATGGAGTTGTTTATATCTTCTGCCAAATCGACGAAACGGAAGGGGTGACCGAGTGCTTTACGGACCGAATAGTTTAGGTAACTAGGATCAATCGGGATACAGTGACCGCCGACTCCTGGGCCTGGATAAAACGCCTGGAAGCCGAAAGGTTTGGTTTTGGCAGCTTTGATGACTTCCCAAATATCGATGCCAAGTTCATGACTGAATTTGGCCATCTCGTTCACTAAGCCAATATTGATGTGACGGTAGGTGTTTTCTAGCAGTTTCGCCGTTTCGGCTTCTTTGGCCCCTTTGACCTGGACAACCTCTTGGATAAAGCGATTGTAAAATGAGACGGCACGCTCCCCGGAGTCGGGCGAGACGCCACCCACGACTTTCGGAGTATTCTCTAACCGGTACGTTTTGTTGCCCGGGTCGATACGCTCGGGGGAAAAAGCGAGGTAAAAGTCTTCATCGAGCTTTTTGCCCTCAGCTTCTAGGGCTGGCAATAACAGTTCCTCAGTTGTTCCAGGGTAAGTAGTGGATTCGAGGACCACCAAGGACTTGCGACGAAGGTTTTGGACGATCGATTCAGTAGCAGATTCGACCGCTTGTAGATCAGGGCGACCAGCATCACCGAGCGGCGTCGGTACACAGATCACTACGACATCAGCCTCTTGGATGACCGTACTGTCCGTCGTAGCTCGGTAGCCGTTGTCAAGCATCTCTTGTAGATCAGCGTCAGGGATATCTTCGACGTGTGAGGTGCCTGCATTGAGGTCATCGACAATGCGCTGGCTCACGTCGAGGCCTGTGACATTGAACCCAGTCTTACTAGCTGCCTGAGAGAGTGGCAAGCCGACATATCCTTGACCTATAACTACGAGATCTTTCACGCGGTTTACTCCAAACCAATATATTCTTCACGAAACAGACTTTGTGTCGTGGCAATTTTAGAAACAAATAGGTGCGCTCAGCCGAATTTGACGAGGCTGAGCGCACTGTGTGAAGTCGTCACCCATGGCGGGCTTACTTCAAGTATTTTTCGAATCCCTTGGGAAGGTTCAGCTGGGAAGGATCGAAGTCTTTCGGATCAGCACCGGCTCCGAATGCTGAACCGATTTCCTGAGTCGCTTTTTTGGCTTGGCGTTCTTGCTCTTTCCGAGCTTCGGCTTCCGCTCGGGCTGGGTTGCCAAAACGCTGCTGTTTACGGTTTTTGGCCTTGCCTTTACCCTTCCGGTGGGTACGGCGCCCGCCAGCACCACCGCCAGGCATTCCAGGCATGCCTGGGATCCCGCCACCTGCTGCCATACGCTTCATCATCTTCTGGGCTTCGCGGAAACGCTCTAGCAAAGTATTGACTTCGGAAACGTGAACGCCAGAACCAGCAGCGATACGAGCCCGACGAGAGCCGTTAATAATTTTTGGAACGTTGCGTTCGTAGGGGGTCATGGAACGAATGATTGCTTCGATGCGATTCACCTGTGAGTCGTCGAATTGCTCGAGCTGCTGACGCATGCCCTGTGCTCCAGGCATCATCATGAGCATCTTCTTCATCGAGCCCATTTTCTTGAGCTGCTGCATCTGGTCCAAGAAGTCTTCAAGTGTAAAGTCTTCTTGATCGACAAACTTCTGCGCCATTTTTTCGGCTTGCGATTTGTCGATCGTCCGCTCTGCCTGTTCGATGAGCGACAGCACGTCGCCCATGTCGAGGATGCGGGAGGCCATGCGATCGGGGTGGAAGACTTCGAAGTCATCCAGACCTTCACCGGTCGAGGCGAACATGATGGGCTTACCGGTGATGTATTTGACGGACAGTGCAGCACCACCACGAGCGTCACCGTCCATCTTCGACAGGACTACCCCGGTAAAGCCGACGCCTTCGTTGAATGCCTGAGCAGTGGCTACCGCGTCTTGCCCAATCATTGCGTCAATAACAAATAGAACTTCATCAGGATTGGTTGCAGCGCGGATATCAGACGCCTGCTGCATGAGCTCTTGGTCGACACCCAGGCGGCCTGCGGTGTCGATAATCACGATGTCGTGCTGGCGGGTCTTTGCTTCTTCGAGGCCAGCTCTTGCAACTTCTACAGGGTCACCAGTTGGATCTTCGTGTTCGGACGAAACACCAGGGTGTGGAGCAAATACCGGTACTCCGGCACGCTCACCGTTGACCTCCAACTGTTTGACAGCGTTTGGTCGCTGAAGGTCAGCTGCGACTAACAGAGGGGTATGGCCCTGTTGTTTCAAATGTTTGGACAGCTTCCCAGCCAGGGTAGTTTTACCGGCACCCTGCAAGCCCACGAGCATGATGACCGTCGGAGGGTTTTTCGCAAGCTGGATGTTTCGAGTCTCTCCACCAAGGATCTCCTCGAGCTCATTTTGGACAATCTTGACGACCTGTTGGCCAGGGTTGAGAGCTTCGGATACTTCCTCACCAAGGGCACGTTCTTTAACGTGGGCAATAAATTCACGAACCGCTGGTACCGCAACGTCAGCATCCAGTAAGGCGCGGCGAATTTCGCGTGCTGTTGCATCAATATCTGCTTGTGTCAGTCGCCCTTTACCACGAAGATTCTTGAAGGTAGAGGACAGACGTTCCGTCAAAGTATTGAACACGTGCGATTATCCTTGTTGTCGACTCAGCTCGAATTAGATGTGTCGAGCAGTAAAAAATGGTACCTGGCATCTCACTTTATCAAGTCAGAGCGCCAGGTACACATCCGCTGTAATTGTTTTATCTTGCAGCAAAGCAGTTTTAGCTCGCAATGAGGGCATCAACAAATGCTTCTGCTTCGAATGGTGCGAGATCATCCGCACCTTCGCCAAGTCCAATGAGCTTGACGGGCACACCAAGTTGACGTTGGATCGCTACGACAATACCGCCCTTGGCTGTACCGTCCATTTTCGTCAGCACGATACCGGTGACGTTGACGGCTTCGGTGAAGACTTTTGCCTGAGCCAGACCGTTTTGTCCTGTAGTCGCATCGATGACCAAGAGTACTTCGCCAACCGGAGCCTGTTTTTCGGCAACACGTTTGACCTTACCGAGTTCCTCCATGAGGTTTGCCTTGGAGTGCAGACGTCCTGCGGTGTCTACAAGCACCACGTCGGCCTCTTGTGCTATGCCTGTCTCAACAGCGGAAAAAGCTACCGAGGCAGGGTCGGCACCTTCTTGTTCAGAACGGACGGTTTGGACACCTACGCGTTCACCCCATGTGGTCAGTTGTTCTGCGGCTGCCGCGCGAAAAGTATCTGCGGCACCAAGAACAACCTCACGATCTTCAGCGACAAGCACCCGGGCGAGTTTACCAACGGTCGTTGTTTTGCCAACTCCGTTAACACCAACAACCATGATGACAGCGGGCTTATCGTCCTTGCGGGTGGCAGATAGCCTGCGATCCATTGCCGGGTCCACCATGGCAACGAGCTCTTCGCGCAACATAGCCCGTACGCTTTCAGGATCGCGAGTGCCTTCGACGGTGACACGTTCCTTGAGACGATCCACGAGTTCCAGAGCCGGGTCTGCGCCCAGGTCTGAGATCAGCAGGGTCTCTTCGATCTCATCCCAGACATCTTCATCGATATCGTCCTGGGCAAGAAGAGCGAGCAATCCTTGAGAGAAGACGTTATTCGACTTTGCCAGGCGCGCACGTAACCGAGCCAACCGCCCTGCCGCAGGGGCAGGCTTTTCGAGCTCAACTTCCGGCTCAGCGATGACCTCGGGCTCTGGATCAGGTGCTAGCTCTGGCTCAGGCTCGACAACAGCTTCTTCTTCAACTGTTGGCGCTTCAACCGGCGCAGGAACCGTCACTGGTTCAGGTGCGGGTGGCTCAAGTACTTTGACTTGGGGTTCGTCGACGGGACGGTCAAGTGCTACAACTGCGCCGGCACCGACCAGGACAGGTACAAGAAAGGCAATAAGAAGAAGTTCCACAGGTTATAGTTTGGCATACTTTTCACGTGACGCAGTCTTCGTGTTATGCCACCGGCACAGCTTGGCGCTGCGAATCGCGATTTCTTGCGTGTCATAATGAGCTGTATGTCTGCGTCGATGGAAAAGATTAAAATCCCCGGTGAAGTTCGTGTTCTTATTGCAGCGGCTTTCATCATCGCTATCGGCTTTGGCATTATCACCCCGGTCCTCCCCCAATACGCCGAGTCCTTTGGGGTTGGAGCCTTTGGTGTATCTGCAGTCGTATCTATCTTCGGCTTGGCAAGGTTGATACTCGCACCGGTATCGGGCCGAGCAACGATGAAGTTTGGCGAATCAGGGGTATACATTACCGGGGTGACCATCGTTGGCATCTCGATGTTCTTGGTTGCTTTCGCTCAGACATATACGCAACTATTGATTTTCCGAGGCATGGGTGGTTTCGGTTCCACGCTGTTTACCGTGTCAGCGATGTCATTTCTAGCGGCAAAATCACCACCCACCATCCGCGGTCGAGTGTCCGGGGCCTATGCTTCCGCATTTTTGATCGGGAACATTACCGGCCCCCTCGTGGGAGGTCTCCTAGTTTCTCTGGGGCCTCGAGCGCCATTCCTGATTTACGGTGGTGCTTTGCTGATTGCGTCACTCGTGGTCTATCTCGGCCTGCATCGGCGTAAGAATGGCGAGCGCCATAAGGTGGTCGATGAACGCGTGGCGTGGTCGTTCACTGATGCTGTCAAAGAACATCCCTATCGAGCTGCATTAGGATCCTTCTTTGCTAACGGGTGGGCCACCTTCGGTGTCAGGAACGCCATCATGCCGCTCTTCGCGGCATCAGCTTTTGCTGGGACCGGGTATTTCCTTGATGGTGCCCAGACTGCTGCTGTTGCTTTGTCCATCTTTGCTGTGGGCAACGTTGTTGCAGTGACATTCTCCTCCCGGCTCTCAGATCAATACGGGCGCAAACCGCTGATCGTTATAGGACTGGCTGTAGCAGCGCTTGGAACCGGAGTGCTGGGCTTCATGACGAGTCCGTTCCTGTTCTTCCTCGCCTCACTGATTGCAGGAGCTGGGACCGGTATGCTCAATGCTCCTCAGCAAGCAGCCATTGCAGATCTTGTGGGTCAAGAACGAAAAGCGGGTTCGGTAATGTCCGCTGCACAGATGGCTTCTGATGTGGGCGCCATCATCGGCCCGTTATTCATCGGCTGGATCGTAGATGTTTACGGCTTTGAACTCGGGTTTGCGATTACCGGCACCATTTTGGCGCTTGCTTGCATTGTGTGGATATTCGCGCCAGAGACCAATACTCGAGCAATTAATCGAGAACCAAAATCCTATGCCAGTTCGAACGTGTCACAGGCAGAGAAGCGACATGGTCCTGACACTGATTAAACGTGATCAAGTTTTTGACTAATCACCTGCGATACCCCATCGCCACGCATGGAGACGCCATAGAGCGCATCTGATATCTCCATGGTCCGTTTCTGGTGGGTGATAATGATCAGCTGCGAATCGACCTGGAGCTCTTTGAAGATTGTCAGCAGTCTTGTGAGGTTGGTGTCATCTAAGGCGGCTTCGACTTCATCCATGACGTAGAACGGCGACGGTCGGGCTTTGAATATCGAGACAAGCATGGCAATCGCCGCCAACGATCGCTCGCCACCTGAAAGTAGCGAGAGACGTTTCACCTTCTTGCCAGCGGGCCTTGCTTCAACTTCGATACCGGTCTCTAGCATGTTGTCCGGCTCGGTAAGCGACAATCGTCCTTCCCCACCGGGGAACAGCGTTGCGAAGACATGCTCAAATTGCGCTGCAGTGTCCTCGTAAGCCGAAGTGAAGACCTTCAGCACTGTCTGGTTGACATCTTCGATGATCTTCAGCAGATCTCTGCGTGAGGTTTCGAGGTCTTCAAGCTGCTGGGTCAGGTATTCGTGGCGTTCTTTCACCGCAGCGTACTCTTCGAGCGCTAGTGGATTGATCTTTCCCAAGGCGCTGAGATTTCGTTTGGCAGTACGCAAACGGTTCTGCTGCTCCTGCCGATCATAGAAGACAACTACCGTTGACTCATTGTCACCAGTATCCACTGGTTGATCGGGGCCGAAATTCTTCACCAAATACTCGTGTGAGTAGCCAAGCTCGGTGAGCGCTCGCTCGCGAAGTTGTTCCAGCTTGATCTCGTGTTCCTGACGTACCAATCGTCGTTCATGCAGGTTGTCTTGTACCTGTGCGAGTTCTTTTCGCAATCTCGCTATGGCTTTTTCGCTATTCTCAAGCTGAGTTGCCATCTCGGCACGCTGTGATTCGAGTGTCGTGTGATCAGATTCAGCTCGGGTCACACTCTGCTCGATGTGCTGTATCGCGCTTTCAATTCCTTCTGAAAGCGCTGTGAGGCGTTGTCGCATTCGGTGCTGCCGTGCCAGCGCACGTTGATACTCTTGATGCGCGATCTTCACAGCGGATAACCGTCGCCGAGACTGCTCTACTCGCTGCTCTGCTTGCTGAGTAACATTCTCAGCAGTTCGTAAAGCTAGACGTGCTTCGGTCTCACGAGCCCGGGCCGTTGTAGCATTTTGTTCGACCTCTTGTTGGGCTGCAGCAGCCTCTTCAGTTCCCCCAGCGGTAGCTCCGACCAGAGAGGCTGCTGCCTGTAGTGCCTCGAAGCGTTCAGTAGCCTGCTCGTATACTTTCCGAGCTTCGGCGAGCTCCCTGTGCAGTTTTTCCTGATGCTCAGCGCGACGTTTCTGAGCCTTACGCTGTTCGTCGATAGTACGTGTCTGGAGCTTGATGCGCTCACGCAGGGTTGTACCTTGTGCTTGCAGCTGCTGAATCGCGGATGCATACTTCTGGCGAGCTTGGATTAGCGCCTCATGGCGTTGTGCTGCTGCTTGCACTTCGAGTCGTGCCTGTTCGAGTGTGTTCGCGACATGATCAGCGTCTGCAACGGCACGGTCATAAGCTGCGCGCTGTTCGAGCGAAGACGTGGTCCCATCACCACGAACCTCTACCCAATGCCGGGTAACCAGATCCCCCTGTTTTGTGGCGATACGAAGCTCAGGATATGCGCTAAATAGATCCTGGCTCTGCAAGAGTTCTTGTACCTGCTCGAGGCTTTCCACTGCTATTGAAGAAGCAAAATACGACCTGAGAGTTTCAAAGCTGGCGTGCTGCCCGTCGCGCGGTCGCAAAATCTCCGAAAGCTGTAAAGCATTCTTGACAGGTACCTCGATCGAGGAGGGTTGTGAGAAGTCGGCAAAGAATATGCGAACATCAGGAGCTTCCTCGTGCTGAAGTTTCTCCGCAGCCCGGTATCCGACTGTCCATGTGTTGAGCCACAAGGATTCGGTAGAACCCGATAAGAGCGCCGCAATCGCTTTTTCCCATCCCGGTTCGATATCAAGAATCTCGGAGAAATCCTGTCCTCCGATGTTTGCAATGGAAGCCTTAGCGGAGCCTGGCACAGGTTGCAAGGATTGGGCTAGCACTTCAACACGCGCCTGAGCTGCGCTTTGAGCATTTCGCAGCTCGTTGGCCACGCCTTCAGCGGTTTTAAGTTGCTGGCGTGCTTCTTGTTCCTGATCGCGGGCTTTGGTCTCCTGCTCTCGTTGCTGTCTCAGCTCGCTTTCTACCTCAGCCAGGGTCTGCTTATCTGACGAAATTTCCTGCTCAGCGTCAGTATATGACTCAGCATGGAGAGATTCGTCCTGGGTAATCCGTGCAACTTGCGCTTCGATTGATTGCAATTTCGTTTCTGCTGAAGCTTTTCGACTCTCGGCCAGGACAAATGATTTCTGCTGCTCCGCTTCCTCGCGAACCAGTTGAGTATAAGTCTCGCGAGCGACCCGAACCTGCTTCTCCGCTTGTTCACGCACCACCACAGACTCGTTCAGAACATGGGTGAGTTCTTCTTGTTTCTGCCGACTCTCCTCGAACGCCTGTTGGTTTTCGACGAGCTGAGTCTCGGCTTCTTCCGGTGACAGGCCCGATGAAGCAACGGCAGGTCTGGTGTTGGTTTTCAGACGTTCCTTTGCCAATGCTTGGAGAGACCGGAAGCGTTCGGCGAGCGATCTCAGTTGATACCGGTGGTCACGCGCACTCGCTGCTGCTTGAGTCGTTTGTTGGGTACGTGTGGCAAGTTCTTGGCTACGCTTTTCGGCCTCTTCCAGCTGCTGGGTAAGCCTCTCGTGTTGCTCTTCTAGTGTGTTGTCAGCGTCGAGAAGTTCTTGGAGGCGTGACGAGGCGGTGACAATGTCATCTGCTAAAAGCCGTGATGTCGCGTCGCGGACATCGTGCTGAACGCGCTGAGCTTTGCGTGCGGTATTTGCTTGCCGAGATAGCGGTCCTAGTTGTCTGTGAACTTCTTCGGTGAGATCTCGAAGCCGATCTAAGTTGGCACGCATGGATTGGAGCTTGCGTTCTGAACGCTCTTTTCTCCGCCGGTGTTTTAGGATTCCTGCAGCTTCCTCAATGAAGCCTCGGCGTTCTTCGGGAGTTGCTTGCAGGATGCGATCAAGCTGGCCTTGGCCGACGATGACATGCATTTCGCGGCCCAGGCCAGAATCTGAAAGAAGCTCTTGGATGTCGAGAAGGCGTGCCGCCTCGCCATTGATGTGATATTCCGAACCGCCAGACCGAAACAGCGTTCGACTGATGGTGACTTCCGAATAATCAATTGGCAGCGTACCGTCGGAATTGTCGATGGTAAGTTCTACCTGAGCACGGCCTAATGGTGCTCTTCCAGTGGTGCCAGCGAAGATGACATCTTCCATCTTCCCACCACGCAGGTTTTTTACTCCCTGCTCCCCCATAACCCATGCCAAGGCATCAACCACGTTTGATTTGCCCGAACCATTAGGACCGATAACAGACGTGACGCCCGGTTCGAATTCAAACGTGGTCTTCGATGCAAAGGACTTGAAACCACGAATCGTGAGGGTTTTGAGGTACATGGGGAAGCTAAGCGAGCCGTGGGGATCTAATTATTTAGACCATCATCAAATTCTGGCATTCGTTCGCCCACGCCTAGTAACTGCGCAATGGCGGATACGGTGCGAACACCCGCCTTGCCATCACCATAGGGGTTTACGGCTTCTGCCATCGCATCGTAGGCTCCTGCATCTGTGAGCAGGGTGTGGACTTCGTTAAAGACACGATCCTCATCAGTGCCGATCAGGCGGACGGTTCCTGCGGTGACAGCTTCTGGACGCTCAGTGTTTTCGCGCATAACAAGTACTGGCTTGCCGAGACCCGGAGCCTCTTCTTGAACTCCTCCAGAGTCGGTGAGCACGACGTTCGATAAACTAATCAGGTGCGTAAACTGCCCGTAAGCCAACGGCTCGGTAACAACTACATTCTGCTTGTCTTCGATATACGGCAGGACGGCTTCACGAACGACCGGGTTCTTGTGAGCCGGCAAAACGAACACAACGTCTGAATGCGTTTCGGCTAGGCGCGCCAAGGCGCGACCTACGCCGCGCATTGCATCGCCTTGGTTCTCTCGGCGGTGTGTAGTGACCAGGACCAGCTTCTTCCCCGCTGCAACTTCGGCCGCGACTTCACGGAGTCGCTCATCCTCGAATGGGACTTTCTTATCGACAACGTCGTACAGGGCATCGATAACAGTGTTACCGGTGACATAAACATCATTGGCCGGCACCGTTTCTCGCAGCAAGTTATCACGGGATACCGACGTGGGCGCTAGATGTAATGAGGCCAGCTGGGTGGTGAGCTTGCGATTGGCTTCTTCCGGGAATGGTGAAAAAATGTTGAATGACCGAAGTCCGGCTTCGGCATGCACTACCGGTATGCCACGGTTGAAAGCAGCGATTGCACCAGCCGTTGAGGTTGTTGTATCGCCCTGGACGACAACGGCATCTGGTGCAACCTCTTCTAAAATTTCATCCAGTCCCATGAGGGTCTTTGCCATGACGGCATTAAGCGTTTGTCGCGGCTGGATAATGTTCAAGTCGTGAACGGGTGTAATGCCGAACAGCTCGTTTACCTGATCTAACATTTCCCGATGCTGACCGGTCACCGCGACAACTGGCTCTAAAACATCTGATAGTTCCAAGGCTTTGATGATGGGTGCCATCTTAATGGCCTCAGGACGCGTGCCATATACAGGCATTACTTTTTTCAACGTGCTCCTCTATTTGTGTACCAGCACTCAAGGATGTGCTTTTAGGACTGCTGAGCTGAAACCGGACGTTCTCTACCCTATCCTTGGACTAGTGTAGTCTCTCAAACCGTGACGGCACGGGGTTGATGAGAGATAACTGACACCGCTCAGACGGACGGGACCCTGCTCACATGTTCTTAAGCGATCGACGCAGCGATTACCGCCGTATCTAGAATTGTGAAAGTATTATAGGTCGATACCGTAGCGTGAGCTTTTGGTTACGAACCCCGTGTTCGTAGTCACTGAAAGGAAACTACATGGCGACTGAGGGTGTACCCAACCCGTCTCGTGAAGGTGGTGCCGAACTTATACAAGTCGACGGCACCGGTTTCAACCGGGTAGGACGTCGCGAAGGCCTGTGGACATATCTTAAGCGGGTGTGGGATTTCCGACACTTCGTCATTTTTGATTCAAAGTCTCGAATCGCCGGCGAATCCTCTGACGATAACCTCGGCCGCTTGTGGATGGTACTGAACCCCATACTCAACGGTGCCGCCTATTTCTTGGTTTTCGGTATTTTGCTGGGCACCAGTCGAGGTATCGAAAACTTCATCGCTTATCTCATTATCGGCGTCTTTATGTATCGGTTCACGGCATCGACTATTGTTGCCGGGTCGAAGGCGATCTCAGGCAACCGTGCCCTCGTGACAGCGTTTAACTTTCCGCGGATGACGCTGCCTCTTGCCATTAACGTGCGAGAGATGATGCGAAACGTGACAACCTACGTCACGATGTTCGCCCTGATCCTTCTCATTCCACCGTTGGAGCCCATCACGTGGAAATGGCTGGTATTCATCCCGATTGTCGCCCTGCAGTTTTTATTTAATCTTGGCTTGAGTCTCGTGCTAGCGCGGATTGTTGCCGATTGGAATGATTTCACGCACATCCTCACCTTCGGTACTCGTATCTGGATGTACCTATCCGCTGTGTTCTATAGCGTTGATCGTTTTGCTGATTTGCCCCTTATTCTTGCTCTCATGAATGCCAACCCGCTGTTCAATGTGCTCGATATGTCTCGTGATGTGCTGCTCTACGACACATGGCCCGACCCTATGCGATGGTTGATTCTGGGAGGATGGACCGTCGGACTACTGATCATCGGAACTCTGATGTTCTGGCAAGGCGAAGAAAAATATGGAAGGGAACGCTGATGAGCACAACACACGCCATCCAAACTGCGATTACGGATGCCACCGTGGTTGCAGACCAGGCTTCTCTGACCTACACAGTACGGAGCGCGTCCCAGGACAATAGCCCACGCGGTCTCCGACAACGGATCAAAGGGCTGGCGGGAGTCTCTGAGCAGCACGTAGAAGCCTTGAAGCCGCTGTCGCTTGTTGTCCGCACCGGCGAATCCGTCGGCGTGATCGGAACTAATGGCTCCGGTAAATCCACGCTCATGAAGCTTCTCACTGGTCATTTACCTCCGACCCAGGGGGCAATCTACGCGACTTCGACACCGATCATGCTCGGAGTCAATGCAGCTCTTGTTCGCCAGATTTCTGGTTATGACAACATCACACTTGGATGCTTGGCTATGGGAATGACACGTCAGCAAGTCGATGAAAAGCGCGAGGCTGTCATTGAACTCTCGGGCCTGGATGACCGGGCGCTCAGATTACCGATGAAGGCCTACTCATCCGGTATGGCCTCCAGGTTGCAGTTCGCAATTGCAACAAGCATGGATCCAGAGATTCTCATTATTGATGAAGCCCTTAATACCGGTGACGCACAATTCCGAGATCGTACTGCGGCACGGATCACCGAGCTTCGCGAACAGGCAGGATCTGTCTTCTTGGTAAGTCACTCATTACCTACGATTCGTGAGATGACAAATCGGTGTATCTGGATCCAAAAGGGCGAACTCGTCATGGACGGTGATCCAGCCGAGGTTACGAAGACCTACCATGGCTATACCAAGCGCATGGCTCAAAAGAAATACGAGGCTGGAGCTGCCTACTTGGAAGAAGTTCGCAGTGCATATGTCTCCCAAACCGTTTCCTGGGTTTAGAACCACAGCGCTCACCCCCGCTCCGTCCTTGATAGACGTTCAAACGCCACACATGGGTCCCGTCTCACCAAAGCAGTTATCATTAGGGCCGAACGTTGTAACGAAAGGCTGTTAGATTCATGCGATCCTGGGCTAAGCGCCTTTACGAGTTTTTCCGAGGTACAGGCCGTCCCCAGCAGTTTCGCGCTCAACAGCTGACCTATACTGAGCATGACTTTACCTACGGCAATCTAAATTTTGCGGCAGCTAAACGCCAAGCATCGATTGGTAAACACTATGCCCGCCACGCTCAATCAGAACAAGAACTGCGCGACCTGAAACAAGGGACTATCACGCTACCCCCGCATAAGCCCTGGACGGGCGATTACACTGACTGGACCGCAGACCCATTCAGTGATCTGAACTGGCGTTTCCAGTTCCACACACTTCGCTGGATCAACCCCCTTCTGTGGGCCGCTCTCGATAGAGATGAAGAAGCCAAGGCCGAATGGAAACGAATTGTCCGTTCCTGGTCTGAAGCCAACATCCCCCCAGAAAACGCAGAGGACAAATACGCCTGGATGGATATGACCGATGGCAATCGAGCTATCCAGGTCAGTTTGGGGGCTCCTTTAATGGACTCCTCCGATCACTGGTATGTCGACTGTTTAGCGACACACCGCAACTGGCTTCTCGACGACGACAACATCGTGCCGGGGAATCACGGCCTGCATCAAAATTTGGGGCTCTTCGTGGTGGCCAGCGTGCTCGACGATGATAAAGGGGTGTTGCGAGCTATCGAACGCCTCGGGGCACAAATCCTTGACGCCTTCGACAGCGAGGGGCTCAACGAAGAAGGTTCCGTGGCATACCACCAACACAACCTGGTCTGGTGGCTCGAGGCCCGAGAGCGACTCCAGCTCGAAGGATACGATTTTTCACAAGAAGCGCTCGATCGGCTAGATAAAGCCGGTGAGGCAATGGGCTATCTTCTCTTACCAGATAAAACCATGCCGCAAATCGGGGATGGCGGGCGGGGCATGGGGCGTCGCGGTATTCACCCCCTAGTTGATGAGGTCCTCTCCCAGGATATCCAAGACAAAAGCCTGCCACTATTCCGTACATTCCCCAATGGCATGGCGGTCTCGCGCAGCGGTTGGGGGCAGGACAAGCCGTTAAGACATGAATCGCACACTATCGTCCGTTACGGCCCGGACCTCGAACGACACTCGCATAATGACCGAGGTAGCGTCCATATATATACGCTGGGTCGGCGGTGGATAACAGATGGCGGCTTCCACAGTTATCAGCATCGAAATAGCGACCGGAACTATACCAAGTCCAGGTCTGCACATAACCTCGTTAACCTCCCGGAGCAGAAACACGACAAGACAGGAGATGTTCCTGCTCTTCTTGTCCAGCATGACGAAGATCTGCATGTCGTAGAAGTTGTCGATGAAAACTTCGAAGCAGCCCGGTGGCTACGCCGCGTCATGTATCTGCCCGCCCCGAACTGCTGGGTGATATGGGATCGTATTGAAACTGACACCCCACAAAAGATCCGTCAGCAATGGCTCATGGACATAGGTATTGAAGTGACACAAAACGATACGACATCACTCCAGTTGACAGATAGCAAGCGTCAGCTGGGTATGCGCTGGTTCGGAGACCAACCGACCTTCGATATAGTCAATGGTGACCGCAAGACGAAGTCCAAGCGCGGACTGATCGGAATTCGTTGGAAAAGAATGAAAGAAGGCACCTCAGTGCACGCTAACTTCATGGCTGACGAAGCAGAATCTGTAGTGGTTATTGCACCGGGACTAAATCAAGACCTGAACGTTTCGCTCACAAAGCGTTCAGAGATGCACTCTTTCGAGCTGGCTATTAGATCACCACAAAACTTCTATGATCTAGAGGTTGGTGCAGACCACACACGACTTCACAAGCACAAACCATAGACACCGGGGAATATCCTGAGTACTGACGGCAAAGTTCCTGAGCTGCAGCGATTGTATTTGCCTCCTGACTCTATGGTCACTATTGTCAGAGCATGCCGAGCATGACCACACAGCCACCGCAGACGTCGGCTCCCATCAGAGGCTCATTTCGTTTAGAACTTCAAGGGCTCCGTGCCCTAGCAGTGGGTCTTGTTCTGCTTTTTCACCTGTGGCCTCACCACATCAGTGGCGGATTCGTCGGTGTTGACGTTTTCTTCGTCGTATCTGGCTTCTTAATCACCGGTCACCTCTACCGGGAATTGTCACAGACGGGACGCATTTCTTTATCGAAGTTCTGGGCGCGCCGTGTGATGCGCTTGCTACCGTTGGCTTTCACAGTCCTGGTGATCAGCTTTATCGCCATGTTGGTGTTCCTCCCCCAGACCGTTTGGTCGATGAACGTCCGACAGTTGTTGGGATCTTTGTTCTATATCGAAAACTGGGTATTAGCAGCTGATTCAGTGGACTACATGGCCGCGGATAACGAACCGTCACTGGTCCAACATTACTGGTCATTATCGATTGAGGAGCAGTTCTATGTCCTACTCCCCCTCATCTTCGTCGGGATATACCTGTTAACGAAGCACCGAGGCGATCAGTTAACATCACAGCAACATGCTCGACAGGTCATTATCTGGTCTCTGACCGGCATCATCGTGTTGTCGTTTATATTCTCAGTTGGGTTCACCAACTACAATCCAGCACAAGCCTATTTCGTCACGCCAACGCGCTTTTGGGAGTTTGCGACTGGCGGATTGCTGGCTATGCTCCCAGCTACATCTCGGATCCCTACCGGCTGGCAAAACGTGTTGGGATGGGCCGGCATCGTGGCCATCGTCATCGCAGGACTGCTCTACAGCGGCGAGACTCCATTCCCTGGTTATACGGCACTGCTACCAGTCCTTGGTGCAGCATTGTTCATTCGCTACGGCTCTCATCAGCCAGGCTCTGGCGTCTACTGGTGGGCCTCGCTTACGCCTTCGGTTCGGATGGGTGACTGGTCGTACGCTATCTATCTTTGGCACTGGCCGCTTATCATTGTCGCAACTTATCAGTTGGAACCATTCTTGTGGTATCAGAAACTTGTGATCATTGTCGTCACTTTTGTCCTTTCAGCGGCGTCGCAGAAACTCGTTGAGGATCCACTGCGTCGGGCTAAACCCTTCAAGGTGCCACGGCGAGCCTTCACTCTCATGGCTTCGAACATGGCGCTCATTGCTGCAGTGACGTTTTTTATTCCGCAGGTGGTGGCTCCTGAAACACACGAGGAGATCGCAGTCTCAGAGTGTGTGGGTGCTGATGCGTTTCTATCTGACTGTGAGGAACTGGGTACGAACGGTGAGCCTAAGATTCCGGCGACTCAAGTGCAGGTGGAAGCTGAAGAACCGACCTATCCGGAATGCAATATTCCCGATGGCTATACCAATTTCGATCGGTCAGGCTGCAGTCTCGGTGCTCCCGAAGACTCGGCCGCACTGAAGATCGCTGTCATAGGTGACTCCCATGCTCGGGCCTGGTTACCCCTCTTCGATGAACTCGGTAGAGAGAACAACTGGAATATTCAGGGATATACCAAAAGTGGCTGTACGCCTGTGCCACTGTCGAGTGCTGCCCCCGGGACAAGTGGCGCTGGTCGCGATTCCGCAGATGCATGTGCGGAATTCGTGGTCAATTCCTCAGAAGATTTCCAGCATGATGCAGAGCTGGATCTCATCGTGACCGCTGCTGCTGCCACGGATAGGGACTTTTATGGTGCTGATGGTGAAAGCTCAGAATCGATTACGACCCAAGCTGTAGCTGATATGTGGTCGGCGTGGAAGAAGGCCGACAAAGAAGTCCTGGTCATGGGTGAACTACCACACTTCAACCAAATGAACGTGCCAACCTGCGTAGCTTCAAACCCAGGTCAGATCGCCGAAGAGTGCTCACAGAATGTCGAAGGCCTTATCGGCGACCGGGGAACAATCCTCGCGGACACTGCACTACAGCACTCATCATCAGTGAAATTCTACGACCCGACTCCTGGCTTATGTGATGACCAACGCTGTTACAGCATGGTCGGTGGGCTCATCACACGCTACGACCATCATCATGTATCGAGTGATTTCGCAAGATCCTACAGTGCCGACTTTATGAGATTTCTCGAAGAACATCGCGGCTTAGATTTGTAATCTCTTCGTACTACCTGGAGCTAACCGTTGCGACGTTGCAATACTGCTAGCCTGCTCGTCCCGTGCTCAATTTTCTCAAAGTCAGGATATGCTTGCAGCCATGCATCAACGATATTAGCTTCGTCTTTACGGTGGGCGTCATCGAGAACAACTAAGGCCTTTGGAGCCAAGCGATCAATAAGCTTCGGCAAGGATGGGTACCGCGCCTGGGGTCCTGTTGATTGCGGCGGGCCGTCTGCTATAAGCAGGTCAATATCGTGCTGATCTTCTAAGGCGTCGGCTGAGTACCAGTCAAAAGTTCGGCCGTCACATTCGGTTTTCTCTAAAGGTGCGAAACGGCACTCTATCTGTTCTTCGAGCTGATGACGTTTGACTGCTTGCTTCGTTAAGGCTAAATACTTCTCTAAGTGGTCTAAAGAAACCAGCTTGCCACCGTAAGTGCGACAGAGGTAACCAAGCCATATGGTCGAGGTGCCACTGCCTAATTCAAGAATTCGCATCGGCTGACGCTCATCGACCAACGTTATGAGATGTCCGAGCGCTTGCGCGTCGATGGCGTAGCCACCGGTGTTGGGCATCGGGAGTTTGAGGTTGTCATACCGTCCGTACAACTGCAGCATTGCTTCAATTTGTTGTGTGCTATCGTGCACTATACTGCGAACGTTTCTGGCGTTGCCGCGCAGGGTATTTTGGAGGTTTTGATCCAGGTCGTTCATTCTCGTCTCAGCACGCTTATATGACCGTTGTGAATCATTGTTCCCCTCATGGATCAGCTTCTGCGTCTTCAGAATCTGTCGTTGAAGCTGAGCATGCGACTTTTCGAAACCTTGCGTCGCCACATTAATTCTCGCCGCTAGTTTCTGTGTTGTAAGCTTCGCGTTGCGTTCACTCGTGCGCACATTATGTGTCATGAACTGCACACCGAAGAAGATCGATATCATTGTCAGCAGAAGTGTGACATAACCTGTAATCGCGGCAAGTACCCATTGCTGGTACGCCACCGCTAAGGTACCGATCACGGCTAACGCTATGAGTGTGACAATGCCTATGAGGCTGATCTTGCGCAAGCGTGTCATGCGTGTTCTCCAGTCGTGGTAGGGCGCTGTGGCTTGTCAGTCAAGACTATGCGCGGGTCTTGTATCCGGCTACAAGTTTGACAGATTTAGGAATGTTATCTGATGAACTGTGTACGACTGTAATCTATGAGCTCGCGAGGTTCTGGTAGCTTTCGACAAAAGTCTCGGCCACGATCCCCCAGTTCCGATGCACCACGACCCAGTCTCGGCCGTGTTGTCCCAGAGAGACCCGCAGCTCTGGCTCATCTACGAGCCGCTGAATAGCACGCGCAAAACCTTCGATATCACCGTTACGGAATACCAGACCGCGTTCATTATCTCCGGCAATCTCTGCCAGTGGTGCTACGTCACTCACGATAATTGGTTTAGCCAACGCTAGCGCTTCGAACGGTTTCAACGGAGTAATGGTCTCAGTAGCTCCGGTTGATCGTCGTGGATAAACCAGCACGTCCATCATCTTGTACTGATCAATCACTGCTTCATGCGGCACCCTGCCGGTCAGTTCAAAGACTTCATCGAGGCCGTCAGCTTTGATCCGCGAACGAACAGCGTTGTACTGTAACCCGTCCCCCACCATGCGGACGCGGACTTGCGTTCCACGGACCCGAAGGATTTTAACTGCCTCGATAATATCTTCGAGTCCTTCATAGTCCTGGAAACTGCCAAGATAACCAATGGTGAACACTTCATTGTGGGGAGGCGGTAACGGTGAGAAGCTATCTACGTTCACCGCGTTCGGTACAACCTGAATCTTGCTAGCATCTACACCACGATCGATTGCAATCTGTCGGACCGCCTCATTCATGACCACCAGCTGATCAACCTTGGTCATGGTGAGCGTCTCGGCAAGTTCTGCAAACGGTGACCGTTTGAGCAAGTGAGACGCCTGCTCACGATCTTGGTATACCAGTTCCCACAGACCGCTGACCTCGTAGAGGATTTTCAGTCCGAGTTCACGTGCAGCAATCAATGCCGGTAAGGCAATTAGAAAGGTCGACCTGACATGAATGATCCCGATCCCCCGTTTTTTGAACAACGCTTTGAACGGCTCGATGAATGACATCATGTACCGGATCTCGCCGTGGTTTCGGGTAACATCCGTGGCAGGAAGGCGTTGATAGTCAACCTCATCAATGGTGACGGTAGAACGCTCCGTAAGTACCCCAGTCGGAAAACCTGGACGAGTCACCGCGGTAATCTCTACACCAGCATTCCGCAAGGATTTCAGGATGCCATGGGCACGAATGGCGTACCCGCCTGTCTGATCAGGTACAGAAGCGTGCGAGACACAAAGTATTTCATCAGGGTAGGAAACCTGTATGGTGCCAACGGTGGACGGAAGGTGTGCTACACGGTCAGTCAGGGCAAGTGCGGCCTGTGCTTCACCGTAGAAGAACTGAAATGCAGGCTCGAACCCGTAGGGAATTTCCTCAATGTATTCAATTACTTCTTCAAAGCGGTTCTCACCAAATAGCTGTGCGGTGCGAACCAGGTGTTGATAAAAACTATCGTTTTTGGAAAGTACTGAGGCACTGTTTCTGTGAATCCAGGACTCCCCGACCAGCCGTATGGCTAGTCTGGACCGAAACATGCTGACGCGTTGAGTTGCGGGAAGTTTCTCCAAGAATGCTAAAGCGAGGCCTCTTACGTCGTCCGCTTGATAGGTCGTGCGAGCTGCCGAGAACTCTCTGCGACGGAATCCCCAGATTGGTTGTGACGGTGTGAGAGCTCGGACCAGCCCCTTATCTAGGGGACACAAATTGATCCCTTCGCGCAGAAGACCTGACACCGCCAGAAGTACGCTGATTTGATCGTATATCCCAGTAGAGCCGAGCCCCTGCAATTCTTGACCAGTATGGACTTCAGTGATGTCCCACTTGTTTACGGTTTGGGGTTCTGCGACGATTCGCCAGTGCGGTGCCCACAGGGCTGCGGGGGCTGCTGAAACAAAATGATCCGGTGCGTGGGGTTCTAAACTGATCTCTAGGTATGGAGCAGCGAGTACCTGATGTAATATTCGCGCCCACTCATTGTGCTCGTCCGCAAACGTCATGATCGCCAGTTGGAAAATTCGAACGTCTGCTGCAAAAAAGTGTTGCAGAACGGCAGAGATGTCCTGAACCCTCAATTCATCGTTCTGTGCGTGCTCTACGAGTTCCTGGATTGGAGTGGTTCGGCTGGTCCAGACCGGGGCATCTGGACGGCGAAGATTGGTGCCGTCACTGACGAGTTTCCAGTCTTTGATTGAGTACGTTGTGTAACCGGTGCGTTCGCGAAGGATTTGGAAGTGTTCTGCAAGATCCGGTCGCGATTTCAATACGGCTTCAGTATCCCCGATACGCGCTAAGATCCTAGGCCCATACTTTTTCCAACTCGTATGCCGAATTGTATCTAGGAGGTTTATTGCATCGGGAATGCTCTCTAAGCCTGCTACCAAACGGTGCAAAAGGAGCTCTTGGATCCCGTCAGCAGGTTCGTCGGCAATCGATGAGAAAAACTGGACCGATTCGAACCGTCCGGCACGAAGTGCCTGGGACTGCAATAACGCACCAAGATACTGTCGTTGCCAGCCTTGTATAGCCATATCTAGTCGTCCCCACTCGCCTGCTGGTCGGTCGCTTCATGAACCATCAGTGTCCAAAACTTTTGGGCTTCTTCAGATTGCCATTCATGGTCCCCATATATTTGGCCGAGTTCTGCGATCGTTTTAATGGCTCTGGGGCGTTGATCGGCAGGAACATCGGCTAACTTGCGCAAGTACCATCCCGTGAAGAACGTTTCCATGCGAGTACTCCGGTAGTCCTCAACCAAATCTACTTCGCGTAGCCACTGACTGCGTGCTTTTTCTAGCGGCAAATATTTATCGAAGAATTTTGCATTGACCGTGTTGACTACGGAGTTTTCGACCTGTGCGTAATAGGTATGCGCGGGCAGTTTCAAGATAGCAAAAGTGTCCGCGTAGTACAGCATCTGTTGGAAGAAATACGAGTCCTGTCCTACAGCCCCAACCGGTTGTGTAATCCCGGTGTCGCGTAACCAGTCGGTACGGGCTACTAAGGCTTGAATGCTGATCGGCATGAATTGCATATCCACAAGAGCTTGTGGCCCACCGCGGCCTACGCGACCTTCTATTCCAAGACGGTCTTGGAGGAATTTTGTGTAGCGCACCGCGTTATTACTGCCGCGCCATCTCGTCATGTCTCCTACTGCGAAGTCGACATTCGTTTCGATGACTGCGTGTAAAAGTTTAACGTATGCGTCATTGAGGGCTTCGTTATCGGGATCGAGATACGTGACGTAGTCACAGCTCGCCAGTTCGAGACCTTTGTTCCGTGGCCGTGATGCGCTCCCAGAGCCGCCCGGCTCGAATCGGTACACCTGGACCCAGTCCAGCTCCTGTTCCAGTTTGTCGATTGCTTGTATGGTCGCAATATCGGTTGAGCCATCGTCCACGAGTACGATTTCCAGTTGGTCGAATATGCTCGACCTCCGTAAAGAAGCTATGCACTTGTGTAATAGGTGCGGGCCATTATTGTAAATCGGCACGACTACGGAAAGAATTGCGGGCTTCTTTGAACCTCTTAGCGGTTCTGTAAGTTTTATAGATGAGCTCCGGGGTGTGATCCCGATTTCATCAATACGGTAGCCACTACGTGGATTAATGTGGGCAGGCACGTCCCCAATGTATTCGGCCCCAAACCTTGTTACATTGTCGGGCTCTGCGTACATATGTCGGAGTGCGCTTCCAACGGTCGACGGCACCTTTTCGACAGTGCGTGCATCGGTATAGCGGAACGCATTGACTAGATCTTCCACGTGGGTCGGAGCGTACTCGTAGTCGGTATCGACGTGCACGACAATATCCGCCTGTTCCTGCAGTTGCCGTACCTCAGCTACGGTTTCTTTTTTGATGACCTCCACGATATTGCGGTAGGTCTGGCGGTCGATTTCTGTATCCAGATGATCATCGTTACCGTGTTTCACGACCACCACTCGGGGGTCTGCAACGTGGGCACTAGTCCCGACAGTTTCGATAATTTTTGCGATACGCATCAAGGCCAGATCGTTAGAGAACACCGAACGAATACCAGCTGCCTGGATCTCTCTGATCTGAATATCATTTAGGCTATTGAGCGCTGCCAGAGTATCCGTGAAACCGTTGCTGATGTGCACATGCGGGTACCGCGAATTCAAACCGACGTTGTAGTTACTCAGTACGACCGTACCTTGTGCTTGAAGTTCGATGGCGCGGTTAGCAAACATCGATGATGAGTTTGATACCGAATTGAGGTTGATGCTGACATCTACCAGTCGCTGGATATCCAGCAAGGGCTGATGCTCTATTGCAGGTGTGACAAGATGAGCGAACCGATTCGGGAACTTGTAACGCTCGTCGTTGAGACGGGAATTGCGATCAAAAATGACGAGATCATAGCCTTCAGATGCGACGACCGCATCGAGGATGTCATTCCCCCAGCGACTACGGTCTTCGTATTTGTGGTTAAACCACGAACCGGCAAACGGAATGATCCGCTGAATCTCTCCTTGTTGGCTTCCAATCGGTGAGTGATGGTTCGGGTTAATCCCGAACGGTAGAACGTCTATGCTCTTCGCTTCGGAGCAATCACGCTGGTATTTTGGAACCATTTCTGCGGCAGAGGTAAAGATATAGTCGGCCTGTTGAGCAAATGGCAAAAAGTGATTGTAGTTTGGGGGGTCTTCTTTTGAGTAAAAGACAATTGGGATGTCCAACGCCCGGTAGTACGGCAGGATTTCTTCAAACAGTTTCTGACGTTTCTCGCTGGTCTTCGTGGTCACACCTTTCCACGAAACACCATCGACGCCACGCCACGTCGAAACCATCAAGAGAATATCGAGGTCGGGAAATTGCGTGTAGTTATCCGGATAGATGGGTTGGAAATCCGCGAGACCTTCGAAGCTCTTGTACAGAAAGAGATCTGCGATAATGCCAATTTTGGTGGTGAACGGTTTGTTCGCAATACCAGCGCTTGTCGGTGGTAAGTCTGCGATCTGCTCCAGAAGGCCTGCTCGCAGTTCTGGCCCCGACGGGGCTGAGAATGCATATTGCAGTCTTTCGGTGATCGGCTGTGCTTTGACCGCTGTGATTTGCTCTAGTGAGCTTTGTGAAGCGAGGTCTTGGTAGGTCGAGGCACGGTTGGCAACAGCGCGCTTTTGCAGCGCAAGTTCATCAAGGCGTTTCTGCAGGACATCGAATCGGCGTGGTGAAGCCTCTGGTGCCAGACCCATTAATGAAACACTTTCTTTAGACTATGTGCGACAGCATGGAACGGGGCTACTTACCGAGATTCTTGAGACCGTGGTAAGCGCGATGCACCCCCGGGAGTTTTCCGAGTGCGCCGCGGACGCGTTTGCGTAGCGTCCGGTTTTTAGGCGCCTGGATTTCGCCTTGCTTCTGAAGCTCAACGGTAAGATCGCTACCTTCCGCCATACGTTGAAGTAGTTGCTGAGCGTCTTTTACACGATTGGGGTATTTGCGTTGCAGATATGCCCACAGCAGGTCGTTCTCGAGACGAAGACTCCGCTCGCTTTCCAGCGCAGCGCTGAGTTCCGACTGCAAACGTTGCTGTGCTTCGAGTTCTTCCAGCAGGCGCTGTTGAACCGTCTCAAGACTCGCTTCGTCAAGGTTCATGCTCATAGATCGACAGTCTACTTGCTATCGCGCCATTGGCCGCGGGTGTCTATGACGCGTTTTTCGTAGGCTTTTGGACCCAGGTCGGCAAACGCGGTGTGATCCACGAGCAGTACGACGATATCGGCACGATCCAGGGCTGTCGCGACGCCGCAGAGCTCCAGGTTGTCGTACCCCTGCAAGCGAGCGGGGAGTTCGTCAATATGGGGTTCCACGGCCAGGATGTGCGAGCCGGTGAATTCTTTGGCGAGAGCCTCGGTGATATTCAAGGCTGGGGATTCGCGCAGATCGTCAATGTTCGGTTTGAAGGCCAGTCCGAGGGTCGCGATGACGGGGGTGCGTCCGGTGGCTTGTTGGACATCAAAGGCTTCGGCCTTGATCTGACGGATGACCCATTCGGGTTTGGCGTCATTGATCTCGCGCGCATTGCGAATGATCGTGGCCGTCTCGGGAGCGGCGGCGACAATAAACCAGGGATCCACCGCGATGCAGTGCCCGCCGACGCCGGGCCCGGGCTGGAGGATATTCACCCGCGGGTGGCGGTTGGCTAATTCGATGACTTCCCAGACGTCGACGCCGATTTCATCGGCAATCATCGACAGCTCATTGGCAAACGCAATGTTCACGTCGCGGAAGGAGTTCTCCACGAGCTTGGACATCTCGGCAGTCCGAGGGTCAGTGGTCACGAGTTCGGCTTCACAAAATGTCCGGTACAACGCTACGGCCCGCTCGGCCGCCTCGGGCGTGGAGCCGCCAATAATCCGGTCGTTCGTGACCAGTTCTTGCATGACTTTGCCGGGTAGGACTCGCTCGGGGGCGTGGGCAAATTGCAAGGTGCCCGCAGCCTTCAGATCCGGGCGTTGTTCGTGGATGACCTCGGCGAGGCGTTCGGTGGCGCCCGGCGGCGACGTCGATTCCAGGATCACCAGCTCATCGCCCGATAGCTGGGCGGCCAAGGTGCGCCCGGCGGCCTCAATGTATGATAAGTCCGGAGTTTTGTTCTCCAGAAACGGGGTCGGGACCGCGACGATATAGGCATCAGCAGCCGGCGGCTCGGTGGAGGCGGTAAGTCGACCAGCGGCCACATTGCGGGCGACAAAGTCTCCCAGCGCGGGTTCGACAAAAGGGACCGAGCCGGCATTGACAGCTTCGACCGTCTTCGGGTTGACATCCACGCCATACACGCGCAACCCGTTGTCCGCCAGGATCGCCGCCGTTGGCAACCCAATATAGCCCAGCCCGATCACGGCAACACTGGAAATATTCGACATTCACTATCCTTCTCACGGCACGGCTTTGCACCATATTGCTTGGAGACTCTAACTAACCAAAGTTATCCAGCTGACTATTATAAGTCAAAACCAACAGTGCCCTTCCGTGCCGGTCACGTAACTCGACTTCTACTGTTATTGAGCCAAAATTCGGCGATAAAGCTCATCGTACTTTTGAGCGTTAGCCTGCCAGGTGCGTTCTTCCATTACCCACTGTCTCCCAGCAGTGCCCATCCGGTGAGCTAGATCGGGATCGTCTAGCAGACTTGCAATTGCGGCCGCCCAGGCCGCCGGATCTTCAGCGGGAACCAAGAGACCGGTCTTTTCATGATGAACTAGTTCTGATAATGCCGGCAGATCGGAAGCTAGGACTGGTTTTCCGCTAGCAGAGGCTTCCACTGACTTCATAGGGGTCACCATGCGGGTCACTTTGGTCGATATTCTCGGCACGACGAAAATATCGAGAGCTTGATGATACAGGTGAGATTCTTCTCTACCGACGCGGCCCGGTGCGATGACCCGGTCCGCAATGCCAAGCTTCCGAGCCTTCTCCAGAATATTGGGCAGCGCCGTGCCATCCCCCACTATCAACAAACGCAAGTGAGGGCGTTCTGGCACTAGTTTCGCGGCTGCTTCGATAACAGTCTCAATACCTTCGTAGGGAACTAGTGAGCTGACCGTTCCGACATATTCCAGATCAGGGTCTAACCCCAGCTCGATACGGGCCTGTCTTGTGTCGCCGGGTTCTTGGAGGAATTGACCACCAACAGCATTTGGGGATAGTACAATGCTTTCACTCTCAGCACCGAAGTCAACGAGGTTGGCCTTCATCTGCTCTCCCAGGGTCACCAACCCGTCAGCCGCGAGGGTCGCCTCTTTTTCGCGAGTCTGGAACAACCGGTAATAATCCGTGTAGATCGCGTCCTCGCCTCGGGTAGAAGCCCACGTGTCAGCAAGCTGTCCGCGCACTTCATAAACCCATGGAATGCCAACAGCGTTAGCAACGGCTTGCACCACGACTGCATTAGTCCAATGGGTGGTGGTATGGAGCAACGCCGGGCGTTTCCAAAGAACGTGCTGGAGGAGCATCTCAGCATTTTGTTGCAATCGCTCACTGAAGTGCGACGCTAACTGTTGAGGCAAGAGCCGTTGATAGCCGATACCGTCGACGAAATCTTGAGATTCAGCCAGCAGCGCGCCGGTTGTGATCGGCCAGCCGATTCTGGTGACTGCAGACAGATCCCAGCCGAGTTCTTTGAGGGCTAACATGATGGAATGTGAACGCTGAGCATAACCGGAGGGCGTATGCGGCAGGGAGTTTGTCAGAACATGTAGCACTCGCCCTTCGGTGGGGTGATACTCCCCTATCGGCTGCAGCTGCGGCATGGCACCTTGGAAGCTTTTAAGCTCCGATGACCAGCGCGCCACAGTTTTCCGTTCACGCTCTGCGGTTTTCATCAGCTCAACCGCTTGTGCCATATCCCCACGAGTCCATGCCACCCAGGCGCGAGCCGCAACGAGCCCACGGGTGTTTGGTCGCACCCGATCAAGGAACCACTCGGCGGTCTGAAGATCACCCAGCGCAATAAAAACCCGAGCGTAATCAATAATCTTTCGATCGGTCCCACGCTTACCGAGGAGTGCACAAGCTTGAGTTTCCAGCTCATCGGTTCGACCAAGCACTGCTTTCCCTATAGCTGAGACGGTATCCAGAGGTCCACCATTAAAGTTGGACGCGACCATAGCTATCGGCTCGCGTAGCCGCTGTGGTAGACGCCGAAGAACGAGCAGGCCAAATAACGCCCGGTTATTTTTCAGATGCTCTAAAGCAGCCGTAGCTGAGATCGAAGCTGCCGTCGAGGAACGTTTGAGGAAGCTCGTGTTGGTTTTTTGTGGGAGTTTTCGTTTCAAGACCGAGTCCAATTTCATTACTTGAGCTGTATCCGATGCGTGCTCGGCTACCCAGGCTTGGCCCGCTTTCTGAGTAGGTGTCGAATGCGCATCTTGTGCCAACCGCAACCAGGTATCGGCCAGTGATTGCGGGTCATTGTGCACGACCTCGTGGTCGCCTGCCTGTTTCAAGATGTCGGCTGCTTCTCCGCAGACCACACCGGTGATGTGCTTGCCGTACGACAATAACTCATAAGTCTTCGAAGGGACGGTGTGGGCGAAGCTTGCCCAATCAGAACGCAAGCTCACAACACAGGTATCGGCCCAACGATAATTCTCGACGGTGTCGCGGCCGAATGTCGGGTCCAACATCTCAACGGGTCGGCCCAAAGAGTCATTGAGTGCCATAAGTGCAGGCTTCTGCGTACCGTCGCCCACGAATCGCACTGTAATCTTCGGATTCTGCGTCCGAGCTATCTCTGTTGCTTCTATAAGGAGATCCAATTGCTGAGATTCTCCATGATTGCCCAGGTATAACACGTTGAGTTCGCCAGCGGTTCGCTCGCGTGCTCGTAGCAGCGGGAGGTCCTCGGTCTGTCGACTGTTGAAGATCACCTCGACAGGGGGCATTTTGCGTTGTTCTAAGGTCTCCGCAAAGCCCCTCGTGACGGCAATGAGCTGATCGGAAGAACGCTGAAGCCGTGTGATAATATCCGCCACCAGGGTGCCAAAGAATTTACCACCGGTCTCGGATTCAAAGATAAGATCTGGCCATGCATCGCGCATCTCGACCACAAAAGGCACACGTTTTATCGAGGCGATAATTCTGCCAGCCACCAGATTAGGCAATGCAGGCACTGTAGCCACAACTATGTCCGCGTCGGAAAACACAGACAAAGGTACTGACGCAACAGCATGAATAACAGCTCTAGCTAAGCGGCCGCTTCTACTATCAGGAAGAAACCCTACATCGGGAGTTCGTCGGATCTGCAGGTACGGCTCACCAGTCTGGGCTAGATCTACATAGCGTGGATCGGCCGGCGGTGTTAAGACTTCAACATCCCACCCTGCAGCAGTTAGCCCCGCTAGGAATTTCTTCCATCGACGTTGCGGTGCAGTCGATTCAGGGGTGTAGGAATGAGTAACGAGCAGTAAACGACGATTCACTACAGAATTTCATCTTCCGGTGCAGCGGGGGCTTCTTGCACTGGCGCATCTTCAGCTGAGCCACCAGTCCCATCGAGACGTTCTTCTTCGAGTCGAGCTTCAAGCTCTTCAACGAATTCTGTCATCCTGCCCTCGTCCATAGCCGTGCGCATATCGGCCAGGCTTTCCTCATCTGGCCAGACCACCGACGCTCCCCCAGGGGTGGTACCGGTCCCAGTGTTTGGAATGGTAAAGCTCGTGATAGCTGACGGACGCAGTTTATTCATGGACATGCCGTAATTAACGAGGGTTTCGGCATCTAACGATTCATCTACGGTGAGATACGGAGTGAAGGCGCTCACCATGCCTGAAATCTTCGTGGGGTTGGTCAGTGTAGCCGAGTCAAGAACCCCGGCGGCAATTGCGGTGAGGAACTTCTGCTGGTTTTTTACCCGCTGATAATCCCCGTCGATGAATGCTTTGCGTTCTCGAACGAAACGCAGGGCATCGGTGCCTTCTAACCGAAGTGTGCCTTCAGGGTAGAAACTGGGGTTGACCTGACCGGAAGAAAACGCCATGTCGTTGTCGATTTCTACTCCACCAAGGGCTGTTGTCAGATCACGGAAACCGTCAAAGTCGACGACCACCATGTGATCAATCTTGGCACCGGTCAGACCTTCAATGGTCTTAATGGTCAGCGGGTACCCACCGTAGGTCTGAGCTGAGTTCACTTTCGACATGCCGACCTCGGGAACCTCAACCCATAGGTCACGCATAATCGACATCACGTACATTTCGTCGCGTGACTCGGGTATGTGCACGAGCATCATCGTGTCAGAGCGCTGGTCTTCAGCCTCTTCATCTTCGCGAGCATCAGAACCTAGCACCAGAATATTCATTTCGCCGTCATCGAAGGCGGCTGTATCCAGGTCGATCCCTGTTTCAACGACTTCTCGGTTGGTATCGAAATCATCTGCTATCTGTGTGGTGAACTGTGATGCCGCAAAGATTGTGGAACCAACCACGAGTGCTGCTGAGCCGACAATTGACCATGCTGCACCGCGCCGAGGTAAGCGAACGCGGCCGACACGCTTTGGTGCTGGCTGTTGGCGCATATGCAGGCAGGTTCCTTCTCTTCAGATGCAGGACTATACGAAGTGTCATGGACGAGTATAGACGGTTTTACCACCGCGCACGCCGCGGTATAGGTTGACACTTCGGGCAATAATATGATGATCGGTTCATGAATTTTCGGCGTACGATGAGCGTCTCAAGACCGTCTTCTTGACACACGACGCACGGTTTACCCTCACGCCCATATACATTCAATGAACGATCAAAATAACCCGATTCTCCGTTGACGTTCACATATAAAGCGTCGAAAGAGGTGCCGCCCTGGGCCAACGCTAAACGCATGACCTGTTCGGCAGCTGAATAGACCCTGGAGACTTCCTTCCGAGTCAAGGTCTCCGTTGGCCTGGCGTAATGCAGTCGAGCGCGAAACAGTGCCTCATCGGCGTAAATGTTGCCGATCCCGGATGACACGGATTGGTCCAGTAATGCGCGCTTGAGGCTGGACTTTTTCTTCCGGAGCGTCCGAAATACGGTCTCGGTATCAAACAGGGAGTCGAGTGGGTCTCGGCCAATGTGTGCCACGGTTGCGGGAATAAGCTGCTCGGGATGATCTTCTGCAGGTATCAGCGTGTCGAGATATAGCCCGCCGAAGATGCGCTGATCGACAAAACGCAATTCTTGTATCCGGTCGTTTTTTGAGATGGTGATGCGAATCTTCAGATGTTTAGGATCAGCGATATCGGGGTCTGAAATAAGTACCTGGCCGGACATACCTAAGTGGATGACTAATGCGAGGTAGCCTTCGTCGAGTGCAATCCACAGATATTTGCCCCGCCGATAACTCTCACCCAATCGCTGTCCGGCGAGTCGAGCGATAAAATCTTCCGGTCCCTGCGCGTGGCGGCGGAGGCTTCGATCATCTAAGACTTCGACATCAGTGACTCGGGCATGACTGGCCCACTGCTGTACACCGCGTCGGACAACTTCAACTTCGGGGAGTTCAGGCATTAGTGTTTTTCAATGTCACTCAAGCTATGCCAGGCGGCCAGCCGTTCTGCATCTTTTTTCGTTTTTGCTTGTGCCGTGGCGTAGGCCTTACCACCAACCAGTAGCGTGGCTTCGAACGTGCGGTCGTGATCTGGGCCAGTGCCATCAACCCGATATTCAATGGCTCCAAGACCACGTTTATCCACGGCGATTTGAACTTGCGTCTTCCAGTCTTTGCCCGCACCCATAATGCGTTGGTTATCCAGCAGTGGAATGACGTGCCGCTTGACAATAATCCAGGCGTCGTCGAACCCAGCGTGCAAATATGTGGCGCCGATCAGCGCTTCAAAGGTATCCGCTAAGATCGAGTCCTTATTGCCACCGTGGGTGCGGATCTCTCCTTCTCCAAGGAGGATGTGCCGCCCGAGGTCCATTTCTCGCGCCACGTGCGCTAAGGCGAACGTCGAGACGATCGAGGCGCGCTTTTTGGCAAGCTCGTTTTCGGCTTCGTCGGTGTAGGTCTTGTAGAGATAATCTGTCACAAGGACACCAAGTACTGCATCGCCGAGAAACTCGAGCCGCTCATTGGTGGGTAACCCATCGTGCTCGAAGGCATAGGAACGGTGGGTTAAAGCAAGGCGAAGCATCTCGGGGTCAAAACTGACGCCGAGATGCTTCGATAAGTGTTCTTTTGTGTTCTCAGCGGCCCACGGAATGTTGGGCGTGGAATGTGCTGAGGTAGTCACTTTAGATGTCTGCGACTTTGCGACCCTTGTATTCCATGAATAATGGGGTGCCAGCTGAGTCGGATACGACGTGTGCCTGGTGTGGCAGACGGTATTCTACTTTGCCGTTTTCGACGACCTTCACGAGTTTTGGTGCGGTCGCTTTCCATTGTGCACGGCGTGAGCGTGTGTTGGAACGGGACATTTTCCGCTTTGGTACAGCCACAGTTATCTCTTTTCTTGTTGCTCGGAATTTTTAGATGAAGTTTCTTCGTTTCCATTACCCGAAACAAAATCAGCTAATGCAGCCCAACGTGGGTCTAACTGTTCGTGGTGGTGATCTGGGCCGGCTTCTTCAAGACGGACTCCGCACTGATCACATAGACCTTCACAGTCTGGTGAACACCGAGGTTGGAACGGTAACGAGGTTACCAGGGCATCACGCATAATTGGCTCAAGATTGATCAAGCCGTGTTCCACGAGATGTTGCTCATCTTCTTCAAGCATCGGATCATGCTCGAACTGGAACAGTTCTTGGATATCAATGGTGACGGGTTCGGAAATGGGATCTAGACACCGGGAGCACTGACCTGTGAGTGTGCCCTCTACGGTTCCAGAGACCAAGACGCCTTCATGGACCGAATCGAGACGAATATCCACTTGCATTGCTGAGTCCTGTTCAATTCCGAGTAGTGGAACTGAGAGTTCAGCTGGGGCTGGCCAGGTCACTTCGGTGTGTTCTGAAGAGCCTGGTGAATCGATTAGGTTGCTAATCGATAGAACCCATGGTTTCGTTTTATCAGGAAGTGTAACTCCTGATTGAATACTAATTTCTGACATGAGCCGCACCTCCTGGTTGCTCATATAGCGAGTCTAATACGTTACCGGTATACCGGTTGAATGAATATCTAGTATCACTAAAATTCAGTCAAGGCCAGCCAGTAACTCTAGTCCATAATGCAATCAGGACAAAATCGGCAACCGGAGATTATAACGCCGACGTTCGTGCAGTTATTCCAGGGCAGACCAAAAATCAGCCCTGGCGCTTATTTTAAGCCGAAACGCTGGGCGACAGCATAGGGAATGAATTCCGAGATGTCCCCTTTGAAGCCAACGATCTCTTTGACCAGTGTCGAGGAGACATGCTGGTAGCGCGCATCAGCCGGTAAGAAGACTGTCTCAACGCCTGAGAGGTGGCGATTGAAAGTGGCCATGGGCATCTCGTAATTGAGGTCGCCTGAGTTGCGTACACCTTTGACGAGGGCTTGCGCGCCGTGTTCACGTGCGAAGTCTGCAATCAGCCCGCTACCCATCGGGATGACGGTGACGCCTTGGATGGCGCGAACGGTCTCGGTAATCATGTCCATGCGCTCTTGTAGGCTGAACCGGTAATTTTTTGCCGGGTTATTCGAAACTGCGACAATCACTTCTTCAAAAAGTGAGGCGGCTCGAACAATGATTTCGATGTGGCCGTTGTGGACTGGGTCAAAGGAGCCGGGGCATACTGCACGTTGCATACGTGTCAATGTAGTCCATAACAATAGGGTCTGCTATCTTCCACCACCGAGGTTACGAAAAATAATTAATACCCAACTCGGCGCACGAAGTAGACCATGGCTTCGCCATATCGTCTAGCATCCACCACGTAGGTGCCCTCAGGCCATGCTGGCTCGTCAGATTTCACTGCTTGTTCTAAGACGAACAACCCGTCGTCCATCAGCGCCTGGAATGCTTGGGTGATAGTCACCAGTAGTTCGTCTTGGTCAAGATCGTAGGGTGGGTCTGCCAGAATAACGTCCCAACTGGATTCCGGGGTTGTTTGTAGGAAGCGGTGGACTGGCATGTGACTGATGTCCACGATCTGTTGGCCCAATGCCTTGTTGACTATGGCGGCGTTAGCTTCAGCGACTTGCACTGCTGTTCGAGCGGTCTCGACCCCGATGACTTTGACTGCACCGCGGGAAGCTGCTTCCACGGCCAGGCCTGCGGAGCCCGTGTAGAGATCCAGGACCGCATTGCCTTCAAGCCAATCCCGGGACTCCAGCCACGAGAAGACGGCTTCCTTAGCGCGTTCGGTAGTGGGACGAGTATTGGAACCGGGCACGGATTTGAGTGGCAGTCCCCCGGCTTGACCGGCAACAATCTTTGACATCGATTAGTTCTTCTCAAGGTAGTCGGATGATTCTTCGTGCGCTGTTTCCCATTCCTCAACGGCCGCTACTAATTGCGGGTATGCCGTGAGGCCTTCGTCAGCGCTCAGTGCCTGATTCACCCAGCTGGCAGCGTCATTGATCAGCTCGGCGTGCTGGATGACGCGTAGCACCTTCAACTGGCTCGCATAGCCGTGTTGGGCGGCACCGAGCACGTCGCCTTCACCGCGCTGTTCTACATCGGCCTTGGCGATCTCAAAGCCGTCTTCGGTGGCTTCAATAATGGCCAGCCGATCCAGCGACGGGTGGTGATCGGGCAACCGGGTGGCCAAGAAGCAGCGAGCGGCAGCTTCTCCACGACCTACACGGCCGCGGAGCTGGTGCAGGGTGGACAGCCCGAAGTATTCGGGGTCCAGGATGGCCATCACGGTGGCGTTGGGGACGTCGACACCGACTTCGATGATGGTGGTTGCCACGAGAATGTCGATCTGGCCAGCAACGAACTCCCCCATGATCTCATCCTGGGTTTGCTGGTCTTGTCGACCGTGCAGGCTATCGATGGTCGCGTTGGCAAAGACTGGAACATTGCGCAGGGTTTCGGTGATGTCGACCACGTTGGCAGCGTGGGCATCTGAGGAGAGGTCATCGGCATCCTCGTGTCCTGCGGTATCCGACGGGTCGATCTTCGGACAGACGACGAAGGCCTGGCGTCCAGCGGCGATCTCTTCGGCGATGATCTCCCACACGCGCTGGATAATTCTTGGACCATGAGCCATGCGCGCCAGATAGGTGGTGACCGGTTTACGACCAGACGGCAGGCCGTAGAGCACCGTCACGTCCAGGTCGCCGAAGACCGTCATGGCCACTGAACGTGGGATCGGGGTGGCGGTCATGACCAGCATGTGTACCCCAGGGTTGGCCTGACGGAGGGCTTCGCGTTGGTCGACGCCGAAGCGGTGCTGTTCATCGATCACCACGAGCCCAAGATCGGCAAAATTTACATGATCCGAAAAGATCGCGTGCGTGGCGATGACAATGCCAGCCTGTCCAGTGGTGATCTTCAGCAGGGCTTCTTGTTTTTGCCCCGTGGTCATCGAGCCGGTGAGTAAAACGACTTCGGTCGCTGGTCCCTGCCATGAGGTCAGTTGTCCGGCGGTCGCCAACGGTCCCAGCGTGTTGGTGATCGATCGGTAGTGCTGTCCGGCGAGCACTTCGGTGGGCGCGACGAGCACGGCTTGTGCGCCGGCGTCCACGACCTGTGCCATAGCTCGCAGCGCCACCAGGGTCTTGCCCGACCCGACCTCACCCTGCAGCAGGCGGGACATCGGGTGTTCGGAATTCAGCTCTGCTGCGATTTCGGCCCCGGCCTCTTGCTGCCCCGGGGTCAATTCGAAAGGTAGCTGGGCGTCCAGATGGGCCAATACACCGGCGTCTGTGGGCGGGTAGGGCGTGGCCGGGATGACCGTGCGGTTGTGCAGGCGGCGTCGTGCCAGCAACGTTTGCAGAATGAGTGCTTCCTGGGCTGCGAAGCGGCGGCGAGCAGCTCGTGCTTGGCCGAGGTCCGCGGGCCGGTGAATGTGCTGGTAGGCCACCGACAGTGCCGGCAGATCCTGGTTGAGCGTGTTCAAGAACTCTTGGGGCACCGGGTCGCTGATGGCTGCCCAGTTGATGGCGTCGAGCACGAGTTCAATGGCAGAACGGATAGTCCAGGAGGGCAGTTTAGCTTTTGCCGCATAGACGGGCATGGGTGACAGGTCGGCCTCGGAGAGGTCATGTTCTTCAGGCAGGACCGTGAACTCGGGGTTGGTCAGGGTCAGCTCGCCGCGATAGGTCGAGGTCTTGCCGTGGAACATCGCCAGGGTATCGGGTGTCAGCTGGTCCTTGGCGGCGTAGCCGTTGAAAAACGCCATGGACAAGGTCCCGGGTAGGCCGGTATCGGAGGCCTCGTCGGAGACCGTGACATTGACTATGAAGCCTTTGCGGGCCTGCATGGGTCGGACCGTGGTTTTTTGCACCCGGGCGATCACGGTGACCTGTTCGCCCAGGGGCAGTTGGACGATGGGGGTCAGTTCGCCGCGTTCGATGTACCGGCGGGGAAAGTAGTTCAGGGCGTGACCGGTGGTGGTGATCCCAAGGTGCTTTGCGAGTTGCTCGGCGGTTTTGTTTCCGAGCAATGGTGCAAGCGGCTGGTTGAACGGGTCCACTACTTAGGGTTCTCTGTGCTGGGCTTCTGTGATGGGTTGACACGAGACATCAACGTTGTTGCCGGTGTGCAGCGGGGTGATGGCCAGGTTTTCGGTCTCCCCCAGCGGCTGGATCAGTCGCATCGCGTCATCCGGTTCTGCCACGTGGACGTGAACGCGCCAGCGAATACGGCCTTCGTCGTCTTCGATCGTGTTGATCGGGCTCATAATGACCGAGTTACCGATCTCGTTGAGCCCAATGCGCAGGGTTGCGGCATCTAACGGGGTCAGCTGCAGCGAGCACATGATCTCGTAGGCTTCGGCGACTTCCATGCCCTGGTGCACGTGGGGGTGGGCCACGTGGAACCCGTGGATGGATTCCAGGATTTCGGGGTCAAGCGATTGGCCCTGGACGGTGGCGCGCAGGGAATCAAAGACTAATAGCAGCCCGGTGGCTCCGGCGTCGACGACCTGAGCTTCGGACAGCTGGGCCAGTTGGTTTTCGGTTTCTTCGACCGCCAACCATACGGTTTCCACGATGCGCGAGGTCATCTCACCTAGGGTTTTGCGGGAGTTCTGGGAGTCCTCGGGCTGGTGAGTAATTGAAGCTCGGAAGTTTGCTGCGGTAGCAGCAGCGGTGTCCAGGATGGTCAGCATGGTGCCCTCCTGGGGATCGGACAGTGCGGCCCAGGCAGCTGCACTGGCACGCTGCAGGCCTAGAGCCAATAGCGGTGCGGTCAGGCGTGGACCTTTGGTGAGGGGTTCGGCAAGGGCGTTGAGCATCACGGCGATCAGGGTGCCGGAGTTGCCTTGTGCGTGATCCAGGGCGGCGGTGGCGGCAGTGGCCAGGGCTGTACCGGCGCTGGCATTGGCATCGACGTCCTCGAGCGCCCGGGTTGCAGCGGCGACCGTGTGGTAAAGGTTGGAACCGGTATCGCCATCGGGCACCGGGAAGATGTTGATCGCATTGAGACGATCGGAGTTGTTGCCGAGGGCTGACTCGGCGAGCTTTAACCAATTGAAGATAAGCTTGGCCGACCCGTGGTCATTGTGAGCACCGGTGGCAAGTGGTGGTTGCGTTACTTCAGTCATAGTTTGGTCATCCCGTGTCCAACCCTCGTTCGAAGGGTCTACATCACATGCCACCATAGTATCGCGCTTGAGCCCTGTCACGTTGGCGCGCAGGACAAGAGCCGAAATTCTTGATGGCTGCCAGCGGCGAAAACTGCCGGGAGCGGGTCGTTGGGTGTTTTAGGGTTAGTGGTATGTCGAAAACAACTCGTGTCCTGCGTGGTGCTGCACTGGCTGCCGTGTCTGGTCTGACCTTGACGGCCTGTACTTCGATAGTTGCCGGGATTGAGGTTGCCCCGGATGCTACGAACCCGCAGTGTGCTGAAGCCATGGTGGCAATGCCCGAGGAGATTGCGGGGCATGAGCGTCGTCGGACGGATTCGCAGTCGACGGCCGCCTGGGGGGATCCTGCCGTGGCGGTGTTTCGCTGTGGCGTGGAGATTCCCGGCCCAACCACGGATGAATGTGTTGGGGCCAATGGTGTGGACTGGGTTGTTCGTGAAGAAGGTGCCAACTGGCGGATTACCACCTATGGGCGGGATCCGGCCATGGAAGTGCTCTTTGATGGTGAGCGGGTCGCTTCTTCTTCAGTGATGGTAGATGTCGGCAATGCTGCTGCACGGATTCCGGCCGACGGCGGGTGTACTGACCCCAAGGATGCTGAAGTCATTCCGGGTGTGGATGATCTAGATGATCGGATTCCTGAGGGTCAGGCTCCGCAGGAGGATCAATAGCGCAAGCCTAGCCCTGTTGGGCCAGTTGCAGCAGGGTGTCGATGAGTTCCGGGTACTCAATGCCGGTGCGCTGCCACATTTGTGGGTACATCGAGATCGGGGTGAACCCGGGCATCGTGTTAATTTCGTTGATGATCAGTTCGTTGTCGTACGTGTAGAAAAAATCCACTCGGGATAGGCCTGCAGCATCTACGGCTTGGAATGCGGTGACCGCCTGGGTGCGGACGAGCTCGGTGACATCTTCGTCGAGTTCTGCCGGGCAGGACAGTTCGGCGCTGTCGGCCGATTGGTATTTCGAAGTGAAGTCGTAGAACTGGAAGTCTTGATCGTCGTCGGTCACCACGATCTCGCCCGGGTAGGATGCCTTGGGTTTGGCACCGTTGAGGCCATCGAGCACTCCGCATTCGATTTCGCGGCCTAGGATGCCTTGTTCGACCACGACTTTGGTGTCGTATTCGCGAGCGTGTTCGATGGCTTTCTCGAGCTCTGAGAGCATGGTGATGCGGGTGATGCCCAGCGAAGAGCCTCCGCGTGCGGGTTTCACAAACAGTGGCAGTTCCAGTGCGGCGATCGCTTCGAGTGCTGCGGTGCGGTTGGTGCGCCAGTCGGCGTCGGTCACCGTGACCCAGGGGCCGACTTTCAGCCCGGCGTGTTGGAAGGCGATCTTCATGAAGTGTTTATCCATGCCCACGGCTGAGGCCAGGACTCCGGCACCGACGTAGGGCACGTTGAGGGTTTCAAACAGGCCCTGGACCGTGCCGTCTTCACCGTTGGGGCCATGGAGCAGTGGGAAAGCCACGTCGATATCGGCGATGACCTTGCCGTCGACATCGATCAGCTGGGTGGACGAATTCACGGAGCGCAGAGCGACCGGCGTGGTCGTTGCTGGTACTTCGGGCAGCTCATCTGATAGCGCGGTGGTGTGCGTCGTCTCGACGGGGCGCTGGTTGATCAGGGTGGCCACCGACCAGGGGGCATCTTCGGGTTGGTGGGTGCCAGCCAGGACCCAGTCGCCGTGGTGGTTGATGCCTACCGGGATGGGCGTGTAATCGTCGCGGTCCAGTGCGTTGAGGACCCCGACTGCCGTGACGATGGATACGGGGTGTTCTGGGGATTGGCCGCCGAATAGAACAAGAACGTTTTTGGTCACAGTCGTGCCTCCGGTTTTAGATCACGTCCGAGCAGCAGCTGGGCGATATCGGTGATTTCGATGGTGCCGTTGACGACGGCATTGACGGCTTCAGCGATCGGCATTTCGACCCCGACCGAGTGTGCCAGGGCCACAACGGCGCTGACGGATTTGATGCCTTCGGCGGTTTGGCGCATTTGGGCCACGACTTGATCGGTGTTGTGGCCTTGGCCGTAAAATTTGCCGGCTGTGCGGTTGCGCGATAGCGGGGAGGCGCAGGTGGCCACCAGGTCGCCGAGGCCTGCGAGCCCGGCCAGGGTGTCGGGGTGGGCGCCCAGCGCGGAGGCCAACCGGGTGGTTTCGGTCAGTCCGCGGGTGATGATCGATGCTTTGGAGTTATCCCCGAAGCCTTGCCCGTCGGTCAGACCCACGGCCAGGGCGATGATGTTCTTGACCACGCCGCCGATTTCTACGCCCACAACGTCGGTATTGCGGTAGGGACGGAAGTAGGACGAGGCGGTCATGGCCGCAACCCACTCGGCGGTGGGTTCGTATTGGCAGGCGATCACGGTTGCGGTAGGTTCCCGGCGCGCGATTTCTTTGGCCAGGTTGGGTCCGGAGACCACAACGAATTGTTCGGGCGGCAGGTTGAGTTCTTCGGTGAAGACCTTCGACATTGTCGCCTGGGTGGAGCGCTCCAGCCCCTTGATCAATGAGACCAGGATGGCGTCAGAATCGATATCTTCCGCGACGTTGGCGATCGTTTCGCGGGCCTGTTGAGCCGGTACGGCGACCACCACGAGTTCGGCACCGGTGACAGCTTCCACCGGGTCGATGGTCGCGATGATCGACTCGGGCAGGATTAGGTCATCGAGATATTCACTGTTGAGGTGATGAGTGTTGATGTCTTCAACGACCTCCGCTCGGCGTGCCCACAGTCGGATGTTGATGGTCTCTTCGCGCTCAATGGCAGCGTCGGCTAATACTTTGGCAAATGTCGTCCCCCACGACCCAGCACCAAGGATTGCCACGGTTACGTGATCGGTGGTCATCGAGACTCCTTAGCGTTGTTGTGCCGGGTTGAAACGTTTCTCTGGTGGGGTTTCGCCGCGGAGCGGTGCCATCAGGTCGGTGATCTCGCCCATAACCTGATCGGTGGCTGCGCCCAGATCTTTGGCGGTTGGCTGCTCCAGATCGCGCAACCACGCAAGGTCAGACTCTGTACCCACCCGAATAGCCGAGGTGCGCCGCGGGAAGACCTTGGGAACCTTTGCACCCTTGGGAAGGGTTTCATGGACTCCCCACTGACCGACCGGGATCACCGGTGCGCCAGTGGACAGCGCCAGGCGTATCATCCCGAGCCTACCAATCATGGGCCACATATCCGGGTCTTTGGTAGTCGTGCCTTCGGGATAGATGACGATGACCCCGTTTTCGGCGAGGACTTCTTCGGCCATTTTCAACGAATCGATGCTGCGTCCGGCGCGATCCACGGGGATTTGTTTCATCCAGTACAGCGATCGGCCGATAATAGGCAGATCGAAGAGCTCTTTTTTAGCTAAAAAGTGTGGGATGCGCCCGGAAGTGTAGACCATGTGTCCCACGTAGAGCGGATCCAGGTGGGAGATGTGGTTGGCAGCGAGAATCATGCCGGTATCTGGCAGGTTTTCTTGGCCTTGCCAGTCGCGACGCATCAGCAACATGTTCATGGGCAGCACGATGGATGCCGCTGACGCATACACGGCACGCTGCCCCAGAGAATAGGACACTTGAGAGAGCTCTCCAGAAGTTAGTTCACTTTAACGGGGATTTCGATATCTGCGCCGAGGCCTTCAAGTTTATCGAAGAACTTCTCGTAACCGCGATTGATCACGTCAATTCCGGTGGCGCGTGAGGTGCCTTTAGCGGCCAGTGCTGCCAGCACGTGGGAGAAGCCTCCGCGCAAATCAGGAATGGTGAAGTCAGTTCCGGTCAGCTCTGCTGGACCGGAGATAACGGCGGAGTGCAAAAAGTTGCGCTGGCCAAAACGGCAAGGCACCGAGCCCAGGCATTCACGGTGCAATTGGATCGAGGCGCCCATGCGAATCAAGGCGTCGGTGAAGCCGAACCGATCTTCGTATACCGTCTCGTGGACAATCGACACGCCTTCGGCTTGACTCAGCGCCACGACGAGTGGTTGTTGCCAGTCGGTCATGAATCCGGGGTGAACATCGGTTTCTAAGACCAGTGGGTTGAGGTCTGCTCCCCCACGCCAGAACCGGATCCCGGAGTCAGAAACTTCGAAGTCGCCGCCGATTTTACGGTAGACGTTCAAGAACGCGGTCAGATCGCGTTGGGTTGCGCCTTCGACGTAGATGTCGCCGTCGGTGACTAACGCTGCGGTGGCCCAGGATGCGGTTTCGTTGCGGTCGTTCAGTGCGGCGTGGTTGTAGCCGCCCAGTTCCGGAACCCCTTCAATGCGGATAGTCCGGTCGGTCTGGACAGTAATGATCGCACCCATTTTTTGCAGTACGTGGATCAGATCGTGGATCTCGGGTTCGACAGCTGCACCTTTGAGTTCGGTGATGCCATCGGCTCTGACCGCGGTCAACAACACCTGTTCGGTGGCACCAACTGACGGGTAGGGCAGCTCGAGTTTGGCGCCGGTGAGACGGTGCGGGGCACGAATGTAGGTACCGGTGGGTTCTTTGGAGACTTCGGCACCGAATTGCCGTAGCACTTCGAGATGGTAGTCAATGGGACGGTCACCGATCTTGCATCCCCCAAGATCAGGAATGAATGCCGCACCGATGGTGTGCATCAGCGGGCCGCAAAACAGAATCGGGATCCGCGAGTCTCCGGCAAAGGCATCGATTTCTGCGTTATTGGCGGTTTTCAGCCCGGACGGATCCATGTAGATCTCACCGGCTTCTTTATCGTGCTCAACAACGACTCCGTGCAACCGGAGTAGCCCGGTGACAACCTCAACGTCTTTAATTTCCGGGACGTTGCGGATCACCGATGGTTTAGAGCCCAGTAAGGCAGCGACCATCGCTTTGGGAACCAGGTTCTTGGCCCCACGAACGGTGACTTTACCCTTGAGAGGTTTTCCTCCGTGAATGGTCAACACGTTAGACATATATGCTTCTTACCTTCCATACCTCGTGACACGAGGTCGCTCGCAAACCACCGGTGGCGCGCTGAATTCGTTGCCAACGATTTACATTGTAAGCGACGAAGCCTAAACCTCGGAAAGTTTGGCCGGGAGCGTTTTCGGTTTGAAGCTGGGCCGAGTTTTCTCAAATTCGGTGATGTCTGTTTCGTTTCGCAAGGTCAGACCAATATCGTCGAGACCTTCCATCAAACGCCAGCGGGTGTAGTCATCAATGTGGAACCGTGTTGACACCGGACCGCATTCGATCAGGCGATTTTCCAAATCGACGGTGACTTTCGCACCCGGATTATTTTCCAGTTCTTTCCAGATCACTTCGACATCTGTCTGGTCGATCTGTGCGGCCACCAGACCCTGTTTGCCAGCGTTGGAACGGAAGATATCACCGAAGCGTGCGGAGATCACGGCTTTGAAACCGTAGTCGCGCAGCGCCCAGACGGCGTGTTCACGTGACGACCCCGTCCCAAAGTCTGGGCCGGCTACCAGCACGGTGCCGGTGGAATAGGGTGCTTTATTGAGGATGAAGTCTTCGTCGTTACGCCAGCGGGAGAACAGGGCGTCCTCGAAGCCGGTTTTGGTGATGCGCTTCAAAAAGTGTGCCGGGATAATCTGATCGGTATCAACGTTGGATGCGCGAAGTGGAACGCCCACACCGGTGTGCGTTACGAATTTTTCCAATGACATGGTTGTGTGCCTCTTTCGTATCGTGGGTGCAGGTTAGTTCGGTGCAACGATGTAGTCGGTGATCCCCAGATCAGATGGGGAGGCCAGCGTGCCGCGCACGGCGGTGGCTGCTGCGACCACCGGGGAGACCAGGTGGGTGCGGCCGCCTTTGCCTTGGCGGCCTTCGAAGTTGCGGTTTGAGGTGGATGCAGCGCGTTCGCCTGGCTCTAATTGGTCGGGGTTCATACCCAGACACATCGAGCAGCCGGCAAAACGCCAATCGGCACCGAATTCCCGGAAGATCTTATCCAAGCCCTCTTCTTCGGCCTGCAAGCGGACCTGCATCGAGCCCGGCACGACCATCATGCGGATGTTCTCGGCTTTCTGACGGCCCTGAATCACAGCGGCTGCCATACGAAGGTCTTCGATGCGAGCGTTAGTGCACGAACCCAAGAACACGGTGTCGACCGGGATGTCCTTCATCGGAGTGCCGGCTTCTAAGCCCATGTATTCCAATGCACGTTCGGCCGCGGCTTTATCCGACGGATCATCGAAGTCTTCTGGCCCAGGCACGGTATCCGATAAGAACACACCCTGGCCCGGGTTGGTGCCCCAGGTGACGAACGGTTCGAGCTCGTCGGCATCGATGGTGATCTCGGCATCGAAGGTTGCGCCCTCATCGGTGGCCAGGGATCGCCAGTACTCTACGGCTGCATCCCAGTCGTCGCCTTCTGGCGCGTGTGGGCGGCCCTTGAGGTATGCAAAGGTGGTGTCATCCGGTGCGATCATCCCGGCGCGAGCCCCGGCTTCGATCGACATGTTGCAGATGGTCATGCGCGCTTCCATGGACAGCGCTTCGATGGCTTCGCCACGGTATTCCAGCACGTAGCCCTGACCGCCGCCGGTGCCAATTTTGGCGATCACGGCCAAGATGATGTCTTTCGACGACACCCCTGGTTTCAGGGTGCCGGTGACGTTGATGGCCATGGTTTTGAATGGCATCATCGGCAGGGTCTGGGTGGCCAGAACGTGTTCTACCTCTGAGGTACCAATACCAAAGGCCAGCGCGCCAAAGGCACCGTGGGTCGAGGTGTGCGAGTCACCGCACACGACCGTGGTGCCGGGTTGGGTCAACCCGAGCTGGGGGCCGACCACGTGGACAATGCCTTGTTCGGCGTCGCCCAGGGAGTGCAAACGAATGCCGAATTCTTCAGCATTGGTGCGCAGGGCGTCCACCTGCTTGCGCGAGGTGGGTTCAGCGATCATCTCGTTGATGTTCATGGTTGGGACGTTGTGGTCTTCAACGCCAATCGTCAGATCGGGGCGGCGCACTGGGCGGCCAGCCAAGCGTAGGCCTTCGAAAGCCTGCGGGGAAGTTACCTCATGCACCATGTGTAGGTCGATGTAGAGCAGGTCAGGGGTCTGAACGTCGCCCTGTTTTTCTCCTTCAACGACAATGTGGTCGTCCCACACTTTTTCTGCCAAAGTTCGTGGCGTACTCATGAGAGGTATTCCTACTTTCTTCCGATCAAAAGGTCTTCGTGCCATTAATCTCGCACTTGAGAGAAAAATTTGCCAAAGAGACGCCAAGTGTGTCTCAATAGATGAGACGACGATATCATAGTTTGGAATATTTAGCAGATTGGCTGAGGTGCCCGCATGGACAATCCATCAGGTGTTGGAGTGATTGATCGCTCGATAAAAATCCTGACTCGCCTTGAGGAAGGACCCGCGACCCTGCTGGAATTAGTCGAGGCCACTGGCATTGCACGCCCCACGGTGCACCGTTTGGCCGCGGCCCTGATTCATCACCGAATTGTCGCTCGTGATGAGATGTCCCGCTATGTTCTGGGCAAGCGCCTCAGCGAACTCGCCACCGCCGCCGGCACGGACCGGCTGACCGCTCTGGCCGAGCCGGTGTTGAACTGGTTGCGTGAAACCACCGGTGAATCCGCACAGATTTTTCGGGCTTATGGCCAAAGCCGAGTCTGTGTCGCATCGGTTGAACGCCCCATTGGGTTGCGCGATTCGATTCCAGTGGGCACCGAATTTTCGATGAAGGCCGGATCTGCCGCCCAGGTGTTACTCGCCTGGCAAGATCACCTCTCTCTGGCCGGGGGTCTCCAGGAGGCCGCATTTTCCTCTGCAACCCTAGCCTCGGTGCGTCGTCGCGGCTGGGCACAATCGGTCGGCGAGCGTGAAGCCGGAGTCGCCTCGGTGTCTGCTCCAGTACGCAATGGTCAGGGGCCCGTCATTGCTGCGATCTCGATTTCCGGGCCCGTTGAGCGTTTGACCCGCAACCCGGGACGCTATCACGGCTCGACCGTGGTGACCGCGGCCAACCGGTTGAGCCAGATCATCGAGTACGAAGGTTAGAAATGATCCCAGCCAGTAGTCGCCGGGCGCTCTTGGGGCTGGCTGGTGAGCTGACCAATGATCTCCCAGCCTGCTGGCAGGTCATGTTCGGGGTTCAGGATGGCAAGTAGCCCGTAGTCCTCTCCCCCGGTCAACACCCATTGGCTGGCATCGGCGTCATAGCGATCGGCTAGTGGCTGCAGGTGTGCTGCTGTGCGTGCCACCCAAGCTGGATCGATGTGCGCATGTAGGTTATTAGCTGCTGCGAGCCGGTCAGCATCAGTCAAAATACTGTCGGAAACATCCATCATTGCTGAGACGACCCCCGCGACCTTTGGACCTTGGTCTAGGGGCGGGCGCGGGCGGAGAAATAAGCGCAGCGCCTGCAGTTCATCGCGACGCAACTGGTTGTGGGTCCCCTGGGACGCGACCACATACCCGGCGTGGGACATGCCCGCGTTGCCGGTGTGAATCAAGTGAAAGCCGGCAACATCTTCGGCAGCTTTTCGCAGTACTGGTTGGCCAATGAGGTTGGCGGTCGCGGTGATCGCCGTGGCAATCGTCTCAGCCCGAGTCAGATCCCCTCCGGAGATCACGGTCTGGGATGCGCCCAGCCAGCGGCAAGCATTGGCAATCCCGCGGCCGAAGTGAAACACCCACGCCGCAGGCGTCGTCGTCGGCATGGCTAATGAGACGCTGACTGACGATGTGACGGCTCCCATGGCATTCATATCGGAAAGATTCTGTGCCGCAAGTTTCCAGCCCGTCGAGTACCCATTATCGGTGATGCCCGAGGGCCAGGTGCGCAGAAAATGGTGGCCTTCGTTCATGGCGTCGGTGGCAATAACGAAATGGCCGCCAGGTGCGGGAATGACTGCGGCGTCGTCGCCTGGCCCAATGACACCATCGCCACTGGTGAGTCCCTGATAGCTTGCGGATAACAGGTCCAGGATCCCGGCTTCCCCAAGTTCGCCGACAGTGGTGTGGTGCAGGGCTGATAAACGCATGAGTTCTAGGGTACTCAACCCGGTGCGGCTCGCGTACCGATCACTCATTGTCACCAGCCAAGCAGGCAACGGGCTACTCGTGGTGGTGGCGGTGTGGACAGTAAGATGAGGTCATGGATGCTTCATCGACGCGTCGCCTTGCGGCCTATGGATTATGTGTACAAGATCGCGCGGTGTTGTTGGTTCAGGTGAAACACCACGATGGCTCCCGGTCCTGGACGCTGCCGGGTGGTGGTGTGGAACCGTTAGAGGATCCATTCGACACAGTAATCCGGGAGTTCACTGAAGAGACCGGGTATACCGCGACCGTGCACCGCCTATTGGGTGTCGATTCGCGCGTGATTCCGCCCGGCGAATCCTGGCGACGGGTAGCCCACCAAAACATCGGGATTTTCTACCACGTGAATATTATGAGTGGAGCCCTGCGTCAGGAGGCCAATGGTGACACGATGGACCCCACGTGGGTCGCGCTGGATCGGGTGGCCGAGCTGGATCGCTCGTCACTCGTAGACGTGGGGCTACAACTGTTCCGTAACCGACCGGTGACCGGCCATGTGGCGTCTGTGCCAATCGGCGGACCCATCCGGCACTGATCCTACTGAACTAGGATCAGTCAGAACGTACACATTTATCTGTTCTAGATCGAGTGAGTCAGAACCCACGCGCGTCTGAAGAATCTTTCCCTGGCTAGGGCAATACAGGAAGCTTTCTAGGGTTTGGCGACGTAAGAGATTCCTACGTTGGTACCGACAGCAAAACAAAAAACGACATGCATTGCGATAATGCATGTCGTCCCTCTTGTGACCCCAACGGGATTCGAACCCGTGCTACCGCCGTGAGAGGGCGGCGTACTAGGCCGCTATACGATGGGGCCGCGCTACCCTGAGGCAGCCGGTAATTTCTGTTGAAAGAAATCGCTGGGGTACCAGGACTCGAACCTAGAATGACGGTACCAGAAACCGTTGTGTTGCCAATTACACCATACCCCATTGGCTTGCTGCGTCGTGCGCAACGAGAGATAACTTTACCCTAATTTTTCCCGTTGTCAAAACGCAGCGAAGGAATGTGCAGAACATCACTGAGCGACTCAACTTTGTATACCCGATCCGGGTTGACGCGAGTATTATCGCGGTCGACCAGCAGTGATATCAGTCCGGCATCCCGTGCCCCCAGCCCGTCGTTAATGACGTCATCACCGATCATCAGGGTGTTTTCTGGGTCGGTTCCTAACTGGCGTGCCCCTTCTAAGAACATCGAGGCATGCGGCTTGGGCTTACCTGTCACATCGGTGCCGATCACGACCTCGAACGGCAGACCTGCTTGTTCCAACTTATGGGCCTGATAGTCAGTTACGTTATTCGTAGCAGCCCCATACGCGATCCCCAGATCGGTGAGCGTCTCCAACAGCGGTGGAACATCGTCGAAAGGCTTCCAATGCCGCGAGACGATGTCCTCGTAACCCACCAGCCAGAGTTCTTCATCGGGCTTGCCGTCCAGTTCCAAGATGTCCATCGCATCAACGACGCGGGCCATGCGTTGCTCGCCGAAGCTCAGTCTCCCGTTGATGTAGGCGTTGTAGTAGTCCTGTGGATCATGGACGAACGCGTCGACTGCTACTTCCAGGGCAGGATGCGATGACACCTGGTCGCCGAATTGGGTGGTCAGCTGCTGCCGGAAGGCAACATGCTGTGCCCCAGCCAGGTTGACCAGGGTGTCATCGACATCGAATAAAACGGCTTGGACTAGGATTGTGCGACCTTAAATTGGCTGATGCGTTCAAGCGATTTCTCGCGTCCTAAAATGACCAGCGACTCGAACAGCGGTGGTGACACCCGGCGTCCCGACACGGCCGTGCGAACCGGCCCGAAGGCGTGACGTGGTTTAAGTTCCAGTTCATCAATCAATGCGGTGCGCAGTGCGCCTTCGATGGACGCCAGATCCCAAGTTTCCAGGTCGGCCAGGACGTTTTCAGCTGCAGTGAGGACCTCAACCAGGTTTTGTGGCATGCCCTTCATCGCACCCTGTTCGACCTCGACGGTGTCGGTGAAGAGGAAGGCCAGCATATCAGCGGCTTCGCCCAGCAGGTGGACACGTTCTTGAACCAGTGGTGCACCCTGGGTGAGGATCTCGTATTCGCGATCCGTGAGCTTCGCGCCCACCAGCTTGCGGTCTTGCAGGTATGGAATGAGGCGATCGCGGAAATCTTCGGCCGCAAGCTTGCGGATGTGCGTGCCGTTGATTGCGATGGCTTTCTTCTCATCAAACCGTGCCGGGTTGGCTAACACGTTATGGATATCGAAGTTCGCCACGAATTCATCGGGGGTGAAGATATCTTCGTCGGCCGATAGCGACCAGCCCAGCAGGGCCAGGTAGTTCAGTAGGCCTTCGCGAATGAAACCGTTTTCGCGGTGGTGGAACAGGCTGGACTGTGGGTCACGCTTGGACAGCTTCTTGTTGCCCTCCCCCATCACGTAGGGCAGGTGACCAAATTCCGGCTGGTACTTTGCAACGCCAATGGCATAGAGCGCACCATAGAGTGCGACCTGGCGCGGGGTGGACGACAGCAGGTCTTCACCACGTAGCACGTGGGTAACACCCATCAGGGCGTCGTCGACGGGGTTCACCAGGGTGTACAGCGGAGAGCCGTCGGCGCGCACGACGACAAAGTCGGCCACGGATCCAGCACTGAAGTTGATCGGTCCGCGCACGATGTCGTTGAAGGCGATGTCGTGGTCTGGCATGCGCAGACGCCACACGGGTTTGCGGCCTTCGGCTTCGAAGCCAGCGATTTGTTCCTCGGTCAGATGGCGGTCATAGCCGTCGTAGCCCAGTTTAACGTCGCGGCCGGCTGCTTTGTGGCGTGCTTCGGTTTCTTCAGCGGTGGTATAGGACGGGTAGATGAATCCACCGTCTTTGAGTTTGGCAATGACGTCCTGGTAGATCTCCCCGCGCTGTGATTGACGGTAGGGTTCGTGCGGTCCGCCGACCTCAACGCCTTCGTCCCAGTCGATGCCCATCCAATCCATGGCATCTAACAGTTGCTGATAGGACTCTTCGGAGTCACGTTTGGCGTCGGTATCTTCGACGCGGAAGATCATTTTGCCGCCGGTGTGGCGGGCCCAGCCCCAGTTGAACAGGGCGGTACGGATCAGTCCAACGTGCGGGGTGCCGGTTGGTGAGGGTGCAAAGCGCACCCGCACTTCGGCGTCGGCTGGAACTGCTGGAATATCGTCAGGGTTACGAAGCTCGCTCATGACTGCCAAGTCTAGCGTGACCAGTTATGGTGACCTGTGTGCGTGACCGTGTTTCTAGCGGTTAGCCGACAGTGGGACGGCGCACAGTCGTGGACAGGGTACCGATGCCCTCGATCTCACATTCCACGGTTTGACCGTCGTAGATCGTCCCGACGCCCGCCGGCGTGCCGGTCAGGATGACATCCCCGGGCAGCAGAGTGAAGGCTTCGGAGATATACGACACCAGGGTGCGCACATCAAAGACCATGTCCTGGGTGTTACCGTTTTGGCGCAACTCACCGTCGACCCAGGACCGGATCTGGACATCGTCTGGATCCAATTCGGTTTCAATCCACGGGCCCAGCGGGCACGAACCATCAAAGCCTTTGGCGCGAGCCCATTGGTCTTCGGCACGTTGCACGTCGCGTGCGGTCAGATCATTGCCGACGGTGTAGCCGAAGATGACTTCATCGACGCGATCGACTGGTACGTCTTTGGCAATGCGGCCAATAACCACAGCCAGTTCCGCCTCGTAGGATACTTCTTCGGTCCAATCGGGCAGCATGACCGGTTCATCGGGACCCACCACTGAGGTGTTGGGTTTGAAGAACAGCAGCGGCGAGCTTGGGACCTCGTTGCCGAGTTCTTCGGCGTGCGCCTGCCAGTTCCGGCCGACACCGACGACTTTGGAGCGCGGCAAAATCGGGGTCACAAGGCGCACGTCGTCGAGTTTCAGGGTCTCGGTCGTGGGCACGATGCCCGCATAGAGCGGATCGTTGGCTAATACCGTGATGGTGTCGTCCTGGACGACGCCGTAGTGAAAATCTTCCCGGTGAACAAAACGTGCAATGCGCAAGGTATTTTCCCCTATCGAAAACGTGCGGTGACTTAGGCTAGGCGGTGCATCCAGCCGTAGATGTCTTCCTCATGACCGGTCTGGATACCAACCAGACGGTTGCGCAGGGCATTGGCCACCGGGAAGTCGGTTGATGGGGTGGTGTGGACTTCTTCGCGGTCGGCGACCCGCCCAATCGGGGTGATCACAGCAGCTGTCCCGCACGCAAAGACCTCTTGGAAGTCACCGGAGGCCACACCGTCTTTCCATTCGTTGAAGGTGATGCGGCGTTCTTCGACGTCCAGTCCCTGGTCTTTACCCAGTTGCAGGATCGAATCGCGCGTGATGCCTTCCAGAATGGTTCCGGTGAGTTTCGGGGTGATGAGTTTATTGTCTTTGGTGACGAAGAAGACGTTCATGCCCCCGAGTTCTTCCAGGGACTCATCAGGGCTGCGATCCAGGAAGATGACCTGGTCATGGCCGCGGGATGCGCCTTGAAGCTGGGCTGCCAGGGAGGCTGCGTAGTTGCCACCGAATTTTGCAGCTCCGGTGCCGCCCTCCCCTGCGCGGGCAAAATCGCGCGACACCCAGATGCTGACCGGTTTCAGCTCGCCACCGAAATAGTTGCCGGCGGGCGAGGCGATCACGTGGAAGTTGAAGTTGCGAGCCGGGCGGACCCCGAGGAATGCTTCGGTGGCAATCATAAATGGCCGCAAGTACAGCGACTGGCCCTCACCCTTTGGAACCCAGGCGGCGTCTCGGACCATGAGTTCTTCCAGCGCCTTGACGAAGGTTTCTTCTGGCAGTTGTGGCATGGCCATGCGGTGCGCTGAGCGGTTCATGCGAGCTGCGTTGGCGTGCGGGCGGAAGGTCCACACGGAGCCGTCGTCGTGGCGGTAGGCTTTCAAGCCTTCGAAAATTTCTTGGGCGTAGTGCAGCACGGCAGCGGCCGGACTCAGTGCCAGGGGTCCGTATGGCTCAACGCGAGCGTTGGACCAGTCCCCCACCATTTTGAGATATTCACCGGCTTCGAATGCCTCATTCTGACCTTCGACATCGGCGGTCCATTCAATGGTCACCATGTGATCGGTGAAGTACTGCCCGAATCCTGGGTTTGCTAACACGTTTGCGCGGTCTGTGTCCGCAAGAGGACTCTGGTTAGCGTGGTACTGAAATTCCATGATTGACCTTTCTGCCGGCCCTGCCGGGCGAAAATTCTTTTAAAAAGCTACCGGGGATGTGCGTCGTTAGACTGCGGCTGCGATCGCGTCGCCGATTTCTTGAGTGGTGCGCGGCGTGGAATCGCGTGCGGCGAGGTCTTCCCATACTGCCTTATTAACCCGCAGTGCCGCATCCGCATAGCCTTCTTGTTCCAACAAAATCGCGGCTGACAAGATGGCCGCCGTCGGGTCTGCTTTCTGAGTGCCGGCAATGTCCGGTGCAGAGCCGTGGACCGGTTCATACATCGACGGGGCGGTGCCGTTAATGTTCAGGTTGCCCGATGCGGCCAGACCGATACCACCGGTGACTGCTGCGGCGAGGTCGGTGACGATGTCGCCGAACATATTGTCCGTCAGGATGACATCAAAACGGCCCGGATCGGTGGTCAAGAAGATCATCGCCGCATCGACGTGCAGGTAGTCGTGGGTGACGTCGGGGAACTCTTCGCCCACCTCGTTGACAATGCGGTTCCACAGGTGCCCGGCGTGGACTAACACGTTGTGCTTATGTAACAGGGTCACGTGTTTGCGTTCGCGGTTCTGAGCGTACTCAAACGCGGCACGAACGACCCGCTCCACACCGTAGGCGGTGTTGACGGAAGTTTCGTTGGCGACCTCGTATTTGGTCCCGGTGCGCATCGACCCGCCGTTGCCAACGTAAAGACCCTCGGTGCCTTCGCGGAAGACCACAAAGTCAATATCGCCGGGGTTAGCCAACGGTGAGGTCGCACCCGGGTAGAGCACAGACGGGCGGAAATTCACCGCGTGGTCGAAAGCAAAGCGCAGTTTGAGCAGGATCTCGCGCTCCAACAACCCCGAAGGGATCCGAGTGTCATTCGGAGCGGCCCCAACGGCACCGAACAGGATCGCCTGGTGACCGCGGATAGCCTGAAGGGTCTCATCAGTCAGCGTTTCGCCGGTTGCCAACCAATGTTCGGCACCCAGGCCGTATTCGGTGGTGCTGACGTTGTCTTCACCGATGGCAGCCTTAAGCACTTTCAAGGCCTCGGCGGTGACTTCTGGGCCGATGCCATCGCCGGGGATCAGGGCGAGATCTAATACATTTTCGCTCAAAATGCTCTACCTTCTTATTCGTCTTCTTCGTGGCGTGGGAATACCGGGGTCGGTTTGGCGATCGGTGTGCCCGGGGCAAGCTGATCATCCCAGGCCGCATAGGACCGTGGACCTTCACCGGAGGCATTAGTGCGCCCGGCGTCTGCTGAGGCGTCGACGCCCAGGGCATCCAGCAACTTGGTCGCCGAGCCGGGCATGACCGCTTGAATCAGCAGCGCAATGCGGCGCACGACCTCCAGGGTCACCCACAGCACGGTTTGCATCCGAGCCTCATCGGTCTTGCGCAGTACCCAGGGTTCTTGATCAGCAAAGTAACTGTTCGTGTCGTCCAAAACTTTCCAGGCGGCACCCAGGGCCCGGTAGAAGTCTTGTTTTTCAAAGTGCGTGCGCCAGGTGTCCAACAGGCCTGCGGCATCGGCCAGGATCTGTTCGTCTTGGGCGGTCAGCTCGCCGGGTTGGGGCACCTGACCGTCAACGTTTTTGTAGACCATCGACAGGCTGCGCTGCGCCAGGTTGCCCAGGTTATTTGATAGGTCAGCGTTTTTGCGACGCACCACACCATCGTGTGAGTACGAACCATCGGCACCGAAGGGGAATTCCCGCAGCAAGAAGAACCGCACGGTGTCCAGGCCGTAGCGTTCGACCCACCCGGCCGGGTGGACTACGTTGCCCAGCGATTTGGACATTTTTTCGCCCTCGTTATTGAGGAACCCGTGGATCATCACGCGCTTTGGCAACTCAATGCCCGCTGACATCAAAAACGCCGGCCAGAAGATGCAGTGGAACCGGGAAATGTCCTTACCGATGACGTGTAGATCAGCCGGCCAGTACCGCTTCAGCTCACTGTCGGCATCCGGGAAGCCAGCGCCGGTGATGTAGTTGGTGAGCGCATCGACCCACACGTACATGACGTGCTTTTTATCGGTTTTCAGCGCCGGGTCGGTGGCCTCCGGAACCGGGATCCCCCAGTCAAATGAGGTCCGCGAGATCGACAGATCTTCTAGCCCACCTTCAACAAACCGGATGACTTCATTGGCTCGCGTCTGGGGTGCAATGAAATCCGGGTTGGCCTGGTAGTGGGCCAGCAGTTTATCGGCGTAGTTCGACAGGCGGAAGAAATAGGATTCTTCTTCGGTCCAGGTGACCTCGGTGCCCGTTTCGGTGGCAATCCGCACGCCGTCGTCGTTGACATGGGTCTCGTCGTCGGCAAAAAACCGTTCATCGCGCACGGAGTACCAACCGGAGTACGTGTCCAGGTAGATATCGCCGGCGGCTTCCATGCGACGCCAAATTTCTTGGGCCGAGGCCTTGTGATCGGCGTCAGTGGTGCGGATGAACCGATCATAGGAGACATCCAGTACGTTATCGTCCATGTCCTGGAAGACATCAGCATTGCGCGTGGCAAGTTCCATCGGGCTGATACCCTCTTGCTCGGCAGTCTGCTGCATCTTTTGACCGTGCTCATCGGTTCCGGTCAAAAAGCGCACATCGTAGCCGTCAAGCCGTTTGAACCGTGCCATGACATCGGTGGCGATGTATTCGTAGGCGTGGCCAATGTGCGGTTCGCCGTTGGGGTAGGCAATGGCCGTGGTCAGGTAGTAGGTGGTGTTCACCGTCCGGTTTCCTCCAAATCAACCTCAGCGGTCTTGGCTGCGTGGATCGCTTCGCCGACTTGTTCCATCAGACCGGCGGGTAGTGCCGAGTCCAGGGTCAGCACGGCCAGGGCCTTGGCACCGTCGTGGCGCAGTGCGACGTCCATGGTGGCGATGTTGATGTTGCGATCACCTAATTGCATACCCATGGTACCGATCACCCCTGGTCGGTCATGGTATTCCAACACGAGCATGTGGTCGGCGATCGCGACTTCGAACTCGTAGTCGTTGAGCCCAACCAATTTCTCGACCTGTTTTGGTCCGGTCAGCGTGCCAGTCACGCTGAACTGTTGGCCATCGGCAGCAACGGACTTCACAGTGATGGTGTTGCGGTAGTGCGGTGAGTTCGTGGTGGTCGACAGGCGGGTTTCAATACCGCGGCCCTCGGCCAGCACTGGTGCATTCACATACGAGACATGACCGGAGACGACGTCGGTGAACACACCTTTGAGGGCGGCAAGTTTCAGCGAGTCGACATTCTTCTCGGCAAGTTCCCCGGCGACTTCGACCTCAATGGCCGAGACCGACACACCCTTCATGACGGCCGAGAGGATGCGACCGAGTTTTTCGGTCAGCGGGATACCGGGACGGACGTATGGGTCGATGACGCCACCGGCAACATTGACGGCGTCTGGGACGAGTTCACCCGCCAGTGCCAGGCGGACCGATTTGGCGACAGCGACACCGGCTTTTTCCTGGGCTTCTTCGGTTGACGCACCCAGGTGTGGGGTCACGGTCGCGGAATCGTGTTTGAAGAAGGGCAGGTCTTTTGCTGGCTCTTTGACAAAGACATCAATCCCGGCGCCAGCAATGAGGCCGTCGTCCAGGGCGCGACCCAGGGCTTCTTCATCGATCAGCCCACCGCGGGCAACGTTGATGACGTAGGCGGAGTCTTTCATGATTTTGAACTGCTCATCCGAGAGCATGCCCAGGGTCTCGGGGGTCCGCGGCATATGGATTGTGATGAAGTCGGAGATTTCCAACAGCTCATCCAGGCTCACCAGGTGGGCGCCCATCTTTTGGGCGCGGGCGGCGGTGACATATGGGTCATAAGCCACGATATTCATGTCGAAGGCCTTCATGCGCTCGGCGACCAGCGAGCCGATGCGGCCCAGCCCGATGATGCCCAGGGTCTTTTCGTAGAGCTCGATGCCCTTATATGCGGAACGCTTCCACTGACCGGCCTTGAGTGATTCATTGGCCGGGGCAATGTTGCGAGCAGCTGCAAGAATGTGGCCGCACGTCAGTTCTGCAGCAGAAATGATGTTGGAGGTGGGAGCGTTGACCACCATCACGCCGGCTTCGGTCGCGGATTGCGTATCGACGTTATCGAGTCCGACGCCGGCCCGTGCGATCACTTTGAGGTTTTTTGCGGCCGCGATGGCTTCGGCATCCATGAGCGTTGCCGAACGGATCAACACGGCTTCGGCATCTGCGAGCGCTGGGAGTAACTGGTCTCGGTCAGCACCATCGGTGTGGCGAATCTCGAAGTCGGTCCCAAGAGCATCCATGGTGGCCGGAGAGAGTTCTTCTGCGATGAGCACTACGGGTTTGGACACGAACGACACACTTTCAATAAATAGATAAACACTGTCGTGAGCTCACTTATGGCTCACCGCAACCATCTTACGGCGTTTTATCTTGCGTGCTGACACTCAGACGCTCGGTGAAGCGATGTTCGATGTGACATAGTGCATCTTAGGCTCGTGGCGCTCATCAGCGGTGGAGGTCGTAGACCGCTCCGGGGTTCAAAATGTTGTCTGGATCGAGGGCTTTTTTGATGCGGTGATTCAGCTCCAGGGCGTCTTCCCCGATGGAGTCCACCAACCAGGGTCGTTTGAGCCGACCGACACCGTGTTCACCGGTGATCGTTCCACCCAACCGGACAGCCAGGTCCATGACGTCACCGTAAGCGAGTTGAGCGCGTTGCTGCTGCTCCTCGTCCGTGGGGTCAACGACCAGCAGCGGGTGCGTGTTGCCATCTCCGGCGTGGGCGATGACGGCGATTGGCACCTGCCGGGTCTGGGAGATCTGCTCAACTCCAGCAACGAGGTCGCCCAGTCGTGGCAATGGTACGCCGACGTCTTCTAATAGCAACGTACCCTTGCGTTCGACAGCGGGAATCGCCATGCGTCGGGCCGCGATGATGGCTTCAGCTTCGTCAGCATCTGAGGTCGAGAACACATCGGTTGCGTTGTGCTCCTGGCACAGCTGTTCAATGAGTGTTATCTCATGAGCAGCATGTTCTGTCGGTTCATCGGTTTGGATCACCAACATTGCTGCGGCGTCACGCTCCAGGCCCATTCCCGTAAGGTCGTCCACCGCATTAATCGTGTAGTTGTCCATGAACTCCAGCATCGAAGGGCGCATTGAGGAAGTGACCGCTAGAACAGCGTTAATCGAGTCGTCCAGGGTCGAAAACGTCGCGACCAATGTAGTGGCGGGGCGTTGAGCTGGCACCAACCGCAGGGTGATTTCGGTGATCACGCCCAGCGTGCCTTCACTACCGATAAACAGTTGCTTCAGGTTCAGACCCGCGACGTCCTTGACCTGCGTACCGCCCAGCTGCACTTGCCTACCATCAGCCAGCACGACTTCCATGCCCAAGACGTAGTCAGCGGTGACCCCGTACTTCACACAGCACAGCCCACCGGCATTGGTTGCAACATTGCCACCAATCGAGCAAAACTCATAGGACGACGGATCAGGTGGATACCACAGCCCATGCTCGGCAGCTGCGGCCTTGACTTCAGCATTGAAAACACCAGGCTGCACCACTGCCGTTCGGGTCAGCGGGTCTATCGTCATGTCGCGCATGTTTTCTAGCGACAGCACGATGCCGCCGTCGACAGCAGAGCTTCCTCCAGACAGTCCCGAACCTGCGCCACGAGCTACCACAGGGATACCCTGGGAAGCGGCGAACCGGATCGTGGCCTGCACATCTTCTGCAGTTGTGGCACGAACGACGGCGATCGGTGTTCCAGCATCGGGATCATTGGCCCGATCTCGGCGATAGTTATCGATTGTGGCTGGGTTGGTGACGACGTTGTCTTGGCCAACGGCTTCAATGAGTTCTTGAAGCTGCTGGGTCCCTACGAAAGATTGTTACACCAATCCCCATTCCTTCCACACCAAAACCACTTAGTGATGCACATCACCTGCGTGGATCCTAGCACGTGGCAATTCTGGAGGAAAGAAATGATCTCAACCCGCCCGTGAGAACCGCGGAGTCTCATACTGGTTTAGGAAATCAGATCTTAAGGGCTCGCCACCGAGTAAAGACGGAGTGAACAATCTGCCAAACGTGCATAGAACGTTGATTCGTGTTTCAACTGGGAGCAATATGTAGTCAATGTACTATTCGGTTCAATCGCACGAGGAGTCACGATGCAGGCTACCGACATGTCCAAAGGGTTCACCATTATCCGCTACATTGAGGCGACCCCAGAACAGGTATGGCACGCGTGGACCGAACCGGAAGCTATTGCACACTGGTGGCATCTACCCTTGACCTCCACACCGCGCGAGGAACTCGAGTTCGATGTCCGCCCGGGTGGTCACTATATTTACACCAGTCTGCATCACGAGACCGAAAAACGGATGACCTCGGGTGGAGTCTACAAAGAAGTTCAGCCATACGATCACCTGGTCTTCACCTGGGGCGCACCAGGTCTCAATCCAGAAGACCTCCCCATCATTACGATCCGCCTCGATCGCGTTTCTGATGGCACACACATGAGTCTTGAGTTTCGGGGGTTCTCTGGAGAACCCGGCGATGACTCCTACTACGACACCTGGGATGTCGCGGTGAAGAACCTCAAGGAATACCTCACCCCGGCCGCAGCGTGATCTCACGAGATACCTGAAGTCATCAGCCGGTCAACTGATAGCCTGCTGGTGGCTCATTTATTTCTCAAGGAGGATGCTTTGGAACTCAGCATGGATAAGGGCAATCAATTTGTCGAAGATACTCAATCTCCTGAAGGGGCTGCCGCCTGGAAGCAACAACTCGATGAGTTCGCACCCGGTGCTTCAGATTGGGTTGTGGGTGCGGTCTTTGGCGGAACCTACCAGCGCGAAGGATTAGAACTTCGTGATCGTCAGATGCTGAACATGGCGGCACTCGCGGCCATGGGTGGCACCGAACCGCAGCTGACCGGTCACATCAAAACCGCGGTCGACGTCTCGGGCATGACCAAAGAAGAAGTTGCCGAATGTTTCGTGCACCTGATGCCATACATCGGAGTGCCGAAAACCTTGGCTGCGATGCGGTGCATGAAAGCTGCCTTCGCGGAGTAGCTCAAGGACCACATAAGAGAAAACTGGAACTATAGCTTACATAGTCCCCCTTTCTTACGCTAAGTGGGACCATAGGGTGCTATTGGAGCTATGACAGAGCAAACACCGCAACGCTACCGCCACAGCAACGCTTGACCGTCGGTTGGGGTCAACAGTTTCTGGAGTTAGATTCTTACCTGTAGAAAAGTAATCGACAGTGGATACCGCCACGCCTGCAGGTTGCCGGCTTTGACGGCGGCAATGATACAGAACACCGCGTCCAGCACGACCAGCACCGGCCACATGACCCACCCGATAAGTACGATCATCAACACTGATGACGCAAGCAGATAGATGAAGTAGCTAATCCCCCAGTTCAGGGCGGCGCGGCCCTGTTGGTTGAGGGTTTCGCTGCGGTCGCGATAGATCAACCAAATGATCAGCGGAACCAGAAAGCCCAGCAGCAGGTTGCCGATATGCATCAATACGCCCCAGACTTTCTCGTCGTCGGGCGATAGCGGCCGGGGTGCAGCATAACCATAGGCAGCCGGTGGCGCCTGGTAGGTGCCTGACCATTGCGCTGGATCAGGATAGGGCTGTAAGTGTGGTGGTTCTTGCTGGTTGACCGGTGGCAACTCGTAGATGAAATTGGCAAGCTCAGCATGGCAATTCGGGTGCTGCAGGATCACCTGGCGGAGATCTGGGCGGGCCAGGGCGATGGTCCGCAGGGTTTCAGCATCGATCTGCGGGTTTTGTAGATCCGCTGCGGTCACGCTTGAAGGGTCCAGGTTATACATGTCATGCTCCATTGCCTTTACCCGGCCATCGTCCGCGTCTGAGCAGCGCCGTGCCGGGTGATGGTTCATTTCTTATCGTATGCCTGCCCAGGCGGCAGGGTCATGGGTCGCCATAACATGGCTGACGTTAACGTACTGACGGGGTACCGGACATGCATCCGATACCCCGTCGTCGTGATTCTATAACGACGCAGACTTAGCGAGCGGCGGTGCCTTCGGTGTAGTCGTCGTCAGTGTCCTGCAACCAGGAGAACATCTTGCGCAGTTCGCGGCCGGTGGCCTCGATTGGATGCTTCTCCTGCTCAGCGCGGATGGCCTTGAACTCGGTGCCGCCAGCGGCCTGGTCATCCATGAAGCGTTTGGCAAAGGTGCCGTCCTGCACGTCTTTCAGCACTGCCTGCATGTTTTCTTTGACGCGGGCGTCGATAACACGTGGACCGGAAACGTAGTCACCGTATTCAGCGGTATCCGAAACGGACCAGCGCTGCTTGGCGATGCCACCTTCGACCATGAGGTCAACGATGAGCTTCAGCTCGTGCAGGACCTCGAAGTAGGCAACTTCTGGCTGGTAGCCGGCTTCGGTCAGGACTTCGAATCCTGCCTGGACCAGGTGGGATGCGCCACCACACAGTACGGCCTGTTCACCGAAGAGGTCGGTTTCGGTTTCTTCGGTGAAGGTGGTTTCGATGACACCTGCACGGGTACCGCCGACACCCTTGGCGTAGGCCAGGGCGAGGTCTTTGGCTTTACCCGAGGCGTCTTTTTCTACAGCGATCAGTGCTGGGACACCGCGGCCGGCTTCGAATTCACGACGCACAACGTGGCCTGGGCCCTTGGGCGCGACCATGGCGACGTCGACACCCTCTGGGGCAGTGATGTAGCCATAGCGGATGTTGAAACCGTGGGCGAAGAACAGGGCGTCGCCGTCTTGCAGGTGTGGTTCGATGGATTCTTTGAACACCTTGGATTGGTGCTGGTCTGGGACCAGGATCATGATCAGGTCAGCTTCTTTTGCTGCCTCGGCGACGGTGAGTACCTTCAGGCCTTCTGCTTCGGCTTTGGCCTTGGACTTGGAGCCTTCAGCCAGACCGATGCGTACGTCGACACCGGAGTCGCGCAGGGACAGCGAGTGGGCGTGGCCCTGGGAACCGTAGCCGATTACGGCTACTTTGCGGTCCTGCAGCAGCGACAGGTCGGCGTCTTCGTCATAGTATTTTTTGGCCATGAGAGTCTAATTCTCCTTGGGATGGGTGTGTGGTTGGTTATTTGGTCAAAGCACGGTCGGTCATAGATTTACCGCCGCGGGCAACTGCGATGGTGCCGGAACGCACCAGCTCGCGAATGCCAAAGGGTTCGAGCACTTCTAATAGGGCTTCCAGTTTCTGTGCGGAACCGGTGGCTTCTACGGTCACGGCGTCGGTGGATACGTCGACGACGTTGGCGCGGAAGAGTTCTACAGCTTGGACTACCGATGCGCGGGTGGATGCATCGGAGCGAACCTTGACCAGGATGTGGTCGCGCTGGGAAGACTGTTCCGGATTCAGTTCAACGATTTTGATGACGTTGACAAGTTTGTTGAGTTGTTTGGTGACCTGTTCTAAGGCGTTGGCTTCGGCTTCGACCACGACAGTCATGCGGGATAGGCCTTCGACTTCGGATGGTCCCACGGTCAGGGATTCGATGTTGAAGGCGCGGCGCGCAAACAGGCCAGCGACCCGGGTGAGTACACCGGGAACGTCTTGGACCAGAACAGAAAGGGTATGGCGTTGCATGGGTTAGTCCTCCTCGTCCCATTCCGGGGTCATATCCCGGGCTACTTGAATCTGGTCGTTCGGGACACCGGCGGGCACCATTGGCCACACCATCGAGTCGGCTGAGACCACAAAATCGATCACGACCGGACGGTCGTTGATTTCCATGGCCCGCTCAATAGCCGGGGCGATGTCTTCTTCCTTTTCAACGCGGATTCCCACAGCACCGTAGGCTTCGGCAAGTTTGACGAAGTCTGGCACGCGGATCGAATCGGCACCGGTATTCAGATCAGTATTGGAGTACCGGGAATCGTAGAACAGGGTCTGCCACTGGCGGACCATGCCCAGTGAGGAGTTGTTGATCAACGCGACCTTAATCGGGATCTTATTGATCGTACAGGTGGCCAACTCTTGGTTGGTCATCTGGAAGCACCCGTCACCGTCAATGGCCCAGACCGCGCGGTCTGGTGCACCGATCTGGGCACCCATCGCCGCTGGAACGGCAAAGCCCATCGTGCCAAGCCCAGCAGAGTTCATCCACTGGTCTGGCCGGTTGTATTTGACAAACTGGGCGCCCCACATTTGGTGCTGACCGACGCCGGCCACGTAGATCGCTTCTGGTCCGGCGACATCCGAGAGGACTTCCAGCACCTTTTGTGGTGCTAACAGACCGTCATCGGTCGCCGTGTAGCCCAGCGGGTAGGTGTCGCGGGTCTTGTTGACGATCGTCCACCACTCGGTCAAATCCGGGGTGCCGTGTTCGCTGAAGTTTGTGCGAAGCTGGTCGGACAATTCTGGCAGGATCGCTTTGATATCGCCCACGATGGGCACATCAGCGATGCGGTTCTTGGAGATCTCAGCCGGGTCAATATCGGCGTGAATGACTTTGGCCAGCGGGGCAAATGACGCTAACTGTCCAGTCACGCGGTCATCAAAACGCGCTCCCAGGGTGATCAGCAGGTCTGACATCTGCAGCGCGGAGACCGCAGCAACCGTGCCGTGCATGCCGGGCATGCCAAGGTTCTGTGGGTCGTCGTCGGGGAAAATACCGCGAGCATTCAGAGTGGTCACCACTGGTGCGCCGGTCAGTTTGGCCAGCTCGGCCAGTTCTTCGGCCGCCTGAGCTCGCATGGTGCCGCCGCCAACGTAGAGTACCGGGCGCTTGGCTTCTTGAATCAGCTTGGCGGCTTCGCGCACCTGGCGGGAATGTCCGCGGGTCACCGGACGGTAGCCTGGCAGGTCCATGACCGGTGGCCAGGAAAATTCCATCTGGGACTCTTGGGCGTCTTTGGTGATATCCACCAGCACTGGACCTGGGCGGCCGGTGTTGGCAATGTAAAACGCTTCGGCCAGAGCCTGTGGAATGTCTTCAGCACGACGCACCAAAAACGAGTGTTTGGTGATCGGCATGGTGATCCCCACGATATCGGCTTCCTGGAAAGCATCCGAGCCGATCAGCTTGGATCCGACCTGCCCGGTAATAAACACCACGGCCTCGGAGTCCATATTGGCATCGGCAATCGCGGTCACCAGGTTGGTTGCCCCAGGCCCGGAAGTCGCAATAGCCACACCGGTTTTGCCGGTGGCCAGGTAGTAGCCCTGGGCTGCGTGGCCGGCGCCTTGTTCGTGACGGACCAGGATGTGGCGAATACGCGAGGTATCCATCAGTGGGTCATAGGTCGGCAGAATCGCTCCGCCGGGCAATCCGAAAACATCGGTGACGTCGAGTTCTTCCAGTGAACGAACTATCGCCTGGGCCCCGGTCATCTTGGTGGGCTCTACGACCCGGTTGGGGCCAGGAACAGCCTGTGCGTCAGAGTCATGTACGGTTTTTTCCCGCTGCGGCGGGTGAGCTGGCATCACCGAAGGGGTGATATTTGATCCGGAACTCATCTCAGTGTGCCTCGATCAGTCGTAAGTTGTGTAGTTATTGCTGTCGACGTCGTTCACGTCGTTGGGTGGTTCGCGGTTTTGCGATGCCCATAAAAAAACCCCGGCTGCGGCGGGTTTGCCTGCTCGGGGTTCAGCGCATGGATGGCGTTGCTGCCAACTGAATTCTTCAGTCCATGCGCTGCTAAATAACGACTACTAGGGTCTTCGACATGCCCTAATAATTGTCGTTTCGCCCGAAATTGTCAAATCGAGCACACTCCCCGAGCAGGGGTATCGCTTAGTTGTCGTGTTCTACGTTACAGTGCGCGCCGACCGCGGCGGACTGTACGAGTTGTGAGAACTTGCCCAGCACTCCCCCGGTGAACTTCGGTGGGATCGGCTGCCAGTTGGCTTTCCGAGCGGCAAGCTCGTCGTCGGAGACCTGCAGGTCGATGCTGCGGTTGGCAATATCCACCCGGATGATGTCGCCGTCTTCGACCAGTGCGATCGGACCACCAACCGCGGCTTCCGGTGCGATGTGGCCAATGCACAGCCCGGTCGTACCACCCGAGAAGCGACCATCGGTGATCAGCAGCACGTCAGAACCTAAGCCTGCACCTTTAATAGCACCGGTGATGGCCAGCATCTCACGCATGCCCGGTCCACCCTTGGGCCCTTCATAGCGGATGACGACGACGTCGCCGGCTTTGAGCTCATCGGCTGCCAGTGCATCCATGGCCTGTTGCTCGCGCTCGAAGACGCGTGCGGTGCCTTCAAAGACCTCGGCATCGAACCCGGCCGATTTCACCACAGCACCTTCCGGGGCCATCGAGCCGTGCAGAATAGTCAGTCCACCGGTTTTGTGGATTGGATTCTCCATGCTGCGCAACACCGAACCGTCAAGCTTTTTCGGCTGCAGTTCTGCCAGGTTTTCGGCAACGGTTTTACCGGTCACGGTCAACGCATCACCGTGGATCAGCCCTTCGTCCAGCAGCGCCTGCATCACGACAGGGACACCACCGATACGGTCCAGGTCGGTCATCACGTACTGACCAAATGGCTTCATGTCCGCGATGTGTGGGATCTTATCGCCAATGCGGTTGAAGTCGTGCAGCGACAGTTCCACACCGGCTTCATAGGCTATGGCCAACAGGTGCAGCACGGTGTTGGACGAACCACCAAAGGCCATCATGACGGCGATCGCGTTTTCGAAGGCCTCTTTGGTCAAGATGTCACGAGCGGTGATGCCCTGGGCCAGCATGTTGACCACGGCTTCGCCGGCTTTGCGTGCATCATAGTCACGACGACGGTCTGCCGATGGCGGGGCTGCAGCGCCCGGGATCGACATACCCAGTGCCTCGGCAACCGAAGCCATCGAGTTGGCGGTGTACATCCCGCCACAGGCACCTTCACCCGGGCAGATCGCACGTTCGATGGCATCCAGGTCTTCAAGCGACATCGTGCCACGAGCGCACGCGCCCACTGCTTCAAACGCATCGATCAGAGTAACCTGACGTTCCACGCCATCCGACAGCGTGGCATAGCCCGGCATAATCGAACCGGCATAGACGAAGACCGAAGCCAGATCCAACCGCGCGGCAGCCATGAGCATACCAGGCAGCGATTTGTCACAGCCTGCTAGCAAGACCGAACCATCGAGGCGTTCGGCCATCATGACGGTTTCTACCGAGTCGGCGATGACCTCGCGGGAGACCAGGGAGAAGTGCATGCCGTCGTGGCCCATGGAAATCCCGTCGGAAACCGAGATGGTGCCGAACTGTAGCGGGTATCCTCCGGCGGCGTGCACGCCGGTCTTTGCTGCTTCGGCTAGGCGGTCGAGCGACAGGTTACACGGCGTGATTTCGTTCCAGGACGAGGCGATACCAATCTGTGGCTTATCCCAGTCATCATCACCCATGCCCACAGCCCGGAGCATTCCGCGGGCTGGTGCACGCTCATATCCATCGGTTACATCGCGCGAGCGCGGCTTCATGTCAATTTCGGGATTCTTAGACGTCATGGGACAAATCCTACTGATCTTGTGTCCTACAAAACTTCACGTGACCGATCGTGTCTCAGACAACAGGTTCTTGCAAGGCTCGCGTGCAGAAATTTTGCTTCCGGTATGCTGGTCACTACGAAGCTGACCTTGAATTTTACCTAGCGAGAATTCTTTGATAAAGTCTTTTTTCGTTGCTCAGAAGCAATACGCTCCTCTAGCTCAATGGTAGAGCACCTGACTCTTAATCAGTAGGTTGCCGGTTCGAGTCCGGCGGGGAGCACTTTTTATGCCTTGCCTTAGCTCATTCCGAATTTTTCTCCACTGTTCGCAGTGACCCAGAGGGGCAAGCGTGAAGTACTCACTTGCTTCCTGATCCTCGCAGCTGCGACTAGGCTGAGGCGTAGATCACACCAGGCGGTCGAGGAGGAAAGCTGCTATGGACACAACGTCCCCCATTACTCAACTGACAGTCGAAGAAACTCTCGCGTTTCTGTCTGATAAAAACTTCGGCAGACTCGCCATCTCACTCGACGGCAAGCCAGATATTTTCCCCATCAACTTCGCCGTCCATGTCAACGACGTTGACGATGTCGTGGCCTACATTCGTACTTCTCCTGGCAACAAGCTTTTTGCGACCGCAACCGGCGGATACCTCGCGCTCGAGACAGACCGCATCGAAGGAAACTCTGCCACAAGTGCCGTTATATATGGCACCGGACGTCAGGTGGAACACCGTAAAGAACTTGAACTCGTCGATACTCTAGGTCTCGAAGCCTGGGTGGCCGTACGAAAGCCTGACGTAATCGCCATCGATATAGACCACATTTCGGGTCGACGGTTTACTCTGGGTCCCGGTCCTGAGACCACAATCGCTGAAGCACCTGATTAAGCGTCGTCTGATCTCAGCATCGCCTCCGTGGATTCAAACTCATCCAGTAGCTGCGCTTGAGGCTATTGCTGAGAACCGATTTCGGATACCGTGAAATTCATCACCAGGGGGCGGTCAGCATGACGAATACGAACCATTCCACCGAGGTCGGGTTCACTGAAGCTGAGTTGCATGAACCCCAGGTCAAACCCAGCTGGAACAAAATCGGCCCGGGGATTGTCGCGGCCGCAACCGGTGTCGGTGCGGCCGATCTCGTGGCCACACTCACCGCAGGCTCCCGTTATGGCTACATGTTGGTATGGGCGATCGTCGTCGGCGTCATCTTGAAGATTCTGCTGGTCGAAGGTGTTGGGCGCTACTACCTCTCCACCGGGAAAACGATCTTTCAAGGTTGGCGAACACTGGGTTCGTGGACGAGCTGGTATTTCGGTCCCTACATTCTGATTTGGGGCATCGTCTACGGAGCAACCGCCATGAGCTCCACTGCACTCCCCCTGGCCGCGCTGTTCCCAGCAATTGATCTGAAAATTTTCGCCATCGCAGCCGGCCTCATCGGTCTGGCATTGGTATGGCTTGATCGATATCAACTCATCGAGAAATTAATGATGATCCTGATCGGCATCATGTTCGTCACGGTGCTGCTCTCCGCCGCGCTCACAGTGCCAAACCTTGGAGACATCGCTGCCGGATTGATCCCACGCTTGCCCACCGAGGAAGGTGGCATGTTCTACGTCCTGGCACTAGCCGGTGGGGTCGGCGGGACGATCACGCTTGCCGCCTATGGCTACTGGCTTCGGGAAAAAGGTTGGAGCAAACCCAAATGGATGCGCGTCATGCGCTTCGACAATGCCACCGCCTACGTGCTGACCGGTATTTTCGTCTTTGGGACCATGATCATGGGCGTCGAGCTGCTCTATTCCGCAGGCCTTGCCATTTCCGCCGGTGATGATGGCCTGCTCGACATCTCAACGGTATTAGCAGACCGTTACGGGGAAGCCTGGTCGGTGGTCTTTCTCATCGGATTCTTTGCCGCGTCCTTCTCGTCGCTGTTGGGCGTATGGCACGGCGTCTCGTTGATGTTTGCAGATTTCTGGGCAAACTTCCGACGTCCCGCCGATGATCTAGATCAAGACGACGCTCCCACTTTGCAATCCAAACCAGCCCGTTTCTATATGCTGATGCTCACCTTCCCCACAATGGCATTGTTGTTCTTTGATCAGCCGATCTTTTTGATCTTGCTGTATGGCACCCTGGGTGCATTGTTCATGCCATTTCTTGCGATCACGTTGTTGTTCTTGAATAACCAGAAACGCTTTGTACCCACGCAATTTCGCAATAAGTGGTTCCACAACGTCCTGTTGGGCATGACCGCAGGGGTCTTTGTGGCCGCCGGAGCCAATGAACTCTATGAAGCGCTGGCTCCACTAGGGAACGGTGGCTAACCTGCCACTGAGCCGGACTGCACTCGTGGATGTTGAGCAATATACCGCCCCCAGCTGTGCCGATTCCTGCCGACCGCTGGGCGAATTTCATCAGCAGTGGCTTTGAGTTTTCACTCACGCATATCCTCGTGTCGCAGTGCTCCGTACAATGCTGCATACTTCTTCCGATGACTCAGGAGCACTCTCATGGCGCGCGCACTTGCTACCTATATCTCACTTCCAGGCACCACCGCCGAAGCTATGCATCATTGGCATGAAATCTTCGGCGGAGAACTCAACATCATGACCTACGACGACGTTCCGATGGAGGGTATGCCGTTCGAACCCCACCCAGGCGCGGTCGCGCACGCCACGTTAGACTTCCCCGGTGGCAGCATCGCCGGATCCGATGTGGTCGACGACAAGACCTATCCCATTCGCGATACGGCTTATTCTTTCTTGCTCACCACCCAAAACGCCGATGAGGCCCGTGGCTACATGGCTCAACTCATCGATGGCGGCGGCTCAGAAGCCATGCCATTTGAACAGGCACCCTGGGGTGGCTGGTATGGTCAGGTCTTTGACCAGTTCGGCGTCATGTGGGCATTTTCCTGCGATGAAGACTCACCGCGTCCACAGTTGATCTAAGCGTTGTCGTCGTCAGACTCCATATCGTCAGACGACTTCGTGGCTTTTGCTGCGGCTTTTTCGGCCTGCTCTTGGCGCTTGGCTTCTCGAAGCTGGTGACGGCGTTCGTCCCCAACCGCTTCGATCTGTAATTGCGCTTTATCAACCGGGCCGAGTCCTTCAATTTCTTCGCGACCGGTCCACACCTTGATGACGCTCCAAGCCACCGCGACCAGTGGGACGGCCAACACCGCACCGATGATCCCGGCCAGCACAGTCCCGGCGGTCAACGCCATCAAAATTACCAGCGCGTGCAGACTCAAGGTCTGCGCCATGACGACCGGTTGCAGGAAGTTCCCTTCAAGCTGGTTGACCAGAATGACCGCGCCCAACACGATAAGCGCCACCACCGGACCGTTGGCAACCAGTGCGACCAGGGTCGCCAAGATCCCGGCGATTGTGGCACCCACCAGCGGAATGAACCCACCGAGGAAGACCACCACACCCAGCGGGATGGCCAACGGCACTTGGAGAATCAACAGTGCCGTCGTAATGCCGATGGCATCGGCAGCTGCCACGATCGCGGTGCCACGAATATAACCACCAAAGGTGTGCATTGCACGGTCACCGGACGCGATCGTTTGCGCCCGGAAGTGGTCGGGGGCCCACGAGACGAAGAACGCCCAGATACGGTCGCCGTCTTTGAGTAAGAAAAATAGGATCACTAACAACAGCACCAAACTGGTGACAAAGGTTCCAGCCGCACTAATCGTGGTCACGGCGCCGGTGCCGAACTCCGCGGAGGTCAAGAACCCGGTGACCGTGGCAAGCATGGAATCAATCTGATCCTGATCAATAACAAAGGCCAGGCCGCCGAGGAGTTGTTCTGCCCCTTCGCGCAACTGGTTGAAGCCCTCTACCGCTTGTTCCACCAGCGTGGACCATTCGTTGATAACAGAAAACACCAGTGCTGTGCCGATGCCACCAAGGATCAACAACGACCCCAGGAAGACTGTCCAGGCGGCCAGCACGTTGGGCATGACCCGTCGGCACAACCGCACCAGGGGCCACAGAGCACACGCCAAGATGACAGCGATCAACGCTGGGATGACCACGACCGTTAGGTTGAGCAGGGCGAGAATCACCAGCCCGACGAGCGTACCGACGATGAGTAACTGCAGGGAGCGCACGCCGAGACGGCCAAGAGTATCCGTCCACAGTTGTGAAACGGTAAAATACGGTCGTTTTTCACTCGACTCGTTGAGCTCGTCAAGAGTACTGGCCACTTGCTGCCTCCCACTTTGAAAGGGCAATCCTCATCTCGGATTACCGTTGAGATAAAACCTACCGGAAGACCCCTATGCCAACATCAGACACGCCAGAATACCCAAGACACTACGCTGCATCCAAGAGCCGCGTGGTGTCATATTTGGCTCCCCAAATTTGAATGTTCGTTGAGACGAACATATGATCAATGCACACGACCTCTAGCACCTAGCTACCCTGAGTGACACAGAGGTATTCCCAGAAACCGTGCTCCTGACAAATGGGGTTGAACAGCTTCCCGTGGCGACGCTGCTGGATCGAAGACGAAAGGCCCGTCCGTGCCCGCTGACGTATTGACGATTGATAATCTGCACGTATCATATCGTGGTGTCAAAGCCGTGGAGGGACTGACCCTTTCGATACCGGCCGCCACTATGACGTGCATCGTTGGGCCAAACGGTTCAGGTAAGTCCACCACGTTGAAAGCCGCTCTTGGCCTCGTGGAACGCACAGCCGGGGCAATTCGTTTTTTTGACCAGCGCGTCGACAAGGTACGGCAACGCATCGGCTATGTGCCCCAGCGTTCCACGACCGACTGGGATTTTCCCATCAACGTGTTCGACACGGTCCTGCTGGGCACGTATCCACGGTTGCGTCTTTTTCAACGGCCCGGAACTGTCGAACGCGAGGTCGCTCGCCGGGCGTTAATGCGCGTGCACATGGAAGAATATGCGCATCGACAGATCGCGGATCTTTCCGGAGGACAACAACAACGGGTCTTCATTGCCCGGGCGCTCGCCCAGCAAGCCGACATCTTGTTACTCGATGAACCGCTCATGGGTATCGATGCCGCCAGCGAGCTGAACATTATAGAAATTCTTCGCGAACTCGTCTCCTCCGGCAAAACCGTGGTCATGGTGCACCACGATCTATCGAATGTCGAAAACTATTTTGATCACATCATTATGATCAATAAGCGCCTCATCGCTCAGGGGCCAGTGGCCGAGGCACTGACCGCACAGAATCTGACGGCAACCTTCGGAGCGAATCTGCTAGGGATCGGTGAGTAAGCCAGTGGAATTTTTCTACGATCTTGTGAACTACCCCCACCTGGCTCGAGCCGCCATCACAGCCGTCGTCATCGGTTTGGTCTCAGGCGTGGTGGGTTCGCTGATCATTCTTCGAGGTCTATCGTTGATGGGGGATGCGATCTCGCACGCTGTGATGCCCGGTATTGCGGTGTCGTTTTTCTTTGGCGCCAACATCTTCTTCGGCGCGCTCGTCTCCGGGTTGCTCGCCGCCGCCGGCATCGGGTTTATCAATTCAAATTCCCGGCTGAAACGCGACACCTCGATCGGGATTATTTTCACCGCCTTTCTCGCAGCCGGCGTGATCCTGCTCGCCCGTACAGAATCCTCCGTATCCCTCCAGGCGATCCTTTTCGGTGACGTTTTGGCGACCAGCCCCTCACAAATGTGGCAGTCGGTGATCATCACCGTGGTCATCACCACCCTGATTGTCATGTTTTATAAACAGCTGCAGATCACCACTATGGATGCGCAGCTGGCCACGGCCTACGGCTTCCCTACAAAAATGATCAATTATGCCGTCCTGATCGCTCTGGCGGTGGTCACCGTTTCCGCAGTGCAGACCGTCGGGGTGATACTCGTCGTCGCGATGCTCGTCACCCCGGCGGCGACCGCATTTTTATTGTCCAAAAAATTCTCGACCATGATGATCTTGGGCGCGGTGTTCGGCATGCTGTCGTCAATTATGGGGATGTACTTTAGCTACCGCTTCGAACTCCAGTCCGGCCCGGCGATCGTCCTGGTCGCCTTCGCTATGTTCGTACTGGCGTTCCTACTCAGCCCGCACCAAGGTTTCGTCTGGACCCAACTTCACAAGCTGCGCGACCGCCGCAGCATTCAACACTCCCCTGCCTCTCAGGAGGGCTCTTCGTGATGAACACCACCTGGAAAATACTCCTCGCCAGTATCAGCGCCCTAGCCTTGGCAGGGTGCGGCGATTCTTCTTCGGAGCCGGAAACCTCCGGGACAGTGCAAGCGGTCTCAACGTTTTCGATCCTCACCGACATCGTGGAAGAAATCGGTGGTGAGCATGTTGAGGTTTATAACCTCGTGCCAGTAGGTCAAGACCCCCACGAATACGAATCGACCCCTTCAGATACCAAAGCTCTTTCCGATGCTGATGTTTTCTTCGTCAACGGGTTGAATCTGGAAGGCGGGGAACAAGGGTGGGCCGCGCGTATGGCCAATTCTGTCGAGATGGAAGAAGACCGTTTCGTTGAGACCACGAACGGCGTTGAGCCACTCTATCTGACCGAGGGCGTTGTAGACTCCGTCAACCCTCACGCCTTTTTGGATCCGAATGTGGGCGTCATCATGGCCGAAAATATTGCCGCCACCCTGGTGGAGATCGATCCTGAGAACGCCCAGATCTACCAGGACAACGCGGACGCCTATGTCGGAGAACTCACGGCGATGCATGAGCAGTATCAACAAGAGATTGGCGACCTGGAAGAGGACCGCCGCGTCTTGGTGACGTCAGAACGGGCCTTCCAATACATGGCCGCGCGCTACGATCTGCTGGAAGGCTATATCTGGTCAGTCGATACCGATGACATCGGCACCCCGGATCAAATCATCTCAACCATCGATTTCGTAGAAGAACACCAACCGCCAGCATTGTTCTTAGAGTCCAACGTCGCCAGTGCGCCAATGGAGACCGTGTCGGAAGATACCGGCGTCGAAATCTATGCGACCGTCTTCTCCGATGAGCTCGCCGCCGAAGGCGAACCGGGCGATACGTATCTAGGATTACTCGAAGAAAATCTCACCAGGATATCTGAAGGCCTGCAGCAGTAGACTACCCAGTATCGAACACCTGAAAGGATGATTTATGACTGCAAACCGTCTTTCCGCGGGCGATACTGCCCCGAATTTTTCCCTACCCGACGCCAACGGCAACACCGTTTCACTTTCCGACTTCGCCGGCGAAAAAGTCATTGTCTATTTTTACCCCAAGGCCATGACGCCGGGCTGCACCACTCAGGCCTGCGATTTTCGTGACCGCATGGAGCGCTTTACCGCAGATGGTTACAGAATCATTGGGATCTCCCCCGATCCGGTGACCAGCTTGGATAAATTCACCGAAAAAGAGGGCCTGAACTTCCCGGTGTTGTCCGATGAGGATCACGCGGTCGCCGAGGCGTATGGCGCCTGGGGTGAGAAAAAGAACTACGGCCGCGTCTATGAAGGACTGATTCGCTCGACCATTGTCGTGGATGAACATGGCAAGGTCGACGTCGCACAATACAACGTGAGAGCTAAGGGCCACGTCGACAAACTGCGTCGCGACTTGGGCCTCGAGGCCGCATAATAGGCAATTAGGTAATTTGTTGTGAATGGGCTAAGCTTATTCCTCGGTCCATCACAACGGATTAGCGGGCGTGGCGGAATTGGTAGACGCGCTGGATTTAGGTTCCAGTGTCTTAATCGACGTAAGGGTTCAAGTCCCTTCGCCCGCACACATGTCCTGAGTCGCGACATCGTTGACAGATGAGTCGCGACATGGATGACAAAAGCCGCAGAATGTATTTTCTGCGGCTTTTGTCGTTCCCGGGGTTGTTCATGGGTTCATTCACTGAGGGGTTTGCGCCAGGTCGGTTTCTGATAATCCTTGGTGGCGTCCAAGATATATTCGGTGAGGATCTCGCCGGTGGCCGCATCTGAGATAGTGACGTGGTCGTTGTGGATGAGCATCAGCACTTGCTTGCCGCGGTGCGCGGAGCCGATGCCCAGATGGCGGATTTTGCTGGCGTAGCGCAGTGTGACTTTCCCGTTGTTGTCCACCCGGTCGGTGCGGGTGCGGTATTCGGTGTCATGGGTGGTGTTCGGGGTGGCTTTGGGTAAGGCCGTGTAGGCCTGGGCTGGGGTGCGCCGGTTGATCGCTCGGTGGGGTCGTTCGGTGTTATACCAGGTAGCAAAGGTATCCAAGAGCATTTGCAGTTGTTCTAGGGAGGCCGGCAATGAGCGGGCGCCCAGCCAGCGTTTGAGGGTTTGGTGGAAGCGTTCGATTTTGCCTTGGGTTTGCGGATGTGATGGTGCCCCGTTGCGTTGTTGGATGTGATGGGCGGCTAGCAGTTTTTCGAACCCGTTTTTGGCCCCGGGCCGGCTGGTGAATCGAGCAGTGAACACCATCCCGTTATCCGTCAACGTGGCAGCTGGCGGCCCATAGGTGGTGATCAGCTGGTCCATCACGGCCACGACATCGGCGCTGGTCCACAGGGCTTTGGCCTGGATGGTCAATAGCAACCTGGAATGATCATCTAAGAAATCTAGGATCTCCACCCGGGTGCCATCGACTAAGAACCAGTAGGTGATATCGGCTTGCCAGCACCCATTGGGTAGTTCGGCTTGGAATCGGATATACGAGGATTTCGGACGCTTCTTCGGCTGGGCCACCACCAGTCCGGCGGCGCGCAGGATGCGTTGGATGGTGGAGGTCGATGGCACGTGGAAGCCCTCTCGGGCCAGATGCCAGGCAATGGTCTCTGGGCCAGCATCGGCCCCGTTAGCCACTAGGGTTTGACGCAAGCCAATAACCCGGGCCCGCACCGTCTCGGTCGTCGTTTGCGGCCGGGATTTGGGTGCCTTAGATTGCGGCAAGACCGCCGCAACCCCACCGGATCGATACCGTTGCACGAGCTGATGGACCCATTGCCGGGACACTCCAAACTTCGCTGCAGCCTGAGCAATACTCAAGCCTTGATCTACCACCGAGCGAGCAATAACCAGATTCTTTTGTGAGCTAGACATAGCTCATCATTGCCGGCAGCACTGTCAACGATGTCGCGACTCACCGGTCAACGATCACTGTCCCAAAATGTCAACGATGTCCCGACACATCGGTCAACGGTCTCTTGGGTTCAGTCCAGTCAAAACCTGTCAACGATGTCGTGACACTAGACACCTTCGCCCGCACACATGTCCTCCGGGTAACTGAATACTTCTTCCGAAACCCGCTCTTCGTGAGCGGGTTTTTGCATACCCTAAAGAGACATAAGAGACACAGCGCAAGAGATGTCAGGTCGACGACTAATGGGTATGAGATCACGCAACGAAACACGATGGAATGTCCCATTCCACCACTACGCGTCGTTAGAAGCATTCCTCGCCGCTCCCCTGCAGGTCGGTGGGAACACCTTCAGACACCATGGCCGTGAAATTGATGTACTCATCGAGAACCGCAGAGCCGCAACCACGCTGGTGGTATTCAACGGTGCGATTCCGTTAAATGTGCAATATCTGCCATATTTCACCGGTCGCGGGATTGCCGAAGACCTTGGGCTTAACCTTATTGCGGTTTCTGATCCAGTACTGGCGCATCGCGACATGACGGTCGCCTGGTACCTGGGTGATGAGACCACCGGCCCGCTGCGTCCCATCCTGGTTCCGGCAATTCAGCACGCACTAGAACAGCTCGGCGCAGACCAGACCATCCTCTTTGGCGCATCCGGGGGCGGGTTTGCTGCCGCACATTATGCTCCGTACTTCCCGAACTGCACCGCGCTACTGGTCAACCCACGGCTCACTCTGGAACGTCGCGCCCAAGACAAAATGGCCACCTATCTTCGGCTGGCTCACGGGCTGGATTCCAATGGTGCGATGACCAGCTCTGTCAGGGGTCTGTTGGCCGATTTTGGGCCCACGGATCTTGCTGCGGTAGCCCAACATGGCCTGAATCATGACCTGCTGATCTATCAAAACTTCTTCGATTCCACCTTCTTGCAGCATCACCTTTTACCCTTCCTGCGCGTGGCCGGTGCCGGTCCGCGGTGCTATGTCCGATTCACACACGATGGCCACGGCCATGTGCCAATACCGCCTGCCACGATTCGTGAAATACTCGATGTGTTGGCCTCAGATCGCACCGCTGCTGTTGACGCCGCCGGGTTTTCTCCGGCGTCGGAGGTTTCAAATTTGACCGGTCAGTTCCTTCCAGAGATTGCCGAACGGCTTGATTCTTTGGGTAAAGAAAATCGACGCCTGGGACGTGAACGAGATGCGCTCGAAGTTCAACAGGTCAAACTCCAGGAACGCGTCGCCGACCTCAGATCCCGCTCCGATGCCCTCGATGACAAAATCCGGGTCCTGAATCGCCGAGTGGAGCACTTGCGCACCGAACCGCCTTTGTGGCGGCGCATGTGGCACGTGGTGCCGCGCAGTTTCCGCGAGCGCCTCCAGCGCTTCATCCGGCGCAAGCACGCGTGAGACTACATCATCATGGCCTGTGATGTTGTGCGGCGTCGTCGTGAAGATTTCACTTGTACACTAGAGCCTGGCTACGATAGTGGCACCGAGCATCGCATCGGTGGGTCCAGATCAAATTGAGTGCGGAAGGATTTCAATGCATCTTTCCCGACGCACCGTGCTGGCCGGACTCGCCTCCCTCGGGCTTGCGCCATTGATTCGTGCAACCTCAAGCACTCCCACACCCGCCAGCGAAGTGATCACTCCGGAGCCCGGCGCCAAAACGTTCCGCATTGGCGTGCCAGCGAAGGCTTTGACCACCGATCCTGCGGTGACCAATGACGTGGAAACCCACCGGCTGGCCCGGCAGGTGTACCAGACGCTGATCGGGGTGGATGAAGAAACCGGCGAGACGATCCCCCAGTTGGCGGCCGACTGGACGGTGTCAGACAACGGTCGCGAAGTGGTCTTCGAGCTCGAGCCCGACCTCACCTTCCACGATGGCACCGAGCTGACCGCCGACGTCGTCGTGGATAATTTCCAACGCTGGGGCACAGCCGATAAAATGCTGGGATCACAGTTAGATGATCTAGGCAGGCTACCGTTTTCGAACGTGTTTGGGGGCTTCACCTCCGAGGATGCCTGCCTGCTCGAGACGGTTGAGGCCACCGGTCAGCTCGAGGTGACTGTCACGCTGCGGAGTCCGGTGACCAACCTGATTGCCGCACTAACCCACCCGGCCTTTAGTATCACGTCCCCCGCGTCCTGGGCGGAATTTGATGCAGCCCTGGCCGATGGGCTACCGCTGATCCCGCTGGCGGGTACCGGCCCGTATCGCTGGGGCGCCCTAGACGGGGCAACCATACATCTCGACGCCGTAGATGCCGAGCACGACGTCGAAGTATTCTCGGTACCCAATCTGCACGAACGCCTCTATGGCCTGTCCACCAAACAACTGGATGTATTCGATGGGGTCTCACCTGCGGTGCTGCGTGAGCTGGTGCAATCCGGCTACCAGGTGCTGCTGCGCGACCCGCTGGCCGTATTGTATTTGGGCATCAATCAGGCCCACCCGGTGCTGGCCAACTTGCACGTGCGCCAAGCGGTAGCCCACGCCCTGTATCGCACCGACATGGTTGATACGCTGCACCTTGATGGTTCGTATGTAGCCCACCAATTCAACCCGCCGTCACTATTAGAACGCACCGACGACGTCGTCACCTACAACGCCGATGCGTCTCGGGCCGCTGACCTCTTGGCCGTATCCGGGTATGACGGCGAGCCCATTGAGTTTTGGTATCCGACCGGGGCCGAACGCGTCTACATGACGCAGCCGCAGAAACTCTTTGCACACCTGTCAGGGCGGTTGACGGCCGCGGGATTCAACATTGTGGCCAAACCGGTGCCTTGGACTGATGGCACTTATATGCGCTCGGTGCTCGGCAAAACCACCGGGCGCGGACTGCACCTGTTCGGGCGGAACTTTTTTGTGCGAGATGCCCTGTACGTGCTCGCTGATTTATTCGAATACCCCAATAAAGAATTCGGGTGGGACAACCCGGCCGTGACGCAGGCGCTCACCGCCGCGCGTACCGAAGAGGACCCGCAGCTGCGCACCGCCCTGCTGCAGCGGGTGGAGGCCGCCATCAGTTTAGATATCCCGGCGGTGCCCCTGACCTTCCCGATTACGGCATTGGCTTCGGGGCACGGCGTCGGATTTTATCCCATCTCACCGGTGCTGGATGAGCAGTACGTCCGCGTGCGGCTGACAGACTAAAGATTTCCGTTTTGACTATGCGCCGGTAGTAGAGTTGCATGGTTAGAAGTGTTCAGTTGAACAGATCAATGAGGATCAGGAGTTACAACGTGCCGCAGTCAGGATCATCCCCCGAAGTCGATGTTGTGTTGATCGGGGGTGGGATCATGTCGGCAACCTTGGGCACCATGCTCAAGGAACTGGAACCGAACTGGTCCATCGCACTGTATGAGAACCTTCAGCAGGCCGGTCAGGAATCATCTGACCCGTGGAATAATGCCGGCACCGGCCACGCCGCACTGTGCGAGCTGAACTACGCGCCCGCCCAGCCCGATGGTTCCGTGAACATCACCAAAGCGTTGAACATCAATGAGCAGTACCAGGTTTCGCTGCAGTACTGGTCGCATCTGGTCAACAATGGCACGCTGACAGATCCCAACAGCTTTATTAACTCCCTGCCACACATGTCCTTTGTGTGGGGTGATGACCACGCGAAATACTTGCAAACCCGGTATGAGGCAATGGCGCCGAACCCGTTGTTTGAGCAAATGCAGCACACCGAAGACCATGACGAAATCGCCGCCTGGGCGCCCCTGCTGATCGACGGACGGGCTTCCGGCCAGCGCGTTGCGGCTTCCCGCTTTGAACACGGCACCGACGTCGATTTTGGTGCCTTGACCCGGCAGCTGATCGACAAGATGGCCGACGGCGGCGCCGAAATCCACTACGGCCACAAGGTCACCGGCCTGACCCGAGACACCGACGGCCGCTGGTCCATCGACGTCAAAGACCGCTTGAACGGTGAAAAATTCACCACCAAGGCACGCTTTGTATTCATCGGTGCCGGTGGCGGTGCACTGGAATTGCTGCAATCTTCGGGCATTCCCGAGGCCAAAGGATTTGGTGGGTTCCCGATCTCCGGGCAGTTCTTGCGCTCCACCAACCCGGATGTCATCGAACAGCACCACGCCAAAGTGTACGGTCAGGCCGCCGTCGGCGCCCCACCGATGTCCGTGCCACACCTGGACACCCGTTTTGTCGACGGACGCCGTTCGCTGATGTTTGGTCCCTATGCCGGATTCTCGACGAACTTCTTGAAGACCGGTTCGTTCTTCGACCTGCCGAAGTCGGTTCGCCCACATAACCTGGGCACGATGCTCAACGTAGCCAAGGACAACTTCGATCTGGTCGGCTACCTGGTCTCCGAGGTCACCAAGACCCACGGCAAGAAAGTTGATACGCTGCGCGAGTTCTACCCCAACGCCGTCGATGGCGAATGGGAACTGATCACCGCAGGCCAGCGCGTCCAGGTTATGAAGAAAGACCCGGTCAAAGGTGGCGTGCTGCAATTTGGTACCGAGCTGGTCTCGGGCGCCGAAGGTTCGATTGCTGCGCTGCTAGGGGCCTCCCCCGGTGCTTCCACCGCCGCACCAATCATGGTCGAGCTGTTGCGTCGCAGTTTCCCAGACCGTTTCACCGGTTGGGAAGCCACGCTGCATGAGATGATCCCCTCGCTGGGGCAGCGCCTCAACGATAACCCGACCCTGCTGGCCGAGATTCGCAAGGAAACCGACAAGACGTTGCAGTTGGTCTAACGCTCACCTACAAGTCCCAGGCTCGATGATTGCGGGCCTGGGATTTTTTGTGCCCACAGGGAGTTCCTCCGCTCATTGAGTCAGTTGTGGATACTCGGCAGTCTGCGTGTGGTTATCCACATTGCCGGCCCCCCTAGCTCACTCCTGGTGGCTTGGAGTGCCACGATGGGACACCAAGGAGGTGCACCCCATGACCACAACACAACCGACCGCCGACGTCGTCGACAGTCCCGTGGACTGGGGTGCATTCACCACCGAGGAAATCCACGCGGCCATGCGCGGCGCCTACACTGAACTAGACGCCCGGGAAGAAGACGCCCCGACAGACGGCGTGTTACATCGTTCGATACAACTCGAGGAAACACTACGCGCAGCCACCCCGCTGCAATACCGCTACGCCGGACTGCTCAAAGACGCATTCGAACGCGAGCCGCTCCGAGACTGCGTGAACCTGCCACAGGGCAAGACGGCCTTTCGAGATGCCACCGATTTTCTTGCAAAGACCCACGGGATCCGGGCGAATGAAGCTGCCTCGCGGCTACGACTGGCCGCATCACTGACGCCGGCACGAGTAACCGACGTCGAACGCAAAGACGATGTGGGTGAGACGCATCTGCCGATCCTCAGTCGGTTTCAAGGGCAAGTCCATCCCGGAAAATTGACGTCGGCGCTATCCATGCTGGACGAGATCGATAGGAATGCGGAGGCGGCAGGCAGAGACGAAACCTTCCGCACCAAGCTTCGCCAGCTCACTGAAAAAGACCTTGCCGAGAAGATTGAACACACTACACCGGAAGAATTCAGCCGGTATGTTTCACAGCGCAAGAAGGATCTGCTGGCCTCGATCGATCCGCCCGAGGGGAATTTCATTCAGGCACACACCAATATGATGTATGACGTCCGCCGAATCGGGCCGGTACGCGGCAACAAGAATGCGATCGGCTACGAGATGGTGGTTGACCCAGAGTGCGACGAGATACTGCAAACCTATTTGATGGGCCGTACAAACCCGCGTGGCAAAGACGATAGGGACACGGACCTTGATACGCGCAGCCGAGGCCACCGACGCATGGCCGCGCTGTGTGACGCGTTGAAGTTTGTGACCGCAAACCTCGACAAGACTGGCTTTCGTGGGGCCAGTGGTGCCCACGCTCAGATGCTGGTCCTGATCGATTACCCGACCCTGCTGGACGGGTTGCGTCGAGAAATTGGCGATCATCTGCCCGAGATCTCAGCGGCGCAACGCGACAGGCTCCTAGCAACCCTTGCCAAAGACCGTGAAAACACGCGTCCGGGCAGCACAGGGACTCATCTAGCAGAGGTACCCGGTGACACCAATGGCACCCACCCACCACCTGATACGCCTCCATCGACGATCCGTCTCGGTGACAATGTGATTTCTTTGCCCCCGCCGAAAACCACGAGTATCGACGACATCTTGGACGACGACAACCTCGACCGATTGCATCCGAGGATTTCTCAAGGTGTGTACACCCCATACTTTCCACCGGATATTTTGTTGCGGATGCATTGCGATGTTGGGGTCACGCCGGTCACGCTAACAGGTAATCAACAGGTATTATCCGTGGGGACCGCTGTGCGGCATTTTCGTGAGCATATTCGAAGAGCCATCCAGGCTCGTGATCGAGGATGCGCGGTTCCAGGCTGTCATGTGCCGGCCTCGCTATGCGAAATTCACCACGTCCAACCGTGGTCCCGTGGCGGTGCCACCAGCACCGATAACGGCGTCATGCTGTGCAGTCATCATCATGCTGCGATACATGCTCAAGCTTTAAAGATCACGAAGGTGGACGGCGAATTTCGTTTTATACTCCACCCGCTGATCGATCCCGACCAGCAACCACGGGTCAACTACTTCTTCCAGACCTAGTAGGGGCATTAACGCACAAAACCCGCCTAGCCGGCGGGTGGTGAGCGTTACATTTGGCCCCAGGGATCCTTGGTCTCGACAATACTATGTCGAAAAAACTCTCGAACTTTTTGCCAATCTACGGTGGCCTGGTCAAGATGCTCGACCATTCGCGAGATCTCTGCGTGCTGTTCAATTCTGCGTTCCACTTGTGCACGAGCTTGCATACGGCGTCGTACTTCGTGTTGCAAGTGCACCAAGCGCTGATCAGTTTTAGTGAGCAGCTCCAAAAGTTCCTGATCCGTAAGGTTGCGCAGTGCCCTATCGGAAGGATTAGACGTGGTCATATCTTCTCCTAGGTCTCCGAAGGGTTTAGAACAGCGAGCTAATACCGATCATGATAGCCGGAAGCACGACGAACAGTCCTGCCAACCAGGCGACGACATAGAGCTTGTTCTTCGCCCCCAGGTTCCCCAACCAGGTTGCTCCGATCACTGGGAGGGGGCGGAGGAACGGCACGCAGAAGATGACCAGTGCAGAGAAGAGGTTATAGAACAGGTGTACCGCAGCTGCAGTCATGGCCGCAGCAGCAGCGGAACCGGAGAAGCCAAACGCTGCAATCATGGCCGTCATGGTCGTGCCGATGTTGGCGCCAACGGTAAACGGATAAATCTGCCAGATCGAGAACTTCCCGGAAGCGGCCAGTGGCACAGCGAGCGAGGTGGTAGTGGAAGACGATTGAACCATCACCGTGATGAGCAGACCGGAGAAGATACCCGAGATCGGGCCACGGCCAATAGCGCTGTGGAATACCTTTTCCACGTTGCCGACCAGCAGGACTTTCAGCATGCTGGAAATGAACCGAATGACAAGGAGAATGCCCGCTACGCCCAACACGATCATGGCGAGGCCAGCCCACATTGGGGGCATGAGACCAAGCAGGCTGGCTTCCACGAGATCGGCGCCTGGGTCCGTCACCGCGGTAACGGCGTTCCCAAGGCCCGTAAAGACCGTGGCGATGACGCCGCCGTCGGAACCCATGGTCGCACCAGCAAACCACGTGCTGACCCGATCCAGGATTCCAAAGGCCCACTCTAGTGGGAAGAAGATCGCGACCGACAGCAGATTGTACATATCGTGTACCGAGGCTGCGGTGAATGCGCGGCGAAACTGGTTGCGGTCCCCTGCTGCACCAAGAGAGACCAGGGTGGAGGTCATGGTGGTGCCGACGTTGGCGCCCATCAGGATGGGGATGGCAGCGCCCAACGGCAGACCACCGGCTACCAAGCCCACCACGATTGAGGTCGTCGTTGAAGACGATTGGGTCAGCACGGTGGCCAGGATACCGATGACCAGACCAACGACGGGGTTTTGTGCAAATGAGAAGATTTCTTCTGCGCGGCCACCGGTTGCGGCGCCGAATCCTGATCCAATGACGCTGACTGCGGTGATCAGAATGTACACGGCGAAGACTACGGAGAACCATTCAACGATTGTCCGGGTTCTGCCGGTGATAGGTAAGCGATCGAGGAGACCTGGACGCTTGACGGGGGTGGTGTCTTCCTCAAGATGAGGTGCGTCGTGAATCGGAGCGTGGAGGATCTGGCGCTCAGTCGAGTTATCTAGGCTCATACCCGAGTTGTTCCCTTTCCTGCGGGTGATGTCGCGCCTAGTGAAACACTGCAAGGTAAACCGGAGGTAAACAACGAGTCAATGTCGGGTTTTGGGCCTCAACTGTGACACCTTTTCCTGCTCATCCACGTTGTGAAACAGGGCAAAACGCCTAGTCAAAATCCCACATGAGGGTTTGATCACAAACTCGGAAATCTCACCGCTGCGACCCCAAAGTGAACAACAAGATGCGCCACCTCAGCCACGCAGGCGTGCCAGGCTCTCTCACCGCACGAGTCAGAGCAATCAGCACCACAAAAGCGTGCGCTGGTTCATGATGAAGTCAGGTTTTTGTGGTTGTTGCCTCTCCCGCTGTTCACCGACGGTTCACCGTTTTGGGCCTGTTGCACTGGCGTAGATGGGAACGAGGAGTGGGCTACGCCAGATTCGGACCGATGATGTTAACCTTCGAACCGGCTTGGGATTTTTGGACTTGGATGCGGTGTGGGATCTGTTGTTTCATGGATTCCACGTGCGACACCAAGCCGATGAGTCGGCCATCGTCCTGCAACGCGGCCAGCACGCCCATGACTTCTTCTAGGGTGTCAGCATCTAACGACCCGAAGCCTTCGTCGATGAACAGGGTGTCCATCGCGACTCCACCGGCTTGGGCTTGGACGGCGTCGGCGAGGCCGAGTGCAAGGGCTAACGAGGCCATAAAGGTTTCGCCACCTGACAGCGTGGAGGGGGTACGCACCGTGTCGTTGAGGTGGTCGATGACCTCGAGGTTCAGCCCCGAGTGCCCGCGACCGCCCTGACCGACTGCGTGTTTGAGTTCGTAGCGGCCACCGGTCATGCCGGTCAAACGCTCTGAGGCATTGGCAGCGACTTGTTCTAGCCACCCGGCCAATACGAAGGAGCGCAATGGCATGCTCACGGCGTTTTCGCCACGTCCTGCGACGACGTCGCTCAGCCCCACGAGCTCTTCATAGATAGCTAATTGTTCGGCGGCACGCTCGCTCAGCTTGGTCAGCAGTTCCTGTTGACTGCGGCACTGGTTTTGGGTGGCCTGGATGCTGCCATGTTCACGGGTAGCCTCGGACAGTGCCTGTTCGGCGGCGCGCTGGGCTTCGTGGGCGGTATCAAGCACCTCTTGCGATGGTTCAGCAACGTCGTCTTGCAGCAATTGCAGACCCGCAATCACGGCGGTCTGGCCGGCTTTTTCAGCAAGGCGATCACCTTCGGTGGTCCACTGCCGCACCAGCGTTTCGTACTCACTTTGCGTGGCAGGGTCTAACAGGTGCTCGCGCGCTTGGGCAGCATGCTCATACGCCGGGTGGTCCTTGGTCGCTGAGTCGGCTAGTGCGTCGTTGACGCGCTGCTGGGCGGTGGTATGGGTGGCGACGGCGGTGGTCACGGCATCGCCAGCGCGCACGATTTGGCCGACCAGCCGGTGCGCCGGTTCTACGGCGACCCGGAAGGCTGCAACGCTGTCATAGTCGCCCAGCGCGTCGGTGAGGTTTTGCTGCAGTTGGTCAAGTTCGGTGGTCTGGGAGGTGATCTGCGTGGTGATCTCGGTGAGCTGCTGCTGGGCGGTGGCTTTGTCTTCGCGCAGTTGTTCCGTTTGGGTGTCTTGGTCCTTAATGCGCGCACCGAGCTCGGTCAGCTCGGTGACCTGACGCTGGGCGTCGTCAACTGTTTGGTTCGCTGCCGTCGCCGCGGCATCAGCCTCGCCGATGCTGAGCCCGCCGGCCTGAGTCTGCAGTGCTTGGAGGTCTTGTAGCTTGGCTTGGTAGGTCTCGTCGGCGGCGTTGGCGGCGCGGCGTGCCTGGGTTGCACGCTGTTCGGACTCTTGGACGGCGTCGTTGGATATCTCGGCGAGGTCATGAGCTTCGGCAGGTTGCGGGTGGGTGGTCGAACCGCAGACTTCACAGGGTTTGCCGGGCTCAAGTTTTTCCGCAAGGAATCCGGCGGCCGCATCAATGCGACGGCGCAGTAGGTCTTGGGCGTCCTCCAGGGCCTTCTCGGCATCGGCTCTCGTCTCATCGCGCACACGCTTGGCATCCTCGGCAGTGGCTTGTGCGGCGTAGGCGTTCCGAGCGGCGGTCTGCTGAGTCTTAGCATTTTCGAGCTGCCGGGTCGCGACCTCAAGGGTTTTCTCCACGCCGGAGAGCTGTTCGGCCCGCTCACGACCCGTGGTCAACTGTGCACAGACCGTGTCGAATTGCTGTTGGAGCTGGACGATACGTTCGGTCAGGGTCTGCTGGGTGGTTTTGCGCTCGGCAAGTTGTTGCAGGCCGGATTGGATCGCGGCATGGGTTTTCTCGTGGTGTGTGAGCTGCTCGAGGCTACGAATCGCAGCGGCTTCAACGGTCTTCCAGCCATCGATCAGCGGCTGGGTATCGGAGGCATCAACGGTGAAAATATCCTGCCCGGCCGCCCAGGCCACAATGATCGGAACCTGTTGGGCGGCATCGCAGCGCTGTTGTAACGTGTCCACGGCGTCGGTGAGATCGGCCTGAGCCGCGTCGCAATGCTGTTGCGCCTCGACGACGGCCTTGGCGCGGGCGTGGTGTTCAAGGTCCAGTTTGGCCTGGCGCACGACGGGTGCCTGCTGGTCGTGGACGCTGCGACGACGGCGGTACTCCTGGGCTTCGCGCAGGTGTTCCTGTTGCTGTTGCAGCCGCGCCAGTTCATCGCGAGCAGTTTTCAGCACGCTGTGGGACTGCTGCACGCGCCGCTGTGCGCCAGCTTCCAGTTCGGTCATCACACCGTCAACGTGGGCAATGAGCTCGGCGTCATCCAGGTCTTCAAGATTTGGTGTTGCAGCGTCCGGCTCGGCAGCCGCGTAGGTTTGGGCGGTGTCGATGATGCCGGCGCGCAGGGTTTGGCGTCGTTGGGCATCAGCCTCCACGGTGCCGCGGAGTGTCTTCGCTTCGGCGGCGAGATACTCGCCGATTTCATCAAAGCGGTGGGTGTTGAATAGCTGTTTGAGAATTTCGGCGCGATCGGAACTCGAGGCCTTCAAGAATCGCGCGAACTCACCCTGAGGCAGCAGCACAACCGAGGTGAACTGTTCGCGGCTCAGCCCAATGACGCCGCGCAGAATCTGCTGGGCCTCATCAACGCGGGTGGTCAGCTGGCGATGCTCGCCGGCCACGATTTCCACAAGCGACATGGCGGCCTGGCGGGTGACGACGTCGGAGGGGTCTTTGGCGCCGCGGCGCGAGGCGAAGTGCTGCAGGGTTCGGTCGATCAGAAATCGGCGGGTGCCAAATGTGACATCAAGTTGGATGGTCGGCGGCACACCAGGGTCAGCCAGTGTCGAGTGGAGTTCGGTATTTTTGCGTTCGTCATCGGCTTTGCCGTAGAGCGCAAACGTGATGATGTCCAAGATGGTGGATTTGCCGGCGCCGGTGGGCCCATCGAGCAGGAACAGGCCGACGTCGTCGAGCTGGGTGAAATCCAGGTGCTGACTGGTGGCGTACGGGCCGATGGCCTGGAAGGTCAGTGCGTGGATGCGCATTATTTCACGTCCTGTTCTTTAACGCGGTTGACGTGGTGCAGGGCATCAGTGAGCCAGCGACGTTCACTCTCCGAGGCCGGGCGGTTGCGGACGTGGTCGACGAAGTCTAAGACCAGGTCCATATCCGTTGTGGCTTTGGCCATGCGCTCGGAGTAGGTGGTTTGGGTTTCCACCCCGCCGGTGGGTGCCAAGATGAAGTTCAACATGCCCGGGAAGCGTTCTTTCAGGCGACGAAAGGCGTGCGGTGGGCGCTTGGGATCGGTCACGGTGATCTGGCACCAGGCATCCTCGGCCCAGGAATATTCATCGGATGCCAGTAGCGGGGTGATCTGGTCTTTGAGCACCGCCAGCTGCTTGAGCTGCGGGATGTCGACGGGCTCTATCGTCAGGTCGCCGTCGCCGATATCCAGAAGCCACATGCCCTTGGTGTGGTTGGCTTCGGAAAACGAGTAGGCAATCGGCGAGCCGGAATAACGCACGGTGGGCGCCATGGTCTGACGGCCGTGGAGGTGACCCAGCGCGACATAGTCCATGCCGTCAAAGATATCGGCGGGCACCTGGCCCAGCGTGCCGACTTCGCCTTCGCCAATATTGCGCTCGGACTCGGATCCGGAGGCGCCGGCGGCAAACAGGTGGGCCATCATGATGTGGGTAGCGCCCTCCAGGCCGCGGGTGGCCATCTCGTCGCGCACCTGGTCCATGACGTAGCGCATCACGGCTGTATGGTTGGCGGCAACCCCGAATTCGGCGGCGTGGTAGCGCGGCTCCAGATAGGGCACCGTCCAAATGCACACGGACCCGGCGTCATCGGTATTAAACACGATCGGATCGGTGATGGCCTCGGGCATCGTGCGAATATAGACGTCGCGCATCATCCGAGACATAAAGCCCAACCGGATAGCCGAGTCATGGTTGCCCGAAGTCACGACGACGGTGGCTCCGGCCGCATGCATATCGACCAGCGCCTGATCAAACATCGCCACGGCATCCACGGGTGGCAGGGCGCGGTCGTAGACGTCGCCTGCGATCAGCACCAGGTCAATATCGCGTTGGGTGATGGTGTCGACGATGAAATCGATCGCGTGCTGCTGGGCGTCGGCCATACCCACGTTATGAAATGAGCGGCCCAGGTGCCAGTCCGAGGTGTGGAGAATTCGCATGCCACTCAGTCTAAGCAACCGGGTGGGACACGCTAAGGTGGTTACTATGGATAACTATTCTTCGCGTGTCGCCGGGTTATTTGCCGGCGGGGCTGCCGCCGAGGCCGCCGCGATTGCTGAAGAGAACACCGAAATTTCCACCGGCACCCAGTTGAGCCTCTATGTTGCCGACGGGCTGTTGGAGGTGCTCGAATGGGCAGCCCAGGGCCAGGCCGCTGACCCGCCTGCGGCCATCTGGTTGGCCCTGCTGCGCTGGTACAAAAACCGGTACGGCGCTTTCCCGGAGGGTGTCCCAGCCGCCCCGGATCGCTGGATTGACCACTATGAGTTCTATCCCGGCGACGTCGACGCCGCGACCAAGACTGGGCTGGAAGAACCCGAGATGGGGCTGGTGCACAAACCTCATGGTCTTGATGCCACCGGTGCTGATGCCTTAATGCGTGCGGCACCACTGGGCATGCTGCCGCAGCTCGATGCTGAATGGGTCACGACCATGTCCCGTCAGATTGCGGTGTTAACGCACGCCGAATGGGTCACCCCGACGGCGTACAGCCTGTTGGTCCATCACCTCATCGGCGGCAAGACGCTGCTGGAGGCCGTCACCGAAGTCCTGGAGTGGTTGGATACCACCGACGACGGCGCGCCGCTAGCCTCCCGCATCCGTTTGAGCCTGGGCGAAGGTATCCAGCCGCCCTCCACTGCGGCCGATGTGCTGGCCGCCGCCATCGCAGCGGTGGCCGACACGCTCGAAGAGGCTGTGGCCCCCGAGCAGCTCTACGCCACCGCCGTCACCAAGGCGGTCAACGCCACAGGCCACACTCAAGCCACCGCCCTGGTGGCCGGGCAACTAGCCGGGGCACTATTGGGCAATACGGCTGTCGGTACGCCGTCGAAACTGAAAAATTATCCCATGGTCGAAGACGCCATCGACCGGTGGATCAAAGTGACGACCTAGGATTCATGATGCCGCGCAATGACTGGGAGTCCATCGTCGCCGAGCGGGCGCCTGGTCCCGGAGGCGATGCAGTGCAGGCCGCGATGCGTCGCCGTCGTCGCAAAAATTTTTTACCCCAAGATCAGCGCAAACTTGCCGGCTACAATCGCCCGCTGCCAATCGGTTACGGCCAAACCAATTCCCAACCCAGCACGGTCGCCGACATGTTGTGGCTACTCGAGGTGCGCCCCGGACACACGGTGTTGGATGTTGGGGCCGGTTCGGGGTGGACGACGGCGATTCTGGGCGATCTGGTCACTGAGGCAGGCAGCGTGTTGGGGCTGGAGATCATCCCAGAACTGGCCGAATCCGCTGCGGCCACGCTCGAACACCAGCAGCTGCCGTGGTGCCGCATCGAAACTGCCACCCGCGGGGTGCTAGGCGCACCCGACCAGGCTCCGTTTGACCGGATCCTGGTCTCGGCAGAGGCCACGTACCTTCCGCAGGAATTGGTTGAACAACTGACCGACGACGGCATCATGGTGATGACGGTCGCAGGCTTCATGTTGCGGGTGGTGCGCCACGGCGAAGATCCGCACGACGCTGAGATCACCCGGCACGGTCCGTATCGGTTCGTGGATTTGATTACCTAACGGCCTCCCGCAGCCCCACCTCCGCCACCACCGCCCACGGCCCCACCTCCGGTTGATCCGGCGGTTGGGCTTGCCGTCGACGCCGCAGAACTCACCGAAGACAACATCGCACCCAGCGCCGACTCCGCGCTGCCATGCCGACCGCTAAACAGCAGCGGATACCAGATCGGTGCCGACCAATTGTACTGCGTGTAGGTTGTGGCCATGACCTTGGTCCACTCTTTCTCGCGCCCGAACTGCACCGCATAGGGCAACAACCGGTCATACATCTGCAGGTACGAACCCTCGTCATCCTGCTGGCGCGGAGCGTTGGAGAACGACTGCAGCATCTCCAACCGTTCGGCATCACTGGTGCGCATCAGCTGTTGCATCCGTTCCAACTGCTGGCGTACGGCAGCGCCCCGCGGGGTGAGCACGCGATGAGTCGTTACGCACACGGCAATCAGCACCAAGCAGACCATCCCCAGCAGCACACTGATCCCGCCCATCGCGTTGTTATCACGGCTAATCCCCATGATCAACAACACCGTCGCAGGGATCAACAACGCCAGCGCGCTCCAACCGGCCAGCGCGGCTCCGCGGTGACGTTTTTTGACCAGGTAACCGCGTTCAAGCACGGCCTCCCCGCTGGCTTTGATCACGGACTCGGTAGCGTGACGAAACGGTTTCGAATCCTTCGGGAAATCAAAGGTCTCCCCCGGCACCAACTCGGGGAACATGCCACGCAGTAACACCCGCTCCTGCGGATCCTCGACCAGCTCGGGCGCAAGTAACCGCAGCACGGGTTTGGTTTCGGTCTGTTTCAACCACCGTGAGGTCTGCGACGTTTCTTCAATCCGGACGACGCCGCGCACGGCCAAATCCAGGATACTTGCGACAATCGGATCATGGCTCTTGCCGGCAATCGGCCCGGCCAACAGCGGGTTCATCTGCTCCGGAATCCCGTAGCCAATACTCGCCTGGCTGGTGTCGCTGCGATGACGCCGCACCATCGCCCACACGGCGAGCGCTCCGAAACCGGCCACCAGCGTTGCCGCAATAACCAACAGCAGTGGCACGACGTCGAGCAGAAAATTGTCGTGCCGTTCGGGTGGCTGCGTCACGGTGCCAGGGTCAACCCCGATGGCCACGGTCAGCCCGTGCCCGCCCGGCAGTGGACCCTCAGCGACCCGAAAGACCGCCTCGTCCTCCGAGAACTCCAAGTCGCAGGACTGTGAGTCCTCCGGGGTGCCAACATAACAGGCCGCTGATCCAGTCAGGGCTGAGGCCAACTCTGGGTCGAGTCGAATCTGGGCGGTAGCATTTTCGATCACTTGCCCACGATCCGATGGGATGACATCCCAGTAGAATTCATCTGCCTGATCGGTCGCGTGCATGACGTCGTCAAGCGTGTAGCGGATGACGTAGGTCTCAGGCCCGTGCACAAAATCGTCGTCGCCCACGAGGATACTTCGGAAACCCTCTTCATCTTCGACTTCAAAGGGCACCTCGTGACCGGCCTCGTCGGTGACGGAAATATTCTCCGGCGCCGCCGGTGCTGAGTGATAGCGCACCGGTAGCGACCGAATAATCCCCCGGTTTTGATCCACCTCAGGGAATTCGGCGTGTAATTGTTCGGTCACCTCGGCGATCGCCCGTCCCTGGGTATCCAGGCTGACGTCGTAGCTCAGGTCCCACCGAGAAAACTGAAAATTTTCCACATCGTGCTCAGCGTCGTCGGCAACCGCTGGCACCGCGACCCCCACACCGCAGGCCAGCACCCCGGCGACGATAGCAAAACTCTTTCGCATAGCAACAGACCACGTCATGGGGCCAGTCTAGAACATCGGATCACAACCCCATTGACGCTCACCCATCACCGGCGTACCGTACGAAACACCAGGTTGTCCGTCTTCCGGCGCTCGCGGTTTCCTTCGCCAGACCAGTTCGACAGTGCTGCTTTCCGGCCCCGGAATGGATCGTGCAGGACTCTGGTCCACGGCAACCGTAATTTCATGTGCCGTCCTGTGCACGGCACCACGATGAGAGGATCAGTCATGGCGATTACTGCTATAGACACCGACCGCGACGCGCTCACGGTGACGTTGGTGGCAGACTTCACGGTTCCGGTCCAACGCCTGTGGGATGCCTATATGGATCCGCGCCAACTCGAACGATTTTGGGGCCCACCGTCTTGGCCTGCGACCTTTACCCAACACGATGTGCGCCCCGGTGGGCGTTCGAACTATCACATGACCGGCCCCGACGGTGAACAATCCGGTGGGTATTGGGAGTTTGTCAACGTCAATCCGCCGCATGCCTTTGAAGTGCTCGACGGCTTCGCCAACCCCGACGGTACCCCAAATACCGAGATGCCTTCGATGACAATGCGGCTGGAGTTTCGCGAGCGGGACGGAGGTTCACGCCTGACCGTCACCACCCGTTTCGCCAATGCCCAGACCCTCGATCAACTCTTGGACATGGGCATGGTCGAGGGGAGTCGTGAGGCGATGGAACAAATTGACGACGTCGTTGCTGACGACTCGGCACTCGAGACGGTCCGCGCAACCCAATTACAGTTACTGGGTGACACGCAGGCTCGCGCGTCTCGGCTATTTCAGATGAACATTGACGATGTCTGGCGGGCGCACCATGATCCGGGGCTGCTGCGCCAGTGGCTGCTCGGGCCCGACGGCTGGGTCTTGAGCGTCGCGGAGGTCGGCCAACGACCCGGCGATACGTTTCGCTATGAGTGGGAGTCTGAAACTGGCGAACCCGGGTTTGGTTTTACCGGGCAGCTCCTGGAATCCCACCCGCCGCACCGGGAGGTCACCACCGAGAATCTCATCGGCGCCGAGGGCCCTGGAACCACCAATGCGATGAATCTGGTGGAGGTTTCGGGAGGCACCCTGTTGACGCTGGTCATTACCTATCCGGACGCCGAATTGCGCAACGAGATCCTGGAGACCGGGATGGTCGACGGGATGGAAGCAAGTTACGCTCGACTTGAGGAGTTCTTCCGCCAGGCGGCGGCCTAGTGTACGCGTTAGATCGCGGTGGCGTGTGGCCAGTTTTCGTTGAGCATCGCCAAGAACTCAGGTTCGGTGACCAACACGATATCTTGGCCCTGGGCCCGCCGGGAGACGACGTCGCGCATTTTGCGCTGCTGCAGGCGCGGATGGTTGTCGACGTCGGTCAATTCTTCGGGACGGATGCCATCGCCAATAATCACCATCGTCGTTGTGGCGTTAATGCGCGATTGGGTGCTTGCGCCATGCGCTGCAGCCTGATTCTTAGCTTCCTGCCGCGGGATGCCCAACATGCCGGTAAATACCACGTGATGTCCGAACAGCGGGTGGCGCGGATCGGCGTCGGGGTTGACCGGCGGGTTGGTGCCCTCGTTGGGCCACCGGATCAGATCCGGTAGGTGTTCGGCGGGGACCGCACCGTTGTTGGCGTCAAATATGCCGGGCATGGTCAGGGCGTGCCGAGTGGGTTTCGAAAGGTTCTCGCCCACGGCCCGGGCCTCGAGCACCCGGCGCTGCATCCCGGTCGCGTCCAACAGCGCATCCAGCGAGGCGGCCTCGACGCGTTTTGCGGCGTCAACCACAATCGCTGCGGCGGCTTTGGCATCTTCTAGTGCGTTGTGGTGGTTGTGCAGTACGTAGCCGGCTTCGGCGGCGGCCGAGGGCAACGCGTGGGAAGCCAGCTGATAGGTTTTGCGAGACAGGGTCAGCGTGCAGGCAAACTCGAGGCGTGGGATGGGCCTTCGTGAGACTTCCAGCCCGGCTTCGATCACACCGATGTCGAAGCCGGCATTGTGGGCCACGACGACGTCGTCGTTAATGAATGCATGCAGTTGCTCAAAGTGTTCGCCAAAGGCCGGTGCGGTGGCGACGTCGGCGGGGGTAATGCCATGGATAGCAATGTTGCGCGGGTCAAACCGGTCAAAACCGGCGGGCGGCTGCAACAGGGTGTAGTGGGTTTCGACCAGGCTGCCGTTGCGGAATTTGGCCGCGCCAATGGCACAGGCCGATCCGCGAAACCCGTTGGCGGTTTCGAAGTCGATTGCGGTGAAATTCACTGACCCAGCACACCTGCCAGATGCGGTGCCAGCGCGCGGAAGGCTTGACCGCGGTGCGAGATCGCATTTTTCGTCTCGGCGTCCAGTTCGGCGCAGGTTTTGCCGAGGTCGGGTAGCTCCATGATCGGGTCATAGCCGAAGCCGTGGGTCCCGCGCGGCTCAAACGTCAGGTCGCCGGAAAGTTGGCCGAATTCAACGTGGCGGGTGTCGCCGTCGGGGGTCGCAAAGGCTGCCGCACACACGAATGCGGCCCCGCGGTGCGGGTGGTCGATATCGGCCAGTTGGGCCAACAGCAGGTTCAGGTTGGCCTGATCATCCCCGTGGGTGCCCGACCAGCGGGCCGAGAAGATGCCCGGGGCCCCGTGCATCACGTCGACGGCCAGTCCGGAGTCGTCAGCGACGGCGATCAGGCCGGTCGCCTGGGCGGTTAGCGTGGCTTTTTTCATGGCATTGGCTTCAAACGTCACGCCGTCTTCGACCACATCAGGGGCGTTGACGGTCGCGGCGTCGACAATCTGTTCGGGGGCAAGCGTGGGGATGGCTTCGGTCAGGATCGCGCGCAGTTCGCGCAGCTTGCCGGCGTTATTGGAGGCCAGGACGATCAGCGGTTCCACGGTGCTACCCCTGTGCTGCCAGCTCGGTGGCGCGGGACTGCGCAGCGGCATCCAGCGCGGCCTGCTGGATCTCGGTCAGCTGGGCGGTGGCAGCCAGGGCCAGGTCAAGCATCGCATCGAGTTGGGCCCGGTTGAAAGGCTGTTCCTCGGCGGTGCCTTGAATTTCAATGAACTCGCCGTCGCCGGTGGTGACTACATTCATATCGGTTTCGGCGCGTACGTCTTCCTCATAGGGCAGATCCACCACGGCGACGTCGTCGACCATGCCCACCGACACCGCAGCAACCGAACCGGTCAGTGGCACGGCGGTTGAGCGGATGATGCGCTGTTCGCGTGCCCATTGAACAGCCAGGGCCAGCGCGACATAGGCTCCGGTGATCGCAGCAGTGCGGGTTCCGCCGTCGGCCTGAATGACGTCGCAGTCGATGACAATCGTGTTCTCGCCCAGGGCTTTAGTGTCGACGACGGCGCGCAGCGAGCGGCCGATCAGCCGGGAGATTTCCTGGGTGCGACCCGAGACTTTCCCACGCACGGATTCCCGGGCGGTGCGTTCGCCCGTGGCGCGCGGTAGCATCGCGTATTCGGCGGTGACCCAGCCGCGGTTTTGACCCTTGAGCCAGCGCGGCACGCCTTGTGTAAACGACGCGGTGCACAGCACTTTGGTGTCCCCAAAGCTGATTACGGCGGAGCCTTCGGCGTGGGTGGACCAGCCGGTTTCGATCGTGACAGGACGCAGCTGGTCGGCTGTGCGGTCATCGGCGCGAGTGGACAAAGGGTGTCTCCTTCTAAACGGTATAGGTCACACCGGATACGGCAACGGCCAGTTGTCCGGCAAAAGTTTCGCGAGCCTCCTGGGATGCGACCAGCGGGTCGTTCCACACGGGAATATGGGTTAACAGCAGCCGGCCGACGTTGGCTTGCGTGGCCATCTGCCCGGCGCGTTTTCCGGTCAGGTGCACGCCGTCGATTGCATCATCGCGGCCCTCGTGGAAGGCTGCCTCGCACAAAAACAGATCAGCATCGCGGGCGGCTTCGACGAGACCCGGGGCGGTGTCGGTATCACCCGAGTAGGTCAGCACCGAGGTCTGCTGTTCGCCGTCGTGGGTTTCTTCGGTGGCTTCGACGCGCAGCGCGTAGGCCTCATCGATCGGGTGGCGCACCGGATACGGGGTAATGTTAAACGGGCCGATTTCCACGGGGGTGCGGACCTGCCAGTCGATGAATTCAAAGTCCGGGTGCATGCCGGGATCCGGGTCCAACCCGTAGGCGATCGCTATCCGGTCGGCAGTATCGGCTGGCCCGTAGACAGGGATCCGCCCGACGTCCCACCCGTTGGGATTCCACCGGACCACGATGTGCAACCCGCACAGGTCCATGAAGTGGTCCGGGTGTAGGTGCGAGAGCATGATCGCATCGATATCTTCCAGTGCCACGTAGCGTTGCAGCGTGCCCAACGCGCCGTTGCCCATATCCAGGATGATGCGCCAAGTTTTCGGGTTGCCCTCGTCGTCGACCCCGTTGGCAGACACCAAGTAACACGAGGCGGGTGAGCCCGGCCCGGGAAATGAGCCTGATGCACCAATAATGGTCAGCTGCATGTCCTCGATTCCTTTGTTAGTGCGCCGCAGAGCCCGACGTCGGAGCGTTGATTACCGACAGTGTACCGGTCGGGAATTGTTCAGCGACCGTACGAATTTGGGTTACGCCGCCGACCTCCGGGCCTAAGAAGCGCTGGGCCAACTGGGCGAAACTGCCCGGATCGCCGGTCGACATGAACTTATGTCGCGTATTGGGGTGCGGATTTTCAGCTCGCGCGCCGGCGGGGTTCTCCAGCCCGTGGCGTACCAGTTCGCGGTAGACCGCGCGCGCCGTGGACTCTGAGGAGGTGACCAAGTTCACATTCTCCCCCATGACATAACTAATGACGCCGGCCAGCAGCGGGTAATGCGTGCACCCTAAGATCAGGGTGTCCACCCCGGCTGTTTTGAAGGGTTCGAGGTATTGTTCGGCAACCGAGATCAGCTCGGGACCGGTGGTGATCCCGCGCTCGACATATTCGACAAAGCGCGGTGCTGCCGATGACGTGATGTCCAGGTGTGGGGCCGCGGCAAACGTGTCCTCATAGGCTCGCGAGGAGATGGTCGCCTCGGTGCCGATGACGCCGACCTTGCCGTTTTGGGTGGAAATGACGGCGCGCTGGACCGCGGGCTGAATGACTTCGACCACCGGGATCCCGTAGCCGGCGGTGTAGCGTTCGCGGGCGTCGCGCAGCACGGCTGCGGTGGCCGAGTTGCAGGCAATGACTAAGAGTTTGACCCCGGCATCAACCAGTTCATCCATGATCGTCAGCGCGAGTCGGCGCACTTGGGCAATCGGTTTGGGACCATAGGGGCTGTGGGCGGTATCGCCCACGTAGACGATGTCTTCATCGGGGAGTTGATCAATGATCGCGCGCGCCACGGTCAGCCCGCCGACGCCCGAATCGAAAATCCCGATCGGCGCTTGAGGGTTGGGCTTGGTCACGATAAATCTCCGATCAACGCCTGCATCAGCGTTTCTTGTAGCCAGGACACGAAGTTGTATAACAACGCCATGTAGCTTTCGACGTCGGTGGCCTGGTCGACCGAGCCGATTGCGTGCACCCGTTCGGCGTCATGCTCATCGACGATGTTTAACCGCGAGGACAATACCAGGCGCACCTGGTTCAGCGCGCGCGAAAACGACTCGGCCTCAGCGCGGGTGAGCATCAATGATCCAGATTGCAATAGCGCATAGGCCCGTTGCAAATCCGCAATTTTCTCCTGGCGGATATCATCCTGGGCCAAGTCACGAAACTGCTCAGAGCCGGCCTGGGCGCCCTCCCCCGAACGAGCATCCGGCAACAGCCGTTTGACTGCCGGGTCGTCTAGGTTGATGTGCACCGGGTCCTCGGTCAGGGTTCCCACCAGGTCCCAGAATGCCGCATCCGTCGATGACGACGGCTGCGCAGGCTGCGGGGCATCGGGCAGTTTGACGGTGTCCGAGGTGCGGAAGCGGTCCAAGAACCGGGGTTTGTCGTCCTCGAGTGGATCATCAACCGGGGACACCCCGCCCAGTAGCGTCAACACATCGGAAAATAGCGATCGCAGAATCTGCCGCTCGGGTTTTTCAAGGAACGCGGAGTACCCGCGCAGAGTGGATTTAAACGCTAATGCCATAAGAAAGTCTGGTGTATCCTTACTGATTCTGCTCGTAGGTCGCCCACAGCCCAAAGCCGTGCATCGCAGCCACGTGCCGTTCGGCCTCTTCCTTGGTCCCGTTGGCCACCACGGCTTTGCCCTCATGATGCACCTGCAGCATGAGTTTATGGGCCACCGAGGCGGAGAACCCAAAATAGGTGCGGAAGACGTAGGTGACATAACTCATCAAATTCACCGGGTCATTCCAAACGAGGACCTTCCAGGGTTCGGCGACCGAGGTGGTCTCTTTGACGGCAATATCTGGATCGATATCGACAGCACACGTAATGGACATGCCCATATTCTAGGCAACAACTTCAGTCTCGGCGTGCCAATTCGTTACGGGCAAGGCCAAATTATGTTCTGCGCACGCTGAAGGGACTAGTGTGGGTCTCGTGAGTAACACCCAACGTGGCATCAGCCCCACTTCGTTTTTCACCGACCACTACGAACTGACCATGGTGGATGCGGCCCGCAAAGCCGGGACCGCGACGCGTCGTTCGGTTTTTGAGCTCTTCGCGCGCCGGCTGCCGGCCGGCCGAAGATACGGCGTCAGCGCAGGTCAAGGCCGGTTTCTTGAGGGCCTGGAGAATTTCCGGTTCGACGACGAGCACCTGGGTTTCCTTTCGGATCACGACGTCGTCTCCGAAGACACCCTGAACTGGTTGGCCGAATACCGTTTCACCGGCAATATTTATGCCTATGCCGAAGGTGAACCCTATTTTCCGCACTCCCCGCTGATGCAGGTTGAGGCGACCTTCCAAGAAGCAGTCATCTTGGAGACCTACTTGTTGTCGGTGCACAACTATGACACTGCCGTGGCTTCGGCTGCCTCGCGGATGACGATGGCCGCTGGCACTCGACCCTGCATTGAGATGGGTTCGCGCCGCGCGCACGAAGAAGCCGCCGCAGCCGCCGCCCGGGCCGCCGCGATTGCCGGTTTTGACTCGACGTCGAACCTGGCGGCCGGTCTGCGCTACGGGATTCCCACCGCCGGGACCGCTGCCCACTCATTCACACTGTTGCACGACGACGAAAAGGCCGCCTTCCAGGCTCAAGTTGAGGCGATGGGCCACCAGACAAGTCTGTTGGTCGATACCTACGACATCGAACAAGGGATCCGCAATGCCGTGGAGGTCGCTGGCCCCGAACTGGCCCATGTGCGCATCGACTCGGGCGACCTGGCCGAAGAAGCCCACCATGCCCGCCGACTGCTCGATGACCTGGGCAATACCAACACCGGCATCGTGGTGACCTCGGATCTTGATGAGTACGCGATCGCCGGGCTGCGTTCGGCCCCGGTCGATTCCTACGGTGTGGGCACCCAGTTAGTCACCGGCTCGGGGGCGCCAACGGCGTCGTTGGTCTATAAACTCACCACGCGCGAAGACCAGCACGGCAACTGGATCGATGTTCAAAAACAAGCCGAGGGCAAATCCAGCCGGGGTGGCCGCAAATATGCTGCCCGCCGGATGGCCAACGGGGTCGCGACCGCCGAGGTTGTGATTGCCGGAAAAGAACCCACCTGGGATGCCGACCACCGACCTCTCTTAGTTCAGGTGGTTACCGACGGTGAGATCGATGCCCGCTTCACCGGTGCGCAAGCCGTGACGCGGGCTGCGGCGCATCATGCCGAGACATTGACCGCGCTACCCCGTGATGCTCGTCGCTTACAGGCCGGTGAACCCGCCATTCCCACCATTTTTGCACTACACTAGGCTTCCCGGTCACCTACACCGGAGAAACACTCCCATACAAAGGATGAAACCCCATGCACGCTCTGATCATCGTGGACGTCCAACAGGACTTTTGCGAAGGCGGATCCCTCGCGGTTGACGGCGGGGCACATACGGCTGCATTGATCACCGAATATATCAACCAGTGCGGTACGAAATACCATGTCATTGCCACGACCCGCGATTGGCATATCGATCCGGGCCCGCACTTCTCAACCCGGCCAGATTTTGAAACTACCTGGCCCATCCATTGTGTTGCCGGCACCGACGGTGCCGAACTCCATGAAAACATTGATGCTGAAGTCATCGACGCCGAATTCCTCAAAGGCCAGTACACCGACGGTTATTCGGGGTTTGACGGCGTGCTGGGCGAGCCCGATACGATTCGCAGTAACGACGGCGTTGCCGGCCCATACGGTGCCACTGCCGCAGCGGCTGCTGCAACCGATGCTGACTCCATGACCATGGACGACTGGCTGCGCGAACACGATGTCGAGCGAATCACCATCGTCGGTATTGCTACCGATCATTGCGTTCGGGCCACCGCCCTGGATGCCTCGGACGCCGGATATGAAGTCCGTGTCCTCACCAACCTGACGGTTGGCGTCTCCGAAGACACCATCGACGCTGCACTGGAAGAAATGGAAGGCGCCGGCGTTATGCTGTCTGAATGGCCCGGGGCCGACGCGTTCGCGCACTAACCTTCGCTCGTTCACAGACCGGTGGACCGTTCGGTTCGCCGACCTGTAGCAGTGAACCACTGGGCCGCGCTGCAAGAAGTCAATGTGGTTAGTCGCTCCTGTGGGCAACCTCGTGGTATCCACAAATGGCCTCTGCAAGCCACGGCTAAGTTGCGCTAGCGCCTAGCCTGAAGGTATGACGACAACCACAGCGCCGGGGCTCAAAACCCTCGCGGAACTCCCCGAGGTGCTCTCGTTACTTGCACCCGCCGAAACCCAGGCTGGGAATATCGATCAAATCGAGTTCTATGAACGCATCAAGGCCGCAGCAGAAGCCGGCCAAGCACGGGCAACCGCGAAATTAGCTGAGCAGCGCCACGACCAAGAGAAGGCTCAAGGGATCCCCAAATCTAAGCGCTGCAAAGGTTTGGGTGCCGAGATCGGACTGGCCCGGAAAGAATCACCAGCTCGCGGTAAACAGCGGCTCGAGCTGGCTCGAGTACTCGTCGAAAATTTGCCCCGGACATATCAGGCACTGTGTGACGGTCAGATTCGCGAAGAGCATGCCCAGGCCATGGCCAACGAGATCAGTGCCCTCCCTGCTCGTCACCAACGCGAGATCGATGACATCCTCAGCGATCGTCTCGGCGCCATCGGACCACGCCAGCTCGCCAATGAGGCTCGTGCCCAGGTCCAACGTCTCGACCCTCAGGGTGCCGCCAAACGGCTGCGAGATGCCGAAGCTGAGCGGCGAGTAGGGATTCGTCCTGCAGCAAAGGGACTCTCCCAGCTTGTCGCAATTGGCCCCACACCACAGATCGCCGCGCTCTGCGATACCCTACGACAAGAAGCCAATTCGGCACTCAGCACCGGCACTACGAAAGATCACCGAGGTGAGTCTCGCACCCGTGACCAGCTGATGTTTGACATGTTGATCGAACGCGGCACCGGACAAGCCGCCGCACCTGCCGTGCCCGTCGAAGTCATGTTAGTCATGACGCCAGACACACTGTTTGCCCAAGGGGGTACTCCCGCCTGGCTGACTGGACACGGTCCGATTCCAGCTGCCGTGGCCCGTGACTGGCTATCCCAGAAGGACGTCTCGGTCTTGCTCCGTCGACTCTTTACCAATCCCGAAGCCAACCAAGTCGTGGGTCTCGAGTCCAGAGCTCGTGGCTTCCGATCCAATCTGCGCAAACTGATACTACTGCGCGACAACATCTGTCGAACGCCTTACTGTGAAGCGCCCATCCAAGATGTCGATCACATCACTCCGCGTCGCGACGGCGGTGCGACCGCATGGGAGAACGCCTCCGGCCTGTGTGCAGCGTGTAACCAAACCAAAGAAAATCGCGGATGGCGCCACACTGGCGATTCACAAGGGATGCAGATTACTACCCCAACGGGACATGTATATACCGTTGCGAGCCAACCGGTCTTGCCCGGTAGAGATCCTCGTCCGAGAACACCGCGCAGACCGTCCAGCGGACAACATGACAAAGAACCAGCTGACAACCCGCCACAGATACCGCGCGCCGGAGGATCTCAGCGCTGCCCGGAGGCCGGGCTATTTTCGACCGACAAACCAACCTTGTAGGGTTTCCAGTCGCTGTTCGATCTGTTCCCTAGTTGCCTGAGCCACGGCTGGTCCACCAGAAATCTCACGCAGCTGATTGTGAATCACCCCGTGCGGTGTGCCGGTGCGAGCCGACCAAGCAGACACGGAAGATGACAGCTTTTTGCGCAGTTCCTTCATCTGCCGGTGATCAACCACCGTCGCATCTTCTTTCGGTTGGTTGCGCGGTTGGCGACGTAGTTGTTCGGCCTGCCGCTGTTTCAGCAGCATGGAGACCTGGTCTGGGTCAAGTAAGCCAGGAATACCCAAGAAGTCGAGTTCTTCTGCTGAACCAATGGCTCCGCCCGTGCCGAATTCTCCCCCGTCAAAGAGGACCTTATCGAAAAGAGCCTGGGACTCCAGGGCCTGGAATTTGGCGCCCGACAAAGATGAGGAGGCTGATTCTTCGCGATTTGCTTCACGCATCAGGTCTTCTTCCGGTGCGTCTTCGAGGTCTTCGACGGAGACACCGGTATCAAGCTCTAAAGCATGATCGCGTTCTTCTTCCATCTCATTCGCCAACTCCATGAGTTTTGGCACGGACGGCAGAAAGACCGAAGCCGTCTCGCCACGTCGACGAGAACGCACAAAACGTCCAACCGCCTGAGCAAAGAACATCGGCGTCGACGTCGATGTCGCATAGACCCCCACACACAGTCGTGGCACGTCCACGCCTTCAGAGACCATTCGCACCGCGACCATCCAGCGCTGAGCGCCGTCGGAAAATTCTTCGATTTTTGACGAGGCGGTGGGATCATCCGACAGGACAGTGATAACTTTTTCGCCCGAGAGCCGTTCCAAAGTATCAGCATAAGCGCGAGCATCTTCATGATCCGTGGCGATGACCAGTCCCCCAGCATCGGGCACGTTACGGCGCACTTCGGTCAGGCGCAGATCGGCTGCTTTGAGTACCGCTGGGATCCATTCACCTTTGGGGTTCAAGGCTGTCCGCCAGGCATTGGCCGTCATATCTTTGGTCGCGGCTTCGCCCAGTTGAGCTTCCATGACCTCTCCGGTCGAGGTCTGCCACCGCATCTGGCCGGAATATGCCATAAAAATCACCGGACGAACCACATGGTCACGCAGGGCCGGGCCATAGCCATAGGTGTAATCGGCTCGTGAGCGCAACACACCGGTACCGTCGTCGACATAATCAACAAACGGGATTTGCGCATCATCCGACCGGAACGGTGTACCGGTCAACGACAAGCGCCGAGCGGCCGGTTCGAAGGCCTCGCGGATGGACTCACCCCAAGACAGGGCATCACCACCGTGGTGAATCTCATCAAGGATCACTAAGGTTTTGGCGGCTTCGGTGCGGTTGCGGTGCAAAATCGGTTTGGAAGCGACCTGGGCGTAGGTCAGGGCCACCCCCATGTATTCCGAGCCGTGACGACCATCGGAGTTTTTGAAGTTCGGGTCTATCGCCAGACCAATGCGCGCCGCTGAGTCGGCCCACTGGCTTTTGAGGTGCTCTGTTGGCGCGACAACGGTGATTCGTGAGATGACTCCGGATTCGTGCAGCATTTTGGCCACGCGCAGCGCGAAAGTCGTTTTACCCGCGCCGGGGGTGGCCACCGTCATGAAATCCTTGCGCGGTTTCTCGAAATACAGTTCAAGGGCTTCTTGCTGCCATTGCCGTAGTTTCGGTGCGGTCCCCCATGCAGCCCGTTCGGGGAGTGCGGGTGGGAGATCTTCTCCGATCTGAAACAGCGCTTCACTCATGAGTGACTACACAGCCTCCTTCATGGCCTAAGTTCGTGATGAAGACAAACAAATATTGACCACCAAATCATGGTGGTCAACATGTGTGACGGGTTAAATTTTACTTTTTACGACCGAAACCGAAGAAACCGCGTCCTTTGTCGGAGTCACCGGAATTACCGTCCCCTGATTCTAGCCCGTCCCAAATTTCTTGGCAGGCAGGACACATCGGGAAACGTTCTGGATCGCGCGAAGGTACCCACACTTTGCCACATAGAGCAACAACGGGTGTGCCGTTGATGATGGCTTCGGTGAGCTTGTCTTTTTGCACGAAGTGTTTGAACCGTTCGTGGTCTCCAGGTTCCGTAGCGTGGAGCTGCTCTTCACGTTCCAATACACCGGTTGCGCCCTCGTGCGGATCGTAATCAGTGGACGAAGCGTACACAGAGTTCATCGGATTCATGCCTTCCATAGTAGTCGGAACAGCGGACCGTCATCGTCCGCGACAGGCTGTGTGCTCAGTATAGCGCCGCAACCTTGACAATTGACTGATAGGTCTCTGGAAGGGCCCGTTCATACCATTTGGCACCGATTCGCACTCCCGCCCACAACATCCCAGCACCGTATAGCACCCCAATCATCAACGTGATAATACCCCATGCCGGGCTGCCCACGATCAGCGCGACGACGGCGGGAATGACCACGGGCAAGGCGATGAAGAACTGCATCAACATTCCCACGGTTTGCACTAACATGATCCGTCCCATTCCCCCTTCGGGTTGAGCCATCAAACTCGTGCCGGGTGGCGGCACCGGGTAGATATACCGTGCCGAGATGACCGCGGATAATCCTGTTCCAGACAGCAGCACACCGATCGACAACCCGAGCCACGCAGCGAATTCGTGACTGGCGTCGGTTGCAAACACCATGGCGATGGTCAGCAAAAGGGTCAGCGGTAGCGCCCAGGTCAATAATCCAAACACCCGGCCCAGGCGGTCATCGATCCCGCGCACCCCGGTGGTGATGTGTAACGAGAAGCCAGTCGAGTCATAAGACAAGTCAGCAGAAATCGAAAAGGCCAGCAAATAGGCAATCAGGGCGGGCAAAATCTTGGGGATAAGCGAGAAGTCTTGGGACTTCAAGATGGTAATTTCGAATATGCCAAACAGGACAAATACTGCGACCAATATGAGACTTGCCGCATAGCGAGGGTCTTTGAACCAGTACAGCAGTGAGCGCGCCCAAATTGCTTGCATTGGCGAGTTCGCCCGACCCAACAGCCCGATGCCGGCGGGTTCGCGTTGGCGTTCGCGCATCGTGCCGGCGGCTTCGGTAGCGCAGTTGACGATGGCGTTATACGCCCAGGCAGCCAACCCAATGTACGCAAGCATTACCACGAGATGCAGTGCTGCCATCCCCCACTGCGCCTGGGCTACGAACCAAGGCAGCGACAAAAAGCCCGCGGGAGTAAACGCTATCCATGTAGCGACCTGAGGAAGAAGCTCCCAGAACTCTTGAATGGTTTCAATCGCCCCCATTAGGATGAACCCGGCGAGCATCAAGGGCACCAGCACAATGAGCTGCATGGCATCGCGCACGGCGCGCCGAGAGATGAGGTTATTCAGCGCTCCCACGATGACCTGCATGATGATCACACACAGCACCGTACCGATGAGCGCGGCCAGGACCCCGGCCACGATGGCGGCCGGATGCCAGCCCCACAGTACGCTACCGGTCAGAAACAATATCAGCGTCCCAAGGCCGGTGGGCGCTACGACTCCCCCGAGGACGACCCCAGGAATGAAGGTTTTATTGGGAATCCCGAAGACGAGAAAATTCTGCGGATTCGTAAAAGGGTTGGATGTCGAGAAAACAATCGGTCCGATGATCCAGACGAGCACTGTGACTGCTCCGCATAGAACGAACACGGCGCCACGGTCGGTGTACGTGACCTCTTCGGGTGGGGCAAATGCCGCGACAGACGCCAGGATGTAGGCCATCACGATGAAGTAGAGGAACCCTAATGCGGAAAAGATCGCCCCGATCATGGTGCCCACGGAACGCCGGAAGCTGTTCCACATCAGTACATAACGCAGACGGATTAGGTGTGGAACCATGACAGGCCCTCCCCGGCGTGGTCGCTGGAGACCATGCCTACGAAGCGGTCTTCAAGTGAAGCGCCGTCGGTGACTTCTTCCATCGAGCCCGAGGCCAGCACCTGGCCTTTATCGATGACGGCCACGTGATCGCAGGTGCGTTCGACCAGGTCCATCACGTGTGAGGAGATCATCACGGTGCCACCGGAGCTCACGTACTCATTGAGAATGGCGCGGATGCGCGCCGAAGAGACCGGGTCAACGGCTTCGAAAGGCTCATCCAAGATCAAAACCTGCGGTGAATGGATCATCGCGGCAGCCAGCGAGACTTTTTTGGTCATCCCGGCTGAGTAATCGGCCACCATTTTATGGGCCGCTTCTTCAAGATCCATGACACGCAACAGATCGGGGACGCGTTCGGCGACGACGTCGGCTTCCATGCCACGCAGCAGCCCAGAATAGGTGATCAGCTGGGTGCCGGTGAGCCGTGGGAACACCGCAGCGCCGTCGACCAGCACTCCCAGCACCGATTTGGCGTGTTGCGGGGATTCCCACATGTTGATGCCGTGAACCCAGACCTGACCGTGATCCGGGCGCAACAGGCCGGTCATCATGGACATCGTCGTGGTCTTCCCGGCGCCGTTGGGACCAACGAAACCATAGAATGACCCGGCGGGAATGGTCAGGTTGATGCCGTTGACGGCAACTTTGTCACCGAATTGTTTGCCCAGCGACCGGATCACGACCGCGTGGTCAGGATCGGGTAGAGAAGATTTTTCTAACATGGTTCCAGTGTAAAAATTTACGCACACAAAGTGATCCCCCGTCCGGTTGAACTTCATCTCGGACGGGGGATGGAAAGTGTCAGCTGACCGGCTTAGAACAGGGCGGCGGCCAGCTTGCGACGCGAGGTGGCGACCCGGGCATCGTCATCGCCCACGACGGCATAAAGCTCCAGCAGGTGAACGCGAGCGGCGTCCTTATCCTCCCCGGCACTGCGGGCAATGAACTTCACCAGCCGGTCGAAGGCATCTTGCACGTGACCACCCAGCAAATCGAGGTCTGCAACGGCCATTTGGGCTGTGACATCGTTGGGGTTATCGGCCGCGGTGGCTCGAACCTGTTGAATGTCCATGTCGCGGGTGCGTTGCACGAGCCCGACCCGGGCTTTGCCGCGGATCGCTTCTTGGTCCTGCGGGTTTTCGGCGAGGGCTTTGTCGTAGGCTGCGATGGCGTCGTCGTAATTTTCGGCCTGCAAGGCGGCTTCGGCTTCTTGGTGCAACGGTGGCAGCACGGCGTCGCCTTCGGCATCGGTGGCTTCCACGAGGGGTGGCACAGTGTCGGCCATGCCGGCTTGGACGGCCGAGGCGTTGATTTCATCCAGGAGCTGTTCAAGCTGTTCGGCAGCCACCGGGGCGTTGAATAACGGCAGGGCTTGCTGGCCCATCAGTGCCACGACCATCGGGCCGGCGGGCACCCCGAACATTTGGAGCAGCTGCGGGTGTTTTTCGGTATCGATGCGTCCCATGACCATGCGGCCGGCGCGCGCATCAATGGCGGGCTGCAACACGGCATCGATCTGATCCGAGGCTGGATTCGAGGGAGCCGCCAGGTGAATGATCAGCGGGACGGTCGCTGCGTGTTGTAACAGGGTTTGTAATGATTGCTGGTCGACGTCGTCCAACACCCAGGAGCGTTGGGTTCCGCCGTCTGCGCCCGTCGATTGGGCGGGCAGCTGGGTCAGGTCGATGGCGTCGCGCGAGTGCGACGGGGTGGAGTCAGGCTGTTGAGTCATAATCCTCTTCTTGTCAGATTCGGCTCGTGGTCTTCAGCACCAGTCTAGTGGGCTGGCTAGTCCACGGTAGATAGGACGGTCTCATATCCGGCGAGCGAAACTTCGCCCTCGGCGGGAATCACCAGGGCAAATTGTTCGCGATAGCGGATTCGGACCTCGCCTTCGTGGGACGACGACGCAAATTCGCCGACCTCTTGAACCAAGTCGGTCAGATCCACCGTGGCACCGTCTTCTTGCGGGGTGAGCGACTCTAGCGAGTTCATCGTGCCAAACACCAGGGCTGAGCCGTTGGGTAGGCGAACCGAAGTGATCGAGTCGTCGAAGAGGGTCCGGGTGACACTGGCATCGATGTCATTTTCGCTGTGGGTTGCTTCGAGGTCGGCCTGGTGCTCGTGGACCATGTCGATCCACTCGTTGTCGGCGATTTGGTCGGCGGCGTCGGCTTCAGGATCGGTCAGGTATTCGGCCAACGCTTCGACGGCGGCCTCTGGCGACATGACGAGCTCGGTGGATTCGTCATTGGGCATGTTTTCCACATTGTGGTCCATCAGACTGCCTGAAGGCAGTTCTGCACCCGGGGCGAACGGGGCGTTTTGGATGAGCTGATATTGCGAGCGCGCATCTTCTTGGCGCAAGACCAACAGCTGAGTCGCGGAGCCTTCGGCATCACTGGTTACCGCGTAGATGGTGCGAGGGAAGGAGTCATCGCGATCCATCCAGGTTGCCAAAATCTCATCTGCGGCGACCGGGGTGCGGCGCGGGTAGTCTTCTTCGATCGTGTTGTTCCGGTAGGAATCTTGACGCGAGCGCAACGCATGACCGGCTACCCGGCCGGCCAGTACATCGGCATCCAAGGCTTCATCGCCCTGGCGCGCGGTGGTCGCCACAGCTTCGAGAATCTGTTCGAACTGGGCATCAACGACGACGGGGAAGGTGTCGGGCTCTTCAGGATCAACCTCATCTTCCAGCTGTTCCTGGTCTACCTGGTCGGAAATGTCTTCGTCTTCTGGGGTTTCGGAGGCTGCGTGTGCCGGACCGACGCCCAGACCGATCGCAAGCCCCACCGCCGATAGCGCGGTCACGGTACGACGCAAGAATCCACCGTTGTCTTTCGTCTCGTCTTGTTCATCGCGACCCTCGGGGTGTTCCTCCAGTAGCGGTAGGTTCTCGGTGCGGGTGTCCTCATCGGGCGTGGAGGAACCGGAACCTGGGTCGTCGTCGCGATCTCCATCGTCGCGGTCTTCATCGTCAAGGTTGGCACCGTCAGACGTCTCATCGTCGGGCTGTTCGTCATCGTTAGGCGTTTCAAGGCCGGGTGGCGTGGCGGTTTGATCATCGCGAACCGCCAGTTCGTCTTCGTCGGCAACCTGATCGCCTTCGGTAATGGGCAGTCCGGCTACCACCTCGGTGGCCTGGTCGTTGTCGGGGTGTGCAACCGGTTCACCGGCATCAATGTGTTCTACCGACAGCGTCTGGGTGGTGGGTTCACTGCCGGCCATGACGTCGGCTGCGGTCAGGCCCGTGTAGTCCCCGCGGACCACCGCACGGCGTCCCGAGGTGCGTTTAGCGCGACGTCGGAAATCCATAAACCGCCAGATCAACAGTGCAATACCGATCAACACCAGGACGATGCCGGCGATCATCAACGGTAGGATCAGCGGCGAGTTGGGTTCGATATTGACCCAGGAGACGCTGAAGTCAGTGGGGGCTGGTGCGACACCGTCGACGGCGATCAGCAGTCCCCATTGGCCTGCGTCCGTCCGGGTCCAGCGCTGGGTGACCTCATCGGTGACCTCCTGAGTGGCCAGCCACAAATCCGAGTTCACCGGATTGGGCACTTCGGCTTCGCCATCGACATAGGTGATGTTCACGGTCGGGTCTGCGCCGCGCTCGACGTCGGTATTGACACCATCGATACGGTGGTGTGCAGCTTCGCCAACCCAGGCTTCGATATCGCGCAGTTGCCCGTACATCAGACTGAATTCGCCGTCGCCACGCACGGTGTATTCAATGGCTTCATCCGGATCAATATCCACGCCGTCGGTGATGACGGTCAGCGGGGCTTCTTGGGTTGTTTCGGTCGTCGCATCAAATACGGCCGGGGGCGCCCAGATGGTTTGGAGTCCCACGGAGACTAAGATCGCGACGACGCCCAGAATTATGGCGCCGATACCGCCCAGAGTTTTCAAAACCTGCCACCTTTTGTTCGATTGCTCGGCTTGGCGCACCGCGTTGATGCCACCTGGCTAATTTTCCATCATAGTAGCAATCCCATCCTCACCGCGCCGTTCGGATCTGCCACAGCAGCGGGCCGGTGCCGTAGTGTGGTAATCGTGGCGGATAAGTCAAATACCAGCGGGCGGTTTTCGAACCTGTTCCAGAACCTCAAACAGCGTGTGACCGGGGCACATGACCAGTTGGCTACGGCGCGCGCGAAGCAGCAATTCCGTGTGCCCGATCCGGAAGACTACCCGCACACGCCTATCACCCGGGCTGACCACTTCACCTCCGAACGGCCCTCGGTCAAACCCGCAGAGCTGGTATCGCGCCCGATCAGGACCGGGTTTTTACTCACCGTCGGCGTCGGGTTGGCTCTGGCTCTCTATGTTCTGGTCTCGACGAATGTCCAACTACTGGTGTGGATCCTTGTCGCATTCTTTATCGCGCTGGGCCTGGACCCGATCGTCGCTTGGATCCAAAGCTGGGGTGCACCCCGCGGGGTCGGGGTTGCGGTAGCGGTGGCAATTTTACTTGGCATCGTCACGGTGTTTATTTCCACACTGATTCCCGTAATCGTGGAACAGACCTCCGAATTTGTCCAAATTTTACCAACCGTGGTCTCGGACTTCATTGCCTCGGATTTTTTCCGGGCTATCGATGATGAATTCGACGTCGCCACGGTCCTCACCACTGAAGTCAATAAGTTTGTTTCGGATACGACCAATATCACGACCCTGCTCGGCGGCATCCTAGGAGTCGGCAGCGCGATTTTCAACGTTGGTTTTTCGGTACTGATCGTCGTCGTTTTGACCCTGTATTTCCTCGCCTCACTGCCCACCATCAAAAAATGGCTCTACCGTCTGGCGCCCCGCTCACGACGCGAACGTCTCGAGTACCTCTCGGAGAAAATTTCCGACTCGGTCGGGCATTATATTGTGGGCCAAACACTAGTGGCTACGCTCAACGGGATCGTCGCCTTTATCGCCGTGTCCATTGCTGATCTACAATATGCTGCCCTGCTCGCGCTCTTTGCCGGGTTCATGGCATTCATTCCGCTGGTCGGGGCGGTGACCGGCGGTGTGATCATCTCGCTGCTGGCCCTATTTGCCGGCTGGCAATCCGCGCTCATTTTTGCCGCGATCTACTTTATTTACCTTCAGGTTGAGGCGTATGTGATCTCGCCGCGAATTATGCAACGGACCGTGGCGGTTCCAGGGTCACTGGCTGTTATCGGCGTTATTGCGGGTGGGTCGCTACTGGGCGTCCTAGGGGCTCTGATGGCGATCCCCGCCGTCGCCGCCATCTTGGTACTCGTGCGCGAAGTGTACGTTCCGTATCAGGACCTCCGCTAATACCGCAGATCTTGGCGCCGGTTATTCCAACAGGCCGTGTGCCAGTGACGACGTTGTTGCCCGGCGTCGTCATCACCCATAAGCCAGTCCGAACGCCACGTCACTACGTGGGGCTGGCCCTGCGGAATGGGACGCAAACACCCGGGACACGTGTAGATTTTCACTGCGCGCCAAGCCTGGACCTGCCGGACGTGCCATCCACCATCAAAGGCGTCTTCGTGTGTGTAGTTGGTGTCGAAAGCGGCTCGATGCAATTCACCGACGGGCCGGGTTCTTCTGCCGCGCTTGGGATGTTGGTCACGACGGCGCTTATTTTTGCGAGCCATGACCCCTATTGTCACATACTCGCCGAGTCCGCCTGCTGCACTATGAACCAGCAATTACCCAGTAGACTAATGCCCGTTATGCGACTTGTCATTGCTGAATGTTCTGTCACCTACGCTGGCCGGCTCAATGCCTACCTGCCCCCCGCCAAACGGCTCATCATGTTCAAGGCCGACGGCGCGGTGTTGATCCACTCCGACGGTGGTTCCTATAAACCCCTGAACTGGATGACGCCGCCCGCCCGAGTGATCGTCTCGGAGCCATCCGAGACCCAGCAGCACGAAGGCATCGAAACAGTATGGACGGTGCAGTCGCAGAAATCCGATGACCGCCTGATCATTAGTATCTACGCTATTGAGCACGATTCCAGTCACGAGCTCGGGGTGGATCCTGGATTAGTCAAAGACGGCGTCGAAGCCGACTTGCAACGACTGTTGGCCGAACAAATTCACCTGCTGGGATCGGGCTATCAACTCATCCGGCGCGAATATATGACCGCCATTGGTCCGGTCGACATTCTGGCCAAGAACGGCACCGGAGAGACCGTGGCCGTGGAGCTGAAGCGGCGCGGAGATATCGACGGCGTCGAACAACTCTCCCGCTATGTTGAACTGCTCAACCGGGATCCACTGCTGGCACCCGTGCACGGAGTGTTTGCCGCTCAACAAATTAAGCCACAGGCGCGCGTACTCGCTGAAGACCGGGGTTTCAGCACGGTCACGCTGGACTACGATGCCATGCGAGGCGTCGACGATGTTGACTCCCGCCTTTTCTAAATGCACCAACACGTTCGCTGACCGCCACATCCATGGCGTGGCCGGGGTTGATTTTGCCACCTCCGATGTCCAGTCGATCCAGGCCGCGTTGCGCTTGCTGGCATCTCGGCGCACCACTGGGGTTACCGCCTCAATTCCGACGATCGGACTGGCCGCGTTACCCGATACACTGAACCGGCTACGTGCAGCTCATGTCGATGGGCTGGTGGACGGCGTGCATCTGGAAGGCCCATTTCTTGCGCCAGAGTTTGCCGGCGCGCATCCCAGGTCGGCACTGCTGGCTCCCAACGAAGATCCCGGCAAGCGGTTCCTAGAAACCGTGTTCAACTACCAGGACCCCAGCCGGCTGATCACCATGATGACGCTAGCACCCGAGCTCCCGGGGTTTGAGGCCACCGTTGAGCAACTCGTTGAAGCCGGGATTGCGCCTGCGCTAGGCCACACCGGTGCAACCTATCTCCAGATGCGCCACGGCATAGCATTCGTCTACGCCCTGACGGGAGAACCGGTGACCATTACCCATCTCTATAATGCGATGCGTGGTTTTCACCATCGGGACCCAGGGCCAATTCTTGCGGTCATGGAAGCAGCAGCCCGCGGTGAGGTCGTCGTGGAATTGATCGCAGACGGCTTCCATGTCGATCTTGAGGTGGTCCGGTGGTGGTTTGACCTGTGGCCCGCCACTATCCGGTTGGTTTCAGATGCCTCGGCTGCGACCCTTCCCACCGGCGTTCAGCCACTTACTGCGCAGCCACCCAGGTTGGGACATGTTGAACTGCACTATCCTACAGCTGCGAGCCCGCAGCTTGCGGGACGGGCCACGTTGGCATCGGGTGGTAAAGATCTGTTGGCGATCCACGATGACCTGGTGGCAGCAGGGCTGAATCATGATCAGGTATGTGCCGCGATGCAGCGCTAGCCGGTACCGACCCGCCTAAGGCCGTGGCTTAAAGCAATCGGTCGACAGAGCCATCCACGTACCCTGTCGACCGATTGTCATATGAAGTTAGAAGTATCGACGACGCTGTCGCCGTTGTGGCGGTTCTCGCCAGTGCCCAATCCCAACTGCGGGACCGGACTCGTACCACGTGGTGAGCTCAGAGACGTGCGCTTGGGCTGCACTGAGCTTGAGGTATGCACCGGTTTCCAGATCGTCTAACCGCACCCAGGCACGGATGCGAGTTCGGCGGGGAAACCGTGTTACGTCTAGCGAGTGACGCGGTACGCTGGCAAACGGGCGAGGCCAGATCGAGTAGACGGCGAAGATTTCCACCGAGTATTCGTTATATGACACCACCACGGGTTTGCCGGGTTTTTCGTCGTCGTGTTTGCTGACCAGGCGCGCTTTAAAGGAACCGGGTGTTCTAAGCAGCATAAATAATCGCCAGGCGATCATCACTGCCGTTACGAACGCTATGACCGCGATTCCGATGAGCGTCCAGGCCAGCCACGACGGCATCTTACGCTGACAGCTCCGCTTGTGTTGCGGCGATGGTCACCCGGTTCGAATCAACCGAGAAGAACCCGCCATTGGCTTGTGCAACCACGGCTTCACCGTCTGCTGCTTCGACGACGACTTCGCCGTCACCCAGCACCGCAAGCATCGGGGTGTGACCGGGAAGAATCCCGATCTCACCGTCAATCGTGCGGGCGGACACGGAGCGGGCTTGCCCGGACCACACGAAGTGGTCCTCGGCAACGATTTCGACGTCCAGGAGGTTATCGGCCATGAGTTAGCCTTCCTTCTGGATTTTCGCCCATTCCCGCTCCACGTCATCCAGGCCACCAACATTGTAGAAGGCCTGTTCTGCGATGTGGTCCAGGTCGCCGTCGGCGATGGCCTTGAAGCCTTCGATGGTGTCCTTGATTGGAACGGTCGAGCCTTCGACACCGGTGAACTGCTTCGCAGTGTAGGTGTTCTGCGACAGGAACTGTTCGATCTTGCGTGCACGGCCGACGACGACACGGTCTTCTTCGGACAGCTCGTCAACACCGAGGATCGCGATGATGTCTTGCAGTTCTTTGTTCTTCTGCAGAATCTGCTTGACGCGGGTCGCGACGTCGTAGTGTTCCTGACCAACGTACTGTGGGTCCAGCAGACGCGAGGTCGAGGCCAGTGGATCAACCGCTGGGTACAGACCACGCGAAGCCAGGTCACGAGTCAGGTTCGTGGTCGCATCCAAGTGCGCGAACACGTTGGCTGGAGCAGGGTCAGTGTAGTCGTCCGCTGGGACGTAAACGGCCTGCATCGAGGTAATAGAGTGACCGCGAGTTGAGGTAATGCGTTCCTGCAGGATACCCATTTCGTCAGCCAGGTTCGGCTGGTAACCCACAGCAGAAGGCATACGACCCAGCAGGGTCGAAACTTCCATACCGGCCTGCGAGAAGCGGAAAATGTTGTCAATGAACAACAACACGTCCTGCTTCTGGACGTCACGGAAGTACTCGGCCATAGTCAGACCGGTTAGCGCAACGCGTAGACGGGTGCCTGGTGGCTCGTCCATCTGACCGAACACCAGTGCGGTGTCTTTCAGTACGTCGGCTTCGTCCATTTCGACCCAGAGGTCGTTACCCTCACGAGTACGCTCGCCAACACCAGCGAATACCGAGGTACCACCGAAGTTGCGTGCAACACGGGTAATCATTTCCTGGATCAGAACGGTTTTACCAACACCGGCACCACCGAACAGACCAATCTTTCCACCCTGAATGTAGGGGGTGAGCAGGTCGATGACCTTGATACCAGTCTCCATCATCTGGGTGGAGGCTTCCAGGTCAGCGAAGTTTGGTGGCTGGCGGTGAATTGGCCAGCGTTCTTGAACATCAAGTTCAGCAATATCAACGTCGAGCGAGTCGCCCAGCGCGTTGAAGATGTGGCCTTTGACGACGTCGCCCACGGGCACCGAGATTGGCTGGCCGGTGTCGACGACTTCCTGACCGCGGACCAAACCGTCGGTTGCCTGCATCGCGATGGCGCGAACCAGGTTTTCACCCAGGTGCTGGGCAACTTCGAAAGTAATGGTCGAGGTTTGACCACCGAGGGTCAACTGTACTTTCAGAGCATTGTAGATCTCCGGCATGGCGTCCGCTGGGAATTCAGCGTCGATGACCGGTCCGGTAATGCGGGCAATGCGGCCCACGGCGCCGGTTTTAGCGCCGCTACCGGATTCATTCATAGTGGCAGTCATGTAACTCACTTCTATGTGGATGTTGAAATATGGGTCAGTGAGGCTGTGGTGTCAGCCCGTTTAGGACTCTGCTAGTGCGTCTGCACCAGCGATGAGTTCGGTGAGCTCCTGAGTAATGGAAGCCTGACGGGCGTTGTTCATCAGCAAAGTGTATTCACGGATGAGATCTTCGGCGTTATCTCCGGCTGCACTCATAGCTCGTTGACGGTTGGCCAGTTCTGATGCGGCAGCCTGCAACATGGACGAGAAGATTCTCGACTCGATGTATTTGGGCAGCAATGCATCCAAGACTTCTTCTGGGGCGGGTTCGTAGTCATAGAGCGGGAACAGTTCCGACGCATCGGTGACTTCTTCTTCCACAACTTCCAGTGGCAGAAGACGAACAACCGTTGGTCTGTCACATGCCCTCAACGGCACGC
>NZ_VFOU01000001.1 GCF_006716305.1 Enteractinococcus coprophilus | reverse complement strand
AAGGAGTACGTTGAGTTTGCAGCGGGGTAGTTCCGCCGGTATTCAATATCACCGCCCGAAGTTGACGCCGCTTGAGGAGTTTGAGCATCGTTCGGGCGGCATCGATCCGGCCGAGGTATTCTCCGCTGCCCAAATCATCGCGGCTAAACTCGTAGCAACCGGGCAAGATCCTGACGCCGATGATGCAACTGTTGACTGGCTCGTCGATCTCGTCGCCGACGTCGGGCTCGACACGATGGCGCGTATGTGGGCCGATGCCCCTGCTGTGACCTATGGGGGCGCTCTGTGGCGGTTGTACGCTCTCCAGCAGGCCACCCAACGCGATGGTGACCGTTGGGCCGCCTGGTACCGAGCGGGGTATGAGGCATATGTTTCGCGTGTGATCGCCGGCGCCTCTGAACCACCGCAGGCACGTGACCTACAGTCGCTGATCACCAAGATCCTCACCGGGGTATACGCCGGTGATTTTGCTATCGCTTTGGAGCGCGGTGGCGCCTACGCCCGGGTGATTGCTGCCGGCCAGCACCAGCACGCCGAACAACTCGAAGATCACAATCCGGCAGCTGCCGCAGCTTTGGAGCATCGCTCGACGAAATTACAGCGCACCGCTACCGAATTAGAGCTCTGTGCCGCTGCCTGGCGTCAAGGACGCCTGCAGACTGAGACTGCCGAGCGACGTCCAACGAATTAATTCAGCACCGCATTAACTTTCGGTGTGTAAAGTAACCAATCATGAAGCTGTCTGTAACGCGCCTATTTTCTGCCGATGAATCAGGCGCGACTCACGTTCGAACGCTTGCCAAATTCCTAGTGGAGTCCGTAGACCTTGTGACACAAATGTTTGGTGCATCGCCAGAAACAGGCACCGAACTCGACGCGCAACTCGATAACCTCAACGACCAGGCTTCAAAAACCCAGACCGCCATGCTCACCGCACTGCGCAGCTCCTACCTGACGCCGCTACCTCGCGAGGATCTCTACCTGCTGGGAACCTGGATTAATCGCGCGGTCGAAGCCGTGGCCATTACCGGCACCATTATCCACGCGACCCGCCAGTACCGGCTCCCAGCTCGGGCCGGTGACGTATTAGAGATTCTGACTCGACAGGCCGATCTGGTGTTAGACACAACCGGTCAGCTCACCTCCCACGATGAGTTGGAAAGCACCTGGATGCACCTGGAGCGCCTCACCCACCAAGCACAACGCGCGTTGGTGACCTGGCGCCTTACCGACGCCGACGAACTGCTAGCCAGGCACTATTACCGTCAACAAGAAGTCGCCCGCTCACTAGAAGCCACCTTTATGACCCTTCGGGAATTCTCTACTCAGCTAGGACGGATCCTGGTGCGTGATTCCTAGATGGGCACCCTAATCCTGCTCGTCGCAGTCTTTATGCTGACCGCGGCTTTTAGCTTTGTGGTGGCCGGGCGCGACACCCCAAACGCTGTTGCGCTTCCCATCGCCGCCGGCGCTCTGACCCCAATGACCGCACTGTGGATGACCGCCGTGATGCGCATGGCTGGAGCCGTCATGGGTGTGGGCACCATCCAATTTTTTGCCGCAGAATTTGTCGAACTGGTCCCCTTAAACAACCGCGGTCTAACGATCACGGTAGCTGGTGTAGCTATCGCGCTCGCGTGGGCCCTGTACACCTGGTGGAAAGGCGTCGCGGTATCTTCTTCGCATGCTTTGACGGCCTCCATGACCGGTGGTGCGTTAGCGGTATCACTGCTCGACACCAACCACCTGGTACTGGCTGACCTGTCCCCCGTTGCCGTCGGGATCGGCCTGTCGTTGATCGCTTCACCCGTGTTGGCCGCCGTCTTTGCATGGAGTTTGGCGATCCCGGTCACCTGGTTGTGTAAAGACACGGCACCTCACCGGGTGGGTTACAGTTCACGCGGAACGCTCGCCATTACTGCCGCTGCGAATGCTCTAGGCCACGGCGTGCAATATGGCCAGCGCATCTACATCGTATTACTCATGGCCGTCGCAGCCGCCGGTGTGGGCACCATCCCTACCTGGCTGCTTGGTGGCGGCGTGGTTCTGCTTCTGGGGCTCGGCACCTTTATCAACGCGTGGCGAGTCAACTACACGCTGACCCGCAGGATCAGCGTACTCGACCCGCTTCATGCAGCGCTTGCGTCCAGCACCTCGGCATTGTTGCTGTTGGTGGGCTCTTTCATGTTGCACATCCCGCTGTCGTCATCCTTGACCACGGTTGCATCAATCACCGGCGCGGGTACAGCTCAAAATAGTGGCTCGGTGCGCTGGTCGCAGGTCGTGCGATTAATGCTGTATTTTGTGATGACCGTCGTGATTTGTGCGCTCACCAGTTTTGCACTGTTAGCACTGATCGTGTCATTCATCTAGCGTCCGCCCGGCGTGGTCAGACGGCGTGAAAATGCGATAGCTTATACCTTGTTTTGCCCATCGACGTCAATGAAAACGGCGAATTAACGCGGAATTGACCGTCGCGAGAACTTTCCTTGCTTATCGCTGGAGGAGCCAATAGAGTGACTAACAGATGTCGGGTTGCGGTACCCCCGGGCTCCAAATCATTAGCCGCTTTGAGCGGCCACACGCCGTGAGGCGTGCCCGGCCCGACATCGTAAGTTTGAGAATCCCGGCCTGTGCGCAGGCCGGGATTTTGCATTCCTAAGTCATCTCAAATACTGAGGGCCGCCCGTAACCACGATTTTAAACACCAGCGCGACGAGCCCCGTTATCAAGGAGTTTCGCCGCGCTGGTATTCAAGTTGGCTTAGCCGAAGCGTCCAGAAATGTAGGCTTCAGTCTGTTCGTTGGATGGGTTGTTGAAGATCGTGGTGGTGTCGTCGTATTCAATAAGCATGCCGGGTTCTCCGATGGCCTGCAGGTTGAAGAATGCGGTTTTATCAGCCACCCGAGCAGCCTGCTGCATATTGTGTGTCACGATGACGACGGTGTAATCCTCTTTGAGTTCATGAATGAGGTCTTCGATCGCCAGGGTCGAGATCGGGTCCAGCGCCGAAGCTGGCTCATCCATGAGGATCACTTCGGGTTCGATGGCGATCGTGCGGGCGATGCACAGGCGCTGCTGCTGACCACCCGACAGGCCACCACCTGGGCGATCTAGACGGTCTTTGACTTCATTCCACAGGTTCGCACCGGTCAAGGAGCGCTCCAGGATCGCTTCGGAGTCCGATTTCGACAACCTGATGCCGTTGAGCTGGTAACCGGCTAACACGTTCTCGCGGATCGACATGGTTGGGAAGGGGTTTGGTCGCTGGAAGACCATCCCCACTGTCGAGCGGACGCGCACCGGATCCACATTTGGGGAGTTAATGTCTTCATCGTCCAGGAAGATCTGGCCTTCGGCGCGGGCACCTGGGGTGACTTCGTGCATCCGGTTCAGCGTGCGCAAGAAGGTGGTTTTGCCACAACCGGATGGGCCAATGAAGGCGGTCACGGCGCGTGGTGCGATTTTGATGTTGACATCTTTGACGGCCAGAAAGTCGCCGTAGTAGCAATTGAGATCGACGGCTTCGATGCTTTTTGCCATGAGAGTTTTTCCTTTTAATTGAGTAACCGGTAACCGAGCTTATTTGCCGGTCTTCGGTGCGAAGTTCTTTGCGATGACACGGGCTGCCAGGTTCAGACCCATCACGATGACAATGAGTACCAGGGCACCTGCCCAGGCGCGCGCCATCGACGGGTCGCCAGCAGCGGGTGCGGTTGGGTTGACCAGCTGGCGGTAGATGAAGACCGGCAGTGCGGTCATCCACTCGGAGAACGGGTTCCAGTTGGTGGTTGCCGCATACCCTGCGGTCACCAAGATCGGTGCGGTTTCACCGGTTACCCGGGCGATGGCCAGGGTGACACCCGAAGCAATACCCGACATAGCGGTTGGCAGCACGACTTTCATAATGGTGCGCCATTTGCGCACACCCAGGGCGTAGGATGCTTCACGGAGTTCGTCGGAGACGACCTCCAGCATCTCTTCGGTCGAGCGCACCACGACCGGGATCATTAACACGCTCAGTGCTAGTGCTGCAGCAAAACCGGTCTTGACCGACTGCAGGGCTTGCGGAGAGGTTCCTACAACCAATTCGATCAGGAGGCTCAGCCCGGCGAAGGCGAACAGACCGGCAACGATCGATGGGATACCGGTCATAACGTCCACGAAGAAGCGAATAGCACGTGAGAACGCGTTGCGGTTGGCGTATTCGACCAAGTAGATCGAGGCAAAGAGCCCCACTGGGATCGAGATGACGCTGGCGAGCACCGTGATGGCCACGGTCCCGATCAGACCGTGCAGAATACCACCTTGCAGTGGCGCACCTTCGGTCTGGGTTGCGATATCGTCTGCCCCGACCACACCTTTCATGTCGGTGGTCAGCAGCCCTGGGTTGGCTAGCAGGGTGGGTAAGCCTTGCGAAACAACCGACCAGATCACGGAAATCAGCGGGACCAACGCGATGATAAATGCGGTCCAGATCAAATGACGCCAGAATTCATCAGTGGCCTTGAGCCGATTTTCTAACACCCGGCTGGTCACATACATCGAGACGATGTACAACAACCCAGCGATGAGGACAAAACCAACGATGCTAAATGATTCAAACAGCAGTGCGGTGACAATCGCAGCGACCACAATTGAACCGGCGGCTGCCGCCACCCACGTCCAGGATGGTTTCCGGTTGGCCGTCAAGGAGTCCAACCGGGATGTCTTATTTTTTGGCGTCATCTCTTCTGGTTTCTTTTCGCCGTCTGGGCCCTGCGGAGGCTGAACCGGGGTCTTAGGTTTCGTACGCGAATGGATTTGGGAGCTCATGACAGACCCTCAGCTTTCTTCGCGTGACTGTTAACGATAGCCCTGGCGATGACGTTGACGATCAGGGTGATCACAAACAGCATCAGACCCGCTGCGATAAGTTCCGCCTGGCGTTGACCGAAAGCTTCTGGGAAGTTCAATGCAATTTCTGATGGGATGGTTGCGTTGGCACCCGATGTGATGAGCGACCAGGAGAATCCGCCCGGAGACAGCACCATCGTTACGGCCATGGTTTCACCCAGCGCACGGCCAAGAGCAAGCATAATCGAAGAGATGATACCGGCGCGAGCGAATGGGAAGACGGTCATTTTGATCATTTCCCACCGGGTGGCGCCCAGGCCAAGTGCGGCTTCTTCTTGCAGGTGTGGTACCTGAAGGAAAATTTCGCGACACAGGGCGGTCATGATCGGCAGGACCATGACGGCGAGAACGACCCCGGAAGTCAAAATGGTTCGCCCGGTGGTCGATGGATCACCGGCGAACAGTGGGATGAACCCTAAGTTGTCGTGCAACCACTGATAGATCGGCACCATAAGTGGTGCGATCACCAGCATGCCCCAGGCGCCATAGACCACAGACGGAATGGCGGCCAGTAAGTCGATGACGTATCCGATGGTGTTGGCGAAACGACGCGGCGCGTAGTGGCTAATAAACAGCGAAACCCCCATAGCGACAGGGGTGGCCAACAGGAGTGCGATAGCAGAAACAATGACCGTTCCTGCCATCAGGGGCCAGACATAGCCCCAGAAATCTATCGCCTGATCAGCACCCGGGCCGAAAGTATCGGGAGCAATGGCCGGTAGGGATCGCGTCAGCAGGAAGAGGGCCACGAAAGCAAGCACGACCAAAATGATCACGCCACCGGTCCACGACATGCCTTTGAAGACTTTATCCCCCACCGCGGAAGTGGTATTACGCGCTGGTGTCTTGGTGCGCGGGGATGTGGTTGTCACGTTGTACTCCTGAACGTTCATATAAAGAAGAGTGTCTTTCATGCCGATACCACCGCTTGTGGTGCCAAGCGGTGGTATCAGCTAGTGAAAGCTAATTTCCTGGCCTAACCAGCAACAGTAATCGCGTCGAGGCGCTGAGTAGCCTCTTCGCGAATGGTTTCCGAGATTGGGGCCGAACCTGCGGAATCTTCAGCAGCGATCTGACCGTCTTCGGAGATGACGTAGTTACCGAACGCCTTGACCTGGTTTACCATTTCTTCGTTGTCGTAGGTGTCACAGAAGATGTGGTAAGAGATCATGACGATTGGGTAGACGCCTTCTTCTTCGGTGCTGCGATCCAGGATGCGAGCACCTTCAGATTCTGGGTCTTCTTCGGCGGTTTCTACCGCCGAAGCTGCAGCTTCAGCGGAGTATTCGACGTAGTCTTCGCCAACACCGACGGCAACGGTGGACAGGCCACCAATCTGGGAAGCATCAGCATAGGTGATGGCACCATCGGTGTCAGTGGTCAGGGAGACAACACCGGAAGTCTGCTGTGCAGATTCACCGGTGAGTTCTTCTGGCCATGCGTCTGCTGCTTCCCAGGTCCAGGCGTCGCCGGCAGCACCGTTGAGGTAATCAGTGAAGTTTTCGGTGGTACCCGAGTCATCCGAGCGGTGGACGACGGTGATGCCGGTCGCTGGCAGTTCAACGCCTTCGTTCTGCTCTGCGATTTCGGCATCGTCCCAGGAGGTGATTTCGCCGGCGAATACCTTGGCGATGGTGTCTGGCTTCATGTTGAGGCTGTCGACGCCTTCGAGGTTGAAGGCAACAGCAACAGGAGAAATGTAGGAAGGAACGTGGAATGGGCTCCCTGAGCCGCAAGCTTGTTCTTGTTCTTCAGCATCCATCGCGGAGTCGGAACCAGCGAAGGTGTACTGGCCTGCAATGAAGCCTTCACGACCGGAGCCGGAGCCAACTGGGTCGTAGTTGACGGTCAGATCTGGGTGCACCTCGGTGACGCCTGCAGCCCAGGCGGTCATCGCAGCTTCCTGCGATGAAGCTCCGCCACCGATCAGGTTGCCCGATACTTCTGCCGAGGCCTGGTCACCGGAGTCGCCACCGGCGTTTTCATCAGCGGCGTCGTCAGATGAGCAAGCTGCAAGAGCCAGAGCGGCCACGGATGCGATAGCAGCGGAGCGATAAAAACGAGAAAACTTCACTGGTGTTTTCCTCTTTCGAGTTTGTTGTGAGTCAGTACGTTGGGCCGGAAAAGTTTGGGCTTGATGGCCCTAACTATTCAACGAAGCTACGCACGCTAGGTAACCTGCTGGCTGTCGAAAGATTAACAGCGGGTTAACGTTTTTCCGCTCAGCGCCTTTAGACAATCTTGGCCTACCTCGTAGGATAAGACCATGGCTGAACGCATGCACACGACCCCGCTACCGGTGGCTCCGGAGCCCAAGGGTTGGCAGAAGGTCAAAAAATTCTTCTCCTCTCGATTCCGCTCGGGCACCTGGCGTGCCCGAAAATCGCTTATTCCTGCGGCAATTTCAGCCATTGCCGCAGTGGCTGCGTATGCTTTTGCGGCTATTATATTCGGTCACAGTGAGCCCTATTTTGCGGCTACTTCTGCCTTAATCACCCTGGGCTTTGGACGCGATCCGCATATCCGCAAAGCCCTCGAAGTTTCAATCGGCGTGACGTTAGGCATACTAGTTGGCGATTCCTTACAAGCGCTCTTGGGGCAGGGGTATTGGCAGGGTGTGCTCGTGGTCTTCATTACGATTGTGCTTGCCAGGTTTCTGGATTCGGGAGTAATCTTCACCACTCAGATGTCGATCCAGGCCGTTCTGGTGGTGTTATTACCGATCCCGCCGGAGGGGCCGTTGAGTCGTTCTGTGGACGCCGTCATCGGCGGGGTTATTGCTATTGCGATCACTATGCTGACGCCGGTTTCATTCCGAAAAGAAACTGTCGCTGGGATGCGCGAATTGTTCACGTCTATCACCGGGGTCTTCCGTGAGCTCTCTCAGGCCTTAGCTGAACACGACTCGCGCGGCGGCTGGGTGGCACTCATTGAGGCTCGGGGATTGCAGTCCAAGATTGATGCGGTTCGCAGTGAGATCGCTCGGGCGGACCAGATGGCCACGTATTCTCCGACGCAACGTTCGGCACGCCAAGACCTCCAAGAGATGTCGCGCACCTTAGAAAAGACTGATCTGGCGGTCCGCTCACTACGTATTATCGCCCGTCGGGTAATCACCGTGATCGATGAATTCGATACTAAAGATCAGGCCAAGGACGATTTGGAACGTATGTCTGCATGGTTCTCGGATGCCGCCGATGCGGTTGCTGTCCTGGGCCGGTCGGTTGCCGAACCTGTTGCTCCGGGGCGTCATCGATCTCTGTCGGTGGCACGAGATGCGCTGGGCTCAGCCACCACCAAACTGACACCGCGCAATCTTGGGGCAGATACGTTGCACGGCGAAGCCCTGGTGATGATGTGTCGGCCAATGATGGTCGACTTCATTGAAGCCACCGGCTCGGATCACAACGAGGCCACCAGCTATCTGCCCAACGTGTAGTTCCTTTATCGTGTCCTAGCCTGCGAGTAGGCTTAGCGGCATGGCGAAATCAAAGACCAAACTGGCCTATAAGTGTTCCGAATGCGGTTGGATGACCGCAAAATGGACGGGACGCTGCGGCGAATGCCAAGCGTGGGGCACGATTGAAGAAGCCGGGGTCACCCCGGCGACTACTCGTACCCCAGCGGCCAAAGTCACCGTGGATGAATTGGCGCAGCCCATCACCGAGGTCGATGCATCACATGCGGAGAGCTTTCCCACCGGTGTTTCAGAATTCGACCGGGTGCTGGGGTCTGGCCTGGTGCCCGGTGCGGTCATCCTGTTGGCAGGTGAACCCGGGATCGGGAAATCTACGATGGCCTTGGACATTGCAGGTCACGTTGCAGCCACCCGAACAACCGACGGCAAGCAACGCAAAACCTTGTATCTAACCGGTGAAGAATCTGCTGCCCAGGTCCGGCTGCGCGCAGAACGCATCGGTGCGCTCAAAGAAAACCTGATGCTAGCTTCGGAAACAGACCTTGGCCAAGTCTTGGGACAAATTGAACAGATCCTGCCGGATTTCATGGTCATCGACTCGGTGCAGACCATTCAGTCGGCAGCAATTGACGGCACTCCTGGCGGGCGCATGCAGATCCAAGAAGTCACCGCCAGCATCATCCGGTTAGCCAAGCGCCACAACATCGCCACAATCTTGGTCGGCCACGTGACCAAAGAGGGCAGCATTGCCGGACCGCGCACCATGGAACACTTAGTCGACGTCGTCTGTCAGTTCCACGGCGACCGCCACTCGCAGCTGCGATTCATCCGGTCGGTCAAAAACCGGTACGGTTCTACCGATGAGGTCGGCTGCTTTTCGATGCGCGACTCCGGCATCGAATCGATTGATGACCCCTCCGGGCTGTTCATTAATACGTTTGCTACCCCGGCGCCGGGTACTGCCATCACGGTTGCCATGGATGGGCACCGCCCCCTGATGACCGAGGTCCAGGCCCTGGTGTCCACCAGTGGCGGTGGCTCGCCCCGACGGGTTGTGACCGGATTAGTCCAGTCCAGACTCAATACGGTGGTGGCAATCCTGTCGCGGCATTTCAAAATCGACATGACCACCCAGGACGTTTACGCTTCCACAGTTGGCGGTATTACTGTTCACGAACCGGCTGCCGACCTGTCCCTGGCGGCTGCCATCTTGTCGTCACGAAGTGACACGCCTCTACCGCGCAGCACGGTGATGATCGGTGAGATTTCACTGGCCGGCGAGCTGCGCCCGGTCACCGGTATGGAACGTCGCCTCAAAGAGGCCTACCGGCTGGGATTCAAACACGCCATCGTTCCGAAAGAATCCGAACTCAAAGTGCCCCAGGGTATGCGCGTGGTTCAAACCGATTCGCTAGGCGATGCGATGGCCTCGATCTTCGACCCGGCTTTTCGGCCACCACCGCGGCCGTCAGCCGGTCAAAAGCTAGCCGATGTAATCAAACTCAGCCCGGACGACGTGTGGGATAACTAATCCTCTGCAAGCTCGAACCTCACCGGTTCGGCCTCGTGTTCCCCCATCGCCACGACCAGCTGATACTCACCGGGCTCGACGTCATCAATGATCGTCTCGCACTGCTCATCGGTGCCGACGCGTTCCCATTCAAAGATAACCTCCTCCGACTGGCCCGGTTCCATCTCAACGATCTGCTCTTGCGGATCGACCTGGCAGGCGCGCGTGGAGAACACAAAGCCACCATCGGCATCTTCGACCACGAAGTTCTGCTGATCCGAGCCCAACGACGCATCACACAACACATCCCCATCGTGTGTGACCGTCAGCGTAAACTCCGGTGTCTCATCCGGAGCATATGACTCCTGGTCCGTAGCACCGGTGACGACCAACATTTCCGGGGCACACGCATCGGCACTGGGCTCGTCGTCGTTATCTTCCTCTTCGGATGCTTCCGGAGAGGGCGAGACGGTCTCGGTAACCGTGGGCTGTGGCTGCGGGCTGGACTGATCATCGTCGTCGGGTAAAAACAATCCGATCAAAGCCCAAATGCCCCAACCGATCAGCGCGAGAATAATCAACAAAATAATGACCGCCACAATCCGGCGCCGCCGCAGAATGTGCGGGGGGATTTTTCGTGGGCGTGGTGAACGCGGGGGAAGATGCTGATCAGACATGTTCACAAGTGTAGCCATGCAAACTGCCAAATTTCGTCTCGGCACTACCATGGTGTCTATGTCATCTGCCACCGATCAACTCAACACCCCGCATGTCCACGAGGTACGTTCTCGCATTCTCGACTGGTATGCGGAAAACGCGCGACAACTGCCCTGGCGCGAACCCGAGACCACCGCCTGGGGCGTGCTGGTATCCGAGGTGATGCTGCAACAAACCCAGGTCGCCCGGGTGTGGGAACCCTGGTTGGCGTGGATGCAGCGCTGGCCGGGACCGGCCGAGCTCGCCGCAGCCGAACCGGCCGATGTGTTGATCATGTGGGGCCGTCTAGGCTACCCGCGCCGTGCCCTACGACTGCACGAGACCGCCAAAGCGGTAGTAGAACACCACGACGGTGTGCTGCCGGCCGATCCTGTCAAGCTGCTGGCGCTACCGGGCATTGGCGAATACACCGCGGCCGCCGTGTCATCATTTGCGTTTGAGATTCCCGAGGTCGTGATTGATACCAACGTGCGCCGAGTCCACGCCCGGATTTTCACCGGGGTGGGTGCTGCCGCGCCCAGTCTAACTGCCGCCGAACGCCGTCTGGCCGCAGCCCTGATGCCCGACACCACAACCTCCCAGGGGATTGCGCAGGCCAATACGTGGAATGTGGCGACCATGGAGCTGGGTGCGCTGATCTGTACTGCGCGGGCACCCAAGTGTGAACAGTGCCCGGTGTTGGATCAGTGTGCCTGGGTGGCAGCGAGTAAGCCAGAGCCGGAAACCGTAGCGAAAACCCAGTCGTGGAATGGCTCTGACCGGCAGGTGCGCGGGGCGATCATGGGAGTCTTACGCGCGCAAGGGGCGATTGATGTGGCCCGGTTACAGTCCACGGTGGAAGCTACCGGTCGATTAGGTCGCCATGTGCCTGAAGAATCGCAGTGGGAGCGCGCTATGAGCGGGCTGGTCCACGATGGTTTAGCCGTATTAGACGAGGATGTGCTGGCGTTACCCTAAGACTGGTTTGGACGCTCGGCGAGATCGATGATCATCCGGGTATTGCCTAGCGTATTGGGTTTGACGCGAGCCAGGTCAAGGAACTCTGCCACACCCTCGTCGGTGGACAGCAACAGCTGGTTAAAGACGTCGGGATCAAGCACGGATTGGTCCTTCATGATCTCAAAACCGTGACGCTGGAAAAACGAGGTCTCAAAGGTCAGACAGAAGACGTGTTGGACACCTAGTGCTTCAGCTTTGTCTAACAGGGCGTTGAGCACCATGCCACCGACTCCGCGGCCCTGATGGCCATCGACTGTCGCCAGGGTGCGGACCTCGGCCAGGTGCTCCCACATCACGTGCAGCGCACCAAACCCGATAATGCCCTCGTCATCGGTTTCCGCAACCATGAACTCTTGTACGGCCTCGTAGTACGCGACCTTGTCTTTATCTAACAACACTCGTTCGGTGGCAAGCGGTTGCACCATGGCACGAATGATCGGTACGTCTGGGGTTCGGGCAGGGCGGATGCGAATGTCCATTTGTCCAACTGTAGTGGCTGTGCTGATTTGCCAGCGAATTAGCCCAAAAAGTCTTTGTTCTCAGCACAATTCGGGTCAACAACTTCGCCGGTTGCCGACATGAAGGTTCAAAGTTGGCGCAGCAGTCGTAATTTTCAGCACAATGGGGGTATGAAGATTCTGACTGTTTGTCTTGGAAATATTTGCCGCTCCCCCGCCGCCGAGTCGGTGCTGCACCACGAATTCGTCAAAGCCGGTATTGATGCCGAAGTCCGTTCGGCTGGCACCGCGGACTATCACATCGGTAAAGATGCCCACCATCTCACCCGCAAGGTCGGCACCGAGCGCGGCTACGATTTTAGCTCTGTGGCCGATCAGATCACCCCGAAACATATTGACGACGTCGACCTGGTGTTGGCCATGGATGACTCGAATCTGGAGAACATTCTGGCGCTGACCGAAAACGGTGATCAGCGAGCCAAGATTGTCCGCTTCGGTGCTTTTGGATCAACCGTCGACACCGATGGTATCGCAAATGTGCCCGACCCATATGGCTATCCAGAAGAAGCCTTCGTGGCGATGTACGACCAGATTGAAGACGCCGCCCGCGGGTTGGTCAAAGCGATTCAAGACGACAGTCTGGAAACGGTCCTGCAACGCTATGGCGGTAAATGAGCCTTACCGGTAGCACCTCGATGATTCGCCTCGCGGACGGTACCCCGGCTTTTCGTAAGGCACTGACCGGCGCGCCCGAAGGGTTTTTTGCCTTTGAGGCCACCGGTCTCCAAGCGATGCGCGACCTTGGGGCCAGGGTCCCCAAGGTATACGAGGTGACTGATGACCACCTGCTTCTCGAGCTCATCGATACGGCGGAGTCTCCGCGGTCAGACCGTGAGGTAGAGACCGCATTCGGCCAGGAATTGGCACGACTGCATGTAGCCGGTCAACGCGCCGCTGCACCGGGCCAGCAATTCGGCGCCCTGGACGGTGTTTCGCATTGGTTTCTCGGGGCAGCACGAATCAACCTTAACCCCGCGCCAACCCTGTATGAGTCACTGGTGCGAAACCGGATCCTGCCCCTCACCCAGCAGGCTGTGAGCCAGGGGCTACTCAGCGGTGAAGCCGTTGAACTAGCACAGGCCCTCCGCCCGCATCATCTTGGCCCTGAAGAACCCCCGACCGTGGTGCATGGAGATCTTTGGGCGGGCAATCGCATGATCGATGCAACGGGAGCCAATTGGCTCATCGATCCCTCGTGTCATTGGGGTCATCGTGAACAAGACATCGCGATGATGCACCTGTTCGGCGGCTTCGGGCCCGCCGTCCTGCACGGATACGAACAGATCTTTCCGTTACCAGCCGGCTGGAAAGAACGCATCCCAGCTTTCCAACTGGTCCCGCTACTCGTTCACGTATTGTTATTTGGCTCAGGCTACGCTGCCTCGACAATGCGAGCCCTGCACGCCACCGTCCAAGAACGTTCCTAGGAGAACCATGACTACCGATGCGACCGAATATTTGGAAGTCAGTTTCGTTGATTCCCAAGACGACCGCGGTAGCGATGAGGTGATCGTCTTAGTCCATGGCACCGGTGGAGCCACGGACACGCACTACACCCACCTGTATCCGATGTTGGCTGCGCATCATCGCGTCGTCGGGGTGGACTGGACCGACCCGGGCACAGATACGATTGAAACCCAACAGCTGGTAGACCAGGTCCTGGGTGTCATCGAACAGCTGCAACTGCACGAGCATCGAATTACCCTGGTCGGTTATTCGTTAGGCGCGGTGATTGCATCGCTGGTTGCGGCACAACAGCCTCAATTGATCGCCAATCTGGTGCTGATTGCCGGCTGGGTGAAAACCGATAACCAGCAACTGCTCCGCAACCAACTGTCTGCGCATCTTGCCAAGACCGATCCCGATGCCTCGGGACAATTTGACGTGCTCGCGGCGTTTAGCGGCACCTATCTTGCCTCCCTGTCCGAAGAACAGGTAGCTCGCATCGTGGCCAACATGCAACCGACAACAGCTTTTGGGGCGAAGCAGATGGAGTTGAATCGACGCATCAGCGTTGCTGGCGTGCTCGGGAGAATTGTTGCCACCACGCTGGTAGTTGCGTGTGAACAGGACATTATGGTGCCGATCCGACATCAATTGCACTTAGCCGAAGCGATCGCCGGTGCCGAATTTGTGTCCGTGGATGCTGGCCACGCCGTCGTCTTTGAACGTCCGGCCGAACTGGCCCGTCACATTCTCGAACTTGTTGCGGGAAAGTTCTGATTGGTGGCTTCTTCGAGCAACCGGATGACCGGCGCGAAGCGGCTTGAACTGGGCGATGGCTCCTTCAACGGCGAGCTCTTTGATGGTTGTCGGCTTTAGGTTCTAACCCTGGCAGGCCCCATGTTTTGGACTTCGTAGTCATAGGTTGTTGTGACAATTTTCCATGCGGCCCGGCCGCCTGACAGTTGATGCAGGGTCGCGATTCGTCGGGCAATATCGTAGGCCGGTACGAATGAGGTGGACAGGGTGCACCCAAGGCCAGTTGTGAGGTGACCACTGCGACTGCCGACATGACGGTGATCGGGTCCTGGTAGATGCAAGCTTGGCGCCCGCAGAGATGACCGTATCCGTGGATTGGTGAAGCCATAGAGCCCTTCCTTCGCCGGCATGACCCGGATCAGGTGTTCGGGTCTGCACAGTGTGCACTCTTAGCCGTGTCGGCTCCCCGGGGTACGGTCTCTACTGTGGGCCACTGTACGGTGGCGATGAGGTGTGTTGCGAAGGTCTTGGATTTGGGCACAGACAAAGCGCCGGCTCCCTTGAGTGGGTGCCGGCGCTTCGTTGGTCATCGTATGAGGTTAGCTGTCGCTACCTGCTTCGATGGCCTCACGTTCTGGTGGGGCTTCGATAGATTCGGTTTTCTCGATGATCTCGAACTCCAGGACTGCGTCCTTGCCTTCGCCCGAGGCCGTGACCACGATGTGCGAGTGGGCAGGGATTTCACCGTAGAGCAGCTTCTCAGACAGTTTGTCTTCGAGCAGGTCTTGGACGGTACGGCGTAGCGGACGGGCACCCATGGATGGGTCGTATCCGCGCTCGGCCAACAGTTCCTTGGCAGCATCGTTGAGTTCGATGCTCAGGTTCTGTTCGGTCAAGCGTGCCTGCAGGCTGGCCACGAACAGGTCGACGATCTCGACGATCTCTTCCTTGGTGAGCTGCGGGAAGACGATGACGTCGTCCACACGGTTGAGGAACTCCGGACGGAAGTGCTGGCGCAGCTCTTCCTGTACGGTGGCCTTCATCCGCTCGTAGCCGGTCTGGGTGTCGGAGATCGACTGGAAACCGGTCTGGACACCGCGCGAAATATCGCGAGTCCCCAGGTTGGTGGTCATGATGATCACGGTGTTCTTGAAGTCCACGACGCGACCCTGTGAGTCGGTCAGGCGACCTTCTTCCAGAATCTGCAACAGTGAGTTGAACAGGTCCTGGTGGGCCTTTTCAACTTCGTCAAACAGCACGACGGAGAATGGACGACGGCGAACCCGTTCGGTCAGCTGACCGCCTTCTTCGTAGCCCACATAGCCTGGAGGGGCACCGAAGAGGCGTGAGACCGTGTGTTTTTCCTGGAACTCTGACATGTCCAGGGTGATCAGGGCGTCTTCGTCACCGAATAAGAACTCGGCGAGGGTTTTGGCCAGCTCGGTTTTACCAACACCGGTTGGACCGGCGAAGATAAACGAACCGGTTGGACGATTTGGGTCCTTCAGCCCTGCACGGGTACGACGGATCGCACGCGATAGTGACTTGACGGCTTCGTCCTGGCCAATGACTCGGCGGTGGAGTTCGGATTCCATGTTGCGCAGACGCTCGGCTTCGGTCTCCGAGAGGCGGAAGACCGGAATACCGGTCGACTTGGACAGCACTTCAGCAATCAGATCTTCATCAACCTCGGCAATACCGGTGGCGGCTTCTTCGCGCCACTGGCGTTCCTTGCGGTTGCGTTCATCCTGTAATTGCTGTTCTTTGTCACGCAAGGAGGCCGCACCTTCGAAGTCTTGGCCGTCGATTGCGGCTTCCTTCTCCTGGCGGACCTTTTCGATGCGGGCATCGAATTCTTTGATTTCTGGCGGCGTCGACATGCGCTGGATGCGCAGGCGGGCACCGGCCTCATCAATGAGGTCTACAGCCTTATCCGGCAGGAAGCGATCCGAAATGTACCGATCCGCCATGACTGCTGCGGCGTGGAGCGCATCATCGGTGATCGAGACTCGGTGGTGTGCTTCGTAACGGTCACGCAGACCGCGCAGAATTTCTACGGTGTCTTCAACCGAGGGTTCATCCACTTGGATTGGCTGGAAACGACGTTCCAGAGCCGCATCTTTTTCAATGTGCTTGCGGTACTCATCCAGGGTGGTTGCACCGATGGTTTGGAGTTCGCCACGGGCCAGCATCGGTTTGAGAATCGATGCGGCATCAATGGCGCCTTCTGCTGCACCGGCACCCACCAGGGTGTGGATTTCGTCGATGAACAAGATGATGTCACCGCGGGTGCGGATTTCTTTGAGCACCTTTTTGAGGCGTTCTTCGAAGTCACCGCGGTAGCGGGACCCTGCGACCAAGGAACCTAGGTCCAGGGTGTAGAGCTGTTTATCTTTGAGTGTCTCAGGGACGTCGTTGCGCACAATGGCCTGTGCTAAGCCTTCGACGACGGCGGTTTTACCAACGCCTGGTTCACCGATCAGCACCGGGTTGTTCTTGGTGCGGCGAGACAGCACCTGCATGACGCGTTCCATTTCATCGGAACGGCCAATCACAGGGTCAAGCTTGGACTCTCGAGCCGCAGCAGTCAGGTTGCGACCAAACTGGTCGAGCACAACCGATCCGGCTGGCTGGCCCTGGCTTTGACCAGAGGCTGAGACGCCGGCAGCTTCTTTGCCTTCGGACTCGCCGGAACCCTGGTAACCGGACAGCAGTTGGATAACAGTCTGGCGGACGCGGTTCAGGTCAGCGCCAAGCTGTACCAGAACCTGTGCGGCAACGCCTTCGCCTTCACGAATCAGACCCAGCAGGATGTGCTCGGTGCCAATGTAGTTGTGGCCCAGCTGCAGTGCTTCACGCAGCGACAGTTCTAAGACTTTTTTGGCACGCGGGGTAAATGGGATGTGGCCGGATGGGGCTTGTTGACCCTGGCCGATGATTTCTCGAACCTGTTCGCGCACCGCGCCCAGGGAGACATCGAGGGACTGGAGGGCTTTGGCTGCAACACCATCACCCTCATGGATCAACCCGAGCAGGATGTGCTCGGTACCGATGTACGAGTGGTTGAGCATGCGCGCTTCTTCCTGCGCTAGCACTACGACTCGTCGGGCCCGATCGGTAAATCTTTCAAACATAGGCACGCTCCTTGCTGGCTATAGGTCTGATCGTACTGAGTTATGAATTGTATTGAGACTGCTGTTCACTGCTGGGCGAAGGAAATGTGCCATCTTTCCCCAAAGCTGAGTCGTACTGGCTCAGGGGCGTCTTCGCACAAACCGTATCCTTTCAGATAAACGTAATTGGTGGGCTGCAGGATAACCAGGTTTGTGGTGCGTTGGGCCGCCAGTTATAACTTTTCGACGGCCTCGTCGACGTCGTCGCCACGCTGCTTGGCCACCTGAGCTTCAGCCCACGCTTGGGCTTCGCGTTCTTCTGCTTCACGTCGCGCATCGCGTTCACCCGAATCTCCTCGGAACAGTGAGCGCATGACCAACCAGAAGATGAAGAACAGCCCGATGGAGGGGGCCAGGACTTCGAAGTAGTCCATGAATACGTCCACGGTATCTCCTTAGTCGTCGCCTTCTGGCTTGAGCAACGGGAACAGAATAGTTTCACGGATACCGGTCCCTGTCAAGAGCATGACCAGCCGGTCGACCCCCATGCCCAGTCCACCGGTTGGTGGGGCACCATATTCTAGTGCGCGCAGGAAGTCGTGATCCAGTTGCATGGCTTCTTCATCGCCAGCGGCTGCGGCTTCGGATTGGGAGGTCAGGCGTTCGCGCTGGATGACGGGGTCGACCAGCTCGGAGAACGCGGTGCCGACTTCAAAACCGTCAATGATCAGGTCCCAGGCTTCGACCATGCGCGGGTCTTCGCGATGTGGGCGAGCCAGCGGTTGGGCGGCTTGCGGGTAGTGGTAGACGAAGGTTGGTTGCACCAGGTTGGGCTCGACCAGTTCATCAAATAGTTCCAGCGCCAGCTCTTGAGCATCGTTGTGTTTGAACGGATCGATATCTAGGTTGTTGGCTTTGGCGAGCGCCAGCAGTTCTTCGGCGGTGGAATCCGGGGTGACGTCTTGGCCCACGGCTTCGGAGACGGCCGGGTAGAACTCTTTCCACTCCCAGTCACCGTCCAGCACAATGGTCTTGCCTTCAGGGGTGGTCAGTTGGCTTTCGACGCCGGCAGCTTTGGCTGCGGCCAGGATGATTTCGCGGATCCGTTCGGCCATGCCGTACATATCCGAATAGGCTTCGTAGGCTTCCAGCATGGTGAACTCTGGCGAGTGAGTTGAGTCGACGCCCTCATTGCGGAAAACCCGGCCGATTTCAAAGACTTTATCGATGCCACCGACAACAGCGCGCTTCAAGAACAACTCGGTCGCGATGCGCAGGGTCATCTTCTGGTCGAATGCATTCAGGTGCGTTTCAAATGGCCGGGCCTGAGCGCCACCGTGGATCAGCTGCAGGATCGGGGTCTCGACCTCGATGTAGCCCTGATCTTCCAGGGTGCGGCGGATTGCCCGCACCACACCGGCGCGCTTGTGGACCATTTCGGCAGCTTCTTGGCGCACGATCAGATCCGCGTAGCGCTGACGCACGCGGGTCTCATCGGCCAAATCGGCGTGCAGCACCGGCAGCGGGCGCAACGCTTTAGAAGCCATGGTCCAGGTATCGGCCATGATCGACAGTTCACCGCGTTTGGAGGTAATGACCTCACCGGTCACGGCGATGTGGTCACCCAGATCGACCAGGTGCTTATAGGCATCCAGGGATTCTTTGCCGACCTTGCCCTGCGACAGCATGATCTGTAAGCGCGGGTGCTCACCGTTTTCGCCGCCTTCTTGCAGCGTGGCAAAGCACAGCTTTCCGGTGTTGCGCTGGAATACGACCCGTCCGGCCACTGAGACCATCTCGCCGGTTTCCACCCCGGCTTCTAAATCTGGGTATTTGTCGCGGATCTGAGCCAGCGTATGGGTGCGCTCGACGGCAACCGGGTAGGCCTGCTGGCCCGCATCAAGCAGCTCTTGGCGCTTGATGTGGCGGACCTTTCGTTGATCTCGCGTATTCTCCACGGCGTCAACGGAGGTGTTGGTTTCAGAGGTGTTGGTCGTATTCACGCCCTACAGTCTAACGCCCAGTTACACCCGCGGCTGGCGTTATGTCCGGTTTGGGCGGTTTAATCGCCCCTGGCTCACCGTCACAAACGCACGGTCGGATCGATCGGCCCCGGCGTGAGTCTCGGATAGCGAGCCTGAGCAAATCTGGCCAGGCGTTCGGCGAGCGCTTGGACGTCGTCGTAGGCGTAGTGATCTGCCCGCCATCCGGCATATAACCACACCGATAAAATCTTGTGCCCCGACATGATTTTGGCGGGTTTGAGCCCAAAGTAGGCGTCCTCGGTGACCACCGCGACCCCGTTGCCGGTAGCAACCAGCGCCTGGGCAACCCGGCCCGAATTCGTTTCGACAATCTGCGGCACGGTCAGCCCTGCGACGTCAACGGCGCCGTCGAATACCCTCCGAGACATAAAATCCGTGGTCGTCACCACCACACGCTCCTCGACGAGTTCCTCCAGCAGGATCTCGTCGCGGTCAACCCACGGATGGTTCGGAGCAACATAGGCCCACACGGGCAGCTCAACAAGCGCGATCGAGGCAAATTCCTTGGGCGGAGCCGAGGGCATGATCACCAGATCCGCGGTATTGACGGCTTGCTCCAACGACGTCCCCAGCGGCGTTTCAATGACGTGGGAATGCAATTCGGAGGAATCTAGGGTTGCGACAAAGGGAATAACGACGTCGATCAGCGTGGTCCCGGGGGCGGCGAATGTGATTTCGGAAAAGCGCCCGATCGACAGCATCCGAGCAAACGCTTCGGCCTTGCGAATTTCGTCGACGACGCTCTGGGCCACCGGCAAGAACTCTTCGCCCGCCGCGGTCAGCCCAACCCCCGAGTGGTGCGATTGCAGCAGCTCGACTTTCAGGTGGCGCTGGAGTTTTTGCAACTGCCGAGACAGCGCTGGCTGGGTGATATTCAACTGGCGGGCAGCCACCGACACATTGCGTGTTTCTGCCACGGTCAGAAACGCCGTAAGTAACCGTTCGTCCATAACGGTTAAGCATACCCACAATGACAAGAATCTATTGGCGGAACATAGCCGGTATGCCCGATAATAGGAATGATCCCATTCGTATCTGAACACTTCTAAGGAATCCGTCATGACGCGTGAACCACTGGAACAGTCTCGCAAACTCGTTACCGAACTGCCCGGCCCCAAAGCCCGCCAGCTGCGTGAGCAACTTGAAACCTATGTTCCCAAAGCCGTCAGCCCCTCGACCCCGGCCTTCGCAGCGCGCGCCGAGGGCGGCATTGTGGAAGACGTCGATGGCAACCGCCTGATCGATTTGGGTTCTGGGATTGCCGTGACTACGGTCGGCGCATCGCATCCGAAAGTTGCCGAAGCCGTCAAAGCCCAGGTTGACGACTTCACCCACACCTGCTTTATGGTCACCCCGTACGAGTCCTACGGCAAACTGGCCCAGAAGCTCGACGAGATCGTCCCCATCTCAGGTCAAACCCGCACCGTGTTGCTGAACTCGGGTGCCGAAGCCGTGGAGAACGCCGTCAAAATTGCGCGTTCGTATACCGGCAAACAGGCCATCGCCGCGTTTGATAACGCCTACCACGGCCGTACCACCCTGACCATGGGTCTGACCGCCAAAAACATGCCGTATAAAGAATCTTTCGGTCCGTTTGCGTCCGAACTGTACCGCGTGCCTGGTTCCTACCCCTTCCGCGACGGCCTGACCGGCGAGCAAGCGGCAGCCCGCACCATCGAAGCCCTAGAAGTCCAGATCGGCGCCAACAATCTGGCCGCCGTCATTATGGAACCCATCCAAGGTGAAGGTGGCTTCATCGAACCAGCTGAAGGGTTCCTGGCAAAAGTTGTCGAATGGTGTAACGCCAACGGTGTGCTGTTCATCGCCGATGAAGTCCAGACCGGTTTTGTGCGCACCGGCACCTGGTTTGCTTCCGAAACCCACGGCATCGAACCAGATCTAATCACCATGGCCAAAGGTATCGCCGGGGGTATGCCACTGTCGGCTGTCACCGGTCGCGCCGAAATCATGGACTCCGTGCACCCGGGCGGTCTCGGTGGCACCTACGGCGGAAACCCGGTCGCCGTCGCCGCCGGCTTGGCATCGATTGAGGTCATGGAAGAAGAAAACCTCGCCGCCAAAGCCCTGCGCATCGAAGAGATCATCACCGAACACTTCACCCAGATTCAGACCCACGACGCTCGCATCGGCGAGATCCGCGGCCGCGGTGCGATGATGGCCGTCGAGTTCGTTGACCCAGAAACCAAGGCTCCGCTGGCCAGCCTGGTCAACGACGTTGCGGTTGCCGCACGCAAACAGGGTGTCATCACCCTGACGGCTGGAACCTACGGCAACGTGCTGCGCTTCTTGCCACCGGTTGTCATTGGTGAAGACCTCCTGAAAGAAGGCTTGGGAGTTATTACCGACATTCTGGCCGAAACCCGCAGCCAGGACCGCGCAACCGTCGACGCCTAAAACCTAGCCACACGGTTGACCCTGACCAACCCGCACGCGGAGCCACACGCTCCAGCGTGCGGGTTGTTGTCGTTTTCAATCCATTGCATATCAACCACCCCGACTTCGGAACCGATTGGCGAGTTCGAGGTCACTTCGGCAGCCGCTTAGCGTCCAAAAAGTCCGGTAATCCGGCCGCGGCCGATCGCATGGCTAAACAACTGCATGCCCACCTGCTCTGGTCGCGCCTCGGGCCCGAGTTCTAGCGCGGTATCTACAGCGTGAATAACGAACATGTAGCGATGATCACCATGTCCAACCGGAGGACGTGAACCCGTAAAGCCAGCCACATTGCGGGAGTTGCGAACACAGGTCGGTCCTTGGCCTTCGCCCGAGACACCGAAAGCATCCCAGTTAATGGTGTCCCAACGTACCGCCCCACCCGGCAGTGACGTGACCGAGGCTGGGATGTTGAACGCAGACATGTGCCAGAAGCCTGAGCCCGTTGGGGCATCAGGGTCAAGGCAAGTCAAGGCAAACGTCTTTGTGCCTTCGGGAATATTCGACCAGCTGAGCTGCGGCAGTTCATCTTGGCCGCCGAGTTCCGTCATAACCGACCGGGTCGGCAATCGGTCGCCGTCGGTAAAGTCCTCGCTGGTCAGCGTCATATCGTGCAATTTTGGTAATCGTTCGTATGGATCAAAGCTCATGGTGGCATCTTCGCATGCGTTTGCTGCCACGTCCACCGTCCACAAGAAGACATCAGAGGGTACAGCAGGTAGTAAACCCTCGTGTCTACCGGTATTCTGCCGTCGTGCCAGATAACCTGAGCACGAGTCCACCGCATATGTGCGACGATGAGAAGTTCAGTAAGAGATGTGATGTGGCAGTGGAACATGCCGACGTGATTGTCATCGGCGCCGGATCGGTCGGGTCAATGACGCTATGGCAGCTCAGTCAACAGCAGCCGGACCTGAAAATTGTCGGCATTGATGCGCATGACCGAGTAAACCTGCGCTCATCATACGCTGGCGAATCACGGCTGTTTCGAACCGCCGTCAAAGAAGGTCCGGTCTTCAACGACCACGTCGACGCTTCAATTGAACTGTGGCGAGCGCTCGAAGCGGCCACGGACCGGCAGATCCTGCACCAGTGCGGAGCGCTGAGCGTCGGCCCGGCGGATTTCGAACCGATGCGCACCACGCGCGAGGTGGTTGAACGCTACGACCTGCCTCATGAAATGCTCACTGCTGCAGAACTTCACTCCCGGTTCCCGCAGTTTAGCCCGGACCCTAACGACGTCGGCATACTGGATCTTCTCGGTGGCGCGCTCCGCCCGGAAGTCGCAGTCACCGCCGCACACATGGCTGCCGAAGAACACGGTGCCCGACTGTACTTCAATACTCGGGTCACGCAGTTGAGATCTACGACTGACGGCGTCGAAGTCGAAACCAGTGCCGGCACATTTCAGGCCCCGAGGATCATTGTGACCGCCGGTTCGTGGACTACCCAACTGCTACCGCAATTACGGTCATATGTTGAGGTGCGCCGTATCGGCCTGACGTGGGCCATGCCGCGCCACATTGAGCAATTCCAGCCCGACGTGTTCCCAGTCTTTATGCGCGACCGGGTGGAAGCTGATGGCTCTGTCACGCACTGGTTCGGTGCCCCAAGCCTTGACGGGTACAGCATCAAAATTGGTGTCTACCCCGAACCCTGGACTACCACGCTCTCCCCCGAGGACCGTCCGGCGGACTACACTCCTGAACAACTAGCACATGTTGGTGAAATGGTTACCCAGTGTATCCCTGATCTCATCGGTTCACCTGTGCGACATTCGGCGCACCACGATAGTTTTGCCTCCAACCAAATTCCGATCTTCGACCGGCTGGCCACCGATTCACGCATTCTCTATGCGACCGGTATGCACGGCAACGCGTTCAAATTCGCCCCGTCCTACGGCAAAATGCTCGCCGAGATCGCAGGAGACGGAACCTCCTCGTTGTGGCGTGCGGAATTCCGGTTGGCGGCACACGAGGAACTTTGATGGATATGATCCACAACTAGCCACAACCCCGCAGTGGGCAGTATCGAAAGATTCAAATCTTCTGAAATTCGACAGTGTTTCCAGTGATAGGGCTGGCAACAAGCAGCATGGTCGTGGGCATCGTTGTGGGCGTGCTCATGTACAACACTCATGAATAACACCGCCCAGCGAAAGAGCAGTTAGCTCATGAAATATTTTGGGCCGGTTCATAATGAACCGACCCAAAGATCAAATGTTCTGGACCAGTATTACCAAATGGTGACGCGTTCCTTCGGCTCAAGCCACATGGGGTCGCCTGACTTGGTGTCGTAGGCTTCGTGGAACGCATCCAGGTTTTTGACGACTTGATTCGCCCGGAACTCGTTGGGCGAGTGCGGATCGGTCGAAACACGCGTGATGGCCGCTTCAGGTCGGATCAGCTGACGCCATACAGAGGCCCACGATTCGAAGAACTGACGGTCAATCGCCTTGCGGTCTGTTGGTTTTTTGGGATCCAGACCCTGGGCCTTCACGGCCTCTGGGTTCTGTTCCAAATACAGATACAGTGCTTTATAGCTAATGCCTAAACCACCCAGGTCACCGATATTCTCCCCCAGTGTGAGCTCGCCGTTGACATTATGGTCTGGCGCTTCTGAGGGCGCCAACACTTTGTACTGGTCCACCAGTGATTGGGTGCGTTCGGTAAACGCGGCCCGGTCTTCGTCAGTCCACCAGTTATTGAGTGCACCGTCGCCGTCGTATTGTGAACCTTGGTCATCAAAGCCGTGGCCGATTTCGTGACCGATGACAGCCCCGATGCCACCGAAGTTCTGCGCTGGAGTCGCCTCGGGCGAGAAAAACGGGGGCTGCAAGATAGCGGCCGGGAAGACGATCGCGTTTTCTAACGGTGAGTAGTAGGCGTTGACCGTCTGCGGGCTCATATGCCATTCTTCTGGGTCGGGGCCTTTTTCGATCTTGGAAAGGTTTTCTTCAAACTCATGTTCCGAGATGCGATCCAAGGTGGCAATCAGATCGGTGGCGTTCATCTTGATATCCGAATAGTCGTGCCATTTGACCGGGTAGCCCACCATCGGATTGAATTTCGAGAGCTTCTCGAGTGCTTTTTCTCGAGTTTCCTTGCTCATCCATGGCAATTCAGAAATGGACTGGTGATAGGCCTGTTGTAAGGCGTCGACCAGTTCATCCATGTGTTCTCGGTGGGATTCGGTGTAGTGCTGGGCAACGTAGAGACGGCCCACGTCTTCACCAAGGGTGGAGTTCACCAGGGCCACCGCACGCTTCCAGCGGGGACGCAGTTCTTCCGTCCCGGTGAGGACTTTATTGAATTCGAAATCGGCTTCGACGAAGTCTTTCGACAAATATGGCGCATGAGACGACAGCAGGTGCAGCTTCAACCAAGTACGCCAGGACTTGGTTGGCTCTGATTCGAGCAGTTGTTCAAGTCCAGCAAAGAAGTCTGGCTGCCAGACGACGATTTCTTCCGAACGATTCTCGTGTTTCTGGCCCGGAGCCATTTTCATGCCCTTCAACCAGTGGATGGCCGAGGGGAATTTCTTCAGCAGCTTTTTGCGGGTGAACAGGTTGTAGCGTTTAACCGCATCCCGAACTTTCACGATGTCCCAGTGCTGCTCGGCAATCTTGGTTTCAAGATTGATCACCCGTTTCGCCATCTTCTGGGCGCGTTTTTCAGTGGGCGCTAGTTCAGACAGTAAAAACAGTTTTTCGACGTAGGTTCGGTAGGCCTCGACGACATGTGCGTGCTTTTCTTCGCGGTAATATGATTCGTCAGGTAAGCCCAATCCGCTTTGAATCATGTGCAGCAAGACACGGTCGGGGTTTCCGGCGTCTGGCATCGCACCGACACCAACCGGTCCGCCGACAATGCCTTTGCGCTGGAGTTTACCGGTGAGCTTCAAGAACTCGTCGGCGTTCTTGATGTCCGAGATTTCATCCAGCGTTTCCCACAGCGGGGCAACTCCGAGTGCATCAATGGTCTTTTCGTTCATCATCGCCGTATATAGGGCACCGATGCGAAGCTTGGCGCCCTCATCGGAGTGTTCAGCTCGGAAAGAGTGTTTGCGTTGTTTTTTGGTCAGCTCGTCGGCGGCTGATTGAAGAATGTCGTGGACGGCAATTTCTGACTGGTCGTGCAACTCCATGAAGGCGCCGTAGGTGCCACGATCAGCTGGAATGGTGTTGTTTTCCATCCAATCACCGTTCACGTGCCGATATAGATCCTGCGTCGGTTTTGGGGTTGTGGTTGTCACGCGTCTCCTTCAAAGATCGTGCCGGTATCCAATTGGTAGCCTATGGCGCTAACAACATATTGTCGATGAGCCGAACCGGCGGTACCCATGCTGCGACCAGGGCAAGTGCTTCGCGCTCTAAGGGCGCTTGTAATTGCTCTGGAGTCAGTGGTTGGAGGGTAGTCGGATCGACGATTTCTAAATAGTCTAATTCTACGTTTTCTTGGCTTCGAATGATGTCTCTGGCAGCCGAAAGATCCAAGAGTTCACCTCGTGTTGCCTGATCGGCAAGATAATGCAGTGCTTGTGAGAGCCCAAGAGCCTTTTCCATGCCGTGATCATCCAAACGGACGTTGCGAGACGAGAGCGCTAACCCGGATGGGGCTCGAACCAGAGCCACGGGCCGAATATCGACATCAATATTCAGATCGTGCGCCATGCGGGTCACAATGGCTAACTGCTGAGCGTCTTTTTGGCCGAAATAACTCCGGAACACCGCCGGGGCCGGTGGCATCAGGATATTCCACAGTTTTGCCACCACGGTGCAAACACCATCGAAGTGGCCTGGCCGGGAGGCACCTTCGAACATGCTGCCCATCTCGCCGGCCGAAACCCGGATGTGCGGAGCATCGGGATATCCGGGGTACATGTGCTGGGTGGACGGCGCAAAGACGACGCCGCCACCAAATGTGGTGACAAGCTCGAGATCAGCCTCAAGGGTGCGTGGATAGTGCTCGAAGTCTTCTGGCTGATCAAATTGCAGCGGGTTGACGAAGATCGAGGCCACCACTAGGTCATTTTCGGTGCGCGCTTGTTCAAATAATGCACCGTGCCCCTCATGTAAGGCACCCATGGTGGGAACTAAACCCACCGTCGGAGCCGGATTACCGGCTGCGATAAGTTCGGCGACTTTGTCAGCGATCACGGCTTTGACATCGGTGGCTGTTGTTGCCAAGAGGGCTTGTTGGTCGGTCACGTCACATAGTCTAGCCCGAAGCGCTGGTCTGCTTGCCATCTGGTCAGTTTCCTGCTTTAAGGTTCGTGGATGGTGTGCGCACCTGCCGTTACGGTTTGAGAAGTTTCAGAAGTTCTTCGAGCTTAGTCGCATTGATAAATCCGGCGCTATGTGCCCGCTGAGCGGTGGCATAGGCCATGACCCGATAGGTCTCATAGAGCTCCCCATCATCAAGAGCTTTCAGGGTTTCTAGGTGCTTCGCTACGGTGCCACTGTCACCTCGTGAGACGGGTCCCGTGAGCGCTTGGTCGCCGTTGGTCAGCGCGTTTTCTAAGCTGGCAGACATCAGGTTGCCTAATAGCTTAGAGGCCTGGTCGATGCCGGCCGAGGCGAGCATCGCTTGGGCTTGGGCGGTTAGGGTCACTAGGTGATTCGAGGCATGAGCCATCGCCGCGTGATACACCGGGCGGGCGGCTTCGGGGATGGACACCGGGATGCCGCCCATCTCAACAACTAGTGCTTCGGCGATTGGAGCAACCACCGCATCGGCGGTAATCCCGAAGGCAGTGTTATGCAGCCGGTCAACGTCTAAGGACGTTCCGGTGAACGTCATGGCCGGGTGGATGGCCACCGGGATGGCACCGTGTTCGCGCACCGATCGCATCACGTTGGTGCCATAGCGCCCCGAGGTGTGCACCAGCAGGTGACCGGTTTGGATATGCCCTGCGGCGGCGAGTCCCGAGACCAGGTCCTCTAGGACGTCGTCGGGCACCGCGAAAATAACCGCCTCGGAACGGCGCAAAATATCGGGGATGTCCAAGATCGAGACATTGGGTAGCAGGGCTTCGGCGCGGGCAATCGAAGCCTCGGAGACCGCGTGGACGGCGGTGATGGTGTGCCCGGCTTGTTGTAGCGCCAGCCCCAGCACCCCACCGACGCGTCCGGCCCCGATGATGCCAATGCCCAGCCGATTCGGCCGACCGATGGCACCGGTGGTCAGTGGTTCGTCAACGCTCATGTGCGCTCCTTTCTCACACTGTCCTCTTAGAGTCCGGCCAACAGGGCGTAGCCGCGCTGGGTCAGGTCGTCGCGCAGTCGGGTCGCCTGACGAGTGGGAACACCATGGATCGTGGCGGTGGATCCGGCGGTCGTGATGGTGACATTGGCCAGATCAAACTTGCGTTGCAGGGGGCCTTGGCTGAGCTCAACAAACTGGAGGCGACCATACGGGACGGCTTCGTATTTACGAAAAACCGCCCCGGAACGGATTAACAAGTCATCGGATTGTTCGGCCCAACCGTGAACGCGCACCTGGTACGGGGTGACGATCATGACCCCCAGGTCATAGAGCAGTGTCCAGACGGCCGGAATATAGGACAATCCGTGCCAGAAACCCGGGTCGACCTGGGCGTTAAAGATCACCGCGGCGACCGTGAAACCGGTGACGAAGCACACCAGGCTGATGACGTTGACCAGCTGCCGGTACGTGGTCAGTTTCGGGCTAACCGGGTGAAATTCCAGGTCTGCGGGGAAGGCTTTCATGCACCACTGCCATTCGCTTGGGCTTTTGCCGCGGCTTTTTCGAAGGTTTCCAGTTCTTCCGGGGCCATCCACTGATTCTTATCGCTGATCCGCCGAGCATTCGCGGCGATCTTGGCTTCGGCAAAGAACAATTCCACCAGAGCCGCGGGTTCTTGATTGCGCAGGTGGGTGCGGACCGGCCCGGGCGGCGTCACAAACCACGCAGATACGGTGCCGGAGAGCTTGTCGGACAGGGTCTGGTACATCGAGGATTGTTGCAACCGCTCGTGTGGAATCATGGCCAGGTTGCGCCGCAACCGACCAAAACGGATCAGGAGCAGTGTGGGAGTGGTGGTGTAGCCGTGACGGCGTCCGGCGACCGGCTGCCAGATGCGCGCCCGCGATGGTACCCGGGTGAAGCCGTCATCGTCGGCGGTAAATTTCAAGGCATTGAAGATCAGGTCGTTGGCGTACTCGATCCCCGGATCTGGGGCCAGCACGGAGAGCATGGTGATGACGTCGTCGAAGGTGCCCACGGGCAGCACGGTGGTGGAGGTGTCAGTCTGCCCGTAACCGGCGACGGTCACCTGGATGCGGTACCACCCAAAGTAGCGGTAGATCAGCGGTTGGGTGATCTGGATGGCCTGTATCCGGCCGGGCGGGATTGTGTGTGACGACGTCGATAACATGCCCGAGGTGACGCGCACGCCCGAGCTCGATGTCTTGGCCGTGAAGTTGAAGTTGGCATTGACCTGGGTAAAAGCGGTGATGCCGGCGGTGAACAGAGCGACCCCGAGGAAGATCAAAAAAATCAGCACCCCCAGCGGGATCGCGAGTGGTTCGGCATCGTTGCGGGCGCCCAGCCAGATGAAAAACCCGGTGGTGGTCCCGCCGAAGATCGCCGTCCACACCCCGGTGGCGGCACCGGTCAGTAGGGCGGCCCCGATGACACGCCCAAACGGGATGGTTAATAGCTCTCGCGAGCCGGCGTGATTGTCCTGGGCGGGCTGTGCGGTGTGCGGGGTGGCGACGTGTTCAGGTACGCCGTGCGGGTTATGTTCAACGTACTGCCCGAGGTAGTCGGCGAACGGGTAATCGGGCAGCTGTGGGCCGATGGCCTGGGTGCTGGGCTCTATCGAATCGCCGGTGGGGTCGAGGTTCGGGTCGTCTTGGGCGCCGGAAGCCAAGTAGAGGATCTCATGGCGCAACCGTTCGGCTTCAGTTTCTCGGACGTATTCCAATGTCAGCGTGGTTTCGGAGCCGTCGGCGGCGTGCAGGGAGAGTTTGGATAACCCAAAGATCCGCGCAAAAAAGGGCCGGACGATGTCCACGGCTTGCAGCCGGTCCAAACGCATGTAACGGCGTCGGCGGAAAATGACCCCGGAGTGCAATTGGACGGCGTCGCTGGTAATCCGAAACTGATAAAACCGCCACGAAATCGCATACAGTCCGGCTGCCACCGTCAAAGTGGCCACGACGAGGCCCAACAAAATGAGCAGCGACTGCCCCACGGTCAGGTTAAAGGTCTCAATGACTTCACGCAGCTCTTGAACGGAGAAGTTCATGATCATGTACACGAAGATCAACAACACTGACCAGGACCGAATAAACGGCGAGATCGGGTGGACGCGACGCCAGCCAGGTTCGACGTCGTCGGAGTGTTCTTCGGGTGCGGGAAGGTGCTGCTGGGTCATGACGCCGCCAATTCTGCCAGGCGCTCATAGCCGCGCTGAGTGAGTTCATCGCGCAAGCGTTCGGCTTCCTCCAGCGGCAGGCCTTCGAAGGTCGAGGCGGTTCCGCCGCCGGCCGTGGTGATCACAATTTGGGTGATCCCGTAGGCACGCTGCAAAGGGCCTTGGCGGATGTCCACGTACTGGATGCGACCATACGGGACCGCCACCTGGCGACGGAACAAAATGCCGCGACGCAACAGCAGGTCGTCACGGTTTTCTAAATATCCCAGGGCTTTCACCTGGCGGGGAATGATAAACACAAAGACGATCGCGGTGATCAGCAAACCGACAGGGACAGCAAACAGCAGATATGCGACCGGAAAGCTGGTGAAAAAATCGGTGCTGGCGTGCAGCATGAGCAGCCCGATGGTGGTGGCGATGACCGGGATGCCGAATCCCAGGGCATTGTAGATGTGGCGCAGCACAATCAATTTTGGGGAGACCCTGCGGTAGGGCAGCTGTTCGTGATACATGCCGGCAATCTGGTAGGAAATAACGGTTAGGGTCTGGGTTTTTCAACAGGTTGCGCCCGGCGAGCCGTGGGTTGGGCGCCCGAGGTATTTGGGGGCCTGCGGTCGTGGTTCCCGTTGCCGTCGGGGTCCTCCGGCGGGATCCTGCACCATTGTTCCACCATAAAACCTACGACCACCAGGATCAACGCGGCGATGACCTGGGCGATCGATTCAGTAATGACGACGGGCCCGAACCCGGCCTGTGGCAGCCGGTGCACCAGGATGCCCAGGTGCCACCCACTGATTGCTGCCCCAGCATACGTGCCGGCGTGAGCCAGCACCAGGGTGCGAGCGGCGGCCAGCGGGTTCATCCGGTCGGCGACGGGGCGTTCGCGGTCACGCAGCACCCGGATGCCCAGGACCAGTTCTAAGACGATCACCGCGGCCAGGGTGATGACCGAGGGGTACCCAAGTGACAGGGTGGGCCAACCGGCTTGCGCCGAATAAAACGCGCCGAGCCACCCCAAGGCGGTAGCAATGATGATGACGAGGAAGACTCGGCTGACACGCATGGATGTCATGACTCCTCGCTTCCTGGTGCCGGGGGCGGTTCTGGCTCACATTGTATTACGGTTGCCGCGTCGTCGGCGGCCGCGGCCAATTCAGTCACCGGGGTGCCCTGCAAGCGGGCTCTCGGATCTGCCCAGGACCACGGGGCCAGCACGAACGCGCGCTCGTGGGCTCGCGGATGCGGCAACACGAGGTCCGGGTGATCGGAGGTGACATCGTCGTAGACGATCAGATCGACATCCAGGGTGCGTGGGCCCCAGCGGATATCGCGGACACGGGCGGCTGCTTGTTCTAGATCGTGACCGAACTGCAATAGCGCCCAGGGGGCTAGCGTGGTATCGACTAACAGCACCTGATTCAGAAAGTCCGGTTGCTCCACTCCCCCAACGGGTGCGGTTTGAGCCAGCGGGGAGACTGCGGTCACGCTGATGTGGTCATGTGCGCGGAAGGCTGCAACGGCATCGGCGAGAATTTGTTTCGAATCACCCAGGTTGGAGCCCAGTGCGATCACGGCCGACTCCGGCTGTGCGGGAGGGGCCAGCAAGTAACCCGGCAACTGCGACACGATGCGTCCTAGGCGTTGCGCTGCTGGGTCACGGTGACGGCCACGTTTTCAAAATCCGATGGAATCGGGGCTTGTGGCTTATTCACGGTCACGGTGACCGCGCGGACCGGCGCAAATTTTTCCAGGACGGCGTCGGCAATGTGCACTGCCAGCGTCTCGATCAGGTTCACGGGTGTGCCGGTGATCAACCCTTCGACCACGCCGGCCACTTCGGCGTAGTTCACGGTGTGAGCGACGTCGTCGGTTGCAGCCGCTTGAGCGACATCGATGTCGAGGTCCAGGTCCACCAGAAACACTTGGCCCGAGACGCGCTCGGAGGTCAGCACCCCGTGGTAGCCGCGGGCACGCAGCCCGGTCAGACGAATGGTCGCCATGGTCTAGCCTACCGCCTGGCGGGTGGTCACAGTTTTGACGGCGTCTAGGTTTGGGACCACCGAGTGCACGCGGACGCACCACACGCCGGCGTCGGCAACCTGGGCGGTAATGGCCGCCGTGGCATGGTCGCGCTGGCGGGGTTCCACCGGTTTTTCACCGTTGGTGGCCAGCATCGAACCAATAAAGCGTTTGCGCGAAGCACCAATGAGCACCGGATAGCCTAGCCGCTGGAATTTCTCAAGGTGATTGAGCAGCTGCCAGTTCTGCTCGCCGGTCTTAGAAAAGCCCAACCCTGGGTCAACGATCAGTTGTTCTTTGGTCACACCGGCGGCCAGAAACGCGTCAATGACCTGCTGGGTTTCGGCTACAACGTCGCGCACCAGATCGTCGTACTCGGCCAGCCCGTCCATGGTCTTGGAGTTGCCACGGTTGTGCATCACCACGTAGCGGGCGCCGGTTTCGGCGATGAGTTTGGGCATTTCGGGCTCATAGTTTAGCCCGGAGACGTCGTTGATCATCACTTCGCCCAACTCAAGTGCCGCGCGAGCGGTCTCGGTGTGGCGGGTGTCCACGGAAACATACACGCCGGCTTTGATCAGCGCTTCGACCACCGGCAGGATGCGAGCCTGCTCTTCTTCCGGGGAGACTTCCTCGGTACCCGGAGCGGTGGATTCCCCGCCGACGTCGATAATATCCGCGCCCGCATAGTGCATACGCAGCCCGTGGTCGCTCGCTTTGGCCGTGTTGAAGTTTTCCCCGCCGTCGGAAAACGAATTATCCGTGACGTTGAGAATCCCCATGACCAAGGTGCGGTCGGTTGGCAGCTCCGCAAAGGTTTTGCGGTGAGCTTTGCGAACCACCGACAACGGGCCCGTCGCCGGACCGGTTCCTGGGACAGCTCCAATAGACATGGGAATCCTTCCTGTTTGGTTCTACGTGCGGCACATTCTGGCGCCGGGCTTAGTGTACTCCGCTGTTCATGATCAGGCTCATCGCCTCATTGCGTGTGGATGATTCACGCAGTTGTCCACGAACCGCAGAGGTCACGGTTTTGGCGTGCGGTTTCTGGACCCCGCGCATCGACATGCACATGTGCTCGGCCGACAACACCACAATGGCACCCTGCGGGTTCAAGTGTTCCACTAAGGCTTCGACAATTTGAGTGGTCAATCGCTCTTGGACCTGCGGACGGCGTGCATATAAGTCCACGAGGCGAGCCAGCTTCGACAGACCGGTCACTTTCCCTTCGGCCGAAGGGATGTACCCAATATGTGCGTGCCCGTGGAAAGGGACCAGGTGGTGCTCGCACATCGAATAAAACTCAATGTCTTTGACTAACACCATCTCATCGTGCGAAATATCAAACGTGGTGCCGAGGATTTCTGCCGGATCGCGGTGCAGTCCGGCAAAAAACTCCCCGTACGCCCGAGCCACGCGCGCCGGGGTATCTACCAGCCCGTCACGGTCCGGATCTTCCCCCACGGCAAGCAGAATTTCACGAACCGCAGCTTCAATTCGAGGTTGGTCCATCATGTCAGTTACTCCTGGTCGCCGAGAGAAGATGGTGCGCCGTCATCATACGGGACCACGCCCTCGGTGTGTGCTGGATGACTATTTGGCGACTGACCAGCCTGCTGGATCGCTTCTGGATGCGACATGTTATCGGTCGCGGTCCCGGCTGGCATGTCCACCGGTGGGATATCCGACACCGGACGATCCTCGTGGAATAACCACGTGTCACGCGGCTTATACTTGCGCACATCGGCAAACAGTTCGGCTAGTTCGTGGCGGTTCATGGTCTCTTGCTCGAGTAACCGGGCGGCAAGCGTATCTAAGATGTCGCGGTTTTCGTTGAGCACCCAGTAGGCCTCAGCGTGCGCGTTGTCCAACAGGGTGCGGACTTCTTCATCCACGACGTAGGCCAGCTCATCCGAGTATTCCCGGCCGCCACCCATGCCTCTGCCACCTAGGAAGGGTTCATCGTCCCCAGACCCCAGTTTCACGGTGCCAACACGTGCAGACATGCCGTATTCGGTCACCATGCGGCGCGCCGTTTCGGTGGCCTTATTGATGTCGTTTGAGGCCCCGGTCGAGGGGTCGTGGAACACAATCTCTTCGGCCACCCGGCCGCCCAGCGCGTAGGCCAACTGGTCGAGCAGTTCGTTGCGGGTCACCGAGTATTTGTCTTCTTCGGGCACTACCATCGTGTAACCCAGGGCTCGACCGCGTGGCAGAATCGTCACCTTGGTGACCGGCGCCGAGTGGTTCAGACCGGCGGCAACCAGCGCGTGACCACCCTCGTGGTAGGCGGTGACTTTGCGTTCGTGATCATTCATCAGGCGGGTACGTTTCTGCGGGCCCGCCATGACCCGGTCCACGGCCTCATCGATCGCGCGGTTGTCAATCAGGTGCGCGTTCGAGCGCGCCGTGAGCAGTGCCGCTTCATTGAGCACGTTAGCCAGATCCGCACCCGAGAAGCCCGGGGTGCGCTGCGCCAAACCATACAGGTCGATGTCTTCGACGAGCGGTTTGCCTTGGGCGTGGACTTTCAAAATTTGTAGACGTCCCTCCAGTGATGGCGCTTCGACCGGCACCTGCCGGTCAAAACGGCCCGGGCGCAGCAGCGCCGGGTCCAAGACATCGGGGCGGTTGGTCGCGGCAATCAGGATGACGTTGGCATTTTCATCGAAGCCGTCCATCTCGACCAGCAGCTGGTTCAAGGTTTGTTCGCGCTCGTCATTACCGCCGCCAACACCGGCGCCACGGTGCCGACCGACCGCATCAATTTCGTCGACGAAAATAATGGCCGGCGCATTCTTCTTGGCCTCATTGAATAAGTCACGGACGCGGGATGCACCCACACCAACAAACATTTCCACGAAGTCGGAACCCGAAATGGTGTAGAACGGGACCCCTGCTTCACCGGCGAGCGCACGGGCAATCAGGGTTTTACCGGTCCCGGGTGGACCATAGAGCAACACACCGGTTGGGATTTTCGCGCCAACGGCTTTGAACTTGTCCGGCTCGGTCAGAAATTCTTTGATTTCTTGGAGCTCTTCGACCGCCTCTTCGGCCCCGGCAACATCTTTAAAGGTGACCTGCGGGTTGTCTTTGGACATCAGTTTGGCCTGGGACTTGCCAAACTTCATCATCTGGCTGCCGCCACCCTGCATGCGCGAAAGCAAGAACCAGAACAACAGGGCGATAATGATGAACGGGATCAAGAAGCCCAGCATCGACAGTAACCAGTTCGAGGTGACTGGCTGGTCGGTAAATTCATCGAGGTCGGCCGCGGCAATCTCGTTGACCACGGTTTCGGCGCGGTCCTTCGAGTAGAAGAAGTGCACCTGAGTGCCCAGATTGCGGTCTTCGTGGACAAAGTCGTCTTGCAGTGTGAGCTCAACGCGGTGGTCATTGTCGTCCAACAGGGCTTGGTTGGCCTTGTTGTCTTCCAATAGTTGGATACCCACCGAAGTGTCGACACGGCTCGACGACGAGCCCGACAGCACCGGTACGACGAGCAGTAACGCTAATACTGCAAGGACGATCCAAATGACCGGCCCTTTAAAGATGTTCTTGGCTTTCACCCTTCTAAAACTACCCCCTTCACCACGCTGAGTTGAATACGTCTCTTTTCCTTTCGCAACCGGTGGAAGGACTGCTGCTATGCACAACCCCAGTTCTTCGTTCGTGTTATCCACAGTCCATCATCTTGTGGGCCCACGGGCTTTCAGAGTCAGTGACACTAGGTGGCACAGCACTCGTTATGACAGGAGGTGTGCACATGAGTATGCCGATCCCGATACAACCAGATACTACCGATGACGACCTTTCACGTGTTGCTGAGCCGTTGGAGTCGCAGCGGCTCTTCGAACTACACAATGCCAACATCCAACGCGTCGAGGAAGACTATGGCGCGGCGCTTGATGCCATGAACCCGGCACAGCTATTAGCTTTACAAGCCGTCATCATTAACCGGTTCAATGCCAAAACCGATCAACAACTAAGCGAGCCTCTCGGGGATGACGATGCCGCCCTCTCACTAGGCGATGTCAGTCGGATCGCCGAGGAAAATCACCGTCGCTTTTATAACTTCCAATGTCGCCTAGCTTTCCTATTGGAAGGCTGGTTCGAAAGCATCGACGCTCGGGGCGCAACCCTGGCACATAAAGGTAAGCGCCCGTTTAAAGATGCCAAGGACTTCATTGCCCGACTCATCGGTCTCGACACTAAAGAGGTTGAACGCCGGTTGCGCATCGCCACCGCTAACCCGACCAAGCCGGGCGCTTCCAAGATGCGCGCACCGAAGATCCAACAAGCCATGGCTGATGGCAAAATCGATCCGGCATCTGCCAATTACATTGTCGATCGGCTTCGATCGATTCGTGCTGCGTCGAAACGTGCGGGTGCCACCGATGACCAAGCAGACCGCTTAGTCGCTACCAAAGAAGGCGAACTCTTAGCCAAAGCACTCCACGCTGGACCTGATGAGGTCCGAAAGTTTGCCGACCGGGTCAAACGCTGTACGAACCGACAATTCACCAAACCCGGGACACGACTGACCCCAAAGCAACGTCAGTATGAGGAAGGTCTACGATTTATCTCCCCGCTGGGCGATAATCATATTCGGCTCGACTGGGTGCTCACCAAATGGCAATATCGCAACGTATTAGAACGATTGCGAAGACAAGTCAATAACTTGCGCAATGAGATATCACGTATCAACGACGAAACCCACCTGAATCCCGACGGCTCAACAAAATCTGGGGCACAACGCATCACACCAGCAGATGACGAATACGAAATTCCCATGCTGTATGACAACCGCACACCTGCCCAAAGGTGGTCGCATTTCCTGTTAGACATTTTAGAAACCGGAATCGTACTCACCACCTTGCCGGCGGGCAGTGCACAAGATCAGATCAATCAGCACTCCGCGGATTCTCATGACGTCATCAACCAGACAGCCGAGGCGACTTTAGCAACGGCTCATGAGGAAGATATTACGCCGTCGGGTGTGGTCATTCCTGGCCTAGGACGTTTGGTCAATGTGGTTCCCAAAGTGACAGTGGGCCTGCAATACGCCGATCTAGCCGGTGAGTATCTAGATTTCGGTTCTAACGACCCAAATGTGCAACATGAGATCGCTGCCTTGATTGAAGGAAGAAAACCGTTTCCGGAACTCTACGACTATGATGCGATGGAACTCGACTGGGCGCAATTACGCATGATGGCCTGCGATGCATCCATTATCCCGGCGGTGCTCGGTTCCAAAGGCGAACCCCTCGATGTTGGGCGGAGCCAGCGTGGATTTTCAACGAGCATTCATCGCGCGGTGATTATGCGCGACGGCGGATGTGCCTACCCCGGATGCCAAATGCCGCACATGTACTCCGAAGTGCATCACATCCAGCACTGGCAAAACGGTGGGATGACGTCGTTAGAAAACGCTGTGATGGTATGCCGCTTCCACCACACGATTCTCCACGAGTCCGAGGTGTTAGTTCGTCTGAACGACGACCAGTTTCCGGAATTCTTGCTGAATCCCTCGACGCCAGAAGCAAAGTGGATTCGGAATCATATGCATCGCGGATAAACACACACCGACACGCTCATCCCGGTGGTGCCACACCTAACGGCATCACCGGGAACGCGAGAAAGTTGTTTTATTCGTAGACGTGGGGTGCCAAGGTGGCCAAGACATCCAGGTTGCGATATTTCTGGCTGAAGTCCAGACCGTACCCAACGACAAACTTGTTGGGAATGTCGCGCCCAATGTATTTCACATCAATGTCGACAGCAAGTGCCTCAGGTTTGCGGAACAACGTGACAATCTCAACGGAGGCAGGACCACGCGATTCCAAGTTAGTCTTCAACCAAGACAAGGTCAGACCCGAGTCGACGATATCTTCCACAATCAGGACATGGCGTCCCATGAGATCTTCTTCAAGGTCTTTCAGGATTCGGACAACGCCAGAAGACTTGGTTCCTGACCCGTAGGAGGAGACGGCCATGAAATCGATGGTGACGTTGGAGCGCAGCGCTCGAGAGAGATCCGCCATGATCATCAACGCACCTTTCAGTACGCCCACCAGCAGAATATCTTTGCCTTCGTAATCGCGATCGATCTGCACCGCCAGGTCCTGGACAATGTCATCAATCTCTTCGCGAGTCAGTAATACTGACTCCAAATCGCCTGCAACGTCTTCGGCCTTCATGGTCACTCCTCGTTAGGTCAGGTTAGTCCCTCGGGTATGAGGGGATGACTAATAGTTTTGCATATTCTTCATCGCCTTTTTTGCGGTAAAGACTCACATGGCCCTCCAATTGGATCGGGCCGGAAGACGAGGACCTGCCCAGCGGTGGGAACACCAGTTCCTGGATGGCTGCTAACCGCTCAAAACTGGGTTGAGGCGCCCCAAAATGTTGTACTGCAATAGCGATGACCCGTCGCAAGATAGCGGGTGGCAACCGTTGCAGGGCTTTCAACGAGAAGCTCAGCTGATGAGGTTCTTCAATGACTAGCTCGCGGTAGGTTGCATCGGCGATGTCTTCTAAAACTGCGGCATCATCGGCTGCCAAGCTTGCTGTGGTAACCAAACCGGAAAACACTCCCGGCCCCAGCCCAGTGCTGGGATTCACAAGTGCCGGCAGCAGATGCCTCCGCACCCGAATCCTGGCGATAGCGTCATCTCGATTCATGGGATCTTCGAAATACCGGATGCCGGCCCAAGCGCAAATACGTTCTGTAGCTTCGCGGGTCAGCTCCAGCAACGGTCGCCCGATGCGTACCGGCGCATAACCGGGTGCGTCATGGGTGCGTTGTTTACGAATGCCCGCAATGGAGCGCAATCCGGAACCCCGGGAAAGCCCTAAAAGCACCTGTTCGGCTTGGTCGTTAGCAGTGTGCGCTGTTAATACGCCTGCCGCTTGAATTTCGTGGGCACACTGTACGAACGCGTCGTAGCGTGCCTGCCGAGCTGCCGCTTCAAGGCCATCCCTACCGGAGACTACCGTCAATTTCCGCAGCATAACGGGTTGTAAACCCATCACCGTACAACTGCGGGCAGCTTGGTGGGCTACCTGTGCGGTGATCTCTTGCAGCTGGTGATCGAAAATCAATGCTCCGAATGTCAGCCCAGTAGTGCGTTGCGTCTCAGCGGCGAGCGCCGCTAAAGCCATCGAATCTGCCCCACCAGAAACCCCCACCAAGATAGGTTGGTCTTGCGATGCGCTCCAACCGTCCACCAGGGCTCTTAGCGCCTTCACACCTGAATGGACTGCAGCCGGCCAGGCACTGCTTGGCGGCCAGGCGTCCGGTCCGCTCAGTGGAGGGTCAACAGGTGGTGAAGTGCTCACAGTATGGCCTACTTGAAGACGCGGGCAACCCAAGCATCAGCATCGGTCAGTTCATCCATGGACGGAAGATTTTCTGGTGCATCCCAGACGATGTTGAATTGTTCCATCCCCACGCGGTCAATCACCGCTGCAACAAATGCTTGGCCCTGCTTGTACTGCTTTGCTTTGGCATCCAGTCCAAAGAGTTTGCGCAATAAGTGCGCTAGCCAGTTGTGGTTCGCTGAGCGTTCGTCGAAGCGCTTACGGATCACACGCACGCTGGGCACCAGCTTCCGATCGACGGCGTCCATGATGACGTTGGCATGACCTTCCAGCAGTGACATGACCCCGGTGATCTGGGATTCGAGTTTCTTGGCTTTCGCAGCCTTCTGCGGCGCGGTGAGCTGGTTTTCGGACTCCGGCAGGATACTGGTTAGCAAAAAGTCGGTTGCGATGTCCAAGATGTGCTGCGACAGCCACGGGGCCTGGGCGAATTGGGCCACGTGTGTCAGTTCGTGCAGGCTAACCCAAAATCTGAAGTCTTCGGGGTCGAGTTTGAGTTCGTCCCGGATCATCATGACGTTGGGTGCCACAAGCATCAGTCGGGGTTTAGCGTCTCCACCGGCAGCTTGGGCGGCGTAGGGCTCAAACTGGCCTAAAATCTTGGTGGATAAGAATGCTAGCACCGCACCTACTTGGGCGCCGGAGAAACCTGCGGTGGCGTCTGAACCGAGGCTTTTCACCAGGCTTTCGCTGACTTGGCTGAGCCGCTGAAATGCTGGTTCGAGCATGACCTGAAGCGAGTGCGAGTTTGCGGTGATCCAGCCGGGGCGATCCACCACGAGGACTTCGACGTCGGCATCGATAGGTTCACTGGCCCAGTGTTCAACGGCGGAGAGCTTACTCAGAGTCGCCACGTGCTCTGCGGCGGCGTATGCAGCGGCGCGGAGCGCTTCGGTTTCAATGATGGCGTCGGTGGCGGGAACTCGGGGTCCGGGTGGCACAAGGTTGCGTCCGGTGGATGCTGCCACCTTTTGACTAAAAATTTGCATGGCGGTGTCCCTTCATGTTGAACCCTACTGGATCAACGATGTCGTTACTCACTTGCTGCATCCGCAGTCGGTTAGTACCTCGGCAAGGTGGTCTTGTTCTGTTCGGGCTGCTGCATAATCTCCGTCAGCGCCAGTGGTGTTGATGGCAAACCATAGGGTGCGGCCGTCTGCGGTGACGGTAGACCCGGCGTTGGAACTTGCGATGTCAAGCGTGCCGGTTTTAGAACGTACCACGCCCGAGTATGGTGCTTCAGTCATCCGGTTACGCATTGTCCCGTCGTAACCAGCGATGGTGAGGGTTTGGAAAATTGGCCGGTATGGTTCTTCGGTTAACATGTGTTCGTACAGTTGCACGGTGGCGTCCAGGGTGGCTCGACTGTTTGGTGATAGCCCACTGTTATCGACAAAGTGCAGGTGTTCGACGTTGAGTCCCAGCTCTTGCAGCGTGTTGAGGGTGGTGGTTGTGGAACCATTGAAGTCTGGGCTTGCTTCGGCTGCAAGTGCTGCTTCCCGACCAAACATCTCAAACAGCATGTTGTTGGATTGTTTCATGGCAAATTGCAACTGTTCACCCAGCGTTGCGGAACGCACACTGGCTACCGGTTCTGCCCCGGAGGGTTCCATCGTGCGTCCAGCATTGGAAAATTCGACGTCGTATCCGGCTTGGGTAGCTGCTTCGGTCAAACGCTGGGCGAAGGCGGCGCCGGCGTAGGCGGCCCCGTCGGCTACTGCATCGCTGGTGAGTTGCGGGTCGGCTACAAATCCGCCCCAGGTATTGAGCGGGTAGACGGGAGAAACCCAACCGCTGGTCATCAACCCTTCGGTCCAGCTGGGGTGAACAAATGGCTCAGCGTATCGGGAGACATCCACTCGGACGTCGACGACGTCACCTTGAGGCACATCGTGTTCAATGGCCTCCCACGTGGCATTGGCTAAATCTGCCAACCCGGCATAACCAACAGTTTCACCGGTGCTGGCACCGTTCGATAACAGCCCGTCTCCCCCGCCGATCAGGGTCACGCCCTGCGTCGGATCATAACTCGCGGAGGTAGTAAATCGATGGTGGGTGTCCAGGTGATGCAACGCGCTGATAGCAGTGAACAGTTTCAGGGTGGAAGCAGGCACAATCGGATCCTGGCCCCCGGTGTCATATAAGGCACGGCCGGTAGCAGCATCGACAACGAGCATCCGGTGGTTCAGGGTCAGTCTCGCGACTGCTTCGTCCAGGGCGATAGCAAGCTGGCCTGGCTCCGGGATGGGCGCGTTAACGTTGATCAGTTGGTCAAGGTTATCGGCCACAAGGTCATGATCGCTGGTGTTTTCAGGCGGCAGGGCAAGGGGCACGGGGGCATAAATCTTGGGGTCATCGACCGAGGTTTTGGTCGATGATGGGCTGGCCCCCGGGGTGACGAGGTTACGCATGTGGTGGACCCACTCGGCTGATTGCACCCGGATGACATCCGCATTGGGTGGCGCATATACCCAGGTCATGCCACCGCCGACGACGAGCCCAAGCACGAGTCCCAGGATCCAGGGTAACCAGCGATGACGCCCGGAGGCGGCGGTTCTGGCACGCCGTCCAGAAGATTTCGCTGCCATCATGGTTTCACCTGAACAACTGGTTTCGCGTTAGCCTGTTTAATGTTCTGCACCCTTTGAGCACATTTTGGGTTATTCACCCGCGGACGTAATAACCTTAGATCAAGCATACGCTTGCCCCAAGTCATTCGGTGCGGCAAGTCTTACCGCCAAGTAGATGGAGAAATAATGCAGCACGACGTCACCATTGAGATCCCTGCCGGTTCACGCGTCAAATACGAAATTAACGAAGAAACCGGCCGGTTACACCTGGATCGCATCCTGTTTACCTCCATGGAATACCCAACCCACTACGGGTTTTTCGATAACACCCTGGGTGAAGATGGTGACCCCTTGGATGCGCTGGTTTACCTGCCTGGGTTTGATCTGTTGCCAAATGTTGTGGTCGAAGCTCGCCCTATCGGCATGTTTTCTATGACCGACGACGGCGGCGGTGACGACAAGCTGCTGTGTGTCCCAGCCGACCCGCGCTTTGATCACATCCAAGAGCTCGAAGATATCAACGAGTTCTTGATCAAAGAGATCGAACACTTCTTTACTCGCTACAAGGATCTCGAACCAGGCAAATGGGTAAAAGCTGAAGGGTGGAAAGACCGGGCCGCCGCTGAGGCCGAACTGCAAGCGTCGATCGATCGCTTTAACGGCTAAAACAACACCAAAATCTGCTGGTATCTATTGAAAACTGCCAGGCTTTGAGCAATTTCGCCATAAGGTAATTCAAAAACTTCTGCGCGTCGAAGACGCCGTCGAACGCCGTGAGAATCCCTTCTTACGGCGTTTCGTCGTTTTCCACAACGAGCATCACTGCCCTATGTCACCCACAATCACTTGAGTTGTCTCGCCTTCGATCCCGTCTGCGTGCAAGGATGGACATATGTTTGTTGTGACCATGACCCAGCGTTCCGTGGAACCCAGTGAACGCCGTGCCACAGAATTTCACCAGGATATTCAACAGCACCTCGGGGTAGAACTGTCCGGTTCTCGGTCCCCAGATCCGATGGCGTATTGCCAGGTATTTTCTGCGGCCCCCCAGGTCGTTGAAACCGCGTTGTATGCGATGCGGTTAGGTACGTGGAATGTGGGAATCGGCGTGGGGTCTGCAACCGAGCACGAAGATCAGCTGACAGGCTCCGGTGTCCGAGCCGCCGACTTGGCTGTTGCTCTGGCTGCCAAACAAGGCCAGTTGGTGCCGTTGCGCGTTGAAGCGGCCAAGCCCCCGCGTGGTGTCGAACAAACCCAGTTGGGTAAACACGCCCAAAGTGTCTTGCAGCTACTCGGGCATATCGTGTCTCGGCGTTCGGACGCTGAATGGGCGGTCTTGGATCGACTTGATCCGGGAGTTCGCGGCCAACAGCGTCGGGTGGCTCACGAACTTGGCATGACGGTGCAGGCGGTATCGCAAGCCATCAAGCGATCGCTGTATAACACCGAACACGAAGTGCGTAGTGCAGTCAGCCTGCTGTTAGATCAGACCGACGCCGCCGTGAACATCCAATCCAATAGTGGGATATAGCGTCAACGCTCGCCACTAGCTGGGCTCGGGGTTTTTCTTAGCAACCACTGGCCTTTAGTGCAGGGTGCGCAACACGGTGGCCAGGCCGCCCTCGTGGACGGTGCCGGTGATTTCGTCTGCCACGTGTTTGACTTCGGCTGGTGCTTGGCCCATGGCCACGCCTCGACCCGCCCATTCCAGCATCTCAACATCGTTGAAGCCATCACCGATGGCTACAGTATCCGCTCGATCAACATGCAATACCTGGCGTAGAGCTTCAAGACCAGAGGCTTTGGTCACGCCGGCACCAGCCACATCAAGCCAGGCGTTATACCCTACGGAGTAGGTGATGCCTTGCAATCCCAAGGATTCGATAGCAGAGGCGAACTCGCGGGTCGAAGCACTCTGCGAGAAGACCACAAGACGCACTGCTGTGGTTTCCTGGAGTTCTTCGAAGGTCACACCGGTAGCTTGGACGCCGAAGCTAAAGTCTTGGAAACGCTCGGTAGACAGGTAGTTACCTTGGTCGTCCTCGATAGCGAATCGAGCTGTCGGGACGCGGTCGCGCAGTTTCTCTAACACCGATGACGGGTCGAACGTACTGCGGGCAACGACCTCAAAGCCTTCGTCGAGTTCTGGGTCCAAGCGCAAGGCGACCCCACCGTTTGAACACACTGAATAACCGCAGTGCAGGCCGATGTCGCGAATAATGGGCAAGGTAGCGTGGAAAGCCCGGCCGGTGGCGATCAGCACGTGGTGACCGGCTTCCATGACATTAATGATTTCGGCACGCACTTCTGGGTACATGTGGCCATCGAAATCCACGATCGTGCCGTCTACGTCTAAACAGACCATCTTTTTCTTCATGCCCACTAGTCAACCATGTCGAGCAACGCTGTGATGAACCAGTGACAAATTCGGCAGAACTTGACAGTAAACACCCGCATATTCCCTGGCGGCCAGCCGACACGAACACCCAACAGTCCAATTCTGAGAATGCCAGAATCGGCCTGTTGGGCGGATTGAAAGCTTGTGGTTGTCGTACTTTCTAGGCGATGGGCTCCAGCACGGTCTTGCCACCCATGTAGGGCTGCAGGGCTTTGGGTACGTTGACCGAGCCGTCTTCATTTTGGTGGTTTTCCAAAATAGCGACCAGCCAGCGGGTGGTAGCCAGGGTGCCGTTAAGTGTCGCGGCAATCCGGGTACCGGCTCTGGAACCGTCGTCGTTGTATAAGCGTTCACGCACATTGTGGCGGCGGGCTTGGAAGGTCGTGCAGTTAGAGGTCGAGGTGAGCTCGCGGTAGGCGTCTTGGGTTGGTACCCAGGCTTCGCAGTCAAATTTGCGTGCAGCCGAGGGGCCGAGGTCGCCGGCGGCGGTATCGATGACCCGGTAGGGGACCTCGATTTTGGCGAGCATCTCTTCTTCCCAAGCCAGCAGGCGTTCGTGTTCTGCTTCGGCCTCTTCCGGGGTGGTGTAGATGAACATTTCCAGTTTATTGAACTGGTGGACCCGGATGATGCCCCGGGTGTCTTTGCCGGCAGCGCCGGCTTCGCGACGGTAGCAGGTCGAGTATCCGGCGAAGCGAACCGGCCCGTCACTCAGGTCAATAATTTCGTCAGCATAGTAGCCGGCCAGCGCGACTTCGGAGGTGCCGACCAGGTAGAGATCGTCTTTTTCGATCCGGTAAATTTCGTCGTCGTGTTCGACATTAAACCCGGTGCCGTTCATGATTTCTGGGCGTACCAGGGTGGGGGTGATGATCGGAGTAAACCCGGCCTCAGCGGCTTGGGCCATCCCCATCTGGGTGAGCGCCATCTCTAACTGAGCGCCAACGCCTTTGAGGAAGTAGAAGCGCGAGCCGGAGACTTTGGCGCCGCGTTCCATGTCGATGGCGCCCAGCATTTCGCCCAGTTCCAGGTGATCGCGGGGCTGAAAATCAAATGCTGGGACGTCGCCTACTGTCTTGAGTACTGCAAAGTTCTCTTCCCCACCCGAAGGGATGCCTTCGATGATGAGGTTGGGGAACACATTATTGAGGTCTTCGAGCAGCTGGTTTTTGGTGTCCGCTTCGGCTTCGGCAGCTTTCACGTTAGCCGCGAGCTCTTTAGCTTGGTCCAGCAGGGCTTTTTTCTCGTCGCCTTTGGCCGGGCCAATCTTCTTGGAGAAGACTTTTTGCTCGGCGCGCAGGTTCTCGAAAGCCTGCCGGGCGGCGCGGCGTTCGGCGTCAGCGGCGATGATCTGATCAACCAGCGACTCGTCGGCTCCACGAGCTCGCTGCGAGGCGCGGTATAGTTCAGGGTTTTCGGCAAGATGCTTTACGTCAATCACATGCTTCAGCCTACCCGAGCCGGCTGTAACCTACACTTGTTGACATGACCCCGTTAACGATTGTGCTGCTGGTGGTAGCCGTGTGCGCCATGGTTGGGGCAATCATCGCGCTGGTGGCCTGGCGCAAAGCCCGCGACCGCGCACACCGTGCGGAGGCAGTCAGTCGGGACCTATCGGACCAGTTATCTCAAGCTTATGAGTTGCCGCAGGTCGCCTCGAGATTAGGGGTGCCAAATCGAGTCGCTCTGGTCTATAACCCGTCGAAGGCGGCTTCGGACCAAGCGGTGCCGTTGGTGGCTCAAGCATGTCGACTCTTTGGGCTGCCGGAGCCGAAATTTTATGAAACAACGCTGGAGGATTCCGGTTTGTCTGCCGTGCAGCAGGCCGTGGACGACGGCGCTCAGCTGGTCTTGGTTGCCGGAGGTGACGGCACGGTGCGCGCGGCAGCGAAGGTATTAGTCAACACCGATGTGCAGCTGGCGATCATTCCCACCGGCACCGGCAATTTGTTGGCCCGGAATCTGGAGTTGCCGTTCAACGACGTTCAAGAATGCATTTACATCGCTTTTAACGGCACGGTACGTTCGATCGATGTGGTCTCCTTGGACGTGGTCTACGAGGATGATACGCAGGATAATCTAGTGTCGACGGTGATTGCCGGGGCCGGATTCGATGCTGAGATCATGCACTCCACCTCAGATCGGCTGAAAGCTGCGGCGGGTTGGCTGGCCTACACCGAGGCAGGCGTGCGGAAGCTGCGCGGCAAACACCACACGGTCACGGTCACGGCTCAGGACGGCGAACCGAGACGGTATCGGGTGCGTTCAGCCATGCTTGCCAATTGCGGGATCCTCACCGGAGGGTTCAATATGGTGCCCGAAGCCGTCATCGACGACGGACTACTAGATGTGGCGCTGTTAGATCCGCGCAACCTCGTGGATTGGATTCAAGTGGCCGCGGCCGCCCTGGTCCCGAAACAAAAAACCACGCGGGTGACGACGTTTCCAACGCGTACCTGCAAGATGGTGTTCGAAGAGCCACTGGTGGCCCAAATTGATGGGGATCCGATCCCTAAGACCAAAGAGATTATGGCCGAGGCCATTCCGCGATCATTACAGGTGCGGGTGCCCGCTCCGCCGCCAACTGATCAGTAATCCCCCTGCACCGAACGGGGCGGCAGCGCGCTAGCGGTCTAAAATGCTGCGCACCCAGGCGCGGCCACGCTGATATGCTTCATCGGTGGTGTATTCGGGGATCACATAGGGCACGCCTTCGGCGCGTGGATACGAACCTAAAAAGCGCACCCCCGGGAACATCCGGTACAGAGCGGCCAACGCGGCGGAGACGCGTTCATCGGCTAGGTGACCTTCAAGGTCAATCGAGAAGAAGTATTTGCCCAGGTACTCACCGGTGGGGCGAGATTCGATGCGCGACAGGTTGACCCCGCGCGTGGAGAACTGGTTCATGATTTGTACCAGCGCACCGGGGCGGTCTTCTGGCAGTGGGACCACCAGGGAGGTTTTATCCGATCCGGTGGGTTCCGGAAGACTCCCTGCTCGGGCCACGACCACAAATCGAGTAACGGCCCCTTCGGTGTCTTCGATACCCTCGGCCAAAATCGGCAGGCCAAGTTTCTTCGCTAGGTGTGGGGCGCACACTGCGGCGTCATAGGATGTTGCCTCGTCTAGTAATCCGTGCGCTCCGGCTGCGGTCGAGGCGGCTTGGACGTAGGCGGCGTTGGGGATATTGGCTTCGGCCCAGATGCGCACCTGCGCCCAGGCGTGGGTGTGCGTGGCAACGCTGTGCAGCTCGGACAGTTCGCGCGGCCCGTCGGGTCGGCCCACCAGCATAAACGAGATGGGCACCAGCACTTCGCGAATAATATGCAGCGCATCACCCGAGGCAATGGCATCCAGGGTTGCGGTGACCCCACCTTCTACCGAGTTTTCCATCGGGACGACGGCGGCATCGACCTCGCCGGTACGTACCTGATTCAACGCGGTGATGACCGAGCCCAGTGGGACCTGGTCGGCCCCTTGAGCTTCGGGCACCCTGTTGAGAGCAGCTTCGGTGAATGTGCCCTCGGGGCCAAGATACGCAAACGACTTCATGATTGCTTATCTTACGCACCCCGTACCACGGCGCGCGCTTTTAGCGCACGATCGGTTCGTGCCCGGTTTCAGAGACCAGTGGTTTATCTGCCTCGAGCCAGGCCCCGCACCCGCCGGCAACGTTGACGGCCGAGTACCCGTGCATTTCCATGTACGGGGTGGCCCTTGCGGAGCGGCCCCCGGTCCGGCAGATGACGTAGTAGTCGGTGTCGGGGTCGAGTTCTTCGATGCGCAGCGGTAATTGGTCTAGTGGGATGTTGATGGCGCCCGGGATGTGGCCGGCGTCGAATTCATACGGGTCGCGTACGTCCAGAATGTGAGCGTCGTCGGGTACTTGATCTACGGTCAGAGTTTCAAAGTCGTTCATGGGGCTTATGGTAAACCAAAAAAACGCGCGGCTGCTAGTAAAAGCCGCCCGATTGCCACCGTGGGCGTATACAGTGGAATCCATGACTGAACATCACGTTTTCGGTTCGCTTTCCGCTCGCCAGCTGCGGGATGCGGTTGCCGCTGGTACCTATACCGCTCGTCAAGTCACCGAACATTATCTTTCCGTGATCCATCAGCACACCGATCTGGGTGCTTTTATGGCGGTGCAGGACGACGCCGCGCTGGCACGAGCAGATGAGTTGGACCACGTGTATGCTGCCACCGGTGTGGTCGGGCCGCTGCATGGTTTACCGCTGGCGGTGAAAGACACGGTGAATGTGGCCGGAATGGTCACCACGTTTGGGTCCAGGCTGTTTGCCGATACCGAGCCGCAGGCCGAAGATGATCCGATCTCCTTGAACTTGAACACCGCCGGTGCGGTGCAGGTAGGCAAGACGACCGTGCCCGAGTTTGCGCTGTCCAGCCATTCAGATAACGCAATTTCTGAGCCCGCACGGAATCCACGCAATCCGGAACTGACTGCGGGTGGTTCCTCTGGTGGGGCTGCGGCCGCGGTTGCCGCCGGGATGTTACCGGTTGCGCCCGGCACCGATGGTGGCGGGTCAATTCGGATTCCTGCCGCTGCCACCGGCATCGTGGGGCTGAAACCTGGGCGCGGAACAATCCCCACCGACGAGCAGAACGACGAGGTCACCAACCTGGGAGTCACCGGTCCACTTGCTCGCACGGTGGAAGACGCCGCCTTGTTAATGGATGCGCTTGTGGACCCGACCCAGACCAACGGTCGATACCTGACCGCTGCCCAACAGGGACGAGAGTCGGCGTGTGATGTATCAATTGGCTATACCACCGCCTCACCCTTCCAACCAGATTTGGATATTACGCTGTCACAATCAGCGGTTCAGGCATTAACCCTGGCGGTGACGTTGTTGAGTAAAGAGGGGTTGTCGATTGAGGAGATGAGTTTCTCCTACCGACCCGGCTACCACAAGAATTTCCAGACGGTCTGGACGCAAGGCCTGACGCGGATCCCGCTGCCTGAGGGTGCTGAGGAGCGGATGGAAGCCCTGGCCAAGGACTTCTTGCAACAGGCTCGCGAGCGCACCGAGGCACAGTATGAGACGGCGGTTGCTGAACTCTCCGATTGGGCCGCCGATACGCGTCGTCAGTTTGAGGCCTACGATATTATCGTGACTCCGGTGTTGGCATTTACCCCGCCACCAGTGGGCACGTTCTCGGCGATGGCAGCCCAAGATGACTATGAGTACCAGTGCAAGTTCACGCCGTATACCTCAATGATCAACGTCATGGGGTTGCCGGCCATTTCGATTCCGGTCAAGGACGATGAGGACGGCATGTCGTGGTCGATCCAAGCCATTGGCCGTGCCGGGACCGAGGATAAGTTACTTCGTCTGGGTGCTCGACTCGAAGCGCTGGTGGCCGCTAACAGGCCGACCACGCCCGCAGAGTAATCCTGCACCCGGCAGCGCAACTGTGAGCAGCGTTATCGCGGCAGGTTGTGCCTCACACTACAGTTTGGGGTATGAGTGATCAAGCAATTCATCCCAAAACCCAACAATTTAGTGTGCTCGATGACGGCATGAACTTTCACACCCGAAAATGGGTCAAGCCGGAGGATCTGAATGCTAACGGGACCCTGTTCGGTGGTGCGTTGCTGCGCTGGGTCGACGAAGAGGCCGCGATTTATGCGATGCTGCAGATGGGGAACCATCGTGCGGTGACCAAAATGATGTCCGAGATCAATTTCGTCGCCTCTGCTGTACAGGGTGACATGATCGAAATGGGGCTCAAGGCCACACATTTTGGTCGTACTTCGTTGACGATGCGTGCCGTGGTGCGCAACATGATTACCCGCAACGTCATACTCAGTATCGACAAAATCGTTTTTGTATCCCTGGGTGAGGATGGCAAACCTCAACCACACGGGTATACGGACATTACCTATGATCGTGACCGGTTACCCACCCGCTAGTGGGTAACCGCGATCATTCGTCGAAGGCTGGATCAATGTCTAGCCAGTCGATGACCCACTGGCCGTCGTCTTCGTCGTAGACCATCTCGACCCACCACCCAGCAGATTCGCCGCCTTCGGTGCTCGCATCTTCATTGAGCACGCCGTCTTGATAGAACTCACTTGAAGGTTCGTCCATTTTGAACAGCACGGCGGTCCACTCTTCGTCGGTCTCCTCGGTGTAGTTTTGTTGCACCTCGCCGATTTTGATGCTGGTTTCGCCGTCGAGCACGGCCCAGGCGCCGTCCTCATAAATCTGTTCCCACTTGTAAATCAGTTGGTTACATGATTCGCACACGTAGTGGGTTACCTGCTCGATCGGCTCGGTGTTTCCGGTGAGACGTCCGTAATCCACGGCCTCCCAAAAGTATTCAATCGTCGCCCGGGCGCCGTCAGCACTATGCTCTTTGACCGCATCTGGCACCACCGGCGCGGGGACATTTTCTGCCGGTCCTTCAGCGGAAGCTGCAACATATTCTGCAGTCTCCGCAGGCTCACTCGGCGATGACTCACCGCGGGCCTCATCGGCTTCACTGGCCGAACAACCGCTGAGCGCTACTGCGATACCGATCGTGCCGAGCATAAGCGAAAGTTTGGTCTTTGGGGTGGTCATCACTGCCTCTTTCATGTGGGTGACGGTCTAGGACTATCTCCCAACGTATGGCCCAAACGGTGCCTACGGGCGAGCGCACGTCCGAATTGTGGATAACTTCCTGTGCACCTAAAACTCAGACCTCCGGGTTGGTCCTTGGCCGACGTGGTCAACGCGGGACACCCGTGACGGCAACCTTGGCAATGCCATAATGGGGACATGGCCACCAACCTTTTACTGCTAGCCGATACCCACATTCCGGCCAGAGCCAAGCGCCTGTCGGATGCAGTGCTTCAAGCCATCGATGCGGCCGATATTGTTGTGCACGCTGGCGACTGGATTGATCTCGACACCCACGAGCTCCTCCAGAGTCGCGCGCGAGTCTTACATGGCGTGTATGGCAATAATGACGGCCCGACGCTGCGGGAAAGGCTGCCCGAGGTGGCGTATTTTACGGTTGAGGATTTGCACCTGGCAGTCATACATGAAACCGGTCAGGCCAAAGGGCGGGAGAAGCGGGCGGATCTGGCATTCCCATCCGTCGATGTGCTGATTTTCGGGCATTCGCATATCCCGTGGGATACTGTGTCACCCGGTGGCATGCGGCTGTTGAATCCCGGTTCTCCCACCGATCGGCGGCGGCAACCCCACTGCACCATGATGACCGCTAGCATCAGCGGCAACACTATCGAAGTGGAACTGCACCGCGTGGAACGCGCCTGAGTGCCTTCGCGGGCTATACCGCAGCCGTCTGGCGCAGCATCTGTGCGGTCTTGGCGCTATTTGAGTCGGTCAATCATCCGCTGCCCGTAGGTGGGGTCCGGCGGGTAGGCGGCTTGCAGTGTGTCGAGGCGCGTTGGTTTATAGAAGTGTGTGCGATATTGCGAGAAGAGCCGGAAACTTTCATGACCGCCCCAGGTGCCAAACCCTGCACCGCCGGTGAAGTTATGCGGTAGCGAGGGCAGCACGGTCTGAATAATGGTGGCGTTCATGACAGCGGCGCCGGCGTTGATGCGGTGCATGAAGTCTTTACGGATGCGACGTCGTTCAGAAAAAAGGTAGGCGGCCGGCGCGGTAGGTTTGGAGTTCGCAAATTCTATGGCTTCATCGTAGGTGTCGACCACCAGGATTGGTAAGACCGGGCCTAAGATTTGTTCTTGCATGATCGCCGAGTTCGGGTGCACATCGGCCAGAATGGTTGGCGCCAAGAATGCAGATTCGATGTTGTATTTCCCACCGTGCACGAGTCGGGCGGGGGTGGCACCAACCGCGCCCTTGGTTGTGGCACGGATGAGATCAACGAGCCGCTGGGTGTGCTGCGCGGTGATGATCCGACCAAATTGTTTCGACTCGCCCGGGCTGGGTCCGTAGAACTCTTCAATGGCATCGATCACGCCTTGTTGGACTTTGGCAGCGACGTCGTATCCCACGGCGATTAGATAATCCGGGCTCACCAGGCTCTGGCCGGCGTTGGTGAACTTGCCGTAGGCGATGCGCCTGCCAATGGTTTTCCAATCGGAACCATCCACGACGATGACCGGGGATTTGCCGCCCAGCTGCAGCGTGACCGGGGTGAGTTGTGCGGCGGCCCGTTGGTAGACGTGTCGTCCGAGGCTTTCGGAGCCGGTGAAAAACAGGTGATCAAGCGGCTGGGCCACGAGTTCGTCCAGTGCCTCTGCTCCCCCGGTGACAGTGACAATTGAGCGCGGGTTAAGATATTCGGGCAGAATGCTGCCCAGCAGTTTGGCGGTGCGTGGCGCATGCATCGAAGGTTTTAGCACCATGCAATTCCCGGCCGCGACGGCGCCGACCAGCGGAGCCAGCAGGGTGTAAAACGGGTGGGCCCAGTGGCCGACAATACCCACCACACCCAGCGGACGGGGTTTGACCATGGCCTTGCCGGGGCGCAGACCGTATGGGATGGAGCGGGGCTGGGGTTCCATCCAGTCGGTCAGGTGCAACATGGCATACGAGATTTCGTCTTTGACGGGAACAAATTCGGTTTGGTCGGTCTGGGCCGCTGATTTGCCAATGTCCTGCCACAGGGCGTCCTGAATGTCCTCGGTATAGTCTTCGAAAACTTCGCGTAGGCCTTTGAGCTGATCCATGCGGAAAGAGCGCGAATGGGTGGCCCGGGTTGCGGCGAAGGCTTTCAGCTCGACTATCCGGGCGGATAACGTGTCGTGGGAGCCAGTGGTCATGTCTCTAACCGTACGATATTTCAAAGCTGAGCTATTAGTGCCATGCGGAAGGGCTCGAGTAGACTTCGCAACATGGCTGCAGCTTCGCGACGCACAAAATTCTGGGTTTGGGGTATTGTGGTGGCACTTTTTGCCGGTGCGGCATGGTTTGCTATCTCGACACTGCGTGCCAGTTTCCAACCCCTGGGCGTCATCACAGACCCCTTCCCCACCGAGACACAGCGGCCAGACGGCTCGGATGCCCCACGCGGGCCGGTGAACTTTCTCGTCTTCGGGGAGGCAGCCGGCGAGCACCAAACTCTGTCGGTGTTCCATCTGGCCGATGGGCGACGTCGGGTAGATATCGTCAATTTTCCCCGCGATTTCACGGCGGTCACGGATATTCAGGACATTGCCGGCACGGTCGGTGAGGTCGAAGCGTTTACGGGTGCGCGCATGGAGCATGTCATGCGGTGGGATTTGGAGTTTCTCACGCAGTTGGAAACCGCTCCGGGTGCGGCCGCCGCGGTATTGACTGACCCGACGGCGCTCAGTGCCGACGACGTCTGGCAGTCGGTCTTACAGGAAACACTGAAAGTGCAGGACGCCGGGCAGCTCAAGACCTTGGCTTCAACGTTGACGTCGTACGTGGATGCCGATGCGCAACTGGATACGGGCCGGATTACCGATTTGGCAAAATCACTGCGCCACGTCTCCCCTGATAATGTGACCTCGTGTGTGCTGCCGGAAGACCTCACCGACCAGCAGCAAAGGACACTGCGTCGCTATTTTGCCACCGGTGTACCTCGGCAGTGCGCCGAATTGTTCTAGGCGGCACCTGCGTGCGCGACAGCCCCGCCACGCCCAAGTGATCGAGCGCTGGCTATTCGGGCAGGGTCAGTAAGTGTTCAATCATCTTGGCGACGCCGTCGTCATCACAGGCCGGAGCAACCACGTCGGCTTGGACAAATAACGCCGGGTTGCCGGATTCCACGGCATAGCCGGTGCCGGCCCAACGCAGCATTTGTTCGTCGTTGCGTTGATCTCCGAAGGCAACGACGTCATTGGCGTGTACGCCAAGGCTGGCGGCATAGTCGGCCAGGGTCGAAGCCTTGTGGATGTCGCCACGGGAGATTTCTAACAGCGCGACCCCGGGCACCGAGTGGGTGACTTGGACGAGCGAACCAAAGTGCGAGCGCACGGCCAGGAGCAGCTCGTCGGGGTCGTGGCCGTTGACCTTGACCATCAGTTTGACGACTTTGGGGTGTTCGGCCAGCCGATCGGTGATCCGGTTTACTTCAATCCAGCGAGATGAGCGCACCGCCACGGTATCGGTCGGTTCTTTGGTGGCGGCCGCCGCCAGGTCGACTTTGCGGGCTGCTGCCCGGGAGGAAGCAGCGATGAATTCGGGTTCCATGATTAACCCGGTCAGCGTTTCGGCACCAAAGATCGCACCCGAAAACAGGCTGCGCAGTTCATTGGTCACATCGGCCACCAGATTGTGGTCCATCGGGTGGGCTTCTAACACCCTGTCGGTGTTCATGTCGTAAATAATCGCGCCGTTGGACACGATGGCCGGCCCCATGGACCCCAGCACGGGGGTCAGCGCCGTCATCCAGCGCATCGGCCGCCCGGTGACAAACGCGACATGAATTCCGGCGTCGATCGCGGCGGCAAAGGCGTCCAGGGTGCGCGGCGAAACGTAGCCGGTGTGGGTTTCGGAGTACGGGATGATGGTCCCGTCCAAGTCGGTGGCAATCAGTTGTGGCCGCACCAGCGGGTGGCCGACGTCGTCGCGCTCCACATCGGCACCGTGGGGCGCCAAAAACTCTGGCATGCAGGGTTCCTTTCCTTATTCCTGAATGGTAGCGCGAATTGGTGCTGCAGGCGGGGTAAATTGGTAAAGTCTTGCTGGCAACGAATACCGCGCATAGAGGAGCCTGCCGTGGCAGCATCATTCCGTAAACGCTTCGGCCTGACCTGGGACATCCACGGTGATGGCAAAACGATTACCCCAGGCCAAGTCGTCAAGCCTGATGAACGGATGGCAGCCCCGCAGACCATCGGCATTGGCCTACAACACGTCATGGCGATGTTTGGGGCAACCGTGCTAGTGCCGGCGCTAACCGGTTTCCCTCCGACGGCGGCACTGTTCTTCTCGGGGATCGGTACCCTGCTGTTTCTGGTGATCACCCAGGGCAAAGTGCCCAGCTACCTCGGCTCCTCGTTCGCGTTCATTGCCCCGCTCACCGCGGCAACGTCGATGCATTCCATGGCCGCAGCCTCCGGTGGGATCCTCGTCACCGGCGTGGCACTGGTCATCATCGGGTTCATCGTCCACCGGGCGGGGACCGGTTGGATTCACGCGGTCATGCCACCGGCCGTGATGGGTACGATTCTCGCGCTGATCGGGCTGAACCTGGCCGGGGCCACCACCGACGGGATGCAAGAAGTACCACTTACTACCTTTGGGACGACGGCGGCCGTGATCATCGCCGCGGTGCTCTTCCGAGGCTTCCTTGGAAGGTTGTCCATTTTGATTGGGATCATCGTCGGCTATCTGCTGGCCCTGGCCCAGGATGAGATTGACTTTCAACCGGTGGCCGACGCCGCCTGGATCGGGCTGCCGGCCTTCCACACGCCCGAGTTCCGCCTCGACGTAATGTTTTTATTCCTGCCGGTCGTGTTCGTACTAGTCGCTGAAAACATCGGCCATGTGCGAACCGTGGGCCTGATGACCCGCACGGATCTTGACCCGCACAACGGCCGAGCCATTATTGCCGACGGCGTCGCCACCATGCTCTCGGGTGCCGGCGGTGGTGTTGGGACGACGACCTATGCCGAGAACATTGGGGTTATGGCCTCATCGCGCATTTATTCAACCGCCGCCTACTGGGTCGCCGGCATTGTCGCGATGTGCCTGGCATTCTTCCCGAAATTTGGTGCACTGATTGCCACCATTCCGATGGGCGTTGCCGCCGGAGCCGGCATCATTCTCTACGGGATGATCGGGATCATGGGTGCCCGCATCTGGGTCAATAACAAGGTCGATTTCTCTAACACCATCAACCTCATGGCCGCCGGGGCCGGCCTGATTATCGCCATCGCCGATCCGGTCATTGAAGTCGGTGGCATGCAGTTCGGCGGCATCGCTCTGGGAACCATTGCGGTGCTGGGGATCTATCACATCATGTGGGCCATCGCTCGCTGGCGCGATACCGAACCGATCGACCGCCAAGACGATGAACCAGCACCCATCGAGCCCGGCCGCCTGGCCTGAGGCAGTCATGACGTCTCAAGCCCAGCAACCCCACATCGATTTTGATCATACGTCGTTCGCCGTCCACGACGCATTGGCCAGCGCACGCCAGCTTCGCCAGGACTTTGGGGCGACACCCATCACCGGTGAATCCCTGGACGCATTCCGATACCTCATGATGTACATCGGATCAGAAGCCCACGGGACGAAAGTTGAATTGATCGAGCCGACCGGAGACGGTTTCCTAAGTCACTACCTGGATAAACGTGGCGAGAGTCCGCATCATCTCACCTTTTCCGTGCAAAATCTTCGCGACGTCGTTGTTGCCGTACGCGAGCATGGCTTCGGCGTCGTCGATGAGCACTACGACCACCCCGCATGGCAGGAAGCGTTTATCCGCCCTGATGCCACACATCGAACCATTATCCAACTGGCCAGTTCCGATCGTCAGTATCTATCAGCGCAGCAGTTACTCACCAGCTATGAGCGTGATGTGCAAGCTATGCCGCATATTCACGGGGCGAGAAACCATGACTGGTGGACGAACATCTGGGAGACTCAGCCGGGCCACACACAGCACATCGGGCCGACGGTATTGAAGTCAGCGGACCTGGAAAAGTCGCACACCCTATTCGGGACTATTTTGCAGGGCCAACCGCGCGAGAGCCAGCGCGGAATGATCTACGCGTGGTCAAGCGGTGCCATCGAGGTCGTGCCAAGTGATAGGCCGGGGATCGTTGGCATCAAAACCAGCGACTCCTCTGGTGAGTTCATCACTCTTGGTCTTACGACGCCGGGCTTGGACAGAGCATAAGTCTCAGCGCTGGCTATCTGCTGGAACGCGGTCGACGGCCCTTGGTCACGCCAATAAAATCTTGAATCATGTCGGAGTCGGCAGCTCTGCGCCAGGCAAGGCCAACTTCCCAGCCGGGGTGGATGTTTGTCGGCAACACGAGGACGTCTTTTTGCCCAAACATGCGCGCCACCGATGCCGGTAGCAGTGTGTAACCGGAACCGGTAGCGACCAGTTGAATGGCCATCCGCTCCCCCGCAGCCACTTCTTCGGGCGCATCCAGCGGATCATCGACTGGCTCGGAGGCGTAGTCGGCCGGGTTCCAGAAGGTTTCGCCTTCCAGATCCTCGGGACCGACGTCACCGTCCTCGTCGGTCCAAGCGGCCAGTAGGTGGTCTTTGGACACCATGATGACCGGGTGCTCTTCGTAGAGCCGCACCAGGTGGATGTCGTCTGGATCCAGACCGTCAGCTGCAACGAGTTCCTGCCAGGTTTGATCGGCTCGCCAACGCAGATAGCCCAGCTGCGGCAGATAACGCGGCGGGTCATGCGGCTGTAAAAATAAGGTCTGAGACTGTTCGTCTTGGGTCACCAGTGTGACGTCGGAGCCGCGCGCTTTGAAGCGGTGGACCCATTTGGAGGGCGTGGCGCCCGGGATAGTGGAAAGAAACAGTGTTTCGACGGCCTGATCGGTCATGGTGTTCACTTTAACGCAAAAACGCCGCCCGGCGATCCGAAACGGATCACCGGGCAGCGCTGAAAGCTAGGGTTTACTCTTCGTCTTTGGTGAAGGAAACGTCCAGGGTGATGCGGACCTTGTCGGACACCAGGAAACCACCGGCTTCAAGAGCAGCGTTCCAGGTCAAGCCGAATTCTTCACGAGAGATTTCGGTTTCGGCTTCGAAGCCTGCGCGGGTTGCACCGAATGCGTCGACGGTCTGGCCACCGAATTCGCCTTTGAATTCAACTTCTTTGGTGACACCGCGAAGGGTCAAGTTGCCGTGCAGTTTGAAGTCTTCACCGTCAAAGTCGGTGACTTTCAGCGATTCGAATTTCAGGACCGGGTGGTTTTCGGCGTCAAAGAAATCGGCAGAGCGCAGGTGCTCGTCGCGGCCTTCGTTGCGGGTGTTGACCGATGCGGTCTGGACTTCAGCGTTGATGACCGAGCCGTTGAGGTTTTCGGTGAACTCAGCGCTACCGGAGAAGTCTTCGAATGTACCGCGAACGCGGGAGATTCCGGCGTGACGAACACTGAACATGGCTTCCGAGTGCGAGGCGTCGAGTGTCCATTTACCTGGGGTCAAAGTAGTCATAAAGTATTCCTCCAAAAAGTTTGGGTTGTGGTCTTGACACAAGCTCTGGTGAAGACCGGCTGTTGCATAGAACGTCTTCCACGAGAAAAGTATTCCAGATTTGAAATACCTTGTCCAACACACCGCCCCACCTGGGCGTCAAACGGGTGGGCTTGTGACGCAAAAAGCCTCAAGTTTCCGCAGAAACTCAAGGGTCTTGGTACGTTAACATTTATGACGATCAACCAACTCTCGGATTCCACACAGGACTACTTGAAGGCCATCTGGCTGGCTGGTGAGTGGTCCGATGAACCGATCACGGCCACCAGTATTGCCCAACGGGTTGGCGTCACTTTATCGACAACCTCGGATGCGTTGCGGCGACTGCGCGAGGCCGGATTGATCGACCATGCACCCTATAGCGCGATCACGCTGACCGACATCGGTCGAGCTCACGCGCTGGATATGGTCCGCCGTCACCGGTTGATCGAAACGTTTTTAGTCCAAGCACTTGGCTATACCTGGGATCAGGTGCACGACGAAGCCGAGGTGTTAGAGCATGCCGTGTCGGATTTTATGATCGACAAGATTGATGAGTACTTGGGCTTTCCGCAGCGGGATCCCCACGGCGATCCAATTCCGTTAGCCGATGGCAGCATGCAGGAATTAACGGCCATCTCCCTGACCAAACTGGGCATGGGTGTGCCGGCGGTGGTCGAACGCATTGCCGATGACGATCCCGCGCTGCTGCAGTACTTTGCCTTCCACGGCGTCGCGCACGGCACCGTGGTGGAACTGACGGCGGGTGCGCCGTTTTCTGACACGGTGACCCTGGTGGCACCTGATGCTCAACTCACGCTGGGACCGGCCGCAGTCGATGCGGTGTGGGTGACCCCGGTGTCGACGTCGTCATAGGCTGATAAGTCAGCACGAGACTACTGGGCGGCACGCGCGTAGGCATTGGCTGCGTCCACAACCTGGTGGTTGTACTCAATGCTTTGGTTATAGGCGTGCACGGCGCGGATCCAATTGGTTTGCTCGGTCAGATCCCCGCCCCTGGCGCACAGTAGGGCAGCAGCACTCAGTGTGGCGTCGTCAATGTGTTGCGGGTCGGCAATCCCATCGCCGTTACCATCGCGCCCGTAGATGGCCCAGGTTTGCGGGATGAATTGCATCGGCCCGACGGCCCGATCCCAGGTGGTGTCGCCGTCGAGTTCGCCGTTGTCACTATCGGGGATGCCTTTGAACTGCTCGCCGTCCAGCGCCGGACCGGTAATGGCCGGGACGGCCACGCCGTCGTCGTTCAGGTGCGAGCCGTAGATGGTGCCGTGGCGGGTTTCGACATACCCGATCGCCGCCAGGGTGTTCCAGCCGATGTTGCAGTTGGGGTGCTCATGTTGGATCGTCAGAGCCGCGGCAGTGTACGCCGACAGGGCGCGCTCCGAGATGCCGGTGGCCGCGGCGGTGTCCTGGATCCAGACCGGGTCTAGGCGCAGGCCGGTGACAACCTCGGCGGGGAGCTGGGGTGCTTCGGCGACCGTGGCATCGCGCAGTGGGTTACCGGTCAGCACCGAGCTGCGGGGCAGCAGTTCGGTGCGCAGGATGGTGGAGGCCGCGAGCACCGGGGTGGCGGCAAGCAACCCCAGCGCGCAACACAGCACCACCGCCCAGGTCAGGGCACGACCGCGGCGCGGTGAGTTATTCACAGATCACAGTTGGCCAGCCCGAGTAGGCCCAGCGCCAGGATTCTTTGATCGGTGAACCATCCGGTGGGGTCTTGGTGCGGTGGACGTCGACGGTGAAACCTTCCCGACCGCCGCGTTCGGCAACACATTGCGAGTCGGAATTGCGGATGGTCGGAGATGCCGTGTGGTTATACGGTTCCGATGTGGTCGTGGAGACGTCGTAGTAGTCCGAGCCCCACAGCCGGGTATGGACCTGATTGTTGGCTAACCACATTTCCACAATGACGGGTGCATCGGTGTCATTTTTCCACCGGACGTTGATCTGGCCTTCCCAGTAGGTGGATTCGCGGCCCTGCGGGTAGCGGTCGAACCAGCGCGAGTGCGGTTTGTGTTCGACGATTTCCATGCCGCCCAAAAAGCCGGCGTTATAGGCCATGGTCGCAATCTGGGATAGCCCGCCGCCGATCGCGTTGGTGGTGACCCCGGATTCGACTACGCCTGAGGAGTGGTAGCCGTTGGCCGCGGTGATCGGGCCCAGGATGGCATCCAGGTTGAACTCTTCACCGGGCATCACCACGGTTCCATTGACCCGGTCAGCACCGATCCGCAGGTTCGCGGTGCGTGGCCCGTCATTGGGCGGGTAGGGGGTCGCATATTCGGCCTCGATGTGGTTGACGTCCCAGGCTTCGGCGTCTTCGGTGGTGACTTCCGGTTTGACCTCGTGTAAGTCCACGGTGATGGACCGGGTCTGCTCCCCGGCCAGGTCAGCCAGGATTTCATCCACGACTTGTTCATCGTCCACGCCGCGGCCGGTGGAACCAGGAACGACTTCCGGACGACCAGAACCCGCGCTCCCGGCCAAGCGCACGGTCGCGTCCTGGTTTGTGGATTCAAAGTCCGCATTATTTTCGGCCAGGGAGTCGGTCAGTGCTTCGCCGTCGAGTATCAACACCGGGCGCACACCTTGCGTATCCTCGGACTCGGTGGCCTCAGACGTCTCGGCCTCCTGAGATGTCTCTTGTCCGTCGGTGGCCGCGGTTTCCTCAGCGGCACCTTCCACCCGGACTTCGGCTGCTGCACCCAGTTGGGCCGGGGTCAGCTCGGTGGTGGCGTCAGCAGCGGTCACCGTGTAATTGTCCTCAACCAGCGGCTGAGCGGTGTCGGCAACGAATTGTTCCCACTGTTCGCCCGAGATCGCAGGATCTTCGACTTCACCGGGCGCGGTCAGTTCGGTTTCCTCGCCCAACCATTCGGCGGCCACCAGCTCGGCCAGCGCTTCGTCGTCCACGGTGAACCCGTCAACCGGCTCGGTATAGTCCAGTTCCGCACCCTCGTAGACCACCGATCCTTCAGTCGGGTCAAAGGTCAGCTGCTCGGCCAGCCCGGCTATCGTCTCCGAGGAGGTTTCCTCGTCCACCGATTTGCTGGCGGGCACATGAGCTTCCCCAAACAGGCGGGCCCACAGTTCCACCGGGTTGAACGTCAGAGCTGTCAGATCATCCAGAGTTGCCTCGACATCGTAGCTATATCCGGATTCGGCGGGAATCAGAGTGGCTTCGTGGTCTTGGACGACGACGGAAATCTCGCGCTGTGCGCGTTCGGCAAAGGCCTCTTCCAACCTGGGAGCAGCATCTTCGGCCGACAGCCCAGACACATCGACTCCTTCTACCGTCAGGGTGGCTGGTAGGGCATCTTGGGTCGCAAATGCGGCGGCCACGTAACCGCCACCAAGCAACACGATCAGAACCACCAGGACCCACGGCCACCGGCGTTTTTTCTTGCGGGCCGTATCTGCTGGCTCGTTGGGACCGGCGGCCGATCCGCCCGCGGCAGCCACCGCGATCGGCGGCATCGTCTCGGTCTGGTCTGGCTGCTGGGTCGCCTCGATGCTGCTTGGCGAATCATAGAACACCGTGGTGTGCGGGACCGCCTCAGCCTGTGCGTCGTCCTCGGATGCATCCGCTGACACGATGTCCGGCGAATCGGCATCTGCGGCCGAACGCTCATCTCCGGACTCTTCCGAAGCAGCGTCGTCGGCAATCTGGTCACCAGATTTCAACGCCGCGATTTGTTGCAGCATGCGGGTTTCGGGATCGACCTCTTCGGTCACAGTCTCGGCTGGCTGAGCGTCCTCGACAGGTTCATCAGCGCCCTCATCCGGTGCAGCGTCCTGGGAAGCTTGTGCATCGGACGCGACGTCGTCAAGGGGCGCGTTGGCGCTCTCGGTGCCCTCGTCGGAAATTTCCGGCAGCGCCCGAGTCTCATCGGTGGTGGTTCGATGGTGTGTGGTGGTCTCGTCACCGCTGTGGTCCGATGGGTCGAGATGCTGTGGTTTATTATCGTCAGCCATATGTTCTACTCATACAATACGGCGGCGGAGTTCACCTCGCGACGCCCCCAAATATATGCAACTGTTATCCGCACGGTTGCGACTCAAAATCTATCCTAAAGTGTGTGACTACTTACAGTATGACGCGTTATTGTGCTCGGCTAGACTTTGGATGCGGTGTCAGCGTCGAAGGTTTCCATCCCACCAGGTTCGCTGCGACACCGTAAAGAAATACAACTCAGGCACGCCTTGATGACCCTCAAAGGACCCCCGCAGCATGACGCAATCCCCTCAGGATCCGGTCGACCTGACCGATCCGGCCATTTCCCCGCACCGACTCCAAGAACTCGCCCAGACCCACCCCGAGGCCTGGGACGATATTTTGGCCCACCCAAATGTGTATCCAGGGTTGGCCGGTTGGATTCGGGATCGTCAAGCAGAACAGGCCGCTCCGGCGGGGGTCACCCAGACGGTTGAACCTGCTGCTTCCAACGATGATGCGACCAAGGTTTTTGCAGCCGTGGAAACTGACGAGGCGGATACCTCAACGCTAGACCCCACCGACGGCGAGGCTGACGGCCCGGAACCGGATCCGGTCAATGATGAGGCCGAAGCAGACCCCGGTGTGACCGAGCCGGGCCACACCGACGACGCGGCCGCTATGGAAGAACCTCGCCAAGCCGAGCACCCGTGGGCAATGCCAGAGCCCACTGGTCCAACCCATGCAGATGAAGCGGCGTCCGCCGAAACGGCGACCCCCGAGCAGTCGCAGGATGCCGCCCAGCAGAGCGCTGCCTCTGAGCAGGCCCAATACGGTGAACCGCTCTGGGGGTGGCCCGGAACCGGCTCGTCGACGGCGTCCCAATCGCAGCAGCAATCCCCGCCGCCCTCGACCGGCTACGGCCAACCACCGTACGGCTACCCACACCAGCCACAGCAACCGCCTTATGGTTACGGCCAACCGACTGGACCGCAACAGCCCTATGGGCAAGCGTTCCAACCGCGTGCACGGCAGCGCACTCCGATCGATCTGAATAGCGCGAAAACTTGGGGCCTGTTCATCACCGGTGGGGCAGCCTTTATGACGCTGTTCGGTTTCTTTTTTGGTCCCAGCGTCGGCGGCATGGCTCGGGCAATGACCTCGCACGTGGCCTCGGGCGGCTGGCTGATCCTCCTACTGTTTTTGGCTACCGTAACCCTGTCGATTCTGCAGTTACTGAAGCCCTCAGCCTGGATGCGCTATTTCTTGATTGCGGTGAGCTTCGGAGCCGCCTTCACCATGATCGGCCGCACTACGGCCGTCCTGGGATTCTTCACCCTGCAACACACCAGTTTTTCCGTGATTTGGATGTTGTTCATGTCGCTGGTGCTGCTGGCCGGGATCATGATCTACACCGCGCCGAAAACCTCCGATGCAAATGATCAGAGCCAGGGGCCGAGCACTCCCCCGGCTCAGCACGCGCCACAGCAATTCGGGTACCAGCAGCCCCCGATGCAGCAGCCACCCTACGGCCAATATCCCGGTACCCCACCCTACGGCGGCTACGGTCAGCAAACAGGCGGCTACCCGTCGGGACCGCAGCAGTAAACGTCAAAGCACAACAAAATGCGCCAGCCAGGTGGAGAATGTATCCATCCTTGGCTGGCGCATTTCGCGTTTAGTGTTTAGCGGCTCGTCGGCCCGTCGGTGCTACGACGACGGTTGCCACCACGACGTCCGGACGATGCGCGTTGACCCGAAGGCTTCTGGTCGCCATGGGAACGGCCACGACGATTCCGCGAACGCTGGCCGGCCCCGCCTCGACCGTGGTCCTCACGGTCAGCTGTACGACGCGGTCGTTGATTGCGTTGCGGCTGTGGAGCCGGGGTCACAAGATCCAACTGACGTTCGAGATCGACAGCGTCCAAGAACTGGCGTGGACCTGGCACTAATTCGTCGAGCAGTTCTCGCGTCGCCCCGTCTTCGTGCAGCGTTGGCGAAATCTTTGCTGCCCGCATCAGTTTGCGAACCTCACCGGTGAGATCCGGCAGGCTCAGCGTGATGACTGTGCCGGCTTGGCCGGCGCGGGCTGTTCGACCTGAACGGTGCAGATACGCCTTATGCTCGGCTGGCGGATCCGCATGAACAACCAGTGACACATCGTCGACGTGAATCCCGCGGGCCGCGATATCGGTGGCCACCAAGGTGCCGGCGGTGCCTTCGTGGAAGGCCTGCAGATTACGGGTGCGAGCATTCTGGGACAGGTTGCCGTGGAGTTCCAGAGCGCTCACGCCGCGTTGCCGAAGCTGCTTTGCGGTGCGTTTGGCACCGTGTTTGGTGCGGGTAAACACAATGGTTCGGCCCTCGGCGGCACACAGGTTGGCCAGGGTGCGAAGCCGGTCATCGGAATCCACGGTGATGACATGGTGATCCATTTTGGCGACCGGCGAGGCCGCCGAATCGGCCTCATGGACGACCGGATTTTTCAGGTAGCGCTTCACGAGGCCATTGACGGCCGCATCGAGGGTCGCGGAGAACAGCATCTTTTGGGCTGTGGCGGGCACCTGATCGAGGATGCGTCGCACCAGAGGTAAGAAGCCCATGTCAGCCATGTGGTCAGCCTCGTCGATGACGAGCACTTCGATCTCTGACAGGTCGGCGTGGCCTTGACCGATCAGATCGAGCAGACGCCCCGGGCAAGCAACCAGCACGTCGACGCCGCGGCGCAGGGCCCTAACCTGGGGGTTCTGTCCGACGCCGCCAAACACGGTGGCGGATTTCAGGCCGGTTGCGGCACCGAGCGGTTCAAACGTCTCGGCAAGTTGCAGCGCCAGTTCCCTGGTGGGCGCCAAGACGAGCGACCGTGGGTGGCGACTCGTTGCGGTGCGACCGTTATTCAATCGGGCCGTGGTCGGCAGCATGAAGGCAATGGATTTGCCCGATCCGGTACGACCGCGACCTAACACGTCGCGCCCGGCCAGCGAGTCTGGCAGGGTTGCGGCTTGGATCGGGGTGGGCGAGGTAATGCTTTGTGCTGCGAGTGCGTCGACCAATTTGCTCGGCACACCGAGTTCGGTGAATCCGTTGGCTGAGCTATTGGTTGCAGAAGAAGGCATGGTGGATGGACCGCCAGTTGTGGCGGCGTATTGAAGAGATGTCAAAAAATGAATCCGTCCGGGTAAATGGAAGACCCGGCCCTGGCACAGGCGGAGCGGCTATACAAAGGCCACTCAACGCGGTACTGGCCGGCACCGGAAAAGAGGTTTACTGTCCGGCTGGCTGTTGGCAGTCTACGCTATCGAACCCCAAATCAGCGATTCGAGGCCCGCACGATAAGCTTTCAGCCACTAGATCCAGCCGATGCCCAGGCCTACACCACTAGCGATGACGCCGCCGACTGCGCCGATGATCACCACCGCCCAGGCGGGGAGTTTGGCATACACAAGTAGCACAAAACAGCCAACCGCGATGATCAAAGGGGCGATCCCGGTGATGCCGGAGGTAATGACCGGATGGACCAGCGCAGCAGCCAGAATGCCGACGACGGCGGCATTTGCCCCTGTCACGCCAGCACGGGCCAGCGAGTTCTGTTGGAGTTGACCCCAAAACGGCAGGACCGCCAGCAGCAGTAACATACCGGGCAGGAAAATCGCGATCAGTGCGACCGCAGCACTGATCCAGGCAGTCGGCCCCGTGCCCATCTCGAACCCTAGGTAGGCTGCAAACGTAAAGAGTGGACCGGGCACAGCTTGAGCTGCGCCATAACCAGCCAAGAACTGGTCCTGAGTCAGTGCTTCCGCCACCGCAGGCTCCCCTTGTAACAGTGGCAGCACGACGTGTCCGCCCCCGAACACGAGGGCCCCGGCACGATAAAACGCATCGGTCAAGCTCACCCACGAGTTTTGCATCACCGCAGCGATGATGGGCAACCCGATCATGAGTGCCGCAAATAGCGCAGCACAGATGACGCCAACACGTTTGGAAACCACTACGGTCAAGGGTGTCGCGCTGGAACCGAGGATATTTCGACACCACACCACCCCGGCCGCGAGACCGAATATGATGGCTGCGATTTGCCCCAAGTTTCCCGGCAAGAACAGGGCGAGCCCTACGGCAACCAGCCCGATGAGCACCCTTCGGACATCCGGGGTGAGAGCTTTGGCCATACCCCATACGGCATGCGCGACGACAGCAACCGCGACGGCCTTCAAGCCGATCATCAGGCCCTGACCAACCACGCCGTGTAAATTTACCGCACCGATGGCAAAAAAGACCAGCAACAGTGCAGATGGCAAGGTGAATGCCATCCAGGCGGCCAGGCCACCCCAATATCCGCCGCGCAGCAGTCCCAGGGCGAAACCGACCTGACTCGATGCGGGACCAGGCAGAAACTGACACAAGGCGACCAGCTGGCCGTAGTGCTGTTCAGTAAGCCATTTGCGACGCCTGACGAGTTCATCGCGAAAATACCCGAGATGCGCTACCGGCCCACCAAAAGAGGTGACGCCAAGTTTGAGGAATGTGCGAAAAACTTCTACCGGGCGTGAACTGGCCAACGGGGTCCTTAGAACAAGTGCGGAATCGGAACTTTCAGACACCACCACCGTAGCAATTTCACCCAGAGAACAATGAAATTTGCCGCGAGCCACTCGTAATGTCATACTCAACTGAACGCTTTGTTCAAATTTGAACTACATGAGTTTTTGATCCTAGGAGATATCCGTGCTGAAAATCGCGATCGTTACCGGTTCCACCCGTCCAGGCCGCATCAACCGTGGCGTCGCTGACTGGCTGCTTGACTACGCTCAGCAGCGCGGCGACGCGGCATACGAAGTAGTCGATATTGCCGAGTACAACCTGCCCGTCCTCGACGAAGTCGCGCCAGGCCAGAACACCAAGGCACACTCTCAAGCGTGGTCTGCCAAGATGGCTGAGTTCGATGGCTACGTGTTTGTCACCGGTGAATATAACCACTCCGTTACCCCGGCTTTGGCTAACGCTTTGACCTACCTGAACACCGAAGTAAATAACAAAGCCGCCGGGATCGTCGGTTACGGCTCGGCCTTCGGCGTCCGCGCCGTTGAACACCTGCGCGGCATCCTGTCGGAATTGCAGATCGCCCACGTACAGAAACAGGGCATGTTCTCCTTATTCACCGACTTCGAAAACTTCTCGGCCTTCAAACCAACCGAACTGCAGGCAGCCTCGGTTGAACCAATGTTTGACCAACTCATCAGCTGGGCTGGGGCAATGCAGTCCGTTCGCGCCGACAGCGTAGCTGTCAACGCATAGCCTTCCAGCGGGTCAGTGACGCCACGTCATGCACAACTGCACCGCTTGATCCACGCATATTGTCAGGTGGGCTCGCTCAGCATTGGGCGGGCCCACCGACGTTTTACCCGAGAATGTCCCTGCGTGCCAGACCGTAGATCGTCAGCGCAATGAACACAGCACACAGGCCCCACAACAACGCCAGGCCTGCCCAGTCAAAACCTTGAGCTAACGGGCTATTACCGTAGGCCCAGTGGTAGGGCGAGAGGTCGTAGAGCCATTGCAAGTCATCGTTTGTGCTGCCGACGGCGTCGAAAAGATAACCAAGCACGGCAACACCGGCACCGGCTGCAATAGCCCACAGCCTGCGCCCACTGAGAGCGCCCACGGCTAACGCTGCAGTACCGGAGAGTAATCCCAAACTCGCCCACGCGATCGTCACCGCCAGCAGATTGGCCGCAGACAGGTCGAGTTCGGATGGGTCATTCAATGCCCAAATCATTAAGTAGACCACCAGTGCCAGCATCAGGAGCTTTGCCAGCAGCGCCGCCAGGCTTTCGGTAGCGTATTGCACACGCCCCACCGCGTGCGCCAGGGTGAGCTCCAACCGACCCGTTTCTTCGGTCCCAGCGATGAAGGCTGCACCCCAGGCGGTGGCAGCAATCGCGATGAGCACATAGCCCAGGAGCCCAAAGAAGGTGGCCTGGGTATAGCCTGCGCCGGTGACAACATCCTCATAACCAAGCACCTCAACCAGTTCGGTTGGTAGGTTATTGATCAATTCGGTCATCTGATCGGAGGCTATTGATGGGTAGAGCGGTAGATATAGTCCCAGGACCGCCGCAATGCCGATGATCCAGCCGAACATGCCGCGCCAGCCATCAAACACGAGTCGAAGAAAAACCCGACCAACAGTAGTTGGTCCGGCTGTCTGGGGGTTTGCGTGCGTCATCGGTCCTACTTCGTTCGGGCGTACAGATCGATGATGGACTCTTCTAGGTCCGGCTCTTCCACGGTCAGATCACGAATTTGGAAGGTTGCCAGCGCTTTGACTACCGGATCCATATCGCCGCGGATTGTTGCGGTCAGTCGGTGGATGCGGTCGTCTGGCGTGGGGTGGATATGCACATCTTCCAGTTGCTCCAAGGCTTGCATGCGTGTGTGCAGAGTGAGCGCATCGGTGTCGGCTATGACCGCGCCGAGTCGGGCCACGCTGGTGAGGCGCAGTGAGGCGACATCGCCGTGTGCGACCAGTCGCCCCTGGGCCAGCACTGCGACGTCGTCGGCGGCATGTTGAATCTCGCTCAAAATATGTGAACTGAGCACGATGGTTTGGCCCACGCTGGAAGCTTCGCGCACCATGGCCAAGAATTCGCGTTGCATCAACGGATCCAGACCACTCGTCGGCTCGTCTAAGATCAACAGCTCGGGTTCATGCATGAAAGCCTGGATGAGCCCAAGTTTTTGTCTATTACCCTTGGATAGATCGCGCACCGGACGCGTCATATCGAGCTCTAACCGCTCGGCGAGCTGGTCGATTTTGTGTTCGGCCACGACTCCGCTCAGCTGGGCTATGTGCTGCAAAAACATTCGCCCAGAAACCCGATCGGTCAGGTTCACATCGCCGGGCAGATAGCCGATGCGTCGGCGCATCGCCGCTCCCGCTCGGCGTGGGGTCTCCCCCAGCACGGATAATTCGCCTGCGGTGGGCCGGATGATGTCGACGAGCATGCGCAAGACAGTGGTTTTACCAGCCCCGTTGGGTCCAATGAGACCAAATACCGACCCGCGTTGCACCTGCAAGCCAATATTTTGGACCGCTACGTGTCGGCCGTAGCGTTTCGTAAGGGCGCGGGTTTCAACAACTGTGACCATCGGAATTCCCTTTCAGTCACCTCAGTGTTGTATCACTGAGATTACCGCAGACGTCTTGTTAACGGCAGGGAGTTCGATGAGAAATCATGAGTCCGTGAAAGCGTACTGTTCGGTGGCAACCGGCTGGCGTCTGGTTCGAATCAGATTGACTGCCATCGAGATAAAGATGACAAAGCCCACGTAGCCCAACAGTGGGTACACGGTGCCGACTAGCTTGGTGAACCCGATGAAACCAAAACCAAAGGCGGCAATACCAATGATGATAGCGGCAATTCGGAAGCTGCGGGTTTCAACGGTGAAAAAGCGTGCAGTGAATGTGTAGAGCGTGGGCACTGCGGTATTGAAGATCATGGCTAACAGCACCACTGCCATGGCCGCCCCGATCCACGGGTGGAGCTCCGTGGCGATGACCAGCATCGGCATATCGGTGCCCACCAGGTCATCAACATTCAAATACAACGCCAGGTTGATCAACAGCGCAATGAAGCCCAGCAGAATCCCGCCGAGGACAACGCCGCGTTTAGCAGCCTGATAATTGCGCTCGGTGGCCCCAATAATCGCCAGGATACTTACCGTGATGGCGACGTTAAAGGACACATGCAAAAAGGCCGACAGCAGCCAGTGTGGCGAGGCAAGCTCCTCTTGCGTTGCAGCTACCGCTTCCAAATCAACTCCGCTGGTGTCCGCTGTGAGGGCTGCATACACCGCAAGGACGATGATCAACCCGAACGCCAGCGGCGTGAGGATGCTGATAACGTTCAGCACGCGGCGCAAGCTGAGCAACAACGCCAGAATCACCAGCAGCGTCATGAGGGCATACCCGGCAACCGGTGGAATCCCGAATTGCTGCTGGAACAGCGAACCGGAGCCGGCGATCATGATGACGCCAACGCCGAAGAGAAAAAACGCCAGCAGAATGTCGACGACGACGCCCAGATATTTGCCGCAAATATGGTAAATGACGCTCTTATGCGACCAGGCTTTGACCCGTTTACCCAGCACGACTAAGTAGTAGCCAAGCACCGGATAGAGAATCATCGTCACCAGGGTGCCGATGATGCCCCACCAGCCGTAGCCGGTGAAAAACTGCAGGATCTCCTGGCCGGATGCATACCCGGCCCCAGTAATGGTGCCGACGTACACTCCGGCAATGCGTAGCGTATCTTTCATATGACGCCCTTGTCACAGATTTGTGGTGGTAGTTACAAGATTCCAACCCTAGCGTCTAATCGCCACCGGGATCCGTACATTATGCAGGACATGTATGCATCATGGCGATCGCGGGTTGTGCACAAAGCTTTTCGTGCCCGCCACTGACTTGGCCATTTCTCCCCTCACTCAGACTTCTTCCCCGAAGGCTCACGCTCACCCCGTGCCGAGACCATTAAGCTTTGAGTGGTTTCGGATGAAGAAATTAGGGCAAGCTGATCATCTTTTCCGAGCACGGATTGACCTAATAGACCACTGTTGAACCTTTGTTAGTCGCATACGCCCTAGTGTTCGGTTCTTAATAAATGTTCTCTCAAGCGAAGTGCACTTATCAACAAATACGACAGAAGTAGCTAAGATCGCAGGCATATGTGAGCTATAACACAGGAGTGCATATGTCTACCGATATATCCGAACGGCTGTCCAGCCTCGCGACCAAGATTATCCAGCAACGGGATTCAATCGAAACTGAAGAAGCCACGAAAAACGCCTTCGTTATGCCGTTCATTTCACTGGTTCTAGGCTATGACGTTTTCAATCCCAACGAAGTGGTCCCAGAATTCACCGCAGATGTGGGGATTAAGAAAGGCGAAAAAATTGACTACGCCATCGTAAAAGACGGTGACGTACAAATTTTGATCGAGTGCAAACATATTGGGGCGCCCCTTGACATCAAGCATGCGTCGCAGCTGTTCCGCTATTTCGCCGTGGCGCACGCTCGTATTGCTGTACTAACAAATGGTGATGAATACCAGTTCTTCACCGACCTAGAAGCACCCAACAAGATGGATGAAAAACCGTTCTTAGAAATTAAGATTTCTGATCTCGACACGGTTCTCATCCCGGAGCTTCGCAAGCTGACAAAAGATGCTTTCGACTTGGACTCCATTATCAGCGCCGCCGAAGAATTAAAGTATGTAGGCCAATTAAAACGAGTTCTAGCCGCACAGTTCGCAACTCCCGACGCCGAGTGGATCCGATTCCTCACCGGACGCGTTTATGAGGGCCCCATAACCCAACGAGTACGCGAACAATTCTCCGTTTTAGTAGAAAAAGCGGGGAAACAATTCCTGAACGACCGCGTCAACGACCGGCTGAAAGCTGCGCTGGGCGGGCAAGCCCCTCAGAGCGACGATCAGTCAGTCTCCTCGCCAGAAGCTAGCGAACATGCTGCCGAGGCAGCAGTTGAAAATATGGATGACGCAGCGGAGGACAACGGTATCGTCACTACGTTAGAAGAAGTCGAAGGATTTCAGATTGTGCGCGCTATTACATGCAGCGAGGTAGCCCCTCAGCGGATCGTTCAACGCGATACTAAAAGCTATTTTGGTGTCTTACTTGACGATAACAATCGTCGCCCCATTGCTAGACTGCGCTTTAATACGTCTCAGAAATACATCGGTTTATTCGACGAAGATAAAAACGAGACACGGTATCCCATCGACACGCTCGATGAGATCTATAACTACGCAGACCAGTTACGAGCCACAGTGCACTACTACGATTAGCACTCAAGAAAGTGTGGGCAGCCGTTAAGGTTTCGTTGATCTGGGATTTAAGCCTGCATTTGCTCCGATGAAAATCCGGCGTCCGACCTCTGGTTTGGCGCGCTAATTGGAGACTTGCGGACAACTCAAACTGGAGCCTTTTATAGTGAAAGAACATTCGGGCCTGGCCCCGTTGTAGCTGTCAAACTTTCGTCATCAGAATCTTCTGCCCCCTGCATTTTCTGTCACCCAGCAATTAAGCTGAATTCATGGAATCACTTACTGTCCAATTGGCTGAAAAAATCACGAACATCGGTGTCAGAAATTCCTACGGAACGCCTATTGAGGTGGACGGTGCCACGATCATTCCGGTCGCGCTCGTCAGCTTCGGTTTCGGTGGCGGAGAAGGAGACACTACCAATGCTGAAAATGCTGGCGATAGCGGAAGCGGCGGCGGGGGTGGCGGAATGTCCGTACCCGTTGGCGCCTATGTCACTCGCAACGGCGCCACTCGATTTGAACCCAACCCAATCGCTCTACTGGCCGTCTGTGTTCCGTTGGTTACTGCCACCGGTTTGGTTGCGGCACGCATGGTGAAGGCACTCAAAAGATAAGCAACTATGGGACGATGCGGTGACCAATCCAGCCATTGTCCTTCCGGGCAAATTGCCAGCGTTGGTGTGGGTCGGCACTGAGGTCTAACCGCTCCAGGTGCCGCAGTTCAAGCCTGATCCAGGCGAACCGTTGATACGCAGTCGACGGGTCGGCCGGAAGATTCTTTGGGTCTTCAAGCGGTTCGCCCGGCACTACCTGTGAAACGTATTGTTGCCGACTATGCGGCGCCAGCCGCTGCCAGGCGTGCCATCGCTCCGCGTCATCCTCGATGACAGTCGCGACTCCTTCAAGGCGCAATTGCACGGAACTTTCCCGGTCATAACACGTTGCTGCGATTCTTGGATTCGCGCGAATTTCAACGACTTTCTCGGACTGGGCATGCGTGGCAAAACCTATGCAGTCCGGCGAGCGCGAAAAGTCACGCAGGATCACAAACCGAGCTCTCGGACCACCATCCCGACCGATAGTCGCGACATTCATGAGCGTGAAACCATTGCCCGGTGAGGTTGCCGCATCGCTCAGGGCGTGCCGGATGGTTTCAAGGAGATCTGCTGCATCCGCCATCGTGTTCACCTAGAATTTCGAACGCGCTGAGTTCATCAGTCTGCCATTAGAACCAGGCTTCTGCCAGCAGCTCGTATGAGCGGTCACGAACAGCTGGGTCATAAGCGTAAGTCACCGTGATGAGCTCATCAGCACCAGTCCGTTCAACGAAGTCGTCCAATTGTGTCTTCACTGTCTGCGGTGAACCCACAGCTTTGATGCGCAGCATCGAATGCTCTGGTGCACCCAGGCCGGTGATCTGGTGTGGCTCCACGGGCGGTTGCAGCAATCGGCGCTGCCCGGTCTGAATATCCTGGAACATTTGCTGGACCACAGTAAACTCGCGTTCAGCTTCAGCATCGGTTTCAGCGACCATCACATTGATGCCTGCCATAACATATGGTTGCTCAATCTGGGCGGTTGGTGCTTCAGTGGTGAACGCTTCCCGGTACACCTGGATGGCTTGTTCCACCTGATCAGGCGCAAAATGCGATGCCACGGAAAAGGGTAGCCCAAGCTGTCCGGCGATCGACGCACCGTTTACGGTCGAGCCCAACACCCAGATGGGAACATTCATGTCGGCAGAAACCGCCGATACGATCGGCACGCTATGCGCGGTGCCAGTCTCGCTAAACCAACCCTGCAGGTCATAAATATGTTGGGCAAATGCTTGAGGTTCGGCAGATGATCTACTTAGGGCCTGTGCGGTCATCATATCGGTGCCAGGCGCTCTCCCTAGCCCAAGATCTATACGCTCGCCGTGCATATTGGCTAACGTGCCGTATTGTTCTGCGACCATCAGAGGTGCATGGTTTGGCAGCATGACACCACCGGAACCGACCCGAATAGTTTCTGTGACGTTTGCAGCCTGGGAAATCAATAGTGCAGTGGAACTCGCGGCGAGATTTGGCGTGTTGTGGTGTTCGGCAAACCACAGGCGCCGATAGCCAAGGTCGTCTGCGAGTGTAGCCGAAGCCATCGAAGCAGCAATCGCATCGCGTGCAGTGGAGCCTTCGGAAATAGAGACAAGATCGAGAATGCTCAGCGGTACAGACAACGTCGATGGTGTCCTTTCGATAGTCTTTGGTGGCCTTACGGCGGCAGAATTGTTGTCTGCAGCCTAGCTGGCGAGTTAGTCCTCCCCAAAGCACCTGGGACTTATCCTGTCATCTCCTGGATCTTGGAACCTAGCTCAGCAGTAACCCGACCGCACAGGCTGCAAGCCCTGCGACGAGAAATACCGCCCGAGCCACAGCAGTACAATCGACTTCTTTGGTTCGGTTCGCCCTCCCTATCGCTGAGAAGAAGAATCCTGCTGGCATCACAATGGCGGAGATCAACACACCGGTCTGGCTGAGCCATCACCAACCGCCAACCAACGATGACGCTTCGGTCAGCATGAGAGGCAGCATTTGTCACAGCGTTGCGCTGAGCATCCTCGCTCATTTAGGATGCTTCACGATGAAGCTGTTTGACCTCAGTCACCCCATTCGGTCTGGCATGCCGGTCTATCCGGGCGACCCTCAGGTGCGGTTCGAATCGGCGCTAACCACCGCTGATAACGGTGTAGAAGTCACCGAGCTTCATCTGGGCACGCACACCGGCACACACTTGGACGCCCCGTCACACGCTGCGCCCGGAGGTCAGACCGTTGATCAATTAGATTTCACGCTCCTCCAAGGGCCCGCAGTAATCCTGCAACTTGCCACCGCAGCAACAGCCGAGCAACTCGTCAGGCTCGAAGATCTCGCGCATATTCCGGATCAGCTGCCGAGCATCGTATGCCTTGCGACCGGTTGGGATCAGCACTTTCATTCCCCGTTGCGCGAGCGTCACCCATATATAGAGGTAGACCTTGCCGAACTCTTCTGGCAGCGTGGCGCCCGCACCTTGGGTGTCGATACGTTGAGTCCCGATCCAACCGTTCACCATGACAGCACCTTCGAAGTGCACCAGTTCTGGCTGAGTCGCGGTGGCATCATCGTCGAGAACCTCCGGAACCTTACCGCCCTTCCCGATCGGGTGCAGATGAGTATGCTGCCACTGCCCTTGGAAGGCCTTGATGGGTCTCCAGTCCGCGCAGTCGCCTGGACACCCTGACCGCAGTGCCTTAACCTCAGGGCGCGAGAGTGCCTTTCACCCCGTTGAGTGCCAGGTCACATGGTGGGATAATGGCTCTATGGCGTCAGTTTCGGGCAATGCTGCGCAGGGGCACGACTCACCAGCGGTCACAATCCGCGACCTTTTTATTCGACGTGGTCGCACGGTGGTCTTTGATGGGCTCAGTCTGCAGATTCCTCGCGGCCAGATCACCGGGCTGCTCGGTCCATCAGGTTGTGGCAAAACCACACTGATGCGTGCCGTCGTTGGAGTGCAAAAAATTCACGGCGGCACCGTCGAGGTCCTCGGCGAACCGGCCGGTGCGCGTGCACTACGCAGTCTCGTCGCCTACGACACCCAGACGGCATCCGTATATGACGATCTCACCGTGCGACAAAATCTGAACTACTTCGCCCGCATCGTTGGCGCCGACCGCGAGGCAACCGAGCGGGTGGCACACGAGGTGGGTATGACATCAAACCTACGTAGTTTAGTGGCGAATCTTAGTGGCGGGCAACGCAGCCGAGTATCCCTTGCAGTGGCCCTGCTTGGTGACCCCGAACTCATCGTCCTTGATGAGCCAACAGTCGGTCTCGATCCGACACTGCGGCAAGAACTCTGGATGCTGTTTCGTAGTCTTGCACAGCGCGGCATCACGGTTTTGGTTACCAGTCACGTCATGGACGAAGCTCTGCACTGTGATCGACTGCTGTTGATGCGCGAAGGAAAAATCATCGCCGACACGACCCCGACCGGCCTGCTGAAGGACACCGGCACCACCAACCCCGATGCTGCATTTCTTGAGCTCATTGCACGCTCCGAACAACGCTTGGAACCAGGTCATGGCAAACATGCCGCGCAGCAGGAGTCATCATGAGTCCGAATCGCACCCTGGCAACCACCGCACGCGTCCTCAAGCAGCTCAGTCACGATCCCCGCTCCATCGTGCTCCTTCTCGTTGCACCCAGCCTGTTGGTCGGGCTCTTCGCCTGGCTCTTTGATACCCAACCCGGAGTCTTCGATCGCTATGGCGGCCCACTGCTGGCCTTATTTCCCTTTATTTTAATGTTTGTGATCACCTCCATCACGACACTGCGGGAACGTCGCTCGGGCACGCTCGAGCGGCTCATGTCGACGACGATGAACAAACCCGACTTCATCATCGGTTACGGTGTAGCCTTCGGGTTCATGGCCACCCTGCAGGCGGTCGTTACCGTGACCTTCGCGGTGGTCCTGTGCGGACTGTCCGTCGAGGGACCAGTGTGGCAGCTCGGCTTGGTCGCTGTCGTCGATGCCATCCTCGGCACCGCCCTGGGACTGTTCGCCAGTGCGTTTGCCCGCACCGAGTTTCAAGCGGTGCAATTTATGCCGCTGTTCGTCTTTCCGCAAATCATCCTGGGCGGCCTGTTCATGCCGCGTGAAGATATGCCAGATGCACTCGAGACAATTTCTGACTGGCTACCGCTGAGCTATGCGATCGATGCGATCAATGCTGTGACCGCTGGCGATAGTGGCGCTGACCTGTTCATACCGCTCGGCGTGGTTGGGGCGTTTGCGCTCGCCGCCCTGGTACTAGCATCGCTTACTCTGCGACGCAAAACGCCCTGATTCACCCAAGTGCCCTACAAAGGCCAGTGTAAAGAGAAAACAAAACAACCCCTGACCGGATTTCTCCATGTCAGAGGTTGTTTGTGTGCTGTGCGCGAGGGGGGACTTGAACCCCCACGTCCGTGAAGACACTGGCACCTGAAGCCAGCGCGTCTACCAATTCCGCCACTCGCGCGAGTGACTTGTTTTTACAGCATCGGCTGTAAGCACGATCTATAGTATAAACACAAGAACCCTGCAAATGCTAATCGACATTCCCCCTGTACCCACATTTCAGGGTTGACTATGCGCTTCGTGTATTGCGCGGTGTGATATGAGAAAATGTAACTGCATGTGACAAATACTCGGCCCCAAACTACTGTGGGATATTTACTGCCGAGTTGCAACGAACACGTTGGAAGGAGTGCCGAGTGGGCATCTTAGATGGTCTAGAGAACCTTCTGGAACGCAGCGTGCGGAAAATCTTCTCGGCCGGCGGTTCCAAGCGCATTAAACCGGTAGAAGTCACCAATGCGATGCGCACCGAAATGGACCATCGCGCCGTCACCATCTCTCAAGAACGCACCCTAGTGCCCAACGTGTACTCCATTGCCTTTTCAGAAGAAGACTTCCCACAGGTCCAACAATGGGGCCGGGCGTTAGCCGAAGAACTCTGCGATGAAGCAATCCGGCACGCCTCGGTTCAAGGGTATTCTCTCTCGGGCCCCGTGCGTGTGACCTTTGTAGCTGATGAGGCGGTCGATCGCGGCGACATGGAGATCACCTCAAGCTCCGAGGCTGCAGAAGATCTCGAGCCTGGTCAGCCCATTACCTACACACCGAATAAACAGGTCAGCTCTCCGGTAGTCCAGCCGCCTGCCGAAATGACCGACCCAGGCGCGCAGGTAGATCGCACCAGTTGGCGACCCGTCGTCGAAATTGAGGGGACCCGCTATGCTATCAACTCGGCGGCAGCCATCATCGGTCGCTCCGCGGATGCCGATATCACGGTGGGTGATCCGGGAATGTCGCGCCGACACTTGGAAATTCGGGTCGCAGGCGATCGCGTGAGTGCTGTAGATCTGGGGTCAACCAATGGGTTTTATGTCAACGGGCAGAAAGCGGGAAACTCGGTAGATTTGCACCACGGTGATATTATTACCGCCGGTCGGACAACCATCACTTTCCGACTCGCCCCAGATACGACGACCCAGCCCCGGAGGTAGCCCGTGAGCGAATTGGCGATAACTGCGCTGCGATTTGGGCTGCTCGCCCTCCTGTGGATTTTTGTGTTCTCTGTGATCACCTCCCAGGGCCGTTCCCTACAGATTGCCCGCCCGGCACGCCTGACCCGCAAGAAAAAAGACGAAACCGCGTCATCGGTCAGCACCGATACTCCCCCACCGCCCACGCGAGCACTGGCCACCCAATTGGCCATTACCGAAGGCCCGCTCGCCGGACGCACGATTCAATTGGGCGGCCAACCCCTGTTGATCGGCCGAGCCCAAGACGCGGGACTTGTACTGGAAGATGATTATGCTTCCGGGCGGCACGCCAGACTCTTCCCGCAGGGCAGTCGCTGGTTCTTAGAAGACCTCGGTTCCACCAACGGCACCTTTGTCCAAGGTAACCAGCTCACCCGCACCATGGCCATTGATCCGGGTGTGCCAGTGCGCATTGGGAAAACCGTGATGGAGCTGAAGGCATAACCATGGCCCTGCAGCTGAACTTCGCCGCGCGCTCTGACGTGGGACGAGTGCGCTCCAAAAACGACGACTCTGCCTATGTGGGCCGCTACCTTGCAGTAGTGGCTGACGGCATGGGCGGGCACGTCGGTGGCGATGTCGCTTCAGCTTCAGTGGTCCTAGACCTGGCTCCCTTGGATCGAAATGATCACCCCGATCCTGACACCATCCTGCCTGATGAAATCCAGTCGGCCAACCTGATCCTCAACGACCTGGTGCACGACAACCCGAAACTCGCCGGGATGGGCACCACGTGCACCGCCGTGCTAGTCGATGATGACGTCCTCCACATGGCCCATATCGGCGATTCGCGCGCCTACCGGATCAAAGACGCCGTCTTCGAACAGCTCTCGGCCGATCACACCTTTGTGCAGCGCCTGATTGATGAAGGCCGCCTCAGCCCCGAGGACGCCGAATCCCATCCGCACAAAAATGTCCTGATGCGCGTGCTGGGCGACGTCGATGCTTCCCCCGAACTAGACGTCACCTCATTTGAAACCGCACCCGGGGAACGCTGGCTGCTGTGCTCTGACGGTCTCAATGCTGTTGTCGACGATGCGACCATTGAGCGCCTATTGCGCGCCGACAAGGCATTAGATGACATTTGCCGTGACCTGGTTGAGGAAACCCTGGCGCGTGGTGCACCCGATAATGTCACGATCGTGGTCTTTGAGACCGTGGCAGCCGAGGTCACCGTCGATGACAACCCCAAAACTGATGAGCTGACTGAATCTGCGCTGCAGGTTTCCAACGCAACCGAGGGCGAGAAAGTTTCCGCCGCGCTCCTGCGCGCCGATCTCGGATCACGCCCGCACCTGCTCGTGGGGGCCGCAGCCCTGGCCACTGACACCGACCAGATCCCAATCGTGACGCGCTCGTCGTCCCAAAAGCGTGCCGCAGCCCTGCTACACGGGGCCTCCGAAGCCGACGCAACCCAGCAACCAACAGAACTCGAGGACGATGCGGTCCCATCCGAGCGGCGCTCTTGGCCGTTGCTGACCATGCTCGGAGTCTTTTTGATTTTATTTGCGACGTCGTTAGCTGTGGGTTTCCTGTGGATTCGCGGCCAATACTATGTGGGAACAACCGATGATCACGTCGCAATCTTCCAGGGTGTTCCGCAATCATTTGGGCCGCTTGAACTGTCTTCGGTTGAAGAGTCGACCGAGATTCCGTTGTCTCGGCTACCGGGATACAGCCGTCAGCGTATTGAAGCCGGGCTACCTGCCCAGGACCTGAACCATGCCCGAGAAATCTTGGTAGATTTGGAAGCTGCGCTGATCCCCGAGGCCCCGCCGGTCTCACCATCCGATCAGCCCGATGATTCCATCCCCTTGGCCGCCAACGGCGTCACCGCATCCGCCTCAATAGCCGGAGCCACCGCCGGCGCAACAGGAGGCAACCCCTAAATGACAAACACGATCGACTCCGTCGAGACCGAGCAGCCGGTCAAAAAACCCCTGCGCATCACCGAAATATTGTTAATGGTGATGGCCGTGGTCATCGGCTCGGGCGCCTACATGCTCTCCGGTCTCGGCATGGATCAGACGCTGGACGCGCAGTACTGGATCCAGCTGGGGGTCATGTTTGCCCTGGCGATTGCCTTCCACATTGTGCTGCGCTTGCGCGCACCCTTTGCCGACCAGTACATCATGCCGTTGGCGTTAACACTCAACGGGCTGGGCCTGGCCATGATCCACCGGCTCGATCTGGTGCCGCCGGGCACCAACTTGGCCAATAACCAACTGTTATGGACCGCCCTGTCGATCATCATTTCGATGGCGATCGTCTGGTTCATCATCGACTACCGGCACATGCGCCGGTTTACCTACGTGTGGTTGCTGGCCTCAGCGATCCTACTGATCTTGCCGTTTCTGCCCTTCATCGGCGTCGAAATCTATGGTGCCCGGATTTGGGTCAACCTGGGCATCGGCTCCTTCCAGCCGGGTGAAGTCGCCAAACTGACCCTGGCCATTTTCTTTGCTTCCTACCTCAGCGCCAACCGTGACCTGATTCTGCTGGCCGGGCGAAAGCTCGGTCCGCTGGCGTTCCCGCGCGTCCAAGACCTCGGCCCGCTGGTCGTCGCTTGGCTGGTCGCCATGGGGGTGCTGGTCTTCCAGCGCGACCTTGGTTCAGCCGTGTTGTTCTTCGGCCTATTCATGGCCATGATTTACCTGGCAACCTCCCGGCTGTCGTGGATCATCTTAGGTCTAGTCGCCGTGGGCGCCGGGGGCGTCATCGCGGTTAACCTATTCCCCCACGTTGAAGCCCGCATTGACGGGTGGCTCAATGCCTTCGACATGGACATGATCTATGCCGAACATGGCTCTCACCAGGTCGTCCAGGGCCTCTTCGGCCTGGCTTCCGGCGGGCTGTTTGGATCCGGGCTAGGTGAAGGCCGCCCGGATCTGGTGTTCGCGGCCAACTCGGATATGATCATTGCCTCGTTCGGCGAAGAACTCGGACTCGTCGGTCTGGCCGCCATCCTGCTGATCTTTTTCATCCTGGTCACTCGCATCATGCGTATCGGCCTGTCAGCCCGCGATGCCTTCGGTAAACTACTGGCCGCCGGGCTGGGCTGTGCCATGGCTATCCAGATGTTCGTCGTTGTCGGTGGTGTCTTGCGTGTCATCCCACTGACCGGCCTGACGACGCCGTTTATGGCCGCCGGCGGGTCCTCCCTGTTAGCAAACTGGATGATTATCGGACTCGTGTTATTAATTTCGCATACTGCCAACCGACCGATGCTCGCTGGCCCCATGGTGAATGCTTCCGGGGCCGGTGGTGGTGCCGCGGTGCCGGGACAACCCCTAGAGGCGGGTGAGCGCTAGTGAATGAATCCATCCGCTACGCCTGGTACGCCGTCGTCGCCGCGTTCTTAGTACTCATTGGCGCTGCCAGCTACATCCAAGTCGTTGCCGCCGATGATCTGCGCACCCACGAGGCCAACTCTCGTGAGCTGTATAAGCAATTCGGTGGCCCACGCGGTCCGATCCTGGTCGGGGGCGAACCGATCGTCGAATCCGTGCCCAGTGATTCCTCAAGCTTTGACTACCAGCGGGTCTATCACGACCCGGAGCTATATTCCGGAATCACCGGCTTCTACTCGTTGGCCTACGGCCAAACCGGGCTGGAACAACGCCTCAACGGTTGGCTGTCGGGTACCGCCGACGACCTATTTATCGAACGCATCCGCCAGACCTTCACCGGGGCGGATAATCCTGGGGCATCGGTCGAGTTGACGATCGACCCGGAAGCCCAACGCGTGGCGTATTCGGCGTTGCCCGAAGGGATGAAGGCCTCTGTGGTGGTGTCGGAACCAGCTACCGGACGGATTTTGGCGATGGCCTCGCGTCCGAACTATGACACCAACCTGCTGGCCGTGCACTCTACGACACAGGCATCCGAAAATATGGAGAAAATCACGGGCAAGGGTGTCTCGCCGTATCAGAACCCACCGACATATAACATTCCGCAACCGGGTTCAACATTCAAACTTATCGATGCAATCGCGATGTTGGAATCCGGAGAATACTCGCCAACCGGCCAGGTCTCAGTGCCCAACGAGTTACCCCTACCGCAGACGAATAATACGATCTCTAACTTCCGCGGGGGTATCTGTGATCGACGCGGTTCTGCTGAACTGAGCTGGATTTTCGCCCAGTCTTGTAACACACCGTTCTCGCAGGCCGCGATGGATCTGGGTCAGGATGCCATCCGTGATGTTGCCGAACGGTTTGGCTTCAACGACAGTTCGATCACCATCCCGCTGTCAGTCAACGCTTCGCACTTCCCGACAGAAGAGATCCCCCAGGCCACCCTGGCACAGTCGGTGCTCGGACAGGTCGACGTCCGCGCTTCTGCCCTGCAAATGAACATGGTCGCTGCTGGCATCGCCAATGATGGCACGGTCATGCACCCGCAGATGGTCGACACGGTGCGCGGACCGGATCTCAACGTCTTAGAGGAACCCCAGCCGGAAGTGTATTCGGAAGCGATCACGCCTGAAATTGCTGACCAGATGACCGAGATGATGCTCGAGGTGGTCCAGTCGGGCACCGCGATGCCGGCCCGGTCATCCATTCCGATTGCGGCCAAGACCGGTACCGCAGATATCGGCACCACCGGCAAGGTGAACTCATGGATCACCGGCTTTGCTCCGGCGGATGATCCCCAGGTGGCCGTAACCCTGGTGTATGAAGAAACGGATTACTCGGTGGGCAGCCAGCTCACCGCGAAGAACCTGAAGAAAATTGTGGAGGCGGTGGTCGAACAGTGAGACCAATATCGGGAATGACGCTGGGTGGCCGATACGAGCTGACTGATCGGATTGCCATCGGCGGCATGGGTGAAGTGTGGAAGGCACGCGACACCGTCCTAGGTCGGATCATCGCCATTAAGATCTTAAAGGAAGAATACACGGGGGATCCTAACTTCCTGCGCCGCTTCCGGGCCGAAGCTCAGCACACCGCCCTGCTGAACCATCCGGGTGTGGCCAATGTCTTTGACTACGGTGAAGAAGAAGGCTCCGGCTATTTGGTCATGGAGCTGGTCCCCGGTGATCCACTCAGCGCCATTCTGGACCGCGAAAAGGTCCTCTCTCCCGATCGCACCCTGTCGATCATTGCCCAGACGGCCCGTGCGCTATCCGCCGCACACGCACAAGGTCTCGTCCACCGCGACGTGAAACCCGGCAACCTGATTATCGACGCGAAAAACCGCGTCAAAGTTACCGACTTCGGGATTGCCCGCCTCGCCGACCAGGTTCCGCTAACCGCCACCGGCCAGGTCATGGGAACCGCGCAGTACCTTGCCCCAGAACAGGCCACCGGCCAGCAGGCCACCGGCGCCTCCGACATCTACTCGCTAGGTATTATCGGCTACGAATGTCTCGCGGGGCACCGACCCTTCACCGGTGAATCCCAGATCGCGATTGCTCTGGCCCAGGTCAACGACGATCCGCCGTCCCTGCCGGATTCGATTCCGGAACCGGTCCGTGCCTTGATCATGTCGATGCTGTCCAAGGAGGCCGAAGATCGTCCGGCCGACGCCGACAAACTGGCCACCGCCGCCGAAGCACTGCGCCGCCAAGATACCCAAGCCGCCGTGAACGCAGTGCCGGGCATGCTACCGTTTATCACCGCCGGTGATTTCGATTCGGATGCGACCCAGCTCATCAGCACCCAGCAGTTCAATAGCGCTCACGACCCCGACGCAACCCAGGTCATGTCGGATGTACCAGCCGAAAGCGTCTCGGATGCCACCACTGCCCTGCCGGTGACACCACATGATGGCATGGCGCTGTCCGCTCAGTCCGACGGGTTGGGCTCCAGCGCGCTCCCGGAAGAGGGCGCCGCCGAATTCGAAGAATACGCTGACCAAGACAAAAAGAAACGCAGTCCGTGGTTCTGGCCCGTCATCGCCGTCGTCATTCTCGCAGCCCTCACCGGAATCGGCCTGTGGGTTGCTTCGTTGGGATCCGATGAGGAACCCCAGCCGGAGCCGACGGAAACTGTTGCGACCGTTGCCATCGACGCCGACGACTACGTAGGTCGCGATATTGATGAGGTCGAAGAAGAACTCGAAGAGCTTGGCTTTACGGTCAACCGTGTGGAGCGCGACGACGAAGAGCCCGCCGGCACCGTGTTGGCCCTGAACCCGACCGGTGAGGTCGAAGAAGGCTCCGAGATTCGCGTGAGCTACTCCAATGGTGAGGGTAGCGCGCCGGAGCCAGCTCCAGAACCCACGCAGCAAGAGCCCCAGCAGCCGGCTCCACAGCCGGAGCCGACACAGCAGCAACCACAGCAACCTGCACCGCAGCCGACCCGCCAACAACCCACACAGCAACCACAACAGCCGCAGCCAGTTACTACGCCACCGGATACCGGAACCGATCAGACCGATCCTGGAAATGGCGACAACACTGACGGCACTGATGATCAAACAGATGAGACAGACACCGGTGGTAATCCAGACGGCACCGGAGATAATGCCCAGAATCCTGGAGGCAACAACGGCGCGCAGCTCAACAATAGGCCTCCGGAACAGTCCAATAACACAAACCCATGAAACGAAAACTCACATGAAACTCCAACACCACCTCCACTGGGCAGCACATCCGCCCGTGACGAGCACGCCGCGGCATAACGCCCGCTAAGGAAAACCGTGTCCCAACAACGCATTATCAATGGTCGTTATGAAGTCGGCGAGCTCATCGGCCGCGGCGGCATGGCCGATGTTTACATCGGTCACGACACCCGCCTGGGCCGGACCGTCGCTATCAAAATGATGCGCCCGGACCTCGCACGCGACCCGCAGTTCCAAACCAGGTTCCGCCGCGAGGCACACTCCTCGGCCGCGCTGAACCACCCGAACATTGTCGCCGTCTTTGATACCGGCGAAGAGGAGCTGCCACCCAACGGTGAACACGCCGGGCTGTCCCTGCCCTACATGGTCATGGAGTACGTCGACGGCGACACCCTGCGCGCCCTGCTGCGCAAAGGCGACGTGACGATTGACCAAGCCGTTGAATGGACCGAAGGTATCCTGGGGGCGGTTGCGTACTCGCACGAAAACCACATTGTCCACCGCGACATCAAACCCGGCAACGTTATGGTCGATGAAACCGGCGCCATCAAGGTCATGGACTTCGGTATCGCCCGAGCCCTCTCCGACTCCTCTGCGACCATGACCCAGACCCAAGCCGTGGTTGGCACCGCCCAGTACCTATCCCCCGAGCAGGCCCGAGGGGAAACCGTCGACTCCCGCTCCGACCTCTACTCAGTTGGGTGTGTTTTGTTCGAGCTCCTGACTGGTCGCCCACCGTTCGTTGGTGACTCCCCCGTGGCCGTTGCCTACCAGCACGTCCGGGAAGAACCGCCGTCGCCCACCAGCCTGAACCCGGATATCACGCCGGCGCTGACATCGGTGTTGACCAAGGCGCTAGCAAAAGATACTGAAGCACGGTTCCAGTCCGGCAAAGAATTCCTCACCGCGTTGCGCTCGGCCCACTACGACGGTATTGGCGTCACCGAAGATGATTCCACCACGGTCATCCCACCGGCCGTAATCCCCGCTGAGGCCGATCCGACCCAGGCGATGTCCTCGATCTCAGCGCAGGACGACTCGATCTTCACCCCGCGTGAAGAGCTCCCCGAGTCCTATGAGATGACCGGCCACATGGACGCCGTCAACGGCCAACGCCCGCGGAAGAAACGCCGCGGCTGGCTGATCGCCCTGCTGGTCATTTTGTTGTTGGGCGGTGGCGCAGCTGCCGGCTGGTACTTCTGGAATGAGGCCGAACAGCGCCGGATCGAAGAAAACCAGGTCGATGTGCCAGATGTTTCCGGCATGCCAGAAACCGAGGCGCAGAACGCCCTGACGACCGCCGGGCTGCGCCCAATCCTAGAATACGACCATAGCGACGACGTCGAGCGCGACCGCGCTATCGGCACCTCGCCGGCTGCCGGGACCGTCATGCAGCGCTACGACGAGATCACCCTGAACATTTCGTTGGGCCCCGACGAAGTCGAGATCCCTGACTCGCTTCGCGGCGCCTCAGAAGCTACCGTGCGCGATACGCTCGAGGAACTTGGGCTCACCGTCTCGGACGTGACCTATGTGAACTCGGCGACGATCCCGCGCGACCGTCTCGTCGACACCAACCCGGCCCTCGGCTCGACCGTAGCCTACGGTTCGACTGTTGCGCTGAAGATCTCCTCCGGCGAGGTCGAAGTTCCCGACGTCCGCGGGATGTCGGAACAGGAAGCCCGCAACATTCTCGAGGGTAATGACCTAGGTCTGAGGGTCACAATAGCTCCCGAGCCTATCGAGACCGACGAATATCGTGAAAACCACGTGGCTCAGCAGTCATTGGAAGGTGGAAAATCAGTAGCTCAAGGCAGCGAAATCTCCCTTACGCTTGCTGTGCCAGTCCCCGAACCAGAACCGGAGCCAGAAGAGTCCTCTCCCTCACCAAGCAGCGATGAAAGTGAAGAAGAGTCTGATTCTCCATCACCGGAAGCGGATGAGGACGGCGAGAACAGCGAAGCCGGAGGCCGTCCAGACTGGGTACCCGGTGATGACCGCGGTCGCGATCGTGACTGGAACCGAGGTCGCGGTTGGGGCAGTGACTAGCCAGTTCTAGACCAACTGAAAAAATCGCCTGCAGTTCCCAAGCTGCAGGCGATTTTTCTTATTCTTTCTCCGCTACCGAAGAAGGCGGGGATGGCGTCTACCCTGCGAGCAGCTCGCGGACCATCGGAATGACTTTGGTACCGTACAGCTGGATCGAGTGCATCATCAGTTCATGCGGCAGGCGACCGTTGCCATACTTCATACCGAAACGGGTCGCGCCCAACGTCTGCACCGTATTGGCGATCTTCCGGGCCACAGTCTCAGGCGACCCCAAGTGCAGCGCACCGTGACGCACTTCTTGCGCAAATTGCTCGGGCGTTGGGGCAGGCCAGCCACGTTCAGCGCCGAGGGCCGCGGTCACGTGATGCCAGTATGGATAGTACTGCTCCATGGCGTCCTCGTCCGTCTCGGCGACATAGCCATGGGAGTGCACGGCGATGCGGCGCGGGTCAAAGCCGTTTTGTTCAATCTGTTTATGGAACAGGTTGGCCAGTGGAGCAAAGCGCTGGGGTGCACCCCCGATGATGGCGAGTTCTAAGCCCATCCCGTATTTGGCAGCACGGACGACGGACTGTGGTGAACCACCCACGGCAACCCAAGTGGGCAGACCGTGTTCATGGGCGGTGGTGGGGAAGATCGAAAAGTTCTCCAGGGCAGCACGGGTGCTCCCGGACCAGGTGACGGGTTCTTCGCGCCGGATTTTGTCGAAGAGTTCGAGTTTTTCTTCGAATAGGATTTCGTAGTCTTGCAGGTCGTAACCGAATAGCGGAAACGATTCGATAAACGAACCCCGCCCCAGCGAGACTTCGGCGCGCCCGGAGGTAATGCCGTCGAGGGTCGCGAAGCGCTGATGGACGCGAACCGGGTCGTCGGAAGACAACACGGTCACAGCAGAGATGAGTTTGATGCGTTCGGTTTGCGCACCAATGCCGGTCAGGACGACGTCGGGTGCCGAGACTGAGTAGTCGGGACGGTGGTGCTCACCGACACCAATGACGTCCACACCGACCTGGTCGGCCAACACCCCCTCGGCCACGACATTGCGCAGCACCTCGGGATGACTCAGCACGCGGGTCCCCTCGAGGTCTTGGGTGATGTCTCCAAACGTGTGGAGCCCAAATTCGACGACGCCGTCATCTAACGAGGTGGCAAGGTGATTGGATGGATTAGGTGTTGGCACAGAATGAGTCATAACAGCTGCAACCTCGCCGAGCCCAAAAACATTCCTTCAAATCTGAAAGACCTGCTGTGAGACTTATTCGACGTCCAGCGTGGCATCAGAGAAGAAACCGAATTCTGCGATCCACGGGTAGACGAACTCCATGAGCACGACCACGACTCCGGCCACTAGGGCGAGCACGAGGAGCCAGCGGAGCCAGGTGGGTCCCGGCAGGAAGTGGAAGAACCAGGCGTACATTTTAGGCCTCCTCGTTCGGGTCGTAACTGCTGACGGCGTCGTGATGTTCTAGGATGCCCATCGCGGCTTGCGGCGCAGGCTCTAGGTCGGCTGCGTAGACGGCGTCGGCGATCTCATCCGGCGGCCCATCGGCCAGCGGGATGAAGTCGACCTGCTCGGCGTGAGTGATCATGCGTTCCAGCACGGTGTAGGGCGGGTGGCAAGTAGTCAAGGTCAACCACTGACCATCGGCCGGGCCACCCGGATCCAGCGGGTTAGGATCCAAGACTTCCACGGCCGAAGGGTCGACGATGTGGACCTGGCGGGTTTCATAAACCCACCAGCCGTTGGCGGTTTGCAGATACATGCGGTCGCCCTCTTGCAATGTATCCATATCCCACAACACCGCGCCGTAGGTTTGGCGGTGGCCGGCCAGCCCGAGATTGCCCTCTTCACCCGGTGCCGAGGAGCTGTCATAGCGGCCGAGGACAGCCGAGTCGATCTCGTCTCCGGTACCGTCCAGGACCGGGACCGAGTAATCGGGACCAAAGCGTGGCACATACAACAGGCCCCAAGCCTCCCCCGGTATGCCCGGGACGGCGGGGTCTGCTCCGTTGCCGTCAAAACCGGTGTAGTGTTCCGAAAACGATTCGGTCATCGTGTCGCGATGGGCCTGGGCTTCGCGGTTGGCTCCGAGGTTGGTCCAGTAGAGCTCCCAGACCACGAACAACAAGACGAAGACACCAGCGGTTATCAACAGCTCGCCCAGGACTCCTAGGAAGGTTAAGCGCGGTGGTCGTTTGCGACGCTTTCGAGGGGTGGAGTGTTGGCGCGCTGCTCGGCGCGTGAGCGGTTGTACACCGGCATCTGACATTCGGCAGATCCTTCAAGTCAAGATACACTGCGGCACGTGTTGGGGACACGTAGAATACTGTCGTTAGTATACGCTCCCCTTTGAACAGGATTCCCATTGGCATCATCGAAGAAGCCCCGTAAGCCTCGCAACCAGCATTCTGAATTGGACGCCGCGCTCATGGCGGTTGACAATCAGCCGGAGCCACTACCAACTTGGTATAAGGCCATCATGTTTGGTCTGTTGATCCTTGGCTTGGTGTGGATCATGGTGTTCTACCTCGCCCCCGGCGGTCAGTGGCCAATCCCGGGTATTGGTGGTTGGAATATCGTGATCGGCTTCGGGCTGGCGATGATTGGGTTCGTTATGATGACCCGTTGGCGGTAAGTTTCCCACACCTATCCCCAAGTTACACACATGTGATTCTCCACATTGTGAATAAACCTGTGGATAACTACCGGGGGTCATTAAACATGCGAGAGTTATCCACAATTTGTGTGGATAACCTGTGGAGACCGTGTGGGAAAACTGTGGTTAACTCAGCAGTTGTCCACAAACTCTAGCGACCGAGCAGGGTCTGCGTGTCGATTAACAGCGAACCAATGAAGGTCAGCGCCACAAGGGCTACTGCGACAACTCCCAGTCCCAGCCATGTGAGACGGTTGGTGCGTTTGCGAAGTTCGGGCGTTGCCCCGGTCTCGAGCTTTTTGTCTGCGAGGACCACCGGCGTGGAGGCCGCGAGGCCGGTGAGGAATCCACCGAGATGGCCCTGCCATGAGATGCCTGCCCCAATAAACGAAAACGCGAAGTTGATGAGGATCAAAATCGTGATGCTGCGGGTGTCAGCCCCCAGCCGTCGTCCGATCATCCACAGGGCAGCGAAGAGTCCGTAGACGGCACCCGAAGCACCCACCACAGCAGAGTTTGGTTCGGCTAAGAATAAGACCGCGACTGCTCCACCGATTGCTGACAGCACGTAGATGGCGACAAACTTGGCGGCGCCCAGAAACTGTTCAATCTGGCGACCGATCAGCCACAGCACCGCCATATTCAACACCAGGTGTAAAGGTGAGCCCATCGAATGCACTAGCGCCGAGGTCAGCATGCGCCAGGGTTGGAAGAGTTGTTGGCCGGTCACCTGGGAGAATTCCACGGCGGCGACTGAAGTATGCAGCGGTGAATATAACAAGAGGTTGGAGACATCCGGGAAGCCCGGGATGAGTTGGCCTGCCCACTGCAGTCCGTACACCAGGGCAGTCAGCCCAATGATGATGTAGGTGGCCAACGGGATCGCATTGCCCCGCCGGTCGGTAAAGCGTGGAGCGCGTTGCTCTCGAGGAATTGAGCGTTGGTGTTCTTTCACGCAGTCAACGCACAGCACGCCGACTGGCGAGGGGCGCTGGCAGTCCGTGCACACCGGACGATTGCAGCGTTGACATCGGATATATGTCACCCGGTCCGGGTGTCTGGGACAGACCGGCTGTTCTGCCGAGGAGTCGTGGTAGGCACCATAGGTCGGACCGGATGACATAGACGAGATAGTCCTTAGAGTTCAGTAATTTCGATGGTCTCGATGATCACATCGTTGACCGGACGATCTTGTGGACCGGTTGGGACGTTGTTCAGGTCGTCGACAATCTTCTGGGAGTCGGCGTCGGTGACTTCACCGAAAATGGTGTGGCGGTTCTGCAGCCACGGGGTGGCAACCGAGGTGATGAAGAACTGGGAACCGTTGGTTCCTGGGCCGGCGTTTGCCATGGCCAGTTTATAGGGTTCGTTGAAGTCTAGTTCTGGGTGGAATTCATCTTCGAACTGGTAGCCCGGTCCGCCGATGCCGCGACCCAGTGGGTCACCGCCCTGAATCATGAAGTCTGAGATGATGCGGTGGAAAATGGTGTCGTCGTACAGTGGGACACCGGACTTCGCCTCACCGGTAGCCGGGTCGGTCCAATCTTTGGTGCCGTTGGCCAGGCCAACGAAGTTTTCCACGGTCTTCGGGGCGTGGTTGCCGAAGAGTTCGACGACGACGTCGCCGCGGTTGGTTTTGATGACAGCTTTATGTGTAGCAATACTCATGAGCGCTATTCTTCCATCAACTGACTGGTTCACCCAGTCTTGAGTCAACGCGAGTTGAAAATGCTACGCGCCCAGCCTAAAGAAATGCCGAATATCGCGGCCAGATCGTGGCAACCGAGGGCGCGAGGGCGTAACCTAGGGGTAGTCAATCCCTATTATGGAGGTAATTTATGTTGGGACGTTCTAAGTCCAAAGCACCAACGCTGGGAGATACCGTGTCTGGCGCCGCAGAGCACGTCCGCGAATGGGCAGAACACATGTGGCAAGATTCCGCTGATCGCGCCGCACCGGTCGTTGACGCTGCTTCACGAAAGTTTGCCGACGCCGCGCATAAAGTCGGCGACGCTGCATCAAACTTCCAACACAAAGTCCAAGATGACTATATTCCCTCTGCTGCCGGGCAGCTGGCACCAGTTGCCGCCGGGAGCGCAAAAGCCATCAAGGCTGCTGAACTGCCAGCGTTCGTCACTGATGCCATCACTCGTGTCACCGGTGACAAGAAGTCCAGTCGCAAACTGCTCAAGGCCGCCGAGCAGTGGGCAAAAGAAGCTGAAAAGCAGCTGAAGAAGCAGTCCAAGAAAAAGAAGCAGAAGAAATCCGGTCGCGGTCTCTTGGTTCTTGGTATCACTGTCGCCGCTGCGGGTGCTACGTACGCCGTTTGGCGTCTCTCCCAGCCGGTCGAAGATCCTTGGACCAACCCAACGCCTCAGCCACTGAGCAATAACTAGCGCATAAAAAATCCTGGTTTGTGCCACGGGGCACAAACCAGGATTTTTCTTGTCAAAATTAGTCTTCGTCTTCTTCCACCACAGCGGCACCGCCGGTGCGCACCCACTCGTCGACTTCGGAAGCCTTGAACTTCCATAAACGGCCGATCTTGTGTGCTGGCATGGAGCGGTCATTGATCCACCCGTAAATCGTGTGCTTCGTAACACCAAGGTGTTCGGCAATGTCGTCGGCAGACATCCAGGCCTCAATCATCGTGGCTCCTCAATTTCAAGCGTGTACGGTCTTATCGTTATCCTAACTCAGCAAGCCCTTAGAGCCTAGACTTTTCCACATACGCGAACCCGTCACAACGGGAGAATTCGCTAACTTGTTCAGTTGAACACCAAAGAACAAGCACTAACACGATATACCTCACATAAGTTCGGCCAAGTTGCTCCGCCGGACACTAGATGTCTGGATATGACCAGCCTAAATCATGTCATCACTAGGGCTACCGTGCGGAATATCATAAGGCCAGGGCTTGCCTGTGAAAGATTCCGACGTGACTCCAATGTCAGTTATGGGTGGCCGGTTGGTAGTCGACCGGACACCATAATACCGCTGAGCTCTTGAGCGCTGGCCCTAGCGAATTTCCACGTGGTCGTAGCAACGAGATTGTTGGACAGCAGAAAACAACAGCGGACTTTGTCAAAGAATCTGGCCGCAAATCCCCAGTCGCTGCCAAACGTATCGAGTGGCAAGGCGGGTGTCCTAAGCTGAAAGTATGCCATATACCACTTTGCTGCAGCAGACCGCCCTACTGTTCGAAGGCGGCGGCATGCGAGCCTCCTATACCTCTGGGATGGTCGTCGCGCTGTTAGAAGAGGACATTCACGCACCTTTCGTGGCGGGCATTTCAGCTGGGGCGTCCAACACCGCGAACTATCTATCCCTCGACGCTCCGCGAGCCCGCGCGTCTTTTACGGATTTCGCCGCCGACCCGGACTTTGGCGACTGGCGGACTTTCCTGCGCGGTAAGGGCCTTTTTCACGCTGAGTATATTTATGAACGCGCTGGCCTGCCTGGCATGCCCCTGGCATATGACTGGAATGCGTTCCAACAGAACCCTGCGGATTTTCGGATCGGTGGTTTTGATATCCACTCCGGTGCCACTGTGTGGTGGGGTCGTAATGACGCGCCCGAGTTACCCGATCTGATGCGGCGCGTCCGTGCGTCGTCGACCATGCCCATTGTGATGCCGCCGGTCAACATTGACGGGCGAACCTATGTCGACGGCGCTCTCGGCACCGACGGCGGAGTACCAATCAGCGTGGCCCAGGGCTTAGGGTATGACCGTTTCCTCGTCGTGCTGACGCGGGAACGTGAATATCGCAAAGAGCCGGAAAAGTTCCCAACATTTTATCGCACCTACTTCCGCAAATATCCGGCTGTCGCCGATGCGCTACTCACTCGCTGGTGGCGATACAACCAAACCCGAGAGAAACTCTTTGAACTTGAGGCCGAAGGCAACGCCTACCTGTTCGTTCCCGAAGTTATGCCGGTGGCCAACGGCGAGCGCAATGTCGCCAAACTCAACGCGGCCCACCGGTGCGGCCTGGAGCAAGCCCGCCGTGAGATGCCGGCGATCAAGGAGTTTTTGGGGCTTTAGTCCGCGGTGGCTTCGTCGCCGGGGTCCCGGGATTCGCGATCTGATGTGACATCCGAAAAGATATGGATGATGTGGCGCAGACTTGCCAGCATCGACCCGTAAACAGGCCATTGGATATGTGGTAATTCATCAGCCCGTGACATGGTGGTCACCAAATCATCAAGGCGCTCGTGTTGGGCTGCGACGTCGCCGTCGGGATCGGCAATGGCCTCCCCTAGCTCGCACGTGATGCGCACCCAGCCTTCGCGGAATTGTTCATCCCAGGAATTGATCGCCCAGGTGGCTTCGCGCATTGTGCGGGTCAAATTGCGTAGATGCGAGATGCCCTCATCGATGTGGCTGAGCACCTGATCGTAGTCGATGTCGTGGTCTTTGTCGTAAAACTTGCGACGCAGCAAGCGCCGCGGGTTCTCCCGCCGGGACTCCCGGGCCAGCTTGACCATCCTCCACGCCGAGTTCAACTCATCGCTCATCGACTCGGTTTCTTCCATCCAGGCATCCGCCCGCTCCATGCCCCAGGTCTCCGAAAATTCTTCGGCCATGTCAACCAAGACCGCACCCATACGCCGGTTAATACTGTCGACGTAACGGGCGGCCTGCCGGTCACGCAGCGGTGGTAGCACGAGCATATTGACCACAATGCCGACACTCACACCCAGCACCAGCTCGATAAACCGGTCGGCAAACATTGGGTCATCGGACGTGAAAATAAAAATTGCGGTTGTGGCAATGGCCACGCCTTCGTCTCGAATCCACGATAGCCGGGCGCCCATGAGCCCAATGAACAGCGCCAGAGCGAATGTCCAGATGTTCACCCCGAGGAAGTGCATAATTACAAATGCCAGCCCCATCCCAACCGCGGTGGAGATCGCGGTTTGTGCACCGCGTGACAGCGAGCGGTGCACGGTCGCGTGCACGGTCAGCAACGCTGTCCACGGGGCCATGAAGGCGACGTCGGTGCCCAACACACCGACGGAAAGGGCCCACGCACTGGTCGCGGCGATGACTGCCTTGACGGCCAACAGCAAATCGCCGGTGGTTTCGGGGTCTTTGAGCAGACGGAGGATCCGGGTGCCCAGGGATTCAGGCCGGTCCTCTAGGTGATCGGCGGTGGCCTCGTCGGTGGATGACTGATCACGCGGATCGGATGACATGACACGGTCCTTTCCTTGACACCGCTAGCGGCAAGATCTGCCACAACTGTAGTCAAAGTGAACCTGCTACTGTAGCCCAAATCTAGTCTGCTGACAGTAGCTGATTGATCCCGGTAATCACGGACAAGACCGCACCGACCATGGCTAGCACAACGACGATGCCGAACACTACCCGGTCGTTGACTTTGCCCAGGGCGCGTTGACCAGCCCACATACCTACGGCGATGCCCACGGCGGCTACTAACCACATCCACCAGGTCAGCTCGGGCAGGGTCGAGCCCATAAACCAAGAGCGTCCGGTCAGGGTGGCGGAGGCTGTCATCACCCAGATGGGTTGCAACGTGGCCGCAAAGGAGGCCACCGGCCAGCGAGACAATACCCCAAAAATTGTGACGGCCGGCCCGCCGATACCGGCCAGGACACTGCCGGCCCCGGCGCCTACTCCGGTGAGCATCTGCGCCCCTCGGTTCGTGATTGGCTCCCCGGAGCCACGCATGAGAAGAGCCACGCTGAGCCCGATGATCACTAAGATCCCGACCAGCAGGTAAATCATGGCACCGTCAATATGGGTGCCCAACCAGGCAGCTGGCACCACTGATAACGCTGCGGGAATACCGATCCAGGCGACTCTGGACCAATCAATGTCCCGCCACATGCTCGGCAGCATAAAGAGCGAGGCAATCACCGCAAGTGCTGTAATGAGCATAATGCCCTGGTGTGTTCCGAGGGCTACGACCGCAAATGGAGCGGTAAGCATGGCAAAGCCCAGCCCGGTGAGCCGCTGCAGAGCGGTAGCGACAAAACTGAGCAGCAAAATGCCAAGAATCACGGTGCGGAAGCTTCCTTGTCAAAACGATAGTGTCGATAAGACTAAAGCACTCCCTACGCACTTGGTGCTAGATAACGCCTGCGAGTAGCGCACTCACCACAGCTGTCCGGCATACGGCCGCGACCACAGCACCAGGGTCACGGTGACGGCTTTGAACCAGGCTTGATTCATGGCCTCCACATCGTCGTCGGCGGTTGCGCCTTCTTCCAGGAACGGGCGGATGGAAAGCGTTACGGGAACCACCAGCGCCAACATATCGGCCATCGGCACGTGCGTGGCCGGGGAATCGACGCCGTCGGTCTGGTTCTTTTTGGTCGTGTGGTGCCGCAGCGCGATTTCTTCCTGATAGGCCAACCAGCGGTCATCAAAGTGCCGCTCACACACATCGAGCACCCATTGTTCAAAACGGCCACGAACCCGCGCCAGATAGTTGGCATCCGGTTCGCCGTCGGGGCCGTGAAAAACTGCAACCAGGTGCGGGGTCGAGCCGATGAAGTCGTACCAGATATCCAGGATCTCAGCTACGCGCGGGGCCAGGATTTCACCTGCCCGACGCAGCGCGGGCACGTCTTCTTCAGCCCACATGACATCGGTCAACAGCTCATCGAGCCGTTGGCGGCTCACGGGAGAAGGTGGCAGCTCTTGGTCGTAGGTGTAGCCGGCGGGATTTGTACTCGTAGTCATCTCAGCCTCCGAAGTCGCAAGATGTGGCGTGACGCACACACCTACCCCCAGGCTAACGAATCTCCTGGCACATGCAACCGGCACTCACAGCGCCAGGACCGTTACTGAGCGCCTGGTTCGCCCGTGGCGGCGAAGGCGTCAAAGAATTTGATGACGGCTGTGCGCTCGTCTGCAGACAGGCTTCCGATCGCATGAAACCGCAATGCATGGTTGTGCCCTACCGACTGCCGCGCAATTGCTTGGGTTTCTTCGGTGACTTGCAGTGCCGTACTGCGACGGTCTTGCGGGTGCGGCAGGCGCTCCACGTGATTGCCGGCCACCAGTCGGTCTACCATTTTTGAGACCGAGGCGGTCGTAATCCCTAGGTGACGTGCGACGTCGCTGGGGGTCGCAAGTGTCCCGTTACGCTGCATGGCAATCATGTACCGCACCGCGCGCATGTCATTCTCGCCCAGTTGCATGTACTGGCGCGACGCGTCGTTGAGTTTACGCTCGACCGTGCGCCACCTGCGCATCGCTTCCATGACCTCAACAATCTGGTCGAGGTCTTCAACCGTGTAATCATCCCGGGAGATGAGCTCTTGGGTCGGGTCCATAACACGCGGGTCCAGCATGGAAAGCTCTCGTGAGCTTCGACCATTAGACGTCGCGGGGGTCTTACGAGTATTGTTAGCCAAGGAAACTATTAGCCGTTCTAACTAAATTATTCAGTCGCTTCGATCGGACAGGGGTGTTCTGTACTGTGCCTTCCATACTACAGTGCACCCCAGCCGCTGACATCCGACCAACCATGTTCACAAGGGGACCCAATGTCTGAGACCAGCCAACACGAACCCATCGACAACCTGCATTCCGAGAACGATCCTGTGCCGTTTGCTTCACCGGCCTCGAACACCGAGGCAGCGTATGTGACCACCCCACAAGATTATGACGCGATCCTGTTAACCGGCTTTGGCGGACCGGAAGGCCAAGAAGACGTCATCCCTTTTCTTCGCAATGTGACCGCCGGGCGCGGCATTCCGGATGAACGGTTAGAAGAAGTCGCTACCCACTACCGGCATTTTGGTGGGGTCAGCCCAATTAATGAACACAACAAACAGCTCCGCGCCTCGATCGAAGCCCAATTACGCGACCGCGGTATCGACCTGCCGGTCTACTGGGGCAACCGCAACTGGGCGCCATATCTAGAAGACACCGTTCAGCAGGCTGCAGATAATGGGCATACTCGCTTGTTGGCCATTGCCACCAGTGCGTATTCTTCGTATTCGAGCTGTCGCCAGTATCGCGAGGATTTCGCCCGCGCCCTGATCGATACCGGCTTGGCCGGCAAAGTCACCATCGATAAGGTCCGACAGTTCTTCGATCACCCCGGGTTTGTCACACCGTTTCGCGAGGGCGTCGAGGCAGCACTTCGTGACTTCTCGGCCCAGGGCTTGGCCCCCGAGGAAGTGCGCGTGTTATTTGCAACGCACTCCATCCCGATGACCGATGCAGCCCGCTCCGGTCCGGAAGAGCTCACCCTGGGTGAAGGCGGAGCGTATGCTGCACAGCACCGTGCGGTGGGCGGAGTCATTATGGAGCAGTTGCGCGCAGCCGTTCCTGCATGGGGCGAGACCCAGTGGGAACTGGTATATCAATCCCGTTCCGGCCCGGCCTCCCAGCCGTGGTTGGAACCGGATGTGTGCGATCGGATCGCTGAGCTGCCCGCCGAGGGCATCAAAGCCGTGGCGATTGTGCCGCTGGGCTTTTTGAGCGATCATATGGAAGTGCTGTGGGATCTCGATGAAGAAGCGATCGAAGCCGCCGAAGATGCTGGCCTACTAGCCACACGGACCCAAACCCCGGGGGTTCATCCTGAGTTTGTAACCGGCCTAGTAGATCTTATCCAGGAACGCGTCGCCGCGGTTCCGGCTGGAGATCGATCTGCGATGACGGATCTTGGTCCGTGGTTTGACGTGTGCCGACCGGGCTGTTGTGAAAACGTGCGCCGCGGATTTAGCCCTGCAGCTGCCGGATTGGTGCCTTAAGCATGCGTCTATGGTCGCTGCATCCCTCGTTATTGGATCGGCAGGGTTTGGTCGCGTGCTGGCGCGAGGCCCTGTTAGCTCAGGCTGTGCTCTTGGGACGCACGCGCGGATATACCGCGCACCCGCAACTGGAGCGGTTCAAATCCCATCCGCAGCCGGAGCTAGCGATCGGCGCATACTTAGCGGGGCTGCACGCCGAAGCCGTGGACCGAGGCTATCGTTTCGATGCCACGCGAATCGTTCACAGTCCTGCTGATACAGATCCGGCCGTCATCCCAGTGACCTTCGGTCAGCTGGGATTTGAACTATCTCATCTGCGAGCCAAGCTCTTTCAGCGCTCGCCAGAGTTCCTGGCCGAGCGTGCAGAAATCCTCGAGGCCACCGAACAGCTCATCCCGGTGCACCCGTTATTTGTACCTGTAGCGGGCACGATCGAATCGTGGGAACGCCCCGGAACACGAACCTCTCCGTGATGAAAAAGGGCAGCGGCGTTACCCCGCCGCTATGACGGGGTAACGCCGCTGTCTTCTCGGCCGCCGTGTACGACGACGTGCCGAAGTAGCACCGCGAACTTAGGGCGATGGCCCTGGCGGAAGTCGTTCTAGAGATGCATCATCGTTGGCATGATTGCCATCGGGTGGTTTCGGGTCGTGTGCTCGTTGGGGTTCTGCACCTGGGATAAGCGGCCCAGCCTTGTTCGTATATCTGTGACCCGTGGGGGTGATGACGTGGAGAGTTGAAGCATCACCTTCGTGGCGCCACCCCCGGTTTTCTTTCGTTTGATTACACGCTGCGCACAGTCCAGAAGCATTCTTCCAGTTCGATGCGCCCACGTCTCGATGCGGGACGATATGATCCGTATCAACGATAGGTGCTTCACAAAATGGGGTACGACACGAGTTGTCTCGAAGCAACACCATCTTGCGGACACCACCGGGAAATCTTCTGGCTTGCGATTCTAAACCGAGGATCTGCTGAGCCTGCGGGTCAGTGAACACGCGCCGGAGGTAAACGCTCAGGTCTGCATCTGCCAACCACCCTCGAGCGACCGGAGCGGGAATGGGGCCGTGACCGACGAGCCACGCCGGGTCAGCTCCCTGAGCCAGCAGAGTCTCCGGAGTCATCGCCAACAAGATTTCGACCTTCACCGCTGGGGCATCGGATTGCCCGGCAATCCGTTGGAGCAGCTCATCGAACATCAGCTGGTCTCGAGTTCGTTTCTTGCCGTCTTTGTCTTGGGTCTTGCCTTTGGCGACTTGGGTTTTAGCCCACTGCCGCAAACTTTGTTCGGCCGCGACAACATCGGCGGTCGGGCCAATCGCAATGAGCTTGGATAGGCCATCACCTGCTGGTTGAGTGGTCACCCTGCGGTGGTCTTTGGCCTTGGCGAATCGATCCGCCGCGGCGCGCGGATTCAAGCGCTGTGCATGTGCTCGAGCCTCATTGGCTAATTCTCGTGGACCAGCGGTCCCATAACGATCTTTCATTGCGGCATCGACTTTGCGCCGCTGTAAGGCTGACAGCTCTGAAGTCTCCTTGGCAACAGCCTGAGCGTGCTCTGCTCGGATGTGCCCGTCAGCCAGTGCGGCTGACGTGTGGCGCATATCTGCGGACAGCGTGTCAGCCAATTCGAGGTGTTGTTTTCCACGCGCCGGTGACACGGACCGGGCCAGTGCGACTTCCCCACCGAGGCCCTTGCCTCGGTGAGCTTTTGGGATGTTGCCGCGGGTTTCGCGTGTTAGGCGCAGTGTTTTCAGTGCGGTAGTGTCCCATAGTTGGACGGATTCCAGCCGCCCGATGAGCCGTTCGGTTTTCCGGATCCGATCGATCGCAGCACTCTCGGTTTGGACCTGCTCAAGTCGAGTTATCTGCCGGTCGATCTCGTCGAGGACTGGGTCGTCTGCGGTGGTTGAAGTCGTCGTCATGCCACCACCCTAAAATGCTGCGACGCCGTCTAGAATTCGCTCGAGACGCTTTGTGGAAAAGGGCCACGAGAGCAAGGGTCGTCCACAAAGCGCGACGGCGGCGCAACACCCAGGTCGATTAGTTTGTTACATACAGCGTCAGCCCGCGGACTTTGTAGCCTTCAATCAGGTCGTCCCAGTTCACGGTCGGTTCACGCATTTTCGTAACCGGCAGTGCCAGTAGCCGGTGCAGCAGGGCGTCAGTTTCGCGCAGCGCCAGGGGTTGTCCCGGGCAGCCGTGAGCACCAAAACCGAAACTCAGCCCGACGTCGTGCACTCCCTGAGCGCGGTCACGTGCGGGGCACAGCGCGAGGGGGCCATCAGGGAACGCATCCGGGTCCGCGTTGGTCTGCCGGATATCCAGATCCACCAGGTCACCGGGTTGCAGGGCATATTCGGTACCGCGATCAACGACGGTGACGTCTGCGGTGACGCGGCGGTAAAGATGCCCCACGGGTGGCTCTAGTCGGATGATCTCCGACAAGATGGCCAGTCGCTCGTCTTCTTCGGCGGCGAGGTAGCGTTGCCGAAGAGCGTCGTCGTCGAGTAAATGCCAGCAGGCCATGGCGATGAATTCGCGGGTCGTGACCATCCCGGCGGTCCCGTAGGTCACGCACTCGACCAGGATGTCAGCCAGATTGTAGTTCTGTTCAATCAGGTGACTGATGACGTCTTCGCGCGGGCGTTTGGTCCGCGAGCGCACGGCGGGCAGGACATCGAAGACGAATAACCCGAACACCGGGCCCAACCCGTTGGCTGCGGCTGCCATCCACTGCCGGTTGGTGCGACCAAGCCGAGGTTTAGAACGGTCCAAGGGTGGTTGGCGGAAGAACTTTTCTAGACGCCGGGCCAGGGCTGGGACCTTGGCGTGCGTGAGACCCACGATGGAGGCGGTGACTTCGACCGTATAGTACAGCGCGACGTCGTCGATGGTGATAGTCCCGGTGCGTTGGGCTTGGGTGATGATTTTGTCGACGACGGTGGTCATCAGGTCGGTGTAGCATTCGGCGACAACTTTGGGTGCGAAGAAACGGGCGACCTTGCGGCGTTGGTCGTCGTGCTGGGGGCCATCAGAGATCAGGATCGGGTGGTTGCGGAAGACTTTGCGCGGGATGTATTCGGCGGTGAACCCGGCCTGGATGGTTTCGTGGCGGGCCAGCAGCACGTCCTTGGCGGCCGTCAGCGAGCCGATGCGCCACATGGTACCGCGTTTAGTCACGCGTCCTTCGGGCTCATCGCCGGGTTTGATCGCCTTGCGCGCGCTGTGGTCTCCCCCGATGGGGCACGATTGGTTCATCGGGCACCTTTCGGCAGCGCGACGTTACGGATCGCCCGACCGAGTGTACTGCGGCGCAACAGTCCGCGCCGCGGGGGCGAGTGCAGGTCGTGCCCGGTGACATGCCAGCCTTCCAGGAGCTCATTGGCGGCCAAAAATCCGGTGGTGGCTGCGCGTTCCATCAGCGCAACGGGCAGGGGCGCCCGGATCCAGTCGCCGGCCAGCTTCAGCCCGGGCACACCGGTGTCGACTGCGGGGTGGTCCTGCCACGGCGAGACATCGGCCAGGCCGCAGTCATCTTCTAACAGGTATTCCTCGGCCACAATCTCCATGCCTTGGGTTTCGGGGAACACCTGGACCATATCGGCCAATAGGGCCGCGCGAATCGCTTGGCCGCGTGCAGAGTCGGGGTCGGCGGGGTCGTCGACGGCGTAGGCGTGCAGCTCCAGTACCGAGCCACCGTAGGTTTGTGTCCACCCTGCGGCGGTGGCCTCGAAGCGTTCAAGCACCGAAATATTATCTAACAATTGGTACCCGCTGGTGCCCAAAAATGCTGGCCGATCCGCGCGAACCGTCTCGGACATCCACAACCGGATCACCGCAAACGCCGGGGCATTGCGACGACGCGCGGCCCGGGCCTGCAGGTCAACCAGCTGCGGGGTGTCGCCGTCCAAGCCTGCAATCAGCTTGCGGCTGGCGCGGGGGTCGGCGGCCAGCACGACGGCGTCATAGCTGGTCTCGGATGCGGTAGTCGTCACCCGCCACCCGGGTGCGGTCTGCTGCAGTGCGTCAACTTGGGTGCCCAAGTGAATCGTGGCACCCCGCTCGTGCAGGTAGTCACCCAGCGGATCCCACAGGCTGGTGTTGAAGTCATCGACCGGCACATCAAAGAGTAACCCTTCTGCCGAGCCGGTGAAATACGTGTGGAACATCGTGACCAGCTCGCGGGCGGCAAAGTCGTGCGGGTCGGCAAAAAATGACCGGGCAAAGACTTCGAGGGCCAGGTGGCGGGCGCCGTCAGGAAAGCGTAGCCGGTCCAGAAATGCGGCAGCAGATTCGCCGTCGTACCGACTCAGACTCTCGGGGAATTGTAGGTCGATGAGTTCGAAGGCGCTAGGCAAATTGACCTCGGCCAGGCCAGTGATCGGGAACGTGGGGCTGCCCAGCACGAACGCGGCGAGGTTCAGCGGTGGCGTGCGCGGAATGTGTTCGAAGGAATCGGTCAGGCCGGTGTCGGTTTGCAGCGGGTAATCGGCCACGGGCTGCAGCCGATCGAGCGCCGGATCGGTACGGCGCAGCAGGGCGCGCAGGTTGTAGTACTGCCGGAAGAATGCGTGGAACCCGCGGCTCATGTTGCGCCCGTCGTCCAGCGGCCAGGAGCGTACGCGCCCGCCCAGCTGAGGTGCGGACTCGTAAAGGGTGACTTCGACGCCGCGTTCGGCCAAGGCCGTGGCCGCGGCGAGCCCGGCAATCCCGCCACCGATCACGGCCACCGAGCGGGCAGACTCAACGCGATCATGGCCGCGGTGAGCGGGGATGCGTTCGGCATGTGGGTCGCGCGGCGCATTCGGTGCCGCGTGATTTCGGAAACGGCTCATTGGCTTCGTCCTTGGTTCAGGGCAACATAGGTGTGCAGGACTTTCCGGTGCCATCCGCGTGCCGAGGTGACCGTGGCGCGTTCAAAACCTGCCCGCGCCAGGCGTGTCAGAACCGTTCGGGTCGCATCGTTGCGCATCACGGAGCGCCAGAGATACGTAAACAGACTGGCTTGTGCGCCGGTCGCCGCGGCCAGTGGAATGATGATCCCAAAGCACACCAGCGTCCATTTGGTCTGAGCCCATTGCGATTCGACCACCGAATAATCTTGCAGCACCAATGGGGTGCCGGGTTTCATGAGTGCCCGGATGCTTTCTAGAGCCACGGTGCGCTCGGCCTCAGGTACGTTGCGCAACAGGTACGCGGCAAAGACCCCGTCAGGTGCTGTGGCGAGTTCCGGTGCCGGGTTCTCCGGCAGCTGTTCGACGCGATCCAGCACAAAGGCGGTCCCGTCGGGCCAAGGTTTCGCGCGGGCGGCCGCCAGCATCCCGGCTGAGGCATCGACTCCCACAATCCGGGCGTTCGGCAAAGTTTTCAACAGGGCTTGGGTGCTCAGTCCGGTCCCGCACCCCAGGTCCCAGATGACCGGACGTCGGCCGGGCGGAACATCCAGCAGTTCGGCGAGTTTGCGCGTCGCGCTGCGCAGCTCGCGACGGTATCCGGGGTTGAGTTTCGTCAGCAGATCGTAACGGCGTGCGGACGTGGTGAATGCTTCAGCCAGTAACATCGACGGCGACCTCCTGAATCCTGCGAGCCCGCCGGTTCTTCAGCGCTTGCCACACCATGATCGTGAGCGTGAGCATCGCCCAGCCAAAGCCGAAGTCTTCTATTGGGATATCCCACGGGAAGCGGATGCCCAGCATCATATCCGGGTTGTAGATGACAATCGGGTTCGACAGTTTCGTCAGCCACCCGTCCACCAGAATTTGGAAGCTCAAACAGATCCCTAAGGCAATCCAGTAGGCGAGTTTACGGAAAACGCCACTGCGCACCACAAACAGTTCCAGTACGACGACGGCGATCATGCCCAGTACGGTCAGCACGGTATATTCAGGCAGCATCGGTATGGCTCCCTTCGCGGCGTTTGCGCTTGAAGAAGTTCAACACCGTGGCCACACCTTCGTAGCTGAGTAGCGCGCACAACGGGATGACGATGAAGAACACGATTTCTTCTAACGGGATGATGCCCAGTTGGATACCGGTGATGAACTCTGGGTTATACGTCCAGTGGTTGCGCGCGATGCCCAGCAGGTCCCAGGCACCGAAGGCGACGACCACCACGAGGATCGTGGGCAGCATCAGCGGTAGACGGCGATACACTCGCGCCCGCAACAAAAATTCCAGAGGCAACGTGATTGCCACGCAGGCAGCCATGAGTATGAGGTACTCGTATTGAGCCAAGAACGGTGGTCCTTTCTTATTGGGTGTGCGCTACCGGCGTTGTGCTGGGCTGCAGCGGGGTGGGCAGCGGGGCGGTCGTGGTGTCGTCACGCAGTCGTTTGACGATGTTTTCTGCCGAGATCAAACACATCGGCAGCCCCACACCCGGCACCGTGGTTGCGCCGGCAAAATACAGTCCGGCCAGCTGTTTGGAGGCATTCGATCCACGGAAAAATGCGGACTGCTCCAGCGTGTGGGCAAGCCCCAGCGCGTTGCCCTGCCAGGCATTGAACATGTCTTGGAAATCGCCGGTTGCCATCGTATGTTTCACGACGACGCGTTCGGCCAGGTCGGGCACGCCGATGCGTTGGGCAATCATTTCCAACGCCTGGTCGACGATCGCAGTGGTCTCTGGGTCTTCGCTGTGGTTCAGGCTGCCCAGAATCCCGTTATGCATCGGCGGCACCGGTACCAACACGAAAAGGTTTTCATACCCTTCAGGGGCCACACTCGGATCCGTTGCCGAGGCACGACTGACATATAAGGACTTCGAGAACGCGCTGCGCTCCGGACGGTCGGACGGCGGAAACACGGCGGCAAAATCTGGATCCCAGTCGGCGCTGAAAAATAACGAGTGGTGGGCCAATTCTGGCAGTTGCCCCTCGATTCCCAAATAGACCAGCACACAGCTCATCCCGGGGTTGGCACGCTGCCAGTACTTCGGGCGTGCCGAGCGGCCATCCCACACCAATTGGGTTTCGGTGTGATGTCGGTCAGCACAGGAGATGACAACATCGGCCAGCAATCGATGCTCACCGCTCACATTGCGATATGTCACACCCGCAACCCGGCGTCGTCGTTGGGAGCCGGTGTGGTGAATACGCTCCACCTCGGTCTCAGTGTGAATCTGGACCCCGGCGTCCACCGCCAAACGGTGCAGCGAGTCTACGAATGTCCCGAACCCACCCATCGGGTAGGCCACACCTTCGACCAGGGTGGTGTAGTTCATGATGCCGTAAAACGCCGGAGTAATGTTCGGTGCCGAGGATAAAAACACCGCCGCGTAGGTCAGCAGTTGTCGCAGGCGCACATCGTTGAACTGGGTGGCCACATCCGCTTCAATGGTTTGGGTGAGCTTTTGGGCCAAACGTTTCAACCGGCGCATGATCTCTGGGCTGGCAAGACCACGCAGTTCGGTGAAGTTCGTGTAGAGGAACTGTTGGATGGCCAGACCATAGTCGGTACCCATTTCGGCCAAATAGTTTTCAACAGCCTGCCCAGCCCCGGGTTCGAACTGTTCAAATAAGGCCATAATATTGTCCACCCCGGTTGTGACATCCAGCGGCGGGAAGCCTTCGGTAAACATTCGAAAGGCCGGGTCGTTCAGTGGCACCAGGTCGAGTTCGTCGTCAACGGTCGTGCCCATGAGTTCGTAGAAGTGTTCAAACGCGCCGGGCATGAGCCACCAGGAGGGTCCCATGTCCCAGCGGAAACCTTGATCTTCTAAGACGCCGGCCCGACCGCCGATCCGGGGTTCTTTTTCCAAGACGGTGACGTCGTAGCCATCACGAGCTAATAGTCCTGCGGTGGCCAGGCCTGCGACGCCTGCCCCGATCACAATGGCGCTGGGCATGGGGTGGTCATGTGTGGTCATGAATTATTTCTTCTTGAGCAACGTTGTGGACACGGTTTGGGCGGCAATGGCCAGTTTGCGAGTATTGTTGACCCGCACCCGGCTAGACATCAACTCACATGCTGGGCGTTTATCGAGGGTCTCGGTGAGTTCACGAAAGAGCCGGTGAGCCATTTCTACGCCGATGCGGGCGCGGGGATCAAGTTTTCGTATCCCGGGTTTTGCCGCGTCCAGGTCGGCGCGAATATCGCCCACCAGCTGGCGTTTCTGGTCTTCGCCTAAATCCTGCGGGTCGACCCCCGGAAAGTAGGATCGCCCCAGATACTCGTAGTCGGTGGCGAGATCGCGTAAGAAATTCACCTTCTGAAAGGCCGCACCGAGCCGCCGGGCTGAGGTCACTAACAGCTCGTCGTCGCTTGCATCCGTGCCGGGCATATTGCGAAACACGGCCAGACACATTAGCCCCACGACTTCGGCTGACCCATAGATATAGTCCTCCAGACTGGTCGCGGTGTGCTCATGACGGTAGAGATCAGCGCGCATGGACCGAAAGAACGGTCGGGTCAACTCGGTGGTGATCCCGTGTTTTCGTGCCGTGACGGCAAACGCGTGGACCACCAGATTAGTGCTGTATCCGGTGGTCATCGCCGCCTCGGTTTGGGTTTCTAAGCGGTCTAATTCCTCGGCGGTGGCGTGCAAATCCAGGCCGGCTTCTTGTGCAACGCCGTCGACAATTTCATCGGCCAGGCGCACCAGCGCATACAGGTTGCCAATGTCGCGTTTGGCTGCCTTCCCCAAAAACCGGCAGGCGAGTCCAAAAGACGTCGAGTAGTGGCTGATGATTTTGCCGGAGCTGGAGACTGCTGCGGTGGTATAACGGTGCAGTGCGGTGGGGTGTTTCATTAGTGGTTCCTCTGCAGCAGATCATGAATGAGGTGCCGGAAGGTGGTGCGCACTTCTGCCCGAACCGGTAGCCCGGCCAGCTGCTCGCGGGCTTGTTCGCAGCATTCATCGGCTAGTTGCCGCGCCTGGGTTTCGATGTCGTGGGTGACAAACAGCGCGCGCATGGCATCGTTACTCACCGTGCCGTCGCGCCAGCCCTGAACTACGGGGGCTGCGGTGTCGATGCTCTCGGTGAGTGCAATCAGCACGGTCATTTTGCCTTCGCGTAAATCCGAGTCATTGGGTTTACCGGTTTGTGCTGCATCACCAAAGGTGCCCAGTACGTCGTCGATGATTTGATAAGAACTGCCTAACAGGTTGGCAAAGCGACTCAGTTGGGCGACGACGTCGTTGCTCGCCCCGGCTAACAGGGCGCCTGCGACCAGGGGTGCTTCAAAAGAGTAGGCTGCGGTTTTCAGGCGGTGCATACCCAACACGTCATCCAGGCTCGCCGATTTCAGGTGGGCGGAAAACAGCACATCGTCTAATTCACCGGCTGCCGAATGCTGAATCGCAGTGTGAAACACCTCCACGATGCGTTCGCCGGCTGCCAGTTGATTGCATGCGTTCGCCAGTACCTGGATTGCTGTGGCGATCAGCGCATCTCCGGCCAATAAGGCTGCGGCATGGCCGATGTGTTCAGCAGCAGCCTGAGCCTTTCCCTGGGCCAAAGCCGCATCACGATAATGCGCCGATACCGTGGGCTGACCCCGGCGAATGAAATCCTGATCGATGATGTCGTCGTGAATAACCAGTGCGGTATGCAGCAACTCGAAGGCGCACCCGACCTCGATGCAGCGCGCATCCGCGTCGGTACTGACCACCTGATAACCCAGCTTCACTAACATCGGCCTGGTCCGTTTGCCGCCCCGCATGGCTCCGGCGACACGACGCCACAGTTCCGCCATATTCGGAGTGGCAGCCTCTTGGATTTGGGCATCCAGCAGTTGGGTGAGGCGTTGATCGATCGCCGCCGCAAATATTTTATCGGATTCGGCTTCCGGGGTCAGTTGGGCCTGGATGCTCATGGCTCCTCCTGATCAAATAGTAGATGGCGACGGCGAACGAAAACCAGAGGCCATAGGCCGCAAACCAGTACCCGCAGTGACTGACATTACTAGCCTGGCTAACTATACTAGCAGTTGACCACAGGATGACACCCCACAGATTGGACAGCCCCCATGGAGCAGAAAGCAAACTCTAGGTTCATGCCGATACTCACGGTGCTCGCCGTGGTGGTTGCCATCGGGCTATCGTTCATCGGCAGCGGCGCAGTGGGTGGCACCCCCATCAACGAAGCTGCCGACGGCGCGCTCTCCGCCGATGCCACACCCTTTGCGCCCGCCGGTCCTGCTTTTAGTATCTGGAGTGTCATCTACGCCGGGCTCTTCGGATACGCGATCTATCAGCTCCTGCCTGCCCAACGCGCCGGCTCTCGCCATGCCGCACGCCATGCTCAACTGCGCCCCTGGGCCGCACTATCGGCATTGCTCAACGCGGCCTGGATCGGAGTTGTGCAGGCAGATAGCGTCGGCGGCAGTGTGTTGGTGATCGTTGTCCTGTTGCTGGTGTTGATTCGGATTCTGATGATTCTGCGCAAAACCCGCACGCACACGAAAACCGATGCCTTGCTCACCGACGGCACCTTCGGGCTTTACCTGGGCTGGGTCGCTGTCGCAACGACGGCGAATATCGCCGCTTGGGTGTCCACCTTTGGGGTCGACAAATTCACCGGCTGGGAATGGGCTGCGGTGGCTATTATCGCCGTCGTAATGCTCATCGGGCTGGGCCTGGCCGTGTATTCACGCGGACGCATCGCCCCCGCGCTGGCCATTTCCTGGGGTGTGACGTGGCTGGCGATTGCTCGGATGGAAGGCCAGTACGAATCCCCCATCATCGTCTGGGCGGCATTCATTGCCGCGGCCGTCGTCCTGGTGGCGACCGTCATCATTCGCCTGACGACCGAGCGGAAATCTGCTCGGACCTCTTGGTAAAGCCATGACATCTGTCATGGTCAATTCATGATGCATGGCTGTTCCGCTGCGGGGATCGGTGCGGAAGACTTAAGGCATGAATATTTCAGCTCCTCCCCCAGCCATTGCCATCGATGCGGTGACCAAACGCTTTGGCGACCTGACGGCTGTCAAAAATGTCAGCCTGACGATCCACCAGGGCGAAGTTGTTGCCCTGCTTGGCCCGAACGGGGCCGGCAAGACCACCCTGTTAGACATGGTGCTCGGGTTCAGCGAACCGAATCGAGGCGCCATCCGAGTTTTCGATAGGGCGCCGAAACGTGCGGCGAGTGAGGGCGATATCGGAGCCGTCTTGCAAGATGGCGGTCTTCTCGACGACCTCACCGTGGGCGAGACTATCAAGATGATCGCTGCCTGCCACCACCGCCACCTGCCCATCCATGAGGTCATGCAACGTGCCGACGTCACGGGTTTCGCGACCCGCAAGGTCAAGAAATGTTCGGGAGGCCAGAAGCAACGCCTACGGTTCGCACTAGCGCTCCTCACCAATCCACACCTGCTGATCCTCGATGAACCAACCGCAGGTCTAGATGCCACCGCGCGCAAAGACTTCTGGGCAACAATGCACGCTGAGGCCAAGCGCGGTCGCACCATCGTCTTTGCTACGCATTATCTACGTGAGGCGGATGACTACGCCGACCGGGTCGTGCTCATGCGTCAAGGACAAGTTATCGCCGATGGCAGCGTGGATGACATGACCGCTGATTTGCAGCGCACCCTGACTGCCCAGTGGATCAGCGACGTCGACCCTGTGGCTTGGGCTGTCAGCGTAGGTGTATCCCGCGATCAGATCACATACGACCACCAGCTGCAACGCCTGCAGATCACGACCCCAGATACTGATCGCATCGCCGGACACCTGTTGTCGGCAGGACTCATCAGACAGCTGACCATTGTCCAACCCGGTGTCGAAGAAGCGTTCTTTACAATGACGCAAGATTCCCAGGAGGTTACGCCATGACGACAGCAACTACTACCCCCAGAAAGTCACAGGCAGAAATCCTATTGCGATTCGTAGGCTGGGAATTCTGGCGCAACTTCCGCATGCTCGATGCCACGTTTTTTGTGCTCGTCTTACCGGCGGCTATGTATCTGATGTTCGGTGTGGCCATGGATCAAGGAGAGATGCCCGCGGGCCTTGGGAATGTCTCGGCCTATGTCATGACTTCAATGGCCGTCTACGGTGCAGTCATCGCCACGACCGCGATGTCCGGTTCGGCAGCAGTAGAGCGATCCATGGGCTGGGGGCGACAATTGAATATGACCGGTCTGGCCGATGCCTACTACATCCTGGGCAAGATGCTCATGGCCCTGTTGATGGCGGTCAGCCCGGTGCTTATCGTCTACCTCGTCGGAGCCTTTACCGGAGCGCAATTCGATTCCTTCTTCCATTGGATCTCCTCGGCGGCCCTATGCGTCGCCGTTGGCATCCCGTTCTCGCTCTACGGGCTGGCCTTCGCCCTGCTCTTCCGTTCCGAAACAGCCGTCAGTGCCGCCTCCGGGTTCTTGGTCATCTTTGGTTTCTTCGGCAATCTATTCATCCCGCTGGGTGGCGTAATGTTAGACATCGCTAGGTTCACGCCCCTGTACGGGCCAGCGATGTTAGCTCGCTGGCCTCAAACCGAGGGGATCCTCATCCCGATGCAAGCAGGAGCGGAAGTACAGTTTGAATCCATGTGGGTATTATTAGCCAATATCGGCGGTTGGACGGCGATCTTCGCCATGATGTGCGTACTTGGTGCTCGACGGAGAACAACCCGATAATCACCATGAACGTTGCCTCAAGAATCCTCCCCACCGGTCAACCCGGGCACCTACCGGAACCACCGGAAACACCACCAGAGCGCAGGGCCATCATTTTCACCGCCGGCATTTGGCTGGTGTTTTTGGTGTGGACGGTATTCGGATTCCTCGAATCCACTGCACCGGTCCTTGTCCAAATTGCAGGCTGGTCGGCACTGGTTGCTTTCCCGATCGTGTATCTGTCGAGTTTTCTGCATCCCGAACCGCTAACCGGGGTCTCCCGCCACGTCAACACCCTGTTATATTCCGTTGTGTTGATCGGACTGGGTGTCATCATGGCCCAAGTAACTCCGACGGCGATTATCAATATCGTGCCGTATTTGATGGCCACCTGGATTTTCAACCACCGATTAGTTACCGGCATCATCGCTGTGGTGGTCTTTTTCTTTGCCGCGGTGGCCGTGGTTGCATTGGCCAATTTCGCTGACTATCCCAATTGGTTCCTCGCCTCGGTCGGCTCTCCGGCCATCATCATGGTGTTCGTTCGCATCAGCATCGAGCTTGGTGCACGCCAGCAACAACACTCTGAACGATTAGCTTTAGCCACCCAGCGCGAAGATCTGGCCTCAACCGTGCACGACGTCCTGGGCCATTCCCTGACCACCATCACCGTGAAAGTCCAGCTCGCCCAACGGTTACTCGACACTAACCTGGAGGCCGCAAAAGCCGAACTCGCCGACATCGAGTCCCTAGCCCGCAGATCACTCTCCGAAGTCCGATCCGCAGTCACCGACCTCCAACATCCTGATTTAGCGGAACAACTGAACCAGGCGGAAAAAGCACTTACTGCAGCTGGTTTGACTTTCAACCGCCCCGAGGCTCTCCCCCGACTCACCCTCGTGCAACAACAGGTCTTCGCTTGGGTTATCCGCGAGGCGGTGACCAACGTGATCCGTCATGCCCAAGCCGCCATGTGCACCATCACGGTCACCCCATCCCAGGCGCATATGATCCTGCGTATTGACGACGACGGCGTTGGGATCGCCGAACAGAACCCGACCAATCATCACGGCCTAGCCGGGCTGCTGCGCCGTGTTCGCGCTGCGGGCGGTAGCCTGGAGCTGAGTCGTTTGAGTCCCGGAACTCGTGTTGAGGTGACGTTATGACCATCCGCATCCTGCTGGCCGATGATCAGCATCTGATTCGCGCGGGGTTAGCCGCACTGCTGAATCTCGAAGACGATCTCGACGTCGTACACCAACTCCCCGACTGCACCGGGGTTCTTGAGGCAATCCGCGAGCACGCCATTGATGTGGCGGTCTTAGATATCGAAATGCCGGACGTCGACGGGATTACCGCTACCGGTCAGCTCACCGAAGCCTTTGGCGACGACGTTGCGGTGCTCATTCTGACGACGTTCGGCCGTGCCGGATATTTACAGCGGGCCATGGCGGCTGGGGCTTGCGGGTTCATGGTCAAAGACGCCCCGGCCGAACAGCTCGCTGAGGCTATTCGCACGGTGCACGCAGGTGGTCGCGCAGTGGATCCGGTATTGGCCGCCGAAGCACTGAGCGCTGGATCAAATCCGCTGACCGACCGCGAGCGCGATGTGTTGCGCGAAGCCCTCGATGGTGCCTCGGTCAAACACATTGCAGCCCGACTCCATCTTTCAGCCGGGACGGTGCGCAATCACCTATCATCGGCAATTGGTAAGACGCAGACGTCGAATCGGGCCGAGGCCGCGCGGATGGCGCAGCAAAACGGCTGGCTCTAACGTTTCGTTAAGCTTTCTTACGCAGGTGGAAGATTCCCCAGGACAGCAGGCCGCAGTTGCGTCACGAACCTCAAGCGTCAGATTCGACAGCAAGATTTACGATGTTATGGTGAAGAAGCGCCAACATGTCTCTCCCGAGCGCGCGGTGCCAAGCGTCGGGATCAAGCTGTAAAGGGAGGTGTCCTTCACGATGGACGACGGTTTATGTTCTAGTACCGTGCTGGACGCCACCCATTTTGCTCACCTAGTTGTCGCGTCACGTGAGTAATCAGGATGCGGTCCGTTGAGACCGCCACCCATGTGTAGTGCTCCAGCAATCCATATTTCGGGAATCTTCCCGCGACGCGTTAACGAAAGTGATTGTTGTGGCTATTACCCAATCCCAAGACATCCAGGAGCTCATCAGCTCGATCACGGACGCCCTCCATAAAGAGCATCTCACGACGGTCGCCCGGCAGATCAACCTGCTGAAACCGGCCCAACTTCTCAAAATATTTGAACGGCTCAGCCACCAGCGCAGAGCCATCGTCTACCGGTTGTTGGATAAGGACCTGGCGCTGCGTGTTTTCGAAGGACTTTCACCAGTTTTACAAAGTGACCTGGTGCATGCCCTTCAAGAACACGACACCACGGACCTTTTTAACGAGCTCGCTCCGGACGATCGCGTCTGGTTGCTCGACGAACTTCCCGCTACGGTAGCGTCACGTTTGTTGCGCGGTCTTGATGACGACGAGCGCGAAGAAACATCTACTTTATTGGGCTATCCGGCAGATTCTATTGGCCGCCGGATGAGTCCGCAGTTTGTGACATTGCGACCTTGGCATACCGCGGCTGAAGGACTCGATCGAGTTCAACGACGTTTAGACACCGTAGAAAGTGTCTACTATCTGCCCGTGATCGATTCGGGTCGGCGAGTTGTGGGCGCCGTGAGTTTGCGACAACTTTTGGGCGCCGACGACGCCCAACTCGTGGAAACCTTGATGGAGCCAACCATGACAGCAGAGGTTTCCGAAGACGAAGAGGTGGTGGCCCGACGCACCGCACGGCGTGGGCAGTTTGCAGTATCAATTGTGGACCATGAGGAACGCCTGGTTGGGGTTTTCACCCTTGACGATGCCGTGCGGATTCTCGAGTTTGAAGAATCCGAAGATGTGTCCCGCCAAGGTGGTGTTGAACCACTTCGTCGACCGTATCTGTCCACTCCGGTCTCGCGCCTTGTCCGTAGCCGTTTTACCTGGCTTTTGGTCTTGGCTATCGGTGCCACCCTGACCGTGCAAGTCATGGCGGTATTTGAAGAGACGCTCGAGGCAGTCAGCGTGTTGGCATTATTTGTGCCGTTACTCATTGGCATTGGCGGCAATACCGGCAACCAGGCGGCCACCACAGTGACTCGTGCGCTGGCCTTGGATGATATTCAGCCTCGCGATATTCTCCGAGTATTCACCCGCGAATTACGCACCGGGTTCATGCTGGGGGTCGCGTTGGGAGCACTCGGGTTTTTGATTGCGTGGGCTTTCTTCGCGCTAAATGTCGGTGTGGTCATTGGGCTCACGCTGTTGGCGATCTGCACCGTAGCTGCCTGTGTCGGTGGTGTCATGCCCACGATTGCTAGCGCAATTAGAGTCGACCCCGCAGTGTTTTCCAACCCTTTTATCTCGACATTCGTGGATGCAACGGGCCTCATCATTTACTTTGTGATTGCCCGCGCGATTCTGCAAATCTAATCGCTGTCTACCGCATAAATCGGGTGGACACTTTCCATAAAACATCGAGAACAGTTGCTATCACCGTGATCCGGGCGCAAAGCATTCATAAACTTGCCGTCATCTTGTTACTTATCAGCATCGGAAGTCAGCCGGCGAGAGTCCTTGTCACCAACAACAGCTAACACCACAAACTGGGTTGCCATCAAAGCACCCAGCACACCGAACATGCCCAGCGTGGCCCCAGCAAGGACATCATGAGGATAGTGATGTCCCGCTATGACACGAGCAATCCCTTCAACCATGGCCAGCGGGTAGACCAGATACGCTAACCTCGGCACCGCGAAGGCCAGCCCCGCTGCCAAACCAAAAGCGATCACCGTGTGATTCGAAGGGTACGAGAAATTACCGATTAGCGGACACTCAGTTGCCACTTCTATGTGGTGGCAAGGCCTGATTCGTTCGTACCTGTTCTTCAGCAACAGGTTCATCATGTACATCACCACTGCGAAGGTACCGCCGACGCTCATCTGTCCCAAGAGGAAACGATTTTTGACTGCCCAAGCACGCACCATGACGCCCACAAAGAGGATCATCAGGACCAACATGATGATTGTGGACGCCAAGACCCCGGTCGGCGTCAGCTCGTCAGTGACAACCCAAAGAAAGGTGTTCATGCTCCAGGCCGGTGTTTCGTGGAGCAATGTGATGACTATCCCAGCCACGATCCACATGACCAGTGCCCAAAATAGCTTCGACAGATGGCTCACAGTGTCTCACATTCTGATAAATCCTAGTGAAACCGCTCAACCTTACCCTGTTAACACGTGGCGCGATGTTCCATTTCCATCTCTTCGGCGCTGAGGACGCTTTCGAGTTAGTTCTGACTGGCCCATCATGACGCTGCCGTCGCCACCCTTATCTGCCAGGGTTGGATGTACTCAGCGGCCTAGAAGAGCGCACCGCCGCCGGTAGCTCCGGGGGCCTTGCCGGCATAGACTCCCCAAGTCATGTGTTCAGGTGCTTGATGCTGCCAGAACTAGAGCAGCCGATAATCCCCGGCTTTGGCAATCGCAGCTTCCAGGTCGGCCCGGTCGATCGGTTCGGTGGTCTTGTGTTTAAGGATCATCCGAGTGTCTTTGCCCTCTTCCACCTCGAACGAGATACCGCCAACCCGTGGTACCTGATACACCTGACCTTTGATGATTCGAGTTGCCTCATTCGATAAGGTGCCTTCAAGGACATAGATGGTGCTGGCAATCATTGATCCTCCCGGTGTTAGATCCGTCCGTTGAAGGCTTGCATGGCTGAATCTTCGCGGGTTCCACCGCGTCCGTCGCCAATATGTGCATAGTCTTCAACCCACTGGATTTTGCGGACCCATTTAACCATCTTGTACCCGTGGTTGGATTCCACCCGTAGCCGAAGGGGTGCGCCCAGATGGTCTTCTAGCGGCTCGCCGTTGCGTTCATAGGCCAGAATCGTGCCCTCTTCGTAGATATCGGCCAACGGTATGACGGCGTAGAACGGTTCACGCGGCCGGTTGTCGTACATCACCTGTGCCAGGCCGTGCGATTCGATCATCACATACTTCGCGTTATCCGGTCGCGGACCTAACAGCTCCAATACATCTTGAAGTCGTACACCGGCCCATTTCGACGTCGCCGTCCAACCTTGCATACACGAATGCGTGGCAATGTATTCGTGTTTTGGCATGGCTTTGAGGTCTTGCAGGCTCAGCTGGAGGGTTTTGTCGTCCAGTTCTCCGCCAATCTCTAAACGCCAATCGGCCCAGGTGTTTTCCCGGTGTGCCAGCCATTCGGGTGATTCATCTTCGGTGGGTGGCAGCCCGTTGGTCCAGTGGAATTCCGAGATGTCTTTCTCGGTTAGCCCATTACGTGTTGCCAGGCGCGGGCGCATCCGGTTCAAAAAGATTTTACGAGCCGGTTCGGTGACGGCGACCAGGAAACGTTGTGTGCGCGGGCGGTTCGCCAAACTCCAGTAACTCAGCCCAATCAGTAACCCAATGACGACGACGATCGTGCCCAATGCCACGGTGAATGCTTGAGCATGATATTCCGGCTCGTTGGCTTCCACGCCCAGCATCATGCGCGGCAGGTTGTATTCCGGGTGCACTAAAAACACCAGGCCCACATGCATCACCATGAAGACTACGAAGGCTGCATGGCAGATGAAATGTATCGAGCGTGAACCCTGGGGCCCGCCAAAGAGTTTTACATACCAGCCATACCTCGCCCGGATGGCCGGTGCCATGGCCAATCCGGTGGCAATCATCAAGGGTGCCAGGATAAACACCACGCCGGTGTAGGTCAGCATCTGTAGGGCATCGTAGGGTTGGAAATGCTCGATTGAGGGCACGCCGAAGCCGGCGTAAATTTTCATGGATTCCCAGGCCTGTGGGAACACATCCCACGACGTTGGAATAATCCGGCTCCACAGCCCGGTGGCAAACAGCATGATCACATAGACCAGGCCGTTGAGCACCCAGAAGATGACACCCAGGCCGTGCCAGTGCCGGCCCAGGCCAATATTTTCTTTACCAGGCAGTGCCAGCAGCGGCGACATGGAGCGTTCATCCATTAACGAGGTGTAGACGCCCTCTTCTTGCGGAAGTTTGCGGCGGGTGAAGCGTAACCATTCGGTGCCGGGCTTGCAGTCGTTTCGCCACCATAGTCTGGGCAGCGAGGCTAAGATTTCCCATCCGCTGCGGATGAGTATGCCCAGCAGAACAAAATTCAGTAGGTGTGTGGCGCGTAGCCAGAACGGAAAATCAGCTTCCACAACGGGATCCTTCCGGGGCTCGTTTGGGTCGTCAGGCCCTGTTAACGCAGCGTAGCAATCCCCCAGTCAGCCGACAATAGACGAGCTTGCTTGGGCGATGACGTAGGCATGCGGGCTTATAAGGCTTTGGTGTTGGGCGATGACCTCTAAACCGGCTGCCGCCAGGGCTTGGGTTATATCAGCAAGCGGCCAGCGGTAGGCGGTTGCCACCGGGTGGTCAAAGGGCTCCAGTCGCGCCCCGGTAAAGAAGGACAACAGCAGCGTGCCGTCATCTGTCAGGGCGTTGCGTAGGGTCGCTACAGACGACTGGAGTTCTTCGGGGCCCATGTGGATGACCGAATACCAGGCCAGTATGCCTGCCCAGCGCTGTGAGGCGCCGGTCAGATCAGCAATCGAGCCGACCCAAAAGCGCGCTGCGGGGTGTGTCTGGCGGGCCAGCGTGACCAGGCGTTGCGCTGGTTCCAGCCCGGTCACGTCATAGCCCAAGTGAGTCAGATGCCCGGTCCAGCGCCCGGTACCGGCACCCACATCCAGGATCGAGCCGTGCACGGTTTTGGCCCACGGTTCGATGATCAATCGGTCGGGGTCATCCGGGGAGACCGTTGTGCCCAGGATGTCCTCGACCGGCATGCTGGGCGATCCGTAAGCGTCTGCGATATCGTCCATGGACAACCCACCTCTCTGTGCTCAGGTATTGCTTAGGGTTCGATGACGACTTTGCCGGCAGCGTGGCCGTCTTCTACGGTCGCAATGGCCTGGTGGGCCTCGTCCAGGCTGAAGCGTTGGACAACATGAGGATCCACCAGGCCGTATTCGGCGACTTCGGTGATTTTTTCCAGCCCTTCCTTGGTGCGCTGCACGCCGGCACCGCCAAGTTGTTGCGCGGTGTCGGGGTCGGCGGTGGAAATGATCAATGCGGGGTCTTTAGCCACGGGAGCGATGTCGCGCAGTGGCTGGCCGCCGACCAGATCAATCACCAGGTCGGCGCCGTCGGGAGCTATCTCACGGACCCGCTCGGCCACATCAGCACCGGATTCCACAAAGGTCGCACCGGTAGCTTCCACCAACTGTTGCTTGGCTGCACTGGCCACACCGATCACGTTGAACTGGTGCACCTTACCAATTTGGGCGGCCATCAGGCCCACTCCTCCACCAGCGCCGAGGATGACCATGGTTTGTCCAGGTTCTAATTCGATCTGATGGGTGACGTCATAAGCCGTGGCTCCTGCTACGGGCAGCGTGGCTGCAACGGCAAAGCTGAGCTCCTCGGGTTTTGCGACCGTCTGCTTAGCATTGAGCACGGTATGTTGGGCAAACGTGCCGTGGCCCTTTGCGGCTTGCCCGAGGACAGCATCACCGACCGTAAATCCTTCGACATCGTCACCGACGGCGACCACAATCCCGGAGGCTTCCCGCCCCATGGGTGCGGGCAGTTTCCAGTGATCACCCATCTGGCCGGCGCGGATTTTCCAGTCCGCCGGGTTCACGCCCGCGGCTTTGACTTCAATAGCAACCTGCGACGGCCCCGGTGCGGGCAGTTCGCGATCAAGCAGTTGCTGTGTATCGGGGCCGCCAAATGCGGTGAATACCAGTGTTTTGGTCATGATGTGTCCTCTGTGATGCGACGTTATGCTTGGGCCTGCGGTGGGGTGTCTTCCCCAGATGCTTCGGCTGCGTCGGCTTCTTCTTTGGTTGCATATTCGGCGTCGGCGGCATGCTCCGGTGGAGCATAAATGGTGTACAGCACCAGCGGTTCATCGCCGGTATTGCGGAAGTTGTGCTGCGCGCCAGCCGGCACCGCGCACTGGTCTCCAGCCTCAATGGGGTGGGTTTCGCCGTTCAGATCGGCTTCACCGGTGCCCGAAATGAAAGTCAAAATCTGATCGGTGTGCTCGTGGACTTCGTCACCGATCTCGCCGCCGACGGGAACGGTCATGATCACGATCTGAGCGTGGTCACCGGTCCAGAGAGTTTTGCGGAAGTGCGGATTTTCTTTAGCGATATCGGCGATCGTGAAATGTTCGATGTTGCCTTCGATGGAAAAATGTTTCTGAGTCATAACTCCTCCTTGAGTCGTTGAATGTGGACTTAGGCCTTGACCTCTTGATGCTGTTGGGCTTGTGCCGCTGGGCTGCGCTCGGTCTTGGACATGGCGGTTGCGTATTTGTCGTTGCGCATCAGGCGCATCGCATTGAGAATCACAACCAGCACGGAGCCTTCGTGGACTAACATGCCCACCGACATCGTGACCCCTCCGGCAAACACTCCGATCAGCAGTGCCACCACGGTGGCCAGGGCGATGAAAATGTTCTGGCGCATCACGGATACGGTGCGCTTGGCGAGGCTGACCGATTCGGGCAGCTTCATGAGGTTGTCCCCCATCAGCGCGATGTCGGCAGTTTCAACCGCCACGGCTGAGCCAGCGGCTCCCATGGCCACACCAATATCTGCGGTGGCTAGGGCCGGGGCGTCGTTGACGCCGTCACCCACCATGGCAACCGTGTGACCGTCGCGCTGCATCGCAGCGACCGCGTCGAGTTTGTCTTCGGGGAGCAGCGATGCGTGGATTTCATCGATGCCAGTGGCTTTGCCAATGGCTTCGGCGACCAGTCGGGTATCACCGGTGAGCATCACGACTTTTTCCACGCCGGCATCATGCAGGCTGGCGACCATGTTCGCGGCATCAGCACGGATCTGGTCGGCGACGCCGATAACGCCGATAACGTTGTCGTCAACGGCCACAATCATCGGGGTCTTACCTTGGGCAGCAAGGTTCTTGGCCGTTGCGTCGGCTCCGGCCGTGTCGGTGACCCCGTATTGCTCAAGCAGCGGGGCGTTACCGATCAGCACACGTTGGTTACCCACGGCGGTAGCAATGCCCTTACCGGCCACGGGGGTGACCTTGCCGGGTAGCCCAGTCGGCCCAACACCCCGTTCCCGTGCGGAATCCAAGATGGGTCGAGCCAGCGGGTGTTCGGATCCGGCTTCGGCGGCTGCGGCCCAGCGCAACACCTCGCTGTCAGTCATGGTGTCATCGAGCACAACAACGTCGGTCAGCTCCGGACGACCCTCGGTCAGGGTGCCGGTCTTATCGACGGCCACAGCAGAAATCTTGGCTGAGGTTTCCAAGTATTCGCCACCTTTAATCAGGATTCCGTTGCGAGCGGCTCGCCCAATCCCGGCCACGATGGCCACGGGAATGGAAATAACCAGCGCTCCTGGGCACCCGATGACTAGCAAGGTCAGCGCCAAGACGACGTCTTGGGTGATCAATCCGGCCAGCAGGGCCAGAATGAACACCGCAGGGGTATACCAGGTCGAAAACCGGTCGATAAAGGCCTGGGTGCGGGCTTTGGCATCTTGGGCTTCTTCAACACGGTGAATAATCCGCGCCAAGGTCGTATCGGCACCCACTCCGGTGGCCAGTACTTGGAGGAATCCGCTGCGCGAGATGGTCCCGGCGAACACGGAGTCACCCTTGGTCTTTTCCACCGGCATTGATTCACCGGTAATGGAGGCTTCATCTAATCCCGCGTTGCCGGCGACGACTTGGCCGTCGACAGGGACTTTCGCCCCGTTTTTGACTAACACGATCTCGCCCATCCGTACCTGGTGGGCTGGGATTTCGTGTTGTTCACCATCGCGCATGACGACGGCGCTGTCTGGGGCAACCGCTACCAACTCAGCCAGCGCGGAGCGGGTCTTATTCATCGTGGCCGCTTCCAGTGCGTGACCCACAGAGAATAAGAAGGTAACGGCGGCAGCTTCCCAGAAGTTACCAATGATCACCGCTCCGATCGCCGCAACTGAAACCAGGAGGTCAATACTGATCATCTTGGTACTCAAGGCTCGGATTGCGCTGAGCACAATGCCGTAGCCGGCCACCACGGCAGCGGCCAGCATCAGCAAATTGGCGAGCGTAAAGGCATGACCGGAGCCGTGGGCGTGTTCACCGGCATCGACCCACCACTGTGGGGTCAGGGTCGTGTTCCAGGTGCCACCTGCGAGGTGCTCCACGGCAAAGGATGCCACGATGAGCACGCCCGATATCACGGGGACAGCCCAGTTGCCGTACCACCATTTTCGTATCCAGTTCATTGTGGATCCCTCCTCGGCCGGTTCTAAAATGCGGAGGGGCTGGCTGTGTAGCCGGCCTTGGCCACAGCGTCCACAAGATCGTCAACCGAAGCTTTGGACTCGTCGTGGTCAACTTCGATTCGTGCCGTGGCGAAGTGCACCTTCACCGCATCGACGCCATCGAGACGGCCCACGCGCTTTTCAATCTTTTTGACACAGGATGGGCACGAAAAGCCTTCGGCGCGTAAGATTGTGTGGGTCATAGTCTTGTCAGTCATGGTGTGCTCCTCACGTTGAAAACGGTCGAGATAAATCCCTGATCTTTTCAGGTTCAGTTTTCACCGTACCGATGTACACCGCATCCTGCCTTGACGTTGGTCAAGTGCGTCCAGAGTCTACGAAACATCACGTCGGTGCAGCACACTCTTGCTGATACCTCCAGACGCCGCAAGGATTCACTTGCGAACCCTTAAACACCTCAAGTAGAAAATTGGAATTACCCGATCCGTCTCGGAACCGTTGAGAAACCCACGCTATTTTCGTCGCAGGTCAGCATCTGCTGAAGTCGGGTGCTACTTGGCGGCGAGGTTGTCGTTAATGCGTTCTAAGTCCGGATCGATCTCGCCGGTGAAATTATCAGGCAGTAATTGTGCGGTATACGTGCCCGCGACTGATTCTGATTGAACCCAGACCCCGCGTACAGCGAAGTCCTCTGAGGATGCGCAGCTTGATGTTACGGCCCAGTCATTCGGGGAATTTGCTGGTGGTTCGACATCGAGCAGCACACACCAATTGTCGTCGCGATCACGAGCTGCGAACACACTGAAACCTTCGCCCTCGCCCACATAGGTCATGTTTTCCAGCTCGATATGATCAGATTCTGCCACGTGAACCTGGACGTCCTTCTGGACCTGTTCATCATTCATGATCGATAATTTTGGCTCTTCACCGCCCGAACACCCGACCAGAAACAGCCCGATAAAAGCCATAGTCGATAAGAACCGTTGTTTCTTCATGTGCCCAAGTCTGAGTTGTGTCTCGCGAGGAAACAAGGCACCATCGAGGCTTGGGTCCTGAAACCGCAAAACGAATCTGCAAGTCACAACTGACAATCGACCCGCTTGCAGAATCACCAAGGACCACACGAGATGGTCTTGAAGGTTGCCACGATCCATGTCACGGTGGACAGACTCTACGTCTCGACTCGCACACCTCGAGGAAGGAACGGCCACGACCCATGAACACGACTCCTCGGACATCTCCCAAGCACATCCTGTGGTGGGGCATTGGACTCCTCATCTTAGGCGTGCTCTCACAGGTGCTCTCCACCAGTTTGAGTATCCAAGCGTCAATGGTGTCTGACCCGATAGGGAATCCTTTTTACTACTGGGTGTTCTCTCCAGTGTTAATAATTATTCAGAACGCAGCGTTTCCCTTAGGAGCTGCGTTCATCGGGGCCTCAGTTGTGATCCGATACCTCCAGCAATCCCAACCGACCCTGAGTCAGCAGCCAGAACAACGGTGAAAGGGGCCGGTGATGGCACATTGCTTGATTCGTAGACGCTTCGCCCTCGTCATGGGAGCAGGGCTCCTGCTCACGGCCTGTTCGCAATCAACCGTCAGTCAAAGCCAGGCAATTTTAGACGGCGACCACTCGGTCTCACCTTGCGTGAACTAGTCGCGTATGGATCTTCAAACACCTCAGAAACCATGGCCACCACTCGAAAACAAGCGATGGGCCCAAATCGGTGCAAGTATATGCTTCGCGGTCAGCGCGCTATGCATCCTGGTGTATTTTGTAACGTCACCCACGCAAGGGTGGGGGCCGTCGATCCTTCTGATCTATGGCCCGTTACTGCTCAGCGTCTCGGGCATCATCTTCGGCATCATCGTCCAACGCTGGTATCCCATTGTGCTCAACGCTCTACCACCGTTGGTGTTTCCTGCGATCATCTTCTTTGGAACACTCATACTTGGTCCATAAGGGTTTCCTCACACTCCCCAACTTTCAAATCCAACTCATATTCTTAAAGACCCCGCTAATCTCAGTTCGCGCTTATCTCTTGAGATCCGCTCAATAATGCCACCGCGGAAGGCCTGTGGCGACTATACTTTCCGCATGCCCATCTCTGCTCGCACTGCTTCTTCATCGCTTCGAATACTGTTCAAAGGTATCGTCGGTGCAGTGCTGGCCATCGTGCTGTTAGCCGGTTGTGTGACCAATGAGGAACAAGGCAACCCTGAAGGGTGGCAGGAAATCGTCCCGGCTGAGAATCCCGAGCTTGCCGCACTGGTGCCCGAAGACATTGCGGCCAAAGGGTACCTCAGCATGGGCACCAACCCGCCCTTTGCGCCGTTCGAGTTCAAAAATTCGCAGGGCGACATTATCGGCCTGGAAATCGATCTGGCACGCGCATTGGCCGGTGTACTGGGGCTCGAGCTGCGCACGGTAGAACAGGATTTCGCAATGATCCTGCCCGCAGTCTCCGCCGGGACCCTGGATTTTGGTGGGTCGGGATTCACAGACACCGAAGAGCGGCGTAAAAACTATGATTTCGTCAACACCCTGAACGCCGGTGTCCGCTGGGCCCAACGGGCCGACCGCGAGGATACCATCGATCCGGATCATGCCTGCGGCCTGACGGTCGCCGTGCAACGCACTACGGTTTCAGAAACTGACGACGTGCGCCCTAAATCGGAAGAGTGCGTTGCGGCCGGCAAACCGGCCATCGAGGTGCTGTCTTACGATACCTCCGATACTGCCGCCACCGCACTAGTGCTGGGTCGCGCCGATGCATTCTCGGCCGACTCTCCGGTGTTGTCCTGGGCGGTGGAACGCTCCGATGGCCGCATGGTTGAAGTCGGCGAAATGTTCCAGGCCGCACCTTATGGTTTTGCGGTACCAAAAGACTCCGAGCTGGGAGACGCCCTGGCTGCCGCCATGGAGCAGCTCATTGCCGATGGCACGTATGAAGAACTGCTCGCCCAGTGGAACATCACCGAGGGCTTATTAGATCACGCACAAATTAATGGCCAACCGTTAGTCGAGGGCTAAGAAAGAACCGCTATGTCTCAGAATCCTCCGTCCGTACACGAACCGGGTCAGCCCATCAAGGCTCATCCGGTCCGCCACCCCGGCCGCTGGATTGCCGCCGCCGTGGTGGTCGCTCTGGCCACGCTGTTTGTGCTCAGTGCTGTCAGTAATGAAAACTATGGCTGGGATGTCTACCGGCAGTACCTGTTCGATACTCGCATTGCCACAGCAGCACTACACACGCTGGCGTTGACCGTGTTATCGATGCTGATCGGTGTGATCCTGGGTGCCGTCCTGGCGATCATGCGCATGTCGCCCAACCCGGTGTTGCGCGCCGTGGCGTGGGTCTACCTGTGGATTTTCCGCGGCACACCGGTGTATGTGCAATTGGTGTTCTGGGGGCTGATGGGGTCGCTCTACCAGACACTGGACCTGGGCTTTACCGAAGTTGATTTGCAAGGGCTGTTGAGCAATATGTTCTTGCTGGCGGTGATTGGCCTGGCGTTGAACGAGGCCGCCTATATGGCCGAGATTGTGCGCACGGGGATTCAAGCGGTCCCGGTTGGCCAACTGGAGGCCTCCCAGGCGTTGGGGATGAGTTGGTGGTTGACCATGCGCCGCACGGTACTCCCACAGGCGATGAAGATCATTATCCCGCCAACCGGCAACGAAGTGATCTCGATGCTCAAGACGACGTCGTTGGTTGTGGCCGTGCCATATTCGCTGGAACTTTACGGCCGGTCGATGGATATTGCCAACGCGCTCTTCGACCCCGTGCCAATGTTGTTGGTTGCCGCCACCTGGTATCTGGCGGTGACCTCGGTGTTGATGGTCGGGCAGCATTACCTGGAGAAATACTACGATCGCGGGGTCACCCGCGAACTGACTCCCAAACAGTTGGCAGCGTTGACCGATGCTGAAGGAAGCGCCGGAGGCAATGTGACCGTGGTGGATGAGAAGGGGAACCGATGAGCCAACCAGCAACTACTGTCCCGATGATTGACGCTCAACAGGTGCATAAATCCTTCGGCCAAGTCGAAGTACTCAAAGGCATCGACCTGACAGTCCACCCCGGTGAGGTGGCGTGTCTGATCGGGCCATCTGGTTCGGGCAAGTCCACGATGCTGCGCTGTGTGAACCACCTGGAGAAAATCACGGCGGGACGTATCTACGTCGACGGCGAGCTCATCGGCTATCGCGAAAAGAACGGCGAGCTGTATGAGATCTCGGCCAAGGAGGCCGCCCGACAGCGCGCCGAAATTGGCATGGTGTTTCAACAGTTCAACTTATTTCCTCACCGCACGGCCTTAGAGAACATTATCGAAGCTCCGGTGCAGGTCAACGGCGAGTCTGTCGCCTCGGCGACCCAGCGCGCCCGCGAACTGCTCGCCTCGGTGGGCCTGGCTGGCAAAGAGCAGAATTATCCTTCCCAGTTGTCGGGTGGTCAGCAACAGCGTGTGGCCATTGCCCGGGCCGTGGCGATGCGGCCAAAGCTCATGCTGTTTGATGAACCGACCTCCGCGCTGGATCCCGAACTGGTCGGCGACGTTCTGCGGGTCATGAAGCAGCTGGCCGACGACGGGATGACCATGTTGGTGGTGACCCACGAAATGGGCTTCGCCCGGGAAGTTGCCGATACGGTGGCGTTTATGGATGGCGGCGTTGTGGTGGAGGCCGGTCCGCCATCACAGGTACTGGATAATCCGCAGCAGGAGCGGACCCAAAGCTTCTTGTCCTCGATCCTGTAACACGGCGTGATGTCACGACGACGTCGGTCCCTCGCGGTGAGGAACCGACGACGTGATTGAAAGATCGCGTTAGCCTGCGGTGGCTTTGCGAATGAGCAGGTAGTTCACTGCACCTAACAGGATGACGGCGAGGAAGCCCCAACCAGCCAGAGTGAATGCGTTCTGGTTGGTGAGCCACTGGCCGATGTTGGGCCACCAGTCGTTGAGGGTGATGACCACGACGGTGCCAAGGATCGCGACGATGACGCCGATGATCACGGTCCAGAGGATCGGGATGGTCACCCGGCGGTACAGGATGGCCCAGAAGAAGCCAAAGCACATGAAAAACAGTACGATGACCGCGGCAAACATGCCGATCCCGAAGCCTCCTCCGAGGTTTTCGAAGGATGGCGGACCGAACACGTAAATGTGGCGTCCGAAGCCTTCCGTAACTCGTTCGATGTAGTAGGCCAGCATGGTGGCGACACCGTAACCGGCGGCAACCACCACAAAGGCTAGGTAGGTGCCGATGACATACACGCGGCGGCTATAGCTCAGCGCTAGCGAGAACGGGAAGGTATGCGACGCTGTATAGGCGGCCATAAACGCTAAGTACCAGATGGTCGCTTGGGCTGCACCCGTGGAGAAGATCGGGTCCTCGGCGGGGATGCGGTCCGGCATCTGTGAATCAATGAAGAAGCCGATCCCTATTCCAAGCACCCATGCCAGGGCGAAAATAAACATCGGCAGCCAGATGAACGAGTACCGAACTGCGAACTGCAGGCGGAAGACCGCTGGCACCCGGGCGAAACTTGACCGATGTGGAAGCGTTGGTTGTGGTGTTGTGGTAGTCATCAGAAACCCTCCGATGCGGTATTGGTCTGCCCGTTTTTGCGGGTCAGGTGCACGATGAGTTGTTGTAGGGAGACGGGGATGAGGTCAAGATCGAGCTCATTGACCAGGCATCGTTCTGTGGCATTGAGTTTGCCCAGCACGGTTACCCGAGCGATCCGTCCGAGATCTTCCCGGTCTAGGACCTCGCGGGCCCCGACCACTTGTGCAACTGAGTCGGCGCGCCCGACCACGGTTACTGCGCGCTCGGCGAGTTCCTCTGCGGATTCATCCACCATGATCTTGCCCTGGTCAATCACCACGACATGTTCTAACAGGTGGGAGATCTCATCGATCAGGTGTGAGGAGACGACGACGGTTCGCGGATGCTCCGAGTAGTCTTGCAGCAGCCGATCGTAGAACAACTGGCGGGCCACCGCGTCGAGACCCATGTACGGTTCATCAAAAACCGTCAGCGGTGCCCGAGAGGCTAACCCAATGATCACTCCGACGGCAGATTTTTGTCCGCGTGACATCTTCTTGATCGTGGTTTTCTTCGGGACTCGGAATTCTTCGATCAGCTGTTGGGCGAAGCCTTCATCCCAGTTTTCAAAGGCTTCCCGCGCGGCACGGAACGCGTGCTTTGCTAGGGCATCTTCGGGATAGCGTTGTTCTTCTCGCACGAAACAAATATTTGGCAGGATTTGTTCGTTTTCGTGGGGCACTTGCCCGAAGACTCGCACCGAGCCAGACGTGGGCCAGTCTTGTGCCGTCATCACCGACATCAGTGTGGTTTTGCCAGCACCATTGCGACCGAGCAGGCCGTGAATCTTGTCTTTTTCAAAATTCAGGGTGACATCATCCAGGGCAATGGTGTCTTTGAAACGGCGAGTCAGGCCTTGTGCTTCGATTGCCCTGACACTGGTATCCGTAGTCGGGGTTGTCATGGTTTCTCCTAGGTTAGGAAGCATCGCGGTCGCGAATCATCGCGAGAACCGCTTCGGTTTCGAGTCCAATTGCCCGTGCTTCGGTCAGCAGGGGGTCAACGTAGCGCTGCGCGAACTGCTCGACTCTTTCATTGCGAACGATCTGTTGTGCACCCGGGGCAACGAAGGTCCCAAGGCCGCGTCGTTTGGTGAGGATACCTCGATCCACCAGGAGGTTGAGGCCCTTGCCGGCGGTGGCCGGATTCACGCGGTGAAATGCTGCGAGTTCATTGGTTGATGGGGCTTGTTCATCCTCTGCCAACGAACCGTCGAGAATCGATGCTTCGATGTGTTCTGCAATCTGAATGAACAGTGGACGACCATCATCCATGGGACTCACCTTCCACGTGTGTGAAACAGCTTCGCGAGTTCACTACTTCGCTGGTTCATTAGTCTACTAACTAACCCAGGTACGTGCAATCCCTTTTCACGGATCTTTTCAGCCAACCCACACGCCCGTGTGACTGCACCCCACATTGTCGACCACAAAACAGCGGCGCGACGGCGGCCTGCGGCGGTAGAAATCTCTGTCGCTCACGCACTGTTTCTTTCCAAGAAATGGGCGCAGTACAGTGACAACTATCAACAATGACCGCAGCTACGACACGAAAGGATTTGCGTGATGACTGAAGTTGATCCCGAAAACTATCACGATGACGATGAGCTGGACCTTGAAGAGCCGCTAGACGGCCGGGACGGCCAACCGCCTGAAGAAGGCTCCTCGGATGACCCCGAAACACTCGAGAAACACGACCCACTCCGCAAGCACGACCCGATCCTGGTGCAAACAGACAACGAATCGACCATCATCGGCGAAGCAGCTGAGCCCACCGAAGATGAATTCATTGACGAAGAGCACTTTATCGTGGACGACGCGGAACTGGATGAAGACTTGGACGGGCCTCAGTAACCACTCTACCCCTACGGTCGCTGCGCTCCTGGCAAGCATTCCCGGACTTCAATCCAGGTATCAAGTTGTCCGGCCAGGGTTGCGGCGACCTCCAGAGCCCGGTCGCGGTGTGCGACTCTAATCCCCCAGACCCTGGCCGAGGGCTTGCCGCCTTCATTGTAGAAACCATGGCGAACTTCCGCTCCTGGCCCCACGATGACAGCATGCGATTCCGGGTCGAGCACTTCGACCCAGTCAAGCTCGGATCGTTCAAAAAGCTCGTCCTCGAATCGGGCAAGAAAAGCAACCACCTCTTCACGCCATGCGGGACTACGATCTCGTAACTCTGACTCACGAATGTGCCATGACAATATGTAGCGCATCTTGAATTCCTCACACTGGTCCCGCCTAGAGCGATAAACCGCTCGACGCAGCGGGTAACTCTTATGCTCCCACCGCACGGGCGCAGTGTCGACCTGCTTTTTCAAGACATAAACAATCCCTGCATAGCGTGGCGTTTGCGGGCGAAGCAATACTTTGTATGTCAACAATTTGGCATGGCATGTTTAGACATTGATGCGTTAAGATGAGGTTGAGTTACAAAACGTAACGACCTGGCAGTTGTGCATGTCAGCGGCCCCCATGAGATTGGAAGGGTGCGCGCTCCACGGCGACCTACCCTTCACCAAAGGATTCTCATTATGCCTAGCAATTCCGAATTCGCCGGCACCTGGGATATTGACCCAGCCCATACTCGTATCGGTTTTTCTGCGCGCCACGCGATGGTCACCAAGGTCCGTGGAGCCTTCAACGAGGTGTCCGGTTATGCAATCCTCGATCCGGAGAACCCTTCGGCTTCCGAAATTGAAGTCCGGGTACAACTGGCCAGTATCGATACCCGAAATCAACAGCGCGATGAGCACTTACGTAGCGCTGACTTCTTCGACGTCGAGCACCATCCCGAGATGATCTTCCATGCCACAGGTATCGATGAGATCGAAGAAAACAACTACGTCGTCGTTGGTGAACTCACCATTCGTGGCGTCAGCCGTCCATTAACGATTCCGCTGCAACTCGTAGGGCTTGAGCGCGACCAAACCGGTGCGCTGCGCGCGGGCTTGGAAGGGACGCGTCGCATTGACCGGCGGGAATGGGGCGTCGAATGGAATACTCGCTTGGACTCTGGCGGAATGTTAGTCAGTGAGAAGATCACGCTGGAATTTGAGCTCTCGCTCATCAAACGCGAAGGCTAGCCGCACGCAGCGGTAGGGTTTCAAAGCTTACAATTGGTGCTGGAGCACTGACGGTTCATGCGCAGCTATATCAGCAGATTCGATCTGAAACGTTGAATGATGAATCGCCACATCAAAGTGCTCGCTGACGCATTTCTGTACTTCTCTGAGTTGTTGTGCAACGTGCCCGCTGGTGAAGCATTTATCCTTGACGACAATATGCGCGGTCAGCACCGGCAAGCCAGTGGCCACGGTCGAAGCATGCAGATCGTGCACATCGAGCACATGGTCTAGTTCCATAATGTGGCGCCGAACCTCAGCGAGGTCGAGGCCTTTTGGCGTGAACTCCATCAGCACGCTCAGCGTTTCTCGCATCAGTAGATAGGCTCGCGGCACGATCAGTGCCACGATAAATAAGCTGGCGATCGCATCCGCCTGGAGAAAGCCCGTGGTCGCCATGACGATTGCTGCGACAATGACGCCGAGCGAGCCTAGAGCGTCGTTGAACACTTCGAGAAACGCCGCGCGCATGTTAAAGTTCGCGCCGCGGCTGGAGGCTAACACTGCCAGCGCAACGACATTCGCTGCGAGGCCGAGCACACCGAAGACCAGCAATTCTATGGCCGGGACTTCTGGCGGATTGACGAGCCGTCGAATACCTTCGATCGCGGCATACACCCCAATGACCAACAGCAGGGTTGCCTGTCCCAGCGCGGCAATGACCTCAATGCGACGAAATCCCCAGGTCCGTTTCGCAGTCGGAGGTTTGAGCATCAAGGTGGCAGCAATGAGCGCTACAAGTAAGCCAGAAGCATCGGTCAGCGCGTGGAAAGTATCGGTCAGCAGCGCCAAGCTGCCGGTCACAATTGTTCCCACAAGTTGGACCAGCACGATGAATGCTGTGATACCAAATGCGATCCACAGTTTCTTGCGGAAATCCGGTGACTGTCCGGTTTCCTCTACCGATGGCCCGTGATGGTGATGACCTGCACCCATGCTTAGTTCTTCTCCAAAACCAACGTCTCTCCCCCACCACGCAAGTGCTGGCATAGCTGAGCACTCTTGCCGGTGGCTTCCAATATGGTTTCTGCGGCGGTGATCAAGGGTTTCAACAATTCGGGGTCGGCAAGCGCATACCAGGTGGCCCTGCCCTGTGGGCGGGAGACGATGAGGCCGCATTCAACCAAGAAGCTGAGATGCTTACTCACCGTGGATTGCGCAAGATCCATGTGCTCGACCAGGTCGCGCACGCGATGCTCACCCGAAGCGAGATGTTGCAGAATCGCTAATCGTGTGGGCTCGGCAAACGCTTGAAAGAGATGCGCGTACGCCTCGGTTGCCACGTCGTCGAGACCGCCCTGATTCATCGTCACACAGCGATATTAGCACTCTAGGACGATGAAAGTACAGCTTCTTCGTTAGCGGGGAAGATCCGCCGTCTGCCGCAGCAGTTTTGCTGGATTGTGCCACAACACCTTGCGCATCCACTCATCGCCCAGCCCCCAGTTGTGCAGCGCTTCGATCTGGTGACTGTAGCTATATGGGATGGTCGGGAAGTCAGTACCTAAGACCACCTTGTCGGCCAGGTCCGCCATGGTCTCGCAGTAGTTTTCCGGGATCGGCTCGAACACACGTTGGGCATAGTCCGTGCCGACCATCGTGGTATCTAGGTACACGTTCGGTGCTTGTTTTGCCAAGGTGGCAAACTCGTCGTACTCCGGCATGCCCATGTGCGCGATGACCAGAACCAGCTCCGGGTGCCGGTCGACCAGCTCGAAGATTGGTCCCGGCCCAGTGAATTCACCACCGTGTGGCCCAGAACCGCAGTGGATGACCACGGGCGCTTGAGCTTTGGCGATCGTTTCCCACGCCGACGTTAACAAGGGGTCCAGGACCGAGAATGCCCCGACTTGCACGTGCACTTTGAAAATTCGTGCCCCGTCGTCCAGCACTTGTTCAACCATCTCGTTCACGCCCGGCTCAGGAAAGAAGGTGGCCGAGTGGATCGCGTCATCGTAGGTGCCAGCAAACTGTTTGGAGTAGTCATTGAGGAACTCAGCCATCCCGGGTCGGTGCGCATAATTTAGGGTGCTGAACGCCTTGACCCCCAGATCTCGCAGGATCTGCACCCGTTGTGCCTCGGGGTGGCGGTAGGCAATGGGCCAGGCAGGTTCTCCCATATCGGGGAGCCGATCGAAGAAGCCCCAGACTTTTTGTTGCACGCGATCAGGCATGAAGTGCACGTGTAGGTCGATGACGCCTTCGAGACCTAAGGCATCAAGGTATTGAGGCAGGTGTCCGTCGTCCAGCTGGACCACTCGAGGCTCCTTTGACCGGGGATTTTGGGTCGTGTTCTTGTCCTCACTCTACAAACTCTGTGGGCATCAGGAGAACAGAAGACCGGTTCAGACACGGCTCTCAACGGCCCCTTCGGTAGCACGCATCAATGATGCACAGCGCATCGAAAAGTCAGGTAGTAGTCTTTCCGCCAGGTCTGACCGGCGTCCTCCGAGGCCTCCCAGCGGCCCGCAATCTCGTTATCGTGCACGTCGGCGAGAAAGCGTTAATGCAAGTCCGGGTCGTCTCGCCACAGCTTCCACGTCGAGCCGTCGAATGTCATGTTGAATACAGGCGAAACCATGCCTCGGACAGCGTCATTTGCCAATGACCGACCAGCACACCAAAGTTTTCAAGAAACGTATTACGCATCGACAGCTCTCCATCCCCCTGCGCTGATGCTCTGTAGATGCAAACGTCGCCTGTCACGGCATCCGGTGAGTTCGGTGGCACGATCCTAACAGGGGACCGCCTCGCGACTAGCAGCCTGCGAAAGTTGCGGTGCCGCGATCTCACCGGCCAGAATCGTTTTAGCTTACGCGGGTGTTCGCCACGTAAACATCGCAGGAGGCATTGACTGTCACAGAGCGGGCAATGCTGCCGAGGATCCGGGCTGGGCCCTGGACGCGTTTATTGCCCACCACGATGAGTCGTGCCTCAAGTTTTTCGGCCTCATCGACCAGCACATCGGCTGGGTTGCCGTGCGCGACGGTGGTGGTAATCGTCAGATCTGGGAACTCATTGCGCAGGTCATCAGCGGTTTGGGAGACGGTGCGCTCAGCATCCTCGACGAGGTTGATGATAACTTTCTCAACACCATCTGCTAGGGTGCGGCGCTCCCCTGGGCCGTACGCGGAGACCACGTGCAAGGACGCCCCAAAAGCTTGCGCGGTTTCTGCAGCCGTGCGCGCAGCAGATGCTGCTGTTTCGCTACCATCAGCACCGGTCACAATAACGTTTGCCATAATTCTCCTGATCGTTCTGCTCAACATACCCAAGACAGCCCCTCGGGGCTCGCGTTTTATCGTATCGGAACACGACGTGAACGGCTGTGTGCCCACGTTCTTTGACCAGACAGCGTAGCCTGGAAGATGTTCCCACAGGTTCTGAGCTTTTGAAGGATAGGTATGCCGCATATTGCCGTCAGCATGTACCCGGGCCGCGACGACGAGACCAAACGCGAGATTGCCGAAAAAATGCAGCAGTTCTACGTCGAGACCTTTGGTGTAGACCAAGAAGCCGTATCAGTATCGATCGTCGAAATCCCGGGCGAAGAATTTAGCGACGCGATTCAACAACGCTATCGTCCCGAGGAACTCTACATTTCGTCTCGGGCCATCCCCGCCGCCGAGTAAGCTCCGACGACGTCGTTAACGATCATCCGGCGGCGTTCCTTGACGGCGCTGCCGGAGATACCGGACCCATGGGCGACCAAACCCGAACAGCAACCACAAAAACAACACGCTCAGGCCGGCAATCACGACGGCGCTCAGCCAAGCTTGTACCGCAGACCAGCCGGTAGCCTGGAGCGCACCAAGCGCAAGATCCACCGCCAACCAGCCTAGAAACAGCAGGCAGGCCGCTAGGGGCAAAAGGATCTTCCAGGCACCCTGCATATCGACGACGTCATTCGCTACTTTTCTCATAGTCTGTTTATACTGCACGACCTGATGATGCGGACGTCGAGAGACGTTATTTCGCGTGGACGGTGAGCAGTTCATCCCAGTGGGTCGTGTAGCGCGGCGACATCATCTCGCGGCGCATTTGCCACGCAGGGCCCTCACGAAGACCGCCCCGACCCAGACCGATCGCGCTGCTGCCGTGCTCACTTCGGACCTGTTCTAAGAGTGCTCCAAGCTGCTTGGACTCTTGCTCGGACGCGAAGTCATCCAGCATCTGTTGACTCCCCACCGGGCGAAGTTCGGTGACCGTGATGCCGGCTTTGGCATACCGGGTACCGGGGATAATTTTCGACAGCAGGTGCTTGGCGGCTTTGGTGAGCACCACCGGATCCGACGTATACGACGACAATGACACGGTGGCCGAGGGCTGATGCGATTGTTCTTCGTTGAAGGAACTGGTCATCGCCCACGCAGTAACCACTTTCGCCTCGGCATGCTGCTTGTGCAAACGTGTCGCCGCGCGTTGCGCATAGATCGCCATGACCTGTTCCATGCGCTCCCGGTCCGTGATCGGCTCCGAGAAGCTGCGCGAAAATAACAGCTGGTCTTTCATTTCGCGCTCTTGTTCCATTGGAATGCACGGGATCCCGCGCAACTCGAGCAGCGTGCGCATCTGCACGATCGAAAACTTCTCACGGATCCGAAACTCATCGGCGTCCCGAAAATCCTTGATACTCATGATGCCCCGGGCATTGAGGCGTTTGACCATGCGCCGACCAATTCCCCACACCTCGCCCACCGGCAACTGCTCCAGCAGACCTTCACGGGTGGCTTCGGGCACGCGGTCCCAGACGCAGACTCCGGCAAGCTCTGGGACTTTCTTCGCGGCCTGATTCGCCAGCTTGGCTAACGTTTTTGTCTTCGCTATGCCCACGCACACGGGCAGACCGGTCAGCCGCCAGATCTCGCGCTTGATGTTCTCCCCCGCTGTCCGAACCTGTGCCAGCGTCCCGCGCAACCCAATGAACGCCTCATCAATGGAATACACCTCTGTCCAGGCCGTCATCCGCGACAAAATGCCCATCACGCGCGCTGACATGTCACCGTAGAGCTCATAATTACTCGACCGCGCAACGAGCCCCATCCGTTCAGCACTCGCTGCGAGTTTGAACCACGGATACCCCATCGGAATACCTAACTCCTTGGCTTCATTGCTCAGTGACACACAGCAGCCATCATTATTCGACAACACGACGACGGGCCGGTCAATCAGACTGGGATCAAAAACGCGTTCGGCCGAGACGTAGAAGGCGTTGACATCGACTAATCCAATGTAGTCATCCTTGGAGTTCATGTGAGCCGCCACTAGCAACCCCTTCGATAGTGTTCCGACGCCAGTGGAGCTGACCTTAGTACGGCCAGACATCCACTCCCCGATGAAGTAAAGCTAGTCTAAGCAGAAAAATACAACCAACAAAAACGGAACGTCCAAGTACCCGCCGAATCTACATGCGTCAGATACGGTCGTTTTTGACACACTCATCCCGGCGCTTCGCCTTTTTAATTAAGTACCAATGAAATCCAGGGTGCCGGTTTGGTGATTTTGTCGCAAAACTCAGTGTCAGTTTCTATGTGTCGAAATTATCCGTGTTTGATGAGTATTGCTACAGTAGAGGTCATGGCACATGCTTTGGGGTACGCCCGGGTCTCGACTGGCGACCAAGATGCACGATTACAACATGACGCATTAACCGCAGCGGGGTGTTATCGGATTTTTACCGATACCGCCTCCGGCGCACTCCAGTCGCGCCCGGAACTCGACAAACTCCTCGATCAGTTGCGCCCCGGCGACACCCTGGTGGTGTGGCGACTCGACCGACTCGGCCGTTCGATTCGCCACCTCATCGATCAACTCTCCGAACTCCAAGACCGCGGTATCGAGTTCCGATCCTTGCAAGAAAACATCGACACCTCCTCCCCAGGGGGCCGACTCGTGTTCCACATCTTCGCATCCCTGGCGGAATTTGAACGCGACCTCATCCGAGAACGCACCAACGCCGGACTGGCCGCTGCCCGGGCCCGCGGCAGAACCGGTGGCCGGCCACCACGACTCACCCCACACCAGGTCACCACCGCGAAAAAACTCTATGACCAACAAGACATGACCGTCGCCCAAATCGGCGAAGTCCTAGGCGTCAGCCGCTCCACGATCTATCGAGCACTCAAACGCGACCCGGGCTTCACACCCGCCCAGCGCCAACGCACCATAAAGCCGCAACAGTAAAGCGACCTACGAAGCTCACCTGAAACATGGCCTATCTGACCAGGGAGCCCTAGGACAGCTTTTCGGTTTGAAATTAACTCTAGGGGTGTGGACACCCCAGTCTCTTGCTTCCAACAGCGCTGTCGACCACACTCACTGGTGATTTGGGATGGCAACACGCCGTGTTGAAAATTTCTTTTTCTGTGGATATCACGGTGCATGAGGTAGCTGTGGAGATGTGCGTAACTTTTCGAACGTCACGGATAAACCCTGATATAGCGCGGAAGCATCAATAAGGGGCGCTTGTGGAATTTCAGCGATGAGGTTGTGGAGAACCCTGTAAGTCGACACCAAACTCGGTAGCACAACATCTAGTTGTGTCTTGCATTCCTAAACCCTAGATGTAGTATTTTAAGTGGGGCCAGGGCGTTCTTGGTCCTGAAGATCGGAGGGCTATTGGTTTCGCAAGAAGAGTGGCACACGGCAAGAGCCGACACGTGTTTGCATCATGTGGTCGTATTCATGGCGTTCATCTCGGGGCCAGAGCTAATCCGGTCACACCAAGTTTCGAATTCTGAAGAATAACACATAAAAATCGCCCGCATCGCGCCAACGATGCGGGCTTATAAATGAGGAGGCTAGTGCACTCCACCATAAATAACTGGGATGGTAAGAGTGTACCAAGATAAGTCGGCACTGTGTTGACTTGTCACTGGCCTACCTCATCGAGATTAAGGAAATCCTGATGAGCACGGTAACAGATACTTTAAATGAGGTTAGCGCACAGATCGACGCTGATCCGCTAGCTTTGGCGGAAGCACGCACACGGCTCAACCTCGTACTTGAGATTGCGGCCTCCTATGACGGGCAGCTAGCCACTTATAGAAGTGGATCGCTAGCAGCGCACACGATGATAGATCCGGTGTCGGATGGTGATGGTGGGCTGATCTTGGATCGGCGTTCTCACCCGGATCTGGGACCCGAAGGTAGAGGTGAGACCCCCCTTCAGATTGTTGAAGAACTCCGCAGCTACATGGCCCCTGTTATTCGAAAGACATATCCAAAAGCTAGGGTCACCACCTCGAAACGTGGCCCGATGGTACATTTCGGGCAACCAATCAACGGCCAAAACCCTACGGTGGATCTTGTCGTTGCGCTTACCCGCAAAGAGGATCCAGGGTTATGGATCCCAAACCTCAACACGCGTACCTGGGACGCCTCGGATCCTCAACGCCATGTGGTGCTGCTTGCTTCTGGAACGGATTCGCAGAAACGTCTTCGGCGACGAGTAATCCGCTTAGCTAAAGCGTGGAATAACCAATACACGGACCCGGGGGTGTCATCGTTCCTGTTGTCGGTGTGGGCCTATGAATTCATCCGACCCGGGATGGGCGTTGCAGCAGGACTGCATGCATTATTTGAAGGAGCAGCTACGCGCCTTGAGTCCAGCACCTCCACCCCGGATCCAGCCGGCGTCTCGCCAGATTTGAAGCCAGAGCTGCCTATCAAACAAGTCCGTCCCAGATTACGTACTGCTGCGGATACACTCCATGAAGCGATTTCTAGCACCGACGATCAGGACACCGTCAGAGCCGCTCTGGCGAGGCTTTACCCGAAGTACATTTCGTTCCCGGAACAGGCATCTTTAGCAGATGCCGTCGCGCTGCTCAGTGCGCGAAAACCAACCACAACGGCTCAATTAGGCCTCACGACCACACCGGCCGTCATTCCTCCGACGCGGTCTTATGGGGACAAGCTATGAGTTTCCGGAAGGGTTATCAGCAGCCACCCTGGTTCGCCCCACCTGCGCAACGCATTCGCTTCCTACATGAGATCCAACAAAACGATCCTCAAGCCGAAGTCATACGGCCTCGCCGTAAATACAAAGGGGGCTTCGCAATCAAGACAGCACTGACCCCCACGGGCCTCCCGGCTCGAGAGATTGAGGTGCATTTTTCGTTGGGAACCCCTAATGTCCCACACATCTTTAGCGATGGCCCGACAGATTCGCCGCACCGTTACAGTGATTCAAGTCTATGTATTTGGTACCCGTATGACCCCAAAGAAGCACGCTGGCGACCTATTGATGGACCAGCTGCTCTCCTAGGCCACATTGCGGCGCACCTCATTAAAGAACAGTGGTATCGGCAAACGGGTGAATGGCCAGGAGAACAAATCCATCATGCATAGGCAGCTATTCTTTCTTGAAGCAGATTCCACGATTTCGGAATCGAGCCCCAGTGGTTTAGAAATCCTTCTAACTAGCGCCCTCGTCGTTGCGATCGTAACCGGCCTATTCAATTGGTTCTTGGCGTTTCGTCGAAGTCGAGAAGAAGAGCGTACACGAAAACGCGAACTCTATGCACAAGCGTTTGCAACCTACACCGAGTATAAGGAATACCCATATGTGATTCGACGGCGAAACCACGAAAAGCCAGCCGAAGAACGCATAAGAATTTCTGAACAAATTCGCCAAACCCAAGAAAGGCTGAACTTCTTTCTCGCCTGGACGCAGGTCGAATCCAACCCGATTGGGAATGCTTATGCTGATTTAGTGTCAGAAGCAAGACGCAGAGCAGGAACAGCCATGAAAGCTGCCTGGGAAGACCCTCCCATAACAGAGGATGCCCATATGTCGATCCCTCGGTCCCTAGTTGATCTCAATGGATTACAAGCATACGAAGTCAAATACTTCAAAGCTATCCAGGATCACCTCAAGTGACCCCAACGCCAGATATGTACCCCCGGTCACGTGGACTGGTCAGCTACTAACCTCACCCTCGAAGACAACTAACTCGCTCAGCAAGACGCCTGTAGTACCCGAGCTGCATTAAACCGTCGACTGGAGTCTAAAGCCCTCGTGGAAAGAATGTATAACCAACCAAAATAAACCTGCTTCGACAGCATACTCTCGTCGGGCCATGAGGTGTGTAAAAGGGTATACCCTCTTTGACAGTACTCAACTGTTGTCGTGGTGGAAATTCTTTAGGGGTGAGCATCGATCTACTCCACTTCTCGTAAAACCCAGAAGAACTATTCAGTCACTGCTGTATAGTTCAGCGCATGCTGACGAATGATGCACGTATTGATGTGATGAACCGCTTGGGTCGAGCCATGGCTGACCCCACGCGGTCCCGCATCCTGTTGACCCTGTTGCGTGGGCCAGAGTATCCGGCGGTACTCGCCCAGAACCTTGAGCTGACGCGGTCGAACGTGTCAAACCATCTGGCCTGTCTGCGGGACTGTGGGATTGTGGTGGCGCACCACCAGGGACGCCAGACGCGCTATGAGATCGCCGACCCACACCTGACTCGGGCACTGACGGCGCTGGTGAACACGACCCTGGCCGTCGATGAGGCCGCACCGTGCATCGACCCGGCCTGCACTGTGGGGGACTGTAGTGACGTTGCGGAGGTGAGTGCGTGATCCTGTCCTCCATTGCGCAAGCAGTTGGGCTGTTCATCGCCACCAATATCGACGACATCATTATCTTGTCGTTGTTCTTCGGCCGAGGCCAAGGACAACCCGGCACCACCCGCCGTATCCTGCTGGGACAATATCTCGGATTCCTCGGCATTCTCGGGGCTGCCGTGCTTGCGGCCCTGGGCGCCCAAGCGCTGCTACCTGACCAAGTGCTGCCTTATTTTGGCCTGATCCCACTGGGGCTAGGCCTATGGGCAACATGGCAGGCGTGGCGCAATCGCGACGACGACGATGACGACGCAGCACAGCTGGAAGGCAAGCGAGTCTCGGTCTGGACCGTGGCCGCGGTGACCTTCGCCAATGGTGGCGACAATATCGGGGTCTATGTGCCAGTGTTCGTCAGTGTTAGCTGGAGCACAATCCTGGCCTACTGCATCGTCTTCTTACTCCTCGTCGCCGTCCTGGTGTTTGTGGCTCGATGGATTACGTCCAGGAAACCTATCGCCGAAGCCCTGGAACGGTGGGAACACATTCTGTTTCCAGCAGTCCTCATTGGGCTGGGCGTTGTGATCCTCATCAGCGGCGGAGCCTTCGGTCTCTAAGCCACAGCGGTTGAACAGTTCTTGCAGTCATCAGCTCTGGCGGTCAGAGGTTGGTGCAGATGGCCTCGGCGTGGCACGTGGCGGGGTCCGCTGCGCGGCTGGTGTGGTGCAGGGCAGTGACGGTCTGGCGTAATTGGATGAGGTCAGCGATCTGCTGGTCGAGCTCGGTCAGACGGTTGGCCAGCAGCGCGTCGACGTGGGCGCAAGGCGGCTGGCCGGTATCGCGCATCCGCAGAATCTCACCGATGTGGGCCAGGGACAGTCCCGCGCGTTGGCCTCGACGGATGAAATCGAGTCGCCAGAGCATCGCTTCGGGGTAGTCTCGGTAGCCGTTCGGGGCCCGATCCGGGGGTGGCAGCAGCCCGATGGCTTCGTAATAGCGCAGCGTTTTGGTGGTGGTGTCGGCAGCGTCTGCCAATTCGCCAATCCTCATTGAACTCAAGGCTCCTTTATGATCGTCGGACTTGACCTTCCAGTGTACTGGAAGGTTCATACTGGGTGCAGACCAAAGAAAGAGGCAAACAGATGGTACAAGGTTTCGACGTTGATCTGGTGGTGGTGGGCTCCGGTGGCGCTGGCATGGCGGCAGCCATTACAGCCCGGCGGGCCGGCAAAGAGGTGTTGGTGATCGAGCGGGACACCCTCGGTGGCACCTGCGTGAACATCGGATGCGTCCCGTCCAAAACGCTGTTGGCCGCGGCCGGCACCCGGCAAGCCGCCCTGACCAACCCGTTCCCCGGGGTCCCCACCTCCGCCGCGGGCGTGGATCTGGGGTCGCTGGTCGGACAAAAAGACCAGCTAATCACCCGGCTGCGAGACACCAAATACGCTGAGGTCGCGGCCGCGCATGGGTTCCAGATCCGCACCGGGGAGGCCTCCTTTGTTGATCCCGACACCCTGGTGGTGGATGGGACCCCGGTGACAGCCGGTTCGATTGTGCTGGCCACCGGCGCGGTGCCAGCCTTACCACAGGACGTGACCGGGTTGGACGAGGTGGACTATCTGACCTCGACCACGGCCATGGCACTGACCGAGCTGCCCGAGTCCATGATTATTATCGGCGGCGGCTACGTCGGCATCGAACAAGCCCAGCTTTTTGCCGACTTGGGCACCCGGGTGACGATCATCGGCCGGATCGCCCCCACCGCCGAGCCAGAAATGACCGCCATCCTCCGACAAACCCTGACCCTCGATGGGATTACGGTGCTCGAAGAGCACGCCACCGGGGTGACCCAGGAGCATGACCAGATCCAGGTGGCCACCGCCTCGGGACGCAGCCTGTGTGCTGAGCGCCTGCTGGTGGCCACCGGCCGCCGCCCGTCCACCGAGCATCTCAACCTGCCCGCCGCAGGTATCACCACCGACCAGGAGGGATTCATCCTCGTCGATGACCACCAGCGCACCACCAATGCGCGGGTCTTTGCTGCCGGTGACGTTACGGCGGCCCCGCAATATGTCTACGTCGCCGCGGCCACCGGCAAAGCTGCCGCGGCCAATGCCCTGCGCACCGATCCGCAAGTGCCGGCCACGAAAGTCGATTACACCGGCCTACCTGCCGTGATCTTCTCGCGCCCCCAACTGGCCACGGCCGGACTGACCGAAGCCGCGGCCCGGAGAGCCGGGTACCGGTGTCACTCCCGGGTGCTGAGCTTCCAAGACCTGCCGCGCGCCTTAGTCAATCACGACACTTGCGGGGCGCTGAAGATGGTCGCCGAAACAGGAACCGACAAAATCCTGGGCATCAGCGCTATCGGCGATCACGCAGCAGAGCTCCTGCTCCCGGCAACTTATGCGATCACCGCGGGGATGACCACCCGCCACCTCGCCGACACCTGGGCACCCTATCTGACCACCTCCGAAGCACTGCGCCTGGTGGCAGGCACCTTCCATGACGAGCTGCCCACGTCTTGTTGTGCCTGACCCTTTGTTATTCGGGGGTGTGGGGCAGGAAACTCAGTTGCTGGGCGTGGAAGGCGAAATGTTTCGTGGGGTAGGCGTAGAGGTCGGCCACGGTCATCACCGGCCGAAAAAATGGATCCCACCGGGTGGGAAACGCCATCTGCAGCCCCAAGGAGGCGTGGGACTCGGTTTCCAGGTTGGCGGCCAGCGTGGTCGTGACCCGACGCAACTTCCGGGCCATCCGGTGACGATTGTACACGCGCGATGCCGCCCAAGACCCCCAGTAATTGACCCAATCAAAGGGCTTGGTCCCGGCATCGAGCAACCCAGCAAAGGCATTCCCCACGGACGGTGGCAACCGACCGAAACACTTGACGAGGGGCAGCAGGCGTCGGGTCACCATGTAACCGAACACCATGTGAAACAACAATTCTTCGTTGGTCCAGCGCGTACCGGCGCTTCGGCTACGCAACTCGGCGTCACCAGCCAGCGCGAGGAAGGTTTCCAGATCGCCACAGGCGTGCAGATATCCAACGGTGATCTCAGCACGGTCTATCACGGTGACCTTCTTCGGTCCGGAGCGGGGTCTTGCTCGCCTTGTCCTTTTATTATGGACTGCATTTCAACCTGTCTTGGCAGCATAGTTGCGCACACGTACGCAGCATCTAATCGGGCATACCTGGTTAGACGTTTTCACGTTTGGCGTTTGGTGTTGGCAAGCGCTATTCGAAGTTGCAGCTTCGAATACCCCTCTATGTCTCTGACTGGTATTCCAATAGGGTAGGGGGTATGGGACATACTTCGCGTGCTATATATCGTCAGTCCAGAGTTCGTACTCAAGAGCCGGCCAGCGTGCCGTGGCATGCTGCAGACGCCGAGGACTTGGTAGTGGTCGACTCTACGTGGGGTGAACTGCAACCACTGCACTGCGCCCCAAACGTGGTGACTGTTGGGGAGCTGGAGTTGATCGAAGCGGTCAACAATGGAGCTGTCCTTGTTGATAGTCGCTTACCGGATTCCCGGGCGGGGGTGACCATCCCTGGGGCGATCAATATCCCCCACGACCAGATCTTAGACTCCAAAGATCGACTTGATCCGTCGCGGCTGACCGTGTTGTTTTGTAATGGCCCGCAGTGTCCGCAGTCCCCACAAGCGATTCGAGCGTTACTGGAGGTCGGCTATCCGGCTGCAGGGCTGGCGTACTATCGGGGTGGTATGCATGACTGGGTGACGTTAGCGATGCCCGTAGTATCTGTTGGTCAAGCCCATGAGAGGTAATCGCTGGGTTGGGTTGCGGTGGCTTTGGGCAGTTGTGGGTGGCAGTATACAGAATGGAGATAGGACATGATGGATGGTTATGGTTCGATGATGGGCTGGGGGTGGATGTGGCTGTTTTGGGCGCTGCTGGTGATTGGTGTGGTGCTCTTAGTGGTCCTGACTATCCGGTTGGTGCGTGGTGGCACCTCCGGGCCAAGTGGTGACCCTCAGAGGTATAGCCACAGCCCTGAATCGTTGACTGCCCGGCAGATCCTTGACCAGCGGTATGCTCGCGGCGAGATCGATACTGACGAATATACAGCACGACTGCGCACCCTTGACGAGGGCCGTTAATGCAGCCGATGACTCGTCGTCAGGTACTGCTGTTGGGTGGTGCGGGCACAGCAGCCATCGCTGCCGGGGCGGCCGGGGTGTGGTGGACACAAGCCACACGCCAAGGTGTCAGCGGTGGTGCTGATTTTGAGCAACCACCGGTATTGGAAAGCGCCAACGGCTCCCTGGATGTGGAGCTGACCGCAGCCCCATATACGGCACGTATCGCAGGCCAAGAGGCTTTTGTGTTGGGGTATAACGGCTCGTTGCCAGGTCCCACGCTGGTGGTGGCGCCTGGTGATCAGATCAACCTGACCCTGACCAACCACTTAGCGGCGCCAACAAATCTTCATGTCCACGGGTTGCATGTCTCACCGCAAGACAACAGCGACAATGTCTTCGTCGCGGTGGACCCGGGTGAGGCCTTTGCCTACCACTACCAGTTGCCAGCCGATCACCCACCGGGGGTGTATTGGTATCACCCACATCATCATGGCAATGTAGCAGACCAGCTCTTTGCCGGACTCTATGGAGCCATCATCGTCCAAGACCCAGATCCTGTGGTCGTCACACGGGAACGGGTGCTGGTGATCTCGGACATTTCTTTGACTGCAGATGGTTCCGTAGCTGGGGCTGACCCCATGGATACGATGATGGGCCGAGAGGGCAACCTGGTGATGGTCAATGGTCAGGTGAATCCTACGTTGCAGGCCCGGCCGCACCAGCGGGAACGATGGAGGATCATTAATGCGTGCACCTCCCGCTACCTGCACCTTGAACTGGACGACCAGCAGCTGGAGTTACTGGGCATCGACGCTGGTAGATACCCGGAACCTGCCACAGTGGACGAGGTTGTCTTAACCCCGGGCAACCGGGCCGATGTGATCGTGACCGCATCGGCTGGGACCTCGATATTACGTGCTGTTGCAGTGGACCGGGGTGGTATGGGCATGATGGGCGGCACTGGCTTTGGTTTAGCTTCGCCAGGCCAGGCTGAGGTTCCGTTAGCTACCTTTGAGGTCAGTGGCACCCCAGTCCAGGCGCTGGATGGAGTTGGCCAACCGTCTGCACCGCGGGATTTACGCTCCGAGACTGTCACGGCCAAACGTGAGCTGACCTTTGGCATGACCATGGGTATGGGTGGCGGTATGGGCATGCGCCACAACACCGCTGCATCCCAGTCGCCCGGTGGTTCTGGCATGATGGACTTTACGATCAACGGTGCGGTCTTTGACCCTGCCCGGGTGGATATCACCGCCGGTGCCGGGACCATCGAGGAATGGACGCTGCAAAACACCAGCCCAATGGATCACCCGGTGCATCTCCACGTCTGGCCCATGCAACTAATCGAAACCCAGGGTACGGCTGTGCAGGAGCCTGCATGGCAGGATGTGGTCAATGTGCCAGCCAACAGCAGCGTCAAGATGCGTATCGCCTTCGATACCTTTGTCGGCAAAACCGTCTACCACTGCCACATCCTGGATCACGAGGATCTGGGCATGATGGGCATCATCGAAGTCCGCTAGGACAAAACCAACCCGCAGCATCGATGCGGGGAACCACAAGACTGAAAAACCCTACCGAAAGAAGTCCCAACCATGACGTATACCCACACCATGACCGTTGACTTATCCTATGACGAGGCTGTTGCTAGGACTCGAAAAGCCCTGGCTGCACAAGGATTCGGTGTCTTAACCGAAATCGATATCCCCGCAACATTTGAGACCAAGCTTGGTCCCGAAGCGGCAGCAGACATCGGAGACTACATCATTTTAGGAGCCTGCAATCCCACACTGGCCCAGCAAGCGCTAACTGCTGACCCAGCCATGGGAGCATTACTGCCCTGTAACGTCGTCATCAGACGAGCACCAGAAGCAAAGGTCACCACCATCCAGGCCCTTGACCCACAGACCATGGTCCAGCTGAGCAATACACCGGCGGTCACCGAAGTCGCCAAGGATGCAGAGCAACGCCTCCAAGCCGCCCTGACAGCACTGAAAACCCTCTAAAGCGTCTTGCGGTGGCCCGTCGAAGGCTGTGGCAACACTCCACCGGTGCACGGACACCTCACGTTGTCTGATCGATATTATTCGGCTGGTTGGAGTTCACTTTCGACTACCCATTTGTGGTTGGTCAGCTCCGTGCCATCGATGGTCGCATCCACCATGTACACGGTTTCTTGTGTGGAGGCCTCGATGGTGGCGTCAGCACCGTCCATGGCCTCCATATGATCAGCTGCCAAGACCACTTCAGTGCCCTCTGCTAATGGTGGGGTGCCTGGGTCGGCTAATTCTTCATGGATCACCCATGTGTGATCCACCACCGGCTCGGATCCATCAGTGGGGGTATATGTTACCGAGTAGGTGGCCGTATCAAATGCCCCAGAAATGGTGGCTGCACTGCCTTGCATCCCCGGCATGTGATCCGCAGTAAGTTCTACCGTGGTACCTACTGGGTAGGTAGGATCTTCTGCCTCGGCAAGATCCTCGGGTGCGGGACCACCATCAGGATTATGCGCATGTTCCTCAGTTTGCGTGGCGGTGGGCTGGTCCTCAGTTGCGTCTTGTTCTGTATCGGTGGCACAGCCTGCCAAGAACAGTGCCCCAACAGCTGCTACAGCACTGATTCGGGTGGCTACAGTCGTGCGTTTCATGCATCCTCCGGTCATCTCAGCCCCTCCGCTTAGAATCTATAACCACTATCAAAACCCTGAACTTGAGCACTGTGCGCTTGTTCTTCCCAGATAAAGAGGCCTTATTCAGGTATACCTGAGTTGACACATTTCCTTCTAAAGATACGGATGAAATTTGTCTTACTCATCTAGGACATCTATGACTAATGCGGCTTGCAAGAAACCCTGAGTTTGGTTACCCCAAGTCGTGCAGGGAAAAAAATTTATGCTCGATCTTGGAAACGACCTCAAGTCGCAGAAATACTAGAGCGTGCTCTATTGATCTCGACAGGGCATCTGCAAAAAGTGACTGCAGCACAAAGTCGGTGAATTAATTGCCTTAGTTGCTGTGAGGGGTTGTAGCGCAAGCAATACGCCAATTGAAACTGATATAGGCCGCTAAACGAAGTTAACAGTCACAATGCTCGGGGTACAAATTTGCCCCCGACGCATAGTATCGTCGGGGGCAAATCTAGTTAAAGAGCTTTATAGCGCTCTTGTAGCTTAGTAGCGTCCGTATCCGAGCACGTTGTTATACTGGGAGTAAGTGTCGAGGCTGTTCACGGACAGACCTGCGCTTGGGTTGCGGGCGTGGGCAATCTGGCCGTTCCCGACATAAACGGCCACGTGGGACACTCCGCCGTTGCCGTAGAACACGAGGTCACCTGACCGCAGCTGGTCCTTGGAGATTTTCTGTGCAGAGGCATACTGTGCTGCTGAGGTCCTCGGGATACTCTTACCATCTTGACTCAAGGCTTTCTGGGTGAAGCTGGAGCAGTCCCACTGGTTACCTTCGCCATTAGCACCCAGACGGTAGCTTGCGCTTGAGCTGCTGGCAGTGCTGATGGCCCACGAAGCGCCCGAGGTTGAGGGGGCAGACTTGCTTGCGGTCTGTGTGGCTGCGCTGCTCTTCGCTGGGGAGTTAGAAGTCGTGGAGGTGCTAGCGGGGGAGTTTGACCGGGAGGAACTCGTCGAGATGCTAGCGGAGGGGTTTGATCCAGAGGAACTCGTCGAAGCGTTTGAGCTAGCAGAACTTGAGCCGCCAGGAATGGTTAGCTGATCACCGGGGTAGATCAAGGTCGAGGTTAACCCGTTTTCGCTCATCAACGCTGAGACGGAGGTGCCGTGCTGGGCAGCGATTTCGGATAGGGTGTCCCCGGATACAACTGTGTAAGTTTTAGTGGAAGCGGATTCAGAAGAGCTGGAGCTACCCGAGAACGACAGCCGCTGACCCGGATAGATGAGGCTTGAAGACAGCCCGTTTGACTGCATAAGGGTTGACACGGTGACATTGTCGTGCTGGGCGGCGATTTCGGACAGAGTGTCTCCGCGTTCCACGGTGTAATCGGCATGAGCTGGCGCAATTCCGGCTACGCTGACGCCCGCGAAAGTCGCGAAACTGGCCATTCCAACTTTCATGGATCGCATGTGACGACCGCGACGGTGACGCTTCTCGGCTTCGATGCGTTCACGGCGAGTTGTGTAAGTCATAATTGTGCGTATCTCTCAGAAGATCGAGGTATAAGGGGGACCCTCTGATTCACTCAAGAACGAGCCCCTTAGTCGTTATGGAAACGTTATATAGCGTGACACTATCGTTATCAAAACGCAACCCAGGGTGACTATTTTCGCGCCTGCGCGCGAGGAGCCGAGTGGTTACTTCGCTGCAATTACGGTGAAGTAACGACTTGCTCATAAAATCCTGAATTTAACCTTAGAGATACCTGACCGTCCATAATTGCTTCTAAAAGTATACGGGGGCACTCTAGAAGAGGAGGCTCACCCTCTGTCGGCGGTGTTGACATCCATGATCAAAACCACGCCTAGACCATCCTAAGCGTCGCCACTGGTGTGGTGATAGATACCTTCCCCTGTCACCGCTGGCAGCATCCGAGCCCTCGCCTAGGCGGCCCGACGTACCATTACCACTTACCAATGCGGCCCCCTGTGGGGTCTCGAAGGTGTTCCAGACCACCCGAGAAACCTTCGAAAACACGCCAAACAGCGTTGCGCCTCACCATGAGTTAAGAACAATCTGCGTCGCCGATGTGACATGACCCGACTTGCCACACAGCGCCGAGGACGTCTGGTGATTCATCCAAAAGGGGACGGGATGGAGCCCCTGGAAGATAACACCCTTCATTGTCGCCATACCCACGGGCGAGTAGGGTCGCTGGTAGGGCAGAAGCCCTATGATCGCTTGAGAAGCTACCGAACCGAAGGAGCCGATCATGACGCATATTACGTCGATGCTGGAAACCCATCCCAATGACACCAGTGGCTTGGATGTGCAGAAGCTAGCCGCGTGTATTGAGGCGTGTTTTCAGTGCGCTCAGACGTGCACTGCCTGCGCGGATGCCTGCCTGGGCGAGGAAATGGTCACCGAGCTGCGCAACTGCATTCGCCTCAACCTCGACTGTGCCGATGTGTGCACCGCCACCGGTCACCTGTTGAGTCGGCGTACCGGCAGTAATCTGGCCACCGTGAAGGCCGCGTTAGAAGCATGCCGCATCGCGTGTGCTGCATGTGCCGCTGAGTGTGAACAACACGCCGAAATGCATGAACATTGTCGCGTGTGCGCTGAGGCCTGTCGACGCTGTGAACAGGCCTGCGCAGACCTGCTGGCAGTCATCGGCTAAGCCACCAGACCCAGCAATGCCAGAGGACCAGTCGAAACACCTCTTCGACTGGTCCTTTGGCATGCTTGCTACTATCTCACACCGGTCGGCCATCGCTGACGATGGGCGCAGCCATCTGCTGGGGTGTGGGCTGGTGGGGTCTTAGTTGCCGGGTTGGATTTCGCTTTCCACGACCCATTTGTGATTAGTCATCTCCATGCCGTCCATTGCGAAATCAACCATGTAGACGGTTTCGTCGGTGGAGCGATCAATGGTGGCCTCGGCACCCTTCATGCCCGGCATGTGATCGGCGTCTAAGACGACGTCGCTGCCGGCTTCAAGCGGCGCTTCGCCGGGGTTTTCGAGTTCTTCATGCACGACCCATTTGTGATCGGTCACCGGCTCGCCCCCATCGGTCGGGGTGTAGCTGACGGAGTAGGTGGTGGTATCAAAGGCGCCGGAGATGGTGGCCTCGGCACCGTCCATGCCGGGCATGTGGTCGGCCTGCAAGATGACCTCTTCGCCTACCTGATACCTGGGGTTCTCGGCTTCTTGGATGCCTGCTGGTGGTGGGCCGCCGTCTGGGTCGTGATCGTGGGCTTGTGCATCAGAAGTGGAGGTATCGGTTTGCGTCTGGTCTTGGGTGGGGGTGGATTCTGGGGCGGTCTCGTCGTCACCGGTTCCGGCACAACTGGTCAGGGCCAAGGCCCCCACTGCTGCGCCGAGAGTAAGTCGAGTCATCAGAGTCAGTTTGTTCATCAGTGCTCCTATCGTAAGAACGCATCTCTGGACGGTTCCGCTCCGGCAAAGATCTCACGGCACAAAGGTCATTTCACACTGTGAGCCCTCCCTGTGGCCATCCTGGAATGGCAGGATGCCAAGGAAACTATTCATTGAAATATACCCTATAGGGGTATAGAGTATCGAGGCAAGCATGTCGGAAAAGGAGCACAGGAATGCACACTAGTGAATTTGTCGTCCAGGGAATGAGCTGCGGTGGGTGCGAGACCTCGGTTCGCGAGGCCGTCTCACAGCTTCCCGAAGTGACCGACGTCCAGGTCAGTGCCCAATCGGGTCGATTGGCCGTCACCGGTCAGCAGCCGGTTGATGATGCTGCCGTGCTAGCCGCGGTCGATGCGGCGGGTTACCGTGCGTCGAGTGTCTAGCGTGAAACCACCACCCAACCCAACGACCTGATGAGCCCACAGGCCCTCACGAGGCGCTACACGCTCGATTGATATCGCCCGGATCTTCGGGCACGGCAACATTTCATGATCACCTCCACGGAAAGGAATCCGGCATGGTTGCACGCGACCACCACGGACACCACCACCCCAACGGCCATACGGCTCACGACCAGCCCCAGTCTGCTAAGGCCACCGCCACCCACACGGATCATCACGCAAGCCACGAAACTGCCATGGGGCACGGTGGGCATGAGCATCATGAACATGCCTCGGGCGGGCACGGCCAGGAGGGCCAACACCATGCCGGCCACGAAGCACACGGTGGACATGCCGGTCACGGCCACGGGGACCACGGAGACCATGTCGGACAGTTCCGGCGGTTGTTTTGGATCATGTTGGTCCTGGGCATCCCGGTGGTGGCGTTCAATCCGATGTTCGCCCACCTGCTGGGCTATCAACTGCCTGAGGCCGCGTGGGTCTGGTGGGTATCGCCCATTCTGGGCACGATCATCTATTTCTGGGGCGGCCAGCCCTTCTTGACGGGCGCCGTCTCCGAGATCCGGGCCCGACAGCCGGGCATGATGCTGCTTATCGGGTTAGCCATTACGGTGGCCTTTCTTGCCTCCTGGGGCGCGACCTTAGGCATCCTGGATCACGAGCTGAACTTCTGGTGGGAATTGGCCCTACTGGTGGTCATTATGTTGTTAGGCCACTGGATTGAGATGCGATCCCTGGCCCAAACCACCTCCGCCTTAGACTCCCTGGCCGCCTTGCTGCCGGATGAAGCCGAGAAGATCGACGGCGACGAGGTGGTGACGGTCACTCCGGCTGAGCTGGTCGTCGGAGATGTCGTCATTGTCCGGCCAGGTGCTGCGGTCCCGGCTGATGGCCAGATCGTCGATGGTAGTGCCTCCATGGATGAATCCATGGTCACCGGAGAATCCAAAACCGTCCGACGCGGGCAGGACGACCACGTCGTGGCCGGCACCGTGGCCACAGATTCCGGCCTGCGGGTCGAAGTCACCGCCATTGGAGATGACACCGCGCTGGCGGGGATCCAGAAACTCGTCGCCGATGCCCAAGCCTCCTCGTCCAAAGCCCAACGCATCGCTGATCGGGCGGCGGGCTGGTTGTTCTGGTTCGCCCTCGGGGCCGCAGTGCTGACCGCGCTGGTGTGGTCCATGCTGGGGGTGCCCGACGCCGCCGTAGTACGCACCATTACGGTGCTGGTCATTGCCTGTCCTCACGCCTTGGGGCTGGCCATTCCGTTGGTGGTCTCCATTGCCACCGAACGCGCCGCCCGTGGCGGGGTATTGATCAAAGACCGCCTGGCGCTAGAATCGATGCGCACCGTGGATTCGGTACTGTTCGATAAAACCGGCACCCTGACCAAAGGCGAGCCCACCGTCACCGGGATCCACCCCGTGGGCGATCGCACCGAAGATGACGTGTTAGCGTTGGCTGCTGCTGCCGAAACCGACAGCGAGCACCCCTTAGCCACCGCGATTGTTGGCGCTGCCCGCACCCGCGAACTCGACGTGCCTGCTGCCACCGAGTTCTCCTCCTCACCCGCCGTGGGTGTCAAAGCCACCGTTAACGGCACGGTCATCGAAGTCGGCGGCCCCTACCTGTTAGACCACCATGGCCAAGCAGAGGCACCCATCGCCCGGCAATGGCGCGACGAAGGCGCCATCATTCTCCACGTCCTAGCCGATCGACAGGTCATCGGCGCGCTGCGCCTCGCCGATGAAATCCGACCCGAATCCCGCGACACCGTGGACGCCTTGCATGCCCATGGGGTCCAAGTCGTGATGATCACCGGCGACGCCCAAGCCGTGGCCGAAACGGTCGCTACCGAGTTAGGCATTGACCGGGTCTTTGCCGGGGTCCGTCCCGAAGATAAAGCCGCCAAAGTCGCCGAACTGCAAGCCGAGGGCCGCAAAGTGGCCATGGTCGGTGATGGCGTCAACGACGCCCCGGCCTTAGCCCAGGCCGATGTCGGGATTGCCATTGGTGCTGGCACCGATGTGGCCATCGGCTCGGCCGGGGTCATCCTGGCCTCCTCGGATCCACGCTCGGTACTATCCGTATTTGAACTCTCCCAGGCCAGCTACCGGAAAATGAAACAAAACCTGTGGTGGGCTGCTGGGTATAATATCGCGGCCGTCCCCCTGGCCGCCGGGGTGCTCGCCCCCATCGGGTTTGTGCTCCCCATGAGCGTGGGGGCGATTTTGATGTCGGCCTCCACCGTGGTGGTCGCCCTCAATGCCCAGCTGTTGCGCCGCTTGGATCTCACCCCGGCCGCCAGTGCGGCTAGGTCTCTGGATCGGGCACCCGAAACCTTGGACGCCTAACATGAGACACTGCTGTGACAACACCGGTGCAACCCGAAAGTAGACCCATGACCAACACCCCGCATTCCGAATCCGCTGACCACGGCTATATCAGTGACAAAGACCGCTACCTGGCCCGATTGAAACGCATCGAAGGCCAAGCCCGCGGCATTCATCGCATGATCAATGAAGAGACCTACTGCATTGATATCCTCACCCAAATCAGCTCCATCACCTCAGCCCTGAACAACGTCGCGCTGAGCCTACTCGATGACCATGTGCGCCACTGCGTCGTCCGTGCAGCTCAAACCGACGGGCCAGCAGCCGAAGAAAAACTCACCGAAGCCGCCGACGCCATCGCCCGCCTCGTCCGCTCCTAAAAACCACCACGGCCAGACGTTCAACCTCCTGCGCCCACTGCCCAAGTGGACCAGATCGATAAGTAAAAGCAGGTCAGCAGGCTACTGACCTGCTCCCAACCTGAGCTGGACCGGGGTCTCGACCCCAGGGCGCTGCGTGGAAGACACCTTGAGCACAACGGACACGTCCTCAACGCCCCGACGGTACCCTGAGGGGGTAGTCCTATCTTGGACGCTACGTCAGATACTTCAGTCGTGGAAAGGCTCCATTCATGACAGGAACACCACTACGGCGCCGCATCACCGGCTTGATTGCCGTTGCGATACTGGGGGCCAGTGTGGTCTCATGCGCCGGACAAGACCAAGACGCCACAAACGCCCCTCAGACCGATATGGATGGTGTCGCAGTGACAGCCGGAGCCAATCAACCCGCAGAAGTCAACGAGGTGGACCTGCACTTTGTGGCGATGATGACACCACATCATCAACAAGCCGTGGACATGAGTGAGATCATCCTGACCGCCGAGGGCACCAGCGCAGCCACCGCGGACTTAGCCGACCGGATCAAAGTCGGCCAACAAGAAGAAATCGACAGCATGGTCGGCTGGGCTGAGCAATGGGACCAACACGACCTGATGGCACATCATGCCCCCCACATCGCCAATGGCATGATCACCCCAGAACAGCTGGACCAACTGGAAACACTTGCGGGCGAGGAAGCAGACACCCGATTTCTCCAGCTGATGCATTTCCACCACCAAGGGGCCATTGCCATGACCCACGACCAAATCGACAACGGCGGCTACCAACCTCTAGTGGACCTAGCCCAACAAATGATCGACATCCAAACCGCTGAGATGCACGAGATCGAACAACTCCTGGACGCCAAAGGTGAAAGCCTTCTGACTGAGTAACCAGCACGCTGCATCCAAGGCCACCACACGGGTATACCCGCGTTTACATACCTGAACCTAGTTCATAGGGTCAACGTATCGATTCTTGTCCCTTGGATACGAGGGCAGCGTCTATTAGTTATTGTGGCTTTTGCCCCTGAGACTCTTGGGGAGAATCTTTTTCTTCTGTGCGGCTAGTAGGTAGGGGTAAGAGTCGGAACCCATCGTGGCTTTTTTCGTTTGCTAGAGGTCTGATAAACACTCTTTGTGCAAACTCTTTCCGCAAGGGTGCTGCCTCTTCTTCGTTCATTTGACTCAAGAACGGGTGAATAGCATTCAGATCCAGCTGCGTACGCTTCGCGTCTCGTTCTTCTTTACGGTGCGCACCAGCTTCGCTGCCCATATATCCCGCGACGGCTAACAGTACGAGCGTCACACTGGATTTCCAGATCGTCTGCGAAACTGTCATAGCCTCGATGTTGCCTACGCCTTGGACAAGCACCCATAAACCAGCCAAAGCTACTACAACAGCACAGATGCTCCACACCAGCGCAGCTATACCTTCTGCCTTGGCCCGAGCACCGTAGTCAGTCGAGATCGTTCCTTTCGCGGTGGATTCCACTAATCGGCTTGCTTGGTCCTCGTATTCGGTGAGCTGATCGACTATCGCCTTAGCTTGCTCCTGGATTCGCTGGCGTTGCTCAGACGATTGTTCCTCGACTTCCTGCCGCAGTTCCGCATGTTTTTCGTCTGCGGCTGCAACCTGAGCCGACGATTTTTCTGAGAAATCATTCAGGGCTTTATCAAGCCGGGTTTTCTGCGTCTCAATGGTTTCTTTGACATCATCTACCTTTGTTTGGAGGTCTGACAACTGCTGCGCTAACTCTTCTTGACGCTTCTTAAAGTCCTGTTCTACCTGTTCTTTCTTCTCATCAACTTGACGTTCATATTCTTCAAGCAGCGCATCAGCTTCATCGTTCTTATCTCTTAAGTAATCAGCAGTTGAGGAAAGAATGCTCACGAAATTTTGTACTGACTGTTCATACTGGCCTAGCCCTGCATCAGTGTGGAAGTTAACCGGCAGGGCAAGAAGTATCGTAGCCATCTCTTGGGAATACTCTGACAACTGCTGCACAACCTCAGTTTCATCCTCCAAACCGGTGACGACCGCTTGGGAGATTCCTTTGGCTGTTTCAGTAAGTTGGTTGAGCTTTTCCTCGGCAACAAAAATAGGTGGAACGCCTTTCAGCGTTTCCGCAACAGTAATACTGCGAAGAATCTCAAATGCCGGAGGAACTTCTGTCCCTATAACGTTCTTAGCTAGACCTTCAAGCTGTAGTCTGGCGTTGTCTAACGCATCCCATACCGGGTGCTGACTGATCCCTTCGCTGTGCATTTTCCAACTTTCTCTTGAGCCCTAGGCTGACGTGTCTCACCACCAGAGTAGGATACTCGCAAGATTCACGCGGCTTTCGCCGTCAGTAGCTCACCCCAGCGGGTGGTGTAGTGGTGCATTTGGGTAGCAACACGAGAAATAACGGACAGACCGCAAAATGAAGCTGCGAAAAGCCGCCCCACGAAGTTAACAGGCACAGGTTTGGCATTATGAGTAGAGCCGAATCTCGTCCTGCAGTGAATCTCCGAAATATATTCGATCTGGGCGTAGCGCGCCCCCGATGCCAAATACACGCCAGCCTCGCTCAGTCTCGAATACAAGCGTCAAGAACTGCACGTCCCTTAGCTCAATTCCTGTTCCGTCTCCTTGTACTTGACGACCTTCAAGGGTCGTATCACCCGAGAGTTTGATCCGGGCGATTCGTGGCGCAGGATAATCGATCATTGAGGTAGGGCGATAACCACTCACCTCTTGTTGCAGCTCAGCCCAATTCACTTCGGCCCAATCTTCTGCTGCGCTTTCTGCAAGCACCGGCTGCATGTGCTCAAATGTTGGTTCATTCTGCTCTAGCCCTTCAAGGAATATTTCCGTGATAAACATTGGGTTGAGCACAGTGTCATCACCGCGCACTCTCTCGTCCATCGTCGCGCTATCGTCACTCCAACGTGACTTCTTTCGTGAGACATTCTCCAAAGTGCCGTCTGGAAGGCGTCGCCAGCGTCGCCCTTTCGGGTCGTTAAATGCCAAGCTGACGGTAGGGTGCCATGAATCGGTATGCGCAAGAAGCGGTACGGAGATATCAAACACCAATTCCCGCCTAGGCGGGATCACGCTGATTGGAGAGGGTGCCGAAAGCGGCCCCAGCGGCACTTGTCCGTTACCGATATAGACATTAGGCGTGGCACTAAAAACGGGTTCATTGGATTCGTTAGCCAGATGCATTTTGATCGTACGTTCATAAGACGATCCATCACTACGCGGTTCGTAGTCATCTGTGATCCATGCACTGACTACACGTGCCGTCGCTGCTTTATTTTGACGCCAAGCATCAAAAGAAAGATAGAGCGCAACGACAGTCGCCCCAACAGTCCCAAACGCCGTCAATGCAGCCCATAGATGCCAGTCTTCTTCCGCATCACCAAGAAATTCAAGGAATGCCTGGAAACTCCATGTCTGTGGCCACGGAATGAAGAACGACAGCACTACTAAGCCTGTAAGAAGTACGACACCGATGACAATTTTTACCCAGTTCTGCAATCTTCAAGTCCTAAGTCTGTGTTGCGATCCTCTTGCTACTAGCTGTTGAGGGATCGTGCGTAGAGCTGGAATAGACGTTCAAGAATGATTTTCTCGTCGCATCCGGGAGTCAGTTCATAGGCTTGTTCCACGGCCGCATCGAGGGCATGGTGCGCTGTAGTGAGTTCTGAATACAACCAGTCATGGTCCGGGTCGTACATTTGTGCGATTGTGGCGTCTGCGTACAGCTCTCGTGCGTCAAGGACAGCTTGAGCACGTTCTGCGATTTCACATTCCTGGTCTGTGGTGATCTGTGGCCAGACGAAGTTGTTGTAGACAATTCCTGCGGAGTAGCGGAAGTCCGATTTCAGGCGTCCGGCGACGGTGCGCATCCAGGCATTGTGTGCCCGAGAGTGCAGGATCCCAAAATGATACAGGCTCGCATCAGGAACTAAGAACACCAGGTCACTACAAAAGGCGTCCGGTCCCACCATGCCAATGGGGATATATTGACGTCTTTCGGAAGATACTTTCGGCATGAGCAAAGAGTCTCCATCACTGATGACTTCGGTCCCAAAATGCTGGGGACGTTCTGCGGCCTTCTTTGTTTGGACACGTTTTGAAGCCAGTCGATAATCCCTGACGGCTTGTACACGTTTCATCACTTCGGGCATAGCAGTGAGTTCTGCCGATGTGGCTTCACCTAGCCACATAACCCAGCGCTCAATGCCTCGAATAAATTCTTGCGACCCGTACCAACGGTGGAAGAACTTTTCTGCCGCAGGTTCCAGAGTTAGAAATTCGTCTTTTTCCTCGGGCGTGAACAGATAATTCCCATTATCAATGGGTTGTGATCCGATACCCATTTTGGGGATGTCGCTGAGCGGTGTGCTGCGATTCCACACGAACACATCGGGGGCGTCTTTAAGGTAGGCGTTGATGCGTTCGGGGTGGGACACCTCGGGTTCCCCATCAATATTTGGGTAGTGGAAGAGCGTCTTTTTGCCGCCAAGTTTGGAAAAGCCGACAATCACGCAGTAGACGGCGGCGGGGTCGGTGCTTTCGTTAGCCCAGCGGAAGGTATCGTGGGCAAAGTCAATGCGAATGTCGTGTTCGTACAGAGGGTGCCAGATGTTGGCAACTTGCGCGCCTTGGCAGATCGAGTTGGTCGAGACAAACGCTGCCCGGATTTTGTGGTCGTCCATGTAGGTGACAGCTTTGGCGTACCAGGCAGCAACATAGTCAATATCGCCCAAGTTACGGGTCGCTCCAATGGCGGCAAAGGCTGCTTTGGCTTCGGCTTTTTGTGCTGCGGATTGGTTTCGTGCGCCAAGGAACGGTGGGTTGCCAATAATGTAGTCACAGTCCTCAGGTGGAAGAACTTCTGACCAGTCCGTTTGGAGCGCGTTGCCTTGGAGGATGCGACTGCCTTCACTCAATGGCAGGGACTCGATGGTGCGGGTCACGATCATTTCGGTTTCGAGGTTGGCTTGCAGTTCGGCTATCCATAAGGCAGTGCCAGCCACCGAGACGGCGAAGTCATTAATTTCTAACCCAAAGAACTGATTGAGCGAGACTTTAATCGGGCTAATATCCAGATCATCGAACGCCACGGAGGTCTGGCCGTGGGACAGTTCGGAGATGACTTTGTTTTCCAACCGACGCAATGACAGATAGGTTTCGGTCAGGAAGTTGCCCGAGCCGCACGCGGGGTCAAAAAATTTCAGGCTGGCGAGTTTGTCTTGGTAGCGGCGCAGGTTGTTCCGACGCTTGATTGCTCCGACACCTGGTTCTTGGATAATGCCTTCCAATTCTTGGGTGAGGTCATCCAAAAATGCGGGATCAATGACCCGGTGAATATTCTCGGGGCTGGTGTAATGCATGCCCCCGGCATGGCGGGTTTCCGGGTTCAGGGTGGACTCAAAAACACCACCAAAAATCGTAGGCGAAATCGTTGACCAGTCGGTGCCAGCGGAGACTTCATGCAGCAACAAATCCACAATCTCGTCGGTGAACTGCGGAATATCCACTTCATGATCCGAAAAGAGTCCCCCGTTGACGTAGGGGAATGCTTTCAGGTGATCGCTAGCGTAAGGGTCCCGGTCGGCTGGTGCAGTATCCAGATACAAAAACAATTCACGGAGTGCCACCCGAACCTGACGGGCAGGTAAGCCGTTGAGGTAGTTATAAAACGCGCCGCGTTCAAACACGCCAGCATCTTCGGCAAACAAGCAGAACACCAGGCGCACACACAGCACGTTGAGACTGTGCTGGGCTTCGGGTGAGTCCGGGTCGATGTACTGGTCGCGCAACAGGTCATAGAGCTGGCCGATCAGATAGCCAGCATTAACCGAGACAGTCTTTTCGCGTTGGCGACGATCTGCTTTTGGGTCGACTAAGAAATCTAAGAGATGGAGCTGCTGGGGCAGCTCCTCAAGGGTAAACGCGACATAGTTGTGTTCGGGGTAGGGTTCCTCGGCGAGATCGTGGAGTCTGAACTCATAGAAGTTTGAAACGATGATGGTGTCGGGGCGCTGCACATTGGGTTGCGCATCGGCATACCGCTTCGCCTGCTGGAACGGGGTGACCGGCTCATTCTGGCGTAGCTCTGGTTTATCAAGATCCACGCCCAGCGATTTTTGTTCGATGAACGTCTTGGCGTCCACCACGATCGCGTCGATATACCCGCGCGAGACCGTGGATTGTTCGAACATCACGTTAGTTGTAGCGTCGTCCATCCCCAGGACATTCGTCAGGAGATCTAGCCAGAATTTATGCGTATCGCCCTTTTCGTAGCCAAGACCCTTCCACCGCTGCACAAATTCCCGGGCCGCAGCTACCCGTTGCGCCTGACTGACTTTGACCATGCGCTTAGTATCCCATATGACACTAGAGGCACTGACTGTGTGCCTGAGAACGTTTCTACTATCTACGCGGCTTTGACGGTCAGCAGTTCGCCCCAATGGGTGGTGTAGCGCGGGGACATCATATTGCGGCGCATCTGCCATGCGGGGCCGTCTCGCAGTCCGGCTCGGCCCAGGTCGATAGCGGCGGGGCCGTGTTCGTGCTTGATTTGTTCCAGCAGTGGCCCGATGTGTTTGGCTTCGTGGGCTGAGACAAATTCCTTGAACATCGGCTGCGCTCCGACCAGGCGCAGCTCAGTCACTACGATCCCGGCCCGCGCGTAGCGGGTGCCGGGCCGGATCTTCGGCAGTAGCTTCCTGGCAGCTTTCGTCAGCACCACCGGATCAGTACTATACCCCGGCAGGGCAACGGTCGCGGCAGGCTGGTGAGATTGATCTTCGTTGAATGCGCTGGTCATCGCCCACGCTGTGAGTACCTTGGCTTCGCGGTCGTGGCGGTGCAGTCGCGTGGAGGCCATTTGTGCATAGATGCTCAGCACCTGTTCCATGCCGTCTCGGGTCGTGACGGGTTCGGCAAAGCTACGCGAGTAGATCAGCTGGTCTTTGATTTCACGTTCTTCTTCCAACGGGATACACGGTGTCTCGCGCAGCTCCAACAGGGTACGCATCTGCACAATCGAAAATTTCTCACGGATATGTACTGGGTCGGCGTCTCGAAAGTCGGCCACCGTAAAAATGCCCATCGCGTTGAGGTGTTTGGTCACGCGGGGGCCGATCCCCCAGACCTCGATCACTGGCAGGCGGCGCAGCACGTGTTCGCGGGTCGTTTCGGGTACGCGGTCCCAGACACACACTCCCCCCAAGCGCATCGACTTTTTTGGCCGCTTCGTTGGCCAGCTTCGCTAACGTCTTCGTCTTCGCGATGCCAACGCACACCGGCAGACCGGTCAGCTTCAAGACGGTATCTTTGATCTGCTGGCCCACGGCGTGCAGCTCGTCTAAGGTGCCACGCAAGCCTAAAAACGCTTCATCAATGGAATACACCTCGATCCAGGCCGAGAACCGGGCCAGGATCGCCATGACGCGGGACGACATTTCACCATACAGCTCATAGTTGCTCGACCGGGCGACTAAGTTGTGCTGGGCGGCGGTGGCTTCGAGTTTGAGCCAGGGATACCCCATCGGAATGCCCAGGGCCTTTGCTTCGGCAGACCGGGCCACCACACACCCGTCATTATTCGACAGTACGACCACCGGCCGGTGGTGCAAGCTGGGGTCGAAGACTCGTTCGCAGGACACGTACATCGCGTTGACATCGACTAACGCGATGTAGTCCTGGGACTGTCTACAGTTGATGCAGACACGTGGTGGCGACACCCCAGATCAACAGATCCGATAGTTCGGCTACGGCAACATCGGGATACTCGGAATTTTCGGCCTGCAGGACGACGCCGTGGGGCGTGATACAGAGACGTTTGACGGTCATCTCACCGTCGACAATTGCCACAACGACGTGCCCGTCGCGGGGTTCAATGCCCCGGTCGACGATGAGTTTATCGCCGTCGTAAATGCCAGCATCTTGCATCGAATCACCCGAGACTCGGACGATGAAAGTGGACAGTTCATCGCGGACGAGCATCTGGGTCAGATCAATTTTAGTATCTGAGTAGTCTTGCGACGGTGACGGGAAACCGGCTGGCACATGGCCGACGCCGGCAGAAATCATGCGAGGCTCGGCAGATCCCGGTGCGTAGGAATACACCCCTTCAACTTTCATCCCAAGTCTCCCCTCGCTCGGTTATCAGTCTAATCAGTTTGAGGAGCTCTACGACCGCTAGTTGATGTAGGACATGGGTGGCTGGACGAGTGCATTGAGCCGTTCGAGTTCTTCCGGGTGGTCATCATAGAACGCTCGATGGCTGCGGTGTACTTTGGCCGCAAATGTGTTGCGGAAGCCCTGTGCAGTTTCGTCCCAGTCTGGATCATCAATGCTCACCCCTTGGAGCTCAAAGCGTCGGTACTGCAGCTCTTCAAGCAACCGGATATACGCCAGCGAATAATCGAAGCGGTTATAGTCCAAATTCACCAGAGTCTTACCCGAATATAGCTTGAACCGGTGCACACCCGTATCCAGCCGGTCGAGCTGATCAAACCGTACTTCCCGATAGAACAGTTTCCCAAACCGCGTCCAGATCTTGTCTCGATCCACCCCGAATCGCCGGAACAGTCCGTGAGCTATGAATAAATACCCCATAAAGGTGGCCACGCCCGGCATGATGATCGAAAAAATATCATCGGTCTGACCTTCCACGTAATCCCTGATCGGAAAGTACATGGTGGGGGTCAGGACCAGGCTCATGAGTAGCCCGATGGGGAGCAAAATCTTCGCCTGTGAAAATACTCGCGGCTCCTCAGGATGCCGACTCATCTTCCGCAACTTCCGCTGCACCGAGCCACTGGCCGCCCCGGCAGCAAACCCAGCACCACGCCCAAACTGTTGTGGTTCAACCATTTTATTGCTTTCCATTTCCGAGATACGCACATAGAGGCCCTGCCCGGGTGATGCCAGTTCGCACGGGCTGGACCTACTTTCGTCGATGTTGGCACAGGTGCTCGTGCCTAGGCGACGACTACTACATCAACGCTCCCCAAACTCACAAGTCGACTCATCACTATGACAATCGTCCATGCGATCTACAGACAAGTTAAAACCAGGCCACAAGACTACTCGACTTTGATGTAGCCGGATGTTTCAAGCCCTGCAGCGGTTTCTTCAAGGCTATAAAATTCTGCATCCTCGGTAGTGTCTAGTTCATCCATGCCAGGTAACTTCACAACGTCCGCAGGATCCATGGCGGCATAGTTAGCAATGATTTCTTCGGTTATATGAGTTTCACCGTAGTCAATAGTGTGCTCGTACTCGTCTATGGCATTGAGCTCTGCGATCCGTGGATCTAAAACCTCTTGGGCCTCTTCCGGGCCCGCAAATCCGAAGGCTTCGTAGGTTGTCACATAGACGCCGTGTTGTTGGAGGATCTTGTCTCCGACGTGCGTGAATGTCGCGGTCTCCTCACTATCGTGAGTTTTGCGCTCATAGACCGTTTCACTCGTTTCCTGCCCCACAGTTTCAGTGGTGTCTTGCTCTAAGGTTTCGACAGCTTCGGGCTGGGCTGTCTCGCCGGCTTCCTGATCTCCGCACGCAACCAGACTCAGCGCAGCAGCAAATGCTAAGGCACTCCAGGCCATCGGTTTTTTGGTTTTCATCCGTACCTCTTTCCGTGCAGTGGCTTCGACGCCATCCTGTCATCACCGCGCCTGGCAGCAGATATTATGGAGTAGAGATTTCATTGCAGGTCAGCGACGAGACAACACGTCTACCAGCATCCGAATAATGACGAGCGCGAGGAAGACCGCGAATACGATATTGGCAATCTCCGGGCTCAGGGCGTGTGCGGTCCACACGCCCACCGGGGTCGCCAGCGCAGCGGCGCCGCCAATCACCATCGCAGCGGGCGGATCAACATTTTTACGTCGAAGATTTGCGACAGTGCCCGACATGCCGGTCGCGATCACCACGAGCAATGATGTGCCTTTCGCGATGAGGTCACTGGCACCGAAAAGGACCACGAGTAATGGCACAATGACCACTCCCCCGCCAATTCCTAACAACCCTGACATCACGCCGGTGAATAACCCGAGGGCGACCAGCCCGGCGCCGAGCAACCAATCGACTTCAATGACGGCGTCGCGCGAGGGGATGATCACGAACAGGGAGGCGACCACAAGCAGCATGAACACGATGAAGCCCCATCGCACGGCCCGCTGTGGCAGCACCGTCAGTAACCACGAGCCGATCGGCGCGCCAACAATTGATCCGGCGGAGAGCAGCAGCGCCATCAGCAGGTTGACATTTCCCTCGAGTGCATAACTGATAACGCCGACCACCGCCGGCAAGACCACTGCCAATAGTGAGGTGCCCGCAGCGATGCGGGTGTAGTAACTAAAGAGGTAAACCAGTGCGGGCAGGATAATGATTCCGCCGCCGATGCCGAACAGGCCCGATGAGACTCCAACGGCCAGCCCAAGCAGGAGCAGACCAAACCAGTTGCGTTTTTCCGGGGTGGTTAATGCCGTCACGGCCCCTCCACTCGCTTTGACTTTTCTATCCGCACTGAGAGTAGCACCCTCTGCTCATAGGTTTTACCTATGATGACGATCGGAACAATTCGTTTTACTTTTCTTGGAAATTAACGGAAAGTGAAGGGAGATATACCACATGACGTAGATCACGCGCTTTTTGAAGGAGTTGTGAGTGCAACACGGAATGGATTTTGCACCTAGGATTGTCACGCTCGGGACAGCAGGCGGACCACGCTGGTGGTCATCGCGCACCGGACAGCATCGCCATGGGATTGCGACCGCCGTCGTCATTGCTGATCAGTATTACCTGGTGGACGCGGGTTTAGGTGTTGGGCGTCAACTGGAACGCGCTGACTTGTCGTTCGACAACATGCGGGCAATGTTCATTACCCATCTGCACTCAGATCACACGGTGGACATTCCCAGCCTGCTGACCATGGGCCTATACGCTCGCGACATCGAAACCAACGGACCGATCAAGATTTTTGGCCCTGGCGACCGCGGCATGCTGCCACCGGTTTCCGAACGTGCGAAAGTTGCCCCGCAGCCGGTGTGCCCCGATAATCCGACGCCGGGGATCTACGACATGGTGCATTCGATCGTGCAGGCGTATGCAACGGATCTCAACGACCGGATTCTGGATGCCCTGCGACCCTCACCGCTGGATTGCTTCACGGTGCAGGACATCGAAATTCCCGAAAACATCGGGTATCACCCCAATGACAATCCGACGCCGGCGGGCATGGCGCCATTTGAGGTCTACCGCGACGAACTAGTCACCGTCACCGCGATTCTGGTCGAGCACCCGCCGGTTGCCCCGGCATTTGCCTTCCGCTTCGATACCGTGGCTGGTTCCGTGACGATCTCCGGCGATACCACTGCCACCGACAACCTGGTGACCCTGGCAACCGGCACGGATCTGTTGCTGCACGAAGCCATCGATTTTGACTGGGTCGAACGTGCTTATGGTGGTGGCAAGACGCAGACCGATCAGGCCTCGATTGATCATCACCGCAAGTCCCACACCTCCCCGGAACAGGCCATCGAACTTGCCAAACGCGCCGGTGCTGCCCGATTGGCGCTGCATCACCTGGTCCCGGGCAATACCCCAGCCGAACGCTGGGAAGCCCTGGGAGAAACTTTCGCCGGGGAATTCTTTATTCCACACGATCTTGATTCCATCTCATTTGCCCGCCAGGAAGCAGTTCTGGCAGCGTCCCATACTAAAGTAGGTGTCTAAATGACCAAGACGCTCAATACCCAGGAGGTCTCTACGGAAGACCTGTCCGAATCCCTGAACACCACGGAGATGCGACGGATCCTATCGTCGAGCTTCTTAGGCTCGATGATCGAGTTCTACGACTTCATCCTGTTCGCCACCGCGGCATCCGTCGTGTTCAGCCAGGTCTTCTTCGTTGACCTGGATCCGGGTCTTGGCCTGTTCCTATCCTTCACCATTCTGGCGGTCGGCTACGTGGCTCGACCGCTCGGTGGCATCCTATTTGGCCATTTCGGCGACAAAATTGGCCGCAAAGGGGTGCTCGTCACCTCAATGATGCTCATGGGCGGAACCACCGTCGCCATCGGCCTGCTGCCACCAACCGCTATGATCGGTGTTGCCGCACCGGTCCTGCTGACCGTGTTCCGCGTCATCCAAGGCCTGGCCGTGGGTGGCGAATGGGGTGGCGCCATGCTCATCGCCTTAGAACACGCTCCGAAAAAACGCCGCGGCTTTGCCGCAAGCTTCGCCAACATGGGTGGCCCGGCCGGTGCGGTCCTAGCGACTATCGTCATGAGTATCTTCACCATGCTGCCGGACGAACAATTCCTGAGCTGGGGTTGGCGCATTCCGTTCCTGCTCTCAGCAGTGCTGGTCCTCATCGGGCTGGTCATTCGCATGAAAGTCCACGAATCCCCGATCTTCCAGAAACTCCAGGACGAAGCCGACGAACGCAAAGTCCCGCTGTTAGAAGTCATCTCCAAATACCCCAAAAACCTCATCCTGGGCATCATCGCGGGCATGAGCTCCTACACGGTCCAAGGTCTGATGACCGTCTGGGGTATCGCCTATGTCATCAACAGTGGCCTGGACTCCACCCACGTGCTGTGGGTCAAAGCCCTCGGCGCGGCCTCGACCGTGGTGGTCGTCTGGTTCGCCTCGCAACTGTCCGATAAGTTCGGCCGTCGTCCGGTTATGATGGGCGGGATGCTGCTGGGTGCGATCTTCGCCTTCCCGGTCATGTTTATGCTCGATATGGCCAACCTATGGGTGTTCGCCTTCGCGCTGTTACTCACCCAGGGGCTCGTACAGGGCAGTATCTTCGGACCATTCGGAGCGTTCTGTGCCGAAATGTTCCCCACCCACATCCGGTACACCGGGGCCTCGCTGGTCTACCAGACCTCCTCGACCCTGGGTGCCGGTTTCACTCCGATGATTGCTTCGAGTCTGGTGGCCATTGCCGGCGGTTCGCTGTGGTTGATCGCCGTAGTCTGGATTGCCGTGTTCGTCGTCGCCATTGGCGCAACCATGTTAGTCAAAGAAGGTCGCACCACCGACCTTGAAGGAACCACGTTCTAACCTACGACGACGTCGCATTTGGTGCGCGATTGGATGCCGCTTGAGCATCAAGTCGCGCACCTTCTGCTGTACACACCGCAATGAGTTTAGCCAAGCGTCGGCTGTGCCGCTGCTGCGCAAACGCAATACAGATGTCACTGGGTTCGAAATCTTCTAACTGGATGGTCACCAACGGCAGCCCATCATAGGAGATATCCACCGGCGGGCGCTGTACCAGCACGCTCCAGCCCAGTCCGCGGGCCACCAAGCCGCGAACAGCTTCAAAACTAGTGGAGCGCCACGCAATATTGGGCCCCACCCCACCGGCCCGCAGTTTGGGCAACTGATTTTCACTCACCGCCGGCACATCCAACAGCACGTATGGGTCATCACCGAATTCGGCGATCTTAGCACTGGACCGCCCGGCAAGCGGGTGCGAAGGCGCCACCAACGCGTAGCCCTGCCCTTTGCGAATCACCTGGTGGCGCACGCCATCCACCAGGTGGCCCGTGTGAGTGAAGACCGCATCGAGTCGGCCTTCGAGCATTTGGCGTTGTAGTTCCTTGCCGTCGCCTTCAATAATCCGCACGGAAACCTGCGGGTTAGGCACAATAAAATGCTCTGCGATAAACGGTACCCAAAACGGTGCAACCGCCGTGTAGATCCCGATGTCCAGCGGCCCTACGAGTTCTTCGGCGCGATCGGTCATTTCTTGTTGGACGTCAGCGGCCATGGCAACGAGTTCTCGAGCGTCGGCTAAGAATCGTCTGCCCGATGACGTCAGCTGAATCCCGTAGCTGCGGGTGCGCACCATAAGCTGTTGCCCGACGGCGCGCTCCAACTCATTGAGCGACTGCGACATCGCCGCTTGGGAAATGTGCACCTGTGCGGCGGCCGCCGTCACGGTCCCAGCATCAGCCGCCGCGATAAAATGCTGCAACTGCCGCAGGGTGAAACGAAACGGATCCACGGCAACCTCACCTGGGATAGCTACGACAGTTTGAAAGTTCTAAGAGGACGCTCTAAGAACTATCACAATTATACTGCGCGCGCCGCCCCGGGCAGCAGCTACTCGACTTCGACACACCCCCAATCAAGAGCCCTCTGTCGAGACCCTAGTCCACGGTTTCCGTCTCAACCACGGGTATCTCAAAGGACGACGCTTCGCCGAACTCAGTATGCTGCTCGCCTTCCATGCCCTGTATCTGCTCAGATGTCACACTCATCAGTTCCTCGGCCTCGCCTTTCGTCCACCCCATACCTGCGTAATCAAATTCATTGACGGTGCTCTGCTCGGTAACCGGCACACTTTTGGCCTGCAGCACAGTGGTAGATGTCAAGGTGGTTTCAATCTCTTCGCCGTGTCCCGGGACTTCGTAAATTTCGATGTCGTCCGCGTCGCCAACGAACTCAACATCCACTCCTACCTCGCTGGCGGAATCTGGATGCGGCCTCATTCGGGAACGTACCAACGTCGGGCTGACGGCGGCTCGGGCACGAGGCCGCCCCGGCGGCCGCCCACCTAGGTTGACTCCCCATCAAGCGATCACTGCCAAGAAACTCTACGAGCAACAAGACATGATCGTCGCCCAAATCGGAGACGGGGCCTGCTGCACGACTAGGTGACATTCGATCTGGCTAGCTGACTGCTGGTCTGGAAGGATGAACCTATGCCCACCCCGTTCCCCAAAGAGTTCCGCGACGACGTTGGCGAAGTTGCGCTGAATCGTGATGCCGGTGTCACACTGGCTCAAATTGCCAAGGACTTTGGCATTCATGTTGGCACGCTGGATACATGGATGCGCCAAGCCCGCACCGCATCTGGGGAACCACCAAACGTGACCAAGTCAGAGAACGACGAGCTGAAGGAATTGCGGAAACGCAACCGCTTACTGGAGCAAGAAAACGAAGTCCTGCGACGTGCCGCAGCGTATTTATCACAGGCAAATCTGCCGGGAAAAGGCTCTACCCGCTCGTAAAACAGCTGGCCACCGAAGGGATCCCCGTGGTGGTATCGTGCCGGGTACTCAAGCTTGCTCGTCAACCGTACTACCGCTGGTTGCACCAGCCCGTACCAGAAGCTGACCTGGTGGCAGCCTATCGTGCCAACGCGCTCTTTGATGCCCACCGAGACGACCCGGAATTCGGCCACCGACTCTTGGCGGATGAAGCCACAGCCTCCGGCCAACCGATGGCTGATCAGACGGCATGGCGGATCTGCCACGACAACCAATGGTTCAGCGTATTCGGCAAACGGAAAGCACGCGGCAACGGTATCCGGCCTGGTCCTGCAGTCCACGATGACCTCGTAAAACGCGACTTCACCGCTGACCGCCCCAACCAGTTGTGGTTAACGGACATCACCGAACATCGCACCGGCCAAGGCAAACTCTATGTCTGTGCGGTCAAAGACGTCTTCGCCGGCAAAATCGTCGGATATTCCATCGATGCCCGTATGACCTCACGGTTAGCCCTCAACGCACTGAATAATGCTGTTGCCCTACGTGGCAACGTGGCCGGTTGTGTGGTCCATTCCGACCGCGGATCGCAATTTCGTTCACGGAAATTTGTGCGCGCCCTGAAACGTCACGGACTGGTCGGATCGATGGGCCGCGTCGGAGCTGCAGGAGACAACGCCGCCATGGAATCCTTCTTCTCGCTACTGCAAAACAATGTGCTGGATCGCAAACCATGGGCCACACGCATCGAGCTTCGCATCGCGATCGTCACCTGGATTGAACGAACCTACCACCGCCGCCGCAGACAATCCCGGCTCGGCCGGTTGACGCCAGTCGAATTCGAGACCATGATGAACACCCAGGTAGTACTCGCTGCCTGACACAACACCTGTCACCTAACCGTGCAGCAGGCGCACGTCTTAGGTGTCAGTCGCTCTACAATCTATCGGGCGTTACGGCATGATCCGGGATTCAGGCCGATGCAGCAACGGCCAGTGGGTGAGAAACGATCTGACCAGAAGCAGGATCTCTAGCCTGACTGGCCCGTCTGGGCGCAGCATCGCCCAGGGGCATGCTGAGTATCTGATGCGGCTTCAGCTCGGTGGGCGTCTAGGTGTTGTGCAGGTGCTTTGACGTGTTGTCCATGACCTGGGGTGGCCTTCGGTCCAGAGACCCTTCTTGCAGTCTGGACGAGGGTGGGGTACTGGCTGTTGGAAAAAACCTGCCAGAAGATGTCACAATTAAGGACATGACTATACAAGACGTTTTCAATTCTAACCTTGCCCGCGCCGGTCGTGCCTTGGTAGGCATCTCTACCTGGCACATCGCAAACGAAACCGGCATTAAACGCAAGGACATTCGTAAATTTGAACGCGGTATCATCGATCTGCCCGAGGACCAGAAAGAAGCCATCCAAGCAGTCCTCATCGACCACGGCGCACTCTTTCTACCAGATTCACAAGCCGGCGGCTACGGTGTGCGACTCAAATATTCCCAGCAAAAATCCAAACAACTCGACCGTTGGGAAGGCGAAGGCGGCCAACCCGCAGAGGACAACACCTAGAACTCACACCAGACCACACCGGCCATAAACCCTGCAGCGCCCTGAAGCGTCCTAGGACGGTTCAGGGCGCTGGCCAAGCATACTAGATTCGCTATCCGAGCGGAACAACACCCAAGACGGTCCACCCAAAGAAATAATGAACCCAGGCGCCGGCCCAGGCGCCCATCGATCCAGAGCAACCTAGCAAGCCAGGTCCAGAGATTGCTAGCCCTCGGAGAAGACAGAGTGGTCCAGAGGCTTCTTAAACATCCTTGACGGCATTGTAGAAACAGCCAGATTCGGCCTGCTTTTATATTTATCTCCTGTCACTTTAGAGAGTGAACAAAGGGCATACCCGGTTAGACAGTGACGCGGCGTGAGCTTTTTCAGGACGTGCGAGGGGGGTGCTTCTATGAAGCTTCTATAGATGTCAATACCTTTTTGCTGAGTGAGCGGCTTGATTGAGGTGCCGGTAAATTCGACGGGCCAGATAGCGTTTCAAGCATCTACGTATCTCTCGGTCAGTTTTGCCTTCGATGCGTCGTTTTTCGACATAAGCTTGGGTTTCGGGATCATGGATTGTTCGGTGCATCGCGATCACGTTGAGGGCTCGGTTGAGTTGGCGGTCACCGCCTCGGTTGAGCCGGTATCGCACCGTGTTACCTGAGGAAGCTGGCAGTGGGCTTGCACCAGCTAGAGCGGCAAATGCTGCCTCGTTGCGGAGCCTTCCGGGATAAGCCCACGCCACGAGCATCGTGGCTGCTGTGACTGGTCCGATGCCAGTTTCGTTGGTGAGGTCAGCAGCGGGACTTTGTGCAATCAGGTTCGACAGCTGTTTGTCATTCTGGAGAATCTCAGTGTGGGCTTGTCGGACGCGTTGCGCTAAACGAATAGCCTCGCTGCGTGCGATAGCTAAGCTGATGGGTTCTTTTCTGCTACGCCAGGATGCGATCTGGCTGATGATTTTCATCCCGAGTGCATGCCGTGCATCGATGCCTAAATCAATGGTCCGCAGTAACGCAGTTAGGGCGTTGATGGCTCTGGTGCGTTCGCGTGCTAATTCGTCTCTGGCGGTCAACAAAATCTGCAGTGCACTCTGAATGTCGTCGTGACCTCGTGGTTTGCGTAGCCGGTCAGTGGCCAATGGCAAGACTGCGCTGGCAATACGGAACGCATCAATGGGATCAGTTTTACCAATACCTCGGCGGGTTTTGTTGCTCATACGAGGCGCCTCGACGACTTCGTAGCCTGCCGTATCGACTGCTTTGGCCAGCTCAGCCCCGTAGCTGCCGATGCCCTCGATGACCCACAGACTATCCAGGTCTCCGTCGGTCCGTCGCCCGGCCCATGACAGAGCCCGTCGCAGCCCAGGTTTTGTGGTCGGAAACGTTTGGGTATCGACATGAACGCCACTGTTGGTGACCACAGCATAGGTGTGTGTTGCAGCGTGGGTGTCGACTCCGATGACATATGCATACTGGTGTGAAACGATAGTGGACATAGCGATTGTTTCCCTTCGGATCTGTTCGCGGACCGTGTTTCGGTCGCTATCGGCTGACACCGAGCCCGGACAGGAATCACTTCGGGGCAAAACTGTAACGGGTCACAACGCTCAATGTTGGACATGCTTCTATCAGGCCACCAAGGTGGACCGGGCGGTGTCGGCCCACCGTTGTCATCGGACAATTCATAGGCAAGACACCCCATCACGGAGGTCAGTTTTGTCATGAGTCACGACAACGCCAGTGTGCCAATCAACCTACCCGGCCAGCCAGTCCCGGACTAGCCACTTTCAGCTTTACAGTTCCGTCAAGCTGCTGTTGCAAGTTGAGTAGGCCGGGATTCGTAGAAGGTGCCGTCTCTGAGCATCGCGAAGAGCACGTCTGATCTGCGTCGAGCGAGGGCGATGATGGCTTGATTGTGGCGCTTTCCTTCGGCTCGTTTTCTATCGTAGTAGGCACGGGACACGGGATCGCCTTTGATCGAGGCGAAGGCTGACAAGAACAGGACGCGTTTGAGGACTTTGTTGCCGCGTCGGGACGGACTCTCACCACGGATTGAGGTGCCAGACTGCCGAGTGACCGGTGCGATGCCAGCATAAGATGCTAGGTGAGCTGCGGATTTGAAGTCTTTACCGACCACTTCGGTGAGAATGCGTGCGGCAGTCCTGACTCCAACACCGGGCATGGAAGTCAGGACTTCGGTAAGAGGGTGCGCATCAACCACCAACAAAATTTCAGCTTCAACATCACTGCGCTGCTGCGTGAGTTGCTGTAGTTGGGCAGCTAAGCGACCAATAATATGCTCAGCAGCATGAGTGCCGGTCACGATAGTCGTTTGCTCGGCTAATGCCCTAAAGATCTCATCGGTCAACCGTGCTGCCATGCGCGGCGCAAGCTTTTTGAGCCGAGCTCGAACGTGGCCTCGACCGGCGCGTTTCAACCCCGCAGGAGTTGGATACCTGCCGAGTAAATCAACGACTGCTGGGTGTGCCAACCGTGGCCCCAGCACGCGCTCTAATGCTGGATGGATCTGCGTCAGCAGCCCTCTGAGCCGATTGCGGACTTGAGTCAGCTGGGCTGCCAGGTCATCATCAAAACCACACAGCATTGACAACTCCGCGATCTGTTCTTCAGCCACGGTGATACTCCGCAGCGTGTGTGGCATGGTGCGGGCAGTTTCGGCAATGATGTAAGCATCTCGGGCATCCGTCTTCGCCTGACCCGGATGCAGATCAGCGACTCGACGCATCGTCAGTCCTGGCAAATACGCCACCTGAGTATCCATCTGCTGAGCTACAGCGACAACCAGCGCACCGATAGTTTTCGGCTGGTCTACTACGACCAGCAACTCGCCGTGTTTGGCGACAAGATCTGTCAGGAGTTCCTGAATCTTGGGCTCGGATTGTGGCAGCGGTTTGTCATGCACCACCCCGCCCTCCTGATTGACTGCGGTGGCGTGATGCTGAGACTTTCCGACGTCGATACCAACGAATACTTGGGGTTCCATATCGATCACCTTCTTGGGTGCGTTCCAATAAAAACAAGGTGACCGGTGGTTCGTGCGTTCACATCCACGTTACGAAGACCCACAAAATTTTGGAGCGTGCTTCTATTAGCGATCCGAACGAACCAGACTGGTTCCGGTGACTACACCCCCCTGACCATCAACGACTGGGGGCAACCATCATGCCGGAACCAGCTGGTTACCTACACTGCATATCCTGCCGGAAAACAGTGCTACCTAAAAGGTAACGGGGAAACGCGCAGAACCAAGTACGTCGACAGGCCGCCTAATACCACGGCGTTTAAGATGTGGCCGCTGGGGGAAGCCGTAGGAACTTTCGGTCACAAGGGCCAAGGAACGATCCGCTCGTGGGTGGGGTCAGGCGGCTTCAGGGTCTCCGATGTGGCCGGCGGCGTTGACGTCCAGGACCCGCTGAACGAAAGCGTAGAACTCGTTCATGTAATGCTGCAGGAAATCTTTCGTGCCATCGTCGCGGATCTCGCCGTCGCCGTAGACATCGGGGTCGAAGTTGATGTAGACCTCGGGCGAATTGAGCTGCGGGGCGTCCAGGAAGCTCAGGACGCTGCGGAGCTGGGACTGCGCGACGGCGGTGCCGATCGCTCCCATCGAAGCGCCAACCACACCGGTGGGCTTCCTGGCGAAGGAGTTGGCACCCCACGGGCGGGAGCCCCAGTCGATGGCGTTCTTCAGGGCACCCGGGATCGAGCGGTTGTATTCCGGGGTGATGATGAGGATGCCATCCGAGGCCTCGATCGCCTGTTTGAGGGCCCTGCCCTCCGCCGGGTAGTCGGCGTCGTAATCGTAGTTGTAGAGCGGCAGGTTGCCGATCTCGATCTCGGTGAACTCGAGGTCTGCGGGCGCGAGCTTGATGAGTGCCTTCGACAGGGTCCGGTTGATCGACTGGGTGGCAAGGGATCCAACGAGGTATCCGATTCTGTAAGTCACTTGGGCCTCCTAGAGGTTCCGGAAGTCATCTCAATCATCACTCTGCGTATTCGTCGAGTCAAGAGGGGGCGCCAACGGGTCGGGCTGGCTGCGAGGCTCGTGCGAGTCAAGTCTTCTGCTTCGCTGGTGCATGCAGCGCAGGTCCTCTGCAGTCCTGAACACCGGGGATTGCCACGGCTCACAATGGAAACAGCGCAACTTGTCGAAATGGGGCATGGCGCATAGAGAGGGTCATCATGAGAAGCGCCACAGCACCCCAAAGTCCGCCGATACCCACACTCAGATCGTACCCACATGATCACACCCTCCGAATAGCGGGTATACACGCTGTGAGACTTAAGGTAGCTGGTCTGGGATCGGCTGGCAGTCAGGCATCGATGAGGAAGTCCTAGGCGCCAGAGGTTACACCAGAAACAGCTGGTGTCATATTCGAGGCTCACGTCGTAGCCTTCTTGTTCAAGGACGTGTGGCTACAGCTCGGAGACGGCGATCCCTTCATCCCAGCCGTTGAAAACATCGATGGTGACCGAGCTGCCTTGGGTTTCACCATCACCTGGAGGGGCGGTGTCCTCTTGATCATAATCGTCAATACATCCGGTCAGAGCTAGGCCGACAACAGAAAGGATCGCGGCCGTTTTATAGAATCGAGCTGAGATTTTCATGGTGTGTCCTAAGTGGCGACAGGAGTGGATACGCTGGTGCCGCTAGCTTCGAGCTGGGTAGTGGAAACCAGCGGCTGTCAGCAAGTTGAAGGACTAACTACTGAGTCAGCCCCTTAACGTATTCTTGGTTTGCTGCTACCCATTCCGCGATGATTGAACGGTAATCATTGACATCCTGGTTCTCATTAAACAGCACGAACTCCCACGAGTACAGCAGCTCCGAGCCAATTTCAAAGTTTTCCAACCAACGACTTCGGCGTTGGCCTCATCAACAATCCATTCAGCGTTGGGGAAGGGGCGCAGATATAACATGCTCCACGACCCCCTGCTTGCCGTGACGGGTATACCTGCCTTGACACTCCTGTTGGCGATCCAACTTCATAAAACTGCGACTGTTCACACCCGTTTGCGGTGCTTGGCGGTGTTGTCTGGTGACATAGGTGGCCTGTGGCAGCGTTTGGCTTTGAAGTCGGTGACGTATTGCAGTACACCATCGAACACGCTTCATGACTTGCTGCAAACCATCCCACCAGCTATTGCCGTCGGTGTTGCGCTCATGTTCTGCAAGGCCGCACCGAACGACTCCCCAGCAGTTGGTAGCTGAGGTCTTAGTTCAGCTGCCAGGGAGCAGTTCGATACCGTCATCTCGGGCGTGGGCACGTTGAAGTTCCTTTAGTTTTCATACGGCACAAAACTAATCTGTCCGCTGGGCTCTAAATACGCAGATTTTACCTCGGAGAGCTCCTGGAAGCCGTTGACTCTGAGCTGGGATAAGATTTCGTCCTTCGCTAACAGCTCGCGCCGTGCGGTCTTGTGCACAATTTCGCCATCCCTGATCAACGGACGCGGACGCGGGGCCGTGAGGTTATCCAACCACGTCCAGCAATAGCTGCCCATACCCAGGAGTACCGCCCAGAATAATATGGTGGCCACCACCACAAGACTGCCAAAAATCGACGAGGCTTCTCCGCCAAGCCCCGGGCTGGCAGCCTCAGAAATCATGACGACCAAGATAATATCTGAGGCATTCAAGTCGCCTGACGTACGCCGCCCCAGGAACCGCATCAACAAAAAAGACGACAAGATACATCACCGTTCCGCGCAAGAACAGTTCGAGCACGGAGGTACTGAATACAAAAACTGCTTCCCACATAATCGTCTTCTACTACATACTGGTAGATCAGGTGTTTTATAAAGTACCCCGGACCGGCACCGGACAATAGGTCCCGATCACGAAGTATGTGAACCGTCAGGGAGGTCACGCGTTATCGTGCGGGAGAGCGCTGGGTTGCTGACCCATTGCGCCGCGCTACGACGGTACCGAAGTGTTCTCAGCAGCCGAGATTGCGGGAAGGTATTTTGACTGATCTCGGTGTAAGCGCGTGTGATGACTCGCGGTAGTGGTTGCTGCCGTGTGGGTGCAGCATTGGCCCGGGTCTGCAACGTGCTGTACGACACCAGGTGGAACTATGCCTGCCATGTCCTGCCGAGGTCTTCGTCCAAGGGCTGAGTTCATATCGCATGGGATGACCAGCGAAGCGTCACCAAGCGACCACCCCCGAGGCGCGGTATGAAACTGCACGGATCCGCCCCACGAAGCTACCAACCACAGGTAAAGGAAGGTAACTAGCCTGTGCTAGATGCCCAGGATGGCACGGGCGATCAGGAAATAGATGATGAGCCCGGTGGCGTCCACGAAAGTCGAAATAAACGGGTTGGAAAATACCGCCGGATCCACCTTAATTTTCTTAGCAATCAGGGGCATCACCCCACCAACACTGGCAGCCACACAACATATTGCCAGCAAGGTCAGCCCGATGATCAGCCCGACATCGAAATCAAAAATGAATCCGGTAATGACCAGCCCAAGCGTGCCCAACAACAGTCCCAGGCAGAACCCGGTGCGCACTTCTCTGGTGAGCACGCGAAAAACATCTCGGGGCTCAACATCGTGCAGGGCCAGGGCCCGCGTCACGGTAGTGGCAGCCTGGTTCCCGGTGTTGCCGCCGATACCAATCAACAGCGGTACGAACAGCGCCAGAGCGGTGACCTGTTCCAAGGAGTCTTCAAATACCGACAGCACCTGTACGGTGAGCGTGCCGCCAATGGCCAGCACCAGCAGCCACGTGATGCGACTCCGGACTAACCGCAGCACAGGGGTGGATAAATAGGGGCGGCGTAGTGCTTCCACACCACCTTGACGCGAGACGTCTTGGGATTCTTCATACTCTAAGATGCGCGCCGCATCATCCAGGGTAAAGATCCCGACCAGGCGTTGTTCGTCATCCACGATGGCGGTCGCGAAGGCCCCTTGACGGGTGATCCGGCGCGCCACGGTTTCGGCGTTTTCCGTGACGTAGGCAGTATGCGTCGGTCGCATAATGTCTTTGAGCACCTTAGCGTCGTCGCTGCGCAGCAAGGATCGTAAGGTGATCTCGCCCAGGACTCGCCGACCGTCATTGACCACCGGAAGATAATACACCGTTTCGGCGGTTGCTAGCTCTTCATCGACGTACTGCCTTGCTTCTGCAACGGTGCGCTGAGCTTCCAAGGCAACGAACCGCGGACTCATCCGTCGACCAATCGCCTCGTCGGGATAGCCAAGCAGGGTCGAGGTCTGGTTTCGCTCCTCGACGTCCAGGCCGAGTAATAGCTTTGAAGCTACCTTTGCGGGTAGCTCATCAAGCAACCACACTCGTTGAGCCGGGGACATCTCCAAGAACACTTCAGCGGTTTCATGCTCTTGGAGCGCACCGAGTAAATCACTTTGCAGTGCCGGTGACAGGCCCTCGAAAACGGTTAAGGCGACGTCTTTTTCTAATAGCCGGTAAACGATCGCGCGGTGCCGGTGGCTCAAACGGGACAGGACTTTTATCACCTGCACAGGCTCGAGCGCATTGATCGTTTCTTCAATCTCGGCATACTCGTCTTGGTTGAGATGGTCTTTCATCTCCTTGACGACCTGATTCAGGTGTTGTGGTTCAGTGTGAATCATCATAACCGCTTCCATGCAAATCAGAGACGGAGACCAGGGCACAGCTACCACACGGTACGTTGCCTTCAAGCTACGAGGTAGTCCTCGTCCCCTTGGACATTTTCCTTCGCTCTAGTTCTACCCGTTCCCAGACCGCCATGGCCAGCATTACGGTGGGGAGCCGAACCACCACTCAAGTGGACCTAGCGGAGTGTCGTGCGTGGGCCGTGGCACGTTCTTTAGACAGGTCGCTCGGGGTGAAAGCCCATGAAGTAGGCGGGCACTTCGCAGGAGCGATAGCGTAGTCACGAGGTACGGGATTGAGCTGCCGTTAGGGCACTATCTCTAGGCTAGCCACAGCACAGGACGCTCCAGAACAGGACCACCGCGCTGTGCAGCAGCCATCGGTCACGGAGTTCGTGTCGCCAGATAGCCCAGCGTGGCCCAGAATATGACCGTTCCGGTTACGAATACCTCCGCGACGCTTGGCAAGAAAATTCTGCTCCCCGCGCGAGCTCTTGTCCACCGAGAATCGGCGTAGCGTGGCCGCGCCAGAATCGGACCGACTGCAGCGCAGGGCGATGGGAGCCTCGCGCTGTGTTAAGCAGGGACAGGGGTGGAGTCAGGGAGCTAGCTTCAGTGGAGAACTGATCCACCATTAACATCCAGCGATGCGCCGGTGATGTAACTAGCGTCGTCAGATGCCAAGTAGAAGATCGCCCCGGCAATCTCGTCCGGCTCACCCGCCCGAAGCGCAGGGACCTTCCCCCACTCGATGTCCCGCATCTCCTCGAACGGAATCCCGCGTAGCTCAGCCTCGGCCTGGAGGGCGTCGGTGTGCATAGCGGTATTGATATGCCCAGGACAGACCGTATTCACTCGAACCTTTGGCGCTAATTCTTGAGCAAACGACTGCATCGCCACAATGAGGCCAGCCTTCGATGCGCTGTACGACGATAGGAAAGGATGACCGGACCTGCCCCACTGAGACGACACGGCAACGACAGAAGCCCCCTCGGTGTCCTGTAAGGCGCGAGCAAATGCGCGCGTGAACAGGAACGGGCCGGTCAGGTTGATGCTAAGTACGCGCTCCCATTCCTGCGGGTCCAACTCTCCGACTGAAGCAGCGGTCTGAACCGTGCCGGCGACGAGCAAAAGGGCTTTCACCCCGCCAAACTCCTCCAGGATCTCATCTCTGACCTGCTCGACGTCCGCAGCGGAAGCGGCGTCGGCGAAGTATCCACGCACCGTCTGGCCAGGACCAGCCAGCTCCTTGGCCTCTTCGAGGGCGCCCTCCAAGGACGCCCCGATGTCGATCATGGCAACATCCCAGCCCGCAGCCAGAAACCTGCGCACCGTAGCTCGCCCGATTCCGCCTCCGGCTCCGGTAATCACTGCGACGTCAGACATCGATTCTCTCCTTCCAAGGCCATCACGCTGTGAGGGGGATGGCCTGGCCAATGTATGAGGATTCCTTTGTCGCGATTGTAGTCCACTGTTGCTGACCAAGGAAGGCTCTTCCGCGATGCGGGATCGTATCCAGCGGTTTGTGATGGAGCAAGTCAATAGACGCTTCAGCGAAAAAAGTCCTCAAACAATAAGGCCTAACGGCCGTCGCCAACACTCCCAAGAGTAGAGGCGGACCTAGCCTCTTTTGAGTCAAATGAGAAGCGGAAGATTTGACAAGCGCAAGCACGATTGTTCCTCTGAGAGTTGCCGAACAAGTTACACGTCCTATTATCTGCGTATGCTGGCCTGAAGTGACCGGGCGAGAGTGGAGTTATTCGGCGCGAGCGAAGAATCCATTCGGTATTGGCGCAACGAGCACCACAATTGATCTCTATGAAGTCTGCCCCTCATACGAAAGGTGACTTGATACGTACCGCGAAGGAGGTTGGAGAGCCGAAGACTGTTACCGGGCCAAAAGCCGATCCCGAATTAAAAATCAGGGTACTTGATGAAGACTCCACCGGCGCTGCTGACATCTCCAGATACACGTTGCACGGTCCTCTAGAAAAAGCTTAACCGCAACAACCTGAACTCCACACCGCAAGACTTCACAAGATTCGAATAGTAATTCCAGCCGTGACTATGATTTCGCCTTCACCTTCTGTGAGGTGCGACAAGAACTACGCGCTACAATATGCAGAAGGTATGTCGCCATCAAGACATTCGCCCGTAAATCAGTTACTCTGCAGAGGAAACGAGTTGTCGTCCCGGGGATTCTCCCCGGCGGGAATTATCGTTCTTGATCGAGAGGATATGCGATGCATTTGACTCCACGTGAGCAAGAGAAACTGCTCATTGTCGTAGCCGCTGACGTGGCACGCCGGCGCCGGGAGCGCGGCCTGAAACTAAACCACCCGGAAGCAATGGCGCTTCTGACCGCCGAATTGCTCGAAGGAGCACGCGACGGCAAAACTGTCGCCGAGCTGATGAATTGGGGCGCCACTGTTCTGTCACGCGAAGACGTGATGGACGGGGTTCCAGAGATGATTCCAGATGTTCAAGTTGAAGCCACTTTCCCCGACGGCACCAAACTCGTAACCGTCCATAATCCCATTCGATAAAACGTGAGGTCGTTATGATTCCCGGTGAGTATATTTTGGCAACAGATCCCATCATTTGTAACTCAGACAAAAAGACGCGCATTATCAATGTCGTCAATCGCGGTGATCGACCCATACAGGTGGGCTCCCACTATCATTTTGCAGAGACCAACCCCGGCCTAGAGTTTGATCGGCTCGCAGCACGCGGGATGCGGTTGGACTCACCGGCGGGCACGGCAGTGCGTTTTGAACCCGGTGATGCGCGCAGCGTGCACCTTGTTGAAGTGGGCGGTGAACGCGTGATCTTCGGTTTCCATAACGAGGTTAATGGGTATGTCGGCTCGACCGTGTCAATGTTCTCTACCGAAGCCATTGGTGGTTCAGCAGGCTACGACATCGCTCGCGACGCGGATCTTCAGGACCGCCACGAAGAGTATCGTCAGACGAAAACCGGGGACGTCCTGGTCGGTGGGTCACAGACTGAAAGCGCGTCTCCGGTCAAAAATTCAAGTGCCACCGAGGCAGAGTTTGACGCAAACGACGAAATTCATACGAATTCCACGATGAGTGGCTCCAAGTCGACTGGCTCACGTGAGATTGAAAAACAAAGGAAGGACCGTTCATGAGTTTTGAAATGAGCCGCAAACAATATGCGGAGATGTACGGCCCGACCACAGGTGATGCGATCCGCCTGGCCGACACCGACCTGTTGGCAGAGATCGAACACGATTACACCGTGTACGGAGAAGAAGTCTCTTTTGGTGGCGGCAAAGTCATCCGCGACGGGATGGGCCAAAACGGTCAACGCACCCGTGACGAGGGCATCCCCGATACGGTCATTACCAATGTTGTGGTGCTGGACTACACCGGTATTTATAAGGCAGATGTTGCGCTGCGCGATGGCCATATTTTTGGCATCGGCAAGGCCGGTAACTCGCTGATCCAAGACGGTGTGACCATCCCGATCGGTGCTTCCACCGATGTCATTTCTGGTGAGCATAAGATCCTCACCGCCGGTGCCATTGACACCCACGTGCACTTTATCAACCCAGACCAAGTGGCGGTTGCGTTAGCCAATGGCACCACCACACTCATTGGTGGTGGCACCGGACCATCAGATGCATCAAATGCGACCACCGTGACCCCGGGGGCTTGGCATATCTCCCGCCTATTGCAGGCCGTGGATAATCTACCGATCAACGTCGGGTTGACGGGCAAAGGCCATGCCAGCTCTCAAGAACCGCTGGCCGAACAAATCCGGGCCGGAGCCATCGGGTTGAAACTCCACGAAGACTGGGGCGCTACCCACTCTTCCATCGATATGGCGTTGCAAGTCGCCGACCTCATGGACATTCAAATAGCCCTCCACGCGGATACGCTCAACGAGGGTGGTTTCGTGGAAGACACTATTCGCTCCATTGATGGTCGGGTCATCCACAGTTACCACACAGAAGGTGCCGGAGGTGGACACGCTCCTGACCTCATTCGGATGGCGGGTCTGCCCAACGTTCTCCCGGCGTCGACCAACCCAACCTTGCCCTATACCCGCAATACCGTGGATGAACACCTCGATATGGTGATGGTTGCACACAACCTGAACCCTGACATTCCAGAAGATGTCGCGTTTGCGGATTCGCGGATTCGTCATGAGACCATTGGAGCCGAAGACGTCCTGCAAGACCTGGGCGTCTTTTCCATCACCAGTTCCGATGCCCAAGCCATGGGCCGTATCGGTGAAGTCGTGCTACGCACCTGGCAGGTCGCCAACGCGATGAAACAGCAGCGCGGCCGCTTCGCTGATGATCCAAAGGTCGGCGATAACGCGCGCCTGAAGCGCTATATTGCCAAGTACACAATTAATCCGGCCATCACCCACGGCATTGCTGACACTGTGGGCTCTATTGAAGTCGGCAAGTTTGCTGATCTGGTGTTATGGGATCCGGCGTTCTTCGGCGTCAAACCCCAACTCGTTATTAAAGGCGGTCAGATCACCCAGGCCTTGATGGGTGATTCCAACGGTTCCATTCCCACCCCGCAACCACGCACCATGCGCTACAACTTCGGTGCACTGGGAGGTGCCGTGCATAAGTCATCGTTGACGTTCCTACCCACTGCGGCCCTGGAAGACGAAGTCCCAGAGCGCTTGGGCCTGCAGCGGACCGTGAAGGAAGCCAAAAATATGCGCCACTTGACCAAAGCCGATCTGAAGCTCAATGGTGAAACCCCACAGATTGATGTCGATCCGGAGACCTATCAGGTCTTCATCAATGGTGAGCACATCACTGCCCAACCCTCAGACGTGCTGCCAATGGCTCAGCGCTACTTCTTATTCTAGGCCCCGGAGATGCACCATGATTATTCACCAGATACTTGGCAATCGTCACGAACTATCCGACCAGCAGCTGGCCGGCCTCACCCAAGATCACGTGACCCTGAGCACTGAGCAATTGCGCAAACGCGTCCAACGGCTGACCACTCACACCGGTCGGGAAATCGGCCTGCAACTCGCAACGACCCAAGAACTGCGGGACGGCGATATTTTGTTTCGCGATGACGACACCCTGATCACCGTGCAGGTAGCACCCACCGACGTGCTGGTCATTGCACCAGAAGATTTAACCAGCATGGGGTTTGTGGCGCACAGCTTAGGCAACCGTCACTTACAGGCACAATTTTTTGGCCCGGAATCTGAATATGGTCGCGCAGTGATGGTCGTGCGCTACGATCACACGGTCGAAGACTTTCTCACCGAACACCACATCCCTTTCACCCGCGAGCAGCGCGTCATGCCCGCAGCCTTCCGTCATGCCGAACACACCCACTAACCCGGCAGCCACGCTGGATACAGCCCACATCGCGAGCCTCGTATCGCTGTCCGGACTGTTGACGGTGCTGCAGCTTTCGGACTCAGCCCTGCCGACCGGTTCGTTTAACCATTCTTTCGGGATGGAAACCTACCTGCAGCGCGAACTAGTGCACTCAGCTGATAGTTATGTGACTTGGGCGACCGGATATCTCCACCAGGTAGCGTATACCGAAGGTCTGACGGTGCGCCTGAGCCAAGAGGCCGCCAAGAAAAATGATCACGAGGCCATCGTTCGGATCGACCAACTGCTGTATGCTTCCACGATCCCTCGACAAATTCGCGAGGCAGGCACCTCAATGGGCCAGCGCCTCAACGACATTGTGGCAGTGGCGGTGCCCGATACCCCGGTGCTCCGTGGCTATCGTGGGGCCATCGACAATGGCGTATGCCACGGGCACCCAGCAGTGATGTTCGCCCTGGCGGCTGCAGCAGTTGGCGTCTCAGTTTATGAAGCCACCACCGCCTACCTGATGCAGTTGGCCACCTCGTTGAATCAGAATGCGATCCGCGCCATCCCCTTGGGTCAAAATGCCGGTCAGCGGGTGCTGACCGAACTGCGCGACATCATCCCGCAGCTTGTGGAGGTTATCTTCAGTCTGGATGAATATGATCTAGGGGCAAGCCCTCCAGGATTGGAAATCGCCCAGATGCAGCATGAAACTCAACGGGCTCGCATGTTCATGTCATAACCGAGCCCCACCCTGTTCAAAGGTAAGGAGAACTTATGAAACCCGTACGAATTGGCGTTGGCGGTCCCGTCGGCGCAGGAAAAACCCAGTTGATTGAACGCATCACCCGGGCGCTGCAGGACGAATACTCGATGGCTGCGATCACCAACGACATCTACACCATTGAAGACGCCAAGATCTTAGCCGCCAACGGGGTGCTGCCACTGGATCGCATCATCGGTATTGAGACCGGCGGCTGCCCGCACACGGCCATTCGCGAAGACACTTCGATGAACGAGGCCGCAATCAAAGAGCTCAAACGCCGTCACGACGACCTCGACATTGTCTTTGTTGAGTCCGGCGGCGATAACCTCTCGGCCACGTTCAGCCCAGAACTCGTTGACTTCTCAATGTATATTATTGACGTCGCGCAGGGCGAGAAGATTCCTCGGAAAGCCGGCCAAGGCATGATCAAATCGGATTTCTTCGTTATCAACAAAACCGATCTCGCTCCGTATGTGGGTGCCGATCTATCCGTGATGGAAAAAGATTCCCTTGAGTTTCGGGGCGAGAAACCTTTCGCATTTACGAATCTAAAAACCGATGAGGGTCTTGACGAAATTTTGGCCTGGATCCGCAAAGACGTCATGATGGCAGATCTGGCGCAGTGAGGCCTTCACTAGATAACCCCGTAGGGCAATTGCAGTTGGTCGTCCAACAACGCGGGGACCGGGCAATCGCCCGCCAGCAGTACTTCCAAGGTGCCCTACGGGTACTGCGACCGCACTACCTCGACGAGTCTGGCCAGGTAACCTACACGATCGTTAACCCCGGCGGCGGATACCTCGGCGGCGATGTCTACGCCATCGACGTTGAAGTCGATGAAGAAGCCTCGATGCTGCTGACCAGCCAGTCAGCTACGAAAGTGTATAAGACACCTGATGCGCCGGCTTACCAGCACTCGACCTTTCGACTCGGTCCTGGTGCTGTCTTAGAGTATGTGCCCGATCAGCTCATCGCCTACCGAGACGCCCACTATATTCAGGACACCGTGGTCGAGATGGATCCTACGGCGAGTTTTGTCTCCATGGAAATCATCACTCCCGGGTGGGCGCCCGATGGAACCCTCTTCCGCTACGACCGGATCCAGTTGCGACAAGAGGTTCGAATGCATGGACGTCCAGTGGTGGTCGACAATCTCTTGGTCCGGCCGGGAAGCGAAACTGCACCTGCCGAATCGCTGCTATCAATGGAGGATAAAACCCACGTCGGTTCGCTCCTCGCAATGGATGCCCGCATCACCCAGGACCTCGTAGACGAATTGCGCGACACCACACAGCAAGTGCTCGAGAACACCTCTGCCTTGTTAGGTTCCACCAAGCTCACAGCCCCACACCCCGCACCCCTATTGGGCATGTCGCTGCTCGAAGGCCCGGGACTTGCCCTGCGTGTGCTGGGCACTTCAACCGAACAGGTCTCTACGGCACTGTATGCGGTGATCAACGATTTGCGGTCCCGTTGGCGAGGGCAAGATCCCGTGCAGTTGCGTAAATACTGAGCTGCAGGAGAGCGCCTGCCCCGCATCCGGAGTACCCACAACGACTGTTGCTAGCGATACCCAGGGTGGTCGGTTTCGATGTAACGAAGTCGAGCAGAAGTGATAATGTGTCCAGGTGGACACATATCAGAAGACTGGCCGACACGGATCTCAAACCACTGTGGACCTTGCGGTACTTGGGGTGCAGAACCAACGACGGCGCACCTACCTCTGGCTTGTCTTACTGACTGTTGCAACGGCAGCCAGCCTGGTGCTGGGTATTTCGATTGGTGCAGTCGCTGTATCACCCGCTGACGTCCTCGGCGTAATTGGCCACCGTCTGTTCGGACTAGCTGACGGTTCGTGGTCGGAAACTACTGAAGCCATCGTTTGGGATGTCCGACTGCCACGGGTGGTACTTGGTTTGTGTGTAGGTGCCGGACTAGCCGTATGCGGCATGGCCCTGCAAGCTATGGTTCGCAATATGCTGGCCGATCCCTATTTGCTCGGTATCAACTCCGGGGCATCCTCAGGTGCGGCTGCTGCCATACTTTTTGGTTTCGGCGCTGGCCTGGGTGAACATGCCCTCCAGGGCAGCGCGTTTTTGGGCGCACTGGCGGCCTCTCTGCTGGTCTATAGCGTCGCACGTACCGGTGGTCGAGTGACCTCGGTTCGATTACTCCTTGCTGGGGTCACCGTTGGATATGCCCTGTATGCGCTCACGAGCTTCCTCATCTTTGCCAGTGGTTCCGCAGAAGGTGCCCGCTCGGTCATGTTTTGGCTGCTGGGTTCCTTGTCACTCGCCACTTGGGGCACGCCGTTACTGGCCGTCGTGTTGAGTACTCTACTCACCATCACCGTCTTGACCATGCTGGGACGCAGCGTTGATGTGCTGGCGCTAGGCGACGAGACCTCCCTGACCCTGGGTATCAGCCCAGAAAAACTCCGCACCGGGCTCCTTGTCCTCGTCGCTTTGTGCATCGGGATCCTCGTCTCGGCCGCGGGCAGCATCGGCTTCGTCGGGCTGGTGGTCCCACATCTTGCACGGCGCGCCGTCGGCTCCACGCACTCCCGTGCTATCCCCGTGGCGGCACTCATGGGCGGCGTCCTGCTGATTTGGGCAGATCTGGTGGCTCGGACCATGCTGGCACCTCAAGAAATTCCCGTAGGTATCCTCACCGCGATGGTCGGAGCACCCTTCCTGCTCATCCTCATTCACCGTCTCCAAGCAGCCAATTAACGCCAATCCCCCAGGAGATATTTACCATGCGTTCTATTCGACCTTCTGTTTTTCAGAGGTGGGCTCTTATTACCGTCGGCATTCTGTTGCTCACCGGTTGTGCTGCGAGCCCCGAAACCGCAAACACAACGGCCCCGCAAGGATACCCGGTAACCGTAGAGAACTGCGGGGCCGAGGTGACCTTCGAAGCCCCACCCGAACGGCTCGTGCTGCTAAAATCGGCACCCGTCCCGGCACTGCATGCCCTCGGGGTACTTGACCGAGCGGTGGCGCGAGCCGGAGCCTTCCCAGAAGAATATTTTGATGAGCCCACGCTTGAAGAGCTTGAAGCCATCCCGCAACTCGCTTCTGACGTGGATGCTACCGGTCATCTCCATATTTCCAAAGACATTGTCATCGCCCAAAACCCTGATGTCGTCTTCGGTGAGGTCGAAAACCTGCCTCGGCAAAGCCTTGCAGCATCGGCTATCCCATTATTAGAAGAGCCAGCATTGTGTGCCACCGGTGCCGATCAGTCCCCTGATTTTGAAGCGGTTTATCATCAGGTCGAGGTCTATGGCACAGTGTTCAATAAACAAGCCGCAGCCCGCACCATCGTCGAAGACCTCGAAGACCGTGTTGCAGCAGCCCGCGCTCAGACGCCTACTGATGAGCAACGCACCGCGGCCGTGCTGTACCCTACTGTCGGCGGCGGCACGACCTACGCCTACGGAACGGGCTCAATGGCTCACGCTCAGCTCGAAGCCGCCGGACTCACGAATGTCTTTGCGGGCACCTCCGAGCGCGTCTTCGAGGTCTCTTCCGAGCAGCTGCTGGGTTATGACCCTGATATCATCATTCTGCTGCACTCCGAAGGTGACCCCCAAGCCGTAGAAGAATCGCTGCATAGTCTGCCCGGGGCCGAAACACTTACCGCGGTGCAAAAAGACCAGGTGATGACTCAACTCTTGAACTTCGCCGAACCCGCTACGCCCCTGGCCGTGACCGGTTTGGAAAACATCGTCGAACGGTTCCACCTGTGATCACCGGCACCAACCTCACTTACGCCTACGGGAACCACCGCGTCATCAACAACATCTCGTTGTCGAGTGCACTCGGACGCGTCCTGGGGATCATCGGCCCAAATGGTTCGGGCAAAACCACGTTACTTCGACTGCTCTACGGGGCGTTACAACCCCAAGAAGGTGCAGTCTGTATCGACGGCAAACCCCTAAGCCAACTGAACCCACGCGAGATCGCCCAGCAGCTGGCCGTCGTCGTCCAAGAACCTTATGAAGAAAATGCGATCACCGTCGGGGAAATGGTCTTACTCGGCCGGACGCCGCATACCCCACCCTTCACCCGAACGACCGCCGAAGACCACCGCTTAGCAGCCGATGCACTGGAACGCGTCGGGGTCGCACACCTGGGCCATCGATCATTTACCAGCCTGTCGGGCGGCGAGCGCCAACGCGTCTTGATCGCTCGGGCGCTGGCACAACAAGGGCGACATCTGCTGCTCGATGAGCCCACCAACCATCTGGATATTCGATACCAACACGAAATTCTCGCTTTGGTGCGCAGCCTGAGCGTCACCACTCTGGTCGTGCTCCACGATCTCAATCTGGCAGCACAGTACTGCGATGAGCTCATCCTGTTGGACCACGGGCAGGTGGCTGCCAGCGGCACCCCCGAAGATGTTCTCAAGCCCGAGCTGATCTACGAGGTGTACGGCATTCATGCCATCCGGCACCAGGTCGCCGATCATGTGCACCTCTCCTTCGCGCTGCCACCGATCCCCACGCTTGATAAGAAAGGACCATACCTGTGACTGGTGTCCAACCACAGATCAACCGCTACTGGAATTATCGTGCTCCTACTTACGATGCTCACCAACAGCGTGCAGACCGTCGCAATGCTGATCAGGCCGCGTGGACCCGCGCTGTGAGTCCAGCCCTCCCGGAAAGTGTAAAAGATGTGCTAGATGTGGGCACCGGCACCGGTTACTTAGCCTTTCTGCTTGCAGACCTTGGGTACACAGTCACCGCTACCGACCTCTCCGAAGGCATGCTGGCTATCGCTGATGACCGGGCGCAAGAACGCAGCGCCCAGCACAAGCCGAATCCGACGTTTGGGATCGGAGACGCTATCCGACCAGATTTTGAACCGGCGAGTTTTGATGTGGTGGCGAACCGCTACCTGATGTGGACGCTGCGTGATCCTTTAGAGGCCCTGTTGAACTGGAAACGAATGCTACGGCCTGAAGGGCGCCTGATGATTATCGATGCACCGTGGTTCCCCAACGGTCTTGAAGCCAACCTGACCGAGAATTTTGTCGAACACTATGGGGGGCATGTGGCCGACGAGCTCCCGCTGGCAGAAGCCCACAGTATCCATGACACCCTGGCTATTATCCGGCAGGCCGGATTCCACCACGTCACGGCAACACCACTGGCCGAGGTATTCACACTAGATCAAGCGGCCGGTGTGGCCCCCGGACACCATGTGCAGATGCAATACATTATTACCGCTCGCAAAGCTCCCACGGTGCAGAATGGAACCGACCACGAGCACATCGCGGAAGCCGCCGTCGCCCGCATGGAGCCCCAACTTGAGCTGTGGACCGAGGCGTTTACGGTCTGTGCCGACCCGACTCGTCTCAAATTGCTGATCGCGATGCACGCCGCCCCCGAAGCCACGGTCACGCAGCTAGCTGCTGCCGTGGACTCCACTCCAAATGCGGTCACCCAGGCACTCCGGAAGCTCCACAGCATTGGTGTGGCCGAACCCCGCACCCACGGCCGACATCGCCGATGGCGCCTCACCGACCATCGAATCCATGACCTCCTGCACCATGTGGCTGCACCACACTCCGAGCTGCATCCCGATCACCCCTGACTCCCAACGGTCCGGCGACGAACGTAATAAGAACTGTACTAGCGCAGGGTGAAACGGACGGGCAATTCATGTTCTGAGTAACCAGACTCGCTACATCATGAACAGATCAAGGGCACCCTCCTCGCCTAGAATAATCTCCCGCATTGTGTGACGACTCACCGCCTTACGCGACCCTAAAGCACACTGCCCCCTGATGATCCTCTAATAGTAAGTGACTCGAAATGACCTCCACTGTTTCCACATCCATTGACGATTTGACACATCTTCGTCAGGATCTGAGCCATCGGACGGGCAGGGGCCTGAACGCTATCGTCGCCGGGATCGTGTTGTGGTCCACGTTCACGGTCTTGGGCGTGGTCCTTAGCGATAGTTTTGTGCTGGCGCTGGCTTATGTTTTTGGCGCTGGAGCGCTCTTTCCATTGAGCCTGCTGGTGGCCAAGTTCCTCAAACTCGACCCGTTCGCTTCAGGAAACCCGCTGGGAACGCTCGCCGGACTCTTGGGCGCCGTCCAGGTCTTGTTCATTCCGTTGATGATTGGCGCCGTCTTGGCTGTGCCGACTATGGTGCCGTGGTTTTTAGCGGTGCTGGTTGGCGCACACTTTCTTCCGTTTAGTTGGGTCTATTCCAGTCGCGCGTATCTGATCGCAGCGATCTCCATGCCCGTGGCGGCAGGGTCATATGCCTGGTTACTTCCAGCCTCTGTGCCCATCGTTGTCCCAGCGGCTGTCACGGCCATTCTGATACTCGTTGCAGTGTTGCTGAGCAGGGAAAATGCCAAGACCCGCAACGCTCAGTGAGGTACCGCAATTGGCAGCGGTGCTAGCTGATGCTTTCACCGATTACGCTTGGACGCGCTGGACCGTGCCCGCTGATCAGCATCAAGATCGAATTGAAACCCTGCAACGCATCTACCTCGAAGAACTCGCCATGCCGCACGGAATGGTGTGGACGTCGGATACCTTGGACGCCGTCGCGGCCTTCATCCCCGCCACCGCGGCACCGACGCCAGCAGTTCTCGATCGGATAACTGCACTGCACGCCGATCGGCTCAGTGCGCTATCCGAATCCGAAACTCTGGTGGCCCCGCACCGACCTGACCATGACTGGCTACTGGCCACCGTCGGGGTTGCCCAGCCCAGCAAGGGACGCGGCTTAGGTACTTCCGTGGTCGCTGCCGGTCTAAAGGTGATCGACTCCCAGCAAGCCACCTGCTTAACCGAGACGTCTGACCCGAACAATCTGGCGTTCTACTATCGTCTCGGATTCGAACTTACCGCCACGGTCAAAACCGCCGGGCCTCCCGTGTGGATTCTGACCAGACCGGCCTAAGCGGGATGACGCGCAGGCCGTCATTAAAGCGGCATTTCCGTCCCGCAGGTTTCTTCGATATAGGTGGTAGCGTTCTGGACTTCAGGTTCCTGCAGGCTCTCATCGAGCTCAGCACGCACCGCATCGATGTCCCCACCTGATGCAGCAATCGTGGAATTCAGCGTCTTACTCATCGTGTCGATGGATTGGGCAAGCTCGTCATCCTGGGCTTGATCAGCAATCACTTCAATCTCGGAGAAGCCTTCGCTCACGTGCGCGAGGATATCTCCAAAGCCCATGGTGGACGGGTCAATATCGCTGAACTTCTCTATGGTGTCGTGGAATCGTTCGCAGGTCACTTCAGGCGGGTCGCCACCTTCAACAAGGTTGTCCTCAGCACTGCACCCACTGAGCACCAGCAGCGAACATACAGCAGCGATAGGTATAAGTTTTGTGCGCTTCATGGGTACTGTCGCCAATCTCTTTGACACGGCTGGACACCAGCTTCACTCTATTAGCCGCACGCCAGCATCGCAATGGGATACTTCACCCGATCGGTGGCACGAGTGTGCCGAGTTCTTTGCGCCACCACCACTGGCCGGTTTCGCGTCGCTCGGCAGCTGTGGCATAGCGATATTCAAAGATTTTGACTCGAATGAGCACGGGCGGCTCGCCGTCAAACGGATCTGTACGCAGCAGCTTTCGAATCGCTGGATCGCCGTCCAATAACTTATCCAGCAACCGCCGAAACCACGGCTGATTCGGAGAACCCAACACTAAGAACCACATCATCCAATCCAGTCGAAGATGATAGGGCGCGACCTGGGGCGGCCGCCGGAACACATCCCCCGGCTTGCCTTTAAACTCGTAGGCCTGCCATCCGTCGTCGTCCGAAGGGTCCGAGCTCATGGTGCCCTCAATCATGATTTCGCGGCGCACCTGCGTCATCGACCCGAATGCACCATAGACGTTGACCAGGTGCCACCGGTTGAAACTGGCGTTCATCAGCTGATGCGGTGAAAACAGGTTGCGCAGGGGCTGCCAACTCAACGCACAGAGCCCCACAAAGACGACGGCGGTGAGCACCAGCCACCATATGGGCGACTGCAACTCGAGCTGTCCATTGAGCGCCGCGCCGATATGGCCCCAGCCCCAGTCCGGCGAACCACCACCGACCAACGCCGAGAGGAACGAGTCACTGATGGCAGAAAAAGCGATCAGAATCGTCAACCAGTTCAGCCACGCGTAGTTGCCGGTGATCACCAGCACCAACTGACTGAAAATAATCACGACGGCGGCAATCGAGGCGATCGGTTGTGGGAAGAACAATAACCAAGGCATGACCAGTTGGATCACGTGGCTGCCCAGGGTCTCAGACTTATGCCACAACTGAGGTTTCTGGTGCGCCCACCGACTCACCGGATTGGGCATCGGCTGGGTTTGGTGGTGATAGTTCATCGCGGTCAGATTCCGCCACGATTTGTCTCCGCGCATTTTGATCATCCCGGCGCCGAACTCAACGCGGAACAGGGTCCAGCGCAGAAACAGCAGGATCAGCAACGGCGGTGCGACGTCGGGCGTACCGAGAAATGCGACGACGAAGCCGACCTCTAGCAGCAGCGATTCCCACCCGAAGCCGTAGTAGTACTGCCCGATATTGACGATCGACTGATAGAGCCACCACATGAGCAAAAAGACCGGGATGGTGGTCCACGCAGGACCCAACTGCACCAACCCGAACACGACGCTCAGGCTCAGCACCATACCGATGAGACATACGATGCGCAGCAGTCGGTCGCTATAGGGAGTGAAGCGCCAGCGGAATAGGCTGGGCTTCTCGCGCGAGCTGGTGCGTGCAATGTATTCGGGGGCTGGAGTGAGTCCGTTTTCGCCCAGTAGGGCCGGGAATTGGTTGAATGCGACCAGAAATGCGGTGCAGTAGATCGCGGCCACCCCGCGTAACAGCACTTCGCGTGCGATGGTGTAATCGGTGGCTTCCAATAACGGAAGCCAAGTGTTCCAATCCATTGTCTTTCACCCGCTACATGTGCGCTCGCATGTTCTGCGTGTTGAAATCCGGTATGTCATCACCTTACTCCGTTCGGTCTATCCCGTGACCACCTGACCCCCTACACTTGAGGTCAGACAGCACATCGAGCCGAAGGGTTAGTCATGACCGATACGCAACAACTCTTACCCCATCTGATGTTTCAGAATGGGCGCGCTGAGGAAGCAATGAACTTCTATGTCGAACTCTTCGACGGCGAGGTCCTGATGCTGCAGCGTTACGGCGACGAGACACCCGATATGAACGGCAAAGTGCAAATCGCAACTCTTCGTATCGCGGGTCTAGAGCTCAACATTATGGACAGCCCGGTGCCCCACGAGTTTGATTTCACGCCGTCGATGTCCTTGTCTTTTCGATGCGAATCCGAAGACGAACTCGATCGGATGTATCAAGCGCTCTTAGAGGGCGGCCAGGCTATGATGCCGAAAAACGATTACGGTTTTGCCCCGTTTGCCTGGCTCAACGACCGCTACGGGGTGTCCTGGCAACTCAACGTTGCCCCTCACCAAGAGTAAATGCACAACCGTGATGCCCGTGCATGATTCAGGAAGCCTTATGGGTGTGCACGTCGTCACCGTTGCACCCAATCTGCCCGGTCCACTCGCCGCACGACACTTAGTCCGGCTGGGTGCTTCCGTCACGAAAGTCGAGTCCCCGCATGGTGATCCGGCGCAGGCGTTTCCGCAATGGTTCGAAGCACTCAACGCGGGACAGGTCCGCAAAACGTTGGATTTGAAAGTGCCCGAGGACAGGGAGCAGTTCGTCGAGCTGCTGTCCGGTGCTGATCTCCTGCTCTCGTCTATGCGGCCGAGCGCAGCTGACCGGCTCGGTCTTTATGACATGGTAGCTCGCGCACGAGTTGCCCATGTCGAAATTGTCGGCGATGTCGAAGCGCCTAATGAACCTGGACATGATCTGACCTATCAAGCCGCAGCCGGTTTATTAAACCCACCGGAGATGCCCCGCGTACCCTGGGCCGATGTACTCGGCGGCTACGAGGCCACGATTGCAGCACTGGATGCACTCCGCGAGCACGAGCACGCCCAAAAGATGGGCATTCATCAGGCCGTTCATCGCAGAGTTGGGCTCAAGCAGGGTGTCGACGACGCCGCGGAAGCGTTTCGGATCGGGGCGACCGCACCGGGCCAGATCCTCTCCGGTGCTCACCCGCAATACGGAATGTATCAAACCCAGGACGGATGGATCGCGGTGGCCGCCATCGAACCGCACTTTCATGCAACGCTCACCGCACTGCTGGGTGATAGCCGCTCGACCCTGGCAGAACATTTTTCCAAACGCTCGACCGCCGAATGGCTAGAGTTCGCCAAGCAACACGATCTACCGCTCGATGCGGTCGAGAAAAGGTAAGTCGTAGTCTCTAGCCCGAGATTCATTGCAGACATCTTCGGCTGCTACCGTTGCCTCGAGGCAGTGAGATATCTTCGAAGGAGATATGTGTGGTGCTGACATCCATGCTGCAGGCGATCGGGCTGTTCATCGCCACCAATATCGACGACGCTGTCATGCGTTTTAGCCTCTGGGCGACGGGGCGGAGTCGGGTGAGACTTCGGAAACTAACCGCTGCACCCGGGCTTTGATGTCGTCGCGGATCTTCCGGACGGTTTCGATCCCCTGGCCTGCTGGGTCGTCGAGTTCCCAGTCTTCGTAGCGTTTACCAGGATAGATCGGGCAGACATCCCCGCAACCCATGGTGATGACCACGTCAGAAGTCTTGACAGTTTCGGGCGTGAGGATCTTCGGGTGAGCCGAGGTAATGTCGATACCTTCTTCTGCCATGGCCTCCACAGCTATGGGGTTGAGTTGCTCAGCTGGCGCAGAGCCGGCGGAGCGAACCTCGATCCGCCCCTGTCCGAGTTCTCGAAGGTAGCCTGCTGCCATCTGGGAACGACCCGCATTGTGGACACAGACGAACAGCACACTGGGAATGGTCAGCGAAATGGACATGATTTTCTTAGACTCTCGTAGTACTCGTAGCAGTGTCAACGGCATCGGCATGCTTTACTCTGCGGAAGGTGGGCACGCTTGGATCTCCGGGAAAGAGACGACGCCCTAACCATAAGGCGACATACACCAGCCCGACGAGAACCGGCACCTCGATCAGTGGCCCAACCACGCCGGCTAAGGCCTGGCCCGAGGTGACGCCGAAAGTCCCAATTGCCACGGCGATGGCCAGTTCGAAGTTATTACCCGATGCGGTAAAGGCCACCGAAGTGGATTTAGCATAATTCAGTCCCACCATCTTGGACGCAATGAAGCTGACCAGAAACATCAACACGAAGTACAACAGCAGCGGGACTGCCATTCTGGCGACGTCCAACGGCTGAGAGGTAATGGCCTCACCTTGAAACGAGAATAACAACACGATGGTAAATAACAGTCCGTAGAGTGACCAGGGCCCGATCTTGGGCAGGAAAGTTTCTTCGTACCACTGGCGACCTTTGGCCCGTTCCCCGAAGGTACGCGTGAGGAATCCGGCGAGCAACGGAATACCCAAAAACACCAGCACCGATACCACGATGGCACCGATGGAAAATTCTGCCGACGTCGTCGCTAGCCCCAACCAGGAGGGTAGTGCTTGGAGGTAGAACCATCCCAGTGCGCCGTAGGCGACGACTTGGAATACCGAGTTGATTGCGACTAAGACAGCTGCGGCCTCGCGATCACCGCAGGCCATGTCATTCCAGATGAACACCATGGCAATACACCGAGCCAGGCCCACGATAATCAATCCGGTGCGATATTCCGGGAGATCCGGCAAGAATGTCCAGGCCAGGATGAACATGAATAGCGGTCCCAGCACCCAATTCAATACCAAGGACAAGATCAGCAGCTTGCGGTCCCCGGTCACCCGCTGGGTCTCGTTATACCGAACCTTAGCCAAGACCGGATACATCATGACCAACAGGCCGACGGCGATCGGCACCGAGATCCCGCCGATCGTCATAGAATCCAGGATCGCATTCAGGTCCGGCACGAAACGGCCCAGCCCCAGACCAAGACCCATCGCTAACAGAATCCAGACCGCTAACCACCGGTCCAGAAACGACATCTCTTGTACCACCGGCGATTCCGTCGTCGCAGCGGTATTTTGCACAGCAGTGCTCATCATTTACACGAATCTCTCATATTGACGTTCATCAATGCATCGGATCTGAGACTACCCTGACACATTGATGACCGTCAATGTAAGATGGCGTCATGAGCACGACCATCGATGAAGCAACAGCCACCGCCTCCAATACCCCGTGTTGCTCCCTGACAGCAGGACCCATAGGCGCCGCACAAGCCGAGCGCCTCGCCGAGATGCTCAAAGCGTTAGCGGATCCCACCCGACTCCGATTGCTTTCCCACATCACGGCACAGGGTTGCCAGGAAGTCTGCGATTGTGATCTCACCGAAGAACTTGGGATCACCCAACCCACCGTGAGCCACCATATGAAAAAGCTCGTCGACGCCGGCCTGATTACCCGCGAGCAACGCGGTCGATGGGCACACTATAGCGTCGTCCCAGAAGCCTTCGATCAACTGCGCAATTTTCTAGACCTCAGCTAACCCTAAGGGCGGCCGGTATGTTTCGATCGCCCGTTCTGATCTTTCTGCAACAATCTACGATTGTCTCGACGACGTAGAGACCATTTTCGGCGACACCGTGACAGCGCTGGAGGACGATGGTCAGCTAGTTCACGTCGACTTTGCCCACTCCAAGTCCCGCGAATTCGACTTGGTGTTCGGAGCGGACGGCCTGCATTCGAAGGTTCGGTCGCTGGTCTTTGGTTTGGAGGCCGACTTCGAACACCACGTAGGGCTGGTCGTCTGTGCCCTGGAGTTAGAGGGCTACCGGCCACGCAATGAACTGGTCGCCGTCACCCAAACCACCATCGGTGTGCAAACCATGCGATTGTCGTTGCACCATGACGCGACCCTGGTGCTGTTTACTTTCCGGGACGATCGTCCAATCCCGCTCCACGATGTTGAGGCACGACAGGAACTCCTTCGGACGAGGTTGCGCGGCATCGGTGGCGAGGCCCCCAACATCCTCGAGCACCTACCGCGAGCCAAGTCATTTTATATGGACCGGGCCAGCCAGATTCGCATGCCCACATGGTCTCGCGGCCGCGTTGCACTCCTGGGCGATGCCGCAGCGGCGCCCTCCTTGTTGGCGGGGCAAGGTTCAGCGCTCGCCATGGTGGGTGCCTACGTCTTGGCGGCACAGCTACGCCGTACCCAGGGCAACCACCAACAGGCTTTTGCGGCCTATCAGCGGCAGCTGCAACCCATGATTCAAGATAAACAGGATGCTGCCCTGCAATTAGACATCGCGTTTGCGCCAAAGGATCGCAAGCAGCTGTACATGCGCAATGCGACCATCCGCCTCATGGGGCTGCCATTCGTGTCGAAACTCGTCATGGCACGCAGCCTGCGCGATCCCATTGAACTCCCCAGCTGGTAACGACGACTAACTATCCCTCTTGGTCTTCGGCCGATGCTGCGGGTACCAGATAGTATTCGTCATCGGCTTCGAGGATGCCGGCACCGGTTGCAGTGATCACGCTGGGCACTGTGAGCACTCCGGCATCTTGCGGATCATAGGACCGCCCAATCGCACCGGTCAAAACATTGCGCGCTTCGATATTGCCCTCGGCGTTTCGCAGATATGCAATCGCCGCTCCGACACCGATCAGATCCGCGCCGTTGTGGGACTCTTCGTAAAGTTTGTGCTCCTCGACGTCATAGCCGACGATATTTTCGCCAATGGTCACCCAGGTTTGGCTCGACGGGTCCTGACCTGCCGCAGAAAGCTGGTCAGCGATCACCTGTCCATCAGTAAGTGTGACCAGGATCCGGTCCGTATCGTTGGTGCCAATGAGCACGCCCCCGGACTGCTCTTCGGCGATCGGGTTCGGCGTCGGAGCCTTCGCAGTCAGCCGCTGTGTGTCCCAGGCGTAGTCATCCAGCGGGATGCTCCACTTGGGCTGTCCGGTGAGTCCGTCTTGGGCTAGGCCACTTGCGCTATGTGCTTGCACCTGCTCGTCGACAACTAACAGCACGATGCCGTGGAATTCCCCGAGGATCGCCACTTCGGGCGTCTCGCGCTCGTCGATGAGGACGTCGCCGGTAGCTGGATCCAGCACGACTTGTGGTCCGGACTCCCCCATGGCTTCTTCCGACGGTGCAGCAAACACGATCCCCGGACCGTGATGCGGGCCGGGGACCTCGACTGGGCCCCAGGATTGGTCGCCCGTCTGCAGGTCATAGGCGGCCGCAACGGTATGCCCAAAGGTCTGGACATCGGCGTCAATGTCGGTGAGGACCGCATAGCTTTGCTCGTCGTCGGCGGTGGTGAGGGTGAAGCCGGTGCAACTGAGCGGTCGTTGGGCTTCCCAGAGGATCGTCCCAGTGTCATCAACGGCTCGGAATGTCAGGATGTCGTCGTTATGTCCTGCGGACAAAAACACGCCATCGGCGCCGTGCGGTGGGGTCTGCCAGCCGGGTGCGACCAGGGATTGGTGGGTGAACTGCAGCGGTACGCGCAGTTCGTCTTTCTTTACTTCGGTCGCCGGGCTGTTGACCTGGGCTGGTGCGGGATCATAGTCCGGTAAGGTTTGGCCTTGCGAGCTGTCGCCCCCGGAACCGCACGCGCTCAGGAGGACTGCGGCAGCCAGTGCCGCCCCGAAGTGCCACCGTCTCCGCGGCAGGATAGAGTGCAGCAAGACCATTAGAGCACTTCCTCTTCAGAGGGTTGCTGGACCGTCACCTGGTTGCGACTTCGTCGCACGGCCCAGATGGTGATCACCACAACGACGACTGCTGCAAGCAATATGGCGTCGACCAGTGGGTTCGCCAAGACACCGCTGTAGGACTGCAGGCCGCGTTGGATACCGGTAGGCAGCAGAGATGGCGCACTGACCAGGCCGTTAGTTGTCCAGAAGACGACACCCAGCGCGACGATCAACAGACCCGTGACGACCGAGGTGGTGTGGAGATCGCGACCCAGAAATCGGAATCCGCGACCGCGTAGCACCGAGAGTGCCCGAGGGCTGAGTTTGTGCCACACTGCGGCCAGGATCGTGAGCGGCACGACCATTCCCAGGCCATAGACAGCCAGCATGACTCCGGCGTTCCACGTATTGCCCTGGGCCACGGCCAGCGTGAGGATTGCACCGAGAATTGGGCCGGAGCAGAATCCAGCCACACCACTGGCGGCACCTAAGAGTACGGTGCGGACGAAGCCGCCGCGGCTGTGAGCGCGCTGCTGTAGCGCTCCGGCACCCGGCAGTGCTTTCGACAAATCGAAACCAAACCCTGCGGCTTGCACCAGTCCTAAGAGAATCAGGATCACAGAGGTCGTCACGATGAGCGCACCCCGGTATTCGGTTAGCAGACTACCCACCGCGCCGAGTCCTAGCCCGAGCGGTACCAGTGTCACCACGAGTCCGAGGTAGAACACCCCGCCGTGTAAGAGCAGGCGCATGCGTTGGCCGATAACCGAGGCAAAGAATGCGGGTAACAGCAGCGCACCGCAGGGGCTCAATAAGGCGAGCACGCCACCGAGAAACGCTGTGACTAGACTGATTTCCATAGTCTATTCACTCCGACGCGTCGGTGAGTGCTTGATCCACGGCGTCAACAAACACGTCGGTGGGTTGTGCCCCGACCATTGGCTGGCCACCCACTATGAATGACGGCGTCGAGTATGCTCCGAGGTCAGTACCCAGGCGCTGATTTTCCAAGATCTGTTCTTGGACTGCTTCTGAGTGCATATCTTCGAGGAATTGGTCTGTGTCCAGTCCGAGCTCTGCGGCCAGGTCTAGGAGAGCTTCTTCGCTGAGCTCAGCGGGCTGCCTGATCTCGCCGTCGGCCAATAAGGCCTGATGGTATTCCATGTAGGAATCTTGTAACGCTGCGGCGTAGGCGGCATGTGAGGCGCGCTCGGATTCTGGACCAAAGACATTCAGATCACGAAATTCGATGCGCAGCTGCTCGTCGTCGACGTAGTCCATCATGACCGGTAGCGTTTCATCCATCCAGGATGCACAGAACGGGCATTGATAGTCCGAGAACATCACCATCGTCACTGGAGCATCCACCGTGCCAATGCTCAACGGGTCCTCGCTGTCGCGTCGCTCGACGTGGCTCAGATCAATCTGGTCTTCTTCGCCCTGCGGGACAACATCAACGACCCCGCCCCCTTCACTTTCGGGACTGTTTGCGACGTCGGAATCATTGGAACTCCCCGAACCGAAGAAGAGAAAATATGCCGCGGCAATCACGACAAGGGCGGCGATACCAACGATGACTGGGAGAAGCCACGGTGGTTTCGAACTGGAGGGTTGTTGCGGCAAAACGATTCCTTCATATACTTTACGTTTTCGATTTCCAGAGGACCATAGTTACTATGCGAGATAGTAACAACTCCGGCAGGCAACTATACATCATCGTTACTATCAGGCATAGTAGATGCCATGCTCACAACCCTTGGATACGCCAAACAAGCCCTGGGTCAATGGACGGCGCGCCAAATTCTCATGGCGGCACTGGCCGCCATTGCCGTTGGTTTGCTCATCGGAATAGCGACAGTCCTAATCCCCAATCCCGTGTTCGCACGTGACATTCCACCAGTGTGGTGGAATTATCCGGTTTGGATTGTCACGTCTATTATCAGCGGAATGCTGATAGCCACCTATATCCAACCGGTCTCATCGGTGGACGAAGATGCCATAGCCCTTGACCCCACAGGACGCCAAGGAAAACTCGGCATGCTCGGTGGTTTCCTATCATGGTTCGCTGTCGGCTGCCCGGTCTGTAATAAACTGGCGCTGATCGCGTTCGGTTACTTTGGTGCTATTACCTATTTCGCTCCGATCCAACCGTTTTTGGGGGTTGCGGCACTTCTGCTCACTAGCGTCGCCCTGCTGTGGCGGCTCAAAGAGCAGATCGTGTGCAGGGTGGCACCAACCCCACCTGCGAATCAGTCTTTCACTCAGGAGCACGTCAGCACACGCCTATGACCACCGCACGAAACCACCCGGCGCCTCAGCTGGGAGAACTTGAACAACAAGTCATGAATCTCTTGTGGGACTCTAGTCCTCGCAGCGTCCGCGACGTCATGGATGTTCTGCCCAGCAATCCGGCCTACACCACCATCGCCACGGTCATGCAGAACCTCAAAACCAAACAGATGGTGCGCGCCGAACGCGAGGGGCGATTTGTCCATTACCTCCCGCAGATGAGTCGTGAAGAATACGTCGCACGACAGATGCATCAAGCGTTAGATTCTAGCCAGAATAAGGCCGCTTCGATCCTGCATTTTGTCCAAGACATGCCAGAAGAAGGACTACAAATGCTGCGCAATTATCTGGAGCAATCATGACTGCGTTACTCATCGCCGCGGTGTTGACCGTCACCGTCATCGCCAGCGGGTTAACGAGCGGGATACTCGTCCGCAAGGCAGCACCCGCGTTGATGTTGAAACCCCGTGTGGCGGTAGTCGCGCTGTTGGCAACGGCCAGCGTCTGGATCGCCAGTTTCGCCGCGCTGGGCCCTATGCTTGCTTGGGGTCTGTCTGGACCCAGCCATGTCATGCCGGGAAACACCGGAGTGGTCTGTCAACGGTGTCTCAATGCAGCAAACCCGCTGCCATCGGGGTTAACAGTTGACACGTTCATCCCAATCATTGTCCTGCTGGCAGTGCCGGTCTTCCTCGGGCTGTTGATGGTCGTGAGCGGTTACCGGTACTTCCGCCGAAGCGTCAAACAACGTCGACGTCTCGAACAAGCCCTGCGGCACACGGCCTATCGAACACGGCTTGCTGGACATGATGTCACCGTGATTGAACATTCGCACCCCACGGCCTTTGCGCTAGCAAATCGTGGCTGGGGCATCGTCGTCTCTACCGCACTCCTCGAGCTGCTCACTCCAGATGAGTTGACCGCCGTTGTCACCCACGAAGCCGCACACCTGCGGCAACGACACCACCTCATCTTGGGCCTATTTCAGGGTGCAATTGCTCCGTTGCGTTGGGTTCCGCTGATTGCTGCCATAAACTCCGCGGTGCCGCACTACCTGGAAATGGCTGCCGACAATACCGCGCGTTACCGCACGAGTACACCGGTTTTGGCCAGTGCGCTATTGAAGTTGGGCGAAAGGTCTGGTCCAGGCGTCGCCCATGATACGTGTGGAGCCATCGCGTTGCATGCGGCCGGGATTGACCGGATCCGGCACCTTGTCGCACCGCCCAACGGCAAACGCGGCCTAGTGTCTATTTCGACGATGGTACCTGTCACTGGGATTCTTCTTGCCGGTAGCCTCGTAGTCCACCTGCCGTACCTGAATGCCATCTTAGATGGCTGTTTGATGTAACCCTCACGTGATATCGCACCGCAACCATCTTCACAGGAGCCAGCCGATTTGACCACGTCCGTTGACACGATCACACCGCAACAGCGCCAACGACTCCACCGTCGCACCTTGCTCACGGTGGTGATGAGTCAAGCCTTCGGTGGTGCGGGACTGGCTGCCGGCATTTCCGTGGGCGCACTGATCGCCCAGGACCTGCTCGGCACCGAGGCGCTCTCTGGTTTACCGACAGCCCTATTCACGCTGGGGGCCGCGCTGACCGCATTTCTGATTGGTCGTGCAACCCAACGAACGGGACGACGACGCGCTCTGGGTTTCGGCTTTATCGTCGGCGGCATCGGCGCCATCGGAGTCGTCATCGCCACACAAATCTCCAGCCCGGTCCTCCTCTTCGTCTCGTTATTCATCTATGGGGCAGGGACGGCAACCAACATGCAAACCCGCTATGCCGGTACGGATTTAGCACCGGCACACCGCAAGGGCACCGCGGTGAGCATCGCCATGGTCGCCACCACCATCGGCGCGGTCGCAGGCCCCAACCTCATCGAACCACTCGGCGACCTCGCCGAACGCTTCGGCCTGCCATCACTGACGGGGCCCTTCCTGCTGGCAGCAGTCGCCTACCTCGTCGCGGGCAGCATTCTGGTAACCATGCTGCGGCCCGACCCCTATGTGGTTGCCAAACAACTTCAGGCCCAAGACAGCGCGCAAGGCCTCGAGGTCACCGCCCCACCAGTCGTAGAGAAACCGTCGCGACTCGTTCGAGTCGGGGCACTCGTGCTCGTCATTTCGCAGATGGTCATGGTGGGCATTATGACGATGACCCCGGTGCACATGCGCGCTCATGATCATTCGCTGGGTGCCGTCGGACTGGTCATTGGACTCCACGTCGCGGCAATGTGGTTGCCCTCCTTGGTCACCGGACCGTTAGTCGACAGGGTCGGTCCCCGGCGCATGGCGATTTCCGGGGGTATCATCCTCCTAGCCACTGGACTGCTGGCTGCTTTTGCACCCGCTGAGAATCTGGTCGCACTGGTGGTTGCCCTGATGCTGTTGGGCATCGGCTGGAATATTGGACTGGTCTCTGGCACCACGCTGATTGTGCACGGGACCCAGCCCGACACCCGTGCCGCCACGCAAGGCAGCATCGACGTGTGGTATCAAATTTTCGGTGCGGGTGCCGGGGTATTTTCTGGAGTGCTCATGAGCGCGGCAGGATTCGGTATCCTCACGGTGGTCGGTGGGATCTTGGCGCTGATCATTGTTCCTGCGGCCGTATTAGCGCCGAAAACCCACGCCGATGCGGTTACTGAACGTCGCTGACAGCTCTATTCTCCTCAGTGGGTAGCCGCCGGAAATCTTTGGCATCTGCGGCATGGCCCAATAAGGTCCCACCCTGGGCTCGTCGCTGCGAGACCGCACCGAATTTGAATTCATATGGACCCGGCTCAAACTGCGCGGCCACGCCCTCGACGTTGTCTTGGCTCGTGCCGACCCGGTAGACAACGGTTCCGCAGTCACGGGTCTCCACCGCGACATACCAGGGTACCGAGGAGTTTCTACCACCGCGCTGGGTCTTAGCGCTCATGACCTCGCACTCGACCCACGTGAAGTTCTGGGCATCTCGCCAAGGATCAGTGAAAGCCCAGGTCATGAGTAGCAACCCACCGAACATGATCAACAAGGTCACAACGGTTTGGGTGCGGGTCGGGGTCTTGTTTCGACGACGTGCCATCACGACCCCGAGGAGATGTCCTCAACCACCCAGGCCACCCGACCCGGATAGTCGTAGCTATAAGACACCTGCATATTCGTAGCTTCGTCACCCATGACGAAGTACCCCAGCTGGCCGGTCGCGCACTGTCCTGCCTCCAGCTCGCGTGGTTGCAGCGGATCCTCAACGTCCTCCACGTCGTGTGCGAATTGTGACGGCTCACCGTGGGTCATGGAGAACAGCTCCGGGTCCACGAAGTCGTCGTCCTCGGCGGCGCAATATTCGATATCCGCCACCAGATGCACGCCCGTGAATGCTGCGAATTCACTATCCTCGCCCGGTTCAAACTCAGTCACGTCAACGGTGACGCGCGACCAGTTCGCCAACGTCGCAGTCTCTCCCGCTGCCGTTTTGACCTGCTCTGCAGCACGTTCCGGCTCATCTTGTCGAGCCTGCGGCGGGTCCATGTGCTCGGGTGCTGGTTCGCCGACCTCGCGCAACCCTTCCGCCCAGGACATCAACACCGCAAACATGATGATGGCCACCGGAGCTAGCCCAACCGCCCACTTGAGCATCCGCGACTTGCCCGCCTGCTGTCGGACCTGCGCTGTCGGGATCAGGTCGCCGGCGGTAATCCGCGGCACGCCCTGGGTACGCTGGGTGATCAACTCGCGTAGCTGATTTTGTTTGCGGTACACATCGAAAATGACATCCACCGTGCGGTACTGGTCATCGATGAGCACCACGGCATCAGATGGGTCCTCGATCACCAGCGCCAGGTTGTGTACATCTACCGCATCGACCGTCACCGCGCCATGGCCACCAGCATAACGATGCTCGATGACGTCGGTGCCGATCACCAGGTGGTCGCGGCCAGCTTTTCGCTTGAATTTCGGACCATCCGCGGCGGGCAAGGCCTGGTCAATCGGTTCGTACCCGGCCGGAAGGTGCGAGAGGGGGTCTGTGTAGAACCGCATCGTTGCCCGGGCCTGCGCTACCGCCTGGTGCGTGGCATCCAGCGAGGCGAATTCCTCATCCAGACCGTGGACCCGACGGGCTAGAATTCTACTGAGCGGCCGGTTTTCGACCTCGAACTCCACGGCGTCGGCAATCCGGTGATCCGGAATCGGTTTGGAGACAATCAATTGCTGGATCTGCGAGCGCTGTTGCCCATGCAAAATAGCGTCCGCGACCATCAGGGTCGCCAACGTATCCGGCCCCACGGACACCAGAGAAACTTCGATGCCCAGATCGCGCCGGGTCACGTCATGAATATGTTGGACCGTTTGTTGGGCCAGCACTCGCACGGCGGCGGCACCATCGGCCGAACTGGGCACCATGACCGAGATCAACGGATAACCCGCACGAAATTCCATCCCGCCCGGGCGGGCATCGGCACGATACCGCGAACGCTCCACACCCGCCAATCCCCCGGTAGGTGCCGCAAATGCGTTGGAGATCAGCTGCTCGGTATTCGTGCACATCACCGCCCGAACCTGGCCCGCAGCGGGATTCAGGTGTCCTAACAACATAAACGGGTCACCCGCAGCCTGTGGTTGCACCACCTGCGAGGCGGCTAACGTCAACGAGGTCAACCCAAACCGGGTCGTGATATCCCGCGGGGCTGCTGAGATCCGTACATCCACCGGATCGGAGATGTCCACCGTCTGGCGGCCTGCCAAAACGTCAGCAAACCGCTGCCACGCCGCCGACAGGGTCGCTACATCCCCGCGCATGCCAATGGTTGTCGTATCAGAACCCACCGTCACCGACACTTCCGGCACCGAAGCTCGCCCAAAACCGGTCTCGACGGGGCGCGACAGCTCCATCTGCAACATGCCCGCAGCCAACTGCAGGGTCCCAAACTCCTCGACTGGCTCATGCACCAACCCGTAACCGAGCACTAAACTCAGATACGGTCCGGTCTCCGGGGTCTCAAGTACGTACCAGTCATAACCATCAACTTCGCGCCACTGCATCCTTCGATACTAACCATTGCTTCAACCTTGCAGCGTGCATGACCGACGACGACACCACCGTCGTAGAATCGACTCGATCCTACCCCTGCCCCAGCCGTTTGAGGAGGCACCCGTGAGCCACGCGCAGCCCGTTGAACCCAAGGCACCCAAGACGGTGGGCCAACGCCTGGTGGGATTAGCATTTTTACTCATGGTCTTGTGGTTCCTGGTGTTGATTCCCTTTGGTTTCATATCGATGGGCGCCGGCTATCCCAGCGATCTGCGCTGGGGCGTCTGCAATGTCACGCAGGCCACCGCAGAAGAAACCCGCGACGACGAGCTCCCCTGGCGCATCGTCCTCGAATCCACCAACTGTCCCACCTTGATCTATACCGATGGGCTCACCGATGACAACGCCGAAGGCCTGGCCAACACGTTCGAGCAGGCACCGTATGAGGTGCGCGTGCACGAATCCGCGATCGACGTCGACGGCAGCATCCGCTATGCCAAGGAACTGAAAATCCACTCTTACCGGCCAGCGCCACAGGAAGGAACGTGATCCCATGCCACGGACCGGGCTTTTACAGGGATCTTTTAGATCCTCGATAGGCACCCCCGGTGGAGTCTTGTGGCAGCCAATCTGTCCCGAATATGCGACCACGAAGCGTTTGAGAGTGAGCCTCGTCCTGTAATGCCGCCCCAAGGTGTCCACGTGCTCGCAGTTCCGGCGTGACAAACTGCGCGAACGCCGCCATATCCGGGCCACGGAGCGCGTAGTCGATGTTGAAGCCGTCAACACCAGCTTCTCTTACCCACCGTTCCAGTTCGTCGACGACGGTCTTGCCGGATCCTACAATGACGGGACCGCGAGCGCCAATGGACATGTATGAGGCAAGGTCAGCAATTGTCCATTGGCGATCAGGATCCATCGAGGTAAACGACTGCAACGCAGAACGGTTGCCTTCAATATGCACGTCTTGGAGCACATCAGTCGGTTTAAACTGCGACAAATCCAGGCCCGTCCAGCCAGCAAAGAGGGCAAGTGCAGCGTCTTGATCAACGTATTGGCTGTAGTCGCGGAAGCGATCATAGGCTGCTTCATCTGTGGCTGCTGCGATGACTGTCACCGAGGTGATCAGACGTGCTGATGCTCTGGAACGCCCGGCAGCCTGCATCTGTTGTTCTACCCGATCGACTAGCTGTCGCACGTTTTCTGGTGAGGTACCCGAGAAGAATAGGGCTTCTGCATGTTTCACGGCAAACTCGATACCGCGAGGCGATGATCCTGCTTGGAAGAGTAATGGTGTGCGCTGTGGGCCCGGTGTCACCAGGGCTGGACCCGGGACAGTGAACCAGTCACCGGAGTGGTCAATCGGATGGACTTTTTTCGGATCGATATAGGTGTTACTGGTGACATCACCAACGATCGCATCAGGTTCGACGGAAGCTTCCCATAAGCCGTAGACGACTTCCATGTACTCATCGGCGCGGTCATACCGTTGGTCATGTGGCAGCATGTCTTCGCCACCGAGGTTACGCAGTGCAGAGCGCTGGTATCCGGTGACGATGTTCCAACCGATCCGCCCATTGGTGAGGTGATCCAAGGTGGCAAACGTACGGGCTAATAAATATGGCGGCAGATACGAGACATTGGCCGTGACCCCAAAACCGATGGTCGAAGTTTCGGCTGCCAGGGCACTGATCAACAGTAATGGATCAAGTGCTGGGTATTGCATGCCAGCACGAATTGCCGTTGTGCCGGTGCCTTCATAGACGTCGTACAGGCCCGAGACATCCGCAAAAAACATGGTGTCAAAGCCTGCTTCTTCCAGCATGACCGCATGTTTCTTCCAAAAATGCAGATCAGAGTACTGGGCGTGCTGCGCCTCTGGATGGCGCCACAATCCTGAAGTTTGATGAGTTGGGACCAACATGTCCAAAGCACTGAGAAACATGCGTACAGTATCCCACGGCGTCCGAAGTGAATCGAATTGTGAGACTCCGATCACTCGGTGCTTCCAGCCCGGTTGACATAGGACTTTGGCGGCTGTATCAAAGCTTGGAGTCGGTCTAGCTCTTCGGGATGAGCATCATAGAACGTTTGGTGGTTCTGGTATGCATGACGTGCGAGCGAATTGCGGAAGGCCTGGGCGGTACCTTCCCATTCTGGATCATCAATATCGAGGTTCTTGACCTTTATGCGGCGGTACTGCAGCTCTTCCAGTAAGCGAATGTAGACCAGTGTGTAATCGAACCGGTTGTAATCGATATTGATTTTTGTATCCCCGCCATATACCTTGAAGCGCCCAACTCCGGTGTCGATTCGATCTACGTTTTCAAAACGGATCTGACGGTTGAACAGCTTACCGAACCGGGTCCACACTTTGTCCCGATCCACCCCAAAACGGCGGAACAGTCCCATCAACAACAACAGGTAACAAAACAGGGTGAATAACCCGGGCAAGATGACCGAGAAGATATCGTCACTCGTGCCGTCAAGATACTCACCGATGAAACTCGGTACGATCAGCGTCATGAGCAAGCTGAGGAATAACCCAAGCGGGACCCAGATCTTTCCCTGTGAAAAGACGCGCGACCACACCGCATGGCTGAGTTGTAAGCTTTACCCCGCACACTATCCTTGCGCGGCGGGGGTGCCTTGATCCTTCAGTGGGAGTTTGGCGGCTCGACGCACCTGCACCAGTGATCGATGAATGGTGCTCGGGTCTTTCATAATGCACGCCACTACGTAGGCGGTCAGCCAGCTGAACCCAAGGAAGGTGGCATAGTCTGCTCGTTCCAGGAAGGTAACTGCAAGTACGACTGACACCAAGAAAACCGCGTAAAGACGCCATCTTCCGGTGAGCAGTGCAATGACGCATCCCGCGAGCGACCCAAATAATACGACCCAAAGTGTCTGTTGTGCCACCTGACCGTGGACAACGACGGGGACAACCACGGTATAAACGGTTATGACAATACCTGCGATAATCCAGTTCGGGACATGGAATCTGACCAAGCGGCCTCGCGGGACATCCGCAAGCGAAGAATACTGCTGTGCTAGTCCTTTCAGCCGGTGGACCGCCAATTCCAACAACTCTTGGCCACTAAGGGCCCAGAACATCAGCCCGGTAAACCACCAAAGAAGCGGCAGCACCTCAGCCGCGAAAAGTTGAGTCACAGGTGAGCCGAAGAGCAGGATGGCCAAACTCGGCAGCACTATCCATTGAAACGCCACCAGCTGTGAGGCTCCAAAGCTCATCACCAGTGCGATGAGCATGACACCGCGAGTGGGCAGGTACTCCCCTAGGGGTTCTGCATTCGTCGGTATCAATAAGGCTCCAAGAAAGAGCAGCCCTATGAGGCCCCACCGAATCCTGCGAGCTGTTAACACCTCGGCACTTCCTTAATCCCCACGAAACCAATCTATCGTTTCCTCAACGGTATGGGTTACTGCGCCGCTGACCGTGGAGCCTGTTACAGCCCCTTGGACCAGTCTTCCAGCGTTCGGTCCGGCCGGTGAGATGAGTCCATCGAGTGTGCGGACACTGAAATGCGAGGCTTGCTTCAGCGTGGTCATTGCATGCTGACTCGGGAGATATTTGGATGTCAGCGGCGTGGTGACCCCGGAGGTGGTGCCTGACAGCAGAGCATTCGACATGGATATGTCTCGTCCAGAGAGCACATCGTTGAGTACAGACCCCGCGGCACCGCTGGTGGAGTTTATTCCCGATTGCAATGTTGTCGCCAGTGTCGAAGTAGCATTCTGGCCCAGGCTTTTAGCCAACGTTCCTGCGGCTGGCCCTCCTACCCCTGATAAACCACCGGCCACACTGCCCGACACGAATGAAGCAAGGTAGCCCTGCAGACTTTTATCTTCTGCGGTCAGAGCATACGGGTGACACCAGGCCGCCCGGTCTGATCGTCAGGCTGGAAGCCGCTCATATCCAGTCCTTATTTCGCATGCAACCCACTAGTCAAGACACAGCCCATGAGCTATGCGTGATTCTGACTATCTGCAAGATGTCCCAAGATAAGGGCCGGTACATCATGGCCTAAAATCAATTGCTATACGACGTCGGCGGCTCAATCAAGGCCTGGAGCTTATCAAGTTCCTCTGGATGGGTTTCATAAAACGCTCGGTGGTTCTCAAACACGTCAGAAGCAAACATATTGCGGTGCGCTTGGGCAGTATCTTCCCACTGAGGATCATCGATATCGACATTTTGCAGTTTGAAACGGCGAACCTGTAGTTCTTCCAACAACCGGATGAACACTAGCGAGTAGTCGAAACGGTTGTAGTCGATATTGACCTTGGTGTCACCAGCGTAGAGTTTATATTGCTGAAATCCCACACCAAACCGATCGATCTGGTCAAAGCGGACTTCTTTGCGGAATAGTGCTCCAAACTTGGTCCAGACTTTCTCACGGTCCACCCCAAAGCGACGAAACAGTCCGTGCAGCAGCAGGACATAACTAAACAGCGTAATCAGGCCCGGAATGATGATCGAAAAGATGTCATTGCTACGGCCAGCTACGTAGTCGCTGATCGGAAAATACATCACCAAGGTCATCACCAGGCTGGCAACTAGGCCCAAAGGCACCAAAATTTTGGCTTGCGAAAAAACCCGTGGCTCCTCCGGATGACCACTCATCTTCCGCAACTTGCGCTGCGTAGTACCACTAGCCGCACCTGCCGCAAGCCCTGCCCCGGCACCTAAACGTGTTGGCTCAACCATGCTGATTACTCTCCTTGAGACCTTGGCAAATGCATCTCTGGAACGCTTGTGTTCATGCCCGAGCCGAGTGTTGAGGCCCCGATATTCACAATGTCTGCGGTGCGCTGCCCTGGGGTCAAGCCCTCATCCGATGCTCCTTGTACTTGCCAATCAGCATAAGTCGTTAATGCATCAGCCGACACACTTGGCACAGCGTCACGAGCAAACGCAGATGCTCTGTCGCTTAATGGAGCACCGGCTGTCACATCCGTTGGCATGCCAAACACCAGTGAACCAGATTTTACCGTTGATGAGACAGTAGTGTTCAACAGGCCTTGACCGTTAGCCCACACAAAGTCTCTCATGTTGAGGTCTTTATCTGGATTTGTTGCAACGTCCACAAAGTATCCTACGTTTGCAGTCGTCATATTCGAGACAGCATCACTGGCCAGACTGCGAGTGAAGTTATCTACCGCCATATTGGTGTTGGTAGCGGCTTCAACTTTCGAAGCAGCATCAAGTTTTGTGTTGCCATTGAACTTAGCCCAAAGGCTATCACTACCTTTCACGACGGCAGCATCATCCGCGTGGTTACCAACAGCGTTTCGTGCCGTAGATGACTTTTTCAGCAGCATCGACTTCGTCAGGTTGCCTGCACCGGCTCCCAGCCCACCCATGGCTCCACCCACAGCGGCATCCACACCGACTTGCTTCCAGTTAACTTCACCATTTTGATATTTCTGCGTCCCGATCGACAATCCGCCAGACATGAATGCCCCCGAAATGATGGCGGCACCGACCGGCCCGCCAACACCGGTTGCCATAAAGCCAATGCCGACAGCAACGGCTGCACCTGCTGCCAAGTACTCCCAGTTGTCTTTGGTCCAATCGACTGCGGCATTAAAGCCGGTGGCCAGCGGTCCTTGAAGACCATCGGCATACTCTTGAAGCTCGGCATCCGTTACCGGGCTAAGACCTAACGGATCTAGGGCATGCAACGGATCATTTCCGGCATAGGAGTAGGGGTTTGCGGACCAGCCAGCACCCGGAGGCGGAGCCAGCGGATCGACCGACAAGAAACCTCTTGCCACCGGATCGTAGGCTCGAGCACCCAGCCATTCCAGGCCTGCAATCTGGATTCCACCATCAGCACTGAGACTCATGCCGCTGGTATATGACTCAGCGGCAGACAGGGTCTGCCATGGTTCTGCACCGTCAGTCGCTCGCACAGTTCGCCAGCCGGCAGCCTGCCATTGGTCGCCCAGACCGGTGAAACCCGCAGGACCGCGCAACACGGCGGTATCATCTACACCCATGAGTTGCGGCACCGCTGTACCAAGATCCCAGTGAAGACGGTTGCCATCCACTTGAGTCAATTCACCCAGTGCATTGACCCACAGGTTGGTTTCATGCTCGCCATCGGTGCCGCGTTCGGTCACGCTGGTCAACCAACCGCGAGCATCCCACACATAATCGGTGATTGTCTCGGGTGTTAGCTCCTGGATGCGGCGTCCCTGGCCGTCATAGAGATACTGTGTCTGAGTACCCTCAGCATCCATAATGGTCTGTAATTGACCGGCAATATCGTAGGTCAGATCGCGTTGACTGCTCGGTGACGTTTCCCGGATGAGTCGACCACCCAGATCATAAGTCCAGGTTTGTTGGCCGACCAGTGACGTAGCGCCGATCAGTTGGCAGGCGTCGTCATAAGAAAACTCGGTGACGCCGTCCGGGCCATCCAACGCGGTGATACGTCCAACGTCATCACGCGAAATCTGCGTCCTGGACACGCCCGAGTCATCGCTGCGTGTATGAGTCACAGGGAAACCATTGGCGTATTCCCAGGTGTGGAGCTGTCCATCCGTTTGCGCTTCGCGGACTCGGCCTGCAGCATCGTAGGATAGTTGAATCTCTGGCAGGTCCGGATGGGTGATCCGGGTGATGCGACCCAGAAGATCCCTATGGTACTGGGTGCGACGACCGGCATTGTCTATCATTGCCGTCCGGTTGCCAACGACGTCGTATTCCCACTGCGTGGTGTACTCGGCCTGACCGATGGTGGTCGTACGGCGAGTGCATTGTCCGCGCAGGTTCATAACCAGAGTATGGGTGGTGGGGGCATCGCCGGTGTAATCAGCGAAGACCACGGTGCGCGCATGCTCGTTGGGTTCGAGTTTGGCGACCCAGTGGTCATCAATTTTCATCCCGATTTCACGGCCTGCTGCGTCGTGGACCCATTGGGTGATGTGGCCATCAGGATCCGTCTGCGAGGTTTGCCGACCTGCCGGATCGTAGGTTGCGGTGGTGGTACGGCCAAGCGGGTCAGTCACCGAGGCAATTTGATCTAGCTCGGTATAGGTATATCGCGTGACGCCGCCTGTTGGGTCGGTGACTTGTGTCAGCCGACCGCGGGCGTCGTATGCATAGGTTGTGATACCGCCGACGCCGTTGGTGATTTTGGTCAGTTGACCTGCAGCGTCGTATTGGAAACTGCGTTGGCCATAGCGGTGATCTTGGATGCCAACTAAGCGGCCGAGTTTATCGTAGCGGTAACGAGCCACTCCGGAACCTGGTACCACCCGGCGGATGACTCGGCCGACAGCATCGTACTCGGTGGTGGCGACGTCGCCAGCCGGATTGGTCATCTTGATGACCCGGGAGTCGGCGTTATATGTCAGGCTGGTGCGGCCACCGGTTGGATCGATGGCGGTGACTGGACGGCCGCAGGCGTCATATTCGTAGCGGGTGGTCAGGTCTGCAGCCGTAGTGATTGCAATGATCCGTCCGGCCAGGTCGCGCTCAATTTTGGTCAGGCCGCCGTCGGCAGCAACCAGTTCAATCGGGCGTCCGCAGGCATCGTAGGAGATCAGTTCTACAGCCCCGTCATGGTGTTTGACCTGAACGGGACGGCCATATTCGTCATGGTTGATGGTGGTTTGCTCGAAGGCATTACGTACGGTGGCGATACCATCTTCACGGGATCGTGAGACTCCGCTGCGCACACCGGTGGGGTCGATCAGGGCGGTGACCTGACCGTTGACATCATATTCGCGGGACCACACGCCGCCGGCGGGGTCGATGACCTCGCGTAGGCGGGACAGCGCGTCGTGGGTGAAGGTCCACTGGGTGTCATCCGGCAGGGTCACGGTTGATAGATTGCCGAATTCATCAAAATCTTTAGTGATGGTGCGTCCGAGTTGATCGGTGATGACCGCCAGATCGCCACTTGGCCCATAGGCCAGTTCGGTGCGTCCGCCCAAGGGGTCGATCAGGCCGGTGACTTTGCCACCGGCACCGTATTCGAAACGCCAGATTGCGCCGTCGGGGTCCTGGCGCGATGCCAGTGCTCCCTGGTCGTCGTAGCGGTATTCCGTTACGGCACCGCCGGCAGTGATGGCTTGTGTGACGCGGCCAGCATGGTCGCGCACGAGTTGGACGGTATCTCCAGCTGCGTTGGTCACGGCCGTCATTTCACCGTGCTCGTTGTGGCTAAAGGTCAGTTGTACACCCTCGGGGTCGATGACCTGGGTGAGCAATCCTGCTGACCAGTTTAGCTGGGTGCGTCCGCCCACTGGGTCGATAATGATCGAGGGGTTACGGTCGGCAGCGTTGGCGTATTCATATTCAACAACACCACCGGTAGCAGTCACCACAGTGGTGACTCGGTCGTGCTCGTCGTAGCCGTAGGTGATGTCAGCACCTTCAGGGGTGACGGTGCGGGTTTTGCGGCCACGATCATCATAAGCGTGCACGGTGACTTGGCCATCACGCTCGGTGGCCGAGACTATATTGCCGTGTGGATCATAGGCCATCGACTGCCGGTTGCCCTCGGCGTCGATAATGCCCACCAACCTGCCTTTACGGTCAGCAATCCAGGTATTGGCACCACCACCATCATCGGTGGATACTGAGGTGACCCGGCCGCGCAAATACGCAAACCGCACACTACGACCGTACGGGGTCAGCTGACGGGTCACCCGCCCCTTGGCATCGTAGGTGTTGACAACTTCAACAACGCCATCAGCCGCGACCACCTGGTCGATCAGACCGGCGTCATTCCAACGATACGTGCGCGTACCGGATGCGCTGGTCACCTCGGTGAGACGACGCTGGTCGTCATACAGGTATTCGATGCGGCGGCCATCCGATGCATGCACACTGGCCACCCGGTCAGCAGCATATTCCACGTCAATAAACCGGCCACGGTCATGACTCAGACGGGTGATATCACCGGCATCATCACGCACCACGCTCACGGTCGTACCCGGCCCGGTACCAGCCGCCACCCAGATGCCAGTCGGAGTAAAAGCCCACCAGTTGCCTTCGTTATCGGTCACCGTCAGTACACGATCAGGCAGCCCGACAACACTGGTGAGTCGCTGCGGCAATGTGTCCGTCAGCCAGTAGTTTTCGCCAACCCCGCGATCCCAGCCGTCACCGGCGCGTGGGAAGGTAATCTGGCGGCCGTCTTCCATGATGAAGCGGGCGCCTTCGTCATCCAGCTCCAGACGAGTATCCAGCACCGAGGACCAACCGAAACCGAACACGCCGGTGCGGTCATCCAGGGAGTTATACATGCGCGAGAATCGCAATGATGCAGCGGCGTCAGAAAACACCAGATCATGCTCGGGTTCTAAGAAGTTCCCGGTCGAGGTGTTGACCGGGTCGTCGGCGAAACCGGTGGTCGGTTGCGATCCAACAGCCGAAAAGGGCTCAATCGTGAGGTTATCGCGATGCGAATCGACCCCGGCGTTGGCCAAGGTAGCAGCAATCGACGCGTCGGCCATCGTAATGCGGCCTTCACCACCGGCGGCTTCAAAAGCTTCAGCAACGAGTCCAGCCCACTGAGCGTCGTTGGCGTTATCTTCTAGCCACGAATTCATCGCGGTCAAAACCGGCTGACCGTTGAGGTAACCCCACGCGCTATTACAGCCGGCCTCGTAGTCGCTTAACGCGCTCTGGAATTGCGAGACAGCGGTCGCCAGTTCATCATCGAGTTCTCCGGTGCGCGTCTGGAAATGACGCAAATCAGTAGGCGCCGCAGACGATGTGCTCGAGCTACCGGCCGGAGGATCGATTTCACGTCCCTTCACTTGGACGACGTCGCTTTGAAAGTTTGGTGGGTCTTCCGCCGGCGGTGGCTGCGGATCATCGCCGCCACCGAACCAGGTGGTGACTTCATGCCATGCGCCAACCAATAAGTTATTCTCACGCTGGCGCTGACGTTCTGCCCATGCCCGGGCCTCTTCGCGGCGTTGATCTTCGGCTTCGGCGGCTTCTTTGAGCTCGACTACCCAACCAGCCAACTGCCCCAACGCATTGGCGACCTCGCGGCGACCGTCTGACGCGACCTCGGCGTTACGATCAAAGACCTCAGAGTAATATCCGCGAAACTCTCGCATCGCGTACCACACAGCAGACGAGCGGGAGCCTTGTTGACCATATAGCTTGCCCTGCAAGTTGCTTGCCTTGGCTTTGAGCGTGTCAGCTGCTGCGTAGTTATAGCCCGTTGGTTCGTTGCCGCCGATGCCTGACATGAATTTTCTCGCCTTCTGAATTCTTACAATGCCGCACAGTGAACATGACGCCGTACTGACGTCGTGAAAGAACAGGGAACCGGCGTGCCGAGAACGCAGAAGGTCTCGACACACCGGTATTCGGAAGCGTGTTAGGCGCCGCCACCTGCGGTGAAGATGTCTTGGGAAATGCGGTCCAGCTGATTGCGCAGTTCTTCCAGCTGTTGCTTGGCGTTGTCCAGGGCCGATTTGGTTTCTGGCCAGGTGCCATTGCGGAAGGTTTCTGCCAGCGGGCCATCCCAGACGTTTGGATCCGACAGGACACGACCCTGGGTGTCCAGGTTGGTGATCTGATCGGTAAAGCCACCATTGACGATGGACTGGATCTGACGAATCGCGGTTTTCGCTTCTTCGGTTGATAATACGCGTGTAGCCATCGGAGCACTCCTTGAAAAAGACAACAAAAGGCCACCCAAAATTTGGGCACCATCCCAGCGAAGCAAATATTTTCAACTAATTTCAATCCATGTCACAACATGACGCCCACTACCGAACCAGCATAAAAATAGTTCAAATATGAATATCAGCATCGAAGTGTCTGCCACGGATCATCGCTAATCCGCCTAAAATGGCCTGTTGACTTGGTGCAATACGTAAAGCTTCAAGATACTCCGTTGACTAGGACCGGCAGGATCGATACGGCACACCACCCTTGAATCATCAAAATGTTCACTCATTCTTCAAGAATCCTTAACCAAAAATTGATCTAGTACATCAAGAGATTAACGTCAGATCGACGGCACAACATCGGTCATGTACTCGTTGAGGAATCGCCACGTTGATACGATGCAACAGTCTGCATAGTCCCTGTCATAACAGTCCGGAAGGAGCGTAAATGTCGACTCCACAACCCGGCGATGCACTCGGCGCCTCCTACCGGCTCGTCAAGCACATCGGTTCAGGTGCCGCCGGTGATGTGTGGTTAACAGAATCCACGCGCGACGACGCGACCTACGCGGCAAAAATCTTGAAGGCAGAACACGCCAACGATGCGGATCTTGTGGAACGATTTGTTCGCGAACGTTCCGTACTCATCGGGTTGCGCCACCCAAATATCGTGGCGGTACGCGACCTGGTCGTCGAAGGTTCAACCCTTGCGATTGTCATGGACTACATCGCCGGGGGGACGCTGCGCGATCTCTTAGCAGCCCAGAAGACCCTACCGGCCGCCGAAGCCCTCAACCTCGCAGCCCAAATCTTTGATGGGCTGACCGAGGCTCACCGCCTGCAGGTAACCCACCGCGATATCAAACCGGATAACGTCCTGCTGGCTGAAGCATGGCAACCCGGTCAGAGGCAGACTGTGCGGGTGACCGACTTTGGTATCGCCTCGGTGGTCAGTGCCCGCCAACGCCAAACCTCCGGCATGCTGGGCACTCCCCAGTACATGGCGCCAGAAATCATTAGCCACGGCCATTCCACTTCCGCCGCCGACATCTACTCGACCGGTGTGTTGCTCTATGAACTACTATCCGGCCGAACCCCATTCGACGGTCCGGGTACCGACTTCACCATCGCGTACCGTCACGTCACCGCGCTCCCTCCGGAACTCGATATTCCGCGTGAGCTCTGGCGCGCCGTCAATGACCTGCTGGCCAAAGATCCGCGTGATCGACCCAGTGCCGCAGAAGCCGCAGCGACCATGCGCCGTCTGGCACCGAAATTTCACGACCTGCCTGCCCTTGCGCCCGCTGCGGTTGCCGAAGATTTTGTCGAAGCAGAACGTCCTCGCACCATGCTGCGCAGCGACCTGCTCCACGAAACAAACCTGACCGGCGACGTCGAATCATCCGTCGCCCAAGATGCCCCCGAATTAGGCCCGGCCCCGCAGCATACGGTTCTGCGCCCCATGCCGGTAGCGCGTACCTCCGAACCGGACGAACCCGCCACAGAGCAAACGCCGGCAGACGAGCAGCAGAGCTGGTTCACGAAGAAAAATATCGTGCTTGGTCTTTGCGGGCTCGTATTACTGGTCGCGCTCGTGGTCGGCGGTATCTGGTTATTCACCGGCAATGCCGACGACGCGCAAACGGCCTCCGACACAGCTTTGCAGGCGAGCCAACAAGATCCACCATTGCCCACCGGGCTGGCGGTGTCTCGTCAGGCATCTTATGATCCTGATGCGGAACAGATCACCGTCGAAATCACCTACTCGGCACAGCGAGCACCCCTATCGGGCCAGTTCTTAGAGGTCTTGCCCGCCACGGATCCCGAAGCGGAAGCGTGCCCAGCGGTGAGCTGGGAGGGCGCGGCTGCCAAATCCCACCAGACTTCCAACACCGGCCTTCGCGCCGAATGCGGGTGGCAGTTGGACGGCGTCGACATTCCTGCCAACGACCAGCTCACAGTAACGGCGACCCTGCCCGGCAGCATAACCGATCAACAAGAGCTCAACGCCTGGCTCGAGGCCGCCGCCCAGGCGACAAATACCGCCTTGCACAACCCGGATGCGTCGTCCACCGCTTATCCGGTGCAACGCCTCATGGATATCCGCGTTGAAACACCATCGCGAACCGTCTCCCAGACCCCGCTACCGATCACCTTGCTTCCCGTATGGCCAAGCGGCCCGGATGAGCTCAATCCGCTGTATCAAAGCCCCTCCTCCGGTTCACCATCCAAGATGCTGCAGAACATTGCCGGTGATGAGTCGGGCGTACGTTTTTCTGATAACTGCTCAGGCGCCGTCGCCATTTCCTCTGACGGTTTAACAGTGACGGCGCTATCGGTCACCCCGCAGTGCAGTATCCACGCATCGGTCGGAAACTTCACCAGTCTGCAGAGCTCCCCGTTGAGCATTACCACGCGCGACTAGTGTTTCAATAGCACAAAACAGCACTCACGATGGTGGTTTTCCACAGCGTGGTGTGGTGGGGTGGAGTTGTCCAAACGGTGGGTGATGGTGGCTTATCGTGTCCGTGTGGCTGACTAGGGTTGGGGTATGGAAACACGGGATGAGGTCGCAGGAGACGTGGTGCAGCGGGCGATGGCCGTGCTGGGCTCGTTACCGGCCCCGGAGTCCCCGGAAGCTTGTATTGATCGGCTCCAACTGGTGGAACAAGCCGCCCGGATGCTGCGGGGCGATCAGGCGCTGACGACCTCGCGATTCGTTGACTACCGGCATGCTGACGAGGCCGCGTTACGGATCCCTACCTCGCAGCGGTGCAAGGGCATTGAGGCCGAGGTCGGGTTTGCTCGGGGCGAGTCCCCATATGTGGGGGCCGCGTTGACCCATACGGCCACGGCACTGTGCACCGTGTTGCCCCATACGTTGGCGGCGCTGACCGAGGGTCGGGTCAGTGAATTTCATGCCCGGGTGGTCGCCCAGGAAACCCTCCATCTGTCTGATGCCCACCGCCGGGCAATCGATGCTTTGATTGCCCACCGGTTGGGCAAAGCCTCCACCACCCAATTGCGGCGGCTCATCCAGGGCCATGCCTACCGGTTAGATCGGGCCGCCGCCGAAGCCCGGGCCGCAGAGAACACATCCCGGCGCCGGGTGTGCAAAGACCCCGCCGGGGATGGCCTGGTGTATGTCACCGCTGAGCTGCCCTCCCACCAAGGGGCCGCCGTGATGGAAACGTTGACGCGCCTCACCAACCAACGCCTCGACCAAGGCCAAGCCGTGGATGCCGATGGCACACCGTTGACCCGAGACCAGGTGATGACCGATCTGTTCGTGGAGTTACTCACCGGGCAAACCACCGCCAACGGGGTGCAGGCTGAAGTCATCGTCGTCATGCACGACACGACCTTGTTCGGGGCCGATGACCTGCCGGCTTGGTTGCCCGGCGACGGCCCGGTCCCGGCCGGGATGATCACCGACTGGCTAGCCGACCCAGCCGCAAACATCTTCTTACGGCGGCTCTACACCCGACCCACCGATGGGCAACTGGTGGCCATGGATTCCCGGCGCCGACACTTCCCCAAGAATCTGACCAAAATGCTGAAAATCCGCGACGATGTCTGCGCCACACCGTGGTGTAATAGCCCGGTCCAGGACGCCGATCACCGCCACCCCTGGGCCGAAGGTGGGCCCACCAGCTGGGAAAACGCCACCGGACTGTGCAAACGCTGCAACCAACGCAAAGAAAATCGGGGTTGGACCTACACCGGCACCGTGGATGAACTCACCGTCACCACCCCCACCGGACACACCTACACCGTGGACACCCGCCCACCACTGGCCGAACTCAAACACTGGAACAGCGACCCACCCGCACCCCTCGGTGCCATCGACATCGCCTGGGCTGATGCAGCCTGACCACATGTATGCACCGCTTTGGGATGCAACAGACCCGGTCAAAGCTCAGTGCTGAACCCAATAATTACTTCACCAGCGGTGCTTACCCCTCGGGGGCCGCACCGCTGGTGAATCCTGTTCTTAGCTTCGAGTTGACCAAGACTCCACGTTGAATTGGGCCATAATGTTCATCGTGTTTTTGGCCCAGTCCTATTCGACTTCAGTGAAACCTTGCTGCTCAAGGAGCTTACGGCTTTCTGACAGGCTGATGAAGTCGGCAACACCCATGTTTTCCGAGCCTTCGAAGCCAAGCAGGCCCTCCAGGTCGCTCATATCTACAACTTCATAATCAACTGAGACTTCCTCAACGGCAGAGGTCTCACCGTATTCCATGCTTTGGTCATACCCTTCGATCCCGGAGGCCTGATCCAGCATGGGATCCAAGATTTCCTGAGCCTGAGCTTTATCCGCAAATCCGGCTGCTTGGTAGTCGATCACGTTGCGGGTGGTCTGTTTGATGACTCGGTCACCAACTGCGGTGTAGATAAGCGTCATTTCTACACCGTTCTGGCTTTGCGTAAAGGCAGTTTCGGTCGTTTCACCCTGGCAGCAGGGGTGTCTGGGGTGGTCTCGACCGGCTCAACGCTGGCCTCGCTCGGTGTTGCTTCAGCTTCGACCGGCTCAATATTGACATTGGATGCGCCGTCGCTCGCATTACTGCCGTCATCGCTGCCACACCCCGACAGAGCAAGCACTGCGACAAATGGCACAACTGCCAGAGCTGCGAGTTTCTTCGAAGAGCGAGTGATGGTCATGGTTCTCCTTAGAACACTGATACGCCGTGGGCTTTCCACAACTACAACTTGGCTTGAGATTCCAGAGGTGGCTGGGACGATTCAACATGATCGGTCGGGCTCATCGATTGGATCAGCGACACTGAACCACCAACACCGGCATAACCGCGTCCGGTGGTCATGGCGACCGGGGCGCGGCGCGGGATCTTGACGTTGAGCAGGTCGCCGTCAAAATCCACATCGGGTTGCAACAGGACACCGCACCGAGCTTTGGATAGCTTCTTGGTCCAGTGGCCATACTGCGAGCGCAGATCTCCGGCCCGTCCGGCGGCCACGACGCACACTCGAGGGTTCGTGGAGGTCAATAGCCCGGCGATCGACTGATCGGCGTCGTCAACGCGTTCGGCGTCATCAATGAGCAGAAAGACGGGGCCGGTTTCGAGTCGTAGGAGCGCGAGCATGCCGGGGATGTCGTCGGGGGTTTCAGCAATCTTATCCAGCGGCAGCTCCCCCAGCGGTGAACGCCGGTTGGAAATACCCCAGACGGCGGGGCGCTGGCCAGCCGGGGCGTTGAGTAGCAGCTCGGCGATCGCACACAGCAGGGTGGATTTACCACTGCGGGCGGGCCCGGCGATGAGGATGTGTTCTTCTTCGAAGACTTCCAGCATGGTTGGTTGCAGGGTGTCTTCGCTGATGCCCACCGGAATGCGCAGCGGTTCCTCTGTGAGGTCCAGGTGTGGGGCCAGGGTGCTGGCGGCGACGTTTTCTGGCAGGACACCGATGACGTCGGCCTTGGCGGGCGCATCGGCCCAGCGTTCAACGGCTTCTGTGACGGCGGCTTCGAGACCCTGGTCTGGGGTAGCGATATGCATTTGCAGCAGAGTGTTGACATCAACGCAGCGGCCCGGCACCTCGGATGGCACGTTCTTGCCTTTGACGCCCAGTGCCGAGTAGTCGTAGGCATCGGCCAGGCGGTACACCCAGCGCTGGGTGGTCACCTCATCCATGGCTGGCGGCACAGCTTTCGCGCGAGTAGTGGTGACGACGAAGTGCATGCCCACCGCCGGCCCGTCGGCGTAAACCCGGTAGAGGGTTTCGAGGTGTTCTTGGCCCTCGAAGTCGGTGAACTCGTCCTTGAACGTGGCCAGCCCGTCGAACAGGATGACCATGTCGCGCTGTTTCACGCTCGTTTCACGACGACGATTGAACTCGGTGCGCAAGAATCGCATAAAGCGCACCTGTTGTTCTTTGGCACCGGGGCCGGCACCCACATACGCCACGGTGTGCGGGAGGCGCTCAAGTTCGGCCAGTCCGCGGGAACCAACATCCAGGCACAGCAGGTCGAGTTCCTGGGGTGGCCGCGTGGCGGCCAGGGCCAGGCCGATGCTGGCCAGGGTCGTCGTCGTACCACTGCCGCGTACGCCCATGAGCATCAGGTTGCCTTCGTGCATATCCCAACCGGTGGCCGACTGGCGTTGCAGATCTGGCTCATCGGCCAGCGCGACCCGTACGATACCACGATCTACGCCGCCGACGGCTGGAACAGGGCGGTCCTGCGGATCTTCGGCGGTGTTTGCGGTATAGCCGTCGAGGCGGACGCGTTCGCCCAGTGCCTCGGGCCAGACCTGACGCGGTGGGGCGAACCCGGCGGCCTGGTTAGCGGCAATGACGGCGTCGATGAGCAGATCAAAATCGTTCTCGTCGCTGCTGGAGGCTTTCGGTACCGAGGTTTCGCGTGGGATGAGCTGCCCGAACAGGCCGACATCTTGGATCTCAACCTTTTCGGTGACGTGTTCTTGGGCCTTGCCGGTGACCAGGGCGGTCTGGACCGGGGTGATGTCATCCTGGCCCAGTTTGATATAGGCGCGGCCCATTTGTGAGCGCTCGATACTGGCCGCATCCGGTACGCCGATCACATTCGATGAATCCTCACGGCTCTGCACCCGCAGGGCCACGCGCAAGTTGGTGTTGGCCAAAATGTCCTCATTAACCACACCGGCCGGGCGCTGGGTTGCCAAGATCATGTGCACACCCAGGGTACGACCAACCGCAGCCACACTGACTAACGAGGCCAACACATCCGGGAAGTCCTTGGCCAGCATCGCGAACTCGTCAATAACTAACAACAACCGCGGCAGCGGTTCTGGCGGATTCGTGGCCAGGTAAGCGGGTAGGTTATCGATGTCCTCGCCGGCTTGGGCAAAGAGTCGTTGACGACGTTCCATCTCGGCCTCCAGCGCGCGCAAGGCACGGTCGGCCAACTGCTCGTCGAGGTTCGAAATCGTCCCGATCGTATGCGGGAGTCGTTCGGCCGCCTTGAATGCCGCGCCACCCTTGAAGTCAATGAGAATAAAGCTCAGCGTCTCGGGGCTATTGCGCGCAGCCAGCCCGGCAATAAAGGACCGTAAGAACTCGGACTTACCGGAACCGGTCGTCCCACCGACCAGACCGTGCGGCCCGTCCTTCACGATGTCTAAGAACACCGTGCCCTTCTCACTGACCCCCACCGGACCAGACATCCCAGGTGAACGCCACAGGTCCTGAATCGTGTCGGCGTTGAGCTCTTCGACACCAAGCAGCTCGGGCAGGCGGACCAACGACGGCAGCGCAGCACCCGGCACCACGAGTTCCGGATCTTCAAACTGCGCTAAGCGACGCGCACACGCTTCGGCGTCTTCAAGACTCACACCCGCCAAAACCACGTCGTCGACATCAATGAGGTTTTCGGGGTGGTGTACCGACGCCGAAGCATCCTGGCCGACCTCAATCACCGTGGTACAAGCCGCCGGCAGCTGGTCGGTCGTCGTCGCAATAACGATGCCACTGACCTGAGTGCGCCGCTCATCGGCACGTAGGATCCGCACGCCACCGGTGTCCCGGCCGTGGCCCAGCAGGTCACGCGCCGGCGAATTGCGCCCCTCGGTCAACACCTCGGAATCAATCACCAGCAGCAGCCCGTCGGCGGGCAGCCCGTTGATGTTGTCCATCAAGCCGCGCAGCATCGCATCGCTGGCATCACGCTGATTCGACATCCAGTGCGCACCCGAAGATGTTCCGGGCTGTTTGGTGTGCGGCAACCAGGCGGCCCAATCCCACACGTCCTCGCGCCCATGATCGCAAAACACGCCGACGCTGAGATCCGCCGGTCCCACGTGCACGGTGGCTTGGACCAGCAAACTACGTGCCAACGCCAGCGCACCCTCGCGATCACCGACAATCCCAACCACCCCGGCATTCTTCAGATCCACCAGAACGGGGGCTGCAGTGAGCTGGCTGGCGTCTAGCACTTTGCGCACGCGTTCGTGATACTTCTGCGAGCCCCGGTCATCGAGTTCCGGCTGCCACGGAATATCCCCGATCCCGGCGTGCAAATATAGGTAGTCGGTCGCATCGGGACGACGCTGCCACATCAACGTGGACGGCAGTGCCAGCCGGCGCATCACGGTGGCCGGATCTGGAATGAGCTCGTGACGTCGCTGGATCTCCGCGGCCGCGGCATCGGTTATTTCGTGGTCGAAGTCCTTGATCGCCTGGCTGAAGCGTTCTTCTTCGGCCGCGAGGTTCTTTTTCCGACGGCGCTTTTGCTCAAAGTACATGCCGATCGCCATCATCGGGCTCAGCAGCGCAAACAGCGCGAACCGTGGATTGCCCAGTACCACCACGAGCACACCGGCCATGATGAGCGGCGCGATCACCGTGACCAGGCTAAAGCGCGCCTGATCATTGACCTCTTCGGGTGCAGGCGGCTCAATCGCTTCCGGTTTCGGGGGCAAGCCGGGACGCGGCGGTCGGTTGAACGGAGCGGTGCCCGCCGGGGTGAGGTTCTTCAGCGAGCCCGGCGCCGGAGCCACCGGATCGTGCCGGAATGGTTCAACCGATAGTATGGCGCCACCGGCCTGCACGGTCGCAGCCTCGGTGACCACCGTGCCCTCGCCATCGACCGCCACACCGTCGACATAGGTGCCATTGGTCGAATCAGAGTCTTTGATCAGCGCGCCGTCATCGGTCAGCTCGATCGTGCAGTGGTGCCAAGACGCGCTTTCGGTGGGTAACACCAAATCAGCCTGGGGTGCCCGGCCAATGACCAGCGGGCGGTGATCGGGCACTACGACAACGGTTCCTACGGCAAAGCCACCGGAGATCACGACATTCCACCCCGCAATGTTGCCGGTCTGCTCGGGCGCCTTCCGGGAGATCACCGAACCCTCAAGAATCGTGCAATCAGCCAGGGTCGTCTCCCCGGTTACCGGCAACTGATCAACATAGAGCCGATCGTCGTCGGCCAGGCGGTACCCCAGCGCAGATTCGGTCAGATCGGCAAGGGTTGCCTGCGGCTGGAAGCCGTTCAAATTGACTACCTGTGATGACCCATCGAGGTCGAGCAGAATCCGCAACGCCGCATCCTTCCTAACTGATTAGGGCTAGTCGATCCACACCAACGCGTCCGAGACTTCATCGTGGGTCGGACGTAAGCCAAGGCGCTGCGACGACGCATTGAGCACCGTCGGTCGCGCCTCCACTGCGTGGGCCTGGGTAAAGTCTAGAGCCGGTCCAGCAATTCCATGCCCAGCCACCAGGTGCAAACCACCCAGCGCCTTGGCCACATCGGCAGGGTCCGTCCCGCCGGCAGTGTCCAGCGCTTCAGCAAAGGCGAGCACCGCGTCGTGACCGCGCGTATCAGCAACCGCCGCGGTTTCGGCGAGAGGAGTATCCCCGGTCAGATTGGTGATCGACTCATCGCCCGCAAACTGGCGGTTGGCACTCAAAAACGCCGACATCGCACGGCTCTGCCCCGAGGTCCCCAGCGCCACGCCGTCATCAGCAGGCACACCGATTGTGCGCAAATTCGACGACACCGTACCGCCCAGGTCTAACAATGTCTGTTCAAAGCGCGGACTCAACGCATGATCAGTCAGCAGGATCGGCACTGAAACATTGCCGGTCTGCAGGGCAAACACCACGCGGGCCTGCATTGCGGCCGACCCTGAAACCACCACAGCATCCGCCGGGTTTTGCACCACGGGGGCGGGTTCTTGTTCGTCTTCTCCCCCACCCGTATACGCGCCGTTGCCATACGGGTTCGCCCCGGTGCGCAGGGCGATGTCTTTGGCAAAGTCATCGACATTGGTATCGACGGTGAACGTCACCGCATCCGAAACATCCACGCCCTCGGGCAGCTCAGTACCCGCGTTAATGTGCACGGGCCGCTCGTATTCGGCAACCTCCGCCGCCAGAACATCGACCGTATCTTGTGCTGCTGGAGCCAAGGACCACACGTGCTCCACGCCCTGGGGTACGGTCTCATACGGCAGAATCACCGGCACGCCAGCCGCTGATGCAGCCTCCAGCCCGTCGCTCACATGCTCACCGGAGCTGGCATAAATAATCCCGGAGACGCCCTGATTGATCAGGCTATCCACCGCATCCACACCACCGGATGCCGTCCCCAGGTCATCCTCGGTCACCAGTTCGACGTCGTTACCACCCAGTCGAACCCGTTCCTGCGCGACGACGGCGCCCTGAGCAGCCTGATGCCACTGCGACCCGTCAATCCCTTCGGAACCCAGCGTCAGCACCACGCCGATCTTGGCATTCTCGGGAGGCGCCACTTCCGAGAGCGCAATCGGCACCGTCACCGCAACCGGGTCCGGTCCCTGATTCGCATTCGCCCGCACCAAGTAGCCGACCAATAAGACCAGGACAATGACGCCCGCAAAAATCGCGAGCAGGAGCGCGACGCGTTTCTTGCGCTTCGACCCGGTCTCTTCTTCACCTACAACATCATCGAGTTCTTCAGCTGCATGACTCATTTGCTGTCTCCGCCGATGTGGAACGCGTAAATAGTCTGCGTGCGCGCGCCATTAGGCACATCAAGATGGAACGCCGGCAGCGTGCCCGCAGCTTCCAGCGACGCCGAGAACTGCGCCTGACGCAGCATAATCTCCGCGATATCTTCCGAACGCACATTCGCATAGCCTGCAGCACGCTGTGACGCCAACGCCAACTGATAGTCCGCGGTGTTCGACATCGCCGAGCTTGCCGACATCGAACCGAGAATGCCCGACCCCTGAATCTCTGGATCACCCAAGTCCAGGATGACGTTACTCAGGCTCGCGCCCAGCTGTGCCGAAGCACCTTGAAGGTCACGCGTCGACGACGTCGTGGATGCGTGGATCGATTCCAGAACGTTCGTCGTGCTCTTGTTCAGTGCTTCCGTTGTTGCGCCCCGCTGCTCTTCAAGCGACTTCTTCTGCTGATCCAGCTGATTCGCTGTGTCATTGACGACGGCGTCCGAAGTCGTGGCTAGTCCAGAGATTGTCGTGTTGTACGACTCGGTTACAGCCTCCTCCGCGTTGTTGATTCGATCCGTCACGATACGAATCTGCTCGTTAACACGCTCGGGGAATTCGCTTGCGGCATCGTCAACGACTTCTTGGAATGCCTCCGTGATCTCTTCCGGCAAATCATTCTCATACGTTGCGAGGACCTCGAGTGCCTCCTCTAGCTTGCTTTGATGCTTCGCTGCACTCTTTCGAGCTTTTTCAATCTTGCCGACTAACTTTTCTACTCGCTCGGCTTCATCGCTTGCCGCATCCTTAAGTTCCTCGATGTCACCTATCAGTGCCTGGATATCGTCGTTGAGGGACTGAATATCTTCCCCAACGATGCCTTCCAGCTCTGTTAGAGCTGTATCAATATCTTGCAGAGCGGCATCTATTTCATATGCTGCAGTGCCCTCTACCACGACATCAAGATCCTGAGCAGCGTTGTTCCAGTGTGCTTCTTGGTCTGCACGGAACTTTTCTAATTCTGTTTTATACGATTCGCCTACCAATGCAGCAATATCCGATGTCATCGACTCGCCCGGTTTATCGGTTCCAGCGGGATTCTGGTCGTCACAGTCGGTACCAGTGAGCTGGAAACTGATCTTATTTCGAGGATCTGCTGAGGCATCCTCCGTCGGGGAAAAACTTTCACAAACTTCTTCTGCAAGGTCGCTGTAGTCACCGGCTATACTGTTCGCTTCACCATCGATGCGTTCGAAATGCTTGCCAATTTCCTCATTGTGCTGGTCGACGCCTTCTAGCGCAGCAACACTATGTGATGGAAGAACATCCCCAATGCTCGCGAGCTCCTCGCGAGCATGCTCGATATCGCGCGATACGCTATCCCAGGTCACCTCAGGTTCCGTAACGTCCAGATTATCGGGATTTCCTGGCTTATTTGTCCCGCCAGTTTTCTCCGAGTCAAGGATTTTCTGCAGTCCTTTATCAATTCGTTCCAGCCGCTTGCCAATCTTTTCATTGTGTCGATTAGCTTTCTCAACTTTTTCAGGTTGTAGTTTACCGACAATCTCATCAGCGGCACCGACGAGATCTCCTAGTGAGCTTAAGACCGAATCCTGTGCAGCGAAGAGCGCACAGGTGATTGAAGTACTGTTTTCCTTACATACTTCGGCGTCCGGAATTTCAGGTCCCAGGGTGTCTTGGATACCTGAAACGATCTCGTCGCGGCATTCAGCGTTAGCATTCGCATAACCCTCAAGTTGGGCGCCGAGAATCAAGAAAGTCGAGTAGAGCGAACCGTTTGATTCGGCGTCTTCAACAGTGGCGGCGCAACCCTGACCCGTCACCAGTTTTGGTGCGGTCGCTTCGGTATTGCCCATCATGCCGCTCATCGAGGATACGATTTCAGCCAACTGCGAGTTCATGGCAGTTTCGGCGCCACTTAGGGAGCCGTCAACCTGAGCTTCAAGCGCGGTAAGCTGCTCACCAACGCGCTGCATTTCGGTGACCATGTCGTCAGAGTTCTGACGCAGCTGCTGCGCAGCGTCGACACCCAGAGTCTCAGAGGTGTGGTCGAGGTTCTGACGAATCTCGGTGATGGTTGTACCGGCACGGGTCAGCACTTCGTTGATCTCAGCCACCAGTTCAATGGCTTTTTGCTGCATCGCGTATTCGGAGCCAGCGCTGGTGTCGAACGCGGAAGTCAACATGCCCTCAAATGACATGTCGGTGTGGAAGCCGGCCTGTACGGCCAGATCAAATTCTGGGGTGGAAAAGTCTTCAACGTCAGCGACTAGTCGAAACGTGGTGGTCGCTTCAGACTGTGGCGGAGCAAGGACGGTGCCCCATTGGACGACGGCGTCACCGTCGGTGGTCTGGCTGACCACACCGTTGGTGGTGTTATCGGATTCGACGTCGACCACCACACTGCTGGCGGTGGTGTCTTTCAGTTCAACGGAACCGGCGACGCTCAGGGGCGTACCAACCAGCGCTGAGGACTGACGTGATTCACCTGCGACGTCGTAGGTCAGGTCAGAAGAGTTCAGGGTGAGGTTTTCAACCGTTACAGCGATTTCGACGCGACCGGTGTGGCCTTCCAGGTCTTCGAGGTTGGACCCGCTGCCCTCATCGGTCGTGTACTGGGTGGAGACCCGGACAGGAAGATCTTCAACGACCTCTTCCACGGTGTAATCATCGGTGCTGTTATTCGATCTGCCCGAGAGTTCATCGAGGTATACCGCGTTGCTGGCGACCTCGGTAATCGCGCCAGCAGGGTCGAGGTTTACGTCCACCGACTGGATGACTTTGGTTGCTGCTGACTGATCGAAGCTCGTCCCACCGCAGCCGGATAATCCGAGCGCCGCGATGATGAATATTCCGGTGCCTCGAACGAGACGTCCTACCCGTGACATACGGGTTCCTCCTCGAATAATGCGGTGTGATGATGAGTCATGATGGAATGCCTTTTTGAAACGACAAATGCCGCCAGATGACGCACTCGGTCGAGTATATCGGAATTACATGAAAACTTTGGTTATATGCAGAGCTACAAATATGAACAAAATGAAAAGACTACATTAGACCAAGTCAAAGATAGAGCACGTCTGCCGCGCGATGAGTCACACTTAGACACGCTTCTCAGCTCAGTTTGTCCGCAATTCCCACGAGCGTGATACCAGGCAATCCCAAGACCCACGGATCAATATCGGTGGCGGCGTTCACCCGAAGTTCGATACCGCCTGAAATGTGGAATATCGGATCGATCATCTGCGCATTTGAAGTGATTGCTTACTCATCGGCCATCCACGCCATCACAGCATTAGCGCCCTCGTCGATTCTCATCCTGCCAACTCAATTTCTCTGTGTGTCATCCGTTCGCATTCTCGCCTGCAAGAGTTCATGAGTCCAGTCATTATGTCAGTTTTTCTAACTCTCAGTAGACAAGCTTGGACGAGTGCCACCGGCCATCGGGCCTGGGTTTAGCCAGTGGTTGTCTTGGGCGGTGTCGATGCGAGAATTTCTCGTGAATTCGGCAGTCAGAACTTGAGCTCGCTCAGACGAACACCAAAATCTTTCAGGGATATAGCCTTCAACATCGCCTATGAACATCAACTGTTCATTCGAGTCGGTTCGGCTCGTTGGATTGGACTCTGAATAGACAAACCATGAGTCGTCATCATGTCGATCATCCGAGTAATACATCACCAAGCGACCGTGCAAACCTCCCGCGACTTCGAGGCACGTGGTGTCCCTGATGAACTGCACAAGAGTGAGGTTCCGTCCGTCGAGTTGCTTGATCAGCTCTTCGGCAGATTGCTGAAGTGTTTCGATTCGTCCGCGGGCAGACCAACATTGTACTGTGATGCCGTCGACAACCACAGGTCGATTTGTCTGGGCCCGCTCTAAATCCGGGTTCCCAAAAGTCAACACGCCCGCAATCCACCCCAGTGGGCTCATAACAAACCAGTGCTGATCAGGTCGAAAGTCAGCGTCACGGAGTAAAAATAAGACGACGTAGCCGATGACGAATACCAAGAGAATGAACCAACCTCGGAGCCTGATCCGAGAACCCAACTGTAATCCACCGAGGATCACAAAAGTCAGAAACGCCCAGACGCTCACCGCGACCTGCTGATAAAGGTGGTCTGGTTGTGAAAAGAATACCGGGCCCACGATGGCCACCATGATGAAAACACCATAGATCATGATCGCCGAGACCCAGCTCGACAAGCCATCGGTTCGGTGTTTCACCATTCCGATATCATTGTCCAATCGTTCGTCGAGGGTAGAAGTTCTTCTCAGTCCGCATCCCCTCGGTTAGAGGAACTAAACGTCGTCGTCAGACAACCAAACGGCAAGTTCGCCACCTGGCATAGCGATAACTCGCGTGGGTGTGGATTCAGGGCCGGTATAGCTCCAGGATTCGTAATCCTGGTTGGGTCCAGCCTCCAGCACTGAGCCATTGGAAAACTTCAGTACCAAGACGCTGTCATCGACGTGTGCAGCTTCCACGGTTTCACCGTGCAGTTGAAGGACCGGCACGAATCGAGCTTTATCACCGTCGGGGTCAATAATGGTCTGAATGCCGGTGATGATGGAAATGGAAAACACTGATTCCAAACGCACCACACAATTATTGGAGAATCGCAGGGTTATCTGGAAGTCCACACCAATAAACGCCACGTGAGTGCCCACAAGCTGCAAGTGCGGGTCAGCTGCTGTGTTTCTGGTCATCCACGATACCTCCTCTGCCATTCTGACAGGATGTAACTCCTGGTGGCGGGGTTCTGGACCCCTGCCTCAAAGAGCGTACCGATCAAGATCGGGTGGGAAGCCTTCCTCGTCATCCACATATTCACGGACCCGTTGAAGAACCGACTTCGGAACTACAATCCATTCGTCATGAATGCAGCGGCATCATGCAGCAACTTCCGCACTTTTGCAAATATCGCTGCAGTCCCTCGAAGATGTCAACCTCGAGGAAAACAGCAGGTTGTCATTGGGGCGTCCGAACCATCGATCCGGTGCGACAAACCAGCGGACCGCTGGACCCCGCAGCCCTCACCTAATGTCTTCCTCGGCGGTGCTGACGTATCGCGACCACAGTTCTTCGAATTCACTTTCAGTAATGTATTTTCCCGTGAATTCGTCCTGGGCATTGATTTCCTCGAGTGTTGGCATAATGCCTTCCGACAGGATCGAACCGCGTACTTCACGAATTGAATCTGCGAATCCGACTTGACCATCGCGATACACCTCGATTTTGCGACGTTCGATGCCCGAGTCAATTTCACTGATGATCTCAACCGGCTCGCCTACAAGATCGTGGTGCCAAGTGACCTGGATAAACGTTTTCATGAATTCGATCCCCAGCTAACTATTCGACCGTTGAGGTCAAGTGCGTTGTCGTTTGGTACTACGAACACATTCTCCCGTCCTTTCATGACGGGTAAATTCGTAACATCAATCTCTATATATTGAGAGTAGTGGTTTCCTTGGAATGGATGACCTACAAAACTTCTCGAAAGCTGAGCATTGGTCTTCGTCCCCGGCACAATGTCTGACAGATACTGACCATCCCCGTATCTAGCATCATTCGGGTTATGAGCTCTTATCGATGGATGCAGGCTCTGAGACTCGAGAATTCCATCGAGACCTTTTTGATCTGTGTAATGATATAACGTCGGGGTTGGTGGCTGGTCCGAAAGCCGGAGCGTACTTTGAGGTACCGGCATTTTGTTCATCGCGCCGAAAGTTGCGGCAGACATGAACGCACCCGTACCTGCCGTTGTCACCATGCCTTGAAGCGTGAACGGTTCGCTACTGGCCGCGTAGCTTGCAACGTTTTCTACGGCACCTTCGACTGCATTTCCACCAGCTTGCGCAAGTAAACCGCCTGTGACTCCTACACCGCCGAATGCACCAAATGCTCCACTAACAGCGACTTGTCCCCAATTAACCTCGCCGGAGGTGGCTTTTTGAATCATCGTGTCAGCGCCAGCACCGATCAGCATGAGACCTGCTGGTCCACCGACACCGGTAGCCATGAGCACACCACCGGCTACGATGGCGGCACCCCCGGCGAGGTACTCCCAGTTATTCTTCGTCCAGTCCCACGCTGAGCTGGCAGCGCTCTTGGTCCAGTCCCAGGCTGAACTGAAACCGCTTGCTAGCGGGCCCTGCAGTCCGTCGGCATAGGCCTGCAGGTCCGCGTCAGAGACCGGTGATAGTCCTAGGGGGTCGATTGAGTGCAGTGGATCGTTGCCCGCATACGAATATGGATTCGCAGTCCAACCCGAGCCGGTGACCGGTGCCAGTGGGTCAACGGAAAGGAATCCGCGTGCCACCGGATCATAGGCGCGAGCGCCCATCCACTCCAAGCCGGCGACTTCGATGCCACCGTCGGCTGTCAGTCCGATGCCACCCGGCAGGTCGGTTTCGGAGTGTGAAGCAGCAGCCAGGACTTGCCACGGGTCGTTGACGTCGGTGGCCCGGGCAGAACGCCAGGTTGCAGTTTCCCACTGTTGCCCAACACCGGTGAGTCCCCCGGGGGCTTTGAATATCGGGGTGCCATCGATGCCGATGGTGGTAGGGGTCGAGGCGGCCAAGTCCCACTGGATGGCGGTGTCATTGACTTCGGCCAACTCACCCAGTGCGTTGGCCCATAGGTTTGTAGTGTCGTCGTTGGTGATCTTGGCCAGCCAACCGCGAGCGTCCCAGGAATAGTGGACGGTATTGTCAGCGCTGGTGGTCTGGATGCGGCGCCCCTGGCCGTCGTAGGCGTAATCGGTGACCGAGCCGTCCGGTTCGGTGACGGTCACCAGTTGACCGGCGGCATCATAGTCGAGTGTGCGGGGGCCGCGTGCATCGAATTCGTGGATCAGGCGACCGCCGAGATCATAGGTCCAGGCGCGGCCTCCGGCGGGGCCATAGGATTCGATCAGTTGGCAGGCGTCGTCGTAGGTATAGACCGTGGTGCCGTCGGGGCCATCAATTTGGCTGATGCGGCCGTCCATATTGCGGGTAACGCGGGTGACGGTCACGCCGGAGGGATCGGTCAGGGTGTGGACCACCGGATAACCGTGGTTGTATTCCCAGGTTTGGAGTTGATCGTCGGCGCGGACCTCGATGACGCGTCCGGCGGCGTTATATGCAACGTTGATGTCACCGAGGGTCGGGTGGGTGATCTGCGTGATGCGTCCGAGCATGTCCCGGGTGTATTCGATGCGTGCACCGTCGGTGTCGATCAGGGCCGTGCGGGCGCCGTCGGCATCATATTCCCAGCGGGTGGTTTGGGAGGTGGTGGGGCCGGTGGTCGCGCGTTCGATCAGCTGACCCAGTCGGTTATAGCGCAGCGTGTGAGTCGTCTCGCCGTCGTCACGAGTGAAATCGTGGATGACGGTGGTGCGGGCATGTTCATTGCGAACTAACTGGGCAACCCAGCGCCCGTTGACCTTCATACCGGTTTCGCGGCCTGCGGCGTCGTGCGTCCATTCGGTGACGTTGCCGTCCGGGTCGGTCTGGGACGTTTGGCGGCCGGCGGGGTCATAGGTGGCGGTGGTCGCGCGGCCCAGCGGGTCGGTGGTCGAGGCGACCTTATCCAGTTGCGTGTAGGTGCGAACGGTGACGCCGCCGGTGGGGTCGATGATTTTGGTGACGCGGCCGCGGGCATCGTATTCGTAGCGGGTGATGCCGCCGACACCGTTGATGGTTTGGGTCAGTTGGCCTGCGGCGTCATAGCGGAAGCGGCGCTGACCCGACCAGGAGTCTTGCACAGCGACCAGGCGGCCTGCCCTATCGTAGCGGTAGCGGGATGCACCGACGCCGGGGATGCACTCGCCGATGATCCGGCCGGTGACGTCGTAGTCGAGCGTGGTGGGTTCGCCCACCGGGTTGATGCGCTGGATGACCCGCGAGTCGGCGTCGTAGACCAGGGTCGTGCGGGCTCCGGTGGCGTCGATGGCTGCGACGGGGCGGCCGCAGTCGTCGTATTCATAGCGCGTGGTGCGCCCGGCCGGGGTGGTGACCGCGGTGATGCGTCCGGCCAGGTCGCGTTGGATTTTAGTGAGCCCACCGTTGGCATCGACGAGTTCGACCGGGCGCCCGCAGGCGTCATAGGTCACGAGTTCTTGGGTGCCGTCGGTTTTTTCCACGCGGATGGGGCGGCCGAACTCATCGGAGTCGACCGTGGTTTCTTCAAATGCGTTGCGGATGGTCGCAATCCCGTCGGCGCGGGCGCGGGTGACTTCCGCGCGGATACCGGTCGGGTCCACGGTCGCGGCCAGGTGGCCGTTGGCGTCGTATTCGCGACCCCACACGCCGCCGGCCGGGTCGATGACCTCGCGCAGCCGGGAGAGTGCGTCGTGGGTGAAGCCCCATTGTGCGCCGTCGGGCAGGGTCAGGCTGGCAACGTTGCCGAATTCGTCAAAGTCTTTGGTGATGGATCGGCCCAGCGGGTCGATCGTCGTCGTCAGCTCACCGGTGGGGCCGTAGACCAGTTCGGTGCGGGCGCCCAGCGGGTCGATGATCGCGGTAACTTTGCCGCCGGCCCCGTGTTCGTAGCGCCAGATCGCGCCGTCGGGATCTTGGCGGGCGATCAGCAGGCCGCGTTTATCGTAGCGGTAGGTGGTGCGCGCGCCACTGGGGGTGATGGCTTCGGTGACACGTCCGGCGTGGTCGCGCAGCATTTGGGCGGTGTCGCCGGCCGCGTTGGTGACGCCGATCAGATCGCCGTGGGCATCGTAGCTAAAACGCAGGGTGACGCCCTCGGGATCGACCATCTGCTGCAGCAGCCCATCGACCCAGATCAGCTCGGTGCGACCACCCACCGGATCGATGATGACCGACGGCGAACGGTCGGTCTCGGTAGCATATGCGTATTCGACGACGCCACCGGAAGCGGTCACCACGGTGGTCACGCGGTCGTGGTCGTCGTAGCCGTAGGTGATGTCAGCACCTTCGGGGGTTACGGTGCGGATTTTGCGCCCGCGGACATCGTAAGCGTGGACGGTGACTTGGCCGTCGCGCGCCGTCGAAGAGACGACGTTGCCGTGCGGGTCATACGCCATGGACTGCCGGTTGCCCTCGGCGTCGATAATGCCGACCACCCGCCCCTTACGGTCGGCGATCCAGGTGTTGGCCCCGGTCCCGTCGTCGGTAGAAACCGAGGTCACCCGACCGCGCAAATACGCGTACCGCACGCTGCGCCCGTACGGGGTCAGCTGGCGGATCACGCGCTGTTGGGCGTCATAGAAGTTCTCAGCCTCGACCGTACCGTCGGCGGCCACGACCTGGTCGATCAGTCCGGCGTCATCCCAGCGATATGTGCGCGTGCCCACGGCATCGGTCACGCCGGTCAGGCGGTGTTGGTCATCGTAGAGGTATTCGATGCGCCGACCGTCCGAGGCGTCAATGCTCACGACGCGGTCGTTGGCATAGTGCACATCCAGCCAGCGGCCGCGCTCGTGCAGCAGCCGGGTGATGTTCCCGGCGTCATCGCGGAACACCCGGACGGCGGTTCCGGGACCGTTGCCCTTGCCCAACCAGGCACCGGCGCGGGTGAAAGCCCACCAGCCGCCGGCGTTATCGGTCACTACGAGCAGCCGCCCGGTGGCCACGCCCAGGTCGGTGTGAAAATCTGCGGCTGCAACTTCGTTGAGCCACAAGCTTTCCCCGATGCCACGGTCCCAGCCGGTTCCGATGCGCGGGAATTCGACCTGGCGACCATCAGCCAACACAAAGCTTGCACCCTCGTCGTCCACTTCCAACCGGGTTTCCAGCAGCGAGGACCAGCCCAGCCCGAACACCCCGACGCGGGTGTCCTGCGTGTTGTACATGCGGGTGAATTCAAATGACGACGCCGCCCCGGCAAACCGCAGATCAACCTCAGGTTCTAAGAAGTTGCCGGTCGCGGTATTGACGGGGTCATCGGCAAATCCGGTGGTCGGCGGGCTCCCGATCGCCGTGAACGGGCCGATCGTAAAGTCATCGCGGTGCACATCCACGCCGGCCGAAGCCAGTGCCGCACTGATCGAGGCATCGGCAACCGTGATGACACCATCGCCCCCGGCTGCCTCAAACGCCCCGGCGACTTCCCCGGCCCACTCGGCGTCCTGACTGTTGGCCTCGAACCATTCCCGCAGCGCGGCTACCAGCGACTGGGCATCCAGGTTGCCCCAGCGCCCGTTACACATCATGATGTAGTCGGTCAGTGCCGCGTCAAAATTACGAAACGGCGAACCCAACTCGGCATCCAGGTCTTGGATCCCAGTCTGAAAACTGCGCAAATCCGCCGGTACTGCCGACGACGTCGATGAACCACCAACCGGTGCCGGAATCTCACGACCCTCAACGGTCACGGGCTGCGCCGTGCGATGCGGTGCTGGTTCGGCGGGCGGTGGCATGGGGTCGTCTTCGACCAGGCGTAAAAACGTGCCGATCTCGTGAATGGCCCCGGTAAACCAGTCCTCTTCGCGCTGGCGCTGCCGTTCTGCCCAGGCCCGGGCCGCTTCACGACGCTGATCCTCGGCTGCGGCGGCCTCACAGAGTTCTTGGACAAAGCCGGCCAGGCTCCGCAGCGAACCGGCAAGCTCTCCCCTGCTACGCGAAGCGATAGTGGCGTTGTTTTCAAAGACTTCCGAGAAATACCCGCGGAACTCGTCCATCGCCCGGGACACCAGGCTCGCACGAGAACTCGCCTGAGTCTCAAGTAGGGACGACAACGACTCGGCGCGCTGTTTGAGCGTGTCAGCCGCCGTGTAGTTATACCCGGTAGGTTCGTTACCGCCGATCCCTGACATGGTGTCTCGCCTTCTGAGATACAAAGATTCGCGTGATATGAAGTTCCACGCGTGCATCGATACACCTACCTGTTAGACAGCGTAGGCGTACCGTATTCTGATGATGAGGTTAGGCGCCGCCACCGGCGGTGAAGATGTCCTGGGAGATGCGATCCAACTGGGCGCGCAATTCTTCGAGCTGCTCTTTAGCAGTGTCCAGAGCTGATTTGGTCTCGGGCCAGGTGCCGTTGCGGAAAGTCTCCGCCAATGGGCCATCCCAGACATTTGGATCCGACAGCATGCGACCCTGGGTGTCGAGCTGGGTAATCTGCTCGGTGAACCCACCGTTGATGATCGACTGGATCTGACGGATCGCCGTTTTGGCTTCCTCGGTAGATAAAACGCGCGCACCACTCATGGGGCAACTCCTCAAGGTGAAATGAAACATAAAACGTGCCAGCGGGGCACGTTGAAAACGCAGAGTTTCAACTAACTGTACCGCATATCACAACAGGCTGGCGCATAATGTACGACTAGACACTATGAAAAACCCACCGTAACTAGACGAGATTTCCTCTCCGACTTGGGCGTTTGTCAAAGCTTCATGTTTTTAAATTATGCACGGTTTTCGGATCCTGCTAGCCACGCCCAGACGATACACCTCAGCTTGGCTGAGCGGGTGCCGACTCAAGACGATACACCTCAGCTTGGCTGAGCGGGTGCCGACTCAAGGTGAAACTTATTGCGGTGCAGCCGGATCCCGATGACACTCGTGGCAATAGCTAGCAGCCCTGAAGGAAACCCATGCAGCAAACTAAACAGCACTACTGGCATGCCGAAGCCGCCAACCTCTGTCGCAGAGTATATGAAACTAAAAAGCACGCTGAGCACGAGTACCAGCCCGAAGTTCCACCCGACGGATTGACCAATCGATACCTCCAACGTGAGGCCCTGTTTTCTTCGAGAAGCCACTGTCCTGGCATACAGCACGCCTGCCGGGACCACAAAGAACACACCTGAAAAGAACGTGGCTGAAAACAACGGTTCAAGAACGAAGTTATGAAATGCCGCAGCCACCAGAAAGTACATAACGCAGTGGCCAAGCAATACAGTGATCGTCGCGAGCAGCAAACCCAAAGCACAGCTGGTCGAGCCTGTCGAATGCCTCGTGGTGTAGCCCGCCAAAAGATCATTCCCCTAGTACAAGTTGGTAACGGCGTACCTGAACCATCATCACCTTGGATGATCAAATTTTCAACGGACCGTCAGCGTGGAAAGATCAGTCGCGGGTGGGGACCCTCCAAACGTGCCACAGCAACTTTCACATCGTTCAGTTCAGTTTGCACCTGACTAATCCGTTCGTCCATTTTCTCAAAACGTTGGTCTACCTTGTCGAAGCGCTGATCTACCTTGTCGAACCGCTGATCTACCTTATCGAACCGCTCATCGATCTTCTCAAAACGTTTGTCTACCTTGTCGAACAGTTCTTCCATGCGCCGGAGCGACCACGCCAGACCGGCAAGCAGACCCCCACCGAGGGTTATCAACACACCGGCAGCGACGAGGATTATCGAAATCACTTCGGCTGACATATACATACCCTCCCATTGTGCCGTATCGCGGGCCTCGAGGCTATCCAATCTAGAACACAGCTGACCTTCGTAGAAGATCAGCACATTATTTTGTGGAGAACCCTCACGAGGAAACACCTGTGATGATGTACTGAACGGATCCTTCGACGTCGTTCCGAACCTCAAGAACCGAGGCAACGGTCCAAAGAATCGGTAACGACTCACCATCGATCGGGACCTAAGGCCTTCCAAGCAAACGGGTCCCAGCTCAACACCTCGGCCCCGGTTCCTGTGCTCGATGTAAGGAAGCCGGGGCCGAGGCTTCTATACATCGTTGGATACCGGCTTCGGCAGTGTTGTTTGGCTCACAAGGAGCAATGAGGACGCCGCCCGGTTGCCTTCGTCTTGGAATCAGCGTTAAGTACGGAATCGCAGCAGTAAGCCCATCCCTAGGAACTTGCGGCATCTTTCTTTTCCGCCGCTGCAATCAGCTCTTCTTCTGCATTCGCGCCGGCCTTAATCCCGCGCGGTAGACGAGTCATGAAGTAGATGCCGATAACCATCCACAGTGCAAACATGACCCATGCCGGCCAACCCAGGTCAGTCGACCAGGGAGTCAACGGCAGGTAGATCCCAAACATACCCAGGGTCAGCACGATAGCCAATGACCCAAGAATGATGCCGCCTGTTCGTCCTGGGCCACCCACACGGAAGGGACGTGGCATGTCGGGCTCCTGACGACGTAGCACTACGAAACCTATGGAGACTAAGAAGTAAGCGATAATGATGGCTGGTGAGCCGGCATTGACAACCCAGTTGACCATACCTGAACCAAGGAATGGTGCTAGGGCTGCCAAAATACTGATGAAAATAATTGCTGTAGCCGGGGTTCGGTACCTCGGATGCAGTTTGCCGAACCGGGCCGGGATCATTCGGGCACGGGCCATGGAGAACATGAGCCGTGACGCGCCAATCAAAAAAGCATTCCACGACGTAATGATCCCTGCGACGCCACCGGCAATCACCACGCTTCCCCAGAACTCATGACCCAGCAGAATTGATAGCGCATCTGCTGTCACCAACTCGTGATTCGGTAGCTCAGCAGAGGGAATAGCCATCGAAGAGGTAAAGATAATCAGCAGGTACCAGGCCATAGCCATCAGCACTGAGAAAACGACTAATTTGCCAATCTTGCGCGGCGGGATCTTGGCCTCTTCTGCAGACTGTGGGATAACGTCGAACCCGACAAAGAGGAATGGGACTGCGACCATTACCGCGACAATGCCGGGCGCGCCACCGGTGAACAGTGGCTGAGCGTTGCTTGGCTCGCTGCCAACAAACACCCCGATGATCAGGAGAACCCCGACTACTAACAGGAAACTGACAATGAAGGTCTGAACGAATGATGCCGTACGGATACCGCGCACGTTGATCCAACACATGATGACGGCGGTCACGGTACCGATGAGAGCCCAGGTGAGATAGACATCAGAGTCGGCGAAATTCCACAAGTGAATAGTCTCTAGACCTGGAAACCAGTACAGGAGGGTTTCGGGGATCACCACGGCTTCGAACATAATCACGGAGATATATCCCCCGGTGATAGCCCAAGAGCCAAATAGGGCCGTCCGGGGTCCCATAGCTCTCAATAAATAGTTGTGCTCTCCACCGGCAAAGGGCATCGCCGAGACGAGCTCAGAGTACACTAGACCGACGAAAATCATCACGATGCCACCGATCATAAAAGCGAGCATCGCACCGAGCGTCCCAGCATCCTGAATCCACCCGCTGGTCAGGACAATCCAGCCGAATCCGATCATGGCTCCAAAGCCCACGAACAGGATGTCGGTATTGCCTAAGACTTTGGCCAAACCTTGACCATCAAGTGAATCGAATTCACCGGCGCCCGATGTGTTACCTTTCGATGTCGGCGCTTCATCCGATTTTCTGGAACTCATAACACTCGGCCCCTTTATTTGCGCAGATCAACGGTAATGATCAACCCATCCTGATTACACACTTCTGGAGTAGGGTCCTGTCCTTCTCCCTTTGCAGACTATTCTAGTGACTCACGTCTACTAGGTGCACTGAGAACTGGGCCTAAGTTAGTGAAAATTCCTGGGTCAGGGCAAGGCCACGCGATACGCAGCTCACTGACCTGCCATTACAGTCCGGGTTCGGTGAGACTTGGATGATCATCGGGTCGCGGGGTTTTGTTGATTCCAGGCATCTTCGGCTGCCCGGATCTTCTGGATCGCGGTTTCGCGGGTAAACGGTGGCAGCGGTGGACGAATAGACATCAGATTCCCTTCAACGAGTAGTACTGAAAACGTCGCACAAACACTTCAAGCCTGGACACGCTCGAAGCACGCGACCGGGACAGGAACCCGCCTGAGCATTTCATGACACCAAGGTTGTAGTGTTGAAGTCCAAATACCGCCCCGGCTAGCGATCAGTACAGCGATGAAGGATCGACATGTCGAATACAGAAACCCCAGCACCCGAATCCCGCGAAATTGATGTTCGCGCCGTTGCCCCCGCACAGCGTCACCCAATGGTCTTCGAGGCCTATGCCCAGCTGGCCGTCGGTGAATCACTGACGGTGATCAACGATCATGAACCGCGAGGCCTCCGAGACGAATTTGACCGCGAATTCGCCGGTGCTTTTTCTTGGGACCCGGTCACGCCCATCGAGCAGGAATACCGTGTTCGTATTACCAAGCGTGCAAGCACCGCGCTGCCCCGGGTGGTCGCAGACACCACGGCGCTGCTTGGCCACGTCGACTCTTCGACCGGCGGTTCAATTTGGCAACTCGAGCCGGGTGCACGGGACCTCGACTCCAATGTCATCGCACTGCCTGCAGGCGACGAGATCGGCCTGCACGTTGGTCCGAACCTCGACGTGCTGATTCTCGTACTGCAAGGTTCTGGACAACTGCAAACAGAGCTGACTGTGCTAGACCTTCAGCAGGGCGCGCTGGTGTGGCTCCCCCGTAATGCGCAACGTCGCTTTATTGCAGGAACGGAAGGGATTCGATATCTGACCGTGCATCATCGCAAACCGACCCTGAATATTACCGCGGCGCCCAAGCGCGTCGACTAGTCGTCGCTGTCTAGTTATTGGTCACCAATCCAACAATTGGTTCTGAAGATGTGTTGCCTTCCGGTGGGCGGATTATTGCCGGTATGTCAGCGGAATCATTGAAGATTCTGCGAGCGCACTGCTCGATGGCGATGCGGCTAAAAGCCGATAGCTTCGTCCGGTAAGGTACGTCAAGAGCCACGGTGTAAACCCAGTGCTCATGAAGGCGCATCAGTCAGGAGATCCATGATCGAGTTCCGGTCGGTTGGCAAGCAATTCGCGGATGGCACCCGCGCGCTAGCAGATTTTTCATTGACGATCCCCTCCCACTCCACAACAGTGCTGGTTGGGCCCTCGGGTTGCGGGAAAACCACGTTACTGCGCAGCATCAATCGCATGGAAGACCCAACTGAAGGCCAGATCCTCATCGACGACCACGACATTGCGCGGCGTGATCCGATACAACTACGTCGCAGTATCGGTTATGTCATGCAACATGCTGGTCTGTTGCCGCATCGTCGCGTCATCGATAATGTCGCCACGCAGCTACGACTCAATGGCGTGCCGAAGGCTGAAGCCCGACGACGCTCCAGCGAGATGTTGGAGACGGTAGGACTGGGTTCGTCCTTGCATCGAAAATACCCCAGTCAGCTCTCCGGGGGTCAACAACAACGTGTCGGCGTCGCCAGGGCGCTGGTTCATGACCCCAATATTCTCCTCATGGATGAGCCCTTCAGCGCGGTGGATCCCATTGTTCGTGCCGAGCTGCGGGACGAATTGCTAAGGTTACAGCAGGAACTAAAAAAGACCATCGTATTTGTGACCCACGATATCGAAGAGGCCTTTGCCTTAGGCGACCAGGTGGTCGTCCTTAAAACGGGCGGCGAAATCGCCCAAGTTGGTTCCCCCGTTGATCTGTTGGCCCGGCCAGCTGAGGCTTTTGTTGAGGAGTTTATCGGCTTGCAACAGGGTGGCCGCAGACTTCGGGTGCAGGATGCCTACGGCCGGCGGATTGTCGTAGATGAACACGGCCGTCCCGCGGGAGTTCTCGAGTGAACTGGGTGGTAGCGAACGCTGATCGTCTTGGCGACCTGCTGTGGCAACACACCTGGATCAGCGCCATAGCCATCGGGCTGGGCTTCGTCCTGGCCCTAGTGGTTGGGTGGTCTGCTTATATTCTGCGAAGTTCGCACCGCAAGGCCGTACGGCAGCTCAGCGGTGTCATCATCAGTGCAAGCAGCCTGCTGTACACCGTGCCCTCTCTCCCGCTATTTGTCATCTTGCCTACCATCTTGGGGCTGGGATGGCTCAACCCACTGAATGTGCTGATCGCCCTGGTGATTTATGCCTTCGCCCTCATGGTCAGAGGAGTGGTGGATGCTTTGCACGCGGTGCCGGACACTGTTCGAGACTCCTCAATCGCCTGCGGCTTTAATAAACTTCAGCTGGGCTTATATGTCATGCTGCCGCTGGCAGCTCCAGTCATGTTGGCCACGCTGCGCGTGGTGTCCGTGAGCACCGTCAGTCTGCTGAGCATTGGTGCTCTGATTGGTGTCGAGAACCTCGGGTCGCTGTTCACCAACGGGTTTAACCGCAATTTCCCCACGGAGATCATCACCGGAGTAGTCCTCACCATAGCTTTAGCCCTACTGTTCGACCTGGTCTTATTGATGGCCGGGCGAGTGTTGATGCCGTGGCAATCTGCCCTGCGTGCGGCAGGTGAATCATGAGCCTTCTACAAGAGACTCTGGCCTGGTTCAGCGACCCTGCGCAGTGGTCCGGTCCAACGAGCATTCCGTGGCGGATCGTCGAACACATCGGCTACACATTCTTTGCCATCGTGGCAGCGGCCGTCGTGGCGATCCCGGCGGGGATTTACATCGGGCACACCGGCCGGTGGCGCAAGCTGGCTGTCCTGAGTACCGGGTCGCTTCGTGCCCTACCGTTCCTGGGATTGCTCACCCTGTTGGCGCTGTGGTTGGGAATTGGTCCTTTGATTTCAATCATCGCGCTGGCTATATTATGCATTCCCCAGCTGTTGGCCGGTATGTACTCCGGTATCGATGCGGTGGATCCCCACGCAGTCGATGCTTCCCGCGCGATGGGAATGACCGAAACCCAGATCATCCTACGGGTTGAACTGCCTCTCGCCATGCCCGTCATCCTGGGTGGGTTACGCTCGGCGGTGCTACAAGTCACTGCAACAGCCACTGTGGCGGCCTTCATCGGCGCCGGCGGCCTTGGCCGCTACATCATCGATGGGTTAGCTCTCAGAGACACTCCCCGAGTGCTCGGCGGAGCCCTCGTTGTGGTCCTTCTGGCATTACTCCTCGACGGACTCTTCGCCCTGGCCCAGCGTTTTGGCGCACGGCTCGCCTACCCTGCAGCACACACTGCTCCAGCTGTTAACGTCCTCGCACCGTCGCCGTCACCAAATTCAAGGAGAACAACACATGATCAGCCGCCGACTCATAACTCTTAGCGCAGCAGCCGTACTCGTCCTGACCGCCTGTAGCAACCCCAACACTGCCGCGCAGGACAATATCGACGAAGCCGCAGGCGCTGCCGAATCCGTGAGCATTGGCTCAGCAAACTTCCCTGAAAGTGAGATCATCTCCGAGATCTATGCACAAGCTTTGGAGGCACAAGGCTTCGAGGTGGATCGGCACTTCCAAATTGGTGCCCGCGAGGTGTATTTGCCGGCTTTAGAGAACGGAGAAATCGATCTCATACCCGAATACACGGGCAACCTTCTGAGCTATTTGGACCCAGACACTACTGCCACTTCCGCCGAAACCATAGAGGCAGAGCTGCAAGAAGCTCTGCCGGATGCATTAGACATCTTGGACCCAGCTCTGGCCGAGAACAAAGACTCGTTGAATGTGACTCCGGAATTCGCAGCAGAACACGACCTTACCTCCATTGGAGATCTGGCCGAGTTAGACCAGGTCCGCCTGGCCGCAAACCCCGAGTTCGCCGAACGTTCCTACGGACTGCCAGGGATGGAGGAACTATATGGGGTCACCGATGTCGAGTTCACTGCCATCAGCGACGGTGGCGGACCGGCCACCGTGCAGGCGCTCTTAGACGGCACGGTTGATGTCGCCGATATCTACACCACCACCCCGGCCATCGAAGAACACAACCTCGTAACTCTAGAGGACCCCGAGCAGATGATCGCTGCGCAATACGTTCTCCCCGTCATTCGAACCGAAGCCATGAATGAACAAGTGGTCGACACGCTCAATGAAGTTTCGGCAGCGTTGACCACGAAGAGTTTGAGCCAAATGAATGCCCTCCACTCCGGGGATGATGTGCAGGAGCCTGCAGAAATCGCGGCGAACTGGCTTGAGGAGAACGACTTGAACTAGAACGCGGTTCGAACCTCGTAAGCAAAATTCGGCATGCAACAGGGTGCCACGGAGCTGGTGTTACTCCTCAAGCAGCTGCAAAATATGGTTGGTTAGCGCCTGACGCTGGACCGGGGTGAGGGCCTGTTCGTGGACATGGTCGTGCGTCCACAAACCATCGGCGAGCACTTTGACCAGGTATTGGGAGCGCAGCTCGGTGTCGTCCTCAATACCGTCAGCCGATGGCACCCAGCGGTCATTGACGTCCGCCCAGATCGCCGAGAACTCGGGATTGCTGCGAGCATCTATTTCTAACAGCAGCTCGGCTTTGGTCGCGGTGTTGCTCTGGGACAGTACGACGGCGCGCAAGCGGGTTTTCATGTCGACGGTGTGCGCCGGTCCCCCGGCGGCGCGTTCGAGTTCTTCTTCCCATTTGCCGGCGAGATGGTGGTGGATGCTGCGCATGATGTCATAGCGCGACGGGAAGTGATACACGATCCCTGATTTGGACATGCCCGAGGCCTCAGCCAGCGCCTCATAGGACACCGCTTCAAGGTTTTCGCGTTCGATCAGCTCGACAGCCGCGTCAAGGATGTAGGTTTTCTTACTGGGGCGCATCAACACCAGCCTCTTTCGGGTTGCCACGGAAACAGTAGGCGGTTACCACAGCAGCCAGTGCGGCCACCGCGGTCAAGATCAACAGGATGAGCAGATAGGCGTCGTCGTAAGCCGCGATCGCAGCCGGGCCGTGAACCGGGTGTTCGACGCCGTGGTCAACATCGCCGGCGACGGCATCCGGCGCTCCCAGGGCATAGAAAAATGGTAGCAGCGAACCAAAAACTGCCACGGAGATCAGTGTCCCGAACTCATAGGACACGGATTCGACCGAGGATGCCATGCCCGCCTTGTCCAAGGGTGCCGCACCCAAGATTGCGGTGGAAGCAACCGAGGACGCGAACCCGCTGCCGATGCCCACCAGCAGCAGGCTGGCAATAAACGGCACCAGGGAGTCGAAACGAAAGGTCCACCAGGCCAGGCCAATCCCGAGGCTCAGCACGGCGAAACCCCCGGAGATCAACGGGATGAATCCAACGCGATGGAGAAATGCGCCACCGAGCAGGGCCGCGGGGATCGATGGGACCGCCACGGTGGCCACGAGTGCCCCTGCTTGCAGCGGGGTAAAACCGCCAGCAGTTTGGAATCGCTGGGTGGTCATCAACTCCAAACCGGCGACCACGAACATCATGACGGCGGCGGTCACGACTCCTCCGGTGAAGATGCGGCTGCGGAAGATCTGAGCATCCAGCAGTGGTTGTTCCAGCACGCGCTGACGGAAAATGAACAGCAGCAGACCGATGAGGCCGACGACGGTCGCGGCGATCAACAGCCAGGCTGCGCGGTTGGGATTGGCAAGTTCCTTGATGGCCGTGACCATCCCGAGCATCGCGAACATCGCCCAGATCGACGACACCAAATCCCATTGTTTGTGCGGATTTGGAATATTGGGTGGAGCGATGGCGACGACAGCGAGCAGCGTAGCTAGCGCAATGGGTACGTTGATTAGAAAGACCGAGCCCCACCAGAAGAACTCGAGTAACAGCCCGCCGAGCACCGGACCGGTGGCAGCACCCACGACGGCGACCGACATCCACACGGCAATCGCCATATTCCGTTCTCGGACGTCGGTGAATGTGATGCGCACGAGCGCCAGGCTTGAGGGCATCATCGTTGCAGCTCCGACACCCAGCAGTCCGCGTGCAGCAATCAACAACCACGCTGTAGGTGAGAACGCAGCCAGGAGCGAGCCCAGACCGAAGATCGCCACCCCGACCAGGAACATCAGCCGGTGACCGATCCGGTCACCCAGCGTCCCGGTGCCTAGCAGCAGTCCCGAAAGCACCAGCGGGTAGGCATTGATAATCCAGAGCCCCTCGAGGGGCGTGGTGCCGAGCTGATCGCGCAGCTCTGGCAGAGCCGTATACAGGATGGAGTTATCGGCACCCACGAGAAACAGTGCGGCACTGATGACGGCAAGAAACATCCAGCGCTGGCGGGAAGTAAAAACAGACGGCGATCTCGGATTCATCACCGCACTAACTGTACCAAACGTTCGGTACAGTTAGTGACCTTCTGTGTGGCGTCATGGGAAAACCCGGGCCCCGTCCGTAATATCGTCCGTAGTAGGCATAGAGCAAGACTGCGGTGTCAACGCGCGGGCGCCACGGAAAGGGAAATGCCAAAGGTCGCACCCACCACGTCCGTGAGACCCTGCCATGTATACCGTCGCCGGGCTTCTGTGGAATAGTCATTTCCACATGCTGTGATGTTCATGGCCCAGACAAGTTCAGTGCACGAGAGGACAAGGCTTGACCGAATACACTGCAAAAACTCCAGGCTGGCTCGACTGGGTCCAGAATCGTCAAGAGCCTGCTGTGCAACTTCCTGCCGGAACGGTAGATTCCCATTGCCATGTGTTTGGTCCAACTGCAGCATTTCCATTCGCACCCGGCCGGAAGTACACGCCGGGAGACGCCAGCAAATTCGACCTCGAGCATCTGCGCAGCCATCTGGGTGTGGCACGAAACGTCATCGTACAAGCTTCGTGCCACGGCCGCGATAACGCGGCCCTGCTCGACGCCCTGGACTACTTTGGGGATACTGCCCGCGGTGTCATCGCCATCGGCAGTGATGTCAGCCAAAGCGAACTCGAGAGCATGCATCAACGTGGTGTGCGCGGTGTCCGGTTCAACTTCGTCAAACGACTCGTCGAGCATCAATCCTTCAAAGAAGTTGAGCAGGTGGCCGCAAAGATTCGTGAGCTCGGATGGCACATCGTGGTCTACTTCGAGTCGTCAGATCTTCTCGACCTTGAAAACTTCCTTGCGAACCTCGGCGTCCCGCTGGTCATCGATCACCTCGGCCGCCCGGATGTTGCCACAGGAGCCTCATCCGCCGAATACTCGACGTTCCTGAAATTCGTGGAGCGCACCGAGGCCTGGGTGAAAGTCAGCTGCCCCGAACGCCTCACCATCACCGGACCATACGCAACCGCCGGAGCGCACAAGGTCTATACCGATGTGGCACCCTTCGCCCAGAAAGCTATCGCAGAATTCCCCGAACGCGTCCTGTGGGGAACCGATTGGCCGCACCCCAACCTGCGCTCACATATGCCAGACGATGCCGTGCTGCTGAACTATCTGATGCAAGTAGCGCCCGACGCATCCGACCTACAGCGCCTGCTGGTCGACAACCCAATGACCCTCTACTGGGATGAGTAGCCTTTAAATGAATGCGCTCCGCCTCCAGAAATTCCACGACTCGTCAAATTGAAAGCGTTTCAGTCGTCAAGTTAGAAGCGTTTTAGTCGTCAGTTTAGAACTCTTTGAGAGTCACTTCGAAAAAACAGAGCGAGCGCGCATCAGTCGGATGAAAGGTGTATACCTACGCCCCTAGAATTTACCCCTCCGAAGATTGAGCAGCGAGCACCGCTTGGTCCTCCACGCTCGGCCGCACTTTACGAATCACCAGAGCAATCGCGACCACCAGGCCCAGTGTGACAACCAAACCGAGCACACCGCTCTGGGCCAACGCATAGACCACATATCCGACGAGAGCTGCAAGCGCACCAACGAACGCATACGGCAACTGAGTGGACACGTGGGTCGGGATCGAACAGGCGGCACCGGTACTGGACAGAATCGTGGTGTCGGAAATCGGCGAGCTGTGGTCACCCCACACGGCACCGGCCAGTACCGCACCAAAGGCGGCGATCAAAAACTCATCGCCACCGGGCACCGCCGTCATCATTTCACCCGCTAGCGGCAACAGGATCCCGAACGATCCCCAAGACGTCCCGGTGGCAAATGCAATCAGCCCTGCCACGACAAACAGTGCCGGTACGAGCCACACAGCAGGCATCGATAGAGCTTCGACTACGGATGCCAGATACTCGCCGGTACCCAACTCACCGATCAGATCCGCCAACACCCACGCGAATAATAGAATCAGCACGGCACCCGACATGGATTTCGCCCCGTGGGCCACCCCGCGTCGGCGCGTACCCGTCGGGAATTTCGCACTGCCCCGGGTGTAGCGCACACAGTAATACCCGGCTACCGCCAGCGCGGCAAGACCCCCAACGTTTAGCGCAATCGCCACATCAGTATTGGCAAGGGTGGCCAATACTGACCAGTCGTCACCAACGATCCCACCGGAGACATACATGCCGATGACGACGCCGATGAACAGCACCACAAACGGCATAATCAGCGCCCGCATCGCGCCACCGGTATGGGTTGGTACATTCTCATCTATTTGTGCCGGTGCGACATCGTGAGCACCATACAGCCCACGACCTTGCGCGGCTCGTAGCTCTTCACGTCGCATGCCGCCGAAATCCAGACCCAGCAGGATGGTCAGCCACAGCAAGAGCAAGGCGGCGATCGCGTAGTAATTCATGAACGCAGACAGCACGAAAGCCTCGATCTGCGTGAACGCTAACGTCGAAGCCGCAAGCACCGGTGCCATGATGCCCATGATCGTGGCACCCCAGCTCGACAGGGGCATCAGCACCACCGTTGGGGCGGAACTCGAGTCGATCATATAGGCGAGCTTGGCCCGGGAGACCTGATACCTATCGGTGATGGGACGTGCGACCTGACCAACTGCGAGCGCGTTGAAGTAGTCATCGATAAAGATGATCATGCCTAATAAGCCTGTGAGCACCCGTGCCCCGCGGCGCGACTTGATGCGCTTTGCAGCCCACTCAGTGAACGCCGCCGCCCCACCGGACATCATGACCAGCGCCGTGACGATGCCCAACTGGAATAAGAACGCCACAATCAGGATGGTAAACCAGTTGATTTCACCATCCACCCACACCAACCGCACAACGGCGTCCCAAATCCAGACGACCATACTCACCGGGTTGAACTCTGCCAGGACCAGACCGGCGACGACGGCGCCGGCACCCAGCGAGACCAGCACCTTCTTGGTGACAATGACCAAGACAATCGCAATCAGCGGTGGCAACAGGGTGAGTATTGGATAGGCGTCAAGCATCAACGAACCTCATCAAAATGTCCAGCGAAGTGTTCACCTTAGATTAGCAGCGATCGTAGACCACGTGGAGGCGCAATTTCAGTCTCAGCTTCTCTGCTTTTAGCGTGCGAAAACTATGAAAGTTTTGCGGACCAGCGCAGGCACGGTTTACCTGCAGAAAATCGCATTCCACAACTCATTCCAGCACAGGCCGGCTCATGCCAATATAAAGAGTGCGGTATCTTGCAGCTCTGCTCAGCTGCGGAGCACAAGCTGCAGTGAACCCTAGACTACGGTAAGGCGAGGCATAACTTGTGAAGGTGCCTCTCTACCTTTCATTGATAACCTGGAAAGCCCTGGAAGACCCATGCCTCCAAGAAACGACGATATTCAGCACCTAGTCAATCAACTGGCAGAAAGTTTACGCCGGTCAGTGTCCATTGACGATCGGTCACGCCACTATCTCACGTCTAGCCGCCACTTTGGTGACCTTGATGATCTGCGAATGAAGGTCCTGCTATCGCGCGAACTGAGTCCTGAGGCTTCCGAGTACTTATTTAGTTTCGTAGATGCGGCAGATTGTGTGGGTCCGATTGAAGTGCCAGCCAATCAATCATTGGGGATCTCTCGCCGAAGGTGCTACCCGGTTCAAGAAGACGAAACCTGCGTGGGCTACCTCTGGCTGATTGGTGATGCTACGAAAGCAGAAGACCGTCTCATTGCACAGACCCTCCCCTTGCTTACGGAAGCTCTCACCCATCTCACGCCCAGAACGCCACGACAGGATTCGGAGATGTGGATTTCTTTGCCACAGCAAATTATCCGTTCCCGTCGTCGCACTATGCAGCAACTTTGGAGCGATCAAACAATTGATCTGAGCAGCCAAGTAGCGGTCGTCACGTCGTATGCCCCCGCTCTCCAGCTTAAGGATGCTGTTCATGCTCAAAGCCTGGATGACTTCGCTGCGCAGTCCACGCTTGACCGCAGAGTCTCGCGCTTGCCTGCAGCAGCGCGCGGAGACCTCGCGATAACCCTCTTACGATTCCCTTCAGGGCAACCACCACAGAACATCCGTATGTCTCAGAGCCACGATCTGAAAGATCACGAAACCCTGGACATAGCTTTCGGTCACAGCGATTGGGGGCGGTTAGGTGACATTGAAAGGTTAGTCACTCAAGCAACCCTGGCCGCCTACACCGCATTCGAGTGGGGGCGATTCGTTGCGTCGTGGTCTGATACTGGTTACTTTGGTCTTCTGCTTGAAGCTACTCTGGAAGACCCAACTCGGGTCATACCATCAGAGGTTACCCAGCTACGCACAACAGGAACTGGTGCAGATCTCATCAAAACGGCCTCTGTTTTCTCTCAAGAAGCTGGCGATATAAGCAAGACTTCCAATCGCCTTCGTATCCATCGCACGACCCTCTACTACCGACTTGCACGCATTGAAGAACTGACTGGTTACGATCTGAAAAATGGGGACGAGCGATTAGCACTTCACATCGGGACTGCCCTTATCAAGTTCCTTGAAACTTCCCTACGTGCCTTCCTACATTCAGAGGAAAACTAGCTCCGAAGTTCATACGAATGGACGTGGCTCCGTCTCCGACCCGCAGCCTAAGCTCAGTCATACATCAAAAGTGACCCAAGTCACACACATCGACTTACGGTCATACTTCTACGCGTAAAGGATCTACGCATGATTGAGCAAAGACGGCCTGACCTACGTTTTCACCCTTCACGACGCTACCGGCCCATAGACCCCTCAAAGTCATTTACTCATGTCACCCGAACTCCCAGCATGGCCTCCAATAGGAGAAACCAGCCAGCGGGTGCATCACTAGCTCACGAGAAGTTCGTGATAGGCCAGATCTAGAGAAAATAACATGAGATACATCGAGCTGCGGTCACTGTCCGTCAATCGTTCTACTTCGAACGCCTCTACAAACTACTCTCACGCCTCTATCAGTTAAGGATGCTCTAGTGACGATTGCCAATAAAGAAAAAACTCCGATTAAGATTATGCCACCAAGGCGCACAATCATTAGTAAAATGATGGAGCCGTTAAACAAAGTTGTGGAACGACTCATTCCGTCGGCCCTCATATTTGCTATCGGACTGACGGTGGCTGTGCTTCTCATGGCGCTCTGGTTGACCCCGAGCAGTCCCTCAGAGGTCCTCCAGGAGTGGGGTACGGGTCTTTCCGGCCTACTCGAATTTATGACTCAGATGGCCCTCATGCTATTTCTGGGCTTCATGCTGGCGCACACAAAACCTTTTAGTCGCTTGCTGACTTGGCTCGCTCGAGTTCCGAACACCCCGATGCAAGCGTACTTATTCGTGTTCTTGTTAGCCGCTATGGCTTCGCTAGTGACGTGGGGACTGGGACTCGTCGTTGGTGGGCTGATGGCACGAAAAGTCGGAGAAGAGGCGAAACGACGCTCGATTCAAGCTCACTTCCCGATGTTAGTGGCTTCAGGTTTCTCTGGGTTCATCGTTCAACACATGGGGTACACAGGGGTCGGTCCACTGACTGCTGCAACCCCAGGGTCGTTCCTGGCGGAACACCTCGGTCAACCACTTTCGACAAGCGAAACTATCTATTCCAGCTGGAACCTAGTCGCCATTCTCATTGTCATCGCGGTAGTGGCAGCCACCTTGTACGCTATCGCTCCAAGGGGAGTAAAAGTCATACCGTTTTCGGGTGAGATAGTAGAAGAAACGACAAAGGCACAGGAATCAGAAAAGACTCCTGCGGAGCGGTTAGATTCGAGCAGGATCTTCACCCTGGTCCTGGGAGTTATCCTCATGTTGTACGTCATCCAGTATTTTGCAACGGGTGGCGAACTTATTCTCGACATCGTCAACTGGACCTTTTTGGCCCTCGTATTCTTACTGGTGAGAAGCCCCGTTGAAGTTATTCAGCTAGCTCGCAGCGCAGCTACAAACGTAGGCGAAATACTTCTTCAGTTCCCGTTGTATGCAGGGATCCTGGGGGTCATGTCTGGTACTGGGCTCATGGCAGTGATATCCGGTTGGTTTATTCAATTCGCGTCACCAGAGATGCTTCCAATCGTCGCATTCCTGTCAGCTGGCCTCGTAAACATGGCTGTCCCCTCGGGAGGTGGACAGTTTGCCGTACAGGGGCCTCTCATGCTCGACGCCGCTGCAGCATCAGGTGTAGACCCCGCTATTGTCATCATGGCCGTTGCCTACGGCGACCAGTGGACGAATATGATTCAGCCATTTTGGGCCTTACCCTTGCTAGCAATCGCAGGCCTTCGAATCCGCGACATCCTCGGGTATACAACGGCCGTGCTCGTGACCTCTGGCATTGCATTTCTCGGCATATTGTTTGTCGTCGGCACTTTCATTATCTAAACATCAGCATCACGATCGTCTAATCACGCTACAAAAGGAGCACATATCATGTTGGAAAAGAAGAACGAACACGCATTTGATCTGTCGTTACATGGCGGCCTAGGACGAATGACTATAGATCACCATTTTGCTGGAATAACGCGACTTCCGGTGGCAGTGCAGACCTGGGTCCTAGAACCCGGCGCTACCGAGGGGATGCACACTCATGATGAACCAGAGCTAGAAGAGCTATACATCGTCGTCTCGGGAACGGCAGAAATTAACCAAGAAGGAGAGAAATACCAGCTCCAAAAAGGCGACTCCTTTCTAAGCCCCGTGGGCGCAGAACACGATCTCGTCAATCCTTCGTCGGAAGAACCACTGGTCGTCGTCATTGTTTGGGGACCTCCCGGTGAATTCGATTTCACCAGGTTTGAAAGCTATCAAAAAGCCATGGCCACACGGGGCGAGACCGTGAGCAGTTAAACATCCACTGAGCCTATGTAGATCTAAACCGAAGGAGGCACAGGTGAGCTATAAAAGACTCCCTGCGCCTCCTTCAATGTAGCTAACCGACGTCTCCACGAACAGCGCTCATGCTGCACCGATCCGTGCCGTGAACCCTCCAGCACGGGAACTTCCTAACTGTAACCGATCAGTCAAGCCCGCAATCACAAGCCGGTTCACGTGAGGTTGGCCGTCCCGGGGCGTCAAATTAGCCAAAATCTACCGAACTTGGCCACAGTACTTTTCATATACGAAAACCCTTTGCTTTCACCTTGGAGTACTGTGCTCTCTAGTTTCACTACTCGCCGCGGATGGATCGCAGCGAGCGCGTGCGCCAGCATAGCTGTCACAGCGCTATTTTCAACCTCGGCGGTCTCTGCGACCGTTGTACCCGATGATTCAACATGGCAGCACCAGGATCTGACATCTCGCTTTAGCCTGGGTATCCCGTCCGATACCCAGTTCTACTCGCGCTATGCCACCCAGGAAACCGGCGATCTGTTCAATGCGCGCTACGGCTCAGAGCCATTCGAAACGCAGACTTCCTGGCTGGCCGACACTACTGATGAGCTGCACATGCCGTTTGTAACGCACCTGGGCGACGTCGTCGAACAGGCGTATGTGCCAGCCGAATGGCCGGTTGCCGATGCGACGAGGCAGAACCTGGAAGACGGCGATCTGCCATACTCCATTCTGCCGGGGAACCACGACCTGACCTCAGATGGCTCGGTGCCCTACCGTCGGCACCTTCCCAACGTCTCGAGCAGCTGAGCAACTCACCTTTGGTGGCCGATCACCGGATGAGCTCAGTGAGTACCATATCTTCGAAGCGGAAAGCCAGCAGTTCCTGATCCTGGCCCTGGAATATCATGCCAGCGATGAGACACTGGAGTGGGCATCCAAGATGCTCAACGAACATCCAAGCCTGCCAGCGATCTTGACTGCGCACGAATACGTTGGGCTGTCGCAAGACCGCAGCCAGGTCACCGACACCGAATACGGTCAGCACCTGTGGGATTACCTGATTGCAGAGCACGACCAGATTTTCCTGACACTGTCGGGGCACAACCACGGCGTCGGTTACCGGATCCAACAGAATGACGCCGGCAACGAGGTCGTTGAGATTCTGATGGATTATCAGATGGCATACCAAGGCGGCAACGGCCTGCTGGGCTTACTCGAATTTGACCTGACGAACGATCAGCTCCAACTGGCTGCGTTCTCGCCGTGGGTTGACGTCAAACCGTATGACACCCTGACGTCGTTCGACCACCTGTTGCTGAACAATGAGCCCGATAGTTGGACCCTGGGCTTCAACTTTGCCGAACGTTTCGCGGGATTCAACACGGTCTTCACTGCAGGTACGGCCGATGAACTGCCCCTGGCCGACCGCGACGTAGAGCGGGTGTCCAAAAGCTTTGTCCCATATAAACCCGAAGCAGCAGACCTGCCGCGCCACCGGGATGATTATCCTGCGCTCGAGTCCACCGCCGCTCACTGGCGTCCGGGTGAACTAGATCAGCACGATGGCAGCGTGATTGCAACCGGTGAGATCATTCCGGAAGTCACCGCCGAGCAACACTTCACCCGTCAGGAGGGTATCAACGGTGCGCAAGAAGCCGATGTGACCTTCGCTGACACCTTGCACCCGCTGTCCTCGGATGGTGCGGCCGCGTGCTTTGCCAACGCTGACAAACACTTCGGCGGCCGCGATGTTTCCCGTCTGAACTACTTCAACGCCGACGACGACGCTGCCGTCAATGCTGAAACCTTCGACAAAGGTTACACCGCAGAAACCTTCATCCGCGTGGACGAAAATTGGACCGCCCAGCTCAACCCTTCGATGAAAGCCTTGAGCCGGATGGGTCAGCGCGAGAACATCACCGCAGGTGACGGCTTGAATATGCCCGTGAACCTTGCGTTCTCCAACCTGCAAGAACTGTAATGGTCCGCCAGGTCGAATCAGCTGGCCAGTTCTTCGAACTGGTCGCACCAAGTACCGAGGGCCGAATGGGTGCACGTTGCCGTGGTCAATGATCCCGCAGACCAGACCGTGACCATGTACTTGGACGGCGTCCCAATTCTGCGCAACGTCCTCAACGTCACCGGCATTCAGCACGACGACGCCAAACCATAGATCCTCGGCGCTGGCCTGTGGGGCGAAGCGCTCACCGACGGCTGGAACGGCTGCATTGGCGAAACCCGCCTCGTGACCGAACCCCTCGATGAAGACCAGTGGCTCACCGCTCGCGCCGAAGCAGAGACACCTGCGCCTAGTGCCGAACCAACTGACGAGCCGACTACGGAACCGACCGTTGCTCCAAGGGAGGAGCCCAGCGCTTCTCCAACTGAAGAACTCACCGATGTCGAAACTGACCCGATGACCGAGCCGACCGAGTCACCATTTGAGGCCGTTGGTATGGACGACGACACCAACGCCGACAATCTCGCTCGCACCGGTGCTGGGGTGCTCTGGCTGATCGCAGCCGGTGTCACTGCGGTCATCCTCGGAGCGATAACCATGTTGCTGCGTCGTAGAAGCACATCACAAAGCTAAGCACTCTTCAATCACGGCTCCTTGAGATAAACGGTAGGCAGAGGACCCCAGTAGGCCGCTGCCTAACGGACTCTTGTGGACTCCTCGGACGTCAGAAGATCAAGCCTCTTCATCTCACCCCATTCCAAGCCTCGATAAGCAACATGCTCATCGAGGCTTGAAGATGGAAGTTTCTGTCAGGGGGGCTCTACTCTTATGGAGCGGGCACCGGGGCCATTACCTGGGCAAGATTACGGCCTACGGCATACGCTCGAGTGATACCCGATCCCAGGGTTGCTCCACCACCCGGGTAGGTATTGCGGAAGACACCCCCGGAGACGTTGCCAGCCGCATATAACCCTTCGATGGGCTGTTGATGGCGATTTAGGACTTGTCCGTCGTGGTTCGTGGCCAAGCCACCCGAAGTGCCCAGGGTGCCGGCATGCAGGGGCACTGCATAATACGGTCCGGTTTCCAACGGCGAGAGACACGGGTTGGGCTTCACCGAAGAGTCGCCCAGGTGACGATCCTGTTCGGATGAGCCACGGCCGAATTCGCTATCAATCCCCTGTCGCGCGTCGTCGTTGAATTTTTCGACGGTAGCAACTAATTGCTCTGCTTCAATACCAGCAAGTTCGGCCAAAGCATCGAGACTTTCTGCCTGCAGCATCCACTCTGGGGCCTGGCCTGGTGTGGAGCCGGCGACCGGATACTTCGACATGAAGGTGTGGTCGAAAACGAGCCAGGCTGGGTTATTCTGTGCCTTGCCGGTGTGCGGGTCGATATTAGCAAACACCCGTGCGGCATCGTGATAGTTCAGTGCCTCGTTAACGAAACGGCGTCCGGCCGTGTTGACAGTGATGGATCCCGGCAGGGTCATCTCCACATTGCCCATACGACCGGTGGGTTTACCGTCATAGGTTTGGCCCGCCGCGTTGATAATGGGAACACCCCATAGGGCGTTCATATCGAGCAGACTCGCCCCGACGGCCATGCCCAGTTCAAGTCCTTCACCTTCATTAGATGGCGCACCGATTGGGATGATCTCCAGGGGCAGGAAGGTTTTTCGCAAGCGCTCGTTGTACTCAAAGCCACCCGAGGCAATGACCACGGCGGCAGCACTGATGGCCTTGGTTTCGGCCACGGTAACCTGCCAACCCTCCGCACCGCGGCTCAAGTTGGTCACGGGTGCGCTCAGTGCTATATGGACCCCGACATCAAGGGCCGAAGCCGTGAGCGAACCAACCAGGGCCCCACCCATGGTTCGTACCCCTTGAGCTGCACGGTCTGCCAACAGTTGTGGATCTGGTGCTAGGCCGTCGAGGTCGTCACGTTCGACCATGGTGAGCAGCGGAAAGTAAGTTGGCTGACGCATGACTGTGGCAATGTCTGGATAGTCATCGGCGCGAAAGGCAGCATTGTCAAGACTGCGACCACCTGCTGCAGCGCCCGGCCATTCCATATGGTAATCCGGACGGCTCAGCGGTAACAGTTCCACGCGGGTGTGCTCATCAAGGAACTTGACAGCTGCACCACTGGTGCGAACGTACCAGGCGATGTCTTTGTCCGACATGATGTCGCCAGCGGCAGCGGTCAAGTAATCGATACCATCTTGCTCTGAATCTTGATAGCCGGCAGTTGCACCCAGGTGGTTAGCTGGCGCCCAAATGACCCCGCCACCGGCAGCCGAAGTTCCCCCGAGCTTCTCGGCTTTTTCGACTACAGCGACTCGCAGGCCGGAATGTGCGGCCCGGACTGCTGCGGTCAAACCGGAGGCACCTGAGCCCATCACCACGACATCGTACGAATCGTTAAGCTGATCTGCAGTGTAAAAGGAAGATGTTTGAGACATCAGTTATGCACCTCTGCGAAAAGTTCTGCGGGTTCGGCGACCGTGGTCACTGGCATGTCGATGACGATCTTGCCGACCTGCGCGCTACGATCCTCCATGGTTTCGAAAGCTTTACCCAGCTGGTGAAAATCGAACGTGTGGGTAATCAAGGCCTCTGCCAGATCTTGGCGCTTATTGAGAATTTCCAGTGCCTGAGGAATTAGGTTCAGTGAGTTGCGGCTACCGCGGATATCCAGTTCTTTGAAAGGCACATCGCGCATCGACAGTGCAGCACTCGCCGTGGAAATGCCGACTTGGACAATGCGAGCAGTGGGGGCTGCGAGCCGAATCGCGTTTTCCAGGCTAACGGGCACACCGGTCGCCTCGATCACAAGCGTTGGCCCGTCCATCGGGCAAGCCTCGGCCAGCACCCGGGCGTCCTTCGCGTTGGGGAAAGGATTCGTACCCGCGGCGATCGTTGTAGTTGCACCGAATTGGCGGGCTAAGGCCATGCGGTGTTCATCGAGATCCGCCGCGACGACGTTCACGCCGCGTTCAGTCAAGAACAGTGTGGCCAGAAGGCCGATTGGTCCGCACCCTAGAACCAGGGCTGTTTCACCGGCGACCGGTGTGCCCCGGTTGACGGCTTGCATCGCAATCGACCCTGGTTCCCCCAAAGCCGCAAGCCGCAACGGCATACCTTCGGGTAGCGGATGCAGCTTGTCGACCGGCATCGAGATGATTTCAGTCAGGGCACCGTCTTCGTAGCATCCTAAACAGGAGATCGTATCGCACACGTTGTAGCGACCGGCCTGGCAAGGTCCACACGTGCCGCAATAGACCATTGGGCTGATCGCGACGGCGGTTCCCACAGTCAACGTGGATGCGTCTTCATCAATGGCTTCGATGACACCCGAGAATTCATGCCCTTGGACAATCGGCAGTTCGGTGACGTACTGATCGTCCCAGATGGTGTGATCCGTGCCGCATAGAGCAACGTGGTGGACACGGACGAGGGCATGACCGGCAGTCAGCTGAGGTGCTGATTCGTCTTTGAGTTCGACGGTTCGTCGAGCGACTGTATGGGCGCGTAACATGGCTGAGCGTTCCTAGGCGTTGGCAGGAACGAGTTTGTCTTTGCCGAAGAAGACACCCCACTTGCGGATGCCACGTTCGGTGATGAGATCGTTTTGGGCAAATGGGTCATTGTCCATCAGGCTCATTGCATCGGCTTCGTCCTCACCTGTGACGATCAGCAGCGCACCGGCGCCGTCATCTACCGGACCTGAGACCAGCAGACGGCCGTTGTCGAAGCATTCTTGCAGAAATTCTACGTGGACGGGGCGGACTTCGTCGCGAGTCGCAGCAGTGGAGTCGTCGTAGACGTAATTGATGGCGTAGATATTCATGGCTTGTCTCCTAGGTTTTAATAGGCAATGTGATGTCCACTGTATGAAGGATGGTCAGAAGAAATAATCGGTTGCCCATTGAATGGGCGGCCGATTCCAGTCGACTTGAAGCTCTAGTCGCCGAGAGCTGACCAGCGGCGGGCAGAATATGGCCGGTGCTCAGCGCCCATGAGCCGTGACAGTGCTCGGCCCGCTGCAGCCAGCACAGGCACGATGAACTGGTGGTTGTCTTCACGCTGAGTTGTCACGACGGTGACGGCACCAATGATCTGGTTCTCTGAACCTTTGATAGCCACTGAATAGCCAACGTTTTCTGCTACGAGGTCGCCGGCATGACGTGCGAAGCCGCGTTCCCGAATCTCAGCAAACCGGGACCGCAATTGTGCCGGGTCCGTCATGGTTCGCGGAGTGCATTGCGGGATTACACCTGCAAGGAAGGTTTCTTGCACATGACGTGGCGCATTCGCCATCATGACCAGACCGGCGGAGGTCGAGTGCATGTTGAGTCGGCCAGCAACCTGAGCCAGATTGTTGACGGTGCCGTGCTTGTCGAGGCGTTCCACATACAGCACGGTGTGGTCCTCGAAAGATGGCACCGACAACGAGACATCCTGTCGCAGGGCTTCTTGAATACCTTCGAGCACTGGACGACCGCGCTGCCGGAACTCTTCCAGTGGGTTCGAACGGGCGGCAAGTTCCCACATTCGCGGTCCGATGCCCACCCGCCCCTCGTCGTCGCGGTTGAGGAATCCGACATCGCAGAGTTCAGCAGCGAGTCGGTGAACGGTTGACGAGGGGAGGCCAGTTTCTCGGGCGAGCGCGCTCACGGTCAGGCGTGGCTTAGTCCGTCCAAAAGCACTGAGCAATTTGATGACGCGTTCCACGACGGACTCGCCGGACCGTGAATTCGCCATGATCGTGTTCCTTTCGCCAGTGAAATCACCGATGATGCTCGGTGGCCCTTTCGGGCTAGGCAGCAGAAACTGCTAGGAGCTCTTGATGTAGGTGAGTCCGCATCCGTTGCCGGTTGGCGGTCAGCCCGGTTTGATATTCGAACGTGTCTGCTGCTTGTTCAACCAGCATGGCCGTGCCATCGACCGTGTGGCAACCTAAGCTGTGCGCATGAGCTAACAGTTGAGTTTCGATCGGCCGGTAGATCACGTCCGCTACCCAGTGGTCGCCGCTCAACAGGCTGACATCAAACGGGGTGCCCGGCAGATGTTCCATGCCGATCGGCGTGGCATTGATGACCGCATCAGCATTCGGCACCCAAGCAACTGCCATATCTGGGCTACCGGTATGCAACCGCAGGCCTTCAGCCAAAATTGCGGCGAGCCGCTCGTTGAGCTGATCGAGTTGCACTGGCTGCGGGTCAATCACATAAAGGTTCTGCACGCCGAAATCGAGCAGTGCGCTGGCTACTGCGGCTCCTGCACCACCAGCTCCGAAGAGCACCGCGGTTTCACGTGGCGCATCTTCGGGAAGTTGGGTGTGCAGACCACCGAGGAACCCACTGTGGTCGGTGTTATGACCGACCCAGCCCTCCTGGGTGACGATGACGTTGTTGACAGCGCCCAACATTCGGGCTGCCTCGGTCAAGCTATCGAGGTGGGCGATGACGTGCTGTTTATGCGGATGAGTAATGTTGAAACCGGTGAACCCGGCAGCCACGTGTTCTTGGATGATTTCTCCAAGTCGTTCGGCAGCATCCGTTTGGCCTTCCAGGTCGATGAGGTCGTACTGGAAGTTGTCGAGACCCTGGGCCGTGGCTTCGGCGGTGTGGATCATTGGCGACAACGAGGTGCCAATGTGTTCACCGATGAGTCCGATGCGGTAGTTATCCGACCTCATTTTGCTTCAGCCGCTTTGTTTCGTGGTTTACCCAGCTCCGAGGTTGGAGTCCGGTAGGTTTCTGGACCAGTGGAGAAAGCGATAGCTGAGCCGATCGCAAACACTGCACACATGATCGCCACTGGGATCCAGTTGGTGACGTCGCCACCGGTAATCATGGTTCCGATGGCCGGGGTGAAGCCCGAGACGAGCAGGCCGAGCATCAGACCGATCGCCATGCCGGAGTAACGAACCTTTGCTGGGAACTGTTCTGGGAAGGCAGCGAAGTAGATGCCGTTAGCAGCTGCGTAGGCTCCGCCCATCATCACGATGGAGGAGATGAAAATCAGAGCGACATTTCCGGTGCTAATAGCCCAGAGGAAGACGAACATCATTAGACCGGCGCCGATCGTACCGCCGATGAAGACTGGTTTGCGACCGATCTTGTCGGCCAACAATGCAAAGAGCGGTTGGGTGAGGACTGCGGCGAAGTTCGACGCTGCAATCGCTGCCAGCATCACAGTGCGGTCAACACCTGCGTGTTCTACGGCAAAGGAGAGGCCGAAGACGTTGACCATGGTATTGATCATCGCAAACGTCGATGAGAACATAACGCGCAGCAGCGCTGGTAAGTGGTCACGGAACAGAACGACCAGTGGCACCTGTGGTTCGGTTTCTTCTTCGATAGCTTCTTCGAAGACTTCAGGTTCTTCGAGGTTGCGGCGCATCCAGACGGCAAAGAAGGTCAGGACCACGCTGATGAGGAATGGCATACGCCAGCCCCAGCTGAATAGCTGCTCATCAGGGAGTAGCGCGACGGGGATGAAGACGAGAGTTGCTAAAACGATGCCGAGCATGATGCCGGAAGCGGTGAAGCTAGCAAAGAATGAGCGGCGGTATTCTGGGGCGTGCTCGATCGATAGCGAAGCAGCGCCTGGAGACTCGCCGCCAGCCGACAAGCCCTGGCACAAGCGAAGGAAGACGAGCAGGATTGGTGCCAGAATGCCGATCTGGTCATAAGTTGGCAGTACTCCGATCAGGAATGTTGCCACCCCCATGAGCAACAGCACAGCCATCAGGGTGTTCTTGCGTCCGAACCGATCTCCCAGGTGGCCCCACATCACCGCACCCAGGGGACGGGCAATGTATGCAACCCCGAGGGTTGAGATCGACAGCAGCAGCGAGTTGACGCCATCGCCCGGGAAGAAAATATGCGAAAAAACCAGTGCGGCAGCAGAGCCGTAAATGAAAAAGTCGTAGTATTCCAGGGCACTGCCCAGGAAACCCGAGAATGCCGCGCGCTTGGCCTGCGGTGTTACTGTCGTAGCGTTGCGAACGCGGGGATCGGTCCCGCCAATGGCTTCAGGATCGGATACCTGAAATGCTGTCGTGTCGGTAGTCATGTGATGGTCCTTTCAAACTCCTGCTTGAAGATCACCATCTAGTGTGACTGACCGCACTAGGTGTTGTCCACGACTTTATTCGTCTCAGACTGTGTGCGAAAAACACACAATGCTAGAGACCTTCGGCCAACACCTCGTCGACTAGTCCAAGGAATGCTTCACGAGCCGTTGAGCCACGGATCTTCGACCAGGCCAGTCCGTGATTCATATACACCGGCTCGCCCTCCAGCGGAACAAAGGCTGTACCTGGCGGCACTACGGGCCGAACACCTTCCGGCAGATATGCCACGCCCACTCCGGTCGCCACCAACATCATGCTCATGTAAGGATCGGTGATCTGCTGGGAAATGATGGGGTAAAAGCCTGCGTTGGTGCAAGCGCGGATCGTATCGTCGTACAGCGCCGACCCGCCACCGATAGGCGGGGTGATGAAATGGTCTTCGGAGAACATCGACAACTCCACATGGCGCTGATCGACTAAAGGGTGACCGGTAGGCACGACCATCCCAAACCGTTCGCGCAGTAAGAGTTGTGTCTCGATCCGCGTCGAATCGATTGGCAACCCGACAAACGCTAGATCCAGCGTGCCAGCATCCAACTGAGCGATGGCCTCCTGCGTCATGACCCGCCCTACCAGTGATAGTTCTATCTCGGGGTAGGTGTCTCGCACCGCGCGCGTAAACCGTGGCAGGGTCCGTTGATTGAGTACCCCGGTAAACCCCAGACTGAGATGACCATAGACAACCCCTTCGGGAACTTTCACCGACTGCCGGGCCAGTTCAAGATCCTCAAGCACCATACGAGCGTGTGGCAAGAACGCGTGCCCAGCTGATGTGAGTTCGACTGAACGCGTATTTCGGTTAAATAACTCCGTGCCAACCGAATGCTCAAGCTTTCGAATCACCTGGCTCAACGGTGACTTCGCCATGCGCAGTCGGATAGCGGCATTACCAAAGTGCAGCTCTTCAGCAACAGCAATAAAGGCTTCCAACCAGCGAATTTCCATGTTCTCGTAGCTCCTTCAGGTCCGCAGTATTAGTGCGAGTGTAGTCTCAGCACCCAGCCGTCACAGCAAGCACCGTAGGGCGCAAGAATTCCAGCAACGTGGCTTCGGCACATGCCAATATCTTGCGCCGATTACGACTAGTACGTTGCTCGTCCTCCAGAGAGATCGTAGACAGCACCTGTCGAAAAGCTACAGCGATTCGAGGCCAACCATGCCACGAGTTCCGCGGCTTCATCGGGGTGCCCCGGGCGCCCCATCGGAATGCGTTCCATGAGACGGTCCTGGGTTCGTGGATCCATGTGCTGGTTCAACGGCGTAGAGATAATGGTCGGTGCAATCGCGTTGACTAACACACCGTCTTGCGCCAGTTCTTTTCCAAGAGACTTCGTCAACCCAATGACGGCAGCTTTGGACGCCGAGTACGCCGACTGGAATGCGTTTCCTTCCTTGCCTGCAATGCTGGCCAGATTGATGATCCGACCCCACCCAGCAGCGATCATGCCAGGTGCAAAATACTTGCACATGAGAAAAACGCCATCGACATTCACCCGCATGGTCTGCTGCCAGTGTCGGTATTCAGTGTCTGCGAGCGCAGACTCAGGACCTTGCAATCCTGCGGAGTTGATCAGAATATCAACTGATTTGCCGTCCTCCACCACCCGTTGTCGCAGGTCTGCCACCTGCTGTTCGTCACTGATATCGCATTGATAATCGGCCCCGGGATTGAGATCAACCGTACAGACCCGCACCCCGCGGTGGCGTAGGAGTTCAGCACAAGCTGCACCAAGTCCTCCACCACCGCCGGTGATCAAGGCCAGGGCTCCGACAGGGTACTCGTCGTTGACGATCGCGCGGTCATCGGATGATTGTTGTGTACTCATCGTTGCACTGCGGTGTTTGGGAGTTCCGTAGTAGTGACTTCGTACTCTGTCGCCCCGGCGAGGTCGCGACCTGCGATATACCCGAAAGTTAACGCTGGGCCAATGTTCACGCCACCCGAGGGGTACTTGCCGCGCATAATCGACACCATGTCATTACCGGCCGTATACAGGCCACGAATGGGTTCACCCTCACGGTTCAGTACTCGGGCCTTGGTATCTGCTGCCAGTCCGGCAAATGTTCCGAAGGAGCCGGGACGAATGTGGACGGCGTAAAACGGTCCTTTTTCGATCGGCGCCAGGCTCGGGTTCGGTACAACGGCCGGGTCACCACCGTAGCGGTTAAAGTTCGTCTCGCCCCGCTGGAATGCCGGGTCCTCCCCGCGGCGGGCGTTCTCGTTGAACTCACGAACGGTTTTGACCAGCTGCTCCGGGTCGATGCCGGTCTTTTGGGCTAGTTCTTCTAGCGTATCGGCCTTGATGAGGTAGCCGCTGCGAATGTATGGCAGCAGCGGGATCGGAATGGGTTTGGCAAAACCAAGTGGATATTTGCGAACGAACGTTGAATCCGCGATCTGCCATGACTCTACGGCTTCACCTTCAGGGGTCGCATTCATCATGCCATCGACATAGTCAAAGTAGCCGTTGGCTTCGTTGACGAAACGCTTGCCGTCCTTCCGGACTCCGATGGAGCCCGGCTTGGCGCGGTCCATGATGTGGGGGAACACGCCGGTCTTGCCATTGGGGTAGGGCACCAGCGACACCGGGCACCAAGCCGCAGCCGAGTACACGTCTATATCGAGGTAGCCGCCAACGGCCTCGGCCAGGTCAGCACCCGAACCGTCGGCTTCATCCGGCGCCAAGGTCCAGTGCTCGTTGCCTGTCGGGGTATTGCGGAAATACTTTCGACGGCGCTCAACATCCGCAGGGAACCCACCCGTGGCCAGGACCACGCCTCGTTGGGTGCGGATAATGCGCCCGCCGTCCTCGGTGCCCACGACAGCACCAACTACGGCGCCCTCGTCGTCGACAATCAGATGCTGAACTTCTGTTTTGACGCGAATATCTACCCCGAGGTCCTCGGCAGACTGAATCAACCGCCCCATGAGCGCTGTTCCATTGACCAAGTGCATGCTGCGGCGGTGGGTAACCATATCCCAAACGTGTGGGATGACCCGCGATGCCGAATACACCCAGCCCTTGGGGGATAGTTGGGAGGCGGACATGATCTTCTGCAGGTCTGGTCCTGCCATGATGCCCATTCCCAAAAAGGATGTGGGGTAGTACTGGTTGTTGAGTTTTTCGAGCGCGGATTTGGACAGTTTGCGCGCGTTGATCGGCTTGGGTCCCACCGATCGGTTCCCGGTACCGGCACCCGGCAAGTGGCCGTAAATGTCATTGATCTTCGCGCCCGTGACAAATTGCAGCGCGGTTTTGTAATGGAAAAAGTCCACCATGTGTGGCACGGCGTCCAGGAACGCGTCGATCATCTCGGAGGCCGAGTCGGTGTACAGGTCGCCCAGCACGCCGCGAAGGTAGGTGCGGAAGGTTTCCGGGTCCTCATCCACGCCTTCGGCCTTGGCCAGGGAGGTGCCCGGTGTCCACGCCCAACCACCGGATCGTGAGGTTGCGCCACCGCAGGCTGCGGATTGTTCGGCCAACAGGACCCGCAAACCGTGATATGCGGCGGTCGTGGCTGCCGCGAAACCGCCTGCACCACCGCCTACAACCAGGACATCAACGTCATCGGTTGGCAGGTGGTTGGGCAGATCATCAACGTGCAACAGACCGGGTGTTGAGGTATTCAATGGTGTCTTGCCTTTCTAGAAGATTAGTGACCGTACTCGTCGGCATCTAGCCGGGCACGGGAGCCGTCATCGAGCGCATTGATCGCGGTGATTTCGGCATCGGAAAGTTCAAAATCAAAGACGTCGAGGTTTTCTCGCTGGCGTTTAGCATTCGCTGACCGTGGCACCGCGATGCGGCCCTGTTGGACGTGCCAGCGCAACACGATTTGATGTTCAGTTTTGCCGTGCCGCTCGGCTGCTTCACGAAGCGCCGGGAAATCGGACAAAGTCAGGTCCCGGCCCGTTGGAGAGTAGGCGCTCACGATGATGCCGTGTTGAGCGTTGGCCGCCAGGTAATCTGGTTGGCCGGCAAGCGGATCCACCTGGATCTGGTTGATCGGGATATCCAAGCCAGCAACTGCTACGGCTTGTAAGTGTTCAGGCGTGAAGTTTGAGACGCCCCACGCCCGGATCAGTCCGGTATCCACAAGTTCGGCCAGCGATGCGCAGGTTTGAACGTAGTTTTTCAACCAGGGGTTAGGCCAGTGGATGAGCATCAGGTCGAGGTAGTCGAGTCCGGTTTCACGCAGGCTGTATTCGATGCCCGCACGAACCGTGGCCGCATCACCAAAGAATTCATTGGTGAGTTTGGTGGTGACAAATAGTTCATCGCGCGGCACGGAAGCTTTGCGCACGGCCTTGCCAACGGCGTCCTCGTTGCCATATTTTTGGGCGGTGTCGATGTGACGGTAGCCGTTGTCGATGGCCATGGCCACCATATCGGTGGATTCCTGCCCGGTGTGCGGCCAGGTGCCCAACCCGATCTGCGGGATCTGCACCCCGGCCACCCCGGTGCCGGTCAGAGTCAGTGGGTCAATATTCGGCATGACGACGTCCTTTCCTTTAGGCACGCTGCTGGGCCGGTTCCATGCTGTCCAACAGATCGCGTGTTGTTGTGTAGAGTCGGTTGACCCAATCCTGGGCGTTCATGGATTCTTGCAGCACCCTATTTGGCACCTCCACTGAGATCGGGAGCAGTGGCTCGTGTGCACCTCGGCCAGCGTCCACGGCAGCAATCATTGCCGCCAAATGCTGCCCGCCTTCACCGGCAGGGAAACGTCCGCTGCGCGATTCTTCCACCAGTGCGTCGCGGGTGGCCGGCATAGTGGCAACCGAATCACACAATTGGATCATCGGCACCCGAGGGGCAGCAGCGCGCAGATCCTGAGTGGTCGCACCGAACCGTGCGGCATGCAGGGTATCCACCAACACGGTGACACCGGTCTGCTCGGCAATACTTGTGGCCTGTGAGTAGCTGTTAACGGCTTGATAACTAATGGCTTCCAGTGCGGGGGTGATCCCATAGGCTTTCCCATCGGCCACCATTTGGCCCAGGTTGTCGAGCACGCGGGCCTGATCAGTATCGGCAACCGCAACCGTCAGCGATTCGGCCCCCAGCGCCTGGCCGGCTTCAAACATTTGGTTCCAGGCGTCACGCTGATCACTACCGTCGAGCAGCAAGAATTCGGTGTCCTTGACCTGCAATCCAGTATCCGCCAATCGGGCCAGGGTTTCAGCAAGCATGGGCGAACCCGGCTGCACGTTAAAGGGCGTTTCGTGTGCGGTCACGGGGCGCACCCGAATGCCAACGAAGGCAAAGCCCGCCTGAGCGGCAAGCTCAACGAGCTTGGGAGGTTCAGTGGTCAAAGAGGAGAGTTGAGCAAGTCCTAATGGACGGGTGTGTTGTGTAGTCATAGTGAGAGCTTCACCGGCTTTCCGGTCTCGGATGATTCATAAATGGCAAGTAGCACACGCAGGGCTTTCGTTGCTTCTTCGCCCGTTACTGCGGGTTCGGTATTCGTGACGACGGCATTGACAAAATCGGCGACCTGGAGTTTATGGAACGGCACCAGGGCGGCGTTAATCTCTGACAGCGCCGTATTTGGATTGGCGTTGCCTGGCCAGGTGGGTTCGGTCTGGAGGGTGTTCTCGGTGCCGAACAAGTCGACGCGACCCTCGGTGCCTTCGGGAAATTCGGTCAGCTGCACGCTGGCTCCGGTGGTACCGGTAATCCGAATTTGCACCCCAAGTCCAGGCGTCACCGCGGTAGAAGCCTGAATCGTGGCCATCGCACCTGAAGCGAACTTTAAGGTGGCCGTTGCGGAATCCTCAGTTTCCATGTGCGCTTGGTGAACGAACGTATTGGTGTAGCCGTACACTTCAACGACATTGCCCATCATCCACAACAGCAAATCGATGTAATGAATGCCCTGGGTCATCAGCACTCCCCCACCATCGGTGTCCCACGAGCCACGCCACGGGGTCGCTGAATAGTAGCTCGGATCGCGGTGCAGCATCACCGAAACGTGGCCCAGAATGGGCTGACCGATTGTGCCATCGTCGATGAGAGCCTTAATGCGTTGAGCTGCCGGCCAGAAGCGTCGTTGAAACAGCACACCCAGTTTCACATCGTTGCGTCGGCAGACGTCGACCATGCGTTGCGAGGAATCCAAAGAAATGGCCAATGGTTTTTCGCATAACACGTGCACCCCGGCTGCGGCGACCTCCGTCACGACGGCCTCGTGGGTTGGATGCGGGGTACAGACGGAGACGAGATCCACACGCCCCAGGTCTGTCTCGTCATTGGCTGCGGACAACAACGCAGTCACGCTACCGAAAGCGCGCGGAATGTTGTGCTGCTGGGCGGTGCGGACCGCAAGCTCTTCATCGACGTCGCACACTGCAACAATCTCAACGTTCTCTAGGCCGCGATAAGCCTCAAGATGGTTACGAAAAATAGCGCCGGTGCCAATGATGGCCACCTTCAGCGTGGCGCTGGGTGATAGTTCGGACATGCAGAGTGCCGCATCCTTTGTTCTGTGGTCGGTCAGTCGATGCGATTCTTGCAGCAAACATCCTGTAATGCGCACCACTTCTCACTGAATGGGAAGTCCGGGCAGAACCAGCTCGTCTGTCACGCAAAGTCTTGATAGTGCTCTGGCTGTTGAGCCATCAGCTGGCTCAACCCTCGCGCAGCAGCCAGAAGTACTGGCAATTGCACGTTCAGATGAATTTCCTCGACCGGACAGACGATAGAGATCGCCCCAATGACACGTTGCCGGCGCCCAAATACCGGCGCCGCCGTACCGGAGGAACCCGCACTGAGGACCTCCGCCACATGGGCCCACCCATCGCGCCTTACCTGCGCTAACCGGTCGGCTACATCCTGAGCAGTCAGTCGCTGAGCAGTGACCCCGGGATCCTGGTCAGATTGACGAATGTATTGTTCTTGCACGTTGTGTGGCGCAAAGGCCAACATCACTTGGCCAGGAGCCGTAGACAATACCGGCAGGCGTCCCGCGAGCGATGAAACGTCGGTCTCATCATGACCCATGGCCAACCGTTCCAAATAAATAATGGAGACATCAGCCGGGTCCAAAATAACCAGGGAAACGGTTTTCCTCAGAGTTTGGTGCACACCTTCCAAAAACGGGCGAGCCGCAGCAGAAAAACTCTCATACACCGTCGAGCGGTGAGCTAATTCCCACAAGATGAGCCCAAGACGATATTTCCCTTCCGGTGTGCGTAGCAAGAGCCCCTCGTTCACCATCGCTCCCACCATGCGATGCGCGGTTGAGACTGGCAGATCGGTACGCTGCGCGATTTGGGTAGCTGAAAGCACCTGATGATCTTCGTCAAAGGCTCGAAGAATCCGCGAAACTCGATGCACCACGGATTCCCCACGAGGAGAATTTGCCATGACTTCATGGTATCCGACTCCCTATTAGACTTCCCGCCCAATGGGATATTGCTTGGAATCCGTGACCCCCGCCTCGATGATCAGAAACAGCAAAGTTTTCTTCTTCGATTTCTAAGGTACTTCCACCATGAATCAACACATCGACCCTGCATGGGACCTCGAGGTAGACCTCCTCGTACTCGGCACCGGAGCTGCCGGTCTGGCAGCTGCACTTACTGGCACGGCCGAAGGGCTCAAGGTGCTGGCGCTTGAAAAGACCGACTATATCGGGGGAACCACCGCCTACTCGGCAGGTACCTGTTGGATCCCAAATAACCATTTCCAAGAAGAAGACGGACTGGACGACAGTCGGGAAAAAGTCGAGCGCTACCTAGACGCGGTGGTTGGCGACAAAGCCGACAAGAAGCTCCGCATGTCATATATCGACAACGGCCCGGAAATGCTGAAATACATGGAGCGCTTGAATGTACGATTCCTCCGCTCCCCCGCCGTGGTCGATTACCACTCTGAATTACCGGAAACTGGAAAAACCGGCCGCGCGCTTGAACCCGAACCATTCGATGGCCGCAAACTCGGCAAAGTACGCTTCCGCGATGTACGTCCTCCGGTCCCAGAATTCGCCTTGATGGGTGGCGAACTGATGGTTCGCCGTCCTGAAGTAAATACTCTGTTAGGACTGTTTTCGAAGAAACCTGCCAGCACTGCAAAAGCTGTTGGCACCGCACTGAAACTCGGTACCCGTTGGGCCGTCGACCGAGTCTCGAATCCTCGCGGAACCCGTTTGGTGATGGGCAACGCCCTGACTGCGCGGATGTACTATGAAACGCTGCGACGTGGCGGAGAGGTTTGGCTCAACGCTCAGACCAGCCAACTCATCCGCGAAGATAAGACCGGACGGGTGATCGGTGCAGTTGTTGGCTACCGGGGCAAAGAGCACCGCATTAAAGTAACTAACGGCGTGGTGCTCGCAGCGGGCGGTTTCGCCCAGTCGACAGACCTGCGCAAGCAATATTTGCCCTCCCCTACTCCACAATTCTCTCGAGCTGCAGAAGGCTCCACCGGCGACACGATGAACCTGGCCCGAGAAATCGGTGCGCGCATCGGCAATGACAACGGCGAAAACGCGCTATGGTTCCCATCGTCAATCGGCACCCGTGCCGACGGTTCAACCGCAGTCTTCCCACATATTTGGGATCGCGGTAAACCAGGAGTCATCGCCGTCAATGCCGCAGGTAAACGATTTGTCGACGAATCTGTGTCGTACCACCGCTTCGTTCGCGCAATGTACAGAAGCCATGAAACAACGGATTCGATTCCGGCCTGGCTGGTGGTCGATTCCCGGACATTGGCGAAATACGGACTGGGCATGATCACCATGCCACACCTGCCAAAAGCTGCCCTGAAGAAATACCTCGATACCGGTTACCTGCACACGGGCAATACCCTCGAGGAGTTGGCCGCCACCATGGGGGTTGATGCAACCGGATTGCGGCAGACAGTCGATCGCTACAATGGCTTCGCTCAGACGGGTGTGGATGAAGACTTCCACAAGGGCGAATTGGAGTTCGGCATTGCTGCGGGCGATCCGGATCACGGCCCGAACCCGAATATCGGACCGATTGAAAAAGCCCCGTACTATGCGATCGCTGTCGTACCTACGCCCTTAGCGACGGTCTATGGCATCTCGACCAATAAGCACGCGCAGGTCGTGGATAACGACGGGGCTGCAATTCCTGGCCTGTATTCTGCGGGTAACGACGCACAATCAGTCATGGCCTCCGAATACCCGGGAGCTGGCACCCAGGTAGGTGCAGCGATGACCTTCGGATGGGTAGCAGCCCGGCACGCTGCCCGCAGCTAACCCGGGTTGTGGCTCATGGCGATGGCAACGAATGTTGCCGTGCGGGACCAGTAGAGCCTCGTGTTACTAGTTCGGCTTCGAGTCGGATTGCCTGAGCGCCGGTATCACCCTCGAGTAAACCGAACAGCATTTCCACTGCCCTGTGGCCAGCTAGCGTGAGGGGGGCGCGCAGACAGGTAAGTCCGGTATGGATGATACTGGCTGATTGAGTATTATCGAATCCGGTGACGGAGATATCCTCAGGAACCCGATAACCGTGTGCCAATAAATACTGGATCGCTCCAACAGCTAGCTGATCATTAAAGCCCATAATGGCCGTAGGTTCATAGGCTATTGCTTTCGAGGCGGCCAGCCAACCCTGATGAACGGTTGGGATAAATGGACCCGTCACGATGAGTTCAATCCCAAGTTCGGCACAGCGCTGTACCAGCCGATCCGTCCGGATTTTATTACTCCAGGCAAATTTTGGTCCCGCACACCACACAATCCGAGTATGCCCATATTGATGTAGATGGTCTACAAGCGCAGACACGTCATCAGGGGTAAATGCCACCACAGAATTTACGCCACTTATTTCCCTATTGAACAACACCAAGGGCGCAGTGCGGGCAAGTTCTCTCAGCTCGGAAGCTGGGGTGGTCGGCGCAGCGGCAATGATGCCATCAACAGCGCGATTTAATCGTCGAATATATGCCCGTTCCATCGATAGATCTTCACCGGTATCAGCCACGATTGTGAGATAGCCGGCGAGCCGTGCTCGCTGCAAAATGCCGTGCATGAATCCCATGTAAAACTGATTCGATGAATCCTGCACAATGATGTTGATGGTTCGAGTCAAAGCATCTTCAGACGCGGTCAGGGTGGGCTGGCGGCGGTAGCCCATCTGATGTGCCACACGCATGATTTTCTCGACCGTTTGGAAATTCACACGATCGGGGTTCGTGAATGCTCTCGACACCGTGGATGGTGCCAGGCCGGTTGCATCGGCGACGTCTTTGAGACGAACCCGGCCGGATTTTGGATGCGCGGGCAATCGCTTCTCCTTGCTCTTTTGCGTAGTAACGCGTGGTGCGACGAGCGTAAAATTACCCGTTTTGGCAATTTTTGGCAATAATGTGGGCGGTCACACAGTTGCTCGTTAGGCTCAGGTGACGCTTGACCTCAGGCACATTCATCTCTCCATCATCTCTACCCCAGGGAGTTAGACCTTGAAGATATCGTTGAGAAATTCTCTCAAATCAGCGAAGTTCGTCGCGGTAGCCGCACTTGGCGCTCTTGTTGCCACCGGGTGTGCAGCTGGCGCCAGTGAAGACGAAGCGGGTGATTTCCCGTCCAAAGACATTCGGCTGGTCGTACCGTGGGAGGCGGGCGGTTCTGGTGACCTCTCCGCGCGGACTCTGGCCCCCAAACTGGAAGAAGAACTTGGCGTCAACGTGATCGTCGAGAACCGCCCAGGTGCCAACGGGTCTGTTGGTTACAACTGGATGACCGAACAAGAACCCGACGGTTACAACATGGTGATGGTCGGCGCAGAAATCGTAACCCTGCAGTACCTGGACTATGAGATTGATCCGGCAGACTATGAATTCCTGTCACAGCTCCTGGCTGGCCCCGGTGGCATCGCAGTTCGTGCCGATAGCCCCTACGAAACACTGGATGACTTGATCCAAGACGCCAAAGAACGTCCGGGAGAAGTCACTTACTCGTCTCCCGGTGTGGGTTCCGTGTGGGATAACCCCGCCCAAGGCCTACAAGAGCTTGCTGATATTGAGCTCATCAATGTGCCTTTCGACGGCTCAGCACCTTCCATTGCAGCAGCCGCAGCCGGTGACGTCGACTTCTCAATCGACGCTGTAGGCAGCCAAAAAGCCCAGGTTGACGGTGGCGAGATGCGCTACCTCGCACTACTAACCGAAGAACGCCTAGAAGATCTACCTGATGTTCCTACTGCCAAAGAGCTCGGCATCGATCTCCAAAACGCGTCTTTCACCGGCTTGGTCGTACCTGACGGCACTCCAGAGGACGTAGTTAACACTCTGGCTGATGCAATTCAAACAGCTGCACAGTCGGATGAGTTCAAAGAAACAATCGAGGCATCGAACCTTATTCCCAAAGGCACCTCTCCCGAAGAATTCAGCGAATTCATCAAGCAGGAAGACGAGCGCCACGGCGCTTGGATCAAACTTGCACAAGGTGAGTAATAGCGCTGCTAGCTACATCGAGACATTATGACCCCCCAAGATACCCTTGATCAGCGCCACAGCACCGGAGTTATCGAATCCGATGACTCCGGTGCCGTTAGGCACTCAGCATCCAAAATCCGCATCCGAGAATCACTCGCCGTGACACTGGCACTGGTCGGTGGCATCGCAGTGCTCATAGGAACCAATAACATCCCCCTACGTGGCACTGGGGAACTCGGTCCCCGCTTCTGGCCTGCCCTATTGGGCTGGGGCATTGTTGGGCTCAGCGTCCTGCTGGTAACCACCAACGTCCTACCTGCTCGAACATCTCAAGACACTCCAAGTCCCATGACACGGTATGGAGCTACCCAGCTCATCTTGACCTTCGGGGTGTTACTAGCGTACTTATCGCTGTTTAATGTAATTACTTTATGGCTCATCACATTCGTGACCGTCGCCCTGCTCGTATTACTTTATGGGTTCCGCGGGTGGAAAGTGCTGATCCTCTTTCCAGGGATCATTGCCGCAGTTCTGCACATTCTTTTTGTGGTGCTCCTGCGCGTTCCGCTCGGATGAAAGGACCTGAGACAACATGACACACTTCTTGGAAATGCTGGGTCCATCCCTGGTGACCGCAAACGCCGTCTTAGATGGCTTCAGCATCATTCTTCAGCTAGATACCTTGCTTTACATTGGGCTTGGGATGCTCGTGGGAATGCTCGTGGGAGCGTTCCCCGGCGTCACCGCGACCATGGCAGTAGCGTTGGCTGCTGGGTTCACCATGACCATGGAACCCATGCAAGGACTCGCAGTGTTGCTAACGATCTATGTGGCAGCACAATTTGGGGACCGAGTCCCCGCAATCCTTATTAACACTCCTGGTACCCCGGCTTCTATCTCAACGACATTCGACGGCTACCCCCTAGCTAGACAAGGTAAAGCCGGCCTTGCCATGACGGTATCGGCATTCGGCTCCGCAGTGGGCATGCTAGTCGGCATCGTACTGCTAGCCGTTATCGCAATCCCGCTTGCACGGTTTGCTCGAGAATTTGGGCCACCAGAACTCTTCGCCCTGGTAGTCTTCGGGCTGACCATGATGATCGGTGTATCATCTGGCCGCATTATCAAAGGCCTCATCGCCGGATGCTTCGGCCTATTCTTGGCCACAGTTGGACGTGATCCCGTGTCCGGCGATGCCCGGTTCACTATGGACATCCTGGAACTCAACTCCGGTGTCCCCTTCATCCCGGTGATCATCGGCTTATTCGGTGTAGCTGAAGTGCTCAACCAAATGCTCACACACAATAAGAACATCACTCAAACCAAGCCCATTAGCCAGCTTGGTCAGTGGTGGCCCGACAAAAAGACGAGCAAGTCACTAATCAAGCCCACCGCAGTTGGCGCAGCTACCGGCTCGGTCATCGGTCTTGTCCCCGCGGTAGGGGGCGACATCTCGGGGATCATCGGCTGGGATAATGCCCGGCGCGTATCCAAAGAGAAAGAGAAATTCGGCAAAGGCTCTCTCGAGGGTCTCATGGCCGGCGATACTTCAACGACCACAACACTCGGCGGTTCGGTAACCACCACCATGGCGCTCGGCATTCCAGGCGACTCGGTGATGGCGGTCCTGATCGGCTCGATGATGATCTGGGGAATCCAACCGGGCCCTGCCCTATTCTCTTCGAACCCTTCAATGGTCTACTCCCTGGTCGCCATCCTGACAGTAGCCACCCTGCTCTCACTGGCAGTATCACTACTGCGCATGAAATCCATGGTCAAACTCCTGGAGCTCAACCAGGCATATTTGTGGATCATCATCTTGGTGTTCTGTATGGTCGGAACTTACTCCATCAACAACTCAGTCTTCGATGTTGTTGTGATGCTCCTGATGGGCATTATCGGACTCGTCATGTTGCGGCTGGATTTCCCTGCTGGACCAACCGTCCTGGGGCTCATCCTCGGGCCCCTGGCCGAAGCTAACCTGCGGCGTACGCTCATCGGTGGTGGGTGGGAATCATTCCTCTCAAGCCCAATTGCGATGATCCTGTTTATTATTTCAGCAGCTGCATTACTCTTCCCGCCGCTGCGTGAAATGTCACGACGACGCAAAGCCGAGGTCGGCGAAAAGGGTAAGTTCTCGGCAAACGTGCCCTAAATATCAAAACGCCACCTAAGATGACCCGACGTGAAGCTTCCTGCCAGAAGTTGGGTTCTTCAGACCCTACCCACTGAGGAACCCAACTTCTGTATTAAATTTTCCGGCAGAACATCGACGAAGTGACATTGCGGTGAGCCAGCCGCTTGCTGGACACTGTGCGGTGTCCCGACGATGCGATAAACCCCGGCAGGGTGGGGTAGCACTCTCCCCCGGCACCATTGGGCAGGATCAGATTTTGACGACCATCTTCCCGGTATTCTCCCCGCGGAGCATCCCGAGGAATGCGTCAGCACTGTTTTCGATGCCCTCGATTATCGTCTCGTCGTATACAAGTTGGTCTTCAGCAAGCCATTGACCCACTACGCGCTGAAACTCGGCGTGAGCTTCGCGAGCATGGTCAGACACAATGAACCCCTGAATTCGAAGTTTCTGCTGGAGGATATTAGCCATGTTACGAGGTCCTGGCTGTGGCTTGGTGGCGTTGTACTGACCGATGGCCCCACACATTGCCACTCTTCCAAACGGTGCAAGCACATCAAGTGCTGCTTCGAGGTGGTCTCCGCCAACGTTATCGAAATACACGTTGAGACCATCATCGCCAATCACCCGGTTAACTTGATCTCGGATCGGTTCCTTCTTGTAGTCGATTGCCTCGTCGAAACCATATTTTTGCAGAATCAGTTCGCACTTCTCAGGACCGCCGGCGGATCCAAATACTTTCCGTGCGCCCAGCAGTCGCGCAAACTGACCGACGGCAGTGCCTACCGCGCCCGCTGCGCCAGAGACAAAAACAGTTTCGCCCTCATGCAAATCAGCGATCCGCGTCAACCCAACATAGGCCGTGAGTCCTGGCATGCCAAGCAACCCTAGATAAAGGGAAAGCGGAATATCATCGGAGGGAGGATCTACACGCCGAAAAGCTGAGGCTTGGCCCTGTGAAATGTCCCGCCATCCCATTTCATGCAGCACCACCGTGCCCTCAGGAAGGTCAGGCGTTCGGGACTCGACGACGTGCCCGACGGCGGCACCGGTCATCACTTCTCCTACGGTGTAAGGCTCTGCGTAACTCTTGGCAGCACTCATCCGACCGCGCATATATGGGTCCACCGAGATAAAGGCATTCTGCACGCGAACATCACCTGCAGCAAGCGCCGGCAGTTCTGTCCTAACCGTCGCGAAATTCTCAGGGGTCGGGACACCGGTTGGCCGGGTCGCAAGGTGTATTTGGGTACTCAATGAAGTCGTCATGCCTTCATTTTAGAGTGAGAGGGAAAATCCGCACATGAGCCGAGCACGAAGTGCTCGTTTCCAACACCATTCGGAAGCTTTGCAAATTGCACGTCAAGATGGTTGTGGAGGTGCGAGATCGCGATATCGATTTTCAACACTATGGCCCCCTAAATATGCCAGGCAAAGCGCTGTACTCGACGGATCTACTAAAAGCTCACCAATTGCGGAAGATCAATCAGACGAGCACCTCACGGGAAGAGATCTTATAGCAGCGCGCAGATGGAATGCGCTGGAGTCAAGAGAGGCTCAGTACTTCTTCTGGAGTCGTATTATTCGCCATCAAACGCTGGGCAACCAATGAGCTAAGGAAAATGTACGGTGTCAGAATCACTGGAGTGTTCGTTTCGAAACAGCTTCCTCACACAATAAAGGCTCCACATACTCCTTACTATGGACGACCGCATGGCCGGGTTGGACTAATTACTACTGGCACCCCCGCTCTCGGCCCTCTGACAAATTCGTGAGACGACCGATTCAAGTAAGAATTCATAACTCTTATCCAAGGGTGAAGCCGTGCCATTAGACCAACGCAACATGAAAATCTTGTTCAGCACTTCCATACCGTGATCATTTAGCGCAGTATAGAGAGCTGGTTCGGCATCATGTAGAGTCTCACGATAATTTTCTTCGACTTCGTGGGCAGCCTCGGCGGGTTCCTCACTGAGTTCCAAAGCTGCCCACCCAAGAAGCACTCCCGTATAGGCATTGAACGCGACGATTAAACCGTCACCGCGGAGACCTAGATCCCCCAAGACTCGCAAGACTCGTTCCACAAAAGGTAACGATGGCGGCTTCGATGCTAGCTGCCCACCAATGAGTGGCGCATAATTTGGGTTGTCCATGATCAATTTGCGGAATCGTCTGCCACTGTCCATCAACCACTCATAAGCAGTCATGGATCGATCATCCGCTAATCGTAATTCGCGGAATATCACACCCGATACTTCTACCAGCAGGTTCCGCTTCGAACCGATGTGCCAAGTAATAGCGGTGGGATTGACCCTAAGCTCTTTGGCGACTGCTCGTAGCGTTACCGATTGCAACCCATGCTCTTTCACCATTGCGCGAGCGGTTCGAATAATTTGCTCTTTAGTGAGATTCTGGCGCCCATTCCGCGGTGAAGCCGACATCGGGAAGTTCACTTCCTTATTCTTGAGCCAATAAGTTATCCCTCAGAGTACTCATTGCCCGCTCCAATCGACGAATTAATTCTTCGATTTCCTCAAGAGTTGACGTTAATGGCGGCGCAACTAAGAAGGAGTCGTTAAAACCCCCTGTTGCCGGGTAGATAATTAAGCCTTCTTCGAGGCACGCTAAGCGCAGCTGCTCCACAGTACTGCCGATGCCTTCGCCATCAGCAGCCGCATGTAAAGTGACGCCTTGTAGGAGACCCTTTCCGTGTACTTCCTCTACGAGGGTTGGAAAAGCCGACTGCAAGCGTTTCAAGTGCTGATGTAGCAGTGTTCCTTTGTTGGCCGAAGCAGCTACCAAGTCCTGTTCGAGAGTCACTTGTAAGACCTCATCAGCCACAGCTACTGAAAGTGGATTGCCACCATATGTATGGCCACCTAAGATTCGTCCGGACCCGAGAGTTATGACATCAAGGATGGTTTCGTTGAGTAGAGCCGCAGCGATAGGAGTGTAACCCGCTCCTAAACCTTTACCCAGCGCCACCAAATCTGGCTTAACTGACCAGTGGTCACACGCCAAATTCTTACCAGTTCGGCCTAAGCCAGTCATAACCTCATCGGCAATTAGTAGAATTCCGTGATGATCACAGAGTTCTCGGAGTCCTGCTAAGTACCCGTCCACAAGAGGCCTGGCGGAAAGCGATGCTCCACTGACTGGTTCAAATAAAATCCCCGCGATTGGTTCTCTGGAGCTCTCAATAACCTGCCGTGCCGCATGGAGGAGTTGGTCTGCGGTCTGATTCGGATCGTAGGGGCTGGGCAACCAATCATGTGATACTTCGATGCCTTGAATGACTGATCGCCGAGCGTGATCAGAATGGCTAAGCGCTCCTAAAGTATTGCCGTGGTAGCTGGTGCGATGCGAAACGAAATGGCTACGAGGTTCACCTCGTTCGCGATGATATTGCATTGCCAGCTGCAACGTTGCTTCTACTGCCTCAGAACCAGAATTAACAAACCAAGCGCCAGTAAAACCTGTCATCTGGGTCAACCGCTGCGCGAGATCAATCTGTTGTTGTGTCACAAATGCACCACGATGAGCGTAGGTCACTCTCGCGGCCTGTTCCTGGATTCTGGCTAAGACACGCGGATGACTATGCCCGATATTGGCAACTACTGCCCCAGAACATCCGTCAAGATAATCTTTACCTGTTGTGTCATAGAGCCACACCCCCTCAGCGCGCTGTAAGTGTGGCAGGACCGCGCCGAGGGAGTTTTGGACCAGTGGGCTATGAGATTCGATTTCCTGCGAAATCATTTACGAAATTCCGTTTCTTTGAGTTGAACTTTGACTATTGCATCTTCTGAAGTCTCTGCTGTGGCACCTTCTTCAGAAATCGCCACTTTGAGCAATTCTTCAACACTAGTACCCGTGCGTTTGACGATGCTCGCTCGCCATACATAGATCCCAAGGCCGAGCGGAATGAGTATAAATGACAGCAGGCTCATCTGTGGATCGTCCATAATGGCTAGCACTAGGAAGAAAATACTTGTGACGATGGCTCCGATCGGCCAGAAGTAGTACCAGAATCCGCGCAGCTTAAAGTCGGCTCGGTTGTACATCTCGGGAAGGGTTTTCTGAATCCGAAGGGAAGACACTGCAATAGTGATTGAGGTTAGCAGGAGATAGGTGCCTGATAAATTGACAAACTTCATCACGTCCTCAGAGAAGATGGTGATGAGGATACCAACCAAGGTCAGACTCACCATGGCAATATAAGGGGTTCCCGCTTTATTGAGCTTCGATAACGCCTGCGGCAGGATTCGGCTCCGGCTCAAACCAAACAGTTGTCGTCCAAGGGCTGCCATAACAGCGTTCAGAGTAGTCCAGCAAGCAGCAACTGCACCAAGCGCAACTACCCCACCAAACCAGTCTGGGAACACCATCGACGCAGCATAAACGATAGGTGCCTCAACGCCCAGCTCAGACGGTTGCACTAGCGCCACCGCTGCCACCGCTGCCACCGCCACACCTAGGTATAACACGGTGATCGTCACGAGTCCGACCATGATCATTCGTATGGCATTTCTACCGGGGTTCTTCATCTCCCCACTGAGTTCGATAACTACGTTCATACCAGCGAATGCGTAATACGTTGACACCGCTGCAGCAATGACCGGCCCCACACCTATCGGAAACATCGGGGTAAAGTGCGACCAATCGGCGTTAGCTAGCCCGCCCGTAGCAAACACGGCAATGATCAGGATCAGCACAGCAACCAGTATGTTCTGAATGCTCATTGCCGCCCTAAGGCCCAGGATATTTACCAGACCGGTGATAACAACGAGGCCAACGGCCACCGGCATGCTATTGAGCGATGGGTGGAAGACACCGAGATATTCGGCAGCAGTCAGTGCCATAATTGGGACCAGAAATATGTTGGCAATCCCAAAAACCCAAATATATAGGAACCCCCAGGTACCGTTCACAGTAGAAGCCGTTAACCGATAGTTCGCTGCGGTCACAGGCATAACCGATCCAATCTGGGCGAACATAACGGCAGCAAACAAGATTAAGATTGCGCCAATCAGGTAAGTGAGCCATACAGCTGGCCCGGCCGATGCCGCAAGAGCTCCAGGAACGATGAATACCGAAGCCCCGATAACTGTTCCGATCAACATTGCGGTGGCAGTGACAAACCCCATGGTCCTCTTAGGGACTGTATGAGTCGACATTGTGCTCTCCCTTGAAATCAATTAGTGCCATACATCACAGGTTATTGTACGGTGTACAATAACTATAGTCCAGTGGTTTCACGATGTTGCACACCAACCATCACGAGTTATTCAAGGAGCAAGATGCAAACAGAGATCGTGGCAGAGTACTGCGCGAAGCATCCTGAGTCGGCGAAATATTTTGAGCGCGCAAACAAGGTCATGCCTGGCGGCCAAACACGATCAGTCACTCACTTTGAACCATTCCCCGTCATATTGACTCATGGTAAGAATGGCCACGTTTTCGACGTTGACGGTCATGAATATATCGACGTCGTCAATAACTACACCTCATTGATTCATGGCCACACTTTTGCTCCTGTAGTTTCAGCCGTGAACGCACTATTGGAACATGGTGGGGTAGCTTTTCCTGCAGTACATCCCCATCAGATGCGATTAGCTGAGCAACTCGTTGCACGAATCCACAGCGCTGAGTTAGTTCGTTTTACAAACTCTGGCAGTGAGGCTTCTTCACTAGCTGCCAGGATCGCACGGCACGTCACTGGTCGGTTAGAAATTGTGATGGCACACGAGGGATACCACGGAGCCGTTCCTCCGTTCTCTGAAACCACGGAACCTAACGTTATGCGGGTACCATTCAATGATCCTATAGCTCTCGAAGCCGCGGTTTCAGAGCGAACTGCGGCCATCATACTGGAACCCTTTCAGGGTGCTGCAGGCGTTATCCCAGCAAGCCCAGGCTATTTGCAGCATGCTCAGCAACTTGCTGAACGCTATGGGGCGCTCTTCATCCTGGACGAAGTCCAATCCCTACGCAATAGCTACTACGGTGTTCAGCAAGATCTGGGAATCACGCCAGATCTAACCATCCTTGGCAAGATCATTGGTGGCGGTTACCCCATAGGGGCTGTTGTTGGAAAAGCTGAGCACCTACTTCAAACTTCACCTTATACCGCAGGTCATCTCGTCCACTCTGGAACGTTCAACGGCCACCTGACCTCATGTGTTGCGGGAGCCGCCACGCTAGAATACCTGGATGCTCAAACCATTCAATGTCTAAATGATCGTACCGGAAAACTGCGTGCTGAAATCCTCGAAGCTGCAGCAGATCATGGCATTCACATTCGCGTATCTATCGCGGGATCCATCATGAATGTGCATCCCGCGGAGAAGACTGCGCATGATGCCCTCTATGAAAATTTACATTTGTCACTGATTCTTGAAGGCGTTTATGCCGCACCACGAGGCATGTTGAATCTGTCAACAGCACTGGATCAAAGCCATCTAAATGCGATCGCTCAAGCGTATCGTTGCGCTTTCGAGCGAATTGCTACAGCCGACTAATTGAAACGCCGCAGACACAACCACATACTCCCGCTTCAGCAGCAAAGCACTAAGGAGCTATTCATGACCAGCCACGCCAATTCATTGCAAGATACAAGGTTCGCCTCCGACAGCACCACCCTCGCTAAAAATGCCATCACTTGGACGCCGTCAGATCCGAATAACACGAGCGTGGCTCAGTTCATTGCATCCGTAAATGCTCGCCACGGGTTGGGGTTGTCCTCCTACCAAGCGCTTCATCATTGGTCGATTTCTGAGATTTCGGCGTTCTGGGAAGAGATTGTGAATTTTTTCAACGTAGCTGGTGAAGGACTACATGCGCCTGCCATCGAAGACTTAAACATGCCGTATGCCCACTGGTATCCCCATGCTCGACTGAATTTCGCAGAGAATGTGCTGCGCATCGCGGAAGATCCGTCGATGAAAGAACGTATTGCCATCCAGCACGTGTACGAAGATAACACGGTAGAAAACATCACCTGGACAGAACTCAGAAGCCAAGTTCAGGCGTTAGCCGCAAGCCTGCAAGAGCGAGGCGTCAAGCAACACCACGTTGTGGCCGCTGTGCTACCAAATATTCCAGAAGCCATCATCGGCCTACTTGCTGCCGCTTCTCTTGGTGCAATTTGGTCAATCAATTCACCTGACATGTCTGTCAGTGCAACCCTTGATCGCATCACTCAGCTACAGCCCAAAGCCATCATCGGAACGTCTGGCTACACTTTCAAGGGCGAACACATCGACCTATCCGACTACATGCGTCAGGTATCAGAAGCTCTACCAGAAACTGATCTACGCATCATAATCCACGACAACAACACAACCGCCCTAATCGACGGTTTTGAACCCTTCGACGCACTGGTCAATACCGATAAGCGGCTAGCCCCTATCCGGCTATCGTTTGACCATCCCTTGTGGGTACTGTTCTCCTCCGGCACTACCGGAGCGCCGAAGGGTATCGTACATTCTCACGGTGGTATCACCCTTGAGGGATATAAAGGTATCGGGTTACAACAAGATATGGGACGTGGGGATACCTACTATGTTGCAGCCAACACCTCTTGGATGGTCTGGAATACTCTTGCCATGACCCTACTCGTCGGTTGTTCAGTTGTGACATATGCGGGTTCGCCGCGCATCGGCGGTGATGATCGCCAGTTTGAAATCCTGGCACTGAGCGGGGCCACCATGTTTGCTACCGGGGCAGCCTATCTCGCATTAGTCGAAAAATCGGGGCTCATACCAAACGAGAAGTACGATCTCTCCAAACTACGGCGCATCATGTCAACAGGATCTCCCCTCGCACCATCAACCTGGCGTTGGGTCCATGATGCTATCAAAGCTGATGTCCACCTTGGCTCGGACTCTGGAGGAACAGATATCTGTTCCGGACTTATCGGGTCCAATCCCCTCGACGCCGTCTATATCGGAGAAATCCAAGGGGCCTGTTTAGGTGTCGCCGCTGAAGTTTGGGACGAATCAGGCAACCGAGTCTATGACCAATTAGGTGAACTCGTTGTTACCGCCCCCATGCCATCCATGCCCATTTACTTTTGGAATGACCCAGAGGGACAACGCATGCACGGCGCCTATTTCGATACCTACCCCGGGATTTGGCGTCACGGGGATTGGGTTACCGAAACTTCCCGTGGGACGTTCATCGTCCAAGGCCGATCTGATGCGACACTCAATCGCCAAGGCGTGCGACTAGGAACAGCCGATATTTACGCTGCCATCGAGGAAATTCCTGAAATTCAACAGTCGCTGGTGCTTGGCGTTGAGTTTTCCGATGGCCAGTACTATATGCCGCTATTCGTTCAGCTCTTCCCAGAGCACAAACTAACCCCGGAACTCAGTGATAAAATCAATAATCAGATCCGGCGTAAAGCTACTCCTCGGCATGTACCCGATGAAATCATCCACGTTCCCGAGATACCTGTTTCCCATACAAATAAGCGGCTTGAGGTTCCCATCAAGCGCCTGTATTTAGGCATGGATCTCAAGAAATCCCTAAACATTGGTAGCGTAAGCAATCCTGATGCGTTGCAATGGTTTGTCGATCATGCGCAAGAGATTCGTAGCCGATACACATAGATTTCGTCGTGAATCCTCCTCATAGGAGATGCCACCTCTACGCAACGGAACTACAGTGACCAACTTCCCGTCTGACTGACATGATTAGTCAAAGCTCAAGGTAACCCTTAGAGAACATCACTATCATAGAAAGATAACTTCGAAATAGCATAACTTCATGTAAGGGTGTCGCTGCCCATCGATCACTGTGCAGGATAAAAGCTCCCAGAAGCCCACGGCGTAGAGGAGGCCCTGCTGCGCGATGCCACTCGAACCGGGTGTTCCGACCACTAGCATTACCCTGGTCCAGGCTGATCTGAAACACTTCAGAGCCTACTGAAAACGACGGCACTCATAGATGCATAGACGAGCATCTTTAGAGTCACGTTCCCGACCTCCACCCGTGGAACTACATACAGTCCTAACACGTGCCGGGGTCATATTATGCCCGCACTTATATCTTTATCAGTGGCAACTATGCGGTTTTTCCTCACTGTCGTCGAACCCGAGTCAAAAGAACAGCACTACACTCACTGGCAGCAAGCCACAGCAATGAACTGGAGGGATACATGGCGGGTGGATCAACGCAGCGTGGGCGTAGCGTCACTTCAAAAGTCTTAGCGATACTATCGGCCTTCGAGCATTCGCGCGGTTCTATGAGCCTTACGGAAATTGCCGGACAGGCGGATCTCCCGCTTTCTACCGCTCACCGTCTGGTCGGTGAGCTCATCGATGAAGGCATGTTGGCGCGCGGGCCCCACGGGAAAATCCAGTTGGGTCTGAAACTTTGGAGTATTGCCCAAAATACTGGCCGCCAGCTCCGCGACACGGCGCGCCCTTTTGTGCAAGACATGTACTCCTTGACGGGTCATACCAGCCAGCTTGCCATCCGGGACGGCGCCTCGTGTCTGTACATTGATCGAGTCTACGGTCCGCGGCGTGTACCTCGTGCTTCGCGAGTTGGCGGCAAGTTACCGCTCCATGCCACTGCGGTAGGAAAGGTTATTCTTGCATTCTCTGAGCCGTGGGTTGCTGAAGCGTATCTCAGGCGCGACATGGAAGCATTCACTACCCGCACCAAGACTAATCCCCAACTCCTAGCGACCGAGCTGGAAACGATCCGTCAAAACGGGTACGCCACAACCTTCGACGAAGTGCGCGTAGGCGCAAGCTCTATCGCTGTGCCGGTGTATCACACGGGTCGCCTCGGATGTGCCATCGGCATCGTTGTCTCCAGCGACGTGGCGGGTGAACTGCCGCGCCATCTACCGGTCTTATACGGCACCTCGAAACGTATTGAAGAAGCCACGGCACATATCCCGCTCGAGACGCTCCTGGGAGCATTCATTCGCGACAGCCCCGACGAAATCTAGAAGTCACGACAACGCCATTCACCTGATTGAACCGGTCCCGATCCGAGTTCCGAGGCGGGCGACAGTCGGAAAACTGTCACCCACCTTCGTGGCTACTGCTGTGGTCTCAGGGTTGTGCACCGTCAGGTCGACCGCAGCAGCGCTCCGAAAGAACTCGGTTCAAAAGCTTCGCAGTGTTTCTATTTCTTCTGTTAGGCGTGGTTTGAGACGTTGAAGCTGGGTGATGTGTCGTGGTTCAAGTTCCTCGATGTTCGAGGCTCCCAGGAGAGCCATGGTCCGAGTAATTTCACTTTGCAATATCTCGATCACTCGGTCGACGCCTTCCCGGCCGCCAGCCATCAAACCATAGAGGTATGCCCGCCCAACCAGTGTGAATTTGGCGCCTAACGCTAACGATGCCACAATGTCGGCTCCATTCATGATGCCGGTGTCAACCATAATTGTGGCGTCCTGTCCGACTTCACGGACAACGTCGGGCAGCAGGTGGAAAGGTACCGGGGCACGGTCTAGTTGACGCCCGCCGTGATTCGACAGCACGATGCCGTCGACGCCATGATCGATTAGTTGGACCGCGTCGGAGACAGTCTGGACGCCTTTCACCACGAGTTTGCCGGGCCACAGTTCCCGTATGATGCGTAGGTCTTCGAATGAAATCGTGGGATCCATTGCTGAATTCAGCAATTCACCTACTGTGCCACCAGTCGAGGATAAGGATGCGAATTCCAGCTTCGGGGTGGTCAAGAAATCAAACCACCACCAGGGTCGGGGAATAGCATTAAGGATGGTGCCCACGCTCAACTGGGGAGGGATTGAAAAACCATTGCGGGTATCACGCAAACGATACCCTGCCACTGGAACATCCACCGTGAACATCAGCGTATCGAATCCTGCAGCTGCTGCACGTTTAACTAATTCGTATGAGATCTCGCGTTGGCGCATCACATACAGCTGGAACCAGTTCCGGCCCGTTGGGTTGGCCGCCTTGACGTCTTCTATCGAGGTGGTCCCCAGAGTTGAGAGCGTGAAGGGGATACCTGCATCCCCAGCAGCCGAAGCACCTGCGACTTCGCCTTCAGTTTGCATAAGGCGCGTAAAGCCAGTCGGAGCGATCCCGAAGGGCATCGCGGATGTCCCACCCAAAATTTGGGTGGTTGTATCCACAGATTCGGCCGGGCGTAGGATATCTGGATGAAACTCAATATCCTCAAACGCCTGGCGCGAGCGCTGCATGGAAATCTCCGCTTCCGCTGCTCCATCGGCGTAGTCAAAAGCGGACGCTGGCGTCCGACGTTTGGCAATCCGACGTAAATCGTAGGTAGTCAGTGCACCTGCTAATCGACGTTTCTTGCCGTTGGGTTCGAATTTCTTGAATTTCATGAGCTCTAAAAGCTCGATGGGGTTTGGGAGTTGCCGTTTGACCAACACATTGCCTTTCATCGGGCGACGCTAGCTAGCTGCGACGTCGGCGGTTTTCACTTCATGTTGAGGGGTGTCAATATGCGCTACCTGTTTGATGAACATCGATGCAATGATCGAGATTATGCAGCACAATGTGACGTATAGAGCGATAGGCCACCATTGGCCGCCGCTCATTTCAAACAGGGAAGCCGCAATAATTGGAGCAGTACCGCCAAAGATTGCGGCACCGAGCTGATATCCAAGGGTCGCACCGGTATAACGGATTTCAGGAGCAAAATTTTCTGCAATCAACGTACCTAAGATAGCGTTGACGCTGCCCCACAAAAAGCTGAACCCTAATATGGTTGCGACATAGATGGCCCATGTCTGTCCAGTATTTAGGATCAGATAGTAAGGCACGATCAATACAATAGTTGCCACTGAGGACCAGCGATACAGTTTTTCACGAGAAAAACTATCTGAAATTCGCCCGAAGATAGGCATCCAGATCGTCGCTATGAGTGCGGCTGCGGCTACGGCAAGCAGCACGGTGTTATTCCGAGCTCCAAGGAAATCTGTTGCATAGGCCACCACATAGGTCCCAAAGATGTAGAACGGGCCGGTCTCTGCAGCTTTTGCGCCGATAGATACCAGGACCGCTCCCCAGTGTTTTGTGACGACTTCTTTAATCGGCAGCTTGAGCTGAGTGCCTTGTTCACGGATTCGCTTGAATTCTGGGGTTTCATCTAGACCATTTCGGATAAACAACCCGATACCTATGAGCACGATACTGCCAACGAAGGGCACTCTCCATCCCCAAGCCAGGAACTGCTCTTCGGGGAGAGTGGTCAGCAATGCAATGACCGCAGCGGCCAAGAGCATGCCCAAGCTGATACCCATCTGTGGCACCGCGCCATAGAGTCCACGGCGATTTTTTGGAGCGTATTCGTAGGCAAGCAGTAGAGCTCCGCCCCATTCCCCGCCGATTGCAAGACCTTGCAGGATTCGACACAGGATCAGCAGTAACGGCGCGGCAATGCCAATGGTTTCATAAGTTGGCAGTAGGCCAATGGCTACTGTGCCACCTCCCATCAGCACGAGCGTAATAAACAGGGTCTTCTTACGCCCGATTCGATCACCAATATGGGAGAAGAGGATCCCGCCTAGGGGCCTAAAGAAGAATGTAAGTGAGAAGGAAACGTACGCCAGGATAGTGGATATAAACGCATCATCGTTGGGGAAATACAGTTTATTGAAGACTAGCGCGGCCACCGTACCGTAGACCAAAAAGTCAAACCATTCGATAACACTTCCACTCAGACTGCCAAGAAGTACACGATAGTTGAGACGTGGTGGAGCCGGCTTTGAGGCGGGAAGGCTCGTTGCCATAACGTTCTCCTTGCTTACATACTGAACAGCCTGAGACGGCTGCAATGACCTTGTGTGGCCTGACCATGTGGTCCGACCACAGTTCAGTGTAAGATAGAACACAACAATCCGTCAACGGAAATTTCGAACTTAAATTTCTTGAGCCTCGGACCGCGCCCCTGCAGTCTCGAGATAGTAGCCGCGAATGTGCGCTTGCAACCGCTCAACAGCCTCTTCGTTGTTACCCGCCCGCAGACTGTCATAAATACCGCGATGCTCTTGCCGCAATCGCGCTGCGGTCTTCGACCAGTCCGGAAGCGCTTCGGCCCGCTCAAGAGTGTGATCAGCGATCGATATCCGCATGGCATCCATCAGCGTGCTGATCAACGGGTTGCCAGCGGAACGAGAAAGCACCACATGAAACTCTGCATCCAAAGGCAAAAACTCTTCAACCGACAAGCTCGGGTCATCCATGAGTTCAAGCAGGCGCTGCGCATCCTGCCACTGCCCTGCTTCAGGATCAGAGTTTTCAGCAGCCCACCCCTCTAGCAAAAGTCGCATTTCATAGACATGATGATGCTCGACTTGCTTGGTGGCTAACTGCAAATTGAGTGCCAGCGTCATTGCCTGTTCAGGAACTGCGGTAATAATGGTCCCGGACCGAGGCCCCGATCCCGTAGAAGTGCGTATCGTCCCCAGTGCCTCAAGGACGCGCAGGGCCTCACGAATAGAACTGCGCGAGACTTCTAAAATCTCGGCAAGCCGTCGCTCACCCGGCAGATGATCACCGATATGCAATCTACCGCTCGCCAGTCCGTCAGTAACCCATGCCATAACAACTTCGTGTGCTTTCATTCCTCTCATTATCGCATCACGACTCCAACTCAAATCTAGGATCGACCTCGGTGACTTCCGAAACTTCCGACCGTTGGAAGTAGCGCCGAAATCTTGTGATTGCGCAAGCGGGTTGCCGCATTCATTTGCGACAACCCGGACGAAATCCAGGAGTCACGCTCAAGTCTTCAACAAATGACTTCCACTGGATGGAAGTCTCAGCGGGACTCTTCACGGTGAGGTGGCCCACACTAGATGGAAATCACCGTAATGCACATCACAACGATGGCTTGCGAGGATTTCTGTCAAAGGAGATTGGTCGATGTCTCGCACTCAGTCACTCAGCGGATGCCCCATCGCACATACCGCTTCGGCTCCAGCGGATCACCACGGCTACGAACCGTTCAATCAATACGATCCATTTCCGGCTTATGCGCAGTTGCGACAAGAGCAACCCGTGATGTTCGATGAGCGCACGAACCTCTACGTCGTCTCCGCCTACCACGACGTCTAAGCCGGACCTCCCACCAGGCCCGACAACGATAGCGTGCGATTCCGGGTCGAGGACTTCGACCCAGTCAAGTTCGGAGCTAACGAAAAGCTCATCTTCGGCCCGAGCCAGGAATGCTGCTGCCTCTTCGCGCCACGCCGGACTGCGAGCATGCAGCTCTGCTTCGTGAATGTGCCATGACAATATGTAACACATGTGAACACCCCTGCCGCAGGTGAAACCTATCCTTCCCGCAGAATGTCCCTGTGTCTACCAACACCGCATCATCCATCACGACGGAAGGGATAGTAGGGCCTCGCTCGAGCTCTTTCATCCTCTCGCCCGACCACGCCGAGCCGCAATAGTCGGCAGGAACACCCAATCTCAAAGCATTCCTTCTTGGGCACCCAGTGAAATGCCCCGCAGTTGGGCTGACAGCACCAGCTACGGGGCATTTTGATCTGACAGTCTTGGGGTATATGCCGATATACCTATCGTGGCTACAGCACCGGCATTACCTCAATACTGCCTTGCTCATGATTAGTGCAGCTTGGCCTCGGTGAAGTCCGCTTGCCATGCCGCATCATCCTCCAGAAGCTCCACTGATAACCCGGCAGGCGGCGTCGCATAAACTGCTGTCGGCTCGGTATCATTACTCTGCTGGGCGGCGGCCTGTGAACGTGCTTGTGCGGAACGCAGGCCAGCGGCGATGCGCTTGCGGAAGACCACGATGAGTACAACCGCAATAACCAGGACCACCACGAGGATGCCCAGCGTAATGAGACCAGTCAGCGTTGGCCCAGAAGCGACCACCAAATACTCGGTTTGTTCGGCATTCAAATCAGCATTGACGCCACTACTGGCGTCCTGATCTGCCGAATGCATGAAGGGTAACTGAAGGTTTTGCTCCGGTGTCACTCCGAGAGCTTCAACGCCAAAGGAGCTAGTGACCACTCGATAGTTTGGCCAGATCCCGTCAAAACCATCTAGGGTAACGGCTGAGCCGGGTAGGAACTCGTCCAGGGTGGCGTTGAGTTCCGCCGGCTCGGCCGCATCTAAGGTCGCGATAAAGACAGTGGCATCATCCTGTGCCTCGGTCTCTACACTGCCGGTCCCTTCCGGTGGGGTAAAGATGGACTGCAAGTCCTCGCCGAATGCCTCTACCTGGCTGTTACCGACGGTGAACCGGTAGGTTTGGCCAACGGTGCCGGAAAGACCGACTTCAGTGTCGATCTCGACCTGATCGATACGCACTGCGCGTTCGTAACTGATCGTAAAGGTCGTGCCATCGACTGTTTCATCCACCGGGATCAGGTCGTCACTGCCCCAGTCGAGCGAGATGTAGGGAATGTCGCTACACACTGCCGGACAGCTAAAGCCAGTACCGGTCAAGGTGGTTAGCAACGTGCCTTCCTCGGTGTTGGCTGATTCTTCGACCTGAATCTCTAAGTCATCCATCTCAAGCAGACCGGACAACTGCTCTTGCAGTGAGGCCGACTCGTCGAGGGCCACGATCCAAGACCCCTCGCTGCTCTCCTCGACCTGCCCGACACCGGTGTCTTCGAGGTATTGTTGTGCCAGCTCATCGGCCGCATCGTCTGCATCATAGGATGATGTCAGATCGACTGTTGCACCCGAATCGGTGATCGTGACGTTGACACTGCTGAAGCGGTTATCGGTGCCCTCACTGATCGAGAACGGTTCACTGGATTCATACTCTTCTTCGCCGATGACCACACGGCTTTCGGTACCGGTAGAGCTGATAATACTGGCGGCGTCTTCTTCAGCAACTACGCCTTCCTCCACCAATGCGTAACTGGTCCATTCCAGTAATTCGGCGCCCGTGAAGTTCTCTTCCAGGACGACCCCATCAAGTAGAGGGCCATCACTTTGTTCGAAAGCAACTTCTACAGTCTTGGAATCGAAGTCACCCAGAGTGTCATCACTCTCGGCGCCTTCTTGTTCAACCGCCAAATCTATAAGGGCTTGAGCTTTAGACCGATAATCTGCCAGATCGGAAAATTCCAGTTCAAAAGTGGCCAGGTAACTCTCAGAGGCTTCGCCGGCGTCTTCTTCTCCGGCATCCGTTGCCGGTGTGATGCCCTCGAAGCTGAGCTGTTCAGGTAGTTGAGCATTCAGCGCGGCTTCGGCGGCTTCGATCCCACCGTCCAGATACTCCAGGTCTTCTTCGACGACTGTCGCAACCAGCGTCCGGGTGCCCGACTCATCCTCAGAAATACTCAGCTCGGAACTGACTTCAGCCCCACACGCAGCCAGGACAAACAAAGCTGATAGGAGCAGGGCGGTCAGCCGGAACCGGCGGGCCGGACGAGGCGCAGTCACAGGGATGTCTCGGCGGCTCATAGCAGCCCACCCAGTGAATTCGTCGCGATGTCTCCCATGATCAGCGTAACCAGGACGTAGATAATGGCTACAGCGATCATCCAAATTGCAGTCGCTATCACGTGGGCGCGAAGCGGGGAATTTGCAAACCCAGTGGTGCGATTCAGGCCGATGTAGATGAGCAGCTCGGACAATAAGGTAAAGACCGTCCACAAGAAGGCGCCAATAACGCCCACAATCATGACCCACGAACGCCCGGGGATCAATACCAGCAATAGCATAAGCGCCATGATGGGTAAGTGCAGACTGTATGCGGTAGCCAGCACGCTCATCGATTCACGGAATGCTTGCGGTTTGCCGCCCAACTGGAACGTCAGGTGCAATGCCACAGCGCGTAGTGCCATCACGATAGCTACTACGACGATGCTTGCGAAGACGATGGTGAACCAGGCTCCGGCAGTCATACCGAAATATACCGATCCCCCACCAAATGCCGACGCGAATGAGCTCATCGCGGCACCTGACATGCGGGCCAGGGTGGTAGCTAGTAGTAAACCGATCAGCACGGCACCGATGCCCAGCGTCACGACCCATAGCAGCGGTGAACGTCGTGCCACTTGAAATGCTTCGAGTGTCTGGTTCTTTGCAAGACGAGAAATGATGCCGACCTGGTCATTAAGCCCCAGCACGAAGTTATTCGGCCCAGCCTTCTGCTGTGGCATATGGGACCCATACCCGGGATCGTCCTGCGGTGGTGGTGGCACAGTCTCGGTAGATTGATGGTGAGATGACACGTTGTGGTAATCAGGCGTTGGATTACTCATGATGCTCCTCAAACAAGGTGAGTGATGAAAGACCGGCTCGGAACACATAAAGCGCCGATCACATCCACCTATACCAGGTATCTTCGAGGAGGTTGAGGGGCCACGGGCCGATACTCAAAGGTTCAACCGACTTGTTACCAATAATCTTCATGCCCATCCTGGAGAAATAGCTTCATGCAACACAAGCACTCCGTGCGTGCGCCGACGGATAGTGCTCACACAATCCATCTCGAAATATGGATATGACCAGATCGAGATCCGCCACAACACCGAACGCGGCAAATTCAGCGTCCTCTACTACCGCGACGGCCAAATCATCGCCGCCGACTGCGCGAATGCACCCCTGGACTTCATGGCCGTCAGACAGGCCCTATCCAAGGGCAAGAACATCGACGCCGATGCTGCAGCCGACGTTCCCACCATGCTGAAAACACTGATCGCCTAACCACACCAGCAGCGACAGCACACCTGCAGAAGAAAGACTTCCACCATGACACTTCAAGAACTGACTGCGGCGTTCGCCGACGAATACGCCCAGCGGCCCATCCCCGCCGACGGGCCCATCGACACCAGCCCAATTGATACCACCCCCGACACCGACGAATACGATGCCATCTGGCAACAAGTCATCGCCGAAACCCGGGCCCGCGGCAACGACTTCCACCTGCCCCTATCTGTGGCTTACGCCCGCCGCCTGTGCGACGCCTACCCGCAGGCCGACCGGGAACTCGTGCTCGTAGCAACCCTGCTGCACGACACCGGCTGGGCCCACGTCGATGAAGACCGCATCATCTCCGAGGGCTTCCGCGGTGACTGGCGAAAATCCGACATCCGCTTCGAACACGAACTCCAAGGCTGCGAGGTCGCCAAACGCGTCCTGCCCGGCCTCGGCTACTCCGAGGAGTTCATCGCAAAAGTCACGGCCATCATCGACGGCCACGACACCCGCCAAGAAGCCCACAGCATCGAAGACGCCCTGATGCGCGACGCCGATCGCGCCTGGCGCTTCGACCGCGTCGGGATTGCCCTGGCCTCCGGATGGTTCGGCCAAACCCCCGACTACTACACCGACCGACTCGAACACGAAATCATCCCGGAGCTCATTACCGAAGCAGCCATCGCCATGGCCCATGCTGATCTGAAACGCTCCCGAGACCTACTGAAAACGGCGGTGCTCCGATGACCACGCAAACCACACCAAAGCTCACCCGCGACACCCTTGAGATCCCCTACCGACACGTCACCACGCACTTTATCGACGGTGCCTGGCGCGAAAGCCAAGGACAAGACACCATCGAGGTCACCGACCCGGCAACCAACACCGTCTGGGGTTCGGTACCCGTGGGAAATGAGGACGACGTCAACGCAGCGGTAGACGCCGCACACGCAGCCTTCACCACCGGACCGTGGTCGAAGACCACCCCAACCGAGCGCGCCGAAATCATGCTGCGCATCGCCGACGAAATCGAGACACGCGCCACAGGGCTCTCACTGACCAATACCTTAGAAAACGGCTCCCCGGTCGCCGAGACGTCCGGTGCCGCAGCTAATGCGGCCAGCATCTTCCGCTACTTCGCAACTCTTGTCCCAGAGCTCGAAGCCGACGACGTACGCCCCTTCCCCAACGGTCAAGGCGAGTCCCTGGTGCGCAAGGATCCCATCGGTGTCTGTGCTCTCATTGCACCGTGGAACTTCCCGATCAACCTGATGGTCACCAAACTAGCACCTGCCCTGCTGGCCGGGTGCACCGTCGTGATGAAACCCGCCTCTCCTACCCCGCTATCCTTCCGCATCATCGTCGACGCGGTCACCGCGGCCAGGGTTCCTGCTGGCGTGGTCAACTACGTCACCGGTCCAGGACGCATGGGCGATCTGATGGTTCGCCACCCGAAGGTCGCCAAGGTTGCCTTCACCGGTTCCACCCCGGTCGGACGTCACATTGCTGCTGCCTGCGGTGAACTCCTGCGCCCCGTCACCCTCGAACTGGGTGGCAAATCCAGCGCGATCGTGATGGAGGATGCTGACTTAGATGAGATGTCGGCCAAGCTCATCCGATCCTGCATGCGCAACACCGGACAGACCTGTTACATCTCTACTCGCATCCTCGCTCCAGCATCGCGCTACGACAAAGTCGTGGACATGGTCACCGAAACGATTGCAGCCGCACCACAGGGCGACCCCCTGGATCCGGCCACCGTCTTCGGGCCATCCGCCAACCTGTCACAGTACAAGTCTGTGCTGGAACACCTGGAATCTGCGAAGGCAGAAGGTGCCCGCGTCACCACAGGGGGCAAGCCAGCCCAGCTCCACGACAAACTGGCAGAGGGACTATTCATCCAACCGACCGTGCTTGCTGATGTCACACCCGAGATGCGTGTAGCGCGCGAGGAGATCTTCGGACCGGTCATCACTATTCTGAAATACACCGACCCCCACGACGCCATCAGCCTGGCGAACAACACCGAGTTCGGGCTTGGTGGCATCGTCTTCGGAAGCGATCAAGAACAGACCCTAGAAGTCGCCGAAGCGATGAACACCGGCAGCGTGGGAATGAACTTCTTCGCCTCAAACCATGCAGCGCCCTTCGGCGGCCGCAACGATTCCGGCCTCGGTGTCGAATACGGACCAGAAGGTCTTGCTGCCTACCTGTCCTACAAGTCCATCCACCGAGGATTAAAATGACCGTAGCGGCGGCATCGAGCTACCCTGCGCCAGGCGACAAGCCATGGCGGGCTACGAGGAAGCCGTGCCATAAGTAGTCAACGCAAGCGAATCACCAACGCAATCTGTATCTCAGTTATTGAGAAGGTCGCCCAGGCTATCATGAACCTCCGGAATGAAGAGGGCAGCACACCACTAATAAACCTCGCGTTGCGTATGTGCTTTACAACCGTCGTATTTTTCAGCATTCGACTGGTTGGAAGCCATAGCACGGTTCTAATGCGTGTACTTCGCACGCGCATGTGTCGATTGCTCATACAGCAACTGCTGAGAAAGACACTAAGTTGTGGTTCGAATCAGCTGGCAAGGCTTCGACCGCTTCGACTAGAAAGCATCGTCTAAGCCGAATTTCACTAAGTCGTCTAATCGTGTTGATGGTGAATGGCGTGCTACCCCCACTATTAGTTGACGGCAGGTTCAAGTCGATCACTAAACGTGCGTATCAGCATCTGTTGGTTTCTAAGTTGGGGATTACCGTGGCCGCATTGACGCCGTGTTTGGCTCGCTGACGACTAAAGCGGAGCAGCCTTGGTTACTACAAGGGCGTTCTTGACGGTCTCCGTGGTCCTGTGATGATCTAGGGGTTGCAGCGTTTCTTCAAGGCCAAGGGTTTCTATGTCGGTTGTATTGACTACCGGTAACTGCTGCTTCGGCAGGCGGCTGTGTCGATTATGCGATTGCGGATATTCTGGTGCATTTCTTCTTGGCGTTGGAGTCGATTAGTGGCCCGTTGGGAGTGATGATTGCGGTCGGGTTGGGGATCATTTTCGGTTACTGGTGCCACCGAAAGAGGACGAAGAGCCGGATGCTGTCAATGAGGCAGTTCTTCCCGTTGAGTAGCTAGGAAGAAAATACCCCCGCTGCCGTCGTGTGACAGTGGCGGGGGTAACTATTTTTGCTTTAAGGGTTCTTGTCTGCCACCTAAAGCAACTGCCATAAGGCACGCGGTGATGGAGAATCTTCGCTATATCACAAGATATGGTGAGTTAATTGGCAAGGATCTCTTCTCTGTCTTCCCACCCTGCAATGGAGTTTATGAGCAAAACAGTCAGTACCGTCCCGGTAATCATAAGTGCGGCTGAAACACTAGCGACAATTACCATCAGTTGAAAGTTCTCCATGCCACTAGTGAAGGCACAGGCCAGACATGAAAGAACTGTAAGTGAATATACAGTCAGAAACATCCAATGTGCCAGTCGTCCGTGTTTCTTTATAAGGGCTCTCACGCCAGGCGTGCTAGCGAGTAAGAAAGTAAAACCGGCTAACGACAAACCGGATATGATCCCGCCAATGGTTGCCACATTGGTAAGAACGGATTGCATTTGCTCGTGCTTTTCAGCATCTATAAATACCGTCAAAAGACATTTGAATGCCCACGCTAGTCCGAGTGTGATGACAGTAAAAACAACGACTATCCCAATCGGTCCACCAGATTTGGGGCCTTTGCTGCTCATCAGCCGCCCTCTCCAACGTGGGAAACTACCGGTGTTTCCTCAGTTCCTCGAAGTCTAATATATAAGACTCTATAATCTCACGACCAGCATTCACAGCTGAGATAGAAGTAAGAACGCCGTTCTTATGGCTCAGATCTACTCGTCGCTTTCGAGTAATTCTATGTTGAAAGAGATCGATTTCAGAGGTGGGTAAATCTGGCTGCTCATCGTCTTTAGTGTATTTAATCTTTGCTGAGGACAGATTAGTTAGCTTGTCATCACTGACGAAAGTGGATCCGAACCAGTCATACAACCTCTCTGTGTCTGCTTCCCATTGATCGCGGCTGCCCTTTTTTATTGGTTTGATCTTGATGGTGACATCAAATGATCCCTCAAGCTGCGGTCCGCCACCTAATAGTTCACGCCACACTGAAGAATCAGTACCGCGAACTGCTCCACCAATGCGAACAGAGCCAAGTTTGCTCGCAGATCTCAACGTGTTGCGAGTTTCTTCATCGAGTACGGCGGCAGCTTCGAATTGCAAGTTTGGTTGAGGAAGCTCGTCTTTATCCCTCATCAAACGATTCAGCCACGACGCCACGTATTTGGGGCGGATCGCAGTGTTGTCTTCCATAATCATGCCAAAAATATTCCCAAATGGAATAAACCATATGAATGTAACAGTGGCAGGATGACCATCTTCGTCATAGGCCATGGGGCTCAAGTCCCCATCTTTGCTGCGTTGGTTGGGCACAAAATCCTTATCTTTGCTAAGAGCAAGAATAAAAAGGGTTTCGTCATGCCATGTTTGTTGGAGATCGGAAACTTCAGAGGGTTCAAGAAATCGTTCCCAGTCACGCTTAATATCGAGAGTATACGCCCGACCATGGATCTGTGTTTCAAAAATCCTATATGTGTGAAGCTTCCTACCCATAGCCCTGAATACAGAATTCCAGTCAATATCTGGCTGGATCTTTGTATTGTTAGGCGTCTTCACAAGTTGATAGTAAGAAACTGTGCGGAACATTGGCTTCTTGTCAGCCATTATTCTTTATCCTCTTCATGTACCTTCTGATTTATTCTCCGGCGCATCAGAAACTCATCGGTCCTTCAACGCTAAAAGCATCAGTGTAACTGGGCTCGATAATACTGGTCCTGAGGACCGCCAGTTTTCATATAGCACCTTTGTGAGTGGCGCGAGTTTCAGATCTGTGTGCCAGGCTACATCAAAAACTCCAAAGCCCCGTTATTGTCTCATCCTTGTGTGCCTTGAGACTAAGTATCTAACTCTGCTTTTCCAGCCTATTGAGCGCCCTAGCTAATAGTGGCATCACTTGTCGCACTTCGTCTTGAGCAGCGTTTGTAACTTTAGAGTCACTATCCGGCCGATTCCATGCCGCCAGCACCGCTTCAACGGGCGATAAGTGATCAAGCTGCCCAATCCAGTCTGCTTGCTCGCGGCTTTCTTTTAGAATACGTGCCCTGAGGCTGTGTCTGCCTGGATTTTCAACGCCTAGCTTTTGCAAGACATCCCGAATCGTGGGCCCGCTGGTTCCAAGTTCTTGGGCTATATTGATCATGGGGGCGCCAGCTTGCCACATCTCTAGGGCGCGCTCGCCATAGCGCTCAACGGCTGGCCGTCGTTTTGGGAGTGCAATTTCCTCGAGGTTGCCGTCACGGCGACCTTTTTCATAGTGATACCCGCACAGTCCCCTAGTCTGTGCTTCCTCGCCGCACCCGTCTATGAGACACAAGTCCTTTGCCATGCGACAAGACTACTAGGGTTGTTAGTGTGACCGGCGTGTAGTATGAGGCCCATAAAATTGAAAAGGGCCACGCTTCACGTCCTGCATACCGGGGAGAACCAAACGTGAGGTCTATATTGGTCGAGAGCAGCACCGTGGATAGTAAAGCCACGCTTGGATTAGTAACTATGCGCACGTGGTGTGTCGGGGACGAAGGCAGAACGCATTGTCGCTGAGACGTAAGTTATCCATCTTGATGACGGGGCTGAGACTCTCTACAGCTTCACCTCGAACATCGAACCTGGGGACGAACCAAACGAAGGAGAAGAAGCAAATTGAACATCACGTTCAAACCCCTGCGGCAACTCCTCATTGAGCCTGACATGACCAAAGAATATCAACGCTTTGCTACCGAGCTATCGACTGCAACCATCGCGAAGGTGGGCAAAGAAGGCAACGTAACCACCGAGGTGCTCGCCCGCATCTGCGAAGCACTTGACTGCAGATTAGAACAGATTGCTCTAGCTCTAGCAACGGTTTCGAATAACGACGGAGACCGCAATGAACGACAGTCATGACGCTCAGCCTGCGCAGTTTGATTTTGGCCTCGCCAACGCAGCTCAACGTCAAGCGATTACAGCGACCAGGGGACCTGTGCTGATCACTGCTGGTCCGGGAACGGGTAAGACTTTCACGCTAGTGCAGAGGATCATTTACCTCATCGACCAGGAAGGTGTAGGGCCTGACGAAATCTTTGTTGCCACCTTCACGGAAAAGGCAGCGAAAGAGCTCGTCACGCGTATCTCTAATGAGTTGGCTGCTCGTAGCATGACTGTCAATGTCTCCGAGATGTATGTGGGCACCTTCCACTCGCTGTGCTTGCGTTTCTTGAAGGAGCACACTGAGCACACAAGGTTAAAGCAGGGTTTCCGCGTCCTTGACGGCTTCGACCAGATCTACACGATCTATCAGAACTACCACTTCTTCGATCAGATTGATGGAATCGACACAGTCTTACCCAATGCGGGCAAGTGGCGTAAAGCTGAAGAGATTGCGCGCATCGTCAATGCGCTGAACGAAGAGCTGGTCTCGCCTGAATCACTCGAATCTGACAACAGGGCAGAGTCCCAGGTCGTTGGCCGGGTATTCCGCACATATCTGCACACCTTGAGCGAGGAGAACCTGCTCGACTTTCCGTCGATCCAAGTTGAAGCACACCGCCTCCTGAACGATAGCCCCGAGGTTCTGGCCTCTTATACCTCTAAGATCCAGTACCTCATGGTCGATGAGTACCAAGACACCAACTACATTCAGGAACAGCTTGTCTTTCTCCTCGGTGGAGCCAGCCAGAATATTTGTGTCGTTGGAGACGACGACCAGGGCTTGTACCGATTCCGTGGCGCAACGATCCGAAACATCCTCGAATTCCCCAAAAAGTTCTCGGAGGACACATGTCAGGTCATCTCACTGGTAGAAAACTACCGTTCTCATCCTGACATCGTCGAGTTCTACAACACGTGGATGGACACCACGGCAGGAAAGAAGTTTAAGTTCTCCTGGGATTCCTACCGCTACGATAAACAAATCGTCGCCGCAGGTGGCCAAAGAACCCTCTCTCCCGCTGTAATCAAGGTCGCTGGCGACGACGATACTGAGCACTGGCACCAACAAGTGCTCACTTTTATCACAGAGCTGCGTGACAGCGGAAAATTGACCGACTACAACCAGTTGGCGTTCTTGTTTTCGTCTGTCAAACACCCCCGAGTCACAGCGCTGGCCAAGTTCTTAGAAGACAACGGCATCGCCGTCTACTCTCCGCGATCAGGGATGTTCTTCGACCGATTCGAAATCACACTGGCCCTGGGGTGCTTGTTTCTCATGTTCCCCAACCTCGTCGGCGACTTCGAAGAAGGTAAGTACTTCTGGCTCAAAGACGATTTCACCCAGTACTTCATCACCTGCATCGTCACCGCCAACGACTACCTCAACGACCCAGAAAACAGCGAGCTCCGTCACTTTGTCCAACGACACGGCCGCAGCCACCTCGGTCTACAGCACCCCACCGACTACACCTTCGCCGGGTTGCTCTACCAGATGTTCGCTCTGCCACCTTTCGCGCAGATCTTGAGCACCGATCTCGACAGCGGCGTGGTCGACCTGCGCCCAACACGGAACCTGGCACAGCTGACCCAGATCGTCGGCAAGTTCGAACACCTCCACGGTATTAACCTGCTCTCGCCAACGAAGAATCGCCGAGGACTGCGCTACATCGACTCGAACGCTGAAAAGCTCGTCATGACCTACCTGCGGCTGCTTTATGAAGGTGGCATCACGGAGTACGAAGACGACTCGGAATACGCTCCCTCCGGATGCGTGTCGTTCCTGACGATCCACCAGTCCAAAGGCATGGAGTTCCCGATTGTTCTCGTTGACTCGCTCAAGAACGTGCCTCGTAAACAAGCAGCGAACGTGCTCGACAACATTGCTGAACGTCACTATCACCGCCCCCCGTTCGAACCAGAAGACCGCATTAAGTTCTTTGACTTCTGGCGCTTGTACTATACAGCCTTCTCACGAGCCCAGAACCTCCTCGTGCTCACCTGCAACGAGGAGAGATCCACACCCTCGCGTTACTTCAAAGATGTCTATGACCCGGTGCCGGACTGGCGGGACGAATCAGTTGATTACAGTGAGTTCAATTTCGAAGAGGTTAAAGACGTCAACATCAAACGAGCGTTTTCATTCACCTCCCACATCACGGTGTACGAGACCTGTTCCTTGCAGTACAAGTTCTTCAAAGAGCTGGAGTTTCAGCCCGTGCGCGTCAGTGCACAGTTCTTCGGCCGCCTTGTCCATCAGACAATCGAGGACATACATAAGGCGGCCATCAAAGGTGCAGAAGACACCATCACAGTTGAGAACGTACAGACCTGGTTCGACGCGAACTACACCCACCTTGCACGCGCCGAGAAGATGCATCTCGCTGACCCAACGAAGAAAGCCGCGCTTGAGCAGGTTTTGCGGTACGTCAAACGGCAGGACGGCGAGTGGTCTGCGATCAAACAAGCAGAAGTCGATGTCTCACTCGTCAAGCCGGACTACATCCTGGACGGTACAATCGACCTTATCCGCGGTGAGGATGGGACCGTGGAAATCATCGACTTCAAAGCTACCCGAAAGCCAGACATGATTGCTGACTCAGAGGTATTGGAGCGCTACCGCAGACAGCTGCACGTCTACGCTCACTTGGTGGAGGAACGCACTGGAGAAAAGGTGTCGAAGATGCACCTATACTACACCGGTGAGACCGACGGGATCCCCACTATCACATGGCCCTACACCCAAACAGCGGTCGATGCGACCGTCCAGGTCTTTGACGATGTCGTTCACAAGATCCTCGACAAGAACTTCACCACTCGCGCACACTCCCTAAAGACCTGCGAAGAATGCGACTTCAAGAACTACTGCGACAGGACGCGGTAACCAAACTTAACTGACGAAAGGCACTACATGATCGAGCAGCAAGAATTCCAGTTCGATACCCGCCCGACCATCAAAGGATTCCCCGAACTGCGATGGACCGGCAAGCGTCCCTACCGTTCTACCGTCTACTACCCAGCACAACTGCGCGAGTCCTACGGAAGCCCGGCAGAAGGCGGTGAACACGACGGATGGATGAACAAGATCTACTGGGGCGACAACCTACAAGTCATGAGTCACCTTTTGCGCGACTACCGAGGACAAGTCGACCTCATATACATCGACCCACCCTTCGACTCCAAGGCCGACTACAAGAAGAAAATCAGCCTGCGTGGTCAGAACGTCACCAACGACTCCACCTCTTTCGAAGAAAAGCAATACAGCGACATCTGGACCAACGACGAGTACCTCCAGTTCATGTACGAACGACTCATCCTCTGTCGAGAGCTCCTCGCCGACACCGGATCTATATATCTCCACTGTGACTGGCGCAAGGGAGCTCACCTTAAGCTCCTAATGGACGAGGTATTTGGTCCGAGCAATTTTCAAAACGAAATAATCTGGCGATACTCAGGGTGGAATCGTCGCAACGGCACCTATTTCAACCGCCGACACGACACTATCTACTACTATTCAAAAACCTCGAGTCCCTTCTTCTCTCCGTACAAGCTCCCGTGGGAATCGCCAGAGCAGTATGCCCGAGAGAGAAGACAAGCACTCCATACTGATGAGGAAGGACGCCTTTATATTATGGACAATGCCGGTGGTGGCAACCGGATTAAAAGACTCGTGGAAGACGCCCTACCTGAAGGCCGGAACATTGACGATGTTTGGCTAATTGGCAAAGTGAATAATTCCGCTCATGAGGGGACTGGGTACCCCACCCAAAAGCCAGAAGATTTGGTCGGAAGGATTGTGGAATCTTCCTCTCCCCTGGGAGGCTTGGTATTCGATTGCTTTGCTGGTTCCGGAACGACGCAGTCTGTGGCGATGAAGCTGGGCCGCCGTTTCATCGGCGCTGACATTAACCTTGGAGCGATGCAGACGACGACCAAGCGGCTCATCAACGTCGGTGAGGAGTTGAGTAGGGAGCAGAGGCAACTTGACCTGCTGGAAGAGGTTTCGAGTGATCCGAAGTTCACGGGGTTCGAGGTGTACAACGTCAACAACTACGATTTCTTCAGAAACCCGGTGGAAGCGAAGCAACTTCTAATGCAGGCTTTGGAAGTCCAGCCGTTCCCACAGGCGGATGTGTTTGACGGCGAGTTGGACGGTCGGATGGTTAAGATCATGCCGGTCAATCGGATCGCGACGAAGGCGGACTTGGCTGAGTTGTTAGCAAACCTGCCATATAAGACGTATGAGAAGCGCAAGGAGGAGAACCCCGGAAAGGCTGTTGAGCGGATTACGTTGGTGTGTATGGGACACGAGCCTGACTTGCGGGCTTCCCTTGAACAAGAGCTTGACGAATACAATGTGGAGGTCGATGTAGTTGATATCCTGCGCGATCGTGCTGACCTTCAGCTCAAGCGTGAGGCTGAAGCCGAAGTGGTGTGCGAGGGTGGCAAGCTGGTGATTCGACAGTTCTATCCGTTAAATCTGATGCAGAAGCTCTCGCTGCAGAAGGACGTGATCACCGACTGGCGTGAGCTCGTTGACTCGATCACGATTGATTTCAACTTCGACGGAGTGGTCATGCAACCAGCGGTGACTGACGTCCCTGATAAGAAAGAGCTGGTCTCTGGCATCTATGACATCCCCGAGGACGCGGGCACGATCAAGGTGAAAATCACCGATGTGCTCGCGGAGATCCTCGAAGTAGAGGTGTCATAAGTCATGGTAGTCAAGTTCGAAGAGTCGTTCTCGTTCTACAACGAGCTATGGCTGTTCTATACCCAGAACCGAGGCAAAATCCGCTCTCGGTATAACGACCTGACGCGCAAGTTCCTCGCCTATAACGACCCCTCAGAGAACCCGAGAGCGTTCTTACGTCTTCCGCAGTTCGAGGCACTCGAAATTTACGTGTTCTTCAAAGAATTCTTGGACAACCGCCAGGTCGCTCAGGTGTTTGACGAGTGGCGTAACCGTGAAGGAGTGTTCTCGGAACGCTCCTATTACACGCGCCACAAGACTCAAGCCATGCTGATGGACGATTTCACCGAGAAACAGACCGATGCGTTATTCAAGAAAATGAAGAAGTTCCAGGAGGACTACCCGAACTATATCTACGCGCTGACCATGGGTTTGGGGAAGACCATACTCATGGCGACGTGCATTTTCTACGAGTTCCTGCTCGCTAACAAGTATCCCAAGGACAAGCGCTTCGTCCACAATGCGCTGGTCTTCGCGCCGGATAAGACCGTGCTGGAATCGTTGCGGGAGATCGTCACTTTCGACAAGACCAAAGTGGTTCCACCCGAGTACGCACGTGTGTTGGACGCCAACATCAAGTTCGCGTTCCTTGATGACCCAGGTGTAACCCTCAACGTGTTGGATGACTCCGCGTTCAACATCGTGATCTCCAATACCCAGAAGATCGTGGTGAAGAAGAAGCACACTCAAGACTCAGCTGCCGCAAAACTCTTTAACCTGTCTTCGAATTCCCTTCTTTCGGGACTCTATGGCACGGACGCCAACGACGGCGAAGAGGATGTCGTGGATGACGAGACGCTAATGGAAAACCAGAGGTTCCAAAAGCTCACCCGACTACGCCAGCTCGGGGTCTACGTTGATGAGGCCCACCATCTTTTCGGGGCAAGGTTGGAGAAGAACCTCCGCTCCAAAACCGCCACGAAAACGAGCCTGCGTCACACTATCAACTTGCTCGCGAGCAGAACCGACGTCGTGGCGTGCTTCAACTACACCGGCACTCCTTATGTGAACCGGCAGCCGCTACCTGAGGTCGTCTACGGATACGGCCTGGCAGAGTCCATCCGGAACGACTTCCTTAAAGATGCCAAGCCTCAGGGCTTCGAGAATGTAAAGAACGAAGAGTTCTTGCGTACTGCGATCACGCAGTTCTGGCAGAAATACCAGGGCCAGACTTTCGAAGACCTGAACCCCAAGCTCGCAATCTTCGCTGCCACTGTCGAAGAAGCAACCGAAGAAGTACGTCCGGTAGTGGAAAACGTACTCGCAGATCTTGGCGTGGATTCTTCAAAGATCCTCGTCAATGTGGGAGACGCGAAGGTTACCAAAGACGAAGATATCCGCAACTTCAACAATCTTGACGTTCCTGGCAGCGTCGGCAACGAGAAGCAATTCATTATCCTCGTCGGCAAAGGCCGCGAGGGCTGGAACTGTCGTTCGCTGTTCGGCGTCGCGATGTACCGATCGCCGAAGTCAAAGATTTTCGTACTTCAGGCCACCATGCGCTGCTTGCGGAAGATCACTGACGAACAACAAACCGCCTTGGTATTCTTGTCCAAGGAGAATTTCGACATCCTCGATGCCGAATTAGAGAAGAACTTCAATATGGACCTCGACGGCCTTACCAGGAAAGATCCTAAACCGAAGCGCACCTATCAGGTACGTGTCCTCCCACCGGAGCGGACCATCACACTGAAGCGCATCTGGCGCGAATACCAACTCATTGAGAAGGACTACCAGAAACCGCTGAACTTCGAGTTGACCGACGACGCAGCCTTAGAGGAGAAATACCAGGCGCTAGTCTACGAGAAGTCGCGCATCACCTCAGCTACCAAAGTCAAGGAACGCAACATCGACGACTTGCGAGAGATGGATACCTATTCGCTATACACCTTGACCGCAGAAGTCTCGCGCTACCTCAATCGATCACCACTACTAATACACCGAATCCTGAACGAGTCTGAGGACGGCGCCGAGCGCATCGTCGAGGTCGTCAACAGGTACAACGACGTCATCCATGACAAGATCATCCCCACGATCTTCCACGCCTTCTACGATCTCACCAGCGCTGTGCGTAGTGAAGACAAGGAACTGGTGCTCCTCCGCCAACCTGCCAACGCAGGGTACTACGAGTTCCGCGCCGATGAGAACCTCGTCGTCGAGTACAACGATGACAGACTCACCGACAATCAGCGAGCCAAGAGTTTCCATGCAGATACCTACTGCTTCGACTCGAATCCCGAGATGGAAATGTTTTGGCAGTACGTCGAGTCTGAGCAGGTCAAAGAGGTGTACTTCACCGGCATGTTCACTGCCCGCCAAGGCGACCTCGGCATCCAATACTACGACCCAGCATCCAAGCGAATACGTCTCTACTATCCAGATTTCGTGGCACAGATGGAAGACGACTCCTGGCAGCTTGTCGAGGTGAAGGGCGATCACCAGATCGATGATGAACTCGTGCTTGCAAAGGCACGAGCCGCCGAGGAGATGGCTGTCGAATCGGGGGTCGAGTATGTAATGTACACGGGCTCACGAATTATGAAGGCTAACGTCCTCAACAAACCGAGCACTGAGGACTGTGACGACGTACTGATCTAGTGAAAAGGAGTTCGGCCACGACAGCGCGATGCATCATCGTGGCCGAGCACCTCGAGCAAACCTGGCGACGGAGCCTCGATACCTTTTGACACTGTTACCCTTCGTGCAGGGACGGGTGCAAGCAGTGCTTATGTCTGCCCAGAGCTGGCTGTTCAGCGCTCGGGGATGATCCACTTTTAGGTGCGCAGTGCACAGCGACATGTGATCCCGCAGCCTCTACGCGGCCAGGGTGTACTACGCACACAACGTGGCCGCGTATCGACTACGGCAACTAACGTTTCGAGACAATCGCTTGGAAAGGCTCCTCATTCAGAGGATATGGTTCCGTGAGCGTGTCACCGCAGGTATGCTGAATTTGGAGAAATTAATATTGTGGAGGAGTATATGATGCGCTTCAAGTTGTAGGTCGACCGGTTCAGCTCCTGATCGTAGAAGCCGATACGGACATCTCATTATCTAGTATCTTCGCGAACTGCAGTACTAACGTTCCAGAACCACAGGCCGTGTCATACACCTCATTCACATTGGCGCGTCTTACCTACTACCGGCAGAAGCGCCAGGAGGAAACCTCCTGCGGGGTGAAATACTCACCACCAGATTTCCCAGCATCAGCAGCATAAAATCCCACGGGGTATTTACAAGCATCACCGAACATGTCGATATTACTGTCATCGAAGGAATGGTAACAACAACCATGGTGCTCGCTCGACCCACTTGCGCATAAACAAACTATTAACGCAAAAGTGAACGCCCCCTGCGCACGAGACCCAACTCTTCAAAATCTTTCCATAACCACTCAATAGCGATATGCGACGCAGGCCGCCGCTTATCCATCTCCTCCGCTACGCTGCTTGACCAAGATAAACCTGCAATAGGCTCCCTGTTCTCACTCATGAGCCGGGAACGTATCTGTTGCACCATTTGGGAATAATCTAGCCCCTCCGAGCTGTCATGACGTTCAACCATTACAGCTCGCCCTGACGGAGACCATAAAGAATCCGCACCCCCAGGCGCAAGATCAGCAAGTAACGATAGGGGGACTCTAGTTACTTCGATAAAAGGCCGGTTAGTAACCGCCCTTTCCGGCTCAAACACCACCTCTAGAACTACTCCAAACGGTACCAGCACCGAGCTAGACAAAGACCACCCTAAGGATTTAAAGGTGTGGTTAATGGCTTCTTCATAAGCGAGACAAGCACGTTCGAAAACTAGAACTTCAAATTCCATGAACTGCTTTTTAGATTCAAATTTAAAGAGGTACCCACCTAATGAGTCATGTCCTGCATAACCGGGAAGGCCCGACGTAACATATCCAGATGCCTGCTGATCTAACCATTCAATGAATTCTGAGATTTCGAACCGCGCATACGGTCTCGAACGATTAATAGCGATGGAGTCTGCTTGAGCATCTTCTAGTCTTTCTAACAACTTCTGCGCTTTAAGCTTGGCTTTGTCCGCACTCAGCCTTCGCCCAAACATCAATAGAGGCGGCTCATCTACTATTCGGTCTGCTAAATCGTATCGATGCTCTTCTATCCACACTCCATCATCAGATCCTAAGTAGGGACTATGCAATAGAAGATTTTCAACCTCCCTAGCCATCATCCGCCACAGCATTATCCAGGGCCAAGCATCTCCAGCTGCAAGACCGCCCCGAATCACTAGGAGGGGGCTGTCTACAGTGCGGCTAGGGTGAGTTCCGGATGCTATCTCATATACATGGTCACGTGCAGAACCAGATGGTCTAAATTCAAATCTGACTGAATGTTCGGAGAGAGCGACCCCTAAACTTACGGGCCGCTCCATCACGGGGAGTGCTAACCTGACAGACATATCTCCGAAACTGTTGCACCACGTGCGATAAACACGCAAGAAGCGTTCCCCTGTAGTTATCGGATCGAGCCGATCGTCCCCTTTCTTCCGCCAGTCGTGATTCGTTCCAAAAGCCGTTTTTAATATCCACGAAACTACACCAGGATTTTGGATGACCCAGGTAGATAACAACTCGTCGATTGCTTGAGACGAATGCGCACAACGGATGGCGAGAGGCATGACCCAACGCCAGCGCATAAATACACTGGAGTTTATGAGGATTTGTTTTACTAACTCTTCATCTAAAAGTAGCGATTGAGCAGCAAACCACTGCTCGAATATCGGCAAAGAAAAACGTATCTGTCCATCATGAGTTTCTGTAGTAAGGCGACTTAAATTAGCAATCTGTTGCTCGCTAAATGACAGCGTGGACTCGTCACTCATGGTAAGTGAAACTGAAAGTTTCCGCAGCACTGTAAAAATCTTGTCTGAGGTTACAGAATGTCTTTCAATACCTTGTTGTAGGCTTTCCTCCACAATACGTCGTATGAGCTCTATCTCATTCGGAACAGCAATGTCTTCCGCTAACACTTTTCCAGCTGAGAGAGCGAAAAATGGGCGCCGAACCGAAGCCTGTAAACTCGAGGACCAGGTCCTGATGCTCACACGGGCGCCGCCTAGTTCTTGCACCAAAGCTAATGCCGTCTCTAGAGATAAGAGGGGCATTAGTACTACTTCAGTTTCGATTGAACTCTCGGGAAAAAGACCGGCACGTGCCGTCATGAGCACCCGTAAGTGGGGATATGTTCTTACTAGTATTCGTGCCTCATCTAAGATTTGGTACGCCCGTGCAGGATCGGTCTCATCCAAACCATCTACCACCATAGACGCCCCGGATCCTTCGCGCCATACGGAACTATATTGCGCTTCTATCACTTCTTCAATGGCACGATCACGTAAATGAGATGCGTGTAACCAGATTGGAAGAGCACCTTCTTCATCAGAGTATGCTTTAATCTCCTGTCGATGCCAGATTTCTGCGCATTCTGACTTGCCCGAACCGAAATCTCCAACAAGGACCTTCACTGAGCTCACAGGTACATCCGGTACCTGGATGCTTTCAAAGAAAGAGCCTAAAGCATTTTCATCTACGTTAAACGCTTGCAACCGGACTGCTCGACGTGCTTTTGAGCGATAGTTCAGAATCCGGGCGTAATCACTTCGACTTAAGGACGGGCCTGGTCCTGCAATTTCAAGAAGCAACTGTCTTACATTCAAGCTTCGTTGCTGTGCCCAAGCTTCACTTAGCTCAGATCTTTCCCGATCGCGCAGTGCACCTGCAATTGCCGGAAAAGTCACCTCTACCAGGCGTAGGGCATGCGAAAGATGTTCATCATTCTCATCCCAACCCTTTCCGTGCCTGATTAGCATCTCGTTGAGCTGCTTCGCTAAGGAGCTACAAGCTTCTTCTACCGGGGTCTGAAGTGCTTCTAATGTTAAGGTCTTAAGCCATCGTCGATAGGCTTTACCAGAAAATTTAACCGGGATTCTTTTCCGCACCCTCAACCACACAGACCAACGGAAGGACCAGCTCTGAGTAAGCTTCTGTATAGCTGCTGCGGTTAAGATACCGAAAAGGCGCGATCCGGCAGCCACCACCGGAGCTTCGAACCCACTCATTCAATCCCTGCTTCAGTCGATCTCGTTACAGAACAATGCGGTATCGTCTACACAATCTTAACGAAAAAGTACGTCCCAGTCAGTGACTGGGACGTACTTTTTCGACGATGACCTTTAGAGTGGAGGCAAGGGTGTGTAGTGTCACAACATCGTAGACAAGATTTAGTCTGGGTGAACCCTTGTGGTCGTTGACCGGCGAGTCGGGACCTCCTTGACAGTTTGGCCTAGTAATCGACAGTTTGGCCTAGTAATCGTGGACCAGTGAGTGGCGACATCGTTGTCGGTGATGACTGCTCGTGCAGTGTACCCTCCGAGGCCCTGTCCATGCTCAAGCGTCCCAGGAGAGATGTCCACTGCCACTCAGAACGACCAGAATCTGCGCTTTGATTCTCCCACGGCCCACTGCTGCAGCAACGGTTACATTCGGTTCAGCAGCTGTACCGAGCAGGTTCATAAAGTCCACAAGCTCGCTTGCTTAGAATCGGGTGAGCCCATGAAAAACTCCAGCAACGACAAAAGCTCTGGAAAATGAATTCCAGAGCTTTTATCATCCATGTCGCGCCTTATCTTTCAACAATGTCGCGACCCAAGATATCGGTGGAGGCAAGGGGACTCGAACCCCTAACCCCCTGCTTGCAAAGCAGGTGCGCTACCAATTGCGCCATGCCCCCGAGGACTTATTCGATTATATCCGTTGCTGCTGCCCAAATATCTTGAGCTTCTTTACGATCAGCAACGATCTTATAAGTTACACCTGCAGCAGCGATCATGGCAAGTCCTAGAAGAACTTTTTTCATGCCTACTCCTTACTGGTGTAGTGGGCGTACCAAGACTTGAACTTGGGACCTCATCGTTATCAGCGATGCGCTCTAACCGCCTGAGCTATACGCCCTCATTTCGGAACAGGTCAGTGACCCGAACCGAAATATAACCTTACACCCGAATTTCAAAAAAGCAAAATCGGAAGGGTATGTTTCTTAGTCGTCTGTAAGGGTAAGACCAACTCCACCGACCAAAGAGGCACACACGTTGTATAACAGCGCTGCCAGTGAGGCTGCGATGGTGATTAAGACAACGTTGAGGACCGCGATGATCGTCGTCATCGACGCGACCTGACCCAGGGTGAAGAGCTCTTGGATCTGCGTACCGCCGCCCTCTGTGCCAAGGATGGTGCCGAGCAGAGCGTTGATGTCATCGAAGATGCCGGTGAGGTCCATGGTGGTCCACAGGAAAATCCCTGCGACCACGGTGACGATCCCGAGACCTACGGACAGTAGGAAGGAGATCTTAAAGACGGACCAGGCGTCAACTTTGGCGATGACGAGCTTGGCGCGGCGTGCTTTGGCTTTTGGTGCCGGACGAACGAGGCCTTTACCGGCGCCAGCTTTAGCTTTTGGCTTGCCTTTGCTCGCCGGCTTACTGCCACCCTTGGTGGTTTTGGCGGCTTGAGTCTTACTCAAACTATGCTCCTTCGTCGTTCCGGTCAGTATCCGAGGATACCTGATCTTGGACGGTGGATTCATCTGTTGTGGTGCCCTCGGTTTCATCGCCTTGATCGGCGTCGTCGTCGAGGTCATCGATTTCGTAGTTCAGGGTTGCACCAACGATGCGGTCGTTCTTGCCTGGTGAGGCGAAGATGACGCCCATAGTGTCGCGTCCACGGATTGGGACTTGTTCAACGGCTGAGCGTACGACGTTCCCGGATTCCATGATGACCAGCACTTCGGTATCGTCCTTGACGACTTCACCACCGACCAGTTCGCCACGTGCTTCTGGCAGATTGGCGACCTTAATGCCGTAGCCACCGCGGTTTTGGGTTCGGTACTCGTCGACGGACGTGCGCTTAGCGAAACCGCCATCGGTGATCGTAAAGACGTAGGCGTCGTCTTCGATGACCGCCATGGTCAGCAATTTGTCGTCTTCGCGGAATTTCATGCCGCGTACACCGGCGGTGGCGCGACCCATCGGGCGCAAAGCTTCGTCGGTGGCGGTGAAACGCAGCGATTGGCCCTTGCGGGAGATCAGGATCAGGTCATCGGTCTCGTCAATGAGTTTGGCGGCCACGACTTCATCGTCCTCGTTGAGGTTGATCGCGATCAGACCGGCTTGGCGTGGGCTGTCGTAGTCGGCCAGTCGGGATTTTTTGACCATACCCGACTTGGTGGCCAACACCAGGTACGGGGCGTCCTCGTATGTTTCCAGGGTCAGAACCTGCGCGATGTGTTCATCGGGCTGGAAGGCCAGCACGTTGGCGACGTGTTGGCCGCGGGCATCCCTGCCGGCCTCTTGGAGCTCATAGCCTTTGATCCGGTAGACGCGACCAAAGTTCGTGAAGAACAGCAACCAGTTATGCGTTGAGGTCGTGAAGAAGTGTTCGACGACGTCTTCGTCGCGCAGGGCCGCGCCGCGCACACCTTTGCCGCCGCGGTTCTGGGCGCGGTAGTTGTCGACCTTGGTGCGCTTGACGTACCCGGAGCGGGTGATCGTGACGACGACTTCTTCTTCTGGGATGAGGTCTTCGATCGACATGTCGCCGTCGTAGCCGTAGAGGATCTCGGTGCGACGCTCATCGCCGTGGCGCTCGACAATGCCGGCGAGTTCTTCGGAGATGACTTCGCGCTGACGAATCGGCGATTCCAGGATCGCGATGTATTCGGCGATCTTGGCTTGCAGCTCGTCGTATTCGTCCTGGATGTTCTGACGTTCCAGGGCGGCCAGCTGGCGCAGCTGCATCAGCAGGATCGCGCGGGCTTGTTCGTCGTCGATGGTCAGCAGGGTCTTGAGCTCTTCGCGGGCCACATCGGCCGAGGCCGATGCGCGAATGGTCGAGATGACCTCGTCGAGCATGTCGAGGGCTTTGAGCAGGCCCTGGAGGATGTGCGCGCGTTCTTCGGCCTTGCGTTTACGGTACGCGGTCCGGCGGACGATGACTTCGACCTGGTGTTTGACCCAGTAGTGCACGAAGCCGTCGAGGCTCAGGGTGCGTGGCACGCCGTCGACCAGGGCCAACATGTTGGCCGAGAAGTTTTCCTGCAGTGCGGTGTGCTTATACAGGTTATTCAGTACGACCTTCGGCACGGCGTCGCGCTTGAGAATAATAATGAGGCGCTGGCCGGTGCGGCCGGAGGTTTCGTCTCGGACATCGGCGATGCCGGACAGTTTGCCCTCGTTGATCAGCTCGGCGATGCGCCGGGCGAGGTTGTCCGGGTTGGCCATGTAGGGCAGTTCGGTGATAACCAGGCACGTGCGGTTCTGGATCTCTTCAACGTTGACCACAGCGCGCATGGTGATCGAGCCGCGACCGGTGCGATAGGCCTGTTCGATCCCGGCGTGGCCGAGGATGGTGGCGCCGGATGGGAAGTCTGGGCCCTTGATGCGCTTCAGTAGGGCTTCCAGGAGTTCTTCGCGGCTGGCCTCGGGGTTGTCCAGGTACCACTGGACGCCCTCGGCGACTTCGCGCAGGTTATGCGGTGGGATCTGGGTGGCCATACCGACGGCAATACCGGTGGACCCGTTGACTAAGAGGTTGGGGTAGCGGGCGGGCAGCACGGTGGGTTCTTGCTGTTTGCCGTCGTAGTTGTCCTGGAAGTCGACGGTGTCTTCGTCGATGTCGCGGACCATTTCCATGGCCAGCGGCGCCATTTTGGTTTCGGTGTAACGCTGGGCGGCTGCACCATCGTTACCGGGAGAACCAAAGTTTCCTTGACCTAGGGCCAGCGGGTAGCGCATGACCCAGTCTTGGACGAGGCGAACCAGGGTGTCATAGATAGCACTGTCACCGTGGGGGTGGTAGTTCCCCATGACTTCGCCGACCACGCGGGCGGATTTATTGAAGGAGCGCTCTGGGCGGTAGCCGCCGTCGTACATTGCGTAGATCACGCGGCGGTGGACGGGTTTCAGGCCGTCGCGTACGTCGGGTAGGGCGCGTCCCACGATTACGGCCATCGCGTAGTCGAGGTAGGACCGTTTCATTTCGGTCTGGAGATCAATCTGGTCGACGCCGGACCGCTGTTCTGGCTGGTCAGTCATTGGGGTTTGCTCGTCACTCACGGGCTAGTCATCTCTCCGGGTTGTTCGTCAAAAAAGTTGTGCGGCTGTGCGGGCGGCAGGTTAGATGTCCAAGAAGCGCACGTCTTTAGCGTTCTGCTGGATGAAGTTGCGTCGGGATTCGACGTCTTCGCCCATCAGCATCGAAAACACTTGGTCGGCGGCTGCGGCGTCGTCCATGGTCACCTGGAGCAGGGTGCGATGCTCTGGATCCATGGTGGTTTCCCACAGTTCTTGATAGTTCATTTCGCCCAGACCCTTATAGCGCTGGATCGCGTTGTCTTTGGGTAGGCGCCAGCCTTTTTCTTCACCGCGGGCCAGGGCCTCATCGCGCTGTTCGTCGGTGAACACGTGTTCGTCCTGGTGGTTGGACCATTTGATTTTGTACAGCGGTGGCTGGGCCAGGTAGACGTAGCCGTGCTCGATCAGTGGGCGCATGTAGCGGAACAACAGGGTCAGCAGCAGCGTGGTGATGTGCTGGCCGTCGACGTCGGCGTCGGCCATGAGCACGATCTTGTGGTAGCGGGCCTTGGTGATGTCGAATTCTTCGCCGATGCCGGTACCGAACGCGGTGATCATGGCTTGGACTTCAGCGTTCCCCAGGGCGCGGTCGAGGCGGGCGCGTTCGACGTTGAGGATCTTTCCGCGTAACGGCAGGATCGCTTGGGTGCGAGGGTCGCGACCCTGTTTGGCCGAGCCACCGGCCGAGTCACCTTCAACAATGTAAATTTCGGATTCTTCCGGGTCTTTCGACGAGCAGTCGCTCAATTTGCCGGGCATGCCGAAGGATTCCAGCGGCGATTTGCGCCGGGCGTTCTCGCGAGCCTTGCGTGCGGCCATACGGGCGTGTGCGGCCTGCTGGGCTTTGCGGATGATGTCGCGTGCCGGGCCGGGGTGGGCTTCGAGCCAGTCGCCAAGCTGTTCGGTCATGGCCGAGTACACATACCCGCGGGCTTCGGAGTTGCCGAGTTTGGTCTTGGTCTGGCCTTCGAATTGTGGTTCGGCCAGTTTGACCGAAATGACGGCGGTCAGGCCTTCGCGAATGTCGTCACCGGTGAGGTTTTCGTCTTTATCGCGCAGGATTTGTTTCTCGCGCGCGTACCGGTTGACCAGTGAGGTCAGCGAGCCGCGGAAGCCTTCTTCGTGCGTTCCACCCTCGTGGGTATTAATCGTGTTCGCATAGGTGTGCACCGACTCGGAGTAGGCCGTTGTCCACTGCATAGCGACCTCGATGGCCATGCCCATGTCGGTGTCTTCTTTTTCAAACGCAATAACGTCTTCGTGGATGAGCTCGGCGCGTTTGGTTTTATTCAGGTAGGTCACATAGTCCAGCAGACCGTGTTCATACATGTAATCAACTCGACGCACGGTTGATTCTGGTGGCGTATCCGGACCCTCGTGGCCTTCGGCCTGTAGGTCTTCTTCAGCCTCGGCCAGGGTTTCGGCATCGGATTCACCGGCAATTTCATCGGCGTATTCTACGGTTTCGACGGCGTTGTCACGCTCATCGGTCAGCGTGATGCGCAGACCCTTGTTCAGGAACGCCATCTGTTGGAAGCGAGCGCGCAGGGTTTCAAAATCGAACACCGTGGTCTCAAAGATTTCTGGGTCCGGGTAGAACGTGACGCTGGTACCGGTGCGATCAGTTTCCCCACCCTGCTGCAGGGCATTGTCGAGCACTCCCCCGTTCTTAAAGGAGATGCTCCAAATGTAACCCTGCCGGTGAATTTCGACGTCCACGCGCTCGGACAGCGCATTGACCACCGAAACACCCACGCCGTGCAGACCACCCGAGACGGCATAGCCGCCGCCACCGAATTTCCCGCCGGCGTGCAGTACGGTCATGACCACTTCAACGGTGGGTTTATTTTCCGTCGGGTGCATATCGACCGGAATACCACGCCCGTTGTCTTCTACCCGCACGCCACCGTCTTTAGTTAGGGTGACGTGGATGGTATCTGCGTGCCCGGCCAGGGCCTCATCGACCGAGTTATCAACGACTTCATATACCAGGTGGTGGAGTCCACGTTCGGAAGTGGAGCCAATGTACATCCCCGGGCGCTTGCGGACCGCTTCGAGGCCCTCCAGCACGGTGATGTCGCCTGCTTCATAGGAATGCTCCACGCGTTGCAGTTCAGAAGGCTGCACCTCTGTAGGCATAGCTGGATTGTCAGTTAAATTTTCAACCACGGGCCGTATTGCTCCTGTGCAGATCTAAATCAGAAAGTCTATAACGTCCCTATTCTACGACATTGTGTGTGATTTCGCCCAAATTTCAGGGGTGCTGTCGGCTAAAACCTCGCTCAGAACGCCCAAAATTGCCTTGAGAGCGTCATCGCAGGCCTAATTATGACCCCGGTATCATCTGTCGTCTCACAAATCGCTCTACAGCCCCTTAGGACGTCGCAAGATTAACGCCAGCGTCCTCGGCCGCGCCGACCGTAGCCACCACTCGCCGGGCCCTTGATTTCCAGCTTGGTGATGACACCAGGCCCGAGCCGCTCATCAAATTTGTGCATCAACTGCGGGGTGAGTAACCGCAACTGCGTCGCCCACGCCGTCGACGATGCCCGCAACACCAACGTGGCGTTTTCAAAACTTTCGACCTTGGCGTTTTGGGCAATCTGTTCGCCCACAATCGAAGACCAGTCGGCTAACACCGAGCCCACCGCGACCGGTTCTTTCCACCCGCGCTGGGCAATGAATTTGGAAAACACATCCCCGATCGGCTGCGGTCCCGACGTCTTCACCGGCACATCATGCGCAGCGCGTTTTTTCTTCCGACGTCGGTGGTGCTGGCCAACCATCCCGGGACGAAACCCGGCCTCGGCCGCCGCTTGCCGTACTCGTTGCAGCGCTGCTGCGGCCGCATCGATGTGGTCGTGTTCTTCTTCTCGCTCGTGCTCAGTCATCATCACCTTTCTCCTCGAGTGACACCGAGCCTTCGGCGTCCTCGAATTGATTGGCTTCGATGACTTTCAGCGTTTCCAGATCCGTCAGGTGCTCGCCGGGTGATGAGAGACCGTCACGCATCTGCACCGGGATATGGGTTGCGTTAAGGCCCTCTGGGATATCTGCGGTGACTGCCGCGGTAATGATGAGCTGTTCGGCATCCCGGGTCATCTCGACTAATCGACTGCGGCGCGCAGCATCCAGTTCGGCAAAGACGTCGTCGAGAATGAGCACCGGTTTGGCTCTGGGGTCTGGATCATCTTCTATCAGCACTCGGTAGGACGCCAAACGCAGTGCCAGCGCTAGCGACCAGATCTCCCCGTGCGAGGCGAAGCCCTTGGCCGGCGCTGGACCCAAGGTGATGACCAGGTCATCGCGGTGCGGCCCGACCAGGGTGACCCCGCGGTCGCGTTCGGAACGATAGGAGTTTTCTAATTCCGCTAAGACGGCTTGGTAGAGATCAGCTTCATTGGGCACTTCGGCATGCTGACCGGTGGCCAGTGGCACGGTGGATTGATACGCAAATCCGGCGGGCTTATTGCCGTTGGACAGTTCCGCATAGGCCGTCGACGTCGGTGCTGCCAAGAGGCGTAGGGCGTGTAGCCGGCCGTTGATGAGTCTGGCGGCAGCCCGTGACAAGTGTTCATTCCACACCGCCAGAGTGGTTTCGTGTTCCTCGGTCCAGGATCCTGGTTTGCGTCCGGATTTCAATAACGCGTTGCGTTGGCGGAGCACCCGGTCAAAGTCTCGTCGAGCATCGCCGAGGGCCGGGCGCATCTGGACGATGAGGTCATCCATGAAGCGACGTCGAATATCGGGTTGGCCAACGACTAATTCGATGTCTTCAGGGGCAAAGAGGACGGCTTTGAAAATGCCATAGGCCTCCCGAGCTGGTCGGGGTGCCCCGCGGTTGATGGCCACCCGGTTGGATTTTCCGGGGTTGAGCTCATATTCGATCGAGATGGTCTGTTCGCCACGGTGGATCCGGCCTCGCGCGAGCGCTTGTGTTGCACCGATGCGCACGAGAGGGTGGTCATGGGAAACTCGGTGTGAGTGTTGGACCGCCAGGTAGTTGATGGCTTCGGCGATATTGGTTTTCCCGACCCCGTTAGCACCGATCAGAATATTGGGGCCGGGTTTGAACTCAATTTCGGCTTGTTCGTATGAACGATAGTTGGTCAGCGAAAGATGCGACAGGTACACGGTTAGTTTGGAATGCGGATCGGCATGACCAAGTACCGGTAGTCGTCATTCTGCGGGCCTTCGAGTTCTTTTTTACCCGTCAGGAGTGCCGGTTTTGGTGCGCTGGTGAATGCGAAACGGGTGTAGCCACCGCCGATGACGTTCAGGCCGTCCGAGAGGTACGAGGGGTTGAAGGCTACGGTAATGTCTTCGCCGTCCAACTGCACTGGTACAGATTCAGTTGCTGAGGCGTCGTCGCCCTGCCCGGCTGACAGTGAGACTTCACCATCGGTAAAGGACATCAGCAAGGATGTGTTGCGCTCAGCAACCAGCGCGACACGTTTGACAGCTTCCACGAGCTGCCCGGTATCAACAGTTGCATAAATATTTGATTCTTCTGGGAAAAGCGAACGAATCTTCGGATATTCGCCATCAACCAGCAAGCTGGTGGTCCGGCGTCCACCGGAGGAGAAGCCAATTAGTTCTGTTGAATCCTCTTCAGACGAGAGGCGAAATTCAATTTCTCCACCGCCACCGAGAGAGCGGGCCACTTCGGTCAGGGTGCGAGATTTCACCAGCACCGAGGTCGAGATCGATGGATCATGCGGCGTCCAGGTGATTTCTTTCATGGCCAGACGATAGCGGTCAGTTGCTAGGAAGGTGATGGTGTCACCTTCAATTTCGATTTTGACTGCAGTCAAAATCGGGAGCGTGTCGTCTTTGGAAGCAGCGGCGGTGACCTGCGCAATGGCTTCTGAAAATACTGAGCCGTTGATGGTGCCGGCGACTTCTGGCATGGCCGGCAGTGCCGGATATTCTTCAACCGGCATGGTGGCCAGGGTAAATGTGGAATTCTGACAGGTCACGATGACGCGAGATTCAGCTAATTCGATGGTGACCGGAGCGTTCGGCAGCGATTTGACGATGTCGCTGAGCATGCGGCCTTCGACCAGGATCTGGCCTTCGGTATCAATATGAGCTTCAACATCAAGTTGGGCCGAGGTTTCGTAGTCAAAGCTTGCGATCGAAACGAGATTATCTTCAGCGGTGATGAGCAAACCACGCAGAACCGGAACGGGTGGTCGAGGTGACAGAGAACGTGCGGTCCAAGTGACAGCGTCAGTTAGAACATCCCGTCCGATTGTGAACTTCACGAAGAGTCTGCCTTCCCGTTGAGTGCTTGCAATGCAAATTGCCGTTGATAATACGTTGGCACCTGAATTTATAGAGGTGCGCTAGTTAGCTTAGCGCGCTTTAGGGACGCATGCGACACAAGTGGTGTCTTTCGGGGTTATTTGGTGCAAACGAGAAAACCTCTTTTTCAGTGAGTCGAGTTCAAAATGGTCAGCCCATCGTTATTTAGAGGTGTTTAAAGGAATAGGGGTAATAGTAGGTGGTGTGGATACTGTGGAAAAGCCTGTGCATCCGCACCCCTATAACGAATTTGCTGTGGAGATTAAAGTGCAGGGCGCTCGATTCGCTTGTGGGCAAGCTGTGCAGGACCAAACTCGTTACATCGTTGTAATTCCACCGATTAATAGAGTTATCCGCAACTCTATTCCACTTATCCCTTAAGAATCCACAGGCTTATCCACAACGTGGATAATGGAGTTAATCTTCAGTGTGGATAAGTCTGTGGAAACCTGTGGATTACCGTGGACCCCGGTTTACTGCGGAGCGCTGTTTCAGCAAGCACGAGCGGAAATAGGGGTACTGGGGGTATGTGGACTAGCCCTCAACCTTAACTTGAAGGTATCCGGGTTTAACCGCCTGTTAAACCCTTATTGTCTGATTCAACAACGAGTGCGTAATATCTCTAGATATTCCGTGCGCGCTGCTTAATCTTGTTGGTCAGCTCGGTGACCTGGTTGTATATCGCATGACGTTGGCTCATCAAATCTCGAATCTTTCGATCTGCGTGCATCACGGTGGTGTGGTCGCGTCCGCCGAACTCTGCGCCAATGCGCGGTAGTGACATTTCGGTGAGCTCACGCAAAAGATACATCGCAATTTGGCGTGCGGTCACCAGAGTGCGTGTACGAGATTTGGATTGGAGATCGGCGATAGAGAAACCGAAGTAATTGGCGGTCTCATCCATAATCAGATCCGACGTAATTTCTTGAGCGTCGTCGTCGGTGATCAGATCCTTGAGAATGTACTGGGCCTGATCGAGGTTGATGGGCTCATTATTCAACGAGGCATAAGCAGTCACACGGGTGAGGGCGCCTTCAAGTTCGCGAATATTCGTATCGATGCGCGAGGCAATATATTCCAATGCATCGGCGGGAACAGTGATCCCTTCTGCATCGGCCTTTTTTGCCAAGATCGCGATACGAGTCTCAAGATCAGGCGGCTGAATATCGGTGGTCAGTCCCCATTCGAAGCGAGAACGCAGGCGCTCTTCGAATCCAGATAACTGCTTGGGCGGCAAGTCCGAGGTGATGACGACTTGTTTGTTGTTGTTATACAGCGCGTTGAACGTGTGGAAGAACTCTTCGACCGTGGCTTCTTTATTCGCCATGAACTGGATGTCATCAATGAGCAGAATGTCAACGTTGCGATAGATCTGCTTGAAGGATGCGCCTTCGTCGTGACGAATCGAGTTAATGAAGTCATTGGTGAATTCTTCTGAATTGACGTAACGCACGCGAAGTCCAGGGAAGAGTTCTTGAGCGTAATGCCCGATAGCGTGTAATAGGTGAGTTTTGCCGAGTCCAGATTCTCCGTAGATAAACAGCGGGTTATATGACTTGGCGGGAGATTCGGCTACGGCATAGGCGGCGGCGTGTGCGAAACGGTTAGACGAACCGGTAATGAAGTTGTCGAAATGGTAATGCTCATTCAGGCGTGACCGTTCACCTGAACTTGGCGAAATATTTTGTTGCAATCCACCACTGGGAGTGGCGGCGGGATTGGTCCTCGAGGAAAAAAGCTCATCTAACAGGGGCTCATCGGACTGAAATCTATCGGCTCTATCGTGGGCAGCCTCGGAGATATTCACAACATTGTCCACAGGGGCGGGCTCGGGTGTGGATCGCAGTGGAGAACTCGGAATCTCGGGTGCAAAAGCATGCATATTCGTGTCAATGGAGTAAGCGCAATTGATCTCTGTCCCAAAGATTTGAGTGAGTGCTCGTGCAAGATGTTCTTGCAGCTGGTTCTCTAGAATGTCCCGAGTCATCTCATTTGGAACGGCTAATAGCAGGGTGTTCGCGATGAGTCCCTGCGGCCGAGCCAGATCTAAAAACCCCATTTGACTAGGTCCGATGTCACCTGAGGCGCGGACAGTATCAACAACTCGCTGCCACGAGTTGATAATCGATTCACTGACACCCATCTTTTAAACCCCACCTCATCGGTCCCGCACTGACTCTGAGTTCCTCTCGTCATCACCGCACTATTTACGCATCACTTATAGACCATATATTTCGGACTGCAGCCGCATGTTCCCGCAGTTCCGAATATGAGCCTTCCCCAACCCTAGCCTTAATTTCCACAGGCAAGAGATAGTTATGCACAGCTTATACACAGTAAGCGTATTCGGGTAATCGAACGTGAGTGCGGATTTGACCTAAGCGGTCACTGTTCTTAGACTAGGGAAGTCTTACGCGGGGCGAAGCGTGCCCATTTTGTGGCTGCGACCGGTAGGACATTAACAAATAATGAACGAATATCGCCGAAGTTTTTGGGCAAACGCAGTTTGAAACGTACTTCCCAAGCACGCTTCCGCGTTTGAATGAGTGTGGAGAATAACAGTGTCTAAGCGGACTTTTCAGCCGAATAACCGCCGCCGTGCCCGTAAGCATGGTTTCCGTTCCCGTATGCGTACCCGCGCCGGTCGTGCAGTTCTATCGGCACGTCGCACCAAGGGTCGCGCACGCCTGAGCGCATAAAGAAGCTCGGTGCCGGTGGCCCAGGAGCTTGATTGAGTGCTACCGAAACACCAACGCATACGCACTGCAGCACAATTTTTTGAGACACAACGTTCCGGTTCCCGTTTCGGCAATCGGAACGTTGTTGTATCTGCAAATATTCGATTCAGTGCTGACGACGCGCCTCGAGCAGGCTTCATTGTGTCTAAAGCTGTAGGCAATGCGGTGACTCGAAACAGCGTCAAACGTCGATTGCGTGCCATTGTCACCGAGCTTTTTAATCGCGACCTTGGGGTTGATCTTCCAGGCGGTTCAGTTGATCTAGTCGTCAGGGCTTTACCGGCCTCGGCGCAGCTTGATTTCGACGAACTTCAAGAGTCGACAACCCACGCGGTTCATGGGGCACTCAGAAAGTTTATGCGTCGTGGTCAATAACGATAAGCACTCGGAATTTTCCACTGGAGCGCAGCCTTCTCCATTTATTGTGAAAGAAGGCGCGACGCAATGGGGCTTCATCCGAGCGTTGCCCTCGACCCTGGTTGGTTGGCTTCTTCGAGCCTATCGAAGAGTGATCTCTCCGACCTATGGGGACGTCTGTAAATTCTTTCCGACGTGTTCCGCCTACGGCCTAGAAGCGGTTTATACGCACGGTGCCATTAAGGGTAGCCTTATGGCAGGACTACGCGTGCTGCGTTGTCATCCTTGGCAAGATGGTGGCATTGATCCGGTTCCCCCAGGAAAGCGGATTTGGCCGGATGGCAAGCAACCATTCATTATTGAACTGAATCACCCGGTGATTCCACCGGACGATGACGCCACCGAAGAGGAAAAATAAGACTATGGGATTTTTTGACACGATTCTTCTCCCCTTCACATGGGCGGTCTCGTGGGTACTGAGCATGTTCCACACGGTGCTCGGTGCTCTCGGGATGGACTCCGATTCCGGGTGGACTTGGACCCTAGCGCTTGTACTGTTGGTCGTGCTTATCCGTACGCTGTTGATCCCGGTGTTCGTCAAACAGATCAAATCGCAACGTGCCATGCAAGAGCTGCAGCCTGAGATTAAAAAGCTGCAAGAGAAATATAAGAATAAAAAGGATCAACTCTCTCGCCAGGCGATGGCGATGGAGCAGCAACAACTATTCAAGGACCGCGGGACCAGTCCGTTTGCAGCCTGTCTGCCCATGCTGGTTCAGATGCCGTTCTTCTTTGCGCTCTACCGCGTCCTCGTGAATGCCTCGGGCGCCGCGCAGGACAACGAGTCCATCGGGGCACTGTCTGCCGAAGAGATTCATTCGTTTTCGAACTCTACGTTCGCCGGCGCTCAGATGTCCGACGTACTTGGTGAAAACCTCGGCGCCAACTTTGATCTGAACGTCGTCATCGTCGCCGTTGTGCTCATCATCTTGATGGTCGTCTCCATGTTCTACATGCAGAAGACCCTCATGGGTAAAAACATGTCCGAAGCTGCCCAGACCGGACAGTTCGCACAAACCCAAAAAATCATGCTGTACGCCCTCCCGCTAGTCTTTGCGATTGGTGGTTTCAACTTCCCAATCGGTGTTCTGATCTACTGGACTGCAACCAACTTCTGGGCTACCGGACAGCAGCTATTCATTATCCGTCGTAACCCGACCCCCGGCTCGATTGCTGAACGAGAACTCAATGAACGTCGCGCTGCCAAAGGCCTGCCACCTGTTGGGAAAGCCGCTGAGGAAGCAAGAGAACGGGCTGAGGCAAAAGCGGAGAGACCAAAGGGTCAGCGCCAGCAACCTGTGAGAAAACCGAGGAAGAAACGATGAACGAAGAACAAAACAATGACGCTGAAGACGTGACCGACGAAGAAGAATTTGAGGTCGCGGATATCGAAGCGGAAGGCGACCACGCCGCCGATTACATCGAGGAATTGCTCGATATCGCAGACCTTGATGGTGACATCGATATCGAGGTGCGCAACAATCGGACCTATCTGTCAGTGCTGGCGCCCGAAGACGACGAGGGCATCCAAGGCCTCGTTGGCGAGGACGGCAAGACACTCGAAGCACTGCAGGAACTCACTCGCCTGGCTGTGCTTTCGTCCACCGGCCAGCGGTCGCGTCTGATCCTCGATATTGCAGGTCATCGGGTCAAACGTGCTGACGCGCTGCGCGAGCTCGCTCGTGAAGCGATCACCAAGGTCGAGTCCGAGGGTGGCACCCAGCACATGAAACCCATGAGCCCGTACGAACGTAAACTCGTGCATGACGTCGTCGCTGAAGCTGGCCTGTATTCTGAATCTGAAGGTGAAGGTCCACGCCGTCACGTTGTGATTAGCGCCGGAGAATAGTCTTGTCTGAGAAACAACCTGTCCCCATGAGCGACCCTGCCGAAGCCCAGTTGGATCGACAGGAAGCCTGGATCGTCGATGCCACGGAAGTGCTCTACGGGGACCGCACAGAGGTCGCTGAACGTTTCGTCGAGCATCTGGTCACCACGGGTATAGAGTGGGGCCTGCTCGGTCCACGGGAGATCCCTCGAATGTGGGATCGGCACGTTCTGAACTGCGCTGCCGTTCAAGAACTCCTCCCCCGCGGTGCTGTCGTTGCCGATGTGGGCTCCGGGGCGGGCCTTCCCGGCTTAGCCCTGGCTATCGCTCGTCCGGATGTGCAATTCGTATTGATCGAGCCGTTAGAGCGCCGCGTGGACTGGTTGGACATGGTCGTGGAAGACCTCGGTCTCGACAATGTTGACGTTATCCGAGCTCGTTCAGAGCAAGTCTTCGATACAGTGGACGTAGATATCGTGACCGCCCGTGCGGTGTCGGCGATGAAATCTCTGGTGCCAATCACTGTGCCGTTACTCCACGGGCAAGGAGAACTGCTTGCCATCAAAGGCCAAAGTGCCGCAGCGGAGATTGAAAAGGCTGAGAAAGTTTTACGGAAGTTCAAAACAAAAAAATCTGAAGTCCTCACTGTAGGCGAGGAACTGTTAGAAGTTCCCACTACCGTGGCACGACTTACGTATGGTTCGTAACCAGCACGTACAATATACTTCAAATTTAAAGTAATGGAGGCTGGCTTGGTCGATCAAGATAACGTTTCACGTGGATTGGAAGAGACGTCTTCCATCGTTGCATCCACGCCTCTTGCTCGCCAATTGGAGTCTGAAAATAGACGTCGTGAAAGGCTCAAGACCAAGCGTATGCCCAAACCGGATAAGACCCGTATCATCACGATCTCCAACCAAAAGGGTGGAGTAGGGAAAACGACCACCACTGTAAACCTGGCAACCGCGATGGCGCGAGCGGGTATGAACGTCTTGGTCGTGGATATGGACCCTCAGGGCAATGCGTCCACGGCTCTAAATATTCCACACCCGCAGGGTACACCTTCGATATACAACGTGCTCATTGAGGATTGGGATCTCAAGGACGTCATTTACGAAAACCCGGAGACTGACAACCTTTACGTAGCGCCCTCAACGATTGACCTTGCCGGTGCTGAGATTGAGCTCGTATCATTGGTGGCCCGGGAGCAACGACTCACGCGCGCCTTGAAGCGGTACTTCGAACACCGCGAGGCCAATGCGATGCCGCGTATTGATTATATTTTTATTGACTGCCCTCCGAGCTTGGGACTCCTGACTGTCAACGCATTTGTGGCCGCTAATGAGGTGCTCATCCCGATACAGACCGAGTACTATGCGCTCGAAGGGCTCTCACAGCTGGTTAAAAACATCGATATGATCCAGCAGCACCTGAACCCGAACCTCCACGTGTCGACGATCCTATTGACCATGTATGACTCCCGCACGAACCTCGCAGTCCAGGTTGCCGAAGAAGTCCGTGAGTTCTTTCCGGAACAGGTGCTCAAATCCATCATCCCGCGTAACGTGCGAATCTCGGAGGCTCCGTCATATCAGCAAAGTGTGCTGACTTATGATCCGAGTTCTACGGGTGCGCTCAGTTACCGCGAAGCGGCCATGGAAATCGCCGAACGCGGCACTAAAAAATAGACCACGCCTAAACTCAGCACTATGCATGAAAATTGCTGACTTGGTGCTTCTCTGAGCCCCTAGTTCGTCTGGGCTCCCTCGATGCGGCCCGTAATCCGTAGTGTTTCACGTGAAACACCTCTAAAACGTCGGCGCACCACCTGCTGGTCTGCCGACGATCAAAGCTTTCGGGTGTCAGCATCACAGAGTTCGGTAGCTCCACTAGTTCAGAGTACTTTCGAAGCCCTCACGGATCCTGAAGTCATACGAGAATGCTCTGCACTGGTGCTGGCATAATGCTTTAGCGCAAGCGGCACTCCCCTATTAGCTTTCCCGTAGTGCAGGGACGTAGCCGATGCGGTGCCAGCTGGATTGATAGACTTTGCGGCACGGAATAGAGGTCTGAGTCCAACCGTGGCGAAAGCAAAGAATGTGTACCCGTCAACTAAGGCGTCAATATTCATTATGCTTGCTCGCAGCGTTCATAAGGCGTTCCAGGTTTCACGATGTATTCCATTCACCGGGCGAGCATCCTCTCATTAGGTGAACATCTTCGGACGTGAAGCAGAGTAGCGCATGCGAGGAAGCCACTCTCCGTTGACAGATTAGAATAATTCTTTGGCAACACTTGTCCGTCCACAACAAGAGCCTGCCTGAGAGCAAAGGTTTCGTGTCTTATTGGGTTAAAGGTTCCACGCAGCCACGGAGCCTGCAAAAGCTGTGGACCAAGGTCATTGATAGTAATGTCCTTGCGGGGTAAGTCGAGTTGCTCATTATTCAGAAAACTTCTGGTACCGAATACGTATCTGAGTTGATTCCTATAATGCTGATCTATGAGGAATCACCAGCAGTCGGTGCTCGATGTTACCCCATGGTAATGCCGAGATATCTCCCCGGGTTATACCAGTCGTTTTTGACCAAAGGAGATTTCGAGATGAGTGAGATTCCGATTGACAGTGGACGCGGAGAGTCGCGGACCCCTGCTTGGAGAGTGTAGCGCTTGGTCCGCTCTGCGCATCTCCCCTCCCCCTGGTGCATGGCCACTGACGAGGCTAAGCGGTTCATACCCATGTGCATGGTGATGAGTGGTCGCAGACAAATGTTCTCTTCGTTGTGGAGAGAATCGAAGGATCGCGATAATTTCCGTAGATCTACATTTCCCTCGGGCAGCAGTCCAAGATGCCTTTGATGCAACTGCGATTACTTCAATCAGTACGTCTTGGTCAGCTAGCAGTCTTCTCTTTTCTTGTGTTGGCTGGTGGCTTGAGAACCGGTCTCGGTCCTCTGGTGGATGCAACGATGGCTGAGTCGGAGCGTTGAGCTATTGCAAGTTAGTAAATAGGGCGGTTGCAGCTCAAGATAAGGGGTTGAAGTGTTGCACCGTCGAGTCTTAATGGGGTCCTCAGGGATTGGGAACTTCGCACAACCTGGGCTGTTGCTTGCACTATGCGTAGAAATAATTAGCTGTCTCAAGGCGGTGTTTCACGTGAAACTAATCTCGCGTAGGTTGGCACAATCCTGCCGACAGTGTCAGCTATGTTGTCTTCCACTGTGAACTGCACGGGACCTTCAGTTCGCGCAGAGACGTCGGCCTTAGGTTAGGCCCGCACCAGTAAAGCGGCATGTGTGCGCTCTTTTACTCTCCCAAAGGTAGAATTCCGTCTACGCTCACGACGCTGTAATGCGGTCTTAGAGATATGTTAAGCCGATATCTGTGTTCGTCGGTACAGGATTTCCTATGCCTCGAGTTCCTGGACGACGGGCTGAGGATTAACGCAGCTACCGAATGCTTCTAGAATCCCACCGGCGGCTGCCTGGAAATGATCACGCAGTATTGACGTTGAGGGCTCTTGCTCAACCCTCTCCCCCGACTCGGGCGTTGATTTAATAGGTTTTGTTTCTGCAAAAAATGACGGTCATCGACTGAAATTTTATCCGCCGGTGGGGCTCGCAATGGATCGACTAGTACCTTGGGTACCTTACGCTCTCGGGCAGGTTCGCTCGGTCCGTTACCTGGGTCCTCTGGAAGGAGACCGTGGAACAAGCCACTGTGCTACCGGTGCGACACTCGGTTACGGCTGGCGAAGCGAGATCCCGCCAGGCTTTTTTGGTACTCATAGTGATCAGAAGCAACATCGAATGCGCACTAACGGCGACCTTCATTGACCCAGCGACACCCGCTTAAACTGCAGGTGCGGCAATGCTTGAGTCATCAGTGTCTTAGCGTCGCGTCTTCGATGACCCCTTTCGAATGATGCAGTTGTGGATCTGATCGTTGAGGACCCACATGCCCCCGGAGCTTTAGTCAGATCCGCGCAGTGCATGCTGCCCACTCATGGTTTATAGGGTAATCGACGATGACTAACCAATGGATCCTATCACCGGCCCGAGGATTGCACTCGGCCATGGCCGGAGGTCTGTTAGCGGGCCCAGTCGCAAGTAGTCTCAGGTCAGCGGTGAAGGTCGGGCGTATCGACGATGTTCAAACAGGTGACTGACACTAAGCCGAAGCTTATTTCTGGGGCTTGCATCGTTCGTGGACTACCTGCGTCCACATGCTGAGGTGACCTCATCTTTACTGCGAAAGCGTCACTCCCACCGAAGGCTTCGTCATGTCACAGATCTACACCTAGATAGGTTCGAGACTACTTCGCCACTGCCTGCAGTCTTCGTCAGCGTTCTCAAGGCGGCGCCTCCTTGTTCGTAGGGCATCATTTGCACCGCATTAGGGCGAGATTTACTTAGATAGGGTAGGCCGGATAAGCCGGGGTGGTCTTTATTTGGAGCCAACATCTAGCTCGTTTCACGTGAAACGAGCTCTTACCCCCGCACATCTCAGCGTTCACTTTGCCTATCTCTGGTCGCATGGACTGAGCGGTCGAGGTTTAAAGGATGACAGGACGTTATGGGAAGGCGACGAGTAGCACTCGGTCTCCGCGGCCACACATGTATGTTTCACGTGAAACCGGTGACAGGACCACTTCCGTTGATCCGACGGTTACCCAGATGCGCGGATGCTTATGAGCGCAAAAGTCGACGCAGCGTTTCACGTGAAACGCTGAGTCCGAGGCCAGCCAGTAAAGCACGCGTGTGGCTTCCAGTATGTCTGGACCGGAGTGCGAGTCACGCCGTGCTTTCTGCTCAGAGGGACGAGTGGTCAGCCCCTCACTTATCGCGTCACTGTGTTTCACTGTAGCTCGCCCCTATCTGATCCTCACGGGCCGTTCATCTGGACTCCAAGGCTGGTACATTGAGTGTCAGCCTTGGCTGGAAATAGGTGCATTTAGGTGGCCGTAACTGGCCAGGAAGTGTATTCCGGTGGCATAAACTCCGTTGTTTCACGTGAAACAACGGAGGGGTTGCGTGAGAGCAGCTACACTTATCATTGTTCATGCGAGTGTGCGAGGAGGACGGGAGGAGCTTCATGACACAACAGCCCAACAAGAATCGTCGGGGGTTAGGGCGAGGTCTAGGTGCCCTTATACAAGATACGTCGGTCACGGATGAGGAATCTGCTGAAGAAGTGGCAGATAAAACACCTACTACAACATCCGGTGATACTTCGGTTGCTGCCACTGCACCAACAAAAGATCAGTCATCAAAGAACGTTGGATCGCGTTATTTGGACTCAATGAAGCCGGCACGCGAAAAGCGGAGACCTGCTGATCTGTTTTTCGGTGATGACCCGAGCCCCAGTCGCCAGCCTGCACGCAACAAGGCGAACCGGGCCTCCATGCCGAATCCAATTTTAGAACGTCCCACTCTCCCAGCGTTCGATGAACCGTCAGTTGCTGAGCCGGAGTCGCACGACGAAAGCCTGCTGCGCGAGATTGCCCTTGATGACGTTCAGCCGAATCCTCGCCAACCTCGTGAGGAATTTGATGAAGAGGCAATGGGTGAGCTCGTGGCCTCTATCACCGAAGTTGGGGTGCTGCAGCCCGTGGTCGTCAGGCCCACGAGTACTGAGGGGCAGTATGAGCTCATCATGGGCGAGCGTCGGTGGCGAGCAAGTAGACGCGCGGGAAAAAAGACCATTCCGGCAATCGTGCGGGACACCGCTGATGAAGATCTGCTGCGTGAAGCGCTACTCGAAAACATTCACCGCAGTGAGCTCAACGCACTCGAAGAAGCCGCAGCTTACCAGCAACTCATGCAAGACTTTGGCTGGTCTCAAGACGTTCTAGCCAAGCGCGTCGGTAGGTCTCGACCCCACATTTCCAACACTTTGCGGCTTATGAACTTGCCTCCTGCCATCCAACGCCAGGTGGCTGCTGGTGTTCTCTCAGCAGGTCATGCTCGCGCTATTCTCGGGGTGTCTGATCAAGCGGTCATGATTCAGCTCGCGCAGCGCGTCATTAATGAGGGTCTGTCAGTACGGTCTACGGAAGAATTAGCCAACCTCATGGCGAAGAATTCTGAAGATGCATCGAAGGTTCCTACCTCAGCTCGACGGAATGCACGGCAGTTCGACGAATTAGCATCCTCGCTAACCGACTTGCTGGACACTTCCGTGAAAATCACATTAGGAGCCAAGAAGGGTCGCATTGCGATTGATTTTGCTTCAGTCGACGACCTGAATCGGATCATGAAGGTTATTAGTCCTGAGGATCCTGCCTAACTGCTGATCTTCCAGAACTTCACGGCATAATGACTTTCATTATGCCGTGAAGTTTTTTAACACACCCCTCCCCTGGCAAGCGGGTCTCCGGTCAGTTGCTATGCAAGAACGGAGAAGCTTGCAGGCCGCTCTGTTGACGACTCACTGAATACTAGCTTTGCCGCATCCCCAATAAGAGGGCTCAATGATGTTGGGGACAGAAAAAGGGTGATGGTCTCGAAGAGACCATCACCCTTGAAGCGAGTGCTGTTCGTTCCTAGTTCAGGAAGTCAGCGAATTCTTTTTCGAGCACGTGCAGTGGCTTTGCGCCGATTGAGGTGGCTGCCTTCTCGCCGTCCTTGAAGACGAATACAGCCGGGATGCTCGTGATTCCGTACTGCGCTGCGATCCCGGGGTTGTCGTCGACATTTACTTTCGCGACGGTCACTTTCTCCGAGTACTTCTCGCCCATTTCTTCAAGAACGGGTGACAGTTGGCGGCAAGGGCCGCACCATTCTGCCCAAAAGTCAACGATGACCGGTTTGTCCGAGTCGATGACTTTCTCTTGGAAATCCTGATCTGTTACATCAATGGTCGACATTAAATTCCTTCCGATAGGAGCTGGGGGCTTTTAACAGCTGCTGGGTTAGCGCCGAGGTAGTCTTCGACATCAATGGCGGCTTTAGCGCCCATGCCGGCAGCCGTGATGGCCTGACGGTACTTACCGTCGACGACATCGCCTGCGGCAAAGACACCGGGGATGTTCGTTGCGGTTGATGGTTCTTGGACGACGATGGTCCCATCCTCGTCATTGATCTTTAGGACATCTTTGACGAGATCCGTGCGTGGGTCCGAACCGATAGCGATGAAGACGCCGTTAACATCGAGAGTATTGACGTCACCGCTTTCAAGGTTCCGTATATCAACTGATTGAACTTTATCTTCACCGTTGATGGTTTCGACGGTCGAGTTCCAGATGAATTCAATCTTCTCATTGGCCAGCGCACGATCGGCCATGATCTGCGAGGCGCGCAGTTCATCACGGCGGTGGATGACGTAGACCTTCGAGGCGAACTTGGTGAGGAACAGGGCTTCCTCCATGGCGGAGTCTCCCCCACCGACCACAGCAAGTGGCATATCGCGGAAGAAGAACCCGTCACAGGTCGCACACCAGGAGACACCTTTACCGGTGAGTGCGCTCTCACCTTCGATACCGAGTTCGCGATACTGCGAACCGGTCGCAATGATGACCGCGCGAGCGTAATGCTTGGTTCCGTCCCCCAGTGTGATGCGTTTTGGCTCTGCTTTGAGGTCAACCTCGACGACGTCTTCATACTGGACGTCGGTGCCGAACTTACGAGCTTGGGCTTCCAAGTGGCTCATGAGCTCCGGTCCCATAATGCCGTCGGGGAAGCCTGGGAAGTTCTCCACGTCGGTGGTGTTCATCAGCTCGCCACCGGCTTGCACGGAGCTGGTGAACATGACCGGTTCCAGGTTCGCTCGGGAAGCGTAGATGGCCGCGGTGTAACCGGCAGGGCCAGATCCAATGATCACAACGTCATGTACGTCGGCGGTGAGGTTCTCTGCCAAGGGTAGGTCCTTTGCTCGTGTTAACAGGTGTGCGGGCGCAACGAATAGGGCCCACTGCGTGTAGTTCTTCCATAGACAACGCACGGCACACCGCAGAATATTCCCTGAGTGTGGCTACGCTTCGCTGTCAGGTTAGTTGACGTCAATCTCGGCGATTCGCAGGCCGAAGGGACGGTCAGGCGAATTCGTGTTTGACAGCGTGGGGAGCTCGGTGAAGTTAATGATCACGTAGCGCGCTTCGATGGGTTCGCCATCAGAGTCATGCGCATCGACTGTGTATTCCGGCCCGGTGAAGGAACCATCGGTGATAAGCACTCCCCCGTTCGGGTCCGGCTCGTTGGCCACCGAGACGGTGAAGGCACCCCCTGAACCTTGGTTCTGGGCGATAGTGATTTCCGAAATGGGCGCTTTTTCTTCCAGCTCGACCACCAGGGCGAGGTTGGAGGCAAAGCCACCGAACTGCGGGGTGGTGAACGTCAGAGTCTGCCAAGCGGTGGCCTGGTTGCCGTCGACGATGGCCGGTAGGTCGGCGTCGTACTCATTGGTCAATCCGGGTGCATCCGGCACGATGCGCTCTACCGAGGCGGGAACGGGAGCCGGGCCGGTGGAATCTTCCTCGGCCTCTTCGTCAGCTGGGGCTTCCTCTTCGTTCTCAGCGGGTGCCTCAGCGGTTGGTTCGGTGGCCACCGGTGGTTCGTCTTCGGGGCTGCCAAGCACGCGGAAGCCGATCACCACGGCGGCGATCAGGATGGCGACCAGGGCGACGCCGGCGATCCAGCGGCCTACGGCTGAGCGTGGTTTCTCATCGGTGTACTCAATGGCGTAGCCGTCATCGGCGGCAGGCTCTTCTGGGGCGGCCGGCGGAATGATCGGGGTGGCCTGTTGGCGCGGCTTCTTTTTGGTTGGCTCGGGTGCAACCACCGGAGGCGGAACCGGCGTGAGAGCGTGGTCTTGTTCCTCGGTGGCCGGTTTGAAGACTTCAGTACGCTGCTCATCGGCTGGAGCTTGGAAGACTTCAGTACGCTGCTCATCGGCCGGTGCTGCGAAGACCTCGGTGCGCTGGTCTTCTTCAGGGGCGGTGCGCCGGTCGTCTTGTTGGGTGTCGGTCCGCGCGTTGGAATTGCGGTTGCCAGCGGCGGCTGCACCCGCAGCGGTTCCAGCTGCTGCCGCTGCACCGGCTGCTGTGGCCCCGGTGGAGCCTTTGCCAGGAGTCTGACCGGGGGTAACGGGCACTTCGTCGGTCTCTTCGTGGAGCCAGGAATCGATCCGGTCGGAGAGTTTGTTGATGAACTCGGGGCGCTTGGCGTCGTCGTCATCTTCTGCGAGCTCTTCTTGGAGTTCGCGGTAGTACTCGGCGTCGTCGTCATAGGTTTGCGGGGTGGCCTGGCGTGATTCACCAAACAACTCGGTGCCCAGGTGCTCGGTGAAAAACGGTTCGACGTAGACGTCACCGGAAGTCAACAGGGCCAGGAAATCTTCGACATCCGCATTGCCCGGAGCGACCAGGTAGGTGCGGTTATCGGACAGGCCGAGGTCCAGGATCTGGATCGAACTGGTGCGTTCACCAGTCGCCAGTTGACGGGCCGATTGCGCTGCTTGGGAGGCGTTTTCGCGAGAGGCAACCAGGATGAGGACTTCACGGTTTAAAACTTGATCTAACCCGGTGAGGACCTGGTCTTGCTGGGCGGATGCCATGACGCGCCCGGTGATCTCGTAGCGACCTCCGAGCACGGTGCCTTCGTCGATAGTGGCCACCAAGACCTCCCTAAGATTGTCGGCGGATGTTCAAGATTGTTCTCTAGTTTAGGTGATCTCACAGGTGCTGTGACCATCTGACAGCGCGGCGTCACACTAGCCGGTGCGACCTATTTAGTGATACGGCGCAGCCGGTTCGTGATGGGGGCGGTGAACTCGTTGAGCTCGGTGACTTCGAAGATGCGGCAGGCCACCAGATAGACGACGATCATGACGGTCCCGACGATGGCGCAAGCCAGTGCTGCGGAGGGGATCGAGCTCATGGCCCAGCCGCCGGTGTAGCCACCCATCGGGTAGAGCAGCGCGGCGCCGAAGATGCCGGCGACGATTGCGGCCCAGCCGGTGCGGATATAGGTCGCGACGACGGCTGTGGTGCCGTAATCGCCGAAGTGGCGTTTGACCAGGATGTGAGTCAGGACCAGTTGGAAGACGTGGACGAGCGTGAAGATCAGGGCGATCAGATGGGCCAGCGAGTCCATGGGGACCAGCGGGGCGATGCCGTAGGCCAACGACAGTGACACCGCGGCGGCGCCGACTTGTACGATCATCGGGATGAGCGCGTTTTCGGCCGCGTAGAACACGCGCAGCAAGTAGAAGTGTGCCGAGCGCAGCGGCATGCCCAGGGCCAACAGGAGCAGGATTTGGGCGATCGCGTGGGCCGAAACGATGGCGGTTTCGGCCGTGGAGGCAAAGAGTCGGGCAACGGTTGGGGCGAGCACGATGATCCCGGCGACCGAGATCATCATCGGCACCGCAAACGTGCGCAGCCCGGAACCGGTGGTGCGTTTGACGGTGGCCATGTCGTTGTCGTGCACCGCGCGCGACAGGTGATTGAACAATACCGTGGCGATGGACAACACGAACACCGAGTGCGGTAGCACGGTGATGAGCTGGCCAATGTTCAGTGCCTGCAGACCGGGGATCGCGGCTTGTTCAAACGGGTCATCGAGCGCCGTTCTAGCCTCGGTTGCGCCGGTGACCAGGCGGTTGATCATCAGGTTCGAGATGTTGCCAACCGTCATGGTCACGATCGTGAATCCGGCCAGGCGACCCGTGTGGCGTAGGCCCATGCCCTTCCACCCGAATTTGGGACGCAGCCCGAGCCCTAAGCGTTTGAGCGGCCACAACAACACGACGGCCTGAATGATAATGCCCAGAGTGTGACCGCCTGCCAAAATGAGCGTGTGCGTCGTCGTCCAGTCAGAAAATTGTTGGCTGTCAGGCATGACCACGTAGGGCCCGAACATGAAAATGTAGAACAGGATGAACCCGATGGCCACGACGTTATTTGCCACCGGGGCCCACATGTAGGCACCGAAGCGACCGTGAGCATTGAGCACCTGACCGATGACGGCGTACATGCCGTAGAAGAAGATTTGCGGCAGCGTCCAGAAGGCAAACGCGGTGCCCAGGGCGAGTTTCGCATCCGACCAACCCATGGTCAGGCCTTGGATGACGGGCGCGGCCAACAGGGTCAGGGCGATGGTGAACGCCCCGATGATGATCGCGGCCAGGGTGATCAGCCGCGAAGTGTAGTCGGCGCCACGGTCGGGTTTTTTGGCCTGTTTGATGATCTGCGGGACCAGTACGACGTTGAACACGCCACCGGCCAGCAGCATATAGATCACATTGGGGATCGTGTTGGCGGTTTCGAACACGTCGGCGACCAGCGCGGTCGAGCCGATGGCCACGGCCAACAGCGAGGTGCGGACGAAGCCCAGCACGCGCGAGACGATGGTTCCGGCGGCCATAATGGCCGAGGCTTTGGCACCGGCGGAGCGGCTGCGGGAGGCGTCTTTTGGGTCGTCGTGGGGCTGTGTGGTCTGCTGGGTTTCGGTCATGTGTTTGGTGTTTGGCGTTTCTTGAACAGTGCGGCCGAAGGTTTCGGGATCTTCGGGCGCTCATCGGGCTCGGATACTGGATCCGATGCGGAGTCTTGGGGCAGATTATCAGCAGAGTCTTGGGACTCACTGGGTGCTGCGGACTCGTTCGATTCTAACGCCAAACGCTCAGTGCCATGATCCGAGTCGTGGGTTTCACACTGAGCTTCCGGTTGGGGTTCGAGCTGTTGTGCCTGTTGCACCAGTTGTGGGGCGCGGGCCAGTTTCTGGGCCAGCTCATAGGGCGTCGGCGGCTTTCTCACCGACTCGTCGTCGGTGCGAAATTGCACCGGAATCAGCCCGGAGGGTAATCTGCGGGTCATCGGCACCACACGGCGCGGTCGGATGGTCGCCGGCGGGGGCGAGATATCAAAGAACTCGGCCATCAGCTCGCGGGCCAACTCCACGATGCGTCGCTCATTGACGAAGGTCAGCCGCCCGGTCAGGCGATCAACATCGACCCAGGCGACGTCGACGGCCTCTTGATCCGGGTCGTTTTCAATAGTCAGCTCGCCTCCGGTGGCCCGCAATAAGAAGTGGTGCACAGTTTTGTGGATGCGTCGCCCCGGGACGGTGAACGTATATTCAATATGTCCTAAATGGGTCAGGATGTCGCCTGAGATCCCGGTTTCTTCGGCAACCTCACGCATGGCGGCCTCGTGGTGGTCCTCTTCGCCCTCGGGATGGCCCTTGGGGAGCACCCATTCGAGTCGTCCTCCACGGTTATACCGTGCAATAATGGCTACCTGGTGGATGCCACGGTGTTCACGCACGACCATGCCGCCGGCCGAAATCTCTCGTACGGTTGGTACTTGCCCACCAACGTCGAGCGGATCGCTCAGCAGCTGGCCCGACTGGGGGTCGCGACGGACCCGGTGCCGTGCAGACGCAGATGTGCCCCAGACATTGGGAGGGGTGCGATCAGCGGCACCGCGGGGGCGTTGGGACATATAATCCACTCTAGCCCGTCGCACCACGTGAGGCATGCCCCACATGCAACACACCGTGGTCCAACAGCAAAACTTTATGACCAGCAAACCCGAACGAAGCCGTTGAAACTCCATGTCACAGCACTCTGAAACCACCTACGCGACCGTGCCCTTACCGGCCGGTTTCCCCGCCGACGTCGCAATGCCCAGATTCGTCATTGACCTCGGGCAGCGCTTCGCCGACGCCGGATACGAACTCGCCCTGGTGGGTGGGCCGGTGCGCGACATGTTCTTGGGCTCGGACGTCACCGACCTGGATTTCACCACGGATGCCAAACCCGCGGCGATTCAACAGATCCTGACCGGTTGGGCGCACGCCCAGTGGGACATCGGAGCGGCGTTTGGCACGATCGGTGCCCGCTATGGCGACTGGATCGTGGAAATTACGACCTACCGGGACGAGAAGTACGATCCGGATTCCCGTAAACCCGAAGTTATTTTCGGCACCGAGTTAGTTGAGGATCTCCGCCGGCGGGATTTCACGGTCAATGCGATGGCGTTGCGCCTGCCGGACTTTGAGCTCGTTGACCCGTTTGGCGGAGTCAAAGCGCTCGTGGCAGGGGTTTTGGAAACTCCCGGCACCCCCGAACAGTCATTTTCGGATGATCCGCTGCGTATGATGCGTGCAGCCCGGTTCGCCGCACAGCTCGGGGTCACGGTATCTCCCGAGGTTGCTGAGGCGATGAAGGACATGGCCTCGCGCATGGTGATTATTTCTTCAGAGCGCGTGCGTGAAGAGTTGGTCAAACTGATGATCTCCCCCAAACCACGCCGCGGCCTGGAACTCCTCGTCGCCTCCGGGCTTGCCGACATTGTGCTCCCAGAGCTACCTGCCCTGCGGGATGCCCAAGACGACGCTCACCGGCATAAAGATGTGTATGACCACTCGATGCAAGTCATGGAAAACGCGATCGAACGCGAAGCCGACTACGTGGATTCCCCGAACTTCGTGTTGCGATTTGCCGCTCTGATGCACGATATTGGTAAACCCAAAACTCGCCGCTTTGAGGCCGGTGGCAAAGTTTCGTTCCGGCATCACGACGTCGTTGGCGCCAAAATGGTGGCCAAACGGATGCGTGAACTGCGCTTCGATAAGGACACCATCAAGGCCGTGGCCCGGCTGGTCGAACTGCACATGCGGTTCTATGGCTATGGGGACGGCGAATGGTCTGATTCTGCGGTGCGTCGTTATGTGACCGACGCCGGCGACCTGCTGCCACACCTGCACGCGCTGACCCGTTCGGATGTGACGACCCAGAATAAGCGCAAAGCACGTCGTCTAGCCGCTGCGTACGATGATCTGGAAACCCGCATCGAACAGCTAGCTGAAGAAGAAGAGCTGGCTGCGATTCGCCCGGATCTCGATGGCCAACAGATTATGGAGATCCTCGGGATCAAACCCGGTCCCCTGGTCGGGCGTGCCTATAAATTCTTGCTGGAGCGCCGTCTGGATGACGGCCCGTCGGATTTTGCGGCATCGAAGCAGGCATTATTGGACTGGTGGGCGCAGCAACCTGAGGCACAAGAATAACCCTCAGCTCACGCCGACGCTTTGGATTGCCTGCTGTCAATGCATTCAGCCGCATCCAGCATGATTAGCTGCAAGCCCAAGCTATGACGCCAGTTAGGAAACTGCCGCATACTAGAAGTTGGGAAGAAGCATTTATCCAATTCTACTGAGGGAGATCGCATGGGCAGTGGTGTCTGGTATAACCCAATGTCCTGGGATGGCCCCTGGATTTGGGTATGGCTCGGACTGTACGTCATCATCTTCTGCCGGGCCGGCGGCACCTACCTGATTGGGCGTGCGGTGCGTAACGGCGTCACCCGGATCGGGGCGATCCAGAAGATCCTGGCTTCCAGCGCCTATCAGCGTGCCGAAACCGCCATCGATCGCTGGGGTGCGCCTGCCGTCGCTGTGTCATTTCTTACCATCGGATTTCAAACGGCGATCAATCTGGCCGCTGGAGCCATTCGGATGCGCTGGTATCACTATCTGCCAGCATTGCTGATCGGCGGGGCGCTGTGGGCCACAGTTTATGCGACCATCGGCTCCGTATCCTTTGGGGCGATCATGGGAGCCTACGAGCGCTCGCCGGTGGCCACGATCGGTCTGACGATCGTGCTGACATTAGTCCTCGTCGGATGGATCATATGGCGGTTAACTGCTACGAAAGCGAGCACTGAGGAGAAAATTCGCTCGACACGCGACTGAATCTTCCGTAACTGTTGTGATGTGGCTAACCTTGCGGTTATGAATGATGCTGAAATATCACTGGCCGCTGAGCTAAAACCTATTGCTGACATTGCCGCGACCGTCAATATCGATGACGACGCCCTGATCCCCTACGGCCACTACATGGCCAAAGTCGACACCCAGAAGATCAAAACCTCCGGGAAGCGCGGAAAACTCATCCTGGTCACCGGGATTTCCCCGACCCCGGCCGGGGAAGGAAAGTCCACTGTCTCCGTTGGCCTTGCTGATGCGCTGAATCTGGTGGGTTCCAAGACGATGGTCGCGCTGCGCGAGCCCTCGCTGGGGCCGGTGTTTGGCATGAAAGGTGGTGCCACCGGCGGCGGGTACGCCCAGGTGGTGCCCATGGAAAACATCAACTTACACTTCACCGGGGACTTCCACGCAATTACTTCGGCCCACAACTTATTGTGCAACCTGGTGGATAACCACATCAACCACGGCAACGAACTGGGCATTGATCCGCGCACGGTGCGCATCAAACGCGTGTTAGATATGAATGACCGCAACCTGCGTAACGTTGTCATTGGTCTGGGTGGTCGTGCGTCGGGCAGTCCGCGCGAAGACGGCTTTGAAATTACCGTGGCCTCGGAAACCATGGCGGTGTTCTGCCTGTCCCGGGATATCGATGACCTCAAAGAACGCCTGTCGCGCATTGTCGTGGCCGAAACCTATGACCGCAAGCCGGTGACGGCCGCAGAACTGGGGCCCAATGGCGCCCAAGGCGGGATGGCGATTCTGCTGCGCGACGCGATGCGTCCTAACCTCGTCCAATCGATTGGCGGGACGCCGGCGCTGATTCATGGTGGCCCGTTTGCCAACATCGCCCACGGTGCGAACTCCGTGATCGCTACCAATACCGCCTTGGATCTGGCTGACACGGTGGTCACCGAGGCCGGTTTCGGTGCGGACCTGGGTGGCGAGAAATTCGTCAACATTACCGGCCCAGCAGGTGGTTTTGCTGCCGCTGCGGTGACCGTGGTCGCGACCGTGCGCGCCTTGAAATACAACGGTGGCTTGTCAGTCGCTGAGGTCAACAAACCTGGCGAGGACCGTTCCGGGCATCTCGACGCGATAGAACGGGGTGCTGAGAACCTGGGCCGTCACCTGGACAACGTGAAATCCTGGGGTGCGCCCGTCGTCGTGGCGATCAACCAGTTCCCGCAGGACACTGACGAAGAACTCCAATGGGTCAAAGACTTCTGTGCCAAACAGGGTGTGCATGCCGAAGTCGTCAGCGTCTGGGCCAACGGGGGCGAAGGGGCCAAAGCCTTGGCCGAACATCTGGTGGACGTTCTCAACGACTCCGAGGACACCGTGCAGCCGATGTTCTGTGCCGACACCGGTATTCGCGAACGCATCGACTACATCGTCAAAAATGTTTATGGCGGCGACGGTGTCGACTTCTCCGCGACGGCCGAACGGCAGCTGAAACAGCTGGAAGACGCCGGCGAAGACAAAATCCCCGTGTGTATGGCCAAAACCCAGTACTCCTTTAGTGACGACCCCAAAGCCCTGGGCGCCCCCAGCGGGTTCCGCGTTACCGTCCGCGAGCTCAACGTCCGCGCGGGTGCCGGCTTCGTCGTCGCCCTGACCGGTGCCATGATGACGATGCCGGGACTTCCCGCCGAACCGGCCTCCGACAAGATGGACGTCAACGAACGAGGCGAAATCGTCGGGTTGTTCTAACCCTTCAACTTCGCCGCGGCCACTGCCATTCGGTACCATTCCCGCAGTGTAGGGCGTGCTATCTGTGTAATAGCACGCCCTACACTCTGTGGGCACTAACTATTGGACGTCGACACGTCTTGAGATTCCTGCTGCGGCTCCGAGTTACGTGCAGTGGAGTGATGCGGTGGGATCACCCCGTTGATCCGGTAGTTTCCAACTGCCTGTGTGCGATAAATAAGCGGCGTATGGCTGGCAATAGTCCGCGCATTGAGCCAGTGCTGATGAAGCTGTTTGGGGGCAAGTGTTGCCGAGGCACCCCCGGCTTCAAAGATCTGATTTGTTGCATTCAGAATGAGCTCGGAGACCACCACGCTGGCTTCGGATAGCGCGATATTCGCTTTTGTGTGAGCAGCTAAAAACACTGGGTCTTCCAGATCGGTATGTCCCTGGACTTCCAAGTAGGACTGCTCGGCAACCGCTGCCGCGCCGCGTACGATGTGCCGAGCTGCAGACACGTTGGCAGAGACTTTGCCAATGACTTCGTGAACCAGTGGATCTTCGGCGGGGGCCTCTGCTGTCGCATGGTTGTAGGTCCGTCGTCGGGCAGCAACATATTCGCTGATATCTTTGAGCGCTGCTTGACCGATACCGGTTTGGGTCGCAATGAGTGCGATCCATAAAATGGTGTACGAAAGCACTCCGGTGGGCACATCGAACTCTTGCACCCGGTCTTGCAATACCGGGACCTCATCGAGGAGTGTTGTGCCCGATGCGGTCAGCCGCTGCCCAAAACCATTCCAATCATCGATCCGTTTGACGCCAGCATGCTCTGCGTCGATGATCGCAAACAACGGTCCTTCATCTTCCCTGCCTGCTCGTGACGCTGAAATCAGCAGGTAGTCGGCGAAGATCGCCCCGGTTGAATAAAACTTGTCACCAGTCAAGTGAGCAATCACGCCGTCGACGGATGGCGTTTCGGTATCGACCCAATGCACTGGGCGCTTCCCGGCTGAGGGTGGCAGTTCCACGAGCGCATTGCCAAAGATCTTGCCATTAGCGACTTCAGCCAGCCACCACGACGACACCGGTCCCTGGGACTGGTTTTGGTGCTGTTCGGTAAACATAAAGTGCCCGTGCAGCGCCTGCGGTAAGTTCGAATCCGCTTGCCCAAGGTCCACTAACAGCTCGGCCAATTGCGGCAGACTGGCACCAATCCCGCCGTGTTCCCGAGCCAAGCGGACTCTTGTGAAACCCGAGGTCCGAAGCTTTTCAAACGCATCGAACGCCAATTCATGATCTTGTTCGCGTTGTTTGGCGCCGGCCGCGATCGCTTCGAAAACGGGTGCGAAGTGTTCGCGGAGTTGCTGATCGGTTGGAGAAGTATCTTCGGTAGCCTTGTGGAGCTGTTCGAAGGTCGGTGGGGCTGCAAGTGCAGATGTCGTCATAAGTTCTTACTCATTTCGGAAAGTTCATGGCACTTCCGCACACGACTGCTCGCCCTTGCAGGGGAGCTTCAGTGAGAGGCACCATACTTGCCCAGGATTTTTCGCTGGACCGAATCATCACCTAGAGCACCCCACTACGGTGAGAGGGTTGCTGTCCGGGTAGCTAGGGCTGTGCACCGGATCTCAAGATTCTGTAAAGCACTATAGCTCTCCCTGTGACCTGGCTCAACTGTGGCAAGGAAAACGAGGGGTTTGAGCGTCATGAATGTTCATCGAGTTCAATACTCTCAAGAGTAGAAAGAACGAGCTGAAGTATGGAATCGATTTCGTCGAAGCTCAGTTGCTATGGCGCGATGTGAACTATCTAGAGATACCAGCTCGTACGCAGGGCGAACCGCATCACGCGTCAGGCGCTCATCACAGTCTGGATTGCGAACCGACTCGAGCGGCCAAAAGGTTCCACTGCCTAAAGCACATCACATCGTTTCGGTCTCGCTGAAGAATGCATCGAACTGATAATCCAGCAGTAACTGCGCCAGGAAGCCAGCGGTTGGTAAATCGGGAACCCAGTTGAAAATCACCCAGGCCGCATTATCCACGGACTGGCGCATAGCCCGTTCGTACAGCATGACCGTTGCAGGATCCTCGCTCCTGGCCTCTTCGACAATCTGCCGGGTTTGGAAAATATCGGCAGAAATCGTGCCGATGATCCCGCGTTCTTGAATTTTTTCGACTCGGCCGACTAAATCTTCGATGTACATGTGCCGGTGCTCTTCCGAGTCCACTTCCGGATGCGGATCCAGGCACTGCGACGCCCAGGCAACACCCATGGTCGCTTCCAGCCGTGCCCGAACCACGGCAGGATCATCCCATGGTGCAGGGGCAGCTCCTTCTTGCAGAGCGCGGGTCATCATCGTCAGTTCGTAAATCATCTGTTGGGCGGCACCCTGCAGGGTGGAGACGTCATGCTGCACTAGCTCGGTGGGACGGTAGGCGAATCCGTCGTCCTGAACCGGTTCATCGGCATCCATGGGGCGCATATCGAGTTCATGTACCACCGCCATTTGCAGGACTTGTTGTGGCAACCGGAAGATCGGGCTGGCACCTTCTTCCAGCGTTTCGGGGCGCAGCTCCTGCCCGAGCTCCGCACCCACCGCCGGCAGGATGCGGTCCACGAGGCGGGCGTAGTTGCCGGACATAAAGTGCGCCAGCAGTTTGCGGTTGGCAACCGTTGGGGCGCCGTAGTTCAGGACGATATGAGTACCAAGTCGGCACACGTCGTCAACATACTGACGGGACAAATAGGTCGTATCGGCAGTGCGACCGCCCATGTTGTAATCGCGCTGATATTGATACACCGCACCGGTCAACAGCACCTGCAACCAGCCATAGACGCCACACCGAGTGATCAATAGCTGATGGGCTTCAATCAGCTGACCAAATTGCGGCTTTAACGTCAGATTCCTCGGCAGGCCCACCCATTTGGCGAAGTCTGTCATATTGGTAGGACCGTAGAGTTCGAAACTGCGGTCCTGCAATTTCTGTGCCGACGACGCCAAAGATTTCAAGCCCGACAATTGTCGGTGGCGCGCCAGGATGTTCTCGGTGTCAATCTGATATTCGGTCACGGCGCCATAGTACAACAGGCGGCTAGTGCACCAGAGCGTTGGCACCCTGTGTGCTGTGGGCGACAGTTACTGACTGGGACGCCTCAAGTCCCGGTGCGCTCGGATCGAAGCTGAATCCCAGTGCCGCGCCGAGTGCCACGGTGACGACGGCGCCGACCACCTGGCGCTTGGACAGCTTTGGATGGATCACGGCTGGATCGGCGGGTTTGCGCGGCGGAACGCCACCGGGCGGGATGCCTTGGATTGCCATCTCAGCCGCGAGCTGGCGTTTGGTACGGAGCATGGCAAGAATGCCGAGCAGAATGCACACCAGAGTCAGGGCGAGCGCCAAGATGGCGATGATCGCGACAAACGTGCGCACTAGTGGCGGCACGGGGAGCAAACACACGATCAGGGCAATGTTGACGGTGAACACCCTCCAGGTGCCCAGCCGGTTAAGTTCGCGCATACCGGCCCTCAGGGGCCGCGGTCCCCCACCGATGACGACCGGTACCAGATAGCTCAGCGCGCCCAAGAGCATCTGCAAAGCGAAGCCGACCAGGAACATGACAGTCAGCACGCCGTAGCTGACGGGCAACACCTGCCAGCCGTCGAAGAGCATCTTGACGGCAAGCGTGACGAGTGCGACCGGTAACCACAGCAGGGCCGCGGATGCCGAAAACGTCGGGAAGGAATGCGGGGCTCTGCCGCGTGCCGCCTGCAGCATCGGGCGATACGTGATCAACGTGCCTGTCAGATAGACCCCGACGCCTACGACTCCCAGCCAAGTGAGATCCACCAGCGGACTGATCATGATTGTCATCAAGCCAACAGCCAGCACCGGAAGGGCACGGATCGAGGTGCGCTCGGCGTCGTCGGCCATTTTGGTCCGGAGCATGGTGGGCCACAGGGTGATCAATGTGCCAAAAATCGATAAGCCTACCCATCCCAGCAGGTTGACCATGGTGTGGGCGACCAACAGTTTGCCATGCCAGTCTCCGGGCAGCCCGCGAGCCAGCAGGACGCCGAAGAGCGCGCCGATGGGCACGAATGCCGCGGCCACGAGGTAATACCGGATGCTGATGCGAAATCTTCCAGGCAGGGCGATCCGAAGCCTGTGCAGAAGGGTTGCCGCATGCCAGATAATCACCCCGGAGATGATCACGGCCCCTAGAATGGTCAGCCACCCTTGCAGGCTCGGCACGCCGATAACGACGGCGAGGATCCCGACCTGCAACAGGGTCAAGCGAATGTTCTGGATGCTGCGGGGGTCGACGTCCTTGGTTTTGAGCAAGGCGTTGGCAAAGTACACGCTCCACACCATGATCGAATGCGTGAAACCGCCTAGAGCAATCAGGTGCACGACCAGCCATCGCGAGGAGCCGAAGACGGGGCTGAGTAACGCGATGAGTATTGCAGCCGCAAGCCACAGTATGACGGGGATGTCCCGCATAAACCACGCACCACGCGTATTCATTGCCGCCCCTTCATCACCGGGATACCACCTACTGTAGATGCATCAGCATCGGACTGTCAGCGGTCTTCCACAGCCGGGGTGCCGGCGGTAACCTAAAGGCAGCGAATGCCCAGTAAGGAGAATCGTGGCGAAGACAACGAATAAGATGCAACCCACGGATGTGGATCCGCATGAATTTATAGCCCAAGTTGAAAGTCCTACGCGCCGCGCGGATGCTGAGCGCATGGTCGAGATGATGCGGGAGGTTACCGGTGAAGAACCAGTCATGTGGGGTCCCAGTATTGTCGGGTTTGGGACTTATCACTACGTGTACGAATCAGGGCGCGAAGGCGATGCTCCAGCGGCCGGGTTTAGCCCACGCAAAGCCAACCTGGTGGTGTATCTGATGAATAATTTCACCGAAGCACACCCCGAAAAGCTGGCGGCACTTGGACCGCATAAGTCCAGCAAAGCGTGCCTGTATCTGACGAAACTGGACAACGTTGATGAAGACATTTTGCGATTTCTCATCAAAGATTCCTTCGACATGATCAAAGAAATGTACCCGGATACCTAACGGCGCTTGCAAGAACCACAACATAGACCGCCTATCGATCTGATAGGCGGTCTTTGTGAACCTGTCAGGAGGAGTTGCTGAGCGGTTAGTTTTCTTGGGTTTCCAGGTCGAAGTCTTTGGACTCACGGGTCAGGATGATCGCAATGCCCGAGACGACGGCTAAACCCATCAGGTACATCATGACCGGGGTAACCGAGGTGCCACCAGTGGAGGCATATAGTGTTGCCAGAATGGTCGGCGTGAAGCCAGCGCCCAGTAGTGTTGCGAACTGGTAGCCCAGGGAGGCGCCAGTGTAGCGGGAACCGGTGCCGAATTGTTCCGAGATGAATGCCGCCAGCGGACCGAAGATGACGGCGTGCAGTGCTAGGGCAATGGTGAACGCAGTGAAGATGAGCCACCAGTTATTGGATTCCATCATCTTGAAGAAGCCCGGCAGGTAGGCGGTAAAGATGACCAGTCCGGTGAGCATGACCGGACGACGGCCGAGGCGGTCGGAAATGTGAGCGAAGAACACCACGAAGAAGACTGAGAAGACTGAAGCCAAGGCAAATGCGTACAACACGGAGGAGCGCTCCGCGCCGTATTCGGTTGCATAACCAACCGAGAAGGTCGATAGCAGAACCTGTAGAGCGAAACCGGAGGCACCTGCCAGCATGGTGAGAATCAGTGCGCGAGGACGACGCAAGACCTCCACGATCGGTAGCTTTTTCTTTTCCTGTGTTTTGTTGTGTTTTTCCTTCTCCAGAGCAGCGAGGAAAATGGGTGATTCAGAAATACGGGAGCGCACGATCATGCCGATGATGAGCAGGATAAACGACAACAAGAAGGGGATACGCCAGCCCCAGGATATAAAATCTTCCTGCGGTAGGACCGCTGCGGTAGTACCGAGGATGAAGGTTCCCAGGGCGGCACCGGTTGGGGCACCGGCGTTCGTGAAAGAGGCAGCGAAGCCGCGGCGGCCTTTCTCGGAGTGCTCGAGTGCCATCAGGGCTGCGCCGCCCCATTCGCCACCGACGGCAATACCCTGACACATGCGCAGGCCGATCAAGATGATGGCACCCCAGGAGCCGATGGTTGCCGAGCCGGGCACCAGTCCGATCAACGTCGAGGCAATGCCCATGATGAACATCGACAGCACGAGCATTTTCTTGCGGCCCAGTTTGTCACCGAAGTGCCCGAAGATTGCCCCGCCCAGGGGGCGAGCAAGATAGCCGGCGGCAAATGTTCCGTAAGAGGCGATAGTGCCGGCCAGCGGATCGAGGTTGGCAAAGAAGACGGTTGGGAAGACTAATGCTGATGCGGAGGCATAGAGCAAAAAGTCGTAGAACTCGATGGACGAGCCCAGGTAGCTGGACAGGATCACCCGGCGCGACTCTTTGCGCTTTTGTGCCGGAGTCAGGTGTGCAACGGTTGGAGTAGTTGCTGCACTTGTCGATGAAACGCTCATGACAAATTCTCCTCGCTTGTGGTTTAGGTCACCCCTAAGCCAATACGGTATAGGTGAAATTGTCAAACGTTGGTAAAGCGTTTTATTTAAAATAATATCTGTTCTGAGGTGAGGGACGTGACACCCTTGGCGATGATGCACGGCATACGAATCGTTTAGTGCTCGGTTAGAATTATGTTCGGCATCACAAGCTAAAAGGAGAAATTCCATGTCGAAGAGGGTTTCTACTGAGAACGTAGATCAGTCTCAATTGCCTCCGGTGGCACTCACGGAGGAAGAGCACGCAAAAGATCACAAGATGAGCCCGCTGAAAATCGCAATGTGGGTTGCGATTGCACTGCTTGGTGGCATGGCGTGGGTCATGTTGGCCATCGTGCGCGGCGAAACAGTCAATGCGATCTGGTTCGTCTTTGCCGCATTGGCAACGTATCTGATCGGATATCGGTTCTATTCGAAAGTCATTGAGCGCTACATCACCAAACCGGATGACCGTCGCGCCACCCCTGCTGAAATCCGCTCGGACGGCAAAGACTACGTCCCAACGGACCGACGCGTCTTATTCGGCCACCACTTCGCAGCTATTGCCGGAGCCGGGCCGCTTGTTGGTCCGGTCTTAGCCGCACAAATGGGCTACCTCCCGGGCACCATCTGGATCATTGTCGGTGTGGTGCTGGCCGGGGCCGTCCAGGACTACCTGGTCTTGTTCTTCTCGATGCGCCGCGGCGGCCGCACGATCGGTCAGATGGCCCGCGACGAGCTGGGCAAGATCGGTGGCACCGCAGCCATCATCGCAGCACTGTTGATCATGATCATTATCGTGGCCATCCTCGCGCTCGTCGTCGTCAATGCGTTAGGCGAAAGCCCCTGGGGTGTCTTCTCGGTTGCCATGACCATCCCGATCGCAATCTTCATGGGCCTCTACCTGCGCTACCTGCGCCCGGGCCGTATCACCGAAATCTCGATTATCGGCTTTGTGCTGCTCATGGCCGCAATCATCGCCGGTGGCTGGGTTGCTGGCACCGACTTGGGCGCTCAACTGTTCACGCTGGAACGCACCACGATCGCCTGGGGCATTATCATTTACGGTTTTGTCGCAGCCGTGCTCCCGGTCTGGCTGCTGCTGGCCCCCCGTGACTACCTGTCGACCTTCATGAAGATCGGCGTCATCGTCATGTTGGCCGGCGCCATCGTGCTGGTTCGTCCCGAGATCTCCTTCCCTGCGTTCAGTGAATTTGCTGGCGGCCAAGAAGGCCCGGTCTTCTCTGGACCGTTGTTCCCATTCCTGTTTGTCACGATCGCCTGCGGCGCGCTGTCTGGATTCCACGCGCTGATCGCCTCGGGGACCACCCCGAAAATGGTTGAAAAAGAACGCCAAACCCGCTTCATCGGCTACGGCGGCATGATCATGGAATCCTTCGTGGCCATCATGGCGCTGGTCGCTGCGATCTCGATCGACCGCGGAATCTACTTCGCGATGAACTCCTCGGCCGCCGCAACCGGTGGCACCGTCGAAGGGGCCGTGGCCTTCGTCTCCTCGCTCGGATTGGTCGGTGTTGAACTGACGCCGGAGATGTTGACGACGGCGGCCCAAAACGTCGGCGAGGAGTCCATCATTTCCCGTACCGGTGGCGCGCCAACCCTGGCGTTAGGAATCGCCCAGATCATGTCAGCCTTCGGCGGCACCGCAATGATGGGCTTCTGGTACCACTTTGCGATCATGTTCGAAGCACTGTTCATCCTCACCGCAGTCGATGCCGGAACCCGCGTGGCCCGCTTCATGCTCCAAGATGCGATCGGCAACGTCGTCCCGAAATTCCGTGAAGTCACCTGGCTACCCGGAGTGTGGATGACGACGGCGATCATGGTCGCCGGTTGGGGTGCGATCCTGATCATGGGGGTCACTGATCCGCTGGGCGGGATTAACACGCTGTTCCCACTATTCGGTATTGCCAACCAGCTGCTGGCTGCAATAGCTTTGGCCGTGGTCCTGGCGATCGTCGCCAAGCGCGGCATCTTTGGTTGGTTGTGGATCGTCATCCTGCCGTTAGCATTTGTTGCAGTGGTCACCGTGACCGCCTCGCTGTATAAGATCTTCTCGCCGATTCCCGCGGTGGGTTACTGGGCCAACCATTTCGCCTTCAAAGATGCGCTGGCCGCTGGCGAAACCAGCTTCGGAACTGCCGAGGGGGCCGAAGCCATGGAGGCCGTAGTTCGCAACACCTTGATCCAGGGCACGCTGTCGATCATCTTCGTGGTCTTGGCGCTGATCGTATTGGTCATGTCGGTGATCGTCACGATCAAGGCCTTCCGCAACGGCGGCGGCCCCGATATGGAAGATGCACCCGTGCCATCGCGTCGCTTTGCACCAGCCGGATTCATCACCACCCCGTCGGAGAAGGCGCTGGAGAAGCAGTGGGAAGACGTCCCGGAGGTGCTCAAACCAACTGAGGCTGGGCAGTCATGAGTGCGAGTATCGCAACGCTCTGGTCGCACTTCCTCCGCGGGGTCAAAGCTGTGCGCTGGTGGGTCACCAATGTGATGGGTGACCGCTCCTATGATGTCTACGTCGCCCACCAGCGCCGTCACCACCCGCACGAGAAGATCCTGAGTGAAAAGGATTTCTGGCGAGCAAAATACGCAGACCAGGACGCTAACCCCGGCGCTCGCTGCTGTTAGCTCGTAGCCATACGAAACACAAAGGATCGCCACCGAAGCTATTCGGCGGCGATCCTTTGGCTTTGTCAGGAAGTGAAGTGTTGGGTGGCTCTAGCGCGGCATATTGCGCAGTGGGGACCCGGCAATAGTGAAATCGTGGCTGTCGAATTGGCCGGTGAGCAGGTGCACGACCTCATCAATGGCGGCTTTCACGCTGGGTAATTGCAGCGACTCCTGGTGCGCTTCGGCGGACTCCTACAGTTCCATCGCATAGACGGTGTCGGGTTCACCGTCCCTGGTGCCCACCTCATAGAGCAGGCAGCCCGCACCCACGAGATCAGGATTCAATCGCGTTAAAATTTCTACCACGGCATCGCGTTTACCGGGTTGGGTTTGAAAGGAGCCAACATGCGCATAAGTCATGCCGTCAGTTTATCGAGATGCCGCGTTCAAGAATAGGGTGCAGCGGCAGCCGGGTAACTGCTGGGGGACTCGAAGTTGAGGTCTCGCGGTTGCTGACGTGAGAGCTCAGAGTTGCTCGGCTTGTGTGCGAAGGTGGGCGCGCTGGCCGTGCCGTCCAAAGAGGCTGAGGTACTCGACAGGCCCTGTCCTAGTGGCGCCGAACCAGTGCGGGGTGCGAGTATCAAACTCCACGGCCTCACCGGGTTGGAGTAGCAGATCCTGGTCACCCAGGATGAGGCGTAGGGTCCCATCGAGAACATAAGCCCAGTCATATCCCTGGTGTGAACGCAGTTCGATGGCGTCCTCGTCGCTGCTGGCGGGCAGGACAAATCTATAGGCCTGAATGCCACCTGGTCGTCGCGTGAGCGGAATGACGACCGAGCCGTCAGGAGAAGCTAGCGGACGTAAGTCAATGCGGGGGTTGGCTGTGCGTGGTGCATCGACCAAATAATCAATGGTGACCCCGTAGTAACGCGCTAGCGGTAAGAGTTGTTCCAATGATGGCCGGCGCAGACCGGCCTCCAGCCGTGACAGCGTGCTGGTGGAAATCCCCGTCTCGGCGGCAAGCGTCGTCAAAGTGACATCACGGCGAAGTCGCAGGTGCTTGAGGCGAGGTCCGATCGCATCAAGAGTTTCGGCGGCAGTTTCATTCATAACGCTATTTTGCCATTCGGCAAGATCATTTGCCAACTCGAGAGAAGTCGGTCATTCTGGTATCGAAATAACTTCAGGAGAGTGACATGAAGGCTACCGAACAGGTTGACCAGTTTTATGAAGTCGCGATTATTGGTGGTGGCGCCGCCGGGCTGAGTGCCGCGCTCACCCTAGCGCGTGCCCGTCGAGATGTCGTGGTCGTTGATGCGGGGACGCCACGCAACGCTCCGGCGGCCGCGGCACACGGACTCATCGGCTTAGAAGGCATCAACCCATTAGAACTACTGCAGCGCGCTCGCCGGGAGGCGAGCTCATATGGTGCACACATCGTGAACGCCAATGTCACGGGTGCGTCGAAGACTGGCGACGGGCGCTTTGCCGTTCGGCTCGATGACGGGTCAACGATACAGGCCGGACAGCTGCTGCTGGCCACTGGCGTGGTCGATGAGCTGCCAGAAATTCCGGGGCTAGACCAGCAATGGGGTCGCGGCGTGGTGCACTGCCCGTATTGCCACGGGTGGGAGATCCGCGATCAGCGCATCGGGATGCTGGCTACCGGTCCCATGGCCGTGATGAAAACACTCTTATTCCGTCAATGGAGCCCGCAAGTGTTGTTTCTTTCCAACGGCATTGAGTTCTCGGCTGCAGAACTCGCGAAATTGACTGACGCGGGCATCACCATCGTGCCGGGTGAAGTGTCTCGTCTGGCGATCACCGATGATCGATTGACAGGGGTCATGCTGGACGACGGCACCATGGTAGAGCTGGATGCACTGGCTGTTTCAACATGGGCTACGGCCCGCTTGGACGGGCTGGACGAGCTAGGTGTTGACACGACCGAAAATGCCGCCGGGATCTCCGTAGTTGCCGATGCCACGGGCCACACTTCGGTGCCCGGAGTGTGGGCCGCAGGCAATGTGGTCAACTCCGGGATGCAAGTCAGCGAAGCCGCAGCCAACGGTGGCCGCGTGGCGATGATGATCAACACAGAAATGATCTTCGGTCCTATCGATCCGGCCAGCATGGCACATAGTTCGGAGAAAAGCGCATGACACACCAATTTGATAAGCACTATTGGGAAGACCACTGGGCCCCAGAGACGGCTCGGGAGGCTCGCAGTATGCCTGTGAATCCCTACCTTGCCGCAGAGACATCGACTCTTAGGGTGGGAACCGCGCTCGACGCCGGTTGTGGAACCGGGACCGAAGCCCGCTGGTTGGCTGAGCAAGGTTGGCACGTGACCGGTGCTGACATTTCTGCACAGGCGCTGGCCACACCCGCCGAGCACACTGCAGCTGCGGGTTTCGGGGATCAGGTTGAGTGGATTGAAACGGATCTGGCGCGCTGGGAACCGGGACGCACCTGGGATCTCGTGGTGACCAACTACGCCCATCCCGAGACCGGCCAGCTGACGTTTTATCAGCGCATTGCGTCCTGGGTGGCCCCAGGTGGCACGATCTTCATTGTGGGGCACCGTCACGGAAGCAGCCACAGCCACAATCACGAGCACGGCGGTTCACATCCGGAAGGCGCGACGGCAACGCTTGCCGACATCACCAGGCTCTTCCCGACACCGCAATGGGGCATCGACACCAGCTATGAGAACACGCGCACTGTGCACACCGGTCACCGGTCTAGACGCTTAGACGATGTGATTTTTCGCGCCCACCGCCGAAACGGCGATGCGATATAGCGTGGTGTCAGCCTAGCGTCCGGTCCGAGTCCTCACAGACCACGGTGCGAAGACTCTAGCGTTCGATGTCTCCGCGGATGAAAGCTTCCACGAGTTCGTGGGCCTGTTCATCGTGGTGCTGGATCGGGGGCGACTTCATGAAGTAGCTGGATGCCGACAGGATGGGGCCACCAACCTTACGATCCAGCGCAATCTTTGCCGCACGGATCGCATCGATGATCACCCCGGCCGAGTTCGGGGCATCCCAAACCTCAAGCTTATATTCCAGGGAGACGGGAGCATCGCCGAAGTTTCGACCCTCGAGACGCACGAAAGCCCACTTACGGTCATCGAGCCAGGACACATAGTCGGATGGGCCAATGTGGACGTCGTCGTCGGACAGCTCCGCTTTCAGGTTCGAGGTGACGGCCTGGGTCTTGGAGATCTTCTTGGATTCCAGACGGTCGCGTTCCAACATGTTCTTAAAGTCCATGTTGCCGCCGACATTGAGCTGGTAGGTCCGATCCACGGTCACACCGCGCGATTCGAACAGGGCAGCCAGCGCACGGTGGGTAATGGTGGCACCGATCTGGGATTTGATGTCGTCCCCGATGATGGGCACACCGGCGTCGGTAAATTTCTGCGCCCAGCATTCATCCGAGGCGATAAAGACCGGCAGCGCGTTGACGAAGGCCACGCCGGCGTCGATTGCGGCCTGCGCATAGAATTTGGCGGCCTGTTCGGAGCCGACCGGCAGGTAGCACACGAGTACATCGACGTTGTCGTCTTTGAGCTGTTGGACAACATCGACGGGTTCAGCGTCGGATTCTTCAATGGTTTCGCGGTAGTACTTGCCCAACCCATCTAGGGTTGGACCGCGCAGTACCTTGACGCCAGTTTCTGGGACGTCAGTGAGCTTGATGGTGTTATTTTCGGACGCGCGCATCGCTTCGGCAATGTCGAGGCCAACTTTTGTGGCATCGACGTCGAAGGCGGTCACAAATTCCAGATCGGAGACGTGGTAGTCGCCGAACTGGACGTGCATCAGGCCGGGTACGGTATCGGTGGTCGAAGCGTCTTTGTAGTATTCAACGCCTTCGATCAGTGAGGTTGCGCAGTTGCCCAGACCGGCGATTGCCACGCGAACTTTTTGGTTGGACAGCACGTAACTCCTTGGTCATGAAAAGTTTAAAGAAATGCAAAGGACTTTTCGTATTGTACGACAGCAAAAGTACCCGACTGCGTTCGTGATGCGTCACAACCGTCAATATCGGTAGACTTCTGCTCATGGCGAGTACAGATGAGGACCTCACGGCGGTTGACCCGAGACCGGAAACACCGTCCACTGCGGACACTCGCCTGGCACCGCGCGGAAAATTTACGCTGCCGGGACGCATCCGCACGTTTTTTGCACCCGGCCACCTGTTGATCATGTTGACGGTCGCCGCGGCTCTGGTGGCGGCCGTATTAAAATCCCCGTGCCGAGTCCGCGGGTGGGGTGCGCCCGAAGTGTATCTCGGCGGATGCTACTCCGACTGGACCGGGCTATGGACCTCACGCGGCTTTGCTGAAGATCCCTGGGCGCCATTCCGGGCCGATAGCGCATTTGAATACCCCATCCTGATCGCCGTGATCGCCTCGCTATTGGCCTGGGTGGCCCACGGGCTGACCCGAGTGTCCGAGACCCTGGGCGTGGACGTCGGAGCGAATCTGGTGTTCTATGACCTGAACTTCCTGGCGGTGGTCGCCCTGTGGATCGTCACCGTGTTATTGGTCGCCAAGCTCGCCGGCATCCGCTACTGGGATGCCACGATGGTCGCCGTAGCCCCCGGCATTATTTTTGCCGGGTTTATTAATTGGGACATGTGGGCCGTGGTGTTCATGGTGGCCGCGATGTGGGCGTTCGCCAAGCACCGCTATGCGTGGACCGGCGTGCTGATCGGCCTGGGTACCGCCGTGAAACTCTTCCCGCTGTTGCTATTTGGCGCGATCATCGTGCTGACCATCCGCACGGCACGCTACTATCCGCTGCTGGTCACCGCCGGCTCCGCCGCCGTCGCCTGGTTGCTAGTCAACTTGCCGATGATGCTGCTCAACCCCGACGCATGGGCCGTGTTCTACAAGTTTTCCTCCGACCGCCCGCCCGGTTGGTCCTCGATCTGGCACGCCTACGCCACCGCAACCGACGCCACAATCCCCGGCGACCTGCTCTCCAGCCTGGCGTTCTGGTCATTTCTCGCGCTGTGCGTGATCATCGCGGTCGTCGGGCTGACCACCAAACACCGGCCGCGCCTGGCCCAACTGATGTTCCTGATCATCGCGGCATTCATCCTGGTCAATAAAGTCTACTCGCCGCAATTCGTGCTGTGGATCATCCCGCTGTTGGTGCTGGCGCTGCCTAATTGGCGGGATTTTTTGATTTTCTCGGTTATTGAACTGCTGCACTTCTGGGCGATCTGGGCCTACCTGGCCGGGCCAACCTCCGAGTACGACGTCCAACACCAACTCGATGAAAAGCTCTACCTGCTGGCCGTGGCCGGCCACGTCGTCGTGCTGATCTATCTGATGCTGCGCGTCGTGATGGACATGTACGAACCCAATCACGATCCGGTGCGCACCACGTTGCGTCTCGCTAACTCTGAACTGCTGCCCGACGACGACCCCGGGGGCGCCGAATTCGACGGCGCCCCCGATAAGTTCGTGTTGCGCAAACGCAGCAAACGTCCCGATCTTGTGAGTCCCGGCCTAGACTGAAGGCCATGACGCAGTATCTTGATGACCTTGCCGCATTCATCCACGCCTCCCCATCGCCCTACCATGTCACCGCCCAGGTAGTCGCCCGCGCAGCGGAGGCCGGTTTCACTGTTCTCGACGACATCCCAGGAGAGCTGCCCAGCGCCCCCGGTGGCTACGTGTTGGTTCGCGACGGCGCGGTCATTGCCTGGCGCATTCCAGACAATCTGCCAGAGCACCCGACGTTTCGCATCGTTGGTGCCCACACCGATTCCCCGACCTTCCGCGTCAAACCCCTGCCGAATAACACCTCGGACGGGTACAACCGGGTCGGCGTCGAAATCTATGGCGGCGTGCTGGTCAACTCCTGGCTGGACCGTGACCTGGGCTTTGCCGGACGCCTCATCACCGACGACGGCGCACACCTGGTCCGCACTCCCGCGATGGCACGGATCCCGCAGCTGGCCATTCACTTAGACCGCAGCGTCAATGACGGCCTGAAACTCGACCGCCAGCAGCACCTGGTGCCGATTGTCGGAGCCGGTGACGACGTCGATATTGTCGCCGCGATCGCCAAGCATGCTGAGGTTGATCCTGCAGCGATTCAAGGCTTTGATCTGGTGCTCACCGACACCCAGGAACCGGCCACGATCGGCGTCGACGAGGAATTCTTCGCCGCCCCGCGCCTGGACAACCTCGTCTCGGTCCACGCTGGCCTGCGCGCGCTCCTAGACGCCGAGTCCGAGCACATCACCGTGCTGGCAGCTTTTGACCACGAAGAAGTCGGCTCCGAAACCCGGACCGGCGCCGGCGGTCCGATGCTTGAAGAAATGCTGACCCTGATCATGGCCAGCCAGAACATCCCGGCCCACCTGCACCGTTCGATCATCGCGCACTCGAAACTGCTTTCGGCCGACGGCGGGCACCTGGTCCACCCGAATTATGCCGACCGCCACGACCCACAACACCACCCGCTACCGAATAAGGGACCAATCCTGAAGGTCAACGCGACCCAGCGTTACCTGTCGGATGGACGCGGTGCCGCTCAGTTCAACCGTTGGTCAGCACAGGCCGGTATTCCCCACCAGGTCTTCGTTTCGAAAAACACTCAGCCCTCGGGCTCCACGATCGGTCCGATCTCGGCCACCCGCCTGGGGATCGAGACTATCGACGCCGGCATCGGGCTGTTATCTATGCACTCGGTGCGCGAGATGTGTGGCGCCAACGATCCTGAGTACCTGGCCAAACTGGCCGGGGCGTTTTATGCGGACCAGCAGTAGCGAATTGCATTCTTTGTGGGGAAAGAGGTGGTTCTCGCAGGATCGATACATCATGCGGTCGGGTGAGCCCAGGGGTTATGGCAATCAATCCCAAGAGACTTGAAATATTTCGTGTTGCACGGGCTTCCGCTTCAACGGACCGATGATGGCGTTCTGCTAGCGCACGTAAGGCAGCCATAGTTCCGGTGGGCGTAGCGGGAATTCCGAGGAGCCGCCCAGTTCAACCGTTGCACTGAGCTGGCCGGAGCGTGCTACCGGACCCTGCGCTAAGAGAACCACTTCGCTGCCCTCGGGCCGTCCTTCTTGTGTGCAACTTGTACAAGAAGGACAATTTGTTTATGACTTCCGTGACGCTATCGCAATTTCGCAATAATCAGAGTGATTACATCGCCGCTGCACAACGAGAGCCGGTAGAAATTACGTCTCGCGGAGCGACTCGGCGGGCTGTGCTCGTCTCCCCGGACTTTTTCGACCGTGCGCTCGAAGCACTTGAGGACCAAGCTGATATCAGGGCTGCTGCTGAAGCTCGCAAAGAACCGGGAGAAACTATCTCTCATGAGGAACTGATCGCCGAACTCGGGCTCTGACGAATAGCGGACTATGACATACCAGATCCGCTACCGACCGAGGGCCGCAAAAGCTTTACGAAAACTGGACAAAAGTGTGGCACGCCGCCTCGATACTGAGCTAGCCGTTTTAGTACTACGCGTTGCTCACCGCCGCGAAGTCTATCGCTAAAAGTCTCGCGGACTCATCCTTATATGCGAGGGGAACCTGTGCCGAGCAATGCTGCTCCAGCGCAGGTTCCCCTTTCGCGAAAAACAGTTAATGCGCCACGGTAAACCGAGTGCCGGTGTGCTCAGGGTTCTCTGCCTCATCAATCAGGGCAACCGCGAAGTCCTCCGCCGTGATGAAGCGCCCGGCTGGTTGATCCTTGGCCACCTCGTATTCGCCGGTGCGCTCGCCGGGTGCGATTTCTGGGGCTGGCGCCAGCATGGTCCAGTTCAGGTCGGTTGCCTGTTCATAGAGGTTATAGATCTCGACGAACGCCTGCGACTCGGCTTTATAGGCTTCCGGGAAGTCGTGGGCATCGACCAACAGGGTCCTGTCCTCGGCCTGTAGAGCACCCGCGCCGCCGACCACCAGGATACGACCCGTCGGTGCGGCTTCGATCAGCGCCTTATGGTTGGCGACGTCGTCGTCATACGATCCCGTGCGACCTGAGACTACGGCAATGATCGTCAGATCGATTTCCGGGTGATCGATCACCTCCACGACCTGTGCGGTATCCGAAAAATCCAGCGGGTTCTCGCCGTGGCGCGAATAGCCGGTGACCTGGTGCCCGCGACTTTCCGCCTCGGCGACCGCGCGCGAGCCGACCATCCCGGTGTTCCCTAATACTGCGATGTGCATGGCATCCTCCATAAGGCTGGTTTCATTGCAGCTGATTACGGTAACGATATCCTGCGGTTGAGCCGCACGCTATCAACTGTTTATCAAAACGTAACCCGGCTTTTGCTCTCCGAATCTTCCCGTTGTCCGTGTGCCTGCGTAGATTGAGAAGTGTCAGAACACTGACCGGAAGGCCCAAGGTTTATGCCAAGCGACAGCAGGGGCCGGTACGGTTCCTGGCTGCCTCTCAGGCGCAGGGCCGACCGTGACCACCACCCGCGAATCGATATGAGGACGGGCAACAACCCGCACCAAAACTTTTGGATGCTGTCGCTGGATTCGACTTGGGGAAGAGTCCCGAATCTCTCCGCAGCACTGTTTTGTAGCGGGCCTGTCGCCGTCTTCGGTCTGGAGTAACTGTGGCCGCCCTCAATACACCAACTGGCATCCCTGAAGACGAACTCGACGCCGCCGTCGCATCGGCCGTGGCACAGAAGTCTTATGTCATCGACACTTCCGTGCTGCTCTCGGACCCCAAAGCGGTCCTGCGGTTCGCCGAGCATGAAGTGATCATCCCGATCGTCGTCATCACCGAGCTGGAAAAGAAGCGCCACGATTCAGAACTGGGCTACTACGCCCGCTCCGCGCTGCGCCTGCTCGACGATCTGCGCGTCCGCCACGGTTCACTCAATAAACCGATTCCTCTCAACGACGACGGCGGCCACCTGCTGGTCGAATTGAACCACATCACCGAAACCGTCCTGCCTGCAGGCTTCCGCCAGGGCGACAATGACTCGCGCATCCTGGCAGTGGCCAAGAACTTCGCGGATGAAGGCCGCGCGGTCACCGTGGTGTCCAAAGACCTGCCGATGCGAGTCAAAGCCGCGGCCATGGGCCTGGACGCCGATGAGTACCGCAACGAGTGGGTTACCGACTCAGGGTGGACCGGCCTAGCCGAGGTCGAGGCCACCGAGGCTCAGGTCTCGGAGCTCTATCACGGCGACCATATCGAACTGGACGACACCAACGACCTCCCCACCAACACCGGGCTGGTCATCACCTCCGGCAAGGGCTCGGCACTGGGGCGGGTCAAGATTGATGGGACCTCGCAGAAATACGTCGAAGTGGTCCGCGGAGATCGAACGGTCTTCGGCGTCCACGGCCGGTCCGCCGAACAACGCCTGGCCATCGACATGCTGTTAGACCGCGACATCGGGATCGTCTCGATGGGCGGCCGCGCCGGCACCGGTAAATCCGCGCTGGCCCTGTGCGCCGGCCTGGAAACCGTGCTGGAACGCCGCGAACACAAAAAGATTATCGTCTTCAGGCCGCTCTTCGCCGTCGGTGGCCAGGAACTCGGCTACCTACCCGGGACTGAAGAAGAAAAAATGAACCCCTGGGCCCAGGCCGTTTTTGACACCCTGGGCGCACTGGTCAGTGAGAATGCGCTCAAAGAGGTCATGGCCCGCGGCCTGCTCGAGGTCCTGCCGCTGACCCACATCCGCGGCCGCAGCCTCCACGACGCCTGGGTCATCGTCGACGAAGCCCAGTCCCTCGAAAAGAACGTGCTGCTGACCGTGATGTCGCGCATGGGGCAGAATTCGAAAATTGTCCTGACTCACGACGTCGCCCAGCGCGATAACCTGCGGGTCGGTCGCCACGACGGCGTTGGTGCCGTCGTCGAAATCCTCAAGGGCAACCCACTGTTTGGCCACGTGACGCTCACCCGCTCCGAACGCAGCCGGATCGCAGCCCTGGTGACCGAACTCCTCGAGGAGCCCTAACCCGAAACCTTCATCATGCCCGTCGTGGCAGCCCGAGCCGGGCGTGTACTCCATACGATGCGTGCACGACCGGCTCGGACTCGGGTTCGGGTAGGCCCGCCCAGCGTAACGGTGCCGTGAGATTTCCGACGGCGCTCGCGGCATATAATTCCCAGGGCTCGTGATACACCGGTGTCCCCCACATGATCCCAGCGCGCTGGTGAAATGCCGTCCACCGGGGGCAACCGCACATAACGATCCGGAATACGTCCGCTCATCGCTGGCTCCTTGAGCGTGCTGATGTATACGTTCTGCGTTCCAGCCTAGAATGCAGAGGCCGGACTCAGCTACTCATTTTTGTAGACGTCGTCGATATTCTCCTCAGGCACGTACTCATCGCCGGGGAACCGCTCCCCCTGCTTGCGGCGCTCATCGAAGGCACGCCGGAGTTCAATAGCGTCTCCGGGAGCACAGTGGGAGATGGCGCCCACCCGGTAGGATTCTTCGGCGGCATCTGGGGTGAAGCTTGCGCGTTGCACCGGTCCCCCGGTGGCATACACAACCGGGAAACCGCCGTGATCGACCACGCGAGTGTCCATGCCAAGTGATTCCCAATATTCGACGATACGCTGGGCATCAGCTTCGTGAGCCGTCCCGCGATCGGCCCAGAGGCTGAACTTATACGCCGCGCCTTCATCCCCGTTGTCGAGGGTGCAGCTCTCGGGCTTGGCTGCACCATGATTGGCTCCCCAGCCGTCGACGTCGAGGTGTTCGGTGGTGTCGATCACTAGATCGACCACGACGTCGCGGTGGTCAACGGCATCCATGACCGACTGTTGGTCAGTCGAAGTGGTGCACGCCGTCGTCATGAGCAGCATCGTCAGCATTCCGGCGCCGCGACCCAAGCGGGACAGGGGTTGCTTTTGTGTTGTGGCGGAGGCATAGCTGGCAGTGATCACTTATCCGCCGCTGATGTTTTCTTCGGGAAGGTACTCATCGCCTGGGAACTGCTCGCCATTGTTGCGACGCTCGATGTATTCCATCTTCAAATCTCCAGCATTGCCCGGAGCACAGTAGGCAACCGCCCCCACCCGGTAGGTCTCGCCGGCCGCATCGGTGGTAAAGCTGGCCCGTTCGACCGGACCGCTGGTTGCATACACGGTGGGATACCCGCCGTGATCCACCACGCGGGCCTCCATGCCCAACGATTCCCAGTACTTCATTACACGCTTCGCGTCCGCCTCGTGTTCGGTTCCCCGGTCTGCTGACAAATCGAAATGATACGCCGCCCCTTTTTCCCCGTCCTGGCCGGTGCACCCTTGCGCGCTGGCCACACCGTGACGAGCTTCCCACCCCTCGACGTCGAGTTGTTCAGTAGTATTGATGACGAAGTTCACCACGGCATCGCGCTGTTCAATAACATCCATGACGGGCTCCTGGTTCGAAGTTGCTGTGCAGCCTGTAGAGAGAAATATCGCGGAGATAAGACAGCTCACCGCTATCACCAGACGGCGCTTGCGTGGCTGACTTTTCGGTGACGAGTTTTTACGGGGCATATGGTGCTCCTGGACCAAGCAATGACCGCTGAAACATCGTAGGTCCCTTCTCAACGTGGTCGCTCATTTCTTCCGGTTCGCCTCGCAGAATGTAGCCGATATTGCGAAGGGATTCGGAATGCCGCTCATAATAGCCGGTGGCGTCGTCGTCGCGCGCACTGTGGGTGGCGACCGGATCTCCCACCCCTTCTGCCTCAGAGTCGGTCCCGAAGGTCATTGCTTCAAAATCATCATCCATGGGGTTGACGCCGTGACCAGAACTGAAATCGCGTCCCATCCAAGCCCACTGATCACCCCCGTCGCTATCAATGTACGGGTAGACATCTCTGGCGTGCCCGGCGTAGACCGTGTCGGCGTTCAGCTCTTCGGCATTGCGAATGTGATCTGGTAGTCCTGCAGAGCCCACCAGTATCAGGTTGTCAACGGCAATATCAGGTTGCGAGATGGCAAAAGCTGCCGTCGTCGTCCCATATGAATGCGCCATAACGTTTACTTGGGGATTCTCCGGGCCTCGGACGGCGTCCAACCCCCGAAGCGCCTTGGCCAAGTTATCTCCTCCGGCTTCGGCCATGTCATTGTGTAAAACACCCAACGAGCCTGGTGGAGAAACTGGGGCCCCATAGCCTATCCAAGCTACAGTTGCAGCGTCGCCTCCGGCATGAACTTCATCGTGAATGTTCTGGGTGGAGTCCGTCCAGCTTTCCATAGTTTTTGTACTGCTGTTCATACCTGCAACCGAGTACGTGACATTCGTAGCGGTGTCTAGATCACCGATGGAGATGGCAGCGAGTGGCGGTTGATCATTGGTCAATGAGATGAGCTGTCGTGGCGCCTGACCATCCTCAGCCTGAATCGAGCGATTGATTTGCTCGAATATTTCTAATTGTGCGTTCAGCTCTCGCTCTTCGGCGAAGATTGGCAGAAGCACAGACTGCGGACGAGTCGGAGAGTGACCAGCATTCTGTAGAGCTTCTCGCCGCTCGGAGGCCAGGGAGCTCAGATGTGAGTTCAGTTCCCGGATGTTTCGTTTGAGGACTTGTCGATTGGCTTGATCGCGGATGGTATAGGGAATCCCCTCGAGATTGCCGAAGATTTCCGGCAGTGTTTCCCACAGGGTAGTTTGTTGATCGGAAGAATGCGTGTCGGCTAGCCTGTTCCACCAACTATTGATTGTGCCAGGGTCCATCAGGTGCAACTGGTTGGATAAAGCCGGTGAGCTATTCATGAGCTTTGCCAGTTGCTCACGATCAGATGTAGCCAGGGTACGAAGCAGCTGGGTGTTACTCATCGCGGTGGCGTGAAGTGCTGGCGCTAGCGCATCCAGAACCTCATTGGTGAGTACACCGGTGCCAGCCACTTCAAACGCATCGGCGATTTTGCTGATCCAATGAGCCTCCAGCCTGCCATGTTCGAGGTACTGGGCAAGTGCGTCGAACAGTGTGAACGTCTCGATGATGACCCACGAACAGTCGTTGCGAAAACTGGACCAGGCCGTCCTGAGAGCTTCTAGTTCTTCTTCGACGATCCCATTGCAACGTTCGGCGATCGCCACGAAACTGCGTAGGTTTAATGGGGATCCGGAGCTTACGGCGTCACCGCTACCCGAGCTGATGCGGTCTCGGTCCCGAACCGCCACATCCGCCTGGATCGTGGGAAGCTTGGTGGGAGTCTGCGATGGCCGCGATATCATGAGCCCGCCGTATTGTGGATCCGTGAACGGCGTCCACCAGGAGGGGTCAGAATCTGCATCCCCTTGCCACGCGGCGTAGCGCTGCTCCCAGTCGGCCACAGCGGCTAAACGTTCCTCTTCGGCTCGGGCATCTTCTTGTGCATATTCGACTTGTCGCGCAACGTTCGACAGGTGAAAGCACACATCGGAGCGGTCACGTTGTTCATTTGCCGCGTTGTTACTGAACAGCCTCGAGTACGCGCCTTGGAATTCATCCATCGCGGTGTTTACCGCGTCAGACCATTCCATGCTTTGACGATGAACGCGCTCATCGGCGGTTTCTAGCGCGGTGATGAGAGCCTTCGCAGTGGAGTGGTCAAAGGCTATGATCCCACCAGCATGCACCCTTAATTACCTTGTCAACCCAACTCAAAACAGTCCCATTCCACCCATAGAGCAAGGCGTCGTCAAGCCCCAGGGACCCAAAAGTTGAAAGTTCACTCAGCGGTAACTCGGGGTCGTCGTTGAGCATGCCCGGTATCGACGCACGCGAGTTTAGTTTTGACCGGGCGTCCGCTATAATGGCGAGGTTGCTGTCTTGACTCCAGATGGGTCGAGACGCTTGCACTAAGAACCTCCTGTTACGGAAATCCCGTGACCACCAGTCCAGAGGAGGTGGGTTCGCATGCGTGCATATGAACTAATGGTGATGCTCGATCCAGAACTAGACGAGCGTACCGTTGAACCAACTTTGCGTAAATACCTTGACACTGTAATCAAGGATGGCGGAACCGTTGACGAACTCGATGTATGGGGTCGTCGTCGCCTAGCTTACGAAATCCAGAAGAAAAACGAGGCTATCTACGCCGTCGTTAGCTTGAACGCTACTCCTGAGCAGGCTCAGGAACTGGATCGTCAGCTCGGTTTGAACGAATCCGTGATGCGCACCAAGATCATCCGTCCGGAAGATCAGAAAATTACCCTCTAAGTTTTAGTTCCACGACCCCCTGCTACTGCATTAGGAGCGCTTCATGGCCGGAGAACCATATATCACTGTGGTGGGCAACCTAGCGGGAGATCCAGAACTGCGGTTTACCGCATCGGGTCACGCTGTTGCTAACTTTACGATTGCTCAAACCCCTCGAAACTTTAATCGCGAATCCAACCAATGGGTAGACGATGAAACCCTGTGGGTGCGTGCTTCCGTATGGCGTGAAGCGGCCGAGAATGTAGCAGAAACGCTGACCAAGGGTATGCGCGTTATTGCGCACGGTCGGCTGAAGGCTCGGTCATTCGAGACCAAAGATGGTCAACAACGGACCAACTGGGAACTCGAAGTCGACGAGATTGGCCCATCGCTGCGCTGGTCTACCGCGCAGGTCAACCGTGCACCACGTTCCGGTGGTGGCGGCGGATTCGGTGGCGGTGGCGGCCAGCAGCAAGGCGGCTCCGGTGGAAACTGGGGTGGCGGCGCACCAGCCGGAGGCGGTTGGGGTGCACCAGGTGGCGGTCAGTCTGCACCGAGCAACGACCCGTGGGGTGGCGGAGGATCTGCCGGATCCTGGGATCAGGGCAACGACTCTCCACCACCGTTCTAAAACTGAAAAATCATTATTTAATGACCATCCCGCTTTTTTAGCGGGCTCCAGGTTATAGCTAAAAAGGAGCACCAAGATGGCTAAGGCAGAAGTTCGTAAGCCGAAACCAAAACCGAATCCGCTGAAAACAGCGGAAATCGAATACGTCGACTACAAAGACGTTGCGTTGCTACGCAAGTTCATCTCCGATCGCGGCAAGATTCGTGCACGCCGCGTAACCGGTGTCACCGTCCAACAGCAGCGTAAAATTGCGCAGGCCATTAAAAATGCCCGCGAAATGGCGCTGCTACCGTACTCCGGTTCCGGCCGCTAAACGCTGAGGGAGAGAAATCATGGCAAATCAAAAAGTCATTTTGACCCAGGAGATCCCGAACCTCGGTTCGGCCGGTGACGTCGTCGAAGTACGCAACGGTTACGCTCGCAACTACCTGATCCCACGCGGCGAAGCCGTCCGTTGGACCCGTGGTGCAGAGCAAGAAGTTGAAACCCTGCGCGAAGCAACCGCTGCCCGTTCGGCACGCACCCTGGAAGCCGCTCAGGCCCAGGCTGCACAACTGGCAGAAGCACCAATCCAGATTCAGATGCAGGCCGGTGACACCGGACGCCTCTTCGGTTCCGTCACCACCGCTTCCATCGCTGATGCAATCAAGGCAGCCGGTAAGGGCGACGTCGACCGTCGTTCGATCATCGGCGCCGGTGACATCCGCGCACTGGGTACCTACCCAATTCAGGTTCGTCTACACGAAGACGTCCTAGCTGAAGCACGCGTGTCTGTCGTACCAGCACCGAAGAAATAACCTTCTTCACGCTCATCCGGGGCGGATCCTCTCTATGAGGGTCCGCCCCGGAGGCGTTTAACGAGTTGTTGCTGATGGGATGTACTTCCTTGGCGTGTCGCTGTGGATAAGCGCGGCGCTGACGGAGGTTATCCCCAGGCTCCATTGGCATGGCCGTGGTGATGGAAGGGCCTGGTTACGGTGGGAACATGACGACGATTCCAACATCCCAGGTCGAATATGTCACGGAGGCCTGTGACAACATCGAAGCGTGGGATCCCGCGGTTGATGAGGCTGAATGCATTGACCGGATCAGGGCGTTGGCGATCGGGAAATCTAGATTCGAAGCGGCGATGGCCCGTGAGACGGCTGACCTCGCTCGACGGCGCGCCCAGGCAGAGGCTGACCAAGGAGTTGTCGAAGCTGATCGGGGTAAGGGATTGGGCGCTGAAATTGGTCTTGCTCGAAAAGAGTCGCCCTCGCGTGGTGCGCGGCATCTGAATTTGGCGCGGGCATTGACCACTGATCTACCGCATACTTTCGACGCTCTACGGGAAGGGCGACTGAGCGAAGAACACGCTCAAGCAGTGGTCCAAGAGACTTCTTGGCTCTCCTCCGAGGATCGTCGCGAAGTTGATGTGATGCTCGTGGACAGGTTTGGTACGCTGGGGCCTCGAAAGCTTCGGGCTGAAGCTCGAGCCCACGCCCAACGTCTCGACGCGGCTGGTGCTGTTGAACATATCAACCGAGCCGTCGGCAGTCGTCGAGTTGGCGTGCGACCAGCACCAAATGGTATGGCGTATCTGACCGCTACGCTACCGACCCAACAAGCCGTTGGCGTCTATTCGAGCCTTCATCGAGATGCCTCGACCATGGTGGGCACCGGTGAGACCGAGGATCGCGATGGTCAGCCGCGGACCCGTGATCAGATTATGGCTGACCTGCTCGTGGAACGAGCCACCGGTCAGCAGACTGCTAAGGCTGTACCGGCCGAGGTTCAGTTAGTCATGACGCCTGAGACACTGTGCGGCTGGGATGACACACCCGCTTGGCTCTCCGGGCACGGACCGATTCCAGCACCGGTGGTTCGACAGTGGCTAGCGGACGAAACCATGGTGGCGTTCTTGCGGCGAGTTTTTACAGAACCCAAGACAGGGCAATTAGTAAGTTTGGAATCCACCGCACGAGCATTCCCTCTTGGATTGCGACGGAAGATTTTGCTGCGTGACGATATTTGTCGCACCCCGTACTGCGAAGCACCCATCAAAGAGGTTGACCATATCCACCCGGTTCGCCAGGGTGGAACGACCAGGTGGGACAACGCTTCCGGGCTCTGTGTGGCTTGTAACCAGACGAAAGAAAATAGGGGTTGGGAACACCGAGGAAATGGGCAATTCTTGCGGGTTACCACTCCAACCGGTCACCACTACACAGTAGCGACACCTGAGCTGCTCCCGGGCAGAGACATCGATCCTGAGCCACCGTAAAAGTGTTTGGACAGCAAAACGGCGGGGGTCCGACACAATATCTACTGATACTGTGCGGTCTCCCCCGCCGCGATGCTAAAAGTTTAGAGACCGCGAATGTTCGACGCCTGTGGGCCTTTTTGTCCCTGCTCGATGTCGAATTCGACCTTCTGGTCTTCTTCCAGGTTGCGGTGACCGCTGCCCTGGATAGCGGAGAAGTGTGCGAAAACATCGGCGGAGCCATCATCTGGAGCGATGAAGCCGTAGCCCTTGTCGGAGTTGAACCATTTGACTGTGCCTGTGGCCATTACGTCATTCCTTATTTCTTAGTGGTAGACCACGATTGTGGCCCGTGAGCCCGCGATGACGTCGCCAACGCGGAATTTTTGGGGGTCAGATCCTACCCTGCACATGATCGCAGCTGCGGTAACGTGCGGTAGCTATTGATGGAGCGGAGGAAATACAAGAGATCGGATATCAATCAGCGGTGAAATCACGCAAGATTATGATTCGCGATAAGTGCAACACGGCCAGATGGGCGGTGTTAGAGGTGATGCAGTGGTGAAGATAAAACCCAATTCGTTCAAAAGTCGTACATACCCGGGGATCCGGATTATTCATTCGCAGTCCAAGGACCACGACCGCTTTTCATCGTACACGGTGAAAACCGTCTCGTGAAGATACAAGCGACTTGAATACTAAGAACACCTTATCGCTTGATCCTCAGATTACCTAATCGAAGGATTAGATATCAGCTCACGGGCGAGTGCGACGGTCAGAGCACGGCGACTAAGTCCTCAACGAAGGTGGTGCGTTGGCCGGGTGTCAGCTGGTGAATCGTGACGCGAATGTGGTTTGCGGCGTCGTCGGTGTTATCAAGCGAGAACTCTGCTCCATCCCGCACCAGCCAGCCTCGTGCGGCCAGCGATTCAACTACTGGGGCAGCCGTTTTTTTCAGGTTGATCCAGACATTCACGCCATCGGCTGACAGGGCGGTGATCCCGACGGCTTCTAACGCGGCGATGAGTTCGGCGTTGGCTCGGGCGTATTCGGTCGCGGCATGAGCCAGTTGTGCCGGGGTATCCGGGTGGTTCGCCAGCAGGTAGGTGAGCCGCTGGAGCAGGTGGGAAACCCACATGGCCCCGGATCGGATGTGCGCTGCCAGCCGAGAGGCTGTCAGTCTGTCGGTTCCGACAATGCCGACGCGCAGGTCGGGGCCGAGGGACTTGGACACCGAGCGCACCAGGGCCCACCGCGGATGATTGTCCGGGGTGATAGAACGGTACGGGTGGTTGGAGACTTGCCAGAAGTGATCATCTTCGATGATCAGCACGTGCGGGTGGTCGGCCAGAAGTGCAGCGAGGGCTGCAGCACGAGGTGCGGAGATCACGGCACCGGTGGGGTTATGTGCCCGCGGCGTGACCACCAGTGCACGGATACCCTCATCTAGGGCGTGCTGTAGTCCTTCAACGGTGAGCCCCTCTGCATCGACAGGCATGGGCACTGGGCGATACCCGGCAGCCTGAGCCGTCTGAATGGTCGTTAGGAAACAGGGTTGTTCGAAACCCACAGCATCGCCGATGGTCAATGAATCGGCCAGTAATCGTTGCACTGCATCAGCTGATCCTGCGGTGATGGTCAGTTCGGCATGACCCACCTCTTCGGCGAGCATGGCCCGGGCCCAAGCGGCGAGATCGGGATCGATGACCGGCTGACCATACAGTACCGGTTCATCGGCCGCTAACTGCGCCAGGGCGTTGCCTGCAGAAGGCAACAGATCTGGGTCGGGATTTCCCGAGGCGATGTCGATCAGCCCGGGAACGTTCGAAAAGCCTTCCTGGGGGAGTGGTTGGAGGTCAACGATTTTGGTGCCAGCACGTCCCCGCGTGACGGCAACGCCAGCTTGCACCAGGAGCCCATACGCTGCGACGACGGTATTGCGGTTTACATCCAGATACTCGGCTAAGGCGCGTACAGGAGGAAGGCTGGCGCCCGGGGTCAGTCGGCCTGCATCCACCAGGTCGCGCACTGATTCTGCGATCTCGGCGGCGGTTTGAGCGGTAATGGAGGCGATCGGATCTGATATCGCAGACGACTGGGGCACCAAAACTCCTCAAATACCCTCCGCTACGAAGGATGAACGTTGACAGAATCTCTTCTATGTTACATTTTGGTCATGTCCACGCCTGAGAATACGCCACGCGTAGCCGTTACTGCAGAAGACTTCCGCCAAGCCCTGACTGAGGTTCAAGAAAAGATTGCTGCCGCCGCACAGCGAGCCGGTCGCGACGCCCGTGAGGTACGCCTCCTGCCGGTCTCAAAGACCGTCCCCGAAGAGCGAATTCGTGCCGCCCATGCCGCTGGCATCGAACAATTTGGTGAAAACAAAGTACAGGAAGCTCAAGATAAAGCTGCAGCAATGGCAGATCTGGGTATCCATTGGGCAATTATTGGGCCCCTACAGTCCAACAAAACACGCGAAGTTGCTGAATTCGCTCATGAATTTCAGGCGTTGGATCGCATACGGATTGCCCGGCGTCTCGACACTCAACTCAAAGAATATAACCGTACGTTAGATGTTTATGTACAGGTCAATGTTTCTGGTGAGGAAACGAAGTCTGGTCTTGAGCCTGGGGAAGTCGAAGAGTTCCTGGAACAGTTGGTGGGGTTTAGCGCACTCAACGTAAAAGGTCTCATGACGATGGCGCTTCATACCAATGATGAGGCAGTCATTCGGCAAAACTTTTCGGCGCTGCGAAGCCTTCGAGATGAGCTGTTGGATCGTCGTCCCGAACTCATCGGTGAGGGTGGCCTATCGATGGGGATGACGAATGATTATGAGATCGCCATTGAAGAAGGCGCAACAGTCGTACGTGTTGGGACCGCCATCTTCGGAGAACGCGACTACTCAAAGTAGATACGTTATCCACACGATTTCCCCACGAGTTACGCACATGGAATTCTGCGATATCCACAGAACCTGAGGTGCAATCCAACCTTGTCGCCAAGGGATTCTCCCCGCTCAGCCGACTGGGGATTCACTGTCGATAGATATCTGACGCTGAATGTTGACTTGACTTTGGCACTCGAAACCCCTGATACCGACTCTGGGCGGAACTGTGGGTTAGCCTGCAACGCATACGTTCGAAGCCTCAGGGACCCCTGGCGTTAGAGGGGTATACCGCCTATTTCAATCAAGTTATTGGGTGCAGCTGCGTGCTGGCCCGATGGCGAAGGATTGGTGAACAATTCCTTGTAGGAGTCTGGGCGCCGAGGATTCTACAGTTTCTTCTACCAAACTCGGTTTAATCCCATACCACCGCCAGGACGCTCTGTGTGAGCGATGAAACCAAGAGCCGCTTGAAATTTTCAGAACTTTTGAGCTTTAAATTTCGCCTCTTGCGACATGCCGGAAATCATGCGGAACTGTTCAGGAATGACACAAGTGTAGTTTACCCCCAACATGTGCAAAACTTGTGGATAACTTTCATTGTGGATGACAAGAAAGTTAAAATTCCTTAAATTCTCGGTTGTCAAATCTCGAATAATAGGGGTACAAATCCTCTTATCCACATCCTGTGGGTTGTAAAACACCTAGTCAGAGTGGGGTTTGTGGATACTGTGCATAAGCGTTCCACCGGTCATCCACAGTTTGTGCACATTGTGGGCAAAGTAATTCACAAGTTATCCACAGGTAGAGCCTTGACCTCTATTGATCCACAGCTTTTCGGCCGGTATCGTCTTCGGGTACTAGCCCGTAGCAGCCGATATTGGCATTAGGGGAAGAATGCGTGCATCGGCTGTTTCGGGCGCGAGGTTTGCAGCGTTCTGCTGGTAGGGCTGGGGGAGGGTACATTAACAGGACAATGGCTAAATTTAATGCAATGGAAACTGTCAATGGGGTCTCAGCTAATCCTCGCACTCCGCCACAAGATCTTGACGCAGAACGCTCTGTCCTAGGCGCGATGATGCTTTCAACCGATGCGATCGCTGAAGTATCGGAAATTCTGCGTCCGGTTGATTTCTATTCTCCTGGTCATGAGCTGATCTACACAGCTATTACGGATCTCTTTGCCGCTGGTGAACCAGCCGACGCGATCACCGTGACCTCCATGCTGGATCGGCGCAAAGAACTCTCCCGAGCTGGCGGAGCAGCCGAAATCCACACCTTGGTGCAAGCGGTGCCAACTGCGGCGAATGCCTCCTTCTATGCAGAGATCGTCGCCGAAAAAGCGATCCTGCGCCGCATCGTAAATGTGGGTGCCAAGATCTCTCAAATGGGCTTTAACGCCGAGGGCGAGGTCGAAGACATCGTCAATGAGGCCCAGGCAGAAATCTACAAGGTGGGCGAAAACCGCACGGGTGACGACTATGTCGCCCTCGGGGACATCCTGGCCGAAACTATCGATGAGATCGAAGCCGCCTCCACCGCAGGCGACGGCATTTCAGGCGTGCCAACCAACTTTGACGAACTCGATGAGCTGACCCAAGGTCTCCACGGCGGACAAATGATCGTCATCGCGGCCCGTCCTGCCGTTGGTAAATCCACCCTCGGGTTAGACTTTGCTCGCGCCGCAGCCATTGGTCACGGCATGACCAGTGCGTTTTTCTCGTTGGAAATGGGTAAAACGGAAATCGCTATGCGTCTGTTGTCTGCCGAGGCGACGATCTCCCTGCAGGATCTGCGCAAGGGGACGCTCGATGAGGGACAGTGGCGCAAGATGGCGCTGACTCTGCAAAAGCTCAACGAAGCACCTTTCTTCATTGATGACTCCCCGAATATGTCGATGATGGAGATCCGAGCGAAATGCCGTCGACTAAAACAGCAGCACGACCTCAAACTCGTGGTGCTCGACTATTTGCAGTTGATGAGCTCGGGTAAACGCGTCGAGTCCCGTCAGCAGGAGGTCGCGGAATTCTCGCGTGCACTGAAACTGTTGGCTAAAGAACTCGAAGTTCCAGTCATTGCGCTATCGCAGCTGAACCGTGGTTCCGAACAGCGTACCGATAAGCGTCCCCAGGTTTCGGATCTGCGCGAATCTGGATCGATTGAACAGGACGCCGATATGGTCATCCTGTTGCACCGTGAAGACATGTACGACAAAGAATCCCCGCGCGCTGGCGAAGCCGACCTGATCGTTGCCAAACACCGTAACGGTCCGACCAAAACCATCGAGTTAGCCTTCCAAGGCCACTACTCACGCTTTGCCAATATGGCACCCTCAGACGGCGGCTTCTAACGCCACCGTGTCACGGTGTGATTTGGCATACTGGGGGCATGGCAGCTTCACAGTTCTCTCCCAGTCGTCGTTCCGCAGTCGCACGTTTTCAAGTCATGGACATCGTCGGGGACGTCGACGCCATGAAAGCCCAAGGCGTCGACGTCATCTCGCTTGGCGCGGGCGAACCCAGCGGGGGCGCGCCCGCCGCCGTCAACCGCGAGGCCGCTCGGTTGCACAACTTGGACTCCCCGGTGTTCAACTACACCCCCTCGTTGGGGATCAAAAAACTTCGCGAAGCGATCGCCCGCCACTATAAAGATTGGTACGACCTCGACGTCGATTACGAATCAGTTGCCGTGATGACAGGCTCCTCGGGCGCCTTCGTTTCCAGTTTTATTGCCGCGTTTGACGTCGGCGACCGCGTTGGTTTGGCGCGACCCGGCTACCCGGCCTATCGCAATATCCTGCGTGCACTCGACGTCGACGTCGTCGACCTCCCCGCCGGGGTGGAAACAAATTTCCGGTTCAATGTGGACCGTCTCGCAGCATTTCACGCCGAACAGCCGCTCGACGGCCTGATCTTGGCTTCCCCCAATAACCCCACCGGTACGATGGTTCCCCGCGAAGATATGCGTCAGATCGCCACGTGGTGTGCAGAAAGTGGGGTTCGTCTGGTCTCGGATGAGATCTACCACGGCATTACTTACGGGGAGGATCGGGGCGCCTCGGCCTGGGAATTCGATCGCAATGCCATCGTCATCTCATCGTTTTCCAAATACTGGGGCATGCCCGGCTGGCGACTGGGCTGGATGCTGATGCCACAAGACCTGCAGCCGGCTGTTTCCGGATTGGCGGGGTCCATTTCGCTGTGCCCACCCGCGGCCAGCCAACATGCGGCCGTCGAGGCATTCAGTGCTGAAGCCTATGCCGAATCCGACGCTGAAGTGGCCGAATTTGCTCGGACCCGACAGCTGGTGTTGGACAATGTCGACCGGTTGGGCTGGCGCAATGCGGCACCGGCCGACGGCGCCTTCTATTACTACGCCCAGCCTTCCGCGAAAGTCCTGGCCCGCTACGGCAATACCGTGGCATATGCGGCCGACGTGCTTAAGAAAGCGCACGTTGCCTTGGTTCCGGGCGTGGATTTTGACGGCGTCGACGGCGACCAATACATTCGGATCTCCTTTGCTGCTGGCTACGATAACGTCGCCCGCGCGATCGAACGGCTCGTCGAGTTCGACGCGACCATTGATTAAAGCTGATAGTTGGCTCAAAGTTCACTGAAATCAGGTGACATTTCAAGTAAATGTCGTTAGCGTCGTTAACGAACCTGTCCCCGAGGAACCTAGAGGTGAATGTATGGGATTCGATGAAAAAGCAGATGCCATGAAAGATAAAGTCACTGGCAAGGTCAAAGAAGGCGCTGGCAAAGTCACCGGCGACGCAAAGACCGAAGGTGAAGGGAAAAGCCAACAGCTTCAGGGCAAGGTGAAAGAAGGCGTCACTGACGCCAAGGACAAAGCTAAAGGCTTTACCGAAGGATTCAAAAAAGACTAACGAACCATAGTTCGAGCAAAGAACCCGGATCGGCTGCGCACCGCGCAGACCCGCCCGGGTTCTTTGCTGTGCGGCTGGGTTAGGCTGTCAGATGCACCCACCGGTCTATAACGTAAAGGAGCACCATGGTTGATATCCAAGAACTCGAGCGCATAGGCAACGACAAATTCGCTCGCCTGGAAGAAGTCCCCGAATTTACCGTCACCTCCAACACCGTCAGCCAGGGCCAGGAATGGCCGATCGCCCAGTACTCGGGTGCGATGGGTGTACCCGGCGGCCGAGATATCTCTCCACACCTGGCCTGGGCCGGTGCCCCAGAGGGCACCAAATCCTACGCCGTGACCATTTTTGACCCGGACGCGCCAACCGGTTCTGGATTCTGGCACTGGTCCGTGGGCAACATCCCCGCCGACGTTACCGAGTTGGCCGAAAATGCCGGTGTCGCCGACGGCTCCGGCTTGCCCGAGGGTGCATTCCAGCTCAACCACGACGGCGGTGGCCGCGGCTTCATCGGTGCCGCCCCTCCAGCCGGGCATGGCGCGCACCGCTACATCATCACCATCCATGCCCTGGGTGTGGAAAAACTCGACATTCCCGACGATGCGAGCAACGCCTTCTTTGGCTTCAATCGCTTCGGCAACACCGTCGGTCGGGCTAGCCTGACCGTCTACGGCATCATTGAGGACTAAAATCTGCCCGCACACCGTGGGTGTTAGGCTTAGAGATTGTGACGACACATCATGCAGCCGTAGACGCCCACGGTGCCACCGTGGCGGATATGTTCGACAACATCGCCGACCGTTATGACCTGATGAACCTGGTCATGACCTGGGGCCAAGAACCCCGTTTTATTCGCGATACGGTCGACGCCGTCAAACTCGGCCCCACGCCCAAGGTCTTAGACATTGCCACAGGCACCGGCGACTTGGCCTTCGAAGCCGCTAATCAGCGCTACGGGGCTGAAGTCCACGGGTTAGATATCTCTACGCAGATGCTCGACGTCGCACGCACCCGCCCCGGCGGCGCAAATATTCACTGGGCCACCGGCGACGCGATGGACCTGCCCTATGCGGACAACACCTTTGACGCCGTCACCCACGGGTATCTGCTGCGCAACGTCACCGACATCGCCACAACCCTGGCAGAACAGTACCGGGTGCTCAAACCCGGTGGCATGATGGCGAGCCTTGAGATGTCCCCGGCCCCGCGCAACCTGGTCAAACCATTTTCCACCGCGTATATCAAATACGTGGTCCCGCGCCTGGCCAATACCATCACGCAAAATCCCGACGCCTATGAATACCTTTCGCGCACTTCGCGCGCATTCCATACGGCCGATCGCATCGAAGCCATGATGCAAGAAGCCGGGTTCGTGGCTACCGGCTACCGGTCCTACATGTTTGGCACCATGGCCATCCACTGGGCGCAAAAACCCGCCGAGTAACGAACCAGTGCAGTAGCGTGACACGGTATTTCATCGGCCTCATGGTCCCCACGCCCGTCCAGGACCATCTCACCGCACTGGCCGAGACCATTCAGGCATCCGTGTCTGTCGATCACCCGTCGACGGTGTCCTGGAATCATCCCGCCGACCTGCACTGCACACTCTTTTTTCTTGGCACGCAGGATGACGAGCACCTCCTCATCGACTCGATGACCGACGTCGCCACGCTGCTAGCCCCGGTCACACTCACAGCCGCGGGCGCAACGCACTGGCTGGGTCGAAATAGCCTGGCAGTACCGGTCACCGGAGCCGAGCGCCTGGGGACGATGTTCATTGACCGCATGGGTGAACTGTCTTCTGACCACCGGGCGCGATGGCGTCCGTTTCACGGGCATGTGACGCTCGGTCGGGTGCGGCCAGTCCCGCGCGCGGCAGATGATGTCTTCGGGGGTCATGAGCTGGAGGCTATCATCTGGCAGGCCCGCCAGGTACAGCTTGTTAAAGGAACTTCCGGTCCCGGTGAGCGTCGCTACCAGGTGGTGGCCGAAGCCCTGCTGGGTGGCATCGCGCCTGACGATTAACGCTGTTCGTCAGCGACACGCCACAACACATTCGTTTTCCGTTGTAGGGCTCGGTGACCCGCATTTTCCGATACTGACCTCGGAGAATCCGAAACTCAGTCGCTTGCCTATTCGGGGCTTTTCAGCGTCTACACAAGATTCATCAGCCAATCACTCAGGGGTTGTGGTTAGCGTGAGTTCAGTAAACAAAATTTAACGTATTGCGCTTACACCACGCGCCATCCGAGTCTTGACTGTGGATGCCGAGGAACTCTCAGGAAAACATCAGCTCACGAAAACTAGTGACCGAGATTTCGCGACTGTTAGCGTCGAAGATCAAGAGCTCACAATAAATTTCTGCGTGAAACACACAAAATTTAACAACGAAGAACATCTATACCGATCAGTGGGGTAGAACTTTTATGTTGTCTGCTATTGCAGGAGAAGTTGCTTTCAAGGGAGCGCGAGCCGAGGAAAAACCAGTACACACGATGCTGCAGCACCTGGCTAACCACAACGGCCAGGAACCAACCGTGATACAAAACGGTTGGCTGGCATTCGGCCAAGTACGCCTCGATAGGCCAGCACCTTCGGCTAAGGCACCCGGACCACTCATCGATGAGGATCACGAAGTGGCCGTCGTATTTGATGGACGGATTCTCAACCGTGACGAGTTGTGCACCGAGTTGGCTGCCGACTACCGGTTCCGCACCGACTCGGATGCCGAAATCGTGCTGGCAGCATATCACCGCTGGGGCACAGATTTCGTTCAGCACCTGCACGGTCACTTCGTCATCGTGCTGGCAGATCAGCGCCGTCGTCGAGTGATCCTGTCCCGAGATCGGTTGGGCGCCAAACCGCTATATCTGGCACACGCCAACGGCCGGTTGCGCTTCGCCCCGACCCTACCTGCGCTCGTTGCAAGCGGCGGCATCGACACCACGATCGATCAAAACGCGCTGCATCACTACATGAGCTGGCACTCGATTGTGCCCGCACCGCGCACGCTCGTCAGCGGGGTTACGAAACTGCCACCCGCGACCATGCAGGTCATCGATGCCGATGGTCAGACCGATGAGACCATCTACTGGCAGCCGGACTACGCTCGCAGTACCAGCCGGTCAGACTGGAGCGACCGGGACTGGCATGACGCCATTCGCCAGTCGTTGGAGACCGCTGTGCAACGCAGCATTGTCTCCAAAGATCACATGGGCGTGTTGCTGTCCGGCGGCCTGGATTCCAGCCTGCTGGTGGCACTCCTTGCCGAGGCCGGCGTTCAGGATATTGCGACCTTCAGTGTTGGCTTTGAAGGAGTAGGGGATCAAAGCGGTAATGAGTTCGTCTACTCAGACCGCGTTGCCGAGGAATTCGGCACTGATCATCACACGCTGAAGATCGGCACCGACGAACTGTATGCGGCAGTGGACGACGCCATCGCAGCAATGACTGAGCCGATGGCCAGCCACGACGTGCCGGCATTCTATTTACACTCCCAAGCCGTCGCCAAACACACCAATATGGTGCAATGCGGTCAGGGCGCCGATGAAATTTTTGCAGGCTACCGCTACCACCGTGCCGCCGACGGCGTGGATCGCCAGGAAGTCCTACCAACCTTCTTAGAGGCTTTTGAAGACCATAACCAAGACGACCTGGCGGGCATTGTGAACCCCGAGTGGTTGGCCCCATCGGACGTCAGCCGAGAACTGCTCGCCGAATATTTAGCCGAGCCCGGAGCGCAAACTTCGATAGACGCCGTGCTGCGCCTTGAGACACAGTTGATCCTGGCCGATGACCCGGTCAAACGCGTGAGCAACATGTCTATGGCTGCCGGTCTTGAGGCCTTCTTGCCGTTCCTTGATCACGAATTCGTTGAACTGGTGATCACATGTCCCACCGAGTTACGGACCGACCAGGGCGGCAAAGGTATTTTGAAAGACATCGGCCGTGAGCTCCTACCAAATGAAGTGATTGACCGGCCAAAAGGGTACTTCCCGGTGCCGGCCTTGAAACATCTCCAAGAGCCCATACTGTCGCAAGTCACCGAAGCGCTCCAGGCCCCAGAAGCTCGGAAGCGCGGACTGTTCCGACAGGATTTCCTCGACCAGTTATTAGCAGAACCCAATGAGCATTATGTTCCGACAGGCGGCAACTTGTTGTGGCAAGTCGGGTTGTTAGAAATGTGGTTGCAACGTCACGGTTTGGGATAACGCGACGAATCGAAGGTTTCCTGTTGTTGAAAGGATGCGCCGATGCGCAAATTTGGGGTTGAAGAAGAATTGCTGTTGGTGGACACCGAATCCCTGGAGTTACTACCCGGGGGAGCGTTGGCTGTTGCAGCACAGGGCAATACCATTCCCAGTGGGCATAGTCTGACCACCGAGTTCAAACAAGAACAGGTGGAGGTCAACTCGCCACCCCAATACACCCTGGCCGGGCAGCTTGAGGCTATCCGTACCGGGCGCAAACTGGCACAAGAGTCCGCGGCCCTGGCTGGTGGGGCGGTAGCGGCTCTTCCGGTGGACCCAGGTGATCATCAGACGCATATGGTCCCAGGCGACCGCAACAACCAAATGGCGCACCGCTTTGGGGCGACTGCAACCGAGCAACTGACTAATGGGTTTCACATCCATGTTGATATTGAGTCACGCGAAGAAGCCGTGATCGCCCTAGACCGCATCCGCATCTGGTTGCCTGTGCTGCTCGCTCTGAGCAGTAACTCCCCGTTTGCTCGAGAGCTTGACTCCGGTTTTGCCTCGTATCGCTACCAGAAGTGGACTCGGTGGCCAAACTCGGGACCTACCGAAATCTATGGCAGCGCTGCCGCTTATGATGCCCACCTGCAAGCGTTATTCAACAGTGGCGTTCCGCTAGATGCCGGGATGATGTATTTTGACGCTCGCGCCAGCGATCACCAGCCCACCATAGAAGTTCGGGTAGCTGATGTTTGCCTGCATGCCGAGCACGCCGCCGTCATCGCAGCGCTCACACGGGCGTTAGTAGAAACCGTAGTCCGACACCAAGACCAAGACCCCCTGCCCGTGCCGGTCACTGTGTTGCGGGCTTGGACATGGCAGGCCAGTCGTTACGGTGTCGAGGGAGAGCTTGTCCAGCCGTACACCGGTACGCCGGCGCCGGCCGCGGATGTGGTCACCCAACTGCTAGCTGAAGTTCGTCCGGTGTTGGATGAATACAAGGAAACATCCATTGTTGAAGCGGTCGTCGATGACATTCTGCAAGGTGGGTCTGGTTCGGCCATACAGCGCCGAGCCTACGAGGATCATCATGATTTTCAAGACGTGTTGCGCGTAGCGCTTGATGCCACCCTCGAGCAACGAGATCTCCAAGGGATCGCACCAAGTTCCAAGGCCGATTGAGACGCCTCTGGCACTAAGAGGGCTCGGCGCGGTTCAAGATATTGTGAGGCCAACTTGAGGCGTCCGATAGGTCGTCTGCGTGGAGACTCAAACATTGCGAGTCTCCACGCAGACTATCCTTCACAGTTTCATTTGCCGCCAGGTAGTTGAAACAATGTCCCGTTAGCCCTTGTCAGCTTGGAATCGTACCTAACATTCAAACTTTTCGCTGAATCATAAACATTCAAACATCTAAAGTATACTCTGAGGCTATGATCACTTCAGAGTCTCATCGCATTCAAGACCTGTTGTCTCAGGGGACGACTTCACCGCTGACACGCGCGGTCTACGAGGTCGTGGATGACACACTGGTCGAAACGCTGTGTGCCTTCGCGAATATGCCCCGCGGTGGTTTCATCGTCATCGGATTAGGCGATAACGCTCAGCCTATTTTATTGAAGGCGAGTGAGACGCTGGAGTCCGAGCTTCAGGCACTGTCACAAGACCACATCCAGCCCGCTCTCCAGCTGAGTCTTTTCAGGGCAAACTTTGACGACCAGCCGGTGCTGGTAGCAAACGTGCCCCCAGCCGACCCGGCCGCCATGCCATTTCGGGTCGTTGCCACCCATCAGGCCTACATACGCTCTGAACGGGGGAACTATGTTTTATCGCCGTCAGAGGTTCAGCAGTTACAAGATCAGCAGCAGGAGGCTTACGATCTTCGCGCCGTGAACGACTCTTCAGCCCAGCACCTCAATGAGGCACTCGTGCAAAGATTTCTCGAAGCGGTTCGACATGATTCCCAAATCCTAACCGATGCCAGTGATACTGAGATTCTGCAATCAACAGGGGTCATGACAACCGACGGTCTGCTCACGGTCGCTGGAGTCTATACGCTAGGTCGGTATCCGCAGCAGTTCTTTCCCAACCTTCGCATTACCGCCACGTCCAGGAATGCAACGACCGAGCAAGATGCGACGCCGCAGCGCTTTGAAGGCCCATTGCCCGTGCTGTTAGAAAATGCAGTCCGCTGGGTGATTCGCCAAGCAGGGGACTCCAGCCAGCACTCGGTGCATGGCTTGCATCGCACCAGCATCCCCATCGTGGCGATTCGTGAGGTCATCACTAATGCGTTGATCCACCGAAGCTTGAGCCCGCATACGTTGGGCCAAAGCGTGCAGCTAGAAGTGGTCGAAGGTGAGCTGACGGTCACAAGTCCTGGTGGGTTGCACAAGATAAGCCTGGAACAGCTGGGACGGGAACCCAGGGAAACGGCGGTGAATCCGTCCCTGTATGAAATCTGCAGGTTCGTTTCGGTAGAGGGTGGACACCGGATCGTGGATCCTGCCCGTTGTACGCTTCGCGAGGTACATTGGGTGCTCCGCCGGGCTGGTGTGCACGCGCCGGCATATCTCGATTCCGGGCTGCAGGTGATAGTCACTGTTGGTCGGCGCGATGAGTTGACCGACGCTGATACAGACTGGTTAGTCACGCTGCCGTCACATGACCGGTTGACCACACCGCAGCGCTACCTCTTGGTCGCGATGAGCAACGGGAAACCCTGGAACACAGACGAGCTGTATCGTGAGTTCGGTCCGGCCGGTACGAAGTTTGCAATAAGCCAGTTAGCGCACTTGGCTGAGCTGGGACTGGTTCGCACACGTCAAGACCACGACGCGACGAGGTATTGGATCGACAAACAACTGCAACGAGACGACACAACACACATCGGACAACCGCTGGCGTTGCAATCAGTACCTAACGAGACACCCGCACCACAACTCGGAGCAACCGATCATGCCGGTACGGATCATTCTCCTCGGGACAACGATGATAGCGCCGCTGCACGGGCCGCCGCAGTCAGCAAACACGGCGCCACGTTATGGAACGTCCTGCGGGAAGACCCTATGAATATCCACGACCTTGCACACGCCACGAAGCTGAGCCTGTCGCAGACCCGTTACGGGGTGCAACGACTCGTCTCCGAAGGCATCGTCCTTCGCACGGGTGGCCAAGGACACCGGGAGACTACCTATCGGCGGTCCGCCTAAGCGGCTGCTCATGACCCCGCTCTCGCGCCGAACGCGAAGTGACTCGCCAGTAACGTCCATAGTGTCCCTAGGATGAAAGCATGCCTCGCAGAGTTACCGATTATCGGGGGCTGACGGAGGGCAGCAGACTCAAACTGCTCCATGCCATCCAACGGCGACCCGGCCAGACCCTCAAAGCCCTCGCCGCAGCCGCAGAGATCCATATCAATACGGCGCGGGGTCACCTCCGAGTGCTCGAAGACGAAGGCTTTATCACGGCCACCCCGGTTGACACTGGTCGTCGCGGTCGACCACCGATGCAATACCACCCGGTAGACGACGTCGACCACAGCCCGACCGCTCGCGAACGCGCCGAAGAAGCCGGCGCTCGCGGTCAACTGCTGCGCCGCATCAGCCCTGAACTTGGCCACGGCCAAGATCTGCCCGACGACGCATTACACCAACTCGACGTGCTGTATGAACATCTCGACGACGTCGGCATGGAACCGGTGCTCGATCACGCCCAGCTCACCGTTGACGTCAAACCGTGTCTTTATCAGGACCTGCTCGCGCAGGATCGTCCGGCAGTCTGCTCGGTGCATGCCAAACTGGTGCGTCAACAACTTGACCAGGTCGACGGGCCGCTCAAACTGCGCCGTCTCCACCCGTTTACTACCGCTCACAGTTGCCTACTGGTGCTGGGACGCGAGGATGAACAGCCTGCTGCGAAAGATGCTAAAGCAGCAACGCCCGGCATCGATGGTTATCGCACCGATGCCGAGCTTGCCGAATTTGCCCTGGCGGCCCAACAGCGTGCGGCGGCCGGAACCACCCACACCGAGTGCCCCGTGTAGGGTTTTAGTATTTTTCTTTTCCGGTAGAGATCCGTCGGATGCGCCGAATGGCCAGCAGTACGCAGACCGCTGCTAGCGCAAAGGCCGCGTAGCCGAGCACTGCTGGCTGATCAGGAATGCTCAGAAACGTGAACCCGATGCCAATCATGATCACCGCGCCAAAGAAGAACACCGGGACCATGAAAAATCCCATGCGGGTGGCCGAGCGACCTTGCTCCGGGTCAGGGCGCTGCGGATGCTGGTCTGGTGCAGTATTGCCACGTTCCATGACTCCTGCCTTTCACCTGCTACGACCACAGAGCTCGTGCTCTTGGTGTTCTTCAGGCTACCCTTGAAACGTCATGGCGGCTACGGCCGGCGTTGTCTTACCGCTAGGCATTCGCGGGGTTTTGCGCCCACATGTCCGGGCCGAACACCTCGTAATGAATTGCTTCAGAGGGCACCCCCTGGTCCATCAGGGTCTTGCGGGCAATCTGCATGAACGGTAGCGGACCGCACATAAACACTTCGGCATCCTGCGGCAGGTCTACATCGGAGAGGTCCATGAACCCGGGACGCGCCGGGTGCAGGGTGGGAGCCTCTTCGGCGCCCTCTTCGTACCAGTTCTGTGCCCGGGCGTCCGGCATCGCGAGGACCTGACGGCGCAGCCCGTCATAGAGTGCGTGGTGGGCGTGGGTTTTATCGGCGTGGAATAATCGCACGGTGCGTTCGGGTTGACGCCGCGACAGGTCTTCCATGATCGCTGCAACCGGGGTAATACCAATCCCGGCCGAGACCAACACCAGCGGTTTATCTGAGTCTTCCAAAATAACGTCGCCGGCCGGTTGTGAGACATCCAGGATAGTGCCCGGCGTGGCATGTTCATGCAGCCAACCCGACACGCGACCATCCGGTGCACCCTTGACGCCGCGCACCCGTTTGATGGTCACGCGCAGCGAGTCGCCGCGCGGACCCGAAGAAATCGTGTACTGCCGCGGTTGACGGTGACCATCTGGCAGATCCACCGCAATGGACACATACTGGCCGGTGTAGTGACTGGGCACCTGACCATCGATGGGGGACAGCAGCAGTGAGAACACTTCATCGGATTCTTCAAAACGTTCGACCACACGGTACGGGCGGTATGGAACCTTCGGATCGGTGCCGGCATTGGCATACAGCCGGGCCTCTTCGGCGATCAGTGCGGTGGCAAAGAGCCAGTAGACCTCATCCCAGGCCGCAGCGATCTCCGGCGTGGCAGCGTCCCCCAGTATTTTGGCTACCGCTCCCAGCAGGTAGCGCCCAACAATCAGGTACTGCTCGGCGGTGATGCCCAGCGAGACGTGTTTGTGCGCGATACGCTGCATAACCGGGGTGAAATCCGGGGCATCCGGATTAATCAGGTGCACAGCGAACGCCACCACCGAGGCGGCCAACGCCTTGGGTTGCTCACCGATCGCTTGGTTTGCGAGGTTGAACACGTTGAGCAGTTCGGGGTGGGCTTCGAACATGTCTCGATAAAAAATAACCGTCGCATCGTCAGCAATCTCGGCGACGACGCCAGCGGTTTCTTTGACTACTAATTCAGAGTCAGGTGATAATTTCAGCATCGGTTCAGCTCCTTTGGACAACATCCGCAGCGCGGATTTCGAACGTTAACCCATTGTCATCCCGGGCCTGGTTGATTGCAGTCGTTTCCACCGTGTTTAATGCGCTACGACTAAACGACCTCATCAGAAGCCTCTGAGCGGCAAAAACTTTGCTGGCCAATTGTGGGGTAATCCCTTCGCACAGCGGCGGTTGGCCGTTAGCGTGGTGGCTAAACCAACCCGTGTTTGAAAGGTGAGACGTATGAGTTCCCATAATGATGAAGACACCGTATCGCCACACGACAACACCACGTCACCCCAAGATCCAGACCACGGACTCTCTGCCACCCGGCTTGGGTTTTTCGGGATCCTCGGCGAAGTCGTCGTCCTGCTATTGGTGCTGTTTGTCGGTGTCAGGTTTTTCATGCCCGAAGGTCGACCTGATCTGGTGGGCTGGATATTGTTTGCGATCGCCGCTGTCCTTGTTATCGATATCATTCGCCGCATTGTCCGTGCCGTGCGCAGAGATCGCAGGGCACGAACCTAAACACGACGATTTTCTGTGCGCTAGGTAGTGCGGGTCTTACGGCGCAAATCTTGAATCTGCTGTAGCGCCATTCGGGTGGACCGTTCGGTCAGATCGGCCCCGTGGCCCTCAATGAGTATTGTCCGCCGTAAATATGCTGCAACCAGAGGGTTTGCCGCAATATAATCCAACACTCGCTGGTCACGTTAGAGCCGGAAGCTCAAATCATGACGCTCCTGGTGCACTGGTCTGAAAATCGTCCCAGACTTCGGACACATCGATATTAAAAGCCGTCTTCTTCAGACCACCGATATATTGATCAAACCAATCATTGACTTCTTCGGATTGGTAGGCGGCTCGCAAAGCCTCGAACTTTTCTGGTTGGGTTTCAGCAAAATCATCAGTTGCCGCGATGACCACGGTATAGGGGAGTTGTGCTTCGGCGTCGTCTTCTATGAGCAGTGGTTCCGTGGCCGCAACCTCTAGATCTGATTCTGCGATGAGTCGCGTGAACGAAAACCCTGCATCAACATCTGGAAGGATTTGTGCCAGCGACTGTTGATCCACTTCAACAAATTTGTAATTGTTCGGGTTATCAAGAATGTCCTCTTGGGAGATTTCGGTGACTTCCTTGGAATCATCGACTGTCAAGAGGCCCGCTTCATGTAAGAGCAGCAAGCCGCGTCCATTATTGGCACGATCAACAGGCAGCGCAATCTGCGCGCCATCGGGCAAGTCTTCGATCGAATCGTATCGTTCGGAGTATATCCCGGCCGGTGCTTGAAATATCGCCAATAATGGTTCGATATTTAAGTCGTAGTCAGCATTGAACTGGCGGAGGTATGCCAGATGCTGAAAATAATTTACATCGTACTCGCCGTTAGCGACCACCTGGTTCGGCTGAATAATATCCGTGACGTAGGTGGGTTCCAGTGTCCAGCCATCTTCTTCCAACAGCTCAGCGGCAATCTTTGTTGGTTCTTGGAAAGGCCCGGACTCTGTAAGGATCATTGAAATCGTTTTGTCGTCGGCATTATTTGCTAGACCGCAAGAGGTAAGCGACAGAAGACTCATCGCGCCCACTACAGTGAGCATGAATTTCGTGACAGAGTGGTGTGAGTTTTGCATTAAGGGAGCTTTCTTTAAGGTGCTGTAAGAAGGGTCTTCAAAGAGCGCGGTCAGCGAATCCAGGACGGCTCTCATACTGGTCATGCGAGCGAAATATATTTAAAGTTTAGAAATCACAGTGATAAATGGTTCCCATCGTTACTGGCGGTAGCACGATACCCGCAAGGGGCAAGGTTGCTGCGACTTCATAGAGCCAGTTCTCTCAGTCGCTCTGGATGGTGGTGATTCGTGGTTATGAATCGTGAGGACACTCTACAGGTGGAAAAACACGAATGCATGTCAGCCCGAGGTTGTGATCACGGGCTTTGCGCATCAGGCGGTACCGGATGTGTTCTAATTCTCGGCGTGCGTTGCGCGGTCTTGTAAGTAAATACAGCACTAGACATGGATCGGAAGCCGAATGTCCATGTCAGAGACCACGTTGGTGAATATGAATAAGTGTTGCCCCAAGTGTCGCTATGTGAAGAGCGATTGGGCACGATATAGCACCCGGTGCGACCCCATGCTAGGTAGTGCGGGTCTTGCGCAGGCTGAGCTGGTAGCGCTGCGGGTCTTGGCCCAGGTGCCCGGCAATTTGATCGACGAACGGTTGCATCAGCACCTGACCGAGCTGCACCAGCATGACCTGCATGACTTGGTCTTCGGCATCGCGTGACGTCGACGCAATCCCACGACGGCGCAAATCTTGAATCTGGCGCAATGCCATGCGGGTGAACCGTTCGGTCAGATCTGCCCCGGCCCCATTGCCCTCAATGAGCATCATCCGGCGCAAATAGGCAGCGACCAGTGGGTTGGCGTCAATATGATCCAACAGGCGCTGGTCGAGTTTCCTGACGACGCCGTCAACACTTTCATCCGTCTCCTGGTAGGCAATCGCATTGGCGATACCGTCTAACAGGTCGTCTTCGACCGCTTGGATTAGACCGGCTTTGGTGCCGAAGTGGTGAGTGATGAGCCCAACGGTCACTCCGGCGCGCGAGGAGATCGCACGCATTGAGGTGCCATCGGAGCCGTTGAGCGCGAAAAGCTCCAGGGCCACCTGACGAATGCGAGCCTTGGCGGTCAGATCAACATTGATAACGGGGTGTGACATTGTGGTAGACCTTCGTGCGGTAACGTGGCTGGGCCACAGACAGGGTTGCCCTTAAACTCTTTCGGAGCGTCTAAATTGTACGGTATATTGTACAAATATACAGTGCGTGAACGTCATCACTATGAGGTGTAAATGAAAGTCGTAGTGCTCGTCAAGCAGGTGCCCGACACCTATGAGAAGCGCCATATCGCGTTGGACACCGGAATGTTAGCTCGGGAAGCATCTGAAAACGTTGTGGATGAAATCGATGAACGCGTGTGCACGGTGGCAGCTGACCTGAAAAAGTCCGGCACCGCGACCGAGGTGGTGTCCGTGACCATGGGCCCTGCTGGAGCGGATAAAGCCATTCGTAAGGTTTTGGCGCTTGCTGCGGACCGGGCGGTACACATTGTCGATGACGCCCTGGCCGGTTCGGATATGGTCCAAACCGCGCGCGTGTTGGCCGCTGCGGTGGCCGACGCTGATCTGGTGCTCACGGGTGAGGCTTCCACCGATGGTGGCGGTGGCATGGTGCCGGCGATGATGGCCGAGATTCTGGGTCGACCGCACATTGTGGCGGCCGATTCGATCGAGGTTGCCGAAGGAATCGTAACCGCGGCGGTCAATACCGAGACCGAAAAACTGACTTTGACGGCTGCCACGCCAGCGATTGTGTCGCTGACCGAAAAGGCTGGCGAGCCGAAATTGCCAAACTTCAAAGCTATCCGCGAGGCCAAGAAGAAAGACATCACCATCACCTCGACCGCGGAATTGGGCCTGGTTGCCGGGCCGGATGCTGCGTATGTGCGCAACGTGATGGTGTCAGCCGCCGAGCGTCCACCGCGGGAAGCCGGCCAGAAGGTCTCAGGCGATACCGCTGCCACTGAACTTGTCGATTTCCTTGCCTCCCGGCACCTGATCTAAGGAGACTTTGAACGTGTCGAAAGTGCTCGCGCTGATAGCTACCACCGACCCTGCAGAAGTTCTGGGTGCCGCCTCGACCATTGGCGATCCGGTCGCCGTGGTGACCACGCCCCCGGATGCTGACACCATCGCCGCGCTGGGTGCGGCTGGGGCCACCGAAATTTTTGTTCACGAAGGCCCAACTGATCAACTGGGCACAGCCCAGGTAGCCGCAGCAGTGGCGGCGATCAACCACTATGGCGCCTCGTTGGTGGTCACCTCGCACACTCCGGTCAACGCGGCGGTGGCCGGTCGGATTGCCATTGCCGCCAAGGGGGCGGTGGCATCGGATGCCACTGGGATCTATTGGGACGCCGACGGCCAAGAGCCCGTGGCCCAGCACTCGGTATTCGGTGGTGATTACAACACCGAATCCACCGTAGAAGGTGGTCTGATGATCGTGACCATCCGCCCGGGAGCGATCGCAGACCGAGCAGAAGCTGTTGCTCAGCCCAATGTTGTGACCTCGGATGCTGAAGTGGCCACCGGTCCGGGGGCTACGATCGTCGCAACCGAAGCGCTGGATACGACTTCAGACCGGCCCGCTTTGGCTAATGCCTCCGTGGTGGTCGCCGGTGGCCGTGGCGTGGGTTCCGAAGAAAACTTCCAACTCATCGAAGACCTTGCCGATCAATTCAATGCCGCCGTCGGAGCCTCGCGCGCCGCAGTGGACTCCGGGTATGTGCCCCACAACCTGCAGATCGGCCAAACCGGTGTCTCGGTCTCCCCGGACCTCTACATTGCCGTTGGTATCTCGGGGGCCATCCAGCACCTGGCCGGGATGCAGACCGCCAAAACCATTGTCGCCATCAACAAAGACGAAGACGCACCGATCTTTGACGCTGCGGACTTCGGCGTGGTCGGAGACCTCTTCGAGGTCCTGCCACAAATTGTAGATGAACTCCAAGCCCGTAAAAGCTGATATCTATGACAAAACGTCGCATGGTCGGATGGCAGCCACTCATCGTCGAGCATACCGATGCGCCTGCCCAGGTGCCGTCGACCGCAGTCGAACCCGCTGCCCCAGCGCCAAGTGCCGCACCGCAGACCACACAGCCCGTGGTCGAACAACCAATCGCAGCGCAACCAGCAGCCGCCGCCCAACAGACAGCACCGGCCCAAGCCACCGGTCCGGTCCAGGACCCTGATGTCCCACGCCGCCGCATGGCAGGGTGGCAACCACTGACCGCGGCGAATACTGCAGCTCCCGTGGCTGCCGCTGATCCGGCGAGTCCTCCGACCCAGACCGCTAGGCCAACGACGACGAGCGCGCCAGAACCAGCTGATGGTGCGATGACGTCTCAAACGGCAGCGCCGACGGGTCGGATCCAGGATCCCAATGTTCCCCGCCGTCGGTTGGCCGGTTGGCAACCGCTAACCGTTGCTCACGATACTCCCGTGACATCTACTACTGCACAGGTTTCTGACAGTGGTGCACCAGCGGAAGTATCCGAACAGCCAGCGACTGCGGCAACCGACCCTGCCGTAACTGAACCTGCTGTGGCCGCATCGCAGAGCGCGCCGGCCGCCCCGGCACCGGTGACTGACGATGTACCGCGGCGTCGCATGGACGGTTGGGAACCACTGAAAGTTGGCCACCCAGCCACCGCACCTGTGGTCGAAGAGACCCCAATACCCGAGCCGATGGCAGAACCCGCTGCTGCGGTTGCCGAACCGGTCGCCGAACAGCCCGCGCCGAAGCGCATGGGCGCCTCAGCTGCAGTACCTGCGGAACCGCAGGTCACGATGCCAGAGGTGGTCACTCCGGCTGCCAAGACGCCAGCGCCTGTTGCTGCGAGCCCCGAAAAGCAGGGACTGTCAAAGACCGCCAAGGTCGTGCTGAGTTTGCTGGGTGTTGCTGTGGTGGCGGCAGGCTTGGTGCTGTTGGCACAGTGGTTGCGCACGCTGGAGCCGGTTGCGGAATTTCTTGCGACGTACGATGGCACCCCAACACACCCCGACGGGGTGGAAGCCGGCATTCCGGCCTGGGTGGGCTGGCAGCACTTCTTCAACTTCTTCATCATTGTGATGGTCATCCGCTCGGGGTGGTTGATTCGCAAGCAGGAACGACCCGAGGCCTACTGGACGCCCACCGACGGTGGATTCTATTCACCGAGCAAGAACAACACCCCGGCGAAAGTGTCGATTCAGCAGTGGATTCACCAGAGCTTTAACGTGTTGTGGGTCGCAAACGGGCTGCTCTTCTACATCATGGTCTTTGCGACCGGGCACTGGATGCGCATTGTGCCCACCAACTGGGATATTTTCCCCAACCTGCTCTCGGCTGGAATCCAGTACGTGTCACTGGATTGGCCGGCAGATAACGCGTGGATCTATTACAACGCCCTACAGATCATGACGTATTTTGTCACCGTCTTCATTGCCGCACCGATCGCCGTACTCACTGGGCTGCGGTTATCGACCTGGTGGCCACAGAAAGCCGAGGGCTTGAATACAGCCTTCACCCTACCGATAGCCCGCACGATCCACTTTTACACCATGGTGTACTTCGTCGTGTTCATCATCGTCCACCTGTTCCTGGTGTTCACCACCGGGGTGCTGCGCAACCTGAACATGATGTTTGCCGCACGCAACGCAGACGACTGGATCGGCATCGCAGTCTTCGCCGTCTCGGTAGCGGTGACCGTCGGGGTCGCCTGGCTGATCAAACCCATCTTCATCTCCCCAATAGCCGAAAAGACCGGAACGGTCTCAACCCGCTAAGGACTCATCATGATCTTGGACAACTACCATCCGATTTGGGAAACCGAAGAACACGCCGACCTCCGCGAAATGGCCCGCGAATTCATGGCCGCCGAAATCACCCCGCACGCCGAACGCTTTGCCGAAAGCCATCAGGTCGACCGCGACCTGTGGAATAAGGCCGGCGACAACGGGCTGCTGTGCATCTCCGTCCCGGAAGAATACGGGGGCGGTGGTGGGGACTTCAGCCACGAAGCCGTAGTCCTCTATGAACAGGGTCTTGCCGGAGATGACTCTTGGGGTTATGCCATCCACTCGACCATCGTGGCACCCTACATTGTGGAATACGGGACCGAAGAACAAAAACAACGTTGGTTGCCCAAACTGGCCTCCGGAGAACTGGTCGGAGCCATTGCCATGACCGAACCGACCACCGGTTCGGACCTGAAAGCCATTCGCACCCACGCCACGCGAGACGGCGATGATCTGATCATCAACGGTTCCAAAACGTTCATCACCAACGGCACCCAGGCCGGGTTGGTCATCATCGTGACCCGCACTAGCGATGAGCCCGGCGCTCGCGGCATCTCCCTGGTCGTGGCCGAAGTCGATGGCCTGGAAGGCTTCGAACGCGGCCGCGTGCTGGCCAAACTTGGCGGTCACGGCCAAGACACCCGCGAACTGTCCTTTACAAATATGCGCGTCCCAGCCGCCAATATCCTGGGTGGTGAAGCTGGGGAAGGCAAGGGCTTCATCCAGCTGATGCAGCAGCTGCCGCAAGAACGCTTGGCCGTGGCGATCTCCGGGGTCGGACAAGCCGAAGCCGCCGTCCGCCAGACCATTGCCTACACCAAGGAGCGCAAACTGTTTGGGCACACGGTCATGGACTTTCAGAACACCAAGTTCGTGCTGGCCGAGTGCGCCACCGAAACTCTGGCCGGCAAAACGTTTATTGACTACTGCATCAACGAACACGATGCGGGTCGGCTGACCGGCGAACAGGCCTCGGCCGCGAAATACTGGGGCACTGATCTTCAAAATAGGGTCATCGATCGTTGCCTACAGCTGTGGGGTGGTTACGGGTTCATGATGGAATACCCCATCGCTCGGATGTATGCTGGCGCCCGCGTTCAGCAGATCTACGCCGGCACCAACGAGGTCATGAAAGACCTCATCGCCCGCGAATTCTAACCGCACCTCGTCACTACAGACCGGTCCCAGGAAGCTTTCGTAGACGGGACCGGCCTGCAGTGTCGCATACCTCTTTCCCACACCCTTGCCAACCGGCTCTCACAGGCGGATACTTAGGTTATGAAGCAGGTGTCCAACGTTGTGCTCGCCGTCATCACGGGACTGATCGTGATCGTGGCGATTCTTGCTGCGATTTTTGCTAATCGCGACCAAACCGCCCGGTGGGCACCGGACTCACCAGAGGCCACCGTGCAAAGTTACGTTCAGGCCGTCGTCGACCAAAACTATCCGGCAGCCCTGCGCCACCTAGATCCCGCCCTGATGTGCAACGTCAGCCATTTTGAGCAGTCCTACTACCCACAGGACACCGCCATTTCGCTCTTTGAAGCCAACGTGACTGACGACCGTGCGACCGTCAGCGTTGAAATTGGCAGCTACGGCGAACCATTTTTTGATACCTTCGTCCACCAAGAACAATTCGAACTGATCCAAACCGACGCCGGGTGGCTGATCACCGGTAGCCCATGGCCCGTCTACATTTGCGCGGGGATGCTATGAGCCTTACGATTCTGCTGGTCGCCCTGCTGGTCGGGGCCGTCGGATTTATCGTCGTCGCCGCCCGGCGTATGCAGGGCAAAAGCCTCACCGGGCACATGTTCCGCCGCGCCTTCCAATACGTGCTGCTCTACGCGCTAGTCATCGTGGTGGCCAATGGTGCCGCCGACCTGTTAGCCCGTGCATTTGGCAGCACCCCGGAGTTCGACGAACCCCTGTTATTGGCCCAATCCGTGACCGCCGTCGTCATCGGTCTGCCGATTACCGCGTTGTTGATCTGGTGGATTGTGCGAACCCATCGTAACGACCCCGAAGAACGTGGATCGCTGATCTATCAGGCCTATTTGACCGCCGCGGCACTGACCGGGGCGGGCATGACGGCGGTCAAACTCTCCGAAAGTCTCACCACGGCGCTGGGCACCCAAATTTTCGACGGCGACGCCGTGGGACACCTGATCATCTGGGTCATTGTGGGGGCCATCCACTGGCGGGTCATTCAACGGACCCTGGCGCCGGCCAATGCGGTTGCGCACTTGCTGCTGGGCTCGACCATCGGGCTGGTGTTAGCTACCGGTGGGCTCATCGACCTGTTGGCCACCTCGCTGGAGATGCTCACCGGCACCCAAATCCTGATCGGGTCCTTCGTGCCGCTGGGCTCAGCAGCCGGACTGTTCGTGAGCGGCGCGCTGCTCTGGATCGTCTACTGGCTACTCTCGGCCAGCAAGCTGCCCCGCGGAAGTATCTGGCACGCCTACGTGCTGTTGCTCGGGGTTGCCGGCGGACTCACGACGGCGCTCGTGGGTGCCCAAGCGTTGCTCTGGCGCGGGCTGGTGCATCTACTGGGCGACCCAATGCCCTTTGTCACCTGGTTTGAATGGCCGCAAGCCGTAGCCGCCCTGCTGATCGGCGCACTGGTCTGGTGGTACCACCGCGACCTGTTGGATGCGACTGACCACACTCCATTGCACCGGGTCTATCAGTACCTGGTGTCGGGCATCGGCGCGATCGCCGCGGCTGCCGGGGTCGGGTTACTGGTCGTGGCTCTCGTGGACGCCATCACCCCGGCCCAGCTGTACCACAACCCGCTCAACACGCTGCTCGGCGGACTGACCCTGATCATTGTGGGTGCTCCGCTGTGGTGGTCGCACTGGCGACTGGCCCAGCGCGCCGCAGAACAACATCCCGAGGTCGAGCTCACGGCGGTGTCGCGCCGAATCTATCTGATCGTGCTGCTGGGCGCCGCCGCTATCACCGTCGTGATCGCGCTGATCGCAGCCGTTGCCGAAATCATCGCCGACGTCATGGAAAACCAACTGAGCCTGACCACGCTGTACGACACCCGCACCGAAATCGGCTACCTGACCGCTGGCCTGACCATCATCGCCTACCACGCGGCCGTACTGCGACAGGACAGCCGGAATGCGCCCGCCGAACCGGAAGCCACTGATACCCCGGCCGTTGCAGCCGACACGGGCAAACTCATTCTCGTGGGCCCGATGGACCCGACGCTTGCCACCACGCTGCGCAAACGCTTTGGCCGACCCGTCCAATTCTTGGCCAGCAATACCGGGGAATTGTGGAATGCCGACGCCGTGCTGGCCCAAATCGAAGCTCACGACGTCGACACCGACTTGCTGATTATCGCCAGGGAACAAGGGCTGGAAACCCGACCGATTGACGAAGTTCGCAACGTCCAATAACCCTGTCAGACCCACTTCACGTTGACCAAGATCTTCGCTATTGTGAGCTACATCATCTTCTTGTGGGTCGTGCCCCGTCTCGGCCCGTGCCCCGTCCGATCAGCGAAGGACCATCATGGCAAATGTCGTTCACGGCTACCCATCCACCATGCAAGACGATTACCAACTCACGATGGGCCGGCTCATCCGCCAAGCCGTGAGGTCATTTGGTGACACCGAGATAGTACACCGCGACTCCCACGGCCAGTGGGGTCGCACTACGTATCAGGAAAACTTTGACCGCATCGAACGCGCTGCGGCAGCCTTCGACAAGCTAGGTGTCGGCCTGGGTGATCGCGTCGGGGTCATGGACTGGAACTCGTTACGTCACTACGAACTGTATTGGGCTATCCCGGCAATCGGAGCGGTATTCACCCAGTTGAACCTTCGCTTGGCTCCCGAAGATCTGCTCTATGTCATCAACGACTCCCAAGCCTCCGTCATTGCGGTCGACGAAACATTGGTACCCGCAATCCAAACACTGGCTGAGCGCGCCAAAGGGGTCAAAACCTGGGTCATCTTGTCTGAGGGCCACATCGAGCACACCTTACCCAACGCCGTCTACTACGAAGACCTGATCGCCGACGTCGAACCGCTGGCCGCCTGGCCAAATATTTCCGAAACCTCGGCGTTTGCCGCAGGCTACACGACCGGCACTACCGGGCGACCCAAAGGCGTGTTTTATTCGCACCGCTCGCAGTATCTGCACTCGTATAACACCGTCAAAGATCTCACCGTCAGCAACGAAGACGTCGTCATGCCGATCACCCCGATGTTCCACGTCCTGTCGTGGGGCATGGTGCAGGTGGCGGTCATGGTAGGTGCCAAACTTGTACTGCCCGGCATGTTTTCGGCCGAAACGCTGGGCGAGATTACCGGGGCGCTCACCGACGAGGGGGTGACCGTGACCAACGGTGTGCCTGCAATCTTCACGCCCATGTTAGAGGTGCTGAAATCCAAGGGTGTCACCGATCTGACGGGGCTACGCATGCTGTGTGGCGGTAGCGAACCGCCGAACTCCCTGATTACCGCATATCGTGAGACTTTCAATGCCGAAGTCGTCCACGGGTGGGGCGCCACCGAGACCTCACCGATTGTCACCGTAAACCGGCTACGACCCACACTGCGCGCACGAATGTCCCAGGAGGAACAGCAAGCCTACGGGTCCAAACAGGGCAGTTTTCCGGTCAACGTCGACTACAAAATCGTCGACGGCATGGGCAACGAGGTACCCGACGACGGTGTGACCTCCGGCGAAGTGTTGCTCAAAGGCCCTTGGATCACCGCGAGCTACCACGGCATGCCTGCCGAAGACCTCGCAACGAAGTTTGTCGACGGCTACTGGCGCTCCGGTGACGTCGCGAGCATCGACGAAAACGGGTTCATCAAGATCACTGACCGACTCAAAGACGTCATCAAATCCGGTGGTGAATGGATCTCGTCGATCGACATGGAAAACCTCATGGTTTCCCACCCGAAGGTCGTCCAGGCCGCCGTGGTCGGACTCGAGCACCCCAAGTGGGATGAACGCCCCTTCATGCTCTTAGTGCTTCAGGACGGCGACGACATCACCCGCGAGGAAATCGACGAGCACTTGCTGCAACGGTTTGCTAAATGGCAGTTACCTGAAGAGTTCAAGGTCGTCGACAAAATCCCTGCGACCTCGGTCGGCAAGATCGACAAGAAAGTCATCCGCCGCGAATATAAGGACCTCTACCAATAGCCCACGTCACGACAGACTTGTTGGGGGCGGGTTCACAATTGTTCGCGGGCACCGGTTTCTCGTGAGGTTTGCCCAAGCATTGTGTAGGCTTCGCGGGCAATTGCAGTCCATAGGCGGATGGCCAGTGCTGGATTGGAGTGTTCAAGTGCGGCGATGTGTTGTGCGGTGAGGACGAGCGCCTCTACATCGTGAACCGCGCGGATGGTGGAAAGCTGCTGGCAGCTGTCGCCTAGCGCGAATTGGCCGAAGGTACTACCGGCCGATAAGTACCCGTGACGGTAGTCGGTCTCGCCCTGGCCTTGAGCGGAGAGCTCTACCCGGCCAGATCGGATGAAGTAGATGCCATCAAAAGGTTGGCCAATCTGGCGGATTACGGTGCCTGCGGGGTAGTGCTGCACTTGCATGTGTGCAGCGAGTTCATCGGCTTCCTCGTCCGTGAGGAAACCGAATATCGGGGCGATGTGTGGTTGTTGCTTCGTGCGGTAAGTTTGCAGAGCTTGTGGTGCATAGCGTTGGGCTAAGCGTAGTTCTGCCCATTCTAAGGCTGCGGCACGATCGTCAAAGAACCGAAACTCTCCAAGGGTGGTGCCGTGGTGGGCCTGGGAAGGTAGGTCAATCTGGCCGGTGGAGGTCGTGTGGGGCTGCTGGCGAGGATCTGGGAAGTCCAGATCGTCGCGGGTCGTGCTGTAGGTGAGAATACTGCTGATCAGGGAGTCATCCCGGTCGATAAAAAGCATATCTTTGGCCTGGTCGCGCCATGTGGCGAGGGTCAACGCCAGCAGAATGGTGGTGGCTTTGCTATAGGCATCGACCCTTTGGAAATCGAGGATCACCATAGAAACTGACTCAGGCATGGCTGTGATGGTTCGAATCATGGTTTCAGTTTCGGCAAAGCCCAGATCACCGGATGCTTCTAAAATGTGACAGTGATGGCCAAACTGCCAGGTCGTGCGGGATAGTTCAATAGAGCGAATGGGTCCAGCTGACGCATCAGCTAAGGAGTAGTGGGCACGCAAACTTGAATCACCAAGGGGTGAAGCATCGGCATAATGCAACCCAAAATCGGTGGTAATGCGTTTGGTGGCGGCAATACCTCGTATGGAATTGCCGTGTGTGTCTAAGGGCGCTGAGTATATGCTGATACCCATTTGCCCTGGTACCACGATCATGATGCCACCATCGACACCCGATTTTGCTGGTAGTCCAACATCAGTCATCCAGTTACCGGCGGCGTTATACATGCCGCACGTCATCATCACCGACAATACGTGACGGGTCGTTTCTGGCGAGAACACTTGAGCCCCGGTGATGGGGTTGCATCCTTTATTTGCCAACGTTGCTGCCATCATCGACAGGTTTTGCGTGGTGACGTCTATTGACGATTGCAATAAATAGTCTTGCAGTGCGGCTTCGGGATCAGTCTCAACAATGCCGAAGGAATGCAACAACCACGCCAGAGCACGATTGCGGCCGACGCTAAGATTTTCGGCCTGATACACATCGTGGTTAATCTCTAATACACCGGGAGAGCCAGCAGCGGCCTGCTGCATGGTAGTAGATACTCGGGTAATGCGCTTGGTATCGTCGTGGTCTTGGATCAAGCCCACGGTGGCAATAGCCCCGGCAGTAATCATGGGGTTGGCGGGCCGTCCATCAACTTCCAGCGAGATCATATTGAAAGCATCCCCAGAAGGCTCAACATTGACTGCCTTGGCTACTTCTTGGGGACCTAAATCTTCTAAAGCCAGACCATAGCTAAAGACTTTGGCAATAGATTGCATCGCAAACTTGTGATCGACGGCGCCGGCCGAATACTGACACCCCTCGACAGTGGTCAAAGTGATACCGACGGTATGAATATCCGGATTTGTGGCACCTTGCGTGACAGGGTTGACGTGGCCTGCTGTGATCGGCTGCACATGGGCCATTACTTCGGATAGATACCATTCCAACGGTGAAACCATGACCCATCACCCATCCATTCGCATCGATCTGACTCTATGCTGCGAATTCTTCACCATAACTCATACGAGAAGTCTTGTAGAAGGTCCTCTGACCCCCTGATGACACCGCACCCCAACCGAGGTGTCATCGGGGGTCTACCCATATGGTGTGTCGATCTGTAGCTGTCAAGGTTTATAGGGTGTTACTGCGTTGATCGTGACCTCAATAGCTTTGCCATTAGGCGCTGTATAGGTGACGGTTTGTCCGGTCTGCGCACCGTGGATGGCTACACCCAGTGGTGAGCGTTCGGAGTAGACGTCCAAGTCGTCGTAGTCTTTAGCAATCTGTCGATTCCCGAACAGGAAGCGTAGGTCTTGATCGCCCACGGTGGCTTCCACAACCATCCCCACGTCAACTACACCGTCGTCTGCAGGGTTTTCTCCTACATGCGCGGTTTCCAATAACTCTTTAAGCTCTAAAATGCGGCCTTCATTTTTTGCTTGTTCTTCAAGCGTGGTGAGGTAGGCGCCATTTTCTTCAGCGTTACCTTCAGCGCGTGCTGCTTCAAGCCGGGTGGCGATTTCTTGTCGAGCTGGGCCGCAGAGGTGTTCGAGTTCTTTGCTGAGACGGTCGTAAGTTTCTTGGGGCAACCAAGCGCTCGGAGCTTTGGTGAGAATAGTCATGATGGTTTCCTGTGCAACAGGGCGGGGTATCCCTGTGATTGTTCATATGGGGTATACCCGCCGAAAGAATAAGGGCCATAGCGGAAATTTCACTATGGATGGTCTTTGGTGCGAGCCAACGCACCTCGTGGTACCTTGCCAACTCTCCTTGAGATTCGCATATGCCGAAGCACAGCTGAAGCTATTTGCTTCAACATCCGCCACCATAACGATGCATTTCGAGAGGGGACAAGAACTCTTTGCTGAAGGTTTCCTGTGAGGTAACTAGGAATTCCCGAGAGGTCATGAACAATGTGGGCATACCCCACGGGCCTCATCCTGACCAATTGCGCTGCGGATGTTCTCCTGCAAAGACCACCACGGTAGTCTGACCGGACCGACCTGACATGGGCTGCATTGCAGGCTCTGGTTGCTTTCAGATGAGTCGCCTGCCGGGCCACAGCGGCGAACATCGACTTGCTCCCCGAGATTATGAACCGTATATTACGTTGAAAAATAAACTTCCAAGGTTTTAGGTAAAGTAGCTTCAGGTTCAGCAGTGGGCTCTTCCGATACCGCTTTTAAGGAGAATCGTGGAGCATGCCCTAAAAGTCCACGTCGAAGCCGATATCCTGCCAGGACCGCTTCGCATCACAGCAGAAGGCCACCTTACGGCTGATACATGCCAAAGTCTGCTGGAAATCCTTGAACCTGCCCTGACGCTTCAAGGATGCCCAAACATCACCATTGACCTGACAGAAGTCACACATCTCGAACACGGTGGCCTCCAGCGTCTTGAGCAATACGGTTCACAACAGCAAGCCAATGGGAAGCTTCCCAAAATTCACCTCATTGGGGTGTTCGCGTCCCAGGTTGCGCCCGCTAATACCACTCAGGAAAATCTGCACGGCAAGCTCCTCGGCCCCGCGCAGGGAGCTACCGTCCGAGAAATGACGTCACCCATAGGGCCGAGGGTGCTACCGAGCCAAATGCTGGAACACGCTGCACACGAGATCGCAGTATGGAGTGAGCCAGTGGTCGTGATGGATGCTTCAGGTAAGCCACTGGGCATCATCACCGAAGCCGACCTGGACACAGCAGCGAGCAACGCTGCAGAAAACTGGCGCACAATACCGTGCGGCCAATTGACCGAATCATCGGAACTTTTTCTCAGCGCAGATGATCCGCTGGAGAGTGTGCTGCAGAACTATCAGCAGGGGCAAATCCGACCACTTGTTGTCCTGAACGGGCATGAACCCGTTGGGGTGCTGCACCCTACCACGGTTTTTCAGTGGTGCGCTGAACACTATCCGGCAGTACTGAGCACCCTCAGTGACCGTGCCGTCCAAAACATTTCGATAGCTGCTGCTCCCGAGCAGATTAAGGTTTTAGCAAAGCCGCAAGAAGAGGGCGTTCAATGACCAATACTATGAATCCATTAACCCAACAAGAATCCGCTGGTGCGCTCACGCTGTCACCTGAGCAGACGCAAATTCAGGTGCAGGTGGAACGGATGGCCCGCGGTGGTCATGGCGTCGCACAGCATGACGGACGGGTGGTGTTCGTTCGTCACGCGATACCCGGTGAGACCGTCGTCGCGAAACTCACCGGGGTTGGCCCGTCTGGCAGATACCTGCTGGCCGATACCGTCAAAGTTATCGCTGCCTCCGAGTTTCGCCGAGCACATCAGTGGAAGATTGCTGATCCACTGCGCTCGTATGGGGCGGGCCGTCCACCGATCGGTGGAGCGGAATACGGTCATATTGTGCTGGAGTATCAACGCCGTATTAAAGCCAACGTCTTCCGGGACAAGATGGTTCGGCTTGGTGAACAGATACCTGAAGACATGGAAATCTCTGTGGCCGGTATGGACTGCGACGGCGCCTCGGGAATGCACTGGCGCACCCGAAATGCGTTTGTGGTGTCTGATACGGGACGGTTGTCCCTGCCGGTGCACCGGAGCCTGCAAAAGGTTCGCATCCGTAACGTGCCGTTGGCTGTTCCGCAGTTAGATGACCTAGAACTGTGGGATTATGACTTCTCGGGTGCGGTGCGTGTTGAAGTCGTCACCCCGCACCACGGCCGTGAAGCACTGATCACCATCGTGCCTGCCGCCTACATCGCCGGTTCCGAAGACGCGTTGCAAAAAGCCATGAATGCGTGGCGGCTTGAGCTATCAGAGCTGCCCGAATACGTCTCGATCGCGGTATCAACACCATCGCAGCGACACCGCGGAACCATGGAAGTGACCACGTTACGCGGACGCGAGTGGGTCACCGAAGAAGTCGTCTCCGACACTCACGGAAGCCATGATTTTCGTGTCTCGAATTATCATTCCTGGCCGGTGCACAAAGAGGCGCCCGCCGTACTGGTGGACGCAGTCCTCAAAGCTGCCCGGGTCAAGCCGGGTGACGTCGTCGTAGATCTCTACGGCGGCTCTGGCCTATACTCCCGGTTCCTAGCAGAAGCGGTCGGCCCTGATGGGACCGTGCTGTCCGTGGAGCCCCGCCCAGCTGCAAGCCGGGACGCACACGTTAACCTCGAGAGCCTGCCTCAGGCGATCGCGCTGCCCGGCAACGTGAACCACGTGATGTCAGGCTGGCTGCGTGCTCCGGAGGTTGACCTCGCCAGCGGTGGCCTCAACGGTCGCCGGGTGAACACCGTGGTGCTGAACGCGCCCAAAAAGGGTGCTCGCAGCGCGACACTGAGCCGGATGGTCAAACTGGGACCGGACAGGATCGTCTATGTCTCTCAGGATCCAGTTTCGCTGGCTCGCGACACTAAATGGCTCAACCAACATGGGTGGCAGCTGACGGAAATCGACGCCTATGATTTCGCACCGAATACCCACGAGGTGCAAACCATCTGCGTCTTTACTCGAGCCTGATCGTTGTCATTTCAGTAATCCCGGGGCTGCCAAACAGTGCGGGCCGTCGCATGACGGTGCATTGCTTGGCAGCCCCGAAGAGTTCTCGAGCTAGCTCCGTTAGGCATCAAAGGCGGTCTTCGGTGTGCCTTTGCCTACCGATGCGACAAGATTTTCAGCCAGGTCACGAACTTTCACGTTGCGGACGCTGGAGACCTGAGCGAGGAGGTCAAAGGCCTCCTCCTGAGAGCAACCTTGTTGCGCCATGATGATCCCGATGGCAATATCAATGGCTGTTCGAGACTCCATGGCCTGTTGCCGATCTTCCGCGACCTCGGCTGCATCCGCAATCCGTAAGGCTACCGAAACCGCTAACGACGCCAAAGAAGCAAATTGCTGGGCCTCGTCAATATCTTCGGCGGTAAAAGCCTCTGGTTCCAATGCATAAAAATTCATGGCGGCGGTCGCCGTGTCACCGAGTGACAACGGTGCTGCCACCACGCTGCGAATATCAGAAGTCCGCAGCATAGCCATATATCTGGGCCACCGCGCTTCCTCTCGCACATCGTGCGACAGGATCACTTTGTGCTGCAGTTGCGCTTCAAGACAGGGACCTTCATCAAAGCCCGCCTGGGTTTCGTCGAGATCCTTGGCGGTCTGGCTACTGTGTCCCACCACCGTCTTGCGTCTATTGCGGCTTAACAGGATGGCACAATAACCCTCCGTGGGGCCGATGACTTCAAAAGCAGCAAGTTTGGCCAGCTCATTGAGAAATTCTGCGATCTCGTGATTGCTCGCTAACAACACATGCAGGGATTCCGCTGCAGACGGCGGGGTATGTGTAGAGTCCATGATGGGCCCTTTCCGTCGAGGTGAGTGACCCATTACTGAGTCGAAGGTCTAAGCCTGAGATCATGTTAACTCACACACCACCGGCATGGTGCGGCAAGACCCTGGTATTCATTGAACGCGTAGTCTTGAGCGCGGTGTGCCTTGCACCGGGGCTACACCGTGAAATCGACGGCGACGCGGTCGGAAATCATGCCTTTGATCATCTCGACGACGGGTACATGCTCAGGGTGGTCTGCATAAACAGCCAGCCCCTCGGCGTCGTCGAAATCTGCGATCAGGATGAGGTCAAAATTTGCGCCCTCATGCAATTCGTTGCGGTAGACCTTGAGGTCGCGAATTTCGGGAATGCGCGCTGGCAGAGCCTCTAACGCTTCAGCAATTTTTGCGGCTTGACCATTGCGGGCAGCAAAAGTCTCCCCGTTGAGTTTCCAGTTAACAATATGTCGAAGCGTCATAGCCTGTCCTTTTGGTGTGTGAGCCGGTGTGTTTATCGTATCGCTCAGGGACCGACGTGAGTAGGTTTTATCGTGGCGATTCAACGGCGGTGGCTGTGGTCTTAGGCCATGGAAAACACTCCCACAGCAGTGCAGGAGGATCATCGTGAGCATCAATGTTCAACAGCCCCAGCCCTACGATATCGTCAGCAACAACATCATGATCGCCGGGACGGCCGGTGGCGCGTTTGAGGCTAGTTATAACTACCGGATCAGCGAGGGCCACGACGAGGTCGAAGGGCATTTCATGGCCGGTGACGGCACCGGTGGGCACGGCCAGTTCCAGGTTGTCGCCAAGGTTGCCTCGGCCGCGTTCAAACATGCCGTGGCCTACATCGAAGTCTTCCACGAGTCGCCCAAGGATGGTTCGCCCCGCGATCGGGTGGTGGTTCCGGTGATTCTGGGTGCCGAGATCGTGCCCGGGTACACCAACTACTTTGAGCACGTGGTGAGATCCGGTGACACGCTCTGGAGTATCTCCAAGCAGCACTACGGCAACGGGAATCTGTACCACCGGCTCCTGGCCGCGAACCCCAAGATCACCAATCCCAACGTGATCAGCGTTGGCGACATCGTCCGAGTGCCGCGCGCCTAATCGCGAGACACTGCGGGCAGTCCGGCCACGACGATCCGAGCCGGTGCATACCGAATGCCGGTAGGTAGTCGGGGATAGGCGTACCGAAGGATGCGCCACAGCCGATCTTCCCGAATAGACTTCGCGCCGTCCCAGTCCCAGCCCAGTTGGCACCGAATATCAGCGGGCAATAGCCCGGCGGTTAGGAACCGGGCCAGGGGCATGGCGGCGCGTAGCCATGTCGGAACGCTGTGGGCGGCAAAGAGGTCGGTCATGATCTGTCGGCCGACCGCGGTGACTTGAAGGGTGGACATCTGTTGGTCCCAATATCGTTGGAACGATGCGCGGTCTTCAGGCCAGGAGGCTTCGGGCATGCCCAACGCGGTGCCTAACACCGCGTAGCTGCGGTAGATTTGCTCGGCGTCGTCGGCAGCAAGCCGCTCGCCCCAGATGCGCCAGCGGATCTGTTCGGCGGTCCAATACAGGGTGGCGGTCACCCAGCGTTGGGTCTGCGGATCGGCGGCACTGTATGGTGCGCCGTCCACGACGCCCTCGACCGGTACGTGGGCGCGTGCGACCCAGTCGATGACGGTGCCACGGGCGGGTTGGGCTTCGGGCAGGACGACAGCGAAAATATACTGCAGCGTACGGCGCAGCCTGCCCAGCGGGTCGGCAGTGAAATTGGAGTGCTGCTGAACCCCTGCGGCCACCGAGCGGTGGGCCACCTGCAGGCCAATGGCCGCCCCGGCCCCGGCGAGGATGATGCCTTCGCGGGCAAGCTGGACGTTGGTGCGCGGGGAGCTCGCTGTCATCTGATGCTCCCTGAGGCTGTCGCGTCGGAGATCATGGCGTCGAGGGTGCGAATCAACACGACCAGCCAGGCAAAAATAATCCCGGCGAAGGCCAGCTCAAGTGCGGTGAGGTTGTAGTAGCCCAGTGGATCCCACAGGGCCACTGCAAAAATACCCACGCCGAGCATCAGGTAGCTGATGACATACATCGCTGCCGGGGCACCGGGTAACCAGATTGGCACGCTGAGCAACATGATCCCGAACGTCACCGCTAGGACTTGCACGAAACCGGTGTGGATCGGGTCGCTGATGTGGATCGTGATCCAGGACAACCCGATCAGGCAGATACCCATCACGATCATGCCGCTTCTTAATACTGGGACTAGGGCACGACGCTTGCCCTGGCGGTGGCGGTGTGCGGCCCAAGCCGACAGGTCCTGGCTGATGAAATTCGCCAGGGTCGTCAAGACGATGCCTGAGACGGTGATCGTGGTGTTGAAGGTCCAAAACGACAACACTCCGGCTTGCCCGGTGCCCAGTTCCGAGAAGAACTGGTGCCACCAGTAGGGGTTCTCGGCTAACAGCATGGACGCTAAGACGCCTGCGGCCATGAATAAGGCCAGCAGGGTTGAAATCGACGACGACGAGGCCCGTGAGGCCGAGCTGAAACCAAAATAGGCCGTCGCGGCACACACCAAACACAACATAATGGTGGCCGCTATGGCATCGACGATGAGCCCTTGGAACGCCTGCTGGAAGAGCCGGAAGACACTCAACACCGCCATGGTGGCGATCGCGGCGTGGAGAATGAAGATGCCGATCAGATCGATCAACCACCATCCCCAAAACCGACGGCGCATCCACCCCAGGGCGCCGCGCGGTGATTCGGTGGCGATGATCAACCCGATCAGGGCCGAGGTTCCGGCGGCAATCCCGGTGGTCACTCCGGCCACGGTGCCCACCGAGTAGCCTCCCGCTAACGGCGTGAGTCTGCCCGAAAAGGCGATGAAACCAACCACGATAGCCGCCACCGTGAAACTGATCGAAACCCAGATCGCCCGGGATGCTGTCCGGGCCGCAGATTTCCGCGCCCCGTCGGGCTCGGAGGCGGCGCGATGCTCGAGTGTTGGCGTTAGGTGGTCCACGCTTCCCATTCTAAATGTGGTGGCTGATCCCCGGGCAGGAAGCGGTTAGCCGCGACGAACATACGGTGCAATGCGACGAATCGTGGCAGCCAATGACAATGCGGTGGTGCCCGAGGTAGCCGGATTGATTGGGCTGGGGGAGGCAGCGAATTCGAATCGGAAACGTCCGGCGGCCCCAGATGCTTCGATCACGTGGGCCGATTCGGGGTGTTGTGGATCGGCAACCAATGTGACCTGGACGCGCTGCAGAGCCTCGGCCAGGGGTTTGGCGCCGCGGGTCGCATAGGCCAGCGCGACCGAGACGTTCACATTGCCCGGGAACTTTTCGATCGCAGCAATGGGATTTCCGGAAAACAGCACCTCGGGTTCCGTGAGTTTTTCTAACCGGGTGGCTTCGGCTTCCGACATCCACGGCTGAATCAGCCCGGTGGGATCCTTCGACGTCGTAATAGACACCTGATCCAACTGGTCAGCCACGGCCTCGAGCACATCAAACCCACCGATGGCACCGTTGGTCACGTGCAGGTGCGGCGTCATCAGCGCTTCGGCAACCTCCGGATCCGCCAGCGCACCGACCGAGGTGAGCACAAAAGGTTTGTGTACGCGCGGTAGGAACTGCTTCGCGACTGCTACTCCAGCGGCTTCGACCACCAGATCAGCGTTGGTCACGGCGTCGTCGAACTGTTCTGCGGTGATAAGTTTGACCCCCATGGTTCCGCGCTCGCGGTGGGCGGCAACGTCGCGGACCATGGCGGTGAAGTCATAATCTAATAGGCGCACGATATGACGACCAATGGATCCGAAGCCCAGGAGCAAAATCTTCATGGCATCAACTGTAGTGAATCCCGCACTGATGTGAGCGGAAGGTATCAATAATCCTTATACCCTAGTGACGCGGATCTCACCTAGACTACGACGTGTTGGTTGAGGAGGACCCCAGTATGTGGCAGTTTGACGTGAATTCAAGCGCCCTTTTAGTCATGGATATGCAACGGGATATTGTAGAAGACGGCCGCCCGATGGAAGTGCCGATGGCACGGCGTCGGTTGCCGCAGATGCGCGAACTCGTCGACGGCGCGCGTGCGGCGAACGTACCGATCATCTACACCCAGCATGTTTTATATGACCAGTTCAACGTCTCCCCGTTAGAAACTAGTCAAAACACGCGCCTCCTCACCGAGGGCATGCGTGACGGGACTGACGGGGTTGAAATCGTGCCACAGCTGGGTCCTCAACCGACCGATCACGTGGTGAAAAAGCATCGGTACGACGCGTTTTACAACACGAACCTTGAGGTGTTGTTACACACGCGGCGGGGTTACCGGATGGTCGACACCGTCGTGATTACCGGAACGCTTACGGAAGTGAGCTGTGACTCCACCGCGCGCAGTGCTTTTATGCGCGACTTCAAGGTCGTCTTCGCTAGGGACGCCACCGCAGGAGCCTGTGACACCGCCCAGGAAACCACCCTGAACACGATCGACACGTATTTTGGACGAGTATTATCGAATGAACAAATTTTGCAAGCTTTCGCAGGCACGCTGGTCTAGGCATGCCCGGTGGGTCGCGCGTCAAGCACTTCTCCTGCCATATTGTGTCCACTCGCAGCGGCATAGAGGCAGAGCGTTGCAGTAACGGTTGAACCTCAGGAGCCCACGCCAGTGGATATCGAATCTATGCGGACTTTTCTTGCTGTAGCAAGACATCGCAGTATTTCTCGCGCCGCGCAAGAGCTCTACGCCACCCAACCCACGGTGAGTCTGCGGATCAAACGCATTGAGCAAGAACTCGGGTTCCCAGTCTTACTGCGCAGCTGGAAGGGTGTCGATCTCACACCGGAGGGTCGGCATATTCTGCCAACGATCGCCGAGTATTTATTCCGGCTCCAGACCGCCAAACGGATGACTCAGGAAGCACTCACCCACAGCGGCGTCAGCAGCATTATGGATGCCCACGCGATGTCTGAGACGGTCGGGGTTGATGAGTGGTTGGTCGGTGCGGGAACCACCAGGTTGATTGCAGCGTTGGATCACATCCCGGAGGCCCATTTGAGGGTCACCAATTCGGCCAAACTGCATTCGATGGTAGCCCACGGGATTTGTACACGAGGGGTGACCTACTCGGATGGGATTTCAAAATCGTGGGGCAATCACGAAACCCTCCTGTGGTCTGAACCCTTAGCGCTCGTGCACCCGACAACTGACGACGGCGTCGCTGAGCCCTCGGTTGATGCGCTGCGACACTACTTCACTACCAGAACGTTTTTATTGATGGATGACCCGGTCTTTACAGACCACTCCGGGGTGACCGGACCGTTGCTCGAAGACCTGATGCCGCGTAACACGCGCGTCGTCGATCATGTGGATATCATGGCCGCACTGTGCCTAAAATCCGGCAACGCAACATTAATCCCGGCCGGCGTGTGCCAGCGTCGTCCAGCCTTCAATCAACCGGGGATTACCTGGACCACGATGGATTATCCATGGGGTCCCGTCTCGGTGGTGTTAGTGGAAAACGACTTCGAACAGCTCGACGCCAGGGGCGAGGCCCACGAGGCTATTATGGCCTGGGCTGACCAAGAACATGCCCAGCACACTGCCATCGGTCCTCGCTAGTCCTCCGCGCTCCCTGTCGGCCAGCGTGCTGACGTTCTACAACACTCTTGAATACCTCGCGCGAGAATACCCAGGGAGGTCCGTCAAGATTGTCGACTGGAGCCAGGCCTCTCCGGTGGCCATGCCGCTAAAACATCGTGCACCACACGGCCGGGCTGCGCCGCCTGCATGATCGAACGAACTAAAGCCACCCCGGCGATGCCGGTTCCGGCGAGCTCACCAATATCTTGCGGTGTGACATCCCCAATGGCTATGACCGGCAGCTGTGTCGCTGTTACGATTCTTGGATAGCCGGTCAGGCCCAGGGGTTCACGCCCCGAGTCTTTGGTCGGAGTGGGTCGAAAAGGCCCCACTCCTAGGTAGTCGATGATTTTACGATACTGATCTGCCTGTCGAACCTGCTCTAGGGTCCCGGCGGACAACCCGATGATTGCCTCGCCGCCCAGCAGGGTGCGAGCATCGGTGACCGGTAGGTCTTCTTGACCAAGGTGTACCCCGTGCACAGCGGCACCGCGCTGTCGGGCCGCCATGGCGATGTCGACACGATCATTGACCACTACACGGGTCTGCGGATTTGCCTCAGCCACCGCCTCGGCGACAGCCACGGTCAGCTGGAGCAACTGGGCTGCGGACGTTTTTTTGGCCCGGACCTGAACCATCCCGGCGCCAGCGCGAGCTGCCTGTGCTGCAGTATCAACTGTACTTCGATCGGTACCGGAAGTGACCAGATAGCACCGGAACTCTAGGTTCATTGTCCAACCTCATCTAACGCATCAAGTACATGTAACCGAAAGGATCCGGGACCTGCGGCACGCTCGAGTGCGATTTCGCCGGCCAGGGTGAGCCACGTGGTGGCAGCCACGGCCGCCAGGAACCGGTCTGGACTCACCGCAGCACACGCCGCAGTCAGCGCACCCAGTAAGCACCCGGTACCGGTCACCCGGGTGAGCATTCGGGTTCCGCGGTGCACTCGACGCTGCTGGGACCCGTCGACAATCAAATCCACCGCACCGGACACTGCCACAGCACCACCGGTGCGGTCGGTGATCGTCACAGCCGCATCCCGGGCCATGTCCGGGGTGGCACGTGAGTCAGCACCCCGTCCGCCCGGCCCAGCGTCGGCCAGGGCCAATATTTCTGAGGCGTTGCCGCGCACCACCGTTGGGCGAGAAGCCAACAGGGTGCGAGCCAGCGGCGTCCGGACCGGAGCTATCCCGATGGCCGTGGGATCAAGAACCCACGGGTGCCCGGCAGCAACCGCGGCCTCCACGGTTGCCGGAATACCTTCCATCGCATCGCTGCTCAGAGTGCCCAGGTTGACCAATAACGCATCGGCGGCGGTCGTCAGGACGGGTGCTTCGTGCATGGTCTCGGTCATCATCGGTCGTGCACCGGCGGCGAGTAGCCCATCGGCCACGATGCCCATCGAAACGGTCGCGGTGATGCAATGCACCACAGGCTGCTGCTCACGCACCGCATTCAGCACACTGGCGATGCCTTGCACGTCAGGATCAGGGCTCATAGCCTACCGCCCTTGTATCGGTCGGTTGCCAAGGTCGCGGCCACGACGTCCAGTTGCTGATCGATCTCTCGGGGCGTTAAGCGCGGGCCAAGTAGAGCACCAACAATTACCAGGGCGCCGCCCAGCGCAACCATCGCCATGACTGAACCGTGTCGTCCCAGCACCGGTTCAATCAACGGTAGATAGAACGGATATAACGCCGGAAGCACCAGGGATAGGCTATAGCCCATGCCATAGCCGGTGGAGCGCACCTCGGTGGGGAACCGCTCGGAAAGGTACGCCGATACAGGACCGTAGGCGGCGACCGTGATCACCTGAAGCACCGCTGTACACAAGATTGCCTGGCTCAATGACGATGATGTCACCGCCAGCCGCCAGATGAACGGAGCCACCAGCACGGCGCTTAGCCCCCAGATAACGAAGAGTTTTTGTCGCCCGATGTAGGTGGATAGATGCCCCGCCAGTGCCATAACCAGTGCCTGGGCAATCGTGGCGATGCCAATCGTCACAGAGACTCGCGTGTCCGACAGGCCGGCATCAGTTGCCAGCCGTGCGGTGAGTAGCAGCACCGTGCTGTTGGTCAGCAACCACAACCCGGTCATCAGCAGAAACACCTGCCAGAACGCTGAAGCCCACGTACCCACCAGCATGTCGCGCAGCCGTGTCCGTGGTTGGGTTGGTTGTTCCCGATCCCGTTGGATATGGCGGTCAAATATCGGGGCGTCGGTGACCTGGCGACCGTAATAGAGCAGTAAACCGAGCGACAACATCGCCCCGAGGACAAATAGGACCCGCCAACCCCACGCGGCATACGCGTCAGGGCCTAGCACCAGCAACAGTATTGCTACGGCCAGCGCGATGCTTGCTTGGGCCCATGGCGCCATCGAAAGGATCAGCCCGCTCATGAGGCCACGACGGCGCGGGGTAGACCACTCCATCGCCAGCGGAATAGCTGCTGAATATTGGCCGGCCACAAAGATCCCACCGAGGAACCGCAACGCCAAGATCAAAACGATGGTCCCGCTACCCAGCACGTCATATGTGGGCAGCAGGGCAATGGCCAGTGCGCACGCAGCAGTGCCGCCGATGGCTATGCGGGTGGTCCGAGTTCGGCCGAACCGGTCAGCGAGTCGCCCAAAAATCACGCCACCTAGGGGGCGTCCAAACAGCATTGCGACCACCACCAGTGCGGCGGTTGATGCACCGGTCGTGGGACCCGCCAGAACCACCATGGCCGGTGCTAGAGCGGTTAATGGCAGGAACACATGAATATTGTCAATCCAGTTGCCAACCACCCCGGCTCGCAACGCAGCCTGACCCGCCGGTGGCAGATCGCTGAGTCTAGTCGACGATGTTGAGGTCGCGGTAGGAAGTTGTGTCATCGAACCTCACCCTGTATCAAATTCAGGGACGGCGTCTCGGATGGATTTTTGGACGCTGTTGGTGGTGTCTCCACCAGGCTGCGTCGTGATCGGTAGGAATGATCTACCGGCCCTTGCCCTGTGCCGACATTGAGCGCTTCACCGTGTTGGATGGCTTCGTGGAGCCAATCGGTGACCCACAAGAGCGCGGTGGCCGGATCATCTCCGGCACCAAGCCGGGTGACAAGCGCTGCAGACAGGGAACACCCGGTGCCGTGTGTACTGGTCACCGCAAGGCGGGTGGCATAGGCCGAAGTGCGCACACCTTCGGGACCGACCCAGGTATTCGTGATCCTGCGGGAGGTGAGATGGCCGGTTTTGACGAGCACTGAAACCCCGGTGGTGGCGGCCCAGTCGGATGCTTGGGCAATGGCCTCGGATTCGTTCGTGGCCGGGGTAGCGCCGGTCAGGACCGCCAGCTCGTCGATATTTGGAGTCACGAGTGTGGCCCGAGTACAGAACTGGATCATGGCATGCTCTGCGCGCCGATCAATCAGCCGGTCGCCGCTGGTTGCTACCATGACCGGGTCTACCACCAAAACCTGTGGTGGATGGTCATCGAGCCAGGCAGACACGGTTTCGATAATCTCTGCGGTGCCCAGCATGCCGGTTTTCATCGCGTCAATGGTGACGTCGTCGCTCACTGCCTGGAGTTGTGCGGCAAGAAACGTGGTCGGCGGGGTGTGGATAGCCCGCACCCCGTGCGTATTTTGAGCCACTAGTGAGCTCACTACAGCCATCCCGTAACCGCCGGCTGCGGTAATGGATTTGAGGTCTGCAGCGGTGCCGGCACCGCCAGAAGGGTCAGTTCCTGCGATGGATAATACGCGAGGAACAACATCAAGGTTCAGTGAAGTCACTATGGACATCCCTTCGCTAGTATGAACTAGATCAGGTTCCACGGGTGTTGTCTCAGCGCTGCAACAGCGCACCCCGTGCCCGCAAGTCGAGTTGAAATATGGTGGTCAGGCTGGTTTTGGAACGCTCTACATTCAGACGCTAGGCCGCTCCAGTCCGAGGTGGCCTCGCAAAGTGGACGCCGTATATGCGGTGCGATATAAACCCCGACGCTGCAGGATGGGAACCACCCGGTCAATGAACTCTTCTATTGCGCCAGGCAACAGCGGGGGCATCAGATTAAAACCATCGGCGGCACCTGTGCTAAACCAACATTCGATGGCATCAGCCACCTGCTCGGGCGTCCCCACCATGGTGCAGTGCCCACCGCCCGCTGCCAGTCTGCCCAGCAGTTGGCGAACCGTGGGGCGCTCTGTTTCAATAATCCGCAGGATCGTGGCATACCTACCTTGTGGGCCAGCGAATTCAGCAGGCGGCGGCAGGTCGGGAACGGGCATATCAAGGTCCCAGTCACTGCAGTCCTGCCCAAGAAACGTAGATAACTGGGCTAAGGATTGGGTGGCAGGCAGCAGCTGATCAATTTCTGCTTGTTGTGCTCGGGCTTCAGCCTCGGTAGACCCCAGGTAGGTGACCAGCCCAGGCATGATGGCGACCGTGGCCGGGTTCCGACCCTGTCCGGCGATCCGTGTTTTCAGGTCGGCATAATATTCCTGACCCTGGGTCTGATCGTATGCTACCGCGTAGATCCCCTCGGCATAGCGTGCCGCCAGATTGCGGCCTGCCTTTGAGGCACCAGCCTGAAACAAGACTGGGCGGCCCTGGGGGCCGCGCGAAATATTTAAAGGTCCTGCCACCTGAAAATGTTCGCCGACGTGATCCACCGGATACAGCTTGGTGGGATCAGCGAAGAGCCCGTTCCGGTCAGCCAGCACCGCATCATCAGCCCAGGAATCCCACAGGGCAGTTACGACATCAATGAATTCCGCAGCCTGTGCATAGCGCTTGTCACTCGGTGGCATCCCGTCCATCGAATGATTCTGTGCCTCTGCATCGAACATTGAGGTCACCACATTCCAACCAATCCGCCCGTGGCTAATGTGGTCCAGCGAGGCAAGCATTCTCGCCACGTGGAAAGGCGAGTGAAAGGTGGTGGACACAGTAGAAATGAGCCCGATACGGGTGGTGTTACGGGCCATGGCGGCTAGCGTGGTCAACGGTTCCAAACTCCACAGTGGACCTGCAGATGGGGCACCCACAGACTGTCCATCCGCAAAGAACACCGCGTCGAATAGCCCAGCTTCGGCTGTTTGCGCTAGGCGCTCATAGTAGGTGATATCGGTCAGTTGCTCGACCGCGGACGCTGGATGGCGCCAGGCCGCCTGGTGGTGCCCGCAGCCGTGGAGAAAGAGGTTGAAATGCAGTTCGCGCACAGAAATCTCGTCCTAGTTCATCACAAGGCCGCCGTCAACGACCAGATTTTGGCCGGTGACGGCCCTGGCCCACGGAGAAGCGAAGAACATGATGGCATCAGCAAACTCTTCCGGGGTCGTTGCTTTCCGCAAGGGGGTCGATGAGGCGATGAGGTCAAAAACCTCATCGGGGGTTGCTGCGCTGGCATCGGTGGTCTGCAATAGACCACCTGACACCATATTGACCGTAATCTGGTGTTGTCCAAGATCCGTGGCCAATGTGCGAGTCAGCGATAACAGAGCGGCTTTTGCTGCCGTGTAGTCATGGTAGGGCACTACGGGGTGTTGGAACAGATTGGTCCCAATGTTGATGATGCGACCGAATGCCTGGTCGCGCATGCCGGGAAGCGCCGCCTGGACCGTGTTGAGTGCGCCCCGAACACTGCCAGCCAGTTGAGCCTCGAAATGTTCCCAACGAATATCTGTTGGATGCGGGCGGGCGTCCCCGTTAAACGAAAAGTCCATCAGCGCGTTGTTAACCACCGTGGTGATGGGGGCGTTGAAATGGTGTTGGGCGGTTTTAAATATTGCCGTGACCTGTGCTGGGTCGGTGACGTCGCCCTGCACCGCGAGGGCGCGGTCTGGGCCGTGCGTTTCAACCAGTTGTTGGGCCGCTTGGTGGCTTTGGTGGTAGTTAATCACGACCCGAGCTCCTTGGCTGGCAAACGCCTTGACGATGCGTTTGCCCAAGCCACGGGCGCCGCCGGTGACCAGAACAAGTTGTTGTGATAGTTGCATGTGATCTCACTTTCGTGGCTGCGCAAGGCAGCTTGATAGGACGTGGCTGTGCACGGCAGCATGCTGGGAACAACATCCTGCAACGGGAGTCACTGCGGACGCGCTGAATACGCCGGGTGCACATAGAAGGGTGACTGAGGAGAGCCAAATTGGCATGCAAGGCTTGGGGGCCGCTGTCGGCACGCTATGAAGTCAAGCAGGGCGTCTTGAGCCACCGTGAATCGGGCGGGTGCTCAGAGTATGACCGGCCGATGCGCAGCACGGAAGACCATCGGCAGCTAGGTGAAAGGCTTGGTCTGCTAAGACCGTGCAGAAAAATGCTGGTGTGAGAATGCACCGATAAACATCCCTTCGCTAGTTCGAACTAGATCAGGTTCAGCGGGTATGTTCTCAGCGCCGGGCGGCGCACCCCGTGTCCGGTGCCTACTATAGCCAGAAAGTAGCGGTCCACGTCAAGTCCTGCTGATGGGCCACCAAAGCTGCTCACTGTTGGCGCTGTCACCCCGCCATGCGGTGTGCTCTGTGACTCAATGTGACACGTCGGTAGGCCGAGACATTGTGAGGTGAAGCAAAGATCGGGTACCGTTTCACATGCAAACCATTCAGAGCGACCGAGAGATCTGGCTCGTTGACGTCGCAGCAACCACCACCTTGTTTCACCAAGTTGGACGGTGCTACTGCCAGGAACAATGGAGTGATCGATGATTTCTTTGTGCAATATTTCAACCGTCTTTACCGCGCGTGGCAAAACTCCTGTTACAGCAGTTGACGATGTCAGCCTGGATATTCCAAAGGGTAGTATCCAAGGCATTATTGGGTTCTCCGGTGCCGGAAAGTCAACGCTCCTGCGCAATATCAACCTGCTGGAACGCCCAACCCAGGGGCAAGTTCTGCTTGACGGCACGGACCTCACCCAGCTCAATGACGAAGAGCTCCGCCAAGCCCGTCATCAGATTGGCATGATTTTTCAGGGCTTCAACCTGGTTAACAACCTCACCGTGGCACAAAACGTTGAGCTGTCGCTGAAATTCGCCGGGGTGAAGGGCAGCCGTGATCGTCGCGAACGTGCCGCCGAGGCGTTAAGCATCGTCGATATCGCAGAAAAAGCCGATGCGTATCCGGCGCACCTATCGGGCGGTCAGAAACAACGGGTGGCGATCGCCAGAGCCCTGGCCACCCGCCCGCGCGTTCTGCTCTGCGATGAGCCAACTTCAGCACTGGACCCGTTTACCACCGCGACTGTCCTGCAGTATCTTGCCGATATTAATCGCGAACTCGGCATCACCGTGGTCGTGGTGACACACGAAATGGAAGTCGTCAAAGCACTGACCGATCACGTCGCAGTGATGGAATCCGGCCGAATCGTGGAACGGTTCCCAGCACTGCAACTCCACGACCCGCAATTCCAGCCGGCGACCGCCATCGGTAAATACTTGGTATCCGATGGCATCCAAGTGGACCGTGCCCCGACGAGTGCAGACACCCTGACTCCAGTCACAGCGGTGACCGGGGTCGAACGGGCACTTGATCGTGAGCCAGTTGCGGTGGCAGGAGGGCGCGACTAATGCAACGGATTATCGAACTTCGCCCCGAACTCATCCAAGCCCTCCTCGAAACGTTCGCGATGATCGGGGTGGCCATCCCCATCGCCGTGTTACTTGGCACCCCGTTAGGTATCTGGCTTTTTGTCCACGCCCCCGGATCGATCGCTCCGCAACCTAAATTGCATGCATTCGTCAGTGGCCTGGTGAATATGCTGCGATCGTTTCCATTCCTGATCCTGCTGATCGCCATCATTCCCTTCACCCGATTCGTCGTAGGAACAACGGTCGGCACCGCAGCCGCTATCGTGCCACTGACGATCAACGCCATCCCGTATTTCGCGCGCCTCGTCGAACAAAACATCACCCAACTGGGTACCGGCGCGGTCGAAGCATCCCGAGCCATGGGAGCAACCCGCAGGCAAATCATCCGCAACGTGCTGCTCGTCGATGCCAAACCCGGCATCATCGGCTCCATCACCATCACCACCGTTAGCTTTATCTCCTACTCAGCAATGGTCGGATTAGTCGGCGGTGGCGGGATCGGTGACTTTGCGATCCGTTATGGCTACTACCGGTACGAGACTCCGGTTATGGTCATCGCCGTCATACTCATGGTGCTACTGGTCACCGCGGTCCAGCTGGGCGGCAATCGACTGGCTTGCGTGACCGACAAACGTCTCTAGACCACACCGACTACTCACACTCTTATCGACCTCTCGAGGATTTGCCATGCCATTTTTCACTACCCGAATCACATCCAGCACCCGCCATCAAATCACCGCCGCGCTAGGTGCCCTAGCAGCCCTGACGCTGACAAGCTGCGGTGTGACACAAGCAAATTCCGCCGATAGTGGCGCCGCAGACAAAACCATCAGCTTGATCGTCACTGAATCTGCCCCCTACCAAGAACCCACCGAAATTGCTCGAGAACTGCTTGCCGAAGATGGTTGGGAGCTCGAGACCACCTACGTCACAGATATTGTGCAGCCCAACCAAGTGGTTTCCCAGGGTGAATATGACGCAAACTATTTCCAACACCTGGCCTATCTACGACAATTCAACGCAGATAACGGCACCGAGGTGGAACCTGCATTTTCGACCTATTACCAGCCCTCCGGGATCTTCTCCCTGCAGCACGACTCGTTCGAAGAGCTACCTGACGGCGCGGAAATCTCATTGGCCGTGGACACCGCCAATAACGGGCGTGGCATCAAACTGCTGGCCGATCACGGTCTTCTCGAAATCGATGAGTCCGTACCCGTCACCGAGCTATCCCAAGCCGATATCATCGATAACCCCAAGAATTTTCAGTTCATTGAAATTGATCAGCAATCATCGGCCCACACACTGACCGATGTGGATGCCGGTTTCGCGTTTGCTCGTCTTGTCGCTGAAGCAGGTCATGACGTGCACGACGTGGCCCTGGCTTTAGAAGACGATGATGACGTGCGCCGTCCGTACACCAACGTCATTGCCGTGCAGCCGGGGGAACAGGACTCTGAAAAAACCCGGGCACTGCAACGTGCGTATCAGTCCCCTGAAGTGCAGGAATGGTTTGCGGACTATCTTGACGGCGCCATCGAATACAACGATGACATCACCATCGATAATGCCCAGGAAATCTGGGCAGAATTCACCGCAGAGTGATTGAAAGAAGACTTCTTATGCAAAATATTTTTCAAACCAAGCGTCACTTTGGGGTTATCAGCCTGAGCCTGGCGGCATTTGCACTGGGTGGCTGCGGATTGACCCAAGCGGCTCCGTCTGTGCAAGAAGTTGAAGACCGTACGATCCGAATAATCGTGACAGAATCGGCGCCGTACCAAGAACCGACTGAGATCGCCAAAGAAGTCTTGGCCGAAGATGGTTGGGAACTGGACACCACGTATGTCACCGACATTATTCAACCAAACCAAGTGGTCTCACGCGGCGAATACGACGCCAACTACTTCCAGAATGCTGCATATCTGCGTCAGTTCAACAAGGATAATGACACCGACGTGGCACCGGCGTTCTCGGTCTACTACGCTCCAGCAGGGCTGTTCTCGCTGCAATACGACAGCCTCGATGAGCTTCCAGACGGCGCCCAAATCTCGTTGCCAGTCGATACCGCAAATAACGGGCGTGGCATCAAGATCCTCGCCGATGCCGGACTGCTAGAAATCGATGAATCTGTTGATGTCACCCAGCTGTCACAGGACGACATCGTCGATAATCCACACGACTTCGACTTCATTGAAGTCGATCAACAATCGACCGCGCAGACCCTGCCCGACGTCGACGCCGGGTTCTCATTTGTTCGCATGGTGGTCGAAGCCGACTACGACCTTGATGAGATAACCCTCGAGCTGGAACCAGAGCTCGATGAGTCGCTGCCGTACTCGATCGTCGTCGGTGTCCAACCCGGCACCGAGGACAGTGAAAAGATTCAGGCATTGCAACAGGCCTATCATTCCCCGCAGGTCCAAGACTGGTTCGCGGAATACCTGGAGGGGTCGGTCGCATTCACCGACGAATACACGACCGATAACATTGCTGACCCTTGGGAAAACTTCACCCAAAAATAACCACCACAAACGCCACACGCAGTATTTCAAAGGAGCGATCCGCTTTGTCACCTCAGTCTTCTTCCCTGCAGCGCAGCCCGCTGATTCTGTCAGCATTCATGATGAATACCACCAGCCATATTTTGGGCGGTGCTTGGCGGCGTGACGAGGCACAACAGCACCGCTTCAATGAGCTCTCGCACTGGGTGGAGTTAGTGAAAACACTCGAAGACGGTGGGTTTGATATTGCCTTCTTCGCCGATGTGGTCGGCGTCTATGGGGATCACGAAGGTGGTTGGGCTTCGCATGTTCGCCGCGGTCTGCAGATCCCAGCGAACGATCCACTGGTGTTACTATCTGCCTTGGCTGCGACCACGCAACGCATCGGCCTGGCACTGACCTCATCGGTTATCCAGACCCATCCGTACACGTTTGCCCGGCAGCTGAGTACCTTAGACCACCTGACCGGCGGCCGGGTGGGGTGGAATGTTGTGACCTCCGCCCTGGAGAACGCGCACCGCAACTACGGCGGGCCGGGACTAGCCCGGCATGCTGATCGATATGATCTTGCCGAAGAATATCTCGAAGTTTGCTATAAACTCTGGGAGGGTTCCTGGGAAGACGATGCCCTGTTGGCGGATAAAACCCGAAAGCATGAGCGCGGGATTGGGCTCCACGCGGATCCGGCGAAGATCGCCAAAATTTATCACTGCAGCGATAACTATCAGGTCGATGGGCCGCACCTGTCATCACCATCTTCGCAGCGCACGCCGCTGCTCTTCCAGGCCGGATCCTCACCTCGGGGGCGTCAGGTTGCCGCCGAACACGCTGAAGCAACGTTTTCGATGGCACCGCGCATCGAACAGGCTGAGGAACAGGCCGCTGATATACGACGCCGTGCCGCCGAATTTGGTCGTAACCCGCACGATGTGAAATTCATTCAAGGCTTGTCGTTCGTCGTGGGCTCCACGGAGGCAGAGGCCCGCGCTAAAGCAGCCGATCTCGACGAATCATTGGATGATCACGCGCTGATCGCCCACACCGGGGGCAGCCTGGGTGTTGATTTAGGGTATTTACCGCTGGATACTCCGATCGGTGAACTCACCACCGAAGGTTCCCGCGGGCACCTGCTTGAGCTGCAAAAAATGGTGCCGGATGGGGATATGACCGTGCGCGACCTGGCACGGTTCCGCGCCCAAGCAACGCGCATCACTGGAACTCCGGAACAGATCGTGGATGAACTCGAACGGTGGCAGGACGCGGGCATTGACGGTATCAACGTCATCAATGCAACGCTCCCCGGAAGCTATGTCGAATTCATTGAACACATCATCCCCGAATTACGGCGTCGGGGCATGGCTCGATCTGCTGAGGAATTACTCCACAGCAAGGAACAAACCCGCGCGGCCGACTCACCGGTGCGGATCGCCTGCCTGCAACGCATCCTGCGGCAGCTTTCCGTGGAGCATTTAGCCAATATAGCGCGGCTGCTACGGAACGCCCAAAGACTGAAGTGCTTGAGCAAGCCACATCGGCAGTCTGAGGACTTTGGGCTGCGGGTAGCTCTAGCTGCTGGCCGCGCGTGAAGTGACGCTTAGAGTGGTGAACCCACCCACTAGCGCAGACAATGAGAATACCGTGAGAAGAAGTTGCCTGCCTCAGACCATGGCTTACCACCCGACTTGCTGATTAGGCTAAGAAGCGTCCTAATTATGGCGCGACGACGTAAGGAGTCGAGGTAGCTTATGGCAAAGAAAATCTATATTGCAGTCGGTGTGGATGTGGACGCCGTCGGGGGTTGGTTAGGATCCTACGGCGGTGAAGACTCCCCAAACGATATTTCGCGGGGACTATTTGCCGGTGAAGTCGGCGTCCCACGGCTGTTGCAGTTGGCCCAGCGACGCAATATTCCGTTCACCTGGTTCTGGCCCGGACACTCGATCGAGACGTTTCCAGAACAATTTGACCAGGTTGTCGAAGCCGGCCACGAGATCGGGCACCACGGTTATTCGCACGAAAACCCGCTTGAAATGTCACGAGAACAAGAGACCGAGGTTTTCGAATACGTTTATGATCTCATCGAACGACGGGCGGGGACCGCGCCGGTCGGTTATGTGGCCCCGTGGTGGGAGATGTCGCATCACACCAACGAGATCCTCGCAGAAGCGGGCATGTTGTATGACCACTCGTTCATGCACCGCGATTTTGAGCCCTACTACGTGCGCGTCGGGGACACTTGGACCAATATCGATTACGAAGCCGAAAGTGCCAAGGAATGGATGAAACCTTTGGTCCGGGGTCAGGAAACGGATCTGGTAGAGATCCCGGCGTCCTGGTACATCGACGATCTCCCACCGATGATGTTCATCAAATCCAGCCCCAACTCGCACGGTTTTGTCAACCCGCGCGACATTGAACAGATGTGGCGTGACCAGTTCGACTGGGTATACCGCGAGATGGACTACGCTGTTTACCCGATGACCATCCACCCGGATGTTTCCGGGCGTCCTCACGTCCTGTTGATGTTGGAACGACTCTTCGATCATTTCCAATCGCACCCGGGCGTGGAATTTGCCTACATGAAAGACATCGCTCAAGACTTCAAGCAGCGTTTCCCGCGCAAGAAGCAGTAATCTTTTACAATGACGTCGGTTGCATTGGTTTGGTTGGTGCAGCCGGCGTCATTGCATTCGTTACTCGGCTGGAGCCTGCGAATCGTTCACTTGGTAGTCAATGCTGGGGTCATAATCCTTTGGAGTCACCGTAATGACCACGCGACGATTCTGCTGGCGCCCGTCGTCCGAGGAATTCGACGCTCGAGGGTGCTCTTCGCCTAATCCCTTGGCGGTCATATCACCGGCCGCGATATCGGTATTATCGGTCAGCCACTGCAGCACCGATCCCGCTCGGCGCTCCGCCAGCTCTGTATTGTCTGTGTATTTCTGCGACGGGAGATTATCCGTGTGCCCCTCAACAGTGATGGTGACGTCGTCACCGCGCTCGGCAATATCATCGGTGATGGCCTGCAACTCGGCGGTCGCATCTGAGCGCAGCTCGTGGTCGTCGCTATCGAACAGCACATCACCTTCGGTCGTGTAGGCGGTGACTTCGTCGCGCTCGGCAACCTCGGTATTTTCGGTGCCCTCAACCACATAGGATTCCAAATAATCAGCAGGAATATGGGCGGCCGGAAGCCATTGGGGCTTGGTTGAATACGGATTGAGCGCCATGAGATTGATGTGGGTTCCGCTATTGGATGCACCACCGCCGCGCGCATCATACTGCTGGATTTGGGTCGGGGACAGGTCATAAGGACGCACAATGGAGGGCCGGACCACGCTGGACACGATCTGGGTGTTTTCCGAAGTCTTTGGCTCGGCCTGACACACCTGGTCTTCGCGAACACCGGCGATGTGCACGGCCTCGACCTCAATGCTGTCCTGAACAGCTTCCTCAAGCACCGTACCATCTGGCAATTCAAGACCTTCGAGTCGCCGCTCTGGAACGCGGTATCCAGGAATGAACGCCTCCGAAATCTCCACAGCCGGCAAGCATCCGCCCGGCGCTGGATACTCAATAATGCATCCGGCCTGGGCTATCCGTTCGGGAATTACGATCTCGGGTGCGCCCGGCAGCTCAACCACTGCACCCTCGATTTCCACGGTGCGAGCCTCCACGCCCTCAATGCGTTGTTCTTCAAAGACGGCGTCGTCGAGCCACTCGACCGTGGCACCTTCGAGCTGCTCGGCCTGAACGCATGCTTCGAGCTCAGCCGGATCGTCCACCTCCGCGATCAGTTCGCCGTCATTGGCGATGGCTTCAGCGGGTGTGGACGACGGTGCTGCATTGGCGCCGTCGTCGGCATTCTCTGCAGGGCCCTGGGCGGCGCATGAGGTGAGCAGCAGTGCTACGGCTGTGACAAGGCTCAACAGGCTACGGGAAATGGCGGAGCGGACGGTGGTCATGAGGTCTCCTCTCAAAAGCAACATGCGTCCGGGGTGCTTATGAGTCGAATGATTCGTGGGAAGAGTTGTACAGATGCCGCGAAACCTTGTCCGGTTTAGCAATCGTTGCTCCGCCGACTCACGGGCTACGCGACGAGTCTAGAGGGTAACCGGGAGTTGAGTACGCGTTTTACCCTTGAAGAAGTCGAATCGTGTGGGGTGACGCTCGCGGGCCTAGACTGGCTGCATGCGCTCAGAACTTATTGGTTTCGGAACCCTTGTACAAGCCGGCAAAGACAACCCGGATATATACCGCACCGCAACGCTTTCAGCCCTAGAAGTGGGGTATCGTATCCTCGACACCGCGTTGCGCTACGAAAACGAAGTCCAAGTCGGCCAGGCGATTGCCCAAGCGGATGTGCCTCGCGAGGACATCACAGTGACGACGAAGATCCCCGGCCGTTTCCAGGGCTACCACGAGGCGAAAACCTCGATCATTCGCTCACTGATTGACCTTGATCTGCCCTACGTTGATACAGCATTGATCCACTGGCCGCTGCCGAACCAGCACAAGTACGTTGATACCTGGCGCGCGCTGATCGAAATGCGTAACGCCGGACTGATCCGCACCATCGGAGTGTCGAACTTCCTACCTGAACACCTGCAGCGACTGGCGGATGAATCCGGTGAAATGCCGGCCATCAACCAGGTTGAGATGCACCCGTACTTTGGGCAGGCCGAGCTACGCGCGTTCCACAAAGAGCACGGCATCCAAACCCAAGCGTGGTCACCCCTGGGGCGGACGACGGACATGATCGACGATCCGGTGTTAGCCAAGGTCGCCGAAAAGCACAGCGCAACCCCGGTTGAAGTCGTACTGGCCTGGCACGTGCACCACGGCTCGGTCCCGTTGCCGGCGTCGTCGAATCCCGAACGCCAGCGTGCGAACCTGCACTTTACCGTTGAACTCGATGACCAGGATATAGCTGAGATCGATGGTCTTGAACGCGGTCGGATCTACATGGATCCGGCCACCCACGAGGAGTTTTAGACCCTACAGCGTGTTTTCGACCAGCTCACCGGTGATCAGACGTTCGGCCACACCGGTGAGCATATCAACGCCGGCCAGCATGTCCTTATCGGTGGTGAACTCTTTTTCATTATGTGAATAGCCGTCGCGGCTGGGCACAAAGAGCATCACGGTGGGGACTTGTTCTTTCATATTTGTGGAGTCATGTCCGGCAACCGTTTTGATGTACTGGAATGGTTGATCCAACTCACGCACGACGTCTTCGGCAAGTTCCAAACCGGCAGAATGATACGGCATGAGACCCCACTGGTGGGTGAGCTCTTGTGTGATCTCGACTCTGGCCACGGCTTCAATCGCGTTGCGCTGCTGTGCTAAGACGACCTCGGCGTCGGCTAATACCGTGGTATCTACCGAACGCAGATCAAGATTGATTGTGACTTCACCGGCGTAGGTGACCGGTGAATTCGGGAATAACTCCAGGGTCGAAACTGAGGTATGCAGCAGACCTTCGGGGAACTGGTCGACGAGCTCGCGGGCAGCAACAATGAACTTTGCGGCACCGTAGAGCGCATCTTTGCGCTGGTCCATTGGGGTGGCACCCGTGTGGCCCTGTTCGCCCTTGATGGTCACCGTGTACTTTTTGGCACCCCAGGTGCCGTCGACCAGGCCGATGGTCTTACCGGCGCGTTCGAGAATCGGGCCTTGTTCAATGTGGATCTCCGCGTAGCATGCGGCGCGCGGCGCAGTGTCACAGCGGTGGACCTCTTCGTCAGCGAGTGCCTCAGCAACGCTAATGCCCGCCTTATCGGTGACGGCCAATGCTTCGTCGAGCTCAAGCTCGCCGGTGTAAACGCTGGAGCCCATCATCGACGGGGTGAAGCGGGAACCTTCTTCGTTGAACCAGTTAACGACCGCCAGGTTCAATGATGGGTTCAGGCGACCGGCAGCGATTCTCTCCATGACGCGGTGGGCAGCGTGGGCGGCGGCGAGCACGCCGTAGGCGCCGTCGTATTTTCCACCCATCGGTTGCGAGTCGAGGTGGGAACCGAGCAGGACATAGGGCGCGCCGGGGATGTATTCTTTGAGGCCAAATTGGTTGCCGATGGCGTCTTGGTGCTCACTCAGCCCCATGGCGCTGAAGGTGTCGCGGAGCCAAGCCCTGACCTCAAGATCGGCGGCTGTGCCGGCTTGCCGGTCCACACCGCCTCCTGCGGTCGCACCGACGGCGGACATGTGCTGGAAGTCAGTCAAAAAATCTCGTGATGTCATGGGGTCCTGAGGGTTAGTGTGCATCGAGTTGGCCGTATACAATGACGCCGCCGACCATGGTGGCAACGATTGGGATGTGGGCGACCTCGGTAACCGGCACGTCCAGTGGATGTGCGCCGAGGACGACCAGATCAGCGAGATAACCGTTGGCCAGGGTGCCTTTGTTGTGTCCCCACCCGGTTGCCCGAGCAGATCCAACGGTATACGCGTGCAGGGCTTGGGCAACGGTAACGCGCTCGTTACTTCCGTACGGGTTGCCTGCTTCGGTAAGTCGTTGGGCGAAAGCTTGGATGACTGCAAGTGGTGCCCCGTGGGCGACCGGACGGTCCGAGCTTCCAGGCAGGATCATACCAGCGTCGAGCAATCTGCGTGCCGGATACGATAGCGTGGCGCGATCCGGGCCGAGGTTGTGCAACATCCCCTCGCCAAATACGGAAATGAAATATGGCTGGGGGACGAGCACAATTTTTTGGGCGGCCATCAGCGCGATTTGGTCATCGCGGACGACGCCGCCGTGTTCAATGCGGTCGGGCATCGGGCCGGGACCGTGGATGCGGCGGGCTTCGGTGATGGTTTCGATGGCAAAATCAATGGCCGCATCACCTATCGCGTGCAGGGCCAGCGCCCAGCCCGCGCCGGCGGCTTCGATGACGGCGGTGCGCATGGTCTCGGGGTCGCCCTGCATGTAGCCGTGGTGGTGCTGGCAGTGCGCATAACCTTCGGTCATCGCGGCGGTGGCGCCCAGCAGTGAGCCGTCGGTGAAGACTTTGACCGGCCCGATTTGCAGGCGATCATCGCCCACGCCCGATCGGATGCCGGCATCCAGCCCACGGGCAGCCGGGTCGTGGGCATGGCCGGGCAAGTCATGCAGCGCGTCTATGGTGATCATGGTTTGGGCACGGTGTTTCAGCAGCCCACGGTCGGCGGCCAGCTGGTAGGCCGCGAATTCTCGAGGAGTGTGCCCGATCCAACCACCGGCGATGCCCGCATCGGTCACCGAGGTGAGTCCCTCGGTCAGGTAGTGCTTGGAAGCAGCGGCCAACGCTTCGGCCACCGATCCGAAGGCTTCGGGCTGCAACAGGTCTTGAACGGCGCGCATCGCGTTTTCATCCAGCAGACCGGTGGCTCGGCCGCGATCATCGGTGACAATTTCGCCACCTTCTGGTTGTGTCGTCGGGTATTCGTCAATGCCCGCAAGGCCAAGGGCAACACCGTTGACGGTATAAGCGTGGCCCGAACGGTGTTTGATCAGCACCGGGCGGCCGAGGGCGACGCCGTCGAGACGATCACGATCCAGACTGCCGGTCAGCTGCAAAGGGTTGAAGTTCGAACAGATCACCCACTCGTCAGCCTCCATATCGGCGATACGCAGTGCGATGGCAGCATAGACGTCATCGGGGGTGGTCACCTCGGCGAGGTCGATGTCCAGAAGTGTCTGGCCAAACCATACGCTGTGGGCATGCACATCATTGAAGCCCGCCACAATACAGGCACCTTTGGCATCAAATACCTGGAGCGGGGAGGCCGCATCGGGACCCTGCAGTAACGGATCCAGTTGCTCATCGAGACCTACGATAAGCCCCTGCCAGATCCCAATCCGCGAGGCCCGGGGCCGAGCACGATCACCCGTGAGAACCTCAGCGTTATAAATTAGCGTGTCCAAGCGCATGCCCCAAGCATCCTTCCAACGTCCACTACATCCAGTCCGATTCAATAAAGCTTGGCCTCGGGCTGCAATGGTAAAATGTGAGACGCAACCCCGTAGAATTATGCATATGCATAACGATCACCGCCAAGCAGTGTCCGCCAACAACGTCTTCTCCCAGGGTGGTAACATCACCACCGGCGCCAGCTGGCAGACGATAGTGCAGCGGGTTGCCGACGACTTAGAATCGATAGTCGAGGAATTTCTTACCGAACTGCACGGACGCGGCGTCTACGAGGACGGCCAGGTAGAAAGCACCGACCTACGCCACACTGCGATCGAAACGTTTCGCTATCTTCTCGACCGGATAATGGGCAAACCGCTAACTGAGCACCAACAGCATGCTGCACGACGGCTCGGAGTGCGACGCGCGCGCCAGAAGGTTCAAATTGAAGATCTCATGGCCGCGATCCGCCTTGACTTTGTGGTGTTGTGGCGGCGTATCCGAGCGACCATGGCCCCTGATGAGTTGCCGGTGTTGGTCGATCACACCGAGACCATGCTCACCACAATTGAACGCTATATTCGCGAAGTCCAGTTGGAATTTCTGGCAGAAACCGCACGTATTGCCCGCGATGCGCGGCTCGCCACCGAGCGACATATGGCTCGACTATTAAATACCAGCCAGCTGACCCCTGCCAGCCTGGAGGTCATCGCTCAAGGGCTCAGCGTACAGGTCAATGCTGAATTTGAGGTCGTGGTGATCAATGAGTCTGCGGTGCTGGAAGTCCAGGAGGCGTTAGCCGAACCACTGGCTGCTGGCAAGATTTTGGGCTACCCCTACCGGTCAGGCTACTGCCTGATTCAACAGCGTACATCACATGGGGCATCTTTGGTGCGGTTATCTCACAACTACGCCGGAGCGTATGTCCCTCGAACCACAGGACTCGAAGCGGTCCCCAACGCCGTGGCAGCACTTACCCGATTGTTGGAATACCAGCCGGAACTCAACGAGTTGGTGAGCATTGAAACCCTCTGGCCGACAGCTATTTCCGACACCCTGTCGTCGTTACTGCCAGGTTTTCCAGACAGTTTCCTGGCCGGACTCAAACACCTGCCGCCAGGTGAACTAGACGACGTCATCACTACCATCAGCCAGTTCCTTGAGACCGGATCGATCAAAGACACCGCAGTGCGTGTTGACCGGCATCGCAATACCGTGATCAACCGGCTGCGAAGTTTCGAAGCGGCCACCGGGCTCGACGTGAAAATCCCTCGCGACGCGGTCCTGGCAGCTCTGGTCCTGGCATCACCCAAGATGCAAATGCACAATTAATCTTGAACTCGGCAGTGCAAGATCCCATTGCGAGTGGTGTGGGTCATGCCGAAATATTGGGGTCATTATTTACTCACCTTAAGGAGGCCTCGCGTGACCAATACTTCTGGGTCAACCGCCGCCGCGTCACATGACTCACCGCAGACAGAAAGCCTGCAGGTCAACTCGAAGGACGTGGCGCGCATCGCGCGGGCCGCATTCGCCGGGACCGCACTAGAATGGTACGACTATTTCCTGTTCGGGACCGCAGCAGCTCTCGTCTTCAACTTCCTCTTCTTCACTGAACTGAACCCAACTGCAGCCGTGCTGGCATCTTTTGCAACCTTCGGCGTCGGTTTTGCCGCCCGCCCGATCGGTGCATTCGTGTTCGGTATTCTCGGCGACCGCTGGGGCCGGCGCCCGACCCTGATCCTGTCGATCGTGTTGATCGGAGTCGCCACCGGCATCATCGGTATGCTGCCGACCTATGACCAAATCGGGTTAGCAGCCCCGGTCCTGCTGGTCGTGCTGCGTCTGTTCCAGGGTCTGGCGGTTGGTGGCGAATGGGGTGGTGCAACGACGATCGCGATCGAACACGCCCCACCAGAAAAACGCGCCCGCTATGCGGCCATGGTCCAGTTGGGCTCCCCGGTGGGTACCCTGCTGTCCTCGGGTGCTTTCGCCATGGTGTTGCTCATGCCCGAAGACACTGTCAATGCTTGGGGTTGGCGCCTGCCGTTCTTGGCAGCCTTCCCACTGCTGGCGGTTGCGCTGTGGATCCGGATGAAAGTGGAAGAATCTCCGGTCTTCGAACAGCTAGCTGAGATGGATGACCGCCCCAAAGTCCCAGCGGCAGCTGTCTTTACGAAGGCGTTTGGCCGTCTGGTCATCGCGATCTGTGCTGCCCTGTTAGGCGTTGGCGGGTTCTATCTGATGAACACCTACGTCATCTCCTATACCACTACCGTGCTGGACGTCGAACGATCCTCGGTCGTCAACGCGACCCTCATTGCCGCACTGGTCCAGATCGTCGTCGTCGTGATTTTCGGCCGCGTCGCCGAACGCCTCGGCCCCGGCCGAGTCACCTTTATCGGTGGGCTTGCAACCGCATTGGCCGCCTGGCCACTGTTCCTGCTCGTCGACACCGGCGAACCATGGGCCATCACGGTGGCGATCTCAGCGGGCATCGGCCTGCTCACCATCACCTACTCGGTCACCGGCGCACTATTAGCCGAGCTGTTTCCCGTGGAACTGCGTTACTCGGGCGTCTCGCTGGGCTACAACCTGGCCGGTGCGCTCACCGGCTTCCTGCCGTTTATTGCCACCTGGGCAACCGGAATCCAAGAGACCCCGAGCGTCATGCCGGCCGTGGTCCTGCTGGTCATCGTTTCGCTGCTGACCGCCCTGGGCGGTCTGCTGGGCGAACGGCTGCGCGTCAAAGACGACGTCGTCATCACCGAAGCGCAATAACACCACGGCACCGGCACCTTTCTCGGCCCGAGCACCTCAAGCGCATAGTGCTCGGGCCGAGGCATTACTGAGGTTTGGTGGCTTGACCGTCTAACCACAACGTATCGGAGTCATCACGGTGCGAACCGGTACTCCCGACATGTTTTGCGTCAATCTGCGGCCCCTTTTTGATCACGTGCACCAGAGCCATCCCGTGGCCGCGACCCAGACCATAATCTTCCTTGAGCCAGGCCAGAATCTCGCCGGCCTTGACATCAGTGCCGTCAAACCCGTGACTCTTGGCAATCTCGATTAGCTGCCGCGGAGTCAGTCCGGTCTTGTCCTCAATCGCATCTAGATACGCCTGAAAAGACATCAGCGTCATCTCCCATACTCGGGCAGCGCGTTGAACTGTGGGGTCGTTTCACACCTTACGACCACGCGAGGCCCAGCACAATGGGTGCCCCGGATGCTCGCTGTCAGTGCAATACGGTGTGTAATAGAGTAACTTCTCAGCCGGTTCAACTAATCTAGGTCCGATTCAAAGGATTGTGAGTAGATGACCCCAACACCCCAAAGAAAAACTTCGTTGATCGGCAACCTCATCCGCGGCGTGCTGATCGGCATTGTGGAAACCATCCCCGGCATCTCCGGCGGCACGGTCGCCTTGGTCGTGGGTATCTACCAACAACTCATCGAATCCGCTTCGGCCTTGATCCACTGGGGCCTGTCGCTGATCCGTGGACGACGCGACGATGCCCGCGAGTACTGGAGCCACATTTCTTGGCGGCTGCTCATCCCGTTGGGTCTCGGCATGGTCGCCGCCGTTTTCACGATCGCCGGCCCCGTCGTGAACCTATATGAAACCTACCCGGAGCGCATGCGCTCGCTGTTCTTTGGTATGGTCGCAGCCTCCGTCATGGTGCCGCTGCTCATGGTCCGCGACGACGTCACCTACCGCAATAAACGTCTCGGATGGCGCCATCTGGTGATGTTCCTTGCCGGTGCCGTGGTTGCCTTTGTGGTGCTCTCGCTGCCTGCCACCCTAGCGTTAGAACCGCACTGGTATATTGTGCTGCCTGCCGCCGCGATCGCCGTCTCAGCCCTTGTGCTCCCCGGCCTGTCCGGCTCACTCGTGCTGCTGACCCTGGGACTGTATGAACCCACTCTGCGAGCGGTCGAAACCCTTGATCTGGGATATCTCGGAGTGTTCCTTGCAGGCCTTGCCCTCGGTGCAGTCGTGATCGTCCAGTGCATGAAGTGGTTACTCGAACACCACCACGCGACGACCCTGATCATCCTGTCCGGCATCATGATCGGCGCCCTGCGCGCCCTGTGGCCATACCAAAATGACGACGGCGCCCTACAACCGATAGACGGCGGACTGGGCCTGAACATCCTCTTGGCAATCATCGGCGCGGCCGTGGTGACCACCATGGTCATTGCCGATCGAAAGATGAGCCGACGGGCACCACAACCCATCCATTAGGGGCTCGACGGTGTGCTCACCAACCACGACGGCTAGGTGCCCTGATTCAGCTGGCCGTTGACTAGATCGTTATGGTTATAAATTCATCCGTTGCAGGATGGTCGCGGAGATCTCCTCGACCGACATTGACGCCGAGTTCACATAGGGGATCCGGTGCATCGCGTAGAGGTCCTCGGCGTTGCGCAGTTCCCAACTGCACTGCGACAACGAGGCGTAGGTGCTGTCCGGTCGGCGCTCCTGACGGATCTGGCTCAGCCGCATCGGCTGGAATGTCAGCCCGAAGCATTTGCGCACGAAGGGGCGCAACGGCTCCGGCAGGGACTGACTCGTAAAGTCCTCATCGATCAGTGGGAAGTTCGCGGCCAGGATGCCGTGCTGCAGCGCCAGATACATTGTGGTGGGCGTTTTGCCGCATCGCGAGGGGGCGATCAGGATCAGCTGCGCCCGTTCCAGGGCGCGGATGGACTGTCCGTCGTCGTGCTCAATGGCGTACTCGATGGCGGCGATGCGGGACTGGTAACGGATCGCGTCACCAAGGCCGTGAGCCCTGCCAGGTTCTGGGCTCGCCGTCGTCTGCAGGGCGTCCTCCAACTGGGCGGTGTGGCTGCCGAGTAGGTCGATGAAGTGCCCGCTGCTCTGTGACAGCAGTGCACGAATGTCCGGGTTGACCACCGTGGAGAAGATAATCGGCCGCTTGTCTGCCGCTGCGACGTCATCGATGTCTTGCACGACGTTTTCCGCTTCCTGCACGGAAGCGATAAAGGGAATGGTGTGGCGTTCGAACCGGTGGTCGGGAAACTGGGTCAGCAAGGAATTGCCCAGCGTTTCGGCGGTGACGCCGGTGCTATCAGATAGGAAGAACACCACGGTGGCCGGCTGTTGCTGACCGGCCGCCGCGGTGTTCCTGCTGTGTACATCGGTCATTTAGATCTCAGCACCGGTGTCGGCCTTGGCCAGGCGCAGCCAAGTGTCGATCACGGCGTCGGGGTTCAGTGAGATTGATTCGATGCCCTGCTCCAGGAGCCATTGGGCGAAGTCCGGATGGTCGCTGGGTCCCTGGCCACAGATGCCCACGTACTTGCCACGTGCACGGCAAGCGGAAATAGCCATTTCCAAGAGCTTGGCAACCGCCGGGTCGCGTTCGTCAAACGCCTCGGCGACCAGCGCCGAGTCTCTGTCTAGGCCGAGGGTGAGCTGGGTCAGGTCGTTGGAGCCAATGGAGAAGCCGTCGAAGTAGTTCAGAAACTCATCGGCCAGCAGTGCATTGGTGGGCACCTCGCACATCATGACGATTTCCAGGCCGTCTTCGCCGCGGACCAGCCCGTTGGCGGCAAGCAGTTCGGTCACGCCGCGCGCCTCGTCCAGGGTGCGCACGAAGGGGACCATGAGCTTGATGTTCGTTAGGCCCATCTCGTTGCGAGCGTACTTCAGTGCTTCGCATTCAAGCTCGAAGGCCTGACGGAACGACTCCGAGAGGTACCGGGAGGCGCCTCGGTAGCCGATCATCGGGTTCTCTTCGACCGGTTCGAAGGCGGGACCGCCCAGCAGGTTGGCGTATTCGTTGGATTTGAAATCCGAAAGCCGGATAATCACCGGCTCGGGGGCGAAAGCCGCGGCGATGGTGGCAATGCCTTCGGCCAGTCGCTTCACATAGTAGTCCCGCGGCCCGTCGTATGCCGTGATGCTTTCTTGGATTTGCCGCACCGTATCATCCGAGAGGGTGGCTGGGCGCTCGATCTCGCCGGCCACGGCCAGCAGCGCGTTGGGATGGATACCGATCTGCCGGTTGATAATAAACTCCAAACGGGCCAGCCCAATACCGTTGTGCGGGAGCCGGGAAAAGCTAAAGGCCTGTTCGGGGGTGCCGACGTTCATCATGATCTTCACCGGTGCCGGCGGCATCGTGTCGAGGGTCGTCTCTTGCAGTGAGTAGTCGAGCAGGCCGTCGTATACGAAGCCGGCCTCGCCCTCGGCGCAGGAGACGGTCACCGGAGTACCGTCGGCCAGAACCTTCGAAGCGTCCCCGGTACCGACGATTGCCGGGACCCCCAGTTCCCGGGCGATGATCGCCGCGTGACAGGTGCGCCCGCCACGGTCGGTGACGATGGCGGCGGCTTTCTTCATGATCGGTTCCCAGTCCGGGTCGGTCATGTTGGCCACCAGCACGTCGCCGGGCTGGAACGAAGCCATCTGGTCGTGTGAACTCAGTACGCGGACCTGGCCGGAGCCGATACGCTGGCCGATGGCCCGGCCCTCGGCCAGGACAGCAGAGCGCTCGTTGAGCGTATAACGGGAAACGGTGCCGGTAGCCTTGCGGGACTCAACGGTTTCGGCCCGGGCCTGCAGGATGTATAGTTCCCCGTCCACCCCATCCTTACCCCATTCGATGTCCATGGGCCGGCCGTAGTGAGTTTCGATCGACACCGCGTGCCGGGCTAACTGCTGAACTTCCTCGTCCGTGAGACTGAAGCGACGACGCTGCGCCGAGGGAACGGGCATGAAATCGACGGTCCGGCCGACCTCTTGGGATTCGGTGTAGGTCATCTGCACGGCTTTTTCGCCAAGCCCGCGCTTCAGAATCGCAGGGCGACCGGCAGCCAAGGCAGGCTTGTGAACGTAGAATTCGTCCGGATTCACCGCGCCTTGGACCACCGATTCGCCTAAGCCGTAGGAGGAGGTGATGAATACCGCGTCGGTGAACCCTGACTCGGTGTCCATGGTGAACATCACGCCTGAGGCGCCGAGGTCGGAGCGAACCATGCGTTGAATACCGGCCGAAATGGCGACATCTGCGTGGGCGAAACCGTGATGGACCCGGTAGGCGATGGCCCGGTCGTTATACAGTGAGGCAAAGACGTCCTTGATTGCGCGCAAGACATTCTCCACGCCCCGGATGTTCAGGAAGGTCTCCTGCTGGCCGGCAAAGGACGCATCGGGCAGGTCCTCGGCCGTGGCGCTGGAGCGCACTGCCCAGGATACCTCGGTATCCGCGCCGTGCTTATCGGTCAGCGTGGCGTAGGCCGTGCGGATCTGTTTCTCGAAACCGGCCGGGAACGGCGTCTGGACGATCAGGTCACGGATTTGCGTCCCTGCCTGCGTCAAGGCTGTTACGTTGTCGCTGTCCAGGTCTTCTAGGATTCTCTCGATGCGCATGTCGAGGCCGGACTCTTGCAGGAAGCGCCAGTAGGCATCCGCGGTTGTTGCGAAACCGTCTGGGACTTTGACCCCGGCTGCGCTGAGGCTGCCGATCATCTCGCCAAGCGACGCGTTTTTACCGCCGACTCGCTCGAGGTCGTTGAGGCCAAGTTCGGAAAACCATAGAACGTCGGTCATAAGGGGTGCTCCTTGCAGGAAACGCTCATAAAAGCGCCGGGACGAAACGTGTTGCTACCCAAGGCTATACGATGTGACCCTAATCATGGCGATCTCCTGGTGTTGTGATTTGGTAGTCGATGGGACTGGTAAGCATATGATGCAGCTTCGATGAGTATGTTTCTTGGACGCCGGGTGGATAATCGCTCACCCGTTGCCTCATACAACATCGCACGCAGCCTGTGATTAGATAAGTTCCATGACCGCACAGCACTCCCACCCGTCCATTAGCGTCTCGGCCGTTGTACTACTCAGCGACGACGGCCAGGTCGCACTGGTCCGCAAACACGGCACCACAGCGTTCATCTTCCCGGGTGGGAAACCCGAGGCCGGTGAAACCGGCCCAGAAACCGCCGTTCGCGAGGTCGCTGAAGAGCTTGAGGTTGCCTTGAGCATTGAGGGCCTGATCGACTTGGGAGAGTTCACCACACCTGCAGCTAACGAAGCCGATACCGCACTGCATTCCCGGGTGTATGCAACGAAACTCCCGCCTAAAGCGAATGTGCAAGCACAAGCAGAAATTGCCGAACTCCTATGGGTGACTCCCGGGCAGGTTTCTCTTGCCGATGGCTATCGGCTTGCGCCGTTGAGTTCCATGATCCTGCAGGCCTTGGCAGATGGCGACCTGGCCCTGGAGCACCAAGCGCTTGAGATGTCATTGGAAGAGTTTGAACACCTCGTCGGCGAAGAACTCGATGCCCTGCCTGAAGGCATGGTCGAAGGCTTGGACAATGTGGTCTTTGCGGTGGAAGATCGACCGGATGATGGCTCGCAGGGTGTGCTGGGCGTCTATGAAGGTTTCGATCTCCCCGGCCGTGCCGATTACGGATATATGCAGTTGCCGGATCGTATTGTATTGTTTCGCGAACCGTTGTTAGACACGTGCAACGATGAGACGCACCTGCGTGAAGAAGTTCGCGTCACACTCATCCACGAAATCGCGCACTATTACGGTATTGACGATGCACAGCTGCATGAGTTGGGATGGGCCTAAATATGACTGTTAACTTCGTTTGGCGGTTTTTCACAGGCCCGGACGGCACGTCTGAGGCGCATCGAAATCGCAGTTGATGTGGGCGCCCAGATGAATTGGCCCAATGCCCAAGCTGAGATGGGATCATGGTCGCAGCGTTCAGCCGGCTCTCTGTGGCCTACGCTACACTCGCGGTAAGTTCGACGTTATGCGGATGGTGCGGTCGGACGGGTACGTGAACTTCTCGTATCGAAGGAGCGGACTGTGACAATACACGACAACCACAGGCAGAATCCGGAACCGATGATCATCGGTGTGCTGGCCGATCCGGTGGCTGCACCCTCAGAGGTCGCACAGCATCTCGAACAGGAGCTCCCGGGGCTCCTGTCTGAACAACTGCCGGATCGAGAGTGGAAAATCGAAGTGTGTCGGGAGCGGTTGCCGCCCAGCGACATGCGTGACGCCGAAATGCTGAACCTGGCAACCGAGCGTAAGCGGCAGCGTAGCTGGCACTTCGCGGTGTGCATCACCGATCTTCCGCTGATTGCCGACGGTCACGCCGTTGCAGCTGATGCAAGCAGCAGTCGAAACGTCGCGGTGGTGTCTCTTCCGGCCTTCGGCGCGATGGCATTGCGGCGTCGAGTCCGTCAGGTGACGGCACAGCTCATTATCGACCTGTACTGCAAGGGAACCCCGCACGAGGACTCTGAGGAGCATCGCCAGCGCCGCATCGCCGCGCTGAGTGGGGCATTGCGTCGGACCACACCCGACGACGATGATATCGACCTGCGCATCCTCGCGTCGCGGAGTCGGCTGCGGCTGCTGATCTGAATGGTCCGGGATAACCGGCCCTGGCGGTTGGTGTCGGGTCTGCGGGGAGCGCTGGTGGGAGCGTTCGCATTTAGCGCGTTCTATTTGATCAACACCACCTTGTGGGAACTGGCACTCACGATGTCGGTGTGGCAACGGGTGGCCACGGTCATCGCCTCGATCACCGTGATGCTCACGTGGCTGATCGTCTACCATCACCTGTGGGAGCGCAAGACGCATCTACCGCCGCAGGAACGTGATCTCACGGGCTTGTTTAATGCCTCGACCGTAATCACCCTGACCATCGGGCTGGTATTTGGCTACCTGGCGCTCTTTGTTCTCAACCTGATCGCCACATTCCTGGTCTTCACGCCCGAGGTGTTTCGCCAGTACGCCGGACCGGAGCCTGGACTCGCAGAGCACCTTATCGTTGCTCTGATAACAACCGCCGCCGCAACCGTGGCCGGTGCCATCGGCTCAGGCTTCGAGTCCGAAGAGTCGGTCCGCGAGGCCGCCTACAGCTTCCGCGAACGCGAACGCCGTCAAGCCCTGCAGCGCTCCCGAGCGACCGAGCCGGAGGATGAGACGTTGACCCAGACCGCGCGCGATGCCTAATCAGCCGCTGCGAGGAAACGAACCAGGATCATCCGGTGCAGCACTAAGCCCGCCGTAATCGGACATCTTCTAGACCGGTCCTGGATGCTGGCAATTTACTCTGACCACGATACCGGGACTGGCCTATGACCTGACCCAAACGTCCACCGCAGCACAAAAGGTAAACACACGACTCGCTGAAGCCCGCCCCGCATGGCCCACCAGGGTATACCATCCTTGACATGTGCTGTGTTCGTTAACTTGGGTGGGCGGTTCTATGCGTTGCATTAGGCCGAGGGGATGGTTAGCGCAGCTACCGCTGCTAGAACCCCGATCCCCATCATGACCATGCACCCGTTTCTCACGGAGCGTTTTCGCTGGGTTGGGGGCGTGTGTGCAGCCACACCGGTGATGCCGCCGGCCACTGCCACCCCGGCGCAACCGATCCAGGCAATGAGCGCTTGGAGCATGTAATCAGGCTCCGGAGGAGCCGGATACACCAGGGGCAAGGCGTAGCGGAAAGCAGCCACAGAGACTAGCGCGGCAATGACCACTGCCGAGCTCACGATGACGGCAATCCATGCGGCGTTCTTAGACAATTGCGCTACCTTTCCAAGGCCCCTTTGAGGGCGGTGCATTTGGGTAGCAACATTAAGAAGTACCGGGCAGACCGCCATATGAAGCTGTGAGCAACCGCCAAACGAAAGTAACAGTCACAGCTGGATCCGCATATTCGAGGCTAACGTCATAGCCTTTTTGTTCAAGGACGTGTGGCTACAGCTCGGAGAAGGCGATCCCTTCATCCCAGCCGTTGAAACCATCGATGGTGACCGAGCTGCCTTGGGTTTCACCATCACCTGGAGGGGCGGTGTCCTCTGGGTCATAGTCGTCAATACATCCGGTCAGAGCTAGGCCGACAACAGAAAGGATCGCGGCCGTTTTATAGAATCGAGCTGAGATTTTCATGGTGTGTCCTAAGTGGCGACAGGAGTGGATACGCTGGTGCCGCTAGCTTCGAGTTGGGTAGTGGAAACCAGCGGCTGTCAGCAAGTTGAAGGACTAACTACTGAGTCAGACCCTCAACGTATTCTTGGTTTGCTACTACTCATTCCTCGATGATCGAACGGTAATCATCGACATCCTAGTTCTCATTAAACAGCACGCGTTCTAACGAGTCCAGCAACTCCGAAGCAATTTCAAAGTTTTGCAACCAAGTAACGACCTTGGCGTTGGCCTGGTCAACCGGCGCCTTTTCACCAACCCCGTCGTGCCGATTGAAGTCGCTACCACTCTGCCTGACGATGCGCCGCGTTTTGTCGATCACGAGGCCGGCGACAATGCCCAGACCATCAAACTGTCAGCCGCCGGGTTCATTGATCATGCCGGTTTTCACAAAGGTTTTGGTCTCAATGGTGAACCCGGTGCCGTCAACGGTAGAGCGTCGCTGTCGAGGAAGCACACGCTGGCGTTAACGAACCGTGGCGGTGCCACCACTTAGGACCTGATTTCCGCCGCCAAACACTGTCCGTAATAGGGTGGAATCGAAATGGGGTATTAGGCTGGTGCCTGAACCCGTCTTGGTTAGAATGCAACTGGGCACCTGCGTACTCGAGCATGTTCCGCTTGGCGTCTCAACCGACACGCATCGCTACCGTCAAGGCGCTGGCGTGTGATTTCAGCTCCGCGCGGGTTCTTTCGTTGTTTTGGCGTGCTGAGCAGAGCGTTTCGCGGGGCGGGAGCGGTGGGTCTTAGCCCAGGTCACCAGGATTGCGCTGATAAGCGCGACGAAGGAAACTAGCAGCCATACGGCCAGCGGTAGCAAGATACCACTTGTGTTGAATGTGCCCCCGGCAATCAGCGATCGCAACCCGGTGACCACGTGGGTCATGGGCAGCCAACTATGTAGGTGTTGGAAGAACTGCGGAGCTGTTTCAATTGGATACGTCCCGCCCGCAGCTGATAGCTGCAAGACAATCAGGATCAGCGCAAAGAAGCGGCCGGGTGCATCGAAGACGGCTATGAGCATCTGATTCAAGATGAAGAACGTCAGACTTGCGAAGAAACTCAGTGCATAGACTCCAGCTGTTTGCGCCATATCAATATTCACGACGAATCGTACAAAAGTGACCATCAACGCACTTTGAATAAACGCCATGAGAAACGCCGGCGTTATGCTAGCCAATACGGCGCGTAGTCGGGAATCAGTGGCCATAACGCGACGGACGTTGATGGCAGGTTGCATCAGGAAATAGCCCATGGCTCCGACCCAGAGTGCAAGTCCCATGAAATACGGCGCGAGACCCCAACCATAACCGGGGACCTCATGGAGACGCTGCTGAGCTAGAGTGACAGGGTCTGAAGCAGTGTCAGCCAGGTGATCGCTTTCTTCGTCGGAATAGCGGGGAACATCGCCTTTACCCTCATCGAGTCCTGTTGCTAGATCACTAGCTCCCGTGTCGAGCCGACCCAGTCCACCGCGCAAATCATAAGCTCCCGCCGTTGCGTCGCCTGCCCCGGAGGCTAAATCGGATGAACCATCATTCAGTGCGGTAGCGCCCTCATCAAGCGTCTCAAGCCCGGTGCTGAGCTCACTGGAAGCGGCTGCCGCTGTGCTAATCGCACCAGAAAGCTCTTGTGCCGCATCTACGAGATCGCCGGTGGACGTCGTCAAGCGATCAGCAGCCTCGTGCATCAGCTCACTACCCTCAGTGCCCCGATCTGCTCCGGCATGCACGCGATCCAGGACTTCCTGCAACTGTGCAATGTTTGTTGATAAACCGGTCAGGCCGGTGGCGGGACCACCTGTCGTCTCGACGCCAACCAGATCGGCTACATCCTGGCGTAGTGCATTGGCCTGTTTTTGCGCCTCATCGTGGGAGTTTTTTACTGCCTCCGCGTTGTCCATCATTTCTTGCACAGCAGCCTGACGTTGTTCGTCCGAGAAGGCGTCCCAGCTATCTAAGAGGTCCTGTCCGTTAGCAGAGATGTCATCGGTGTACTGTGACCCGGAGGTGAGTAACTCCTCAATATTTTCGGAGGCTGATCCCGCCCCCTGAGCGTTATCTAAAGCGCTTTGTGCATCACTCGCCAGAGTGTCGACTTTTGCCGAGGCGTCTGCAATATCGTCAGCGATGGTTTCGATGCGGTCGGCGAACTGGTGAGCTTTGTTGTCAATATCTTCAGCTGTATCAGGCAGGTCTTGAGTTTGGGTATCAAGGGTGGCTAGACCTGAAGCTAGCTCACGGGACCCAGAAGCGGCTTCACTAGTGCCAGCCGCGAGATCAGCCGCACCATTTGACAGCGTATTGGCTCCACTGGTGAGCTCATCAAGACCCACGACCAGATCGCCTGCTCCGGTACGAGCACTGGAAGTTCCATCGGAAAGCTCGTGGGCACCATCGGCCGCTTTATCTAGTGCTTCCCCAATCTCGGTAAAGCCCACCGTCATCTGCGCTACAAATTCTTCGCCGACTTGCTTTGATACAGACATTTGAACGGCTTCGCCCACGGTGGCAGCGATATTGCCGGCGATAATATTCGAAGCATCATCGGTGATGATTGTCAGTTGAGATTGAACTGCAGCTAAAGGGTCATCGTCGCCCAGGGATGCCGCGCTTGACGAGAAGTCTTTGGGAATCTCTAAAATTGCTCGAATGTCGTCGTTTTCTAAAGCATCGTAAGCGACGTCTTCGTCCATGGTTGTCCAATGGAAGCTTTCATCAGAATCTAGCAACGTCTCGGTGAGATCATCGCCTAATTGAAGCTGCTCACCCTCACTGGTCGTGGCAGGCTCGTCCTTATTTACAATGGCGGCGGACATGACCTCTAAAGAACCGGTGGGGTCTTTGACCGACCAAACCAACAGGCTGGCATAGATCAGAGGAATCACGGCCAGTGCCGTCAGGATAATCGTCAACTGAACCTTGGGGTTGAGTCGGGACATAAAACGAACTCCCAAGCTGCATTTCGTACACTACTTTGACACATGTAAATCTTACAGGTGTAAACTTATCCTGGTATGCTAGATCATGTCAATCTGACAGCACGCTTATCGATGAGGATTGGTGTAACAACATGATGGCAGTGACCTCTGAGCTCGAAGGTGTCGATGGTTCGGTCAATCCGCGAGCTGAGCGCTCGAGAACAGCGTTGATTGTTGCCGTCACCGAAGCTTTGGATAAAGGGCAGCCGGGGGAAACCTTTAGTGTTGCAGAAATTTCACGAGCGGCAGGAGTGAGCCGACCAACCCTGTATCAGCACTTTGGGGACCTGCCAAGCCTGATGCGCGCAGCGGCACTGGTGCGACTCGAATCGCTATTTGATACGGTTCCATCTCTGCAACCGCCTCACACGGTGTCGTGGGCGACGGCCGCCACAAAAGTGTTGCAAGCTCTACTTCAAGAGCTGGAGCATCGCCGCGCCTTTTACTTAGCGATCTTAGACTCGACCGCAGGGCGAGACGTGCGAGAAGATGTCATCGAGTTTTTAGCTTCGCGGATTATTAACGTACCCACGCTTGGATCTGTCATCAAGAAAGCTGAATCCACTGCTGCAGGGCTGCGCGAACACGCCATGTTTTTAGGTGCGGGCGCACTCTGGCGAACAGAGCGTTGGCTCCGAGATAACGACCCAGAGCCTGCCTCCCAGCTTGCCCGCCGGTTGAGCCACATACTAGCAACCGCCGGTGGCATGCAAGACGTTTAAGAACGGGCCGATAATGAAAGCTGTGCACTTGTAGTGCTTGTGATCGTGCGGGGTTACCAGCTCGATGAACATCGGTTGCGGGCCGACTGGGCACGAAGTCTAGAAGAGTAAGGTAGTGGTGGAAGTATTCTCTCTATGTCTCAATCAGGAGCTATCTTATGACGCAGTACCCGCCGTATCCACAATCAAGCCAGCCTCCCTATCAGCAACCCCAGCAATCAGGGAATCTTAGCTACGGCAATCTGCCACCCCAGGATCGGGAAAGCCTAGGCAGCTGGGTGCTGGTTACGTTTATCATGTTCATCCCGCTGGTGAACGTGATCTACATGCTGGTGTTGGCGTTTGGTAGCGGTACTTCGATCGCGAAACGCAACTTCGCTCGTGCCAGCCTGATCTGGATGGCCGTAGGGATCGTGTTGAGCATCGTGATGTTCATGCTCTTAGCGGCTATGGGAGCATCGTTCTTCAACGAAATCTCCAACACCTACGGGTTGCTTGCCTTCTGATGGTGCTAGACGGCGCGACGGGCCGCCAGCGTTGCAAACGCCCCACCGGCCCGAAGTAGGTCATGGGACGCCCCGACTTCAATAATTCGACCGGCCTCGAGAACCACCACCGTGTCGGCGTTCATGACAGTCGAGAGTCGGTGCGCGATCATCATCGTGGTGCGATGTTCGGCCAGCTCATCGAGTGCTTGCTGCACATGAGCTTCGGTTGTGTTATCTAATGCTGACGTCGCCTCATCTAACACCAGAATTGGTGGGTTGCGCAGTAGCGTGCGAGCAATCGCTAAGCGCTGCTGCTCACCACCGGAGAAGCGGTGCCCGCGCGCCCCGACGAGCGTGTCCAGGCCCTGGGGGAGTTGCTGAATCGTTTCGGCAACCGCAGCATATTCCAGTGCGGCCCAGAGCTCGCCGTCATCGGCTTCGGGCTTGGCCAACAACAGGTTTTGTCGCACCGTATCGTGAATCAGATAGGTTTCTTGCGACACCACACCGACTAACGAAGCCAGGACTTCGGGATCAATATCTCGCACGTCAGTGCCATCAATCAGCACGCGTCCTGCCGTGGGATCATACAGCCGAGGTAGCAATGCTGCCAACGTGGATTTACCGGAACCGGTGGGCCCCACCACCGCGAGTGTAGAGCCCGCCGGGATTTCGAGATCAATACCGTCCAAGATGTTGCGCTCGGTCGCATCTGAGCTACTTGCATAGGTAAAGTCGACGTTCTCGAAGCGCACCGTGCCCGCTACTGTCGTCGGATCAATCTTGACCGGATCAGCCGGTGGCACGATTTCAGGTTTCAGGTCCAGGTATTCAAAGATCCGCGAGAAAAAGGCCATCGCGGTAACCCACTGGACGCCAACATCTAAGAGGCTCATCAACGGCCGGAAGATCTGGGCTTGCAGCGTTGTAAACGCTACGAGTGTTCCAATGGTCATCGCCTCCGAAGCCACGGGCAGCCCGGCCGTGAAGTAAATGATCGCCGGAATGGCGGCAAAGACGATCTGCATCGTGGCCATCCGCCAGCGACCCGCTAACTGACTGCGCATCTCGAGATCAATGAGTGCCTCGGAGCGCTCTTCGAATCGCTGGGCATCGCGCTGGGTGGTCCCCAGTGTTTTGGACAACCGCGCACCAGAAACCGACAGACCTTCTTCGACCTGCGTATGCAGCTGGGCTAACGCTTGTTGGCGTTCATCGGTGACCGCACGCCGAATAAACGCGACCTTCCGCGACAACCAGATCGCCGGCGGCAGTACGATCAGCGACAACAGCGTGAGTACAGGAGACAAAACGACCATTGCCGTCAGGGTTGCCACCACGGTCGTCAGGTTCGATGCGACACCCGTGGCCGTCGTCGTCACCACCTGTTGCATGCCCGAGATGTCGTTCATCAACCGGGATTGGACTTCGCCCGAACGTGTCGTGGTGAAAAAACTCATGGATTGGGCTTGCACGTGGGTAAACAGGCGCACGCGCAACGTATGCATGACCTTTTGGCCCATTTTGGTCGACATCCAGGTTTGCACGACGCCGATCAGCGCGGTGATCGCGGCGACGACGACCATGCCACCGGTCAGCAGTCCCAACAACCCGAGATTTTGTTGTGGCAGGGCCTCATCTAACACCCCGCGCAACAAAAATGGTTGGGCGAGGTTGACGACCGATGCCAGGCTAATGAGCGCTACGACCGTGATGATCGTAGTGCGGTGTGGCTTGAACAACCGGGCGATGCGCCGCAGGCTCACCGGATGCTGGGTCAACTGCGTGCGGTCTTTGGGGTTCAGCTTTGCCGGGCCACGCTGGCGGGTCGCACCACCGGGTTGCGTGCGTGTAGAAAGTTGTGGAGTAAGCGTCATATTCATGCTGAGGTTACCTCATCATGAGGTAACTGGTCAACGTGGGTTACAGTAGAACCATGTCCGAGGAACCAGCTCAGCCTGAACTTGCAGAACAACTGCACCGCATCAACCATCGCCTGCGACGTCGCTGGGGTTCCCAGCTTGCGCCACATGGGATGAGCCCGCATTACTATCGCGCGCTTGCCGCCATCGCGCATTCGCCACATGTAGAAGACGGCGGAGTGTCTGGGCTCAAGCTGCGTGACATTGCCGAACGGCTACGCATCGCGCCGCGCTCGGCCACCGAGGTGATCGACGGCCTTGAAGAACGCGGCCTGGTCCAGCGCGTGCCGCACCCGAAAGATCGGCGCGCGACGCTCGTCGTCATTACGGATGAAGGGCGCGCACTGCACGAAGAGTTACGGGTCGAGCGCCAGCGCTCAAGCAAAGAGTTCTTCGCCGTCCTGAATGAGGCCGATCGTGGCGAACTGAGCAGGCTGCTCGGTAAGCTCATCGATGCGCACCCGCGCCCGGAAAGAGACTCCTAACGTCTGGATTTCTGTGCAAACCCTGCTCGAGGTTGGGCGCCGTGTTGGGGGCTTAGTTTTCGATGCTCCAGCCCAGCGCTGGTGCGACTTGGGTGCCTAAGAGTTCCAGCGAGCGCATGGTGATTTCATGGCCCGGATCTAGGGAGTGGACTTGGAAGCTGACTTCGGTCGATGCGTTGGCGGCCTGATCTCCGGCTAGTTGCTCGGCAACTTCATCGACGGTGCCGAAGTAGGTGTTGGTGTAGCGCAGCAGATCGGCGTCGTTGAGATCATCAGCCGAGATTAGTTCGCCGTTGTTGCGCAGGTTGCGTTCGGCTAGCACCGCCACCCGGCTCCGCAAGTGTTGCAAAGCAGCGGAACGATTTTCTTCATCAATAACGACCGCAGTACGGGACGCGAGAATGCGCGGTGCCACGCCGTCGGCCAGTTGCTTGATGTACGTCTGGATGATCGGCATCTGCAGGTCTCCGACCAGTTCGCCCACTTCCGAGCCCGGCTGAATGCGCGAAAGCATCAGCCCATCACCGGCTTGTCCTGCGCGGGTGGCACCGTTGGCGGAAAAGGTTGCCTGCCACATGCGCTCATTGAGACCTTCGGCCAACGGTTGCAGCACCATCCCGGCTTGACCCAGCGGTTCTCCGGCCAGGGCGGCACGTAAGATCGGGAGCTTATCGTTGAAGAGCTCCCGAGCGTTGGTGTTGGCATACCCCAGTGCATCCAGGTTTTCAGCGCTGGCGCCCGGGGCGATACCAAATTCAAGCCGGCCCCCAGAAAGGATATCTACCACGGCGGCGTCCTCAGCGGTGCGCACCGGATTTTCGTGTGGCAGGGTGACCACAGCGGTGCCTAAGCGAATTCGTTGCGTGGCCTGTGCTGCCGCGCCCAGTAACGGCCACGGGGTGGGCAGCCCACCTTCATCCGCATTGAAGTGGTGTTGGGCAATCCAGGCGGTGGAAAAACCACACCGTTCAGCCTGCTGAATCTGCTGCAGAGCCCAATCGTAGCGTTGACTCGCGGTGCCGTCTTCGAGGAGCCGAGTAAAAAATCCAATGCGTGGCACGTGTCCAGCCGCCTTCCGTGTTCAAGATGCGCAGTATCGCTGAACATCTTCCCCGAGACGCGCCCAATAGGCAAAGCATTGTTACCTTGAGTTGCAGCTGCAAGTTAAATCGCGGGGTCAGCCGAATAGCATGAGCGGTTGCCCTAATACTTGGTTTTCTTATAACCGTTTTAGCCACACCGGAGGTTTGCCACCCATGAAGCTGACGACCGCACTGCGTGTCACTGGAGCATTGGCTGCAGCCGTATTGACACTGACTGCTTGCACCGCCGAAGGGAGCCAGGACGACGCCGCCTGGCCTGATTCCAACCTGGAGATGCTCATCGGCTTCGGCCCCGGGGGAACACCGGATCTGATCGGTCGTGGGGTCGGTGATCAATTGCAAAGTGAGCACGGCATTAATGTAACGGCGACCAACCGCACCGGTGGGGCCAGCACGATCGCCTTGAATGAAGCACTCAGCGCCGAAGCCGACGGCACGACCCTGGCCCTGGCGACGTCCAACGGTTTATTGTGGCAGCCCCTAGTTGAAGACGGCCTGACTTACGATCAGACCGAAGGCTACGAAGCACTGGCAAAAGTTGCTGAATCACCGTTTTCCTTGATGGTTGCCTCCGAGGGCGACTTTGACACCATGGAAGACTTCATTGATGAAGCCGACTCGGGCACCGAATTATCCATCGCCGTCACCGGTGAAGGCGCCCAAACTGACCTGACGGTCCAGTTACTCAATGAACAAAACGACTGGAATCTGCGCAGCGTGCCATATACCGACGGCGCTGGTGAAGGCATCCTAGCGGTCATGCGCGGCGAAGTTGATGCCCAAATCTCCACGACCGCCGGGGTCCAGGGACAGATCAACTCCGGCGACGTCAACATTCTGGCCGTCCTGGCTGATGATGCTGAACCCGAAAACCCTGATGCCCCAACCATAGATACCTTTGGTCTCGAGGTGCCCATGGGCACCAGCTTCTATGTCGTCAGTCCCGAGGGGTTGGATGAACAGCTGCGCGAAGAAATGATCACCGCCATGAATGAGCTCGTGGCATCCGAGGAATGGTCCGAAACCCTGGAAAGCCTCGGCCTACCGCAAGCCACACTGGATCATGAGGCGACGCAGGAAGAAATCTCCAATCTCATTGATGAATATGCTGTCCTTGAGCCATAACCGGACACCATGACACACCAGCAGCAACCCGAAAGCACCCCGCTACAAACGCCGCAGGTTGAGCAACGCTCAGCCACCACTGCCTGGCGCGTCGCCGGGGTCCTGGGGCTGCTCGTATCGGCAGTCGTCGCCTGGGTTTCCTGGACGAATTATGAACTAGGTACACTAGATCGGCCCGGCCCTGGCTTCTTTCCACTGCTGGTGGCGGGGTTGTTGGCTATCGCCTCGGTCATTGCCCTGGTTGAGGCCCGCGGTGCCACCTTCGGGTATGAACCCATTGCCTGGCGACGCTTCGGGCTCGCGGCCGCAGTCATCTTGGGCGGTGCCGTGACGCTGCCGATCTTCGGATTCCTGCCGGTCGCTCTGGTGGGTACCATCGCACTGGCCATCATGATTGAGGGGAAATTCCACTGGAAGATCCCGGTCACCATGACGGCGATAGTTTTTGGCATCTGGTTTGTTTTTGAGCGCCTTTTAGGGATTGGACTGCCATGAATCCTTGGGAAGGTTTACTGTACGGACTTAGCGTTGCATTCACCGTTGAACACCTGATTGCCGCACTCGTGGGAGCATTACTGGGCACCATTATGGGGCTGATACCCGGTATCGGTCCGGTGTCCGGTGCCGCTATCTTACTGCCGCTGACCTATGTCTTTGACCCACTGACAGGCATGATCGTGATCGCCGGGATGTTTTACGGGATCATGTACGGCGGCTCGACGACGTCGGTGCTGCTGAATATTCCCGGAGATGCGCCCTCGGTGGTCTCAGCATTCGAAGGTTATCCGCTGGCCCGTTCAGGACGCGCTGGGCCGGCATTGGGGATCACCGCGATTGCATCATTCATCGGGGGCACCGGCAGTGTGATCGTACTGAGCATGGTGGCAGCCCCCGTGGCCCAGGTGGCGGTAGTCTTTGGATCCGCCGAATACTTTGCGCTGACTCTGGGTGGACTGTTGGTGCTTGCCCGGATCATGGGTGGGTCCCTGACCGCCGGGCTGTTGCCGTTAGCCTTTGGCCTGTTGCTGGGTGTACTGGGTGAAGACGCGATCAGCGGTCAGGCGAGATTTACCTTTGGCGTCCGCGAAGCCACTCAGGGCGTCAGTATCGTCGCCCTGGCGGTTGGCCTGTTTGGGCTCACCGAAATCCTGCGCATCATCATCCAACGGGGCTCCACTCCGCGCGTCGACTCCTTGCGGTGGCGTGAATTGATCCCGTCAAAATCGGATATGCGCAATTCGGTGGGCAGCTGGTTTCGCGGCAGCGGGATCGGCTTTGCGCTGGGATTATTACCCGGACCAAGTATCTCGTTGTCCACGCTGTTGAGTTATCGCTTGGAGTCCATGGTCGGACGTGATCGAGAAAAATTTGGCAAAGGTGCGGTCTCGGGGCTGGCCGGACCTGAATCGGCCAATAATGCTGCTGCGACGTCATCGATGATCCCGCTGCTCGCGCTGGGGCTGCCATTCTCAGCGACCCTTGCGGTCATGTTGGTGGCGATGCAAGTCCACGGGATCCAGCCCGGGCCGCAACTGGTCACCACGAATCCGGATTTATTCTGGGGCCTGATTGCCTCCCTGCTGATCGGCAACGTGATGCTGCTGCTCTTGAACGTGAACCTGATCCGCGTCTGGGTTGCGGTGCTGCGAGTGCCCAATTGGGTGCTCTTACCCGCGGTGGTAGCGGTGTGCTGGGCCGGGGTGTACACGTTCCGAATGAGCTGGTATGACCTTCTCGTCGCGGCAACTCTTGGCGTCATCGGTTTCTTCATGCTGCGCTACAACTTCCAGCTGGTACCCGTGCTGCTGGGCACCCTGATCGGACCGCTCGTGGAGCGACACTTCCGTCAGGGTATTACCGCAGCTAACGGCGACCTGACCTACTTCGTTACCCAGCCGATTGCCGCTGGCATTTGGATTGCTGTTGCGCTGATTGTGGTCGCGCTACCGATTGTGCGCTGGTGGTTGGGACGTCGTCGGCAGGCCACAATTGTCACGACCGCCAACGAACGCCACCCATCCGTTTAGCGCGACAGACCCCAACCGCCAGTGCTAACGCCGACGCCACGGTCACAACCCAGATCCGAAGACGATTCGATGATGCCGCAGCGGCGCGCATAGGTTTTTACCCTTTGGTTCAGCATAAAGAGAAGACCGGCGCGGCACACGGTGCCCGCCGGTCTTCTGAGCTTAGCTAAACGCAGCTTCACCAGTCAGCTTCTGCCCGACGATCAGCGTGTGAACCTCGTCAGTACCTTCATAGGTGCGCACGGATTCCAGGTTATTTGCGTGACGCAGCGGCGAGTAGTCACCGGTGATCCCATTGCCACCCAGAATGGTCCGGCATTCGCGGGCGATCTCAATGGAGACCCGCACGTTATCGAGTTTGGCCATCGAAATCTGGTGCAGCTCCATGGTCCCGGCATCGTTAGCGCGCCCCAACTGTAGCGCCATGAGCTGGCCCTTATTCAGGGCGATAGTCATGTCAGCCAGTTTCTTTTGGGTCAGCTGGTAGGCGGTCAGGGGTTTGCCGAACTGCATGCGGGTCGATGCGTATTCCAGCGCGTCTTTGATGGAATCGCGTGCCGCGCCCAGCGCACCCCAAGCGATGCCGTAGCGCGCTTCATTGAGGCATAGGAACGGGCCGCGCAAACCGGGGTTGTGCGGCAGAATTGCATCAACCGGTACCCGGGCATCGTCCAGGGCGATATCGCACTGCAGGGAGGCGCGCATCGACAGTTTCTGTTCGATCGCTTCGGCGCGGAAGCCAGCGGTTTCGGTTGGCACAATGAACCCGCGGACCACCATCTCATCGTCGGGGCGGGTATCGCCGTCGGGGTGCACACCGGCCGCTTTGGCATCAGCAACGGAGACTTTGGCCCAGATGATCGCGACCTGGGCGACGGTTGCCAGGCCGATCCAGCGCTTGGCGCCATTGAGCACCCATTCGCCATTCACCAGTTTGGCGTGGGTGGCCATCGACGACGGATCCGAGCCCGCGGTCGGTTCGGTCAGCCCGAAGCACCCGATGATCTCACCGGTTGCCATCTTGGGCAGCCAGGTCTGTTTTTGTTCCTCGGAGCCGTTCTTGGCGATCGCCGTCATCGCCAACGAGCCCTGCACGGAAATTACGGTGCGCAGCCCGGAGTCGCCAGCTTCCATTTCCTGCATCGCAATCCCGTATTCCACCGCCGAGCGGCCGCCACAACCGTAGCCGTCGATGTGCATGCCAAACAGCCCCAGTTCGGCCATTTCTGGGATAAGTTCCATCGGCAGGTGAGCATCATCGAACCACTGGGCGATATTTGGGCGCACCCGGCGGTCGACGAACTCGGCAACCTTGTCGCGGACTTCGAGTTCTGCATCGGTCAGCATGGACGCGATATTGAACAGATCGGTTTTCGAATTGCGTAGTTGAGTCTTCGACATGCATACTCCCGGGATCAAACGGCTGCGGGGCCTGTGTGGTTGGTTGTGATGGCATTCACCGTAGCGAACAGGCGGGCACCCAGCAACAACTTGACCGCATCATTGCAGACTTCGACGCCGATCAATACGTTTTGAACATCGATCTTGCATTGGACCGTCCGCCCGCCCACCATTGGACCTATGACTATGACACTAGGTTCTTCATCTCACGGTGTGCTCGACGGCATTGTCGTCGCAGATTTCTCGCGCGTGCTCGCCGGCCCGTATGCGACCATGCTCCTGGCCGATATGGGCGCGACCGTCATTAAGGTCGAGTCCCCGGCGGGCGATGACACCCGTGCCTGGCAGCCGCCGGTCCGGGACGATCAGGCGACCTATTTCTTATCCGTCAACCGCAATAAACACGCGATCGCACTGGATTTGAAGGACGACGACGACCTGGCCAGGGCCCACAAGTTGTTGGCTAAGGCCGATGTGTTCATCGAGAACTGGAAACCCGGTGGGCTAGAAAAATTCGGGATGGACCCGGCCACGGTTGCCGAGCGCTACCCGCACCTGGTGCACGCTTCGATCACCGGTTTCGGTACTAAGGGTGGGGCGCATCTGCCCGGATATGACCTGCTTGCCCAGGCCGCCTCCGGGCTGATGGACATCACCGGCGAACCCGAATCACACGGTCAGAAAGCCGGGGTCGCGATTTTCGACGTCGTCACCGGCCTGCACGCCACCGTTGGAATTCTTGGCGCCCTGCAGGAACGCCAGCGCAGTGGCAAGGGGCAACACATTGCGGTGAATCTGATGTCGTCAGCGCTGTCGGGACTCGTCAATCAGACCTCCGCCTATGTGGCCGGCGGCGTGGTGCCGACGCGCATGGGCAACGACCATCCCTCACTTGCGCCCTACGGGCCGTTTGCGGCAGCCGACCAGCCACTGATTATCGCAGTCGGCAATGACGGCCAATTCCGCAGGCTCGCCGAAGCACTCGGTGCACCGGAGCTCGCTGATGACGAGCGCTATGCCACCAACCCGGCGCGCAACGCTCATCGCGAGCAACTACGCACCGAGCTCGAAACCCATCTGCGCCACAAGACCGCCTCCGAGTGGGTGGAGGAACTGCGCGAGGTGCAGATCCCGTGCTCAGAAGTCTTCACGATCGCCCAGGGTGTCGAGTTCGCCCAAGACATCGGGCTGGAACCCGTCCAACCCGCTGGAGCCGAACAAGTGCCAACCGTGAAACACCCGATCGACTACTCGCGCAGCACAGTCGCCTACGACAAAGCGCCACCGCAACTCAATGAGGATGCCGATGCCATCCTGGCCTGGCTTGATTCGCCGAACACGGGCACCGTGAGCCCGCCCATCTCCGAAGCTGCCTACTAAGAGGGAACCCCACCATGACCAAAGCAGTGAACCAGCAGACCGAGCAGATCTCGTTAGCCAAGACCCTGTCGAATAAAGACGTGCTGGCCCTCGGATTCGGCGCCATGATCGGCTTCGGGTGGGTGGTGCTGACAAAGGGTTGGCTGCTCGACGCCGGGCCGGGTGGCGCCTCCCTGGCCTTCCTGGTCGGCGGCATCATCATGGCGTTCGTCGGGCTCGTCTACGCCGAGCTGACCTCCGCGATGCCGAAAGCCGGAGGCGCGCATAACTTCATTTTGCGCGCTCGCGGACCGCACGGCGCATTTATTGGGTCCTGGGGATTCATCGGCGGATACGTCACCATCATCGCTTTTGAAGCAGTGGCGGTGCCCAACACCATCGAATACATCTGGCCTAACATTAACCACGTGCCGTTCTGGACGATCGCTGGATTTGAAGTCCACCTCACCTGGGCGTTAATCGGAGTAGTCACCGCCATTGTGCTGACCTGGATCAACATTCGAGGCACCAAAGTCGCGGGCATGGTCCAGACGTTTGTCGTCCTCTTTCTGCTCTTGGTCGGCATCATGTTAATCACCGGTGCATTTACCGGCGGAGAAGCCCGCAACCTGGAACCGTTATTTACCCCGGGAGTCACCGGTTTCTTCGCCGTGATGATTGCCGTACCGTTTTTGTTTGTTGGTTTCGACGTCATCCCACAGTCTGCGGAAGAGGCCAACGTACCACCGAGGCAAGTCGGCCGGCTCGTGGTTATTTCTGTCATCATGGCGACCCTGTGGTACATCATGGTTATTTTTGCCAGTGTGCTCGGCCTGAGCGGTGAACAGTTGGTGAATTCGCATCTGGCGACTGCTGATGCGGTGTTCAACATGTTCAATTCCCAAGCGGCCGCTAATATTCTGATCGCCGGGGGACTGGCTGGCATCCTGACCACCTGGAACTCGCTGCTGATTGGCGCCTCCCGGATGATCTATGCGCTGTCCCGGACCGGTATGTTGCCCAAGCGGCTGGCGAAACTGCATCCGGTCTATAAAACTCCGGTCAATGCGTTGTTAATGCTGGGCGCTATCTCTGCCGTGGCACCATTTTTCGGATCGGCAATGCTGGATTGGTTGGTTGAATCTGGGTCACCGATGATCGTGATTACCTATATGCTCGTGTCGGTTTCGTTTGTGATTCTGCGGCGTCGCGAGCCGCAGATGCCACGGCCATTGCGTGTCGGCGGTAAGGGTCGCGGGGGAGAGCTCATCGGGTGGTTTGCGATCATCTTGACGATCGCGCTGCTCATCCAGTATCTGCCCGGTATGCCCGCTCAGCTGAGCTGGCAACCGTGGGTTATCTTCTTGGCCTGGTGGGTCGCAGGAGCCTTCTTCTACTACCGACTACCACGGGGAATTCGTGCAGGAGAAGACGTTGAAGAACGCCTTATCAGAGCCGTACAAGAACGAGAACGGCAACGTATTACATCGGCCCGAGTCGAAAAACATTGATATATCGGGACTCAAAAGATCAGGACGAGGTGACAATTATTCACTCGCGAAAGTTGATCGAACCTCGTGCGCTGTCGTCAGTATCTCATGGACCATCCTCAGCCCGCGATGCTTTAGCCAAGTCTTCGGCACTTACAGTGCCTGTATAATCCGCACACGGTGATCGCCTAGAACATACTCAACAGTGAGCGCCCCGTCACGGCTTTGAGGTGTCTTCTCATGCCGATTCGCTCAGCGAGTTGAGCCGCAGTGAATCCGACTTGTTCACGCAGCTCGCGGAGAAGGTAGGCGCGAACCTCTGCGAGCATACATGACTTGTGCTTCTCGATGGTTTCGCGGTCCACAGGGTGCTTGCCAGGAAGTCTTCATAACGCAGTGCCATTTCGGTTAGCTTCCTTTCATCCTGGTTGGTACGGACTGAATGGTCAGGGATGCCTGGCGGAAACCGTGCAATATGAGGTGCGCCGTTTTAGTCGCGCCCAAAGCGCTGGTAAGCGGCTTGCCGAGTAGTCTCGAGCGCTGCGCCAATTATAGTCCAGGAGTCTCCAGCTGCTCTGGCTTCGGCTACCGCTTTATGAAGGTCAGCTTCGGCCTGGGCGACTTTTGCGCGGGCGGCACGAATGTTCCGGAAGTGCGTTGCGTCCCTGGCCGGGGTAGTCGCAGGGTCAAGAGAACCCAGACCGTTGAGGTCGTTTGCGTGTATCTTAGAGCTCATGTTTATCACCTCAGATAGTCGTAGAATTTTGGACGTAGAGCATCTCCGTGGATGATTCGTAGGGGAGTCTGCGCTGGCACAGCCACCACTTCCATCAAATTGCCCGATCGATCAGGGCCTATCACCAATAGACGGTCCTCGCCGTGGTACTCATATTCAACAAGTCGTAAAGCGTTGTCATAAGCATGGAGAATATCTGCTTTGCTGTATCCATGTTTAAGCGCGCTTTGCAAAACTTCCACACTGTAAACATAACATTTACAGGCGCTAGAAGTTAAGTGCGATTTGTTGGCTGAGGGTCTATAGTTCGTCTATCAGAAACAAGCCTATGACTCCTGATATCACCGCATACTCATGCAGGTTGCCGACGGAGTTGGGTATTGCTCATGGATGAGGAGCTGGTATGAGCTGCAATCCCAGGTCGTCGTCAGAAGCAGGGCTGCTTGTCGACGAACTCGCAGAGACTTTATATCATTAGTGCCATCAACGCGAGGTGCCTTGATGTCATCAATTATTGTTCGCGGACTTGACCCGTCTGTGAAACGTCAACTGGCGGTACAGGCTAAAGAACACGGGCGGTCGCTGGAAGCCGAGGTGTGGGACATCCTTACCCGCGCTGCAACACGCCCGCATATAGGCCTTGCATTGGCGCAGGCCGCTCGCGAAGTCGGCGGTGTTGACGATCTGCAGATTCCCGAACGGACTGATCCAGCACGAAGTGTGGATTTTGAATGATTGTTTCCGATACGAATGTAATTCCGGAGATATTCCGTCCGCGTCCTGACCCGCAAGTGCTCTCATGGCTTGAGTTGCTCACGGATGATGTTGCCATCACGACCATCACGCTGGCTGAGTTGCTGGCCGGAGTTCAGCGTTTACCGGATGGCGGGCGAAAGACGCAGCTGGAAGCTGCAGTCAATGCGGCGGTTGGACCGTATCGCCACACCCAGTCCATTCTCGCCTTCGACTCCGATGCTGCGACTGAATATGCGAATGTGATCGCGGGACGCGAGCGTGAGGGCCGGCCGGTAAGCATGGCGGATGCGCAGATCGCAGCGATCTGCCGAGTGCACGGAGCAATCTGTGCAACCCGCAACACGAAAAATTTCACCGGAACAGGCATCGGAAGCGTCAACCCATGGACTGCCTAAAGTCCTCGTCGTGAGAATATGTGAGATAGCTAGCTTGGAAACTTTATGAAGAGTTGGTTCGAAGTGGGTGTTTAAGCGGGTAGAGCTGCTCCCGATCAGCAGCGGACTCTATGACCGTGGTCGCCTATTGAAGACTGTGCCGTCCCGTCTATGGTGAATTTCAAACGTTTTGGTTATCGAAGAGCTGACGAGTTGCGACCTACTGCAGTGAGGGGCTCAGTCACCGAAGATGTTTTGTCTTCGGTGACTGAGCTCTTACACGCGCATACGGTGATGCAAGGTCGCGGCGGTGCCTTAAGACCAATGGTTGGCTGAACGGAGTTTCATTGATTCACGGTACTCGCGAGTCGTTTCCGGGAAGAGTTCACCAGTGCCCCAGTCGAGGATGACCCCATAGCGACGGATGACATCATGCATCGTCAGCTCACCACTTCGGAATCTTTGGGCAACCGATTCTGGATCTTCTTCCAACCAGGAGGAGCGATTCTCGGCGATATACGCTCGAGCAGCCGTCGTGGCAGCTTCATCGATCTCGTACTCATCTAGCTCGGGGTCGCCGACACGGATCACGACGCCATAGTCTTTCTCTGCGCGGTCCACCGACACGTATTCGTCAATGACGTCTTCAAGGACAAGTTCTGGATCGCGTTCGAGCGGGTCACCGAAACCGCCTCCACCAGCGGAAGGGCGGGTGAACTCGTCACCGGGTTGAACCGGGTGGCCGGAGAATACTGAGCCCAGATACTGTTCTTCCTCAGTACCTTTATTGATCCACACCCCGTGCGGTATCGAGGGGAGGCCGCCCTCGATACCCCAGGTGACAGACCGGGCACGGTCGCAGGAGTAACTGACGACTGTCGATTGAGCATCTGTGAGGATCCCACCCTTTTGGACCCCTACACCACCGCGGAACTTGCCTGGACCGGCTGAATCGATGGCAATCGAGTGTTCGGTGGTGATAACAGGTGACAATCTTTCTTGGCCTTCGAGAGGTTGCACTGCAAGTCCGGCACCGAATACCGGCGAGGTCGCACCGGAACCGTCTTTGGTCGCGCGACCGCCCCAACCACCGGCCATCCAGTCGTACCACATGAAATATGGCTTGGATTCGCTGCGTGCATCCCGTCCGCCAACTAGAAGATATTCAAGGTTGAACGAACAGGCCATGGCACGTTCTGGCATGATGCGAGACCACAGTTCGAACACACCGTTCATAATTTTCTCGTGTGGACCCGAACAGAAACCGGTCACAGCTGTCGGCCACGCGGCATTAACGACGGTCCCTTCGGGACCGATGTCTGCAGTGACTGCGCGATAAAATCCTGAGTTCAGGGGGACTTCCGGAAAGAAGGTCTTCGTTCCGGAATACAGCGACGAGTGCGTGGTGCCATAACCGGAGTTGAGAAAGGTAGCCACTGAGGGTGCTGAACCGTTGAGATCGTAATGGATCCCATTCTCATCGAGTGTGAGTTTAATGCGAATCGGGATCAGCTGCTCAGGAGTGGAGGGATCATTATCGATGTAGTCCACTGTTTCCCACGTTCCGTGCGGGAGTGTTTTGATCTTTTCCAAGACCGTGCGCTCAACGTAATCCTGAGTTTCTTGCATGGCATCTACTACAGTTTGCTTGCCGTATCGGTCGACGAGGCGAAGCACCTCGCGCTCGCAAACCGCTGTGGCTTCGGACTGCGCATGAAGATCGCCCATAGCAACCTCGGGGGATCGCGTATTGGAGACAATCAGCTGCGCAACATCTTTGAGAAAGACGCCCTTGCTCCAAACACGTACTGGCGGGATTCTGACACCTTCTCCAAAGTGGTCCGTGGCGTTGATATAAAACGACCCGGGGACCACACCCCCAATGTCCGCCCAGTGCCCTTTGTTCTGCGAGAAGGCAATGATCTCCCCTTCCGAGAAGATCGGGCGGATGAACGAGACGTCGTTGAAGTGTGTCCCACCGCGGTAAGGGTCGTTGATTAAGAACACGTCGCCCGGGTGGATGTCATCTTCAAACTGTTCAAGCACCGCTTTGGCTTGGAAGTGCAACGTTCCCACGTGTACTGCAATATCGCCGGAGCCCTGCATGACCGTATTGCCCTTGGCGTCGCACAGCGCTGAAGAGAAGTCTCGCGAGTATATGACAAACGAGTAGCAGGTGCGAAGAATTTGTTCGCTCATCAAATCGACCGAGGTAGCGAAGGCGTTTTTGAGGACTTCAAATGTCACCGGGTCGAGACGATCAGTCTGTTGTTCGACTGGCTGTGTCATCGTAGTCATTAGTTGCTCCTTCTAATATGGATACGGATATTGAGCCACTCATCAACCTCGGCATCAGTTTCTGGAGGTACCACAGTGGTCGAATCAAGCTGGTTGATGATTGCCGGACCTGTGAACTTTGCGCCGGCTGGGATGTCGGAACGGTTATAAATCGGTGTTTCGTGCCATTGCCCGTCAAAGTAGACGGAGCGCCTTTCGACGGGTTCCCCGGGGCCTCCGTCAGTGATCGCAGCTGGTTGGAAGTTTGGCTTGGTGGTCTTGCCGACGGCATGTAGCTGCAGTTGATACAGCTCGACCGGGGTCTCGTCGTTGCGGAAGGCGAATTCGCGTTCGTGTTGTTCGTGGAAGGCTTCGATTGCCTTATTGAGTGCATCTTTACCATGACCCATTGGAATCACGAGTGAACGCCACTGACCCACGTACCGCATGGAGACCAGACGCTGCAGAACAACGCGATCATCAGAGACTCCCTCATGACGCAAACGTGCCGCGGCCTCGCTCTCCACTCGACGGTAATTTGCTTCGAGCTCTTCGATGTCAGCTTCGCTCGCTAGCCCGGTGTATTGGCGGGAGAAGTCGTGTTGGATATCGACCAATAAACAACCCATTGCGGAAGTGACACCGGGATTCGGCGGCACGACGACGGTCGGGATATTGAGTTCTCTTGCAACGTCTACGCCGTGCAAAGCTCCCGCTCCGCCAAAGGCGAGCAGTGCGAAGTCGCGAGGATCATGGCCACGCCGGATCGAAATAATGCGCACTGCATCGGCCATGTTTGCGTTGGCAACCTGAATGATCGATTCAGCGGCTTTTTCCAACGTGAGGCCAAGCGGCTCGGCGATGACCCGTTGAATGGCTGCTGCAGCGAGATCCTTGTCGAGGCTTTTTGCGCCGTCCGCCAATGATGTACCAAGACGTCCCAAGACCAGGTTCGCATCAGTATTGGTTGGCTGATCGCCGCCGGTATCGTAACAAGCCGGCCCCGGTGCGGCGCCAGCCGACTGCGGGCCATTGCGCAGCGATCCGGCGATATCGATGTGAGCGAGGGAGCCGCCGCCAGCGCCGATAGTTTTGACTTCAATTGACGGGAAGATAATAGGGTGTCCGTACTCGACTGACCACTCTTGAGTGATGCGCAGTTCACCATCTGCGACCAGGGAGATATCCGTAGAGGTACCTCCCATATCGAGACTTACGGCGTTGGCATAACCACACTGGGAAGCAACATGTTGGGCAGAAATCGCGCCAGCTGCGATCCCGGAAGCTGCAAGCCGAACAGGGAACTGATCAACTGTCCGCGGGGTCATAGAGCCACCACCGGAGTGAAGCAATAATAGGTCTCCGGCGTAGCCACCTTCGTGCAGTTTGTCCGAGAGACGGTTCACATACCCCGTGACAAGCGGTGCTAGCACAGCATTCGCTACGGCTGTATTGAATCGTCCGTATTCAAACATCTCTGGCAGGATCTCAGCGGAGGTAGTAATTGAAGCGTCGGGCAGTTCCTCCTCAAGAATCTCTCGCATCCGCAACTCATGGGCAGAGTTGGCAAAAGAGTTCAAGAAACATACCGCAATGGTTTTTGTTCCTCGTTTGCGTAGCAGCGCGGCGAGGCGCCGAGCTTCGTCTTCATCTAATGCTTTAACCACACGACCCCGATAATCGATACGCTCACTGACCTCGAATCGGTCACGGCGTTGAATATAGGGGCCTGATACATCGTTGTACGCGTCCCAAAGATCATCTTTAGTGCCGTCACGAATTTCTATGACATCCCGAAACCCGGTGGTCGTGACGAGAGCCGCCTTTGGAAAGTTCCGCGTAATGAGAGCATTGGTCGCCACGGTGGTGCCATGGGAAAAGAGCGAGACGTCGGCAAGATTAATGTCACCTCGCTCGACTCCATTCATCACGGCGATCATGGGGTCGTGGGGAGTAGAAGGGACTTTAGTTACTCGCATGCTTTTCGATTCATCGTCGAAAATACAAACGTCAGTGAACGTGCCGCCGACATCAACAGCGACTCGGAGTTGCGCCATAGCTAACCTCCAGTAGTGAGCTCATAGTTTGTGTGACACAAGTCTCGTGGACGCGTGCAGGTTTGGCCATTGGGTAGAACGAGAAACCGAGATTCGGATATTGTAATTATTCCAAGACAGTAGGGTGGGGTGGCGCCAACGCCCACCTCAAATTCCGAAAAATCGTGGCGTCTGGTCAAAATCTTGTCTTCAAGATGCCGATTTTTCTGTGTGAATGGAGTCCAGTAGTGACAGTCGATGGACGTGCTTTGAAGTTTCTCCAACGGGTCATGAGGCACCTTCCTGATGAAGACCAGTTGGGTTACGTGCTCTCGAGCATTGCTGCCGAGATTAATGCAGCGGTGTTGGTATTCGATATTGAAGGCGAACTCGTGGGGTCGATTGGTGGCGCTCCTTCCGAACTGATTTGGGAAAAAGTGGAAGAGGATGTGGTCGAATCAACAGCGCGTGTGGGGAAGTGGGTCCTGCTCACTCGACGTTTAGGCCCTAACAGACAGGGCTTCACTTTGGTTCTTGCGACTCGAGTTGCTGAAGAAGTTGAAGCTTCTGCTGAGCTCATTGATGCTGCAGAAATAGCAATAAATGCAGTTCTGGCGGTTCTTCGGGGTGACGATGCTCGCTGGGTACGAGAGAATGCTGAGCTGTTAGAAGCGCTTGAAAAAGGAATTCCGCAGGCCAGAGAACATCGGTTTTGGCCTCGGTTAACAGAATTTGGCTTTATTGCGCACACGTCCTTTCTGGTTGTCGTAGACGAAGCAGTCACGGGAGACGTGCCCTCGAGCGATTTTCTGTGGACGCTCCACGAACGGGCCTATTCCTCAGGCGTTCCCTTATTAGCTGCGGCTCGGCTCGCGATTGCTTCAAGTGATTCCGTCATACACATGCTCGTCCCAGATACAGCAGATGCGAAAGACTGGTTGAGGCGTGACTTTTCTGGTCGGGCTGTGGGTATTTCAGAGTCACATTATTCCCTCACAGATGTTCCGATTGGACTGCGTGAAGCTGAGTATGCTCAACGAGTTGCCATCACTCGGGCAAAAGCGCGAATGAACACCGGGGAGGGCAGTGAACTGATTGCTGAAGTGGCAAACTATCGTGAACTTCGTTTAGGGACTTGGAGCGCCGTCATCTCCCCGATTGATCAATTTCGCAGTCGGAAACGAGGTTTGTTGGGCACTTTTGATCAGCATGCCGAGATTTTAGAAACCGTCATCATATTCCTTGCTAATGATCTGAGCGTGAATGACACTGCTCAACAGTTATTCCTGCATCCAAATACAGTGCGGTACCGACTAGGACGTGCCGAAAGTTTGCTAGGGGGTTCGCTTTCTTCGCCACTTGTCATTACAGACCTAACGCTAGCCTTAGAAGCAGAGATCTGGGCGCATCGTCCACATGAACATCGGGCGGGCGAGGGCAGCCAGTGAAGGCCTGACTGTTGGATCTAGAGCATATCGGACCGGGGCGGCTGATCTTCCCCGGAAAAAGCTTCTCGCACCTCATGCTGGACCGTGAGCAGTGCATCAGCGATTTCTTGGCGTGCCACAGTCGAATATCTGGCTAGGGGCAGGGCGACACTGAAGGCGACGTGTTCCCCGCCGATGTGGCCCAACGAGGTCGCAAGCGCCACGAGTCCTTTTTCCGTGGCTTCGACATTGATCGCGTAGCCTTGCCTACGAATGTCGTCGAGCTCGTGGTGTAACTGGGCGAGATTGAACGCCACCGCCTGTGGGGTGGCCCCCTGAGCGGTCGGGGCGTAGCGCGCATTAACGACCGCTGGGGCGAGATCCGCCAGCATTGCCTTGCCGGACGACGCCAGATGTGCCGGCAGTCGTTTGCCGATTCGACTGGTCAATACCAGCGCTTGGTCGGTAGCCGCTATTGCATCACTGTGGTGCACCGTAGTGCCAACCAGGTTGGCAACGTGCACGGTTTCATGCACCAGACTCGATAGTCGTTCCAGGTGCGGGCGCAACCGATCATGAAGTGCCGGGACCTCTGGTGCCCGCCCAAAATGCAGTGCGTTAGTTCCTGGAAAGTAGCGACGTTTCGCCCCGCGCACGGCAAATCCGTCGGCTTCGATCGTCGTCAAAATGCGCGACGCCGTCGACGGGTTGACTTCGAGATGCTCGGCGACTTCCGTGACGTTCACTGAACCTTGGGACGCCATGAGCTTGAGGACCTGGAGTGCTCGATGAATCGCCTCAATACGCGGTATATATTTGCTCACACCGCAAATCTAACAGGTTTCGTTGCTTGTGTCGCATAAACCTGGGTAGGGTCACCTCAGGACGTGTTGTGCAGCACTTTTTGTAAAGGACGGATAGACCCTCATGCAATACCACCTCAACGGCTATACCTACGGCGATCCAAGCATCGCTCCTGCCGACCCAAACCATCGTCGTCTCGACGAGGAAATGCCAGCCGAAGTCGATGTGCTGGTTGTTGGCACCGGACCTGCCGGCGCTGTGCTGACCGTGCAGCTGGCTGAGTTTCCGGAAGTCTCGGTGGTGACCGTCGATCGTCGCACCGAACCCCTGGCGCGCGGCCACGCCGATGGTGTTGCTTGCCGGACCGTAGAAATGTTTGAAGCGTTCGGCCTGGCCGATACCCTGGTGCGCGAAGCGCTGTGGGTCAATGAAACGGCCTTTTGGTCGGTGGAAGAATCCGGAGCCGGCATCACCCGCACCGGCCTGGTCCAAGACGTGGCCGATGGCCTGTCTGAATTCCCGCACGTGATCGTTAACCAAGCACGCATGCAGGAATTGCTCTTTGATAACGCGAAGAAATCGCCGTCCCGTCACGAAGTGGACTACGGCTGGCAGTATGTTTCTCAGCTCATTGACGAAACTCACGACTATCCGGTTGAAGTGACACTGGAGTCAACCCGCGAGGCCACCGCCGGTGATACCCGCACTATCCGTGCCAAATACGTGGTCGGGTGCGACGGCGCCCGCTCAGCGGTACGAAAATCCATTGGTCGCCAGCTGCACGGCGACGTCCAAAACCACGCCTGGGGTGTGCTCGATATTCTGGCCGTCACCGACTTCCCGGATATTCGCAAAAAAGCCGTGATCAGCTCCGAGGCCGGTTCGATGATTCTCATCCCACGCGAAGGTGGCTATCTGGTGCGCATATACGCGGATATGGGTGCCGTCCCGGAAGACGACTCAGAATTCCGCAACCGCATCACCGTCGAGCAGGTCATCGACCAAGCCAATGCGATCCTGTCGCTCTATACCGTGGACGTCAAAGACGTCGCCTGGTGGTCGGTGTACGAGGTCGGCCAACGCATCGCCGATGGTTTCGACAACCTCAATGACGACGAACGTGCCGCAAATCAGCCGCGCATCTTCATCGCCGGCGACGCCTGCCACACCCACTCGGCGAAAGCCGGTCAGGGCATGAACGTTTCAATGCAGGACACGTTCAACCTCGGCTGGAAACTAGGTGCGGTGCTCCGCGGCCAGGCACATCCGAGCCTGTTGCACACTTATGCCGAGGAACGCAGGGTCACCGCGCAAGAACTTATTGACTACGACACTCACTGGTCCCGCATGGTCGGCTCCCGTGACTCAGATGATCCGGTCACCCCGAAGGATGTTCAAGACCAGTTTGTGCGCGGCGGCAAATTCACCGCCGGTTTTGCCACCCATTACAAACCAGAGTTCTCCCCGCTGACCGGCACCGGTGAACACCAGCGACTGGCCACCGGTTTTGAGATCGGCACCCGCTTCCACTCGGCACCGGTCATTCGGGTGGCCGACGCCAAACCGGTGCAGCTGGGCCACGTGCACCGCGCGGATGGTCGCTGGCGGATCTACCTGTTTGCGGATGAGACCGGGGTGGGCTCCGGTTCGACTGTGGCAAACTGGTGCGAACGGATGAACACCGAACCCACCAGCGCGATCAACCGATTCACCGAACCGGGCGCTGATCGTGACACGACCTTTGATATTTATGCGGTCACCCAGGAGCCGCACCTGGACGTTGATGTCAACGACATCCACGGACTCTTGCAACCGTCCAAGGGCACATTTGGGCTGAAAGACTACGAGAAAGTTTTCTCAGCGGAAAAGACCAATGGTCGGTTGCTGGGCGATATTCCAGGTCTCGACGCCACCCAAGACCTCTATGAGCTGCGCGGTGTGAACCGTACCAAGGGTGCGGTCGTCGTCGTCCGGCCGGACCAGTACATCGCCCAGGTATTGCCGCTGAATGAATTCGATACGCTCGATGCCTACTTCGCGACCTACCTGCTGGACACCAAGGTTAGCGCCTAACAGCGAGATCCTCGTCCTCGGCCTGGGTCACCACTCGTCTGTGGCCCGGGCCGGCGGCTAGCCGAAGAGCGCAGTCGCCGTGTCGATGACGGTCTCTAACACCGGATTCAGCGCATCGCGTCTCCAAACCAGGCGCAAGGGCAGCGGTGTATTTGAAGGATCCTCAACTTGCAGGAACTTCACGTCGTCGGCAGGTATTGACGAAGCCACGGAGGACAGCGTCAGTGATGCACCCATACCCAGGCCCACCAGCAACATGACGGTCCAGGAATCTGGCACAGTTTGTTGTCGCCGCGGCACAAAACCAGCATTGAGTGTGAGCTGCCGAAAACGGTTCTGCAGAGCGGAGTTGTACCCGCCGGGCAGGTTGATCCACGGATCCTGGGCTAACTTGGCCATCTGGATGGTGTCGTGTTTGGCTTGCGGATGGTTTTTGGGCAGGGCGATCAGTGCCTCGTCGTCGCTCAGGTGCAAGGCGTCGAGTTCGGAGGGCAGAAATTCCCAGAGCCCGATGGCGAAATCCAGGGACTGATCGAGGACTTTTTTCAACGAGTCATCGGCAAACTGGGAGGACTGGACTTCAAAGCGCAAGCGGGGCGCCCGCATGGCAAGCTCCCGGGCCAGTGCTGCGACCTCAGCATTCGATGACGCACCAGCAAAGCCCAGTGATACGGTACCGATCTGGCCGGTGATCGTGGACTTGACCGATTCAATAGCGCGTTCGGAGGCTGCTACCAAATCACGGGCCGGCTCGATGAGCGTTTTCCCGGCCACCGTGAGCTCGACTTGGCGTGAGGTGCGGTTGAACAGCTGGGCACCCAGGGACCGTTCGAGTCGTTGAATGAGCCGTGACAAGGGTGGTTGGCCCATTTGCAGGCGCTCGGCGGCCCGACCGAAATGCAGTTCTTCAGCCAGCACGATAAATGCCCTGGCTTCGGTGACTTCCATTCGACCTCCTACACCACGCTGCGGCTGACCTTAGTATAAACCTGCGCAACGGCAGTACTCGTTCGGATACCCCAACTCTGTACTAAATCAATCGTTGTTCTTGGGCGGTGGTAATAGCGGCCGTCCGGTTGGTCACACCTAGCTTCTGATAGATGTGCACCAGGTGGGTCTTCACGGTGGCCTCCGAGATAAACAAGGACTGTGCCAGTTGCTTATTCGTCGCTCCGGTGGCCAAGAGGGTTAACAGTTGCACTTCGCGGGCCGATAAGGCGGTTTTGGGCTGCTGCATTCGGTTCATTAACATCGCGGCGATGTTCGGTGACAGGGTGGGTTTTCCGGCCGCTGTATCCACGATCGCCTGGCGGAGTTTCTCCGGGGCGGCGTCTTTGAGTAAATATCCTTTGGCCCCGGCATCGATGGCTGCTAGCACGTCCGACTGCGTATCGTAGGTGGTCAACACGAGCACCGGAGGGCCATGTGCAACCGTGATGCGCTGCGTGGTGGTAATGCCGTCTAATCCTGGCATTTCGATGTCCATGACCACGACGTCGACCTGGTCATCGAGCATGGCCAGGGCTTCGGCGCCGTCAGCGGCCTCGCCGACGACGTGCACCCCGTCAAAACCTTCTAATAAAGCGCGCAACCCGGTGCGCACCACCGGGTGATCATCGACGAGCAGGACTCTGACCGCAGTTTGGCTCAAGGTGTTGCCTCCTGGGCGGACCGGTTGGATTGACTGGTCAGCGGGATCCTCGCGGCAAGCACCGTACCTTCGCCGGGGGTCGATTCAACGGTGAGGCTGCCTTTGAGGGCGGTCAGGCGTTGTTCGAGACCGTAGAGACCATATCCGGTGTGCTGGTCTTGCGGGTTGTGTGGTGCTTGCGTGAAACCTGGCCGAAAGGTGTGGGGGACGTCAAAACCCACGCCGTCGTCAAAAATATCCACGGTGAGTTCATTGGGCCAGATCCCAATCGTGATGACGGCGTGACGGGCGCGGGCGTGGGCGGCGACATTGCCCAATCCAACTTGGACGGTACGCAACACGGCGGCTCGGACGGGCTCAGACAGGGTCGCCGGAGAGTCCCCTTCCCACCGCAGAGAGGTTTGTAAGGGTTGGTTGCGCACGGCAAGTTCGGTTTCGTAGCGTGCGGTGAGCCGCTCGAGCTCTGTACCCAGCGAGACATGGGGATCGGCAGTGGACAGGTGACGCACGAGTTCTCGGGCCTCAGACAGATTAGCGACGGCGGTTTCTTCGATGGTTTCCAACGCTCGATGCGTGGGTGCTGGCAGCTCGTGCTGGCCGGCTGCCCTGGCGAGTAACACGATGGACGAGAACCCCTGGGCCAGGGTGTCGTGGATTTCGCGAGCCAAGCGTTCGCGTTCTTCAAGCTGGCCGGCCCGGTGTTCAGTGATGGCGAGATCGGTTTGGGCCGCGCGCAGCGCTGCGGCAACCCGCTGGTGATGCGTCGCCTGGCCCAGCAAATGTCGATAGGCAGCCGAGACCAGTACGGCTAAGACGGCACCGATACCGGGGCCGAGGATAGTGGCAATATCCGGAGACTGTGGCCCCGTGGCGCGCACCGTATCCCACCACGGCACAACCCAGGCGGCCACCCACAGGAGCACCACGACAACCACTCCAGAGACTTTTCCTGCCAGGGCGAGGTAGAGAAACATCAACGGGAACGCGACCCAGACAAAGGCTGGACTCAAAAACAACAGCGTCAGCCACAACGCAGTAATCACTATCAACCATCCCCACACCAGGGTGTTGGTTGCAGCCGCTGCAGGGGTTGCCGACACATCCCCGGTGGCACCGCTGTCTTGACGGTACCGACGGTACTCTCGCGAGGTCCCCAGTACATACACCAGGGCCAGCACCACAACGAGAAAGACGATGAATAATCGGTGGTGTATGGGCGGTGCTGGCACGCCGTTGGCGGGAAGAAAGGTGCGGACCAGTCCCAGCAGCAACAATAGCGCAAACATCACGTGCAGCCCGATGCGCAGGATACGCAAAACCGGGGAGTGCCCTGGAGATACAGCGGTGGTCATATATATAACGTAACGAAATTTATGCGGACGAGCATCAACCGAATGGTTGACCGCCAAATCAACTTATCCCCCGATGTATAACGGAGCGCGAAAAGTCAGACTGGAATCAGTACCCAAATCTTAGACCGTAGGGATGATTTCATGTTTGTTGGATTACGCGAAATTCGAGCCGCCAAGGGGCGGTTCACGCTGATGGGCGCAGTAGTCGGCATGATCACACTGCTATTAGTGATGCTCACCGGCCTAACTGGCGGACTCGGGGCGCAAAATACGGCGGGCCTCAATGCACTGGACCCGCAACGCTACGTCTTTGGCAACGCGCTCGACGATACTGCACCCGAAGACCCGACTTTTGCTGAATCATCGGTAACCGCCACGGACCAGTCAGCTTGGGCTGCGACCACCGGAGTTGACGAGGCGATACCGGTCGGCATGACCCAAACCCTGGTGACCGGGGAATCATCTGGCTCTGTGGCTGTATGGGGTATCCCCGAAGGCTCCGGTCTAGTGGAGCACACAGCCTCACCCGCTTTAGCCGGGGTCACTGAACCTGTTGACGACGGCGCAGTGGTGCCGGAATCTATCGCTGAAGAATTAGCGCTGACGGTTGGCGACGATGTGACGATCGGTCCGCTGGAGTTGACCGTGACGGGCATCGTTGAAGACCAGTGGTATTCACACTCGGCAATCGTCTGGGTGACCACTGACTCTTGGCAGGCGATTGCTCACGCCGGCGACGACGTCGTCGGTACGGTTTTAGCTGTCTTCGGACAAGAAGACACAGCAGCTTGGGCTGCCACTGCAGAGACCACCGCAACCGTAAGCACCGGGGTGTCCGAAGCGTTCCAGGCATTGCCCGCGTATTCATCCGAATCCGGTTCGCTGACCATGATGCAAGGCTTCCTCTATGCGATTTCCGCGCTGGTGATCGTCTCGTTTGTCACCGTGTGGACCATCCAACGCACTCGCGACCTGGCCGTCTTACGAGCTCTCGGGGCATCGGGTGGATACCTGATGAAAGACTCGCTGGGCCAGGCCGCCGTCATCCTGGCCATCGGTGTGACCGCAGGGGCAGGACTCGGCGGCGGGCTGGGAGCCCTGGCCAGTGCAGCCGTGCCAGTGAGCTTGTCGGTGCTGACTGTGATTGGGCCTGCCGTGGGCATCTGGGTTTTGGGCATCCTTGGATCCGCGCTCGCCGTGCGCCGTGTGGCCAACGTTGACCCGCTGTTGGCTCTCGGTGGCAACTAACCAATTCGTTTCGACTAGATAGGACCTATGATCATGAATTCGACACCCACCCGTAACGGTACCGCCACCGTCGATCTTCGCCAGGTAAGCCTGATATACCCGGATGGCCAGCGCCCGGATGGAACACCACGAACCATCGCGGCTCTAGACCACGTGGACTTCCAAGCGCAGCAGGGTGAGCTCACCGCACTGATTGGGGAATCCGGTTCTGGAAAATCATCGTTGCTATCGGTCATCGGTGCCCTGGTGCAGCCGACATCGGGCACGGTCATGATCGGAGGCACTAATATTGGAAAACTCGATGACGCACAGCAGTCACAGCTACGGCGTGATACCGTTGGCCTGATCTTCCAACAACCCAATCTGCTGTCGGCACTGGGAGTGCGTGATCAACTGTTGGTCACGGACCATCTGCGTGGTCTGCGCGGAAAACAGCTCAAAGCCCGCCGCGCTCGTGCCGATGAATTGCTCGAGATTGTGGGATTACAGGACATGGCCGACCGAAAAATCCATGCCCTTTCCGGCGGACAACGTCAGCGAGTCAACATCGCGCGTGCCCTGATGGGCACCCCACAGGTGCTATTGGCCGATGAACCGACCTCAGCATTAGACCAGCCGCGTTCGCACGACATCATGCGGTTACTTCAAGAACTGACCAAAGAGTTTTCAGTCGCCACGGTGGTGGTAACCCACGATCGCGGACTCGTGCAGTACGCAGATCAACAAGTCACCCTTTCCGACGGCAAAGTGGTCTCGACCGATCGAATAATGGCGACGGCCAAGTAACCATGTTCCTCAACTGGCCTTAACGAACTGACCGTCAAAACCCATAACGGGAATTGACGGTCAGCCTGCTAGAGCGGCGGTGTACTAGCTACCGAGCTCTTTTTGCTGTTGGCCAGCCTTCAGTGCAGCCAGGCGTGCTTCGACTTCGGTTTGCTGGCCAAGGTCTTCCAGCTCTTCGAACTGGGAGTCGAGGGTCGAGGCGGCGAGTTCTTCCTGACCGCGGACGCGAGCTTCTTCGCGACGAATCTTTTCTTCGAAGCGGGAGATCTCTGAGGTCGGATCCAAGATATTAATAGATTTGACGGCGTTTTGAACCTGCGACTGGGCTTGGGCGGCTTTGGAGCGAGCGACCAGCTGATCGCGTCGGCTGACCAATTCCTGGCGCTTTTGCTTCATCATCTCAAGCCCTTGTTTCAGCTTGTCAACGACCTCATTCTGGGAGGTAATCGCCGGTTCTGCGGTCTTAGCCGAGGATTCTGCATCCATCTGACGTTCGATGGCAACACGAGCAAGATTGTCGAATTTCTCGGCACCGGCGGTATCACCGCTGTTGCGGAGTTCCTCTGCCTTATTCGAAGCGGCTAGAGCCTTATTGCCCCAGGTTCTAGACTCTTCGAGGTCATCGCGGTAATCATCTTCTGCTAAGCGGAGGTTACCAATGGTTTGTGCGATAGCAGACTCGGCGTCGGCAATGTTGGATGTGTAATCGCGAATGAGTTGATCAAGCATTTTCTGCGGATCTTCGGCCGAGTCCAACATCGCGTGAATATTGGCTTTGGCCATTTGGGTAATGCGGCCCAGGACGGATTGTTTCTCCATATTCGTTACCTTTCGTATGGTTCCGGCTCGCCGCCGGGTCATCGTTGGTTGTTGCTACGTTAGGGGATGTTTATGAACAATTAGAAGCTTCCGCCGCTGCCACCGCCAAAACCTCCGCCGCCGCCAAATCCGCCACCGGAGCCGCCGAAGAATCCACCGCCGCCACCCCCAGAGCTGAAGCCTCCGCCACCCCAGGACGAGGAGTGACCTCCGCCGCCAAGAATATTGCCCAGCAGAATGCCGCCGAGCATGGCACCCATATTCGACCCACCGCGGTTGCCACCACCGCGGTGGAAGTCATCGAAGTCGTGATAGTTCTGTTCGGCCAGTTGTTGGGCTAGTCGGCCGAGCTGGACCGCGTGTTGTGCTTCTGCAACGGCCTGGACCGGATCGGATTGGCGCAGATCCAGTGCGGTATTGAAATGAGTTTGGGCCGCGGCTAACTTGGTGCGAGCATCATGCCGAACAGCGCCGCGACGACGGCGAATGTAATCATCCGCTGCATCAATGGTGGTTCTGGCTCTGGCCATCAGAGGGTCGAACTCTCGTCTGGCGGCGTCAACTTGTTGTTGGCTGTCACGCAGCGGTTGCAATTGTTCGGCTAGCGGGTCGAGGGTGTCATCAAGGGCTTCAAGATCCTTGATCGGACGTCGGCTCGGAGTCTGAGCCGATATCTGATCCACGGTCTGCTCCAGGGCGGCGATACTACGCGGCAGCGCGGAATCCGTTCTGTGCTGAGCAGCAAACTCTTTGGCTTCCGCTAAGAGAGACTGGGCTTGTGCAAGCTCGACGCCGAGTTGACGTTGCGCTTTATCTAAGAGCTCCGGGAGTTGTTGGATCGAGCCGAAAAGTTCCTGGAGCTCCTGGGTGGTGTTCTCGGCTTCGTGAACATTCCAGGCTGCCTGGGACGTGTCTCCTTGTTGCAACGCGGTGTCGGCGGCGTGAATCTTTTCTTCACCGAAGGCCAACAGGCGCTTGGCTTGCTCTAAGTTTTCCACACCTTCTTGGAACGTCGGCCCATCGTAGTGTGCCGACAGACTATCGATCGTGGCCTGGGCCGTTTGAATTTGTGCCGGGAGTGGCGCAAAGACGGCTCTTACGCGTTCGAGCGCTTCGGGTGCATTCTGTTCCAGATCGCGTAACTTGGCGAAGTCATCTTCGTGGGCCTGCAACGAGGACATGACCCGGGCCGAACGGTCCAAGATCTCTTTCAACCATGCTCGCTGATCTTCTTCAGTATCCGGAATATGATCATCGAGCTGATGCTGCAGCTGGAAGGACTGCTGCATATGGTCCTTGGCGGCTTGCAAATCTTTCTGGAAGACTTCAACCGAGGCATCCCCATAGGATGCTTGAGCGAAACCGATCTCTTGTTCTGCGATCTTGATCGCGTCATCGGCCTGGATCAGTGCTGAACCGGCCTGAGTACGCAACTCCTCGACGGGCATAGCATCCCGCGGATCGGTTGGTCCAGAAGGCACCGTCTCAGCCCGTTGCTGGCGGTCCTTCTTCTTCGTCGAGGAACGCCAGATGAAAAATGCGACGAGAATACCAATCGGCAGCAGCCATAACAGCCACCCGCCACCAGACGACTGGTTGCCGTCACCGCCCGAACTTACATCACCGCCGGCTGCAGCGGCCAAGCCCTCGATGGCCCCTTCACCAGCACCAAACCAATCACTATTGGACAGTGCAGGCAGAATGTATTGGCGGTCAATATCGGATTGGTATTGCCGGAACGGGCCGGCGGAATTCGCGACAAAGTTATAGTACCGATCGTCAGTGGCAATCGCCAGAATATTATCGTTAGTCCCCAACTGTTTTTGATCGGCGACCGCCTGGACCCACTGCTCGGGTTCTGCGGGGTTTTCAAAGCTTGGAACATAAATGATAAACAAGCTGGCGCCGTGTTCGGATTGCAGCTGGCGCACCTGCTGCTCAAGTTCATCTTCTTGGCTTGAAGACAGCACATCGGATTCGTCCACGACAAACGTTCCCGGCGGAATGGTTACCGGGTCAGCCGCTTGAGCTGGTGAGAGGAAACCGATAATGAACAGGGACACCGTGACCAGTGCCAACCCAAATTTTCTCAAGGTCATGAACCCACCTATATCGTGATCCGGGTGCTTGTGGCTATATTTGTGCCTCCCTGAAGTTTACCGGTTTCACATCCGCATTGCGTGGTTAGGGCTACGGTCTCAACGGTTTTCGCTGCAACTTCCCAGCACAACCCCTGCGACGTCGCGATAGTGGTGTTCGCGGCGCACCGGCATGTCAGCCCAGGAATCCTTGAAAAATTTCGCCGCTGACGCAGGACCACGCCATGCTAGTTGTCGCCCGGAGCTGAGGCGCCTGCCAGGTCTAACTCGACATCGAAACCGGCCATGCGAGGTGGTCCGCCACCACGATTGCCCTGGGTCGTATCGAGGGGGAGGTGATACCCAATGGTGATCTGGGTTTCAGCGCCCTGGGCCAGCTGCATATCCACGATGGTCGTTTCCTCGTTGGCGGCCAGCTGACGCATCGTGGTTTGTCCCGTGTTCCAGTCAATGAGCAGGTTGTCGTAGAAGCCATCGGCGCGATCCCGCGTGAGCTCCACGTTGGTAATGGTGGCGCGCAGGATCGCATCCGATGGGCCAGCATTGCGCACGAACAGCGTGCGCCGGACCGAATCGCCGGGCACCACAACCGGGGTCCCGAAAAACGCTTCCGAGGTTGCCGAACTGTACTGCTCGCCGTCCCACGATAATTGGATGGCCTCATTGTGCCCCTGGGTTATCGAGGCCGCAGACATCCCAAGGGCAGCAAGCACCAGGCCGCCGCCGGCGATAGCCGCAAGTTGTTGCAACACGGAACGTGAACGTTGTTTCACGAATCAGCTACTGACGGCCGGAAGGTTTCATAGCGCACGGTCAACTCATGGCGCGGCTCCTCGGCCGGGTCCAGGACGGTGGTGACTTCAGCCTGCCACTCATCGGTGGCCTCAACGCTGATATCGGCGGGGTCTTCGGCGGTCACCTTGGCCGCATTGGCATAGCCACCCTCATCCGGGAATTCATCGACCACGGCGATCAGGCACCAGTGCTCAACGACCGGTTCATCCGTGGCCGAGTACTCGGCACCCACGGGAGTCGAGGTGGGTTTAGCATCGGCGTTTGGGGCGGCATCGACGGTGCATTCGTTCTCGGCGCCCACCCGGAAGAGTGTGGTGTCTGCGGCGCCGAAGATGTTGTCGCCCCAGTCGGGTTGTTCGATTTCATAGCGCAGGCCCAGGTTGCCCTGGCTGATTGATTGGGTTTCGAAGGCGATCGCCACAGCACGCTGTTCTTTGAGGGTCGCGGCTGTCTCGGCATTGATGGGCACGGTGACCTGTCCGTCGACCGCAGCCTTGGTCGCACCAGGGGTGCCCGCGGCAAAGTATTCATAGCCACTGTGTGTTTGGGCGGCGAAATCTAATTCGGTGTTCCAGAGTGCCAGGGTGGTACCCCCTGCACCGACGAATACACCCGCAGCAATGCCCACGGCCGAGAGTTTCAGGGTGCGCTGCCAAGACGGTGGCGTTTTACGGTGTTTCACGATGCCCCACCTCCTGGTCGAACTTGATGAACTGCAATATCAAAATTGCCCAGTTCCCTGACCGGATCCGCGGTCTCAGCTCCGAAGCGGTTCTCAAGGCCGGCAAAGTCTAAATCCACCTCAACGGTGTACTGCCCGTCGTGCACGGCAGCAAATTCCATGGCCTGGCCGAGTTCGAGTGGTTTCTCCTGCAGCGGGTTGCCCTGGGCATCCACCAGCGTGTAGGTGCCGGTCACCCCGTCGGGTACAGCTGACTCGGTGGACCAATCAACGCTGAGTTCGGTGTCTAAATTGTCGCCGCGAAGGCTGGTTGCAAATGGGATGGCCACCGCAACGGAGTCTCCGGGGCGAACCAAAAATGTTGCGGGGTCAATCTCTTGCGGGGCGTCAGCCACATCGGTGGAGGTTTCTTGCCAGGTTGGGACTCCTCGGCTGGTCACGTTCAATTCGCCCGAGGAGACCATGCGAGCCTCGGTGGTGTCCTGATCGCTCCACAGCGCAAAGGTGCCACCGGCTGCACCGAGTCCAGCAAGGACTGCTACGCCAATCGGGAGTAACCAGCCGCGCTGGGCGGTGTCGTCGTTAGGCGATGAGGTCATGGCCCTCCGATCGTTGCGATTGTTCAGAGCGTTTCTGCCTGCGTGACGAGATCACGCCCGATGAAATTGCGTATATCGCGTATCCGAAGAGGCCGAGTGCCGCGATCACCACGATCATGGTGCGGTGTTGGCCAAAGAGCATCGAAACGTGACCGACGTAGGGCACGTGATAGATCACCTTGCCCATGACTTGTTCTTCAATAATGGGGTCGTCATCCTGGCCGTTGGCATCGCCGCGGGTCACATAGCTGACACCTTCGTCACCCGCGCGGTGGGCGATAATGCGGTGCGTGACCAGGGTGGGATCACCGGAGACCGGTTGGAAGGTGACGACGTCGCCAATCGCATAAGACTCCTGGGGGACTGAGACGACCATATCGCCGGGTGAATAGGTTGGTTCCATTGACCCGGACAATACGGTCAATCCCGCCCCGCCCATGAGTTTGGGCACGATAGCGACCGCACCCACAATGAGCAGTAAACCCACCAGCACAGTGGCTGTTACACCAGAGATCACACCACGCAGCACGCCGGGGTCTTCGGCCCTGGCGGCGCGGTCAGCTTCCCTTTGTGAGTGACGAGTGTCTGACCTGGTTTCCATGGTGTGTTCCTTTGTTGTGCTGGTGGGTCCTGCAAGTTATGGGTGAGTAGTGGGTTGGGGGTTAGCGAGGGCCGCCAGGTCCACCGCCGTGGCCGCCACCTTTATAACCGTGAGCGCCCGAACGAACCTGCTGCAATTCGAGTTCCGAATCTTTCAGCAGGGCTTGCGCCTGGGTCAGGTCACGGTTTGAGGTGCCTTCTTTGAAGGTCACGGTGACAGTGACGGTGAATTCAGCTCGGCCTTGGCCGTCGGCGTCAACCCGTGGCAGGTTGCCTGGGTTGCCGTTATCCTTGGACGCCAGGTAGATGGTCGAACCGTCTCTACCACTGGTGTCTACGGTTCTACCCCAGCGATCTTTGACTTCGTATTCGACCTCTAGACCCGCAGCCAGTTCCCCAACAGCTTGCTTCTTGCCTGCTTCGGCAAGTTTCAGCTTGGCAACCATGTTCTCGCCTTCCAGGGCCACTTTGATTGGGTAGCGAGCCTGGATCTTATCTCCCGGAATGATGCGGAAGCGTTCCAGGTTGATCTCGTGACCGTGTTTGCCCTTATCGGTGCGGTCTGGCGAAATATCGCGCCAGTTGACCTCACTGACCTGGACCTCGAGGTTACCGGAAGCGATCCGCTGATCGTTGAGGTCAGCGCTGTCGCTCCATAGCGCAAACGTTGACCCACCGAGTAGCAATCCCAGGCCGGCAGCGCCGGCGAGGAAGCCCTGAGTTGTTTTCTTCATGTTCTCTCCTTGTAGTGTGACCCGACGTCAAGCCGGGGGTAGTGATTGGGTGTTTGATGAGAAAAGTGCTACGGATACGTTTGTTGCCCGCGAGCACGACACATAAGAGCCAACGTGAAGCACTTAGTGATCGGCCGTCACCGCCCCCGAGGCAGTGCACGTCATCGACTCGCCCACTTCCAACATGTCGGTTGGGCAGTCAATGTCGTCATCGGGCAACTGACTATCTGTGACGACGACGTCGTCCAGCGGAGTTTCCCCCGTATTCGTCACCAGGTAGGTCCAGGTGACAGTTGTGCCGGCGGGTACCGAGCTGCCACGAGGAATCTCGGGTGCATCAGCTAATCCGCCAATATTTTCGCTACCCCAGGCCTGTTTGGAGATCTTCAGTCCAGAATCCAGGGTCTGTGCGGCGTGGAAGGTGCATTCAACACGGTCGCCGGGCGTCAGGGTCAGCTCAGCTGCGGCCTTGCCGGTGGTGACTGGGTCACCGTTGATCTCACAGGTGGCGTCCTTGGCGGCCCACCCGTTGGCTTGCTGCTGGTCGGTCAACACGGAACGCAGGGTGAGACTGGTGGATTTCGCCGAATCGAGATCGACCGTATAGGACACGGTGCCCTGGTCACCGGTCTGCTGGGTGGCCTCCGGAGACACTGTCGCATTGGCTGCCTGTGCGGTGAACGCCCAACCGGAACCGGCCGTTTCGGCCTCTTCGCCGTAAGCGGTCCGTTGCTGGGTGATCTGCACGGTGGTCTCACAGGCGACCTGATCGGCGACGGAGTCCAGCAGCATGGGCAGCCGGCCGATGCCGATGGTATGAACATCTGCCCCGGTGTAGGACGCCGAGTTCGACGTCTGCGTGCCTGCGATGGCGCGTAGATTGGCCGCACTGGTCGAGCCGATCCCCACCGCCAAGATGCGCGTGCCCTGGGCTTTGACCGCATTGGCCGAACGGATCGTGTGCTCAATGTCGGCAAAGCTGTTGGCTTTGGCCCCGGCCCCGACCACAATTGCCAAGTCGTACGAGCCCTTGGCAGCTTGTCCCAGACCACCGTCGATGACGGTGACCGTGGAGTTGCTGCCCGCCAGGCGTTTTTTCATGGCCTGGACTGCCGCGTTGCCAACCGGGCCGGAGCGGTCCAAGACCAAGGCGATGTCGGCCCCGGGGCGGCAACTCAGCGACGCGGACGGATTGGCTCGCGAATTTTGCCAGGTGCCCGATGAACCGTCGGTGCGCATAAAGTCGCTGCCGGAACTATAGGTTTCACCAGCGCGCAAGGCGGGCCCGGTGCGGAACCGGTACGGTGTCTCGGAACGCAGCCCCAGTTTTGCGTTGGCGTACCAACCGGAGGGGGCGGACTCTTGAACTACCCAGAAGCGTTGATCGTAGTTGTCGCCCTGCTCATAATCATCCGTGGCCGGGTGGGTGTCCGGGATAGTAAAGGAGCATTTCCCCGAAGCATTCGAAGTACATTGGGCCCAGGCGCCCGAAACAGCGGCCGCCGGACCGGACGCGCCACCGGTATAGAGACGCAGCGAGACTCCCGCCAGACCCGACTGATTGCCACCGACCTGTACCGTGATGGTTGCTTCAGTTTCTTCGGGTTCGACTTCGGTTTCTTCGTCGGGCGTTTCGGATTCTGCAGCCGAAGCAGATGGAGAAGCGCTGGTCGTAGGGTCCTTCTTCTTCGGAGACGCGGTCGTCGAGCCCTGACGCGGTTCCTGCTGTGGCGCAGCAGACTGCGGGGCCTCTGCTGGTGCGTCGTCGGCATCATCCGTGCCTGGAGTGACAGGCACCATGGAGGTTTGACGTGGTGTCTGTTCAACCGTGGTCGACTCGGACTCCGATGCGGAAGCAAACACGGTGCCACCTGTCAGCCCGGTGAAAACCAGGGCTGCACTAAAGAGGGTGGCAACCGATTTCCGGAACGGTTTCCGGTTGTTGCACACCCCAGTGTCCCTCGCAGGTCGTCGCACGCGGAGCCACCTCTCCGTTTGGTGATGAATGATGACGAGCACTGGAGATTCGCAGTCTGCGCGCATTGAGCGATAAGTGAGTATCGACTGGAACCTCAGCTGACTCACAGACTATGAGCCGCGAGCGGACAGAACACTAGCGCTATGACCAGTCCGCTGTTTGTTCTCCGCGACGGCTCGTGGGGCGCGTGGCTAGGTTTTGAACAGGAAAGCGTGAGGACGTCGCACAGGTCTGTTGAAGACACAAAAAACTGGCCCACCATCGGTGGGCCAGTTTGGGGGTGCGCTTAGTCTGTCGCGGATTCCTCGGACGCGCGGGCACGCTGCGACTCGTGGAAGAGCGTGGCGACCTCCGCACGGGAGGTCAGTTGCAGTTTGCGCAAGATATTCGACACGTGGAAGCGCGCGGTGGACTGTGAGACCACTAACCGCTCGGCAATCGACCGGTTCGAGTGGCCATCTGCTAACAACTCGGCGACTTCCCGCTCGCGTTGGGTCATACTCGTCAAGACGTCTTTACGTGATTGACGGTTTTGTTCAATTGCAGTATCCAATTCCTTGCGCGCTGCTGGCAGATAGGCCGTAGCGCCGATGTCTTCGAGCGTGGTGACGGCCTGGCGCAGCATGGTTTCGGCTTTTTCGAAATCATGTTGTTCAAACAGGAAGACCCCGTAGTCACGGTTCGTCAGCGCCCAGGTCAGCGGATATGTTTGGTGCTTCAGTGCTGCTTTATAGTGTTGCTGGGCGACATCAAGTCGGCCGTGGGCCTGTGCCAGACGAGCCTTGAGCCAGTCCAGGGTGCCCCAGTGTTCGAACCAGGTGGTGCCGCGACGCTGCGACAACTCGTCAATGAGCTGTTCGGCTTCATCTAGTTCACCAGCGTCAATGAGGCAGTGGACTCGGAAGGTCAAAAAGCCGTGTATCGTCGTCCCAATATTTCGCACCTCGGGGCGCGAAGTGATCTCTAGAATGGCTTGATCGTCGCCGGTAGCCCGAGCATATTCAAGTTTTGCCATAACGGACAGATCGCGGCCGTAGTGTTCCCACGCGAAATCCCAGATACGCATCGCTTGGCTGATATAGGGTTCGGGATCGCTTTGCTGGGTTATGGTCATGATCTTGGCGCGAAGTGCTGCACCGGTCAGGCGCGCTTCGAGATCAAGAGTGTGGTGGCTGATTTCTTCGAAATGGTCCAGGGCTTTGGATGCTTCGTTATATTTGCCGAATAATAAGAAGCAGTGCGCTTGAATGATGCGTGGCGTCGCGTTGGACCATGACTCCAAGGTGCCGCGATCTAACAGCTCAATGGCTTGATTGGCCATGTCATGGGCCCGGACCGTTTGGCCTAGCGCCATGGCGAGTCCCGCGAGCATGGTGAGACAGTCAATCTTGGTGCCGTTGGGTGGCAGGATTGCCACTCGTTGCATCATGTCGGGTAATTTCTGCGGACATCCTGATGCCGCCCATCCAGATTCCACTGAATGAGTTCCAGACAGTCCAGGTGGACGAGGAAATCTTCTGGTGCAACCATCCAGGCGAAGCGGCGATCCAACAGTTCTTCGGGGTCTTGGGGGCCCTTGGCGATGAAGTCTCGGGCCATTGGAATCATATCCAACACGGCACGACGATCAGGGCTGCGCATCATCATCACAATGAGAGTGAATGACAGATACCCTTGCAGCGCGGTTTCATCAGGGGTTTCGCTTGGCGATTCCAGCACCTGTTTGGCCCGGTCTTCGGGGTAGGGCTCATCGATGAGATATATCCGCAGCAGCAGTGCTAAGAATTCTCGCAGCATACTGTGCGGGAAGCTCTCAATCTCGGATAAGAGATCAAGGCACCGATAGCCTGACTTTGCTCGAATACTGATCAACACGAGGTCGGTGATCAACCGTTGGCGCACGGTAAAGTTCTCCGCGAGATCTAATCCCATCCGCAGAATCTCGGTTGCATGGTCAAATTGGCCTAATTCAGTGGCTTCCGTGACGTAGTCTTCGACGCGCGCTTCAAGGGTTTCATTCCACGACTCAGCCCCCATAAACATGTGGCGCACCGACCGGTACCCGTCGGTCAACTCAGCTAACACCCGATGCACTCTGCGCCGAAACGGTGGTTCGACGGTGGAACGCACCGCAGACGCGATGAGATCGTGTTTGGGCACGATGGACCTGCCAAATCCGGATTCCCGAATCACCCCGGCCTGGATGGCACCGCGGATCTTATTGGGCAGGCCGAGTTGTTCTAGTGCTGCCAAGAGCATCTCACGGGGTAGTTCGTGCTGCGCCAGGCATACAATTTGGGCTGCGGTTTGAGCTTGCAGATCCAGCTCGTAGAAGGAACTCAGCAACGGATTTTGAACTGCGACATCGCGGATTGGAAATTCCCAGGTGCGGTGTAGCTGCTTAACCTCTTCGGGCGTGACCTGGCTGAAAATACTATCAACACCGATAAAAGCACCACCGGTGGCTCGCTGTAGCTCGGCGGCGTTGTTCGGTGAAATCATCATGCCAAATCGATCCATGGCCAATGCGCGAATCTCAGTTTCTTGAAGCGGGCCAATCTCAATGTGCAGATCTTGCGGATTGGCGGCAGCTGACTCGGCTAAAAACTGCCCGATTGATGAGGGTTCGTGGGGTGTCCGGGCACTCAAGACAAACGCAATATTGCGTCGGTTCACCCGCGGAATCAAATGGCGCAGCACACGAGTGGATTCGTCGTCGATCCAGTGGGCGTCGTCGATGAGAATGATGTGCCCCTGTTGCGGGCCGGTCGCGTCGAGTAAATGTCGCACACAGGACCGTGCCACGGAGAGCGGTTGTTTTTTACTTTCGGTTTCAAAATCCCAGTCCGGGTCGAACCCGGCCGCGAGGAAGCGTTCGATGAAGCTATAAGGCTCGCCGCGTTCGATCCGATCCGCAGCCAGAAATGTCACCGGCCAGAGCTCGCGATGTCTGGCTTGTTGGGCGAGTTCGCGCAAGAAATAGGTTTTGCCCATTCCTGCCAGGCCATCCACCAGGACGGTGCCGCCACCCTGCGAGAGAACATTGTCGAGCACGTCCGAAGCCGCTAGACGTCGAACAGTGATTGGGTTACCTGACAATATTCTTCCCCTTCCTTCAAGGTGTAAGCGTCGGTGAAGAGTGTTTTATAAAAACGCGGATCGTACTGCAACCCAGGCAGCTGAAAGCAGCCTGAGGTAGAGAACACATCGCTCGGAGGGGCATGCTGTCATATTTTGCGAGGACTCTCCGCGTTCATATGTCAAGACTAGCGGTGATCCAGTAATAGTGGAATGGTTCGATGAAAGATTTTAACGATAAAAGATTCAACTAAGGCATGATCCTGCGAAAGTTGATGATTCAACCGCGCTGTTTTGCTGGGCATGTTGATGGTTAGTTGAATGTCGTTACTTTGGAGTAACTATTACTGCGTGTCTAGACATTTTGGAGGTGTCGGATACGGGGTTTGACGACTCGGCAGCGCGATCGGGTTAGTGTAGTGTCAGCCACAAATTTTCTTGTCGAATTTCAGGAGCCGCTGTGTCCAATGCACCAAAGCATTCGCTGTCCATCGAAATCCAACTTCGCTGGTCAGATCAAGATTTACTGGCCCACGTTAACAACGCCACGATCATGACGCTGGTTGAGGAAGCGCGTATTCGAGCGCTCTACCAGTTGCAAGAGCAGACACAGTGGGACGGCCCGTTGGATATGGTGCTGCGAACGGCACACACCGAATTTTTACGTCCTGTCATGTATGAGGACAGTGTGACCGTCAACGTGTGGATTTCCCGGATCGGAAATACCTCGTATGTGCTCCAGCACGAGCTGGTGCAACACGGTGAAGTCTGTGTCAACGTCGAGGCGGTCGTCGTCGTATTTGATAGTAAAGAACAGGCCGCAATGCCCATTCCGGCTCCGGTTCGGGCTGCTTTCGAAACCGTTTTAGCATCATCTTAAGCAGTGCAACACCCCATCGGCGCCCCGAGTTTCGAGGTCCAGGCCGATGGGATGTTGTGACCAAAAATGTCTACAAAGACTGCTTAGGCGGTGGCCAGCCCTTCTACGGGAGAGAGCTTGGCGGCTCGATGCGAGGGTGCAACCGAAGCGATGAGCCCGGCCAGCACTGCGGTGCCGATGATGCCGATGATTGCGGCCCACGGTAAGGAGACGGCCAAAGTATCTGCCTGGTCTTCAAGGATCGGGGTAAAGATCGCCACTGAACCGACCCAGCCGTAAAACATCCCCAGCGCGCAACCCAGGATGGCGCCGACCGCACAAATGAGTACGGCCTCCCAGCTGAGCATGGCTCGCAGGCCGCGTTTGGTCAGTCCGAGCGCTCGGAGGAGCGAGTTTTCGCGGGTACGTTCAAGGGCGGATAGGGCCAGCGTATTGGCAACGCCCACGAAGGCGATGAGCACGGAGATCGCCAACAGACCGACCACGGTAAGCATGACGGTGCCGATGATCTGCTGGTAGGTAGCCCGGATGATCAGTGGCGATTCAAAGTTTCCGGCAGAGACTTCGGCGTTGGAAGCCATCGAGGTGATCAGGTCCTGCATGTCCGTGGCGGACATTTCGGGGTCATCGACTGCTATCCACGCCACTGCGGGGCCGAGGGGTTCGGCGTCCCACGCTGCAGCGGTTGCCGTGGAGACGATGGCGGTGACCGACGACAGTTCAGATTGCACGGCGTCTAATTCGACCGGACCTTGGGAAGTCTGGGCCGTCAGCGTCTCGTAGTCATAGCGATTTGAGACCAGCACGGTTCCAGGATCAGCCAGTGCTGCGGCGTCCTGTTCAGTGAGTGCTGCCGAGATCTGCGCGATACGTTTCGGATCACCGGCCATGACGTGTTCTCCTTGGTCAACGGTTGTAGCAACCGGGGTGAGTGGGACAGCGGCGGCGACGCCCGGAGTGGTGGCGACGGCGCGCGTGGTTTCCTCGAGCCGCTGGCTATCTGCCGGGTCGATGTCGGACAGTTCAGCATAGACATCCACCGGGAAGCTGGTGGCTAGGAGCTGGTCGGTGTTTTCCTGCACGGTTCGGCCGCCCGTGAGAATCATGGCGACCAGTGTGGTACCGATAATCAAGGCCGTGGCGGTGGCGGCGGTACGCGATCGATTACGCACCGAATTCAACTGCGCCATCTTGCCGGGGACGCCGATCGGGCGCAGCGCCCAGCCCAGGCCGTAGACGACAGCCGGTACGAAGAGTACGCCTAAGAGCAGTGCGCCCAAGAAGGAGATCGCACCGCCGAGGATGGCCATCCCAATGTCGCCGTGGAACGCGAAGAGCAGCATGACGGCGGTCCCACCGATGAGCGCGAGCGCGCCGAGGACGAGTCGAACGATCCCGGCTTGTGACCCCACGGTCACTGCTGGCACCGGACGCATGGCTGCAAGCGGGGAGACTCGCATGGCTTTGGACGCGGGCGCCCAGGCTGCGACCACGGTAATCAGCACTCCGGCCAGCAACACCCACAGTAGGGTGGCATCGATCGCGAAGGTCGCTCGGGCAACCCAGCGCTGGGCCAGAATGATAAGCCCGAAGATCAGCCCGATCGCTGCGACAATCCCGATGACCGAACCGATGATCCCGATCAATAGGGTCTCGGCCAGCACGGATTTGCGAATTTGTGCGCGCGTAGCACCCAGGACCCGTTGGAGCGCATACTGGCGCGTGCGCTGGGCGACGAGCACCGAGAAGGTGTTGTTGATGACCAGCATCATGACCAATAGCGCAATAGCTGCAAAGCTGCCCAGCACCACGGTGATCGCGTCGAACCCGAGCTTGTTGATCAGGGATTCGGAAATCTGGACTTCCGGGGTGTTGACCGTGGCCACCCCGGACAGGGCGGTCGTGATCTGCTGCAGGACGGCGTCAAGGTCGCCGTCGACACGCACCAGCCCCATGGTGTAGATCGGGTCATCGCCGGTGAATGCTGCAAGCGCCGATGGGGTCAGGTAGGCAGCCATGGCACCGATCGCGGTTGGGTCGCCCGAGGTGTCTACGATCCCCGAGACGGTGAACTCGGTTTCGTCGTCCTCGATCAGGCCTCGTAGGGTGACCGTATCGCCGACGGTTAGCTCATGGCGTTCTGCGGCGGTGGTGTCGACGGCGATTTCGGTGTCGCCTCTCGGTAGCGTGCCGGCGGTGATGGGGGTGGACAGCAGTGAAGTGTCATCCGGGGTATTGGTTGCCAGTAGGAAGTCGGCGTCGGCGTCGAAGCTACCGCGCCGGGCAGAATCTTCGGGCAGGACCAGTCCGGTTCCGACCTGCAGCAGTGGATACACTTCCGCCACGCCGCTGATTGTTTCTAAGTCGCCGGGATGCTCCAGCCAGCCGACCTGATCATAGAACGCCGATTCGGGATCGAGATACGCGTCTTGCTCTGCGGTGATGAGCAGGTCAGCGTTGGCGTAGGTTGCACCCAGCATTTGCTTGGTGGTTTCTTTGGCTGAGGATGTGACCAGCAGCGAGCCGGCCAGAAACATCGTGCCCAGCGTGATCGCCAGCAGGACCGCAACATAGCGGCGCGGGTGGGATTTCAACTGGCTGATGGCAAGTTTCCACATGCTTAGGCCCCCAGTTCTGCCAGAGCGGCCAGCACGGTGTCGGCAGTGGGGTCCTCGACCCGGCCCACGATGGCACCGTCTTTGAGCAGGACGACGTTGTCAGCATAGGCGGCAGCATGCGGGTCGTGGGTGACCATGATGATGGTCTGGCCCATGTCGCGAGCCGAACGTGCCAGCAATTGCAGCACTTCGGTCCCGGTTGCCGAGTCCAGGGCGCCGGTGGGTTCATCTGCGAAGACAACGTCCGGTCGAGTCAGCAGGGCCCGCGCGACGGCGACGCGTTGTTGTTGCCCGCCGGATAATTCGTGGGGGTGATGCGCCAGGCGGTCGCCTAATCCCAGGACCTCAATGATCTGGTCGAACCACGCCTGATCGACCTTCGTACCCGCCAGATCCAGGGGCAGTAGGATGTTGTCACGCGCGGACAGCGTTGGCACCAGATTGAATGCCTGGAAGATAAATCCGACGTGTTTGCGCCGCAGGATGGTCAGCTGGTGGTCGCTCATCCCGGTGATGACGGTTTTGCCGATGGCCACCTGCCCGGAATCCACGGTGTCAAGCCCGGCGAGACAGTGCATCAGGGTCGATTTCCCGGAGCCGGACGGTCCCATGATTGCGGTGAAGTCTCCGGGGTGAAAGGCCACGGAAACGTCGTCGAGGGCGGTCACTTGGGTGTCATCGGTGCCATAGGTTTTGGTAATGGATTGGGCTGCAACCGCAGAGGGTGCGGTGATGGTGTGTGTCGTCATGGTTTCTAGTCTGCGTTGAGCTGGCGTTGAGCACATCACCAGCCATGACGATCTTGAGGCGGTACCGTCATCCTCAAGGATGAGGACATCCTCCTACTTCCAGTAGCCCGCGGAGGGAGGTTGCGTGACTCAAGCGTCCCGACCGTGAACCGGTCTGGCGTTGGCCGGGGGTTCTCCGACCTCGTCGATGGTATGACCACTACAAGCGGTTTTGGTGACGTTGGCGCGCGCAATGCGCGACACCGCGAACCAACGCATGTCATTGCGCAGACGGCACCACCCGACGAGGTACCACTGCCCGCTCGTGGAGGCGAACAGTACAGGCTCAACGTCCCGGGTGGTCGTGGTGTCGTCTTTCGAGGTGTAACGGATGCGGATCACTCGCTGCTCGGACATCGCCTCCTCTAGCGCCGACTTGATGGCGCGCGAAGCGGAGGGAGGGGTGTTGACCCAGACACGGTGGGCTAGCTCGTCAGCGCGTGCTCGGGTTGTGGGATCGAGGACGTTGAAGATCTTTTGGATACCCGCTGCTGCCAGATCGGCGTAGGGGGCATCAGGTGCAGCGGACACGGCTGCCATGAGCGCCATTGCTTCCGCTGGCGACAGACTGACAGGTGGCAGGGAGCCGCCTATTAATCCATAGCCACCGCCCGGTCCTGGGCGAGACCATATCGGCGCACCACTGTTCTCTAACGCATCGAGGTCTCGCTTAATGGTGCGAATGGATACCTCGAATGCTTTTGCCATCCGTTCAGCAGTTATTCCGCGCGCGCCGCTGCGGCGTAACATCTCGGAGAGCGCATGGAGCCGTTCGAGTCGTTTCACAGTTCAGACTCCGTCAAATTCATGACATAAATGATGACATACCCTTGTCCGAAGTGCCTGCGAGGATGGTGCTATGACAGATACTACAAGCAAGCCGACCATCATCCTCATTGCCGGCCACTGGCTGGGCGCTTGGGCGTGGGAGGAAGTCCGTGAACATCTCATCGCCGACCACGTTCGTGCATATGCGATGACCCTGCCTGGTCTAGATGCCAACGATCCCGAGCGGGCGACCAAGACCCTCGACGATCAAGCTGCAGCGGTTCTGGACGTCATCACTGAACTCGAGGGCTCCGAGGCTCACCCCGTCACGCTCGTCGCGCATAGTGGGGCCAATGCCCCTGTCAGCATCGTCCTGGATCGGCACCCTGAGCTCATCCAACGAGTAGTGTGGGTCGACTCCGGCCCCATGGCGACTGGAACCATTTTCGCACCAGACCTTCCGGAGGAGGTGGAGGAGCTTCCGCTGCCATCCTTCGACGCCCTGGCCCAGCAGGTAAGTCTCGAAGGTTTGAGCACCGAGGCCCTTGAGCGTTTTCGCGCTCGAGCAGTCCCTGAGCCTGGCCCCGTGCTGCGTCAGCCCGTCGAACTCACGAACGAGGCCCGACACGAAGTCCCCACCACCCTGGTGTGCTGCTCGATGCCGAGCGCGCAGATGTTGGAGCTAGCCGAAGCCGACCATCCTATGTTTGCCGAAGTCGCGAACCTCAAGCACCTCGACGTCATCGACCTCCCGACGGGGCATTGGCCGATGTGGAGTCGGCCCCGAGAGCTCGCCGACCTCATTCAATCGGCGGCTTCTCGAACCAACTGAACAGCACTGCACGCACGTCTTGAAGGGCGAGGTGACCTGGTTGGTTAGCCGGTCAGGTCACCCTTTTTGATGGTGATCTGCCAGGATGCTTCGCCGGTTTCGCGGAAATCGGTGACTTCGTGGCCGTCGTCCACGGCCCACTGCGGGATGGTTTCGGTGCCCTGGGTGCAGTCGAAGTCAATCACCAGGTGTTGTCCGGCGTCCAAATCAGCCATGACGTCCTTGGCTTCGATCAGCGGGAACGGGCAGACCGCACCGAGTGAATCCAGTGCGAAATATCCATTACCCAGATGCCGGGCTTTTTCTTCGGGCGCTTGCAGGGTGATCAGTCCGGTCGCCATCGACATTCCAGATAGTCCGGAGTTGGTGGCGACGGCGGTGTTGGCTGCGGGCGCCGTGTTCAGGGCAACGGCGTCCGGGGTACCAGCCGTGCCGCCCACGCTGTCGTCGGTGGTGTAGGTCTGGGGGGTCTTGGCGGGTTTCGCGGTGGCTGGCTTGAGCCAGAACTTGGCGCCCACGCCGATCCCGACGGCGATGAACAGCAGGGCAATCCACCCCTGGAAGCTAAACAAACTGGTCTGGACCATACCGTTACCTACGGTGCAGCCACCGGCCAGCGTGGCACCCACACCCATCAACAGGCCACCACCAACAGAACGGACGGCGGTTGTCGCATCCGGGATCCGGACCCGGAATTCACCGGTTGCCTTGGCGGCGATAAACGCGCCCACGAGCAGTCCGAGTACTAACAGCACGCCCCAGTCAATGAAACCTTCGTCACCGGTGACCGTGTATTGCAGGGTGTTGGCGGTTGGGGTCGTGATCCCCAGCCCGCTGTTGCGACCGGTCGCCGCCGACAGTGGCCAGGCAATCACGCCGATGAGCCCAATGAGTGCACCGGCGGTGTAGAGGTTCAGGGGACGTTTCCACGCCGGTTGGTTGGTCAGTCGTGCCGGTTTGGGGCGCTTGGCGTCCTGGGCGCGGAAGCACCGCACCAAAAAGAAGGTCAGAACCGACAGGGCGATCGCGAACCACCACGGTGAGACACCCAGCAGTTCGGGGATGGTGGTCAACCCGGAATCCCAGCTCTTCATCCAGCCATCAAAACCAGCCAGGGCACCATATTTCATCGCCGCAGCCGACACCGCATACATGGCCAGCGCAATCCAGGAGCCCACGAGGCCCTCGGCCGAACGGAACCAGGTTCCCGAAGCACAACCACCGGCCAGAATGATGCCCAAGCCAAATAAAAACCCACCGACGACGACGGCTGCCGGGGCAAACGTGCTCTGGCCCGGGGCGATCACACCCGTTGAGGTCAGGGCCGCGATGCCCACCGCGTGGACGGAAATGACCACCAGCAGCGCCACGAACGTGCGCCAGGTGCGTTGCATAAAGATGTCACGCATCATGGCGGTGACACAGAACCTGCCACGCTGCATGACAATCCCCAGTACGGCGCCGACGGCTAAACCTGTCAGAATCATAAGAGACCAACCTTCAAAGTGTTTCAGTGAGGCGAAACTTATTAGTCAAATGTTGTAGTGCTCGAGCCTAGGGCCCTGCGGCCTCGGCTCCAAACGTTCTGACCAGAATCTTCACGGGGCGTCATATTTATTCATCTAAACCGCCACCGCGCCATCACCCGGTTATCGCACATCAACCTGTCATTGGTACGCGTAGGATGGTGTGCTGAGTGTTTCGTGAAAGGTAGGCCCTTGTGACCGTTGTGCTGGCAGCCGTCCCTATCCTCGTGGTGATCGGACTGTTGCTGACCCGCCTGCCCGCCTGGGTTCCCCCGGTTGCCGGAGTATTGACCGCAATAGCCGTTGGCCTGTGGGTGCTAAATGCCCACACCACCGAAATCACCGACGCGGTCGGCGGATCCATGACGACGATGCTCAAAGTCCTCGCCATCATTGGCGGAGGCGTGACCCTTGCCCGGGTGATGGATTTCACCGGAGCCCAAAAACAACTTGCCGACTGGCTATCGGCCGGGGGAGCCACGCTAGGTTCTGCCTTGATGATGGCCAATGGCGTGGTGCCGTTTATGGAATCGGTGACCGGTTTTGGGGTCTCACTACTGATCGGCCTCCCGCTCACATTGGCGTTCGGTTTCACCGCCTACCGGGCCGCGCTCATCACGCTCATGGGCATCGTCATCGGCCCGTGGGGATCCATGGGCCCGGGCACCTTGCTCGGTGCCGAACTGGCCGGTCAGCCACTGACCGAATTCGGTTTAGCCACCGCCGTCGTGAATATTCCGGCCGTCATCATTTCCAGGATCGTCACCGCATTCATCGCCGCCCGGCACGCAAAAGTCCGCGGGCCAAAACTTATCGGCTATCTCGCCGTTGGTGCGGCATCGGGCCTCGGGCTGGCAATGCTTGTACTGGTTTCGAACCTGCTATTAGGTACCCCGGTGGCCGGTGCCGTGGCCTCCGCTGTCATGACCATCCTGTGGTTGTTGGTGGTCCGCAAAGGCAAACTGCTCCCCGGACCCGGCGGCTCGATCGTGCCCTATGCGGTATTGGTCTTGGGCACCATCGCCGGTCAGGTGGTCTCGTCGCCCTTCGAAACCACCTGGTGGACCGAAGTCATCGCCAGCCCCGCCGTCTACGCATTCGCCGGAGTCGCCGTCGCCCTGCTGCAATACAAACAACCCGCCCCAGGATTCGCCGCCAGCTCGTTCAAACTCTGGCTCAACACCGGCATCCCGACCGCGCTGTACATTTTGTTCGGCGTCGTCATGCAGGGCGGCCACATCGCTGAAACCCTGGCCCAATCCCTCGCCTCGCTAGGCGCGGGCTACATGTTCCTGATGCCGGTGGTCGGTGCGCTGGGCGGGTATATGACGGCGTCGGGCACCGGCACCAACGCGATGTTCGGCCCAACCCAGGTCGCCGTCGGAAACCAACTCGACATCCACCCGCAGTGGTCGATGGCGATGAATAACGCGGCCGGCTGCTGGGGGACCATCGCCTCACCGGCACGTATCGAACTGGCTTATCAACTCTCGCGCGGCACTTCAATGCAGGACGCCGGACCCGAGGTGACCCGCGGCCGCCTACTCGCCGTGACCCTACCGGTTCTGGCGTTCAGCACTCTCATCTGGGGCATCATGGCGTACTTCCTGCTGCCCGGGCTTACCCCACTGTAATGCGCAGAGGTCTTACGCTCCCCGGTCATATCAGCGTCGTCGGAAAGCAGCGGCGCCCCAATGTAGCACTGTCCCTTGCGGGTATTGGGTGAGATTTTTTCAACGGTTGGATTCGGAGAATATAAACAGCCGTCAAAAGAAACGTCATCGCCGCGAAAAAGAATAACCAACTTCCCACGACCAGCTGCCAATTGAGGTCATTACTGATGCCCGTATAGAAAAAGGATGCTGATAGGCTCACGAGTAGGCCCGTGACGAGTGCACCGAATGCCGGCACAATGATGGATTGATACGTGCTTTGATCGGCCAGACGCTGGGAAAACGTGCGCGGCTTATGCGGTTTCAGACTGAAGTATATAAGGGGCGCCGTGAGATTGGTCAGCAACAGATACAGGCACAGCAGGACTAAGGTTGTCGCTGTACTAACGAAAATTTCCTCACCGTCAAACACCGTTCTGCTCCCTTACGTGAGCCGATTGGCTTGGATGACCACTCGTGATCGGTACTGTGATTCACATTACCCAGTGTGAGGGGCTAGGGCTATGCCGCTGAGGCGAATTACTCAGTCTTTCCGGCGTCGTCCTTAAATGCATTGACCACCAGGTAGGCCACGGCGATACCGATCAGCGCGACGCCGACCACAAAGATGCCCACATAGAAGTTGCCGGTGAAAAAGTTCAGCGCCAGCGAGGTTCCCATAACTATCGCGCCGATGATCAACATCAGCGTCATCCCCACGGTGGCCGGCTTGGCACGGCGTGGGTTTGCTAAGTCTTTATCGTTTAATCCTTTGCGTGGTTCCATGCGATCATTATCGCCCAGCCGCCGCGGCGCTACACAATCCCGGTGCGGTAGGCGAACACGACGGCCTGCACCCGGTCGCGTGCCCCAAGTTTGGTCAGCACCCGACCAACGTGAGTTTTGACCGTCGTCGCAGAGACAAACAGCTTGTCCGCGATCTCGGCGTTGGACAGTCCATCGGCCATGGCTTCCAACACCTCGCGCTCGCGGGCCGTCAAGCTCTCCAGAGCCGCCAGTTCGTCGTCGTGGTTCGACGACGACGTCGCGCGTTTGGGCTTGACCAGGTGTTCGAGTAGGCGTTTGGTGGTCGAGGGCGCGATGACCGCATCCCCGTGATACACCGATTCAATGGCGGCCAGCAGTTGCTCGGGCGGAGCGTCTTTGAGTAAAAACCCACTGGCTCCGGCGTCAATGGCATCCAGGGCGTATTCGTCGAGGTCAAACGTGGTCAACACGATGATTTTCAGCGCGTCGTTGCGTTCCAGCAACCCCCGGGTGGCGGCGATCCCGTCCAGGACCGGCATGCGCACGTCCATGAGGACGACGTCGGCGGCCAACACGTGCGCGGAGGTGACGGCGTCCTGACCGTTGGCGGCTTCGCCGGTGACCCGCAGGTTCTCGCGCGAGGTGATCAGCATCGACAGCCCCGAGCGGATCAGCGCTTGGTCGTCGACGATCGCCACATTAATGGGTTGGTGAGCACATTGCATGGATTCTATTGTCCTCGTTATCCGTTCGCGCCGTGAAACGGCAGATGGGCGTGCACGCGAAACCCGCCGCCGGCCTTTGGTCCGGCCTCCAGTATGCCCTCGTACAGGGCGACCCGTTCGCGCATGCCCACCAGGCCCTGGCCGGCTTGATCGGTTTCGGTGGCGCCCACGCCGTCGTCGTCGATGGTCACCGCGACCCCCGAGGTGCGCCAGTGCAGGGTCACGGTCGCGCTCGCGTGCGGTCCGGCGTGCCGAGCTACGTTGGTCAGGGCCTCTTGGATGACGCGATAGAGCACAAGCTCGGCGCCATCGGGCAGGTGCTCGGTCGGTTGACCGGTCACGTTTAGCTCGACGTGCAGCCCGGACAGGCGCACGGTTTCGATGAGTTCGGGTAGCTCTGCCAGGCCCGGCTGGGGTGCGGTATCGGCGTCGTCGGTATCGCGCAGCACGCCCAGCAGTCGGCGCATTTGGTTGAGCGCATCGCGGCCGGTGTCTGCGATGGTTGCCAGGGTTTGCCCGGCAATCTCGGGCTGGGTTTTGGCCGCGTACCGTCCGCCGTCGGCCTGCGAAATCACAACCTGCAGCGAGTGAGCGACGATGTCGTGGAGCTCGCGGGCGATCCGGTTGCGTTCATCGGCGGCGGCCAGTTCGCGTTCTTGTCGGGCTTCCACGGCTAACTGTTGTGCGCGAGCCTGGAGGGTTTCCAGGCGGACCCTGCGGGTGCGTTGAATATTGCCGATCGCCCAGGCCAGGACTACCAGCGCGATGGACGGGATGCTCATGACCACCCCGACTTCCCACCCAATCGGCTCCAAGATGTCACCGGCGTTCTGCCCGCCGGGCCCCATGACGTGGGGGATAAAGGCTATCGCGGCGCCGAATAACAGTCCCCCGGCCAGGCCCGTGAGTAACCCAGCAATCGAGGCCCACCGCGGGCCGATATGCGCTAAATTCTGCACCGTGAGCAGCACCATGAACATCGTCGGCACCAGCTCCGGGCCAAGAACCAGGTGAATGAGCGAGCCGACCACCACAAGTGCCGCGGAGGCCACCGGATTGGTGCGACGAATGACCCACGGTGCCATGTGGAACACCATGATAACGACGACGATGGTCTGCAGCATCCAGTCCGGCCAGTGGTGCAGGTAGATCGGAAACGTCGTTGAGGCTAGCGTACTGGCCGACGTTAGCAGCGTTAGCCCCAGCAGCGGCAGGATGAACAGGCCGTCAGCGGTGCGCGGGTAGGTGCGCCACAGGTAGGTGATCCGGTCAAAGAACTTCACGAAGCCTCATCTTAGGGCGGGGTTGCTGCTCGCGCGTCATCCTCGAAGACGATTTTGTGCGTCCACGTACCTCGGCCAGCGGTGCAGCGAGCATTGAGTTAGGCTTCCTCGCCCGCCAACCAGCGCACGATATCAGCGGCCGGCCCGGTCCGCGCGTGCAGATACCCGGTTCCGGCAAACAGGTGGGTCGAGCGCGGGTCCATAAGCTGGGCTGCGGCCCGTTTGATCGGCACCGTTAGTGCGTTGACCTCCGGGTATGCCGCGGGCGCATCGAGCTCCATCAGCTCGTTGACCAACGATCGCGACACCCGACCCGAGAACACGCGCGTCAACCGCGTCGTCCCAGAGCGGTCTTCTTGCAACATGTGCCGGTGTACCGGATTCGTTCCGGCCTCATCCGACAGCAGTAGCGCCGTCCCAACCGACGCCGCAGCAGCCCCATATTCCTGCACCTCATGCACCTGCTCGGGCGTAACGATCCCACCAGCGGCCACAAAGGGAACATCGACGACGTCGTCCACCGCAGCTAACAACTCCAGCAGCGGGATGTCTTCTGGCACAGCCAGCGGATCATGCACCGAGCGGTGCCCGCCGGCTTCCGGGCCTTGCACGACCAGAAAGTCCGCGCCGTGATCGACCGCATTGCGTGCCTCAACTACCGAAGTCACTGTCACACCAACTTGCGAACCAGACTCCTGCAGCCCCTCAAAGACTGCCGGTCCCGGTAGACCGAAAGTAAACGACACGATCGGCCATTGGCTCGCGGCTTTGATCTTCGCGTCCCAATCGCCCAAGACATTCGCCCCGGCCTCCTCGAGCGTGGGGAGCTCCACACCGAGCCGTTGGGCAAACGGGAGGAGCTTTTCGCGAAACGCCGCCAGCTTTTCGGTGCGCTGTGCGCGGCTGGCCACCGGATCCACCGCCGTATTGGCCGCATCCGGAACAAAGAGGTTCACGCCAACTCGGCCGGCGTCAGCCACAGACCGATAGTCCTCAACCAGTTGGGCTGCACTCTTGCCGCCGCCTCCCAGAAATCCCATCGCGCCCGTGGAGGCAACCGCTCGAGCCAGTGCGGTTGACGACGGTCCGCCGGCCATTGGCGCTGCCACGATTGGGTGATGAAATTCCATGAACGAACCCCTTGCTGTCAGTTGGCTGGACTGTTCCACTCTAGGCCGATCCCGGCGCGGACCGAAGAGCTCCTAGCGCTCACTGCGCTGAAGTAACACGGCGGTTTCGGCATAGGGAGTGTTGGGATACATGTCAAAAAGTCTGGCAGAAACAGGTACGTAATTGTTCAATTTCACCAGATCTTCGGCCAATTGCACCGGGTGGGATGAGCGATACATCAGGTGTTTGGGTCCGGTCGTATTTAGTTGCGGCACCAGCGCGCACAATCCTTCGGCTGTCGGCGGTGTGACGACGGCGAGATCTGCTACGTCGTAGCGATCGAGCCGGGCCGCATCACCGGGCACAAATCGCGCTAGGTCCCGGTAGCCCATTTCATGGGCGGTGATATTTGCCGCACGCACTGAGTCCTCGCACGCATCAACGCCCCAGACCGCCCGCAGCGTAAGGGGGTCCGGCGTATTACGTCGCACCATCGACAACCCCAGGCCGCCTACGCCACTGAAGAGGTCCCAGACGGTATTGGCGCCCACCCCATCGGCCCATGCCCGGGCCTGCTGGTAGAGGTATTTGGTCACGTGCGGGTTCGTGCTGAAATGCGACGTCGCAGTGACCTGCAGTGGCACGTCATCAAATTGCAGGGTTAAGTATTTGCCGTGCAGGGCGTATTCGTCGTCGTCTTCGATGCACACACTCACTACTCGCGCCGGGAGCCGTTGCTTGGTCAGTGGTTTTAACAGAATTGGTAAGTATGTGCGCAGCGGGGTGAGTGCCGCGCCGGTGCGCACCACGAACCGTAACATCAGTTCATTGGCGGGGGAGATCGTTACCTCGATCGTCTTGAGTTCGCCGGTGCTGGTCGATGCCTGGTAGGGCTGAATTTCGGCGGCGGCCACCATGTTTTGAATCGCAGCGAATACGAATTCCATGTCTTGGGGGAATTGCGGACACCCGGTGATGTCGACGCCGACGTCGTCGCCCTCGGGCAGTACCCCGAGGATCGGAATATCCGAGGTGCCCGACACGGTCATGGTGGCTTTATTCTTATATCGCCATCGGGGTGAGGTAACGGGGTCGAGCCACAGCTGGTCGGGATGCTCGGTGCGGAAGGCGGGGTGCAGGAGCTCTTTGGTCGCGTGAATTTTTAGGATCATCTGCTCTGAGTAGGCAGAATCGATCCACAAACACGCGTTGCAGAGACCTGAGGTGAAGTACTCGCATTCGAGCATGGTGTCCAATGTAAAGCAGATTACTGGCCGGTAATAGGGTTGGTATGCTCACCACACCAGCCGAGGTTGACAGATTTGCATCGGTTCTGGCTCTAGAGTGTTAAGCGACCCCGCCCGTCGTCGATTTTTCAATAGGTGAATTATGTCTGAGCCGCTTGAACACGCAATGCTGTTCGATCTGGAGCCTACCCAAACGGCCGAAAAACCGGTAGAGCAGACCGTCGTGGCGCAGGACGAAGATGCAGCCGGCCAAGGTGCGCTCGACATTGGTATCGCTATTCCAACGCCGTTTACTGAGCCGGAAGTTGATGAAGAAGTTGAAGCCGAGGCAGAAGAGGTCAATGAAGAGGTGCTGCAGCACCCGGAGACATCGCCTCGTAGACACCCCAATAAGGTGAGTTTTTATCAGGAACCCGAGGACACGGCTCGCCTACGCGGTGCCGTCCTGCATACGATGGTTGCCGAAGGTCACCGCTCGCTGAGCCAGTTCATTATTCGTGCGGTCATGAAAGAAGTCCAGCGCGTCGAGGATAAATACAACGACGGCAAACCCTTCCCCGCTGTTGCCCCCAATGAAATGCCCCAGGGCCGTCCACAACGATAGGTATGTGCATGTGGGTACTGGTTTCAGAGTGCCCATTGGATGTTGCGAAGCAGCGGTTGATAGGGATCTAACCACGGTGCGGGTTGGAAGTAGTGGGTGCCCTCAATGGTGCGGATCGTCCATTTGCCGTTGTGCACCTGCCCGTGGTGGTAGGTGCAAAGAGAAATAGCGTTGTCGATATCTGTTTGACCGCCAAACTCCCAGGGTTCAAGGTGGTGGATATCGCACAGGGCTGCCACGATAGTGCATCCTGGAGCTTGGCACCCGCGATCGCGTGCGAGGATTGCTTGTCGCTGTGCTCTGGTGAAGAATCGTTTGGTACGCCGCTGGTCCAAAATGCTGTGATGTTTGTTCCAGATCTGTCCGACTATTTCGGAGTCGCAGGTCAGAATCCTTATGTCCTGAGGCCGGACGGAACCGAAATTGATGGCCTCAGAGATGAACCCTGTCCATGGGGGCGGACTCTGGCCACTTTGATGCGTGGGGTCGTTGCAGGTTCCCTGCTTCGAACTGCCAGGATTCGGGCATCTAATCAGTGGTGGGTCAATTCCGTTGGGACCTCGGGGCCTGCGGACTTTTTCGGGGAGTGCCCCGATCTCTAGTGTCTCGTAGGCCGTTTCGATATCTTGCACAATATGCAGTGTTGATGCAGCGCCGTGTGCTCGCTTGAGCGCCAGTTCTTCGGGAGGGATCTTGCGTATGGCATTGAATAGTCCAAGAAATATTGCTCCGAGTCGTTGTCCCGGAGTTAGCTCCTCCAGATCGTTGAGCTCTTCTTGAGTGACGGGATTGCCATTCGAGTCTTCAGCAACGACGTCAGCTGGATCTTGATCGATTTGTAGGTCTTCTAAGTTCGGTGCATCTGGATCATAGAGTGGATCGACGTCGAATTCTCCGGTGCTTGACTCCTGTGCGGATGCTGACGATGCATTATTTGCCGTGGGATTCTGCGAAGCTGAGGAGTCACTTTGTGGTTTTGCTTGCTCTTTTCCTTGGCGAAACAGAAACGCTTTGAGGTTCTCGTCGATTTTTACGGGTGCGCCATTATTGCTGAGTTGCTCAATGGCGAAGCTCTTATATTCAGCAAACGCTGGTGGTGTTAAGTGCATCCAGACTTTCCCGGAACCATCGGAATAGGCTTCATCCCGGAGAACGTTGTCGCCTTCTTTACGCAAAGCTTCTGCCAGCGGTGGACCGTCAGAACAGATGTGATGGGCAATAGTGTCGGCCCAGCGCTTCCGCGCAGTATTGAATGCATCAGGATTTGAAGTCTCCGCCGCTTCCACGAGCGTCGATTCAAACGCTACCAGCGCCGCATCTTTGTAGCCTAAGTCAGCACCGATCTTATTGGTGTATCTGGTGAGATCCTCATCCATCCGAATGATGCGATCTAAATTTTCTGCCGAGATCTGCCCATCCTTGAAAGCTTCAGCGAGCTTCGGAAGCTTCGGCTGGTTCTCCTCTGCGGAAGGATTGATGCCGGGTTTCCACGTCACATACTCTTGGCGAGCATGTAGCTGCTTAGTTTTGTTTCGGGAGAATCGCAGGACTTCTTTGAAGTATTCTGTGCTGTTTTTATAGGCCACGACGCCTATAGGGCTGCCGAAATACTCGGGCTGAGCAGAAAATGCCGGCTGAATTTGGCGACAGAAATGGGTGACGACAGCTTCCTGTGAGCTCTCCATTTGCCGAGTGATTTCAGCAAAGACCGGGATAGTATCCCAAACATTTTCCGGACTTTTTGGAATCGGTGGGTTCGGGACAGGGGAACCCTGTTCGTTGTCTATCTTGTGATCTGCGACTGATTTATCTGGATCATCTTCAACTACCTGGGCATCACTGACCGTAGGGCCTATGGGTGAAGTGGAGCTGGGAACGAAGCCTGACCAATCCTCGCCCGCAGCCAAGGTGTACTGGGCGAATTCATCGAAAGTCGCAGGATCTGCAGCACGCGCGGCGAGTCGTTTTTTGAAAATTAACGTCACATAGGCCAACTGCGTGAAGCTTAGATCGTCAATAAATGACAGATCCGCGTGATCCGGCAGCGGCACCTCGGTACCGACATCGGGTAATAATGCGGTGGCGTCCATGACATGGTCCTCTCAGCGAACAACAGCTTATGAGTTTGAGGTAACGGTGTTCCTCGACCGCATCTGTAGCAATCAGTCAGTTCGAATCAGTGACTGTTAAGAATTCTTGTTCTGATCCATTCTATCCAAAAAGTCCTCCACAGGCAATGGTGGCGATGCATTTTGTTTAACACTTTGGCGATTAAGAAGCAGATTGATAACATCTTTTGCTAATGTCTGACCGGTGTGTTCTTTCTATTGTGGATATCTATCAGCTTTTAATAATTTCCCGCAGGTTTGGAAGACACGGTCGCAGGCATTTTTTACATGAGCTAAGTGTCACGCACCTGACCGGGCCGGCTGCGATGCGCACATGCAGGTAGGTGTGCTCGGTTTCAGCGTATTAATGGCCCCTGATTCGTTCAGGCATAAAAGAAGTGGTACCCATTGGTGGGTACCACTTGTCTAGCGGATAATAATAGCGCCGGGTTTTTTATACATACTGATATTCGTGTGGATTGGTCGTTGATCTGCCTGAGCGGTTTCGATACGCAGCAATCACTGACAGGATAATCAGTGCTGCGCCAACCATCCAGGAAGTCATCATCGCGGTGCGTTCCTCGACGTGTGCGTTAAAGAGGGCCGAGACGATGACCACGGCGCCGAGCACCATTTTCACGAACTCAGCCAACGTGGAGGATGCGGTAGTCCCTGCCCACACGCTTGCCACGATGACCAAAACGCCGAGCGTCACGAACAGCACGGCAGGTACGCCTGGGATCCAGAGTGGCGCTGAGGCTAAGTAGAGACCGAGTCCAACGCTGAGCCAATCCTGCCATGCTGCCCAGCGTCGTCTGTTCCCAATAATCGCCTCGTGGACTAACGGATGTTTGCTTGCATTAGGGGAGCTAGGGGAGCTCGTTTTCTGCACCGTGAAGGTGGTTCTCGGTTTTACGGGTGAGTTAGTGTGTTTCTTCGCCATCAGGTTCGCCTCCAAAATCTACATAGAACGTGTTTTGCGGTCGGCTCTTCAAAATAATGGCGTGGCCTCTATTGTAGCCCTATTGCTTCAGCGTCACCATGGGAAACAGCCACGGCGAACGGTGCTGGCGGGTTACACCTTCACGAGGCTTTGAGCGGTGGCACCTCAGTATCGCGGAGCGGTCGCCAGATCCGGCCGGTTGTGGCGTTTGGCAATCTCACCCAGGGCATCTTCGGCGGCGGCGGATAAGAAGGAATTGGGGTCCATGACGAGCCGCTGCAACCGATCGATGGCCACGTCGTGCTGCGGTGTCGCCGTCACACCAATGGCGCGGGCGGCGGCAATGCGCACGTGCGGGTAGGCATCGTCGGTGAGGAGTTCCACGAGTTTATCGACGTGCTTGAGTTCATGGCGGGCGACGAGTTGGGCGGCGATTTCGCGAACCTGCCAGTCGTCGTCATCAAGTGCTACGACGACGGCGTCCTCGGCTTTGTGGTGCCACGCGTGCAGCAGCGCTTGGCCGGCCCACACGCGCGCCATGTAGGGCTCAATGGCTTCCATGCCGCCGAGGAGTTTAATGTCGGGATCGTGTTCGGCGTTGGGCGGAGTTTCCTGCGATAACAGGCGCATGGCCCAGTCGACGAGGGTCGGATAGCCCAAGGTTTCTACGGCCGTGGCAACGCGTGTCGTGACGGCTGTGGAAAAGTGATCTGGGCGGTTAGCTGAAGGCGATGCAGAATAGGACATGTCTCTATTGTGCACACATCGCAGGTGGTAGTTTAGGGATTATGCGCTCGCGAAGTTCGATTACCCTCCACTTCCGGGCTGAAGCGTATGATCATCCCTCAGGATACGTGGACGCCGGTACGGTCATGAGCTGGCTGGATAAGGTCGGTTATGCTGCCGCCGCCACTTGGGCAGGCTCGAATGTGCAGGCCACCTATATAGGCAACATGAAATTCGGGCACCCGGTGCCTGTGGATACGCAGATCACTGCGCAGGCGCGTCTGATTTACACTGAAAATACGCAAGTGCACGTCCAAGGCAGGCTGACCCTGCCAGAAGTGTTGGATGACGACGGCGAGCCGACCGTGGCCACCTGGGTGGTCATGGTGTACGAGGCCGTGGATGCCAAAGGTCACCCCAAACAGGTCAAGCCCTGGGAACCGCGTACCGAGGCTGGCCATAAGCGCCGCGAGGTCGCCAAGGCCCGCTCGATTGAACACGCCCGCGGTGAAGACGCGCTGGGTCAAGTGTCTTTTCCGGACCCAGCCGAAACCACCGCCGAAGTCGTGCTGCTGTGCTTTATCGCCCACGCAGCCCAGGTAACCCCCGGGTTCCGACTCCAGGGCGGGACGCTGATGAGTTGGCTGGATGAGGCCGCGTTTGTGTGTGCTTCACGCTGGGCAGGCAAACCTGCCGTCGCCGTGTTTGCGGGCGGGGTGCAGTTCTATCACGGCGTGTACGTTGGCGACGTCGTGGAAATCGAAGCCCGTATTGTACACACCACGGAGCGCTCAATGTATCTGGTGGTGCGCGCCTGGAGTGGCAAACCAGAACAACGTGACCTGCGCCCGGTGGCCCAATCGATTGCGATTATGGTCGTGGCCGAAGAGGGCAAAGCCGAGCCGGTGCCCAGCTGGCATCCGGCCACCGAGGCGGAAAAGCAACTGCAACACCGCACGATCGAATTAGTATCGATGCGCAATAAGAACGTTTATGAGTGGTCGACGGTAGAAGTGCCCTGACCGGGTAGGAACATCTTGCTCAAACTCCTGGCGCGTTTCGCACGCCCATATATAGGCCAACTGACGGCCGTTGTCATTCTGCAACTCGCAACGGTCGGAGCCATCCTGTTCCTGCCCGCGCTGAACGCCCAGATTATCGACGATGGGATCGCCACCGGCAACACCGACATCATTTGGCGGCTCGGCGGGGTTATGCTCGCCGTCGCACTGATTCAATTGGTCGCCTCGATCGCATCGGTGTGGTTCGCGGCAATTTCGGCGATGTCGATCGGCCGCGACCTGCGCGCGGCAATCTTCCGCAAGGTCTCGCGGTTTTCCAGTTACCAAATGTCCCAGTTCGGGCCCGCCACCCTGATCACGCGTGCAACCAACGACGTCCAACAGTTACAAATGGTCACACTGATGGGCATGAGCCTGCTCGTGTTGGCCCCGATCATGGGGATCGGTGGGGTGGTCATGGCGATGCGCGAGGACGCCGGACTGTCCTGGCTCGTGTGGATTGCCGCGCCCGTGGTGATTGCCATCATGATCCTCGCCGCGTTGAAAATGATGCCGCTGTTCCGGCAAATGCAGGAAGCCATCGACGACGTGAACCACACCCTGCGCGAACAGATCACCGGGATGCGCGTGGTCCGAGCATTTGTGCGCGAAGACTATGAAACGACTCGGTTTACCAAGGCGAATCAGCACCTGACCGACCTGGCGATCGGTGTCGGTAAGATCTTCGTGTTGCTGTTCCCACTCATTTCCCTGGTGTTGCACGGGGCGACGGCTGCGGTGCTATGGTTCGGCGGGTTGCGTGTAGACGCCGGACTGGTCGAGGTCGGCTCGCTGACCGCCTTTATGCAATACCTGCTACAGATTTTGATGGCCGTGATGATGGCCACGATGATCTTTATTATGATCCCCCGCGCGATGGTCTCGGCCAAGCGTATCAACGAGGTGTTGGCCACCGAACCCGAACTGACCGAAGGCGACTTTGCACCCGATGATGTGACCGGGCACCTAGAATTTCGCAACGTCACCTATGCGTATCCCGGCGCGGACGTGCCGGTGTTAGAAGACATCAGCTTTAGTGCGGCCCCGGGCCAGACCGTCGGGATTATCGGGTCCACCGGTTCGGGCAAGACCACGCTGCTGAACCTCATCCCGCGCCTGACTGACACGACCGACGGCGACGTGCTGATCGACGGCGTGCCCGTAAGCGCCTACTCGCGTGAGGCGCTGGCCAAGATTGTGGGAATGGTGCCGCAAAAGGCCTACCTGTTTTCGGGCACGGTCGCCTCCAACCTGCGTTTCGGGGCACCGGATGCCACCGACGACGACGTCTGGGCCGCCCTAGAAACGGCTCAGGCCGCCGATTTTGTGTCAGTGCGTGAAACAAAGGACGCCGTCGGACTGGCCTCTTCGGTTGCCCAAGGGGGTACGGATGTCTCCGGGGGCCAACGCCAACGCCTGGCAATCGGCCGGGCCTTAGCCGCCAGACCGAAGATTTACCTATTTGACGACTCGTTTTCAGCACTGGATGCGACCACCGATGCCAAACTGCGGGCCGCGCTGTCCGATCAACTCACCGAGGCGACCATTCTGATCGTGGCCCAACGCGTGGCTACGATTCAGCAAGCCGACCGCATTTTGGTGTTAGAACACGGTCGCATCGTCGGCGACGGCACCCATGACGAACTGCTTGAATCCAACGGCGTCTACCAACAAATTGTCGAATCGCAGGTGGGCCATGACTGAAACCGCTGAGAATACCGAGGTCAAGGAAGGCGCCGATCCGGGCCGTAAGCCCAAAGCGTTCTGGCCTGCCCTGAAACGCTTGGCCGCGGTGTTTGCGCCCTATAAAACCAAGCTGATTGTCGCCGTCGTTCTCACGGTGATTTCGGTGGGGTTACAGGTGTGGGCGCCACTGGTATTAGGCGAGGCGGTCAACGTGCTCTTCCACGCCGAGGGTATCGATTTTGTTCTGCTGGGCGAGCTCATCACTCGCGTGCTGGCCATGTACGTGGTCGCGATGGGCCTGATGTGGTGGCAGGGACGAATCCTGATCATCATCGGTGTGGAAATCACCTACCTGCTGCGCCAGGATGTGGAAAACAAGCTGCACCGGGTCCCCACCAACTGGTTTGATGGAACCCAACGCGGCGACCTGCTATCTCGAACCACCAACGACGTCGACAATATCCAAACCGCGCTGCAACAAACCGTGTCGTCGATTCTCAACGGCGTGTTGACGATCATCGGTATTACGATCATGATGTTTGCGATCTCCTGGCAGCTGGCCTTGATCGCGCTGATTGCGGTGCCTATTGCCGGCGTTGTGGTCGGGGTGATCGGTCAGCGCGCCCAAAAACTGTTCTCCGCCCAGTGGGCCAACACCGGCAAACTCAACGGCCACATCGAAGAGGCCTTCACCGGCCACGACGTCGTCACCGTGTTCAACCGCCAGGACGCGATGATCGCCGAATTCGATACCCGCAACGACGACGTCTACCAGGCCAGCTATAAGGCCCAGTTCGCCTCGGGGATGATTCACCCGATCATGCAGTGGGTGACGTACCTGGGCTACGTTGGCATTGCGGTGGTGGGGGCGCTGCGCGTGGCAGCGGGCGCCCTGCCGCTGGGCTCGGTCACCGCGTTCATCCAGTACTCGCGCGAATTCAACCAGCCGCTGGGTCAGCTGGCGGGCCTGGCCAATATGATCATTTCGGCGGTCGCTTCGGCCGAGCGGGTGTTCGAATTCCTCGACGCCGATGAAGAAACCGAAACCGACGGTCAGCTGCCAGAGGTCACCGGAGCCGTGGAGTTCCGGAATGTGCGTTTTGGTTATGACGACGGCGCCCCGCTGATCACGAACCTGAACCTGCGGGTTGAACCGGGCCAGCTCGTGGCAATCGTGGGCCCCACCGGGGCAGGCAAAACCACGTTGGTGAATTTGCTGATGCGTTTCTACGAGGTCGACGCCGGACAGATCCTGCTTGACGGGACCGATATTTCCACGCTCTCCCGCTCCCAGCTGCGCGAACCGATCGGTATGGTGCTTCAGGATGCGGTGCTGTTCTCCGGGACCATTAAGCACAACATCGCCTACGGCAACCCCGACGCAACCGACGACCAAATCGTTGCTGCGGCCCAGGCTGCCCGCGCAGATTACTTCATCAACCAACTGCCCAACGGTTATGAAACGCAAGTGACCCTGGATTCGGATGCGATTTCGGCCGGCGAGCGTCAGCTGCTGACCATTGCCCGGGCATTTCTCTCCGATCCACGCCTGCTGATTCTCGATGAGGCGACGTCCTCGGTCGACACCCGCACCGAGGCGCTCATCCAAGAAGCCCTGGCCCGACTCCAAAAAGGTCGGACGTCGTTTGTGATCGCCCACCGGTTGTCGACCATTCGCGCAGCCGATGTCATCGTTGTGATGGACCACGGCGACGTCGTCGAGCTTGGCAGTCACGCCGAATTGTTGGCAGCACGTGGAATGTACCATGACCTATACACTGCCCAAACCCAACAGCACATTGAAGGAGGCCGGTGAGTTACCAGACGTACGGGAACAATCCGCCCGACAATCCGTATCCGGTTGGCTGGCCGGGGAAATATTCGACAGGCTGGCCCAACGCTTCGCCCGGGCCGACGAAGCGCCCACGTGGCCAAGTCGATCCGGCCGACCCCACGGCTTCAAATCCTGGCAAATTCCACTGGGGCGATGCCTTCGGGCTCTTCGTGTATATCGGCGGGTTTATCTTCGGCGGGATGCTGCTGCTGTTTACAATTCCCGGCGTGACGGAGTTCGGCGCCGATATCTACGGCTATGACCCAGTCAGCTTCAACGAAGTCCTAGCCGCAGACGAAATGCCCGGCTGGTTTATGATGTACTCCAACGTCGTGCTCTACGGGCTCATCGGCGTCATCCTCATGGCGGTCTCTTGGCGGGCGTTTCTCCACTCCTTCCGCTGGTTTGCGACCTGGTGGTGGGTCAAAGTCCTGTTGCTGCCCGTCATCTGGCTGTCGACATTGCTGTTCACCACGATCATGCTGACGGTCTCCGGGCAAGAACCCGACATCTCGGCTAACCAACAAGCCGTGCAAGAAGCCGCAGGGGAGTCCTCGCTGTGGGTCTCGATTCTTATTTTGGGACTGGTCGGTCCGTTCGTCGAGGAATATATCTTCCGCCACATCCTGATCGGCAAACTCTCCCGGTACATCTCGCTGTGGATCACCGTTCCGATCTCGATTGTGGCCTTCACGCTGCTGCACTTCCTGTCGGACCCGAACACGACATTTGCCAGCGTGCTGCCCTACCTCTCGATGGCCATCGCTTTCACCGCCGTCTACCTGATCTCAAAAAAATCGTTTGCCTACGCCTGGCTGTCCCACGCGTTCAACAACGTGATGTCGGTGATCCTGATGGAATTCCAGTTCGCAGAAATGGCCGTCGTCATCTGATATGACGACGACGTCGCACCGGCCGTTATCCCGCCAGATCCTATCCATCGCCGTACCGGCCTTCGGCGCGCTGATCGCCGAACCGCTCTTCTTGCTTGCCGATACCGCGATGATCGGACGCCTCGGAGCCGCAGAACTTGCCGGCGTCGGCCTGGCCGCAGCCATCGTCCAAACCGCCACCGGCCTGCTAATCTTCCTGGCCTATTCGACCACCCCGGCCGTCGCCCGATTCCTGGGCGCCGGCCAGATCGGCAACGCCCTGGCCCGCGGCCGCGACGGCATCTGGCTGGGTCTGGGCCTGGGCGCACTGCTCGCCGTCATCGGGTGGTTCACCGCCCCGTTCCTAGTGCACATCGCTACCCCCGACGCCGCACCCCACGCGATCAATTACATGCAGTACTCGATGTTCGGCCTACCCGCGATGCTCGCAGTGCTGGCCGCCACGGGGGTACTACGTGGCCTCCAAGACGCCAAAACCCCGCTGAAGGTCGCCGGCGCCGGCTTCGGGCTGAACATCCTGGGCAACTACCTGCTGATCTACGTCCTGGAGCTCGGCGTGATCGGCTCGGCCCTAGGCACCTCGGTCGTCCAGTGGCTGATGTTCGCCGTCTACGTGGCTATCCTGATCCCGCGCATGCGTAAAAACGACGTCGGATTTGCCCCGACGACGGCGGGCCTGCGCGCGACCGCCCAGGTCGGCTCCTGGTTGTTAGTGCGCTCCGCATCGCTGCGCGTGGCCGTCCTGGCCACGGTGCTGACCGCCACTTCCCTGGGCACCGAAGTGCTGGCCGCCCACCAGATCGTGTTCAACGTGTACTCGACCATGGCCTTTGCCCTCGACGCGCTGGCGATCGCCGCCCAAGCCCTGATCGGCAAAGAACTCGGCGCCGCCAACGTGCCAACCGTCCGGGCCCTCACCTCCACGATGATCCGCTGGTCATTCGGCTTCGGCGCGATCACCGGGCTGTTGCTCGGCGCCACCGCACTCTGGCTGCCCTACATCTTCACCACGGACCCCGTCGTCATTGAAGCCACCACCGCCGGACTACTCGTCCTGGCCGTCTCGCAACCGCTGTCAGGGTACGTGTTCGTGCTTGACGGGATCCTCATGGGCGCCGGCGATGCCAAATACCTCGGCCTGATCGGCATCGCCAACATCGTGATCTACCTACCCGCCCTGTACGGGCTGGCGGCGCTCGCGGCCAACGCCACCCACATCGGCGCGGTGGCCTTGGTATGGATTGGCTTCGCCGGCATCTACCTGGCCGCACGCGCCGTGGGCCTGTGGTTGCGCATCCGCACAGACACCTGGATTCGGCTCGGCGCGCATTGACAATCCTCGTGAGTAGAATGGAACGGCCATGAACCAAAAAATAGCCCCCGAGATTACCGCCGTCATGTACCGCCCGGTCCTGATCCGCGCCGGTATCGCCCTGATTTTCGGTATCGCCACATTTTTCATCCAAGAACCCACCGACGCCATCGTCAACTACGGTGCCGCGATCTTCTTTGTCTTCTCCGGGTCCGCGATGTGGGAATACCTGCGCCGCGAGCCAGTGCCCGAAGGCATGCGCACCCCGCTGTCGCTGACCGCAGCTATCTGGATGCTCGCCGCACTGACGCTGGTCGGAGTGCAACTGGGCGGGTTGTCGGAAACCGTCACCTGGGTAACCATCGCTGCGGGCCTCGGTCTGTCCGGGCTGGCCGAACTGTGGGCATCGAGCTGGCGGAAAGCCTTCACCCCGGCCCGCGATCACCTCATCGCCGGCATCGCCGGGGTGGTCATGGCCATCCTGCTCATCACCATGGACGTGGACTACCACCGGATCTTCGGCATCACCGGAACCTACGCCCTGATCACCGGAGTCCTGTTAGGCATCACCGGACTCGGCTACTGGTTAGACACCCGCAAAGCCATCCAAGAAGACGGGTTTGTGCCACCCGCTCCGTAACCTGAATTTCGCCCTGAGCCCGCCAGTTCTACGTTGAGTAAAACACCGACTAGAATACATCTGATTCGAGATTTCAAAGGAGCAACTGGGACACCCGGAACACCATGTCAGACTCACCTAAAAAACCACGCGGCGGCTTCAAGGGCGGCATCAAGGGTCCATTGGTCTTTTCCTTCGTCGTAGGGATCATCGCCTTCGTCGTGGCCACCCTGACGTCAACCGGTGGCCTGAACAACCCGGACCACCCGTTGCGCATCGACATCGGCCTCATCTCCTTTGGCATCGCCTTCGCCGCCACCCTGGTCGTGGTTGCCCTGCTCCAACTGACCGGCCGCGAAAACCCAGAACACCTGTCCGAAGGTTCCGGCATCCACCGTTCCTCTGAAGAACTCCACCGCGCCGCCGTCGCCCGCGCCCGGGAACGCATGCGCCGCGAACGCGAAGAAGCCGAAGGCCACGGTCCCACCACACAGCAGCCCGACGACGCCGCTGACAGCAATACCGACGACGCCCGCTAAATTTTTTCAAGAGCAGCATGCGGGAGTTTGATCTAGACCGGATACCGTATACGCCTGCCATCGTCATCGACGAAACCATCCTCGATGCCAATATCGCAGCCATGGCAGACTTCGCGGCCGCCAATCACCTGACGCTCCGGCCTCACGCGAAAACGCATAAGATTGCCGCGATCGCTCACAAGCAACTCGCCGCCGGCAGTCCCGGGTTAGCTGTTGCCACCCTGGGTGAAGCCCAGTACTTTATCGCCGCCGGCGTCACCGATCTGTTCATCGCCTACCCTGTGTGGGCTACCGCCGACGACGCCGAACTCCTGGCCCGTCTGGCGACCGACGGCACCCTGGCCGTCGGCACCGACTCGGTGGAAGCCGTACACTGCCTGGCCGATATCACCGGCGAACATCCCGGCATCGAGTGGATGATCGAGCTGAACTCCGGGCACCACCGCTCCGGCGTCTTCTCGGATCAAGTTGTGCCCATCGCTCAGACGATTGCGCAGCGCAACATGACGCTGCGCGGGGTCTTTACTTTCCCGGGCCACAGTTATGCGCCGGGGGAGCACGATACTGCCGCCGCCGATGAAGCCGAAACGTTGCATGCTGCTCAACACGAACTTGCTGCAGCGGGTTTTGATGTCGCCGTACGCTCTGGCGGGTCCTCGCCGACGGCCACCGCAACCGTTGCCAACGCAGCCACCGAAATCCGCCCCGGGGTCTATGTGTTTGGTGATACTCAACAGCTGGAACTTGGCAGAATCGATTATGACGACATCGCCTTGACCGTAGTGACGACGGTTGTTTCGCGACACGACGCCCATGCAGATGCCCCGGCCCGAATTATCATCGACGCCGGCTCGAAAATTCTGGCCACCGACAGGGCGCCGTGGGCTACCGGTCACGGTCGGGTACTGGGCCACCCAGATGCTCGAATAACTGCGGTGTCTGAACACCACGGCACAATCATCTGGGACGACGGCGAGCTGCCGGCCATCGGGACCCGGTTGCGCGTCATCCCGAATCACGTGTGCGTTGCGGTGAACCTCGTGGACGAGGTATTCGTGATCGATGGTGAGCAGCGAGTTTCGACGTGGCAGGTTGGCGCACGAGGCATGAACACCTAGGAGAGACAATGTCCTACATTTGCTAGCACTAATCAAGCATCGCCAGAGACAATGAGGGTATGTACTTGTCGGTCGAAACCATAACCATCATCGTGTCCGCTGCCAGTTTAATCCGCTGCCATGTGATACCCCTGTGAGTGCGCTGAGCAGATACTCAAGATCTCAACAAATCGGCTGCTCACCATTGACGCGTCAGAATCAAGCTCTTAAGCTCGCTCCAAAGTTAAATGTACGCCCCACAAGTGCTTAGAGCGAGGAAAATTCATGCGAGCAGTCACCTGGCAAGGCCGACGCAACGTCTCCGTCGAAGAAGTTCCCGACCCAACGATCCAAGAGCCCACCGACGCAATTATTCGTGTCACCTCGACCGCAATTTGTGGTTCCGATTTACACCTATATGAAGTCCTCACCCCATACATGACCGAAGGCGACATCATCGGGCACGAACCGATGGGCATCGTCCAAGAAGTCGGCTCAGGGGTCACCAACTTGAAAGCTGGCGACCGCGTCGTCATCCCATTCAACGTCTCGTGCGGTTACTGTTATTACTGCCAGCGGGGTTTGCAGTCGCAATGCGAAACCACGCAGGTAACTGAATACGGCACCGGTGCCACACTGCTTGGGTTCTCGAAGCTCTACGGTCAACTGGCAGGCGGCCAGGCCGAGTACCTTCGGGTGCCACACGCCGATTATGGGGCCATCAAAGTCGGTTCCGAACTATCGGACGAACACTATCTCTTCCTTTCGGATATTTTGCCTACCGCCTGGCAGGGTGTGAAATACGCGCAGATGCCCGATGACGGCGTCATGGCGGTACTGGGTCTTGGACCCGTTGGCCAATTCGTCGCCCGCATCGGCGCGCACTTGGGTTACGACGTCGTCGCGGTCGACCCGGTCTCAGAGCGCCGCGAGATGGCAGCTCGATACGGTGTGGCTGTGGCTGCTGAACACGAGGAAGCGGTCCAGTTGGTCAATGAACGCACGAATGGTCGCGGCGCCGATGGCGTGGTCGATGCGGTGGGCATGGAAGCCCACGGGAACCCTGTCGCTTCGGCAATTCAACGGGCTGCAGGAGTGCTTCCAAACGCCCTTGGGCAAAAGGCTATGGAGAACGTCGGGATTGACCGGACCTCAGCACTGAATTCCGCGTTCGATCTTGCTGCCCGCGGTGGCACCGTGTCACTCAGTGGCGTCTACGGTGGGGCTGCCACACCGCTGCCGATGTTGACGATCTTTGACAAACAGCTGACCATTACCGGTGGCCAGTGCAACGTCCGGAACTGGGACCAAGAATTAGTTCCCTTCGTAGAGGATTCGGCTGATCCGCTGGGTGTTACTGATCTGGTCACCCACCGTATGTCTTTGGATGAGGCACCGGAAGCCTATGAGATGTTCCAAAAGAAACAAGACGGCTGCATCAAAGTCGTCTTGCGTCCCTGATTCAGAGCGGGCGTGGTCTGAGCTCTAGCGCGCGGCATCTCGTTCGGGGTGCTCAACAATACTGCTCGTGTTCACTACCTCCACAGCATTACCCGTATGCACGTGAGGGGACGGGAAGCGCGCCGGGCAGTTACTCGAGATCTCAATCTAATGTATTGCTCGGCGTAGACGCCTCAAAATCAAGCCTTTAGACTCGCAACACAGCAAAACGTACGCCCCGCGATCCAGTAGAGCGAGGAAGGTTCATGCGAGCAGTCACCTGGCAAGGCCGACGCAAGGTCTCCGTCGAAGAAGTTCCCGACCCGAAAATTCAAGATCCAACCGATGCGATCATCCGGATCACCTCCACGGCCATCTGTGGTTCCGATCTGCACCTTTACGAAGTGTTGACGCCGTTTATGACCGAAGGCGATATCATCGGCCACGAACCGATGGGGATCGTGGAAGAAGTCGGCGCCGCCGTCAATAATTTGAAACCCGGCGACCGTGTGGTCATTCCCTTCAATGTTGCTTGTGGCACGTGTTATTACTGCTGGCGTGGACTGCAGTCGCAGTGTGAGACCACCCAGGTGACTGAGTACGGCACCGGTGCGACCCTGCTGGGATATTCGAAACTTTATGGCCAACTGCCCGGTGGTCAAGCAGAGTACCTGCGGGTACCGCACGCCGACTACGGGCCAATCAAAGTCGGGACCGAATTATCCGATGAACACTACCTCTTCCTATCCGATATCCTCCCCACCGCATGGCAAGCCGTAAAGTACGCGCACATGCCTGATGACGGCGTGCTGGCGGTGCTGGGACTTGGTCCGGTGGGGCAATTCGTGGCCCGCATCGGGGTTCACCTGGGCTACGACGTCGTCGCAGTTGACCCGGTGGTGGAACGTCGCGATATGGCGGCTCGCCACGGCGTAGTCGTGGCAGCGAATCATGAGGAAGCTACCGAGCTGGTCAATGAACGCACCCGCGGGCGCGGAGCCGACGGGGTGGTCGACGCCGTCGGTATGGAAGCGCATGGGAACCCAATTACTGCGACCTTGCAACGCGCAGTGGGTCTGCTGCCCGACGCGCTGGGACAAAAAGCTATGGAGACCGTGGGGCTTGATCGCACCGCGGCCCTGACGTCGGCGTTGGAACTGGCTGGCCGCGGCGGCACCGTGTCGCTCAGTGGGGTGTACGGTGGGGCGGCCACGCCACTGCCGATGCTCACGATTTTCGACAAACAGCTGACCATCACGGCCGGTCAGTGCAATGTGCGCAACTGGGATCAAGATCTGCTGCCCTATGTTGAGGACCCCGCCGACCCACTGGGCGTCACTGATTTGGTCACGCACCGTGTCCCGCTGGAACAAGCGCCCGAGGCGTATGAGATGTTTCAGAAAAAAGACGACGGCTGCATTAAAGTCGTGCTGCAACCCTAAAGCAGAGTTGCACCACCTGCAGAACCACCACGAGCATGCCTGTTGGAAGTTTCGGACCAGCGCCCGGATTAGCTATCGTGGTGTCGGTCCTGGGCAGTATCCGCGACAACGGTATGGCGCCCGTGTGTCAACCAGTACACCCCGATCGACGCCAGTAGCACCGCCGCCCCGGCAAGGTAGAGCCCGAAGTAACCGCTAACTCCGATTGTGAAACCCAATGCGACCGGCCCCACAGCAATGCCCGCGTCCAATGCCAGATAGTGTGTCGACGTCGCAATGGGAACTCGGTCGTGCGTCGTCCGACTGATGCCTACCGCCTGCAAGCTTGGGACAGCACCGCCCTGGCCTATCCCGCCCAGAATGGCCGCGACGATGACCTGCCAGAGGCTATCGGTCACCGCGAGTAATCCCAGACTCAGCGCAAACGCCAGCAGTGCCAGCGGGATGACGGCGTTTTCGCCGCGTTGGTCATGAATGCGGCCTGCAAAGAGCCGGACGCCGAGCATCGTCAACGCAAACACGATAAAGAATAAAGACGCGGCCTCGGCCATCCCTTGGCCTACTAGAAACGGTGGTAGGTAGGTGGTGATCAACGCGTACCCGATAGCGCTGAGGAACGCGACAATGGCGACCGGCAAAACCTTGATATCGATGAGGTCAGAGCCGCGGATGCGCCAGCGTTGGGCGTGCTCTGCTGCGCTGGGTGGGTGTTCTTGAATGCGCATCGGCAACACGACGAGGAGCGAGATGGCAGCGCATAGCGCCGTGAAGTTGAAGACCCACACATCGGAGGTCACCGCACTGATTTGTACGGCAGCAAATGGCCCGATAGCCATGCCCAGGGTGGCCGCCAGCGCGTAATATCCTAAGCCTTCGCTGCGCCGGCTGATCGGAATAATGTCAATCACGACCGAGGTGATGGCCGTGGAGATGATCCCGAACGCCGTGCCTTGGAGGATGCGCAGGATGATGAGCACGCTGTAGTGATCCACCAGCGGATAGAGCAGGGAGCTCACCGTGAAAGCGATCAGGGAAAAGATCAGGGTACGCTTGCGGCCAATGAAGTCCAGATACTTGCCGATCACCAGGCGCACCAGACCGGCGCCGAGCACGAATGAGCTGGCGGCAAAGCCCGCAGCGGTGTCACCGACCTGAAAACGATCTGCGGCATATAAAGCCATGAACGTCATGAGTGCAACGAACACAATGTAGGCGCCTAAAAGCACCGTGAAAGCTAGGAAATAGTCGCGGGTAAAAAGCGCATTCTTGGTCGTAGCAGTCATGTCCCCACACCAAGCATTCGCATCCTCCGGATCCATTTCATGAACAAATAGTTAACCAACGCAACGATTCTAGTCACGATACTACTCTCGGGGTGATGCTCAACACTGTTGACCACACCGGCAGACCACAACCGCCTCCGAAGTCGAGGTCAGGGTGCTTCTTCGTGAGCGAGCCATTGTTTCAAGCGGGACTCGCGTGCTTTTATAGGGATATCTCATCGCACATTTCGAAGCTCAACTAAACGACACAGGAGTTTTTCATGCGAATTGCAGTCGTTGGAGCGACCGGTAATGCCGGAACCGCGGTGTTGCGCGAGTTAGCTCGCCAGGACGGCGTCGAATCGATTCTTGGTATTGCTCGCCGGCTTCCAAATCAAGAGTTAGAGCCGTATAACCATGCTGACTGGCGCAGCATCGACGTCCAGTTCGAAGATTCGCGCGCCGAATTGATCGAAGCGTTGACTGGATACGATGCCGTCATCCACCTCTCCTGGCTCATCCAGCCCAATAAAGAGCGCGAATTGTTGCGCCGGGTCAATGTCGACGGCACCCGCCACGTCCTAGAAGCAGCGGCTGCCGCCGGGGTCAAACATATTGTCGTGGCGTCCTCGGTCGGCGCATATTCTGGCGTCAACGACGACCAGCTGCGTGATGAGTCCTGGTCGACCGTTGGGATCGCGAGTTCGCACTACAGCGTAGATAAAGCGGCTCAAGAACGCGTCATGGATGAATTTCAGGTCAAGCACCCCGAGGTCACGGTGGCCCGACTCCGTCCGGCGTTAAAATTCCAGGGCAGCGCCGGTTCTGAGATTCAGCGGTACTTTCTCGGCGAGTGGGTGCCGGTGCAGTTCTTGCGTGCCGGGCGCCCACCGATCATCCCTTTTCCGAAAGAAGCCCGCGCCCAGGCGGTTCATACCGACGACGTCGCACAAGCATACGTCTTGGCCGCGCTCAAGGGGGCCGACGGGGCCTTCAATATCTGCGCCGACGATATTTTGACACCGCAGATTATTGGGGGAGTGCTGACGGGCAACACGAAATACGGCCGGGTGCTCCCGATACCGAGTAAAGCCTTGCGTCCGTTGGTCAAAGCGGCCCACCGCTCGGGATTGCTGCCGGCCGATGAGGGATGGTTGGACATGGCGGTCCATGCACCGCTCATGGACAATACCCGAGCAAAGCAGGAACTTGGGTGGCAGCCAACCAAAACTGGTGCGGAGGCGTTAGCAGAGCTGATCGAGGGCATGGCAGCAGGCCAAGGCAAACGTTCTGCGCCGATGCGCCCGCGCGAACAGCGCTCGGTTGCGCCATTTACCCTGCCGCCGAAAGGCCACCGGCTCCCCGACGACATTGACGCATTAGCACTGCGGCAGTACATGGCAGACCACTTGGCCGGAGCAGCAGCGGGGTACAACCGGATGCAACGGCTGGCGCAAGCCTATCTGAATACTCCGTTCTATGGTGATGTTGCCACCGTAGCCGAAGAGGTCCGGATCGAGCAGAAGTTTTTACAAAAACTGATGAATAGCCAAGGCTTCCCACGTCCCGGCCTCCTCGCCCCGGGACTGTGGGTTGGTGAACGCGTCGCGCGCGTGAAATCGTATTTTCCGAAAGAGGTCAAAGACGTCCCGTCGGTTTTGGTGCTGGAAACCGAGCTGATGTTGTCCGCCGTGACCGGCAAACTCCACGGCTGGAAGACCCTGATAAACAACGCCGATGCACTGGGGGTTCCGGCAAGCGTCTTTGAACAGCTCATCGATGATACTCTGCGCCAGTATGAGCGTCTGCAGAAAGCTCACGAATACGCCCGGGAACGGGCCTTCAAGAAAGCCTTTTGAGCACAGCGTCGGCGACTAACTCGAAAATGGCTCAGCGGCTGGACTCCTCCTATCTGGTGGCGATGGTACCTTTGGCATGCCGTCCGTGGGCAAACCAGTAGACCACGACGCCGACCAGCACGATGCTCGCCCCGGCGAGATACAGGCCGGTGTAGCCGGTCAGACCAATCAAGAATCCCAACATCACCGGGCCGATAGCCAATCCCGAGTCCAGCGCTAAATAGTGGGTAGAGGTTGCAATCGGGATGCGATCCGTCGTCGTCCGGCTGATCCCCACGGCCTGCAGACTTGGTAGCGCGGCCCCGTGGCCGAATCCGCCCAACACAGCGGCGATGATGAAGTGCCCCAGACTGTCTGCAACTGCGATCACCGCCAGTCCCAGCGCGAGTGATATCAGCGCTCCGGGCAGCACGGAGTTTTCACCGTAGCGGTCGTGCATGCGGCCGGCGAAGAGCCTGACCACCAACATCGCGAATGCCCAGACAAAAAAGAAGATTGAGGCGGTACTGGTCATCTCCAATCCCACCAGGTAAGCGGGCAGATAGGTCATGACCACCGAGAACCCCATGGTGGTGAGTAGCCCGACGACGGCGATCGCCAGGATGTTGAAATCCACCAGATCCGAGCCGCGAATGCGCCAACGGCGTTTATACTCGTCCCGGGTCGGGGTGCGTTCTGTGATCGTCATCGGTAGAACTGCAAGCAGTGCTACGACTGCACAGATCGTCGTGAAACCAAAAACCCACAGACTGGACGCGCGTTCGCTGAGCTGAATTGCCGCCAGCGGTCCCACCGCGTTGGCTATCGTGCCGGCCAGGGAAATATATCCCAGTCCTTCGCTGAGTTGACCCAGCGGGATCAGCGTGATGACGGTCGAACTGATGGTCGTCGAGGCGATCCCGAAGGCGGCCCCGTGGAGAAACCGGACAAGCACCAACAACACATAATTGCCCAGGATCGGATAGCACAGACACGACAAGACGAACATCGCCAGGGTGATGATCAACGTGCGCTTGCGTCCGATAAAGTCTAAGTATTTGCCGATCAAGATGCGCGATAGTGCCCCACCGGCGACGAATGAACTGGCCGCGAAACCGGCTGCAGTGTCGTTGACGCTAAACCGACTGGCGGCATACAGCGCCATATAGGACATCAGGGTAATGAACACCAGGCTGATGCCGAGCATCACGACGAACGCTCGTAAATAATTTAGCGTCCAAAGACGTTGCTCGGATGATGACGACATGAACCCTAACTACCGTGGCAGACAGCAGCCTGCTGCTGTCGAAAAGCGTGATCGGGTTGCAACACTCCACGGCTTCAACGCCTATACGGTGCGCTACCCAGATTCTGTTATAGCAGAGCGCGCCTGGGATGAGGTCCCGTGCTAGCTTGTGTCCGGACGCACTGCAGCGTCGCGTCTAGAAAGCGAAGAACTGGTGTTCCTGGTAAAAACTACTTTTCCCTACACCACATGTATAAAGAATCCTTCGGAATATTATTCCTGCCTGAACGATATCTCTCATTGAGTCAGGCAATGATTGACATAAACTATGACCTCTGGCAAGGTGCTTCATGACAAGATTGTTACTCACATAACAAAATCAGGGCTGAACATTTAAGCCTTCCATCTGTGTTTGGAACTTGAAGAGGGAACCATGAAAAAAGCATTAATGGGAGTCGCGGCATTGGCAGCGCTCACGCTGGGTTTATCAGCATGCGGGGCCGATCCAACCGCTCAAGAAGACACTGCAGCAGCGCAGAACGGGGCAAATGAATCAGAAATTGTGATCGGCGGGTCACTGAATCTCGATGGAGAACAGTCTGCCTATGATGCATTAATTCTTGAAGGAATTGAAGTTGCCTTTGCTGAAGCCAACGAAAATGGCGGAGTACTTGGCAAACAAATCGTGTGGGAAAATCTCAACGGAGCAAGCGACACTACCACGATCGCCAATAACACCGAGACTCTTATCGAGCGCGGCGCAGAAGCCTTTATCGCTCCGGCTGACTTTGACTACGGGAGCCCAGCTGCACGCGCAGCGCAGGACGCCGGCATCGTTGGTATTTCCCCGGGAGCAACATCGCCAAGCTATGGCTCAGACATGCTGGGGGACAAGCAATTCACCATCGGCTATTGGAACACTGCCATGGGTGCCGCAGCAGCGGAGTGGGCATATAACGAGCAAGACTTCCGGAATGCTTATGTCGTGACCTATGACGGCCTGGACTACACCGAATCCCTCAGCCGGTACTTCATCGAATCATGGGAGAACGCTGGCGGAAATATTGTAGCTGAAGATATCTATAGCGGCGGCGGCGATTTCAGCGCCCAACTGCAACGACTCCGTGGGGTCATTGATGAAGTCGACGTTATTTACATCTCGGTGTACAACCCTGACCTTGCACAGTTCATTCGCGAGATTCGCGCATCCGGGATCGACACGATGATCCTGGGCGGTGACGGATATGACGGACCAGAACTCAGCGAGAGCCTCGGGGAAGAGTTCGGCAACAACATTTACTACGTTACACACGCCTTCCTGAGCGAAGACGCCAACCCGGAGATCCCAACGTTCATCGAAACCTTCACCGAACACCAAGGCGCAGAACCGCTTTCGATTCTTGAAGCGTTGGGCTACGACACCGCGACTGCCCTCATCCAAGCGATCGAAGCAGCAGGTACGACCGATGGCGAAACACTCGCGCAGCAGATGACCGACATGGAGTTTGATCTACTCAGCGGGAAACTCACTTGGGCTTCGGCTGAGGACGGTCATGAGCCACACAAGGAAACGGCAATCGTTTACCTCGACGAAGGCCAGCCGGTATTCGACAAGTGGTTCAAGCCGGAATGGACTCCGGAACCGTAATGCACGACCTTTCGAACCGTGAAAGGCTCACTGCCAGTGGCGTCGTCATGGACTTCGCCGGCCTCCGGGCCCTGGATGATGTGAGCCTTTCACTTGGTCAACACGAGATCGTTGGATTGATTGGGCCCAACGGGTCAGGCAAAACCACCCTGGTTAATGTGCTTTCTGGAGCCCTGGCGCCGACAGCAGGGACGGTGACGATTGACGGTGAGAAGGTCACAGGTCTTGCTCCACGCAAGATCTCCCATGCCGGTCTGGTACGAACTTTCCAAACAGTTCGACTTTTTGGGACACTGAGTGTCTATGAAAACGTCCAGCTAGGTGCACTCGGAGCGGGTATACGTCGATCCCAAGCTGCAGCTAAGGCTCATGAACTTCTTGAACTGTTCGGCATTGATCACCTGCGTGATGTCCTTGGTGACTCCTTGTCGTATGGACAAAAGCGGATTGTAGAGATCTTGCGAGCTATTGCTACCGACTGCAACTACCTGTTGCTAGATGAACCGGCAGCGGGACTCAACGAGGAAGAAAGCGACCGGTTATTGGGGCAGCTTTCGAATATTCCGGACCAGTTCGGCTGTGGCATCCTCATCATTGACCACGACATGAATCTCATCATGCGGCTGTGCCAACGACTTCACGTACTGAACCAGGGCAAGACAATCGCTGAGGGCACTCCTGAACAGGTGCGTGCAAACCCGACGGTTGTTGAAGCCTATTTGGGAAGTCAAGCCGCGCCAGAGGCCGGCGCATCCTAGAGCGCCACATCTAAACGGAGTAGGTATTGAGTCTTCTTGAAGTAACGGATCTCCACGTGAGATACGGGGCAATTCCCGCGCTGAAAGGTATTGACCTTCGCGTCGAGGAAGGCGAACTTGTAGCAGTTGTCGGGGCCAACGGCGCCGGAAAAACCACAACGCTAGCTGCTATCGCCGGTGCCCACCGCGCGTCCGGGGGCAAAATCATCTTAGACGGTCAGGAGATCCAACGCAGACGCAGCGCCGACATTGCCCGCCGAGGTATTGCATTAGTGCCCGAAGACCGCGGGATTTTCCCCAGCCTGACGGTTGATGAAAATCTACGCCTCGGATCCTATTTGGTGCATGACGCCACAGAAGTCACTCGCATGCGCTCGCAGATTTTTGAACGCTTTCCAATTCTTGAACAGCGCGCAGATCAAGGGGCAGGAACGCTGTCGGGAGGCGAACAACAACAGCTTGCGATTGCTCGCGCGCTGCTGACTAAACCGCGTCTCTTGATGCTTGATGAGCCCTCACTGGGGTTGTCACCAGCCTTAGTGGATCGTGTCTTCGAGGTCATCGAAGATCTACATCGCGAAGGCGTGACGATCTTGCTTGTGGAACAAAATGCCACGCGGGCACTGGATCTTGCTGACCGGGCGTATGTTCTCACCACCGGGGTGATGACAGCCAGTGGTACTACTGACCAGATCCGTGCTTCAGTCGACATTGAGTCGGCGTATTTGGGTGGCGTGCAGTCGGCCAATTCTGAGGAGAAACCGTGAACGAGGTTTTACAGGTCGTGGTGAACGCACTCAGCCTGGGGAGTCTGCATGCACTGCTGGCACTGGGACTGGTGATGGTATTTGGGATTTTGAAGCTGGTGAACTTCGCCTACGGTGAGCTCATCATGGTTGCCGGATATACCTGGTTCGTGCTGCAGCCTAGCTGGGTACCGTTAATACTCATCATGCTCGTGGCTATCGTCGCCGTGGTAATTACCAGTGTCGCCACAGAGCGGATCGCATTTCGGCCGCTGCGTTCGGGTTCTATGAACGCTATGCTCATCACCTCATTTGCGGTCAGTACCATCCTGCAGTCTTCCGCGTTGATCTTTGTCTCACCTCGACCAAGTGTTATTAATGTCCCGCGAGGCCTGACCTCGTACATCAGTGTCGGTCCGGCACAAATCTCTGTCCTGAATCTCGTCATCTTCGCGGTCAGCATCGTGACGCTGTTGGGCTTGATGCTGGTTATGCAAAAAACACGACTCGGGATCACGCTTCGGGCAGCTGCCGATGATTTCCGTATGCTACAACTGCTAGGGATCCGTGCTGATCAAGTCATTGCTACGGCCTTTGTTATCAGTGGCCTGCTTGCCGGTATCGCCGGGGTACTGTGGGTCAGCCGCATTGGGATGGTGTGGCCCACGATTGGTATGACCCCGCTGCTTATTGCAATCATTGCGATTGTTGTCGGCGGAATGAACAGCTTGAAAGGTGCGATTGTCGGGGGGTTCTTCATGGGAGCCCTCCATATCATCATGCAAACGTTCCTCCCGCAGAATCTACTCGCCTTCCTTGATGCCTTTATTTTCGGAGTGGTCATCCTGGTCTTGGTTTTCCGTCCCGAGGGCATCGTTAAAGGTCGCTTCCAGACAGAAAGGATCGGCTAGATGACGCAGCTATCACGGTTACCCTTGGCTCGTAAGACCCTTCCTGTCATTATCACCCTCGGAGCACTTGTGGTCATCGCGGTGGGGGTGTCCTTGTTCGGTTCGACGGTGACCAACCGCATCGTCACAGTGATGTTTGTACACGTGGTTCTGGTGCTAGGACTGCAGCTGTTCATGGGCAACTCGGGAATCCTGTCGTTCGCACACGTGGGCTTTATGGCAATCGGAGCCTATGGTTCAGCGCTGATGTCAATTCCTGCGGAGAATAAAAGCAGGTCATTACCCAACCTCTACGAACCGTTGATGGGAGTTGAGCTCGGTTTTCTGCCTGCTATCCTCGTCGGAGCGGCGACTGCTGGGCTGTTTGCCGCAATCACGGGAGTGGCACTGATGCGCCTATCAGACACTGCAGCCGCAATCTCGTCTTTCGCGTTGCTTGTAATCATCAACGTCGTGTTGTCGCAGTGGAACGAAGTCACAAACGGCCCGCGCACCTTATCGGGGATTTTGAAATATACCGACATGTGGACCGCATTTGGGTGGGCAGCCATCGGGGTGATCGTGGCATTCCTCTTCAAGGAATCCTCGCTAGGCATGAAGCTTCGGGCGTCTCGGGATAACCTGCACGCAGCAGACGCCATTGGCATCAACGTGACGCGAACCCGATGGATATCGTTTGTCTTCTCGGCCTTCATTGCCGGGCTTGCCGGAGGTTTGTGGGCACACTTTATCACCTCATTCCAGCCAGATGCACTCTATTTTGAGATGACCTTCCTGGTGTTGATGATGCTCGTCGTCGGTGGACCGCACACTATTACCGGAGCCACGCTGGGTGTCATCATTGTGACTGTTGTCAATGAAGGATTACGATCGATTGAAAATAATCTGGCCCTCAGCGGGGCGCTGCCCTTCAAAACAGTTGGCATGACTGAAATCGTGCTCGCCGTGGTACTCATTATCATGTTGGCGTTGAGACCCGGTGGCATTATCCACACCGTTGAATTGGGTGGGGGAGTGGGACGTCGCCGTGAACTACAGACTTCCGCATCCTCACAGAAAGGTACAAGACGATGAGAACCCTGGAAACCATGACATTTGAGGTCGCTCCGGATATTGATCCTGCGAAGTTGACCTATACATTCGGCGGGGTCGAAGCACAGGCTCAGGTCAAACCAGGTACCGTGATCTCGACTTCGACTCTGGATTGTTTCGCCGGCCGTCTGACAAAAGACGGCAAAGGCACTCCCTCTGAGCAGTTAGATTTTCGTTATCTCAATCCCCAGACCGGTCCATTTTATGTCGAAGGTGCTGAGCCTGGTGACACCTTGGCCGTGCATTTTGTAAGCATTGAACCACGGTTTGATTGGGGAGTGAGCATGATGCTGCCGTTCTTCGGTGCACTGACCGGAACGGGCACCACTGCCACGCTGAATGCGCCGCTCCCAGAGCAGGCCTGGTTCTATGACTTTGACGTCGAAAAGAACACCGTCTGGTACCAAGCCAATGACAGCGACCTCCGGCTGCCGCTGCCGTTGGATCCCATGCACGGGACCGTTGGGGTGGCTCCGGCAGCAGGTGAAGCACGCTCGTCGCTGGCCCCGGGAGATTGGGGTGGCAACATGGATTCACCTGAAATGCGTGCACAAACTACTGCCTACTTCCGAGTCAATGTACCTGGCGCGATGTTCAGTCTTGGTGATGGCCACGCCCGCCAAGGCGAGGGAGAGGTCTGCGGTGTTGCCGTTGAGACTGCCATGAACACGGTGTTTATTCTCGAAGTCATTAAAGGCGGCGGTCCAGCCTGGCCGCGCATCGAAAGTGATGAATACCTTATGACCACAGGCTCCGTAAAACCGTTGGAAGACGCGTTTCGTATCGCCAATGTGGAGATGGTCAACTGGGTTTCAGAGCTTTTGGAAATCAGCCAGATGGATGCATATCAGCTGGTATCACAAACCAGCCTGAGTCCAGCCGCGAATGTCGTCGATACCGTGTACACCATGGTCTGTAAAGTTCCCAAGAAGCTCCTGGGCGAAGCCGCGCTCAGGGCTTTCGGTGGCACCCACGAGTCGCTTCGCAAACGGGCACAAGAGTGGACGTCCCTCCAGTAGAACCCTTGCGCCACCCAGCACTCACGGATTAGTAATGGTAAGTGTCCGTGGGTGCTGAACCGTAATCATCGGAGTCCGGGCGGATCCACTCGATACCTAGTGCCTCGGCCAGTTCGATGGTGCCGTTGGCGCGGGCTAAACGAGGCAAATCGGAGCCGTTGCGGATCTGGCCACCATCCTTTTGGAATTCTGCTAGGAAGTCATGCGCCCAGGTGAGTTCTTCTTGCGATGGGCTCAATCCAGCATTGATCGTGGCGGTTTGTTCCGGCAACAAGCAGAGTTTGCCGCGGAACCCGAATTCGGCAGCGATAGAAGCACCCTGGATGAGGTTCTTACTGATCGTACCCTGGGTCGGGCCATCGATCGGGGCGGGCAGCATCGCGGCTTTGGACGCGATGGTGAACTGGCTGCGCGCATATGCCAATGCTCGAGGAGAACTCCCAAAACCGGTGTCACGACGGAAGTCACCGACCCCAAATGCTAACCGGAAGGTGCCGCGTGCTGCAGCAATTGAGTTGATGCGCTGGAGGCCACGGGCCGTTTCCACCAGGGCCACGATCGGCACTCCTGGGAAGCGTGCAGCAGTTTCGTTGACGTGGTCACTGGATTCGACCATAGCTAGCATGATGCCCAGTAACCCGCCGTTATGATGCGAGCCATCCAATTCGTGGCTGATGTATTCTGCCAGCTGGGCGACATCCTGTTCCCAATATGGGGTGCCATATCCGTTAATCCGAACCCAGCCGGTGTGACCGTTGGCAAACTGGTCCACAACATGCTGTCGTGCGGCGTCCTTATCTTTGGGTGCCACCGAGTCTTCAATGTCATAGACGACGACGTCGGCCGCAGAGTCTTCTGCCGGTTGGAAACGAGCGGGCTGAACAGCGTTGACTAACAACCACGACCGCGCAAGATCCGCCTGAACTTTTTGTCCCGGGGAGGGGGAAACGTATGTGGTCATGATCGAACTGTTGGACACCAGATCTCCTCTAGCAACTGCGCCGGGGGCAGCTACTACGCAATGTATTGAAAACCTTGAAGCCCGGCAGAATTATTCCTGCTACAACAGTACCTGCGGAAGATGTTGCAGACCAACGAATCAAGCTGCTAGGGCACCGGCTGTGAGCGCGACCGCTTTTAGCGAGGGAGTGTATGTTGTTTAACGAACCACCCCTTGCTATCTCACAAGGGTGGGAGGTCCTGTCGGAAGACGAAAATATCCGCTCCCGGTGACCTAGGCGGCCAGCTTCTAGCTGGCTTTGGTGTTGTAATAGCCCGAAGCCTTAGCGGTGAGAAAAACCACACGTTGTAGGTTGTCGGGCCAGGAATTATCTCCGAACGGGTGACGTTCCACTAGTACTGCCGGCATCATGCCAGGTAGGCTGAACCACTCTTGCCAATTGCTTAGCGTTTCAACCATAAGGGGGACATATTGACTAATGGGATCCATCCTGGATTTTCGGTGCGTTACTTCCAGCAGAAAGAAGATTTTGACAACGATGGCCGCCCCGTCGTCGCCGTCGTCGTTGCCTTATGGTCGCCTGAATTGAGCTATGTCACGGCGCAATTTATCCACGACCTGACAATGCAAGCGGTCAACACCATTCGGGAACAGGGCGGTAGGCCCCTGGTTATCGATAGCTCTGCGCCCACTCTGCAAGAGCGCGGAACGAGCTGGCAGGACAACGTCGATGCTTTCGTCTTCTTAGGTGGAGCCGATGTGCATCCAGGATTCTATTCCGATGTAGACCTGGCCCAAGAAATCCCGTGGATCGATGCGAAAGCTGACAAGTTCTGCCTAGATTCTATTAACCGTGCAGTTGAAGAAGATCGGCCGCTCTTAGGCATTTGCCGCGGCTCGCAGCTTTTGAATGTATCCCAGGGCGGCACGCTTGTAGAACACATCGACGGGCACCGGGTCGATCTGGGCGACGGCAACATGGGCTTCATGGATGAAAAGGTTGAACTTGTCCCGGAGTCCAAGATCGCAAAAATCTTAGGCGACGCCGGAACCATCGGCGTTCGCAGTTCACATCACCAGACGGTTGATACCCCCGGTGACAGCATGACCGTAACTGCTTATGCACATGACAACAGCATCGAAGCGATTGAGCACACCGGTAAACAATGGGTGATCGGGCTGCAGTGGCACCCCGAAGAGGCTTCGGCCAATGAGGAGCACCGTCGGAAAATCTTCGGCTCGCTGATTACCCAGGCCAAACAACAAGCTGTTAAACGAGCATTTCAGGAACCAGCGCTGCAACAATAACTCCGGCATCGGGGCCTAACGGCGCCGTTCGCCAATAAAACACCACACTCCCGGTAGGTACCTTCTCGGTGCTACCGGGAGTGTGGTGTTTCAAGGGTTGTTTAGGAGGTGGCTATGTCTAGGGCTTCCTGATGCCGTTGAAGATCAGATCAATTAGCGCTGCAGCGGTTTGTTCTGCACCGGCTGACTTCTCAGCGGCATACCAGTCCACCAGCGAGTTGATCGTACCGAACAGTAGCCGCGCCAAAATCTTCGGGCTTGCAGTATCACGAACTGAGCCTTGATCCTGTGCCTCTGCAATGAGGCTGGCCAGACGAGTGGTCAGACTACGACGTCGTATCAGCGCTTCAGCCTCGACCTCGGAGTTGCCACGCAGGCGGAGCAGCAGTGTCACGGAGGACTGTTTTTCAACCAGTACCCGCACCGCACCGGCGATGACGGCTTCGATCTGTGTTTGGGCCGAGCCGTCAGTCTGTTCGGCCTCATCCATCGCGGCTTCGAGGCCATCGAGTGCTTCGTTCAGCGCACTTTCTAAGATCTCTTCTTTGGTCTTGACGTGGTGATAGATCGCAGACTTTGAAATGCCGAGCTCATCGGCCAACATTCCCATGCTGGTGGCTTCGTACCCGTGGCGATTGAAGACTTTTACGCATAGATCAACCAAGGTTTGGCGATCGTATCCGGGACGTCCACGTCGCGCGCGGGTAGTCGAAGGTTGGGTTGTCGTCATTCGAGCTCCTGAGGGGCGAAGGATGCGGTTAGCACGTCAAAAGTCATGAGCCTACTGGCTAGCTCTGCTCGCGGAGGTCGTAGATGCGACGGAGTTTACCTGACGAGCGGGCCAGGGTATTGGGCTCTGCGATCTCGATCTTACAGGAGCAGCCAATGCGGGTCTTGATCTGGGCCAACAGTTCACGACCGCCTGCTTCGGCTGCTTCTGTGGTGGCGTTTTCGCGACGTTCGATCTTGATGGTGAGCTCATCCATGCGATGTGGACGGGTGATCTCCAGTGTGAAGTGCGGGGACAGGGTCTCAATCTCCAGAGCAATCTCTTCGATCTGGGTCGGGAAAATGTTGACACCGCGCAGGATAATCATGTCGTCGGATCGGCCGGTGATGCGGTTCATGCGGCGGTGGCCTGGGCGAGCGGTGCCTTCCGACAGGCTGGTCAGGTCGTGGGTGCGGAAGCGAATGATCGGCAGGGCTTCACGGGTCAAAGTAGTGAACACTAGCTCGCCGGATTCGCCGTCGGCCAGGACGTTTCCGCTGATCGGGTCAATAATCTCCGGGCGGAAGTGGTCTTCCCAAATGTGGCAACCGTCTTGAGTCTCGACAGCTTCTCCGGCGACACCAGGACCCATGAGTTCGGACAGGCCATAAATATCGCACGCTTTGAGGTCGTAGAGCTCTTCGATTTCCTTGCGCATTCCCTCGGTCCAAGGTTCGGCACCCAAGACGGCGACCTTCAGGGACGTATCGCGCGGGTTGATGCCAGCTTTGGCGAAACCGTCAGCCAGTGCGAGCAGGTAAGTGGGGGTGCACAGGATGACTTCTGGTTGGAAGTCGGTGATGATCTGGACCTGTTTGTCGGTCTGACCGCCGGACATCGGGACGACTGCACAGCCGAGGCGTTCAGCACCGTAGTGTGCGCCGAGCCCACCGGTGAACAGGCCGTAGCCGTAGGCGTTGTGGACTTTGTATCCGGCTTTGACACCTGCAGCGCGCATTGAGCGAGCGACCAGCGATGCCCACATCTCGATATCGTTTTCGGTGTAAGCAACCACGGTTGGCTGGCCGGTGGTGCCCGAAGATGCGTGAATGCGGCGGATCTCATCCATGGGCACAGCTAGGGCCTTAAAAGGATAGTTCTCGCGCAAGAATTCTTTGTCGATATAGGGGAACAGCTGCAGGTCATCAAGTTTTTGGAAGTCGTTGGGGTGCACGCCGTGCTCATCGTAGAGCTCCCGGTATGCCGGAACGTTGTTATAAGCATGGTGCAGCGTCCAGCGCAGACGTTCGAACTGCAGGCGCTCGATTTCTTGACGGCTGTAGAGTTCCTCGGCGTCTAGCTGGTTGCGATCTGCCGGTGGGGCAGGCGGGGTCCATGGCTGGGGGATGTTGTGAGCGATGGGTGCGACGCTGTTGCTCGTCATGTGGATTGTCCTTTAGTTAATCTTGATCTGGAACTTTTATCGGCGTGGGTTTGGAATCGTGCGGGATCGACCGCGAAATTCCGCGACCAGGTTGCCCTGGTCATCTACAACGGTGATGTCGTAGAGACCGGACCGTCCTGTCGAAGCTCTCAGGTACCCGGTTGCCGTCAAGGTCGTGTTGATTTGTGGTGATGACACGAAGTTGATGTCGGAGCCCTGCGCGACCGTGATGGTGGAGCCATCACCATCGGGGTCATTGCAGGTCCATGCAAAGATGGTGTCGGCCAGCGCAAACACCATGCCGCCGTGAGCGATGTTAAAGCCATTGAGCATTTCCTCGCGGACTTGCATATGACCTTTTGCGTAACCAGGCGCGTATTCGGTGATCGTAACGCCCAGCCATTCTGAAGTCCTGTCGTGGCCCCAGGCGGGGTGATCGTTTGGACCGAATGTACCCCGGCGCACTTGTGGAGGAGTGACGGGGGCAGTGCTCGATACATCAAGCGCATGTGACATAAGCTGCTCCGGCTGTGATCTGCATAATTATTGACTGACCATTCATACGGTAACGATAAGTGTGACGTGCGTCAAATGCTAGTTGCTGGACCCTGGTCTTTTGTGAGCGTGGAGTGTAAGGCGTGCTTTGCGCTTCTGTTCACGACAGCCTTGCGCCTCCATGGCGACACGGGCACCGTAGGGGTAAGTGGTGAAGTTGCGCACCTCACGTTGGTCGCCTATACTGACTGAACGTTCGGTATTTCACCGCTTGTGAAGTAGTAGAAACCAGAAAGTAATCCGTCGCGAGGTGTCTCTTATGTCAACTACGTCAATACACTCCGATGCTCCAGTCGCCGATCTCGACGAGCAACGGGCAGGTCAGGAGCGCTTTGACCAAATCATCGCTGAAGATTCTCGAATTGAGCCCAGCGACTGGATGCCCGAAGGCTACCGCAAGACACTGGTCCGGCAGATGTCGCAGCACGCCCACTCCGAGATTATCGGTATGCAGCCAGAAGCCAACTGGATCACCCGTGCGCCATCACTGAAGCGCAAAATGATCCTGATGGCCAAGGTCCAAGACGAAGCAGGCCACGGCCTGTATCTGTACTCGGCCACCGAAACACTCGGGGTGCCACGCGAAGAACTGGTCCGCCAGCTCCTCGACGGTGAAGCCAAATACTCCTCAATCTTCAACTACCCAGCTATGACCTGGGCCGACGTCGGAGCCATCGGTTGGCTCGTCGATGGGGCGGCCATTCAGAACCAGGTGCCACTGTGCCGTGCCTCCTTCGCACCATATGGCCGAGCCATGGTTCGGATTTGTAAAGAAGAATCCTTCCACCAGCGCCAGGGTTGGGAAATCCTCTACGAACTATCCCACGGCACCCCAGAGCAAAAAGCTATGGCCCAGGATGCAGTCAACCGCTTCTACGGGCCTGCCCTGCAGATGTTCGGTCCGCCGGACGATGACTCCCCGAACTCCCAACAGTCCATGGCCTGGAACATTAAGCGTTTCTCCAACGATGAGCTGCGCCAGCGTTTCGTGGACATGATTGTTCCACAAGCCGAGGCCCTGGGTCTGACCCTGCCGGATCCAGATCTGAAGTGGAATGAAGAGCGCGGTCACTACGACTTCGGTGAACTCGACTGGGATGAATTCATGTCCGTCATTAAAGGCAAAGGCCCGTGCAACGTCCAGCGCATGCAGCACCGTCGTGCAGCCCACGAAAATGGTGCTTGGGTCCGCGAAGCAGCAGCCGCCTACGCCGAGAAACAGGCGCGTCGTCAACAAGATGCTGCCGATACCCACCTGATTGGAGCCTAAGAAACCATGTCCCAACACAACGTTGACGCATCGTGGCCACTGTACGAAGTATTTGTCCGCTCCTCCCGCGGGCTCTCCCACGTACACGCCGGTTCGCTCCACGCCCCGGATGCCACCATGGCACTCCGCAACGCCCGCGACCTGTACACCCGTCGCAACGAAGGCACCTCGGTGTGGGTTGTGCCATCCGACGCGATCTCAAGCTCGGATCCAGATTCTAAAGGCGGGTTCTTTGAGTCTTCGCAGGGCAAAGCGTTTCGTCACGCGACCTACTACACCAAGTCTGAAGGAGTGAAGCACCTATGAGTTTCGCAAGTTCTGATTCCGCAACTCGCCAGTCCGCTGGTAACGCGATCACCCCGGAAGATATCATTGCCTCGGAAAACAAGGCGCCTGAAGATGTGGCCACCTACGCGATGTATCTCGGCGACGATGCCCTGATACTTGCCCAGCGTCTGGGCTATTGGATCTCGCGCGCACCAGAAATGGAAGAAGACGTCGCCCTGGCAAATATTGCCCAGGACCAGTTGGGTCATGCCCGCTTCCTGCTGTCCTACGCGGGATCCGCATGGGGTAAAACCGAAGACGAACTGGCTTACTTCCGTGACACCCACGAATTCTACTCGTGTCGGCTAGTCGAACAAGAAAACGGCGACTTCGGGCAAACCATCGCCCGCCAGTTGATCTTTGCGACCTACCAGTATGAACTGTTCTCCCGCCTGGTCGATTCCAAAGACGAAACCCTGGCCGCCGTGGCAGCGAAGGCACTCAAAGAGGTCATGTATCACCTCGACCACGCCGCCCAGTGGACCCTGCGTCTAGGGGACGGCACCGAGGAATCGCACCGCCGTATGCAAGAAGGCCTCTACTACATGTGGCCATACGTCGATGAACTCTTCGCCGACGATGATCTGCTGCGCGATCTCGCCGACCGCGGCATCGCCGTGCTGCCATCGACCCTGCGCGAGTCCTTTGACCAGCGCATCCAACCCATCATCGAACAAGCAACGCTTGAGATCCCCGATGTGGCCGGCGCCTTCGGTGGCGACCGCTCGGGTCGGTTCTCCGAACACCGTGGCCACATTCTGGGAGAGATGCAAGTGCTTGCACGTCAATTCCCAGGAGCAACGTGGTAATGACCGCCGCATCGACAACACTACGACCAACCGATCAGGTGGGTCAGGAACTTTGGGACGCCGTTCGCAACGTTCCTGATCCCGAAGTTCCGGTTGTGACCATCGAAGACCTCGGCATTTTGCGCGGCGTCGAACTGGTCGCCGGCAAAGCCGTGGTCACCATTACACCCACCTACTCGGGCTGCCCCGCGATGGAAACCATCTCCCGCGACGTCCAAGCAGCACTGGCTGCCGCCGGTTATCAGGACTCGGAAGTCAACCTTGTGTTGACGCCGGCCTGGACCACCGACTGGATGTCCGACGACGGGAAACGCAAACTTGAAGAATACGGGATTGCACCACCGACCGGAAAAGCCGCGGTCAACGGGCCGATCATGATACAGATGGCCGTCAAATGCCCGCAGTGCCACTCCCTGAACACCCGCGAAGTCACTCGCTTTGGCTCCACCGCGTGCAAGGCCCTGTACACCTGCAACGACTGTTTGGAACCATTCGACTACTTCAAAGTCCACTAAGGAACTCGCTGAAAAATGACTGAAACCTTGAAGGCACCCGCCCGGAGACGCGCACGGTTCAACTCGCTCACCGTCTCCGAGATTCGCCAGCTGACCGACGACGCTATTGAAGTCGCCTTCGCGATCCCCGAAGAACTCCAAGACGACTACAACTACGTGCCCGGTCAGTACGTTGCACTACGAGCAACCATCGACGGCGAAGAAGTGCGCCGCTCGTACTCAATTTGTGCGGAGCCTGTACCCGGCGAAATCCGCGTCGCCATCAAACGCGACTTTGGCGGCCTCTTTTCGACCTGGGCACACGAAACGCTCAAAGCTGGCGACACCATCAATGTGATGAACCCGCAGGGAGCCTTCACCTCGCGCATGCACTCAACCGCGCTGAATGATCCCGAAGCGATCGTCGAAGCCCACGAAAACGACGGCGGACACTTCGTTGCGATAGCCGCCGGTTCCGGTATTACCCCGATCATGTCGATTGTGGCCACCGTGCTGAAATCCACGGACAACACCACGATTGACCTGATCTATGCCAACCGGTCCGCCATGGATGTCATGTTCGCCGAGGAACTCGGGGATCTCAAAGACAAATACCCTGCTCGTCTGTCGATCCACCACGTGCTATCGCGCGAACAGCGCATCTCCCCGCTGATGTCAGGACGCATCGATGAGGAAAAACTCGACGAACTGCTCACCAACATCATCCCGGTAGAAAACGCCGTCGAATGGTTCCTCTGTGGCCCCTTCGAACTCGTGCAGATGACCCGCGACAAGCTCAAAGAACGCGGAGTCGACGAAGACGCCGTTCGCTATGAACTGTTCACCACCGGCGACCCGTCGGATGGTCCGCGCGGTCAACGCGGCCGCCCGGTCGAAGTTGATCCGAGGGGCAAGAACCGGACCATCGAATTTTCGCTCGACGGCCTGTCGTCATCGGTTGAGACCCCGGTGTCGGCCAACGAATCGGTACTCAATGCCGCCCTGCGCGTTCGCCCGGACACCCCGTTTGCTTGCGCCGGAGGCGTGTGCGGTACATGTCGTGCGAAAGTGGTTACGGGGACGTTCGAAATGGACGAAAACTACGCACTGGAATCTGACGAAGTCGAAGCTGGCTATGTGCTGACCTGTCAGACGCGCCCAACCTCTGACTCCCTGACCGTCGACTTTGATGCCTAAGGATGCCCATGATCAATCTTGAGATTACCGACAACATCGCCGAGGTCACGCTCAACGCACCAGAAAAAATGAACGCGCTCGACGAGACCGCGATCAATGACCTTGGTCAGGCCTATACTGAGGCCGCCGAAGCCGGCGTGCGCGCCTTGTTGCTTCGCGGTGAAGGTCGCGGTTTCAGTGCTGGACGCGATATCTCCAATGTTGATCCAGCCGTCGACGACGCCTACGACTACCTGTCGAAGTTGGTGACTCCGGTACTGCGCCAGATGGCCGACTTCCCGGCACCCACCTTCGCCGCCGTCCAAGGCGCCTGCCTTGGTGTTGGCCTGGGCCTGGCCATTGCCACCGACGTCGTCTATGTTGCCGAAAACGCCAAGATCGGCTCACCGTTTGCCAACCTGGGTGCAACCCTGGATTCGGGCGGCCACGCACTGTTCACCGAACGCCTCGGCGCCCACCGGACCCTGGATCTGATCTACACCGCAGATCTGATGTCGGGCAAAGAAGCCGTGGAACAAGGCCTCTTCTCGCGCTGGGTTCCAACCGATGAACTGCTGGACTTCACCCGCGAAAAAGTCGCAAAAGCCGCCCAGGGCGCAACCGGTGCCTTCTTGGCCTCGCGCGAGCTGGTCGCCCAGATTCGTGACCAACGCATTGGCCTGTGGGAGTCGGTGGAACAAGAAAACATTGCCCAGGGCAAACTGTGTTCAACCGCCGACTACGCCGAAGGATTCGCTGCGTTCCAAGAAAAACGCAAACCACAGTTCACCGGTGAACTGATCACCGGATAATCGTTGGGAAGATCGCTCCCAACCTCCCTAAAACCTGCAGCTGGCTGTTGTCTTGCACAACAGCCAGCTTGTGGGTTAGCGGTCACCTAGTACGTGCACAACCAAATTTCATGCCATCTCAAAGGAGCCACGTGGTAGCAGAAGCATTCTTAGTCTCGGGTAAGCGCACCCCGGTGGGCCGTCACTCTGGAGCCTTGAGCTCCGTGCGTCCCGATGACCTGGCCGCCTTGACCATCAAAGCCGTCCTGGAAGACACCGGGATTGATCCAGCCGACGTCGATGAGGTGCTGCTTGGCAACGCCAACGGTGCCGGTGAAGAAAACCGCAACGTGGCCCGCATGGCCTGGCTGCTCGCCGGTGGCGACCAGTCCGTACCCGCGATGACCGTGAACCGTCTGTGTGCTTCGGGCATGTCCGCAATTGAAACTGCTGCTCGCATGATTGCCGTCGGTGACGCCGACATCGTCATCGCCGGCGGAGTCGAATCCATGTCGCGCGCCCCGTGGGTCCTAGAAAAACCCACCCGTGCATTCGGTCAACCCGGGCAGATGTTCGACTCTGCGTTGGGCTGGCGCTTCGTCAACCCGCGCTTTGAACACGGCGACCTGTCACGCGACGGCAAAATGACCTACTCGATGACCGAAACCGCCCAAGAAGTCGCCAACGTTGACGGCATCACTCGTGAAGAGGCCGACGAATTCGCTGTCGCGTCCCAGGCCAAAGCCGTTGCCGCACAACAGGCCGGCTGCTTTGATAGTGAAATCGTGCCGGTGGAAATCACCGACCGCAAGGGCAACGTGACCGTGGTCGATACCGATGAAGGCCCCCGCCCCGGCACTACTGTCGAAAACCTGGCGAAACTGCGCCCGGTCACCTCGCTGGGCGATGTTGTCACCGCCGGGAACTCGTCGAGTCTCAACGACGGCGCCTCGGCCATTATCGTCGCCTCGCAGAAGGCCATCGATAAGTACAACCTGACCCCGCGCGCTCGTGTCGTGGCCGGTGGCTCAGCCGGACTAGCACCCGAAGTCATGGGTCTGGGACCGGTCCCAGCCACCGAAAAGGTCCTGGCCAAAGCCGGCTGGACCGTCGATGACCTCGACGCCGCCGAAATCAACGAAGCCTTTGCCACCCAATCGCTGGCCTCGATCCGCCGCCTGGGCCTGAACCCAGACATCGTCAATACCTGGGGTGGCGCGATTGCTCTGGGGCACCCGCTAGGCTCCTCGGGGTCGCGCATCATCATTACCCTGCTGTCGCGCCTGGAAGCAGCGCAGCAGTCCCGCGGTCTGGCCACGATGTGCATCGGCGTCGGCCAGGGCGCCGCGATGCTCGTCGAACGCGTCTAAGACCCTACCCGCACAAGATTTCAGGAGCAGCATGACAAAGACTCTTCCGACTACCGTTGGCGTGTTGGGCGGCGGCCGCATGGGCGCCGGCATCGCCCACGCCTTCCTCACCTCCGGCAGTAACGTCATCGTGGTAGAACGTGATGACGATGCCGCCACCGCAGCCCGCGAACGGGTCCTGCGCGATGTAACCGGTTCCGTGGAACGAGGCAAGGTTGACGGCAACGTTGCTGACTACGAAGCGAAACTGACCGTGACCACCGAACAGGAAGCCTTTGCCGACGCCGGGCTGGTCATCGAAGCGGTGCCCGAGGATTTTGACCTGAAGGTCGCCTCGCTGCAATCGGTCGAACAACACCTGCCCGAGGATGCCTACCTGGCGACCAATACGTCATCGATGTCCGTTGATGGGCTGGCCGAACAGCTCAAGCGCCCCCACAACTTCTGTGGCCTGCACTTTTTCAATCCGGTGCCGGCTTCGAAGCTGGTCGAGGTCGTCATCGGCAAACAGACCTCCGAAGACCTCAAAGCTCTGACGACGCAATGGACCGAAGGCATCGGCAAAACCGCGGTCACTGTGACCGACGCTCCGGGTTTCGCTTCCTCTCGACTGGGTGTTGCCCTGGGGTTGGAAGCGATTCGGATGGTTGAAGAGGGCGTCGCCTCGGCCCAAGATATCGACAATGCCATGGTGCTGGGCTACAAGCACCCGATTGGTCCGCTGGCACTGACCGATATTGTCGGACTCGACGTGCGCTTGGGCATTGCCGAGTACCTCGAAGACAAACTCGGCCCGCGCTTTGCGCCCCCACAGCTCATGCGTGACATGGTGGAACGCGGCGAACTGGGCCGAAAAACCGGTAAAGGTTTCTACACCTACACCGATTAATCACCACACATTGCAACAGCCGGGCACGGACCACAGGGTTCGTGCCCGGTGTGGTTAAGCACAGTTGACGCGGCGCGCTCTCGGTGGACTCGGCCAGATCGGCACGGGCATGCGTGGAAGCCACGATCGAAACCTATTCGGTGATCTTAGGTGAAAGTGCAGCTGTACGGATCAATGGGTGGTTTCCAAAGAAGATATTGCGGAAATCATGAAGTGAATTGCTTCCGGAAACCCGGCCCCTCGGCTAACTACGATCGATTTTGAGGAAATCCCCGGGGGCGTCCCACACTCGATCTGTGCCCTTGGGGTGGCACTCCACGCATTGTGTCTGCTCGTGGTGATTTGTAAGCTACCAAGCAGTACATTCATAACTGAACGGACGGATACGTGTTGGCCCCAGCATCATTCGACAGCATTTATGCTGCCTTTCTTGACCGCGTCGAACACCATCCCGATAAGCCGGCCGTTGAGCTTCCCCATGGCGGCTACATCACCTACCACGATGTGCTGACCGATGCCCAGCGCATCGCGCACCTGCTGACCCAGGCCGGGGTGAAACCGGGCGATCGAGTGGTCTGCCAGGTCAAAAAGTCCGTTCGCGCGGTAGCCGCATATCTTGCAGTGTTGCAAATAGGTGGCATCTACGTGCCACTGAATACCGCCTACACTGGTGTCGAACTGCAATATTTTCTCGACGACGCCGAACCTGCCGCCGTGGTGGTTGACCCCGCTGATACAGCTGGAGTGCGCGATATGATCCCGTCGGCGGCAATCTTCACGCTCGATGGCGTAGGGAACGGCACTTTGAGTGCCTGCGAAACCAAACTCACGGCCCACGTAGCCGTGACTGCTGCAGACCCGGCCGCGATTCTCTACACCTCAGGAACCACCGGCCGATCGAAAGGTGCGGTGCTCACGCACGGCAACTTGGCCAGCAACTGTCAAGCGTTACTCGAGGCATGGGAATTTACCGGCGACGATCGGCTTATCCACGCGCTGCCAATCTTCCACATCCACGGGCTGTTCGTGGCAATCAATATGAGTCTGACGGCTGGGGCCACGATGCTGTGGATGAACGAGTTGGACGTTGATGGCATCATAGATCGTTTTGCTAACGCAACCGTGTTGATGGGTGTGCCAACGTTCTATACCCGGCTTCTGGCTTCCAACCGACTGACCCCGAAGGCGGTAGCCAATATGCGGTTATTCGTTTCTGGGTCGGCACCGCTACTCAGTGCTGATTTTGAGGCGTTCTACGAGCGCACCGGTCACCATATTTTAGAGCGCTATGGCATGACAGAGACCGGGATCAACACGACCAATCCGTGTCGGGGTGAACGTCGGCCGGGCAGCGTTGGTCAGCCCTTACGGGGCATCGAAGTCGCCGTGGTCGACGCCACGACCGGGGAACCGCTGTCTGACGGGCAGGTCGGTTCGATTGAAGTGCGCGGGCCGAATGTGTTTGACCGGTACTGGCGCAATCCAGAAAAGACTCGCGAAGAAAAGCGTGACAACGGGTTCTTTATCACCGGCGACCAGGGCTTCTATGATACCGAAGGTTATTTACACATCTCGGGCCGGTCAAAGGACATGATTATCTCCGGCGGGTACAACGTCTATCCCAAAGAAGTTGAACAGCTGCTGGATGAACACCCACTGATCGCTGAGTCGGCTGTGATCGGCGTCCCGGATGCTGATTTGGGGGAGGGTGTGCTCGCGGTCGTGGTAGCACGCAATGGACAAGCCCCCGATGCAACGGAATTGACCGGCATGCTGAGCGATCAGCTCGCCCGTTATAAACAACCGCGTGCCTACCGAGTGGTCGAGCAGCTGCCGCGCAATGTGATGGGTAAAGTACAAAAAGCCCAGTTGCGCGAACAGTTTGCCGAGGTCTTCGCGTTATAAAAGGTTAGGACCAGCAGCTAGAGACCGTCTCCTGAACGAGACGGCGTCCTCACTCGTTGAGCAAGTCCTTCTTATCCGCCAGGGGCGTTTCCGCTGGACCATTGACCACGGAACCATCCGGCAAGAACTTTGAGCCGTGACAGGGACAGCCCCACTGGGAGTTCGATTTGTTCCAGAGCACGATGCCGCCTAGGTGGGTGCACACCGCCGAGACGACATTGAGCTCCCCGTGGTTGTCTCGGTGCACGGCCAGTTGCTCTCCACCGCTGCATACGACGGCCGCGTCGCCCGGGGTCAGCTGACCGATGATCTCGTTCGCGTCGCGATCGGTGCCGCTGCTGGTGCGTGCAGAGATTAATGCGCTGTCGACACCGGAAAGTTCGCGGGCCGGGTCGAAGATGTCACGGTATTGGCTGGTCACCTGCTCTTGGGTGATGGCGTCGCGGATGATGGCCGCAGCCACACCGGCAGTCGTGAGTCCCCAGCCTCCGAAACCCGTGGCGATATAGAGTCCGTCGTCGGCCAGCGATCCGATGAGCGGGAGGCCGTCGGCGGTGGAGTAGTCCTGTGTTGTCCACCGATATTCGGCCTCGCCGACGTCGAAATGTTCGCGCGCCCACCCCTCAAGGTCGTCGTATGGTTCATCCCCGATGTTTGGGTTCTCAACATATGCACCGCCAGTAACTTGCAGCAGCGGACCTTCGGGACGTTCGATAACGCGCACCGAGCGCATCGGGCGATCGTAAGAGATCAGCACGCCCTCGGGAATGGTCTGTCCGTTGCCTAGCGGCATAGCGACCACGAATCCTTGATGGCAATACATCTGCTCGAACAGATTGCTGCCGACGCCGGCCGTAGGGGTCAGGGCTGCCACGATGACGTTGTCTGCGCGCACTTGCCCTTCTTCGGAGCTGACCGTCCACTGATCATCAAAGCTCATCTCGTTCGCACTGGTGGACTCAAAGATCTGCACCCCGCGCTCGGCGAGCACTTCCGCGAGCCGGATGAGCAGCCGCCGTGGATGCAGCTGAGCCTGGTCGGTAAACCGCACGGCACCGACCGTCTCGAACGGGACGGGGACGTCCGTGGTGAACGATGCCGGAAGTCCAGCGTCCTGCGCCGCTTGAGCTTCGGCGCGCAGCGCCTCGACACTACTAGGAGCCGTGCCGTAGACATAGGCGTCGGTTGTCTGGATGGCTTCTTCGATTTGCAGCTCCGCGGCGATATCGCGGATGCGCTGCAGTGCATCCTGGTTCGCCTGAGCGTAGCTACGGGCGACATCGGCGCCGAGCTCCTGAGATAGGCGAGCATAGCGGGCTCCGTGCTGTGAGGTGAGTTTCGCCGTCGTATGGCCAGTGACAACTGAAGCTAGGCGCTCAGCCTCAAGGATTGCCACGCGTTGACCTGCTTCGGAAAGTTCGAACGCGGTCAACAGACCCGTGATACCTCCGCCGATAATACAGACATCGACGGTTATGTCGTCCTGCAGTGTGGGGTAGGAGGTGGGCGGTACCGACTCCATCCAGTACGAGTTTCCGGCTTTTACGGGGCTCATGGCATGCCCTTTCGTCAGAATTTCACGTCAGTGGGGCAATACTAACACCGCACAATTCCAGGGCCTAGGGCTAAGAGATCGAGACATTTGCTCGAGCGTCGCAACGGGCGCGAACCAGGCCGAAGAGGACTTCGACAGCACTCTCGACATTGACCTCAAGGGCGTGTTCTTTTGCCTGGAGTATGAGATTGAGGCCATGTTCAAAACTGGCGGCGGTGCCATTATCAATGCCGCTTCCGTTGCGGGCCTCATTGCTGACCCCTGATATGGCCCTCTACGTAGTCGCGAAGCGCGGCGCCGTTGGGCTGACCCGTTCGGCTGCTTATGACCATGGCAAAGACGGCATCCGCGTCACCTCCAACAGCTTCTTGAGCAAGGCCGCATCCCCGGAAGAGATTGCTGGCATGGTGCTGTTCCTGGCTAGGGATCTGGCCGGATTCGCTACCGGTGGCGTGTATACCGTCGACGGCGGTCAGACCGTGCGTTAACCCGCACCGGCGCATGTGCGCGTTCAGAGAGTCGCAAGTTCTGCAACGGCCAGCGAGAGATATTGGCAGAGATCCTGATGAGTCACCATGCCCGACTTCCGGAATAGGACCAGACTACTCTCGGCACTGCTGCCCCCGTCGGTGTGTGAGGTGATACCAAGTTGGCCGTTTCGCCATCGTGTCGGACGCTGTAAGGATGCCCGCAGGCCCCGATGCGCTGCGCGAATCTGAGTGTGGCCGTGTTCTAAAAGCTCGGTGGCCGCTACTGTCACGGCGTCATCGAGCCAACCAGTGAGACGCAGGGTCACCCGATCCTGGGGCGCAGCTGGCAGCGCTTCAAGCGTATGATCGGCGAGCACCTGATCTACCAGTGAGACCGGCCCCGCCAGATAAGTCCAGGCAAGGTCTATTTCGGAAGCTACGCACCAGCTGTGGTCTGCAGGCCACCACAGATTGGGCGTTTGCTGATACTCCTCAAGGAATAACAGCGCAGCCTCGACTGGGCCGGTGTAGAGCAGGTAGGTACGCTCCGGCAGCTCAACCCGGGGTCCATCGCGTACTTCGATGGGCACCGGATCGATAGGTGGCGCCGACTGATGTGCTGGTGCCCCTTCGCCGATGAGCTCGAAGCGGGCGGCGTCGTCCCAGCCGTACCCATCCCACAGAGCGAACCAACAATGTTCGGGACTCGTGGTGTGTTCCCGGAGGGTTGACACCAGGTGCGCAGCGTCCGAGGCATCCAGTGCGCCTTCGGTTGGCCCAGCACTATCCCATGGAGCCGGACCCGCTGGTCGCTGGCGTGGCAGCGCGATGTCATGGAACTGTACGTCGTTGGTCACGGGCATCTGGCTCCACGCGGCGACATGTGACCATCTGACGAGTTCTTCGCCTTTCTGGACGGGGTGGAGCAGTCGAGTATGGGATTCAAAGCCCTCCGGAATAACGGACCGTACTGTGCCCTCGTCGAATGGGGCTAACTGGGCGGCAATCCAATCGGCCGCGAGCACCGCGGTGCTCCATCCTAGCTGTGGATCGCTGATGACAAGCCTCCTATCGACCGAAGTCACTGCCTTGACGTAACGAGTTGGCAATACCGTCGCATGGACCATCAATAATCCATGTCATAGCACGGATTGTACTTTGGCAGGGCACGAATATCACTACGATGCGCAACGACGGAAGATTGGTCGGTCGCACTGAACCTGTGCAACCACAACAGGGGCGGGCCATTCGGTGCTGAATGGCCCGCCCCTGTTGTGGAAGGTGTGAGGTGGAAGCGTGTTACTTGGCGTACTGTTCCGGCCAGGTTTTGGTGACCAGGGTCAGGACGTCGTAGGTTGCGACGATCTCGTCGTTTTGGTTGTGTAGCACGGCATCCCAGCGGACTTCACCGTATTCATCGGTGACGCGCGGGGTGATCTGCTTGGCGGTCAGGGTGACGCGGATTGAGTCATCGTAAGTGACCGGGGTGATGAACGTTAGATTCTCCAAGCCGTAGTTCGCTAGGACGGGCCCTGGTGCGGCGTCGACGAACAACCCTGCAGCCCAGGAAACCAGCAGGTAACCGTGGGCCACACGACGCGGGAAGAACGGGTTGGCCATCGCGGCTTCTTCGTCGGTGTGCGCGTAGAACTTGTCACCGGTTTCTTCGGCGAAGTCCAGAATCTCCTGCAGGCTCACGTGGCGCAGTTCGGAGGCGAACTGATCACCGATGCGCAGGGTATCCAGTGGCTTACGGAATGGATGAACGCCTGTGCCCTCGTCGACCATCTGGCGGGTGACGGTATTGGCTTTGGCGCCCTGGTGCCACACGCCGGTGATGGCGGTGAGCATATCGGGCGAACCCTGAACCGCGGAGCGCTGCATGTAGTGCTGGACGGCACGCACGCCACCGAGTTCTTCGCCGCCGCCTGCGCGACCCGGACCACCGTGGACCAGATGGGCGACTGGCGAGCCGTGACCGGTTGAGGTCTTGGCGGTGTCACGGTTCAGGACGTGGAGACGACCGTGGTGGGCGGAGATGCCGAGGGTGGTTTCGGCAACGTAGGCTTCGTCATTCGAGGTAACGGTTGCGACCAGTGAGCCGCCACCAAGTGCGGCCAGGCGCACGGCTTCGGCCGGGGTGCCATCGTAGCCGATAACCGAGGTGACCGGACCAAAGGCTTCAACATTGTGGACGGCGTGAGTATTCGCGTCGTCGAATTCTAGGATGGTGGGCGGGAAGAACGCGCCGGTCTCATCGTACTGGTCAACTTGATCGGGACCGCCCAGGCGGACCTTGCCACCGGCATCGATCAGCTGCTGGGTGGCCTTGGCAACGTCGTGCTGCTGATCCTTGGAAGCCAGCGGACCCATGGTGGTGCCCTCGGCATCTGAAATACCGACAGTGATCTTTTCGGTCAGACGGTTTGCCAGGGCCGTAATGAATGGTTCCTTGATCGCCTCTGGGACAATGACCCGACGGATCGCGGTACATTTCTGGCCGGCCTTAGCCGTCATCTCGACGAATACGGCCTTGACGAACGCGTCGAATTCTTCGGTGCCTTCGGTCGCGTCCGGGCCTAGGATCGCGGCGTTGAGCGAGTCGGCTTCGGCGGTGAAGCGGACGCCACCATTGAGTACGCTGTCGTGGCTGCGCAGCGTATTGGCGGTGGATAGGGAACCGGTGAAGGCAACGTGATCGCGGTAGTCCAGGTGATCCAACAGGTCACGGGCCGAGCCGGAGAGCAGCTGCAGCGAACCTTCGGGCAGAATGCTGGATTCCAGCATCATGCGTACGACGGCTTCGGTGACATAACCGGTCGACGTCGCGGGTTTAACGATGGTTGGGACACCGGCAATAAACGACGGTGCGAATTTCTCTAAAAAACCCCAGATCGGGAAGTTGAACGCGTTGATCTGGACGGCCACACCGGGAATGCGCTGGTAGATGTGGGTACCCAAGAACGAGCCATCGCGGGAGAGGACTTCGGTCTTGCCATCGATAATGACGTTGCTGTTGGGCATTTCGCGGCGACCCTTGGAAGAGAACACAAACAGCGTGGAGATCCCGCCGTCGGTGTCAATGTAATGGTCGCGCTGGGTGGCACCGGTGCGGAAAGAGACTTTGTAGAGGTCCTCTTTGCGCTCGTTCAGATACTGTGCCAGCTCTTTGATTTTCAGTGCGCGCTCGTGGGTGGTCAGCTCACCGAGCGAGCCCTGACCAACGGTGCGAGCGTAGTCCACCATGCCGGCGATATCGATGCCATCTGAAGAAACCTGGGTGACCAGTTCACCGGTGTTTGCATCAAGAACTTGCGCGATGTTTTCTGGAGCGTCAGGAGCTTGCCACTTTCCCTGTGCATACGACGACAGGACAGTTTGCGCGGGTGCGTTGATTGTCATGAGGGTAAAGACTCCTTATTACAGTCTGAACGTTCGTTCGGTTATTGCGGCCAGTATAGCGTAGATAACATTGCCCGGCCACCCAGTATTGCGATCTACGTCACCTGTATGGTGGTTATTTCTTGCGTCGATCCAGGAAGGTTTGCATGCGATCGAACTTGGCTTCGGATTCAAACAGGATCGCCTGTCCGAGGTCATCGGCCCATGGGTGGGCCTCTCGCGGCAGCTTGAAAACGCGCTTGGTGACTTGGACTGCCAGCTGGTCTTGTTCGGCGATCTTATCGGCCAGTTCGTGGGCTGCATCCATGAGGTCTTCGGGTTCATGGATGGAGTTGATCAGGCGGTATTGCAGTGCCTCTTCGGCGTTGAGCATGCGCCCGGTCAGTAGTAATTCCAGGGCGATGGTCTCGCCAGCGAGTTCTTTGATGCGCCACATCGCGCCGGCGGCGGGGGAAATGCCCAGGTTAGTTTCGGGCTGGCTGAAGCGCACCTTGGTGGAGGCAATGCGGAAATCGGCTGCCCAGGCCAGTTCGGCGCCACCGCCCAGTGCAAAACCGTCGATCGCTGCGATGACCGGCATGGGGAGTTCGTTGATACGGTTGAAGATTTTCGAGTTCACGCCCCGCAAGGCGTCATGCCGACGGCGCTCGCGGAGCTGGGCGATGTCAGCGCCCGAAGCAAAGATTCCGCGGGTGCGGGTCGGGTCTTTCGGGTGCGGGGCTTCGGTGCCGGTAATGATCAGGGTGTGGGGGTGATCTTCCAGCCACTGGCACAGGGCATGAAATTCATTGACCATGGTCTGATCGATCGCGTTGAGCACTTCGGGGCGATTCATTGCGGCGACCACCCGGTCTGGTTTCTCGTGATCGAGCCGCACTTCAAGTGCCTGGAAATCCGCGGTCAGAGTTTTCAGTTCGTCAAACAGTGTCGACATGAGTGTTTCCTTTCGTGTGGTGTAGTTCAACGGCCGACGGCGCCGGAAACCGTGATGAAACGGTATCCGGCGCCGAAGCGAGGTGCTTTGTGGTTATACCTAGGTTAGGCCTTGGTGACGGCAGCTGCTGTAGCCTGCTCTGCGCTCAGCGCGGCGTCGTCGTCACTGAGGTCGCGGCCTTCGACGGATTTCGGTACGAGGATGACGGCAATAAGTGAGACTGTCGCCAAGGCGGCGATGTACACGCCGATCATCCACGATTGGCCGGTGGCGTTGAGGATCATTTCGGAGATCATCGGGGCAAACGCGCCACCGATAATCGAGCCAAATGCATAGCCGATCGACACGCCTGAGTAGCGAACAGCTGCTGGGAACATCTCAGCATACAAGGCCGATTGTGGTCCGTAAGAGGGACCGAGTCCGACGGTCAGCATGAAGATCGCCAGGGTGAACCACACCAGGGAGGCGGTATCGATCAGGAACCACATTGGGATGGCCCAGACAATAATCCAGGCATATCCGATGATGAAGGTCTTGCGTTTGCCGATCTTGTCACCGATCCAACCGCCGAACATGGTGAAGGCCAACCAACCCAGACCACCGATGATCGAGGCCACCAGGGTGGCCGAGCGCGGCATGCCCAACACGTTGGCACCGTAAGAGGCGAAGAAAGCGATGACGAGATAGCCTGCGGCGTTGTTGGCGGCGAAGATCAGTGCGGCCAGAATGACGGGGCGCTTATGGTTGCGTAGCAGTTCGCCCAGGGGTGCTGAGGATTCTTTGCGGCGTTCCTGCATTTCGGTAAAGACGGGTGATTCGGCCACGGCGCGACGAATGAGGTAGCCGACCAAGATCAGAACGACCGACGACAGGAATGGCACGCGCCAGCCCCATGCCAAGAATTGCTCTTCGGTGAGGAAGCTGGTCAGTCCGAACATGAACAGGGTGGCTAGGATCATGCCCAGTGGGACGCCAATCTGCGGGTATGACCCGAAGAAGGAGCGCTTATTGGTTGGGGCGTGCTCTACCGACATCAGCGCAGCACCACCCCATTCGCCACCTGCAGAGAAGCCCTGCAGAATACGCATCAGGATCAACAGGATCGGGGCGGCTACCCCGATGGTCGCATAGGTTGGCAACAGGCCGATCGCCGCAGTGGCGACACCCATACCCATCAGGGTGATGACAAGCATGAGTTTGCGCCCGTATTTATCGCCGAGGTGGCCGGCAACGATGGCACCCAGTGGACGGAAGAGGAAGGAAATACCGACGGAAGCCCACGACACAATCTGTGCCAGGCCAGGACTCTCGGCGGCTAATGGTTCGAAGAAGAGCGGTGCCAGGACGAACGCTGCGGCCTGAGCGTAAATGAAGAAGTCGTACCATTCGATGGTGGTGCCGACGAGTGTTCCTGCAAGGACGCGGCGCTGCTCAGCTCGAGTGCGCACGCGAGGCGTAGTCGTGGACATGTTCTCTCCAGTGACAATAGGAATGATGCATTGGTGTGTGAGTGATGGCCCAGATGATCGGGGCGCTCTTGCCGACCGTTAACTCACTGAACGATCGGTCTGGAAAAGTATTATGCCACACATGTGAGCATAGTCACAACTAACGCGTGATTCTGCGGTTTTCTGGTCGATACATCCGTGTCTGGGGCCCAGTCCGCTGGGGTCAGAGTGCCTCGTCAACGCCCGGATGCCACTTCGATTAAGGTTCTGCTGAGCTATGCGCGTGGCGTCCGTGGAATAGTTCTGAAACGCCCCCGGAATTCGGCGATGATCGTGTCGTTGTCATCGGTGATGGTAACGTCGCACAGGCCCGAGCGTCCGGTGGTCGTGTGCCGTCGCCCCACCGCCGTTAGTGGGGTGTTGACTGGGGCAGAGGCGATGAAGTGAATGTCTGAGCCCTGGGTGACCGAGATGGTGGTGCCGTCGCCGTCGGGGTTATTGCACGCCCAGGCGAATAGCGTGTCGGCAAACGCAAAGAGCATCCCACCGTGGGCGATGTCGAAACCATTGAGCATTTCGGGACGAATAGTCATGTGCCCTTTGGCGTAACCCTCGGCGTACTCGGAGATGGTGATGCCCAGCCAGTCGGCGGCTTTATCCACACCGAGTATTGGGTGATCATGGGGCCCAAAGGTGCCGCGTTTGACGGTCTGATCATTCGAAGCGGAGTGCGCGTTATTCGTCATGAGGGATATCGTAGTCGTGTTTTATCGACGCTGTGCGATGCACAGGGGGCAATTCCGGATCGACCCGTCTATGAGATGCCACTGGCCTATGCCCTCACGTGGTGTGAGAACATAGGCCAGTGGCGCTGTTCGGTGGCTGACAGCCTGGGATGGTTATTTGTCGGTGCGGTAGTGTTCCAATTTGTCTGCGTCAATCTCGGCGCCCACACCTGGCAGGTCACGAACGGAGATCCGGCCGTCGACGATCTTGATTGGATCGGCCAGCAGGTCATCCGACATATCCAAGAAGTTCGACAGTTCACCCGCGCGGGCAGAAGTTGCTCGGTGCGCGGCACCGAAGGTCACGGTTGCCATTGAGCCAACTTGCGTGTCGATCTGGTTGCCCATCGTGACATCTACACCGAGCCCGGTGCACAGGCCCAGGATCTCGGTGGCCTCGGTGAACCCGGAGCGTGCGGTCTTGATACATATCGCATTCGCCCCGCCGGATAGGAGCTCGCGCGAAGCGTCGCCGGCGGTTGGCACCGATTCATCGGCAACGATCGGGATCGGGGAGTGGTCGACCAGACGGCGGCGACTCATGGCCTCTTTGGCATCGCATGGTTCTTCCAGCATGGTCAGCCCCAGATCAGCGGTCTGGCGTAGCACTTCCATGGCCTCATTGGCGGTCCAGCCGCGGTTGGCGTCCAGGTAAATTTCGACGTCGTCGCCCAGTCCTTCACGCAAGACATGGCAGGCTTCAATGTCCAAGGAGAGGGGCCGACGTCCGACTTTGAGTTTGAACGTGGTGATGCCATAATCTTCGCCGAAGCGTTGAGCTTCTTCCAGCAGTTCCTGAGCCGGTTTGAATCCCAACATGTGGCTGACGCGCATCGAGTCGGTGTAGCCGCCCAATAGTTTATGGACCGGGGTGTCTAGGGCTTTACCCATGAGGTCCCACAGGGCGATATCGACGGCACCTTTGGCCACCTGGTTGTTGATTGTCCGGTGCATCACGGCGTGGACTTTTTCGCGGTCAAAAGGATCCAGCCCGACGATTTCCGGGCCAAAAATATCTTCAACGATCACTTTGATCGACGTCTGCGTCTCACCGTAGGTGTAGGGCCGCGGCGGCGCATCCGCGGTCCCGGTGATCCCAGCATCGGTGTGAATACGCACCACAATGTGGTCGGCGGTGGTGACTTCACCGGAGGCAAATTTCAGCGGATGCGTATAGGGAATCGCATACGGGATTGCTTCGACGGCAGTGATCTTCATGTTTGCTCCAAGGAACTTCTTTACGATTGGTTATTTTGGTTTTCTAAATTTTTGGTGGCTTCGCGTGCCAATTCGATAAACGAGGACAATAACGGGCTGGTGTTTCCGGTTTTCCATGCGGTCCCCAGCCCCACCGAGACTTCTTCTTCAAGGGGTCGGACGACGATGGATGCGGACAAGGGCAGGGATTGCGAGCCGGGGACAAATGTCACGCCCAAACCAGCGCCGACCAGGGCGATCAGTGTGGATGTTTCGGTGGCTTCCTGGACGATACGCGGGCGGAATCCGGCCTGTCGCGCCATTTCGGCCATGACCGAGAAGACCGAGGAGCTGCGCGGGTACCCGACGATGTCCTCCTTGGCGAACGCTCGAATGCTCACCGGCCCGGTTTCCTGGGCGAGTTCGTGGTGTTGGGGCAGGACGGCGACCAAACGGGTTTGTTGGATCTCGTCGATACTGATCTCGCCTGATTGCACCGGTGGGCGCAGGATGGCGACGTCCAACCGGTTTTCTAGGAGCGCCTCTTCCATTTGCGGCGTCAACTTTTCTCCCGCAACTTGTAACCGCACCAGCGGCATGCGAGCTCGGGCCAGCCGTACGATTTCGGGCATGAGGCGGTAGGTCGCGGTGCCGGCGAAGCCCACGCGTAAAATTCCGGCGGCCCCGCGGCCAATTTCGGCGACGTCGTGTTTTGTGGCCTCGACGTCGGCCAGAATCTGTCGAGCACGCTGCATCAAGAGGGCCCCGGCCTCAGTTAGTTCGACTTTTCGGGTCGTGCGTTCTAAAAGGAGCGTATCCAGTTCAGCTTCTAGCTGTTTGATCTGGCTCGACAGGGGCGGCTGGGCCATATGCAGCCGATCGGCTGCTCGACCAAAGTGCTTTTCTTCGGCGACGGCAAGGAAATACCGCAGGTGACGTAGTTTAACCATGGTCCTCCTTTATGATCCAGCCGGGCAGGTGCACAGCATCGACAACAGGCTACGCCGGGGATCCGGTACAAGTGAAAGACTTCTTACAGGGCAATTCATATGCCTAGCATATCAATTGCGTCCATTTTCATACTTTTGTATCTAGATTAGTTGGTCTATGGTGAGTCAGGTCATCCCAGCGGGTGACCGTGACCATTAAGCACTGTGGCCTCGTCTAGGGGTCCAAACATCACTGACTTCATCGAGGAGGAACCGTGACTGTCACAAATCAGGACCAGGCAGCGGTGGACAAGCCAGCCATCGGTTCGCAAGCTGGCCCCCAGGACGCGCTAGATAGCGTATCGAAACGCAACTGGTGGTTAGTCGCACTGGGTCCCCTTGCTGGGCTAGCGCTGGGGCTCATCTTGCCCGACTCGTTGTCGTTCGAAGGTCGCGCCGTCGCAGGTGCCGCCCTGTGGATGGCCATCTGGTGGATTACCGAAGCCGCCCCGATCCCGGTGACCTCACTGTTGCCACTGGTGCTCTTCCCGTTATTCGGTATGGGCACCATGGCCGAAGTTGCCTCACCGTACGCCGATACCGTGATCTTCCTGGTCATGGGCGGTGTGATCCTTGGTTTGGCAGCGGAGAAGTCTCAGCTACACATGCGCGTTGCGCTCCTGACCATTCGACTGGTCGGGACCAAGCCCTCTCAAATCGTGCTGGGCTTGATGATGGCTTCGGCCTTTATTTCGATGTGGGTTTCCAACACCGCGACGGCCGTCATTATGGTGCCGATTGCCGTGTCGATCCTGAGTCTTGTCCGCTCGATTGATCCGGATGCCGTCGGCAAGAAATTTGCCGCCTCGATGCTCTTGGGCGTCGCCTATGGCGTAAGCATCGGCTCCACGGCGACCGTCATTGGGCAACCACCGATGGCCCTGATGAAGGGCTACCTCATGGAGTCTTACGGTTTTGACCTGACGTTCGGCACTTGGATGCTCGTGGGTGTTCCGTGGGCTGCTGTCATGTTGTTCATTGCTTGGATTGTGTTGACGAAAATTGTCTACCGCCCCGAGATTGACTCGCTGCCCGGCGGAAAAGAACTCATCCGCGACGAACACGCCAAACTCGGCAAAATGTCGACCGCAGAACGCCGCGTTGGCTACATTTTTGCTGCAGCGATCTTCTTCTGGATCTTCGTGCCGTTCATTGCCCAAATCGGCTGGGTTGCCGAAAACATCCCTTTCCTGAGCACCATCAATGACGCCCAGGTTGCGATGGCGGCTGCAATCGCGTGTTTCATCGTCCCTGTCCTGAGTCGCGACATCGTTGACAGATGAGTCGCGACATGGATGACAAAAGCCGCAGAATGTATTTTCTGCGGCTTTTGTCGTTCCCGGGGTTGTTCATGGGTTCATTCACTGAGGGGTTTGCGCCAGGTCGGTTTCTGATAATCCTTGGTGGCGTCCAAGATATATTCGGTGAGGATCTCGCCGGTGGCCGCATCTGAGATAGTGACGTGGTCGTTGTGGATGAGCATCAGCACTTGCTTGCCGCGGTGCGCGGAGCCGATGCCCAGATGGCGGATTTTGCTGGCGTAGCGCAGTGTGACTTTCCCGTTGTTGTCCACCCGGTCGGTGCGGGTGCGGTATTCGGTGTCATGGGTGGTGTTCGGGGTGGCTTTGGGTAAGGCCGTGTAGGCCTGGGCTGGGGTGCGCCGGTTGATCGCTCGGTGGGGTCGTTCGGTGTTATACCAGGTAGCAAAGGTATCCAAGAGCATTTGCAGTTGTTCTAGGGAGGCCGGCAATGAGCGGGCGCCCAGCCAGCGTTTGAGGGTTTGGTGGAAGCGTTCGATTTTGCCTTGGGTTTGCGGATGTGATGGTGCCCCGTTGCGTTGTTGGATGTGATGGGCGGCTAGCAGTTTTTCGAACCCGTTTTTGGCCCCGGGCCGGCTGGTGAATCGAGCAGTGAACACCATCCCGTTATCCGTCAACGTGGCAGCTGGCGGCCCATAGGTGGTGATCAGCTGGTCCATCACGGCCACGACATCGGCGCTGGTCCACAGGGCTTTGGCCTGGATGGTCAATAGCAACCTGGAATGATCATCTAAGAAATCTAGGATCTCCACCCGGGTGCCATCGACTAAGAACCAGTAGGTGATATCGGCTTGCCAGCACCCATTGGGTAGTTCGGCTTGGAATCGGATATACGAGGATTTCGGACGCTTCTTCGGCTGGGCCACCACCAGTCCGGCGGCGCGCAGGATGCGTTGGATGGTGGAGGTCGATGGCACGTGGAAGCCCTCTCGGGCCAGATGCCAGGCAATGGTCTCTGGGCCAGCATCGGCCCCGTTAGCCACTAGGGTTTGACGCAAGCCAATAACCCGGGCCCGCACCGTCTCGGTCGTCGTTTGCGGCCGGGATTTGGGTGCCTTAGATTGCGGCAAGACCGCCGCAACCCCACCGGATCGATACCGTTGCACGAGCTGATGGACCCATTGCCGGGACACTCCAAACTTCGCTGCAGCCTGAGCAATACTCAAGCCTTGATCTACCACCGAGCGAGCAATAACCAGATTCTTTTGTGAGCTAGACATAGCTCATCATTGCCGGCAGCACTGTCAACGATGTCGCGACTCACCGGTCAACGATCACTGTCCCAAAATGTCAACGATGTCCCGACACATCGGTCAACGGTCTCTTGGGTTCAGTCCAGTCAAAACCTGTCAACGATGTCGTGACACTAGACAGTGTTTCATCGTCCCAGCAGAACGTGTCCGCGATGATCGCTCTGGGGCGCCACTCCTGCGGTGGTCTGCAGCCAAAGAAATCCCCTGGGGACTGCTCTTGCTCTTCGGTGGCGGCCTGTCGCTATCGGCCATGTTCACTCAGACCGGCTTTAGCGAATGGGTCGGCGAACAAGTCTCCGGGCTGAGCTGGATGTCATCTGCGCTCATTATTTTCGCGGTCATCCTCGTCTGTCTCATCCTCACCGAGCTGACGTCAAACACCGCAACCGCCGCGGCATTCCTACCGATCTTCGGTGCGGTGGCCGTCGGTATTGGATTAGACCCACTGTTCATGACCGTCGCCGTCACCCTGGCCGTCTGCTCCGCATTCATGTTGCCGGTTGCAACCCCGTCGAACGCAGTAGCCTTTGGTTCTGGCGAAATCACCATCAAACAGATGGCGCGCGCAGGGTTGGTCCTGAACATTATTTCCCTGGGCATGATCATGCTGGTCATGTACACCCTCGTGCCGGTGGTCTTCGGCATTAGCATGTAACCGATCCACATTTCCGTCTACGAAAGGACACCGCATGCTGTTTCTTGCACGCATGGACGTCATCTTCCCAGAATCTATGGACTCCGCAACCAAGGCGGATTTCCAAGTCCGGGAGAAAGAATACTCCGGTAACCTGCAGCGGCAGGGGATCATGAAAGGTATCTGGCGCGTGGTCGGCGAATACGCGAACTACTCGATTTTCGATGTTGATGGTCACGATGAGCTTCATGAGATCCTGTCGGGCTTCCCAATGTTCCCGTACATGGATGTCAAGGTCACCCCACTAGCAAAGCATCCTAATGCAACCTCGGATGACTTTTTCGCGGGCTAAACCAAAACGTGAATGAAGCGCTCCAGGACGGCTCTGATGGTAGGCCCGCCCTGGAGCGTTTTTTGCTCCGGATGCGCTTCCGATGGGTGCCGATGTTGCAGATAAATTACGGTTATGTACGTTCTAGCTGGGGGCAGGCCACCAGCGGATACGCCTCAGGTCGTAATGCCCCAGGCCATAAGTAGAGTTGATGGACCTTATAAAATAGTTCTAATTGCCTTATGTGTGTGAGGCGTGTCATAGTTGTGCCCTCAGGACTCACACTCTTTACAAGGAGACATGATGAACTTTCGTCGCACGATTTTTGCTGGAGCTACTGCTGCTGTCTTGGCGTTAACCATGGCCGCATGTGGGCCACAAGGTAGCAATGGCGATGCCTCTGCAGAGGACTATCCACAGGGCAATATTGAAATGATCGTGGGTTTTGCCGCCGGTGGGCACAACGACTCCGTTGCACGAAAATTTGCCGAAGGTCTTGGGGAAGAACTCGGTAGTCGCGTTCTAGTCGTCAACCGCGAAGGCGGTGGCGGTTCGATTGGCACGACCGAAGCGGCCAACGCCGCAGCGGACGGTTACACTCTGCTCTTTGCACCAACAGGGGCCTTTACTTCGACCATGTTGCAGCAAGATGTGTCTTATGAAATCGAGGACTTCCGCTCGATTGCACCGGTAGCCGAAAACACCTTCGTCATCGCGGTGCCGGAAGACTCACCGATTCAAGAGTTCGAAGATCTTGCAGATGCCACAGACCGGTTGACCTTCTCCGCTTTTGGTGAGGGACACAATACGCACCTCATCGGTGAATCCATCGTTGATAAATATGATCTGGATGCTGAGGTCGTGGCCTTTCCCGGTAGTCCTCCTGCCCTGCAGGCCATCGTCAACGGTGACGTCGATTTTGGTGTTCAAGATGTCACTTCCGCTTTACCTCGTATTGCATCGGGAGAAGTGCGCCCATTGGCCGTGACAACCGAGTATGTGCCAGAAAAACTGGAAGAGATTGCCCCAGATCTTCCTTCGATCGCCGACTATGACTTGGAAAACGCTCTATTCGCGGGATCGCAAGCTCTGGCCATTCAATCCGAAGCCAGCGACGAACTTGTCAACAAGCTTCGTGAAGCCTCCGAAAACGTTACATCCTCTGAAGAATTCATCAGCTTCCTGGCAGAGTCCGGCAGCGTGGTACCTGACCATGACCAAGGCGAAGCATGGTTCACGGACTATATGCCACGTGAATTACAACGCTTCCGCGATCTCTATGAAGATCTTGGCATTCCTACGGTTGACTAATTACTTGCCACCACTCTTTACCTGAAGCTTGAGGACTTCCATGACGTCCAAAGAAGAATATACGACTGGCGATGAGATTTATGATCTCGACGTCTATGAGGGTCGGCCGCCATACACTGAGCCCGGACGGACCGATTGGTACTCTCCATTCATCGTGCTGATCGTGGGCGTAGTCCTGCTCATTCCTTCGATCCAGCTAGGATTAGGAGATCTGACACGACCGGGGCCGGGCATGTGGCCAGCCATTAACGCTGGAATCTTGTTGCTCATGGCACCTGCGATTCTGATCGCACGGCACAAATTCGAGCCACCGACATATCAAGGTCTGCTGCGCGTGATTGGAATCGCGGTACCGCTGCTGATCTTTGTACCGCTCTACGACTATATGGGACTCATCGGTGCCGGCGCGTTTGCGGTGTTTATCATTGGCAGATTCGTCGGAAAATTGGGCTGGATCGCGACGATCTTGTGCACAATCTTAATTCCTGTCTCGGTCTATATCATCTTCTCCGTGTTATTGGGAGTCACCTTGCGGGGCTTCTAAAGCTCGCGGTGACGCAACGTAGGAATACTCATGAATGAAATTCTCGAGGGGCTAGGCCACGGTTTTTCCGTGGCGTTCCAGCCCGAAAATCTCTTATTCGTCTTCATCGGTGTCACGGTAGGAACCTTGATCGGGCTCATTCCGGGTCTAGGGCCGGTTGCCACGATCGCACTGTTACTTCCGTTAACGTTCAGTCTGGAACCTGCTAGCGCCATCGTGATGCTGGCTGGAATCTACTATGGCTCGATGTACGGTGGTCGAATACCGGCCATCTTGCTTCGCTTACCGGGTGATGCGTCGGCGGTAGTTACGACTTTCGATGGTTATCCACTCACCCAGCAGGGCAAGGCCGGCCCAGCGCTAGGTATCACCGCCATCGGGTCCTTCCTCGGTGGTACTGTGGCTATCCTCGGGCTTACGTTCCTTGCACCAAGCATGGCTTCGTTTGCCGGTCAGATTTCTGCGCCGGATATGTTTATCCTGGCGGCATTAGGCTTGTTGATGGTGACATTCATTGGTTCTGGATCCAAGCCGAAAGCGCTTGCTGCGGCAGCGATGGGGATTCTTGCTGCGATAGTGGGACTAGACCCTGCCACTGGCACTGAACGTTTAACTTTTGGAAACTTTGAGATGACCGCCGGCATCCACGTGGTTGCGGTAGCTGTGGGACTGTTTGGCATCGGTGAGATAATGCACAACGCCCAAGAAGGCTTCTATAAAGGGGCCGGGAAAAAACCACTGGGCCGCATCTTGCCGTCTAAAGCTGACTGGTTGCTGACACGCATGGCAATCCTACGTTCTTCCATTATTGGGTTCTTTATCGGAATTATTCCCGGCGGTGGCGGAACGATTTCCTCGGTCATTGCATACGGTGCCGAGCGTCGGTTCTCAAAACAACCGCAGAAATTCGGAAAAGGTGCCATGGATGGGTTGGCGGCAACTGAAACCGCCGATAATGCTTCGTCAAACTCAGCATTCTTGCCCTTGTTGACCCTCGGAGTTCCACCAAATCCCGTGCTGGCGCTCATCTTCGGTGCGTTGCTGTTACAGAACATCACGCCCGGCCCAGCACTGGTCCAAGAACACCCCGACGTGTTCTGGGGTGTAATCGCCTCGATGTACGTCGGAAATATCATTCTGCTAATCCTCAACTTGCCGTTGATTGGGGTTTTTGTACGGCTACTGAAGATTCCTGGCAACATCATGGCTCCGATTATCTTGATTGTTGCTATTGCCGGAGTGTACTCGGTGCGAAACTCGATGTTCGACGTACTGACCTGTATTCTGTTCGGTATCGCCGGTTACGTTCTTCGAACGTTCAACTTTGACCTGGGACCGTTTGTTCTTGGATTCATTCTCGGACCAATCCTAGAAGAGAACTTCCGTCAAACCATGGTCATGTCCAATGGTTCCTTCGGCATCTTCTTTGAACGACCAGTCCCATTGACCATCATGATCCTGGTGGTTCTAGTCACCATTTGGTTTGCATACGATTCCCGTCGTCGTAAGAACAAAACCCGAGTGACTATGGACCAATTTGCTGAAGCAGAACGTGTTGCCGAGGGGCCACAGCAGGATCTTGCAGCCAGCTTGGCGAATGTCGATACAGGTGAAATCAGCTCCGCTGGCAGTGCCACCGCAGGCGGACCAGGCCATCAGGACACCGATCCAGCGACTAGCGCTGGTGAACACGGTGAGGAATCGAACCCACCGAACCGGTGACAGTAAGTAGCTGGGTTACCGGTCCTGGAGACTCAGATACTCAAGTGCCGCTGTAACTCGAGCATCTGGTTTGAGTTCGGGATGGGTGATTCCTATGACTGCGTTATACGGCATCGGATCGGCGATGGGGATGTATCGAATTTCTCCGCCGTCGTATGTCACTTTGGTTTCCGGAACCAGATTGAGGTAAGACCAGCCTAGACCGTATGCCACCATAGATCTGACCGTCTCATAGTTCTGTGATGGCCACTGAATGTGTGGCTGTAAACCAAGGGCTTTGATCGCATCAGTAATGCGTTCGATTGATGGGGGCATTCGAATCGGAATGAGTGGCTCGTCGATGATTTCAGCTAGATGAATCGACTGTCGCTCGGATAGCGGATGTTGAGCCGATAATGCTACGTGTTGTTGCACCTCAGTAATGACTTTGAAAGGAAAACCTTCCTGCAAACTCAGGTGATAAATAATTCCAAGATCGACTTTGTCCTTACGCACGGCATCGTGGATTTCGAACGGTTGGAATTCCTCGACGTGGATGGTGACTTGCGGATGTTCTTGCTGAAAGTGATGGATCAATGGGGGAATCGCGTAAGGAGAAATGGTAGGCGCGATTGCTATTCGTAGGGTGCCCCGCATTTCGGACAGATCATTTAATACGGCATCGCGGGCGTCTCGCAAAGCATGGACCACGTTTCTGGCGTGGGGGATTAACGCCTCACCCGCCGGAGTGGGAGCCGCTCGTTGGGATGGCCCTCGGATCAGCAGCGAAGCATTCAGCGTCCTCTCTAATTGCTGAATGGCCATCGAAACCGCTGCTTGGCTGATGTGGATATGCCGAGAGGCGGCGCTGATCGAACCATGGTCAACAACGGCTAGGAAATAGTCCAATTGTCGAATAGTAACTTCAGACATTCCCCCGCCCTTCGCAGCCGGTGTTATCAAAAAGATTGAGGTTACACATAAAAACTCTTCAATTTACTCTATGTGGCGTACTTGACACACTTAGGTTTTATATCCAATGACTACATCAAATCGAGGAACGATACACAGTGTCTACTCAGTCTGCTACCCACCACGTCATAACCCTCGGCACGGCCGGCGGTCCAAGATTCTGGAAGGACTCGGAACGATACGGTATTTCAACAGCGATCGTCGTTGAGGACGGTTTCTACTTAGTTGATTGCGGTCACGGTGTTGGTCGCCAAATCGAACGGGCAGGTCTGTTGATGAAGGACCTCAAAGGTGTCTTTATCACTCACCTACACTCGGACCATACCGTAGACCTCAATACTATTGGGCTCTTCGGGCTCTACGAACTGGAATCACGACTCGGGAACCCCGTACCGATTTACGGCCCTGGCAACCGCGGCGCTCTACCGCCAGTATCGCCACAAGCAACGCGCGATCCCCAGCCGCTAGCGCCGCATGATCCAACGCCTGGTACCCGTGCCATGTTTGAAAAGCTCATGGAAGCACATGCCACAGACCTCAATGACCGCATCATTGACTCGCTGCGCCCATCGCCTCTAGATCTTTTTGACGCTCGAGACATTGAGATTCCAAGCGATATTGGTTACCACCCAAATACTTGTCCAACGCCTGATATGACGCCCTTCACAGTTTTTGAAGACGAGTACGTCCGGGTGAGCGCAATATTGGTCGAGCACCCACCAATTGCCCCGGCTTTTGCGTTTCGATTCGACACGTCCCAGGGTTCAGTCGTGATTTCTGGTGACACTACATTCACACCAAACATGATCACAATTTCACAGAATGCAGGGCTCGTTTTGCACGAGGCTATTGATTTTGATTTCATCGACGAGCTCTACGCTGGAAAGACCGATGAAATTTCGAAGGCTTCTCGCGAGCACCACTATAAATCACATACTTCGGTCGAAGATGCGGTTCGTGTCGGTCGTGAAGCAGGAGCCAAGCGACTGGCACTACATCACTTGGTTCCAGGCATGACTTCACCGGAACGTTGGAGGGGCTTTACCCCGGATTTCCACGGAGAGTTCCTCGTGCCGAATGACCTTGAGGTTATTCCCTTCAATTAGGACATCTACGAGAGACGCCGACGACCCTCATGTTCCCGGCGTCTCCACGTGTTTGTTGAATTTGTTGGACGAAAAGCGGGACCCTCTTGACAGTGCGAGACGACTTCGTGAGATGATCGTCACACGTAATGTTGCGCAGTAATCTTCATGTTGCGCATTAGGCAACAATTTCGATTGTCGGTGGGGGTAATCCATGAGTCTGAAAGTCTGTCATCTCAGTGAGCTGACCCCGGGAGAAGGGCTGCGGATTGAGTCGGTGAGCCCGCCCATTGCCGTGTTTCTCACGGAAGAGGGCACAGTCCATGCAATTGATGACACCTGCACGCATCAGGATGCTTCGCTGGCAGCGGGCTGGGTCGAGGACTGCAAAGTCGAATGCCCGCTACACGAGAGTTCATTCTGTTTACTCACCGGAGAGGTCGACCAACCTCCGGCGAAACAGAAAGTGCGCGTCCACACGGTGGAAGTCCGTGGTGACGACGTCCTGGTCGAGCTGTCCCAAGAAGCCCCCAATCTGCCTCCAGGAGTATCGGTCTCATGAATGCCCCAATACATTCCTCAGAGAGCACCGTGCTGATTGTCGGTGCCGGGTTAGCCGGTTATCACGTCGCGCGGCAAGCTCGACAGCACGGGCACACCGGGCCCATCAGCATCATTGGTGATGAGAACCGTCCCGCCTACGATCGTCCGGCTTTGAGTAAAGCATTTCTCAATGGCACCGTGAATTTCGAAGACCTACACCTCGATGATCCTTCAAACCCTTTAGAAGTTACCTGGCACAGTGGCTCCGGTGCTGTGGAACTGTCAACGGAGCCATTGGGCGTCCGGACCGCAGATGGCACCTTCCACGCGGGTGACAACGTTGTGATCGTTACCGGGGCAGAAGCCCAACGCTTGCCGTCATTTGGGCGAAGCGGTGGGGCATTTGTTCTGCGCAACGTCGAAGATGGGTTGGCCCTACGCGAGCGGATGATCGAGGGCCAGCGCATCGCCGTGGTGGGTGGTGGCTTCCTGGGTTTGGAAGCCGTCAGCACCTTTTTGGATCGTGGAGCGGCAGAGATTACGGTCATCGCTGACGAACAATTTCCTGGCGAAGCGCGACTGGGTGCCGCCGTGGGCCAAGCCATCCGGCACTTACATGAACAGCGTGGCGTGAAATTCGGGCCACCGGTCTACGCACATTCTGTGACCGACACCGAAGACGGCAGCCAAGTGCTAAATCTGACCAATGGAGACGCCGTCCAAGCCGACGTCATCGTCTGTGCCATTGGAGCCACTCCGGCAACACGTTGGCTGCGTGACGGCGAGCTGACTTTGGGCCCAAGTGGTGCAATTTTGTGCGACGACTTTGGGTTTACCGGCATCCCAGGGGTCTGGGCTGCCGGTGACTGTGCGCAATGGACCTCGCAAGCCGCCGGCATCCGGCCGATTGGTCAATGGCAAGAAGCCGTAGAACAGGCCCGGATCGTTGCAGCAGCAATTATGGGTGCGCCGCCGGTGCCGTTTCAAGAACCATATTTCTGGTCGGAACAATACGATGTGATGATCCAAGGTGCTGGCCGCATCGCACAATCCAATGAGGTGCACATTCTCGATGGCTCCATCGAAGGTGGCGACCTGTTAGTCAGTTATCGCCTCGACGGCGAAGAGATCGGCATTCTGGGGATGAACCGGATGCGCGAGATCAAACGCTGGCGGAAGATGCGCACGGCGCGCGTTCTGGCTTCTGCTTAACCGCCCCGATACCCACATTCTGCTTTCACTGGTTTTATTTTTTGCACCTGTTGGTGCTTATTCGTCATGCCCGGAATACCCCAGAAAGGCTTACCGATGATCATTGACTCCCTGGATGCTCCACTTCCTGGATCCTCCTTGTTACCTACCCCAGGCGGAGACGTGTACACCGATCCTGAAACCTTCCGTCTTGAACAACAGAATATTTTTGAAACCATGTGGAACTGCGTCCTTCGTGTTGACTCCCTGGCCAGTGCAGGGCAATGGAAGAGGGTGACCGTCGGACGCGAAGAGCTCATTGTGGTCCGTACACGCAAAGCCGGGATTCAGGCGTACTACAACGTGTGCCGACACCGCGGCATGCGGGTCTGCACCACCGACGAAGGCAAAAGCAGAACTCTAAAGTGTGGCTACCATGCCTGGACCTATGCACTTGAAGGCGAGCTTGTTGCGGCACCGAATCTGACCTCGATGCCGGACGTGGACCGTCAAGAATACGGCCTCAAGCCAGTGCACGTGCGCGAATGGTTGGGCTATGTTTGGGTCTGTCTAGCTGATGAACCACCGTCATTTGAAGAAACCGTGCTCGGGGAGGTGCGCACGCGGTTTGGTGAGGTGCAGTCGATTGATAACTACGGTATCGAAAACCTCAAACTTGGCGAATCCAAAACCTATGAGGTCGAAGCGAACTGGAAGTTGATCATCGAAAACTTCATGGAGTGCTACCACTGCGCGACGATTCACCCGGAACTGACCGAGGTCATCCCGGAATTCGCAGACGGGCTGGCATCTCAACGCAAGAACGGTGAGATTCACGGAGCAAGCTTTGGTAGTGATATCGAAGGATTCACGGTCGACGGTTCCAGTGGCGTTGCGGAGCTACCTGCGATTGCGCCCGGCCAGGAACGCAAATACTACGCAATCACCGTCAAACCCCAGATGTTTATCAATACGGTCCCGGATCATGTCATTATCCACCGGATGTTCCCACAGTCGGAATCTAAGACCATCGTGGTCTGTGACTGGTTATTCTTACCCGAGGTCGTGGAACAGGATATGGATATCTCGAAGTCGGTGGAATTATTCCACCGCGTCAATCAGCAAGACTTTGAGGCGTGCGAATTGACCCAGCCGTCCATGTCGTCCAAGGCCTACACCCGGGGTGGGGCCCTTGTTCCCAGTGAGCACCATATCGAAGAATTCCATCAGTGGTGGCACGAGACGATGGGATACAGGCAACAGCCTGCCGCTACTGACAGCCCAGTGAAAGCTTCTGCGGACGCCGTCATAGCCGAGCAGTGAGCTAAATCCGAGGGGAAGCGACCGCAGTGCGGCGGTCGCTTCCCGTCACATGCGCTACCCCGTGGTCTAGGCAGTTACTCGACGACCAAGTCGGAAACTTTCAAAGGACCAGACGTGATGCCGTATTTCTCCATCAAATCTGCGCCGTATTGGAGTGCATCCACATTCAGCTCGGTGTCGTAGTGCGGCAGCGTGAGTTCTTGAGCCACGCTTTCATCAATTTCGGTGTATTGCGGCACGAGCTCTAAGTGCAGCTCGTGGTTGCCTTGCAGGTCTTCTGACGACTTTGCAAGTGCGTCTTGGAAGGCCGCGAGAACATCAGGGTTTTGTTCGGCAAATTCTCGAGTGGTAACCCATCCACCCACCGGCATATCTGCCGCGGGTCCAGCGAACATATCCCCGATCCGCTTCAGACCGGACTGTTGTGAAATAGTCTGGAAGGGCTCCACCTGCCAAATCACATCGACGCTTCCGTTCGCCACGGCAGGCGCCATATCCGGGTTGGGCATTTCCACCAGATCCACACTGTCCGGGCTGAGACCGAGATCCTCCAGCTGAGCGTATACGGAGACGGTGCCGATATTTTGCAGGTTATTGACGGCAAAGCTCTTGCCTTCAATATCGGCGAACTCTTCAATATCAGAGTCTTCGGCGACGAAAATGCCGTGATCATCTTTAGCCACGTCATTACCCGAGACTAAAGCGACCGGCAGACCCTGCTCAGCTGCCAGCAGGATTGAGGTGTAGTTGCTATAGAGAATATCCACATCTCCAGAGATCAGCGACGGGATCGCAGCAGCCCCGCCTTCTGTCTGCATCAATTCCGCATCGATTCCGGCATCTTCCAGGTAGCCGGCCTGGTCCGCGTGGACGATTGTTGAGGTGTGTACGAGCGGGAAATAGCCAACGTTGATGGTGTCTAGGCCACTTGACCCAGCGCTTTGGTCGGTGTCATCGGAAGCACTGGAGGTCCCACAAGCGGATAGCACTAGCGCACTGACGGCTGCGGCACCGAGGAACATCGAGCGTTTTTGGGCAGGACGGGATGGTGAGATGGTCATAGCAGACTCCGTATTTGGTAATGAGAGCGATTGTGCTCGGTGATCTAGGCGGGAACGAAACGGATCGGCAGGGAGTCCCAGCCAATGAGCGTGTTGTTGATGTGGCGTTGTGGCGGTGCGATGAATTCGATGCGCTCGACGCGTTCGATGAGGGCCTCCATAACGCAGGATGCTTCGAGTCTGGCCACGTGTTGGCCCACGCACTGGTGGACTCCACTGCCAAAAGCAAGGTGACCCGACGGATCCCGCGTCAGATCGAACGCATCGGGGTTCTCCCACCGTCGCGGATCGCGATTAGCTGCACCCAAAAACATCAAGACTTTCTGGTTCTCAGGCAGCGTGGTTCCACCGATGGTCACCTCGGTTGTTGTGGTCCGGAAGAACGTCTGGACCGGGGACTCGAGTCGCAAAGCTTCTTCGAACACTCGACGCACCAGTTGCGGATTCTCTCGCAGGCGAGCGTACTGATCTGGATTCGACGCCAGGTGGTACAGCACCGCGGAAATACCGTACACGGTGGTGTCGACGCCTGCTGTCAGCAGTGACCTGACGATCAATGGCGCTTGTTCCTCGGTGATGTGTCGTTGATCGGCAGCGCGCCAGATGTCATCACCAAAACCATCCTCGTTGAGGGCTTCACGTGGGCATTGGTTGCCAATCCACTCGAAGACCGGACCGATGGTCTCGAGATCATCGGTGACAAGGCGGTTGCGGGGACCAAAAGCATTGAATGCGAAGTTGCCGTAGGGTAGCAGGTTTGCCCGCCCCTCCTGTTGCAAACCGACCGCATCGGGAAAGACGCTCAGCGGATACACTTCAGAGATTTCGGTTACCGCATCCAGTTCAACGGCGCCGTCGTTACTCACGGTAGTGCCGTCGTTCAAGAGCCCGCCAAGCAGCTCGTGTGCTGTTTGACGCCATTCATCATGGTAGCGCCGCAGCTTTCGAGCACCCAAAATCTTCTCCAACGCGGCCCGGGGCGCATCATGTTGTGGCGGATCGGCTTCTAACAACAACGACGGCGCTCGCCAGGGCTTCTCGGAGTTAAAGTTTGCCAGGCCGACACCGGCAGCACTGGAAAAATGCTGCCAGTTTTCTAAGGTCTCGCGCACCGCATCGTAGCGTGCGACGGCATAAATGTCGTAGGCGGGAATGTAGACGACGTCGCCGTCGGCTTCGCGCAAGCGTTCATGCATGGCATAGGGGCTGGCCAAGGTGGCTTCATCGAATGGGTCCACGTCCATAACGGGTGCTTCAATGCGCTGTTCAGCTGGCTCGTCGATGGCGGCTGGCATGCCGGAAAATGGGCAGCGAGCGGTTGAGTTGATGGTCATCGGGGTAGCTCCTTAGAGATCGAGAACCAGGCGTTTGGACAGGGCGCGGGAAACACACGGGAACATGCAAGTATTGGCGGCGCGTTCGTCGTCGTCGAGGATCGCGTCGCGGTGATCGATTTCGCCGGAGACGACATCAACTTCGCAGGTGCCGCACACGCCTTTTGAACACGAGGTGATGACACTGACTCCGGCTTGAGATAGTGCGTCGATGACCGGGGTGGTTCCCAGCGCGTTGATGACTTTGCCGCTCCGGTAGAGCTCGATTTCGTAGGGTTCGGAGCTGACTGTGGCATCGGCAAGGGTGTTGGTAAACCGCTCGGTGCGCAAGAAGTGCTTGGGCAGGTCAGGGCATTCCTCGGGAAGAGCTTCCAGCATGGTCTCGGGGCCGCATGCATAGACCATGGTGTCTTCGGGCAGGTCGCCCAGCCACTGGCGGATGGAAGCCCGCCCGTTGTCAGTACTGGTGTGCATGGTCACGCGTCCGGGATAGTGGTCTGCAAGATGGCGATACGCCATCCGGTCTGCGGTTTTGCCCAAGTACAGCAGCTGCCATTCGAGGTTGAGTTTTTCGGCTTGTTCGATCATCGGTAAGACTGCGGTGATCCCGATCCCGCCGGCGATAAACCGGTAATGCTGAGCCGGTGCTAGGCGAAAGTTGTTGCGGGGGCCGCCAAAGCTGACGACATCTCCGAGTTGGACGTCTTCGTGGATCTCCACTGATCCACCGGTGCCGTCGTGCTCGCGTTGCACCGCGATGCGGTACTGATGTGGCGTCCAGCGATCCCCGCACAACGAGTACTGACGGATCTTACCGCTGGGCAAAACCACGTCGATATGGGCACCCGGTGCCCAGTCGGGTAGGCGGCTGCCATCGGCTCGCTCCAGCACGAACTCAGTGACGCTTGTGGAACGCTGAATCCGGTCGACGATCACGAGTTGGTCGGTCCGCGTCGCAGTCTGCATCGCCATGGGTTCCCTCCAAGGTGGGAATATTCAACGAATGGGAGCAATTGTGACACCGCTCACCTAGAATGTGGAGTGAGTTTTCCAATCATCGGAAATGAGGGAGCATGCCGAAGCAGCGTCAGGGAACACCGGTGTCGATGTTGGCACGTCAGCTTACGATCCTGGATGCTTTCGATGCCGGAACAGCGTTTCTCACGTTGTCCGAAATCGCCGAGCGCAGCGGTTTGCCCATGACAACCACCCATCGACTTGTCGGCGAGTTAGTGGAAGAACGCATGTTAGAGCGGTTGCCAGACCGTTCATATCAACTCGGGTTACGTTTGTGGGAGCTGGCAGCCCGTACGCCACGAGCCATGGGCTTGCGCGAAATCGCCTACCCGATGGTGCAGCTAGTGCAGAACCAAGTACGCCAACATACACAGCTTGGCGTCGAAGGTGGCTATGACGTTGTCTATCTAGAACGGATGTCTCGGTCGGATGCTGTAGTGAATGCGACGATCGTCGGTGGGCGGATCAGTCTTGGTGCTTCGGCGATCGGACATGTTTTGTTGTCCGATCGCCCCAAAGAATTTCTCGCGGAGGTCGTGGAATCAGGCATTCGGCGCTATACCGATAAGACCCCGCAAACATTTGCCGAGCTGCTGGAGCTCGTCGAACGAGCGCGCGAGGTGGGCTACTCGATCGCCGAGGGGTTTATTCATCCTGCAGCACGTGGCATGGCGGCGCCTATTTATGGTGCCGACGGCCAGGTACTGGCCGGGCTAGGTGTGGTTGTTCCCTCGGGCGGGCCGGTGGATATGCGCATTGTGGAGCTGCTCCGCAGGGCGGCGCGCGGTGTCAGTCAGCAGATGCGAGCCGCTTATATCGACCCGAACCACCCAAATGCCTTACCGGGTGCGAAATTCCGGGTGCTGATCAATTCGTCGAAAAGCTCCATGGAGTATTTCGACGAGGACGGCTCTTAGAGCGCTCGCAGATCATAGATCCGCCGCAGTTTTCCGGACGAGCGCGCCAGGGTATCTGGCTCGACGACGTCGATATTGCACGAACATCCAATCCGATCTTTGATGCGGGCCCTGAGTACTTGCCCGCCGGCTTCCGCTTCGGCCAGCGAAGCCGTAGCGCGACGCTCGATTTTGATCGTGAGTTCATCCATCCGGTTCGGCCGCGTGATTTCCAACAGAAAATGTGGAGACAACGCATCAATCTCCAAGGCGAGTTCTTCGATCTGGCTGGGGAACAAGTTGACACCGCGCAGAATGATCATGTCGTCCGAGCGCCCAAGAATGCGATCCATGCGACGGTGACCTGCACGAGCCGTGCCAGGTCGCAGCGTGGTCAGGTCATGAGTGCGGAACCGGAGAATCGGTAAGGCTTCGCGGGTGAGGCTTGAAAACACCAGTTCCCCGGATTGGCCGTCCGGCAGCACCTCAGTCGAGATGGGGTCGATGATTTCCGGATAGAAGTGGTCTTCCCAGAGGTGGCAGCCGTCTTGGGTTTCGACAGCTTCACCACCCATGCCGGGGCCCAGAAGCTCGGACAGCCCGTAGATGTCGCAGGCTTTCATATCGAATAGGGACTCGATTTCTTCGCGCATCCCCTCCGTCCATGGTTCAGCACCCAGCACGCCATACTTCAGCGAGGTATCTTTCGGATCAATGCCCGCTTTTACGAAACCATCGGCAAGGGCTAGCAGGTAGGTGGGAGTGCACAAAATGACGTCGGGCTTCAGATCGGTGATCATCCGGATTTGTTTCTCCGTCTGACCTCCCGACATCGGAATGATGGGGCAGCCGAGCCATTCAGCGCCGTTGTGAGCGCCCAGTCCACCGGTGAAGAGTCCGTATCCATATGCGTTGTGGATGACGTGACCGGGTTGCACACCTGAAGCCCGGAATGATCGGGCCACTAACGAGGCCCACATTTTTAGGTCATTGGCGGTATAGGCCACCACCGTCGGTTGGCCGGTGGTTCCTGACGAGGCGTGAATGCGGCGAATGTCCTTCATAGGCACAGCCAGTGCTTTGAGAGGGTAGCTGGCTCGTAAGAACGCTTTGTCAATGTAGGGGAACAGCGTTATATCGTTTAGCGAGGTGAAATCGTTTGGGTGCACGCCGTGGTCATCGTAGAGCTGCCGATACGCCGGGACGTTGTTGTATGCGTGGTGGAGGGTCCAGCGAAGCCGCTCATATTGCAAATCTTGGATTTGTTGGCGGCTGTAGTGCTCCTCTGGGTCCCACATGCTGGGGTCTTCAGGCGGTGTGGGAACAGCCCACGGGTGTGAAAGGTTGAGAGGGGTCATCTGGATCCTTCGCGGTGCGGTCGTGATGAGAACATGACATGAACTTAACTTGTGGCCAGATCTGTTTCCGGAGCCTCATCGGACGTGAGGTCCCCGTGGTCTTCATCGTGGAGATCACGGCCTTCGATGGTTTTGGGAACGAGGCGGACTGCGATCAGCGATACGAGCGATATCGCGGCAATATATAGACCGATCATCCAGGATTTTCCGGTTGCCGTCAGAATCACCTCGGAGATCATCGGTGCAAACGCCCCGCCAATGATCGAACCGAATGCGTACCCAATAGAAGCACCCGAGTACCGAACAGACGCCGGGAACATCTCGGCATATAGTGCTGACTGTGGTCCGTATGACGGGCCAAGCCCAACGGTGAGTAGAAAGATCGCCAGTGTGAAGAGGGCAAGCGAGGCCGTATCGAGCAGGAACCACATGGGGATAGACCAGATGACGATCCATCCGTAACCGATCGTGAACGTGGTGCGTTTTCCGATCTTGTCACCCATCCAGCCACCCAACAGCGTGAAGATGAACCAGCCGACCCCGCCCACCAGGGAGGCGATGAGCGTTGCGGAACGTTCCATGCCTAATACGTTGGCGCCGTAGGCCGCGAAGAATGCGATCACCAGGTAACCGGCAGCGTTATTGCCCGCGAAAATCAGTGCGGCTAGGATGACCGGACGCTTGTGGCTGCGCATCAGTTGTCGCAGCGGAGCCGCTGATCTCTTCTTGCGTTCTTGCAGCTCTGTAAAGACCGGTGACTCGGCAACTGCGCGGCGGATCAGATACCCAATGAGGATCAGCACGACCGACGATAGAAACGGAATCCGCCATCCCCAAGCCATGAACTGTTCTTCGGTCAGACTGGTAGTAATCAGGAACATAAATCCCGTGGCAAGCAGCATGCCGATCGGGACACCGATCTGTGGTGCCGAACCGAACAACGACCGTCGGTCACGAGGGGCATGCTCGACGGACATGAGAGCCGCGCCACCCCACTCACCACCCGCTGAGAAGCCCTGCATGATGCGCATCACGACCAACAGAATCGGTGCGGCTACACCGATTGAAGCATAGGTCGGCAACAACCCAATGATTGTGGTCGCCGCACCCATGCCAACTAGCGTGAGCACAAGCATCAGCTTGCGTCCGTATTTATCGCCAAGATGCCCGATCACGATGGCGCCTAGCGGACGGAAGAGGAATGAAATACCAACCGATGCCCACGAGACGATCTGGGCAAGTGCGGCATTATCGGTCGCTAAGGGTTCGAAAAAGAGCGGTGCTAGAACGAAAGCTGCCGCTTGAGCATAGATGAAAAAGTCATACCATTCGATGGTGGTGCCAACGAGCGTGCCGGCTAAAACACGACGCTCCTCGGCGCGTTTCCTCGAGTCAGAAGTTGATGCGCTCATGGGGTTCTCCAAGGATGTGACGGATGAACTACCGACCGCTCAGCGCGTGTTATGAGAACTCTTACGTTATATACCCGATGCGACAACTTGTGAACTGAACGATCGGCATGGCACGACATCGACATATGCTATGCCGTGCTTCACAATATACGCCGCCTCGTGCCAAGGGTCCAGACATTTGGCAAGATAGAACTGTTCGTTGCCGAGGCTAGCCCCTGCCTGACGTGCACGTGTATGCTGCAAGGCAATGTATCCGACAATGCTCTAAGGAGTCAGCCATGCGGCGCACTGGTCATCTTTGGCGAACACGAAGCGAGCGAGACGGTTCACAGGAAGATCAGGCGTCCATTCGAAGAGTGTTAGAAGCCGCCTTCGGGACGGACGCAGAAGCTAACCTGGTCGACGACCTGCGCCAGGACAAGGAACACTGGATCCCGCGATATTCGGTGCTCGGCTTTACCGCCGCGATTCCGGATTCAGAATTCGAGACCACCGCTGCTGCTCACGCATTGCTCCACCGATGCATGATCGATGGTCAGCCCGGTCTCATGCTCGCCCCTACCGGTGTATTACCTCAGCATCAAGGCGAGGGCGCCGGGTCAGCCGTCATCGAAGCAGCCATTGAGTTAGCGCGAGAAGATGGGGAGCCCTTCATTCTTGTCTACGGCTACCCGCGTTTCTATCCACGGTTCGGATTCCGTGCCGCGTCGGAAGTTGGTATCACAGCGGACTGGGCAGCAGAAACCCCCGCCCTGCAAGTGCTGATCCTAGATAATCATGCCACCCTGCCGACAGGAAAAGTTCAGTTGCCGTCCGCCTATGGAATATAGGCGCATGGTGCGGCCCTAGTAAGCGAGCGTGCTGCAGGCCAAAGAAGTAGCACGCTCGTCTGGGTCATGGGTCGTCTTGAGGCGACATTCCAAGGGTCGGTGTGGAGTAGACCTCAGGTCGTGCAAAGTTTTCTAGCCCGTTTCTTGTCTGAGTTATATGCTGAGATCTGTAGGTTCATTTCGCCTGCCTATCTCTATGCCAGTAACCCTTGATCTCTAGAATAATTGAGTACTTGAATCATTTCTGGCTGCGGGTTATTCTTGTTCAACGTGGCGCACTTCACACATCCTCACCTTGATGAAGCGACGGCACACCTAAACCTCAACTTGCACACGTAGTGGAGACAACACATGACAGAACGCGACCCTTCAAAGGGGCCTGCGCCGCACGATGACGAGGCGGTGGGACGGGAGCGACAGGTTCGCGACCTGCACCGGCTGGAAACGGGTGGCTCAGACGATAATTTCCCAGCGGGGTATCGAGTCGCTAGCTTAGACACCTCAACGCGACCGGATCCTGGCGCGCCGGCGGTGTCGGTGGCGCAACGCGGTGCGACCGGTCGGCGCACGAGCACCGGGCGGGCCCGCGCGGTCCGGCAACGACGTCGGACCTGGGCGAACCGGCTGTTAGGCCTGGCCGGGATTGTCTTATTCCTGGTGGCCTGGGAGCTGTTGCCCCTGCTGGGTATTGTCGATGGCCGGTTTATGCCACCGGCCTCGGCGGCGCTGACGGACCTGTTCGCCAAGTTTGGGGATTCAGTATTCTGGATTGCGGTGTGGGATACGCTGCGCGCCTGGTTCCTGGGCATGGTCATCGCGGTGGTCTCAGCTGCAGTGTTAGGGTTTTTGATTGGCTCGTCGCCGTTTTTGCGCAAATTTACGAACTCCACGATTGAATTCTTACGCCCGGTGCCCTCGGTCGCGTTGATTCCGTTGGCCGTGTTGGTCTTTGGTGTGGGCATTGAATCCGCCCTGTTGCTCATTGTCTATGCCTGCTTCTGGCAGGTGCTCATCCAGGTCCTCTATGGGGTGGCCGATGTGGATGTCGTGGCGATGGATACTGCCAAGTCCTATGGCATGGGCACTTTCGCGCGGATCCGGTATGTGGTCTTTCCGACCGCGTTGCCGTATTTGATGACCGGGATCCGCCTGGCCGCAGCGGTGGCGTTGATTCTGGCCATTACTGCTCAGTTGATTATTGGGACCCCCGGGTTGGGTGCTGAAATTGCTCGCGCCCAATCGGGTGGCGCCTATGTGTCGATGTATTCGCTGGTGTTAGCAACCGGCCTGTTAGGCGTGATTATTAACATCATCTTCCGTGCTATTGAGCGTCAGATTTTGTCGTGGCACACCTCGATCCGCTCGGAGGTCAAATAATGCGGTATGCAAAGAACTTTCTCTACATTGTTGGCCTGCCCGCGCTGTTACTGATCGGCTGGGTGCTCTGGTCCGCCCAATCCACCAGCTTCTTTGTCCCCACCTGGGAACAAATGACCAACGCATTTTCCACCACCTGGACCTGGTCGCGCATGACCACCGACGTCTTCCCCTCCGTGGGACGGTTGATCGCCGGCATTATCGTATCGATCATCCTAGGCATCGTGGTGGGATTGCTGGTCGGGTCGTTTAGGTGGTTGCGCCAGTTGATGGAACCCACCATGGAGTTCTTCCGGGCCGTGCCACCGGTCGTGTTGATTCCGGTGTTCATGCTGCTCATCGGCATTGGTGACGACATGAAAATCGCCGTCATCGTACTGGGTGCAGTCTGGCCGATTCTGCTCAACACGGTCGAAGGTGTTCGCTCGATGGACGAGGTGCTCTCGGATACCTCTCACACCTACCGCATCTCTGGGGTGGCTCGAATTCGCTACCTCATCTTGCCTTCCGCCATGCCGCAAATTATGGCCGGGATCCGCCAGTCACTGTCGATTGCGCTGATTCTGATGGTTATTTCCGAAATGTTCGCCTCCTCGGCCGGGCTGGGCTACACCATTATCCAATTCCAGCGCTCTTTTGCCATCCCAGAGATGTGGTCGGGCATTGTAGTGCTGGGGCTGATCGGTGTGATCATGTCGTTTATCTTCCAAATCGTCGAACGCAAAGTCCTGGCCTGGTACCACGGCCAACGAGAAATGGAAAACGCCGGCTAAGTCCCGTGCATACTGAAGTTTTTGTAAAGGAAACACCAACCATGACAACCTCACCTGAAGAACACACCCCGGTCATCAACCAGGGCACCATGGCCGATACCCCCGATGGGCACATCCCGGTGGGTCATACCCTGCCCGAGGGTGAAGCCCTGCTCTCAGTGCGGAATCTGAAAAAGATCTATCACACCGACGGCGGTGACATTGAAGCCGTACGCAACCTGACCTTTGACCTACCCAAAGGCGAACTAACCTGCCTGGTCGGGCCCTCAGGGTCGGGGAAAACCACGTTGCTCAAAGCCATCTCCGGACTCTTAGAACCCACCGCTGGTGAAGTGAAGCTGGCCGGCAACCTCGTCACCGGGCCACCCAAAAACATGGCCGTGGTGTTCCAGGAATACGGTCGGTCGCTGTATCCGTGGATGCGGGTGCGCGAAAATGTGGAACTGCCACTGAAGGTCGCGGGTATGGACAAGGCCAAGCGCAGCCAGCTCGTCGATGACGCCCTGGAGGCTGTCGGGTTGGATCACGTGCCACGGTCCTACCCGTGGCAGCTCTCCGGCGGTATGCAACAGCGCGTGGCCATCGCCCGCGCTGTGGCCTACCAACCCGAAGTCTTACTCATGGACGAACCCTTCGCGGCCGTCGACGCCCAGACCCGCGCTGACCTCGAAGACCTGGTGCGCCGCGTGTGGAAGCAACTCGGCGTCACCGTCCTGTTCGTCACCCACGATATTGACGAATCCGTCTACCTGGGCTCCCGGGTAGTCATCTTGTCCTCGTCACCCACGATCGTCCAACAGGACATCAAGATTGATCTGCCCGACGAACGCGACCAACTCGAAACCCGCTCCTCGGCGCGCTTTGCCGAGCTCCGCCACCACGTCTACGAACAAATCCAATTAGCCAAACAAGGCTTCCGCCCCGACGCCGCCAAAGCCCAAGTCTAAAACTCCACCAGCCGCACGCACCGCGAGGACTCCGCAACAGGGTCATCGCGGTGCGTTCGCCGTATCGGTGGAAAGTTGGTTCGCGAAATCATTGACGTCACCATGTAAATCCGCATAACCTTATGACCTACCTCACCTTTTGCGTGAGGTTCACACTTTCCAATGAGGAGTACAGAATGAAAAAACGTGGAATCCGCGGGAGCCTTATCGCCGCTGCGACGGCGTCACTGCTGGCGCTGACCTCCTGCGGTGGGGGAGACGATGCCCCTACTGAAACCGATCAAGAAGCGACCCAGTCAGGCGGCGAGCTCACTGAGATCTCAGTTGGCGTTATCCCGATCGTCGATGTTGCGCCAATCTACTTAGGTGTTCAAGAAGGCATCTTCGAAGAACACGGCCTCGACGTTGAACTGACCCTTGCCCAGGGTGGCGCCGCGATTATTCCGGCCATCCAGTCGGGCGACTTCGATTTCGGTTTCTCCAACATCACCTCGTTGGTTATCGGTAAATCCCAAGGGCTGCCACTGCAATTGGTCGCACCTGGACCACAGACCACCGGTGAAGCTGGCAATGACTTCTCCTCGCTGTTAGTACCGGAAGACTCAGATGTTGAGTCGATCGCAGATCTTGAAGGCAAACGCGTCGCCGTCAATACGCTGAACAACATCAATGACACCGTGCTGAAAGAAGGCATGCGTCAAGCCGGTGGGGACCGCGACTCCATGGATCTGGTGGAAGTAGCCTTCCCGGATATGGGTGCTCAGCTGGAGTCCGGCAACGTTGATGCGATCATGGCCGTTGAGCCGTTTGCGACCCTGGCAAAGAATGCTGGCGCTAAGGAAATCTACTCCCCCTACGCCGAGCCGATTGAAGATCTGATGATCGCCGGCTACTTCACGAACACTGACAAGATCGAGAGCGATCCAGAGTTGGTCGATTCTTTTGTTGCAGCCGTGAAGGAATCCCAGCAGTACGCAGAGGATAATCCTGACGCCGCCAAAGAGATCCTTTCGGAATACACCGAGATCGAACCCGAAGTCGTAGAGCAACTCCACATGCCACGCTTCCCGCAAGAGGTCAATCGTGAATCCACGGAACGCATCATCGAATTGTCGGACGAAACCGGACTCATTAACGAAACCGTCGACATTAATGACCTGATCTACGAAAGCAACTAACTCATAGCCATCCCCGGCTGCACATGGCAAAAGACCACCTGCGATGCATTTATCGCAGGTGGTCTTTTCGTTGACAAAAAGAATTATTGCGAAAGGCATTGCAAACTACCTATGGACATAGATAGTATGTGATGTGCGACATCGATTTGCTCGGTTGTTCCGGGCCAAAAGTGAGGATGATACATGTCCCAGCCAACAAATACCGAAAACGTTCGTGCCTTAGTGCAGGACGCATCTCTAGAGATGACCGGTAAAGATGTTGAAGCCCTGCGTGAAGCAGCCCCGTTTATCGCCCCTGGAACGCGCATTAATGTGACCTTCCTAGGCAATGAGGACCTCGAAATGCGCGTGACGGCGTCCAAGGCCGTCAAGGAACTTGGGTTTATCCCCGTGCCACACATTTCCGCCCGCCGCTTGCGAAGCGAAGACGAGCTCAAAGAATTTCTTCAAGCGCTGGCCGATGTCGATGCTACGGAGTGCGTGTTTGCTGTAGGCGGTGACCCGGCTGAACCGATGGGCCCTTATGGTTCGTCGCTGGAAATGATCGAGTCTGGGATCTTCGCTGATTTCGGCGTCAAAGAAGTATCCATCGCCGGATACCCCGAAGGTCACCCGGATATTTCGAATGAAGTGCTGACCCGAGAGCTCAATGGCAAACTCGACGAGCTGGCAAAACAAAACCTTGGCGCCAGGATCCTGACACAGTTTGGGTTCGACACCGATCCGATCGCCACCTGGCTCAACGAAGTAGCTGCAGACAATGTCACCGCACCAATAGGCATCGGCGTACCCGGGCCGGCAGGCATCAAACGCTTGTTGACCTACGCTCGCCGCTTTGGTGCCACGACCTCCGCAGGCATCGTGAAGAAATACGGCTTCTCGCTGACCAACCTCATGGGCAGCGCCGGACCAGACAAATTCATCGGCAACCTAGCAGACGTCGTAGCTGCCTCTGATTATCAGGGTGAAGTCGGCGTCCACTTCTACACCTTTGGCGGCATGACACGAACCGCCGAATGGCTTCAAGACTTCAAAAACAAGCTCTAGTCCAACCCCTTTTCTATCCTTCCCACCACAATTTCGAAAGGCGGCCACCATGGCAAAGTCTCTTCAGGATCTGCTCAACGAACAGTCAGCAGTCGACCTGCTGCGCAACGCTCAGACCGGTTCCTACATCTACCCGGTTGTTCCTGCAGACTTCGGTAACTGGATCAACGAACAAAAAGCATGGCGCAACGCCGCGGTCCTCTACGACCAGTCCCACCACATGGACCAGGTCTTTTTGTCCGGTTCAGATGCGATTAACCTGATCTCGGATACCGCGATTAACTCGGTAGCAAACTTCGCTGTCGATATGGCAAAACAGTACGTCCCAGTCTCCTCGACCGGTGCGGTTGTCGGTGACGGCATTCTCTTCCGTGAATCCGAAGACGAATTCACCTACGTCGGTCGTGCTCCAGTAACTAACTGGCTGATGTACCACGCAGAAAAGGGCGACTACAAGAACCTCGACCTGCAGGTTGACCGCCGTTCACCATCGCGTCCATACGGTGCGGCTGTGAACCGTGAACTGTTCCGCTTCCAAATCCAGGGCCCAGCTGCTTGGGATGTCATCAACAAGCTCAACGGCTCGGAAGTTGAACAGTTGAAGTTCTTCCGCATGGCTCACATGAACATCGACGGCCTGCAAGTTCGCACCCTGCGTCACGGTATGGCTGGTGCTCCAGGTCTGGAAATCTACGGACCATACGAACACCACGCGCGCGTTCGCAACGCGATTGTTGAAGCCGGTGCAGAATTCGGTCTGCTACCAGTTGGCTCCCGCGCATATGCAACCAACACCTTGGAATCCGGTTGGATCCCATCGCCACTGCCAGGCATCTACTCGGGCGAAGGCGAACGCGGCTACCGCGAATGGCTCGGTGCTGACTCGTATGAAGCCACCGCTCCACTGGCCGGCTCCTTCATCTCGGATAACATCGAGGACTACTACGTCAACCCGTGGGAGATCGGCTACGGATCCTTCGTGAAATTCGACCACGACTTCATCGGTCGTGACGCACTCGAAGCCATCGACAAGGACAAGCAGCGTCGCAAGGTCACCCTCGAGTGGAACACCGACGACCTGAAAGAAATTCTAGACTCCCCGCTGAACGTCGAAGGCCCGAACTACAAGTTCTTCGACCTGCCACTGGCTAACTACGGTGCCTCGAACTACGACAAGGTCACCGACGCCGACGGCAACGTTGTGGGTGTCTCGATGTTCACCGGCTACACCGCCAACGAACGTCGCGGCCTGTCACTGGCTACCGTCAACGCTGACGTACCAGAAGGTGCTGAACTGACCGTGACCTGGGGCGAACCAGATGGCGGCTCCAAGAAACTCTCGGTCGAAACCCACGAACAAAAAGAGGTTCGCGCGATCGTTTCGCCGGTTCCGTACTCCACGGTTGCCCGCGAGTCCTACCAGGGTGGCTGGCGTACCCAGTACAACTAAACCGACCCATTGACCACGCGGTCGTATCCTGATGAACCAGGGTGCGGCCGCGTTGTCGCATCAGCACGTTCCGAATACGAATTTGAGTACACTACGGTTGCCATGAGTTTACGTTCTGCCCTCCTCACGTTGCTGTCCGCCGGACCGCACACCGGTTATGACCTCGCCAAGAACTTCCACTCCTCTGTGGGCTTTTTGTGGCACGCCCCGGATTCTCAGATCTATCCGGAACTCAAGAAAATGCAGGTCGAGCAGCTCATCGAAGGCTATCCGGTGCCATGGGGGTCTAAAGGCGCGACCAAGACCGAATACGCGATCACCGACGCCGGTGTGGAATACCTCAATACCTGGCAGGGCCAGGCGGTCACGTATCGTCCCGAACGCAGTGAAGTGCGCCTCCGAGCCGCGTATTTCGAATTTGCCGGCGACGGTGACGCCCGCTCATGTCTTGAAGGCCACCTGGCTCACTACCGACAGGTCGTTGAAGACGTCAGACGCCAAATTCACGAACTCGAAGAACACGCATCGGATATTCATCAACGACGTCTGGCCCGTTATCAAGAGACCGAGCATGCCAAAATCACCCGGTTCAAAATCTTCGCCTACGAAGGCGTACTACGACAGGCCGAAGCAGAAATCGCCTGGGCCCAAGATGGGCTAGCCATCCTAGACGAACCTCAAACCGCTGAGTCGTCACCCTTGGCGTGATGAGGCAATCGCTTCGGTCACCGAATCCAAATGCGCTTGCATCGCCGCGCCCGCTGCCTGTGGATCGCGAGCACAAATCGCTTCAATAATTGCTTGGTGTTGCGGCAGTGAAACCTGCGGACGATCCGGCCGGATCGATAACTGAAAGTGATACCGAATGGCCTGACCGCGCAGCCGGGCAATGGTTTGGGCCGCAGTCTGCTGATCAGCGATCTCAAGAATTAACGTGTGCAGTTTTCGATTCAGATTCGAATACTCATCGCGGGCCCCACGCTCCACAGCCTCCTGCATCGCAGCACCGATCCGGCGCAACTCACCCGCCTGCTCATCCGTAACTTTTTCCGCGGCCTTGCGTGCACACAGGGACTCCACCGCGCCGCGGACCTCCGTGATCTCAATGGCTTCTTCTAATGAGACCTTGCGAACCCGTGCACCACGGTTAGGAATCCGCTCAACGAACCCCTCGGTAATCAATTCATTGAGTGCTAACCGCACCTCGCCGCGGGATGCACCGTGGGCTTCGGCAACATCGGCCTCGATCAACCGCTGATGGGGGACGAGATTGCCCGCCACAATATCCTGACGCAACCGGTCCGTCAGGGACAATTCCTGAGTGGCTTCCGGTGCAGGGGTCGACGGGCTGGTCATGATGATCGGTCTCCAAAATGTTTCTTCTTCTCGATACTCGTACTCATCGTAGTCAGGGAAGCGCCGCCTGTCATCGAACGTGAACAAGATTGTAAACAATCTTGTTAGCAGCTATTGTGGTGTGAGGACTCCCACCCTCAAGGATGATCATGACCACTACCGCTGCCCGCCGCCTCGGCGATCAAACGGCCATTCCCATGTGCCTCATGCGAGGCGGAACTTCTCGTGGCCCGATGTTCTTGGCCGCAGATCTACCAGACGATCCGCAGGTCCGCGATCAGGTGCTCCTGGCAGTCATGGGTAGTCCCCACCCGCTGCAGGTTGATGGTCTCGGTGGCGCGCACTCCCTGACCTCAAAAGCAGGCATTATTGAGCGTTCCGATCAGGCCGACGTGGATCTGGATTTCACCTTCGTGCAGTTACAGCCGGAAGCCACCACGGTGCAGACCACACAGAATTGCGGCAACATGTTGGCCGCTGTGGTGCCCTTCGCCGTCGAGGCCGGGCTGATCCACCCCACTGAAGATGCCACCGACGTCGTCGTGCGGACCACCAATACCGGGCTCATCTCGCGGATTGGGATCAGCACCCCTCAGCTCAACGGCCAACGCTACGTGCGATACTCCGGCGACGCCGAGATCGCCGGGGTCAACGGCACTGCCTCTCCGGTGAACATCCGGTTTCTCAACACCGCCGGCTCGATCGCCAGCGCGCTGCTGCCGACCGGCAACGTGTCCGATGCAGTCGAGGTTGAGGGCCAAGACTACACGGTCACCTTCATTGATAACGGCCAGCCGTTGGTCATCATCGATGCGGAAGATCTCGGGGTCACCGGCTATGAAACCGTGGCAGAACTGACCGAGAATACGCAACTCAAAACACGGGTCGAGGCCCTACGCCTTGCTGCGGCCAAAGTCATGGGCTTAGGCGATGTCACCGAGGAGTCGTATCCCAAGATGACCCTGGTCGCTGCACCGAAAAGCGGTGGTGCGATTAGCACCCGAAGTTTTATCCCGCACCGGGTTCACGAATCGATCGGCGTACTGGCTGCGGTGACCGTGGCCACCGCGCTGCTCATGGACGGCACGGTGGCTGCGCGTGTGGGTGTGCCGGGCACTGGCCAACGCCAGACCATCGGAATAGAACACCCCACGGGCATTTTCGAAGCGCTGGTGGATGTCAACGACGACGGCGAGGTCGTGGCCTCGGGCAATACACGAACCGCCCGGCTGATCAGCCGCGGTGAGGTCTATGTCCCAGCAAGTATTTGGGACCCCAGCGGGACCGAAAAGTTTTAGCCAAGCAGCTACGCAGGCAATAGTGGAAGGACACTAACGTTGATCATTGATATTCATGGGCACTACACCACGGCTCCCGAGCCGCTGGGGCAGTGGCGCGATGCCCAACTGGCCGCCCTCGACGGTGGGCAACCGCCGGCCGCGGAAGGCCCCGTCATTTCGGATGATCAGATCCGCGAATCCATTGAGACTAACCAGCTGCGATTGATGAATGAACGCGGCATTGACGTGCAGGTCTTCTCTCCGCGAGCGTCTTTTATGGCGCACCACGCCGGAGATTTTGACACCTCGGCCGCCTGGTCACGTCACTGCAATGATCTGATCGGTCGGGTCTCCGAGCTTTACCCGGATCGGTTCGTGCCATCAGCCATGCTGCCGCAATCCCCGGGCGTCGACCCGACAACGGTGATTGACGAACTGGAACGCTGCGTGAACGAACACGACATCGTGGCCGTGAACCTGAACCCCGACCCATCGGGAGGACACTGGACCTCTCCACCGCTGACCGATGAACATTGGTTCCCGGTGTATGAAAAACTCATCGAACACGAACTGCCCGTCATGGTGCACGTGTCCACCTCGATCAACCCGGCCTTCCACACCACCGGCGCACACTATCTCAACGCCGATACCACCGCCGTCATGCAGCTGCTCCAAGGCGACCTGTTCGCCACCTTCCCCGAATTGAAGATGATCATCCCGCACGGCGGCGGGGCGGCACCATATCACTGGGGCCGCTTCCGCGGCTTGGGCATGATGATGGACAAACCACCGATCGAAGAGCATCTGCTGAACAATATCTACTTCGATACGTGCGTCTATCACCAGCCCGGTATCGACACCCTGCTGGAAGTCATTCCGCACAAAAACATTATGTTCGCCTCCGAAATGATCGGGGCGGTGCGCACCGAAGATCCCAATACCGGACACTACTTCGACGACACCGTCCGCTACGTACAAGCCGCCGACCTGTCAGACGAATCCAAACAAGCCATCTTCGAAGATACCGCGCGAGCCGTCCACCCGCGCCTCGATGCCCGACTCAAAGCCCAGGGCCGCTAGGAGGAAATATGACTGAACTTGGTGTGGTGTACACAGACATACAACGTCCAGATGCCGACGACGTTGCGGCGCTGAGCCACTACGGCTCGGCCACCATCCACGAGGCCATGGGTCGCATCGGATTGATGCAGCCCTATATGCGTCCGGCCTATGACGGCGCAAAACTCTGCGGCCCAGCCGTCACCGCACTGCTGCAACCAGGCGACAACTGGATGATGCACGTGGTCGCAGAACAACTGACCGACGGCGACGTCGTGGTCGCGGCCTGTACTACCAACTCGGACGCTGGATTCTTCGGTGACCTGTTGGCCACCTCCTTCCGTGCTCGCGGGGGCGTCGGCCTGGTCATCGACGGCGGGGTCCGGGATACGGCAGACTTAGCAGACATGGATTTCCCGGTGTTCGCCAAGGCCATTCACGCCCGCGGCGCCGTGAAAGAAACCCTGGGCTCGGTCAATATCCCGGTGACTTGTGCCGGTGCGGTGGTCATTCCCGGAGATGTGGTGGTGGGCGATGCCGACGGCGTCGTCGTCGTTCCGCGCGACACGGTCGCTGAAGTGGTTGAGGCATCAAAGGCTCGTGAAGCCAAAGAAGCCGGGGTTCGCGAGCGGTTAGCCGCCGGCGAGCTGGGATTAGACGTATATGGCATGCGAGAAAAACTTGCGGCCAAGGGACTGCAATACCGATAGGAAGAATCATGGCGGAACGTGAAAACTTTGACCTGGCACACATCAGTGCCGTAGAAATCCTGACCCCAAAATTTGAGGAGAGCCTATGGTTCTTCAAGGACCTGCTGGCGATGCGCGAAGTCGCGCGGATCGGTGATTCGGCATATCTGCGCTGTTGGGATGAATATGAAACCTACTCGATCAAGCTGACAGCCTCAGATACCAACGGCGTTGGCCGCACCATGCTGCGTGCCACGAGCCCTGAAGCCCTCAAACGCCGGGTCGCAGCCATCCAAGACACCGGACTAGGTAAAGGCTGGAAAGATCCTGAGGTTGGCATCGGCGAATACTACGAATTCGAAGACCCCGATGAGCACCTCTTTGGCATCTATTACGACACCGAACTGTATCAGGCCGATGAACAAGACCGTCCTGCCCTGAAAAATCAGGCAGCACGCTATCCGGGCCGCGGGGTGAATGCTCGCCGACTGGATCATATTAACTACTTGGCCTCAGATGTAAACGTGACCGGTGATTTCTGGGACCAAGTGATGAAAGCGCGGGAAACCGAGCAGGTCGAGCTTGACGCCGGGGGCTATGCGGCCCGCTGGTTCCGATTCGCGCAGAAATCTTACGACGTCGTCTACTCGGATGACTGGACCGGGGAACGCGGACGATTCCACCACCTGGCTTTCGCAACCGATACTCGTGAAGACATCCTCAAAGCCGCTGACTTCTTCCTAGAAGAAGGCGTCTACATCGAATACGGGCCGTATAAACACGCGATCAACCAGACCTTTTTCCTCTACGTCTGGGAGCCAGGCGGCAACCGAATTGAGTTCGCTAACGCCGGTGCGCGGTTGATCCTGAATCCAGACCAGCCGGTAGTCAACTGGTCTGAAACCGAACGCGCCAAGGGTCAGGCCTGGGGTATGAAGACCGTGCCAACCTTCCACACCCACGGCACCCCCTACGTAGAAAACCAGGAGGAAATCGACCGGGCCGCTCTAGAAGGCCGACGTCTCTAACGGCCACTGACGGATACGTTGCCATGCGCCGGGTGGGCTCGCGATATCTCAGCGGGCCCACCCGGCGTTGCTTACGGTCATAGCACCCTTGGAATCCTGCGCTTTTACAATCGTTGCGAATCACAACGGTTTCAGGCAGAATGTACTCAGTATGATTGCGCTCACATTGGGATTCACGTAAGGAGTCAGATGACGAACCACGGCATTGGCGATTGGATTGAGCGTCGCCAGATCAAATCAGCAGGTCGCCCTGCAGTTACCGCAGGGAACGTAGAGCTTAGCTATGAGCAGTTTGGCGATCGCATTAACCGTCTGGCTAATGCGTTAACCGACCGCGGCGTTCAGCGGGGCGAGCGAGTCGCCTACCTTGGCGAAAACTCCGTGGAATTCCTCGAAACGCTCTTCGCGCTGGGCAGTATCGGTGCTGTTTTTGTGCCGCTCAACACCCGCTTAGCCGGACCGGAAGTCATCTTCCATTTGGAGGACTCGGGCTCCAAAATGCTCATTGCTTCCCATACGATGGAACCGCTGGCGGTGGCAGGAGTTGAAAACACCGATGTTGAGCGCGTCATTTTTGTCAATGACGGCGACCGAGTGCCGGCAGAACAGGGCCGACTGCAGTTGCCATCCGAGCAGTACGACGACGTGCTGGCCAGCGCAAGCGCCGATCGTCCGCGCGTCAACGTTGAGCTGGAAGACCTGGCCATCATTCTGTACACCTCGGGGACCACCGGTAGTCCCAAGGGTGCGATGCTCAGCCATAGCAACCTGACCTGGAACGCAATCAACGTCATCACGGATTTAGCGCTGACCAATGACGAGATCTCGCTGATGATCTCACCCATGTTCCATGTTGCAGCCCTGGGCATGGGCGTGCTGCCGACCTTCCTCAAGGGCGGGCATGTCATTCTTGAGCCCCGGTTCGACCCGGGTCGTGCACTCGAGCTGGTCGAGCGCCATAAGGTCACCTTTATTTCGGGGGTTCCGACCACCTATCAGATGATTGCCGAGCATCCTGACTGGGAGAAAACTGACATTTCTTCGTTGCAGAGCCTTACCTGCGGCGGGTCCGCAGTGCCGCTGCGCATCCTGGAAGCCTACGAGGATCGCGGCCTGAGCTTCACCATGGGCTACGGTATGACCGAAACAGCTCCAGGGGCCACTACGCTGCCAGCTCGGTACTCTCGCGAAAAGATGGGATCTGCAGGTTTGGCGCATTTCCATACTCATGTTCGGGTCGCAGACTTCGATGGCAGCGTGTTGCCGCCCAATGAGGTCGGCGAAGTTCAGATCCAAGGACCCAATGTTATTCAAGGCTATTGGAATCGAGAAGAAGCCAATAAGAATTCGTTCATCACGGATGACTCCGGCACCTGGTTCCGCTCCGGCGACATGGGGTATTTGGACGACGAGGGTTTTTTGTTCATCTCGGATCGCCTCAAAGACATGATCATCTCGGGTGGTGAGAATATTTACCCGGCACAGGTCGAACAAGAACTCGCACAGCTGGATTCCATCGCCGCGGTAGCTGTCTTCGGTGTGGCCGACGAAAAGTGGGGGGAAGTTGGTCGGGCTGCGATCGTGGTTCGCGAGGGCCACGAGCTGACAGAACAAGAGGTGCTGTCGTATCTCGATGGCCGATTGGCCCGGTATAAAATCCCGAAGTCCGTAGTCTTTGTCGACGACATGCCGCGCACCGCATCTGGCAAGATCCGCAAGCCGCAGCTGCGCGAGAAGTATGGCAACTAAGTATTAAAAAACATCGGGGCGCAGCTTATGCTGCGCCCCCGGAGGATAGGGAAAGTGTCCAGTTTATAGGGTCACTTTGGTTAAGAGCTCCCGAAGCTGGTCTCGCTCTGAGGCCGTGAGATTGCCCAGGACGTGATCTTCGGCGGTCATGGTGATTGAGCGAGCCTGCCGGTAGAGCTTTTCGCCTTGCGGCGTCGCCACGATGTTCTTGGACCGCCGATCACGACGATCGGTCTCGCGTTTGACCAGTTTGCGGTCCTCGAGGGTGTCGACTAGAGCGACGATCTGCGAGGGATCGAGTGCGACAAATGACGACAGCTCGCGCTGGGTGGGCTTCAGATCAGAAGCTGCGAGTGCCAGTACGGAAAACTGCCGAACATTCAAGTCGACCTCTTCGAGCAGCTTATTGGCATACGCGTTGCCCTTGGCTGCGAGCCGGGCCGTGAGGAATTGGATTTCTTTAGCCATCTCAGTGTCGCGCAGTGGCGAAGGATCGAGTTCATTGGCTTCTAATAGTTCGGCGTTCATATGAAACATTTTCCCATCGATTATTGACATCTACAAGAATATCAGATGAGATAGACAATAGGTGCTATTCACAATTATTTCTAGAATCAATGAAAAGCTGGTTCTAGCCAACTCAGAAGTGAGGACAAGTCATGTCACTGAACGGCAAAGTTGCAATTGTTACCGGATCTGGCGCTGGTCTCGGACTAGCTTACGCGCAGGAGCTGGCACGCCAGGGCGCCAAAGTTGTTATCAATGATGTCAACGAAGACACTACCAAGCAAGCTGTGGAATCCATTACTGCTGCAGGTGGCACCGCAATTGGCGTCACCGCTGCTGTGGGTTCCACCGAAACTGCCGAAAAACTTGTCAACACTGCCGTCGAAGAGTTCGGCACACTCGATATTTTGGTGAACAATGCTGGCATCCTGCGCGACCGCTCGCTGCTGAAGATGACCGACGACGATTTCGATGCCGTCATCAATGTGCACCTGCGCGGCACCTTCACCTGTGTTCGTGCCGCGTTCGGATACTTCAAAGAAAACGGCGTCCAAGGCCGCATTGTGACCATCGGTTCGCCAACCGGACAGCGCGGTAACTTCGGCCAGACAAACTATGCGGCAGCTAAAGCCGGCATCGTTGGCATGGTTCGCACCTGGGCGTTGGAAATGAAGCGTGCTGGCGTGACCGTCAACGCGATCATCCCGGTGGCCGCCACTGCCATGACCGAAACCGTTCCATACTTCTCCGCTGCCATCGAGGCCGATAAAGCCGGTGAGCCAATGCCGGCATTCTTCCGCAAAGAACTGGGCTTCGGCACCGCGGCCGACGTCGCCGGCCTGATCGCCTTCTTAGCATCCGATGAGGCTGCCAACATCTCCGGCCAGGCCATCGGTGTAGGCGGGGACCGCCTGCAGGTTTGGGGCCACCCAGAACCCGTCGCCACCGAATACCGCGAAGGCGGCTGGACCTATGAAGCCATGCAGTCCGAGGGTCGCCAGCTGATCGAAAACAACTTGCAGAGCGTTGGCGAAGAATTCCAAGAACTGCCAGCCGAACTGCAGCCAAAGGCCTAAGTGATATCTGTGGCAAAATACGAATCCAAGATTGACGTCTCCGCGATCTCCGCGGTGGACGTGCACGTCCATATTGAAATGGACGATGAAGGACATAAGCCCATGCCGGAGGTCTTCTACGAAGCCTCGGCCAAATACTTTAAGTCCGAGGATCGCACCCCGTCAATCGACAAGATTGCTGAAACCTATCGCGAGCTGGGTATGGCCGCCGTCGTCTTCACCTTGGATGCCCGCACCCAGTTTGACGGGCACCTGCCAAACTCGATTGATGATCTCGTGGCCGGTGCGCTACGCAATAACGACGTGCTGTTGCCATTCGGCTCGGTGGATCCCCGCAATGGTGATGCCGCGATCGAAGAAGCCAAACGCCAAGCCGATGAACTCGGTGTGCGCGGGTTCAAATTCCACCCGTCGGTGCAGGGCTTTGACCCATCCGACCGCCAGTTCTACCCGCTATGGGAAGCACTCGAGGACATCGGCCTGCCGATCCTATCGCACACCGGCCAGAACGGTATGGGTGCAGGGCTGCCCGGCGGTGCCGGCATCAAACTGGGGTACTCGAACCCGCTACTCTTGGATGAGGTCGCCGCTGATTTTCCCCACCTGCCGATCATTATGGCTCACCCTTCGGTGCCGTGGCAGGACGAAGCGAACTCGATTGCCACCCACAAGGCCAACGTTTACATTGACCTGTCGGGCTGGTCGCCGAAGTACTTCCCAGAATCGCTGGTGCGTCAGTCCAATAATGTGCTGAAGCACAAGGTGCTATTTGGTACCGACTACCCGCTGATCCCACCAACCAAGTGGATGGCCGCATTCGAAGACCTGCCGATTAAAGACGAGGTCCGCCCGTTGATTCTCAAAGACAATGCGGTCAAGCTGCTGGGACTTGATCAGGAGGCTGCCGCATGACACGCGAACCCATCTGGGATGTCTATGGTTTTTCGGATCGGCTCACCGACACTGAGAAAACCGTGCTCGCTGAATTGCGCACCACGCTGGATGAAAAAGTCCACCCGTATCTCAACGACGCCTGGAGCGACGACCGGTTCCCCGAAGAAGTCATCGAACCGCTGGAATCGCTGCGTCTGATGGACCCACCGGCACTGAAAGCAGCCGGTGAACCCGTCCGTGGCATTTTTGAAGCCATGCGAACCTTTGAACTGGCCCGCTGCGACATCAATATCGTCACGTTCTTCAATGCCCAGGCCGGCCTGTTCCGCACCGTCATCAATCAAGGCGGCGACCCTGATCAGGTTGCCGAACTCGATCCAAAAGTCACCAATTACGACCTGCTAGGTGTGTTCGCGTTGACCGAGCCAGAGAATGGTTCGGATGTCGCCCGCGGCCTGCAGACCAGCGCAACTCAAAACGCCGATGGCACCTGGACGATCAGCGGCGAAAAGCGCTGGATCGGTGGTGCTTTCCGCGCCGACGTGATCTGCACGTTTGCCCGCGACACCGCAGATAACCAAGTCAAGGCATTCCTGGTCCCACGCGAAGCCGCCGGGGTGACGTTGGAAAAGATCGAACGCAAAGCCTCGCTGCGCATCATGCAAAACGCCCACATTACCTACGAGAACGTGCAGGTGGACGACGACGCCCGTCTGAAGAACATCAACTCGTTCAAAGATGTGGCCGCTTGCCTGCGCTTGATGCGTTCGGATGCATCGTTTATTGCAACCGGTGCTATGGCCGGTGCTTACGAAGCGGCCGTCCGCTACACGACGCAGCGCGAGCAATTTGGCAAACCGATTGCTGGGTTCCAGTTGATCCAGGAAAAACTGGCCACGATGCTGTCCAACGTGACCGCCTCGGTGGCCATGGCACTGCAGCTGATCGATCAGCAAGAAGCCGGCATCTATAAAGACGAGAACTCGGCGATGGCTAAAATGTTCACCGCAAAAAAACTGCGTGAAACCGTTGCCCTGGCACGCGAAGTATGCGGCGGCAACGGTATCACTTTAGATACCGACGTCGCACGCTTCCACGCCGACGCCGAAGCCGTCTACTCCTATGAAGGCACCCACGAAATTAACGCACTGATCGTCGGACGCTCGATCACCGGCATCAGCGCATTCGTCTAATTCGACCTCTACCTACCTATAAAGGAACTTGATCCCCATGACTGAAACCACTGCCCGCACCGTTGTCCCGTTTGAAGAAGTTGCCAATATGGTCGGCACCGATCTGGGTGTCACCGAATGGATGACCATCACCCAAGGCATGATCAATACCTTCGCTGATGCAACCAGTGACCACCAATGGATCCATACCGACGTGGAGCGTGCCAAGGAAGGCCCATTCGGTGCGCCGATCGCCCACGGATTCCTGACCTTGTCCCTGATCATTCCCTTTTGGTCAGAGCTGTTTGACGTCACCGGTGTCACCACCAAGGTCAACTACGGACTGGATAAGGTGCGCTTCACTAACCCGGTTAAAGCCGGTGCTCGCATCCGCATGAAAGCCGAAATCACCGACGTCCAGGAAGTCAAAGGCAACGGTCTACACCTGGTATCCAACGGCGTTATTGAAATCGAAGGCGAAGAACGTCCAGCTGTCGTGGCAACATTCCTGTCACGCTTTTACGCGTAAGACCTACGCGCCGATGTGAAGCAGCCTGTGGAAGGTAATCCCTTCCGCAGGCTGTGGCGTCTTCAGAAGAGATCACCGTCAAGGGTCCCTTCAGGATTGCGTTTGTAGTACCATCACATTGCTGTAATGTGCGTCACAAATTGACGCCAAGAACTCTTCCATTCGTGGGAGAGTTCGTCTATTGTTAACTTCAATTGATGAACAAGTTGATTAATACTTTCTGAACCTTTTATTTCCATCACCCATCAGTTATTCATTTCCTTTCTTCTAGCGGCACACCGATGCGCGCTGGAGGCACTCTCACCGGGAGAATATATGAAGAAGAAATTCCTATCTGGTTTTGCAACAGCTGCAGCAGCAGCCCTGATGCTCACCGCATGCGGTGGCGGCAATGGGGGCGAGGGCGGTAGTGAAGCTGGCGGCGAGACCGAAGAGCTCCGCGAAGTCACCGTCGGTGTACTGAGTATCGCACCGAGCGTGGGCGTAGCCTACGGTATTGAAAACGGCATCTTCGAAGAACACGGCTTTGACGTGACCTATGAAATCTCCAGTGCCGGCGCTGCCATGCTCCCTGCGGTTTCTGCAGGCCAGTTGGATTTTGGCGTTGGCAACCCACTGTCTGTCACCACTGCGGTTGACCAGGGGCTGGACATGAAGATCGTGGCCGGTTACTCAAACTCGTTGGAAGAGGGGAATGACGTGGCCGGTGTGGTCACGCGCGCCGACTCGGGTATTGAAACCTGGGCCGACCTCGAAGGCAAAACCACCGCGGTCAACGCACTGAACACCCTGGGCGACCTGACCGTCACCTATCTCGCGGAAGAAGATGGCGCAGACCCAGCTAAGGTCAATTTCTCCGAGATGGGCTTCCCTGACATGCCGGCTCAGCTGGAACGCGGCAATGCCGATGCCGTCTGGATTCCAGAACCTTTCCTGTCCCAGATGCTCGATGACGAAGAAAATAAACTCGTCGGATACTCATTCCAAGAAACCGACCCAGGCATGGCAACGATGGTCACCTTCACCTCGGGGCAGCTTGCTGAAGAAGACCCAGAAATGGTCGCCGACTTCGGGGAGGCCATGAAGGCAGCCCTGGCTGCTTCACAAGAGGATCAGGAAGGCTCGCGTGAACTGCTGGTCGAGTTCCTAGAGATCCCTGAAGAAGCCGCACAAGAACTCGTCATGGAACGTCTCGATGGTGAGGTCAATCGTGAACAGCTGATGTTCATGGTCGAACTTGCTGACAAGTACAACTTCATTGACGAAGCTCCAACTGAAGAAGAGCTGTTCCTGAAGTAACATTCGCCAATCGAAGGACCGTAGTCACTGCACGTGGCCGCGGTCCTTCGTGGTTTAATCTCGTGTGCTCAAGGTAGAATCTCAAGCACTCATTACAGATTAAGTTCCATGTGGACCTCACGCCGTTGCGCTTTCAGGGGTGAGCACTATTGGTGACACAATGCGTCGCTAATGTACAAAACGGTCGGCTCTACTGACTATTCTGGAGCTTAGCGATCAATCTGTACGATCATCATCTAATTCCTGCAAAGACCTGCGTGGAGCGTATGACACAGAATCTCAACGAACTTGACCAGCGTATACGCCAAATCACGCAACAGGGCCCTTTTGCTGTGCACTGGCAGGTACGAGACATCGCCACTGGCCAATACATTGGCCAAGAAGCCCGGCAGGTTCTGGGTTCCTTTAGCACTCGAAAGGTCAGCGTCCTGCTAGCCTGTTTGGCGTTGGTGCGTGAGGGCAAGCTATCCCTAGAGGATTCCTTCGTCATCACCGAGGAACTTAAAGACGGCGTACAGGCCGGGATTATGCGGAACCTGTCTGCCGGTATTGCGCTGAGTTTGCGTGACCATCTTGCACAGATGATGATTACCTCCGATAACATCTGCACTCAGTTGGTATTCCAGGCCATCGAAGACGCCACCGGCAACAGCCTGCAGTGGGTCAACGATTACTGCGCGCAAGTCGGAATGTTTGACACCCTGCACCGCGAAATTTTCCCCCGCTCTGGTGAACTGACATGGCACCACTCCATAGAAGGCATGACGGTCACTTCAGCCCACGATCAGGCGCTGTTACTAGAGCGGCTTGCACGCGGCTGCTGCGATGAGAAGGCCGCCATCGAACTTGGCCTCACCCAAGAACTTTGCAGCGTCGCCGTCGACATGATGGGACATATTTTCACGCCGCTACTGGGTGCACACCTGACGAAAGGCCGCTTCGTCGAAAAGAACGGACGCGGCATCCGGGGACTCTCCCAGGTGGGGCTGTTGCTGGACGAGGATGATAACCCGGTCGCTTCGGTTGCGGTCTTTGCCGAATCCATCCCGGTGCAACTGCTCGATGGCACCCCCGGTCGCAACTCCGCCCGCGAAATGTTCATGGACTTCGGTCAACTTCTCGAAGCCTTCTACCTCGGAGGATCCTTCGAGCCAGTGGCACGGCCCGAAGCAGTCCCACCGGATTTCTGGGAACAAGAGTGCGGCGAACTCCTCTGCGACGTCGAGGATGGCCGTGCCGTCAATGAGAGCATGGTCTTCACGTTCTCAGGCATCGGAAAACTGTTTCTCGCCTATACCCTCAATGAGCTGGCGCGCCACCGCCCCGAACTGCTCCAGGACACGGTGCAGATCACGGCTCAGCATCGCGCACTGGCCGACACCGGCACGCTTCGCCACCTCACCGGCGATGTGCAGGTCAGCCTTGACGACGCCGTTCGCCTGATGATCGGCAGCGGGGACGGTGCCGCAACCCGGGCCATCCTGGATTATCTCGAAACAGTAGGCATCGACGTCCTGGAAAGCGCTCGTCAGAGCGTCGTGCACTTGGAATCGACCACAATCACCGGGCTCGAAGACCGTTCAGCCGGTGACGGCCTGATCGGGACAACGACCGGGGCCGACGTGCGCGCGTTATTGCGTGAAATTATTGATGCTCACGGGACAGTGCTGGAATGGATGTCGACGACATTTGAACCTGCAGGCTTAGCTACGGCGCTGCCCGGTTACGGCCCCCATACTGCCGAACACTGGACGGTATCGGATTGGTCCGGCCTGGAGCATCTCCGTCCAGATGAGGGACGCACTTCCGTACTGATCTTGCAATGCCCACGAGGTAAGGGACCAGTTGGTATGGTCTCGCACGCCCCGGCGGGGACTCCGCAGGTATCCGCAAAATTCGGTAGCGTGGGTCTGTCCACCTACGCCTACGAGCAGTTCGCAAGCTAGCCATCCCCCTCAGTGATCTCTCAGCACTCAACCATGGCGTCACTGCTGGTCAGGCGATAGGCTGCACTCATGGCTTGGCAGTACTGGACCACCGCTCCCCGTAAAAGTAGCTGGCGCGAAGTGCCCACCCCGAACGTCGATGCAGCGCACCCGTTGCGCATTCGGACCACGGCAACTGCCATCTCCAAAGGCACCGAAACCCTGGTGCACAACGGGCAGGTGCCAGACAGCATCGCCGAGCACATGCGTGGCCCCGCTCAACTCGGCGACTTCTCCTACCCGGTGTCCTACGGTTATCTCGCCGTGGGCGTGGTCGACCAAGGGCCAGAAGCTTGGCTGGGCCAACGCGTCTTCGGTCTGCTGCCACACCACAGCCACCACCTCGTCACCCCCGACGACGTCCTGCCCATTCCCGAGGGCATCTCGGATCATCGCGCACTGCTCACCGGAGCCGCCGAAACCGGCATCAATATCCTGTGGCAACACCCGCCCCGCTTCGGTGACCGAGTGACCATCATCGGTGCCGGCATGATTGGAGCGGCCACCGCCCTGCTCTGCTCCCGCATGCCACTGGAGCGGTTCGAAGTCGTGGATCTCAACCCGGCCCGGCGCCAGCTGCTCACCGACTGGGGCATCACCGCGGTCGCTCCCGAGGACGCCGCAGATGACTGCGATATCGTCATCCACGTCTCCGGCAGCCAAGCAGGGCTCGCCCGGGCACTAGAAATTGTTGGCGACGACGCCGTGGTCATTGAGGCCTCTTGGTATGGCGAAAATGCGCCCGCTGTCCCACTGGGCGCTGACTTTCACGCCCGGCGGCTCAGTATTATTGCAAGCCAGGTCGGCCAGGTGCCGCCCGGGCATCGTCATCGTCGCACGACCGCCCAACGCAAAGCAGCCGGACTGGCCGCCCTGACCGATGACCGCTTCGATGACCTGATCACCGGGGTATCCGATTGGACCGACTTGCCCCAGGTCATGGATCAGGCGACCACCCCCGGTGAATTCGCCGATGCAACCCTTTGCCACGTCTTTGACTACCCCAAACCCGTGAAAGGATCACCGAATGTTTAGTTTGACCGTCAACGATTACGTGATGATCGCCCACAGCCTGCCCAATGAGTTCTTTGGTCCCGCCCAACAACTCCACGGCGCGACCCTGACCGTTGAGGCGACCTTCACCCGACCCGAACTTGACGAACATTCGGTGGTACTCGACATTGGCCACGCCACCCAGCTGCTGGATGACGCGTTGGCGCCATTGCGCTACGCTGACTTAGACTCCCACCCAGATTTTGAAGGGCGCCTGTCTACGAGTGAGGTGATCGCCCAGTACATCGGCGATAAGCTCGCGGCAAGCCTGGCTGAACAACCCGATATTGGCATCAGCGTGACGATTCACGAAAACCCCCGCGCTCGCGTCAGCTACACGGTTGCCGACCGGGGTTAATGTTTCATCTGTTCGAACCCGCCCTGGGTCGCATCAGCGGGGGACTGCGCTATAACTGGGCAGTGGTTGACGCCGCAGAGGGTCAGCTACAACGCCACGCGATAACCGGCGGGTGGCCAGAACCCAGCGAGCAGGATATTGCGGCACTCACAGAGCTGATTGCCTCACTTGACGGTCCGGTGTTACTGGACGGGCTGATTGGCTGTTCGCTGCCCACGCCTTTAGCGGAGGACCGGCCGATAGTTCAGCTAGTGCATGCCCTGGCCGAGACACCGGAGGCCACACGACGCGAGCGGCAGCATCTACGGGCCGCAGATGCGGTGATTGCCACGAGTCAATTTGCCGCAGACGAGTTGCGCAAGCGCCATGGAGTCCAAGCGGTTGTGGCCACGCCCGGGGTGGAAGAGCGCCCAATGGCCGTAGGTGGCACCGGTGGGAGCCTGATCAGTGTCGGCGCGGTGGAACCCAACAAGAACCAAGTGTTCCTAGCCGAGGTTCTAGAGCAGTTGACTGCGCGCGGTGTTACCGGTTGGCACTGCACCTTTGCCGGACCACTCACCGATGCCGACTACGCGCAGCAACTTCAACAAACTCTCGCTACTCTGCCCGCAGGCACGACCACTGTTGCCGGAGAACTGGATGCGACGCAACTCGCGGCCCTGTATCATCGCGCAGACTTGCTACTGTTACCTTCGCAAGCTGAGACTTTTGGCTTGGTCGTGCGCGAAGCACTAGCAGCAGGCGTTCCCGCGTTTGTGACAGCGGGGACCGGCGCAGAAGAAGCTCTCGGCGGGGGAGAAGCCCTACCGCTAGATGAAAATGTCTGGGTCGAAAAACTCCACCAGTGGCTTGAAGACGCGCACTATCGAAACCAGATAAAAGCCGCGGCGCGCACCGCCAGACAGCGATTGTCTTTCGGTTGGCACGCCACGGCCCAAATCATTGTGGATGTGCTGCGCTCAGTCTCAGCCCATTGACGGTTCTTGTTCCTCGACCTCGCGCATCTGAGCCGGGGTCTGGGCGGAGTGTTTTCGTGCAGCAGAGCTCAGCACATATTCGGTGCACACATCCTGGCCGAACACGTACCGCCGGAACGGGTAGCGCAGCGCCTTGGCCATGTCATCGGACCCTTCGAAGCGAATGCCCGGGACGCCGTCACCGATTAATACCGGAGCGGTGGTGAGGAACAATCGGTCTAGGGCACCTGCAGCAAGGAATTCCGAGACTGTCTGTCCGCCACCTTCCACCAGAATCGAACCCTCAACGTGTTCACGCAGCACCGCAATGACTGCGTGCGGATCAACGCGCTGTGCCGAGGTGCTCGGTAGACGCACGATCTTGACGTGCGGTGCTAGTGGTCCCTCAACTTCAGTATCTGCGCCGATGAGCCAAATGGTGGGAGCATCGCCGGACTGTAGTACCCGTGAGTCGCGTGGAATACGCGCTTGCGGATCCAGGACGACCCGCGTCGGGTTTTCTCCTTCGACCGCACGGACGGTCAGTTGCGGGTTGTCGGCCACAACCGTGCTGGCACCCACCAGAACCGCCCCCACGGCTGCACGAACGCAGTGCAGATGGCGGCGATCCAGCGCGCCGGAGACGAACATCGCGTCGCCGCTGCGGGTGGCGATAAACCCATCTTCACTTTGTGCCAGCTGGGCCAATACTTCGTCATTGGTCGCAATGGTCCGGTAGACATCCAGTTCCAACGAGTGATCCAAATCCGGGTGTCCGGTTGGCACGTCATGGTTCATACGCTGACGTTTGGACTGCAGATACGCACTGTTTTCTGGACGGTCTGGCAGCTGCAGATTCAGCCGGCCAACGACTTCGATCCCAAGGGCGGTCAAGGCATCGGATTTGGCAGGATTCGATGACAGCAACCGGATGCGCGTACATCCCAAATGAATGAGCATTTGCGCTGCGGCTTGATAATCGCGGGCATCATCGGGCAGACTCAGTGCTCGATTGGCCTCGACGGTATCCAAACCCTCAGTATCTTGCAGCGCATAGGCGCGCAGCTTATTCTCTAACCCAATCCCGCGGCCTTCTTGGCCTCGTAAATACAGCAAGATGCCAGTCCCTGCTGTCGAGATCGCCTCCAGCGAGGCGGTCAGTTGGTCTCCGCAATCACACCGATGCGAGCCCAGCACATCTCCGGTTAAACATTCGCTGTGCATGCGCACCAGCGGAGCATCTGCGGCGGCCAGATCCCCCAGGGTCATCGCTACATGGGTGATGCCGTTGAATGTATAAGAACGTAGCGTGAACGTTCCGAAGTCGGTGGGCAGCGAGCTTGGCGGTCCTGCAACGAGTGCAGCTTTCGAAGGTAGGCTGTTCTGTTCGTCCATGCGACAAGTGTAAGAACTTTAGTCGTGAACTGGCTATGGCTCAATCGCGGTTGGATACACGCGAGGAGCGTGGCATAGCGGCGGGGCACTCAGCACCAGATAATAGTGCTGAGTGCCCCGACAGAGTTGTTTATATTATCTGTGCGTGCACGTTATTCTTCGAGTCCCTTACCGGTCGGCGAGACAAGAATTTTCACCGCCGTGTCGTTGTGATTGATCAGGGTATCGAATCCTTTATCAATCAGATCATCCAGGCCGATCTTATGGGTGATGAATGGCTTGAGGTTCACCTTGCCCTCGCTGACCAGTTTGATGGACGGCTCGTGACTGAAGTGATACCCAATGGTCCCACGCAGATCCTGCTCCTTGGTCACCAGTTGTACTAGGTCTGCCTGCGGCTTATGACCCCAGATTGATTCGTTGACGATCACACCGGCCTTCTTGACCGCGGAAAATAGGGTGTTCAGTACGACGTCGACAGAAGTGGCCTCAAAGCCGACATCGGCACCCTTATTGTCGGTGATCCGCATAACCTCTTGGACAACGTCCTGTTCGGCTGGATTCACCACATGATCGGCGACCCCGGTGTCTTTGGCTGTCTCAATACGTTTCTTGGACAACTCGGACATGATGGTCGTCACCCCGTGGGCTTTGGCGACCGCTGCGGTCAAAAGGCCGATCGGTCCGGCGCCACCAATCAGGGCGACGTCGCCTTCTTTAGCGCCTGAGCGTTCAAAAGCGTGATAGGCCACGGCCAAAGGTTCGATCAGGGCGGCTTCGTCGAGTGCGATATTATCTGGGATCGGGTGCACCCAGTGGCGGTTCACCGAAATCTGCTCGGCAAGCCCGCCGCCCATCCCGGCCAGCCCGATAAAGTTCTGATCCGGTGTCAGGTGGTAGTTCTCCTTGCCCCAGTACTCTTCATGGATAATGTAGGGCTCAACGACGACGTGCTGCCCGACTTCAAGGTCACTGACATTAGCGCCTACTTCAGCAACGGTGCCCGAGAATTCGTGGCCCAGGGTGATGGGAACTTCTTCACCGGAAATCGGATGCGGGTTGCCTTTACCTGGCACGAAAATCGGGCCGTCGAGATATTCATGCAGATCGGAGCCGCAGATACCGCACCAGGCGATATCGATCAGCACATCATCGGCTCCAGGGGTGGGGCGTTCAATATCTTCGATTCGGATATCTTTTTGGTCGTAATAACGAGCTGCTCGCATTGTCATAGAGACCCTCCTTGGGTTGGTCGACAACACTAGATTTCCTAGCTATTTCATCGTCTCAACTCTGTATCCAAAAGAAAACAGGGGATTATCGACGTTCACCCTCGGATGGTCCACACATCTTGTGGTCCCCCAAATGAACCAGAATCTCTTCGCCTGTGACTGATCCACAATCGGGATTCTGGTGGCTTCCTAGCAAACGCTCAGAAACCACCTGCAAGGCGGGTTTCCGAGCGTTGCTGTGGTTGAAGGTCTTAGAGCCCGAAGACGTGATTGATGGGGGTGTCGCCGTCGACAAAATCTACAACGGTGCGAATGCTCCTCTCGGAGGTGAGCGCTGACAGGACCGCCTGAGCAACGTTGCCACGCGACGTATCACTGCTCTCACCTTCAACGAGGTTGTCAGAGGCCATGCGTCCAACTCGACGGATCTTGTCCGACGGGTCCTCCAGAGTTAATGCGCCCGGTCCAAGGATGGTCCAGTCCAGGTCGGATTGCATCAGATGATCATCAGCGATGGCCTTGGATTGCGCGTACGGATAGAACGGGCTGTCGTTTGGCACGTCGTGTTCTAGAGACGACCCAAGGTAGGAGACCATGATGTAGCGTTTGGCCCCAACTTGCTGCGCGGCGTCAATGGAGGCGATTGCGGCGTCCCGATCAATGGCGTAGGTGCGGTCGGGGTTTCCACCACCGGCACCGGCCGCCCAAATGATTGCATCCTGGCCGCGGAATGCTTTGGCAAAATCTTCCCGGGTCGCAGATTCGATGTCGAGGACGAGGGGAACCGCACCTAACGTGTGGATGGTGTCTTCTTGGTCAGGGTTGCGAATGATGGAGGTTACGGTGTGGCCGGCCTGCACTAGTAGAGGTGTTGCGAGCTGGGCGACTTTTCCGTGACCGCCAATGATCATGACCTTGGACATACGTGAATCTTCTCCTGGTTGTCGGATCGATTGTGCTGGATGTTTGTAGCGGTGTATTTGTGATGGGAAATAAATGTCTGAAATTCCACTATCCCTTATATCGCTGGTAATTTGTAGAGGTTAGCGCTTGCCCATGGTCAATGGCGACTGGGCTGAACGCAAAGTACTTCAGTCAAGGAGCTTTCCATTCATGGCATACCCTCTTAATAGTAACGGGCAACGAAAATCCGCAGGTCACGTCATCGTCGACACACTCGTAGCGCACGGCGTAGAACGCGTCTACACGATTCCCGGCGAATCCTATTTGGATGTTCTCGACGGCCTGGCCGATTCCCCAATTCAAAACATCGTGTGCCGTCACGAAGGTGGGGCAACCTACATGGCTGAGGCCGACGGCAAACTCAACAAAACCCCCGGTGTTGCGATGGTGACCCGTGGTCCCGGTGCAGCTAACGCGCACGTCGCACTGCATACCGCCTGGCAGGACTCCACAGCGATGGTGCTGTTCGTGGGCCTGATCCCGTTCGAACACCGCGAAAAGGAAGCCTTCCAAGAATTTGACCCACACGCCTGGTTTGGCACCGGTACCAAACGCGTCATGGTCTTAGACCACCCGGACCGCGCATCCGAGATCGTGGCCGAAGCGATGTTCGCTGCCTCCTCCGGCCGCCCCGGTCCCGTCGTCGTGGGGCTGCCCGAAGACATTATTCAAGAAGAAATCGATGCCCGACTGCACCCGCAGATCCCAGTGGCCGGCGGCGGTATGACCGTTGACGACTGGAAAGAGCTCTACGACGCGCTGCTGGAATCCGATAAGCCACTGTTCATTACCGGTGGCAACGACTGGACCGAAGAAGCATCCAAACAGCTCAGCAGCTGGTTAGAAGACCACCAGATCGCCGGAGCCGTGGAGTGGCGCACCCAGGGAACCATCCCGTTTGACTCACCGTCTTACGTTGGCCCGATGGGCTATGGTCGGCCAAAACCCACCTATGACCTCTTAGAAGAAACCGACCTCATCGTGTTCGTGGGCACCGTGCCCGGTGACACCGTCACCGACGGTTTCACGATTCGACAGAACTGGGATAAAAAGAACTTCCTGGTCACCATCGACCCGGCTCTGCGTGGTCGTTCGGGTCCGGTATCCCACCAGATTGTGGCCAAGCCGGAAAGCTTCGTGCGCGACCTGGTGCGCATGGACCTGCCCAATAAGCCCGAGTGGGCAAACTGGACGGCCAAGATGCGTCGCCAGCAAGAAGAATTCGCGGCCCTGCCCACCGAAGGCATCGACGACGGCCCCGCCTCAATGGATGCCATGATGGCCCACTTGGTGCCAACCCTGCCGTATGACGCGATGGTCACTTTCGGTGCCGGCGAGCACACCAACTGGGTACACCGCTACTTCCCAACCCACCACTATGGCTCGCTGATCTCGGCACGCAACGGTTCCATGGGGTACTCCATTCCATCGGCTGTGACAGCGTCGCTGGATAACCCAGAAAAGATTGTCGTCACGGTCGCCGGTGACGGTGAGTTCATGATGAATGGTCAAGAACTGGCCACCGCCGCCCAATACGGCGCCACCCCGTTGGTCATCGTCATGGATAACCAGGAATACGGCACCATCCGCACCCACCAGGAACGCGACTACCCTGGCCGCGTCTCCGGCACCCAGCTGAAGAACCCAGACTTCGCCGCCATGGCCGATGCATTCGGCGGCTGCGGTATCCGAGTCACCGAGAACTCGCAGATCCCAGCCGCGATTCAGCAGGCCTATCAGGCCATTGAGCAGGGCAAGTTCGCCTTGATCCACCTGATCGTCGAACAGCGCAAACAGGCCTACTAGAACATACCGACGACGGCGCTGGAAGCGCCTCAGAAAAATGCGGGAGCAAGCATCAGCTGGCTCCCGCATTTTTTATCTGTGTTGGCAGAACATGCACAGCGTCATTCCAGAAATAGCTCAGCAGGCCACATGACCTGCCCCTTCATTTCCGTCTATCAGGGATATAAGATTGAATCGAAGGAAAGGAGGGTCACATGGTATCGCATAGGCCCGACCCTCAAGCAGAGCGGTTCGCGATCAAAGAGACCGTTGCATACCAACAGATGGTACATTCCATGCGGTTATTGGGTGAAGCTGTGGAAGCGTTGGAACAACCGATCTCACCGCAGATGGCGGCAGGGGTTGTCGCAACGGAAAATGCTTGGCGCGATATGGAAACGGAGTTTGGCTTCCTCGATGGCCGAACGGTAGCGCAGATCTCAGGTTCAAAACAGACCACCGGCGGGTTCGCCAATGACCGCCGGAAAGCTCACAAAATCTTAGGTATTTCTCGGCGCAATGCCTATCGCTACCCGGGCTTCCAATTCACCGAGTCCGGCGAGATCTACGAGTCAGTGTTGCAAGTACTGCGTGAAGCCACGGAGCTTAACGTTACTGATGAGGATGTGGCACAGTGGTTTCTCCTGGAGTCCCCGAGTCTGGGTGGTAAGCGACCCGTGGATGTGATTGCTAACTCCGAACAGGTGCTGGCCGTATTCCGTGGCCGATTTGGAGCCCAGTGGTAGAAACTCAGTGGCCTACGGGTCTACGAGTCGCAGAGACCTTTACTGTTCAAACCCAACAACTGTTGTACCGGGTTTTGAACAATGACGGTGGGAGACGAGTCACTGACTTCAACCCAGGCTACGGAGCACCGACTCGTTTTGCATTTTTTACTGATGATGCCGGAGATATTGTTCCGGTATTGTACGCAGCGTACTCGGCTGAAGCCGCAATCTCTGAGACCCTGCTCAGGGATATTCCAGCCGCTGGTGGCGCCCTCATCCCAGCAGACTATATGCGGACAGTTATGGCGGCGTTTCGTACTCGTAGAACACTGAAATTAGCAAAGTTTATGGGCACCGGGCTTCGGGCGCTTGGCACCACTCATCAGGCGCTCACGTCATCGGACATGCACACTTATCCCAAGACTGTCCGCTGGGCGCAAGCTGCGCATCGTGCAGGATACGAAGGGGTGGCGTGGATGAGTAATCGCTGTAACGATACCGTAGCGGTTGTACTCTTTGGTGACCGCGTCGAATCAGATGCGCTCGTCGCCGACCCCTCCGTGGCTAGAATTTTCAGCAGGATGCCCGACAGAAACTGGCTGGCAGATATCTGCTTTCCGTTGGGTATTCGGGTCCGATGGTAACTAGCTCAATGAAAAATGCGGGAGTCAGCATTAGGCTGGCTCCCGCATTTGTTATCTCGTGCAGTTATTTTTTGACCGTGAACAGGCGTTTGTTGACGAATTCGTCCATGCCAACCGGGCCGAGTTCGCGTCCGTAGCCTGAGCGTTTGACTCCACCAAAGGGCACTTCGGCGGATTCTTCCGGCGAGGTGTTGGCCCCGACCATACCGGCATCGAGTTGATCAGCGAATTTGCGGGCACGATCGGCATCGGTGGCAAACACTGCAGAACCCAGGCCGTACTGGGAATCGTTGGCCAGCTGCAGGGCTTCTTCATCGGATTCCACCCGGAAGATATTGATGACCGGTCCGAAGAATTCTTCATAGTAAATTTCGGAACCTTGCGGCACATCCGTCACCACGGTGGGCTGGACATAGAATCCCGGCAGGTCTGGACGGTCACCACCGACATGAACGGTCGCGCCAGCTGCTTTGGCCCGCTGAATTTGATCAACCAGACCCTCGGCGGCTTTTTCCGACGACAGCGGTGAGTAGGCATTGTCCTCGGGTTGGCTCGGGTCACCCGGTTTGAGATCGGACGCCAGGTTGACCATCTCGGAAACGAAATCATCATAAATATCGTCCATGACAATCATGCGCTTATTCGAGTTACAGGCCTGACCCATGTTTTCCATGCGCACGGCAAAGGCCTGCTCGGCTGCTGCTTTGACATCATCGGTACTCAAAATGACATACGGGTCCGAACCGCCCAGCTCCAACACGGCTTTCTTGAGGTGCTTGCCAGCCTGTTCGGCAATGGCCGCACCGGCGCGCTCGGAGCCGGTGAGTGAAACACCCTGGACGTGCGGGTGGGCAATGAATGCTGAGATCTGCTCATGGGTGGCAAATACATTTTGATAGACGCCCTCCGGAATGCCGGCCTCATCCATCATCCGCTGCATAGCCAGCGCGGATTCAGGGCACGACTCGGCGTGTTTCAGGATGATGGTGTTGCCCAACACCAGGTTCGGTGCTGCGAACCGGGCGATCTGATAGTACGGGAAGTTCCACGGCATGATCCCCAACAGGGGACCGACCGGACGACGCTGAATATATGAGACCGTGTCGTCGTCCTCACTGACCTGCTGATCCGCGGCAAACTTCGGGCCATTGGTTGCGTAGTAGCGGAAAATCTCGGCGCTGAACTCGGTCTCGTCTTTGGCCTCGTGCAGTGGTTTGCCCATGTCCTTGGTCATGATCGACGCGAGCTCGTCAGCGTTTTCTTCCAGCAGGCTCGCCAGTTTTTCGACCTTTGCGGCGCGTTCTTCGATGGGCAGGCTGCGCCAGGAGGCAAAAGCCTCGCGTGATGTCGCAACGAGACCGTCGACGTCGCCGTCGGCAATAGTGGGATACTCGGCAAGGACCTCTCCGGTTGCGGGGTTGATGGTTTGGAATACGCCAGGGGTGACCAAAATGGTGCTCCTAAATCGTGGTGATGGTTGTTGTGTCGTCGGTAAGAGAAGTCGTTTTCGGTAGGGTTTCACCGGCGAAAAACGCAGGGTGTTTGATGCGCGTCCAGATCATCAGGACCACACCGAGTAATAGAACCCCCATACCTAGGATGAATACCATGCCGATACCACCCAGGGAAGTGCCCGAACCATAGGACGGGTCAATCGAGTCTACGGCCGTCTGGAAGAACATGACCAGCAGCACCACGCCACCGATGCCCGGGAACAGGCCGCGGAATAGGAAGTCGCGCACGGAACCGGTGAGTTCTTTGCGGAAAAACCACACGCAGGCCATGGCCGTGATCCCGTAGTAGAAACAGATCATCAACCCCAAGGCGGTGATGGTGTCCCACAGGGCGTTTTCACTGATCAGACGGGTGATCGTGTAAAACCCTGCGGTGCCGACCGCCGAGGCGATGGTCGCAACCGACGGGGTGCGGAACCGTGGCGAGATTTTCGAAAAGGCCGGTGGGAACGCTTTGTAGTAGCCCATAGCCAGGATGGTTCGGGACGGGGAGATCATGGTGGTTTGTAGGGAAGCAAACGACGAAGCCAGGATCGCGATCGACATCAGGATGGCCACTGGCCCAAGGACTGGACCGGACAGGACGGCGAAAATTGACTCCTGGTTCTCTGGGTTGCCAGCGCCTAAGCCTTGATCGCCGATACCGGCCCAGGCGATTACACCGATGGTGACCAGGATGTAGAGGGTGATGATGATCAAAATGGTCAGGGTGGCTGCCCGGCCCGGGGTTTTTTCCGGGTTGCGAGTTTCTTCGTTCATGGTCAACACCGCGTCCCAGCCCCAGAACATGAAGATCGACAGCGAGATCCCGGCGGCAAAGACCGAGAAGTCGGTGATTTCTAGCGGGTTGAACCAGTCCAGGCTGACCGGTGTGGCATCGAAGGCCTGACCGTTGTTGGTCTGAACTAATGCGGCAACCACAAATGCTCCCAGCACTAGCACCTGGAAGGTGACCAGCAGGTATTGCAGTTTCTGGGTCGTGTCGAGACCGCGGTAGGCCACCCATGCAGCGATCGCGGTGAAGACCAGGGTCGTCGGAATATTGATCCACAGGTTCTGGGTCCACAGGGCGATATCGGGGTTGCCGAGAACCTGGGATAACAGGATATAGAAGAAGTCGACGGCGACCGCAGCCAGGTTGGATAACACGATCACGGTTGCTGCGATCAGGCCCCAGCCGTTCATCCACCCGATCCACGGGTTGAAAGCCTTGACGCTCCAAGTAAACGACGTGCCGGAGTCGGGGACGCGATTGTTGAGTTCTCGATACCCAAAAGCCACCAGCAGCATCGGGATAAAACCGACGAGCAGGATCGCGGGGACTTGGGTGCCGACCGTGGAGATGGTTGGTCCCAGACCGGAGGTCAGTGTGTAGGCCGGGGCAATACACGAGACGCCGATGACGGTGGCCCCAATAATGCCGATCTGCCCGGTTGCTAGGCCTTTGGCTGAGCGACCGCGTTCTGGAGTCTTGCCAGACGGCGTTGAGCTGGGGGTGCTCAGAGGAGGGGAGGTGCTCACAAGATACCTCTTTCGGTTCAAGTCGCCGGGTTGCGGCCGGCTGTTAGGTGGTCTCCGCGGGGATGACCATCATGGGGGAGGGGATGTGTCGCAGAATTCTGGCGGCTGTAGCGCCTAGAAACGTGTGTTGGTTTGAGGCGAGTCGTGAGGAGCCGAAGATCACCAGTTCGTGTTCCATCCAGGTCAGCGCCTCGACGGCGTCGTGGACATCTTTGCCGGTTGCCACGACCGTGGCGGCCTGGTCGTTGGCTACCATGTCGGCGGCCTGGGCAGCGAGTTGCTCGTTGCCGAATTGTTCGACCTGGGCAATCAGATCTGCGGTCTCGATGCCGTCGGGTAAGGAGTCGGCTTGAGCTTGATCTAGGAATAATAAGGAGACCAGTCGCAGCGGGAGGTTGAAGGACTGCGCGGCGGCCAGCGCGTATTGAATCACGGCTTCGGCGCCGGGTCGTGTCCCGAACATCGCGGTGAGCCACGAGAGTTTTTCTTGGTTCTGGTAGCCGCCCGGAGCCAGCGCCACGGGCACGGGGCTGGAGTGCAATAGCGTGGTGGCTGTGCCGCCGAGTCGGAAGCGCCGCAGCAGCCCGCCGCGCCGACCACCCAGCACGATGGCTGAGCCGTTGAGCTGTTGAGTCGCCGTAAGTAGTCCGGCAGCATCGGAAGAGTCGCTGATCGTGTGGATACTGCTGCTAATATCCGCCGGCAGAGACGCCTGGGCTTGTTCGAGCCATTCGCGGACCTGTTGTTGGATGATGGGCATGTGGCCACGATCCGAAGGGTAGACCGCAGCATAGACGTTGTCTTCCGGGATCACGGTCACCAGATTCAGATGGGCGCCGGAGGTCCGGGCCATGGCGATCCCGAGGTTCAGCGCATCGCGGCCGGGCTCGGTTGCGGTGTAGGCGATGATCAGGTTTCGGAAGGTGGGGGTGCTCATGACAACCTCTCCAGGATGCGTTGGGCCACCAGCTCGCCCTGTCGGATTGCGCCGTCGACGTGTTGATAGCCCTCGGCGGCAATATCAGAACAGGCGTAATAGATGGAACCGGTTGGCCGGTTTTGCAGGTGCCCCCAGCGGCTGAGCCCGCCGAGGTCATAGCTGGTGGCATATGCGCCGCGGGTCCACTCCTCGGCGGCCATATCGGACAGGAAAAACGCGATCGGATGCAGGGCTTCGTCGCCCAGATACACCGCGAGTTCTTCCAGAATGCGCTGTTTGCGCTCCTCGGCGGGCATCGCCCACAGGGTCTCGGCGTGGACATCAGATACAAAGCTCACCAGGGTGCCGTGAGGGTTTTCTGCCGTTGCATCGTCGACCAGGTTTGGGCCGTAGTTCGTGTTGTCATAGACCTCCTGGACCATGCGCCCGCCCCCGAAGCCGGTGCCGGAGAGTCCCTTATCGCGCCAGAACGGGGTTTCATACACGGCGTGGACTTTAATGACCAGACCCATGGAGATGTGCTGGTGGGCGACCATGTGCTCGCGGGGCAGCGGTGGTACGTATTGGATCCGGTGATACAAGTTCGGCGGAACGGCCAGTACGGCGTTTGTGGCGTGAACAATCACGGTATCCGAATACGCTGTTACATCACCCGGAGCGCCGTCGTCGGGTACCCCATTGCGCACGTCTGCGGCTACGTGATTCAGCGCATCGGCGGTGTCGGGATCGACGGTGGCCCAGTCCAGCTGGCGTACCGGGGAGGACAGGTACACGTCCTCGCCAAGATATTTAGCCATTTTCTGGGAGACCGACTGCATGCCGCCCACCACGCGTTTGTCTAAAATGAAGTCTTCGTCCACCAGGTTGGTAAAGGATCCGGCGGATGCCGCCATGAGAATCGCCTGCAGCGCTGAAAACGTATGAGCGGGTTTGGTCAGCATGCCCGAGGCAATGTAGATCGAAACGTTATCAATGGCCTCTTGATCATCCGAGTGCTGTTTCAACCAGTCCCGAAACGAGATCGCATCTAACTGTTCGGCCCCGGGCATCGCCCAGGGCTGTGCCACGTCCATTTCGGTGACCTTGGCATTCAACAGGTCAATGAGCTTGTCGATCTCTGCTGCCGTCGTCTCGGATACCGGCAGCTGGTCACCCGTGTAGGTGTGGCGGGTGCCATCGGGTGAGACATAGACGTTCTGGCCGTCACGGTAACGGGCGAACGTTGTTAGCTCCAGTTCATCGACCAGGTCGATCAGGCGTGTCTGATCCGGTGAGATCCATTGGCCGCCGATTTCGATGAAGTGTTCATTACCCGCTTCGTCTTGGACCTTCCCGTTCCAGGTGCGCCCGCCCACGCGGCTGCGCGCCTCAAGAACCGCAACGGACTTGCCGGCTTTCTTCAGCGTATAGGCGGCCATCAGGCCGGCTGGGCCGGCACCGATCACCACGACATCGCGTTGAATGGTTGGACGGTTTGGTTGTGTTTGATACAAACTTGTCACAGATTCCCCTGATAATGAATGCGGTTCATTTAGTGACATGATACACACTGTAGGTCCTGTTGCAAAGCCCCGGAACTCAACACGTCAGCCTGGGAAAACTGCGCCGCACTTGTAAGATGGTCGACGTATCACATCTGGATTTGAGGACATAGTGAACACTACGAAACGCAGTGCGGGTCGCCCCGTCAAACCGGTGTTGAGTCGCGAGCTGATTGGTGAACAAGCACTCGAGCTCGTCACCGCTCGGGGGCTTGAAAACTTGACGATGACCAAGCTGGCCAAACAGCTCAAAGTTGCAGCATCCGCGTTGTATAACCATGTGACGAATAAGGCCGATATCATACTGCTCATTCAGGATGCACTGGTATCTCAGGTGTCGCTTGAGGGCATGCAGCGGCTCCTTGACCAACAGGCCACGCTTGAGGAGGCGCTGCGCGACTGGGCAGTGTCCTATCGTGCGGTGTTCGCAGAGTACCCGTCGCTGATTCCCACTATCGCGGTAACCCCGGTGTCCGAAGCGCCCAAAACCTTGCGCATGTACAACACAGTGGCGCAGGCACTGGCCAGCGCTGGCATCCCGGATACTCAGATACTCAGCGTGGTCGTGGCGTTTGAGTCATTCCTCTTCGGTTCGGCTCTAGATGTTGATGCGCCATCGACAATTTTTGCTACCGACGACGTCACGGAAGATAGCGCTTGGTTGGATCGCGTGGTCAAAGCATCCCGGGTCCACACTCCTGACCTCGGTGATAATGCAGCTGGGACCGTACGAAACCAGTATGCGGAACCGCCCTTTCAATTCGGGCTCGCCGCGCTCATCCGCCACACATCCTCACTGGTTGAAAACTAACGATCGCGAGGCCTTACGAGCTTGTGCTCGAAGACCCCGCGACCGTGAAGTGGCAGTGTCAGCCTTACAGATCGGCCAGGATTGAGGTCGGGTGCTGCATCGCGTCGGCCACCGTGGTCAGGAATGCTGATGCAGTCGCGCCGTCCGTCACACGGTGATCAAAGGACAGCGTCAGTTCGGTCACCTTGCGCACCGCCAGCTGTCCCTCCACAACCCACGGGCGGTCGATGATCCGACCCAGGCCCATGATGGCGACCTCGGGTGCATTAATAATCGCAGCCGCGCCATCGACTCCCAGCACCCCGTAGTTATTCAGGGTGAACGTGCCGCGGGTCAGTTCTGCTACCGTGCATTGGCCGCGGCGGGCTTTGTCAACCAGTTGTCGGATCTCGCCGGTGAGCTCGCGTGCAGAGTAGCGTTCGGCGTGTTCCACCGCCGGAACCACCAGCCCGCGCTCGCTGTCGGTGGCAATGCCTAAGTTAATCCCATCAAAATAGACGAGCTCAGCGCCGTCGTCGGTCTCTACGAACCGCGTGTTGAGCACCGGGTAGCGGCGCAGTGCGGCGGTCACGAACCGGGCAATCAGGCCCAAGAAGCTCGGTGCAGTCTCCGGGTTCTCGGCTTTGAGCCGGCTTTGGAGGTCCAGTAGCTCGGTGACATCCACATCTACCCATGAGGTCGCGTCCGGGATGGTCGAGCGCGAGCGCACCATCTGGTCGGCGATCATCTTGCGGACTCCGGTCACCGGGACGCGCTCGGCAATCGCAAGGCCCGCTGGAGCAGTCGCGTGATCGGCGGCCGGTTGGGCTTGAGCTGGTTGTGAGGCTGTGGGCGCGGGCTGCTGCGCGACCCCGTCGATAGCTGCCATGACGTCTGCTCGCAGGATAACGCCTTCGGGTCCGCTGCCGGTGAGCTGTCGAAGATCGATCTCGTGGCGTCTGGCTAACTGGCGTACCAGCGGAGAAATCACCCGGGGCGCGCTGGCGCCATCTGATGCCCCCTGCGGATCCGATGTGCCATTCCTGGCGGGTTTCACAGCCCGTTTGGACCGGCGCGTGCGCCCGGTCGTTGTGCCGCCCGAGGTCCCGTAGCCGATGAGTACATTGCCGGACGCCCCATCATCACTATCTTCCGAGATGGTGATGCCGGCGCGTTCTTCTTCTCGATAATCCAGTGCACCGGGGCGCTCGCCGTCGTCGGCCGTGGTTGCAACGGTGATCAGGGGATTGCCCACGTGCAATGTGTCACCCGGGTTGCCGTGCAGCGTGTGCACCGTCCCGGCATACGGGGAGGGCACTTCCACCAGGGCTTTAGCGGTTTCGACCTCGGCGATCGGCTGGTCCACGGTGATGGTGTCGCCAACGGCCACAAGCCAGTTGACAAGGTCGGCTTCGGTCAGCCCTTCGCCGAGATCCGGCAGGTCGAATACTTGGGTCGTCATCGGTTGCCTCCTACTGTCACGGCCGAACGGTAATCGACTGGGGTATCGTCCCATTGCAGATCATCAATGGCATCCAAAATGCGATCAACATTGGGCAAGTAGTACTTCTCCAGCATCGGTGGCGGATACGGGATGTCGAAACCTGTCACGCGCAACACCGGGGCCGCCAGCGAGTGGAAGCAACGCTGCTGAATGCGTGCCACCAGTTCGGAGGCAACCGATGCGAAACCTTGCGGCTCGGCAACGACAACGGCCCGACCCGTTTTGGTGACCGAGTCTACGATGGTACGTTCGTCCAGGGGATTGATGGTGCGTAGATCGATGACTTCGACACTGATGCCCTCATCTTCGGCTGCTTCGGCGGCCGACAAGCACGTGGTAACCGACGGGCCGTAAGACACGAGGGTGACGTCGTCTCCCTCCCGGACCACGGCAGCTCGAGCATAGGCTTCACCGTGTTCGCGGCGGTCTTCGACCTGTGCCCAGCGAGTGTTGAATTCTTCGCGCAGCTCTTCTAGTGAGACGTCTGCCTTGGTCCAGTACAGTTTCTTGGGTTCCATGAAAATAACCGGATCATCCAACCGAATCGCATACCGCAGCATCAGGTAGGCATCTTCCACGCTTGCCGGCGTATACACTTTCAGTCCCGCGGCGTGTGCATAGAAAGACTCTGAAGAATCCGAGTGGTGTTCGACCCCGCCAATGCCACCGCCGTAGGGAATCCGTACGGTAATCGGCAGCGACACGGCGCCCTTAGTCCGGTTGCGCATCTTGGCCATATGACTGATCATTTGTTGAAAGGCCGGGTAGGCAAAGGCATCGAATTGCATTTCGATGACCGGCCGCACCCCGCCGATCGCCATCCCGATGGCAGTGCCGGCAATCCCAGATTCCGCGAGCGGGGTGTCAAAACAGCGGTCATCGCCGAATTGCTGGGTCAAGCCTTCGGTAATTCGGAACACGCCGCCCAGCGTGCCGACATCCTCACCGAAAACCACCACGAGATCATCGGCCGACATCTCATCGGCCAGTGCCGCATTGAGTGCTGCGGCCAGGGTCAGGGTAGATTTTTCCTTACTCATGCCAGGCTCCTTACGCTGTCGTGTCGTCTGTGTGGTTGTCGCGGGCGAGTTCTTCAGCAAGCTGGGCCCGCTGTTCGGCCAGCTGCGGAGTTTGCACCGTGTAGACGTGATCGAACAGGTCTAGTGGTTGCAGGTCAGGTTGTTGTCCCATCGCCTCACGCAGCGCGGTAGCGACGTCTTCGGCATCGGCCTGATACTGGGCTTCCAGCTCCTCTGTCAGGGCGCCCTGCGACTGCAGGTAGGCACGCATCCGGGTAATGGGATCCCGCCGAGTCCACTCATCAACTTCTTTGCTCTGCCGGTACCGGGTCGCGTCATCGGCGTTGGTATGCGACTGAATCCGATACGTGTCCGCTTCGACCAAAAACGGTCCGCCACCTTCGTGACAGAGCTTGACAGCCCTGCCAAGGACGGCCAGCAGCGCTGCTAGATCGTTGCCATCCACAAGTTCTCCGGCCATGCCATAACCCACCGCTTTATGCGCCAGCGACGGGGCGGCGGTCTGGCGGGAGAGCGGAACCGAAATCGCATACTTATTGTTCTGCACAAAAAAGATGACCGGTAGCCGGAAGACGGATGCGAAGTTCAAGGCTTCGTGGAAATCTCCCTCGGAAGTCCCACCATCGCCGACCATGCCTAGCACAACGACATCTTCGCCCTTCAGACGTGCTGCATGTGCCATGCCCACGGCGTGCAAGAGCTGGGTGGTCAGCGGGGTCGATTGAATCGAAGTGTTGCGGTCATGAGGGTTATACCCCTGGTGCCAGTCCCCTCGAAATGAAGTCATGACTTCGAGAGGGTCCACGCCTCGCGCGATGACCGCTACCGTGTCACGATAGGTCGGAAAGAGCCAATCGCTGGGGGACAAACACAGGGCGGCCGCGACCTCAGAGGCTTCTTGGCCGTGTGACGACGGATAGACGGCCATACGGCCCTGGCGGACCAGCGCGTAGTTTTGATCATTGACTCGGCGGCCAATGACTAATTGGCGATACCCTTCTAACAGCTCATCGACCTCGGGCATCGGGTACTCGTGGCCAGGGGTGTGGCCCTGCTCCTCGGGTGGCAAGAGCTCGCCGGTTTCCGAGATCATTTGAATACGTCCGTGGGTGGGAAGTAAATAGTCTTCAAGACTGATCCCGAGCTTCTTAGCTTGTTCTTCTGAGAGATCAGGTTGCACGTTGTCCGGCATCATAGCTGACGGTCCTCTCGTGTGAGCATAGTAACAATGCCTCCAGTATGACCGGAGGAATCGAACAGTGGACCGTACTTCGAGAATCAGCGACAGATATCACTAATACCTCTACACTGGTATACACATTGTCCGAAAAGTTTGAATTTCAATAGCGAAATGGTGATGGCCGTGACGACGCCGGAAGAGTGGTCTGTGCAGGCTCCTGCCTTGGATTCGACCGACCGAAATATCATTTCGATCCTGGCCCAGGACGGCCGGATATCGATGACCGCACTGGCCGAGAAAGCGCACATTTCGCGCGCACACTGCCACGCAAGGCTCCAGCATTTACAGAACACCGGAGTGATCACCGGTTTTACGGTGAAAGTTGATCCCCTAAAAATGGGGTTTGGAGCCTCAGCGCACGTTATTCTGAAGCTTCGTCAACATAACTGGCGTGCCCTGCGCCAACAACTACTCGACATCCCAGAAATCTGGCACGTCGCCCTGACCGGCGGGCCGATGGATGTGATCCTGTTGGTTCGGGCGAAAGATGCCGCAGACCTGCGCCGAGTGGTCTTTGACGAAATCCAGCCGCTGGCGGGCGTGGTCGATACTCAAACATTTATGATCTTTGACGATCTGGTGTCGCGCAGCGCACTGCACTAGCTCGGTAGTCTTGTTCTCAATGCACCATCAGTCAGCTCACCAAGGAATCTTTACCGTGACTACCGTTTCTGAAGTTGTAGCTCGCATTGTCGCCGAGCATACCAGCGAAATTTTCGCTCTGATGGGTAACGGCAACGCCTATTTCACTGATGCTCTGGCTCGCGATGGCAAGGTTCGTATGACGGGGCTACGCCACGAAGCCGGCACCGTCGCCTCGGCAGACGCCTACTACCGGGTCAGTCGTAAAATCGCGGTGGCGACGACGACCTTCGGCCCCGGTTACACCAATGCCATCACCCCGCTGGCCGAGGCCGTGCAATCGCGCACCCCGATGGTCTTCGTTGTCGGTGGCCAACCAACTACCGGCCCGCGACCCTGGGACGTTGACCAGGTGGCCATCGCCACCAGCGTTGGTGCACCAACCATCACTGTCATGACGTCGAATCCAGCCCAGGCGACAACAGACGCTTTTGACATGGCTCTTGCCCAGCGTGTGCCGGTCGTGCTGTGTATCCCACATGACATCGGCGCTGCGCAAGCCGAGCCTGAGCCGAACGTCGTCGCAGCTGCAGTCCCTGCTGCGCCAGAAGTTCCTGGCCGCGTGTTGGATGACGTCGTCCCGCTGCTGGTCGGGGCCAGACGCCCGCTCATCATTGCAGGTCGCGGAGCTCGTGAAGCCGCAGGTCTCCTGGGCGAACTGGCCGATCGACTCGGCGGGCTGACCGCCTCCTCAGCACCAGCACGCGGAACATTTGCGGGCCGACGCTACGATCTCGGCGTGTGCGGTGGCTTTGCTTCTGAAGCGTCCTCAGATCTGATCCGTACCGCCGACGTCGTACTGGTCGCGGGTGCCGGACTCAACCAGTTCACCACGGCATTCAACACCCAATTCAACCCTGACGCACAGCTAATCCAGATCGACCTGGCACAGGATAAAACCAACGACCGCGTGAATGTCTTCTTGCGCGGCGACGCTAAACCCACCCTCGAAGCGCTCTTGTCACGACTCGAAACTCACGCGCCACCGGCCACGCCTTGGGCAGGCGAAGCTGAACATGCTCGAGATTCAACGTTGAATTTTACCCGCGATACCGGCACCGGCCAGGCAGAGGACGGACTGTTAGATCCCCGCAGCGCAATGCACCGTCTCAATGAGATCCTGCCGGTAAACCGGCAGGTCGTTTCCGACGGTGGACACTTCATTGGTTGGTCCAGCTACTACTTCGATCTGCCAGCGCCCGATAGCCTCATCATGGTCGGCACCCAATATCAATCCATCGGCTTAGGTTTGCCTTCGGCGCCCGGTGCAGCCCGGGCACGCCCTGATGCCACAACCATCGTTGCAACCGGCGATGGCGGTGGTGCCATGGGCCTGCCCGATCTCCACGCGCTAGTGCAGACCGCCAAGAGCGCCGTCGTGCTGGTTTTTAATGACGCTTGCTACGGCGCGGAAATCCACCAGTACGGCTCCCAAGGTCTCGATGAGCAGATCATGGAGATTGAACAGCTCGATTTTGCCACGGTCGCCAAGGGTTTCGGAGCTCAGGGAGTCGTGGTGAACACTCTGGATGAGCTAGACCAAGTCCAAACCTGGGTGGACGATGGCGCACGCGGCACGCTGGTGGTGGATCTGCGCATTTCACGCAATATCGTCGCACCCTACATTCTGGAAATCATCGAGTTGACGATCAAACGCTAACCGCTCGTCATATGCCATGGCCATCGGGTTCATTGCTCAGGAGGAGCGCTGATCTGATGCGTGGGCTGCCACATTTTCAGCGTGGTTTGCAGCACCAGCACATTGGGACCGGTGGCCAGCCATGCTGCCTGCAGATCATCCGCCAGTGAGTCGGGCGCAGCCAACGTGGCTGGGATGCCGAATGATTGGACCAATGCAACAAAATCCGGACGCGTCAGCTCGGTGCCGACGGTGGCTCCGAAGGCAACTTGCATGTATTCTCGCAGGATCCCGTAGCCGCCGTCATCAATGATCAACCACGTCACGGCGAGATCGTGCTGGCGGGCGGTGGCAAGTTCGGCAATCGAATACATCGCCGAACCATCGCCGGAAACGGCCAGCACGCGTTGTTCTAAACCAACCGCACCACCTAGCGCTGCGGGGAATGCGTAGCCGATACCTCCGGCGCCCTGTGCAGAATGAAATGCTCCCTGCTTGGCATCCCAGGTGTTCCAGGCCCAATAGCCTGCAATGGTCATGTCCCAGAACGTGTGCGCCTTATCGGGCAGCGCGTTGCGGATGGATCGCATGATGGACTGTTCATGCTCGAGGTCTTGTTGGCCAAGACGATCTGCGATCTGCCGGCGCACGTTGTGCACCAAGTCGGCGGAGGTCACCCCATGCCAGGTACTTTCGGTGGGCTTTGGGCTGCGCTCTAGGGCTGCCAGGATCGCTTCGAGTGCCAGTCCGGCATCGGCTCTGATGCCGAGGCCAGGATAATTTGATTCCAACACGCGTGGTTCCGCGTCGATGTGGATGAGCTGGCCGCGCGGTTGCATCGTGTAGTAGTTCGAGCTGACTTCTCCTAACGAAGTGCCCACCGCCAGCAAGACATCGGCGTCCTCCAGTACTTCGGTCAGGTAGCGGTCTTCAACCCACCCACCGAGTGATAGGGGATGATCGTCGGGAAACGCGCTATTACCGCCCGGAGTACACGCGGTCGGCGCGTCGAGTAGTTGAGCAAGCCTGGACAGTGCTTGTTGGGCTGCGACACCGGAGCGGCGCACACCGCCACCGGCCACGATGGCAGGACGTCGTGCTGCGTGGAGGATCTCAGCGGCACGAGCCACACTGCTGGAATGCGGTGTGAGCTGAGGAATCGTGACGTTCAGTTCGCCGGGCGACGGTACGGGAGCGGGGGCGAGCAGTACATCTTGGGGAATCTCGACCCACACCGGCCCTTGGGGAGCAGTCAGCGCCGTCCGCCAAGCGTCTTCCAAGACCGCTGGAATCGATGAGACATGATGGATCGTGTGTTGTGTTTTCGTCACGTTGCGCGCAGCAGCTTTTTGGTCATCGAGCTCGTGCAGCATACCTTTGCGGCGCCCACCCAGACCTGCTTCCGGTATTTGTGAGGCGATCACAATCATCGGGATACTGCTGGCGTAGGCTTCTTGGAGACCTGCTAACGCGGTTAGTGCTCCGGGCCCGGTCGAGACGATCAGCACCCCGGGCTGATCTGTCACACGAGCGAAACCATCAGCTGCAAAAGCAGCGTTATTTTCGACCCGCGATGAGACGAGCCGCAACGGGCTGCGACCCAGGGCGTCGAAGAGTCCCAGGACATGTTGGCCGGGGATACCAAAAACGGTGGTCGCTCCGAGCACGGATAGTGTTTCAATGACCAGGTCCCCACCGGTTGGCATGTCTATCTCCTGTGCGTTGGCCATCGTTTACTCGGCAGCACGGAGGTCAGCCATCAACGACAGCAGGTCATAGCACGCATGAGCGGCCGCGATCCCGGTGAGTTCAGCGTGATCATAGCTGGGTGACACTTCGACGACATCGGCACCGATGATGTTCAGCCCTCGGAGGCCGCGCAGCAGTTCTAATAGTTCGCGACTCGTGAGCCCACCGGCTTCGGGTGTTGCGGTGCCTGGTGCGTGGGCGGGATCGAGCACATCGATGTCGAGCGAGATATAGACCGGTTTGTTTCCGATACGTTCGCGCAGCATAGTCACTACCGTTTCAACGCCCTTGTAGTAAAGATCAGCGCTGGTGATGATGCCGAAGCCAAAGCGGGCGTCGTCGTCTAAATCTTTCTTGCTGTAGAGCGGTCCACGAGTGCCGACGTGGCACAGTGCTGAAGTATCGAGTAGCCCTTCTTCAGCAGCTCGTCGAAACGGTGTGCCGTGGGTGTAGTCAGCCCCAAAATAGGTATCCCACGTGTCCAGATGCGCATCAAAGTGCAACAGGGCAACGGGTTGTCCTGCGCATTGCGATGCCGCACGCAATAAGGGCAGTGCGATGGTGTGGTCACCGCCGATGGTTAGCAGTGAAGCGCCGTCCGCGGTGAGTTCCAGCGCGTCGTGTTCTACCGCGGTGATAGCTTCTTCGATATTGAACGGGTTCAACGCCATATCGCCGGCGTCGGAGACCTGTACTTGGGCAAATGGTGATGTGCCCGTGGCCGGATTATAGGGTCGCAGCAGCCGGGAGGCCTGACGAACGTGGGTGGGGCCAAAGCGTGCACCGGGACGGTATGAAACCCCGGTATCAAATGGGGCGCCAATGATTTTAATATCTGCGCTGCGTCCTGCAGCTTCTAGATCTCGTAGGCGCGGTAACAGTGCGAAGGTCGATTCGCCGCTGTAGCGCGGGATCAGTGTGGAATTGACGGGTCCGATGTTGCCGTTGTCGATGATTCTCGGGATCTCACGCATGCCGTCCGCCTGTTCAGATGGTGTCGCTCTAGGATGCTTCGGGGTCTGTTGAATGTTGTTCGCCGGTGAGCATGGTCAGTAACAACACGTTGCGTTTCTCAGCATTTTCCGGAGCGGAGACTTCGTGGACGACCATCGCGTGCAGATGCATTACGCTTCCTGGCAGCAAATCAACCTCGCCGTCATCGGTGACGACTTTCAAGGTGCCTTGCAGGGTTTGCAGCGTAATAGGGTGGGCTGTGGTGTGGGCGCGGAGTACCTGGCCCGGGGTGAAGGTCAAGAAAATAAGGTTCGCACCGTCACCTTCGAGTTTCCGAGTGATGGCGGGTGGTGTCCCCGTTCGAGGTTCCGGGGCGTCTGATGCGTGAAACACATGGACAGCAACATTCGGATCAGCTTCTGCAGGCCCGAAAGCTTTCGGTGGCATGTTGAAGGGTTTTCTTGCCATGGCTGCGGATCCTTTCTTCAGCTCATCACTTCGGTAACCTGGTGACCTCAAGCATAGCGAATACGTGGTGATTCGCCCCACGTCACCGCCAAAAGCGGTTACGTCGTGGCCGACGGTCCGGATCGAGGTATTCAGCGGGAATGAACCAGGCGATACCGTCTTGCATACTGATAGACCACATCCCGGCGTGTACCGCGTGGTGATGGTGCGAACACAAGAGCACGGCGTTACCGATCGATGTTGTTCCGCCGGTATGCCAGGCTTCTACATGGTGGGCATCGCACCAGGGTGCCGGGATTTTACAGTTCGGTGCCGAGCACCCGCGATCTCGAGCAATGAGCGCTCGTCGTTGATCTGTACTGAACAACCGTGCGGTGCGTCCTAGGTCAAGCAACGCTCCGTTTGAGCCAAGGACCGCTGGGATCAATTCTGCCTCGCAGGACAACGGTCTTATTGATGATGGTGAAATAGGCCCTGTGAAGAGCGCCTGTGAAATGAACGTCGTGGCGTTTGGCCGTGACGGTCCAGTCGCAGGACAGTCGTGGGTGAGTTGGTCATAGAGCGTCTGATAATCCATGATGACGCTCAGTTGCGGCGGCTTACCACCCACGACGGGGAAGGTCGTGGATGCCAAGGACATACCGGTGTCGATGACTGCGGTGATACCATCAAGCAGCTTTTGCTCGCGTGTGCGTTCGTCCGCAGCGGTCACCGGATTTCCGACCTCGTCTTCACTAAACAGGGGTTGCTGTCCGGTAGCGTCGTCAAGTTTTTTCCGAATGACCGGGGTCGTGAAGTTGGGTAGTGAGGTGCCGAAGAGTTTTTCGAGCAGGGTCTTGAGGGGGTCAAAATTGGTATTGGGATTATTCACCACCGACGCGAGGACCCGGAGACGCTCATGGAAGAGATCATCCACGCGCAAGACCCAGTTGTGCAGGCCTCGGACGTGACCGCGATAAAAGGCGCCTCTTTTACGGTCCAAGACCTCGTCATTGAGGACGCCATCTTGGTTAAACCAATACGTGGTGTGCTGAGACCATCGCTTGGCCACTTGGCGTAGCCCATCCGGATCTAATTGAGCAGCCAGTGCAGTGAGATGCTGTTGGCCGGAGTCCAAACGGTCCTGAACCTCTGGTGTAAGTGCTTTGGCCTGGACCGCTTCGCGCTGCACCTGATTGACCGTATCCACCACGATCTCGGCAGCAGAGGAATCAATGACCGCCTCGAAAAATCGCTGTGCCACTTCAGGGTAGCGAGACTGCGGAACGTGTCCGCCGTCAAAGCTGGGTGCCGGCGCAAGTTCTGCGGCTAACTTCACGCGAGCCTTGGCTTGCCGCAGCGGGATATGCAAAGTGTCGCGCAAATACTCTGCGATGTTGCGAAACGCGGGTTTTCCTGCGGGCATGCCGAAAATCTCGACGCGTTCAATGTCCGAATAGTACGCATTTGAGGCGAACCCCGCCATGATGGTCTGTATCGCTGCAACCGTACGTGACAGTTGTTCGATGTTTCGGATCAGCACCGGGAAGGGCATATCTGGTGGGCGCGCTGTCCCTTGAGGCGGTGAAGACCCAGCACCCCAAACGGTTCCCCAATCAATTGACGCCTGTTCCACGGTAAAACGCGCAAGCTTGGCATAGGCATCCGGTTCGCGATAGCGCGCGAGCGCTTCGGCCAGTAGCTTTAGGGCTTGGCTGATGAGACCTGCAGGGTTGGTCTCGGTACCTAGATGTTGAGTCATACCGAGACTCCACCACTGATCTGCACTCCAGTGGCATGCGACCTAAGAAATGTGGATAACCGTCTCTGGTATCCATACCTGAGGAATATCGATCTACTTCTGGGACGAGGGCACAAGGCGATATCAAGATCGCAGCTAAAAGCCGCTGCTTTGTTGAGGGTCCGTCGCGACAGATTTCCTGGTCTAGCTATGCTTGCGACGCTTCCACATGTACGCCACAGTACTAATTCCAGGGATCACTAGGAACAGGATCGTGAGGGTAAGAGCTGCGCTGCCGGGTTGTCCGTCGGTCGCTGCTACTCGCGCGTTGAGTATCTCCGACCTTTCACTAACTCGACACTTGAAACTTGCCGCACGTTCAGGGTCACCTGCGGTGTAGAAAGCGATTTCTGGGTAGGCACACAGCGGTCGAGTGCGATTCGTTGACCAGTCAGCTGGCAGTGCCTTATTTGCTGGATTCACCCAGGCATTCAGCGCCTCCGGTTGTTCGTTCTTTTCCACCCAATTGATCAGCGCAGTTAAGGAGTCGTGTTGATCTGTTGCTGGTCCGCCACGGGTGTGCGCCATGCCGGGTATTTCATAGTATCGAACGAAGTCCGCAGCATTCCCGCCATGAGCGGCCTGCAGATTGCGATACCAAGAAGATGTGTCCTCCATGGAAAAGACTCCGTCAGACGCTCCATGCAGCACCATCATTTTGCCGCCGCTGGCCTTCAAGTCCTGGTATGTCAGATCCGGTGGGACCATAAAGCCCACCGCGCTTTGAGCATACCGTTCAGAGGTTGCATAGATAGATTCGTTGGCTTCATCAATGTCTAGAGTCAGCACAAACTGCCCCAGTGAGCTCATCGCAGGAGCGTAGGGCGGGGACGAATATATGTAGCCGAGCACAACGGAATCTCGCGTGACAGGTGCCTTGAACTGCCATGATGCCCAACTCTCCGACACGAGACCGGGATCGTAAGGAAACGAGGAATAGATTGCAGAGCCGTCGCTTGTCGTTGCACCATCGAACACGTCGGTGATAACGCGTTGTTGTTCACTCGTCAGGCACGTGCCATCACGATCAGATGCACACATGGGAACATGGTGTGCAACATTGAACATTTCCTGGCAATTGGCACTGGCAAAGACCATTCCGTCGGCGAGACCGTCGAGCGCATCACACTGCTCGAGGATCGCTTCGGCGACCAGAACGCGTTCCTCACTGGTGAATGCCGAATCGAGATTCTTGTTGGTGGTTACTGTATTCCATTGTTGAGCACCCCATAATTGTGCGATGGCGGCTTGTGGACGATGGAAACTCGGCGCGACTGCTAAAAAACCGTCGTAGTCATCGGCATAGCGCGATGCTGCGACCATGGTGTGGCGTCCGCCATTCGAGCTGCCAGCCATATAAGAGAATTCTGGTTCGGAGCCGTACGCCGTGTCGATGAGTGCTTTGGCCATCGGCGTCAGAGTTCCGGTTGCCTGGTAGCCGTAGTCGAGGCGTGCCTGTGGATCAAGACCAAACGTGGGATTTTGGCTGGAGGTGTGTCCGGAGTCAGAACTGATGACGGCCATGCCCATTTGTAAGGCACTTTCGCTGCCGCCTGCAGTGCCTAATGCGGTAGTGACGAAGCCATTGAGCCCTCCGTTGCCCTGGTAGAGGTATTGCCCGCTCCAGTCTGTGGGAAGCCGCATCTCAAAACTGATGGCATATTCTTCGCCATCAACCGCGCTGACGCGTTCATTCATTCGTCCGGTGACCAGGCAGTGTTGTGCGATCGGCTTGCCACGGTGTGACAGGGTGCCGTTGGGCACTGTTGAGGCGGAGGCTATCGTCGTGGCGGGAAATGTGAACTCGGTTAACCCAGCACAAGCTGAAGCGATGTTTGTCGTGACGTCGGCGTGTGCGGGAGGGCTGAGCCCAGTGAACAACAAACCGAGTGCAGCTGCACCGGAGGCCACGATAGTTCGTAGGAGACGAGACTTTTTACCACCGAGTTGCGCAGGAGGGCTGTCGTTCCATGACGTTGTGCAGGGTTCCATCAAGGGGCCTTTCGTGAGGAACAAAAGTGAGCGGTTGCTAGTCCTGCGAATGCACCTCTTTGTCTTCAGATTCCCAGCGTCATCCCGAGTGCAGTTCAGTGCGGTTCGTCGGGGGATCTTTCCACGGATGCTTGGGAGGCTGCCATGTTGACAGTGCAGCAAGCAGTGCCTTTGGTTCAGTTTCCACAATGAGCGCCTCAGTAAATTCGCGGCGCATGAAACCCTGAGCAGCCATATGATCGATCATGGCAAGTAGCGGATCCCAGAAGCCTGCCACGTTCAGCAGGGCGACCGGTTTTTCATGAATACCTAACTGTTGCCAGGTCCAGGCTTCAAAAAGTTCCTCGAGGGTACCGGCCCCACCCGGTAGGGCAACAAACGCGTCACCTAGGTCGGCCATGCGTTCCTTACGCACGTGCATATTGGGCACGATCTCTAACGTCGTCAGGTTCGGGTGGGGAATTTCTGCGGTCGTTAGTGCTTCGGGCATGATGCCAGTTACCTCGCCACCAGCGGCCAACACGGTATCGGCCAGGACACCCATCAGCCCAACATTGCCGCCACCAAAGACGGCCCCGTACCCGTGGTCGGTCAGAGCGTGGGCGAAGGCCTCAACGGCTTGAACATAGGCGTCACTGTTGCCGTGACGCGAGCCCGTAAATACCGTGATACGGCGGAGTTCTCGTGGTTTAGACATGGGCTTCCTTTGCGTAGCGGTCTTGAAGTTGTTGCAATGTTGACCGGATATCGCTGGCGTTCTGGTTGAAAATATCGCCAAGCTTCCACAACCGGATAGTCAACGGACTGGCCTGCCGATAGTCAAATGTTTCGGTCACCCACGTCCCGCCGTCGTCGGCAGGCTCAAACACCCAGTGCCACACGTGCTTGGAGGGATGCTGCCACGCAATCTCATGCTGCGGGTCCGCTATCAGCACTCGCATTTTCAAGGTGTAGGGGATCCCGAGTCGGCGCATCCAAATATTAAAGGTGTCACCTTCAGCCAGCACCTCGGGGCCACGGACTTTCTTTGATAGCGAGCCACTGCCGTCCAGCTCATGGTGCCGGTGTGGGTTTGCTGCCATCGGCCAGAGCTGATCAACGGTGGTGTTGACTCGCACCCGATAGCTGATGGTAAAAGACCCAGAGTCAACTTCGCGGACCCGATCGGTAGAATACTCATGTTCACTCATCTTCACAGACTACGCTGCAACGCGCATATCTGACCACAAATACTCAGCTACAGAGGTGCTTTATGTCCGCGGCGACGGTTACGCCTGCCTTACGCCAATCCGTTCGCGAAACCTTCAAACGACCAGCCTGGATGCGCACGGAAATCCTGGCCGGTCTGGTGGTCGCGCTCGCATTGATTCCCGAGGCCATCGCGTTTGCCCTCATCGCCGACGTCGATCCCAAAGTCGGACTCTACGCGGCCGGCATCATGGCCATCTCGATCTCGTTTCTCGGCGGACGCCCCGCAATGATCTCCGCGGCCACCGCCGCAACCGCCCTCGTCATCGCACCAATTGTGGCATCGCACGGGATCCAATACCTGTTTGCCACCGTAATTCTGGCCGGCATCTTACAGATTGTGCTCGGCGTGGTCGGCGTTGCCAAACTCATGAAGTTCATCCCGCAATCGGTCATGACCGGTTTCGTCAACGCCCTGGCCATTCTCATCTTTATTGCCCAGCTGCCCGATTTGATCGACGTCCCCTGGGCCGTCTACCCGCTGTTCGCTCTCGGACTGGCCGTCATCTTCCTGTGGCCCAAAGTCACCGAAGTTGTCCCGTCGGCCTTGGTCGCCATCGTCGTGGTGACCCTGATCGTCATCATCTTCAACATCGATGTCCCCACCGTGGCAGATAAAGGCGAACTGCCCAGCCAACTGCCATTCTTCTTCATCCCGGATGTCCCGTTCAATCTGGAAACCCTGGAAATCATCTTCCCAGCAGCACTGGCCATGGCCGTGGTCGGACTGCTGGAATCCTTAATGACGGCGCAACTGGTCGACAACATCACCGACACCGGTTCGAATAAAACCCGCGAATCCATTGGCCAGGGTGCCTCCAACATGCTGGCCGGATTCTTCGGCGGCATGGGCGGCTGCGCGATGATCGGCCAAACCATGATCAACGTGCGCGCCTCCGGAGCCCGCACCCGCATCTCGACCTTCGTCGCTGGCGTCTTCCTGCTCATCCTGGCCATCGGCCTGGGCGATATTGTCGGCATGATGCCCATGGCCGTGCTGGTCGCCGTGATGGTCTACGTCGCCTACGCCACGTTCGAATGGCACTCGATCGCCCCGCGCACCCTGAAGAACATGCCCAAATCCGAAACCCTGGTCATGCTCATCACCGTCATTCCCACCGTGGTCACTGGCAACTTGGCCGTCGGTGTGGGCTTAGGTGTCCTGGCCGCGATGATCGCCTTCGTCCGTCGCGTCTCCCACTTTGCCAAGGTCTCCCGCAGCGTCGATGACACCACTGCCACCTACCTGGTCACCGGCCAGCTGTTCTTTGCCTCATCGCATGACCTAGCCAATCAGTTCGAATATGCTCTCGACCCCGACCACGTGGTCATCGATTTGCGCCAAGCTAATATCTGGGACCATTCCACTGCAGCCACCCTCGATGCGATCAACGAGCGCTACACCGAACGTGGTAAAACCGTAGAGTTTCTCGGTCTGCGCGGGTCCTTCCCATTTGGTCGTCAAAACGTCTCAACGAAAGATCATTAGCAACGACGCCGCACATGCGGGTTGGCTCTGGATTAGAGACCGGTTACGGTGATGCGGTAAATAATGCAAGCCACCGCCGCGATCCCGGCGACGGCAGTGAAAACGTTGGAGACCTTGCCTCGGTATCTTTCTAACGCGTCGAAATGATGGATCGCATACATTGGCATCAGATACAGCACCACGGCAATGATTGGGCCTGCAAGAGTTTCGATCATGTCCAAAATGCCGATGTCGAGGATAGCGACCAGCCAGGTGGATAAGAAGATGAAGACCGCCACTGTGACGCTGATGGTCTGTTCCGAAGGATTCTTCCTGGCCTTTGTGGCGACAGAGCGCATGATGCCGGCGGCTCCTTCCGCCGCGCCGAGATAGTGCCCAAAGAACGAGGAACCGATTGCCGCAATCGCAACCGCCGGTCCGATATAGCCTATGAACGGATTATCCATCACCTGAGCTAGGTAAGACAGCACCGGGAGGTTCGCCTCACGAGCTTCCTGGAGTCCATCGACCCCCAGTGCCAAGATGGTCGACCAAACGAATCCCATGGTGAAAATGACCAGCAGAATCGTGGTGCGACGTAGCACCACATTGCCGCGGGCATCAGATTCGGAGCCATACCGTCGCTGCATCGCCAAAGTGTATTGAGAAACTGCCGGAGAGAAGTTGAACGCGAAGATCAACACCGGAATGACCAGCAAGAGAGCTTGGCCCATCTCACCCCAAGAGTGTGTCGTCTCCGAGACGAAGCTTGGTTGCCACGACGGGATGAGGTACAGGGTGACGCCGAGCAGAGCGGCGATCAGCGGATACACCAACCACTGCATGACCACCAGCATCACGCGTTGACCTCGGATCATCACGAGCATCATCAGCGCAATCAACACCCCCGAAAGTAACCAGCGGGGAGGAGAACCCCAATTCAACTGAGCGACCAGCAGACTATCGACGGTGTTCGTGATAGCAATTCCGTAGATCAGGACGATGGGGAAAATCGCCAAGAAGTAGAGGACCGTGACAACCTGTCCGCCAACTGCGCCGAAAAGCTCGCGGGCAACTACGGTGATATCCGCACCGGGGTTCTGTGAAGCTGACACGAATCGCGATAGCCCACGATGCGCGAAAAACGTCATTGGCCCAATGAGCACAGTCGCGATAACCAGCGGCCAGAGGCCTCCGGCCCCGGCGTTCATTGGAAGAAACAGGATGCCAGCGCCGACAGCGGTGCCAAAGAGGGAAATCGCCCAACTGTTTTCGAACTGACGACGTTTTGTGGATCCGCGCCCGTCGTCGGCTACGGTGGCGCCGTCAACGGCCGGCCGGGATTCGGGATCAGCTGGTTCTTGTGACATAAATATGCTCCACTTCTGCGGGGTGTTGCAGATCGTGTCCGTAATTAGGACATTTGCGCTTACCTCCATAATGCCCGACAACTGGGCGCCGTGATAACAGACAATCGTAGAAGCCTTCACACGGAGCACATCGTGCAGACGACCGACATGAGCTTGTCCAACAACGAAGCAACGTATCCAACGCTCTACTAAAGGATTTCACTCTATGCGGCCTGAGCCGTTGAGGGGACCACCGGCCTAGTAGAAAGGCAACGCCAATGACGTGTGTTGGCTCTAGACGGCGCGGAGGATGATGGCGCTGCCTTGGCCACCACCGCCGCAAATACCGGCTGCGCCGACGGATCCGGCACCGACTTCAGCCAGTTGGCGTGCCAACGTTCCAACAATTCGCGTTCCAGAAGCACCGATCGGGTGTCCCAGGGCAATCGCCCCGCCACGCGGGTTGATCTTCTCCAAATCCATGCCCAGCTCCTTTGCCGACTGTAACGAGACAGCTGCGAAGGCTTCGTTGATTTCCACGACCTTCAACTCAGCGGCGTCATACCCGGCTTTATCCAGCGCGCACCGGATCGCATTGGCCGGTTGCGAGTGCAACTGCACGTCCGGCCCGGCAACAAAAGCGGTGGACTCAATCCGCGCCAGGGGTTTCAACCCCATACGCTCAACGGCGGCCTCGGAAACCACCACAACGGCAGCCGCGCCGTCGGTAATTTGTGAGGCATTGCCAGCGGTCACGGTGCCATCCGGGGTAAAAGCCGGGCGCAGCTTGGCCAGCGACTCAGCGGTGGCATCACCACGCACCCCATCGTCATGTTCGACGACCGTTTCCACGCGACGAGACTTGACGGTGTACGGTGCGATCTCTTCGGCGAGCAACGCCTGATGCTGTGCCGCCCGCTGATGAGACTGGGCGGCGTAGGCGTCCTGGTCGTCTCGGTCGAGTCCTAACTGGCAGTTGCCCTGATCCGTCAGCGTACCCATTGCAATGCGCTCGAAGGCGTCGGTCAGTCCATCATGATCAACGGTATCTTGGAAATTTGCTGCCCCGTATTTGGTTGCTGAACGTAGGTTCGCCACGTGCGGGGCCTGCGACATCGATTCTTGTCCGACAGCGACCACGACCTCGGCTTCGCCAGCATTGATCAGTCGGTTGGCCTGCGAGACGGCTTCGGTCCCTGACAGGCACACCACATTGAGTGTCTGAGCGGGTTTATTGAACCCAATCCCGGCACCGATCGCGGTCTGTCGGGCAGGGTTTTGTCCGGCACCAGCCTGCAATACTTGGCCGGCGATCAGCTGGTCCACGTCCTCTGGGGAGATGCCCGCGCGTTCTAGGGCTGCAGTCACCGCGTGCGCACCAAGATCAACGGCGGTTTCGGTGGCCAACTGGCCGGTGAATTTGGTAAATGGGGTACGCGCGTATCCTGCAATATAGGCGGTCATGCGGCTACTTCCTCCAGCTCTACAGCGAACGGTGCATCCGTGATGTCAAGCAGTTCGTGGATTGTGTGTCCCGGTGCGATCTGACGTAGGACTAGTTGGTGGTCAACGACGTCGAAGACGGCCCGGTCGGTGATAATACGGTCGACCACACCCGCGCCGGTCAGCGGGAGCGTGCATTCGGTGACGATTTTTGGGGTGCCATCTTTGGCCACGTGATCGGTCATCACGACCACCCGCGGGGTGCCTGCCACCAGATCCATGGCTCCACCCATGCCTTTGACCAGTTTGCCCGGGATCTGCCAATTCGCCAGGTCACCGTTTGACGCGACCTGCATGGCACCCAGGATCGCGGTTTTGACGTGACCGCCGCGGATCATGCCAAATGAAGTCGCCGAATCGAAGAAGCTGCCGCCCGGTTCGATCGTCACGGTCTGTTTGCCGGCATTAATCAGGTCGGCATCTTCTTCACCCTCATACGGGAAAGGGCCCATCCCCAGTAGGCCGTTTTCGGACTGCAGTTTCACGGAGACACCCTCGGGCAGATTATTGGCCACCAGCGTTGGCATACCGATGCCCAAGTTCACATATTGGCCATCGGTGAGTTCTGCTGCAGCGATCGCTGCCATTTCATTGCGGGTCCACATTATGATGCAACCTCCTGCAGGGAGCGGACGGTAACGTTTTCGATTTCCTTGACCGGATCAGCATCCACCAGCGCCTGAACGAAAATGCCGGGCGTATGCACCTGATCTGGATCCACGAAGTCATCCAGAACGTGCTCGGCTTCGGCGAGCGTGAATTCACCCGACATAGCAGCCAGTGGGTTGAAGTTCATCGCGGTCTTACGGTAGCGCAGATTGCCTTCCGTGTCGGCAGTGTGCGCCTTGACCAGGGCGATATCAGCGCGGATGCCTTTTTCCATGATGGAGCGCTGCCCGTTGAAGACTTGTTCTTCTTTTCCTTCAGCAATATCGGTGCCCACACCGGTCGCGGTGAAAAACGCCGGGATACCGACGCCACCGGCACGTAGTCGCTCGGCCAGGGTGCCCTGTGGGGAGAACTCAACTTCGAGCTCTCCGGAGAGATACTGCTGGGCAAATAGACTGTTTTCACCAACGTAGGAAGCGATAACTTTTGAGACCTGCCGGTTTTCTAACAGGATGCCTAAGCCTTTGCCATCGATGCCCATATTGTTGGAAACGATCGTGAGGTCCTTAGCCCCTGTCTCACGCAGCGCATGAATCAGGCGAGTGGGATTGCCGGATAATCCAAACCCGCCGACGGCAATGGTCATTCCATCTTGCACGACCGAGGCCAACGCCTCGAGTGCATCATCTTGATACTTCGATTGCATGGTTTTCCTTCATCTGTCCACGATGTGGTGATTGACTAATCTGAGGTTGAACCTACTGACGCCCTTGGAATAGAACAAGAGTTCCCCAAAAATTCGATGACAATTGCTCAAAAGGTGACACTGCCAGCCAGAAGCGTCCATACTATGGACATGGCAAAAAAGGGATCCGGGGTTCAGGTACTATCGCGGGCAGCAGCCCTGCTGCGAGTCGTCTCGACAGCGATGCCGGACGGGCTCACCACTTCAGCAGCTGCACGTGCCACCGGTATTGCGCGGCCAACGGCCCACCGTATTTTAGACTCTCTAGCTACCGAAGGGTTCTGTGACCAGGACACGAAAACTGGCCGCTGGCTATTGGGACCAGAGCTCTTCCTCATGGGCAATATCGCAGGAGCACGCTATGACGTGACCGAAACGGCCCAAAAACATGTGCATGCTCTGGCACAGCAAACCGAAGAGTCCGCGTTTTTCTCCACGCTACGTGGGAACGAGACGGTTTGTTTGGTCCGTGAAGATGGCGCGTTCCCGATTCGATCCTTCGTGCTCTACGAAGGGCGACGCTTCCCCCTGGGGGTAGCCTCTGCAGGATTAGCCATCCTGGCGTTCATGCCGAAACGCCAAGTTGAAGAATATCTTGCTGAATACGACCTGGTCCCGGAGCACTCAGCCACCCATAGTGCCGAGTCCATCCGAGAGCGTATCGCTGACGGGCGGCAAAAGGGCTACGTGACGAACCCTGGACTCATTGTTGAAGGCAGCTGGGGGATAGCAGCCCCAGTTTTCGACGTCACGGGCTTCCCCGCTGGCGCCTTAAGTCTGACCGGCATTGAACCACGCTTCAAACAACCGCGCCGGGACGAACTGGGGAAATTACTGATGCATCATGCCCACGAATTGTCACAGGCACTGCAACAGCAGGCCTGGAATCAACGGTGATAGGACCTTTTTCTCGGACCGCTACAGCGTTATTCTTCTAGCACCCCTCTATATACGGAAGAAAGCGCATGAATCTTCACGCTGCAGTGATCCAGTACGCTCCGACCACCGACAAAACAGCAAACCTTGAGCTCATCACACAGTTGGTAGGCAAAGCAGCCGACCAAGGAGCTGAGCTGGCCGTCTTACCGGAATACGCCACCTTCAGTAAACCAGGCGTGGATGAGTCCTTCGTTGCATCTGCCGAAGATCTCGACGGCCCTATGGTCACCGCCTTGTGCAAGCTCAGCGTAGAACGCGACATTGCTCTTATCGCGGGTGTCAGCGAACCTGATGGGCGCGGGCGGATTTTCAATACGCTGATTGGTATCCAGGGCGGAGAAATCCAAGCCACGTATCGCAAACTGCATCTCTACGACGCATTCGGGCAGCAGGAATCCCAATGGGTCGTGCCTGGAGCGATCCAGGATCCACAAATCCTAGAAGTCAACGGATACAAAATCGGGCTGCAAACCTGTTACGACCTGCGTTTCCCTGAAGTCTCCCGAGTGCTTGTGGATGCCGGAGCAGATGTGCTGGCACTGCCAGCCGCGTGGGTTCCAGGTCCTTTGAAGGAAAATCACTGGACTACTCTGCTGCGTGCTCGCGCTATTGAAAACACCGTATATGTTGTGGCTGCAGATCAGTCCGCGCCCACCGGGGTGGGGCATAGCTGCATTATTGATCCGATGGGTAACATGATCGCTATGATCGGCGACGACGTAGGAATCGCACGAGCAGAGCTCACCGAAGAACGGATCACCAGTACACGTACAACCAACCCAGCACTTGCTGGGCGCCGATTCAGGGTCAGCCCGAAAGAGTAAGGCGCCTTACCTATTGGGCTTCAGACGGCTGCTCCGACCGCATTGGACCGTGGGCCGTTCACTTTTGAAGCCTTTCTCAGTACCATCCCCTGTACATGCTGCAGTGACGTAGGACACTTAACTTCCATTTGTGGTTACCTGCAGTTAGAGGAGCCGGTACCAGTTTCTCCGTCACGCGCAGCGTCACACCTTCCGACGGCGTTCCAATGCTTGAGAGCTTTTGAGATGTCTGAGATATGAAGAGGAGAGCGGGAAATCATGGTAGAAAAAGCGTTGGTGCTAGACCAAGAAAAGTTCGCAACGTATCCACAACAACCTCACGGTGGCAAGTTGGTGGACCGGGTAGCAACAGGTCAGGCTCGCGAAGACGGACTAGCAAGAGCTCAGACACTGCCGAAGATCATGGTGGATCTTGAAGCGGCCATCACCTTGGAGCTCATCGCTACAGGAGTACTGTCACCCAATGAAGGTTTCATGAATGAACAAGAGTATCTCTCGTGCTTGGAAACCGGTCGCATGACTAATGGCCTACCGTGGCCCGTTCCATTGAGCTTCGCCCCAATCGGTGAGCGCAATAGCGAAGTCGTCAAATCCTTGTCCGTGGGCGACGAAGTGGTATTAGTCGATGAGGATCACAAGCCGATAGCCCTGCTGAAGCTTGATGACCTGTTTAACTACGACAGGGCGCATCGCGCGAAACATATCTTTGGCACCACGGACCGCAAACACCCGGGCGTCGATGCAATCTACCGCCGGATGGGTGATACCGCGCTCGCCGGCAAGATCACCTTATTGAACCGCCCAGACTGGGGGCCGTTTGAAGGCATGCGCATGGAACCCAAAGACACCTGGCGTCTCTTTTACGAAGAAAGAAAATATACCAGTGTCGCAGGGTTCGTGACCGGCGCGAACCCCATGCACCGCGGGCATGAGTATATGCAAAAGAATCTGTTAGAAGAAGTCGATGCACTGCTGCTCTTGCCACTGGTGGAGATGGCGAAACGTGAATATACGCGTCACGAATTCCGCATGCTGGCCTACCGCAGCGTGCTCGATGAATACTACCCGTCAGATCGAACCATCATGTTCCCACTGCGAGTTACCTACGTTTTTGCCGGACCTCGCGAGGCCGTTTTACACGCTTTGATCCTGAAGAATCTGGGGTGTACTCACAAGATTGTCGGCCGGGATTATGCAGGCGTTGGTGATTACTACGAGCTGTACGAAAGCCAGGGCATCTTTGATGAATTCACGCCAGAAGAACTCGGGATCGATATCCGCTTCTTCAACGAAGTGTTCTACTGTGTGCGATGCGCACAACCCACCACGTTGAAGACCTGCGCCCATGATGACAGTACGCGAATCTACATCTCGGGCTCAGGGATTCGCGAACTGCTGCGCCACGGTTTCATCCCACCAGAAGAGATTGCGCGACCAGAATCTGGCCGCATCGGCATCCAGGGGGTTCAGCCCAAGGGACTCAACGAAGACGGGGAGTCAGTGAAACCTGCTGGCAAACTGATCCAAACGATGTTCCCGTACTATCTGACACATAAAGGTATCGGTGGACGAAAACGTGAGAAATTGTTAAACCCAGATGACCTGACCAAGGATGACATTGAGACCATCATGCTCGATATTCAGGAAAATGCTGGGCTGATTTACAAACAGACCGCCCAGGAGTATGCACGCTCCGCAGACATTAACCGCGCACGGCAACCTGCCTGGGTCGAGAAAGCTCAGGCTGACGTTCGCAAAGAACAAGAACGTGTGATTCGCACGTTGGAAGATAAGGTCGCCAATGCTTCCGAAGAAGCCTCGGATGAATTCATGTATCAGGGCCGAGACGAAGCACAACAGGAACTCGATGTCGCCCGGAAGATTCTGACGGAGACCGGAGAACCCATTACGGAAGAAAAAACCGCGGACCGGGTTTGGAATATTGCGCCCTACGACCGGTATTACTAGGACACAATCGACCTGAAAAGCTCAGCTGCCAACAAGAACCTTGTTGGCAGCTGAGCTTGAAGCATTAGTTCGAGTCGAGGAGTTATTTTGTTCTGACGGATTTGACAACGTCTTCGTCGTCCATCATCTTTTCGATCTCGTCTTTTTCTGGTTGCGACAGGTAGCGCTGCAAAGAATCGTCGAGTTCGCGTATCCACGGAGTGTGGTGACGTGCTGACATCGTTCCGGTCATCACTGATCGGTGCTGCTTATCCCGATAAGTAAGGACGTTTTCTTTCTTATCACGAACCCATGCCAAGAAGATCTCCACCACGGCGTCCAGATCGAACATAGGATAATCACTGTTATCGATGAGATCCCGAATGTAATCGGCCTGGAAACGGACTTCTTCAGCTTCGGTGCTCAAGTCATGGAAACGTTTCACCCATGTTTGAATGTGGGCTGCACGATCCCCGGCGGAGGGCAGTTCGGCACGGTCGAGGATCAGGTCGCGAACATACCATGCTTGGGCATCGAACATATTGAACGTGAACCATTGATCCTGTGCACCCAGGTAGTAGAGGTTCGGGTTTTCTTGCCAAACCACACCGCGGTAGAGGCCAGACGGGTAGACGTTATTTGGTGAATCGATGGCCAGGTCACTTGGCAAGAATGGGTAGTTGTGGATGTAGCCGGTGCACATGACCACGGCATCAAACTCGCGTACTTGGCCGTTGACGAAGTGCACTTTATTACCTTCGAAGCGCTCTACCAGAGGCAGTTCTTCCATACCCTGTGGCCAATCGTGTCCGATAGCTTTAGTACGGTAGCTCAGAGTAACGCTGCGCGCGCCCATCTTATAGGCTTGCACACCGATGTCCTCAGCCGAGTATGAGGAACCGATCATCAGTACGCGCTGATCCGCGAATTTCTCGGCACCACGGAAATCATGTGCGTGCTCGATTGATCCTGGAAAGGTTTCGATACCCTCAAAGGTTGGAACGTTCGGGTAGGCAAAGTGCCCAGTTGCTACAATGACACGATCAAATTCTGATGACGAGGTAGTACGAGTTTTGAGATCTTCTACCGTGACGGTGAAAGTGTCGGTGTCCTCGTGGTGCTGCACCCAACGAGCCGCGGTGGCGAATTTTACTTTGTCTTTGGCCTTGCTGGAGCGTAGGCGTCCGTCAATGTAATCCCACAGGACTTCGCGCGGTGGGTATGAGGAAACGGGACGTCCGAAGTGCTCATCAAACGTATATTCGGCGAATTCGAGTGCTTCCTTTGGTGCGTTGGACCAGAGGTTGCGGTACATCGAGGAGTGCACGGGTTCACCGTATTGGTCGATACCGGTGCGCCATGAGTAATTCCACTGACCTCCCCAATCATCTTGCTTCTCATAGCAAACGATTTCAGGGACTTCTGCCCCGGCGCGTTCCGCCGATTCAAAGGCTCTCAATGCTGCCAGGCCGCTCGGGCCGGCGCCGATAATTGCAATACGTTGTTTTTGCACAGTGTCCTTTCGCAAATGTATGCATGCCGGTAGGCCGGTGGAGACGATTCAAGCGCTGTGTGCGTAGCCTCTACACCCCACGAAATCCGCGGTGGCAGGGTGGCTCCGTTCTCCTGGGAACGGGCAGATAATGACCCTGCTTTATGCCTTGTCTTAGGCATGCTCAACAGGATCATTGTATCAAATTCTCGACTTTTATACTTAAAACCTCTCAATCGGCGTGTTGATAATGGTCCCGTGAAGTCGCTTGCATGACAGTTGAGCTTCTATAACGTTGCTTGTCCGCCTGCGAATGTGAAACGGATGCCCTTGGGCATGATGTGGATGGCCTTGAACGTAGGGTCTGGGATAATCTCATGCCACACTTCAGCGGGAATCACGATGCTCTGACCGGCTATGAGTTGTGGTTTGGTCTCCGGAAATTCCACGATAAGTTGGCCCTCGGTGACCACCAAAACGGATTCTTCAGATGCTTTATGTCGAGGCCACTGGACGCCCTCAGAAGCCTCCATTTCTTTGGTGTCGAATATTGCGCCCTCTTCTAATGCAGTGACTTGTGGTCGCGGAGTGGAGATCATAGCGATGCTGCCTTTCGGTTTTTTCCCTGTGGGTGCTTGTGCCCAAGTGTCGCATATAAGGTGTGGCATCCTGCAGCCTGCTGGGGCCGAAGTGTAGCGCTCTATGACGTGGTATACGAGAGTGGGATATATGGTGCAGCCTCTTCAGCATTGTTGTGACAGGCGCAGATGAAGGACCAAACGATATATTGCAACTTTTTATCAGGAGGTTTTCATGCCCACTCGAGCAATCATTGACGGTATTCAACAGCGTGCTGGAGTTGAGTCCCCCGAAGCGGCACGCGATCTTGCTGTTGCTGTGTTGGCTAATTTGACTTGAACCGACCTGGCGGATCAAGAACACGGTTTCGCAGCCGAATTGCCCCAAGAGTTCGGTGAAGTGCTAATGAGTGTCACCGTAGAAAAGGAACGCGCTGATGCATCCACGATGGTGCATCGAGTCGCCGCCTGACTCAACACTGCACTGGATCAAAGCGACCCTGGACCCGCGCGAGGTTCTCATTGTTGGTCGAAACTGTGTCGCCGGAGCAACGAGAGAAAGTTGTTGCAGCACGTCACCAGGACTTAAAGCACTACACCATATGGGATGTCTAAGCTCAGCCCAATAGCGGCTGATAAATGAGAAACTTCTCACCGTCTTCTTCTTTTCGTTTCATAAACACTTCCTAGGGTGAATAGGAACTGAAAAGCAAATGAAAAGGAGACATCAGCATGATGGCATTGTGGATGGGCCTGGTAGCCAATATCGTCGGGATGGCAATCCTGGTTTATCTCGTCTATTTCCGGCGCCACTTCCGGCGGGACCTTGCGCTTGCCTATATCGCGTTAAGTATGGGCATCTTTGCCGTCACGCTGCTGCTCTCGGAATCCGAAGCCGGTCTGGGGCTTGGTCTTGGATTGTTCGGCATTCTGTCGATCATCCGCCTACGCTCTGACACTCTCACCCAAGAAGAGGTGGCCTACTACTTCATCTCGCTTGCGATTGGACTGATCAACGGACTGCATCCAGATCCGGCATGGGTTTCGCCATTGATTACCGCGTTTTTGGTTGGTGTCATGTTTATTGCTGACCACCACTGGATCGGGGCGAAAACCGAAAGACAGATGGTCACCTTGGATCGGGCATACCCATCCCAGCAAGAACGCGTGGCAGCACTGGAAGAGCTGCTGGATGCCAAAGTCTTGCGCACCGTCGTGATGGAATTGGACATGGTCCGCGACATGACCATTGTGGACGTTCGCTATCGCACCAATGAATCTGTCGGGACCTTGCCCGGCGATAAGATCCTGGAACGCATCAAGAACCGCAAAGAACCCCTGGATCAGCAGCAAACTATCGCGCTGCAAGAACCGATCGGTGCGCAGCAGCGCACATCATCTGGGTTTGCGAACCGACTCGTCAATGCGATCACGGGTCGATAGTCCATGCAGGAAACCAACCAGAAACAACGCTTCAGTCAAGCCCGTATTGCCATGGAGTGCGCGGTTGATGATCGGTCAGGGATTTCCCTGGCCGACGTCGTGGAAAACGCGGCTCTGCAGACCCGGGTAGATAAAAAATTCTTATTGACTCCCGAACAATTTCGCCAGTTTACCAACCGGCTGGGTCCGGAATTTTCGGTCATGCAGATCAATGGGCTGCGCACTTTCCAATACCGTTCCACATACTTCGACACCCCAGACTTTGAACAGTACGTCGCTCACCGCCAAGGGCGTCGTCGGCGGTACAAGGTGCGCTCGCGGACATACGTGGAATCTGAGCTGTGCATGTTTGAGATCAAGACGAAAGGTCTGCGCGGGGCGACGGTCAAGCATCGTCGCGAGCAGCCGATAGCCGATGCTCACGTGCTGACGCCGGAAAACTTGGAATTTGCAGCCCAGGTGCTCGCCCAAGAATATGGGCACAAGATGCCAAAATTGGTTCCGGCATTGCGCAATGCGTATCGGCGGGCAACACTGGTAGACCCGGTGGATGGGGAGCGCGTGACCTGCGATGTGGATTTGCGCTTCGCCGATACGGACGGTGTGGTGCATGGGCCAGACATGGTGATCGTGGAGACTAAGACTGCCGATGGGCGCGGGATATCCGATACAGCACTGGCGGAGTTGAATATTCGTCCGGTGAGCATGTCGAAGTACTGCCTTGGGGTGGCAACACTGAACCCTCAGTTGCCGGCGAATAACTGGTCGCGCCTTCTGAAGCGGCTCGACTGGCAACGTACAGCTGCCGGTGGCTAGCTGTCTGGTTGGGTGGCTAGGCGGTAGCCGATACCACGGACGGTTTCGAAGCGGTCGGTGCCGAGTTTATTGCGCAAATATCGGACGTAGACGTCGACGACGTTGGAGGCGGGGTCAAAATCATAGCCCCACACGCGGGATAATAGCTGTTCCCGAGATAGCGCTTGGCCGGGGTGGCGCAAAAACGTTTCGGCGAGCTCAAATTCTCTGGTCGACAGATCGACTTCCACGCCGTTAACTTTGACGACCCGGCGCAGTCGATCCAGTTCTAACCCGTTATGCGTCAGGATCGATACTTCGGCCTCTTGTGGTTCGGCGCGCAAGCGCAACTGGACGCGAGCCAAGAGCTCATCGAAGTGGAATGGTTTGGCCATGTAATCATCGGCGCCGGACTGTAGGCCGGCGACCGTGTCGTCCACGGTGTTGCGAGCCGTCAGGATGATGACCGGGATGTCGAGACCGACCGAGCGGATGTAGTTCAGCACACTGTAGCCATCGGCGTCAGGCAGGCCCAGATCGAGGATGATCAGATCGAAGGTAGCGCTGATCGCTTGGGCGCGGCCTTCGGCGGCAGTAGCGGCGGTTTGGGTGGTAAAGCCGGCGGCTTTGAGTCCTTTGGCGAGAAAGGAGCTAATGCGGGGTTCGTCTTCAATAATGAGGATTCTATTCACCGACACCGTACTCCTGATCGCTAAAACGGGACGGTTCCAGCGTACCTGTCGTGGTGGCAAGCGCCGGTGTTTGTTCCTCAGGTGCTAACGGGATGGTCAGGATGAAAATCGAGCCTTGGCCGGGTGCGGATTCCACGTGGACGTGGCCTCCGTGGGCGAGCGCGATGGCTTCGACAATGTTCAGCCCGAGCCCGGAGCCTTGGGCACGTTGGCCGTTGCCGCCGCGACCGAAGCGTTTGAAGATGGTCTGCTGGTCTTCTGCGCTGATGCCGATCCCGGCGTCGGCAACCCAGAGGCACAGTTCGGTGTCGCCGGCGATGCTCAGGCGGATGGTGCTGCCCAATTCGATGGGGCTACCGGGGTCGGAGAACTTCACGGCATTGGCGCACAGCTGCAGCATGGCCTGGGTCAGCCGCGGGCCGTCGATCAGAACCTCGCCGTCGGCGTTGGCTTTCAGCGACCAGTCGCGCTCGCCCAGGGCTGCGGCCTTGGCGGTGATGTCGTGCATCAGGGCATTGATATCGGTCGGCTTGGGGTGAAGGAAATCTGTGCTGTTGGACTGGGCGAGGGTGACCAGGTCATTGACCAATAACGACATGCGGTGCAGCTCGTCTAAGGCGATGTCTTTGGTTTGGGTCACGTCTGCTGGGTCGGTTTCGTCCATGACCTCCAGGTGCCCACGAATAATGGTGATCGGGGTGCGCAGTTCGTGGCCGACGTCGTCAAGCAGTTGCTTTTGTTGTTCCAGGGATAGCTGCAACCGGTCGAGCATGTTGTTGATGGTCTCGGTCAGTTCGGCGAATTCATCGTGACCGCGGGCCTGGATGCGCGAGTCGAGGTCTTGTTCGGAGATACGTCGGGCGTTTTCTTGTAAGTCGCGAACCGGTTGGAGCATGCGTCCCAGCAACAGCCAGGCAACCACGCCACCGATGAGCATTGCACCGGCTCCTGCAGCGGTGAAAATGACCAGCGACATGCGCAGCTTGTGGAGTTCGGCTTCGACGTCGAAGGTGGTCAGGAACACGGCCGTGGTGTCATCTTCGGCTAATTGCACGGGCACGACGGCCGAACGATACCGGGTGATGTCGGTTTCAAAGGACGTGAGGTAGACGGCCTCGGGGGATAGCTGGGAAGCCCAGTGCACAAACTGGGGATCGTTTTCCAGGCGCATTGTGACGTTTGTCGGCGCACTCCACACGATGTCCCCGTTTTGCATAGCGAGCATGCTTTGGGTTTCGGTGATGTGGTTATACTGCATCGCCGTGTACATCAGGTCGGCTGCTCGGGTGAAGTGCTGCTGGGTGTCGGGGTCAATGCTGGTGTCGGCCAGTACGCGGAATTCTTCGACATCGCGGGTCAGTGTGTCATCCAGGGTGGACTCGAGATTTTCGCGCTCGAGCACGTAGTTGACGGTTCCGGTGATTAGCAGTGTGAGTCCGGCGAGCATGATCATGCCGATCAACAGGCGAGCCCGAACCGATAGGCGACTGCCCGCAGCGCGCTGGGACTCGTTAGTCGTCGTCATCGTCGTCCCAATCATCATCGTCGTCATCATCCCAGTCGTCATCGTCCCAATCATCGTCATCCCGGTCGTCGTCATCGACCACGACCGGGGGAGCGGGCTGGACGGGCTGACTTTCAGGTGAGGGACTTTCAGCTTCCGCGGGCGTTTCTGTTTCGGTGGTCGCTGACGCCGTGGTGGAGGGGGCGGGTTCGTGCGTGTTGTGCACAACAGGGCCGAGGTCGATATCGTCGGGCCCGCTCATCACGGGCTGGATCGCAAAGGCCGCAGTGATGACGGCAACTACCCCGACGAGGACCCAGATAAGTCGGGTGACAAGGACACGTGACATGGCTCCAGTATGCAGGGTCAACATGAGACGAAAATGAGAGGCCCTACCTTAGAGCAGCAGATCCAGCGCCTGACGGAACGTGGTGATTGTGGTCGTGTCGACCTCAAGGCCCAGTGCTTGGGCCTGCATGCGCTGCTGGTTCAGGGTTGCGTGTCCGATCAGCAGTGCCATGAGTGCATCGGTAGTCACGGTGTCCCCAGAGACCTCCGCGATGATTTCGCGCATCCGGGAGCCGCCGGTGCCCAGGGCTAGGACGGATGCGGTGAGTTCAGCGGCATCGCGGGTGGTGACGAGTTTGTCGTAGAGCAGTTCGGCTCGGGCAACCAGATCCGCGCGCCGATTACCGGTGGGCGGAGCGACATCCAAGTCTTCCAACAGCTGATCGACCATGGCGCCCAATAGGGATTGTTTGTCCCTGACGTGCCAGTAGAGTGCGGAGACGGCGACGTCGAATTCTTTGGCGACCCGGCGCATCGAAACATCGGCTAGCCCGTGGGCGGCTAGCAGGCGCAGCCCAACGCGGCTGAGGGAATCGCGAGTAATCGTAGACATTACCGACCATCATAATGCTGGTGGATGAGTAGTGATCTTCAAGTCGTTTCACACTGTAGCGGGCACGGCAATTTCAGGCTACACTGAACACCGTTCAATGAACGGTGTTCAACAATTTTTTGTCAAGGAGTCACAATGTCGGCACGAGACATAGCGCGCATCGCGGTATTTGCAGCCCTCACCGCCGGGATGGGGTTGATTGGCGCCATCAGCGTGGGTGGTGCCGTACCAATTACCCTCCAAACCCTGGGCGTAATGCTGGCCGGAGCGGTGCTGGGGCCGTGGCGTGGAGCTGCGTCCATGGCGCTCCTGTTGTTCGGGGTGGCCATTGGGTTGCCGCTGCTGGCTGGGGGGCGCGGGGGTATCGGGGTGTTTATGTCACCCACGGCCGGCTATCTGATCGGCTGGGTGGTTGCCCCAATTGTCATTGGTCTGATCGTCGGGTCCCGCCCCGTGTGGTGGCGTGTAGCGCTGGGTTCAATTATCGGGGGTATCCTCGTGGTGTATCTCTTCGGTATCCCCGTCCAGGCTTGGTTCACTGAGCTGAGCATTGGCGAAACCATCATCACCTCCCTGGTGTTTCTGCCCGGTGACCTTACCAAAGTTGTGATCGCCACCTTAGTGACCATGGGACTCTACCGCGCCTACCCGCGCGCTTTTGCGATGGAATCAGCCAAACGTGCCCCGGAACCTGTCGCTCATTAACGCAGCGCGAGCAGCCGACGCGTTGGCACAAGCGCTAAGCGTGCGTGCCGACGGTGGCGTCCCACTGATCACCGATCCCAGGGCGCCGATTGCCGACGACGCGCTGGCGATCTCGCTGCCAGAGGCCGCGGCTTGGGCTGTGCTAACTTCTGGCACTACCGGTGCCCCGAAGATCGTGGTGCGCACCGCTGACAGCTGGCGGGTAGCCTTCGCACCGCTCAATGCTGAGCTCGGCCTGCGTCCAGGCGACGGACTATGGATGCCGGTGCACCAGGTGTCGTCGATGGCGCTATTCTCAGCGGCTTGGGCACAGGAATCCCACCTGGCATTGGTCATCCCGGAAACCGGTGACCCCGGGCTGAATCGAGCGGTGGCCGCACACCTCACACCACTATGGCTGGAACACCTGGTGAAGCTACTGGAAGCCGGAACCCCATCGACCATTGACACCGTGTTGGTCGGCGGCGACCGTCTGCCCGCTCAACTAGCCGAAAACGCTGAACGACTCGGGCTGCGTGTCGTGCCCTATGTTGGTGCATCCGAGCTGAGCCTGGTTGCCTGGGATACCGGGGATGGCATGCAGGCATTTGACGGCGTCACCACTCGCATCATCGATGGCGAGCTGTGGGTGGCTAGCCAACAGCTCGCCCTGGACGTCATCGGTGGCACATTGCGCACCGAGGTCATCGACGGCGTGCGGTGGGCAACCGTTGGTGATCGTGTGCACGAAACCGACGGCATCCTGGAGTTCCTTGGCCGGGGCGACGGTGCGATTCTGACCGCCGGCGCGACCGTGGTGCCCGCCGACGTCGAACGCGTCATCACCGCGCACCCGCAGGTGGCTGCTTGTCTGGTGCTGGGACAACCTGATGCGGTGCTTGGTCAACGCGTCGTCGCATGGATTGTGGGCAACGCCGAGATCTCTGAGCTACGGGCCTGGGCGCGCTCTCGGTTACCTAAAGCGGCCCGGCCGGTGCAATGGCATCGCGTGAACCAGCTGCCGCGCACCCCTTCGGGTAAGATTCGGCGAGTAGTCCCGGAGGTAGCATGACCCGCATTGTTGTCACCGCCGGTGCCCGGACCGCGATCACCGGCTGGCACCGCGGCCAATCTGACATGACCGACGACCAGCTCGCCGCGACCGTCCTCTCCGCAATGCGGCGCCAACCCGATCTGGTCATGCTGGGCAACACCGTGGGCCCCGGAGGCAATGTAGCCCGAATCGCCACGCTTGGCACCGGCTGGGAAACCACCGGCGCCGTCACCCTGGATGCTCAGTGTGGCTCCAGCCTGCTAGCTGTGGGCCAAGCCGCAGCCCATGCCAAAATGACCGGGCAAACCGTGGTCGCCGGCGGCACCGAATCCCCCTCCACCGCCTGGCCCGATGGTAAACGAACCCAGGCGGCTTTCGCGCCGAAAGGTTTCCCCGACCCGGATATGACCGAGGCGGCAGACCGGCTCGCCATCGACTACGACATCAGCCGCGAAGCTCAAGAAACCTACGCGCTACACAGCCACCAGCGTGCCTTGGACCATCCCTCACACTTCCTGGTTGGCGGTCGTCCCGACGACGGCCCCCGTGATGTGACCAAACTACTTGGCCGACTTGACCCCGTGACCAATCACCCGCTGGCCACCGTGACCGGACTATCGGCCGCTCGCATCGCTGATGCCGCAGCCGTCGTGGCGCTAGCACCCGAGACCACCGTTGACAGCCATCTCGGGGTGGAAATCGTAGACTACCGGCTGGTTGGGGCCGACCCCGCCCTGCCGGGCATCGCCGCAGCCCCTGCGATCGATGCTTTACTAACAGCCCACCGCCTGCACATCCACGACATCAGCGTCATCGATATCGTTGAGGCCTATGCTGCCCAAGTGCTTGCGGTCTGCCAGCGTCTCAAACTCGACCCAACCGCGGTCAACCTCCACGGCGGCGCCCTGGCTCACGGCCATCCATGGGCCGCATCGGGCGTCATCGCTTTATTAACCACCATTGAACAACTACACAACGCACCGGCCGGAACCTACGGCCTCATTGCTGCCGCAGTCGCAGGCGGCATGGGGGCCGCCGTGCTGGTGAGGAACCTATGATTGAACTGCAAAACGTGACCGTCACGGTCAAACCAGACGACGCCGTCCTGCTGGACAACGTCTCGGCCACCCTGGATGCGCCCACGACGGCGATCATTGGCGAGAACGGCTCGGGCAAATCGACCCTGGCCAAAGTGCTCTCCGGGCTGCTGGACTACACCGGCTCGGCCAAGATCCACGACATCGAAGTCGCCACCGGGCGCAAACAGCTAGCCCGCCGCGTCGGAATGATCATCGCCAATGCGGCAGCGCAAGTGATTATGCCCTCGGTCGCCGAAGATATCGAACTGTCCCTGCGTCATCTGCCCAAAGACCAACGCCAGGCGACCCTGGAGGCGGTACTGGCCGAACACGATCTGGCCGAATTCGCCGATCGGCCCGCCCTGTCGCTGTCCTCCGGGCAGCTTCAACGCCTCGCGTTGGCCTCAGTACTAGCCACCCGACCAGATGTGCTGATTGCCGATGAGCCCACCACCATGCTGGATGCCCGCTATGCCAAACTCGTCGGGGAACAACTCTTTGCCTCCGAAGACCGGCAGCTGATCCTCATCACCCACGACCTGCAGCTGGCCGCCAAATGCCAGGACATCATCTGGATTCATGACGCCAAGATCGCCCACCGTGGCTCAGATGCGATCGACCGCTACTTGGAGCACATCGGCTGACATGCTCTCCCTGTACTATCCTGCTGGCTCGTTTTTACACCGAATGCCCACCGGACTCAAGCTCGCCCTGTTAGCCATCGGTTCGGCTGCCCTGTTCTTCCTCCCGGACTCCTACTGGTCCATCTTGGTCGTCGCCATCCCATTGCTGGGCTACGTCCTTGCCCGAATTCCGCTGCGCATCATGGTCACCGATGTGCTGCGCATGGCCTTTCTGCTGGTCTTCTTGCTGGTCACCCAACTGATCTTCAACGAGCCCGAAGTCGCAACCACCGTGGTTGCGCGGCTAACCACCATCATCCTGGCTGCCCAACTCTTCACCCGCACCACCAGAATCAAACACCTAGTCGTCACGGTGGAAAAACTTATGACGCCGTTCGAGCCCTTGGGCGTCAACCCCAGCAAGGTCGCACTGGCAGTCGCGTTGATGCTGTCGGCACTAGGCCAGATTATGGGATTCATTGGTCAGGTCCGTGACGCCCAGCACGCTCGCGGCGTGCGCTTAGCCCCCTGGGCGTGGGTCGTACCGGTATTAGTGCTGTCGTTGAAACACGCCGACGATATGGCAGATGCCCTGGTCGTTCGCGGGCTCGATTGATTTTGACCCGCTACGTATAGCGGTGAGGATAGGTCGCCGGTGTAAAGTGAAGAAATCGGCACGCGGGAAATCAGCCGGTGAGGAAACACGGATGATGCCGTTACACTTAATGCCTAAAACAATCCGAACGGGGATAACGAATGGTAAAAGTAAAAATTCTGCCCGATAAGGTCAACGCCTCCGAAGAGGTCGCTCAGACGCTGCACGACCTGATCGTGGAAAAACCTAACGCGGTCATCGGCGTCGCCACCGGTTCCACCCCGGAACTGGCCTACGAGCTGCTGGCAGAAAAAATCAAAGAACACAACACCGATGTTTCCCAGTTGCAGTTCTTTGCACTGGACGAATACATCGGACTGCCATGGGATCACCCCGAGTCATACCACGCCGTCATCAACCGCACCGTGACCGTTCCGCTGGGTGTCGAGCCATCCCAGGTCCACGTACCTGAAGCCCCCGACGATGCCACCGAAGGCCCGGTCCGCTACTATGACGAACACATTGAAGCCGCCGGCGGCATTGACCTGCAGTTGCTGGGCATCGGCCGCAATGGCCACATCGGGTTCAACGAACCCGGCACACCCTTTGATGCGCCAACCCACGTCGGTCGTCTCACCGATATGACCCGCCAAGACAATTCTCGGTTCTTTGACAGCGTCGATGAAGTCCCACCCCTGGCCGTGACTCAGGGCATCGGCACCATTCTGAAATCCCGCAAGGCCATCCTGATGGCTTTCGGTGAAGCAAAAGCCGATGCCATTCGGGACTCCTTGGCGCAGCCACCGGCCGAAGACCGCCCAGGATCCGGGCTGCAACTGCACAGCGATTGTGTGTTCTATCTAGACGAAGCAGCCGCTGCAAAAGTTGACTGCGAGCCGCTGAAAGTGAACTAACGCCCTATAGCTGCCAACAGCCAGGCGCCGTCGCAGGTGAATGTTTCATGAATTGTCGCCGACGACTTTGGAAACGTGTTTGCTAGCGCCTTCAACCAATTTTGGTTCCTTGTGAAACCTCGGTAGCGTGGGGCAGGGCTTTTCCCGCCCCACGCGCTGATCACTCACCTTGAAGGAACCATTTTCTCATGCATATTCGTCGTCACCTTGTCTTTGCTGGCGTAGCTACAGCAGCCGTTTTTGGTCTCACCGCATGTGGCGGCAGCGCACTGGCAAGTTCCTGTGAGGACTACTGGGAATTTGATCAGGAGCACGCCGGCGCCATCGGGGAAGCGATGCAGCAGGTCGGTTCCGGTGCATCCTACGACGCCGATGCAACCCGCGCCATGATCGACGATGCCACCAACGACTTCAAGGCACTCCTTGATAACTCCCAAGACGAAATATTCGTCGAAGAAGCCTCCAAAACCCTGCCCATGTTCGAGATCGTCAACACCCTGGCAGACCCAGATGTATCCGTTGACGAGAAAGCAGAACTGATGGGTTCATCAGACCTCAACGAGATCATGGAAGCCGAACGCAACCTTATTGAGATCTGCGAAGCGGAAATCAACTAGCCTGCGGGGGCTTCTACTGGTTGGTTGATCCGCGGGGCCAGATGAGATGGTCACGAGGGCCCTCCAAACGGGCTACCGCGATTTTGACCTCGGTGAGCTCTCCTCGTAATTGGTGAAGGTCTGCACGGAATTCTCCACGAACTGCACGGAACTGTTCATGGACTTCAGCGAATTGGGCGTTCGTGCGTCGTATCATCCATGCGAAGCCAGCAAAAATCCCACCGCCCAGTGTGACGAGCAAACCGGCGGCGGAAATGAGAATAGCAAGCGTTTCTACCGACATATACACATTCCTATTCTGCACCATAGAGAACAACTGTTTCCAGCAAATCTAGGAGATTATCCCTATGTGCGGAGCGGCACCGTCAAGATATGTGGAAAAATCGGGTCGGGCAGGCCTGCGGGTGCATCTTCAGTACTGGAGGCGTGGCATTCGACCTAGATGGTAAAGAAGAACCGGACTAGGTGGAAAAACACCGGCGCTGCGAAGCTCAGGGAATCTAGCCGGTCCATGATCCCGCCGTGCCCGGCAATGGTCGCGCCAAAGTCTTTGACCCCGCGGTCACGTTTGATCGATGACATCACTAGCCCACCGAAGAAGCCCATCAGGCAGGAAACCAGAGCCAGCAACGCGGCCTGCCACCAGGTAAACGGCGTGATCCACCACAGGCCGGCTCCGATCGCGGTTGCCGTCAGCACGCCACCGATCAGCCCTTCCCAGGTCTTATTCGGCGAGACTTTCGGTGCGACCGGATGTTTGCCCAACGTCTTGCCCCAGACATACTGGAACACATCAGACAGCTGGACTACCACCACAAGAAACAGCATCAGCAGTGCACCTTCGGCACCGCCGGAACCCAGCGGCGCTCCTTCAGCTTCCTGCCGACCCAGGTCCATCATGACCGGTAATTGCATGATCGCCGGCACGTGGCTGATGGCATAGACACACACCATGAGTGCCCATTGAATCAGTGCCGCACGCTGCAAAAAATTATCGGTGTCGCCAACCAGCGCGTTGCGGATCGGCAAGAATAAGAACGCATATACCGGGATCAGCACTGCAAAGGCGCCGTACCAGTGCTCCCATAAAAACCAGTAGTTGATCAGCGGAATAATGTAGACCAGCCAGACCAGCGTCTTATGATCTGATCGATGCGTCGGGGCAATCGTGAGAAATTCGCGCAGCGCAAGGAACGACAGCACCAGGAATAACACGACGACGGCGGTCTCACCGATTAACAACGTGACCGCCAGTCCGATGGCCATGATCCACCAGGCACCGATGCGCTGGTTTAGGTTCTTCAAGGTGGCACTTTGGCTGCCTTGATGGCGCAGCCCTAGGAGGACCGCAACGATCGTGGCCACGACGAGGATGCCGACGATGCTGACGAAGAGGCTCACGACGGTCTCATCAAAGAGTCCGATCATGTGGCGTCTCCTTCAACGGCGTCCTCGGTTTTAAGTTCTTCGGCAAGGATGCTGCGGGCGCGGTTGAGAAATATTTCCTGGGGCTCGTCGTCTTGCAGATAGATCGGATGATGCACCACGACGGTGGACAGATGGGGGACCGGGATGAGCTCTCCTTTGGGTAGTACGCGTCCTAAGTTTTTCAGCGTCACCGGTACCACCGGGATGTGCGGGGCATGTTTGGCGAGTCGGTACAGACCAGCATGGAAGGTGGCGACCTGATCAGCCGGTCCGCGAGTGCCTTCGGGGAAGATGATGAGCGAATCGCCTTCATCGAGGATCTTGGTCATCCCGGTAAGCTGGCCTTGTTTCGGTGAGCTGCCCGAATCTGTTCTGACGGTGGTTTTCTCATCGGCACGAGTATACGGGCGGTCCTTATAGCGCTGCACGAGATGCGCGTTGAAGATTCCACGGGCAATCGAGCGTCGAATGCCGGCACCCCAGTAGTCTGCGGCCGCTATCGGTCGGACCCGAGGCTGCAGCTCTGCCGGCATGATGGCCCACAGCATCAGAAAGTCCAAGTGCGAGGAGTGATTCGCGTAGTAGATGGCCTGTGTTGGAAAATGCGGCGGGGAGCCGTCGTCGCCCTGGGCGATGAGATTCGCTCCGGCTGCGGCAATAATCGTTTTCGATAGGCCACGTTTCAAAAGGCCCGAGGGCTTATTCATTGAGTATCGGCCTCTCGTGCATGCAGCGCGGCGGTGATCCGATTCAGCCGCATGATCACCGTGACAATCGAGCCCACCAGGATAATGACCAATCCGGTGGCAAGGAACAGCCCGTGAGCATCGAAAAGCGGTTCGAACAGCGACGCCAGGCTGGCCACGACCAATACCCACATGCGCGCAGGCTTGGCCATTGGGCCATCAAAGAAATTCCCCATCCCGTTCGCAGCCCCCAGCGTGCGAACATAGGCGGTCATCACGGCGGCCGAGGCAGCAGCCCACCCAAGTACCACGCCCCAATCGAGGCTGTCGGTTGCCCAGACCCCCAGCGTGGCGTACCCGGCGGCGGCCAGCAGGATCAGATCAGCCACCCGATCTGGCACTTCATTGAAGAGGTCACCGGTTGGGGTGTGCATGCCCTTTTCCACGGCCAGCATCCCATCGAGCATGTTCAACAGTAACCGCAACGGGATACATAGCACCGCAACAACCAACCAGGCAGCCCGTGCGCCGTCGGTGGCGACCACAGCAGAGGCGATAAACGCCACACCACCAAGAGCGGCGAAGAACACAGAACCTACTGACACTTTATTTGGGGTCAGCTTTGCGGCATACATGACATCAGCAAGTTTGGCCGCCCACGACGTCGAGCGCTGGGGGATAGCACGCCGATCGGTGCCCTGCGGAGTGTTCATGTCCGGCATCGTTCCTCGTCAATCTCAGCGGTGGAAGTACTGCTCCAGTGTAGGCGGTGGGTTAGGCTAAACCTAGATATTCCTGACCGCACACTCTGGGAGTTGATGCCAGATGTTCCGTACATATGTGGACCACGGCGTCGCCGCCGCCTGGGGTACCGCCGAAGCAACCGTCTTTTTCGTCGTCCCCGATCTCTGGACTAGCTGGCTTGCCCTTCACAACCCGCGCCGCGGTTTTGCCACCACCATCTCGGCACTCGCCGGCGCATTGGCAGGGGGTGCGACGAACTACCTGGTCACCCAGCGCATGTCGCCGGACGAGACTGAAGAGACCCTGGCAGCGATCCCCGGCATCTCCAAAACAATGATTGCCGACGTCGAGCGCGAACTCGACGAAAAAGGGTGGTCCGCACTCGTATTGGGGCCAACCCGCGGGGTGCCGTATAAGATCTACGCGCGCACACTGGCCCACGGCAACGCCTCGTTCGCTAGGTTTATGGCACTATCTGTGCCGGCTCGCATGGGACGATTTCTCGCCGTCACCGGTGGTGTCGGGGCCTTAGGAAAGCTTGCAGACCGACGCGGATGCAGCAGTAAAACTAAGAGCCTGCTATTTGTCGGTGGTTGGGCTGCGTTCTACACGTGGTACTTCACAGCAGGTCCCGGCAAACTGGGACGTTCACGGTAGATGATAATGCGGCTTCATCGCGTGAGGTTGGCTTGTCATGAGGGGTTTCACTGCAGACCTCGCCGGGCTCTAAGCTGGAGAACATGACAGAATTTTCTTTCCCGAACTGGTCCGGCCGTGATGACGGAGCAGGTCCAGAACACGCCCGCTGGCACAATCGCATCCAAATCGTTGACCCATCCCAGCCTGGGTTGGTGCTCTTGGGTTTCGCGTCGGATGAAGGAGTGCGCCGGAATCAAGGGCAACCCGGCGCGGTCGAAGGCCCGGCTGCGATCCGTGCTGCGTTAGGCTCGTTCGCCGTCCATCACTCGATCCCGCTTTATGATGCCGGGGATATCGACGTCGTCGACGGAGATTTAGAAAACGCACAACAGCGTTACGGCGAGAACCTAGCTGGCTTGTTATCCCAGAACCACGTGACCGTGGGACTGGGTGGTGGTCATGAGATCACGTGGGCGTCGTATTTGGGTGTGCGTGCGGCGTTCCCAGATGCACGACTGGGCATCATTAATCTGGATGCGCATTTTGATAATCGTCCGGGTGAGCTGGCGACGTCGGGCACCGGCTTTGCTCAGATTATGAAAGCCGAAGCGGGGCGCGACACTCTGGTGACCGCGATGGGGATTGCTGAGGCGTCGAATACGGCTGATTTATTCGGCCGGGCACGGCAGGCGGGCATCGGGTGGATGACAGACGACCGGTGGATTACCTACCCTGGTGAGGCAGGCCGGGCCGTAGCACAGCTGCTTGAGCAGACCGATATCGTCTATCTGACCATTGACCTTGATGTATTGCCCGCCGCCGTGGCCCCGGGACTAAGTGCTCCGGCAGCATATGGTGTGCCGTTGCCTTTGGTTTCAGCGGTGATTGATCACGTCGCGGCATCCGGCAAGTTGGTTCATGCGGATATCGCGGAGTTGAATCCGAGACTTGATAATGATCATCGGACTGCAGCGGTTGCAGCGCGGATGGTGGATCGTCTGTCGAACGCTGCACGGGCTAGAACTATGCCGACGAACCCGTAACGGTTGCGTACGCTTTACTAGCCTTTCGGAACAGGGTGCTCATCGATTCAGAGCGTTGAACTGGTAAAACATGGGGACGGTTTAAGGGTCGATACGAGGGTGCTCGTGGAGTACCCATCCAGTCCACGGATCGGATGTGATGGTTCCGAGGTCGCTATAGGTAGCAAACCCTTGAAGGTCTGGGACTGCTGCCTGTTTGCCTGGCGGTGTTGGGAAAATCGTCAGGATGATGCCAATAAGTTTCAGCACGGTGCCCTCCCTGATAGTACTGAGATATACCCCGGTCCAGAACTGGAGCTTTGGTCCGGTAGCGCTTCGTGGCGAAACGTGCAGATCATTGTGACACAAGTCACAGTATTGAGCAACCGAAGGTTTTAGGGTGCGGCCGAGAGCGCTGAAAGCTCGGCCCAGGGGTGAGCAGCCGAGCCGTTTCAAAAACATGGCAGTTCAGCGCAGCCAGCGATGAAGATGCGGCCATCGAGACCTCTGTGATTGTCGCGTTGAGTAGGGCGAATCATGTCCGCCGTCTCGGCATCAACGAGTGTTCCGGGGCGAGACTCGGCTGGCCCTCGTTTTATGTTGGCAATAAATCTGACCGAGGTGTAATGCTCAGACAGTAGACTCGAGCTCGCTGACCGCCGGGAGGGCAGGTTGTCGGGGCGAGTGCTGCGATGACTTAGTCGAATGACTATTCACAACCCAGCGTGACGGCAGATGTCATCAGCAAAATTCTCCGGGACTGCACTCCTGATGGTTAGCGGATCCGGAATAGTCGTTTCGCCTTTGGTAACAGTGTCAGTTTTGTCTAACACAATGCAGTGGCGGGTCGGTGCTATAGAACCTCGGCGATCTCGCCGGGCAATCTCCAGGCCGTCATGCTAAGAGTAGCAACATGACAGTTTTGATTGCATTCTGTGCCAATGTGCTCGTTGCGATCGCGAAATCGATAGCAGCCGCGTTGACGGGGTCGGCTTCGATGCTCGCCGAGGCAGCACACTCGTGGTCGGATGCGGGTAACGAAATTTTTCTCATCATTGCTGATAAGCGCTCCGTCAAGCCACGCGACGAGCGCCACCCGCTGGGTTACGGGCGAGAAGCCTACGTGTGGTCATTGATCGCCGCATTCGGTATTTTCACCGTCGGCGCTGTGGTTTCGGTTATGCACGGGATTCAGGAACTTTCCAATCCCGGGCCGGTGGAGTCGCCGGGCGTTGCGTATGCGGTGCTGGGGATCGCCTTCGTACTTGAAGGCATCTCCTTTACTCAAGCCACCATCCAAGTCCGACGACGGGCCCGGCAAATCGCGGTGTCACCGTTGCGCCTGATTTTCGGCAGTTCGGATGCGACTTTACGTGCTGTAGTTTTTGAAGATTTCGCAGCACTTGTCGGTCTGGTCATCGCAGCCGGCAGCATCGGGCTGCACCAACTCACCGGCAACGCGGTGTGGGATGCCGTGGGCTCGATCACCATCGGTGTGCTGCTTGGTGTGGTCGCCCTGGTGCTGATCGAACGCAGTCGCCACTTTCTGGTGGGGGCGGCATCCTCGGCCGCATTGCGGAACCAGGTTGGTCGACGATTGCTGGCGCAACCCGAGATTGAACGCGTGACCTACTTGCACCTGGAATATGTTGGTCCCTCCCGGTTGTTCCTCGTTGCTGAAGTAGACCTGGTCGGAGACGCCAGTGAGGACGACGTCGCTACTCAGCTGCGGCGTATCGAATATGCAATCGAGCAGCACGAACAGATCGCCGAAGCAGTCCTCTCGTTATCGGTCAGCGATGAAGAATCGTTGCAGTTCGATACGTGAGGGCACCACCGCTGTGCGGTGTTTAGCGTCCGAAGCGGGTGAGTCGTAGCGAGTTGAGCACCACCAACACCGAAGATGCCGCCATCGCAGCACCGGCGAACATCGGGTTCAACAACCCAAAGGCCGCGATCGGAATGCCAGCCGTGTTATAAGCGAACGCCCAGAACAGGTTGGTGCGAATAATGCTCAAGGTCTTGCGTGACAACTGCAGAGACTGGGAGACCTGTGTCAACGACGAACCCATGACGGTGATATCGGCTGCTTCACGCGCCACATCGGTTCCTGATCCCATCGCGATGCCCAGGTCAGCCTGGGCTAATGCTGGAGCGTCGTTGATCCCGTCACCGACCATAGCCACAGTCTTGCCAGCGGCTTGGAGCTCTTGTACCTTGTCAACCTTGTCTTCCGGGCGGACTCCGGCAAAGACGTTTTCTGGGTCAATCCCGACTTCGGCGGCGACCTGTCGGGCCACTGATGCATTGTCGCCGGTCAGCAGGATCGGCGTGATCCCCAGGTCTTTGAGTTCGGCAATAGCCGGAGCCGAGGTATCTTTGATTTGGTCTTGCAGTGAGATAATGCCGGCGACCTCACCGTTGATGACAACCCAGATTGCCGTGGCGCCGGCTGCTTCTGCATCGGCCAGTGCCTGATGCTGCGTATCGGTGAGTTCACCGACCTGCTGGGTGATAAAGGTTGACCGGCCTGCTGCAACGCGGTGTTTGGTGCCGTGCATGGTAACGGTGCCGATGACGCCACCACCCGCGGTAGATTCGAACTCGGTCACTTCTGAAAGCTCCCCAAGCTGTCGCCCGGCTTCCACGATGGCTTGGGCGATGGGGTGTTCGGAACCCAGTTCAACGGCTGCGGCGGCCCCAAGGACGTCATGAGACTGGTGGCCATTCATGGTTTGTGCATTCGAAACGGCCATTTCGCCTTTGGTGACGGTCCCGGTTTTGTCTAACACAACGGTGTCGACTCCGCGGGAGTCCTCTAAGACCTGTGGCCCGCTAATGAGAATTCCCAGCTGTGAAGCGCGACCGGTTCCGGCCAGTAGGCCAACGGGGGTCGCCAGGCCGAGGGCACACGGGCACGCGATAATCAGGACGGTGACAGCAGCTCGGAAGGCGGTAGCTGGGTCGCCAGCGATCAGCCAGCCGATGAGCGTGACCGCAGCAATGAGCAAGACGATCGGCACAAAGACTGCCGAAATGCGGTCGGCTAGGCGGGCAATCGGGGCTTTTTCGGATTGGGCGCGGGAGACGAGCTGACCCATTTGTGCCAGGGTGGTATCGGCGCCGGTGCGGGTGGCTTTGACGACGAGTCGGCCCGAGGTGTTGATCGTCGCGCCGGTCACGGTATCGTGTTCCGATACTTCTACGGGTACGGATTCACCGGTAATCAGCGAGGTGTCGATAGCCGAGTGCCCCGACACCACAAACCCGTCGGTGGCGATCTTCTCGCCCGGGCGCACAATAAATTCCTCCCCCACGTGCAGGTCCGCCGCGTCAATGATGACCTCTTGGCCGTCACGGACGACGGTCGCCTTCGTGGCCGCCAAATTCAGCAACGACCGCAGCGCTTCACTGGCCCGATTCTTAGCCCGAGCCTCAAGGTATCGTCCAAGTAGGAGGAACGTGGTGACCACACCGGCCGTCTCGTAGTACAGCGAGTGATCGTGTGAACCGGCCATGTGCGTCATACCGGGATCCAGCAACAACTCTACGGTTGAGTACACCCAGGCTGCCGTCACGCCGATCGACACGAGCGTATCCATGGTCGAGCCACCGTGCCGGGCAGCTTTGACTGCACCACGGTGAAACGGCCAACCGCCCCAGAATGTCACCGGTAGTGACAGCACCATTGCCACCCAGCCCCAGTGTGGGAACTGGAAAGCGGTGAACATCGAAATCAGAAAGAGCGGAACCGTCAGGATTGCAGAAATAATCAACCGCGGTTTCAGCTCTGCTGCCCCGGGTGCGTCATCGACGTTCGACTCCTCGAGGTCGGATTCCGCCTCATCAGTCGCAGCGCTCTGTGGCTGGTCTTGGCCGTGGATGACGGCGTCATACCCGGCCTTGGACACGGCATCGACCAAGATCTGATCTTCTAACCCGCTCGGCACCTTAATGAAGGCTTGATTCAGCGGCAGATTGACCGAGGCCTCTACGCCGTCGATCTTTTCTAGTTGCTTCTCCACGCGCCCCACACACGAGGCACAGGACATGCCTGAGATATCCAGTTGTACTTCGCGGGTGTCGGTGGTTTCAGCTGTCATGAAGATCCTTGAGTCGATACGAGAAAGTTAGTTGACGACGGTGTATCCGGCGTCGGTAATGGTTTGGGTGAACTGCTCTGCAGATGGTGTCGGGTTGGAGGTCACGGTTGCGGTTGAGACCCCGTCGTCGACCAGGTCAACGTTGACGTCCGTGACGCCGGGCAGCCCGTAAAGAGCTTTGGTGACCGAGCCGACGCAGCCCTGGCAGGTAAGTCCTTGGAGTTTCAGCGTGGTTTGTGCCATGAATAGCTATCCTTCCTAGCGGAGAAGTCGGCCGATAGTGGCCGAGACCTCTTGAACTTTTTCTTCGATGACGGCTTCATCGCCCGAGGCCGCAGCATCGATGACGCAGTGGTTCATATGGTCGGTAACCAGTCCCAAGCTCAGGGCATGCAGTGCTTTATTGACGGCGGACACCTGGGTGAGCACGTCAATGCAGTACGCGTCATTTTCGATCATGCGTTTGATGCCCCGTACCTGGCCTTCGATGCGCGCCAAGCGCTTGAGGTAAGCCGCTTTATCGTCGGTGTAGCCCACTGCGTTGTGGTCTGACTGTTGTTTCGTCATGATGGTCCCTTGATCTGAGCTGGTCTCTCACTCGGCTACTATACCCCCTAGGGGTATAAGATGGACAATGCTTCACCCGCAGCAGACATGCCCCACAGGGTATCTATATTCAGCATCACTCAGAGCCCACTTAAATGCCGTGGCGGGCCACCAGAATTTTCTGATGACCCGAGGGTGAGCTGAACATCATGCGGCTGTGCTGACTATGCGACCGGGGTCCGAGAGTCGTAGCGCAGAAATCCTGGGACCAGCCGCACGGCCAGCGTTGCTGCGATGACGCATAGCAGGCCGCCCAACATCATGGTGACGGCTTCGCCGATCCCAGCCGAGACAGCGCCGGTGAGCATTTCACCGACCCTTGGACCACCGGCAACGACAACGATGAAGACTCCTTGCAGCCGTCCTCGTAAATGATCGGGTGTCGCGGTTTGCAGGATCGTATTTCGGAAAATTCCCGAGACCGAGTCCGCCGCCCCCGCAACCATGAGCATGGCCACGGCAGCGCACAGCAACATCAGACTAGGCTCGCCGCTGGCCGCGCTACGAATGGCAAGCCAGCCGAAGAACCCAAACAGCGCGATGGACAGACCCCAGACCACAATCGACCAGTAGACGGCTTTGCCTTGAGCGGTGATGCGGGTGAACGTGCCGGAGAACAGGCCTGCGATAAATGCACCAGCTGCAATACCCGCGAGCAGCAATCCCGTGACGAGTTCTGCAGGGTCATCTGTCGATCGGCCAACCCCTTGTGCATAGCTGGAACCAATGATCAGTACACCCATCGCCGGCAGGACGGCGCGCGGGAAAGCCGTTGCCATGGCGATGATGTCCAGGATGAACGTCATCCGCAAATTCTTGCGTGTGGCCAAGAATTGGAAGCCTTCCCAAACGGATCGCAGCCCAACTTTCCGGTCTGAGACCGGTTCTCCGTCTGGATGGACGGGTGGCAGCGCCGGTAGACGATAGACGGCATAGAGCGTTAATAAAAATGTGACAGCATCAATCGTGTAGGTCCACGAATAGCCGATCGTCGCGACCAGCCCACCGGCAAGTAGCGGCCCTAGCATCATCGAAATAGACATGGAGAGCATGTTCAAGGCATTGGCTGATGCGAGCAGTTCCGTGCCGACCAGTGCTGGAATAATCGCCCCTCGTGTTGGTTGATTGATCCCCGAAGCGCCGGAATGAATCGCAATCAGACCGTAGAGCAGCCAGATATTTTCGATGCCCAACCAGGCATGCAGACAAATTGCCACAGTGGTGAGCCACAGTACCAACGCGGAGTATAAGGCGACTTTGCGCCGGTCGACGTGATCGGCGATCGCGCCACCGTAGAGCCCTGTGATGATCAGCGGTACCAGCGCAAATGCGCCCAGTAATCCCACATAGGCGGAGGAGCCGGTGAGGGCAAAAATCTCGAGTGACACTGCGACCAGTGTCAGCTGGGTACCAATGGCCGATAACGAGTTGCCGATCCACAGTCTGCGATAGTCGCGGCTGACCTTTAGCGGGGTGATATCGGCGAAAATAGTGCTCACTTTCACAGCATAACCCAGCATGCCTAGCAGATAGTTTCGCGGTCTGTGGTGGTTTTCCACAGTGTGTGGTGGCGGGTGGTGGTAGTGCACAACCGCATTGCGTTTTCTTATCGTGTCCGTGTGGCTGACTAGGGTTGGGGTATGGAAACACGGGATGAGGTCGCAGGAGACGTGGTGCAGCGGGCGATGGCCGTGCTGGGCTCGTTACCGGCCCCGGAGTCCCCGGAAGCTTGTATTGATCGGCTCCAACTGGTGGAACAAGCCGCCCGGATGCTGCGGGGCGATCAGGCCTTGACGACCTCGAAACTCGTCGACTACCGGCATGCTGACGAGGCCGCGTTACGGATCCCTACCTCCGAGCGGTGCAAGGGCATCGAGGCCGAAGTCGGGTTTGCTCGGGGCGAGTCCCCATATGTGGGGGCCGCGTTGACCCATACGGCCACGGCACTGTGCACCGTGTTGCCCCATACGTTGGCGGCGCTGACCGAGGGTCGGGTCAGTGAATTTCATGCCCGGGTGGTCGCCCAGGAAACCCTCCATCTGTCTGATGCCCACCGCCGGGCAATCGATGCTTTGATTGCCCACCGGTTGGGCAAAGCCTCCACCACCCAATTGCGGCGGCTCATCCAGGGCCATGCCTACCGGTTAGATCGGGCCGCCGCCGAAGCCCGGGCCGCAGAGAACACATCCCGGCGCCGGGTGTGCAAAGACCCCGCCGGGGATGGCCTGGTGTATGTCACCGCTGAGCTGCCCGCCCACCAAGGGGCCGCCGTGATGGAAACGCTCACGCGCCTCACCAACCAACGCCTCGACCAAGGCCAAGCCGTGGATGCCGATGGCACACCGTTGACCCGAGACCAGGTGATGACCGATCTGTTCGTGGAGTTACTCACCGGGCAAACCACCGCCAACGGGGTGCAGGCTGAAGTCATCGTCGTCATGCACGACACGACCTTGTTCGGGGCCGATGACCTGCCGGCTTGGTTGCCCGGCGACGGCCCGGTCCCGGCCGGGATGATCACCGACTGGCTAGCCGACCCAGCCGCAAACATCTTCTTACGGCGGCTCTACACCCGACCCACCGATGGGCAACTGGTGGCCATGGATTCCCGGCGCCGCCACTTCCCCAAGAATCTGACCAAAATGCTGCGACTCCGCGACGATGTCTGTGCCACACCGTGGTGTAATAGCCCGGTCCAGGACGCCGATCACCGCCACCCCTGGGCCGAAGGTGGGCCCACCAGCTGGGACAATGCCACCGGACTGTGCAAACGCTGCAACCAACGCAAAGAAAATCGGGGTTGGACCTACACCGGCACCGTGGATGAACTCACCGTCACCACCCCCACCGGACACACCTACACCGTGGACACCCGCCCACCCCTGGCCGAGATCAAACACTGGAACAGCGACCCACCCCCACCCCTCGGGGCCATCGACATCGCCTGGGCCGCCGCAGCATAATCTTGACTGGCCCATGGCACTGGTTGAAAAGCCCACGTGGCCACATTCCGGGACTGCCCTATTCAGCTTGAAAAGTGGTGCGTCATCCTTGACTGATGACGCACCACGGCTGGTGCTTATAAAGCGCGCGCATCCACAATCACGCCGTCTTCATCGGCGTAGACCAGCGCACCGGGGATGAACTCAACGTTACCGATGGCCACCGGCACATCACGTACTCCAACGCCGTCCTTAGCGGACTTGCGTGGATTGGACCCCAGCGCTTTGACACCGAGCGGTAATGCCTCGATTTCATGACGATCCCGCACAGCGCCGTGAATGATGACCCCGGCCCATCCGCTATCTGCAAAGGCTTTGGCAATATTGCCGCCCATCAGCGCTGATCGCAGACTCCCACCGCCGTCGACGACGAGCACCTGTCCGTTGCCCGGTTCATTAGCGATGGCTTTGACTAACCCGTTGTCATGCAGACACCGGACTGTGCGAATGCGACCATGAAATTGTTTATGCTGGCCCAGGGAATGCAACGGCAAGTCGAGGGAGGCTACCTCATCTTCGAACTGATCATAGATATCCGAGGTGTAGAAGATCTCGCGTTGTGTCATAGGTGGACTTTCTTTGATCGAGGATATTGCACTTGATGCTTCCTCGCGGCTCACCTGATCTAGCGTAGCTTCCTCGCCGCGCGATGGACAGACGACAAGCGCCGCGAACCCCAAAAGGGGCGGCGGCGCTCATCGGATGGATTTTGTATTAGCAGGGTGGCTCACTGACCATGATCCAGTCGAAGTCACCCTGGTCGTCCGGCACCTGATGTGGGTTGGGCTCAGGCTCAGGGGTAAGGAAGTTAAATAACGTTGTCATAATCAAGTGCCTCCTTCCAGGGGTTGACTATGCGGCGGTCATATTTCTTAGGTCAGCAGCGCCCGGTGCGTTATGAGGTGATCGACTTCGAGTCGTTGCCACTGCTAATTTCAATCTTGCGTGGCTTGGCTGTCTCTGCGACTGGAACTTCCAGCGCAAGGACGCCGGCCTCATAGTTCGCCGAGATATTGTCGGTGTCCAGGTTGTCGCCGAGCACCAGCTGACGACTGAAGTGCCCGCGTGGGCGTTCAGATGCCAGACGTTCGACGTCGTCGGACAAGGGAGCGCGTTCGGCTTTAACCGTGATGACATTGCGTTCAACATCCAGGTCGATACTGGAGGGATCGACACCTGGCAAGTCGAATTCGATGTGGAACGTGTCGCCGTCGCGCCACGCATCCATCAACATCATGGTTGGCCGCATCCGGGTGCCCGTGGAACCCAAGAGCTGTTGAGTCAGACGGTCGAGTTCACGGAATGGATCACTGCGCATAAGCACGGAGAATACCCCTTTCATTCGACGGTTTGATTCATTTGTTAGCGGAGGAAATCTATAGCATCCGCTATAGATTTGATATACCATAATATGGACATTCGCACAAGGGAAAGTATGAACGAAGCGGAGACTTTAGACGAGATTGATGATTCCAGGGGCGTGTACACCATCTCGGTGGCTGCCGAGCTGGTAGGGGCGGGGGTACAGACGTTACGCCTGTATGAGAGTCGCGGCTTGGTTGAGCCGGCACGCACGCCGGGCGGGACACGACGCTATAGCAATGATGACATCGAACGTTTGCAACGCATCACCGCACTACTGGAAGACGGATTGAACCTCGCCGGGATTGATGTGGTCTTGAAACTTCAAGATGAGAATGCAAGGCTAAGAGCCCAGCGAAAGGAGTAGTTGTTATGCCCGCAGATCGCAAGAAACCGCAACTTGAAGTTCCGGAAGAAGGTCTCCTGGAAAACTTCGTCGACGCTGAAGGAGACGAGGACCAGCCGATACTACCGAGAACACCCAAACCGATCACGGTCAATGAAGCTGACTGGGTCGAACAACATATTGATGTACCTGTTGATGACGACGACATCGAACACTCCTAAAAATAGCGTTTAAAAACTGGAGCGCAGATCGCAACCGATCTGCGCTCCAGTGTGTTAATGGGTGAGTTTTAGAAGAAACCCTGTGGCTGTTCGGAGTAGGACACTAACAGGTTCTTGGTTTGCTGATAGGCCTCGAGCAACATCAGGTGAGTCTCGCGACCAAAACCGGACATCTTGTAGCCACCGAAGGCTGCGTGTGCCGGGTAGGCGTGGTAGTTGTTGACCCACACCCGACCGGCTTGGATGTCACGTCCAGCACGGTAGGCAACGTTGCCGTTGCGTGACCAGACACCGGCACCCAGACCGAACAGCGTGTCATTGGCGATCGATAGGGCGTCGTCGTAATCCTTGAAGGTCGTGGTAGCAACCACCGGCCCGAAGATTTCTTCCTGGAAGACGCGCATATCGTTGGAACCGCGCAGCACGGTTGGGGCCACGTAGTAGCCGCCGGACAGTTCGCCGCCGAGATCCACGGCTTCGCCGCCGATCAGGACTTCGGCACCGCCCTGTTTGCCGATATCGATGTAGGACATGATCTTTTCGAACTGGTCATTGGATGCTTGAGCGCCCATCATGGTGTCGGTGTCCAGCGGGTTGCCCTGTTTGATCTGCTTGACGCGTTCGATGCCCAGATCGTAAAAGTCATCGGCAATGCTCTCCTGAATGAGTGCACGCGATGGGCAGGTGCAGACTTCACCCTGGTTCAGCGCAAAGAACGTGAACCCTTCCAGCGCTTTATCCAGGTAGCCGTCGTCGGCGTCCATGACGTCGCCGAAGAAGATATTCGGGGATTTGCCGCCGAGCTCCAGGGAGACCGGGATGATGTTCTCGGTGGCATACTGCATAATCATGCGCCCGGTGGTGGTTTCACCAGTGAACGCAATCTTGCCGATACGTGGCGAGGACGCTAGCGGTTTGCCGGCTTCTAAACCGAAGCCGTTGACGACGTTGAGCACGCCCGGTGGGATGAGGTCGCCGACCAGTTCCATCAGCACCATGATTGATGCAGGGGTTTGTTCGGCGGGTTTCAGCACAATACAGTTGCCACCGGCTAATGCCGGGGCGATTTTCCAGATGGCCATCAGGATCGGGAAGTTCCACGGGATAATTTGGCCGACCACACCCAGTGGTTCGTGATAGTGGTAGGCCACGGTGTCGTCATCGATTTGCGACAGAGAGCCTTCTTGTGCGCGGATGGCGCCGGCAAAGTAGCGCAGGTGGTCGATGGCCAGCGGCAGGTCTGCGTTGAGCGTCTCGCGCACGGCTTTGCCGTTGTCCCAAGATTCGGCGACCGCGAGTTTTTCGAGGTTTTGTTCCATCCGGTCGGCGACGGCCAGCAGTACCGCGGCGCGTTCAGTTGCCGAGGATTTATTCCAGGTTTTCGCAGCGGCGTGCGCGGCGTCCAGGGCGGCTTCGATGTCTTCGGCGGTGCCTCGGGCGATCATCGTGAAGCACTGGCCGGTGATCGGGGTGGGGTTTTCAAAGTATTGCCCCTTGGCGGGGGCCTTCCATTCGCCGCCAATGAAGTGATCATAGCGATCCTTGAAATCTACGACGGCGCCGTCGGTATTCGGATTTGCGTACACGACCATGGTGATACCTTTCCCTAGCGTGGAGGAGTGTCAGCGCCCGATGGGCGACGTGGTGTGACGTGTCCCACTCTAAGGTTGGGTGGGTTGCAGCAACGTTGCAACCCGCTTGCGGATCAGTTGGTCAGGCGTTGGAGCGTGGCGGTCACAATGGCCCGACGGGGACTGTGGGACGGCAGGATTTTCAGGGCCAGCATCCAGGCTTCGACGTCGTTGGCCGCCTGGTGGCGACCCAGATAGGACCACAGTTGGTCGGGAGTCGCATCGGCCAATACGGCTTCGCGCAGCGTGACGGCAAAATGTTGGCGAATGTCGACGATACCGGGCGCGTCCGAGCCGGGCAGAATGTCGGCCGGGGCGACCTGGAGGGCAGTGGTCAAGTCACCGCGGTGTAGCGCGCGCATTGCCGCGTGGGCATCGGTGGCCACTGCGGTTTGTAGTCGGTAGGGCTGAGAGTCAATGCTGATGGGTAGTTTCCGGGTGAGTAACAGCTTGCGCAACCGGGACATCTCGGCGCGCACCGTGGTCAACCGGGCGGGCAGCTCATCGGGTGTCAGGTCGCCGAAGAGTTCGTGGGCCAACTGGGTGGCCGAGAGGCCGGAGCGATGCCAGTCCAAAATGGTCAAGATTTCTGCGTGACGGTTCGATAGACGCAACTGCCCAACGCGCGGGGTGCGTCCGGTCGCGACCTCAATCAGTGGCGTATTCGGTAGGGCAACCGGGGCGCTGTGGTGAGCGTCGGGGAATGTCTGGCTCGCCCAGTACTGCTCGATGACCTGAGCGGTATTGGACAACATGGCCAGAGCCAACGGGGTAACGGCAGCCTCGGAGCCGGTAAGATCCAGCATGCCCACGATATTGCCAGAGGGGTGTCGCAGCGGGACGGCGCTGCAATAGAAGCCGTGCACAGCGTGAGAGAAGTGTTCGGCCCCGGCCACCTGGACGGGAGCACCGGTCGATAGGGCGGCCCCGGGCGCAGACGTGCCCATGGATTCTTCGGACCAATCGGCACCCGGAGCAAAGCCGATCGTTTCGGCCTGCGCTCGCATCGGGTGAGCGCCATCAACCCAGAGCAGATGACCGTCGGTATTGGATATTGCCGTAATGAGTCCGACCTCGTGCGCCGGTGCCAGCAGCGTTTCGACCAGGGGAAGGACCTCAGTCACCGGGTGGGTCTTTCGGTGATTGTCCAGGATATCGGTGGAAATCGTGGTCGGAGCCGTGACGCGCTCGGGAGTGTGGTGGAGTTTCAGGCACCGCCGCCACGATTCAGATACTGCGGAACGGACGAATCGAGTATCGACCACGGCGTCGTGCAGTTTTTGGTGGGCGGCCGCTACGACCGCCTGGTACGCGTCGTCGGCGGGGTTGTGGTGCGCACGTGCCAGAACCGTCATGATGGCAGCAAGGTCGAGCGCATAATAAAGCGTTTGCCTTCTGGGGATTCCACAGAGAACCCTGCGCCGCGACCATCGACTGTATCTAAAGTGATGTGCGATCCGCGCAGGTACTCGAAGTGGGGTTTCGCAACCCAGAAGCCGATCTCGGTGGCAGGTAGGTCATCCGTTGCGGGCAGGTCGAATGTTCCCAACAGCAGGTCTTGACCGCCGATGCGAAAATCCCCCACCGGATAACACATCGGGGAGGAGCCGTCACAGCATCCCCCCGATAGGTGAAACATCAAATCACCGTGGATGCCGCGCAATTTTTGTAGAAGGCTCAGCGTTTCTTCGGTCATGGCAACCCGGGAGAAGTCTTCCCCCGGGATGTCTGGACGAGAGGCAATAATAGTAGTCATATACGCAGCCTAACGTTAAATGTGATATACGTCATCGCGGATATGCTGTCCCGACACACACCGAGACCGGAGCCCACGGTGGTCATCTGCGAAGCGGGCTCATGCCGTGAGAGAAGTGGCCATTATACGTGTATTGGATGGCGGTTGCGTGTGAGACAATATGGCAAATGGCACAGAAGTATACTCCTCGGAAACCCGGTACTCGACCGATGAAGCCTCAGAAAGACCGCGCTGGTCGGCTGAAGCTGAATCCGCCGCGCAAACAATTCTTAGATCCCGAGGTTGAGCAGCTTGCTGATGAGCGGGCTCGCCTGGCGCAACACGGCGTTCGTCCGGCCATGGAGAAACCTCGTCCACAGGTGCAACCACGTACTGAGGGATGGACCCAGCGCACGGATGCCGAGGGTCGCCCGAAGCTAGAGTTCAAGCAGCCGCGCGTTACCCAGCCTGCTCAGCACCTCGCCGATATGTCGATGGTAGACCGTGAGGAAAAGGTCAAAGAACTTGGGCTTCCTGCATTCCGCGCCCGCCAGCTCTCGACCCATTACTTCACGCATTACACCACCGACCCTGCCGATATGACCGACCTGCCGGCTGCCAAGCGTGACGAACTCGCCGAGATCTTCTTCCCGAACCTGCTGACCGAAGTCCGCAGGATCGAAACCGAAGACCGCCAGACCATCAAATTCCTGTGGAAACTCTTCGACGGCGTCCTCGTGGAATCCGTCTTGATGCGCTACCAAAACCGCGTGACCCTCTGCGTCTCCTCGCAAGCGGGCTGCGGTATGAACTGTCCATTCTGTGCCACCGGACAAGCAGGGCTAACCCGCAACCTATCGACCGCCGAAATCGTCGAGCAAATCATTGCCGCCAACCGCGTCATCGCCGCGGGGCAACTTGGTGTGCCAGAAGGCGGTCGCAACATCGAACGCGTTACCAACGTCGTGTTCATGGGTATGGGTGAACCACTGGCCAACTACCGCCGCGTGATGAACGCCGTGCACCGTATGGTTGACGACGCCCCGGCCGGACTGGGTATGTCCGCTCGCAACATCACCGTCTCTACCGTCGGCCTGGTGCCGGCCATTAACAGGCTGGCCGGAGAGGGCATCCCGGTCACCTTCGCATTGAGCTTGCACGCTCCCGATAATGAGCTGCGCGATCAGATGATCCCGGTGAACTCGCGCTGGGACGCCGACGAAGCCCTCGACGCCGCGTTCAATTATTACGTGCAAACCGGACGTCGCGTCTCAATTGAATACGCACTCATCAAAGACATGAACGACCACGCCTGGCGCGCCGATCTGCTGGCCAAAAAGATCAACGCCCGCGGTCGCGGCTGGGCCCACGTCAACCCGATCCCGCTCAACCCGACCCCGGGTTCCATCTGGACGGCCTCCGAACCCGACATCACTCAAGAGTTCATCGACCGACTTAACGACGCCGGTGTCCCAACCACCCTGCGCGATACTCGAGGCAAAGAAATCGACGGGGCCTGCGGACAGCTGGCCGCCGAAGACGCCTGATGCACAAGGAGGCGCCCGGCATCAAAGTCCTGTGGGTGTTCACACTCATTCTTGGGCTGCTGCTTGCCGGGTTTGCCGCCGTCACTATTTTCGTCGAAGACGGCCAGATCACTACTGAGCAGTGGATGCTGCTTGGTTTGGGTTCCGTCAAAATCATTGGCGCCATCATTGGGCTGTGGATGTTTCACCGGTCAGATTAGCGCAGTGGAATACTGGCAATGCCCATAATTGGCGCATCCAAAAAGGAAGACTGCGTCAGAGCAAAATCGCTTACACGCTATGCACGCCGAATACGACTCCGCCAACCGTCGGATTCGACTGCGCAACCGCATCAGCAACACTGCTGGGATCACACCCGTCTTCTAAGAGCAGTGTGGGACTGCAAAAGTACCCGATACCCGATACCGGCAGTTCATGTTAGATTTCCGTGTCCAAAAGCAGACTAGATTGAGACCTAAGCCTCATATGCCCCTTTGTCGAAAGAAGTCTCATGCCCACATCGTTTCCGGGAAATCAGCAACCCGACTACCAGCTCACCGACGCCCAAGACATCGACTACTACGACGTCTTTGCTGACATCCCAGCCGCCGATAGAATCATCTGGCAGCGCACCCGTCAGTTCGCCGAAGCGCACGTTGACACCATGCGCCAGGGGTGGAACGAGCACCACTATCCGCTAGAAGTCGCCCGGGCCATGGGCCAAGCCGGGCTGATTAATGACGGCGTTGATCACCCTGACATTGAGAAGTTCTCACCGTTGGCCGCCGGGTTGGTCAACATGGAACTTTCACGCGTCGATGGCTCGCTGGGTACCATCCTGGCGGTCCAAGGCGGACTGGCGCTACGTACGATCACGATGTTCGGTGCTGAAGACCAGCAGGCCAAATATGTTCGGGCAATTGTCGACGTCGAGATTCCAGCGGCCTTTGGCCTGACGGAACCGGACCACGGTTCAGATTCGACTGGACTTTCTACCACGGCGACCCGCCAAGCCGATGGGTCCTATGTCATCCGCGGATCTAAACGGTGGATCGGCAACGGCTCCGCGGGTGGCATCACTATCACTTTTGCTCGGGTCGATGACGAAGGAGCAGAAGATCACGGCAAAGTCCGCGGATTTATTGTGCCACAGGACGCCGAAGGGTATACCGGCACCCCAATTCGGCACAAAGGATCCCTGCGTGCCATCGACCAAGCAAATATTTTCTACGACGACGTACATGTCGACGTTGAGGCACTGATTCCAGGTGTGAAATCCTTCCGCAATGTGTCGGAGGTGCTCTATGCCACGCGTATTGGTGTTGCCTGGTCAGCCCTGGGACATGCCACTGCTGTGTTCGAGTCGGCATTGGCCTATGCAACCCAGCGGAAACAATTCGGCAAGTATTTGGCTGAACACCAGATGATCCAGGAGCGCCTCACGCGAATGCTGTCCGAGCTGGTCTCGATGCAGTTATATATGGTGCGGATCGCCCAGCTAGAAGCAGCTGGAACTCTGCAACCAACCCAGGCTGCTCTGGCCAAGTACAACAACACTCGAGTGGCCCGGCGCATTGCCGCAGATGCCCGCGACATGCTGGGCGGGAATGGCATTCTGTTAGAAAACGGAGTGATCCAGCATATGGCAGATATCGAAGGCATCCACACGTACGAAGGCACCGAATCCGTCCAAGCACTCTTGGTCGGTCGGGATATTACCGGCTATGGCGCCTTCGCCTAGCCCACACAGCATGCGAGAACACGAAGATGGCTACGGGGAAGTTTTCCCGTGGCCATCTTCGTGACGATACTTCAACGAAAGATCATCATCGCTCAAACACTCTTGCTAGCTCGACTTACCTCTTAAGAGTTGCAACCGCCTTTTGCTCTTGCCTTTGCAGGATCTGTACCTTTTTGATTTGTCGAAGCGTCCGGGGCTTTGCTGTCCAGCTCTGCGAACAGGTTCTTCTGCACGCTCAAGCAGATCCAGTGAATTTTCCACGTTTCGTTCAGGTCGAAGCATTGTTGAACGCCTGGATTTCGGCTTGTCCAAAGTTTCCTCGCCGACTCAGCCTGGCTTGGGAGTACACCGTTTACCCGGCCTTTAGGAAAACCCTAGGACACTGTTAGCGTGAACTACACGTGGTTCTCAACGGAAGGAGTAGGCACCATGCCAAAGACAAAGAAATCCGGCGAAGCCAAGAAGTCCGAACTCCCCAAAACCCTCAAAAAGTCGCCGAAGAAAGCGCAACGTACTTTTGCCAAAGCTTATGACTCGGCGATGGATCAGTACAACGATGAGGAACGTGCCCACAGAACAGCGTGGGATGCTGTGAAGAAAAAATATGAGAAAGTCGGAGATCACTGGGAACGCAAGCCGAAGAAAGGCGACTCCGACAAACAGGCCGCCGGCGGAAAAAACACCGATCATGAAACCGCAGGTGGGATAGATGCGAACGCAACTAAAGAGCATCTGTACGAACAAGCCCAGAAACTCGACATCGAGGGGCGTTCCAAGATGACCAAAGATGAGCTCATCGAAGCATTGCAAAAGGAAAGCAACCGAAGAACTTCGAAAAATTCCTAACCCCCACGACCGAGGCTCAACGCCGCAGGAGGTTGCACCATGACACAATCCGACCAGCTGACATTCCAAAATCCGGTCGACCGTTTTCCGGAAATTTCACCACCAAAACAGGACCAACCGGAGCCGGGACTTGATGCAGAAATCGTGCCGAAAGGGGATCACGGTGAAGAATCATATCGTGGTACTGGCAGACTCGAAGGACGTCGGGCGCTCATCACCGGTGCCGACTCGGGTATCGGGGCGGCAGTAGCCATTGCCTTTGCGCGCGAAGGCGCCGATGTGGCGCTCAGCTACTTGGAAGAAGAGCAAGAAGATGCCCAGCACGTGATTCAAGCCATTCGAGAATCCGGCCGCAAGGCTGTCCCGCTGCCTGGCGATATTCGCGACAAAACATTCTGTAATCAGCTTGTTGAAGATGCAGTGAGAGAACTTGGTGGACTTGACGCGCTAGTTAACAACGCTGGCAAGCAGGTCATTGCTGAAAGTCTTATGGAACTTCCTGATGATCAGTGGGAAGAGACCTACAATACGAACATTCATGCGATGTTCTGGATCACCAAAGCAGCTTTGAAACATATGCCAGCAGGATCGACGATCGTTAATACCACCTCAATTCAGGGCTATAACCCCAATGAGATGTTGATTGACTATGCGTCAACAAAGGCTGCCATCAATAACTTCAGTAAAGGGCTCGGCCAACAACTGGCTCCCAAGGGGATTCGCGTCAACGCGGTCGCCCCAGGGCCGATTTGGACGCCGATCCAACCCTCCCAAGGCCAACCGAAAGAAAAACTGCCGCACTTCGGGCAGAACACTCCGCTCGGCCGGGCTGGGCAACCCACAGAAGTTGCTCCGGCATTCGTGTTTCTCACGTCCCCGGAATCCAGCTACGTGATCGGAGAAACGCTCCACGTAAACGGCGGCATTCCGACCCCATAGAACGTCAACGCTCATACAGAACGCCCACCAGATCGTCATCTGGTGGGCGTTCTTACTGGCCTCGGGCAGACCACTATCAGGTATTCGGTAATTCCTGAAGGCAGGCTTCGAGCGCTCGCACGGCAGCAGTTGTATGCCCAGGCGGAAGGGCCAGCATAAGGGCGTTTCGAGGGATCGAATCGGATATATTCCGTGTAATGAGCGGCCGACCTTCGGGTGAGGACGACGACGCATGCATGAGCACCCCATAGCCGAAGTTCCGCCCCACAAGATTCTGTACTGTTTGAACGCTGCGAGTTCGTGCTGCAATTTTTGGGTCCAAGGAGCGGCTGTAAAACTCATTAAGCGTTCGTTCTAAAGCTGGCTGCTCACTCAGGAGGACCGCTGGGAAATCAGCCAGCTGAGCCAATGAGACTTCAGAAAACTCGGCCAGGGGATGCTGAGGTGACATGATGGCCTGGCGACGGTGGTCCTGCACGAAGACGGTTCGACAACCAGGCTCAAGCTGCGCTTCATAGATTAAACACGCTGAGAGCTGGCCCGACAACATCTTCTGCTGGATGTCTTGGGCATTATCTTCATCAAAGATGAGTTCAACTGCCGGATGGTGTCTAGCAAACCACTCCACCAGATGCGGTACTACGTGCATCGACAGTGTGCGGAAACATCCAATGTGCAGCGGCCCTGATAAGCTCTTGCGCACCTGAGAGGCGCGATCTGCCAGCTGCTGCGTTTGATCAAGAATGGCGCGAGCCTCCGGAAGAATAGCCCGCCCTTCCGCTGTGAGAACTACACCTTTTGCGGGGCGGCGGATCGTGAGTGTCACGCCCAGAGTTTTTTCTAGTTCCGTCAGGGCAAGGCTTACAGCCGCTTGACTGACGTGACTTGTTGCAGCGGCTTTAGTGATGGATTGGGTCTCGGCGACAGCCACAAAATATTCCAACTGACGCAGCGTTAACTCGTTCATAAGCTTAGCTTAAGGACTTGGTGAGTTCTTTTCGTTATGCAAGGAATTGTGACCCCGGTAACGTAAGCTGCTGTTGGTGATATAGATCACGGAAGGATCGTTGTGACACATTTCGAAATTGCTTATGCAGCAAGTGTGCCGCCCCACGTTGTGACACTGGGGACTGCCGGTGGCCCTCGGTGGTGGTCAGACCACCAGGGTGCACCTCGCCAGGGAATAGCCACCGCCATCGTAGTCGATGATGGATGGTACCTGGTCGATTGTGGTTCTGGCGTTGGCCGTCAGATTCAACAAGCCGGACTAGCGATGGCCGATTTGAAGGGCATCTTCATCACCCACATGCATTCAGATCACATCGTGGATCTCGGCTCGCTAATGTTGTTTGCTCCCTTCGAGATCAAGCAGGCTGGTCGAGGCCCCATCCCACTCTATGGTCCTGGAGACCGTGGTCGAGTCACACCGTTGTCGCCTCGAGCAACGACCAAGCCACAACCCGTGAATCCCGAGAAGCCGGGGGCAGGTATTGAAGCAACCTTTGCTGGATTGGTGAACGCCTACTCGGCTGATATCAACGATCGCGTGATGGATTCGCTGACGAAGGGGCCCTACGACTACTTCGCCCCGCAGGATATTCAACTCCCCGCAGACGTGCCCTTTGATCCAGACCATAACGTGGCACCAGCAATGGAGCCGTTTGTGGTCTTTGCCGATGAAACCGTTCGCGTAACAGCGACCCTGGTATCGCATCATCCCACGGCACCGGCATTCGCTTTCAGATTCGACACGCTCAACGGGTCAGTCACTATTTCAGGCGATACCGCACCGTGTGACAATCTCATCCGGTTGGCTCACAACACTGATCTGCTGCTGCACGAAGTCATCAGCCTGGAGACCATGGCCAGCATGTATACCGATACCGCAATGCTACAGGCGACCATGGATCACCACCGTCGGGCTCACACCACGGCTGAAGACGCCGGGCGCATCGCCACCCAAGCTGGCGCGAAAACTCTGGGTCTGCATCACCTCGTTCCGAGTCACGCCCCAGTTGAAGTATGGCAAAAAGCGGCAAACACCTACGCTGGCCGTCTGGTGATCGCCCAAGACCTTGATCGGATCTCTTTCGAAAGGAGCAAACAGCATGACAAAGCAGATCACTACGTCGCCTAACGTGGGTAGCAGCGCCGATGCCTATCACGCATCGCCTCGAGACCTGCGTCGAATTCAATTTTCTAGTTTTCTTGGCACCGCGATTGAATATTACGATTTCATTTTGTACGCCACCGCGGCAGGCATTGTTTTCAATAAAGTCTTCTTTGTCGGGCTAGATCAGCACGTTGCGCTGATCCTATCGTTTGCGACCTTAGCTGCTGGATACGCAGCACGTCCCTTGGGTGGGTTGATCTTCGGTCACCTGGGAGACCGGCTGGGGCGTAAGACCATCCTTGTGGTGACGGTCTTGATCATGGGTATCGCTTCAACCTTGATGGGGCTCTTGCCCACAGCACATCAAATCGGTGTTATGGCACCTGTGTTATTGGTCAGTCTGCGAATCATTCAAGGCATTGCCGTTGGTGGCGAGTGGGGCGGTGCCATGCTGTTGGCCTTTGAATCCGCACCACGCAAGAAGCGCGGATTAGCTGCAGCGTTTGCCTACATGGGCGCGCCGGCCGGGACCATCATCGGCACTCTGGCATTATCTGGGTTCTCGCTGTTACCCGAAGAACAGTTCCTCAGCTGGGGCTGGCGCATTCCGTTTATTTTCTCAGCAGTTCTCATGCTGTTAGGCATCTTTATTCGCATGAAAGTGTCCGAGTCGCAGGTCTTCAAAGAAATGGCGAAGAAACCTGCTCCGAAGAAAGTTCCAGTTGCCGAACTGGTGATCAATCACCCAACAAAACTGCTTCGCGCAATCGGTAGTGGTCTCTCTGGCCAAATGGCGCAGGGACTCATGGGTGCTTGGGCGATTGCTTTCGCCGTCCAGCAAGCCGTGCTGCACCAATCAGAAGTACTCAATCTGAAAGCAATTGGCGGCATCTTCACCATTACCTTCGTGGTTATCGCTGCGCGGTTGTCAGATCGCCTGGGACGACGCAAGGTGCTCATCTGGGGCAACGTGATCGGCATCGTTTTAGCCTTCCCGGTCATGTGGTTGCTCGAAATGGGGACCGCCATGGCCTTTATGCTGGCCATTATCTTGGGCCTGTCCCTGGTTCAAGGCTTCACCGCTGGCCCCTACGGCGCCTATGCTGGTGAGCTGTTCCCAACCCACGTTCGATATTCGGGAGCCTCCATTGGCTACCAGCTGGCCGCATTGCTGGGCGCGGGCTTCACCCCGATGATGGCGACAGCCTTAGCGGCTGCTGGCGGCGGATCGCTGCACCTGGTCGCTATTTTGTGGATGAGTTTCACCGCCGTGAGCCTGATTTCCTTGATCTTTTCACAAGACGCTTCGAAACGCGAGATTCACGAACTGAACTAACAACTCAGTCCTGCTAGATGGCAGAGACAAGATACGTCGATCGCACTGGGCCAAGGACCTGGTGCGATCGACGCTTTCATCGGGGATGAGGGTAATCGCTTGGCCAGGCGGCAGCCGGGTCGACTGCAGGCTGGGGTGCCGGTTTGAAAGATCGGGTCAGCAAAAAGATCCCTAGGATCACAGTGGCGATAATCCAGCCGGCGGTACCCGCAATGCCCACGTGTGCGGCGTCGTAAGTGGGCTCCGCAGAGAATAGCAGCGGGAGTGCAGCTGTGGCGTTGATAGTCGAATGCCCCAAAGCGGCTGGCCATACGGAGTTGGTGCGGATTGTCAGCCAGGCGAGGATCCCGCCGATCAGGGTGCAAAACACGACCATAAAGATGACGGATAGCCAGCCCGGCAGGCTGGGGTAGTTGTGTCCCAACAGTATGAGTGGAGTGTGCCATAGCCCCCAGATGACGCCCGTGATCAGGATGGTTGGAACGACACCCATGGGCAGCAATTGTGGGGTGAGCCAGCCGCGCCACCCGATCTCTTCGCCGAGGGCGGGCAGCAGGTTGATAAACCACGAAGCCAGTACCACGTTGATGAGTTGGGTGATAAGGAAAAATTCAAGAGAGATGCCGGCCAGGCCGGCATCCATGAGGGTTTGTTGCAGGCCTGAGAAGTTCTTCAGATCAGCGTCATAGAACCCCAGCGCAGAAGCAATTGGCATGCTCAGCACGCCAATGATCACCGGGATGACAAATGCGAGGGCGAGGTAACCGAAAAACCGTGGAAGCGGGCGAGGCCTTCCGAATCCGAGGGCCGCTGCGCGCCGACCTTTTGGGTGGTTCTTACGCACGATTAGCCACGCAACCAGTCCGGGGATGAGCATCGTGAGCAGTCCGACCGGAAGATAGAGCCCCTGAAATAGCCTCTCGTCGTTGACAATGTAGAGCGGCAGGGCCACGAGCCAGGCGAGCGCATAGGTGCCGATCACGAACCAGAGAATTTGGCGCCAGGGAATTGTGGCGCGAGTTGTCGGGGAGGTAGGTAACAACTGCGGTGTGGGTTGGGGCGACATGGTGCCAGTGTAATGCAGGCCTAGAGCACCCGAAATACAATAATCCAGGCGCCGATGCCAATGGCCAGCCATGCGGTAAACGTTGAACCAGCACCGGTCATGGTTTCTTGGGTCTTGGACAGCAGCAAATCCGTTTGTTCGGGGTATTTTGCTCGCGCCCACGTCAGGAGGGATGCGGGCAGGATCATGATGACGTTATAGAACGCCAACCAGAAAACGTCCCATGGCAGGCCGGGACCGTTGGCCGCGATGAGGCTGATACCGACGAGATACGGCCACATGGTTGCAGCCTCAATGACGATGGCGGATAAGGCCAGGGTCGCGGTTGAGGCATTGGTGGCAAGGGCACTGTCCCGAAGTCGGGTGATCACTGAGGGACCGGGTTTAGTTTCACGTCGTCCGCGGAAAATCCCGATGATCCCCATGACGACGACGAGTATGCCCAGGCTGATGACCACGCGATCGGCGGTCGGGCTTTGCAGAGTGTCGAGGTAAGCATCGATCAGCTGATGAGCTAGGACGAGCACCGCGGTGCCAAGGAAGAGGTATGTTACGGCGGTGACGGTGAGATAGGTGACGAGCCGGCGTGGTTCAAACGCGCCCGGTCGAGCCAGCAACCATAAGGGAACCAGCAGGGTCGAGAGGGTCGAGGCATCTAAAAAGGCCAAACCGATCAGGGCTGCGATGATTGCAATACTCATGGCACCTTTCACGGTAGTCGGCAAGCTCACTATAGTTGATGGTAGTCTCGCACCGACTCAATTTCTCGAGGATTTGATACAACCATGTCAGGATTAAGCCACGATATTGCTGCGATGGTGGCGAACCACGCTGCGGGCGACGAGGACGGGTTTTATGCGGTGGCGCTTGATGTTGCACACCGAGAACTCACCGAAGGTCGGCGCAATGCGGCAACCGAGATTCGCAAGGCTATCGAACAGGCTCGTGGTGAGACGGTAGAGCTGCAGACGGTGGATGACGATGATCCCGGAGTTGATATCGATTCTGATCTCGCCGAGTTCATTAAGGTAGCTCGTCCCGACGCGAACTTCGAAGAACTCACCATTTCCGGGGACCTGATTGAGCGCGTTCGTCAGATCCTAGATGAACACCGCAATGCAGCGTTACTGCGCGACTTCGGTTTCACACCGGCGCACCGCTTGTTAATGGAAGGGCCTGCTGGGACCGGGAAGACAGCAACCGCCGAGGTGTTATCGGCCGAGCTGGGCATCCCGCTGGTTACGGTCTATCTGGACAACCTGCTCAATGTGTATTCCTCGGAAGAAGATGTGCCGTCACTGCGCGAGGTTTTTGACCGACTGGCACGTCGTCGTGCGATATATCTGTTTGACGTCTTCGACACGATCGGGGAAGACACCATCAGCGGCATGACCCGGCGCGTCTTCAAAGCCTTCCTACTGTTTGTCGATGTGCTTGGCAAAGGCTCGATCGCGATCGCCGCGACCAACCGCCGCGGGGTCTTGGACCGGTCCATGTTCCGGCACTTCGATACGGTCCTGAACTTTTCGCTGCCCACACCACAAGAAGCGATGCGCGTGCTCCGCTCGCAACTGGGCGACCGGGCACCAACACCCGTCATGAACGAAGTCGACATCTACGAACAATACTTTGAAGGACTCTCGCAGGCCGAACTGACACTGGCGGCACGCTCTGCGGCAAAAGCTGCGGTGATGCGTAATGAAGCCCAGGTTACCCAGGACGATTTGATCTATGCGCTGACGAATCGTGGTGCGTTCATGCTCGACGACGAATAGTTACTCTGTAATGCGTTCGAGCAGTGGTTTCGTGCGATACCCTAAAAATTCGCGCAACACCACAGCGGTTGAGGTGCGCACGATCCCGGAGATATCCAGGATCAACTGATTGACCCGGTAGAGATCTTCCGGGGACGTGGCAGCAATTGTCAGCCGGAGATCGGCGTCGCCGGTGGTTGCATAAATCTCCACGATCTCGGGGATCTCCGATAGCGCCTTCATGGTTTGTTTATCGTAGCCCTGGCGAATCGAAGCGTTCATAAATGCCGTGACCTCATACCCCAGCGCCCGGGGAGTAATGCGGCGTTGAAATGATTCCAGGACGCCGTCGTTGAGTTTTTGTAATCGCGACTGGATGGTGTTGCGCGACACCGAAAGCCGCTGAGCAAGGGAAACCGTTGTAGCATCGGGGTCTTCGACCAGTGCCAGCAGAATTTCTGCATCGAGCCCGTCGAGCTCGCGTTTCGACCTTGAGGTTGCCATTCCGTACTTTCTGTTTGGGACTTTTGAGCATAATGCCCAATAAGTTTCAGGTGACTTGATCTTCCTGCTCTGTTGCGTGAAGGTAATCACAGTATAGCTTGTCAGGAGGTCTTCCATGGTGCAATCACCGGTACAACAAACCACCGTTACAGATGTGCTCGTCAAGGTCGTCACCGAACGGGTCGATCGCGTCTTTGGACTCATTGGGAATGGCAATGTCGATTTGGTGTCCGCGTTGACTGCGTCGGGCTTCCCGTTTACTTCGGTGCGTCATGAAGTAGCTGCTGTGACCGCTGCCGATGCCTACTTCCGGGCCACCGGAACCATGGCGGTGGCCACGGCGACGTACGGTGCCGGCTTCACCAATATGGTCACCGGTTTAGCAGAAGCCCAGCTCGCGCGCATTCCGATGGTTGTGGTGGTCGGGGACGCGCCCTCCACTGGACGCCGGCCATTCGATATCGACCAGACGACAGTGACCGTGGGGTTGAATATTCCGGTTATCACGCTTGACCAAGACAACGCCGGGTCTGCTATCGTGCGGGCTTTTGATATGGCTGCCGACGGACAAGAACCCGTCGTCGTGATGCTGCCATACGATCTGGCGGATGCACCCGTCGAGGATGTGCACACCAGCGGCGCCTATCAGCCGATCGCCCGGCCCAAGGCTAGTGATGCGCAACTTGAGGAGATCGCCCGCGCCCTGGTTGCCGCTGAGCGCCCGCTGATTCTGACCGGTGGGGGAGTCGTCCGTACCAACACCGCGCACCTGGCCCGCCAGCTGGGTGATGCCGTCGGTGCAGTATTCATGCACTCGTTGACCGCTTCGAATGTGACCGGTTCCGAACACAGTCTGGGCATTGCCGGCGGCTTTACGCCCGAGCATAAGCTCCCAGCCGTACAGGCCGCCGATATGGTGCTGATTCTGGGTGCCACCAGCAATAACTTCCAAACCCGCAAGGGCACACTCTTTGGCACCGATAATATTTACCGGATTGATCTGACCGCCAAGTGGAATCTCACCTTGCCGCAAGCCAACACCGTGTCCGCAGAACTTACCGATGCGCTGCCGCGGTTACTCGATGCGGTCAACCGGCTTGCTCCCACGCCGTCGGCCTATCGCAACCAACTGGCAGAACTGGTCGCAGCAGATACCCTGCCAAGTGAGCCATTCTACGGCCAGGACGGTCGGCTGAACCCGCGGCACGTTGCAGCACAGCTCAATACCGTCTTGCCAGCAAACCGCCAAATCGTTCTGGACGGCGGGCACTTCATTACCTGGATCGGGGAACGCCTCGACATCCCAGATCCGGCCAGCATGATTGCCGTCGGCACCGCGATCCAATCGATCGGGTTGGGTTTCGGGTCGGCTGTTGGAGCTACGGTGGGGACTCCCGGAAAATTCACCACGGTCATCTCGGGTGACGGCGGCGGGCAGATGGCCCTGGCCGATCTGCCGACCTTTATCCAAGAGACCGACCACGGGGCGGTCATTGTTTTCAACGATGCCGCCTACGGCGCCGAAATCCATCAATACGCCGCGATAGGTGCAGATGCCACCGCGATGTATCTACCGCAACTCGATTTTGCCGCCATCGGCCAGGCGATAGGAGCTACCGGCATCACGGTCAATACGCTCGATGACCTCGAAATATTCGCCCGCTGGATTCAACGGGGTGAAGGCGTTGCGGTGGTCAATATCAACATCTCCACCGGGTTTGCACACCCCGCGATGCGCCCAGGCGCGACCGGTTAGACCTACTAGAAACTAGAGAGCGCTGCGGACGTCCCACATGGGGCCTCCGCAGCGCTATAGAAAGAAAGCTTGCGCTTAGTAGCCGCGGTTTTGCTGACCGAGGTGTTCGCGTGCCAGGTCAGCAGCCAGCCCGGTGTAGGTGCCGGGCGTGAGATCTTTGAGCCGCTGCTCGGCGGCGTCGGACAGGCCTAGTTCACCGACGAATTCACGCATGCGTGCGGCATCCACTCGCTGACCGCGCGTCAGATCTTTGAGACGTTCATAAGGGTTGTCCATGCCCGGGGTACCAGCGATGGCTTCGGCGCGCATCACTGTCTGGATGGCTTCGCCGAGTACCTCCCAGTTGGTGTCCAAATCTGCAGCTAGGGCGTCTTCGGCGACGTCGAGTTGGCCCATGCCGCGGGTTACGTTGGCCATGGCCAGCACCGAGTGCCCTAATGCCACGCCGATGTTGCGCTGTGACGTCGAGTCGGTCAGGTCGCGCTGCCAGCGGGATTCAATCAGTGTTGTGCCCAGGGTGTTCAGCAGCGCGTTGGACAATTCGAGGTTGGCTTCGGCGTTTTCGAAACGGATGGGGTTGACTTTGTGCGGCATCGTGGAAGACCCGGTCGCACCGGCCACCGGGATCTGGGCGAAGTAGCCGATGGAGATGTAGCTCCAGACGTCGACACAGAAACCGTGCAGGATCTGGTTGAAACGAGCGACGTCGTCGAAGAGTTCCGACATCCAGTCGTGGTTTTCGATCTGGGTGGTCAGCGGGTTGAAGGTTAGTCCGAGGTCTTCAACGAAGTCTTGCGCGATGACGGGCCAATTGGCGTGTGGAACGGCTGCCACGTGGGCCGCGTAGGTTCCGGTGGCACCGTTGATCTTGCCCAAGTACTGCTGAGTCGAGATCCGGCGCAGCTGACGGTTCAACCGGTGGACGAAAACAGCGAGTTCCTTGCCCAGTGTGGTCGGCGTGGCTGGTTGGCCGTGCGTGCGAGACAGCATCGGGGTGTCAATGGCCGTGTTCGCTACCTCAGCGATGGCATCAACCATCTTGTGGGCGCTTGACAGCCAGACCAGCTGGATGGCGTCGCGGACACCCAGCGCATAGGACAGGTTGTTGATGTCCTCGGAAGTGCACGCGAAGTGCACCAGTGAGCTCAGATGACCCAGTCCCAGCGCTTCGAGACGGTTGGCAATGAAATATTCGACCGCTTTGACATCGTGAACGGTCACGGCTTCCGTTTCTGCCAGTTCGGCGACCGAGCTCTCGTCGAATTCGGTAACGATCGCGCGCAACCCGTCACGCTGAGCGTCAGTCAGACGCTTCAGTCCCGGGACGACCATGCCGTCGCACAGGTGGATGAACCATTCGACCTCTACATGAACCCGGTTGCGGTTCAGTGCCGCTTCGGACAGGTGATCGACCAGGTCTGCTACGTAGCCGCGGTAGCGACCATCGAGGGGACCCAACGGAATATCAGTATCAGCCAAACGTACGCGCATATTATCAGTCATGGTCTTTATTCTGCCACTGGTCGTCGCCGGATCGCGTTCATGTCGTAGCCGTGACACACCCCAACACCTGCAGTGTTGTCCACACCATATGTAGGAATCAGCGGTTCTCCACATCCTGACGGCCCGGATGACTCAACGGTCTCCTGGTTTCTTACGCTGGTGCCCAATGACGATGTGGCCTATGAAAGGAGCAGCCAATGGTGGCGCTGATTCCCCCGCTATCTGAGATCGGAGCGGGCATCGGGTATGTGGCCAATAACGCGTGCGATATGGCTTCCAGTGCGGTCCAACAGTGGGTGACGAGTCCCTCGATAGCTCAAGTCGGCTTACAGGCGCTGTCCTCCCAGATTGACGCCTTGGAACAACTCGTGGTCAAACTTCGCATTGTTGCCGACGGCGTGGAACAAGTCCATGGAAAGCTCGTTGCAGCCCACCACATTGAATGGCACTCACCAGCTGGCCAAGCGTTTCGAGAAGCGGTGAACCTTGGTCAAAGCCGAGCTCAGGAGCTGGAAAACACCGCCAGGCAGACCGTGCGGTTAGCGCAGGCCAGTCTCGAGGAATTACGGACGGTGGTTGCCGGGCTCCAAACGCTCTTGGCCACGGCCCGAGCAGCCGTTGGAGATTCAGTCGCCGGGGCTCTGGGACAGGTGTGCGCATGAGTGGCAAAGTCACCGGCGGACCATCTCATTGGCGCGCCAATCTCGACGAACTCACGCTTGGTGCCACGCAGTTACGTGAAGCTACTGAACAGACCATGCGGTTAGCAGGTGACGCCATGGTGGCCGGAGGATTGCTGTCCGGGGTCACGATCATGACGCCACAAGGACCACTTATTGCTGCCAATACGATCGAACTGTCGACCAGTCTGCTGGGTATGCGTGCCCAAGTGGAAGTCCTAGCTCAGGGTGTCAACTATGCGGTTGCCGCCTACCTGGAAACAGAAGCTCAAATTACCAACCTGATGACACTGACCATGACCCCTACCGCTGTGGTCCTGAGCTTATTTGGTGTGACCAGCGACCTCAATGTCCCTAATGAGATGTACGAACTGGCGATCCGTGGCACGACCAGTTCCGTGTGGGCCTTGGTTGAGATGGCAGTTAATACAGGCAACCAAGTGGTGCCCGGCTCGAAATTAGCGCTGGGTCATGCGATCGGGTGGACCTTCGGACTGAATAAGAGCATTTGGGATGTGCCTCCGACGCAGCGTACTTATGAGATGCTGGCTCACACGCTGCAACAGTTCGGGCTGACGCAACTGGCTCCATACGACATCAATAATGTCACCTCCGCACCGGGCCTGGACGGGTGGCAGGATCGTGACACGTTAGATGTCTATGGTTCCACTAAAGCCATGCAATTGTTGAAAGACTATGCTTACGAGCCTGACACGGTCACGATTGCCAAGCTCACCCAGGCTGACGGATCGGAAGCATATGCGCTGCTCTATGCGGGTACCACCCCGCTGGGCGAGGACGCCGGTCCACTTGGCTTGCTACACCAAGAGAATGCTTTTGGGGCAACCGGTGTCGTCGAATCGATTGCAGCAGATTCCGTGCACATCGAGGAAGCCACGATGCAAATGCTGGAACAGGCCGGTGTGCCAGCCGGCGCGACGATTATCCCGATGGGTTATAGCCAGGGCGGCACGCATGCCATGAACGTCGGCATGAGTGACAAGATGAAAGCGAAATATTCTATCCCCGATGTGCTCACTGTTGCTGCACCGACGGGACATCGGCGTACCGATGATCTGTCGACCAACTTCGTACACATAGAACACGAACACGACAAAGTCCCAGCATTAACCGGAGCCAGTAATGAAGGACGAATCAACCGCACGACGATCGAAGTCGAAGGATACCCAGAGTATGAAGTCGAAGCTGGGGTCTTCGGTCCGGAACATAACTTTGAGGTCATTGACCACCAGCTTGCAGAAGCGTTGGCCGATCCCGGAGTGGCCAAAGCCGCGGCCATCCCGCTGGAGAATCTAGAATCAAAAATGGGCGGGGCCGTGGCAGTCCAACAGTTCCAGTTGGAACGCCAGCAGGCCACGCCCACACGCCACCCGTTGGTACCTTCAGGCAGAGCAGCAGCAGAACTCAAGAACATCGTCTCGGTGCGACCGCTACAAGAATGGATGACAACGGTACAGACGAAATGATGTTACTAATCAGTTACCGAGCCGATAAGCCGGTTCACAATCGCCGAAACCACCGCGATGATCAACGCGGCCAAGATAGTTGTCCAAAAGAAGCTGTCTATGACCACGTGGACCGGTAGAAATGAGGTGATCCACACTGTCAGCCACAGCATCGCCGCGTTAATGATCAAGGTAAATAAACCCAGCGTGAGACACGTGACGGGTAGTGACAGCAAACTGACAATCGGGCGGACGATTGCGTTGACGAGACCGAACACCACAGAGACGATGAGTAGTCCCAGGACGGTTTCGACGGTACTGACTCCACCGCTATCGGAAGTGATGTCCATACCGGGCAGAATCCACAGCGCCACCCAGAATGATGCTGCAGTCACAAGTGTTCGTAGAAGATAATTCATATGACAATCTTCCCACGAAGATATGCCCATCTTCACCTCAGCTCACGCTAAAAAACTTCACAGCAGCGGTCCGGAAGAGTTGAGCTCTTGTCGTGATCCTTGGGAGTCTGCGACATGTCCATTCTTAGCTCGTCCAGACCCTCAAAGTGTGGCAGCGATTATCGATGGTAGATAAGACGGTCACTACGTAAAAACGAAGTCTCAAGACAGCCTCAGCGTTCTCCTAGGAGAAGCCCTCTATTATGCCGTTCCAGACTTCATGTACCTTCTCTAATAACTTGTGGATCCATCGATTTCTAGAGGAGACAGTATGTGGGACGAAGTATTTATGTTCAGCGCCCCTGTGCTCGAAATGTTCTTGCGCGGAACGGTCATGTATCTTGTGGTCTTTTTGCTCATGCGGTTCCTGGGGCGGCGTGAGTCGGGGGACCTGAATGCCTCAGACATTATCTTGGTCGTTCTTATTTCTGAGGCTGCTAGTCCCGGGTTTGGAGGAGAAGCCTCCTCCATTTTTGACAGTCTCGTCGTGGTGGCCACCGTGTTGTTCTGGGCGACGATACTGGATATCGGCAGCTATCGATGGGCGTGGTTGGATAACCTTACGGCACCGCGTCCTCGTCCGTTGATCAGGGATGGCAAAATTGTCCAAAAAACTGCACGACGGGAGTTCCTCACGAAAGAGGAAATCTTATCTCAGCTGCGAATCAACGGTTTTCAGGAGCTCTCCGAGGTGAAAGCCGCGCATCTAGAGCCCAGCGGACAAATTAGTTTCCTTCCCTATGAAGAAAACCAATAGGCAGCAAAGCGAAAACGCTCGGCATGGAGACATCCATGTCGAGCGTTTGCGTCGGACTTGTGAAGCTGGTGGTTTCGGTTACCGAAAGCCTAGCTCTGTGGTAAGAAGATCCCGTCGAATAGTTCTGCGATGGCATCGGTAGCGTCGAGTGGCTGGACGGTCGAGACGTAGCCGTCAGGGCGGACTACGATGACGGCACCTTGCTGCGAGATTTCACGAGCCTCAAAGATGCTGTTCTCTGTGAGGGTACCGAAGACTTGGTTCAGGTCAGTGATCTGGAATGGACCCACAACCGGGCGGAAGATAGATGGGGTTTCCATCAGCTCGATGGCTTCCTTTGGTTGCTGGTAGATGACCTTGACATCAAAGAGACTATTGATGTCATTGTCTTTGCGAGTGTATTTCAGCACCGGAGAGTTCTCGTCGTTGCCCAACCATGCACCGAAAGTATTCGCACCGTTGGCGGCATCGGTCGAAGCTTTCTCGTCGCCGAAGACGTAGATACGCCACCGCCCATCAGCCTCGTGCAAGTGCCCCAGTTCCACCGGGTTCGTATCCGAAACCCGGCTGACTTTAGCCGACTTGAAGCGCTTCCCAATGGTGTAGCCTTTGGCCAGATCTTGGTGGGCGTTGCCGGTGGTCAAGGGCGACGGTTTGTACTCGGTCATGAAACCGGATGGGAATTCAAAGGTCTTAGTGTAGAACTTCGCCACGTAATCAGGCGATGGCAGATCTTCCGGCTTGGCGGCCATGAGGCTCGACCACTCTTTATCGAAGTCGATCAGGTTTTGTGCGATTTCTTGGCGCTCGCCCGAATAAGTGTGCAGCAGAGATGGATCGGAATACCCCGATAAGACTTGCCCGATCTTCCAGCCGAGGTTAAAGCCGTCCTGGATAGAGACGTTCATGCCCTGGCCGGCTTTAGCCGAGTGGGTGTGGCAGGCATCGCCGGTGACGAAGATCCGCGGGTTCTTCTCGTCTTCTTTGCCGGTGTCGACGTCGTCGAATTTGTCGGTGACGCGGTGACCGACTTCGTAGACCGACCACCAGGCGACTTCTTTGACGTCTACGGTGTAGGGATGCAGGATTTTGTTGGCGCGGTCGATGATATCTTCCAGCGGGGTTTGACGAACCTTGCCACCGTCATCTGGATCGACATCGCCTAAGTCAACATAGAAGCGAACCAGGAAGCCACCTTCACGTGGGATCAGTAGGATCGAGCCGCCATCATGGGAGTGGATCGAGCATTTGGTGCGGATATCCGGGAAGGTGGACTCGACCAAGACGTCCATAACGCCCCAGGCATGGTCAGACTTGTCGCCGATTGGGACACGACCGATGGATTTACGAACCTTGGAATGCGCACCGTCCGAACCGACAAGGTATTTGGTGCGAACCCGGCGGATTTCCCCCTCGCGTGGGCCGGCCGTGATCTTGAGAGCTACTTCGATGGGGTATTCCAGATTCTCATCGATTTCTTGGGACACGAACTCGTATCCGTAGTCTGGTTTCAAGCGTGAGGGCGAGCGTTCGGCGAATTCTGCAAAGTAGTCCAATACGCGAGCCTGGTTGACGACCAAATGTTTGAACTCGGAGATGCCGGTCGGGTCATCGAGCTCGCGTGAGGTACGAGAAATGTTTTCGGGATTGTCTTCATCTGGTGTCCAGAAGTTCATTTCGGTCAGCCAGTAGGCTTCGTTGGTGATTTCGTCGGAGAAACCGAAGTAGTTGAAGGTCTCAACCGAGCGAGCCTGAATACCATCAGCCTGTCCAAGCACGAGACGGCCATCGCGACGTTCGATGAGACGAGTGTGGACATCGGGATACGAGGACAGCGTGGCCGCCGTGGTCATACCCGCTGGACCGGATCCGACGATCAATACATCCATCGTGTCGGGCAGTTCATCAGGGCGATCCAAACCGGTACCGGCGGCGGGCTGGACCCGTGGCTGCGTGGAGACATATCCGTGATGGTGAAATTGCATGCGCTTACTCCTGTACGACTCGCAACGTTGCGGAAAATATTGTATGTTCTATATTTGAACACCTTGTTCAGTTATTGAACTACCATGTGTGAGCGTACCCACGGTTTGTGGAATTGCCAAATCTCACCATTGAGGAGAACTCATGTCCGAATCTGCCGGCGGCAGCCTGTCCTTGACGCTGTCACGAGGTATTCAACTGCTCGAATACGTATGCGCAGCTGACGTTCCTCCGACCATCGCGGAGGCCGCCCAAGCATTGGACATCCACCGTTCTGCGGCATATCGTCTCCTGCGCACGTTGGAGGCGCATTATCTGGTGCGGCGCGACGAAGCAGGCAAGATTTTGCCGGCGGCGGGGCTGACGAATCTTGCACGTGGTGTAGAAAACTCACTGCAAACCGTCGGGCTGCCGATCATGACGAAGATTGCCGATGCACTCGAGATGTCGTGTTTCATCGCGGTCGCACAAGGCACGGACTGCTTCACCTTGGTCACGGTTGAAGCCACCACGTCGCACGCAGTCACACAACATCCAGGAACCCGGCATCACCTCGACCGAGGAGCTCCCGGCGTAGCGTTATTAGCCGGCCTCAGCGAGCAACAACGAGCCGATCTCGACGGGTTGGAACTCTCGACGAAGGCAAGAGCTGAGCTGGCCAAGGCACAAGCCGACGGATACGCGTCGTCATTTGACGAAGTGATCCCCGGAGTGGGATCCGTCGCAGTGCCCCTCATGGTTGCCGGGCAGCTTCCGGCGTCATTAGCCGTGGTCTTCCCGCGTCAAGAAGTCGACGAGGCGCGTATCGTCAACCACTTGCGCGAGGGCGCTAAGGTCATTCTTGACCGACTGGGTGCCGCATAAGTCGAGGTCAAATCACCACAACGCCAGGCGCATCGGTAGACTAGCCAGCATGGATTCTTCAGCTGTTTACCCGCGCCCTATGCTCAAACAATTGCCCGCGTACCAATCCGGCCAACCACCGGTCGAAACTCCGGGGTTGACACCGTATAAACTCGCGTCAAACGAGAACCCCTATGCACCTGTGCCACAGGCCCTTGAAGCCATGACGGCGGCAGTCACTGCAGAGGTCGTGCAGCGCTATCCCGAGACGACCTACCTGAAGTTACGTGAACTCATCAGCCAAACCTATGAAGTGCCAGTTGATGACGTCACCGTTGGTGCAGGCTCACTGGGAATCCTCACCGGGTTGGTCCAGACCTTTGCCGGGACGAATGATGACGGATCCCAGGACGAGGTCATCATCCCATGGCGCTCCTTTGAGGCCTACCCGATCGTCATCCGTTCTGCCGGTGCCAAAGATGTCCAAGTGCCACTGAGGCCAGACAGCACCATGGATCTGGAGGCCATGTTGGCCGCGATCACCGATCGCACCCGCATGATCATGTTGTGCACACCGAATAACCCCACGGGCACGATCGCTTCAACCAGCGCCCTGCGGGCATTCATTCAGCAGGTCCCAGAGCATATCCTGGTCGCCATCGATGCCGCCTACTTAGAATTTGTTCGTCACGACGACGTCGATAACTATCTTGAGCTGTACCGCGAATTTCCCAATGTCGCGGTGTTGCGTACCTTCTCGAAGGCCCACGGCCTGGCGAATATGCGCGTCGGATACTCGATCGCAACACCACAGATTTCGTTGCCATTGAAAGTCGTGGTCCCCGCTTTTGCGACGTCTAGCGTGGGGGTTGAGGCCGCGCATGCTTCCTTGATGCACCTTGATGACGTGTTGGCCAACACCGAAAAGGTTGTCACTGAACGTGCCAGGGTGTGGCAGGCCTTTCGCGAGCTGGGCTACAACCCACCTGTCTCCGAGGCGAACTTTGTGTGGCTGCCCCTGGGGGAGCTCGCACAAGCATTCTCCGAGGCTTGCGATGCTCAGGCGCTATCGGTGCGCGCGTTCCATCCTGAAGGCGTACGAGTCTCGGTTGGCGAACTCGAAGCCAATGATCGGGTAATCCAGGTAGCTACTGACTTCGCGCCACGACTCCAACGGTAGCGTTTAGAGCGCGAAGGGCCGCATGTCGATCTGAGCGCCGGCTACGACGCCTGGTTTGCCCTCGACCATCGAAACTACAACTTCTGCGGTGACCGGTCCCAACGAAAGGCCATGCATGTTGTGGCCGGTCGCCACAAGCACGTCCGGGCTGCTTTTCAATGGAGAAATAATAGGCAGTCCGGTCGGCGTCATGGGGCGTGGACCGGTCCACTCATCAAAGCGTGGTTTATCGGCAATGCCTTGAATGAATGCCGATGCCTGGGAAGCCAAATGGTCCATGCGCTGTTGTGAGAACTTCTCGATCTTTGTGGAGAAATCCATCAGGCCCACCACGCGCAATTTGCCGGATATCGGCACCCCGATGGTTTTGCGGTCAATCGAAGCCACCAGGTAGCCCGGCAGGCGGTCGGGTTGGACATGATATGAGTAACCCGTCCCGGAAGTGACATAGGCTTTTCGGGTCTCGGCCAACCCTTCAATAGCCGGGGTCGTCCAGGCGCCGGTTGCCACCACGGCTTTATCAAAACCACGGGTTATTTCGCCCTGCGCGGTGCGCAGGGTCGCTTGGGTATTGTTGATGCCGACCAGTTCGGTGTGCTCAAGAATCTCAGCGCCAAGCTGTTGCAACTTTGCATGCAGCTCATCAACGAAGAGTCCCGGGTCGATGTAGCGCTCGGTGGGGGCTAAAAACCCGGCGCGCACGTGTTGATCTAGCACCGGTTCAAATTCGTGCAGGTCGCTGTCGAGCATAATCTGCCCCGGGATTTCCTGACCTAGCATTTCGGCGCGCGCCACCTGCTCATCTCGAAAATCGCGCAAAGCATCAACCGAGACGTGAGTATTAAGGAACCCGTGGCCACCGCCTGCCAGAGAAATGCCATCGGCATGGTAAGAATCAAATGCCGCAAACGCACCCCGAGTCAATTGATCGAGGTTTTGGGTATTCTTGCGCACGTTGCCCGGCAGGGTGTTATAAATAAAGCCGGCACCAAATGCTGTCAGCAGTGGTGCAGCCAGCGGAGCAATGCCCAAATAGTGACGTCGAGTGGTGATCCCGCGGATGATCTCGGTGAGCTGCTCGGGCTGGGGCATCGGAGTGACCTGGATGGGAGTGATCTCCCCGGCATTGCCGCGGGCCGCGCCGGAACCCACCTCATCTTTGTCAATCATCGTGACACGATGCCCAGCACGCGCTAACGAGTACGCAGTGCACAGACCAATCAAGCCCGCACCGGCAACAAGAACATCCTGAGAAGCAGCCATCGCGCATTCCTTCCAGCTTTATCACTTGGCACTAGTTGTCCAAGTCTACAAACTTCCAGGAGGCGATGTGAATGACGCGTTCTCGGGACAACACGCTCCGAATCGCGAATTGTTACGGATGATTTATATCTCTTTTTTCGGAGTGCACTACAGCGCGAAGAATGCTGGAAAAATTCCACTACTTTGGGAGAGGCTGGACGGGGGAAGTCGGGTGGTTTGGCGCGAGTGCAACGAAGTGCGAAAATCTATAAAAATCCTCGTCAGATGCACGCTTGACCAGCCCCTACCTGTTGCGTATAGGAACCTATACGCATGACCAGGATCGCGGGTGTACAATACATGTGACTAGCCTCACGAGTGCCCGCCACCATTGGGTACGATGAAGCTAAAGTTCCTGATAAATCTCGCTGTCTGTCTTCAGAACCCGAAGTGGCAGCGACCTCTCTGACCAGGAGAAGTGCACATGTCGACCATTTCGTCCCCGACGGGGCATCAACTCCCCGAAGAAGCCATCGGAATTCTTTCTGCTGACGGGTTTATTGACCCGACCGATGCCGCACAAGCTTTCGTTGAAGACGCCACCGCCATCGGCCATGAACGCGTGGCCGAAATGTACCGACTCATGGCGCATACCCGACGCATTGATCAAGAAGGTGTGAATCTTCAACGCCAAGGCCAACTGGTTTTGTGGACTCCATCGATTGGCCAAGAAGCCGCCCAAGCCGGCGCTGTCACCGCGCTAGAAGACCGGGACTGGATTTTCCCGACCTATCGCGAACACGTGATGGCTCGTGGCCGTGGCATTCCAAATGAAAATATCTTTGATTTCTTCCGCGGCGCTGTCCATGGTGGATGGGATCCAAATGCATATAATATGCAGCCTTACACCGTCGTCCTTGGTGCCCAAGTGCTGCACGCAACAGGCTACGCCTGGGGTATGGCACAACAGCAGCGCGGTTGGACCGACGCTCGTCGTCGCGACGAAGGGCGAGTAGCTATAGCCTGCTTCGGGGACGGCGCCTCAACCCAAGGTGGCGTCCACGAGGCCATGGTGTTCGCCGCGTCTTTTGACGCACCGGTCGTATTCTTTGTGCAAAACAACTACTGGGCAATCTCTACGCCGTTTGAAGTCCAGTCCAAGGTGCCACTCTTCAAACGCGCTCAGGGCTACGGATTTGACGGGTTTGCTGTTGATGGCAATGACCCGATCGCTACGGCTGCGGTCATGGATCGAGCAGTCGAGCATGCCCGTCGTGGAAAGGGACCAGTGCTGGTCGAAGCGCATACCTATCGCATGGGTGCCCACACCACCGCTGACGATCCGACCAAGTATCGCACCAAAGAAGAAGAACAGGCTCATGCCCAAGGCGATCCGATGGTTCGTACCGAAGCCTATCTGCGCCGTCGTTTTGATTACACCGATGCGTTCTTCAACGAGGTGCAAGTCGAAGCAGACGAAATTGCCGCCACCCTGCGCGACAAGATCGTTGATGCACCCGATACCGTCTCCCTGCGCGACCAGTTCGATCTTGTCTATGCGGAAGGCCACTCGCTGGTCGAGGCACAAGCCGCCGAATTCGATCGCTGGATGGAGGGCGAAGACGCGTGACCGCCGTGTTTGATGATGTGTCCTCCGGGACAAAAAAACTCACGATCGGTCAGGCCGTCAACCGCGCCCTGGCCGATGAGTTAGCCGCCGATGAATCCGTGATGCTCCAAGGCGAGGATATTGGCGCTTTAGGTGGCGTCTATCGTGTGACCGAGGGACTGGCCGCCCGCTTCGGCTCCCACCGCGTTGTGGACTCACCTCTCGGAGAAGCCGGCATCGTTGGTACCTCGATTGGCCTGGCGCAAGCTGGCATGCGGCCCGTTGCTGAGATCCAATTCGACGGGTTCGTGTACCCGGCCTTTGACCAGATCGTCTCGCAGCTGGCCAAGCTACACTCCCGGTTCCGTGGCACCCAACAATTCCCGGTCACCATCCGCCTGCCCTACGGTGGCGGCATCGGCTCGGTCGAACACCACTCTGAATCTCCCGAAGTGTACTTCGCCCACACCGCTGGCTTGAAGGTCGTGACGTACTCCAACGCGCACGACGCCTACTGGGTCACCCGGGCTGCGATTCAATCGGCCGACCCGATCATCCTGTTAGAACCTAAAAAGCACTACTTTGTGCGCAGCGACGTCGACTTTGACAATCCGATCACTGATCCGTTTGCCACGGTAGAAGTCCGCCCGGGCAAAGACGCCACCCTACTGGCCTGGGGCCCGCAGGTTGCCACCGCCCTTGCTGCGGCCGAAGCCGGCGTCGAAGATGGCTATGACCTGCAGGTGCTGGACATCCGTGGCATGTCACCGTTGGATATCAACACGATAGCCAATGCGGTGAAAACCACCGGGCGTGCCGTCGTCGTCCACGAGGCCTCCACTTTTGCCGGATTCGGCGCCGAAATCTCCGCCGGACTCATGGAACACGCCTTCTTAAGTCTGGAAGCGCCGGTGCAACGGGTGGGCGGGTACCACATGCCGTACCCGCCGTCGCGCCTGGAACAGGATTACCTGCCCTCGGTGGACCGGATCCTGGACGCCGTCGACACCACCTTCACCTACTAACGCCGCGCAAGGAGCACGCATGAAGATCTTTACCCTGCCCGACGTGGGCGAAGGCCTCACCGAAGCAGACCTCGTGAATTGGATGGTCAAGGTTGGCGATACGGTGACCGTCAACCAGGTCGTTGCGGAAATCGAAACCGCCAAATCGCTCGTCGAGATCCCCAGCCCGTGGGCCGGCGTGGTCAAAGAACTCTTCGCTGAAGTCGGCGACACCGTCAACGTAGGTGACCAGTTCTTCGCGATCCAAATCACACAGAACGCTGCTGAGGACGCTGACGGCGACGACGCACCAGACCAGGCTCCGCTGGTGGGCTCTGGCCCCAAAGAAGACACTCCCGGACGCCGCCGCCGACGCGGTCGCGCCCAAGTCGAAGCACTCGTCGGGATCGAAACCCCGGTCGAGCAAAAACCCGTTGAAGACGCGCCTGTTGAGCTCGAGCCGGCGCCTGCACCCGTGCAGAAGTCTGACCTGTTTACCAAGGTGTTGGCCAAACCACCGGTCCGTAAACTCGCAAAAGACCATGGACTTGACCTAAACGCCATCACCGCGACGGGTCAGCACGGGGAAGTCACGCGAGCCGATGTACAAGCCGTGCTTGACGGCAACGGGGACAAACCTGCTCCAGTACAGAAAGCCACGGCGGGTTCGGAGACGATCAAGGTAGCCGGCGTGCGCAAGGCAACCGCCAAAGCGGTTACCGAATCCTATACAACGGCCCCGCACATTACCGTCTTCCGTGAGGTCGATGCGACCCGGACCATGGAATACATCCAGACGCTCAAAAAGCACCCGCGCTATACCGATGTGCGCATCTCACCGTTATTGGTGTTGTCGATGGCCGTGGCCCAAGCAGCACTGAACACGCCCGAAGCAAATGCGACGTGGCACGGGGATACCTATACATTGCACCGCCACGTCAACCTGGGTCTTGCTGCGGCCACCCCTCGCGGGCTGTTGGTCCCGAATATCAAAAATGCGCACCAATTGAGCCAGCTGGAGATGGCCGACGCTATTCAAGAACTCACCCAACGAGCACGCGATGGCAAAACTCAGCCAGCCGAACTAACTGGCGGCACCATCACCATCACCAACATTGGTGTGCTTGGTCTGGATACCGGCACGCCGATCTTGAATCCAGGTGAGACCGGGATCGTGGCGTTCGGTGCCATCAAGCAGAAACCGTGGGTCGTGGACGGTAAAATTGAGGTCCGCTCGGTCACCACGCTGGCAGCCGCATTTGATCACCGAATCGTTGACGGGGTCGAGGCGGGTGCCTTTTTAGCTGATGTGGCCGCTATCCTGGAGGAACCAGCGTTATTGATCAGCTAATCCGTGGAATGAGTGATTGACCGTGGCCAACCCGCACATTGCAGCGATCCGATTAACCGAATCCGGCTCCTTTGACCCACATGCACGAGACACACTCATCGTGGGGCCAAGCATGGGCACTGCAGTTCGTCCGCTCTTCGCCGAGATGGCCAGGCACCTCACTCATCGTTTCCAGATCATCGGCATTGATTTGCCAGGCCAGGGTGAATCACCTGCCCACCACGGCACCGTCACGATCGAAGAGCTTGCCAACACGGTTGCAGAACTCGTTGCGAACCTCAGATACACTGGCACGATCAGACCGGGTTCAAAAGTCTATTTCGCGGGCTTGTCGATCTCCGGCCAGGTCGCGCTGCAACTTGCTCTGGAACATGCTGAACTCTTTGATGGCATTGCGGTACTGGCTTCTGCCCCGAAGATCGACGAACCGGAAAACTGGGAGGAACGCTACCACCTGGTGATGGAATCGGGAACCGAAGCCATGGTCGAAATGTCTGCCAGTTTGTGGGTAGCCAACGGTTTCGTTGAGACGAAGAAGCTTGAGCTCCAAAAGGAATCCATGATCAACACAGACGATCGATCCTATGCAGAAATGTGCAAGGCGTTGGCGTTATACGACGCCACTGACCGCCTGGCCGAAATCGAGCTCCCGCTGTTTATCGTCGCCGGCGATCAGGACCAAATGTGCACCGTGGACGACGCGCAGATCATGTCGCAGAGTGTGCAAAACGGCTCGATGGTCGTCATGGAAAACGCAGCACATCTGTTACCGATCGAACACCCCACACAACTGGCTGATCTTCTGGATCAAAATCTCAACTAGCGCCAGGCTTTCTCCTGGTGCTTAAACAGTTGTGCCCAGATTCATAACGAATCGGGGCACAACTATAGAAAACCTGGATTAGGACACCTGATCGGCATCTTCGACACCATTTTTTACTAGCCGAAGCTAGGACGAGATAAGCTCAACGAGATCGCCGACCTTCTCGTCGGAGATATTCCGAGCGATGTCTGCCTGGGCGATCATGCCGACTAGTTCGTGACCATCGATGACTGGAAGACGACGAACCTTGTGCTCTTTCATTGTGGAAATGGCTTCGTCGATGGAGTCGTCCGCACCGATGGTTACGGGTTTTCCATCGCCAATTTCACCGGCGGTCATCGTGTTTGGGTCTCTACCGGCTGCGATACATTCGATGACAATATCGCGGTCGGTGAGCATCCCCTTGAGTCGGTTATCTTCACCGCAGATTGGCATTGAGCCAACTCCGAGATCCCGCAGCTTCTCGGCTGCTTGCTTGAGGGTGTCTTTCTCGCCGATACATTCGGCATCTGCTGTCATAATTTCGCGTGCAGTGACCATCGTTCTACTCCTTCAATCGGGGAACTCTGACAGTTTCCACGCTGGCAGCCACCATGTCTTACGTCAAGGGATATTCATGAATTTTCAGTACGTATGGAGCTGCCACTCAGACTGGTGAAGAAGTCCAAAAGAGGTCAGCGAATATATCTTGTGTTTGCATCCTTCTCTCCTTATGGTCGAAGAACATCACTGCAACAATCAAGTGCCGGACACCCGTGCGGAAGGACGGTTGAACCCGTGAAAACTCCTGTCCCCATAGTAGGTCTATTAGGACGAGCACTAGTCATGTGTGGTCTAGCGCTCGCGCTCGTTGGATGCAGTGGGCATTATCCAGCGGACCCAGACGGCACTCTTGACCGTGTTAGCGGTGGGTCACTACGCGTTGGTGTATCCCACCAGCCCCCTTGGACAGACACCGCCGGTGACAATAGTGCAGAAGACCCCGGAGGCATCGAGGCACAATTGATTGAAGACTACGCGCAAACCATTAACGCCGAGGTGGAATGGCATGCCGGGGGCGAAGAGCAGCTGATCAAGCTGCTATCAGAACGGGAGCTTGATGTTGTGATCGGTGGACTCACGGATAAATCCCCGTGGTCTTCTGATGTCGGTTTGACCACCGGCTACGCAGAATCCATTGCCGTGGACGGCAAGATCGCAAAACATGTTATGGCTGTGCAGATGGGTGAAAATGCGTTCATGACGAGTCTGGAACGCTACCTACTGGATCTGGATATCGAACAACAAGTGCCTGAGGAGATGCGGCCATGAAAAAAGCTAACGATCCACAAGGCGATGCATCCAAGGTAACCAGTACTCCGCAGGAGACCGGGCACGTTGGCCAGCATGATTTACCGCCAGAACAACAAGCCGCTTTCGCCAAAGCGGTGCGTTTGGAACGGATCAGCATCTTCGTCCGTATCATCACAGTGGCGATCATTTTTTCGCTGTCCGGTAGCTCGCAGGCAATGCGAGCCTCCTGGATTGGCGACTCGTTAGGATTTCTGCCGCCCATAGCCTTCCTCATTGCTATCCGGTTCATTGGCCGACCACCAACACCGCGACACCCCTATGGTGTTCACCGAGCCTTGGGCGTCGGCCACCTGGTGGCTGCCGCAGCATTACTGTCCCTTGGCGGAATGCTGCTGTTTGAATCTGCCATGGGACTGTGGGGTGGACAACGGCCGCCCATTGGGCTCATCAATATTTTCGGGACGACGATCTGGGCAGGCTGGCTTATGGCAGTCGCGTCCGTCATTGTCGTGATCCCAAGTGTCATTCTCAGCCGAATCAAACTCAAGCTAGCGCCAGTACTGCATAACAAGGTCCTCTACGCCGATGCCGATATGAACAAGGCGGATTGGTTAACGGGCTTGGCCACTGCTGTTGGCATTATCGGGGTCGGGGCAGGACTGTGGTGGTTTGACGCTGCGGTCGCGATTTTCATTGCGCTCGATATCTTGGGCGACGGCCTACGAAACCTCCGCGGGTGTCTGGCCGATCTCATTGATGCCCGGGCTACGACAACCGACTCGAAGGCACCCAGCCCAGCAATAGAACAGGTCCGACAAGCTCTGCTAGAGCTTGACTGGGTTCAGGATGCTGATGTACGAATGCGTGACCAGGGTCAGGTCTTCCATACAGAGGCCTTCGTCGTGCCCCACGAAGGGCAGATGCCCCCACTTGAAGAGCTGGAAGTCGTTCGAGAGGCCATCAGCGAGCTGGACTGGAAACTCGATGACTTGGTGCTCATTCCGGTTGCGGAACTTCCCGAGGAATTCTTACCGCAGATTGATGACCGGGAACTCTAACCGCTAGTCCAATGTGCTGGAGATCGACGAGACGATGGCATCCATGGCGTCGACAAACGCATTGGCCTCGTCGACGGTAAAAAAGAAGCCAATGGGCCGGTAGTTCTGTGGATCCCGGGTATCGACAAGCGCGACCGATGTCTCATCGGAGGCCGGCAGCAGCCACACCATGGCGCGAGGATTGTCGGTATCCGGGGCCGGTTTACCGTTGACGGTTTTCAGATCAAAACCAACCCAGCGGATGCCCTGTTTGAATTTGCCCTTACGGAATATCACAAATGGGCCACCCATTCGTCCTGTGGCGGGGGAGTCCAATGTTTTGTTGATCAGTTCCACGGCAGTCTCGGCGTCAGGTCGGTCACGAAACGCTGCCGAGCCCACGGTGCCATCGGGCGCGATAGCCACGAGATTGAAGCGCTCCCCGGTGCTGTCCGATCCGATCACCAAGCCGACGTTCGGGTCATTGTGGACGCCCCATTGGTCGAGCGGGAAGGCAATGAGTCGATTGGATTCATGTGCATCAGAAGTCGACATGCACCTAGCTTAAGCCACACCTGCTGAATGCAGGCTGTGAGTCGACGTTTGGTGCAACGATTCAGACAAGGCGACCTTTAGCTACTATTCTTGAGACCATGTCTAAGGTTTTGTCTTCTCTCCCCGTCGGCGAACGCGTTGGTATCGCCTTCTCAGGTGGTCTCGATACGTCTGTAGCCGTTGCGTGGATGCGCGAACACGGTTCTATCCCATGCACTTACACCGCTGATATCGGCCAATACGATGAGCCAGATATCGAAGGGGTAGTCGACCGTGCAAAAGACTACGGTGCAGAAATTGCACGCTTCGTCGACGCCAAGAAGCCCCTGGTTGAAGAAGGCTTCGTGGCCCTGCAGACCGGGGCGTTCAACGTCCGCTCGGCAGGCAAAACCTATTTCAACACCACTCCGCTGGGCCGCGCCGTCACCGGCACACTGCTGGTGCGCGCGATGAAAGAAGACAACGTCAACATTTGGGGCGACGGCTCCACCTACAAGGGTAACGACATTGAACGGTTCTACCGTTACGGCCTGATGGCCAACCCCAACCTGATGATTTACAAGCCATGGCTGGATTCCAAGTTCGTGGAAGAACTCGGTGGCCGGGAAGAAATGTCCGAATGGCTCGTGGAACGCGGCTACCCGTACCGTGACTCGACCGAGAAAGCCTACTCAACCGACGCCAACATTTGGGGCGCCACCCACGAAGCAAAATCCTTAGAATTCCTCAACGTTGGCCTCGACATCGTCGAGCCGATCATGGGCGTTGCTGCCTGGCGCGATGACGTCGAAGTCAAAACCGAAGAAGTTTCGATCCGCTTCCACGAGGGCCGTCCGGTTGCCATCAACGGTACCGAATACACCGACCCAGTCGCTCTGGTGTTAGAAGCCAACACGATCGGCGGCCGCCACGGCATGGGTGTATCCGACCAGATCGAAAACCGCATCATCGAGGCCAAATCCCGCGGTATCTACGAAGCACCAGGCATGGCCTTGTTGCACATCGCATACGAGCGCCTGCTCAACGCGATCCACAACGAAGACACCATCGAAAACTACTACGTCAACGGCTACCGCCTGGGCCGTTTAATGTACGAGGGCCGCTGGTTTGATCCACAGTCGCTGATGCTGCGTGAATCCATCCAGCGCTGGGTTGGCTCGGCCATCACCGGTGAAGTTACCCTGCGCTTGCGTCGCGGTGACGACTACACGATCCTGGACACCACCGGACCAAACCTTTCTTACACCCCAGAAAAACTGTCGATGGAACGCGTTGAGAACGCCGCGTTCGGTCCAGACGATCGCATCGGTCAGCTGACCATGCGCAACCTGGATATCGCCGACTCGCGTGCACGTTTGGAGCAATACGCTTCGCGCGGCACGCTGGGTGGCCCAACCGCCGATCTGATGGGCGAGCTTGAAGTCGGTGGCGCAGAACAGATTGCCGCTTCCGATGTCGACGTCGACGCCGAGCAGGACGCCGCCGGTCTGCACGCCGCGTTTGATGCTGGGACTGACTAGCAGCCAACGCCTTTCTTTAGGATCCTTTGAAAGGATTATTAACATATAAAGTTAGCGATGCAATTCTAAAATTGCATCGCTAACTTTTGCATTGGTGCATTACAGGGCGGTTAGCCCATCAGAATCAAAAAATTTCCCACCTTTATACAAAATAGGATCATTATCCAGCGCCTCGGCATGCTGCACCCGCCCGATGAAGATCGTATGTGTCAACGCCTGAAAACGCTCCTTGACCTCTACTTCGATAGAAGCGGCAGAGCCTTCAAGTAACGGTGTACCATGCGGTCCAGGACGCCAGTCAACGTTGGCAAACTTATCTTTAGACTTCGAAGCAAAAACGTCCAGCGTTGCGCGCTGCTGTGTTGAAAGAATATTAATCCCAATGTGATCAGACCGGAACAATGACGGGTAGGTAGACGAAGATTTCATGACGCACACCAGAATCAAGGGTGGATCCAGCGATACAGAACAATATGCGTTAGCAGCCAAGCCGCGAGGCTTACCGTCTTCATCATGTGCGGTGATAACGGTTACCCCGGTGACAAATTGCTTATTGAACTCTTTGAGCAACTCACGGGCTTCAGTTCCTGCTTCACGATCTGGCGCGATCTCTTCAAACGCGGAAGCTAGCGACGGCAGTCCGAGATCTGCCAGTAAAGCGGTCATATTCCAGGTCGCCTGTTCGTACACAATCTTGCCGTCTTTAATCGTCGACAACGTTGCACCGGAGGTTGTTACCTGCCGTCCGGTTGGTGGGACATTGCCCAATGGCTGAGTAAAAGTTCCATCCGTCGTCCAAAACAACCCAATTTCATCACCATGCGTGAGGACGCGCTCAATGGTGGTGGTTGAGTCCGGAAGGGCTTGTCGCATCTCATGAATCTGCTGAATGAAACCGTCAGCATCGACAGATTTTTCTGACCCTTTGCTTTCGCGTACAAAATCAGGTGCCAAGAGGTCCCGAAGCGGATCGTAGTTGCCGTCGTTCCAAGCAGCAGTCCATGCCTGTGCTATTTGTGTCTCAATAGTCTCTTGCATGCAAGAGACTCTAGTCACGCCGTGTGATGTGCGTCAAGTGCCGTGCGTTTACTGGGAATTGTTCGCGATGTTGACAGTCTTAGGTGATGTCCCTTACAGTCTGTTGTATGCAAGAGAACTTACGAGGCGACAGCCGAGAGCGCTGTCGAGACACAAGTCGATCTCTCCTGAGTCAGATTAGGGATCTCGTCTTGGATGGCAGTTACAGCTCCGATGAGATCATCCCCGAGCAGGCACTGGCTGAAGCATATGGGGTCAGCCGTACGCCTATTCGGGAAGCCTTGAAGCAACTGGAGAATGAAGGCCTCGTCGAAATCCGGGCGCGTGTTGGTACGTTCGTTCGGTATCCAACCCGCCGGGAGGTCATCGAGCTATTTCAGGTTAAGGAATCGTTGGAAGGTCTGGCTGCAAATCTTTTAGCGCAGCGCGCCCCCACTGAAGAAATTGAAAAACTCCAAAAGAATGTCCAGGAATCCTTCAAAGTCGTAGACGAAGACGACGGGGCCGCTTATGCCCGCCTGGTTCATGAATTCCACTGGACGCTGGTGCTTGGTTCAAAAAACCAGAAGCTTATTGAAAATTACGACCGGCTGATGAATCAACTGACGTATCACCGTCTGGTATTGGAAACGGTTTCGGTGCCAGGCAGGATCAAGCAATCGATCCACGAACATCAGGCTGTCGTGGAAGCCATCATTGCTCAGGATCCGATGGGCGCTGAATTAGCGATGCGCAACCACGTGCATGCCTCAAGTCGGTTCGTTTTGTATCAGCCCCATACCCAAACAGTAGGAGAGTAATCGTGGCCAAAATCGCTAAGACTCTTGACGAGATATCGGTTCGAACCATTCGAACAGTCGTCGAGGAAGTCCACTCTGAGGGAGGTTCTGCCGCGTCTTCGCCGCGAAAAATTGCAGCTTCCTACGCGGTGTTAAAAAATCCCTGGCTCCATGAGGGGACGGCTGCAAGTCTCACCGACTTTGCTGCTTACGCTGCACCAATTTTGGCACAAGAAATCACCTCTCGTCTCTTAGAGCATCTCGGTGATGCCAACGACGTCGAAGCGTTTGGCAAGGCAGCAGTTGTCGGACTGAATGGAGAAATCGAACACGGGGGAGCCTTTATCCATACCCCGTTCTTCGGCAATATCTTTCGAGAAATTCTGGGCGGCACCTCGATCATTTGCTTCTCGGAAAGTCGAGCCGAACCCAGCGACAGTCTCAGAGTCCCCTTGTGGCATAAAACGGAGGCTGCGACCCGAGACTACTACCAAAGTTTGGAGATCCAGCTCCCGGACGCGCCACATGCTGATGAGATCGTTGTCATGGGTCTAGCCTCAGACGGTCCCCGACCACACCCACGCATCGGCGATCGCGCTACCGATCCGACCGTAACACTCGATATTTTTCAAGGAGAATAAGTATGAAGCTTCGCAAGATCACCACCATTGTTGATGAGGTCCTGATGGAAGGCGGCAAGGGTGTTGACCCAGTGGCACGCACGGCCGTCGTTGCGGCAATCATCGAAAACCCATGGAAAGATCAGGGGTTTGTTGACGATCTAGGCCCCGGTATCGATGACATCGCTCCACAACTCGGCGAGCTTCTAGCGCCTCGCGTCATGGAAGCACTCGGTACACCGCTTGAAGCATACGGCAAAGCCGCCATCGTCGGTTTGAACGGTGAAATTGAGCATGGCTCAGGTCTGATTCACACGTTGAAGTTTGGTAATTACTTCCGGGACGCTGCCGATGCATCAACACTGTTGCCGGCTGTGGAAAAGCGTGGTCCTGCAGGAATCGTGTTCGATATACCACTGAAACACTTCACCGATGCAACGATTCGTTCGCACCATCAGTCCTTTGAAGTACGGATTCCCGATGCCCCGCACGCCGACGAAATTCTGGTCGCGCTGGCCGGAGCGAGCCAAGGCCGTCCGCAACAGCGATTAGCCGATCTGTCAACCGAACAGTAAGTTCTAAGGACCGAGTGTGACACAAGAAACACCAACGCTAGTCTTTCTCCATGGCGTGGGACTTGATCGGACCATGTGGGAAAATATTAGCGACCAGCTACCCGAAAGTGCCGTCTACCTGGATCTGCCAGGACATGGTCACCAACCTGTGTTGCGGGAACCTACATCGTTGCAAACACTTGCCGACGACATCGCAGCGAGATTGCCCTCCGGTCCGATCCAGTTGGTGGGATTTTCCCTTGGTGGTTTGATAGCACAACGCTTGGCGATCGACCTACCAGAAAAAATTGTGTCAGTTGTGGCAGCGAACAGTGTCTGCAAACGTACAACGCAAGAGCGCGCGGCGGTGCTGGGACGGCTAGCAACCGCCCGCGCTGATTTCCTCGAATCTACACAGCGATCCATCGAGCGTTGGTATCCAGCGGGAGTGAACGTGCCAACCGAACTGATCCAACAAACACAAGCCGTCTTGGCTAATAACGACAGAAGATCGTTTCTATATGCCTACGAAGTGTTTGCGACAGCAGACGCAGACTTGGCCGACGACCTGGTAAAACTCCACCAGCCGTTACTTGCCATGACCGGTGAACTAGATCCTGGATCCACTCCTGAAATGAGTCAACGCCTGGCGGACTTAGTCCCAGACGGAAAAATACATATTTTTTCTGGCGCCCGGCATATGGTCCCGCATGAACAACCCCATGAATTTATTGCACAACTAGAGCAGCACTTTGCTTTAGAGGAGGCTGACGACCGATGAGCCAAAAATATGGCCACTTCATCAACGGTGCCTGGATTGAACCGGACTCCGGTGAATACTTTGCCAGCACAAACCCTGCCAACTTGGAACACCTATATGACGCTGCCCGAGGAAACGAACGGGATGTAGCTAAAGCTGTCGAAGCAGCTGAAAAAGCCTACCACTCCAATAGTTGGGCCAACCTCAGTCAAACACAACGTGGGAAATTACTCCGCAGACTCGGTGATCTGGTTGGCGAAAATGCTGAAGAACTTGCCAGATTTGAAAGCCTTGACAATGGCAAACTCTTGCGTGAAATGCGCGGTCAGATGGCCAATCTGCCTGACTACCTCTATTACTACGCAGGGTTGGCGGATAAGATTCAAGGTTCGCAAATTCCGACTAATGACTTGGCAATCCTGAACTACACACAAAGAGAACCACTGGGTGTCGTGGCCGCGATTACGCCGTGGAACTCGCCGTTGACATTGACCACTTCAAAGTTGGCACCTGCGCTGGCAGCCGGCAATACGTTAGTCATTAAACCTAGTGAATACACATCGAGAACGATCTTGCGGTTTGCTGAATTAGCTACTGAAGCGGGATTCCCCGACGGTGTCGTTAATGTCGTTACCGGATTCGGCAACGAAGCCGGTAGTGCCCTGACCGATCATAAGGCGATTGCAAAGATTTCCTTTACTGGCTCCACCACCACAGGAGCTATGATTGCGCAAAAAGCTAGCGCTCGGTTTATCGGCACCACCCTAGAACTCGGGGGCAAAAGTCCGAATATCATTTTTGGCGATGCCAATATTAAAAATGCTTCAATGGGTGTCATCGCTGGGATTTTCGCTGCCGCAGGCCAGACGTGCATCGCCGGAAGTAGAGTATTTGCCCACCGTTCCATTTACGATGAATTACTAGAACGAGTAGCAGAACGCGCACAATCCATAAAAATTGGTGACCCGCTGGATGAAGCTACTGAGCTGGGCCCGCTAGCTTTTGATCAGCAACTCGAAAAAGTTCGGCACTACGTCAACCTTGGTATTTCCGAAGGTGCGACAGTCTACTCCGGTGGGGATAATGCTAATGTCGATCTTCCTGGATATTTCTACGCACCAACGGTTTTGACGGACGTCAACAATGACATGAACGTTGTTCGTGAAGAAATCTTTGGTCCGGTTGCGGCAATCATGCCTTTCGATTCCGAAGATGAAGTTGTCGGTTTAGCCAACGACACTGAATACGGCCTCGCGGCCGGAGTATGGACACAAAACCTGTCACTGGCTCACCGGATGAGCAGACGTCTAGAAGCCGGCACGATTTGGGTCAACACTTACCGGGCTATGTCACCCATGTCGCCCCGCCAAGGGTTCAAAAATTCAGGTGTCGGCATCGAGCACGGACTGGAGTCTATCAATGAATACACCAAATTAAAATCAGTCTGGATTAATACCAGTGAAGAAGAAGTTGGCGACCCATTCATTATGCGGGGTTAACACATGCCACTCATTGATATTTCCATCGCCAAGGGTCGGACGCCTGAACAACTTCGGGCTTTGATCGACCAAGTGCACCAAGCAGCTGAAAACACTGTGAAGGCTGCGCCAGAAAACATCACCGTCATCGTTCGTGAAGTCGATACACACCTGTGGTCGCGCACTAATACCACCATTGACGAAAGAAACAACTCTCAGTAATACACCGCATTGAATCTGGTAAGGAAGTACACTATGCGCTTTTCGTTATTTGCACACATGGAGCGTTGGGACGAGTCTGTTAGCTATGAACAGGCGTTCCAGAACTTGACTGACCTAACCCTGCTCGCTGAAGAGGGCGGCTTTTCGACTGTTTGGATCGGGGAGCACCACTCGATGGAATTTACCGCATCGCCTAATCCACTGGTGCAACTAGCCTACCTGGCCGGCAAGACATCAAAAATCCGGTTAGGTGCTGGCACTGTGATCGCTCCTTTTTGGAATCCAATCCGTGCCGCGGGCGAGTGCGCGCTGCTCGATGTCATCTCAAACGGGCGCATGGAAGTCGGTTTAGCTCGTGGTGCTTACCAATTTGAATTTGATCGCATGGCACCCGGTCTGGCCTCTTCAGACGGCGGAAGTTATTTGCGTGAACTCGTGCCAGCGATTCAACGATTGTGGGAGGGTGACTATGCTCATGACGGTGAGCATTGGGAATTTCCCACCGCAACTTCGGTCCCTAAACCGATTCAACAACCTAATCCACCGATGTGGATTGCCGCGCGCGACCCCAATACACATGATTTCGCAATCGCTAATGGTTGTAATATCATGGTCACTCCGTTGATGAATGATGATGACGAAGTTGTTGATCTGAAACGTAAGTTCGACGGTGCCGTGGCAAATAACCCACAGGCAACCCATGACCCTGAACTGATGGTTCTTCGTCATACTTATCTGCATCCAGAATCTGAACCTGAAGGCTGGCGCAAGGGGGCAGAGGCAATCAGCAAATATTTCCGAACCTTCGTTGCCTGGGGCTCCAATGACACAACCCCGACCAATGGATTCCTGGATCCGAAGCCAGTCGAAGATTTTGCGGAAGGCTCGGCAATGCTTCCAGAGTCCTTGCGTAAAGCAGCCATGATCGGCACACCGGAAGAAGTGATCGCTCGGTTGAAAACCTATGAGGAAATGGGCATTGACGAATTCGGCTACTGGATCGACAACTCGATGACTCACGAGGAAAAGCGCGCGTCCTTGGAACTCTTTATCGAGCACGTTGTACCCGCATTCGACAAAAGCAAAGTTGTATAACATTCGACGTGAGGGGTAGCATGACATAGTCATTTTTTGCTGCCCCTCATGGGTAGAACGGGACGAACGTTCCAACTACATATTTCTAGGGAAGCGATTCGCTGAAGGTAACACCAAGTATAAAGCGTGCTTCCCAATAGATTCCAGCGGACCTTGTGAGTCTCCGCTACCATCTCTGCACGGCTGGGTCCCCTCGAACATCTGAATGTGTGTTGCAGGGCGGAAACACTACACCTCTGGGCAACACTTTTGATTTGGTTAGCTGTGCTGTAACGATGTTAGCTGTAGCAATTGACCAATGCGCACTGAAAATCCATTTCACCATTTCTTTGAGCAAACCACGGCTTGAAGTTCGGTGAAGAACCCGCAGCTTTATCCGCAACGTTGCTGCTTTGAGCCTGCTTACTGCAAGGAGCTAGTCATGAAAACCGAAGATTCTGCGTCTGTCGATAATTCGGGGGCGAAAACAACTCCTATTGAGACACGACTGCCCGGTCGAACGGCGCTCCCGGTAGGGGTCTATCCCGAAGATATTCACCCTGGCCTACTCTCAGGCGTGGGCATTGACGACAAAGATCGTAAATTTGGTATCGACAAGACAATATTTGCGGTCACAGGTACCCTCATCGTTGGCTTTGTACTATGGGGCATCCTGAGCCCAGAGTCGGTAGCATCCGTCGCTGGAGTGTCCTTCGCTTGGGCAATGAATAACATGGGCTGGTTACTCAACCTGGCTATGGGGGTGGGTATTTTCGTCATGCTCTACGTCGCATTCAGTAAATACGGCAAAATTAAGCTCGGCAAGGACCACGAGAAACCCGAGTTCTCTCGTTTTTCGTGGGTTGCCATGATGTTCGGTGCAGGGTTGGGTGTTGGACTATTTTTCTATGGTCCCTCGGAACCCCTGGCAAACTTTATCTCGCCTCCTCCGCATACGATTGCAGCTCAGCAAGAGGCCATCAACGCGTTACAAGAAGGCGCCGCAGCAGAGTCACAAATCAATCGAGAAGCAATCCACCAGGGCGTATCACAGGCTAGCTATCACTGGGGTCTGCACATTTGGAGCATGTATGCGCTTGTCGGTGGAGCGTTAGGGTATGCCACCTTCCGTCGTGGTCGTCCGACTCTTATTTCATCAATTTTTCAAACACTACTGGGCAAAAAACATACGCAGGGGTTTGTTGGGAAAATTATCGATATTTTTGCGATTGTTGCGACACTTTTCGGTACTGCAACCACCCTGGGATTATCTGCAATCCAAATCGGACAGGGCGTGACTATTGTCAGTGGTATCGGTCCGATTGGCAACAACGTTCTGATTGTCATCATCAGTATCTTGGGTGCCGGATTTATCATTAGTGCGGTGTCAGGTGTTACAAGAGGTATCCGCTATTTATCAAATACCAATATCACCCTGACTCTTGGGCTTGTGCTCTTCGCCTTCTTTACCGGGCCTACGCTGTATTTGTTAAACCTCATTCCCTCCGGAATCCTGCACTACCTTGATAACTATCTAGCGATGATGAGTAAATCGTTGTCATGGGGACCAGAAACCGTAGAGTTTCAAGCCTGGTGGACCGCGTTTTACTGGGCCTGGTGGATCGCTTGGACACCATTTGTTGGAATGTTCATTGCTCGCATATCACGTGGACGGACGCTGCGAGAATTTGCCCTTGTGACCATGGGTGTACCGACGTTGATTCTGATCTTAGCGTTTACCGTGTTCGGAGGATCGTCTATCATCCATTCGATTAACGGTGTTGAAGGTTTTGATGGCGATGCATCACCTGAGGCAGTGCTCTTCAATCTCTTTGATACGCTTCCCTTTAATAACATCATGCCGTTTATTCTTATTGGCGTTCTAGCGATCTTCTTCATAACAGCGGCCGATTCAGCATCCGTTGTGATGGGCATGATGACATCACGAGGCAACCCAGCGCCGAAGAAGGGCTTGGTCGTCTTTTGGGGCCTGTGTATGTTGGGCATTGCCATAGTGATGCTGCTGTCAGGTGGCGAAGATGCGCTCTCTGGCTTGCAGAGTTTGATCTATCTTATTGCGCTACCTTTTAGTTTGGTCCTTATTTTGATGGTGGTAGCCTTCCTCAAAGATCTAACGACTGACCCTGCACGACTTCGTTATGAATACGCGCAAAAAGCGATGTCAGATGCAGTTATCCGGGGCATCGAAACACACGGTGATGAGTTTGAAATCGCGGTGAAGCACTCGCCTGATGGACGTGGTGCAGGTAGTGATGTTGACGCTTCGGATCCGAAGTATACGGAGTGGTATAAGGAAGAAGCTCAAACCGGGACGATGAAACTCGTGACGGGCCACGAAATCGAGCCTCATGGACAAGACAACACGGAATCTCAAGGTTGATCAGTCGACTTGTCCAGCACATAACGGTCAACGTATAACCAGCAGCCGGTGAGCACCAGGACGGTGTCTACCGGTTGCTGGTTTTAATGCTCTGCCTGGCGTCGGTCTGCTGCTCGGATGTCTGATGATCAGATAGCAGGGATATGGGTAACCGGGGCTGCTGCAACTTGATGGGTTGAATAATTGCAGTACTGTGAATAATTGCAGTACTGGAGGCCGGTGACGGTGCGACTGAGATCCAGGGCCTGTCACTGTCAGCACGATCGCCAAGAATTGCACATCGTCGTCGCCCACAGCGGTCGAATACCGCTGTTGTCAGCTGCAAAGGTGGCTATCGTAGCGTTTAACGAGTTCGTGGCCTGCAGCCGCATCTAACGCGGCTTGGCCTGCTGTGCACTGTGCTATATCGATGCTGATACTGGCGTCATAGAACAAGGCATAACGGGGTGGTGGCAGATGCAGGACAGGAACAGGCCCGACACTATCGTTGATGCCAGCGCAAGATGGCAAATACCATGATTCCGGCAAGTTCGAGTGTGAAAAATCGTTGTTACCAACCGCTACTCTGTCGCTAGACTGATAGTCTCGGACCGTCAGAGACCTTCCTGTGAGAACATGTTACGAACATGACGACCATTCATGATTGCGCCCCAGCAGTTAAGCTCGTTAGGCAGAGTGGACCCAAAACACAAAAGCCCACCGGCGACCAGGCCGGTGGGCTTTGCGGATTCTTGAACTCGTCAGCCGTAGTCTAACGAGCTAAGAATACGCATGATCATGAAGTATCATCATGATAGACTATGCAGCTGGAGTGTGATTTAGGGCACTCTGAGTTGTAGTTACGGATACCATCGGCTCTAATAAGCGCAATAACTCCAAAGTGTCTTCGTGTGCTTCTTCGGTTGCACCGGCACAAGCGTCGGCTACTACTGTCACGTGCTTGCCAGCATCGATGGCCGGAAGGACAGTACTCAGAACACAACAGTCGGTTGCAACACCAACGATCGTTAATGAAGCATAAGGTTGAGCAAGATCAGCTAGTTGTCCTGGCCATTTACCAAACGTCGATGCTTGGATACAAATATCGTCGGATGCGGGCTCCATGGTGAGTTGCCACAGGGCGTCCGTTGGCTCGATCCTGTATTGGTCCCAACGATCGTAGTAGGGAGCCCATGCGCCGTCTTCTGCTGGATCGCGAATAAACTGTGTCCAGACAGCTGGACCTGGATGGTTTTTTCTAAGTTGTCGTATGTTCTCGGCCGCGGCGTCATAGCCGACGCACTCCCATTGGGCTTCAGGCAGCTGGAAGGCTCTTTGCATATCGATAATGACGAGGAGAGAATCTTCGAAATTTTTTGACATGGTCATAAGGGTATTTCTGTGTAGTTGGTGGACCGCGGCTTAGCCGGGTAGATGAGTTTTTTGTGGTGATGCCGTTCCAGCAGCCAGTGGTTTAAAGCTCCGGAAAATCAGATAACTGATGGCAGATGCGATTCCGCCTATGAAAAATGCAATGTCACCAGCTGCTGAACTGATATTCGCCAGAGGCCCGGTAAATAACTCGGTATTCCAAAAGAGCATTGACGCACCACAACCGATAGCCCATGCGATGAATCCCCATTCAATTTTTCTTGAACGGTCAAATAGTTCTGCGACCCCGGCCTGACCGCTGCGTGATGACCGCAAGTAATAGTCTAGAAGCAAGACCGTAGAAAATGGCATCACTAGATAAGCTAGCACGGATAAGAAATCGTAGAACGTGCCATATGGGTCGCCCTGCATCCATAGCGCAATACCGATGCTCAGAACCGACATCGTGATGACGCCGACCGGTCGGCTGATAGGTAGCCCGATCGTCAGTAAAGAAAGGGCCCCTCCGTAGAGATTCATGGCGGAAACCGGGATCGTCGACAGGACCACCGTGATCATGGCTACCGGTGCCCACGAGCCGGTCAATTCGCTGAGTGCTTCAACAGCTCCCAGATCTGCAGCGAAGCTTGAAACAAGGACACCGATACTGCCTAACCAAGCCATCGAGAAAAAACTTCCAGCTGCCGTAAACATGGTGATTTTCGTGTGTGAAACCGAGGCCGGTAAATAGCGAGAGAAATCGGAAGCAAAAGGAGTCCACGTCAAAACGTACGCGAAAAAGAAGCCAGCAAATACGGCCCAGGATGCGAATGAACCGTCGCCGAAATCTCCTGCTGGAACCGAACTTAAATTGAGCTCGACGTTATTGACCGAGATGACGGAGATCACTGCAAACAGCACCGCCAGCACGACGGTGGCAATCTTATTGATGAGGTGTACGAGGTTATATCCCCAAACTGCCGTAACGGCTTGCAGAGAGTAGATCACTACTGCGCCCAGCCAGAACGGTACGTCTACTAGTGTTTGCAGCGCTAAAACGGCAAAGACTGTATTGACTGCTGTCCATCCCAAAGCGGAAACCACGGTCAGCAAGGTTACCGGAACTGCATTAGCGTGATAGCCCATCGGGCCGCGGCCTTGCACCTGTTGTGCAACTCCAAATTTTGCGCCGATCCCCGCAAGGAGACCCATGAGTACTGCCCCCAGCGCAGAGCCCACAGCCACTGCCGAGAGGCCTTGTAATACCGTCAGCCCGAATGAGGCAGAGAAAAACCCGGAGACTAGGACGGCAAGTACCATGTTTGCAGCAAACCACAGTGTAAATTGTTGGCGGGCGTTTCCATGACGCTCGCTTGCGGGTATCTCCTCGGTTCCATAAGGCTCAGCAGAGCTGAGCGAGCTTCCGTAGACAGCTTTGGGCGTGATATCCACCACTTCTATTCCTTGCTCTTGCATGCATGAGACTCTAGTCACACTTGAGGTGTCCGGTCAAGAGGGGTGATAAATCGCAGGATATTGCGCCATCGATATTGCCTGTGGTGCGAAAATCAGGACGTGTTGTATGCAAGGAAGTTGAGTGGCTCATCAACGTCTGCAGCGCGAGGTTGGTCAAAGAGCACTCCTGATTCACCGTAGTCAGATGTCTGAACTTGAGTAGTTCAGGCGCCGAGCTCTGGAAGAATTTCAGTCGGGGTCTCCGATCAATGTCGTGAATCGATCAGACTGACTAGGGTTGTGTGAAAGACCTGACAAGAGAAAGAGATCGACATGACGCTAACCCATGAACAAAATCAGTTGCTGGCCGATCCACGCTGGCACAATAACATCCTGTCCGGCGGTTGGAAATCCGGCACCGGCGAAGACATCACGATCATTGAACCAGCAACCGGCGACACCCTTGGCACCATTGGGTCCGCAAGTCCCGACGACGTCGAAGCAGCAGCCAAGAGTGCGGCGGCTGCCCAGAAAGAATGGGCCAGGATGGTCCCGACCCAGCGTGCCGCAATCCTGCGCAAAGCCGGTCTCCTGTTTGAACAGCACGCCGAAGAACTCCAGTCCTGGATCATGAAAGAGACCGGGGCGATCCCACCGAAAGCTGATCTGGAACTGCACGTGGCCGCCCAGGAATGCTACGAAGCTGCAGCGCTGTGCACCGCACCGCAGGGTGATGTATTGACCTCGGATGAACCGCGCTGGTCGTTTGCGCGTCGTCGTCCGGCAGGTGTTGTTGCGGTGATTTCGCCGTTCAACTTCCCACTGATCCTGTCGATCCGCTCGGTTGTTCCGGCTTTGGCATTGGGCAACACCGTGCTGTTGAAGCCCGACCCACGCACTCCGGTGACCGGTGGTCTGATGATCGCGCGCGTCTTGGAAGAAGCAGGGCTACCTGAAGGCGTTTTGCACCTGCTGCCGGGCGGTGGCGATACCGGTGCGGCCATGACCGAAGCACCGGAAGTTCGTGTGGTGTCGTTTACCGGTTCTACCGCAGCCGGCCGCAAGGTGGGAGAGGCCGCCAGTCGGAACCTGAAACGCGCCCACCTCGAACTCGGTGGCAACAACGCGCTGGTTGTCCTACCGGGTGCCGATCTGAATGCTGCGGCATCCGCTGGGGCATTTGGTGCGTTCATGCACCAGGGCCAGATCTGCATGACCGCCGGACGCCATCTGGTCCACGAATCATTAGTTGACGAATACGTTGCCAAACTGGCCGAAAAAGCAAAGAACCTACCGATTGGTGACCCCGCCACTGAGGCTGTCGCACTTGGTCCTATCATTGATGAAGGCCAGCGTGATAACATCCACGCGATCGTTGAAAAAGCCCAGACCCAGGGAGCCACGCTCGAGGCTGGTGGCCAGTACGAGGACCTGTTCTACTCGCCAACTGTGCTGTCGAACGTCACGGTAGACAACACCGCCTGGGCCGATGAGATCTTTGGTCCGGTAGCCCCGGTCATGTCGTTTGCGACCATTGAAGAAGCCGCCGACATCGTCAACAACTCAGAATACGGCCTATCGGTTGGCATCCTGGGGGATGTCGGTACCGCAATGGATCTGGCAGATCAGATCGAATCCGGCAAGATCCACATCAACGAACAAACCGTCGGCGACGAAGCCAACGCCCCATTTGGTGGTGTCGGTGCATCCGGTACCGGATCGCGTTTCGGCGGGCAACAGGCCAATATCGAAGCCTTCACTGAGACCCAGTGGCTAACCGTGCGCTCCTCGATCGCACAGTACCCGTTCTAGCATCAGATAACGCAGCCCAAATGCACGGTTGTTATCACCTGCGGGTCTCGATAGCAACCGTGCATAGCACTTCAACGAGGGATCTCCGGGCAGGCAATGAGCGTGCGTTGATGCTGCGTCGTCACCGGTTAGCGTTCCACCGGTGGGCCCATGAGGAGCAAAGTAACGTAGGCGATAATCACGACCGCCAAGCCACTCAAGATGCTGCGGGCCGGGTGATTGATGACCCACCGCAGCAGCCGGTCATGCCAGGTGTGGTCGCGCGGATCCTCGGCGGCGGTTCGGCGCCACTGACCTTCGAGGCGGCCGGAGCGGTGTAACCAAATATCCACCGGGACCGTGGCATATGGGACGACCGCGCTGATGACGGAGATCGTTGTTGGTACTGCTGACCAGCGTTGATTTTTCGATACCAGAACCGCAGTCAATGCATAGGATAAAAACACGAAACCGTGGATCCCGCCGCCGATGGTGACCGCCAGATCCCAGCCCTGGCTGGCTCGCAGAATCAATCCACCAATGAGCAACGTCCACGAAAACACCTCCGCAATGGCAAAGAAACGGAAGAATTTACGCGGCGTTGCGAACATTATGATCCTCGAATACAGCGGGGCAGTGTCGGTAGGGCGTTTGGCGCCTTCAACACCCTAGCTGATCGACCTGAACACAGTCCTTGGAAACCACCGGCTTGCGCTGCCTGCATCCAGTAATATGGGCAATACTTCCGTACCGCAGTCGATGAGCAGCGCACGACACCCCGCGAGATAAGGAATACCAATGACGACGACCGACTCAGCATCTTCCCGCCCCGTCTTCGACGCCATGACCCGCCGTGCTTCACATTCGAAAGTCACCGATGAGGCCCCCAGCCACGAAGAACTTGGCGAACTGATCAGCGTGATGTCCAGCGTGCCGGATCATTCGCGCCTGCGGCCCTGGCGGATCATCGAGCTACGCGGCAAAGACCGCGAAGCCCTGGGCAAGGCGCTGGCCAAGGCCAATAAGACGCCCAAAGAAAAGGGTATTTCAAAGGCCACCCGAGCGCCGCTGCTGCTGGCTCCCGTCGTCTGTCCAAAAAAGAGTAAGAAGGTGCCGTACTGGGAACAGGAAGCGGTGGCCGCCGGGGTCGCCCATCTCCTGAGCCTGTTGCTGGCCGAAGCCGGCTGGGGCACCATGTGGCGCACCGGGCTTGCCACACGCTCCAAAGCGGTTCGTAAAGCCATGAAATTAGCCAAGGACGAGCAGCTGCTCGGCTGGATATACGTGGGTGGGGTGCCCGAGAATAAGCGCAAACCCAAACCACGCAAACCCCTGGATCTAAAACAGCATTTAACCTCGCTGTAACGCGCACCCTTCCCTTCCGGGGTCTGCTCACCCAGCCCCAATGGGACATGAGGCGCTGATGTTGCACTGAATGCTCCAGCCGAGTGTTTGTGGGGTGCGTGGTTACCAATTGCCAGCTGCCGGGTCATCTCGTTCGGGTCTAAACCGCGAGACGGCAAGAAAGCCAAGTCCCAACACCAACACGTGGAGCACCAGGGACAGCCCCATCGCCTGTGAGAAACCGGTGTATTGCAGACCGATTTGCATGACGGCACCCAAGGCTGCGGCTCCGATGACCGCACCCACCTGACGAGCAGTGTTGTAGACGCCCGACCCCGCACCCACCAGATCGGCTGGCAGCCCACGCATGGAAATAGCAGAGTTTGCCGACCATGACATCGCGTTAGCAGCGCCCTGCAAGACCAGAGGAATCAGCAGCCAACCAAGCGGTACTTCGGTAGACATCAGGATGGCAAATAGGGCCATCGACGCCATCATGGCACCAAACCCGCATGTGGAGATCCGTCCTGGTGGCAGGCGATCAGTGAGTCTACCCAAGATGGGAGCCGTCACCACCGACACAATGGCCTGGGGCAAAATCAGTAACCCTGCCATTTGTGCGCTGAGTCCGGCGCCAAGCTGCAGATACAACATGATGGGCAGGTTCATCGAGTACACCGCAAAGCCCAACGTGGACACCGAGATGGCACCCCAACGGAAATTGCGAATCCGGAACAATTTGAGCGGAACTAACGCATCCTGGCCATGACGTTGGGCACGGCGCTGCAACCAAATGAACACGACCAGCCCGACCATCCCAAGGGCCAGCCCACCGAACAACCAGATGGGCCATCCCAGCCTCGGGCCCTGTTGCAGCGTCAGCACGATAGCTAGGACGGCGACCAACGACAGCACGGCGCTGACCGGGTCAATACGCGATACTCGGGTGGGTAACTTCGGCACTCACATCGCTACCAGGACGATCGCGAGGATGCCAAAGGGGATATATAAAAAAAGACCCAGCGCCAACCTAGCCCGCCGGCTAGGAAGCCGCCGACCACCGGACCGAATAGTCCTGAGGAACTGGCAACTGCTGACCAAATACCCATGGCCGCGCCACGTTGATGATAAGGAAAGATCCGGTGGATCACACTCAGCGGCTGTGGGTTCAACAACGCTGCACCAAAACCTTGGACGGCGCGAGCAAAGATCAGCAATTCAATGGTCGGCGCGAAAGCGCATGCGGTGGCGGCCAGCACGAAGATAGCCATGCCGACCAGGTACACGTTGCGTTGCTCGAAACGATCACCCAGGCGACCCGTTACCAACAGCGGGACTGCAAACGTCAGCAGATATATAGCAGAGACCCACACAGCCTGATTGACCGAAGCGTCCAGCTCTTCGGTCATCTGGGGCAGTGCGATGGCGATCAACGACTGATCCATCAAGGTAATGAACAGGCCTACACACAACGCACCCAGAGCTTGCCACACAAACGCCATCGTAGGGCTCGCTCCCGACAGAACTGCCAGCGTGACTCTTTGGGTCGCATGCTGTTGGCCGCTGACATCCTCAATCTGTGCGCTGTACAGGAGCGATTTCGTGAAAATCAACCCCGGTATCACCCTGCGTGGGTGTGGGGGAAGAAGCGCTACGGCCAGCACGCCGGTGCCGCACGACAAATTGCCGGATTGCCGGATAGTCCGAACCCTGCGTTACCCGCCGCCGTTAACAGTCAAGAAAACTGTTGGTGACAAGGGGGTATGTCCATGAAATGCGGAGTCTTGCTGCCCAGCTGGAACACGGCGCTTAGTGGCATATCGGATCCCATGACGTAGCGGAAACCGCGAGCGAAAGAATATGCGCATTCAGGAATCCTAACGCGAACCTAGCTTAAAACCCTCCACATCCCAACGCCTCCCACGGCTGTTTGGGGGCATCGGCCAGGTGTCGAACTGACGCAATGGCTAGTGTGCTACCTCATGCTCACTCCCTAATCTGAAAGCAAGCTGAGAATCCTGACAACACTGGTACCTCACACACAGTGCAACGATAATCACGCCTCGTCACACACATCTAGGAAGAGATGGAAGGCCTACCCGTATGAATACGTCTGAAACGCACAGAACAGTATCTGCACAGCACCGTTGGATAGGTCTACGTGGTCTGAATATTCCAGACCTACGAGTATCTGCCAATCAGACGTCGCGTCCCTACATCTCTAGCGTATCCCCGTGTGACGCACACTCGGAGTTTTTCAGCGTATTTGCTGCTCCAGAGGAGCTAGTCATGGATTCACACCTTATTCCTACTACCTCGTGTTCTTTCTGGCCGTCTCACACCGTCGACCGTGATCAGCGCGAAATCCTGAGCCGTCCCAATTTCCAGAATAAATCCTGAGCCGTCCCAATTTCCAGAATGTGGTGAGACACCATGACCTCCGCGGTAACCGCGCGTCTAGATGATCCTCTTGTTCATGGGCCCAAAGTGCGTTACAGAGATAGCCACAGGCTCATTGATATTGCCTGCTGGGCACTAGCCATCTTCGGCGTGTATCTCATTCATTATGATTTTGTCCTCACACCACTACAAGTCGTGATGGTACTAGGACTGATCGTGATTACCGGCAGCGCCCAGTGGCTTTTTGGTTGGGGATTCTTCTTGTACCGACGCCGGTTCAGCACCGGCAGTTTCGACGAAATACGCGCCCTGTGGAAATCTGGCCTAGCTGCAGGAGCCATCTTATTGGTTACCGGGATCATTACCGGCTACTTTATGGACCATCCAGCGGCCATCGGCATCATCGTCATTCCGGCTGCGATGACGATGATGTTTGGTATTCGCTACGGCGAACGGCGTCGTCGTCTGGCCCGCGCACATCCCGACACTAATGCTGAGCGGACCCTTATCATTGGTGCCGGCGAAGTTGCCACCAGACTCATCCAACAGCTCGTGGCCACCTCGGGGACAAAATATTGGCCCATTGGGATGGTCGATGACTCCCCAGAAAAATGTAATGTCCAGGTTCACCATGTGCAGGTCCTCGGCACACTAGCCGATTTACGCCAGCTAGTGCCCAAAACCCGAGCACAGGTCATAGCCATAGCTATTGCGTATCCACCCAGAGGCTTGGTCCGCGAAATTCAACACCTAGCCGATGAGTTGGACGTTGTCGTGAAGGTCATCCCGTCATTAGTCGAGCTGTTTGAAACCGGAGTCCAAACAACTGACTTGCGCGATGTATCAATTTACGACCTACTCGGGCGGGCTCCGGTGGAAACCAACGTTGAAGAAATCGCCGGCTACCTCACTGGAGCTCGGGTGTTAGTGACGGGTGCCGGAGGATCGATCGGTTCGGTATTATGCCAGCACATCAGTCGTTTTCAACCCGGTGAATTGATCATGGTAGACCGTGATGAAACCGGTCTCCAACACACCCAGTTGGCGGTCAGCGGCAATGGGTTACTCAGCACCAAAGAAACGGTGCTGACCGATATTCGTGACGCCGATGCGGTTCGTCGCATCTTTGAAAATTACCAACCAGAAGTCGTCTTTCATGCCGCAGCCTTGAAACACCTCCCGATGCTGGAACGCTTTCCGGAAGAGGGCTGGAAGACCAACGTGCTGGGCACGTTGAATGTACTGGAAGCTGCTGCGGCGGTCAACGTACAACGTTTCGTGAATATCTCCACGGATAAAGCGGCCAACCCCACCAGTCAATTGGGCTACTCCAAACGTGCCGCCGAAAAACTCACCGCCTGGGTTGGTCAACAAACCGGCAATGAGGGCTACCTGTCGGTGCGGTTTGGCAACGTCATCGGCAGCCGCGGGTCAATGTTGCCAACCTTCACCAGTCTGATTGAACAAGGCGGTCCCGTGACCGTCACCCACCCGGAGGTCACCCGCTATTTCATGACGGTCGTAGAAGCCTGCCAGTTGGTGCTACAGGCCGGGGGAATTGGCAGTTCCGGTGAAGTCATGATCCTAGACATGGGCGAACCCGTACGCATTTTGGATGTTGCAAAACGCATGATCTCGTTATCCGGCAAGGACATCGACATCGTATTTACCGGCCTGCGCGAGGGTGAAAAACTCCACGAGCAGCTCACCGCCGATACCGAAGCAATCTTGTCCTCGGCACACCCGTTGATCAGCCGGACCCGGATTGAACCGTTGCCCGTTACTGAATTGAACTATCTCAACCCCACCGCGAAAGTGCAGAGCCAGTCATGACTGAATCACAGCTTATGCTGACTGAACAGGACCTCACCGAAGAGCGCATCCACCTGTCTCCCCCCGATGTCGGTCAGCTTGAAGAACAAGCGGTCCTGACGGCGCTGCGTTCCGGTTGGGTCGCACCAGTGGGGCCGGATTTGCAGGCTTTCGAACAGGAAATGGCCCAACGCATCGGTGTGAACCATGCGGTGGCCTTGGTCTCGGGGACAGCAGCCCTGCACCTGGGGCTCTTAGCACTGGGGGTGCAACGTGGTGACGTCGTCATCACCTCCACCATGACCTTCGCAGCCACCGCTAATGCGATTGTTTATACGGGGGCAGAGCCCTTCTTTGTCGATGTGGACCCAGCAACCGGCAATCTAGACCCGGAACTCTTAGAACTGGCCATTGGATACTTGCGCCACACCGGACAAAACATCGGTGCGATTATCCCGGTGGATTTACTGGGCAAAGCTGCAGACTACACGCGAATTGAAGCCATAGCAGCCCGCCAGGAAGTGCCAGTGCTTGCTGACGCAGCAGAAGCCCTGGGTGCCTACCACCGTGGCCACCCGGCAGGTAGCTTCGGGGATGCCTCGGTCCTATCGTTCAACGGCAACAAGATCATGACTACTTCGGGCGGGGGCATGCTCTTGACCAATACCGAAGAACTTGCCACCCGCGTCCGGTATCTTTCAACGCAGGCACGCCAGCCAGTGGCCCACTACGAACACACCGAGATCGGTTATAACTACCGGTTGAGTAACGTGTTGGCAGCACTTGGCCGGGCTCAACTAGAACGACTGGATGCGATGATGACGCGCCGTCGTCAGCTGCGACAACATTACCGCCACTGGTGCGACAGTACAGCCGGCATCACTGTGTTTGGCGCCGACCCTGATGACCAGGATAACTGCTGGTTGACTGCAGTGCTCTTTGACCCGGTACACCACCCTGGAGCGGTTGACGCGGTCATTTGCGAACTGGATGCCCGAGGTATTGAAACTCGTCGGCTCTGGAAACCCATGCACCTACAACCGGTCTTCGCCAAGACCCGATCGATACTTACCGGTGCCGCCGAGCACCTCTTTCAGAACGGCCTGGTGCTACCGAGCGGGTCGACGATGACTGCTTCACAAGTCCGACGCGTCTTGGACGCGCTCGAGAGTGTCTGCGGAGGATGACGATGACAACCGGTCATTTGGGAGACACTGACATGCGAATCATCATCAGTTGTGCAGGACGCCGGGTCTACGTCGTTCGCTGGTTCCAAGAAGCACTGCGCCAGGCCGGACTTTCTGGTGATGTCTACGTCTTGGAACATGACCCGGTAGCTGCCACCGCAGCCGCTGCGGATCACTACCGACCCATGCCAGCTTTTGACGACGACCATTACGCCGAGCACCTTTTGGAGGTGATCGACGAGCTACAACCGGATTTATTCATCTCCCTGAATGATCATGAGCTGACAGTCCTATCCCAGGGCTTAGCCGATCAGATTCGGGCATCTGGGGTGGTGGTGCCGGTGCTCTCTGCCGCCGGACATCGGAAAGTAGCCGACAAACTGGCCATGAGCCGCGCCCTGGAACGGGTTGGGGTACCCACACCGGAAACGGTAGTCGCCTCCGATGCTAAAGGCGTCTACGACCTACTTGAAAGATCCGCTGCGGTGATTGTCAAAGATCGGTGGGGTAGTGGTTCTTCAGGGTTGCGCCACTTCACTGCGGACCAAGCCTACGAGTGGTTCAACACCTACGGGACGAAACTCATCGAAAACGATCTCACCCAGCTCGATGAGATGATCTTGCAACCGGCGCTGGAAGGCATCGAGTACGGATTGGATATCATCACCCCGGTTCGCGGCGGTCCCGTTGAAGGCTTATTGGGACGCCGGAAATTGGGCATGCGACACGGCGAAACCTCGGCAGCCATTACCGTGGATCCCCGACCATTTAACGGTCTGGCCACTGCCCTGAACGCGACCCTGAGAATCCAAGGCACGGTCGATGTCGATGTGATCGTATCTAACGACGGCATTCCACATGTCATTGACATCAACCCGCGGTTTGGTGGCGGTTATCCGTTCAACCATATTGCCGGTGCCGACGTCCCGCACTTTTTGCTGGCCTCCACTCTGGGGGTACCACCCCGCCCCGGGTGGAATCGCTATCGCCATGACTTTGTCGGAGCCAAACACGAAGGCATTATCGGCTTCGAAAATATCAACCAGACCAGCACACCGACCGGCATCAGCACCGCATCAACGCTGAGTGGCACACGTTAGGACAACCCCAGGAGGTCAGCCGTGAACATGCAGACGTCACAGCCCCCGCAGCGGGACGTTCACGTCAACGTGCGCAATTACGGCCATATGCTCATCAAACACTGGGTGACCATTGTTCTGGGCACGGTGTTGGGTCTGGTCCTGGGATTGTTGGCTTCCACACAGCTGGTGCCAAAATATACGGCCACCACCACCCTATATATATCGGTGCGGGCCACTGGGGGCGGAGCCACCGACGACCTGCTGCAGGGTGCAAATTTCGCACAAGCCGCGATGCCTAGCTACGCTGACGTCGTCAAAACTACCTTGGTGCTTGACCAAGTATCTGAAGAACTTGACGGCAGCATCTTGCAGGCCGAGCTCAGCAGAGCACTAACCGTTAGTTCCCCGCCGGAATCCGTCCTGTTGAAAATCACCGCCGCCCACGACGACGCACAGACAGCTGCCCGCATAGCCAACACAACCGGGGCGGTTTTTATCCAGGTTGTCGAAAACGAGCTTGAGACCAGTAACAGCGGCCAGCACAGTCCGGTTCAAGCGCGTACCGTAGATTTGGCCTCGGTTCCCGAACCGCATACCGGATCACATTACATTCGCAACGGCACAATCGGGGTATTTATGGGCACCCTATTAGGAATTGGCCTGGTGGTGGTTCGTGACCTGCTCGATACCCGAGTGCATACCGCCAACGACCTTGAAAACGTTACAAGCCTGCCGGTACTAGGACGCATTCCCCACGATGACAAGATCCACCAGCATCCACTCATTGTGCACGATGAACCCTCTTCCGCTCGCGCCGAAGCCTTGCGAATGCTGCGCACCAATCTGCAGTTTTTAGGTTCTGGCGGCCCCGAAACCTACCTGCTCACCAGTGCGGTGCCCGGGGAAGGTAAAACACACACGGTAGCCAATTTGTCCATCGTGCTGGCTGAATCCGGTGCCCGGGTCACCCTGGTGGACGCCGATCTGCGCAGACCCCGGGTTGCCGAGGTTATGGGCATCGAAGGAACCGCAGGACTCAGCGACGTCCTAATCGATCAGGTCAGTCTCACCGATGTGCTCCAACCCTGGGGACTCCATGAGCTCACCGTACTGCCCGCCGGCCAGATCCCACCAAATCCCAGTGAATTACTGGGATCACCTGTCATGCGTAACTTGATTCGTGAACTCGAAGCAATCTCCGACTACGTCCTCATTGATACGCCTCCGGTACTGCCGGTAACGGATGCGGCAGTCGCATCGACTTTCACGTCAGGCGTCATCATGGTGGTCTCGCTGAATCACACCAAATGGAGTGAAATCATCCAAGCCTTGGAATCCTTAGAAACCGTTGACAGCCGGCTGCTGGGCTTCATCACGAATCGAGAAACCTCTGCCACTCCCGGTGCCTCCCGGCGAAGCGCAAGAGCTTCCTACGGCATGCTGGACACTTTCAGTAATGCGAGGGCGAGACGATGATTCACATTCTGACGCTGTGCACCGGCAATGTCTGCCGCTCGCCGCTGAGCGCGCAACTGTTCACCGACCGTCTTGACCCCAAGTTTTTCCGTGCCGAAAGCGCCGGTCTGTCCCCATTGACAGGGGACCGAATGCCAACCGAGATGCATCGCATTGTCGCCAGATTCGGCCTAGAAGACGCCACCGCACACCGAGCCCGGGCCTTGACCATTGAAACCCTGACGAATAGTGACCTGATCATCGGCATGTCACGGCATCATCGGAGCGCCGCGGTCCTATTGCACCTTCCTGCTGTTCGACAAGCGTTCACGCTGCTGGAACTGGCCCACATTGTGTCGCATATCGAAGAACAGGATGTGCGCGCTGTGGTGCAACGGCATACGGATGTCGAATTTGCGGTGCTGGAGACCGTGGTGCGGATGCGCGGCATGGTACCGCGGCTGTCACCTGCACGCCGCTATGACGTCGAAGACCCCTACGGCCGCTCGCATCAAGCCTTTGAACGTTCGGCACAACAGATTTACGACGCGGTAGACCAGATCGCAGCGTTCTTTCATCGCGTTTTCGCCACGCATCAGAGGAAACTACAGGAGAGGTCCTAACGGTCATGAAGCACACTTTGTACGATGAATCCGCTGCCGGTGCGCAAGGCCGCACGACCGCAGAAGGTGAGCGACCCAAACGGATCGTGATCCTGTCACAGTTCTATACGCCAGAACCCCATCGAATCGCCTCGACGATCGCCAACACCCTGGCAGCGCGGGGCCACGAGGTCAGTGTGGTCACCGGATATCCGAACCGGCCCGCTGGCAAACTGTATCCCGGATACAAACAACGGTTGTGTTTCACCGAATACATCAATGGCATTCCAGTGCATCGGGTCCCGCTGATTGTCAATTACTCGCGTAAAGCACTCGAACGGATCGCCAATTTTCTGACTTTTAGCATCAGTGCATTGACCGTAACCTCAGCCATCAAAAATGCTGATGTCATTTACGTCTACGGTAGCCCGACAACTGCTGCTATTCCGGCACAGGTCTGGCAGAAAACCCTGGGCATCCCGTACGTCATACACGTTCAGGATCTGTGGCCGGAATCAGTCACCGATTCCGGGATGGTAACCAACTCCAAAACCAATACGATGATTCGCAACATCATGCAACCCTGGTTGAAACGTGCCTACGGGAACGCTGCCGGGCTGATTGCGATTTCGCCGGGGATGAAACAGCTGCTCATTGACCGAGGCAATCAGGCCAATCGGTGCTCGGTGGTCTACAACTGGGCGGTCGAGTCGACCATTCAGGTCAAACCGGCAGTATCGTTTACTGATGCCGGGTTGCGCCTGCTCTATGGCGGCAACTTCGGGGTGATGCAGGACCTCAACACCGTCATCGAAGCAGCGAAAACCTTCGAAGACACCGACGATTTTACGCTTGAACTTGCCGGCGGCGGAACCCAGGAAACAGTACTGCAGCAAGCCGCTGAGGGAGCCTCAAATATCAAGTTCCTTGGCCGGCTATCCAAAGAAGCCGTGGCCAAGAAATACCAGGAAGCTGATTTCCAACTGGTCACTTTGAAAGATATCCCGATTTTTCGGACGACCATCCCATCGAAACTCCAAGCCAGCCTCGCCTCGGGGGTACCAGTCATCACCACGGTTCAAGGAGACGTGGCGGACCTGATTACTAAACATCACGCCGGGCTCGTTGCTGATCCGGAGGACCCCGAATCCCTGGCTGCAGCATTTCGTACCGCATACCACATGACGGCGTCGCAACGAGCCCAAATGGGCGCCAACGCCAGAAAACTATATGAAGAAAATATGTCGCAACACGCTGCGATGGCCGCCGTCGAATCTATTTTGACTCGCGCTATCGGGGCGCAACGCGCATCACGCAAACCTGTAGAGAAGGCATCATGAGCAACGGAAATATTGTACTGATCACCGGCGGCACAGGCTCCTTTGGCAATACCGTCGCCAAATCACTCTTAGCACGAGAAGACATCCAAGAAGTCCGGATCCTGAGCCGTGACGAAGCGAAACAAGACCAGATGCGACACGACCTCAATAGTGACCGGCTACGGTTCTACTTAGGTGATGTCCGAGACTATCTCAGCGTGGAACGTGCCATGCGCTCGGTGGACTATGTCTTCCACGCAGCAGCGCTCAAACAAGTACCCTCAGGAGAGTTCTTCCCCATGGAGGCGGTGCGAACCAATACCCTGGGCTCAGACAATGTCATCCGGGCAGCAGACAACGCCGGAGTCTCCTCGGTGGTGTGCCTGTCAACAGATAAAGCCGTCTACCCGGTCAACGCGATGGGGATGAGCAAAGCTCTCATGGAAAAGATCGCCGGTGCCTTTGGGCTCAACAACCAAAGTTCCGACACGATCGTGTCGTGTGTCCGGTACGGCAACGTCATGTACTCGCGCGGTTCCGTGATCCCGTTGTTTATCCAGCAACTCAAAGCCGGGAAGAATCTCACGGTGACCAATCCTGAGATGACTCGGTTTATGATGTCATTACAAGACTCTGTCTCACTGGTGCGATACGCGTTTCACAACGCGCAACAAGGCGACCTGTTCATTCGCAAGGCTAAGTCATGCACCATCGGCAATCTGGCTCAAGCCGTGATCAACTTATTTGAATCGGACGCCAAAATCGACATTATCGGAAGCCGACATGCCGAGAAAGTTTCTGAAGCACTGGCAAGCAGAGAAGAACTTTCCCGGGCCGAGGACCACAAAGAGTACTTTCGGATCCCAGCCGACAGCCGTGAACTGAATTACGAACTGTACTACGAACAGGGCGATCGGACCCGACATTTCTTCCAAGACTACGATTCCCACACCGTGGAGCGCATGTCCGTGGCCGAAACTGAAGAGCTATTGCTGACCCTTCCGGAAGTGCGTTTCGAACTACAACAAGCGGGTCTGGCACCGCTGGAACGGAAAGCTTCATGACCATCATGGCAATCACCGGGGCCCGCGGGTTTCTGGGTTTCCATCTCCGGGCAGCAGCCCAAGAATATGGCATCCGAACCATCGGGATCCCGCTGGGTGAAGAATTCGACCTCGAACAGGCTACCGCAGCGATTCAAACAGCCGATCAGGTCATCCACCTCGCCGGGGTCAACCGGGGCACCGATACAGAGATCACCCAGGGCAATGCGCACTTGGCTGAACAGTTGGTAAGCGCCTTGGCCAACACCGAGGCTCAACCAACCGCGATGGTCTATGGCAACAGTATCCAAGCGGGCAACGGCAGCGTATACGGCACCGCAAAACAACAAGTCGGTGACATCCTTGCTGCGGCCGCCGACCAAATGGGCATGGTATATCGCAATGTGCTGTTGCCCAATATTTTTGGTGAATACGGACGACCGTTTTATAACTCGGTTGTGGCAACTTTTAGTCACTTGATAGCCACCGGCCAAGAGCCAATGGTCCAAGACGATAAAGAGTTGCACCTGTTGCATGTACAACATGCTGCAGACGTGCTGCTAGGCCAACAGCCGATGACTGCTTTGGCGACGCTGGCCCACTGTGAAACTGTCACCGGGGTGAAATGCTTGCTTGAACAGTTCCGTGATGTCTACTCGGCCGGAGAGTTTCCGGATCTGAGCACCACATTTCGCAGAGACTTGTTCAATACTTATCGGGCCTACGTGTTTCCCGACCATGCACCGCTTGGCATCATGCGCCACGCAGATCAGCGGGGAGCATTCTTTGAGATCGTTCGTTCCCACGGTGGTACAGGACAGACTTCTTTTTCCACAACCGTGCCCGGTATTACTCGTGGTGATCACTACCATCGGCGCAAAGTAGAGCGTTTCACGGTCCTGGCGGGCGAAGCCGAAATTAACCTGCGCAGACTGTTCGACGATCGGGTATTTACCTATCGAATCTCTGGGGAGGAGCCCAAGAGTGTGGACATGCCAACAATGTACACGCATAATATTCGTAACGTCGGAGATGAGATGCTGTACACGGCTTTTTGGACGAATGATATTTTCGATCCGGATCGGCCAGATACGATTACCGAGGCGGTCACATGCACAAACGACTGAAGGTTATGACCGTAGTTGGCACACGGCCTGAGATTATCCGCCTAGCCTGTGTCATCCAACGCCTCGAAGAGTCTACGGATCACGTGTTAGTGCACACCGGTCAAAACTACGATTACACACTCAACGAGGTGTTCTTCGAAGATTTGCGTTTGCGAGCTCCAGACCACTTTCTCGAAGTCGAAACTACCTCGCTAGGTTCCGTACTCGGCGATGTGCTGCGGGGGACAGAACGGGTCATTCTTCAAGAGCAGCCCGATGCGATGGTTGTGCTTGGCGATACCAACAGTTGTATTTCAGCGATTATGGCCAAACGAATGAAAGTCCCGGTCTTCCACCTAGAAGCTGGTAACCGGTCCTTTGACCCTAACGTGCCAGAAGAAATCAACCGCCACCTGGTGGATCATGTCAGCGACTATAACCTGGCCTATACCGAAGAATCCCGACGCAACCTCTTAGCTGAGGGACTCAAACCACAACACGTCACGGTTATGGGGTCGCCCATGACCGAGGTCCTTGCCACCTATCGTGATCGAATCGAAGCATCAGATGTGCTGACTCGATTGGAACTAGAACCCGGACAATACCTGTTGGCTAGTGTCCACCGTGAGGAGAATGTCGATCGAAAAGACCGCCTTGAACAAGTCGTGGCTTCTCTGCAAGCTGTCGCAGCAGATCAGGGGGTGCCCTTATTGGTGTCCACGCACCCGCGCACTCGAAAACGACTTGGCGAATTTCAGTTGCAGACCAATAGCACCATCCGCCTACATGAACCCCTGGGTTTTCACGACTATAACAAATTACAGCTCAGCGCACGATGCGTGATCTCAGACTCGGGGACGATCTCTGAAGAATCTTCTATTTTGAAGTTTCCAGCCGTCACCTTGCGCGATGCGATTGAACGTCCCGAGGTCGTTGATACCGGAGCCATCATCATTACCGGACTCAATCCCGATGATGTTGTGGACGCCGTGCGGATAACGATCTGCCAGTTTCAGCAGGATGGTCCGCCCACCATCCCACGTGACTACCAGATTACCGACTCGTCACGCAGGGTCGTGAACTACGTGCGCTCACATGCAGCGACCCACCATCTGCGACATGGTATTCGCACCTGATGCAGCCAAGGAGACCAGACAGGATCTCTCACACAACGACTACTCACACCATAGATGCGGAGGAAGCTTATGGGCACCTCAAAGAAAAAATACGATTACCTCAAGCGAGCCATTGATATCGTCGGTTCCGGGGTAGCACTGGTGGCCCTATCACCGATCATTGGTGCCGTCGGGTTAGCGGTGCGGAGCAAATTAGGTTCACCCATCATCTTTCAGCAGGAACGACCAGGCAAAGACGGCAAGATCTTTACGATCTACAAATTCCGGAGCATGCTGGACGTTGATGAAGCCAAAGGACTGGTCAGCAACGAGGATCGGATCACATCCTTTGGGCAAAAGCTTCGGTCCACCAGCCTGGATGAATTACCATCCCTGTGGAACGTGCTGCGTGGTGACATGAGTTTGGTCGGCCCTCGCCCGCTACATGTTCGATACCTCCCGCGCTACAATGCACACCAACGACGACGCCACGAAGTCAGGCCAGGGATCACCGGGCTGGCACAAGTCAGCGGAAGAAACCTGCTGAACTGGTCCGATCGGCTTGATATGGATGTCGAATACGTTGAGCAACGCAGCTTGAGTCTGGACTGTCAGATCGTGTGGAAAACGGTGGCAGCCGTGTTAGACCGGTCGGGCATCAGCGCCGAAGGGCACGTCGCCTCGTCCGAATTTACGGGAGCCGCAACAGCTAACCAGCAGGCCGCAGATGCCGCCTAGTAACTGATCATGAATCAGCTTTGCAAAGCCCGGATGAAAAACAATGCCAGTGAGGACGGTACAAGTAGTGGGTCTGGATAACGAGAGGCCGTATGAGCCGGATATGATTTTTCTAGGCGGCATGTTTCCACAAGCCTCGGCAGATTGGATTCAACGCAATAGTAAAGGCAATATTCATAATGCCGCCAACGTCATGCAGTGGAATCTCGTGCGCGGACTTGCCAGCCATCTCGGATCGAAACTTAACGTAGTTTCTTCGCCTTTTCTTGGCTCGTTCCCGAAATATTTCAAGAAAATCAGAGTTCCAGACTTTCAGCTTGAGATAGTCAGCGGAGCAGGAGGCCAAGGGATTGGATTTTTAAATCTCCCCGGGGTCAAGCATGTGTCAAGATACTTTCGTCTCCGACGGACTCTCAGCGCAGCGATCCAAACTGCACGCCCGCCTCATGCCGTCATAGCGTATTCTTTTTCGGCAGTCATGGCGTTTTCCTTGAGACGTGTAAAACGGTTGGACCCGACCATCGTTACGTGCTTAGTCGTTCCAGACCTGCCTGGTTTTATGAATTTGAGCGCAAAACGGTCGCTGCCTCGGAAGATGTTAGGAAAACTGCTCATCAAGCGCCTGTACAAGACACTAGAAGATGTTGACTGTGCGGTGGTCTTGACCGAACCCATGGTTTCCTACATGGGATTTACCAAGCCCCATGTCGTCATCGAGGGGATCGCCCCACCGTCTGATGCACCTGATCTCGACCAAAGCTCCACGGAGTCACCCGCTAGCTCAGACACCATGATTGTCTACACCGGTGGCCTCAACGCAGCCTTCGGAGTGTTGGAATTGGTTCAAGCATTCAGCACACTCACCGACCCATCATTACGACTGGTGCTATGCGGTGTCGGAGATGCCGTCCAGGCGATTGAAGAATACGCCACCTCTGACCAACGGATCATCTATCAAGGTCTGTTGCCTCACAAGGAGGTCGTTGCATTGCAACGGCAAGCCACAGTCTTGGTGAATCCTCGCCAAAACACGGAGGAATATGTCAAGTATTCGTTTCCGTCGAAACTGATGGAATACATGGTCAGCGGCACTCCTACGGTTGCCTACGATCTCGATGGTATGCCAGCGGAATACCGGGAGCATCTCTTTATCGTTCCAGAAAATGACATCGCGTCGTTGGCCAAGACGATCCAACAAGTCCTGGCACAGTCTCCAGCACAACGACGCGATTTCGGGCACCGAGCACGAACCTTCGTACAGGAACAGAAGAACCCTGAGGTGCAAACCAAAAAGATTCTTCGCATGATCGATGCCGTTACAACTCAACGTAAGGAACGCTATGGACGCGTTTGACATCCCCGTCGTACTCTTCCTGTTCAGGCGTAAAGAGTCAGCATTACAAGTGCTGGACCGAGTGCGCATGCGCGCCCCACGACGGCTGTACTTACTCTCAGATGCAGGACGAAACTATGAAGAACGTTCATTAGTCGCTGAGGTGCGGTCAGCAGTTGAAGCCGCCATTGACTGGGACTGCGAAGTCATCAAGCATTATGCCCAAGAAAACCGGGGCGTTTTTGAAAATATTGGTATGGGCGCACAATGGGTCTTCGAACGAGAACCATGCGCGATTTTTCTCGAGGACGACAATGTCCCTGAAGTAACGTTTTTCGATTATTGTCGTGAGCTCCTCCATAAATACGAGCACACCCCAGAAGTCCTATGGATTTGTGGCACGAATTACTTGGAAAGCTTTGAGCCTGCAAATGCCGCCAGCTACATGTTTACCCGGCATCTGTTGCCCTGCGGCTGGGCATCTTGGGGCAAGAAATTCAATCATTATTACGACGTCGATTTGGCTTCAGTAGAAGACCCCGACACCATCTCCACGGTACGGTCCCGATATGAGAACAAAGGGCTTTTCCAACAACAATTGCGGAGTATCCAAGCCGAACGTCAACGTTTCAACCAGGGACAGCAGTTTATTTCCTGGGACTATCACATGGCCTGGACGCTGCGGAAACATAACCTGCTAGGAATCTCACCGGGACGCAATCAAATACGGAATATTGGGGCTGATGAATATGCAGAGCACGGTGGCACGTCCTTGCAACTCGAGATGACACGGCGATTTTGCGGTATGGACTCAATTGCTCTGGATTTTCCGTTGCAACATCCCCCAAAGATTGAACCTGATCGAGACTACGAGCAGAAAATCGCGAAGATCATCCTGCTACCCGCATCTGCACGTATGAAAACTGCCGTGCGACGCATCCTTGGCAAACTTTTGAGAATAGACGGCGAAACATCCATCACCTCGTCAATACGTGACTGGTTGCGAACGTAAACGATGTATCAAACGCAACGGCTCAGCAGCCCCCAGCAGCAAACAGCACCAACAGACGCTATTTTACGTCTTACGACGATACTTGTTGGTGTATTCCTCACCGCCACCATTGTGATTCTCAGTGGCTACGCTCTGACCACTACCCCCGTCTTGCCCAGAACCGTGCATGTATCGCTTGGGCTGACCGGGGTCTTGTTCATCTGGTTTGTCATGACTGGCAAACCGCTGGTTACCCGAAGCAACTGGCTCCCTTTGGCATTCGCAGCGGTGTTGTCTGTGACAGCACTTTTGAGTGCTTTGCTCCAGTCCAATGCATCATTGCCTGGTACGTTGCAGGTTCCGGTATTGATCATGTGTGGCTACCTGCTTTCACAGGCCATACCCTTTGACATTTTCGTGCACTGGTTTTGTGGGGCAATGGCAGTATTTTCGCTGATTGCTCTGGCCGCCTGGCTGCTGTTTATCGTCTTCGAACTGCCGCTAGTGGGCAATGAAGTCATCAACTACAACGGCGCGGTATACAACAATGGTGTTATTTACTTTTTATTGCTGGGGTGGGATGGTCTACCGATCGACAGATCCATGGGACCCTTTTGGGAACCTGGGCTTTTTGCCTCGTTCATTGTGATCGCGTTATTAGCTGAGATCTCGTTTAGGATAGCTCCGGTACGAAAATGGGTCATTGTTTCGTTGCTCTTGGGAATTGTGATTGCACAGTCGACTGCGGGGTTCTTGCTGGTTATTCCCGCGCTGGCCCTGGCCTTATTCCGGCGACGTACGACCATCACTGGAGTCATTGCTTTTTTCATTTCACTGCTCGCACTGACGGCCTACACTCAGCTTGAATCCATCATTCGCCGGCTCATCGCTTTTAATCCCGAGCTCTTTGGCAAACTGGAACAAGAAGCATTACAGAGCTCATCACGGATGAAAGTGTTAGATCTGAATTTTCAGATCTTTAGTGATTCCCCACTGATCGGTTGGGGCTTTGAGGGCGCAAACCAGGAAGTCTGGGATCAGATGGCTAGTTCAGGTGTTGCCGCGCAGACCTCGACCAGCACGTATTTTCTGGCTGCCTTGGGGATTGTCGGACTGCTATACACTTTGGGATGGTTCGCTGTCCTACTAGATACGAGTATCAGTCTCAGTGAGCGAGTTATCATCCTGATCTGTTTTTTGATCATCGTGAATAAAGAGCCCCATAATGCGATTTTGGTGACCTTCGTGTTCTTGTTCTACTTCCTGTCGAGGATGCGGACCCCGGATAAGTTCCAGAATCTTGTCGGGAAGGTGGCGCAAGTATGAGGCGGCTTTTGGACAAGATCCCAGCAATCGTGTCAGCTAATCGGATTCTGCTGAGCAACATCACCGGTACAGCAGTCCTTCGGGGTGTTGCGATTCTGCTGAGCCTTGCCGCGATGCCAGCATATTTGAGCTACTTTTCAAATAGCGCGGTCCTGGGCACTTGGTTTACAGTTTTATCCCTCTTGACTTTCTTGTCATTTTTCGATTTCGGCGTTGGCAACGGCCTGAGAAATAATGTTGCACAAGCGATGTCTGACAAAGAACATGGCGGCGCTCGCGAGCTCATTTCAGCGGGGTATCATCTGGCCTTCGTTGTCATGATTGTCGTTGCCGCGTTGGGGTATTTGACTATTCACCTCATTGACTGGCAGCGTATTTTTGACCTAGAGAATACTAATGTAGGAACCGAAGTTCTTGAACTCACGCTAGTGATCGTCCTGGGGACAGTCTGTGTGCAGCTGTTTTTGCGAAATGCGATTTCGATCTTATACGGGCTGCAACGAATGGTCATTGCGCACACCCCGGCCTTAGCAACATCGACCATCATTCTGATCTTTTTATTGTTCGGTGGCACCGGCAATACCGAAACCGACTTGTTGCGACTCGCTAGCATATTCTTTGTGGCCACAGTCGCTCCGCTGCTGGTCGTACACATCGGGCTGTTCTCATTTATCATCCCGGGGATGCACCCGCGTTGGAAAACCTCTCTGACGGCGATGCGCCGTGTTGGCGGATTAGGCCTCGGGTTTTTCGCCGTGCAGCTGGCCTTGTTGGTTGTACAGTCAACGGACCAAATCCTGATCACCACCGTGTTTAGTAGTGCAGATGTCGTAGATTATCAGGTGCATTTACGTGTGTTCACGGTAGTGACGATGGCTTTTCAATTGCTAACCCAACCATTCTGGTCAGCCGTCACATCGGCTGCGGCCGAAGGTAAGAAGAGCTGGATCGGTAACGCAGCCAGGACCCTCTATCTGATTGCTGCGGGCGCGACCTTGATGGGACTTGTCCTAGTCCCGCTGTTGCAAAGTATTTTTAATCTCTGGCTGGGTCCCGGTGAGATCGTTGTGGTTTGGTGGCAGGCACTAGCATTCGTTTTACTCGTCGGAGTGCAATTGTTTATGTATGCCGGAACCACCATTGCCAATGGGACCGGCGCATTGCGACCACAGATGGTGTGGATGCCCGTTGCCGCTATCATGAAAATTCCACTGGCCTACATACTGTCCCTGAGCATCAACACCTGGGCAGCCATTGTCATAGCCCACGCACTCGTCATGATTCCGCTCGTGCTGGCGCAAACCCGTGCCCTGAAGAAAGCCGGGTATTTAGGGGCGTCAAGAAACCCGAAGGCTCGCACCATGCAGCCAGAACCAGAACAACGGTTACAAGACTAGACATTCTCGAGCAAGAGGGGTTCGATACTAGTCACCTAATGAAGGGGCGATTTCTTTCCAAGGGGCTGTTACTGGTTTGGGCAACGTCAGAAGGATCGTTTTCAGGTATTCAGCCGCTGCGGTAGGCGATATGGTCTTGTCAGCCCATGTCCTGATGGCACTGCATGTTTGATGATCGTGGTGGAATGCAAGGGCTGAACGTAATGCGTCTTCTAGACTTGAACGGTCTCCAGATCGAAAACGACCGCCGAGCATTTCGTGGGTGACTAGGTCACTGGCGCCTGCGGCATCACTCACAACGACCCGAGTGCCGTCCATGAGTGCTTCGTTGATGACCGCGCCCCAACCATCATGGGCGCTGGGAAGAATGAGAAGATCACTGGCGGCAATTTCTTCACGGATTGCGTGATACGGCCGGTAGTCATGGACATGAATACGACCTTCTAGACTATGCAGCTCAATTTCGCGGTGTACTTCGGAGGACTGAGCACCCTGCCCGTACATATCTAAATGCCAGCTCAGGTGCTGCAACCTGGCTAGAACGCGGATTAACAAGAGGGGACGTTTCCACTCGGCGAGGGCTCCCACGAAGATAAGCCGCTGGCTGTCAGCTGGCGACTGGGTTACCGGAGCGGATGCATCGACGAAGTACCCAAAATCGTAGATCGGGGTGGACCGTAGCGGCCGAAAACTTTGGAGTTGTTGTTTAGCGCGAGGACCGCACGGCAGGACACCTGACAGATGCGGGCCGAGTCGCTTGACACGTCGACCGGCACGGAGCAGCCGCAGGAAACCTTTGAATCCACGATCGTCCCACGGCTCAGTGAGTACAAACATCATGGCATCCGAGATGGGGGCCAGATGAGCCTGGACTTCACGCAGGCCTGGCCAAGCACCGAAGCCAGCAAACACGTGTACATCAGCATTACGGTAAGCCTCCGCAGCGCGCTGCCAGTGGCTGGGATCAAATATTTCTAGGTGGGCCTGGCCATAATCTGGGGTGTCCCATCCCATAGCTTGCCGAGCGCTCGAGACAGCGTTGAATGACACGGCGCTGACACGTAGTCCTGCTAACCGGGACAGCTCCCGTATCACCGGAGCACGATGGATTGACAGGGCCTCTTGCCAGAATACTATCTCTTTCATCAGTTGCCCTTCTGACGACCAGCGAACTTAACCACCGAAGAAACGACAGTTGCCCACCGTGGTGGGCAGCATGAAAACGTGCTTTCAGCCTACACTCAAGGCAGCATATTCCGTCAGATACTGATTGCTGAACGTCTTGAAATAGTGCGCCATAGCTGGCAGAAATCAGTGACGGGTGACACCATAGCGGCTAGAATTGGCTATGTCTCAAGTCACCAAGATGACACGCGTGGAGTCAACTTCATGTGTGTCTCCTCAATCGCACACCTGAAATGAGCAGTCATGACGTCAACACCCGAGCGAACGGCAGGAAACCCCAGAAGGCGAGCGCGATGGTGGAAGGTCGTAGGTGGTGTGACAGTTGTCGTCATTATTGGCTGGTTGGTTTATGTAAGCGTGAATATCGTGGCACCAAGGCAAGGCGACCTAGACTCGCCACGTGACGTCGTGGTGAGTCTCGCTCCGCAAGAGAGCCGCCTGCCGATGGCTCAGCAGCTCATTGCTGAAGGTATTGCCGATACCCTAGTCATTTCGTATTTTGCGCACGATCCGATGAATCACATTGCAGCTCCTACCGACGGTATGGTTCCGCTGTCGAATTATTGTGAACCCAGCGAAGAACCCGACATCCTGTGTTTCACACCGGAGGAGGATTCAACCCTTGGGGAAGCGCTCGCCATCTCAGACCTGGTCAAAGACAACTCCTGGGACTCTCTGACCGTGGTGACCGACCCGTTCCACGCTTTCAGAACCCGGTACATTTATGACCAGTGCTTAGATGGTGACGTGGAGATCAATATCGTCTTTTCTGAGCGTGATCTGAACATCTCTGAGTGGGCCTGGCACGTGGTCTATGAAAATGCGGCGTTTCTGAAGGCGGCATGGGAAACGACAACGCGGTGCTGATGATCACTGGCGGAACTGCGTAGAGCAGTTGTGGTGAGGTGTTCCCTGTGCAAGCAATTCGTCGTCCTGGTCGGTGATGATCAGTGTTCAATTACCTGTGATTGAAATACAATAATCGCTAATTGAAATGTTCCAAATGAGTCTGTGAAGCTTCTACCATGGTGAGCATGGAGAAGAGTACGTAGGTTCTAGTTCTTGAGTGCTTTGGCAATGGGGCTAGCTCTACTGGGTAAGCTGATACAGGAGGAATTACTCAACCATTGTGAACGTGCGCAGTGCGACCTGGAGGGTGCCTGGTGGAATTAGGCGACTATTTACGGATCCTGTATACCCATTGGGTACTTATCGTGGTTACCACGATTCTCGGAACAGGCGCCGGCTTCGTCGTAACTCAGCTCACCACTCCGATCTATGAAGCCGAGGCAAAACTCTATGTGTCAGTTCGTACCGACTCTCAAGCCTCTAGCGACTTACTCCAGGGTTCTAACTTTGCGCGTCAAAGTATGGCTACCTTCGTTGAATTAGCTACCACCAAAAGCGTGTTGGTACCACTTGCCGAAGAGCTCAACCTCGACGTGTCGCCGCGCCAGCTTGCTGACCAAATCACGGTCTCCGCTCCGGCCGACTCGACTCTCATTAACATCTCTGTGCTTGATGAAAATCCGATGCGGGCCGTTGCGATTGCCAACGAGGTCGGTGTGCAAACGCGAACTCTGGTCGAAGAAGAGCTGGAACCACCGCATGACGACGATGCCACCAGTCCGGTACAAATCACCGTCGTGCAACCGGCTACCGAGCCTACTGCACCGGTGAGCCCACGACCACAGACGAACCTGGTCCTGGGATGTATGCTCGGAATGGCAGTGGGTGTTGGCATCGCACTGCTTCGAACAGTCCTGGACACGCGGATTCGTACGACAGACGACATCGAACAAATCAGTGCAGCACCAATTCTTGGACGGATCGCGCATGATTCCAAAGCCGCTAAGAAACCACTGATCGTTCACCTGGATCCCAAGAGCCCTCGCGCGGAGTCGTTTCGGACCTTGCGGACTAACGTCCAATTCTTGGCGGTGGGGGAGGGCCCTAAGACGTTTGTCATATCAAGTGCCGGGCCCGGAGAAGGTAAATCTACGACTGCTGCGAATCTGGCCCTGGCCCTGGCCGAGACCGGAATGAAGCTTGCCCTGGTGGACTGTGACCTTCGCAGACCACGCGTCGCAGAATATATGGGCGTTGAAGGCTCTGTAGGACTGACCGACGTGCTGATTGGTCGTGTTGAAGCAGCCGACGTCATGCAGCGCTGGGGTCAGACCCAACTATATGTCTTACCCGCAGGCCAGATTCCACCAAACCCCTCGGAACTATTGGGCTCGTCGATGATGGACCAGCTGCTGGCTCAACTTGAGCAACAGGTCGATATGGTAATTCTGGATGCCCCACCCGTGCTGCTTGTGACCGACGCGGTCGTCGTCGGAGCAAAAACCCAGGGCATGATCTTTGTGGCGGCAGCAGGTATCACCAAGAAACGAGCCCTCGAAGGCGCGATCACTTCGCTTGATACCGCGCATGTTCCACTACGGGGCATTATTGCAACCATGTTGCCGGCCAAAGGCGCTAGTCTGAACGGCTATGGCGCCTACGCATACGCCTATGGTGAAGAAAATCGAACAGCTCCGCGGAGATCCTGGTTCCGCAAATTGCTGCCGAGGCAAAAGGCCGGCACGAGACGAAAAGGATGACCGCCGTTGGCAGCTTTCCGCATTTTGACCATCTGCACCGGCAATATTTGTCGGTCGCCCCTGGCACAACTCCTCCTAGAACAGGGTTTGGACGGCATCCCGGTAGAGATTCGAAGTGCTGGAATCCAGGCGCTCGTGGAACACCCGATGCCAGCACCGCAATTGGCTATTGCACAACAGCTTGGACTCAAAACTGCCGCCGATCATGCTGGGCGGCAGCTGGCCCCGGACGATCTGCACAACGTTGATCTGGTGCTTGGCATGGCTCGAGAACACCGCAGCGCCGCGGTACAGCTGAATCCAAACATACTGCGAAGAGCTTTTACGCTTCGAGAGTTTGCCCGCATTAGCGACGTGGTCCCTGCATCGCAACTGCACGCTCCAAGCGCCCAGACACCGGCGGACAAGCTGCGCCACGCTGTTGAACGCGCCGCGTCATATCGAGGCATCCCGATACCCCCGGATGCACCGGAGGATGACGATATCCTCGATCCCTATCAACGCAGCGAACAGACCTATCAGACGTCCCGGGATCAAATCGTTGCAGCGGTGGAAACGGTCATCGCCTATTTTGAAGGTGCTCTGCGCTGACTGGTCTGCTTACCGTTAGGTGAATCCAGAATGGTCACCACCGTGACATGAAGCCACTGGAATGTCCAGAATTTCATGGTAAATTTCACGACAGTGTAATAGTATAGAGCTTGCAGCCTGAGTGAAAGATATCGCGTCGCTCACCGCTGCATCCATCGCCACTTTTTGCTGGAATGCTCGTAGCAGTGCTGACGCAGCCTGGGTTGTTCTCTGCGAGGTTTCGAAGAGTCTGGCGTAGAGAAAATTTTTATATGCTGGAGGCCGGAAGTCTCATGGATCGCTCACACCTACTCGACGAGAAACAACCGCCAACACCGGCTTTTGTTATCGACGAACCACTGCTGGAAAAGTTCACTGATCGATTCTTAACGGCGAAGCACACGCATTGGCCGTATTCGATTCTGGGCTATTCGTTCAAAACAAACTCCTTACCCTGGCTGGTTGCATTCATGCGAGATCGAGGTGCCTGGGCCGAGGTTGTTTCCGACGCCGAATACGAATTGGCGCTGACGCTGGGATATTCGCCGGACCGAATCGTCCTCAACGGCCCTTATAAAAGCCGCGAACGACTACGCACGGCGTTGCTTGGCGGTTCGATTGTCAATCTTGATGCCAAACGAGACGTTGCTTGGACGATTGAACTTGCTCGGGAACTACCGGACCGAGATTTTGGTGTCGGGCTACGTATCAATTGGGATTTGGAGACCCGAGCCCCTGGAGAAAGCACCTTCGGCGAGCAAAAGAGTCGCTTTGGGTTTAGCCCCGAGAATGGTGAGCTTGACCAGGCGATCTCCGAGCTCAAAGCTGCCGGCGTCCGGATTGCGGGGATTCACGTCCACCGGAACTCCCGAACCCAAAGCTTGAAAGTCTACCAAGCTGCTGCCACGGTAGCCGCTGAGATTATCACGTCTCGAAATTTGGACCTGGACTGGATTGATATCGGTGGCGGCTTCTTCGGCAGCGAGCACGGTAGCCCAACATTTGATGATTATTTCCAGGTGATCAGTGAAACGTTAGAGGGCGTCGTCGATATGGAACGCACCTGCTTAATTACGGAACCAGGCGGTGCTTTGGTTGCGGTGCCATTCGAATTTCACGCCAGCGTTGTTGATATCAAAGAAATTGAGGGTCAGAGGCTGGTGGTGACCGATGCCAGTCGAACCAACATCGATCCCCTGCTGAGAAAAGACAAACCATATGAGATCAGTCTGAAAACCCAAAGTACTGAACGCCTAGCGCAACAGGTGTTGTGCGGTTTCACCTTGGTTGAAGGTGACCGGATGATGACCCTGCAGGATACCCCAGCTCTGCAACTTGATGATCGGATCGTATTTTACAAAGTCGGTGCGTATACGCTCAGCCTGCAGCCGCTATTTATCGAGTACCTGCCGGCAGTGTATGTTCGAAACGAGGACCAGCAGCTGCAACTGGTACGACGCAAATGGGGCGCTTTAGAATACGTTCAGGGCAGCTATTGGCCACAGTCGCCAGCAGAACCAATGGAGGATGCAGTTACGCTCAAGCGTCCAGTGAACACCGCCCGGAAACTCGGGGCAGAACCAGCGATCTAGCGGCACCCCGTCGAGGTGCGTAGTTTATTGCACCTCGATGCGAAGAATTCGATCGTCTACAGGTGTGGGAGCCCCGTTGCCGTCAGTGTTGCTGGTCAACACCCAGATAGAGCCATCGGGTGCGGTCGCAACGTCGCGCAGCCGACCATATTCATGCTCGAAATAGGCGTTGGATGTGGTGACGTCGTCCAGGGGAATTGCCCACAGCCGCTCACCACGTAGTGCTGCCATCAGCAGTGTGCCGTCATTGATTTCGATTCCGCTTGGGCTAGCATCTTTTGGTATCCATTGCTGGACCGGGTCGATGAATTCTTCTTGGTCCTCAGCACCTTCAACTTCTGGCCAACCGTAATTGCCACCAGGTTCGATCGCATTGAGTTCATCCCAATCGTCTTGACCGAATTCGCTGGCATACATCGTGCCATCGGCAGCCCAGGCAATCCCTTGAGGATTACGATGCCCATAACTGTAGACCGGAGAATTTTCAAAAGGATTATCGTCGGGGATGTCGCCGCTGGGCGTGATGCGCAAGATTTTGCCCGCCAGTGAGTCCAAATCTTGGGAGCCGCTTGGTTCTAAGGCATCACCCGTCGTGGCGTAGAGCATTCCGTCCGGACCGATACCAAGACGGCCACCGTTGTGATAGTCCGATGCCGGGATGCCGTCCAAGAGGACTTCTGGTTTACCCAATGCCAGAGTCTCACCTGCACCCGAGAGATCAAAACTCAAAATGCGGTTGTCAGTGGCCGTGGTGAGATAGGCCAAGAGCTTGTCCTGGTGAATCACAATTCCTAGCAGCCCACCCTCACCACCGGGCGTTGCTTGATCAACAACGGCCAGCTCACGGACGGTACCTTCGTCATTGAGCGCCACGATACGTGCGTTGTCGCGTTCGCTGAGCACCGGTGTATCCCCGGCAAATGCCACAGACCACGGTGTTGTCAGGCCCTGGGCGATGACTTCAACCGTACCTAACTCGATAGGATCGGGGTTTTTGCTCGGGGTGGCTGTTTCGGCGTGATCGCTCGCCGGCTGCGACGCCTCGGGCGTATCCATGGTGGTAGGTTCTGGATCTGCTGCGCACCCGGTGACCAACAATATGCCCGCCAGCAGGATCGGGCATGTTCGTTGAAGAAATTGCATGCCTAGTCCTCCCGTACAGTGAGAAAGTGATAAGTCCTACCATTATCGCAGCTGTCACAAGGGTGTGCACGGCTCGGTATGCGCTATGTGCTCCGGCGACCGGACGCACAACGACTCTAGAGGAAGGCGACGATATCTCGTGGCTGGGTGGTCATGTTGCGTATGCTCATCTGAGACTGACCGACGAATTGAGGTACACGTGACATCAAGAACACTGACCTGGGTAGAGCAGGAAGAGAGCCTGGGCGCAGAGGAAAACCTGGCGTATTCAACAACGTTGCTGCGAGCTGTGCAACGCGATCGGCTTGAAGGCCCCCTCGTCCGAATCTATCGACCCGAACCAACGGTGTCCTTTGGTCAGCAAGACGTGCGCATGACCGGGTACAACGCAGCGCAGCAACGCAGCAGACAGCACGGGTTTAAGTCCATGGTGCGCAAAGTGGGTGGGCGTGCGGCAGCATATCATCGAGGTTCACTGCTGATCGATCACATCCAGCCTGCAGATCATGCCATGGTTGGTTTCAAGTCTCGGTTTGAGTACTTCGGTGCACTATTTACTAACGTGTTGACGCGACTGGGTGTGCAGGCTGCCGTCGGAGAGATCCCGGGGGAGTATTGTGCAGGAGAATACTCGGTTCACGGTGTGCTAGCACCCAATCTGCGCATCAAACTCGCCGGCACCGCTCAACGCGTGGTCAAAGGCGCCTGGCTGTTTTCCACCAGTCTGATTGTGCAGGACGCCGAACCCATTCGCAACGTGCTGACCGATGTTTACGAAGCGCTGGGCATTGAGTTTGATCCCCAAACTGCAGGAGCCGTGGAGGACGGGGCAGCTGGCGTAACCGTTGATGATGTGATCGACGAGCTGCAGTGGGAATATGAACACGAATTCCTCAGCGGCGGGCTTGATGGGGCCGACACATTCACTTTCGCGCCGATGCTCTGGGACGAGCTGCTCGATCGTGTTCCGCAGGATTCATCCGCCGCTTAGACCTGCTCTGTTCCCGGGTTTGTGGGGTGCCTTGTGCCCTGCGGACTTGGTTTCAGACGTCTTCGATGAGCCAAGAAGCCGCGGGCTGTTGTTCGTTTCGCTATTGGATAAACTTGATGGATCCCGCCTACTTCGGTATGAATGCGAGGAAGTAGGGCCAGGAGTGCGTTGGGACTTCTGGTGATAGTGGCGGTTTACACGAGATTGACTTGCCGCGGAAACACTTTCCGTGTCGAGCTATCGGTCATGCTGACATTCTTACACCCTGTAAAAAATACCCAATCATCGACGACTTCGCGCTGCTGATTGCCAGACGCGGCGGGCCGGGAAATTCAGCATCGACGCGTTGCTGCCCGGTTCTGGCTACCGCACCCCGTCAGCCACCCGGACGCAAAACTCCCACCTCGTGGATGCCTAACAACAACCTGATCACTCGTTGTGCGTTACGTCGTAGGCAGCTAGTGATCAGCCGCTCCCGGTTCCTAGAGGGACACGTCGTCGCTGGACGGGCTCGGTGGCAATAGTCCGCGAACGACAGCGACCATCAATAGCAGCAATACAATAACTAAGACGGCTTCGACGCCGATGTAGTAGTAGTGAGCCGTGGAACCACCCTCAAAGGTTCCGGCCAATACTCGATCGGTGTGAGCTGCCAATAATGGCCGAATCACGGCGGTCTTGATCAGCAGTAGTGCAAGGGCCACGAAGCTGTAGAGCTGCATTTTATGAAAGTTTGGCAGTTCCTGGTGGCGGTGATCGCGCCACATCGAGATCAATGCGATCAGCAGCAAGATCCCCAGCAGCACCTCGGTAATGTTCATCGCTAAAAAGACGCGACGCCCGATGCCCAGGCCCAGTGGAATCGTGATGCCCGGTGCCGTAAATTTTAAAGGCGCTTCGATGAACGAAATCCCAATAATCAACCCCAGCCAAATCGGTGGGATCAACAACATCAAGGCTCTAGCCCAACGAGGCGTATGGGTGGTTCTAATGAGCATCAACGTTTCTCCTTACGCTGCGTGCGGCGATGGAGTAACACGGTGACCACACCGCACAGTAGATAACTCAAGCCTACGGCGATCCAGCCGGCGGTAAATCCATGCGTTACGTCCTGTAACAGCCCCATAATGAGCGGCCCGGCCGCAAATCCGGCATACATGCCCATCGAATTCAGTCCGGAAGCTGCACCAATTTTATGCCCCGGCACCACACGCAGTAGACCCGCATTAATGACGACGTTGGCCCCGAAGACCGTAATACCGTGCAGGGCGGCACCGACCCACACCAGAGCTGGAAGTTGCCAGTAGGCCGCACCGAGAAACGCAAAGACGCCCAGTAGTGCGCCGGCACTAATGTAGATCAATAAACGCGACGGTTGGGCTCCGGCCTGCATGCGGCGGGACCAAGCAATGCGTGAGACCACACCGACCACGCCTGACACGGCTGCCGCGGCACCGCCCAGTACTAACGAAAAATTCAGTTCTTGGACCGCAAACAGTGGCAGATAGACGTTGGTCGCCTGCATCCCCATGCCCGATAGCATTGCGATAACGGCGAAGAAGTACACGATCACCGGCATTTTTTCTTTGGTGGTCACAGTCGAGATCTGTCCGGTATCAACCGTGACTTCCGGTGGGGCGGGTTCAACGGGCCGGAATTGGCGGGCGGCCAGCTGGGCCGGCGACGGCACGTATTTCAACGACACGAGCCACAAAAGCAGACAGACCACCGCGCCCCCCAGGGCGGCGCCCGTCCAGCCCAACACGATCGCAACCGAGGGGAAGAACAAACCCGAAAACAGCTGGGAGGCCTGGACACCAGACTGCTTCACCCCGATCCAGCCGGTGCGTTTCTCCGCTGGCACCGCACGGATAATCACCCGGTTGGTGGTGGGGTTCGAAATCGCTTGGGCTGGTCCGGCCAGCACGGCGGCCAGCAGCAACACCCAGTAATCGTGCGCAAAAGCAGCCACCACGAGCGCAACAGCGGTCCCTACGAAAATGATGAGCATCTGGGAACGGGCGCTGATCTTATCGGCCAGGTTGCCCAACCAAATACTCGACAACGCCGCAGTAGCAAACACCACTGTGACAATCAGGCCAAGCTGTCCGGCGGAAATGCCCAGCTGTTCGATAATCAGCGCCGACGACACTGAGATGCCGTAGTTAAACAGCGGGCCGGCACCCATCGCGCACAACAAAATAACTAGCAGGCCGGTCGATGCCGACCGTGCAGGGGTTCTATCAGTGGTCACATCCACCACAGTAGTCCTTTTTCGACGTCGTCGACCGGAACGGGGTCATGCATTCGGTAGCGGATCTGACGACCGCAAATCTTGGATTCATCGCCCGTGCGACTACAGTAGTGGCAGGCCGGTAGGCCATACCGGATGACGAAGCGAGGACCACGATGCCCGAGGGCATGCACAACGAAGAAATCACCACTACCGAAGACACCGCATCACAACCCAAAGCTGCCAGTATGTTGGGCCGTTGGGCCACCTTTTTGCTCGGTGTGTTTGTCATGTCGGTCGGCATCGCACTCAGTGTGCACGGCCAACTGGGTACCGCCCCGATTTCCACGTTCCCGGCGGTCATCGACGCCGCAACCTCATGGAGCGTCGGTGGCGTGACCGTGGTGATGAACGCCGTGTTCGTGCTCATCCAGATCATCATTTTGCGACGGCGTTTTCCACTGTTTCAACTCGTACAGCTGCCGATCGCCGTCATCTTTGGCACCCTGATCGACGTCTCCATCTTTTTGACCGAATGGGCACAGACTGATAACTATCTGCTCCAGTGGGTCGTCACGATCGTCGGTGCGCTCATCCTGGGTATCGGCGTCTACATCCAGATCCAACCCAAACTGCTGTATCTGCCGGGCGAAGGCATCGTCATGGCGCTGACCCATGTCACATCGGCACGATTTGGAACCATGAAACAAATCGTCGACTGGTCACTGGTGATCATCGCTGCCATCGTCTCGCTGGTGCTCATGCAGCGGCTCGAAGGTGTGCGCGAAGGCACCGTGTTCGCAGCGTTTGCCGTCGGGGGAGTGGTCAAAGCCATCGAAAACCTCCGCCGGCGTCGGCCAGCAGCCAAGGATTAGCTTGCTGGCCGAGGTCGCCGATACGCTGCAAGCTTCGAGATGATGCATAGGGCAGCTGAAGCCATAGCAGCACTGCCAAATGCCGAGAAAGTCACGGTGGCGGGCCACATCCATGATTGGGAACCCGCACCCATGGCTGCACAACTCGTGAAGTTTTGCTCAGCAGCTCAGCCATAACGCACACGATATTTGATGTGCGTGACGTTCTGCCCCTCGGCGGCACGCAATTGCTCCAACTGAATGCCACCTGGATCCACACCGTCGAATAACTGACGTCCGTTACCAAGCAGTACGGGCACCAGATGGAGCTGTAATCCCTCAAGGAGACCGTGAAGCAGTCCCTGACGGATCGCCCCACCGCCGTGCAGGCCAACATCCTTGGCTCCTGCCGCATTGTGCGCCTGCTCGACCGCGGCTTCGAAACCATCGTTGACGAAATGAAAGGTCGTGCCCTGCCGGACGTCATCGGCCGAATACCGGCTGGTGACCACAAAAACCGGCACCCCAAACGGTGGCTTTGGACCCCAGGCGGTCTCGGCGTGCTCGTAACTATCCCACCCCATAACCACAGCACCAACCCGCGTGTACTCCTCAGCAATAATGTCGTGCACCCCGGATTCCGGGCGGTCGATCACATCGCGTGGCAGCCAAGCATGCAGCACCTCACCACCTTCACCCAACATGTGCTGCGGAGAAGGATTCAACCCGGTGTAGTAGCCGTCTAGAGAAACGCTCACACTGGCATAGCAGCTCATCAAGCCTCCGGATCTTCGACTTCGAGCACCACTTCTTTACCGTCTTCCACCCCAACGGTCTTCCGCCCACCGAAGGGTTCCGGCGTCATCTCCACATCAAACACCCCATTCTGGGTCACTACGCCGTGGCGCACGTGCATCTTCAAAGACGGACCGGCCTCGCTGAAGATCCCAAAACCTGGGCCAACCGTCACCGGTGCCACAAGAAAACGATAGACATCAATGAGCCCTGCCTGGTGCAGTGTGCGGGCCAATTGAATACTGCCGTGCACCTGGAGTTCACCCTGGCTCTCAACGCTTTTGAGACGCCGGATTTCGTCGAGGAAATCATCCCCCAGCCGGGTGGAGGAATCTGCCCACACGTCTCTGAGTGCAGACGACGTCACCACATACTTCTGCGAGGTGTTAATTAACCGCGCTACGAGATCATTGGGATCGGTGACCTGGGGCCAGTGCGAGGCGAAGATATCGTAGGTGCGACGCCCCAGCAGCAGGGCTCCGCACTGATCGAACCAGCGGGAGACGGCCTGACCGCAGCCTTCATCGAATACGGACATGAGCCAGCCGCCGTCTTCAAAGCCGCCACGAGTGTCTTCCTCCGGGCCGCCTGGCGCCTGGCTGACACCATTGAGTGTCATAAAAAGATTGATACTGAGCCGCATGATGGATTTCTCCTCCAATACACCGTGAGGATGGCTCAGTCACCAGTCTAAAAACCTGGGTGACAAATGACTACTGGTCCTTCGGCGACGCTGACGGCGACGTCGCTACCTCGACACCTAAGCGTCGGGTATGAGAACAATGCATCGTGCGCTGACCAGGGTTTTCCTCGAGATTAGTGCGCACCGGTGTTGGGGAAGATTCTTGGGCGCTAGCCTCGCGATTATGGGACAAATCGTGTATGAGACCGCCACGAGCTTGGACGGTTACCTGGCGGATCAACACAATTCGTTATCGTGGCTCTTTGCTGTGCCAGACGGAGACGACCCGCAGCTTGCTCCGCCGCGGGCCGCAGTCCAGGTCATGGGCTCCACGACCTATGAGTGGGTACTCGACGAACTTGGGGCGTTAGAGAAGATGGACGCCTGGGGTACTGCGATGCCAGATGTGATCACCGTGGTTTTTACGTCTCGAGACCTGCCTGCCCCGGGCGATGCTGATATTCGGTTTATGTCGGGCGATGTGGCCGCGGCGTTGCCACAATTACGTGAGCTCGCGGGTGACGGGATCATTTGGGTAGTCGGTGGTGGGGGACTGGCCTCGCAATTTATTACCGCACGAGCCCTGAATGAAATCGTGCTCAGTGTCGCCCCGGTCGCACTGGTCGAGGGCGCACCTCTGCTGGGCCAGCGGATTGAATCAGATCGTCTAATCCTGGTTGAGGCGCAGCAGATCGGCCAGTTCGCCCGGCTGCGCTACCGATTGACGTATCCTGGCCAGGACCAAGGATGAGGAGCCTGCGTGCGTTTGAAATTAGATCTTCACGATATCTACAACAAAAGTCGGGACCTTGATCAGGCGTTGCACGACATCATCGACGAGGCGGAGGCCACCAAGGTCAAGACCGTGGAGATCATCCCGGGCAAGGGCAGCGGCGCACTGAAGAAGCGAGTCCTGCGCTTCCTCGACCGGAAAGACATTAAAGCGCGATATCACCGTGTGGAAAAAGACAGCAGGAATTTCGGGCGGGTCTTCGTGCATTTCAAACATTGAGCTCTAGGACCGTTCAGCAGGTTCAGCGTATGTTCAGGCTGATCGGGATATCATGAAATGATGATCGCGCCTAGAGTACTTAGCCAAAGTGGCACCACCACGCCACCCGACGACGTCTCCTACGGTTGGCTTGGCGACCTCGTCGTAGCCGTCATGGAGGCACTGGGCCCGATCGGCCTTGGGCTGGCAGTATTCATCGAAAATGTATTCCCCCCGATCCCGTCCGAGCTGTTCCTAGCGCTCGCCGGTTTTACCGCAGCCGGTGGCACGTTTACCCCGGCCGCAGGCATTCTGTGGGCGACCATCGGTTCAGTGACCGGTGCGTGGGTGCTCTACGGTTTGGGTGCCTGGTTCGGACGATACCGCTTATACAAGGCCGCCTATATTATGCCGTTGGTCGATATTGACGACATTGAACGCACCGAACGATGGTTTCTTAAATATGGCTACTGGACGGTGTTCTTCGGCCGGATGATCCCGATCTTTCGCTCGCTGATTTCGATACCGGCGGGTCTTGAACGCATGAACTTCTGGCTATTCACCCTATTTACCGCTCTCGGATCGCTCATCTGGAACACCATCTTCATCATGGGTGGTTACTTACTGGGCGCGAATTTCCACTTGATTTCCGACTATGCAGACGTATTTTCTAACGTGGTCCTGATCGCCGTCGTTGTCGTGCTGGCTATATGGGTCACGGCGCGGATCGTGCGTAATCGACGTCGTGCTCGTGACCCCAATTATCAGCCGGAAAGCCCCGCGGAAGTCGCCGCGAGGATCGATCGGTTGGTCGGACGCATACAAGCCGACGATACGCGCAGCTCGGAGTAAGCCTCTCGCGCCGTTCGCTGCCGCGAAGCCGGCGCCGATTGCATCTTCGTGGTAGGGCCGCGTATCACCCCTGATCCGGAATCGTATCGGCCGCACCGTCAGACACTAGATCTGGGCGCCCTTCATTGAGCCGCTGTCGCCGTCGGTCTGCAACAGGCAGAGGATCTCGCGGTCATCAATGCGCTGCCAGGTATCTTCAGAAGGATAGATGGTCGTAATCCAAAGATCGGATTCGAGATAGTCAATGCCGACGTATTCCTCAAACGCCGGGATGCACTGCTCTTCAGCTGCGCTATCTAACCCGGCCTCTTCAGGAAAGTCGCCTTCGGGCATCTCGAAGACGTGAAAAACCTCAAGGTCATGGGACTCCTCACACGAGATGGCAGCGATCTCGTCGATCCCCTCGTCGGATAAATCTGAACTATTGATGCAGTCGCCCACAGCCGCGGTCGGAGCTTCCCCACACGAAGCCAGTGCAAGAGCACCAATCATTGCGGTAAGCGCTAATCCGCCGCCGCGATACAACGAGTTCTTCAAGGTTTCTCCTAGCTAGTGTTGAGGTAATTCCCAGATCAGACCATAACCAAGCTCTGACATCGAGCGCAAGCCAAGGCTCTATTGAGCATCGAGGAAAGAATCCAGCCGTGCTGTCACAAGGTCAATGGTTGCGAACAGTGGATGGCTCCGCAGGAACGCTGTTCTTGAAGCTAGACCGTGTCTCGCAAGAAAGCCGGCGGCGCGTCTCCGGGTTGAGGAAACACGCCGCCGGTGAATTTGTCAGACGGGTGCGCCTTACAAATGGTTCGTGGTGGTTACGGGGTCAGCCTATTACGCTTTACCAAGAACAAGATTAGACCAATTGCCAAGGCGGTTAGACCAATCGCGACCGCCCACATAATGCTGGCACCGGTGTTGGCCAGCGCGCCGTCGCGATCGGTGTCGGCGCTGCGATCAGCATCGGTCACGTCATCATTGGCTCCGGCGGCATTGTCGTCACCGTCGGTGCCACTGTTGAGATTCGGATTCGGGTCACTGGCATCATCCTCGCCCGAGGTTGGGGTCGGAGTAGGCGTTGGTTCGTCGTCGGTGTTGTCTTTGTCTTCATCGGCGACTTCAGCAACGATGACGATACGTTCGAATTCGGTCTCGTTCCCGGCCGCATCGGCGAGGCGGTAGGTCATGGTCTGCTGACCGAGGACCGAGGTGTTGATTTCGCCTTCAACTTCCACGTCGTCGGTGGTCAGCGTTGCGCAGTCGTCCGAGATTTCTAGACCAGCCAGCGGATCGAATTCGCCGTCGAGTGCAACGGTGGCGTCGGCTGCGGTGATAACGGGTGCGGTGTGATCACGCAGCAGTTCAACCTTGTCGACCACAGTGCCGTCGAGTTCGACAGTGGTGGTCGTCACGGTGCACTGGTCAACTTCTACCCCGGTGATGTTCTGTTCACGCTGCTGGTCGCGGAAGCGTGGCTGGAAGCCCTCGCGGTAGTTCGAAGCGTCCTGCAGATTGTAGTACTTGGAGCCGCTGGAGGAGTTGGCCGTGACGAACAGGGTCTCGTCCTCTTCTGGAGTGACGCGAACGTAGCTGCCGTCTTCAAGTCGCTGGCTGGAATCAGTGCCTTCGTAATTGGCGATGAGTTCCTGATCGGTCACGTTGCCTTCAGCATCCACGATGATTTCCGAAGTCTCAGGATCAACCTGATTACCATCAGCATCGATCAAGTAGCTACGGGTGTAGGAGTGGTCGTGGCCGGTCAGGACGACGTCGATATCCAAATCATTGATGATAGGGCCAAGGTTGTTGCGAATACCGTCGGTGGTGCCGGTCACCGAGTGGTTACCGCCGCTGTAGAGCGGACGGTGGAAGGTCAACATGGTCCAGGACACATCATCACCGTGCTCAGCGATGGTGGTCTCCAAGAACTCGCGGTGTGCATCGTAGTCGGAACGGAATTCGGTGCTGATGTTCAAATGCAGCACGTCATTGTAAATGAACCAGTAGCTGCCCTGTGTTGGGTCGTAGTCTGCTAGGTTTGGCAGGTTGTAGTGCTGACCAAACAGATCCTGTGGTGAGCTGCGGTTGAAGTCGTGGTTGCCCAGGGTGGCCATCAGCGGCTGTGAGCGCAGCTGCTGCGCTGCGATGACGGACAGATATTGGTCCGGGTTACCTTCATAGGTTTCAACCTGGTCGCCAACAGAATGAATGTACTGGGACTCTGGGAACAGCTGATCGTTAGCGTCCAGTGCACGCTGCCAACCGGCGCCATCCGACTGCAGGTTGCCCGAGGAGCCCAGCTGTGGGTCACCGACCATAGTGAAGGTGTGCTCAACGTCGTTGGGGTGGACTTCAAACTGGGCGATATCCGACCAGGTGCCATCCTCTGAGCCAACACGGTAACTGTAGGTGCCCGGGGTCAGTTCCGACAGGGTCGCCTGAGCATATTGTTTGCCATCGTGAGCGGAATCAGCCTGTTCGGTGGCGTCAATTGTGGTCGCATTTTCGGGCATGGTATCAACTGCCCCTGAAGCGATCTGCACGGATTCTGCAACACCCGAGTCGGTCAGCCACGACAGACGACGCTCGGATGGATCAGCGCCCATTTGCAACAGAATGGCGGTCGGGCCTTCTGGCTCGTTGGTCTCTACAGTGAGGTGTTCCAGTTCGAAGTAGAGGTCCGAGCTGGTCTCACGACCGTTGTGCAGCTGGACGGAGATCGTGTTTTCGCCATCTTCCAACAGGTCTTCTGGAACCGTGAACTCGCGGTAGTGGGGTGCAGAAGCATTGGCTCCACCGTAGACGAGGTTGCGGTCGTCGCCATCTTCGGTGAAGGGCAGGTCGTCGTCGTGGAAGCCGCGAACTTTCTCACCGTTGACGTAGACGATTGCGGCGTCGTCGTACAAGATTGCGCCATTGACTTCGTCACCGGCATCGAGTTCATCTGTGTCGACGGTGAACTCGGAACGGAAGAAGAACGCTTCCTTATTGTCGGTTGTACCATCTTTGTACTGCGACAGCAGGTTGTCTGGTGTGTAGCCTCCATTGAGTTCGGCGATTTCACCACGCAGCGCGCCGAAGCTACCGGCCGCAGAATCCCACGAGGAATCGTCGAATTCTGGGGCAGTCCAGTCGGTGCGTGACGGCAGGTGGTTGGCCGGATCCGTGCCGTCATCAAGATAGCGCCACGTCGTTGTTTCGTCGATCAAAACGTCAGATTCTGGATCGGTTTCAAGATTCGCTTGTGCTGGGGCAATAACCGCCAGGCTGGATGCCACGAGCCCAACGGTCAACGTTGAAGCAGGTAGCCAGCGAGAGATGCGAGTCAAGAGGGTCACCTCCGAGGAGTGATGGTTGAAGGTTGTATGAACGATGGTCATCGTGTCGGGGCGAGTTGAACGTTGGGCTATATGTGACCTGCAGTTTGGTCACCTAAAGGTTGCCAGCAGGTGAAGTCAGTAGTCATTACCCAGGATGTGTGGGTAACTTCACGTTCTTACGTCGGGAGGCAAGGGATTCCTTGCATAACGAGAGCGCAACAAAAGGATAACGTTTTGATAACATTGGCTTGACCCCAGGTGGTGCTCTTTATTGGGTGCGGATCGGCGACACCCTGCGGGAGCGCCGGTGTTTTGGCAGGTTGAAATGTGGCCGATCGCGCGCAAAACTGCGGCTGAGCTGGTTGATCTGAATCCTCAGCTCGTTATTGTTGAGCCTATGCATCTTTCCGAATCTAAGAACGATCATTCTGGCTATGCTATTGATCTGCGGTCCCCGCGGGTGTCCGATGGTGCCGATATCTGGCGCCTGACTCGTTCAACCGGAGTTCTTGATCTGAACTCCTCATACCACTATCTGCTGTGGTGCCGAGACTTCGCCGACACCAGCGTCGTCGCCACGACCGAGGATGGCAAGCTCATGGGCTTTGTTACCGGATTCTTTCGACCCAACGCACCGACCACCCTGTTGATCTGGCAGGTCGCCGTCGATGAGGCAGCACGAGGCCACGGACTGGCCAGCCGGATGCTGGACTATCTGGTTGAAACCACCGGCACAGAATACCTGGAAACCACCGTGACCGATGACAACGCCGCGTCCAAACAACTCTTCGCCTCGCTAGCGCACCGGCACGAGGCGCCACACGACATCGAATCGCTGTTCACTTCCGAGATGTATCCGGATGAACACGACACCGAATACCTCCACCGCATCGGACCGTTAGTGCCCGAGCTGGCGCGTCGTCGTGCAACAGCCGCCGAGCAGCTAGCGCTCAACTAATCACTCACCCGATTTTCCAATCTTGTTGTGCAGCTGTGCTGCGCAAAAACAGTTCACCAACACCTTAGAAAGGGACTCATGGATACCACCATTTTTGAAACCACAGAATCACAGGTTCGCAGCTACTGCCGCAGCTGGCCCACCGTCTTCACCTCAGCCTCCGGCTCCATCCTCACCGATGAACAGGGCAAAGAATACATCGACTTCTTCTCCGGTGCAGGTGCCCTGAATTACGGCCATAACAACCCCGAACTGCGCGCCGAATTGCTCAATTACTTCAGCTCCGATGCACTCGTGCACTCGCTGGATATGATGACCCCTGCCAAACGCGAATTCTTGACCACGTTCAAAGAGGTCATCCTGGACCCGCGCGGCCTGGGTTACAAGGTTATGTTCCCCGGACCAACCGGTACTAATACCGTGGAAACGGCACTGAAACTGGCTCGCAAGGTTACCGGGCGCCAGCACATTCTGTCGTTCACCAACGCATTCCACGGCATGACCCTGGGTTCCCTGTCGGTTACCGGGAACTCGATGAAGCGTCAGGGAGCTGGCATGCCCCTGACCAACAGCTCTAAGATTCCCTACGATAACTACCTCGATGGGGAAACCGCAGACTTCCTCTGGCTCGAACGCGTCCTGGAAGACTCCGGCTCCGGCGTCGATAAACCAGCTGCGATCATCGTCGAAACCGTCCAGGGCGAAGGTGGCCTCAACGCCGCTCGCGCCGAATGGCTGCGCGGTCTGCGCGAGCTGACCCAACGCCACGACATCCTGCTGATCGTCGATGACGTCCAGGCAGGTTGCGGTCGCACCGGGACGTTCTTCAGCTTCGAAGAAGCCGGCATCGTGCCCGATATCGTATGCGTGTCCAAATCGATTTCCGGTTATGGCCTGCCGATGGCCCTGACTTTGTTCTCCCACGAACTCGACGTTTGGGCGCCGGGTGAGCACAACGGTACCTTCCGCGGCAACAACCCAGCATTCGTCACCGCCACCGCTGCACTGCGCCGCTACTGGGCCGATGACTCCTTCCAAAGCGGCCACCTGGCCAAGGTCATTGACACCGTCCAGGATGCGCTGACCAAGATCGCCATCGAAGTCGAAGGCACTACCGTCAAAGGTCGGGGGCTGCTGACCGGACTGTACTTCCGCGATCCAGCCGTCGCAGGCAAAGTGGCTGCTGCCGGCTTCGAAAAAGGCCTGCTGATGGAAACCTCCGGACCACAGGACGAGGTCCTCAAGCTCATGCCGGCGCTGACCATGGATCTGGTCGTGCTGGAGCGCGGGCTGAACACCCTGGCCGATTGCATCGCCGAGGTCACCGGTCAAGACATCACTCTGGTATTCGAACCAACAACCGCCAACGCCTAACTCAAGCCTGCGAAAGGATCCACCACATGATCGTTACCCAACTAGAAGACCTCAACGACACCGAACGCGACGTCACATCCGAAACTTGGCGCTCCCGCCGCATCATTCTGGCCCGCGAAGGCGTGGGCTTCTCGATGCATGACACGGTTATTTATGCCGGTACGACGTCGACGTTTCACTACGAAAACCACATCGAAGCCGTCTACTGTGTTCAAGGTACTGGGACCTTGACCAACGAGGAAACCGGCGAAGTCCACGACCTTCGCGACGGCACACTGTACTTGCTCGATGGCCACGAAAAGCACACCGTGCGCGCCGAGACCGAACTGCGCATGGCTTGTGTATTCAACCCACCGGTCACGGGGCGGGAAACCCACGATGAGTCCGGTGTCTACCCGCTCATCACCGAAGCCGAAGCCGACCGCAAAGTGCCCAAGGGTGCACGAGTCGGTGAAGAGACCCGGATCGATTCTCAGGCGGGCACCCCAGCGATGACCTCCTAATTCGACGTGATCTCGCCAGACAGCGGCGTCATTGTGAACTTCCAAACAACACCTGCGGTCTACACTTGAAAGTTGTTGCTTTGGCTAGGGCGCTCCCTACGCTGAATCACCACCGTAACGACCACCACAGCAGAAAGTTTGGAAAATATGTCACGATCGATCCGAGCAGTCGTCGCAACGGCCGCCATCGCCGGGCTGGCACTGAGTGGTTGCGCCCGCGATTCCGATGTTCCCGCCTATGACGACATCGAAGGTCAGATGTGGGAATCCATGGCAGCGTCCGAAGCCATGGGAATGACAGGGGTCCTGCCAGATGAGATGGCCAGTGACCGAGAAATCATCGTGGATATGCTCGGTGCAGACCTGTCCGAACTTCAGATTTATGGTCCGCTGGACGGTTCTGCCACCGCGATCCGCTTGGGCGACGATGAAGACCCGATCATGACGTTCTTTGGTGACGAAGTGTACGTGTCCTGGGACATGATGTGGGAAGTCTTGACCTCATCGATGATGACTGGTGCTTCCGAGGCCGACATTGAAGAGGTTCGTCAGAACACCGCAGATTTCGAAGGGAAGTACATCGACGTCAGCGAAAATTATGCCTCCATGGCAGAGTCTGTCAACATGGCAGACCTGCTGGAGCAGATGCGCTCGGCTGCAGAAGCCGATCAGACCGATGAAGTCACCGGGTTTAACTTCGGAGAACTTCAACAAGAAGGCGACTACATGCGCCTTGACATGGAAACCGACGATACCGGCTGGTTCTACTCGACTGACGGCCAGAAGGAAGGCGACATCATGAACGGGGAAGCGGTGCACTTCATCGGACTTGTGACCGACCGTGAGGCTCCGCGCATGGTCGAGATGCGCAATGGCGATGATCGTATGGACTTCACCTGGGACGACGAAGTGGACATTCCCGAAAAACCAAGCGAAGATCAGCTGATTACTGAAGAAGACCTGATGGCCGCAGCTGCCGGCCAGTAAGACTGATCAAAAGCGAACGGGTGCCACATGTCGAAGTATGGCACCCGTTCGCGTTTCTACGATAGTGCTGGTCAGGTGCAAGACTGCACCTTGCACTGGCCAGTTCGACAAGCAACAATGGATCGATGAAGTCGAATACCAGCAGCAAGGATGATGTAGGCACATGGGCCCTGAACAGATTCTGTTGCTACTACTAGACCTCTTGGGCACGTTTGCTTTCGCGCTCAACGGCGCACTGACCGCAGTGCGACACGTGCGCATCGATATCATTGGTGTGCTGACCCTGGGCATGATCACCGCTCTGGGCGGTGGTATCCTTCGCGACATCATGCTCAATGATCTCCCACCGGCCACCTTCCAAGACTGGCGATATCTTGCTGTGGCTGCATTCGGGGCCTTCATTGTCTTTATCTTTGCCAAGCACTTAGGCCGCATCACAGTACCGATCGAAGTTCTCGACGCCGTAGGCCTGAGCGTCTTTGCGGTCACCGGCGCCAGCAAGGCTATGGAATACGGTCTTGGCCCGGTGCAGTCGATCATCCTGGGCACACTCACCGGGGTCGGCGGGGGCACTATACGAGATGCCTTAATCGGTCGCATTCCGTCGGTGATGAGTGAAGGGCTCTATGCGGTTCCCGCTATCGTTGGTGCGGGCCTGACCGTAGCAGCGATGATGGCAGATCTTTACGGGGTGGCTGCAGCAGTCATCGCTGCCAGTGCCTGCTGGCTGATTCGAATTATCGGGATCCGCTATAAACTCGACGCCCCCACCCCTCGCGGTACACATTCGCTCGAAGATTGATGCGCCGAGCCTGACGCTCTCCAGGAAGTGTTCTCAAACGCTGGCGAGAATGTCCTGAACGTTGCGGAAATCGTGATTCTGTTCCAGCTTGAGTTCTTCCAACATGGCTTCAAAAACACCACGGTGAGTGATCTTGCCATCGTGAGCGTTCAGACCGGAGGCCAGGCCCTCATCGGCGGCGAGCGCTTTCGTCCACCCCTGGGAGGCAATGCGCTGAATATATGGCAGCGTGGCGTTCGTTAGGGCCGCCGTCGAAGTCTGCGGCACGCCACCGGGCATGTTCGAAACGCAGTAGTAGATTTTGTCGCCCACTTTATAGGTGGGGTTTTCGTGCGTCGTCGGGCGCGAATTTTCAAAGCAGCCACCCTGGTCAATGGCAATGTCAACCAGCACGGAGCCTGGACGCATACGTTCGACCATTTCGGCGGTGACCAGTTTGGGTGCGGCAGCACCCGGGATGAGCACGGAACCGATGACCAGGTCGGCATCGGCAACAGCTTCGGCAATGTTCATTGCATTCGAGGCGATGGTATCCAGGCGGTTGCCATGAACTTGCTCCAGCTCTGACAGGCGTTCGAGGTTTAGGTCAATGACTTTCACATTGGCGCCCATGCCCGCGGCAATCACACCGGCGGCTTCACCGGCGACACCGCCACCAATGACGACGACGTTGGCGCGACGAGTACCGGGCACCCCACCCATGAGCACACCCGAACCACCCTGGGATTGGGTGAGGTGATAAGCACCGGCAACCGGGGCGAGTCGGCCGGCGACCTGGCTCATTGGTGCAAGGAGTGGCAGCGTCCGGCCGCGAGTCACGGTCTCGTAGGCCAGCGCCGTGACTTTTGAATCAAGAATGGCTTTGGTGCAGTCGGCCGATGCGGCCAGGTGCAGGTAGGCGAACAGGAGTTGGCCTTCGCGCATGCGGGTGAGTTCTTCGTCGACGGGCTCTTTGACCTTCAGAATCATCTCGGCGCCTTCCCACACCTCTGCGGCGTCGTCGACCAATTCTGCTCCGGCAGTTTTATAGTCCTCATCGGTGATGCCAGACCCAAGTCCGGCACCTGCCTCGACCACCAGCGTGTGGCCGGCTTTGACCAGTTCGTGCACCCCACCGTGAGTCAGGGCAACGCGGTTTTCGTTATTCATGATTTCTTTAGGAACGCCAATCAACATGAATCACAGCCTACTCCTTCTCAAGACGGTTGTGATATCTCGGAACGCCGCTTTAGCATAGAAAACTCACTAGCGACGTCGGATGATGCGCAGCAGGATCGCTCGGATCATCGCGACAAACGTCACGGCCCAGGCGGTCACTGCCACCCATAACCAGGCGGTGCCGACGGCCTCGACGATCGGTAATTCGTTGACACGTCCAAGATAGATCCCGGCCACCGAGTACATGCCCAGTGGGAAGACGATGCTCCAGAGGCTGGGTTCATATCGCAGTGGCACTCGGTGGATGACGTGACGCCAGACGCCGACACCGAATAATGCGGGGATCAGCCAGGTGGCAAAACACCATAATAATACGGCCGTACCGGCGACCAGTCCGCGGGTGGCATCCACCATGGGTGCCGATGCCATCTCAGCGATGCGTGCTGCTGCTACGACGGTGATTGCCAGCGCTCCCATCGAGATCCAATACGTTGGGTTGAAATCGCGTGGATCCAAGGGGAAAGTCATGAGTCGTAGGGCCACGAACATGGCGACTGCGACATAGAGGATCATTCCTAACGACCAGGCAAAGACTGCGGTGATGGCCAATATTTCTCGGGCTCCGGCCAGGATGGGTTCCAGCGTCGCGGAGAGCATCGCAACCGATTGTGCCCCAACGATCCAGACGAACCACAGTCCGTTGGCGCCTTTGATAATCGGGCGCTCGGCACGACCTAAGACGGCCACGACGGGGACAATATAGCCCAGGAACAGCCAACTGACCGCAGCCACAATGAGCAACACCGCGGCAGCAGTCCACCAGCCCGCCATCGCCAGACGCGACCCAATCACCCCACTGCCGGCTACAAATGTGAAAAAGCCAAAGGACCGGGCGATATCAGACACGTCCGACACCACAGCAGAGCGATAGGCAATAATCCGCCAAAGATTTAACACGACGAGCACCACGTATGCAACCACCGTGATAGCCAGTAAGAGTCTTGAAACTACCGCATAGCCGCACAAGTGCAGCGCAACCGAGACAATGCCGGTCCCCATGACCAAGGCGAAATAGCCGGGCGTCAAATCGACCGGGCTCCACCACTTGGTGGTCACAGAGGCGGTTGAAGAGTCAGAGCCAATGGTATGCACGAGGATTCCTTGCTTGCAGGCGACACTCATCTCACCATAAACCCTCACCCGGCGAGTCACGAGGGGCACGGACCGACGGGCCAAAGAACCTGAAGGCGCCAGGAGCTATTCGCTGGAGACTTGCGTCGAAGTGCACATCATCTGTGCACTTCGACGCAAGCCACGCTGAACTTGACGGTCTCTACTCCGTCGGTGTTTGACCTGGTCGCAGTGTCACATCACCAGCTGCGATGTCGACGGTGACGCGATGTGGTGCATCCGAAGCGGTCCGGAGATTGTTATTGATGCTGCCTGCAGACGAATCTGAAACGACGGCGTACTCAGCGTCTGGTAGTGCCAGGATCAGCTGCCCGGCACTGACATCAATGTCCGTCGTAGTCGGTGCAGTGCCCGTGAGTTCGGAGTCGATGCGTCCGGCAGCAACTTCAAAGGATGCGGTTTCAACGTCAGCCAATTGCAGGTTTGCATTGCCTGCGTTGACTTCGGTCTGCAGTGCGCGAGCTGCGCCGCCGACGTTAATTTCTCCGGCATTGAGTTCTACTGCGAGTTCGTTGAAGTTGCCGGTGGCATCGAGTCGTCCGGCATTGAGGTCGAACTCCGCGTTCAGAGTTCCATTGTTGAGTTCCTGGGGCAGGGTCACGGTGACTTCGGTGCCTTCACAATTGAACCAGCACCAGGACCACCAGGTATCTGGAGCATTGACGGCCAGAGTGTCACCGCGGTGGACCAGTTCCCAGCGGTCGGCGTGCTGGCCGGTTGCGTCCAGGGTGGCCTGATCGACGTCGTCGAACAGAATATTCACATTGCCGGCATTGGAGTTTAGCTCGAGTTGGGTGACACCGGTGGTGTCGGCGGTTTGGCTAGCGGAGCCTTGTGACGACAGACCGATGATCGAGGACAACAGGGTGGTCACGAGGACTCCTACCAGGGCGAGTGCCCCGACGATGGCAAGAGTGATCATGATCGGTTTGGTGGCCGAAGATCGTCGCGGTTCTGGGTTGGGTGGAGCTGGTGGTTCGGGTTGTGGGTACGGGGTGTGGGTGCTCATGGCTGATCCTGTCGTGGCTGCGGGCTGGCAGCCTGGTTTTCGATGTGTGCCAGGGCGGCTAAGACGCGGCGGTTGCCGGTGCCGTCGGCTTCAAGTTCAAGTTTCTGGAAAATCGCGGTGATGTGTTTTTCAACGCTTGCTTCCGAAAGGTGCAGCAGTCCGGCGATCGCCTGATTGGATTTCCCTTCGGCCACAGCCGCTAACACGGTGCGTTCTCGCGGGGTGAGGCGCTGCATGCGGTTGTCGTGATTCGATCTGGTCAACAACTGGGCTACCACTTCCGGATCGAGGATGGTGGCCCCGGCGCGGATTTGTTCAAGCGATTCCACGAATTCGGCGACATCTGCGACGCGGTCTTTCAACAGGTACCCCAGAGCTGGGGTATAGGCGGAGATCAGCTCGGATGCGTAGCGCTCTTCAACGTACTGAGACAGTACCAACAGCGGCAGCTCGGGATATTGCTGGCGGATGCGCAGGGCTGCCCGGATGCCTTCGTCCGAGTAGGTGGGCGGCAGGCGCACATCCAGAATGGCCAGATCCGGCATATCGTTTTCCAGCGTGGGAAACAGTTCGATGGTATCCGGTAGGGCCGCTGACACTTCGTGGCCGGAGTGTTCCAACAGGCGCACCAGTCCTTCGCGCAACAGGACGGAGTCTTCACAAATTAGGATGCGCATGGCACGCTCACTTCCAATGCTGTTGGGCCACCGATAGGGCTCTCTACCTGCATCGTACCGCCGGCTGCCACGACGCGGTTGCTGATCCCATCCAGGCCGCCGCCGGGGACCACTCTGGCTCCGCCGGTGCCGTTGTCTTCGACGCGGGCCCAGATATAAGGACGACCGGCGTCGTCGTCGCGCATTCGCACGGTAACACGGGCTTCGGAGGCTCGAGAGTGTTTGGCGGCGTTGGTCAGGCCCTCGGCGATGGCGAAGTACACGGCGGCTTCGGTGGCGCGGTCACACCGGTGGGGGAGCCGGACATCCAGGTTCACCGGAATGTGGGAGCGACCAGCCACCGCGGACAGTGCGGCATCTAAACCGCGATCATCGAGTACCGAGGCATAGATGCCGCGGGTCAGTTGGCGCAGTTCGGTGATGGCCGATTTAGTCGAGGTGTGTGCCTCATCGATGAGCTCTTTGGCCTGTTCGGGGTTGGTGTCGATGTGTTGTTTGGCCAGACCTAGAGTCATACCTAACGAGACGAGGCGTGGTTGCACGCCGTCGTGCAGATCTCGTTCAATGCGGGTGCGTTCCACTTCAGCGGCGCGCATCGCACCTTCGCGCTGAACGGTGGTGGTGCGCACGCGTTCGGTGAGATCAGACTCGCGAGCGGTCGCACCGATAATTGCGGTAGCGATGGTGCGGTGCAGGAATAACAGCCCGATGATCACACCGGCGCACACCAGCGCCAGGAGCAACAGCAGCGGCGCATATCCGGATTCAAGCTGGATACCGAATGCCGTGGTGACGGTGTCAGCATCTGTGAGCGGCGAAAATGAGGCGATGATCAGGGCAATCAGCGAGCGAAACGCGCCAATCATGATGGCCCCCATCAAAGAAGCCAGAACGAAGTTCCCCAGGGCCGCCCACATCCGGCCGTGCACGAAGTTGGCACCTAAGGATCTGACGTAACCACCGAAGGTTGGTTCGGTGCGGGGACGCCACTTCAGCGGATGAGCGGGGATGTTGTACAGGCTTGCCACACGTTCGATCTCAAGCCAGGCTAGGCCGAATAAAACGTAGAACACGCCCAGCAGGACAATGATGCCGATGCCGAACACGAATAACAGGCCAACGCCGACGCCGATGGTAGCGGCGAGCAGCCCGAGGACTGCCCAACCTAGGGTGCCAAGCACTGCCAGGTGCAGCAGGGTGAGGCCCAGCCGGAGCGGCGGGCGCGAGGTCGGATGAACCTCGGAGGATGGTGTTGTTGAAGTCATGCTTTAACAGTAGGGTCCCGCAGATCAAACCAACACCGAGAAAGCCGGACACTTTGATTATGGATAACCCGAAAGATCGCCGTGGCAGGAGCAGCGGAAACCGCCCAACGACGCAGCCAACACGACAGCCCCTTCGGATGAGCTAGGTATTCTGGAGCCATGACAACACCACCTAATACCCCAGCCCTGCCTCCAGCCCCCGAACTGGAATACCTGGGTCGTCTGAACATCGAAGTCGAAGCCCCGGTCGAAGTCGGTCGCACGTACGCCGGGCAGCGTCGGGTCATCCCAATTACCGGCGGCAGCCTGACCGGTCCGAAGGTATCGGGCACGATTCTGAACGCGGGAGCCGATTTTCAGGTCATTCGCAGTGCCACCGAATCAGATCTCGATGCTCGGTACGTCATTGAATTGGACGACGGCGCGCGCCTGTTTGTTATGAATGTGGCCTATCGGACCGGCTCAGCCGAAGACATCACCGCACTTGCTGAAGGGCACGAGGTGCCTGCCGAACGGATTTACTTCCGCTGCGCGCCCCGGTTTGAGGTAGCCGATAGTGACACCTCGTCATGGCGATGGCTGGAATCCACCGTGGTCATTGGTTCTGGGCGGCGCGAACCCGACGCGGTGATTATCGATTTGTGGATCGTGCGTTAAACACCTGGTGGCCGGCCCGTATTGGACCGGCCACCAGCATGGGTGTTCTAGTTGGCGTAGGCCATCGTGTAACCGACTTCAGCCAGTCGGTATTCAGCTCCGGCATCCAGCAGCGTATCCCACAGGTATTGACCCGAGGAACGCTCGCAGTGGACCAAGTAGCTGAGCGCGCCGTCGACGTCGTCACGGATGATGTCGGTGACCACCCCGGCGACGCTGCTGCGCAGTGCGGACCCATCCGGGACAATGTCATCGGAGAGTTCCAGCGAGCACAGCTTATTGAGCAGTGCGGCTGCTTCATCCCCGGTGATCCGGAACAGCGCGCGACCGTGCGTCAGGTCGACCACAGTGGTCAGCTCATTGGCGCTATCAGCCATGTGCTGCAGTGCATTGAGCATGGTCTGCTGGGAGCCTGGTTCGCCCAAGATGTACCACTGGCCAGGGCCAGAACCGATCACCAATGTGCCGTCTTGACTGCGATGGGTGCGACCGAAGCTGGCATGCAGTTTCTCGGCGGTTGAACCGGTAAACGAGCTGCGAACCTCAAGCTTGGTCATGACACTTTGGTCCTGGATAGTCAGCGGACCAGCTGCCGGTTGGGCAGAGACTTCCCAGCCCGCAAGCAAGGTCTTGGCGTCACCGACGCGTACCGGGCTGCGGCCAATTGGTTCGCCGACTTCGACGCGGGCCTCCGGCTGGCTGTCATTATCCAGTCGGGTACCCTCTTTATCCACCGCGGTCAGACCCTCCATGACCTTGCCCTGAATCATGGTGCCATCGATCTGGCGGATCGTGACCATGGTGCCGGGTTCGGCCAGCGACTGTTCGACCTGGGCCAAACAGATGGACCGACCCAGAGTGGGGGACAACCGTGCGGAGGTGATGCGTCCGGCGATGGTGCCATTGCCGAAGAGGATCTGGCTTGCCTCATCCGGAACCACATGGGTATCAACCGGTTGGACGGCGACCAGGCGCATTCCGGTCTGGTTTTGCTGTTGCCAGGCCAGTTCGGGTTTGCCCACGAAGTCGTCTTTATCTAATTTGATGGCCCATTCCAGACCGGCACTGTAGCCCTGGGTCAAGCCATCCGTGTCCTGGCCGACGATCAGGTGGCCGGTCTCCAGACGCAGGATGCGCTGGGCTTCGATACCAAATGGACCAACGCCCAGGTCCTGGCCAACTTCCAGCAGGGTCTCCCACACGTGCAGCCCGTAGGCGGCCGGGACGTGAATTTCATAAGAGAGTTCCCCGGTAAACCCGATCCGCCACAGGATCGAGTTCTCGACCCCGGCCACGGTTCCGGTGCGAACCTCCATGTACTTGAAGGCCTCCGCGGACACGTCCACATCGGTCAGTCGCGACAACAGCGTCCGGGCGTGGGGTCCGGCGATGTTGATACTGGTGTAGGCGGTTGAGACCGGGGTGGCGTTGACCTGCCATTCTGGGTGGAAGGTCTGCAGCCATTCTTCAATCCAGTCCCACACGCGGCCGGCGCCACCGGTTGTGGTCGTCATCAGGTAGTGGTCTTCATCGAGTCGGGCGGTGACGCCATCGTCCATGACCACACCATCTTCAGAGACCATGACCCCGTAGCGGACCTTGCCGATGCCCAATTTGGACCATTTATTGGTGTAGAGCAGGTTCAGCAGTTTTGGCACATCGGGACCGCGCAGGTCGATCTTGCCCAACGGCGACACATCGATGATGCCCACCCCATCGCGTACCCGACGGACTTCAGCCTGTGGATCCCCGTAGTGTTCGGGACGAATCCACTGACCAGCGATCATCGGTTTGGCACCGTGGGCTTCGTGCCACGTCTGGATCGAGGAGTAGCGGATCGGGTCGTATTTCTGGCCGGCCAACGCTCCCAGGGTCACCGGTGCATACATTGGTCGCCACGTGGTGGTCCCGGTTTCGGCAATGGTCTTGCCGGTGGCTTCTGCAACGACGGCGATGAAGTTCACCAGTTCGATCTTGCCCTGTAGCGGTCCCATGGTCACGGTGGTGAAGCGTTTGACCAGTTCGGCTGAGTCGTAGCCTTCCGCCACGGCGGCCTGCAGATCAGACGAGGTGATGTCCTCGGAGTAGTCCACGAACCCGTGGGTCGAAGAGCGGAACAGTTCAGGATGCTGCGGCACCGGTAACGGCTGCACCTCTGGCAGGTTCTCAGTGGTCGGGGCCTCAGTTTGTCCTGAAACCGTTGGGGCAGACGCGATCTTCAAGCTGCGCTGCGCTAACGCGTGAGCCGCGGCACGCGCACCGACGGCGGCACCATGATCGCGCAACTGCGCCACGGTGCCATCCCCGGAAATCCCACCGGCAGCGTAGACGCCCTCTTCGGTACCACCGGGTAGGAAGCGGGCTGCTTGTGGTTCGTAGTACGGTTTGTCGCCGGACATATTCAGCAGCGAGGTTGGGGCAGTCCAACCCACGGCCGTGACGAGCAAATCGGCTGCGATCTTTTGTCCGGTGGACAGTTCAACGGACTGCACGCGGCCGCGGCCGGTTGCTCGGACCACCGTGTCACCCTGGCGGGCATCGACGACGGCAACCACTTCTACGCCGGCACGACGCAGGTCTTCGACCGCGGCATCACCTTCGGGATTGGCAGTGACTACCACGGCGCGGCCGCCGGGGCGCACCGAGTAGAGGTTGATCAAACGACGTGCGGCCGTGGAGAGCAGGACGCCGGGCAGGTCGTTGCCTTCAAAAACGTAGGGGCGTTCCAGCAGCCCGGCTGCGACCACCAGGCTGCGGGCGCGAGTCTTGATTAACCGTTCGCCCATGCCGGGTTCGGGGGACCGTTGTACAACGGCCAACCAGTTGTCATCGTAGCGGGCGGCAACCGTGGTGTTGGTGTAGACGGTGATATTGGGGTTAGCGGTGACTTGGGCGCGGAGTTCACGGGCCAGTTGACCGTCCGCCCAGCGCAGGTGACCACCCAACTGGTGGTCTTCTTCGACCAGCATGACGGATGCTCCCGAGGCAGCGGCCGCCAGGGCGGCTTCCATGCCGGCAGGCCCGCCGCCTGCTACCAGCACATCGGTGTGGGCGTAGCGCTTTTCATAGGTTTCTTCGGGACGATTCTTGGAGACCTTGCCCCCATGGACGAAGCCGCGCAGCACCCGCTGATAGGCGGGGCGCAAGAAGTCGGGTTTCATGAAGGTCTTGTAATAGAAGCCCGGCCCCAGGAATCGCGCACCGAGTTGGTTGACTGCACGCACATCGTATTTCAGCGACGGCCAGGTGTTCTGCGAGGTGACATTCATACCCTCTTCGATCAGCCGGTGCGCACCGCGAACGTTAGGTTCGTCGTCGACCTGCAGTATCGTTCCTGGATCATGTAGCGTCCCGGTCAGCACACCTCGGGGGCTGTGGTATTTCATCGAACGTGAAAACACCCGCTCGCCGGCCGCATAGAGTGCCGAGACGATCGTATCGCCCTGGTAGCCGGTGTAGGTCTTGCCGTTCCAGGTAAACGTGACCCGCTGTGATCGATCGATTTCCTCGTTGGGCTGTGTTACTAGACGCAGCGGTTGATTATGCTCAGACGGGGTCATCGAACGTCTCCTTCGGAACGGATGGCTTTATTGGCAAACGTGTCGCGGTGCAGCATGAAGAACTGGCGGCAACCTGAGGAGTGGAACCACTGTTCTTTGACGACACCCCAGGTGTTATTACGGAAATACAGGTAGTCGGCCCATTGCTCTCTGGTTGCGTTGGCAACATCGGGGCGCGGTGGTTTTTCACCGTGTTGTTTGAATTCGGTGGCGTTGCGTAGCCCGCACCACGGGCAGTTGATTTGCATCATAACGTTGCTCCTTGTCGTGATTCGGGTTAGTGGCCAACCGCGGCAGCACCCTTCTCACCGACCAGTTGGCCAGATGAGAAGCGGTCCAAGCCGAAGCCTTGGATGATTTCTGGACGCTTACCGGTGGCAATGGTCTCGGCCATGGCTTCACCAGCGACCGGACCGGCCTTGAAGCCGTAGGTGCCCCAGCCGACGTCGACATAGAAGCCCTCGACTTCGGTTTCACCCATGATCGGTGAGTAGTCCGGGGTCATGTCACACAGCCCGGCCCACTGGCGCAGTAGTCGCATCTTGGATAGCGACGGCATCAGGCTGAGCACGTTGGTGGCCAGACCTTCCACGAATTCCAGGGTGCCGCGCATCGAGTACGAGGTAAATGGATCAACGCTGGCGCCGAAGACCAGTTCACCGCGGTCGGTCTGGCTGACGTAGACGTGCAGTGTGCCAGAGACGACGACGGTACCGAGGAACGGTTTGACCGGTTCGGTGACCGCTGCCTGCAGTGGGGACGTGGTGACTGGCATTTTGACCCCGGCCATATCCGAAATGAGCGAGGCCCAACCTGCAGTACAGTTCACGGCCGTACCGGTGGCGATATTGCCTTTGTCGGTCCGAACGCGGGTGACACGACCGTTTTCGACGTCGATGCCGGTGACTTCGGTGTGCTGAATGATGTGTACACCCATCTCGTGTGCAGCACGGGCATAACCCCACACCACCGCATCGTGGCGGATGGTACCGCCGGGCGGGTGGTAGAGCGCCCCGAGTACCGGATACCGGGTGTTTTTGGAGATGTCGATATAGGGGACGAGTTCTTTGATCTCGTCGGGGCTAATAACTTTGGAATCGACGCCTTGTACCTGGTTGACCTGCGCGCGCCATTGCATGGTGCGCATGCCACCGTCATCGTGAGCCAGCGACATGTGACCCATCTGCGAGAACATCAAGTTGAAGTTGAGTTCTGACGATAGCTGTTCATAGAGTTTTAGCGAACGGTCGTAGAATTTCACACCTTCGGGTGTCAGATAGTTTGACCGCAGAATCGAGGTGTTGCGCCCTGAACCGCCAGCGCCAATATAGTTCTTGTCGATCACCGCGATGTCGGTAATGCCGTGGTTCTTTGCGAGATAGTAAGCGGTCGCCAGGCCATGCAGCCCACCACCGATGATGACGACTTCATAGCTGTCTTTCATATCTGGTTCTGACCAAATTTCAGGCCAATCTTCTTGGGTTAGCCCTTTGGAGAACAGCTGGAAAGCGGAATAGCGTGAACGTTTCTTGCCGGGGTTTATATTATTCACCACGCGTATCAAGTCCTTTGAATACGAGAATGCTCGTTGTTGTCTACGGTGCGGTATCGGGTGTTTCGAGCGTGCTTCGGGATCATTACTGATGGAGGAATGCTCATCATTGCTACTGTGAATTGTGCGCTACGTTACAGTTGCTCACCAGGTTGCCACCGGCAATGCTCCTAGTCAAGGTTGAAAGAACCCGACCGCTTTTGCCCTTAGAGGGCGGTGAGAGACGTCCCGAAAACCCGCCTGGCTTCACTAAATAGCTTGATTTCGGGCGCTTGAATGTGGCGGATTGTGTACATCGTTTCGGAAAGAGAAACGATCGACCCTGAAATGGAAAGAGTGGGCGACTGGCCACAGCGGCCAAGCTTATGCGGTGGTTCGGTAGGTTTCACAAGGTTGCGCATCCGAAGCTTGCGCAAGTTCCGAGCGGCAAAACGGGCCATCCCGCGCTTCCTTGATGCCGATACAGCCTTATGTGAGTCCGCAGAGCGGCTCTGGGTTATCTTTATTCCTGATCACACCTACTCTCAGAGGATTTCCATGGCTCTAAGTAAAAAGGCAGCCTTGTGGACTGCCGGAATGCTCATTGCACCACTGACTATTGCTGGAGTCGCGTTCGGAACTACTCTCAACGACAAAGACGACCGGGCTACTGTGCTGCGTGTGATCGATGGTGACACGCTCGATGTTGAACTCGATGGCGAACCCACACGCATACGACTACTGAACATCGATACCCCTGAGACAAAACATCCTCACGAAGCGGTGCAATGTTTGGGGCCTGAAGCAACAGAATTCTTACAAGAGCTACTTCCTGCGGGGACTCGCATTGATTTGGAGTACGACGTCGAGCGTAAAGACCGCTACGACAGGACACTTGCCGGAGTCTTTTATAACGACACGTTGGTGAATGCCCAGATAGCTGCCCGTGGCCTTGGCGTTGCGGTCACTTATGAGCCCAACCATAAGTTTTATGACGAGGTGAAGGCAGCAGAGCGCCAGGCTCGCAATAAGGCCTCCGGGCTTTTTGATCCCACAACACAGTGCACGCCACCTCAAATGATCGAAAACCTGCAGGACCAGGTCGAACAGCTCAGCGATGCACAACCTCAGGATGTTGAGGAGGCAGAAGCAGAGCTTGAGGCTTTGGCTCTCGTTGCAAGACAGGCGGACCACTTAGCAACGCTGTTGATGGAACTCGAAAATCACCATCTGAACAACGGGCAGTTCGCCTTTTTGTCTCATCTGTACGGCTCGCGGTTGGAAGCGTTTCATACGCAGCTTGATATGGCTGTTGCTACTCTGGATGAGCGTGAGACGCAGCTCGAACAGATTCGAGAGGACATTCAAGCTGAAGAACAACGCCGCAGAGCCGAGGAAAAACGAAAGCAGCAAGAGCAAGAGCGAAAAGAAAAAGAAGAACGGGAGCGACAAGAAGCTGAAGCTGCTGAGCGCCAGCGACAACAAAACGCCCAGCAGGAACACCGTCGCCAAGCTGAGGCCGACACTGCGCGGCAACAAAGCCGCACGCCGCAAAATAGTGACTCGTCAAGTGGCTCGGCACCTGCGCCGTCAAGGAACTCAAACCCCAGCCGCAATGATGCGCCGTCCGGCTACGGTACCGATGCGGATTATCCGGGATACACCGGACCTCGATGCTATGCGCCGGGCGGTAGATCCTGGAAGCCGTGCTGAGCTGGGTAAGGTCTTGACGTTGAGGTTCACTTCGCCCAGAAAGTCTTGGAACCCTTCTTAAACTCAATGCTGCGCTCAATAATTTCTGCCAGCAATGCGTAATTGACATCTTGGGTCCATAGGATCCGGAATAACGCCTTGCTGTGTGAGTATCCTGCTTCGGTGAGCTTGTCACGGAACTCATCGAGGATGTGACGCTCAGGTGCGACCGAAAAGTGTTTGCTGGATGCACTGAAACTGATGATGAATGTTCCGTTGTGCGTCATCATTGGTTGGTTCCACTTGATTTCGACTTTGAGTTCCGGAAACGTCTCAGTACCCCACTGGATGACGTGTTCGAGTTTCGTGCGGTGGTCGTCATTGGGAATGGTCTCAAGGTATTCCTGCAGCGTATCCATGGCTTCACTGTAGTTTGACCTACGCGTTTTCTGAATAGCCCAAAGCGTTGGTGAAGTCAGCCATAGCAGCTGGCCCGGGAGCCACCTAGGATCTCAGATAGGCATACACATGAATACCCATCGAGGAGGACTGGAATTTGTCGCAGAATATTACGAGTACAGCGACCGTGGCGATTGAGCGGCCTGCACGGTATGGCAAGCAATTAGTCAATCATCTCAAGCGCAAGAGCGGGGGCGAATGGGATGCTGAGGCTGAGCGCGGCTGGATCAACCTAGGCGACGACCGTGCTGAGGTCGTTGCAGCCCAAGAACAGCTTGAACTGGCCGTCGAGGGTCCAGCTGATCACATCGAACGACTCGAAGGCGTCGTTGGTCGTCATTTGGTGAGTTTTGCCAGAACCTTAGAAATCGTAGTGCAATGGCACCGCAGCGATGATGCTGAGGGAACGCGTCAAGCGACTGAATAGTCTTCGACAAGGTCGTAGTGCTTTTCAATTAGTACTCTACTCAATGGTCTTGTAGGTGAGGCCGGTTTGGAACGCATCTACGGGCCATTTTTCCGAACCGGTTCCAGATCTTTCGATCGATGAGTATTTCACGACCGAAGAAATGATCCAAGACAACTCGGAATTGGTCGAGAAATTTACTGCGGCCATGAAGGAATCGCAGCAGTTTGCCGAACAGAACCACGACATCGTGCGCGAAGTCATCGTAGAATATACGACAACCGAACCCGAGATCCTCGAACAAACGACTGTCCCACGGTTCCCACAAGAACACCGCCGAGAATCACTGCAACAGGTTATTGATATGTCGGAGCGTATCGGGCTGATCAGCGAACCGAACGAAGTCGAAGAACTGCTCATCGACGGCGCCCAAACTACAACACAACCTAAGAGGCGGGCTCTCCGAATATGTTCGAAGAGCCCGCCTCTTAGGTTACAAGAATGCATCCTGCGGTGGTTTAGTTACCGATTGGTGGCGGTGCGACGTCTTGGCGTTCTGGACGGCCGTTTTCGGCAATTTTGACTTTTTTATCGCGTGGAACCGTCAAGATAATTGATGCGATGGCCAAAGCAACCATCAAGACGTTGAATAATAGGCTTCCATGTCGCGTCGGCGGTTGACTGAGATGTGGTAGACACGTTGGTCTCCTAATCTTTCGCGAGGTAGGACAGAGCCGCTACCACCTGCGTTTGAATGCCTATTTCTAATGTCGGGTCAATCTCTGGAGCAAAGAAGGGGGAGTGGTTGGCCGGAATATCTTGGGCAACGGTGCCAGCTTCAACTGCCTTGCGGTATTTTTTTGGGGCCACCGAGCCAATGAACCAGAACGTGTAGGGAATGCCAAAGGCATTCGGGAGGCGACTGAAGTCTTCCGAAGCGGTGTACGGCTGTGTTTCATAGACCACATCCGTACCGAAGAATTCGGTGAATGCCTCAGTGATCTTGGTGTTGACGTCTGGAGTATTTGTCGTGAGGGGGAACTGATCGTAGTATTCGAATTCCGGTTCTTTTGGGGATCCAGCAGCCTGGCACTCGCCGCGCACGATACGCTCGATAGCGGTCATGACATTCTTGCGAACCTCGGTGTCATAGGTGCGCAGGTTCAGCAGTAATTCTGCCCGGTCGGAGATGATGTTGGATTTGGATCCGGCATGCAGCGCACCGACGGTCACCACAGCAAATTCGCCGGGTTTGGTCTCGCGTGACACGATCGTCTGAAGCCGCATCACGATGGAAGAGGCTAAGACCACCGGGTCGATAGCGTTGTGCGGCATCGAACCGTGGGCGCCGCGCCCATACACCGTGATCTTCAACGAATCGCCGGCCGACAACACTGGTCCGGCACTGGTGCCTATCGTGCCAGCTTCCGTCGGCATCACATGCTGTGCCAGGGCAACATCCGGCTTCGGAATCTTCTCGACGAGCCCGTCGTCCACCAACGCTTGAGCACCCTGCGCAGTTTCTTCGCCAGGCTGGAACACCCCGATATAGGTTCCAGACCAGGCGTCCTTATTCGTCGCCAGTAACTCAATTGCCCCCAAGAGCGTGGCGACGTGCATGTCATGTCCGCAAGCATGCATTGCACCGTCGATTTGTGAGGCGTAGTCCAGCCCGGTCTGTTCATCTACCGGTAGGGCATCGGTATCGGCTCGAGCTAACACGGTAGGACCGGTACCGTTGCGAAGAATCGCAACGACGCCGGTCCCTCCGATACGTTGCACGTCTACATCCAGGTGAGCCAGTTCAGCTTCAATCCGTTCAGCGGTTTTGTGTTCCTGCATGCTCAGCTCGGGTTGCTGATGCAACTGGCGATATACCTCGCGAAGTCGAGCTAATAATTCGTCCATATTTTCCAGAAACGGTACAGACACTACAACCTCCCATGTGGGCATCCGATCATATGCAGACTCGGCACTGTCAAGCGCCCGCCCGTAGGAGTTGGCCAAGCCTGACGACCTCATACGAAATTATCCTCAGTATAAGAACCAGGTATGACAAAAGCATGACGTGGTGGTCGACAGAATGGCGGCGGGAGCTGGGCTGACGTTCAAGTACCAAAGAATTCAAGTGTTCTCGACGCACAATTATCAGGTGGAAAGCTGTTGAAAAACTCGGAGAAATTGGCAGCGCTAAGGTAGGTGTGTGACCTCTCATGCACCCAAGTCCGCAACCCCAGTGACTCACCCGCCGGTAGCAGTCGCGTTAGCCGCTTTTACTTCCAGCGTGGATCGGTTCGGGGTCTCCCCGCTGTTGGTGATCTTGGCGTTAGATTTCGATGTCTCGCTCAGCACCGCGGTGACGGTCGCTTCGGTCTATTTCTTTACGTATGGACTCAGCCAGCCGTTGTGGGGGATGCTGTCCGATAGATTCGGACGATTGCCCGTGATGCGGGTCGCCCTGACAGGGGCACTGCTGTGCGGAATAAGTTCTGCCTTTGCCCCCAACCTGATACTGCTGACGATTGCTCGGGCCCTGACAGGTGCTTTCTTTGGGGCGATCGTCCCGGCCGCCATCACATATGTTGGTGATACCACCGCGTTGCGAAATCGACAATCAGCCCTATCCGATTTGATGGCGGCTATCGCGGTTGGAACGGCATTCGCCACGGCAGCCGCAGGCATATTAGGCCAGGTCTTCAGCTGGCGGATCGTCTTTGCCCTGTCCGCTACGCTTGCGCTCGCAAGCCTCATCCCGCTGTTCCGTTTGACCGAACCCACTCGCGACCAGCGCACCGGGGTGCTTGCCGCGTTGAAACTGTTCTTCAACGAAAAATGGGCCGGCTTTGTCGTGTTCCTAGCATTTGTTGAAGGTGGCCTGGTGCTCGGTATTCTCACGCTGCTGGCTCCCGCATTGGAATTTCAAGGCATCGAAACAAGTTGGGCTGGCCTATCGGTAGCCGCCTACGGGCTGGCAACCCTGGTTTTTTCCCGTCTGGTTCGTCCGATAACTGCCAAGCTGAGCGGGCCACGAGTTGTCTTCATTGGTGGATGCAGCCTGGTCATTGGCTTAGGCACAGTGGCGGTGCACCTGTCTGTATTGAGCGTAGTGATAGCAGCGCTATTACTCGGGGGCACCTGGGCTTTCATGCACACCGGGCTGCAATCCTGGGCGACCCAAGTGATCCCAGAAGCCAGGGGCATGACAGTGGCATTCTTCGCTGGCGCGCTCTTTGCTGGCAGTGCCGTCAGCTCTGCGGTGGCCGGCACCCTGGCCGAAGCTGGACGATGGACGCTGATCTTTGGCACCGGTGCCGGACTCGCGGTTATCCTCACCGTCGTCGCCGTTGCAGGATTGGCGCGATACGAATCCACGCAGGCATGAGACACAAGAGCCGCTTTGCACCGGGGCATCTAGTACTGGAAACAGTGTCCATGACGAGTGAACGTTCGGCATCTAGGCCAGCAAGCCCGCATCTGCGGACCGAATGGAGAACTGGAGCAGCCTAATGATTTCCCCGAGCGTCAGGGAACGCGTAGCGTGGAGAGTGTCATACCTGTGCAACAGGTCCGTTAGATGAAGAATACTTGAGGTTTGAAGATGACACAGGATGCAGGGTTCCCCGAACAGACCCATTTGATTGAAAAGCTTACGACCGCTACAGATGGCGAAGAAGTCACCAATGAACAAGTTGTTGATGTCATCAACGCATTCCTCAACTCACAGGTCGTGTTCCCGTCGGTGGACAAAGCTGGTGACGACGGTTCCGTGAGCCCGCTGATGCTGCAGGACACCGACGGCAACCCCGTCATGCCGCTGTTCACCTCGCCCGACAATATCCCTGATGACTTTGCTGAGGCAGCCCCACACGTCAGCGTGGTTCCTGGTTCAGCAATTATTCAGTCGGTTACCGATGCCGGTATCGTTATCGATTTCGGCACATCACGTCAGTTTGGCTTGGGCAAAGAACAAGTCGCTGCTGTTCGGGAAGAAATCATTTCCCAACTCGGCCAGGCCTAACCACGAGCCAGTAAAGCATCATGGCCAAAGGGCTGCAGCTCACAATGAATGATCTGCAGCCCTTGTCAGACTCGTGATGCCAGGAGTTGTTCAACTCCTAGCGTTGCGCGCCGCAAGATGATGATCGCAGGGCTGCGGCACGACTAGATATGTGTTTCGATTTCAGCCTGCTCACGAAGCTCATCAAGGAGTCCTGAGATTGCCTCATTTTCCTTTTGCATGGTCGCCTGCTCGGTGAGCTGCGGCTCCATCTCTTCAAACGATGGTGTCTCTTGTGCCTGATCTTCTTCCAGCTGCTCATTCATTGCTTCCAGCTGTTCCACCTGCTGATCATACATTTCTTGCAGCTCGTCATCAGTGGGCTCTTTGACATCGAGGTCTTCAACGACCTGCTGGATCAGTACCTCTTTATGGAGATCTTCCCGGACGCGTTCTTGGCTCAAGCCTTGAGACTCAAACTCTTCCATCAGCGCATCGCTTGATTCGAGGCCGTTTTCTTCTGCCATCGTGGCTAAGAGTTCATCGACGTCTTCTTCAGACGAACTCAAACCTTGATCTTCGGCTTCCATCGTGAGCAGCTCGGAATTGATCATCATGTCCAAGGCCTGAGATTTCAGCTCATCTTGATTCGGCTCCTGACCGGTCATCTGGGCCTGCATCGAAAGCTGCTGGAATTGGGCCTCATAGCTTTCGGCAAAGGCTTCTCCAGAAATCTCCCGGCCATTGACCTCAGCAACAACATCCGGAATATTCTCCACGTCAGGTTCGGGCATCGCCTGTTCTCCCTGCTGGCTTTGATCGGTCCCTTCCGAGGCTGCATCTTCACCATCAGCCCCACACGCGGCCAGACTGAAAGCAGCCAACACCGCGGCAATACTCAGGAGTAATTTCTTGGGCATAACTGCCCCTTCCATCGGTTCTGTGCTTTGTATCCCGGCGAGATTAGCAAATACAACTGTGAATGACACCCAGCTCACACTCAGGGGATTCCCAGTAGCCCGCGGCAGGTTTTGGCAAATAACCGCGTTGTGAAAACCCTGTCTTCTCACTATGCTCAAGACTGTGGGCTGCTTCACACGATACTTTGTGATCGGGCAGTTCAAGGACAGTCGTTGCAACAAAGGAACGCTCCATGGCGCCATCCAGCCACCACAATCCAGCGTCCAACTCTTTACAAGACGTTCTCGATCGCGCCGAAAATCCTGTCGAGTACATGCGAAATGCCCCGACCGGCGCCTATATCTACCCCGTGGTCGCTTCGGAATTCACCAACTGGCGGGATGAAGCCCAAGCCTGGCGACGAAGCGCAGTGATGTTCGACCAGACGCATCATATGGACAACCTGATCATCACAGGTCCCGACGCTAAGAAACTCTTGTCGTATACAGCGATCAATTCATTCAAGAGTTTCCCTGTCAATCGCGCAAAGCAATTCGTTGCGGTGACACCCGCAGGATATGTCATCGGTGACGGTATCTTGTTTCATGAAGAGCCTGAACAATACATCTACGTGGGTCGCGCACCGGTCACCAACTGGTTGCTCTTCCACGCCGAATATGGAAACTACGACGTCGAATTACTCGTTGATCGCCGTTCGCCGTCACGCCCCATGGGCAAAGCTGTGCATCGGCACTACTGGCGCCTGCAAATCCAAGGTCCTCGAGCCTGGGAGGTGATCGAACGCCTCAACGGCGGACCGGTCGAGCAGTTGAAGTTCTTTCATCTGAGCACCCTGGAAATAGGGGAGTTAACGGTTCGCACGTTGCGTCACGGGATGGCTGGTGCACCCGGTTTAGAACTCTGGGGCCCATATGAGTTTTACGACGCCGTGCGCGAAGCCGTGATGCAGGCCGGCGAGGATGTCGGATTGCTGGCAGTTGGAGCGCGAGCCTATTCTTCCAATACTTTAGAATCCGGCTGGATACCGTCGCCATTGCCTGCCATCTATACCGGCGATGGCATGCTCGCTGACTATAGAGCCTGGCTGGGAGGAGACTCTTATGAAGCCAACAACACGATTGCCGGCTCGTTTGTATCCGAAGACATCGAAGACTACTACACCACCCCCTGGGAGCTCGGGTATGGCAATTTCATCAGAGACGACCACGACTTCATCGGTGACCACGCCCTGCGCACCATGGATCCCACGGTCCAACGCCGCAAAGTCACGCTCGCTTGGGACGACGAGGACATGGTGCGGATTCATGCCTCGATGTATGACAAGGATTCGGTGCCGTATAAGTTTTTTGATCTGCCCAATGCGAACTACGGTTCGTCGAACTTCGATGCAGTCCTAGATGAGACGGGCGCCGTCGTGGGGCTTTCGATGTTCACTGGCTATTCGGCTAATGAGCGGACCGCACTGTCATTAGCCGTGGTCGATCCCGATATTCCCCTGGGTGCTCGACTGAAGGTGATCTGGGGTGAACCCAATGGCGGTAGCCGAAAGACCACCGTAGAACACCACCAACAAATTGAAGTCGGAGTCACCGTGGCTCCGGTGCCCTATTCCAGAGCAGTCCGTGATTCCTATGAAGGCGCATGGCGTAAGAAGGGACAAGTGTAGCGACCATGAAAACCAACATCCTCCACACTCAGTTGTATTATGGCGGCCGATATTATGACGCCAGTCATAGTTTTGACACTGAGCATGTCATGGAAATCCGCAACCCTGCACGACCATCGCAGATCGTGGGAATGGCGGCAGCAGCCACCCATGAACAAGCCCGTCAGGCGGTTGTCGCAGCCAAGTACGCGTTTCCAGACTGGGCGGCAACCAGTGCACAGCACCGTGCTGAGTTGTTACGGGCCGCGGCAGGCACGGTGATGGAAAACTCCGATGCGGAAGCTCGCCTGTTGTCCGAGGAAAACGGCAAGGTGATCGGTGAGTCCACGTTTGACCTGCTGGGTTTGGTGCAACGCACCGAACTGGCCTGCGATTTGGCAGATCGGGTGGACGACGTCGAAACGCTGCCCGGCCCGCCCACCGAAACGCTCGTGTCATTCAAACCGATGGGGGTGGTCACCATTATCGTGCCCTTCAACTGGCCCATCGCGATCCTCGGCGCCTCCATGCCATATGCGCTCATGGCCGGAAACACCGTCGTAGTCAAACCGCCACCCAGTGCCCCCTTGGCTATGACGCGTGCGGTGCAGCGGTATGCCGAAAAACTTCCACCCGGTGTGCTGAACGTCGTCACCGGTGAAGACGCCGAGATCGGCTCAGCGCTGGTCTCGAACAAAGACATCGCCAAGGTCTGTTTCACTGGGTCTGTTCAGGGTGGTAAACGCATCATGACCATGGCCGCTGAAACCATGACCAGTGTGCTGCTGGAACTCGGGGGCAACGATGCAGCGCTCATCCTCGACGACGCCGAATTCACCCAAGAAAATATGGACGGGTTATTTGCTGGCATCTTTGGTTCGACCGGCCAGATCTGTATGAACGCCAAACGCCTCTACGTGCACAATTCGAAGAAACAAGAGCTCATTGATGAGCTAACCAAACGTCTCGAAACCGTCAGGCTAGGCCCAGCTTCTGATCCTGAAACTACCATGGGGCCATTGCATCAAAAATCGCAGTGGCAATACGTGACGGCACTGGTTCAAGAAGCCAAAGAGGCCGGGGCCGATGTGCGCGAATTCGGCGAGATGCCGACTGGCGCTTGGGCTGGCGGGAATTTCGTGCGGCCATCCATCATTGTGGATCCAGACCCTACCCTCCGCGTGGTGACTGAAGAACAGTTCGGCCCGACCATCCCGATCATCGGGTTTGACGACGTCGAAGACGGCATCCGGATGGTCAACGATACGCCCTATGGTCTGTGTAATAGCGTGTGGACCTCCAATGAGCAGACCGCCAAAGAGGTCGGTGCCAGGCTGCAGTCCGGCTACGTCTTCCATAACGCTCACGGGGCTCCGAGCTTAGATCAGCGAGCACCCTTTGGTGGCGTCAAACAGTCCGGGATGGGCCGCGAGATGGGGATCCTGGGTCTGCGTGAATTCCAGGAACCCCACTCCTTAGGGCTCAACAAAGGATCGTGAAGACGACTTCATGAGGCTGCACCGCCGCGCTCATCGGCGGTGCAGCGTCACGTTTACTCATGGACTGCGAAACCCATCGCATAGGGGACACCTGCCGGTTCGCCCATCGCCGCGAGCATCGGGGGAATAAAGGCTTCAGGTGCAGGGTGATCGGGCAAATCGGCCAAATAGTGTTTGTGAGCGGCCAGTGATGCCACTGATTTGTCCATGCTTGCCTTCGAAACCGAGACGAAGTGTGTTGGTTCGGTACCGGTCAATAACAGCGTCGAAACCTGCCAAGGTCCCAGACCTTCGTCGAAGTGTTCGGTAAACAACCATCTATTGCCAGCATCACGTGAAGCGTCGATGGCGGCTAACCCTACGGCCCGGTGGTCAGGGTGGTCCAATCCCCAGGGAACGACCAACTCGCCAGAGCCGGTGACGAGGACATCGGGCTGAAACGCACGGATTTCATAGGTCAATGCTTTCCGTAGCGCGACACCGTATTCGACCATGCCGTCCGGAAAGTCCAGAATGCGTAGATGGTTCACGCCCACAATGTCACAGGCTGCCCGTTGTTCGGCAGCGCGAAGCTGGTAAGCTTCCGCCGGCGGCCGCTGCATTCCCGCTTCGCCACCGGTTGCCAGCACATAACCCACTTCGATTCCGCGGGACGTCCATTCGGCCACCGCCGCTGAGGTGCCGTACTCGGCGTCGTCGGGATGCGCCACAATCACCAGTACTCGCTGGAATGCGCCATCATCGAGCGGCACCAGCGATGGACTCAGCGGCGAAGGGTGTTCGACCACGAGCTAGTCCACCGCCATCTCGCCGAGCTCATCCCAGTGTTCGCCTTCGATGAGCATATTTCGAACTTTGGGGGTTTCTTGCAGTAGGGGCGGTAGATCTTGCTGCGCCTTCTTGAAATGGTCCGAGGTTACGTGGGCTTCGGCAGCATCATCCTTGAACGCTTCCAGCAAAACGTATTCATGAGGGTCCTCGACGCTGCGGGACCATTCAAACCACAAACATCCCGGTTCGCGACGAGTGGCTTCCGTAAATTCCCGGGCATGCTCGGGCCACTGATCAGCGTATTCTGGTCGGACTTTGAACTTCGCTGCGATGAAAATCAAGGCTTTACTCCTGTGTTAGCTCGATACTGGACAATGTTGCCTTATCAAGCCTGTCACGTGCTGAGAGTACGAGCAAGCATCAGCTAAATATTGAGACTTTATCTATACTCAAAACATTTCAATTGTGCTGGATCTTGTATTTAATTCATTGCAAAAATCGGTGTAGGGTGAACAGCACCTTATTGCGTGATGATCGTCACGTGAATGAAGTGTTCGAGGAGTGAAGTATGTTCGTTGCCCCAGCTGAAGTGGTTGCTGTTACAGCGTCGCCTGCCCTGGAAAAAGCCCGTGGTCAAGCAGCCAATTGGCGATCCAAAGACATGGGGATCTCGGAGCAATACCTCACCGACGACGCACTGACAGACCTGGTTGAGGCCGCAAAGAAACTGGATCACGAACAATTTGCGCGTTCAGTCATGGCCGTGCAGTCAGCCAGAGCCGGGAACTTTCAACCGATCCCACATATCGACTCGGCAGCTGAGATGTTCAGGGAGTTCCTCAAATCCGACATGATCGACGGCTGGCTGTACGTCCAAGAAGCCGACGGATACCTGCACCCTTACCTGGTGATCCGCATTGAAATGGAACACGCAGACCGGTCCCGGGAAGCCCGCATAAAAATCACCATGGAAGCTGACAACCCAACGGTTAAGCGCCCCTCCCGCGCACCCCGAGTGCTGTACTTTGAAGATTCTGAGCTCGTGGGTAAGACGCCGGTCGATGTCTTGACCAGCCACCGAGTGTATAAAGAAACACCCGAATTGAAGGCCCAGTATCAGCATCGCCGTGATTCTTTCCAGCAGCTCATTGATCACGGTTTCGGCAAGCAGTACCTCTACACTGGGCGAGCAATTCGCACCGAAGACTTCCGCTCAGCCAAAGAGCGAACGCAGCGCAAAGTGGTCCATGATATTGCGCCTCATGAGATCGCTCCGTTGCGCATCGTCACCGCATCCACGCTGTTTGAACCCGGTCACCACGGGACCGTACCGGTCGTCACAGCAGTGCGCGTTTTCGACTTGTCGGCTCAGGACTACCTGGACGTCAATACCGCTGATCTCACGCAATATGCGTACGACACCGGCCTGAAGGACAAGCTTGTTCTACCCGAAGACCAGCGGGAGCTCTTAGATATCCTGACCTCGGATATCACAGTATTCACCGGCGACATTATTGAAGGTAAATCAGCTGGCAACGTCATTTTGGCCCGCGGTCGTCCCGGGGTGGGTAAGACCCTGACTGCTGAAGTGTATGCGGAGGTCATTGAAAAGCCACTGTATTCGATTCACACCGGCTCCTTGGGGATCACCGCAGACCTTGTACGCCAGAACTTGGAAGAGATTTTCGAACGAGCCAAGCGCTGGGATGCCGTATTACTGCTGGATGAAGCAGACGTGTTCGTGCTGGAGCGTGGTTTCGAGTTACAGCAAAACGCAATTGTCGCTGAATTCCTGCGCACCCTGGAGTACTACGACGGGCTGCTGTTTTTGACCACCAACCGCATTCACGGGGTCGATGAAGCCATCCTCGCCCGGTGTGCTGCAGTCATTGATTACCTGCCACCACACACTGAGCACGCCCGTCAGATCTGGCAAAACCTCGCCGCTGAACATGACATCGTCCTCGCCCCGGCTCTGCTAGAACAACTCGTGGTGAGCTTCGATGGTATTACCCCGCGCGACATCAAAATGGTGCTTCGTCTGGCTTTGCGCATGGCGATCCATCGCGGCGTAGAGTTATCCATCCAGGTCTTTACTGCGGCGGCGCGCTTCCGGGGACTGGCGCCGCAACTCGAGCTTCAGGGCCACAACTGATACGTCTCCCCACACTTTAGAGCACACAGTAGATAGGCCGTGTCATGCCACGACCCAGCACATTGAGTAGAAAGTAGAAAATACCATGACAGAAAAAGATTACCTCGACGAAGCGCCAGCAGCAGCCGTATCCGGAAACCTCGCATCGGAGCGTTTCGCAGAACGCATTGCGGCAGCCCAAAGCCATGGCGTCGTCGATACGGAACGCGTTGACCTACTGGCCGGTCGTGCTATCAAGGCGCTCAACGATATCATTCTCGAAGAGCGCGTCAGTTACGACGAATACAACGCGTTGAAAGCTTGGCTCATCAAGGTCGGCGAAGACGGCGAATGGCCACTGTTTCTTGACGTATGGCTAGAGCACTCGGTTGAAGACGTTGCCACCAGCCACCGCGAAGGTAACAAGGGCTCAATCGAAGGCCCATACTACATCGAGGATGCACCAGAAATGTCCTGGAACGGCACCATTCCTATGCGTGAAGATGAGCCGGGCACGCCGCTGAAATTCTTCGGCCAGGTCCGTTCGACCGATGGCACCCCGCTGACAGATGCCACCGTTGAATTATGGCACGCAGACAGCGACGGCTTCTACTCGCAGTTCGCTCCGGGCATCCCAGAATGGAACCTGCGTGGCACCTGGGTCGTCAATAACGATGCACGCTTCGAAATTCACACCATTGAGCCTGCGCCCTACCAGATCCCAACCGATGGTGCCTGTGGGCAGCTGATTGCCGCTGCCGGTTGGCACGCTTGGCGCCCAGCGCATCTCCACCTGAAGGTCAAAGCTCCAGGTCACGAGCTGCTGACGGCACAACTGTACTTCCCTGGAGATCCACACAACGACGACGACATTGCCTCGGCAGTCAAACCAGAACTGATGCTGGATCCACAACCAACCGAAGATGGTAAGGGCGTCACCGTCGAATATGACTTTGTCCTGGACCCAGAAGCCTAAGCGGTATTCATTAGCAGGTAGGTCTCACGGACTCACCATAGAAAGAGGAGCAGCACAATCTGCTCCTCTTTTGCGTTAACGGCTTTCACCGACGGCGCCCGCCGAAGAACCCGCGCGATCGAACGCAAAGTCAAAAATGGCAACGAAGGTGCGCTGGCCGGCCGCTCTCTTGCCTTTAACTGAAATCGACCCTTGGACCGAAAAGCAAGTTTCCTTCTGGCACTGGCAACCAGAGCTCATCCACGCACTGATCGCAGTTCGCCGGTTGGATGAAGCTGCCGCATTGATAGAAGATTTCGTCACCATACCAAGCATGCCCCGCGCTTTATCTGTGCCACCGCATCCCCAGCCTGAGTTACTGCGGTTTACAAAGACATCGAGGTGACAGAGGTGCTCTACCCGGAAGCGCTTAAACTCACTTCGATGAACGGCAACGCGACCTTTCACTGTCGCTATTCATTTGCTTAGATCGGATGCTGCTAGCCGCTTGACCCGTGACCGGGGTTCTTTCAAAACGTCAACGCTCCTGCCATGGTCGATCGCTGTAATCAGGGTCACGTAATTTCCAAGCTTGTGATCCAAGGCTCACAAATAAAGAAACGGCTCGGCGCCTGTATCGCTGAAAAGACTGTGCAGTATCACCCCACGCGGATCTATTCGAAGTTCTCCATCCGTTCTTGCACTGAGGTGGCTCGGGTTAACCCCAACGGAGCCGATTGGACAGGCAGCCATGATCCCAGCGCCCGGGTCTTTCCGGAAACACCGTAGGTGTTCCTTGGTGTTTTTCCCGGTCAGACGTGCACCAAAATTAATTGCACTTTGAGGCGAGCCCGCAAGGAGTCTGTGGCGGCGCGAGAATTGTCTAACAATTTCCGTAAGGCGGTGCGAGTAATGCCCGAGCTAGCCCCCTGACTCACCCAGCAAGCTTAGGGATAGAGTCCTCTGCGAAAGGCAACTAACTTTCTCAAGATTTGTGCAATCATCGGAAAACCTTCGAATCACTAGGCGAGACCCTCGCGAGGTCACAGATCGTCGGCATCTGCAATGAATTTCTGCCGCTCGGTAGAGTCGCTCGTTCGCTATTATCGAACTCGAAGTGCGGGATCTCCGCACTTTCTGACGTATGCGACGTTTTAATGTTCAAGAAAGCCCCTCGATTGTTCACTGAGTCGCGAGTTATCGACACTTCTCGCGTTCCATGGTGCGGGGGTGGCGTATGGGGCCGCCAGCCTTGGGTCGCACTCGATCGCAATGTGTGTCCGCGCGTCGCGGGAGATGGTCCAGACCACGCTGTGGGGTGGCGCACTATGGTGCGGAAATGGCAGGACATAGAGCTCCGGTAGATCCCTGCTGAGCGTGCTCTTCTGCGTCTCGGGCGACTAGGGCTAGACCGCGAATATCTTCACTCGTATGATGTGACATAGTTAACAGTTTCTGTCAATCGTTTTCGAGGGCAGAATGATCATTTCGGATTCGCTAACACGATAAGTAGGTGTTGTCTACCCCTAATCTCCGCTCACTTGCCGCATGGTTCTGCGGTTGACAGCCCCTAAAGTGACTGGAAAAGTTACCTTGCATCACTGAGCGAACCTCAGACATCTACGTCCGAAAAGCTTCTTCATTCTCCTGAATGAAGACTGACCCATGAGTTCAAATTCACCTGATTGGAGCGGTCCATGGCACAGCCTGAGTCTGTAGAAGATGTCAAAAGATTAATCGAAGAACATGACATTGAGTTTATCTTTGCCTCGTTCACGGAGATCCGCGGAAAAGCTAGTGCCAAGCTGGTGCCCGCAAGCCAAGTCGATGCACTTTTCTCCGACGGGGTAGGCTTCGCAGGCTTCGCCGCTGGTGAGATTGGACAGGGCCCTCAGAGTCCAGACATCGAAGTGATCCCAGACCCAAAAACCTTCCGCATCGTGCCATGGAAGAAGGGTCTGGCACACGTCATCGGTAACGCCACGGTTGAAGGCAAACCCTGGCCGTACTGCCCACGAACCATTTTGCAGAACCAAATGAAAAAAGCCGAAGAGCAGGGCTACGTCTTCAAACTCGGTTTTGAAGCCGAGTTCATGCTGGTCGATTTTGACGACGACGGCAAACTTAAAGTCGCCGATAAATACGACAACTGGGGCCGTCCCTGCTACGACGTCAAAGCCCTGACCCGGCAATACGACCTGATGACTCGACTGTCAGAGTACGTGACGGAACTTGGCTGGGAAAACTACGCCGTCGACCACGAAGATGGCAACGGGCAGTTCGAAATCAACGTGACCTTCTCAGACGCACTCGAAACAGCTGACCGCTCGGTGTTCTTCCGCTACATGGTTGATTCCTTGGCTGAAGAATACGGCATGATTGCGACCTTTATGCCTAAGCCATTTACCGATAACACCGGTAACGGCATGCACTACACGATGAGCCTGTGGGATAAAGACACCGATGAGAACCTATTCTTGGATGAGAATGATGCACGTGGTCTGGATCTGTCCGAGCTAGGGTACCAATTCGTTGCCGGCATCCTTGACCATGCGCGCGGTTACATGGCCATGGTCGCACCCACGGTCAACTCGTATAAACGCCTGAAAGCCGGTACAGAAACTGTCCGCACCTGGGTTCCCGTAGCGATGACCTACGGTGGTAACAACCGAACACAGATGATGCGTATCGCTCGGTCTGGAGCCATCGAAGACCGCACTCCGGACTTCTCTGGTAGCACCTACCTCGGATTCACTGCGGCCCTTGCCTCCGGCTTAGACGGGGTGAATCGCAAACTCGATCCGGGCGAACCGAACGACCTGGATCTGTACCTGACGCCACCCCGCGAGATTGAACGCCGCGGCATCCGCACCCTGCCACATTCGCTGATGGAATCAGTGCACTACCTTGTCAAAGACGATGTTCTACGCGAGGCTTTCGGACAGGTGCCTATCGACGACGAATACGGTCGCCCATCGGACAATACAGAGGCTTTCGTAGATCACTACGCCCGCATTAAGCGTGCCGAATATCATAACGTGACTGACGAAGTCACTGCCCATGAAATCGATATTTACCTGCGCTTCCCATAAGCCAGGCAGTCTTTCCAATCGGTCTAGCCCAAGGGAAGTAACCTCATGCACTTCGCCTCAGACACTCTCACTCACTTACACTCCGCGGCAACGACGATGAACGATCAGGTTGCTGAACTGTTCCAGTACCACCGAGCTCAAGATGTGTTCTTCATGTTGATGCTCGTGGCTTTCTTGATGATGTTCATCCGCCGCTACGAATGGGGGGTCGCTCTAGCAACACTGTTAGTGTTTGCCACGGTCTTTCCCCTCTACATCCTGGCGTACACGACCTTCTTTGACGCCGAAATAAATATCGAGCTCCTCATCGGCGCGGTCTTTGCGGCGATTACGTTAGTGATTGCTATCGGCGTCTTCTTAGGCCACATCTCGACCATCGCCTTCCTCGTCGTTGGCGTGCTGTTTGTGCCTTCGTACATGTTCATCGAATGGTTCCTGTTTACCGCACTGGATGGTGTCTTAGATGCCGGCGGTTCGATCCTGGTGCACATGTTCGCAGCCTACTGGGGCTGGGGCGTCATCCTGGGACTGCGCAACAAGGCGGTCAACGATGAACCAGCTAATACCAGTGTGCACTCCGTTTCGTTTGTGTGGTTGGCCTCGATGTTACTGATGGTCCTGTGGCCATCATTTGTGACCGCGCTGCTGCCACCAGAAGATGTCATTTCTGGCATGGCGAACACCTACCTGGCGATGGTGGCTTCAGTCTTAGTGACCTACGTGATACTTTGGGCACTGAAACGTACTATTGATCCACTCGTATTCACCTATGCCATCCTCGCCGGTGGGGTGGCCATCGGGGCCAGCGTTGACCTCGCGACCCCGTTGCAATCCTGGATTATCGGACTCGTCGGCGGTGGGATATCCACACTATCGTTCCTCTTCCTTGACGGATGGTTGCGCAAGAAAACCGGCGTCTGGGACACCATGGGAGTACACAACCTGCACGGCGTACCGGGCATCATCGGGGGACTTGCCCCGATCGTGCTAGGCCTTGCCGGTGGCGCCCAAGCCATTGCTGTGGTGGGCACCCTGGTTATTGGCCTTGTGCTCGGTTTCATCGTAGGCCTCATTCTCAAGGTCATGCCGAAACCAACCAAGATGCTCGACGACGCCGAAGCCTTCCCAGCCGTAGAAATGCGAGCAACTGATCCCGCCTAGCTAGCGGCCTAACCAAAACACTACGTAACAACACAAAGACACGAAATATAGGAGGTCTATCCATGTGTGGAATCGCTGGAATCCAACTGCGTGACGAAAAGCTTATCCCGCAGCTAGGTTCTCTCATGCATGAGATGGTCGACGGAATCGTTGTGCGCGGACCAGACTCTGCTGGCGTCGCCATCTACGGCGACCGAGAACTTTTACCTGAGGAATATTCCTCAGTATCGCTCTTGGACGCGCCCGGTGATACCCGACAGCGTGTAGCTGAGAGACTATCGCACGACGCCGATGTCAGCGTCGAAAACATGTCCGACACCACGTTCATCCGAGCCAAAATGCCAAGCGATCAGCTGGTGGCACTGGTTCGGGAAATCGTTCCCGAAGCGAGCGTCATCGGTGCAGGTGACGACAGTGTCATTTATAAGGGTGTTGGAAACCCAATGGACCTGCGTGAAACCTACCGTCTATCAGACGTAACAGGTTGGCAAGGAGTGCTGCATACTCGTCTGGCGACCGAATCGGCCGTGAGCGCTGCCGGTGCCCACCCGTACTCGGTCAACGGGCTGTCCGTTGTCCATAACGGTTCTTTCGCTAACCATGCCACGATTCGTCGTGACCTAGAAGAGAAAGGGCTCACCTTCGACTCCGAAAACGATACGGAAGTAGCCTCACGCTACATTTCCTATCGCATGCAGCAGCTCGGCGAAGACCTCCAAACTGCAGTCGAGGCGCTTAGTGAAGAATTCGATGGCTTCTATACGCTGCTGGTGACCACCGAAGATAGTTTTGCGGTGGTGCGTGACCAATACGCCTGCAAACCTGCAATTATCGCCGAACACCCCGACTGGGTGGCCATGGCCTCAGAATTCCAGGCGATTGCTCACCTGCCGGGCATGGAAGATGCCGAGATTTTCGAACCAGGACCAGGGAAGGTGTATACATGGAAACGCTAACTGAAACCACCGTAGATTTTGATCTGGCAGAACAGACCGTTCGGGAACTCAACCACGAACTCCACGCACCGACTGCAACGCATTACCGGGTGTTAAATCCCCGCGGTGCCCACTCGGTTGCCGCAGGAATCAATGATGAAATCGACGTCGAAATTGACGGCGACGTCGGGTACTTCTGTGCCGGTATGCACAAAACCGGCAAGGTAACCGTCAATGGCATGGCTGGCCCCGGTGTCGCCGAAAACATGATGTCTGGCGTTGTCCATGTCAAGGGCCACGCCTCGCAGTCGGCGGCTGCCACCGCACACGGTGGCCTGCTTGTCGTCGATGGTAACGCCTCCACCCGTTGCGGCATTTCGCTCAAAGGTGGCGACATCGTGGTCAAAGGCAATATCGGTGCCATGAGTGCGTTCATGGCCCAGGCCGGACGCATCGTTGTATGTGGAGATGCTGGCGAAGCCTTAGGCGACTCCATTTTCGAAGCCCGTCTGTATGTTCGGGGCAAGGTCGCATCTCTGGGTGCTGACTGTATCGCTAAAGAAATGCGCGAAGAGCACCGCGAAGAACTGGTGCAACTACTCAAAGATGCCGGCATGGATCAAGAAGCCAACGACGACGCCTATGTTGACTCTTTCACCCGTTACGGCTCGGCACGTACCCTGTACCACTTCAACTCTGGAGAGTAAATTGAGAAGTCCTGAAGATCGTGGGCTCCGCGAGTCCGCAATTTTTGATAGAGCATCCATCGCTGCGATCCAGCACGCCGCCAAAACCGGTGTCTATGACATCCGCGGGTGGGGCGCCAAACGTGCAGTCCCACACTTTGATGATCTGTTGTTTCTGGGGTCTGCGATTTCGCGTTATCCAATGGAAGGGTACCGAGAACGGTGTGACACAGACGTCACCATGGGCGAGATGAATGCCAAGAACCCCATGACCCTCGATATCCCGATCACGATTGCGGGCATGAGTTTCGGTGCACTGTCAGCACAAGCGAAAGAAGCCCTGGGGCGTGGGGCGTCTGCAATGGGTACTTCCACGACCACCGGCGACGGCGGGATGACCGAGGAAGAACGCGAACACTCATCCAAACTGGTCTACCAGCTGCTGCCATCCCGCTACGGTATGAACCCTGACCACCTGCGCAGAGCTGATGCCATTGAAGTGGTGGTTTCTCAGGGTGCAAAACCCGGCGGGTCCGGCATGCTGCTGGGACAGAAGATCTCGTCACGTGTTGCAGAGATGCGCACGCTGCCCGAAGGCATCGACCAGCGCTCCGCCTGCCGCCACCCAGACTGGACTGGCCCGGATGACCTGACCCTGAAGATCGAAGAACTCCGTGAAATCACCGACTGGAACGTACCCATCCATGTGAAGGTCGCAGCCTCGCGCCCGTACTACGACACCAAACTCGCGGTTGCCGCCGGAGCCGATGTCGTGGTGGTCGATGGGATGCAGGGCGGTACTGCGGCAACCCAGGAAGTGTTCATTGAACACGTGGGCATCCCAACCCTGGCGGCCATTGGTCCGGCGGTGAAAGCACTCAAGGAAATGGGTGTTCACCGCAAGGTCAAACTCATCATCTCTGGTGGTATCCGCACCGGGGCAGACGTTGCCAAAGCCTTGGCACTGGGAGCCGACGCGGTAGCTATTGGAACTGCAGCTTTGATCGCGCTGGGTGATAATGACCCACGCTGGGCGGAAGAATACGAAAAGATCGGCTCGGCCGCCGGCTACTATGACGACTTCCATGAAGGTCGCGATCCGGCTGGTATCACCACGCAGGATCCAAAACTAGCGGCTCGACTGGATCCGGTTGAAGCCGGTAAACGCCTGAAGAACTACCTGCAGGTCTTGACTCTGGAAGCCCAGACCATTGCGCGTGCCTGCGGTAAATCTCATGTGACCCACCTCGAACCAGAAGACCTTGTCGCGCTGACCATTGAGTCGGCCGCGATGACCGGTCTGCCACTGGCAGGAACCGACTGGGTTCCTGGTCGCAGTTCAAACGGCTGGGGTCCAAGTAGCAACGGCCTGTAGTGTTCCGGTCCGGTCCGTCTTTGCCATGACAACGCCTGCCGCCCGGAAGTTTCCCGGGCGGCAGTGTCGTATCTATCACCGTTTCGTCCTTCCCAAAACTGGAGGGGATTGTTCGCCAAGTCTCAGTCAGTAGTCGCACACAATACAAGCCCCACCGTATCTATGTTCTGTTTACAAAGGATCATGGCCACACCTGCTTGAGAAAGCAGCAGAGAGGAAAACAAAATGATCGACTCACGGGAAAAACTCAAAGAACAAGCCGAAAAAGACGGCATCGAATTCTTCATGGCAATGGGTACCGAAGTCAACGGTAAACCCAACGCCTCAGTAGCACCTGCACAATACCTCGACGACCTGCTCGATGAGGGCGCAGCATTTGCTGGCTTCGCAGCAGGAGGCCTCTGGCAGGAACCATCAGATGGCGACATCGCCTACATGCCCGACCCATCCACCTACACACGTCTGCCATGGCGTCCCAACATGGCGGTGCTTATGAGTTACCCGCATGTCAAAGGACAACCGTGGCCGTATGCGCCGCAAAATATCCTGAAGCGACTCATGGACACCATCCAAGAAGAAAAAGGCTGGACCTTCAAGACCGGCATGGAACCAGAGTTCTTCCTGATTCGTCAGAACGACGACGGCAGCATCAAGATCGCTGACCACCTGGATACCTCAATCAAGCCGTGCTACCACGCCTACGGGATCGAACGATCCTGGCCCTACCTGAGTAAAATGTCCCGCTACGTCAACGAAATGGGCTGGGGCAACCCCGCTATCGACTCCGAAGACGGCAACGGCCAGTACGAGATGAACATCGACTACTCAGACGCGATGACCACCTCGGACCGTCTGATCTTGTTCCACTACATGGCACACGCCGTGGCATATCAGGACGGCGACGGCATCGTCCCAACGTTCATGGGCAAGCCGTTTACCGGCAACACCGGAAACGGGCTGAACACCCACTTCAGCATGTGGGACGAAAACGGTAACAACCTGTTCCAGGATGATAACGACCGCTACGGGCTGTCCAAGATGGCCTACCACTTTATCGGCGGGATCATCGAAAATGCTTGGGGCATGCAGGCCTTGATTGGGTCGAACGTCAACGCTTACAAGCGCATTGGCGTGCCACACCCAACGTCAGGCTCAACCTGGACTCCCACGCACGTGATGTACGGTGGCAACAACCGCACGACCATGCTGCGTATCCCAGCCGGCGGTCGGGTCGAACACCGCGGTGTTGACGGCGGCGCCAGTCCCCACCTTGCTACCGCGGCGATCCTTGCAGCAGGTCTTGACGGTATCGAACGTGAACTTGATCCCGGTCAGTGCCTGGAAGAACGCAACACCTACACCATGAGCCGGAAAGAGCTGGCGGATTTCCAGCCATTACCGGCTACGCTGTGGGAAGCCGCCAATGCGCTGCAAGAAAGTGACGTCATGCGCAAAGCCATGGGTTGCGGTCCGCACGGTGACTTCGTAGACTTCTTTGCCGAAGAAAAACGCAAAGAATTTGCGATGTACCATTCGCATGTTACCCAGTGGGAGATCGATAATTACCTCATGGGACCTATGCCAATGGTCTAAAAACTAGCTCGTAAAGCGACCTTCCAGCGAACTGGGCCGACTGCTTCGGCCCAGTTTCGCATTTACCCAATAAAAAGCACCCAGCGTTGCTATCAGGCTCTATTGCTCGGTGCCTTCTACTCGTTTGTATTGTGACAGGAGCGGGGCCAGAAGTTCCGGGTCCCTGGTGCCTTCACAACCACCCGTGTTTTCAGAGCATCACGAGGAGTCGCTGCGTCCTCACATGTTCCCCGACGACGTTAAGACAGACCGGGCGACTCCGATGTTCGGCTTGAAGTAAAGGCTATAACGATGTCCGGCGTCATAAACTGCGAATAGTGTCAGGATCTTCATCGCTGGCCTCGCACTGTCGGAGTCACACACAGCAGAACTACAACAGGCACAAGGCTGAAATACCCGATTCACGGAAAGTTGTGTAACAAAATACACGACAGCCCATGGAAGAACACTCTTCCGAAACAACACACCCTCAGCCCTGAAAGAGTCTTTGGAACTACGAAGCGTCCAAAATTCTTCAGCATCGCAACATAGCAGGTGCATAGGATGCTGTCATGATGCGGTTCTTCTTTTTGACGGTATTCATCCTGTTGGCTATAGCAGCGATCATTGCTGCATCATTTGGGCTGATCGGGTGGCTGGTCCTTGCCGCTCTGATAGTAGTCCTCGTGGCCATGGCGCTCTTTGACCTATTTCAAACCAAACATTCGATCTTACGAAACTATCCGGTGCTCGGACGCATGCGGTACTTACTCGAAGCAATCCGCCCAGAAATTCAGCAGTATTTTATTGAGCGCAATACCGATGGTCGCCCCTTTGACCGTGACATTCGAGGACTGATTTACGCTCGAGCAAAAGGCATGGATAGTCATACATCGTTTGGGACCGAACTCGATGTCAGTGCTCAAGGCCATGAGTTCCTGTTGCACTCCAGTATGCCGCTGCCTCCTCCAGAAGACCCACATCGAGTACGGATCGGCGGCCCGGACTGCCAACAACCCTATGACATGTCATTGATGAATATTTCCTCGATGAGCTTCGGTGCGTTATCAAAAAATGCGGTATTAGCAATGAACAAAGGTGCAGCTCTGGGGGGATTCGCTCAAGAAACAGGAGAAGGTGGCCTGACCAAGTACCATCTCGCCTACGGCGCAGATGTGATCTGGGAAGTCGGATCAGGCTACTTCGGCTGTCGAGATGAGCGCGGAAATTTTGCCCCAGACGTCTTTGAGACCAAAGCAGCTACTGAACAAGTCAAAGCGATTACCCTTAAACTTAGCCAAGGTGCCAAACCAGGCCTGGGTGGGGTCCTTCCAGTAGAGAAGATTACTCCCGAGATTGCTGAAGCACGGGGAGTACCGGAAGACCAAGACTGTATCTCACCTGCGTCACATTCAGCATTCCGCACCCCTCGCGAGCTGATGCAATTTGTCGCCAGACTTCGTCAACTAGCCCACGGTAAACCTATCGGCTACAAACTGTGTGTCGGCTCCCGTGTTGATGTACTAGCAATGTGCAAAGCGATGTTAGAAACCGGTATCAGTCCCGACTACATCATCATTGATGGCGCCGAAGGCGGAACCGGAGCAGCCCCATTAGAGTACCAAGACCATATCGGTCTGCCCCTGACCGAAGGACTCAGAATCGTTCATAACGCGCTCGTAGGCACCGGTCTCAGAAGCCGTATCCGTCTGGGCGCTGCCGGCAAGGTGGCTTCCGGTAATGACATAGTCAAGCGGCTGATCCAAGGAGCTGATTTTGTTATGAGCGCTCGAGCGATGATGATGGCTACCGGATGCATCCAAGCCCAAATCTGTCACACTAACCGCTGCCCGGTAGGAGTTACCACTCAAAACCCGCGACTCATGCGAGCTATCGATGTAGAAGATAAAGGAAACCGTGTTCATAATTATCACAAGCTCACAGTAGCCGAAGCGGGGCAATTCATGGCGTCAATGGGCGTATCACATCCTGACCAGCTCACTCCGCAGATGCTGCACCGCCGAATCGATGAGCTATCAACACGTAGTTATGCAGAGTTGTTTCCCGGTCTGAAGTCTCACCAACTCCTTGAAGACCCACCTATTGACTGGGCCGAAGATTGGAAGATCGCAGACTCTGACTCCTTCGGCGTCCCAACAACTACTTCCAAAACCCCACATCGCACGTCGACCCACCAAGCACCAGCTGCTGAGCATCGCGCGATCCGAAAAGACATTAAGACTCCCCGGGGACGGGTGACAAAGCCAGTACAATCTTCCGGAAACCGTCCAGAAGCTCAACCAGGCCGCACCACAACAGATCATGAGCCTGAAAGCCGCTGAGAAACCCCTAACTCGATGGCTCCTCATTCGTAGCAGCTAGCCCACCAAAGCGGGTACGCCCAACGTGCCAGTCGCCGTGGCCTGCGAACGTGCTGATCCCCACTCCACGTACGACATTGTGAAATGACCAGCTGAGGTGATCTTTTTGTTCCTCGATCATGGTTGCTGGTCCAGTGATAACCGGGCTGTTAAGCGGAACAAACGCAACTGACGGTATCTAGCACATCATGGCATTGAAAGTCCGAGTGCAGGCTACGTCGAAGCTGCAGAGACAGTGAGCGGCGAGGATGGTGTTCGCCATGTTGATCTATCACACCGCAGAGCAAAAATGCTATCGTGATCTACACCACAACACCGCGCTCGGTGTCGAAAGTCGCCCCAGAAATTGCCCGGTGTCGTAGTGCATCAGCTGCCGAGCACGAGGATGACTGATGACATACATTATCGCGTTACCGTGCGTTGACGTAAAAGACTTCGCGTGCGTCGATGAATGCCCAGTGGACTGCATTTATGAAGGCCGACGATGCCTATACATTCATCCTGATGAATGCGTCGATTGTGGGGCTTGCGAACCCGTCTGCCCTGTGGAAGCCATTTACTACGAGGACGATCTGCCCGCAGAGTGGTCCGAGTATTACCTAGCCAACGTTGAGTTTTTCGATGATATCGGTGCCCCGGGCGGTGCTGCAAAGCTTGGGCTGATACCTAAAGACCACAGCATAGTAGCCCGGCTTACTCGACAGCATTAGGGCACCACATCGAAAGGAGATATCACGATGACCACTACTTTCGGATCTGATGAGCCTTCTTCAATCACGGACGTGAGGCAGAACAGTGATGTAGCTCAAAATGAGTCATTTCTCGTGACCCTTCGAGTGCAGCGGTATGTTCCTGAATTCCATAAAGCGCCATATTGGGATAGTTGGACCATCGAAATGTCCGGAACTGACCGGGTGCTTGACGCACTACACAGAATTAAGTGGGAGCTCGATGGTTCCCTGACATTTCGTCGTTCTTGCGCTCACGGGATCTGTGGTTCCGATGCAATGCGCATCAATGGCTTCAATCGTCTGGCATGTAAGGTCCTACTGAAGGACCTCGACATTTCTAAGCCCATCATTGTGGAACCGCTCAAAGCCCTTCCGGTAGAAAAAGATCTCATCGTTGATATGGAGCCGTTTTTCCAGTCCTACCATGAAATCATGCCGTTTTTGATCAACAATCATCGCGATCCGACCCGTGAACGATACCAGTCTCCAGAAGACCGGCAACGCTACGATGACACCACCAAATGCATCCTGTGTGCCGCATGCACAGCCTCATGCCCGGTGTTCTGGACAGACGGACAATACTTTGGTCCGGCCGCAATCGTAAACGCTCACCGGTTTATTTTCGATTCACGGGATGACGCCGGCGATCTGCGTTTAGAGGTGCTTAATGATCAAGAAGGCGTGTGGCGGTGTCGCACCATATTCAACTGCACGAATGCCTGTCCACGTGGTATTCAAGTCACCAAAGCCATCGCTGAGGTCAAAAATGCGATCCTTCGCCACGCTGTTTGATCGGCATTTAACTACCTTTTTAAGTGCCACAGAAGGTCTGGTAAGTCTGGGCGAACGCCAGGGACGCCGGTTGTTCCAAGTTTACGAATTTGTCGCGACGAGTATAGGGGTCCGTGACGGCTGCGAACAAGGTATTGAACGCGGTGAGATCCTCGGCGGTTACGGCATTTTGGATGGCCGCTTCGACCAGATGATTCCGTGGCACATAGACGGGGTTATGTTCCGCTACGGCTTGTGTATCAGGTTTGAGCGCCAGCCATGATTCATACCAGGACATCAACTCCGGAGCCACATCGGCGGGAATAAGTCCCGAGGATGCGACATTGCGGAGATTGGCGAAAAATGAGGTGTAATCTGTTGCGCTTGCCTTCAGGTGTTCCAACAGCTGCGTGCCCAGGGTTGCGGCGTCGTCACCGGCACTCAGTCCCAAACGCTTGCGGAAACGCTCGCCCCAGGCTTGAGAGTAGGCAGTCTGAAATCCTGTAACCACCTCGGTTGCCGCGGTGACGGCCTCGTCCTGGTCCATCACCTGTTTATCACCGGGGTGCATGATGACCGGCAAGAGCGCCTCCGCAAAACGTGCCAGGTTCCATTCAGCGACGATGGGTTGGTTGCGGTAGGCGTAGCGTCCGGAATAGTCGATCGAGGAAAATACAGCGCCCGGGTCAAAACCATCGAGGAAAGCCACCGGACCGAAATCAATGGAGTGACCCGCAATAGTCATGTTGTCGGTGTTCATGACGCCGTGAATCATCCCGGCGTGCATCCAATCGGCGATCAGCTCGGCCTGCCGTAGTACGACCTGGTTCAGTAGACCCAGCCCGGCGTTTTCGGTGGCAAGTTCGGGGTAGTGACGATCCAGGCTGTAGCTGGTCAGCCGGATGAGCAATTCGAGGTCGTTATGCGCTCGGGCGTATTGGAACGTGCCGACGCGGATATGGGATGGTCCGGTGCGAACTAACACGGCGGCTGGTTGTTGGGTTTCGCGCAGAATCGTCTTACCGGTGGTGATGACAGCCAGCGCCCGTGTGGTGGGAATGCCCAGGGCGTGAACGGCTTCAGAAACCAGATACTCCCGCAGCATGGGGCCCAGGGCAGCATACCCGTCTGATCCAGGACGCGAGTACGGGGTTGGCCCGGTGCCTTTGAGATGAATGTCCACCAGCTGACCATTGAGGGTCAGCTCGCCGGTGAGAATAGCGCGACCGTCTCCTAACACGGGCACGTAGTTGCCAAACTGGTGGCCTGAGTATCCTTGTGCCACCGCGGTTGCGGTCTCGGGCAGGGTATGGCCCAACAAGAAATTGATGCCCTCGTGGGTGGTGAGCCAGTCGGCGTCCAAGCCAAGTTCGGCTGCCAAGTCACGGTTCAGGACCACGAGCTTGGGGTCGGGGGTTTCAGCAGGGGTTGCTGGCCGGACAAGTTCGGGAAAGGCCGTAGCGTATTGCGAGGTCAGATTCGGCAGGCTCATATCCGCTCCTAAAAATTCCGTTGCCTCACACAGTAGTCGGCGCAGGGCTGTTGCCGATAGGGTATGCGTTCACGGTGAACATCTGCAGGTGTTCAGTGCCCTGAGAAAGCTTCGGCCAACCACCAGGAGCCGCCATCGTTAGCGATCTTTGCATCAATGACCAAGGGAGCGGTGGGGGAGGTACCCAGCCAGTCGGTGACCGCATCCAAGTCCTCAAGGTCGCATACGGTAATACCGCTGGCGCCGAAGCCGCGGGCAATCGCTGCGATATCGGTATCGGGGAAGGTCACGGTGTCGTGGTCTTCACCGGTGAAGTGGTGGATTTCGGCACCGTAGGCGGCGTCGTTATAGAGCAATACCACCAGCGGGATCCGGTAGCGGACAGCGGTTTCGAGTTCTTGGACGGCCATGAGGAAGCCACCGTCGCCGGTCCCCAGCACGGGCAGGCGGTGTGGTTGGGCCAGTGCGGATCCGATGGCCGTATAGAGCCCTAGGCCGATGGCCTGGAAGGCCTGAGTGAAACAAAACCCGAACTCATCGGGTACATCCAGGTACTGGGAGGGATAACCCATGAAGTTGCCCGAGTCGATGGAGACGACGCGTTCGGTGGGCAGCAGCTCGTTGAGGCGTTTGGTGACGGCACGAGGGTCGACCATCTGACCGGGTACCGATAGGTCCTCGGTTTCGGTCTGATCCCAGCGGGCACCCGTGGCGATGCGCTCGCGGATGGCCTCCGTGCGATAGCGGACCGGCTGCTTATTCGACAGCAAAGCCATCGCGTCGGTTGCGGTGGCCGCGGCATCAGCTACGACACCGAGCGTGACCGGTCGATGAGCTCCGATAGCGGCGTCGTCGGCATCGATCTGGACGATGTTGGTGTCGGTGCCGATGAGTTTGCCGCCGCGCATGGTCCACATGTTCAAGGCGGTACCAAAGGCGACGATCAGATCGGCACCGGTGATGAGCTCTGCGGTGAGCGGGGAAGAGAAGCCACCGGAGATCCCGAGGTTATAGGCGTCGTCGTTAAACAGGCCCTTGGCAACCGCGCTGGTTGCCAGCAACGCACCGGTTTGTTGTGCTAGGGCGGTGATCTCGGACTTGGCGCAGCGGCCCCCGCGTCCGGCGATGAACACCGGGCGTTCGGAACCCTCGAGGAGGTCCACGAATTGCGCCAGTGCTTGGCGATCGGGGCGCTGCGCCTGGGCGGGCTCCACCGTAATCCCCTCGATGCTGCCAACCGCGGGTGCGGCTTGGACATCCAGGGGCAGATTCAACACAACCGTGCGCCGCTCGCGCAGCGCGGTGCGATAGGCGCGAACCACGTCGGCGACGGCGGTGTCCGGGGTGTGCACCCGGTGAGCCTCAGCACCCAGACTGGTCGCAAAACCGTCCTGGTCCATCGCAAAGTTGGAATGCAGTGCTCCGCGTGAGGCCTCGGCGGCCAGTACGAGCACCGGCGAATCCGACTTGGCGGCCTCACCGATTCCAGTGGCTGCATTGGTCAGCCCGCACCCCTGATGCAGTGATACCGCAACGACGGCACCCGACATCCGCGCATACGCATCGGCCATGGTTGAGGCCCCACCTTCGTGGCGGGTTGCGGTAAAGGGCACACCGGCACCGCGCAGCGCATTGGTGACGTGGAAGTTGCCGGAGCCCACCACGCCAAAGCAGTGGCCAATGCCCAGCTGACCCAGCAGCGCGCCAATTTGATCCGCAACCGTCGTCATCAGTCTTAGCCCTCCACCAGCGCATAAACGCGGCACGGAGAGGCCGTGCCGTTGACGATTGGCAGCGGGGCGATAATGATGACGGCACCGCGGGTGGGCAGGTTGGTCAGGTTCTGCAACGAGGTGACACCGTATTTATCGTTACCCAGCAAGTGGTAGTGGATTGGAAACGGCGGGTCGAGTTCAGCGCCCCGGCCCGCATCGATGCCCACGGTTTCCACACCGATACCTGAAATTCTGGTCTCTTCGGCCAGCCATTTGGCGCACCCAGCCGAGATGCCCGGGGTGTGCGAGCCGGTTTCGTCTTCGTTCAAAAACGCTTCTTGATCCTGGGCGTACTGATCCCACCCAGTTCGGAACAGCAACCACCCGTTTTCTGGCAGCGGGCCGTGCTCGGCTTCCCAAGCTTTGACGTGTTCAATTTCCAACAGGAAGTCGGGGTTCTGGGCCGACTCAGCCGAGAAGTCCAGGACGACGGCGTCGCCGATCAGGCGTTCTGGCTCAATCGAGGCGACGTCTTTACCGTCCTTACCGCTGATCCAGTGGATCGGTGCATCCAGGTGGGTGCCGATGTGCTCACCGGTGGCAATGTTGTTGTGCGACCAGAACGGGCCCTCGTCGTTGAAGTGCGCAACATTTTCCAGGCTAAAATCCACCAGGTTCGGAAACGGATCGGGCAGTCGCAAGGCCGGGGTATCAGCGGAAAGTTTATTCGTCAGGTCCAAGATCTGGATCTGTTGTTTTGCCAGAGCGCTGGCGAATTGGCTCAGCGTCGAGGTGCTATTGCTGGTCACGGTCATGTTATTCCTATCAGGCGTGAAGAGGTGTCCGAGATCAAATATAGTGTGGGCCAGCTCATACGGGTGATCTGTGGCGCAATGCTGCGGCGTTATGCACGCAGTACCTGCAACAGTTCTTCGACCTTGGCGGTGGTGGTTGCCCACGAACACACCAGGCGCACAATCGGCAGTCCGGCATCATTATTGCCCCACAAATGGGCAATATAGTGCTCACGCAGGGTGTTCACCAGTGCCTCGGGCATCGCGGCCAGCACGGTATTGGCATCCGGAGTCTGCACCTCAACACCAGGAATCGCAGCCAACCCCTCTGCCAAGTAGATGGCCGCAGTATTGGCCGCACTTGCGTTGCGATGCCACAGCGAAGTGCCAAACATCGCATTGAGCTGGGCCGATAAAAACCGCGTCTTGGACGCCAACTGGGTGGTGTACTTGATGATCGGTGCCAGCACATCTTCCGGCACCCGATTAGACAGGACGACGACGGCCTCTGCTCCCATCGCCCCGTTCTTGGTTGCACCCAGCGATAGGATATCCACGCCCAACGCTGTCGTCGCGCCATGCAGATCCAACCCCAGTGCCGCGGCCGCTTGCGACAAGCGTGCCCCGTCCATATGGATGGCCAGGCCGGCTTCATGGACCACATTGCACAGGTCGGTTAGCTCCTCCGGCGTGTACACGGTGCCCATTTCGGTGACCTGAGAAATACTTACCGCGGTCGGCTGGGTGGCCTGCGGATTGCCGACGTCGGAGGCCAACACCTTCACGACGTCTTCGGGACGCAGTTTGCCCCGATGGTGCGGCTGCGGTTTTAGCGTGATGCCGGCACGCACCGGGGCCGAAGATTCCGAGGTGTAGACGTGGGCGGTATCGGCACAAATCACCGAGCTGTGCGGGTGCGAGATGGCCTGTAGGGACACGATGTTGGCGCCGGTCCCGTTGAAGACCGGGAAGCTGTAGGCTCCGGTGCCAAAGATGTCGTCAATCGTTTCGCCAAACGCCTCGCTGGCTGCATCGGCACCGTAGGCCGCGGCGTCGTCATTGACCGCGGTGATGGCTTCCAAGATCTCGGGGTGTGCCCCGGCGATATTATCGGAGGCGAAGTGCGGGTCGGCACCGGGTGTACGGAAACGGCGAGCTGGCGTGGTCGTCATAGTCCCATTGTCTCACTGGATCGTGAAGTCGCCACTAGTCGGCGTGGTCCAGCACCGCCATGGTGCACCGAGAGATGCACACGAGCTTGTCATTTTGGTTGTGCAGCCGGATGTCCCAGACCTGGGAACGGCGGCCGCGCGAAACAGGTGTCGCACGGGCGGTGATGACGTCACCGGGAATACCCGGGCGAATGTGGTTGGCGTTGATTTCTTGGCCGACGACGTATTGTTTGTCCCGATCAACCGTCATGGTCGCACCTACCGAGCAGGCGGTTTCGGCCAACACAACGGACACGCCACCGTGGAGAATTCCGGCGTTCTGTAAGGTCCTCTGGGTCACTGGCATGGTCAGTTCCAGATAGTCGTCACCGATCTCAGAAAACTCAATATCCAGGACCTCGATAACCGTATCGGCACGGTACTGAGAGAGTTCGTCGATGGTCGGGTTACCAAACCAAATGCTCATGTCACGCTACTTTCCAATGCTAAAAGGGCACTGTTGGACAGTGTATGGCATGGCGAATGCGGTTTGGTATAGGCAGTTGCATGCTGCACATCAGAAGTCGATCTGTTCCCATCCGCGGCGCTGGGGTTGACGCAGCTGGTCCTTGCTGCGGTAGACGATGTAGGGCCGGGTGATATAGCCCAGCGGCACCGTGAACACGTGGACGAGGCGGGTAAACGGCCAGACAGCAAACAGCAGGATTGCCGAGATGACGTGGATCTGGAAGCCCGGGGGCGCTGTGGCCATCAGCATGACATCGGGTTGCAGTGTCCAGAACTGGCGGAACCAAATAGAGATGCCTTCGCGGTAGTCATAGTGGCCCAGGGCGCTTTCGAAGATGGTTGCATAAGTGCCGGCCAGAATAGTGATGGCCAACATCAGGTACATCAGCTTATCCAGTTTGGTGGTCTCCCCGAAGACGCGATTATTGCTGCGTCGCCGGTAGATCAGGATCGCCAGCCCACCGACCGTTGCGATGGCTGCTGCCAGCCCGACGGTGATTGCCATCAGGTGGTACCAGGCATCGGTGAGGCCTACTGCTTCGGTCCAGGATTTGGGGACCCCAAGGCCGATCACATGTCCAAGGAACACGAAGATGATGCCGTAGTGGAACATTGGCGAGCCGATCCGCAGCAATTTGGATTCATAAATCTGGGATGAGCGCGTCGTCCAACCGAATTTGTCATAGCGGTACCGCCAGATGTGCCCGAGAATAAAACTGGCCAGAGCCAGATAGGGGATGATCACCCACAAAAAGGTGTGCCACGCAGTTGGTGAGGTCATGAGCTTCGTCCCTTCAGACTGTCCAGCGGTATAAAGGTTTTGCCGGCGGGCGATTGTGGCGGTGGTGAGGTCGCATACGGGGTCATATCCATGGGCGGCATGTCTTCGGAACCGTCACCGTAACCACCCAGTCCCACCAGTTCATCCTCGGGCCCTTCGGCGGCGAGCTTTTGAACCGCTTCGATATCGGGCCCCTGCAGGGCGGGCAGTGTGGCGCACACGGCATCGATGGCACCGTGCCAGACGGATTCCTGCTCTTCTAGGTGAAGCCGCAGTAGTTCTAGACCAGCACGGTTGGTCGTGAGGATGTTTGCTGCTTCTACCAGGCTGTGGCCTGCACCAAATTCCAAGACATAGGTCAGATGGTCGGGCAGTTCGTCGTCGGAGACTTCCAAACCAGCGTTGCGATACTGCTCTTTAATTTTTAGCAGTGCCATGCCTCGACGGCGAGTGTCGCCGTTGGAAAAGTACGTCAGATATAAACATCCGCGACGCCGGGTGTCGAAAGTCTCGACATAGTCACTGCGTAGATCAATGATATCGCCGGTGTCCAGGGCCGTAATCAAGTCCTGGAGCCCTTGCCGAGGTCGATCCGGCAGGCCTGCGATCACCCGTTCTAGGAGGGGCAACCGCTCCACCAGCTCGTCGCCGGGGTAATCGATCAGCCAGGAGGCGGCAGTCCATGCAGCACGGACCTGATCATCGGTCAGCGGCACCTGAGTATCCAGGGTGCCTTGCGTCTTAGTGCGCTTTTTCTTTTTCAGGCCAAGGAGGTTGAGTGGGGAAACCATGGCTGCTTACGCTCCCCTCGGCTCTGGGAACAGGCCCGGGGGTCTGCCTTTGCCGTCCCAGTTGAATAGGTTGAAGCGACCTTTCAGGTGCTCCTTATCGCCGGGACCAACAAATTTGTCAGCATTACCAGCAGCACCGGGAATGTCTTCCATACCGGGTCCGCCGTCAAAGTTCAGCGGACAATCGCTGCCAATGGCTTCCAGATCGTGAGCCGATTCGGAGTGTCCGGCGGGAATGACGTAGCGCTCATCGTATTTAGCTAAGGCCAGCAGTCTATACATGTCTTGCATGGTCTGACCGTCCATGCCCACAGCATGGGCGATGGACTCGTCGGGGGCATTGTCTAGGTTGATATCGCGCATATAGGAGCGCATGGCCGCCATTTTGCGCAGCACATCAGCCACGATATCGACATCACCTGCGGTGAACAGATTGGCTAAGTATTCGATGGGGATGCGCAGCTCGTCGATGGCACCAAACAGGTTGCCAGCATCTTCGGCGTCGTATCCGGTGTCGGCAACGATATCCACGATGGGGGACAGCGGCGGGATGTACCAGACCATGGGCATCGTGCGGTATTCCGGATGCAATGGGAGGGCGACTTCGTATTCTTTGATGAGTTTATAGATTGGTGAGTTTTGAGCGCCCACGATCCAGTCGTATGGAATACCCGAGGCTTCGGCGTTTTCCATGACCTCTGGGTCGAATGGATCCAGGATCAGGTCTTTTTGTGCTTCGTAGAGGTCCTGATCATTGGGGGTTGCTGCGGCTTCGGTGACTCGATCGGCGTCGTAGAAGACCAGGCCGATGTAACGCAGACGTCCTACACAGGTCTCGGCACACACGGTCGGTTCGCCGTGTTCGATGCGTGGGTAGCAGAACGTACATTTCTCGGCTTTACCGGTTTTGTGGTTGAAATAGATTTTCTTATACGGGCAACCTGAGACACAGAATCGCCAGCCGCGGCAGCGTTCCTGATCCACCAAGACGATGCCGTCTTCGCTGCGCTTATAGATCGCGCCCGAGGGACACGAGGCAGCACACGAAGGGTTCAGACAGTGTTCGCAGATGCGGGGCAGATAGAACATGAAGGTATCTTCAAATTCCAACTTCACCTTGTCTTCGATGCCCTTGAGCATCGGGTCTTTGTCTTTATTAGCATAGGTTCCGCCCAGGTCATCATCCCAGTTGGCGGACCATTCGATATTCATCCGTTCCCCGGTCAACAGGGATTTTGGTGGGGCGGTCGGGATGTGTTTCTGTGCGGGGGCATTGAGCAGGTTCTCGTATTCATAGGACCAGGGTTCGTAGTAGTCCTCGATCCCTGGAAGCTTCGGGTTGGAGAAGATGCTGGCTAGCTTTGCCCATTTGCCACCGGATTTTAGTTTGAGTTTGCCGCGTTTGGACAGCGCCCAACCGCCCTGCCACTTTTCTTGGTCCTCATAGCCCCGGGGATAGCCCTGACCTGGCCGCGTCTCAACGTTGTTAAACCAGACGTACTCGGTACCTTTGCGGTTGGTCCAGGCCTGCTTACAGGTCACCGAACAGGTGTGACACCCGATGCACTTGTCGAGATTCATCACCATTGCCATCTGCGCCATTACCCTCATTGCGATTCCCTCTCAGTACTCGACGTTCTGGTTTTTCCGACGACGAATCACCGTGATCTCATCACGTTGATTCCCGGTCGGACCGTAATAGTTGAAAGCAAACGACATGTTCGCATACCCACCGACCAGGTGGGTTGGTTTGATCATGATCCTGGTCAACGAGTTATGGACACCGCCGCGTTGCCCGGAGGTTTCCGAGATTGGCGTATTGACGGTGCGCTCCTGGGCGTGGTGCATAAAAGCGGTGCCCTTGGGCATGCGGTGGGAGACGATTGCCCGGGCTGCGACCACGCCATTGCGGTTGACCGCTTCGATCCAGTCGTTGTCTTTGATGCCAACGGCTTCGGCATCTTCAACACTCATCCAAATGGTCTGACCGCCGCGTCCCAGGGTCATCATGAAGAAGTTTTCCTGGTACATCGTGTGGATGGCCCACTTATTATGCGGGGTCAGGTAACGCACGGTGATGTTTGTGCCATCGGTTTCACCGATTGCCGGTTCGTTGAATAAGGCATTCATATCCAACGGTGGCCTAAATGTTGGCAGCGCGTCGCCCATTTCAATGAACCAGTCATGATCGATATAGAAATGCATCCGACCGGTCAGCGTGTGCCATGGTTTCAGCCGTTCGACGTTGATGGTAAACGGTGAGTACCGTCGCCCACCGGTCTCTGATCCGGACCATTCCGGTGAGGTGATCACCGGCACGGGGGCGGCTTTAGCATCTTCGAAAGAAACCAGCTTGCCTTCATGCTCAGCAGAGAGATCCTGGAGTTGCTGCCCGGTGCGACGTTCCAGATGGGCGAATCCCTCGGTGGCCATCAGACCGTTGGTCGTACCGGACAAGCCCAGAATGTAATCGGCTGCCTGCAAATCGGTTTTGATCAGCGGTTGGCCGGCCCCGACCCCGGTCCTTGCGGTGCCGTTGATGGACCGGAGGCGTTCCACGTGGTGTTTGACGTCGTAGTTAATGCCGCGCGTCGTCATCCCTTTTTCTTCAAGCAGCGGACCGATGGTGGTGTATTTGTCATAGATTGCGGTGTAATCCCGTTCCACCTCAACCAGTTTGGGCATGGTCTGGCCGGGGATCGGTTCACATTCACCGAATTTCCAGTCCAGCACTTTCCCGTGGGGCGTGTTCAGCGCATCCGGGGTGTCATGCTGGAGCGGTTGGGCAACGACGTCGGTCCGGGTACCCAAGTGTGTTTTAGCTAAATCCGAGAATTTCTCGGCAATGGTCGCCCAAATATCCCAGTCGTTGCGGGACTGCCAAGGGGTAGAGATCGCCGGATTGAAGGTGTTGACGAACGGGTGCATATCAGTGGTCGACAGGTCGTGTTTCTCATACCAAGTTGCTGCTGGCAGCACGACGTCACTGTGCAGGGTTGAGGTCGTCATCCGGAAATCTAAGGTCAACATCAAATCGATCTTGCCAATGGGTGCATCCTCGCGCCATTCCACATCTCGGGGACGCAGATGCTCCGGAGTCTCTTCGGCGCTGACCGTGTTATCCACGCCCAGCAGGTGTTTGAAAAAGTACTGTTCCCCCTTGGCCGACGAGGCCAAGGTATTGGCACGCCACATGGACCAGATGCGCGGATAATTATTCTCCGCGTCTGGATCTTCGGCAGCGAAACGCAACCGGTCGGCCTTCAGCTCATCGACGATGTGGTCAGCAGCTGTCTTGCCTGCGGCGTGAGCCTCATCAGCAATGTCTAACGGGTTGCGATCAAAGGATGGGTAGAACGGTTGCCAACCCAAACGGGTCGATAGTGCCACAGCATCGGCGGTCGTCATACCGGCGAATTTGCCCTTACCCGCGCGAGCTGCCAACTTATCCGCACCGAATTGGTCATAGCGCCACTGGCTGGTGTGCATATACCAGTACGTGGTTTGAGTCATTTGCCGTGGAGGCTGGGCCCAGTCCAGGGCATTGGCCAGGTGGATCCAACCGGTGAAGGGTCGGATCTTTTCCTGTCCGACGTAGTGCGCCCAGCCGCCACCGTTGACACCTTGGGTACCGCACAGGTTGGTCAGGGTCAAAAATGTCCGGTAGGTCTGGTCCGAATGGAACCAGTGGTTGGTGCCAGCCCCCATGATGATCATGGACCGACCCTTGGAATCTCGCGCGTTTTGGGCAAATTCGCGGGCAATCCGAGCAGCGGCCTCGCCAGGGACACCGGTGATGCGTTCCTGCCAAGCCGGGGTGTTGGGGCTCTCGGCATCGTCCAGGCCGGTCGGCCAGTGGCCGGGCAGACCGTCTCGTCCGACGCCGTATTCTGCTAGCAGTAGGTCAAAGACTGTGGTGACCTTCCGACCGTCGGCCAGCGTCCGGTAGGGCACCCCGCGCATGATGGTATCGATGTCGCCCTGGTCGGCGGTATCAAAACGGGGAAGCACAATTTCTGCGGTACCCTCAGCTGCACCCAGCAGCGTCATGGCGGGTTGGATGTCACCCAGATCAAGATTCCAGCGGCCTTCGCCGTCGTCACTGAAGCGGTGGCCTAGGGTGCCGTTGGGCACTGCCGGTGCATCGGTGGCGGTGTCCCACATGACTGGTTTGAATACTGCGTGTTCGGTGGTCGACTCCTCGGAAGTACCCTCAGCAAGATCGGTGGCCACGATGAACTTACCGGGGGTGTACTGACCCGACTCGTTTGAGCTGAGTTCGACCAGGAAGGGGAGGTCGGTGTATTTCTTGACGTAACCGTCGAAGTATTCGGTGGTGTTTTCGACGAAGAATTCTTTGAGGATGACGTGCCCCATGGCCATAGCCAGCGCGCCGTCGGTGCCGGTGGCCGGTGCTAGCCATTCATCAGCGAACTTCACGTTCTCGGCATAGTCGGGGCTGACCGCGATAACCTTTTGGCCGCGGTAGCGTGCTTCCGCCATCCAGTGAGCATCGGGCGTTCTGGTGAGCGGTACGTTTGAGCCCCACATCATCAGGTAGCTGGCGTTGAACCAGTCACCGGATTCTGGGACATCAGTCTGGTCACCGAATACTTGGGGTGATGCTGGTGGGAGGTCCGCATACCAGTCGTAGAAGGACAGCATGCTGCCGCCAATGAGCTGGTGGAAGCGTGCGCCCGAGGAGAACGAGACCGGACTCATGGCTGGGATCGGGGAGAACCCGGTGGTGCGGTCTGGGCCGAGATACTTCACCGTGTACACGTAAGCGGCAGCGACCAGCTCTACCACTTCGTCCCACGTTGCTCTGACAAGACCACCTTTGCCACGCGCAGATTTGTAGCGGCGAGCTTTTTCTGGGTCTTCGACGATGGATTTCCAGGCTTCGACCGGATCGTGGTGTTCAGCTTTGGCCTGCCGGAACATCTGCATCAACACCGCACGAACATAGGGATAACGCACACGGGTGGGGGAATAGGTATACCAACTGAACGACGCACCACGCGGACAGCCGCGGGGTTCGTATTCGGGCATATCGGGCCCAGCTGATGGATAGTCGGTGGCTTGGGCTTCCCAGGTGATCAGGCCGTCTTTGACGTAGACATTCCAGGAACATGAGCCGGTGCAGTTGACTCCGTGGGTAGAGCGAACGACTTTGTCGTGGGCCCAGCGGTTGCGATAGAAAGAGTCGCCGTGTCGTCCGCCGTCGTAGTGGACTTCGCGGTTGTCCGGGCTAATGGCGGCCTTGCGGGAGAAGATTTTGCGCACCCCGACCAGTGCATCCATGGCTGCATTATCGATGCCAGCAGCTTTGTCTCGGGAGGTAGCCCGGTCGTCGATGGTCATCCCATACTCCTTTGTTCTTCGGTATCAGCTGCGTTCTTCGTCCGCATTCCGCGGGCGGTCAATAAGGTAATGAGTCCAGCAAGGACGGTGGCTAGGGCAAGCAGTAGCAGGCCCCAGCGGTACTCTTGGGTTGCTATCCACAAGCCGCCCAGTAGCAACGGTGGTACGAAGCCGCCCAGTCCACCGGCTGCACCCACGAATCCGGTGATCGAGCCGACCTGATGTGGATCAGACACTTGAGCAACCAGGGCGAAGACGGCGCCGGACCCCAGCCCGAGCCCAATCGCCATCAATAAGAAAGCCACCGTGCCCAGACCTTCTAATCGGGGGTTGGTGGCTAGCGCCAGAGCACACAACAACACGATGGTGTAACTGGACAGCAGGGTGATGATGGCGCCGATTTTGTCCGAGAGCATCCCGCCGATCGGACGCAAAATGACTGCTGCTACAACAAAGCCTGCCATGCGCAAGGAAGCATCGCCGGCTTCTAGTCCGTAGGCGTCCATGAGATACATGGGCAGATACACGGAGAAGGCCACGTACCCGCCGAAGGAGAGCGCATAGAGATAGCATGCCTGCCAGGTGAAGGGCAGTTTCATCACGGCGGCCATCTGGCGCCCGATGTTCTGTTCGCTGGGCTGCCAGTCGGGGTGGTTCTTCATCAACGCCAATGCGGCGAGTGCATAGGCCAGCAGGGCAGCAGCGGTCACAATGAACGGTACGACGTTGCCTTGTTCGAATAATGGCACCGTGGTGAACGCGGCAATAGCTGTTCCACCCATGCCGATGCCGTAGATGCCAGTGGCTGTTCCGCGACGCTCCTTCGGAAACCAGGAGTTGACGTAGGGGACACCGATGGCAAATGAGGTGCCGGCAATGCCTAGCACGAAGCCGCCAACCAGTAACGTGCTGTAGGTGTATTGGCCGACGAAGCCTAAAAAGAGCACCGGGATGATGGTCAGTAAGGAGATCGTGGGCATCATGAGTCGGCCACCGAAGCGGTCCGTGAGTGCTCCGACGATGATACGACCCAGGGATCCGACCAGCACCGGGATGGCAACTAGCAGTGAAGCATCGACCACAATGCCTTGCTCTACGAAGACAGGTCCTAGCGGGCTCAGTAATGACCAGGCCCAGAAGTTCACGGCAAAGCCCAGCGTGGCCATAACCAACGCTGTAGTTCGCTGGACTTTGGTCGGTGTAGGTGCGGGGTTGCTCATGGATCATCCCTGCCTATGCAGTTCGGTCCTGCCTATGCACGCGGTTATGGGGTTACGCTAACATAGTTGTGAATCAGTTCACAGGTTCTATTTGACGCAATCGCAGGTCAGCCAGAGGTGGCTGTAGGGGCCTGAATGGCCTAATGCTTTGCTGATCCCCGGGGGTATGTTCAACATGTTCGTACAGCACACCGTCCACGCTGTCATTTTGACCGGGGGTCGATCGTCGCGGATGGGCGGACGACACAAGCCGGGAATCCTTATTGATGGTCGTAGCGTCATTGACCGAACAGTTTCCACCCTGTGGGCTGCTGTGCCTGAAGCCGAAGTGGTCATTGCTGGGACGGATGATGGTTTGTCACCAAATCTGCGACATAAAGTCACGGTTGTGCGGGAAGACCCGCCATTTTCTGGTCCACTGGCCGGTGTAGCTGCAGCATTGGAGACGATCCCGCAGACGGAAGATGTCGTAGTTCTGTTGGGCGGGGATCTGCCTTTCCTGTCCGCAACGACGATGAGGAAGCTTGTAGACAGTGCGGTTGCCGGGGCCGAAGTGACCAGCTGTCTGGATGCCACCGGACATCTGCAGTATTTGTGTGCGGCCTGGCCACAAGAGGTGTTGCGCGCTCAGTCAGCACGTGTGGAGGATCCTGCTGGGGTGCCGCTGCGTGCGCTCTTTTCGGGGCTGATCCCGGAATTGATCGAGTGTGATCCGGATGAGCTACGCGATATCGATACACCCTATGATCTTGCCCGAGCAGTCACGACCACAGATGGTCGCCCGGTGCCAGAATCGCTACTGACCACCGTTGATCGATTTGAAGACGAACACGGTCAGAACGTGGCAGGATTGAGCCCTAGTCAGACGGCTGAGATTTTAGATTTCGCGCGCAAGGTGAAGTATGCACCATCCGCAGCAAACCCCGCGGTCGCAGCGTTTCTCGCCGGTCAATTAGCGGGTGGCCAAGAAGGGTTATTAGTCGGAGAGGCCCTGGACCGTGTGCTTGCCGTCGTCGGTGGCGACCATCAGGTTGGGGATATCCATGAGTCTGCCGACCATCTGGCAGGCGGTGGCGACGTCGGGAGCTTGTCCGGTACTGACCAGTAATCCGGCCAGATACATGGCAACGGGCCCGGCGGATCGCACCAGTCCGGTTGAAGCTTGGGATGCGGCAGTGAGCACGGCATCGACGTCGTTTTGTGTTAGCGGTTTCAGCCGGAGTTGCTCGGCCGCGTGCTGGGCCCAAGCGGTCAGTTCGTCGAACTTCGAAATGTCATATCGATTGCCCATAGGACAAGCTTAGCCAACGTGAGTGCCCCCGAGATAGGTGTGCCGTCGGGTAGGCGCTCAACGGTGTGAGTCCATAGTGCTTGTCTGATAGCGGCCGAAGGAATGACGTGATCAGTCTGCCGGCACGCTCACGTGATCTCGAGGTTAAGGGCACGTATTTTTCCAGGACAAGACTGAGTAGGACAACACTCACTGCCCGTTGGTATTGTTCTATCCGTCTGATCCGCTGAAGAGCTTCGAGCTCGGTTGTAACAGGTGGCAGCGACTCTACATGTCTCAGCAACTGCTGCATCTTGTCAAAAAATGGGTCAGGTGGATTCATATCCGCAACAGTAGTGCTGACCTGAGCAGCAGGTCAGCGAATCTGTGCGATTTGTGGATAACCAAGGGCCTCAACGACCACCTGTGGAAAACACGAGCTAACGACAACGCCCAGCAACCATCATGGTTACTGGGCGTCGTCGGTATGAAATGAATCGAGCTAGTAGCTGGTGGTGGCCGTTTCTACGGTGGTCCACTTGGCAGCAAGCTGTTCGGTTGCACGTGCCAACAAGGCGACGTCGGCACCAACGTTGACGAAGTCGGCTCCGGCATCGACGTAGTCCTGGGCCTGATCGGGGTTGAACGCGTTGACCCCGGCGAACAGCCCGGCGGCTTTGGCCTTGGCGATGACGTTCTTAGCGGCGGCTACAACGTCCGGGTGGTTTTGCTGCCCGGTGTAACCCATCGAGGCGGATAGGTCGGAGGGGCCAATGAAGATCCCGTCAATGCCCTTGACCGCCAGGATCTCGTCGAGGTGTTCGAGGGCCTCGGCGGTTTCGATCTGGATGGTCAGGGTGATGGTTTCTCGCGCGGTGGTCAGGTAGTCCGGATAGCGACCCCAAGCACCTGAGCGGGCTAGCGCCGAGCCGATGCCACGTACACCTTCGGGCGGGTAGGCGACCGCAGCCGCGGCCTTGCGGGCGTCGTCGGGGGTGAAGATCATCGGGATGATCAGCGACTGGGCGCCCAAGTCGAGGTACTGCTTGATCAACGTGGTGTTATTTTCCGGGATGCGCACGACCGGGATCGAATCATAGGCGGCAAGAGCACGCAGCTGGGATTGGACGGATTCCAGGCTCAGCGGAGAGTGCTCGGCGTCGATCAGCAAGTAGTCCATCCCGGCACCGGCGACGATCTCGGCGATGCCAGCATCCCCGGAGGACAGGAATATGCCGGCGGCTGCACGATTACGCTGGGCCTTGGCTTCGTCGGTGAACAGGGTTTTCAAAGAGGGGCGCGGGGTCAAAGCCATGGGCGAGTCTCCTTCGTCGTCGTGAAGTGTTATTCGAACTGGATGCCGATGCTGCCCAGCGGACCGAATTCGGCGAAGACCGTATCGCCTTCATAGACCCACATGTAGCGGGTGAAGGAACCGGCCAGGATGATTTCGCCGGCTTCTAGATAATCGTCGTGACCGGCCAGGCGGTTGGCGAGCCAGTGCACGCCGTTGGCTGGGTGACCCAGAATGCCGGCGGATAGGCCGGTTTCCATGATTTCATTATTGCGCCACAGGGCTCCACCAATCCAACGCAGATCGATATCTTCCGGTTTGACCGGGGTGCCACCCAATACCATGGCGCCTAAGGCTGCATTGTCCGAGATGGTGTCGGTAATCGTACGGCCTTCCATCTCGATATGTGCGTCCAGGACCTCCAGCGCGGGGGTGACGTATTCGGTTGCGCGCAGCACGTCGAAGATGTTGACGTTGGGGCCGCGCAGGTCGTCTTTTAGTACGAAGGCTAATTCGATTTCGATGCGCGGGTGGGTGTATTTCTTCCACTCGAACACATGTCCGGATTCAAACACCTGGTCGTCAAAGATGACGCCGTAGTCGGGTTCATCAATGCCGGTTGCGGCCTGCATGGCCTTGGAGGTCAGCCCAATTTTGTGGCCGACTTTGCGGCGCCCAGCTTCAATCTGGCGGTCGGCCCAAATTTTCTGGATGGCGTAGGAATCTTCGATGACCATCTCGGGGTAGCGCTTGGTCAGCAGCGGGACCGGGGTGCGGTCAATGTTGGCCTGGTGTAGTTCGTCAGCGATTTTGACGTGGGTTTCGTGGTCTAACATCGGACTCCTTATGAGATAGAAAAGCCTGGGGTTAATCGTATACGAAACGAGTTTCGGGTGGGCAAAGACATCGTTTTGTTCAGTGAGGCTATCGGCCACTGACTTTGCGCAGGTTGCCGTCCAAGCGTTGCGTCCAGCCGCGGGCATCTAAATGTTCCAGCAGCGGGATGAGCGTGCGTCGGGTCGTGCCCAGAGCCTGCCGGGCATCGGCTGCGGTAAAGGGTTGCTCCAGGCGGACCAGTTTACGCATCGCCATCGCGGGGGTTTTGGGGTGCAGCACAATATTGTCAGGCAGACGGAGCAGCCGCTGTTGGTGGGCTGCGGCGGCCAGTTCTTTATCGCTCAGGCCCAGCTCGGCGAGTTCATCGGCGGTTGGAGCGGTGAAGGGGTCAGCCAGGAGTCGGCGCTCAAGTTGGACAACCGCCGCTTCGGCTGCGCCTAGCGTCGGTTTTAGCCCTGGGTCGGTCACGCGGCCACTGCGCTCCGCCAGTTCGGCATGCTCTACGACCAGCTGTAGCAGATTTCTATGTGGGAGTTCCAGCAGATGGACGGCGGCCTGCTGGCTGATCCCACCGGCCGCAGGATCGCGCTCGTATTGTGCCGCCACAGCGTCACGAAGCTGCCGCGCCCAGGCGGCCAAACGCTCGCGGTGAATAAACCATTCGTCATGGTTCAGGACGGTTTCCGGAAGAGGATCGGGGACCGGAATGCCCATTGCATCGAGGCTCGCCTGTTCGATCGCACCACGCCGGGTGATTTCGACTTCGAGATGGTTAGCGGCACCAAGCTGGCCAAGAGTTTCGGCTCGCCGTTTGGCCGCCCCACGACGACGGAGCGTTGGTGGGTCGACGTCCAACACAGTTGCTCCACCGGTGATGAGCCGTTGGCCGGTCCCGCGCAGGATGAGGCGGTCGCCCACGTGGAGAGGCAGCGCGCGATCCAAAGTGAGCCGCGCAAAATTCGTTCCGAGCGGTCGACAGTGAACGTAGGCCGTTGCCGTCCCAATATGGACGGAGAACTCTTGGGCCAGGTCAGTGAAATCGACCCCCGGTGTGCCGACGACGTCGACGACCTCCGTGTGAAACCACGCGCCCGGGGTGACCAGGACGTCGCCACGAGTGATGTTCTCGGCGTCGACACCGCGCAGATTGACCGCTGCTCGAGTTACCGGGGTGAGTTCATTCGCTGAACTGCCGTGGCTTTGTAGGTTGCGAACCGTCGCCTGGGTATCAGTTCCCGACAGCTGCAGCACGTCATTGATTCGAAGGGTCCCGGCCGCCAGCGTGCCAGTGACCACAGTGCCCGCGCCCTTGACCGCAAAGCTGCGATCCACCCAGTACCTGATGGGCGCCGAGGTATCGGGGGAGTCAATACCGTTGAGTATTCCGTCGAGCTCCTGCGGGAAGGTATCCAAACCGGTGCCAGCGAGCGCTGAAACGGCCACGATCGGAGCCTCAGCCAGCGCAGTGTCCGCGAGTTCCTCGCGGATTTGCTGGGTCACGATCTCAACGTTATCCGGTGCTAGATCAAGCTTTGAAATAACGACCAGCCCGGTGTCAATCCCCAGGGCCGCTATGGCGTCGCGGTGTTCGGAGGTCTGGGCAGACCAACCGTCATCCGCGGACACGACCAGGCACACAATCGGCGCTGGGCCGAGTCCGGCCAGCATATTGCCCAAGAAGCGTTCGTGGCCGGGCACATCAACAAAGGACACCGAGCGCCCAGAGTCCAGTGTCATTTCGGCAAAACCTAAATCGATGGTGAGTCCGCGCTCGCGTTCCTCGTCCCACCGGTCGGGCTCTGTGCCGGTCAGCGCGCGAACCAGTGCAGATTTGCCGTGATCCACGTGGCCCGCGGTAGCAATCACGAACCGCTGGGTCACAGTGCTACCTCATCGGCGGCCTCACGTAGCCGGGTCAGCAGAGCCTCATCTTGATCCGCGGGCACGCAGCGCAGGTCGACCAGACACTGACCGTCTGCGACCCGGGGCAAAATTGCCGGGGTGCCGTTGCGAAGCGGATATGCATAAGACTCGGGCAGACGAATCGCCCAGCCGGGCAGCGGAACGCCGGCGCCGCCACCACCACCGACTCGACCATCGTGCGCCACCACATCGACGCCCAGCTGACTGGCGATGCTTTGACTGCGCTCGCGGAGTGTATCGGAGTCCGCATGCAGCGCGTCGTGTATGGGCGTCGATGGCGAATTCAGGGTTGCTTCCAGAGCCGCCAGGGTGAACTTATCGGCTCTGAATGCTCGGGCCAACGGGTGTTTCGCCAGCTGTTCGATGATCTCTGTCTTACCCAACAGAATCCCGGCCTGCGGTCCGCCGAGGAGTTTGTCGCCGCTAGCAATCACGACGTCGGCGCCGTCGCGCAACGCTGCTGACATGGTCGGTTCATCGGTGAGTACTTCATCGGATTCGACCAGCCCGGAGCCGACATCCACGATTAGCGGCAGGTTGTGCTCGCGGGCCAGCTGCGCAAGCTCTTTGATTTCAACCGATGCGTTGAACCCACCGATCCAGTAATTGGACGGATGCACCTTCAGCATCGCGCCGGTGCGTTCGGTAATTGCCGACCGGTAGTCATTGATATTGGTCCGATTCGTCATGCCGACTTCAGCCAGCTCTACGCCAGCCGAGACAATCAGATCCGGTAAGCGGAATCCCGCACCGATCTCTACCAGCTCACCGCGACTAATCACCACCTCTGGTAGGTGCTGGGCAACAGATAAGGTCGTCGTTGCCAGCGAGAGCGCGGCAGCCCCATTATTGACCACGAGCGCATCTTCGGCTTCTGGCACCGCAGAGAGTAACGCGGCCTTGGCCCACATGCCACGTTTGGAGCGTTTTCCATCGCGCAGGTCAAGTTCCAAATCCACGTATCCCGCCGCAGTTATCAGGGCTTCGCGTGCAGCCTTCGATAGAGGAGCCCGCCCGAGATTGGTGTGGATGATGACGCCGGTGGCATTGAGTACCGGAGATAACCGGGTTGGGTGCGTAGCCTCAAGCCTGGTGGTAATGATTGTGGCGACGTCGTCGGGAGCCAGTTCACCGTGCCGGGCATCGTTTTGCACATCTGTGATGATGCGTCGAATGACGTGTGGTGCCAGCCGGGTGCTTGCGGCTTGCACTTCAGGCAGAGCTAGCAGTCGGTCGGTCGAGGGAATCGCGCGGCGCGGATCTGCAGCCAACAAACGGTCCTTTCATCGCACATCAACCGGTTCTGGCGGAGGCGGACGGGAATCGAACCCGCCAGACCAAGCTACTTGGTCTCGTCGGTTTTGAAGACCGCGGGGACCACCAGGAACCCTGACGCCTCCAAAACTTCAAACTATCACGTTTATTCTGTTTGATCCCATAGATCAAGGTTCCTGTCACAGAAGCTGGCCCGTTCCTATACTGGGTGGCATGACTGAAACATTTGAACAGACCACACTTCCGCGACTAACCACAACTGCGTCCGGCGGCGGGTGCGCCTGCAAGATCCCACCCGGTGAACTCGAGGAGGCCGTGGCGCAGCTCGCCGGTCAAGACTATGACCACGTGATTGTCGGCGTTGACGACGGCGACGATGCCGCAGCTGTCCGATTGGATGGCGATACCGCGATCTTGTCGACGGCGGACTTTTTCACGCCAGTGGTCGACTCAGGCTATGACTGGGGTCGAATTGCCGCAGCGAATGCGATGAGCGATATTTATGCAATGGGCGGCAGCCCGATCGTTGCCATCAACCTAATGGGCTGGCCGCGAGGTGTTCTGCCGGCTGAGCTGATGTCCGAGGTGCTCGCCGGTGGACTGGCTGTGGGTAAGGAAGCTGGATGCCCGGTGATCGGTGGCCACACCGTCGACGATCCCGAGCCCAAATACGGCATGGCCGTTACCGGCGTGGCGAAAGTCGATCAGCTGATGCGCAACGATGGTGCCACAGCTGGGCTTCCGTTGACCTTGACCAAGCCGATCGGTTTGGGATTGTTGAATAACCGTCATAAAGCTACCGGTGAGGTCTTTGAAGAAGCAATCGCGACCATGACCACGCTGAATAAGGCTGCTGCAGAGCAAGCGGTTGCTGCGGGAATCAAGGCCGCAACTGACGTGACCGGATTCGGTCTGCTGGGCCACCTGTACAAGATGATGCGTGCTTCCGGCACCGGTGCAGTTATTGATCGCAGTGCTGTCCCGCTGGTCGACGGCGCTGCCGAAGCGCTACGCGACGGCTTTGTCTCGGGTGGCTCCCGACGCAACCTGGAGTGGGTGTCTCCAAACGTTGAAACAGGCGAGGCCGTTACGGAAGATGACCTGTTGGTCCTGGCTGATGCTCAAACATCTGGTGGTCTGTTAGTTGTTGGTGAATTACCAGGCTATCCAGTCATCGGGTACACCACAGATCGCGCTGGTGTGGTTGAAGTTCGCTAACCGACCGTCGTAATCGAGTCGTCTACAATACCCTTAGCGCGGCGGGCGGCCAGCCGGTCGCGTTGCGGTTCCACAACGTGGCGTGGGTCCTTGGTCGAGTTGATCCCGGCTTCCATGATGGCCGAACGGGTCAGCATCGATGCCGTGGCGAGGGCGGTTCCTGATGCGATGGCTGCAATGCGGTTGCGACTCAGAAGCGCTGCACCAACTCCGCCTGCGATGGTGAGTGCTTGGGCCCAGCGCAGTTTGCGTGCCGGACGCCCGGTCTGGAGCGGCTCGGCTTCGACCGGGTGCATATCGGCGGTGAGCTTTTCAGAAAAGAAGAGCTCAGCGACGGCGCCAAGAGTCGCAAACGTCCGGGCGGGGCGGGTTTGGGATGTTGGTGTGGTTATGAGCGCGAACCCAGAGGATGCCATCGCTGCGGAAGAAACGAAAAGGTACGACAGATTATCTTTACCGCCGTTCCAGGTCGGAACCGAGGTATCGGCCAGCAAAGCCCCGGTATATGAGGCCAGGGGCGCCCCCATGACGGCGGCTAATAATGCTGCTGGTTTTTCGAACGCGTAGACAACTTTACGCAGCACACCCAATGGGATCTTCTGACCTGTCAACTGGTCGACTTCGATGGCCGCGACCACGCCTGCACCCATCCCGAAAGAGCTCAAGATCCAGGTTCCCATGTTCATCGGGGAGGCAGGTTTGAAGGTGCGTAGCATGTGGTGGAAACGTTCGGGCCGCCCCAGGTCCAGGATCAAAAATACGGTCCCGCCAATAGTGGCCCCCAGCGCGGTCAGTCGAGTGTTGCGCCGCAGCTTGTCGAAACCGATACGGTCGGCACCGACCGCTAACATCGCCGAACCGCCTGCCACGCCACCTAAAAATAGGTAAGCGGAGATTTTATCGTCCCAGGGTGGGGCTTTGACAATGGGACGACCGTAGTACGAGTCTGCGAATTCAACGTCTTCGACCATCGGCATTTCGCGCGCACCGTCGCCGTTACCGCCCCCACGGCGTTTGCCGGGTGGGCGATTGCGGCGCCTTTTGCGACGCGGTTCGTTTTCGGGCCGATAGGCGTCAAATTCAGACAGGGTCACTTCTTGCGGGCTCCTAGAAATGCGGTCGCAGCAGCGGCTAACATACCAGCGGCAGCGATACCGACCTTCTTATACATCTTCGGCAGGTCTTTGGTAGGCACCTGAGGATCCGGTGGCAGACCATAGACTTCGGGTTCATCCAGCAGGAGGAAGACCGATCCGATACCGCCGACGCCGTCGTTAGGATTGGCACCATAGAGACGCGCTTCGGTGAGGCCTTTTTCGTGCATGGCCGTGACGCGTTTCTTGGCGTTGTCAACCATTTCTTCGCGGCCACCGTACTGGATCGACTGTGTTGGACAGGTCTGGGCACACGCAGGAGTCTGTCCATCGACCATGCGATCAAAGCAGAAGGTGCACTTCTTGGCTGTGCCCTTGTGTTTGACGTCCATTGAATACCGCGAGTCGACGCGATCTGGCTTGGTGTGAATTGTGCCGGTATCGCGACGTTCGATAACCCCAAACGGGCAACCAGCCACACAGGTTCCGCAGCCATTGCAGATATCGTCCTGGACCACGACGGTGCCATACTCGGTCCGGTACAGCGCGCCGGTCGGGCACACATCCAGGCACCCGGCATATGTACAGTGCTTGCACACATCCGAACTCATCAGCCACCGGAATTCCGGGGTATCAGGATTCGGCGGGTTGTCGACCTTGTTTTTGATGCGGACCCCGGGCGAGCCGAATTCTGGCATGCCTAGATCCTCGGTGGTATTCGGTTCGCGCGTTTCCGGAGCGCCAAAGGCTGGCATCCCGAGACCAACCAATCGCGCGCCAGATTCACGGGCCTTGTCGATTTGTTCTTGGCCCTGTTCGATGAACGCAACGTGGCGCCAGGTATTCGCCCCCAGGCTTCCGGTGTTGTCATAGGAGGACCCCAGAATTTCCAGATCACCCTTCATCGGGTTCTGGTTCCACTCCTTACAGGCCACCTCGCACGCTTTACACCCGATACAGATCGACGTGTCAGTAAAGAAGCCCTTGCGCTCGGTATCTTGCCCGTAGGCTTCCATCAGCTCGCCGGGACGCTCGAGGAAATCAACCACGTTATTCTCCTGTGTGAGGCTCGGGATCGGTCAGTGTTGGTGGATCGGATACTTCCATGGTCTCAGCATCGCGTTCAAACGTCAGCCGTCGATGTCCGGTCAGCACCGTGATACCGGCCTGTTCTCGAAGATCTTCCACGAATTTCACGAGGGCAGGGCCTCGCGGACGGCGGCCCGGCATGATCGTACACGCTACCGCCTTGGCCGATTGGATATACACGTTCGGATCCAGGGTCATCCCTAGCAGGTCGTTGACGCTGTCACCAGTCACCAAGGCTTGGTTCCCGACGCCGAAGTGGAACGGCATACCGATCTGGTGGACGGTCTTGCCCCCGGCGACTACCGGTTGCATCCGCTGAGTTACCAAGACTTTGGCTTCGATCGCACCGCGTGGCGACGCGATCGTCGCCCAACCGTAGGGCTCCAGCCCGGCTTCAGCCGCGAGTTCTTGGGAGACCTCCACGAACATTTCTGGTTGGAGTTCTGAGAGGTAGGGCAAGAACCGGCTCATGCCACCGGCCGTTTGATGTTCGGTCAGACGGTAGGTGGTAAACACGTGCGGGAAGACCTCAGCGCCGGGTTGATCACCTGCCGGTGCCAACTGGTTGCCACGCGAGGTAATCAGTACTCGCGATGGCGATTCCTGCTGCGGATATAACGGGTTTGTCACTGGTGACTCGGCCGGTTCGAAGTGCGTCGGCATTGGTCCATCGTTCATGCCCTTGGGCGCGAACAACCAACCCTTACCGTCGGACTGCATGATGAACGGATCGTCACCGGCCAGCGCATCCGGACCATGGGTGTCGTGAGCGGTCTTGGTCGATGGTGGGCGTTTGATCGGGAAGTCGGGCACGTCTTTCCCGGTCCAAACTTCTTGTTCTTCATCCCACCACACGAGCTTCTTGCGCTCGGACCACGGGTTGCCATCCAGGTCCGCTGAGGCTCGGTTGTAGAGGATGCGACGGTTGGCCGGCCACGCCCAGGCCCACTGGTGTGCCATCTCGTCTTGATCTTTACCCGGCACGCGGTTGGCTGCATGGTTAATGCCACCGGCGTAGACGCCGGCGTATATCCAGCAACCTCCGGCGGTTGAACCGTCGGCCTTGTACTGGTTGAAGTTATCTACCGGCTTGCCGGCATTCGGTCCGGTCGTGTAGTAACCGTTGATTTCTTTCAGGACGGCTTCGGCGGATGGTTCACCGTGCTCATCGACCGGGTAATCCCAGGTCATGGCCTGCAGCGGTTTGTCGCGTGGATCGGTCGAGTCTTTGAGCTTTTCTTTGAGCCTGACGCCAAGGTCGTAGAAGAACTCGAGTTCTGAGCGCGCATCCCCAGGAGGTGTGATCGCCTGGTGGCGCCACTGGACCAGCCGCTGGGTCTGCGTGAAAGTCCCGGCTTTTTCCGTGTGGTTGGCAGCCGGCATGAAGAAGACCTCGGTCGCGATGTCTTCGGTCTTCAACTCACCGGTGGCAATCTCGGGTCCTTCTTTCCACCAGGTTGCCGTCTCGATGAGCTGGAAGTCGCGAACGACCATCCATTTCAGATTCGACATCCCCAGGCGCTGCATGCGCCCGTTGGCTGAGCCGACCGCAGGGTTTTGACCAAGGACGAAATAGCCGTCGACACTCTTATCAAACATCCGCATCAGGGTCTGATACGTGCCGTGGGCACCGGTCAGACGCGGCAGGTACTGATATCCGAAGTCGTTTTCTTCAGTCGCGTCGTCGCCGAACCATGCTTTGAGCAACGAGACCATGTAGGCGTCGCCATTGGACCAGAAACCCTTCTGGTCCTTGGGGACGGCATCATCAAGGTAATCGCGCAACGTGTCATGCTTGCCGGCAACCGGGAATGGTAGGTAGCCCGGCAGCAGGTTGAACAGTGTTGGGATATCCGAAGAACCCTGGATGGTCGCGTGACCACGCAGCGCCATAATACCGCCACCAGGACGACCCATATTTCCTAACAGTAACTGCAGGATCGCGGCAGTGCGAATGAACTGCGAGCCCATCGAGTGCTGGGTCCACCCCAGCGCATAGGCCATCACGGTCGTACGTTCGCGACCCGAATTCTTGCCTATCAGCTCGGCGAGCTCCAGGAAGTCTTCCGTCTTGATACCGGTGACGTTGCCAACCATCTCAGGGGTGTAGCGCGAGTAGTGGCGACGCAGGATCTGAAAGACCGAGCGCGGGTGCTGCAAGGTCATGTCCTTGGCAATACCGTCGGCCTCATAGGGGTCCTTTTCGTATTGCCACGTGGCGTTGTCGTACCCGCCGGTATCTTTGTCGAACCCAGAGAACAGACCATCGAGGTCTTCGGTGTCTTGGTAACCTTCGTCGACCAGATGTGCCGCGTTGGTGTAGTGGGTGACGTATTCCTTGAACCACATGTCGTTTTCGATCACGTGGCGGATCAGTCCACCGAGCAGCGCGATGTCGGTACCAGCACGAATGTGGACGTGTTTATCCGCCATGGCCGATGTTCTGGTGAAACGTGGGTCAACGTGGACAAGTTTGGCTCCGCGAGCCTTGGCTTCAGCAACCCACTGGAACCCAACGGGGTGTGCTTCAGCCATGTTTGAACCCTGAATCCATACCAGGTCTGCATTCGCCATATCTTGCAATGGCTGGGTGGCACCGCCACGCCCAAAGGAAGCTCCTAAACTAGGAACTGTGGAAGAGTGTCAAATCCTGGCTTGGTTCTCGATCTGCACCGCACCGGCAGCCGAAAACAATTTCTTGATCAGGTAGTTTTCTTCGTTATCGATGGTTGCCCCGCCAAGGGAAGCAATCCCCATCGTGCGGTTAACTGGCGAACCATGTTCATCAAAATCTTCCCAGTGATTCCGGCGAGCTTCTAAGAAGCGCTCCGTGATCATTTCCATTGCGGTCTCGAGATCAAGCTCTTCCCAATCCGTGCCATAGGGCCGGCGGTAGAGGATTGTTTTCTGTCGAACCGGGGTGTTGACAAGCTGCTCAGATGCAGCACCCTTCGGACACAACCGGCCGCGCGAGATCGGCGAGTCGGGGTCACCTTCGATGTGGATGACCTCATCGTCTTTGACATAGATGCGCTGACCGCAGCCCACCGCACAGTACGGACAAACGCTTTGAACGACTTTGTCAGCGTCTTCCGTGCGAGGGCGCATATTTGCATATTTCGGCGATTCAACCGCCGGACCGCGCCCCAGTTTGTCTTTAGACTTGGCCTGGCGGAACACCGGCCAACCGAGAACTGAGAACCGTGCCATGAGGATAACACTAACAGAGCTTTTCCCAAGTTGGGAGGGGTATTGCTATCGATCGGCTACGTGTCAGTATTTTCATATGCTATCCGTGACGTCATGCTTTGACGTCACCTTCCTAGTCCAGATGGCCGAAGACGGGACGCACCCGGTGTCCAAAGCAAAATATGAGACAGGCAGGAGTAACAACTAGTGTCGAACTTCGACCACATCAAGACCCTTGCGACCCCGATCGACGTGCAGCTGCGGTGGTCTGACCAAGATGTTAACGGGCACGTGAATAACGCGCGGATCTTGACCCTGTTAGAGGAAGCACGGATCAGGGCGACCAAGCAATGGATGGATGCCGTCCCTGGCTCCAGCGGGCTTCGACGGGTGGTACGAGCGCTCAACACCAGCTTTGACCGCGAAGTGCATTATGGTAAAGAAACCACGGTCTGGGTGTGGGTCCCAAAGATCGGGCGCACATCATTTGTATTCGCACACCTCCTATCACAAAACGATCATCCCTGCGTCTACCTGGAAATCACCATGGTAGTTACCGATGCAGATACGGGTCGACCGAAACCACACGATGCCGCATATCGCCAAATACTCGAAGTTCATGCCGGACCGGCGTTTAGTCACTCCCCAGACTAAATACGAAGTCTGACACCGTTCCTATAAGACGATAACTCCTTGTGGGATATGTATGATCTGACCAGCTGCACGGTGGCGCTACACCCGTAGTCCTCGAAGAAACGGTCCATCCTGCATGTCGGCACTACAATCGAACGCTGCAGCGGGGCTTAGCGTGGTGGCCAGGCTACGCCCATCGCTGCAATAATGCGTTCCAGCCGCTCCGTGGAGGTGCCCATATTTAGTCGTGCATAGCCACGTCCGGCGTCTCCAAAGTTCACACCGGGGCTCAGCGCAACGCGGGCCTCGCGTAAGAAGTAGTCAGCAGGTTCCTCGGTGAGCTCAGTGTCGCGGAAATTCAGCCACGCCAAGAAACTGGCTTGTGGCGGGTGGAACGTGACGCCGGGAAGGTGTTCGGCTACCAACTTCGTGAGGTGCTGGGTTTGCTCTTGGAAGTGGGCACGGACGGTATCGATCCAGGGGCGGGAATCTCTGAATGAGGCTTCGGTGGCTAAAAGTCCCCAGAAGCCGGTGTCGGTACGCGTCATCGTAGGGTCAAGTTCAGCAGGCCACGGACCGGTTGCTGATCGAATGGCGATACCGCATTTGAGGCCAGCAAAATTCCAGGACTTAGTTGCAGTGTGCAGTGCGATGCCTGTGTTCCGTGCCGCATCAGATACAGTGAGCCACGGTGTGAATTCCACTCCCTGATACACCATGGGCGCGTGGATTTCATCAGACAGCACCACGGCGTCATATCGATGGGCGAGCTCTGCTAATTCGCTGAGCTCGTGTTGTGAAAAGACCCTGCCCAGCGGGTTGTGTGGGTTGCACAATAAAATGACTTTGGTCCCAGCGTTGAGTCCGGCCTCAATACCGTCCAAATCAAAGAAGCCGCCGTTGGGGACATCAGTCAAAGGTACTTCCACCGGTTTGACCCCGCTGCCGGCAAGCCAATCATAAAACCGGTTGTAGACGGGTGGCATGATGAGTACTGAACGGTCTGGTCCGGCGTAGTGGCGCATCAGTTTTGACGCGGCAGTGGCGGCGTCGACATGGAAACTGATGTGATCCGGTTCGATATGCCAATCCCAGCGGTCATGAGCGAAACTGGTGAAAGCTTGCACGACGTCGTCTGACTCACCGGGGTAGCCGGCATCGTGGCGTAGCAGGGCGTTCTGCAGGGTGTCGATGATCGGCGACGCAAGCATCACATCCATTTCGGCGACCCAGGCCGGTAAGACGTCGGGCTCGACGGTAGACCACTTGAGACTTGCGCGAGCGCGCAGTTGATTATCTGATAAGTCGAAGAGATGGGCGGCTGTTGGGTGCGCTGTATCCGTCATAGCCACCACGATAGATGGCAGTTCTACAGAATGCGAGAGGTGGTAGATGATAGGAGTTGTTGGCTGACTACGTGACCTCGCTGGCGCCTTCGTTGCGTGTGACCATCTCGTGAATCCAGATCGGTGCATACGGGGAGGTGCAGTTCGGGGGAGTGGGATAGTCCTTGAGCACTTCCAAGCGTTCGCCGATTTCAATGGCTCGGGCACGGTATTTCGGGTAGTGAATACCAATGCTGGCCAAACATTCGTTCATGAACCACTGCAGTCGATCCGGTGCGAGTTTCATTTCAGCTTCAATAGCGTCGAGCAGTTCCGCGATCTTGAGGTTTTCTACTCGTTGGGCCACGGCGTGGCTGGTCAAAGCCCACCCGGCGCTGGCGACGAATTCGTCGACGTCGTCCATCCAGGGAATCCGTCGGGACTCGGATTCGGGGTTCTTTTTCAAAATGTAGTTGATGAACCAGTCGTGAACTTTGGGTACCCGTGTTTCTCGGAGCATCGTATCGAGTTGTTCGGCGGTGTATTTCTTCGGACTGCTGATCAAAATGGCCACCAGCCGAGCTTGGGAGTCACCGGTGGCCCAGAGCTGCTGGGCGAACTCGAGTTGAGTTTTCAGCCGTTTGGCGATGGCACGCAGCTGGGAGAGATTGACACCGATGTCGTTGCCGTGCCGTTCATTGACTGCACGCATTTTAGGATCATCAAGCGCGTCAAGCTCCGCGAGAATCTCTTCGACAGTAACGGCGGGTGGTGGGATAGGCGTTGCCATGGTCTCCTCCAAATACTTGTTGGTTCAAGCATAAGGCTCATCCGAACAAGTTGACCGCAGTCGCGGGTGATTTGGAGGATCTTACCAGTTTGGCGTCCGCGGCGTGCGGACGTGTAAAAATTCGTTGACGACTGCGGCTCCCAGGTCTTGGGCACTTGGGGCAACGACTTTGCCCTCGACACGAGACGCCATGGCCTCCAAGAACCGCTTCAGCCCGGGGTCGTCACCAAGTCGGAAAAACGTGATGGCGGCGTTGAGACGTTGGATGCGATCAAGCTCGGTGACGGTCAGTTCCAGTGTCTCGGACCGCGGTGGATACCAGAAGAGGGCTTCACCACGGGTCGTGAGGTGGGCCGTTGGTTCACCGTCGGTCACCACGAGGAGCACTGGGCGCATGGTGGGATGGCGTCGAAAGAAGCGAGCAGCCAACAACAGTCCGTGGTGTAAGTTGGTCCCTTGTTCATAGGCCGGAGGCATAGCGGTGAGTTCGTCGAGTTGGATCTGGTTGGCGTAGCGGCCAAAGTTGATCAGTTCTAACTCATCGCCCCGGAAACGGGTGGAGATCAGCTGATGCAGCGCCAGAGCCATGCGCTTCATGGGCACCCAGCGCCCCTCGGCAGCCATCGAAAACGACGTGTCGACCAATAGTACGACGGCAGCCTGGGTGCGGGCTTCGGTTTCTTGAATTTCGACGTCACCGACTTCAAGGCGTAGTCCGGTGCCTGGATCATTGCCCTCGGAAACGGTACGGGTGATGGCATTGGTGATCGTCCGGGTGACATTCCAGGGTTCGGTGTCACCAAAATGCCAACTGCGGCTGGACCCGGTGAGTTCACCTGCGGCCCCGGCATGGCGAGTATCGCGCTGACCTTGACGGTCCGACAGATACCCGGTGTCTTTCAGTAAGCTCTTGCCCAGGCGACGGATAGCCTGCGGGGAAAGCCGCAGGTCACCGTCGGAACTGCGGCGCAGCATATCCGAGTCACGTAAGGCCTTCTCAAGCTCGGCCAGTGTCTTCGCGGAGACGGCAGCGTCGTCACCCAGCTGACGACTGAGTTTTTCGATATCCAGATCCGACAGAGTCGAGCCGGCATAGGACTGGGAGAGTTGTTCGGCCAGCGCGTCCAGTTCGGCTAGGTCCTGGAGCACCCCGGTACCATCTCCCAGCCCGAGGCCTTGGTCCCCCTCAAATTCTTCGGAACCGGCCCAGTCTTCGCCGGGGCGGAGGGCCTGTAAATTGGCATCCAGTCGACTCAGCTGATCCATCAGCTCCGGTGACCCGAAGGCCTGCATCGACAGTTCCATCAACTCAGCACGCTGTTCCGGGGTCATGGAGGCCAGCATTCGTTGGGCTGCTGCCGATCGCTGGGCTAAGGTGTCGATCAGCTCGTCAATATTCTGGGGATTTTCGGGGAACTGATCACCGTGTTTAGCCATGAAGTCATCAAAATCTTGTTGCGTATCTTCGCCGCGGGCATGCTTATCCAGCAGGTCGTTCAGGTCGTTGAGCATTTCTGAGATGGCCGCCCGGTCTTCCTCGGTGGCACCTTCGAGCGCTTGTTTCATCCCCGCAAACCGCTGGTCTAACATTTCCCGGCCGAGCAGATCTTTGATTTGCTCGTATTTTTCGCGGGCGGTGGTTGACTGCCAGTCATAATCCGACAGCTCGGTTACTGCCGCCGCGGTGGCTTCGGGCAGGTTCATCAGCTGCATTTCACGAAAATCCCGGTCCATGTCGTCCATGGTGATGTCCCGGGCCAGCTGTTTGCGTTCTTCTAACACGGCTTCATCAAGCAGCTCACGAACCTGGTCGAGGGTGCCATCCAGACTGTGACGTTTGAGTAAGTCACGACGACGTTGTTGCACGCGCCTGGACAACTCATCCAGGCCGGTCATATCCCGTGAACCGCGCCGCAAGTACTCGCGCATGGCACGTTCCGGCGAGTATCCGGCCATCACGTCGTCGGCGATCTCTTCGAGCGCTTCGGTGAGATCAATGGGTGGAGCCAACGGATCGGGGCCGCCGGTATAGCGGCCGTAGCGTGACGCTTTGCCGTGGCGCATGACGCCTCCTTAGCCGTAGATGGTTTGCCCGTCTGCGGTTTCTTTGGATAATTCTTGAGCCAGATACAGTCCCTCTAAAGCCAGCTCGATAGCCCCGGCGCGATGTCCTGCAGAGACGCCAGCGTCTAGGCGCTCAACGAGCTCGTCGTAGAGATTCGAGTCTTCAAGCTCTGGCAGCTCGGCCAAGAAGTGTTCGGCTGTGACGTGTTCGCCGGTGGTAATGGTGGTGGAGCCGTCGAAAGCTTCAACCAGTGGGCTGAAATTCAGGCCACCAAAATGTGCCCTCGCAGCCTGTGCGATCGACGTGCGCAGCAGGTGTTCTAAGATTTGGTTTTCGCGACCCTCTTCGCCGGGTTCGAATTCGACCTTACCGCGCAGCACATCGGTTGCGGTCTGGGCATCTACCAACCGAGCGATTGCTTCCTCACCGCACACCGTGGCACGGTGCCGGGCTGCAGCAGCAATGGTTTCTGCCCCGGCGATCGAAAAGCGCGCCGAAACCCCAGACGACTGGTTGACCGCAGGCGAATTGCGCAGTGCTCGGGTAAAGCGCGCCAGAATTTCCAACAGCACATCTGGGACGACGGCGCTGAGTTGGGCTTCTTGCTGGATTACCGCGATCTCGTCTTCTAATTCGACCGGGTAGTGGGTGCGAATCTCGGCACCAAAGCGGTCCTTGAGCGGGGTAATGATGCGACCACGGTTGGTGTAATCCTCTGGGTTGGCGCTAGCTACCATCAACACGTCTAATGGAAGACGCAATACGTACCCGCGCACTTGGATGTCACGTTCTTCCATGACATTCAACAGTGCAACCTGAATACGCTCAGCCAGATCCGGCAGCTCGTTAAGTGCTACGATCCCGCGGTTTGCTCGCGGGACCAGTCCGAAGTGGATGGTCTCTGGATCACCCAGACGCCGTCCCTCAGCGACCCGCATAGGGTCCACATCACCAATCAAGTCCGCAACCGAAGTGTCCGGCGTGGAGAGCTTTTCCACGTAGCGTTCGTCGCGATGCAGCCACGCCACGGGCAGATTATCTCCTTCGGTTGCAGCACGGCGCTGCGATTCAACAGTGATGGGATCGTACGGGTGTTCATGCAGCTCGGAACCCTCAATGACCGGCGTCCACTCATCCAACAGGCTCGCCAATGTGCGCAGGAGTCGGGTTTTACCTTGGCCGCGCTCGCCGAGCAGAACGACGTCGTGCCCGGCAATGAGCGCCCGCTCCAACTGGGGGAGCACGGTGTGCTCAAATCCGTGCATCCCAGGCCATGGGTCCTCCCCGGCTGCCAACTTTGTCAGAAGGTTGTCGCGCAATTCTTCGCGCAAAGACTTCTGGACATGTCCAGAAGCTCGAAGTTCAGCCAACGTATTGATTTCAGGTGAGGTAGTCACAGTCATCACGCTAGTGCTGTTCGGGCAAAGTGTACAGGGGGTGATCTTAGGACCGGTTCGGTAAGCTAGCAGTGATGAACGCTAAAAATGAGACCCAGACCACGCTGATCCTGCTGGTCCGGCATGGTCAGACTCCTACGACCGGAAAGATCCTTCCCGGCCGCGCGCCCGGCCTGTACTTGAGCGAGCAAGGAACTGACCAGGCACAGCGAGTTGCCGAGCGGCTGGCAACCTTACCAGTCACTGCGATTTATTCATCGCCCATGGAACGCACAAAACAAACGGCGGAGCCCACAGCTCAACGTTGCGGTTTACCGGTGGTTGAAGAGCCTGGGTTGCTGGAAGGTGACTTTGGTGACTGGACCGGAGCCGAGCTCGCAGACCTGATGAAGCTGCCCGAATGGCGAACGGTCCAATGCCAGCCCGACCAGTTCCGCTTCCCAAATGGTGAGAGCTTTGTCGAAATCCGCGACCGGATGGCAACCACATTAGAGAAGCTACGGGGAGCACATCCCGGGGGAACCGTGGTGTGTTTTTCTCATGCTGACCCGATCCGCATTGCGGTTGCGGATGCTTTGGGCACGCCGTTGAATAAATTCCAACGGATTAGCATCAACCCGTGCTCCGTATCGGCCATTGCATACCAGGCGGACGCTGCAGCCAGTGAGCCGAGCGTGCTGACCGTCAATTCCACGTTGGAATCGCTGGCAGGACTCCGGCCTTCATAGAAACGATGACGACATGATGCAGGAATCAGAAGTCCCAACGCCCCACGACAACTCGCTGGTGGATGCTGAAGTACTGCGGTGCGGGCAATTCAGACTGCTGGGTCAACTGGCCAACAGCAGCAATGAGACCTTCTTAGTTGAAGTCACTGACGGCGATGTGCAGCTCTGGGGAATTTATAAGCCCGAACTCGGGGAGCGTCCCCTCATGGACTTTGAGCACGGCTTACACCGCCGCGAATTCGCAGCCTATCTGCTCAGCGAAGCACTGGGCTGGCGTCTGGTCCCAGCCACTGTCATCCGAGATGACGGCCCACTGGGGGTCGGCTCTCTTCAGTTGTTTATCGACCATAATCCAGCCGAGCACTATTTCACCTTGCTCGAGCATAAACCTGAGACATATCAGCAGCTACGCTGCCTGGCATTATTTGATCTAATCGCTAATAACGCTGATCGCAAATCAGGCCATGTCCTGTATGACGATCAAGGTAAGATCTGGGGGATCGATCATGGTTTATGTTTTGCCGCCCCAATGAAATTACGCACCGTGATGTGGGAGTTTGCAGACGAAGATATTGCCCAAGAGCTCCTCGACGATATTGCACCGTTTGCAGAACGTATCCCGGCCACTATCGCGCAACAGCTGAGCTCACTGGAAACATCCGCGTTGCAGAGCCGGGTCCAAAAGGTACTGGATACCCAAAAATATCCGCGTGACATTACCGGGCGACGCTTCCCTTGGCCACTGATATAAGCGCTGCATCTGGCTGTTGCGGGCGGTAATCAACCACAAAGAAGCCACGCCAGCGGTCGGTCCGGTGGGATAGGCGTTCTTGATATACAAAGCCTGACTGTTCGCCGTCGTCGTCCACTCTTCGAAGAACCCCCGGCCGATAATCATTCGAGGACTCGCGGAATGGATCATTGGGGTCATAGACCCGGAATTCTGGGCGGCCGGAGGAATCGAGACGATAGCCGTAGCACACGACTTGATGGTTCACACCCTGTGCCTTCAGTCTCCGGCTGGTGGCTTTGATGAGTCCCAACACCACGGGCTGACCTCGATCAAGCGATTCGATAACCTTCTGCTCTTCGATTTTGGTTGTCGCAGCGATGGTCGTTGCTGAATAACCGCTCCAGCGGAGGTACCGAATGCCATCGCGTATCCCACGGACCGTGGTGAGCATGCTGTGGAGTTGGCGACAATAAATGTAATCGGCCAACGGGTAGCCATCGGCAGGGACACAAGACGGTGCGAAATCTTGTGTGCTAAATGATGGGACCGGCGTTCCCAGGTGGTAAAAATCCAACGAAGCAAATGCCATCCCACCACAGCGGCCCGCGGAAGTCAGCTCAACCTTGCGACCAATCAGCGGCGGCACGCGTCCCCTCCAGAGGTGGTTGACAAATGCGTTTGGAAAACGAAAAGCGTACAACTCCGGTGAGTAGTCGGTCATGACTGCGTGGTTACCGGATTGTTGATCAGCGGAGGTGTTCGACTTTGGCATGACTAAGTGTCCTTTCGGGGTATCTATCGAAAGCCTACAGGGTCATCGGTGTACGGGCCGTCGCCTTTTAAATGCCTAGCGCCTGCGAACCGGAGTTCGCAGGCGCTAGTTCTGGAGGTTATGTCACACGAGGTGTGTCATAGGTTTTACAGCTGGTTGCCGAGTTTGAACTCGCCCTTCTTCCAGTCTGGCATTTCTTCGTCATCGTCTGCACGAGTGTAGGAGAAACCATCGGCACCGATGGTGACGTCCATTTCTTTGGCAGCTTCACGAGCAACGATTTCGACGGGGTTGCCGTCGAGGTCCAGCACGGTCGAGGCATCGGTGTACCAGGAAGGTACAACCGGGGTGCCCCACCAGTCACGACGCTGGTTGTCGTGGACGTCCCAGGAGACAACTGGGTTGTCTGGGTCGCCGGTCCAGTAGTCCTGGGTGTAGATCTCGACGCGGTGACCGTCTGGGTCGCGCAGGTAGAGGTAGAACGCATTGGACACACCGTGGCGGCCGGGGCCACGTTCGATCGCATCCGAGCGACGCAGGGCACCCAGGCGGTCACAGATCGCCAGGATGTTGTGCTTCTCGTGGGTAGCAAACGCGACGTGGTGCATGCGTGGGCCGTCGCCACCGGTCATCGCGGTATCGTGCACGGTTGGTTTCCGACGCATCCAGGCGGCGTAGACGGTACCGTCTTTGTCCGAGATTTCTTCGGTGATGCGGAATCCGAGGTCCTGCATGTAGCGGGCCGCGCGAGGCACATCTGGTGTGACCTGGTTGAAGTGATCCAAGCGAACCAGTTCACCTGGGATCTGCAGGTCGTAGCGCCAGGCAAGGCGTTCCATGTGGTCGACTTCGTAGAAGAATTCGTATGGGAAGCCCAGTGGGTCTTCGACACGAACCGAATCGCCAATACCGCGGACGAAACCGTCTTTGCGACGTTCGGTGCGGCAGCCGAGTTCTTTGTAGAAGGCTTCGGCTGCATCGACGTCTTCTGGGGAACGCACACGGTAGGAGAACGCACCAACGGCAGCAATCGGGCCCTGTTTCAGGACTAGATTGTGGTGGATGAATTCTTCTGCCGAGCGCAGGTAGATCTCGTTGTCGTCTTCGTGGGAGACATGCAGACCCAGGACATCAACGTAGAACTCGCGGGATGCTGCCAGGTCGGTGACCTGGAGTTCCATGTACGCTACGCGTAGTACATCCGGTGCCGGTGCTTCTGGCGTCGGGATGGGGTTGTCGGTGTTGACCGGTGCATCCTGTGACACGTGGAAACCCGAGCTGGTCAGGGTGCGTTTGTTTTTATCAATTTTCATTGGTGATCCTTCGGTACTGATGCCAAACAGTATTTACTGTTGTTTTCCGAAAACTGGGTTGTGAACCTCACCCAGGTTGATGTGGACTGCCTGCTGCTCGGTGTAGAAGTCGATCGAGCGGTAGCCACCTTCCTGACCGAGTCCGGAGGCTTTCACGCCACCGAATGGGGTGCGGAGGTCACGCACGTTGTTGGAGTTGAGCCAGACCATGCCGGCTTCAACTTTCTGCGCGAAGTTGTGTGAGCGCTGCAGATCGTTGGTCCAGATGTAAGCGGCCAGACCGTAGGTGGTGTTGTTAGCCAGCTCGAGTGCTTCTTCGTCGGTATCGAACGGGGTGATCGCGACCACTGGGCCGAAGATTTCTTCCTGGAAGATGCGAGCATCTGGGGCGACGTCGGCAAAGACGGTCGGCTGCAGGAAGTTTCCTTCTGGGAATTCTTCCGGACGGTCACCACCGGCGACCAGACGGGCTTCTTCTTTACCGATCTGGACGTAGGACCAGACCTTGTCGAAGTGCTCTGGGTGAACCAGCGCACCGACTTCGGTCTTCGGATCGTTTGGCATGCCGACTTTGACGTTGGCGGCCTGGGCTGCGTAGCGCTCGACGAATTCGTCGTAGATGCTGCGCTGGACCAGGATACGGGAACCGGCGGTGCAGCGTTCACCGTTGAGGGAGAACACACCGAAGATGGTCGCATCAATGGCGGTTTCTAGGTCGGCGTCTTCGAAGACCACGGCTGGGGATTTACCGCCCAGCTCCATGGATAGGCCCTTGAGGTATGGAGCAGCGTTGCCCATGATGATCTGACCGGTGCGAGATTCACCGGTGAACGAGATCAGTGGGACATCTGGGTGCTTGACCAGCGAGTCACCGGCGTAGCCTTCTTCGCCGTAACCATGAACCATGTTGAATACACCAGCTGGCAGACCGGCTTCTTCGAAGATGCCTGGCCACAAACCTGCCGACAGCGGGGTGAATTCGGCTGGCTTCAGGACTACGGTGTTACCGGTGGCCAAGGCTGGGCCGAGTTTCCAGGATTCCAGCATGAACGGGGTGTTCCACGGGGTGATCAGACCGGCAACACCGATTGGTTTGCGGTTGACGTAGTTGATCTGACGGCCCGGTACCTTGAAGGCGTTGTCTTCCTGAGCAACGATCAGGTCGGCGAAGAAGCGGAAGTTCTCGGCTGCACGGCGTGCCTGACCCAGGGTCTGGGAGATTGGCAGACCGGAGTCCCAGGTTTCCATTTCGGCCAGTTCCTGCTGACGGGTTTCTACGACGTCGGCAATCTTGTGCAGAATGCGGGAGCGTTCGCGTGGCAGCATGTGTGGCCATGGGCCATTGTCGAAGGCATCTTTTGCCGCAGCGACGGCGGCATCGATGTCGGCGACTTTACCCGAGGACGCTTTGATGTAGGCCTCGTTGGTGACCGGATTGAGCACATCGAAGGTGTCGCCGTCGATTGAGTCGACGAATTCACCATTGATGTAGTGACGGATTTGATCTGGCAGGTTAGCTGGTTTGCCGTTTGTCATGTCGTCCTTTCGAATATTTTCAAAAACTTTTTGGATTGGCTTTGGCGTGGTGGTCGAGATAGGCGTGCATAGCGTTGAGCCGATGGTTGCGGGCTGCCGCTTCGATGACCAAGAACTCGGCCCCGTCGGCAATCAGATCCAACAATTCATCGTGCTCGACCACCGAATCCGGGGCCCGCGATGGCACGAACGTGAAGGTTGTCGAGCGCAGTGCCGCCAACCGGTTCCAGCCGCGGTGGACCAGATCCAGGATGTGCGGGTTCGGGTGGTGTTCAAACAGTGCCAAATGAAATTTTTCATTCAGTTCGGTGAACAATTCCGGAGCGAACTCTTCGTTGAGCAGCTCGCGCATCTGCTGGTTGATCCCGCGGGCCTTGGTGAGGGTCTGGGCTGTGACTAGTGGCGCACACAGCGCCGTGGAGTACCCCTCAACCAGGGCCAGAGTTTCCATGGTGTATTGGTATTCGATGGGATCGATACCGGTCACCGTGGCACCCACGTTGCGTTCAAATGTCACGAGATTATCGGTTTGCAAGCGTCGAATGGCTTCCCGCACCGGTACCACCGACATCCCCAGTTCATTGGCGATGCTCGACAGGACCAGTCGGTCACCGGGCTTGTACTGACCGGAAGTGATTCCCTTCAGGACATGCTGGTGAGCCTGGTCGGCTTTCGAGAGACCATTCAACGTCATTTACTCGCTTTGGGCTGCGCGGTACGCCTCGTATTTGGCTTTCCACTCACCGGTTGGTGGGAACAGACCGTCCACGGCAGCACCGTTTTTGACCTGTTCGTACACCCATTCGTCCTGCTTTTCCTGTTCGTAGGATTCTTCAATCACTTCGACCAGAAGTTCAGGTGGAACAACCACGACGCCGTCGTCATCACCAATGATGATGTCGTTTGGCTGCACGGTCGTGCCACCGCAAGCAATGGTTGCGTCCATTTCCCATGGGACGTGACGACGACCCAGTACAGCAGGGTGGTAGCCGTTCGAGTAGACCGGGATGCCTACTTCGGCCACGGCAGCAGCGTCACGGACACCGCCGTCGGTGATCACAGCGTTGGCGCCGCGCACTTTAGCGCGCATGGCTAAGACGTCACCGAGGGTCCCGGTGCCTTTTTCACCGCGTGCTTCCATGACGACGATGTCGTCTGGCTGCACGGAGTCCATGGCTTGTTTCTGCTTATTGAAACCGCCACCGTATTTCTTGAACAAGTCTTCACGGTTTGGCACATAGCGCAGGGTCTTGGCGAAACCAAGAATCTGCTGGCCCGGGTGCATTGGGCGTGGACCGTCAATGGTGCAGTTATTGATGCCGCGCTTGCGCATGTTGGCCACGATGGTTGCCACCGCAGTTTTGGAGATTTTCTCGCGCAGTTCTGGAGTCAGAATGGCGCGTGGATCTTCCAGGCCGGCTTTAGCTTTTGAACCCCAGGCTTCTTCGCGCTGCAGGTCATCAACCTTTGGCCCGTGACCGTAGTCGGCCATGGCAAACGATGATTCTTTGACGTTGGAGACCAAGCGGCCGGTCGATGGTGCGCCGGCAGCGTTTGGTGCATCAACTTCCACCTCGACGACGTCGCCCGGCTGAGCAACTGAGGAACCGGCTGGGGTACCGGTCAGGATGACGTCGCCTTCTTCCAGGGTCATCAGCTGGGATAGGTCGGCTATGAGCTGTCCGAATGGGAAGACGAGATCTTCGGTGGTGTCGTCTTGGACGACTTCGCCGTTGACCCAGGTGCGGATGCGCAGCTGTGTCGGATCGATACCTGCCGCGTCGATAATCGCAGGCCCCAGTGGCGTGTAGTTGTCACCCGATTTGTTCTTGACGTTGGAACCTTTATCTGCGTGGCGCAGATCGTACAGGCCCCAGTCATTTGCTGCGGTGATACCGGAAACATAGGACCAGCCGTCTTCAGGTGAGACGCGGCGAGCGTCTTTGCCGATGATCAGGGCAATTTCGCCCTCGTAGGCCAGCAGTTCGGTGCCGGCTGGACGTTCAATGGTTGCACCACTCGGTGCGATCGAAGAGGTGGCCTTCAGGAAATAGCCAGGGAATTTTGGATTACGCCCGCGTTCGTTGATGCGGGATGGGAAATTCAAGTGCAGGGCAACGATTTTGCCCGGCCGATTCTGCTTGATTGAAAAATCGTAAGCAGTGACTGTCATCGAGACCGTACCTCCATGGGGGTTGCTGGAAATCTCTTAGTACAGATCGTATACGATCTTACCGAATCTGTGAAGTTAATATCTGAAATTCAGCTTTGTGATGTCACGTCGTGCCATCAGCGACTGTAGTAGGGTCACGTGAATGCCAGATGACAGCCAGCTTCCAAAAGGCTGAATGTCAGAAGCTCACGATTCGAGACATCCATATGGTCAATTCAATGACGGCGTAGCGGCGTCTCCCGCCCATTCGAGGGTTAATGTCAATGACCAGGGGCTTGCGGCTAGAAGTTTCGCAGAAGTCGACGTCGATGCTGCCGGTGGGACGTAACATCTTTCAGAGTTGCCGGATTGGCTCGCGGAACGGATCGGCCGACACTGTGGTAGCAAAGTCGGTATCCCGATCTCGCATCCGATCCTTGCATCGAGCGACCAACCCGAATAATTCCGAGCGCCCGTCAACCGAGAAGACACCGTCGACGCCGTATTCTGAGCCCGGTAGATAGTCCTGGATGACGACCGAGTCTGGATTATCTTCTAGCGGGAGCCCATCGGTGCCGAGGTGCTGACAAGCTGCGCATGTTGGGAGCGCAGAAAAGCCGCAGGGGTGGGGATACCATGTTTGTCGAGTTCGACAGCGGTTCGGTATTTATCGATGACGCTTTGTTGAATGGATCGATCTAGCACCGCTACAGCACAGCCCATAGTGCGCAGCTCATCTGCCAGACCTTGGGAGAGTGCTTGCATCTCGTAGTCATTCATCACCAGGAATAAGTCCAGTTTTTCAACGGCAAACCACTCACAGATCATGTGGTGATACTCGGGGGCTGTTGTAGGCCGGGGTGGCGTATGCCCGATCTGCTCAGCCGAGGGTTGGGCTCATGGAACGATAATCCAATGCGATGATTTCCCCGGAAGATCTTGTTTTCGAAGCGCTTCCTTAAACCATTTCAGATAATGCGCACGTTGACCGACTGAAGCGATCACGATTTTCAGGTACGTGGGGTGTCACTTTCGTCCTCTTCAAAGAATGCACTACTTCGTCGAGCAGTAGTGGCGTCTGGTGGGGTGATGGTATGAGTTGACGTTTGTCTGCACCCTGGACGGGTGGTCTGGTGCAGCGTGCCCGGGGACACAAGATCAGTGGATTATCAGACCTGTCGCATCCTCAGGAGATTATTCTAAGATCGGGCCCGGGCCTTGGCCTTTATAAAACCAGCACGAAACTCAGGGCATCTCAGGACTGGTGCATTCCAGATGAGGTGTTCCAATATGGATTGAATGGAACCAACGAGGTTTCACGAAAGGAAGGTATTATGCGCGGAAGTGGTTTGATTTGGACGATCGTTGGGATCCTAGCGATCGTTGCGTTGTTAATTTTCATTTTCTCGGCACTGTAAAGAGCCGATCTTTACCCAATGAAGGCCTCCGGCCGAATGGAATGTATTGCACGTTCCATTCCCAAACCGGAGGTCTTCATGTTTAATGTCATCGCGGTTTAGGAGCCGTCTGCGGCGAGCAGCTGCGCGGTATCGAATGGCTCAAGGCCTAACACGGTGTTGAGCTCGTCGTCGTTGACGGTGATGCTGATGTCTTCAATACCCGAGGTCGAGGCGGCTGTACCGTACAGCTGGGCTTGGATGCGATGCGCCTCGCACTGACTTTGTGCGACGACGTCGCCCGATAACGCGATATCAACCGAGTTGCGACCGACTTGGACGTCGTCGAGCTCCAGGGTCTCGGATAGGGTCAGCGAATTCGTCACGGCGGGGGAGCCGTGATAGTACTGCGAGTCGTTGATCAAGAATTGGATGGCCGCAGCGACATGTTCCTGCGGGGAGTCGGCGTGGGCGGGCACCGTGCTGATCGTCACGAGGGTGTCAGAGCATCCGAAACTAATGCCGTCGACGCCGTCGGGAAAATAGGTCCCGGACTGCGCAACCATATTGACATGCAGTGCTTGAAAAGGATCGGCCGGATCCGCCTGGGGGCTGGCTTCGGTTTGATCTGACTCAGGCTGAGGTGTTTGGGCTGCATCAGTGGGTTCTTGAGTGGTTCCACAACCCGCGAGGAGCCCTGTCGTACAGGCAGCCAGCGCTACGAGGGTGGGAAGGTGCTTCAAGATGCGTCTCCTTGAGGCCGTGAGGTTCAACGGCGAACGATTTCGAATGTGATTCTAACCCGTATTGTTCGCCAAACCGGTTAAACATTCGGTACCGGTGATCGCGTGGCTTAGAATAAATAGTTCAGATTTGTTTTGACCTTGAGGTTTTCACCATACCGATGAGACACAGTGCACCCCACGGTGAGCCAACCGGGAAAACACCCCAGCGGCCCGAACCTGTATTTGAACCACCACGTCCGGGCCGGGATCGGTTCGCCGACCCATTATCTGGTGCAGCAACTGGGAAAGTCTCCGGGCACCAGGTGGAAACCGGGCTGGGCTCGGCCCACGGCAAAGCCATCCTCTTAGGTGAGCACTCGGTCGTTTACGGGGCACCGGCGATTGTGCTGCCACTGCTGGATTTACAGGCCACCGCTTCGATTCGACGCGCCCGGCGCGGATTTATTACCTCGGATTTATATACCGGTCCGCTGGCCGCGGCCCCCAAACACATGGATCCGGTGCTGACCGCGCTGCGGGTTTCGGCCGAGCAACTGGATGTGCGTGGGGATCGGGTTGAGCTGACCTTGCGTTCAACCATCCCGTTTGAGCGCGGGCTGGGATCGTCTGCGGCGACCTCGGCTGCGGTAGTGCGTGCCGTGGCGAACCTGGCCGGGGTGCGCCTGGATGCAGCCCAAGCACACGCGCTGGTCCAAGAGGCCGAACACGTGGCCCACGGTACGTCGTCGGGCCTAGATGCTCACGCGGTGCAGTCGATGACGCCGCTGCGCTTCCAGCAGGGGAAACCCACGACCGTAAAAGTTGCCGATAAGTTTACGTTTGTCATCGCCGACACCGGGACCTCGGGGTCGACCGCAGCCGCCGTCGACGGGGTCGCGATGCTGCGCGATATCCAACCCCGTGTCGTGGACCGGGTGGTTGAGGATCTGGCGAACCTGACCGATGACGTGGTCTACGCCCTCGGCCTCGGGGACCCGATCCGTGTGGGCCAATCGATGCACGAGGCCCACTCGCTGTTGGCCTACCTCGGGGTATCGTCCCCGGCGCTAGACGCCGTAGTAGCTGCCGCCCTGGAAGCCGGCGCGTACGGAGCCAAACTGACCGGTTCGGGACTGGGCGGTTGTGTGCTGGCCGTGGTGCCCGACCAAGAACAAGCCGGTGATGTCGCCGCCGCAATGACCGCCGTCGGGGCAACCCGCACCTGGACCACCACGCTGGTCCCCAATGATTTCGACCTGATGACCGCCCCGACCGCTCGGGTGCACAAGGAGGACCGCTAGTTGGCGTCAATCGCTCGAGCCCACCCCAATATCGCCCTGGTCAAATACTGGGGCAAAGCCGATGACGACCTGATCATCCCCGTGGCCGGATCGATGTCCATGACCTTGGATAAATTCGCCACGACGACGACGGTCGAGTTGACCACCGGGCTCGATTCGTTTGAGCTCAACGGGACCTTGGCCGACGCCAAGGCCACGCAGCGCACCACCGTGTTCCTTGACCTGGTGCGCCGCCTGGCCGCCGACGCCGGATTAGAAACCGCCACTGCCTCGGCCAACGTCACCTCGGTCAACGAAGGCCCAACCGCCGCCGGGATGGCCTCATCTGCCTCGGGCTTTGCCGCGCTGGCCGTGGCCGCAGCCGATGCCTACGGGCTGAAGCTATCAACCAAGGACCTGTCGCGGCTGGCCCGCCGAGGGTCGGGCTCGGCCTCGCGCTCACTGATCGACCGGTTTGCCGTCTGGCACGCCGGGACCAGCGACGAAACCAGCTTTGCCGAGGCTATCGACGCCCCGGAGATGGCGATGGTCTCGGTGACTGTGGACGCCAAGGCCAAAAAGGTTTCCTCGCGCGAGGGCATGGTCGCCACCCGGGACACCAGCCCGTACTATCAGGCCTGGATCGACGTCACGCATAAAACCCTGGATGAGATGATTGCGGCCTGTGCGGACGATGACTTCGCCCGCGTCGGGCAGATCACCGAAACCCACGCCCACCGCATGCACGCCGTCATCCAGGCTACCGAACCGCCGATCCGGTATCTGGCACCGGTATCCTGGCAGGTGTTCGACGAGGTCGCCGCGATGCGCGACGATGGCCTGGAAGCCTACGCGACCGCCGACGCCGGGCCCAACGTCGTCATTATTTGTCGCCCCGACGACGCCACCGCGGTGGCCAAGCGTGTTGCAGGCTTTGGTGCGATCGAAACCTTTGCACCCGGTCCCGGCGCACACCTGTTGGATGCTGCGTGAGGGCCACGCCATTTGCCGTGGCAGGCCCCGGAAAACTCTATGTGGCTGGTGAATACGCCGTGGTCACGCCCGGCCAGCCCGCAATTTTAATCGCCGTGGACCGGTACATGACCGTGACTGTTACCGACGCCGAACCTGCCGCCACACCCGCACCCACCGCCGACCTCTTAGCCCACGACCACTGCGTCGCGGCGGTCCAAACCCACGAGTTCGGAACCGATTATGCGCTGGCCGCTTGGCTGGTCATGGACAAACTGCGCGCCGAACGGGGCCTTGAACGCCGGCCCGTGGATTTTCACTTCAGCTCAACACTGCGCTCCGAAGCTGGAGAAAAATACGGGCTGGGTTCCTCGGGTGCGGCCACGATGGCCGTGATCACCGCGGTCAATGAGCTCTACGGGCTCGGGCTGACCGCGATCGAACGCATCAAACTGGGCATTTTAGCCTCGATCGAAATCTCCCCGCGCGCCTCGGGCGGTGATCTGGCCGCAGGGGCCCTAGGCGGCTGGGTCTACTACCAGGCCCCCGACCGCGAAAAGCTGCCCCGAGTGCTCACCGACGACGGTTCGGTGACCCAAGCGCTGACCGGCCCGGCCTGGATCCCGCTGCGCGCCCGCCGCATCCCGACCCCGGAGGACGTCCAAGTGCTGATCGGCTGGACCGGTAGCCCTGCCCAAACCGATGACCTCGTCACCCAGGCCACGACCAACGGCAACGGCTTTGACTGGGAGGACGCGTTCCTGCGCCCCTCGGCCGCCAACGTCACCAGCCTGCTGCTGGCGCTGGCCGAAGCGAAATTCGCGCTGATCCACTCGGGCATCCGCACCGCCCGCACCCTGTTGGCCCGCATGGCCGAACACACCGCCACACTGGTCGAAACCCCCGCGCTGACCGACCTCATCGAAACCGCGCAGGGCTTTGCCGGTGCTTCAGCCAAAACCTCGGGTGCCGGCGGCGGCGACTGCGGTATCGTCTTGGCCGAACCCTGGGTCAACGCCGTAGACATCTACACGGCCTGGTCCGCACACGGCATCCACCCGCTGCAATTATCCGTGACGCAACTGGGCGCCGGACTCAAGGAGTAACCATGGCACAATCCCGCAAAGACGATCACATTCGGCTCGCCGCAGCCCAACAAGACCAACTCACCGGCACCAGAAATGCCTTCGACGACGTCGACTTCATCCACCACGCCCTGGCCGGAATCAACGACGACGCCGTGGATATTTCCACTCGCGTCGGGCCGTGGCGACTGACCGCCCCGATTTACATCAACGGCATGACCGGCGGCACCGAGATGGCGCTGCCGATTAACACCGCGCTGGCCCAAGCCGCCGCCGCAACCGGGGTACCCATGGCCTCCGGGTCGGTAGCCGTTGCGCTGGAATACCCTGAGACCGCACAGTCTTTTACCGTGATCCGCGACCACAACCCCGATGGCATCGTCTGGGCCAACCTGGGTGCCGGACGCAACCTGGACCACGCGAAAGCCGCCGTCGACCTGCTGGGCGCCGACGGGCTGCAAATTCACCTGAACTCGATCCAAGAAACGGTGATGCCCGAGGGTTCCCGGAACTTCTCCGACTGGCTGCGCCTGATCGACGACATCGTGGCCCACATCAACGTGCCGGTCATTATTAAAGAAGTAGGTTTCGGACTCAGCGCGAAAACCGTCCACCAGCTCACCGGCATGGGCGTGCGCATCGTGGATGTGGCCGGCAGCGGTGGCACCAATTTTGCGCGCATCGAAAACGACCGGACTGCGCACCCGTCGGGGGCCATCGACGTCCACGCGAAATGGGACTGGCTGGAAGCCATGGGGCTGACCGCCGTCGATTGTCTGGTAGACCTTGCTGAAACGCCGCAACCCGAAGACCTCACCATCATGGCCTCCGGTGGGGTACGTAACCCGTTGGACGTGGTCCGCGCCCAGGCACTGGGTGCCAAAGCCGTCGGCCTGGCCGGTACGATGCTCAAAGTCGCGATGTCCGACGGCGCCGAAGGCGTCACCGAAGTCCTGGAGCTCTTCAAAACCCGTATCCGCCAGATCTACGCACTGCTCGGAGCCGCCAACATCGACCAGGTGATCTATGAAACCGATCTGCTGATCACCGGGTCCAGCGCCGAACGTGCCCGCGCGCGCAATATTGACGTCACCCGGTTCGCCGATCGGCTCAGAATTTGACCCAAACCCTGCGCACCGTCCACCATAAAGAACACGCCCGCCTCTAAGGAACACCGTGATCGATCCAACACCTATTGAGCCATCTGCCTCCACCTACGACGACACCTTCACCACCGGCGTGCCCACCCGCTGGGTCGGCCCGTTGCGCATGACCGGGGACGCCTTTACCGGCGTCGAAGAAGTCGACGTCCCGCTGGCCACCTACGAGACTCCGCTGTGGCCCTCGGTTGGGCGCGGCGCCAAAATCTCGCGCATGCTCACCTCCGGGATCACCGCGACCGTCCACGATGAGCGCATGACTCGGTCCGTGTTATTCACCGCCGACGACGCCGCGGCCGCCCAACACGCCGCCGATATCATTACTGCACGCTTTGATGAACTCGCCGCCGTTGTGACCCAGGGGTCGCGGTTCGCCAAACTCATCGAGATCCACCCGGAAATCGTGGGCAACCTGTTATTCGTGCGCTTTGCGTACCTGACCGGCGACGCCTCGGGCCACAATATGGCCACCGCCGCCTCGGATTCTCTGATGTCCACGATCCTGTCCTGGAACATTGGGTTGTCCTACGGGTCGATTTCGGGCAACTTCTGCACCGATAAAAAGGCCACCGCCGTCAACGGGATTCTGGGCCGCGGTAAAAAGGTCACCGCCGAGGTCATCATTCCCCACGAGATCGTCGAGCAAAACCTCCACACCACTGCGGCCAAAATCGTGCAGCTCGTCGTCACCAAAAACTACGTTGGCTCGAATGTGGCCGGCGCCATCCGCTCGGCCAACGCACACTTTGCCAATATGCTCTTAGCGTTCTATTTGGCCACCGGCCAGGATGCAGCAAATATTGTAGAAGGGTCTCAGGGATTCGTGTGGGCCGAGAACCGCGAAGACGGACTGTATTTTGCCGTGACCTTACCGCACCTCATCGTTGGGACCGTGGGCAACGGCAAACATCTGCCCTATATTGAAGATGCCATGGCACGCATGGGCATTGGACACAGTAGTCAACCCGGAGCAGATTCGCGTAGACTAGCTAGCTTGATTGCTGCAAGTGTGCTGGCAGGCGAGTTGTCCCTGCTGGCCGCCCAAACCAATCCGGGCGAACTGATGCAAGCGCACGTCGCCTACGAACGCCCCGGCACACAGGCATAACCTCAAGGAGTCATTCGTGAAAATAGGCATCCACGACCTGGACGTCGCCACCTCCCACTACGTTTTGGACCTCGATACGCTGGCCGAACACCACGACATCGACCCGAATAAGTTCCGTATTGGTTTAGGCCAGGACGCGTTCTCGATGCCGGCCCCCGACGAAGACATCGTCACCATGGCCGCCGAAGCAGCACAAACCTTGCTCGAACGCCACGATGTGTCCAAGATCCGCCAGGTACTATTTGCCACCGAATCTTCGATCGACCAGTCCAAAGCCGCCGGCGTCTACCTGCACGAACTATTGGGCTTACCCGCCAATGTGCGCTCCGTCGAACTCAAACAAGCCTGTTATTCCGGGACCGCAGCCCTGCAGATGGCAGTCAACGCGGTCGCACGGAACCCCGAAGAACAAGTGTTAGTCATTACCTCCGACGTCGCACGCTACGCCCTGGACTCGGGCGGCGAACCCACCCAGGGTGCTGGATCCGTGGCGATGCTGATCAGCGCTGCCCCCAACCTGGTAGAAATTGAACCTGAATCGGGCTTGCACACCACCGACGTCAATGACTTCTGGCGCCCCAACGACTCGACCACCCCGTTCGTGGACGGGCAGCTCTCCCTGGACGCCTACCTGGGTGCCACCACCTCCGCTTGGGATGACCTGCTGGCCCGCCGCGAGCTTGCTATTGACGACGTCGATCGGTTCCTGCACCACCAGCCGTTTACCAAAATGGCCCGCAAACAGCTGGCCGCCCTGGCCGAACACACCGGCACCGAGCTGACCGATGACCTGATCGAAGAGTCGATGGGCTACAACCGGGCGCTGGGCAATACTTATACGTCATCGCTGTACTTCGCCCTGACCGCCCAGTTACACAACAACCCCGACCTGGCCGGGAAACGTTTAGGCTTCTTCTCGTATGGCTCCGGCGCGGTGGCTGAATTCTTCACCGGGATTGTCCAGGACACCTATCAGGACCACATTTATCCGCAGAACGTGGCAAAGCAGCTCGACAACCGTGTTGAACTGACCTATGACGAGTACCGCAAACTCCACAGCGACTTTACAGCCACCTCGGAAACCTTCACCACCGATAAAACGACCAATGCACCCTTCCGGTTGAGCGGCGTCACCGAACACCAACGCCGCTACGAGGCACAGTGAGTTACCCTTTCGTTGACATCCAAGCAGTCGTCGTCGCATTCGGCGACACCATGACCCAACGCGGCCGCAACTACGCCGCAGAAGATCGTGTCCTGACGCTGAAATTCAACGAAGAATCCGGCCGGCTGGTCGGTCGGGTTAAAGGCTCGGCAGACAAGATCTATCGGGCCGCCGTCACCCTGCGCAAAACCGACCGCACCCTGGGCGGGGTGTCCGTGTGGGACGTTGACTACGCCACCTGCAGCTGCCCGGTGGGCGTGGACTGTAAACACGGCGCCGCCCTAATCTTTGAGTCCAATCAGCGTGCCGTTGCCGACTCGGCGGTACTCACCGCCGCTGACCTCGACGGTCCGCGCGAATCCGAAGAACCCGAACACTCCGTGCCCGGACTCCCATGGCGCCAGGTCGTCACCGAGTTACTGCCCACCATTGACTCGACCCAAGAGTTCACCGACGTCGCCCTCGGGGTCGAAATCGATGCGCTGCATACCGAACCATCTGGATATCGGACCCGCTTTACCTGGCGTGAGGCCACTGCCGCAGACCTCGAACACCAAAACGACCTGACCATCCGCCTGCGTCCGTTACGCATCGGCGCCCGTGGCGGGTGGATCAAAGGCAATATGAACTGGACCCTGTTCGATCTGCCGTTTCACCAGTCCTCCCACGCAGAGTTCCAGTTCCTCCCCGAACAACACGATGCGCTACACGAACTCAACCAGCTCTACACCACATCGGTGTCGTCGCTGGGCTCGACTGACGTCATCACCCTGGCCACCATCAACATGCCACAAATGTGGGACGTGTTAGCCAAAATTGATAACGCCGGCATTCCGTTGGTTCCGCTGCAGAAAATTATTAACCGGGTGACCATTACGGAACCGGCACGCATAATTTTTGACGCCGCACAAACCGCCGACGACGACATTGCCCTGACCATCCAGGCGCAGCTGCCTTCCGAAGCTTTGAAACCTTCCGGCGCGCTCGGCGCCATCGGCCTCTACACGATCGATTACTATCCGGACTCGGCCACCGCGGACATCAATGTCATCCCGCTGAAACAGCCACTGACTCGGACCGTCATGGACCTGATCGAAGCACCCGAGCCGATGGTCATTCCCGCCGATGACACCGAGGAGTTCTTTGAAAATATCTATCCGTTGTTGGCCGGAGTCATCCCCCTGGCCAGTCACGACCAGTCAGTCGAACTGCCCGACATTCCGCCGTCGACCCTCGAACTGACCCTGGAGTACTACCAGGCCACCCACCATGGCGAACGCCAAGACCACGTGCGGATTTCCGCTCAGTGGGATTACCTGGGCACCGAAGACCAAACCGAACACCGCCATCAGGTGCTCCACGACGTCGAACAGCACGTGGAACTTGCCGCCGTGCCCGGAAAGACCACCTTAATCGGTGCTACTGCTGCCCGTTTCGTGGACGAAGCCCTGCCGGCGCTACAACAGCAAGAACACGTGCGCATCATTGAGACTGAAGACCGCCCGGTCTATACCCGGTTGACCGGTGACCCGCACATCGCCATCAATGCCACCCCGTCGGAGAAGAACGACTGGTTCGATCTGGGCTTCCAGATCACGATCGAAGACCGTACCATCCCCTTCCGCCAACTGTTCATTGCCCTGGTGCGGAACCAAGACAGCCTGCTGCTCTCCGATGGTACGTATTTCTCGCTGCAGCATGCAGCGTTTGAGCCCCTGCGGAAACTGTTAGAAGAAGCAGCGGCGCTGGACGATTTCGCCGCCGATAACCCCTCAATCTCCCGCTTCAATGCCAGTCTGTTAGAAGACGCCGAAGAAGTTGCCGACGCGTTCACAGCCGACCCCACCATCGTGGAATGGCAAAAAGCGCTAGCCGTACTGCGCGACGCCAAAGACATTCCGACACTGGAAAAACCAGCGATGCTTCATGCAGAGCTGCGCGACTACCAGCATGAAGGCTACGAGTGGTTGTCATACCTTTACGACCTTGGTCTAGGTGGGATTCTCGCCGATGACATGGGCCTGGGCAAAACGCTGCAGACCATTGCGATGATCGCCCGTGCCAAAGCGCTGGGGGAGGACCTTCCGTTCTTAGTGATTGCGCCATCGTCCGTGTTGACGGTTTGGCGCGATGAAGTTGAACGCTTCGCACCTGACCTGGATGTCGCGATAGTTGATGTTTCGAATCTGCGCCGTGCTGAATCCATTGGTTCGATCCGCGGTCGTGCAGACATTGTCGTCACCTCATATGCGATTGCGCGCCTGGACGAAGATTTCCTTGCCGAAGAACAATGGGCCGGGCTGATCCTGGACGAGGCGCAATTCGTCAAGAATCATCAGACGAAAGCCCATCGCGCCATCCGCAGTTTCAAGGCCGGTTTCAAGCTGGCCATCACCGGTACTCCGATGGAAAACACATTATCGGATCTCTGGTCGATCTTCCGGCTGGTCGTGCCTGGCATGTTGCCGCGGTACGCCAAGTTCCGGGATGATTACCTGCGTCCGATTGAGGCAGGCCAACGTGTGGCGCGTACTGAACCTTCCTCGGACGACGACGTCGAGGAACGAGTACAGCAACAGACTCGATCGCGCGAAGCCATGACCAAATTGCGGACGAAGATCCGGCCGTTCATGCTGCGGCGTACGAAAGAATCGGTTGCGGCTGAACTGCCTGATAAGCAAGAAATGGTGCTGCGTGTTCCAATGGAACCAGAGCACGAGAAGTTGTACCAGCAGATCTTGCAGCGTGAGCGTAAGAATGTGTTGAATCTGGTTACCGATATGGATTCGAACCGGATGTCGATTTTCCGTTCATTGACACTGATGCGAATGTTGGCACTGGATCCAGCCATTGTTGATGACGAGCACGCGCACGTGCCGTCGTCGAAGCTCAATGAGCTGATGTCACGATTATCCGAGATCTTGCCTGAGGGTCACCGCGTGTTGATCTTCTCGCAGTTCACGTCATTCCTTGCACGTCTGGGGCAGCAATTGGAAGCACAGGACATTGACTATGCCTACCTGGATGGTTCGACTCGTAATCGTGCTGCTGTGGTGGAGGACTTCCGCTCCGGGGAAACACCAGTTTTCCTTATTTCGCTTCGTGCGGGTGGCTTCGGGTTGACCCTGACCGAAGCTGACTATGTCTTCCTGTTGGATCCGTGGTGGAACCCTGCGGTAGAAGCCCAAGCTGTTGACCGTGCCCATCGTATTGGTCAGGAAAAGAACGTCATGGTGTACCGCATGGTGTCGAAAGGCTCGATTGAAGAAAAAGTGCTGGCACTCCAGCAGCAAAAAGTCGAGATGTTCGCTGCGTTAACAGAAGACGATACGGCGTTTGCCTCCAGTGTGACGGCAGAAGACATTCGCGCTTTATTTGACGATAGTCCAGTAGATCTTTCGGAGATATCAGAGAACGTGGTCCAAGGAACGGGCGAGTAGCTACGCGCTATCGAGCTGAGGCTAGGAACAGCTTCTATATTGCCCAATACATGTTGCGCAATAACGGTTGGTTGGGGTCTAACCAGGGTGCTGGTTGGAAGAAATGAGCGCCGTTGATGGTACGGATGGTCCATTTGCCGTTGTGCACTGCGGCGTGGTGGACAGCGCACAGACTAATGGCGTTGTCCATATCAGTGGTCCCGCCGAGTTCCCAGGGGCGCAAGTGGTGGATCTGACACCAGGCGGCGATGATCGTACATCCGGGGGCTTGGCAGCCCCGGTCGCGGGCCAGGATGGCGCGGCGTTGGGTCGGGGTGAAGGTCCGATAAGTTCGACGTTGGTTGAGTACGCTGTGGTGGTTATTCCAGATTTGCCCGACGATTTGACTGTCACAGGCCAGTTTTTGGGCATCTCCCGGATGCAGGGCACCAACGTTGAGTGCCTCAGAGATATACCCGGTCCACGGTGGCGGGCTCACTCCGAATACGTGATCGGGATTCTTGCACAAGGTGTTGGGGTCGTCTGGATTGGGGCGCTTTAGGACAGTGGGCAGAATCCCGTCTGGGTCTCTGGGTCGTCGGGCGTCCGCAGGAAGGGCGCCGATGTCCAATGTCTTATATGCGGTTTCAATATCTTGGACGATCACCAGAGTCGAATCTGCCCCGTGAGATCTTTTCACTTGCAATTCATCAGGATCCATACTGAAGATGGCTTTGAACGCGCCCAATAAGATAGCCGTGACCAGTTGCCCCGGTGTGAGTTGCTCGATAGTGTCGAGGTCTTTTCGAATTGTGGGGTTGCCATGTTCATCCTCCGCGACGACCGTTTCTGGATCACGATCAATACTGAGATCATCCAGCATGGCCGTATTGAGAGGGTGGTCGGCTTCGAAATCATCAAACAGGCCTGCGTCGTTCATCGGCCCGTGATCGTCACCAGGAGACACTTTGTTGTCCTCTGCGTTAGCACCGTTGGGGTCTTGTGATTCTGCGGTGGTACCGAAGAGCCACTCCGTATATTTTTCATCCGTCTTCAACGGAGCGCCACTTTTGTTGAGTTGATTGACTGCAAAATTCTTGAACTCAGCATAGACATCTGGGGTCGCATGCATCCACATTTTGCCAGAACCGTCGCTATAGGCCTGATCATGGATCACGTTGTCTGCTTTCTTGCGGAGCGTTTGGGCAACGGGAGGGCCATCAGCGTCTAAAGCGTGGGCGATCTTGTCGGCCCACCGGCGTCGAGCAGCGTTAAAAGCATCCGGGCTCGAAGCTTCAGCAGCCTCAATGAGGGTCGGTTCAAACTCCTTCAAAATCGCATCTTTTTTCTCCGGGGTGGCATTAGTTTTGTGGACGTATTTGCTCAGATCTTGATCGAGCCAAATGATCCGATCAAGATTTTCTGCCGGGATATTTCCTTCGGTAAAGACTGCGGCCAATCTGAGGAGTTTGGGTTGATGCATGCCCAAGGTGGGATCTTGGCCAGGGTTCCATGTGACGTAGGGCAGCCGATCGTGAATCTTCTTGGTCAGTTGTCCCGAAAACCTTAGGACTTCTTTGAAATACGCAGTGCTGTCTTTGAACGCTGTGACGCCTTCCGGGGAACCGAAATACTCCGGCTGTGCATTAAACATGGGCTGCAGATGGCGCGCAAAGCTTGTCATCGTAGCCTCTTGCAGGTGCTGCTTCCGCCGCATCATTTCGGCAATCATCGGCACGGTGTCATAGCGACATTCTGGGGCGGTTGGCAAGGGTCTCGCTGGAATGACTGGTGTTCCATCCGCGTGCGTAGGGTCGTCACCGCTAGCAGTGTGTTGCGATGCTGTCGCAGAGATTCCGGTATTTTCAACCTGAGGTTCGTGCCCCGACCAATCTGCCCCTGACACCCTGGTGTACTGGGCGAAAGTCGTGGCGGGATCGGCCATCCGTTGGGACATTTCAGAACTGACCACCAAGTCCAGATACGCCAATTGCCCGGGGCTGAGATTTCTGATCGCATTGAGGTCGAGTTCATCGGGCATGGGCACCGCAACACCGATATCCGGGAATGCATTGGTTGCGACCATGGCAGTGTCCTCTCAACGGCAAAGGGGAAATGGGTGCAGGGAACCTCGAGCGAAGATTTTGGGTGGGAGAAGGAGAAGCAATGAACGACTAGTAGCACTATTTTACCTGGAATAGGGCAATCAATCAATAATTTTATAGTCATTGTTTAACGCTTTTATCATATTAGAGGCGATCTTTATCATTGTTTTATATTTAGGTAAATGCGTGTCACTTGTATTGTGTATATCTAACTAGTATGTTTCGAGCTATCCACAATCCGTACGACACGGTTGCGTATCGCCGCCAGGCAAGGGGACCGGCGTCGCGGTGAGCGCTCCGGTATCTTTCGAACACGACAATTGGACCCTCAAACGGGATTGATCCCTCAACTGAGGATGTCGTGCACGACGGCGTTAGCGGCTGAGATTCACGGAAATCGTATCGCCGAGACCGCCTTGGCGTCCTGGCAGGACAACGATCTTTTCCACGACCTCCACGGTGGTGGATTCGTCGGATACCGCGGTAATCACTCCGGTGACTTCGCCGAGTCCACCGAGCAAGCTGGCCACCGAGTCTGACAAGTCAGCTATATTCAGTGTTGAAACCGGGCCGAGATCAAGGATGCTGCCCTGCTCGACCACACCGATACGGTCGGCCACGGTGGTGGCTTCGGCGGGGTCGTGGGTGACATAGATTGCCGAGGTACCGGTTTGTTTCAGCAACTCTCGAATCTCGACGGCAAGACGCTGTCTCAGACCACGGTCGAGAGCAGACAGCGGCTCGTCGAATAAGATAACGGCCGGACGGATGACCAAGCAGCGAGCGAGGGCCACACGTTGTGCTTGTCCACCCGAGAGTTCGGTGATGGCGCGGTTGGCGAGTTCTGCGATGTCGACCATTTCGAGGACTTCAGCTACGCGACGACGCCGTTCGGGCTTTGGGACGTTGGCGGCTTGCAGGCCATAGGCTACGTTGCCCGCGACACTACGGTGCGGAAACAGCTGTGCGTCTTGGAACACCATGGTGCAGTTGCGACGATGCGGTGGGACGTGCTCGCCGTCGTCGTCGGTGATCACGCCTGCGACCTCAATGGTGCCGGTCTGCGGGTGCTGGAGTCCGGCGATGACGCGCAACAGAGTGGACTTTCCGGATCCCGAGGCGCCGAGGAGCCCAAGGATCTCGCCTTCAGCAAGGGTGAGATTCGCGCCGGTGAGCACCTGCGCTCCACCGGGGTAGGCCAGGTGCAGGTTGGTGACATTGATGGCGGTCATGAGGTGCTCCTGAGGGTGCGCGGGCGGATGCGTTCGCCCAGTATCAAAGCGACGGCAGCGACGACCCCGAGGACGACGGCGGCCGCCAGTGCCATGCCGAAGTTATCGGCGCCGGGGCGGGAGAGTAAACGCACGATGTAGACGGGCAGGGTTTGGTAATCGGGGGAGGCTAGGAAGCTGGTCGCACCGAATTCACCCAGCGATACCGAGAAACTCAGACCGGCGGCAAGCCCAATGGCGCGCAGCAGATACGGGCCGTCGATCGTGGCCAGGATGCGCGCGGGCGAGGCGCCCAGCACGGCGGCGGCGTGGCGTTGCCGTGGGTCCACGGCCGCGAGGATCGGGATGAGGCTACGCACGACCAGCGGGAGGGCGACGACGGCTTGCGCCAGCGGGACGAGCACCCCGGATTGGCCCAGGCCGGGGTTGAATGCGTGGATTGAGACCAAGAACCCGAAGCCGATGGTGACCGAGGAGACGCCCATTGGCATCATAATAAACGTATCCAGGGCTCGTTGGGCGCGGGCGAGGGTGCGCGAGCGCACGTGGCGGGTGATGACCAGGGCGGTCAGTATCGCCATGACCATGCAGATGATGGTTGCATCCAGGGCGATTTTCAGCGAGTGCTCCAGCGCTTGGGCGGCGGTGGCTCCGCCGGCGAATCCGCTGCCCGATGAGGTCATCAGCAGCCGATAGTTGTGCAGGCTGTAGCCGGTTTCGGTAGCCAGGGAACGTTCAACCAGCGTGATCATGGGCAGCAAAATAATGACGACGACGGCGAACAGGGTGACGGTCAACGGCAGCCAGTCGGTGCGGGCTAAAGGTTGGCGCACCGGTTGTTGTAGGCGCAGAGCGGTGGTGGCGCGATGAGACAGGCGCTGGGTCACCCACACCGAGGCCAACACAAACACGACCTGCAGTGCCGAGAAGACGGCAGCAGTGCGCAGGTCGAGGAAGGTTTGGGTCTGGCGGAAGACTTCGGTTTCTAAGGTTCCAACACCGGGGGTACCCAGCGTGCGGACTAGCGAGTAGGCAGTGGAACAGTATAAAAACACCAGCCCGGCCGAGGCGCCGATGGCCGGGGTTAGGGACGGCAGGGTGATCGTGAAGAACGCGCGGATGGGGGAGGCCCCGAGACTGCGGGCGGCTTCCACGGTGCGCGGGTCCAGCATTTGCCACAGGCCGCCGACCTGGCGTGCGATGAGGCTGATGTTGAAAAAGATCATCGCGGCGATCACAGCCCAGGTGGTCTGGTCGAGACCGAGGAAGCCCAGGGGACCGTTGACGCCGAACACTGCGCGGAAAGCCACCCCCACGACGACGGTGGGCAGCACGAAGGGTACCAGGGTGATCGAGCGCAGCACGGTGCGTCCAGGAAAATCTGTGCGGTACAGAATATAGGCGGCAGGGACTCCGAAGACCACGGAACCGATCGTGCCGCCCAGGGCCATCACCAGCGTGTGTCCGATGATGGCCCAGGTGCGCGACGTCGTCAACACCTCACCGAATGCACTGAAATCCAGCGCGCCGACGTCATCGGTGATGCCGCGGATGAGCATTGCGCCGACGGGCCATGCAAAGAAAATGGTGAGGAAGATGAGGATGACCGCAACGGCGGCGCCCCATCCGAGACGAGCGCGCATATTAGCCGGCGTGGTTTTCGGTCAGTTCGGTCCACTCGTTCAACCAGGTGTCACGGTTTTCGGTAACCTCGTTGAGATCGGCGGTGATGGGCTCGTCGGAGAGTTCGGCGTAGGAGGCCCATTCTTCAGGCAGTTCGACTTCTTCACGGACCGGATACATGTACATTTCTGTCGGCAGAGTTTCTTGGAAGTCTTCGGACAGCAGGAATTCGATGAACGCCTGAGCGCCGTCGGGGTTTTCTGCTGCGGCCAGTACTCCGGCATATTCGACCTGCTCGGTGCAGGTGCCCAAGATTGACGACGTGCGGCCCTCCTCGGCGGACGGTGACGAGGAGTAACTGACCACCAGCGGGTAGTCTCCCTCACCGGTTGCAGTGAAATCCGAATAGTAGGCATCGGACCAGCCGCCGGCCACTTTTGTCCCGTTGTCTAACAGGTCTTGCCAGTAGGCCTGCCAGTCATCGGTGCCAGCAATGGTGGCTATCAGAAACGCCAGCCCCGGCGACGACGTCGTGGGGTCAGTGGTCACTAATAGCCCTTTATAGTCTGGTTCGGTGAGGTCTTCGAGGGTCTCGGGCGGGGTGAGGTCTTCAGCCTCGAACCATTCGTTGTCCATATTGATACAGACTTGGCCGTGGTCGATGGGCGCTAAGTGGTTGTCGTCGTCGGAGGCCAGCGCAAAGGCTTCGGCTGAGCCGAGATCAGCGTCGTGAGTCGTGAGCATATCTTCGGCCAGCAGGCTTTCGGCCGAGTAGTTATCGATCCCGTAGACAGCGTCGACGGTGGGATTGTCTTTTTGCAAGATCAGCTGGTTCAACACGGCCCCGGCGTCACCGGGGGAGGTAGTGGTCACAGTGTAGCCAGTGTCTTCTTCGAAGGCTGCAACGAGTTCTTCGGGGACGTTGAACGAGTCGTGGGTCATGATCGTGACCGAGCCGGCGGCGCCGTCGTCGGTATTTTGCGCTTGGTCAGCGACCGAGCACCCGGTGAGTCCGAGCGCGACGGCAACAATAAAGGGTAGAGATTTTTTCATGGTTCCTCCTGTGGTTAGGAGGGCACGCAGTGCGTGGAGAGTTTGACGACTTCCTCCGCCAGTATGATCTGGAATCAGGTTCGAGGGTCTGCTGGAGCACTCTCAGCAGCTGTAGTGGCTGCTCCCCTGTCGATGCCTTTAACCTACCGTATGGAACACGGCCTGAAAGGTATGCTAACGCCTGTGACGGCGTGGAAACCAGGGGAGGTTAGCGACCTTCATCCCCTTGCGGGACGGCGGCTTGGGCGCGGCGTGTTCCGATGATGTCGACGATCGCCACGAGCAGCGCGATGGAAACTAACGCCAGGATCGTCCCGAAGGCAGCTACGAATGCCCAGTTCCAGGAGAACGCTGCGGCAATACCGAACAGTATCGAGGTGATGATCGCGGTCCCGACCGAGGTGCCTACGCGCTGACCGGTTTGCATCACGGCGCCGGCAACTCCGGAGACATACGCCGGTACTTCCATCAGCGACAGGGTTTGATTCGGTGAGACGATAAATCCTTGGGCGACTCCCAAGAGGGAGAGGGTTGCGATGAGCCACCACAGTGACCAATCCCATAATTGCACCCCAACGACCACCAGGATTGAGGTGCTCAGTGCAAGTATGGTCACGCTCATACCCCAGGCGACCATCGCGCGCCCGGCGGATAACACATACCGGCCGGCGATCACCGACGAGATCGAGGTCGCAATGGCCGAGGGGATCCCGACCAGAGCTGCGATCAGGGCCGAAATGCCGTGCCCGGTTTGTAAAAAGATTGCGACGGTCACCCACACAGACGTAGACCCGGTGAAAAATAGGCTGATTAGCAGCGAGCCGTTACGATACGACCTGTTACGAAACAGCGCCATATCGACCATGGGTGCGCCGCCGCGGCGTTTATAACGGCGCTCCCACCACACCCACCACACCAACATGACAATGCCCACGGGCAGCATGGCCCAGTAGATCCCGCCCTTGTCAATTTCTAAAAACGTCCACATGACCAACAGAGTGCCCAGCGTAAAGGCCACGGTGCCAATGGGATCCAGGTCTGGTTTGCCGGGTTGTGATGCAGTACCTTCCGGCGCATCCGGCACCCAGGCCGCCTTCGGGAACGTCCGGTAGGCGACGATAATCGCCACGATCGCGATGGGGACGTTGACCAAAAACGTCCAACGCCAACCCCAATCCGGCCCGGCTAAGGCGATGAGCCCCCCGCCCAGGACCGGACCGATGGCCACCGACACCCCGACGACTGAACCAAATGATGCAAACGCCCGCGCTCGGCGTGGGCCGTCGAAAAACTGTTGAATAAAGCCCACGGTTTGCGGGTTGAGTAGCCCGGAACCAAACCCGGTAATCAGCCGGGCGATGACCAACATCGGGCCGTTGAGTGCGAATCCGGCCAGTAGCGAGCCCAAGCCAAATAGCGTCAGACCTGCAACGAAAAGCCTGCCGCGCCCGAAGGTGTCGCCGGCACGACCACCGGCCACCAGGAGGACTCCGAAGGCCAGCGTGTACCCGGATAACACCCACTGGATGGCACTATTGGACGCGTCCAGGGACTCTTTGACCGACGGCAGGATCACGTTGATCGAGGAGATCGATAGTAACGACATGAAGACGGGAACTAACACAACCGCCAAAATGGCTCGCTGCACACCGGTCATCTTCTGTCTGGTCACTGGGCTCCTCATCGACGTCGTTATGCTCACGATATCGTTTGTGGCCGGGTCCCGCTGTGGCCTACGAGGCTTTTGTGCCCGTCAGCTAAGTCTTTCGCGACGTCGACTAACGCGCGGTTGGGGCAGCGTAATCGCCCGGATTGAGGCCCCGTGATCAAATAGCGCCTGGGCGGTGAACTGGATGATCCGGTGTTCGGGATACAGCTTTTGCATCAGCTCATAGGCCTGAGCATCGAAGGGGTCGATGAATCGTGGCATCACGATGACGTCATTGAGGATCAGAAAATCCAGGTAGGACCAGTTGACCGGACCGCTAAGATCCGAATGTGTTTGGGGCGCTGGAACGTCAATGATGTCAAACCCCTGGCCGGTCGCATCGTGCGCGGAGCTGAGAATTTCGCGCACCTGCTGGCTGACGGCGTGATCCGGGTGGCTGGGATCCGGTTGGTTGTGCAGTAGCACGCGGCCGGGGGAGTGGAAAGCCACGACCTGATCGGCATAACCGCCCCACCCAACCGGGGCCGCCCCGCGGGTCAGGCCTTGGGGGATCCAGATGATCTGTTCCAACCCGAGGTTGCGCCGCATTTCGCGTTCGACCGAGCGAGTATTCCAGCCCGGGTTGCGCCGCTGATCAGTCAAAATCGCCTCGGAAGCAATCGCGGTGCCGGCACCATCGGTCACCCAGGAACCGCCCTCGCCGACCATCATCGAAAAATTGCGGTGCCCCCATCCGCGTTCGCCGGGCAACAGTTCAGACAGGGTGCCTGGGACCTTGTCATCCAGGCCGTACTCGACCCCGGGTAGGTGCCCGAAACCATTGAAAGTGAAATCCACCATGCCCAGCACACGCCGCGGCCGACGTCCGCTGTTGGCTTGTGCCTGACGGGACACCACCAGGGTGGCGGCAGTGCGCCGTATCGAGGCGTTATTAAAGGGTATGACGACGACGTCGAGCGGCTTCGACAGATGGGAACTCACGGTGCGCTGATCGTCCGGATCGACCAGCAAGGTGACCGGGACGTGGTCATTGATTCCTTCAGCCAACCGGACCCAAGCGCGCCGGGCCGAGGAGAGTTGCCAGGATGCCCGAAAGTTCGCGGCACCGGCTCGAGGAAAGCTCATCCAGACACGTTGGACCGGTTCAGTCTCGGCTGGGATAACCCACCGTGAACCTGGGACCATCAGGAATTCCTCTCTTTCCTTGAAATGCCTGAGCTGTAAAGTACTGACCTGTCACAAGGGATAATAGCGGCGTGAGCCTTGCGCCTTATTGTACCTGCTTGCCAGTGTGGCACACGCCGCACCAACCAAGCCGCTCACCATGAGCCAAACACATCGTGGAAAAGCCGCTGCAAGTATCTTACTTGCTCCCTCACCCAGACAGTGACACCAACGGTCAAGACGCCACAAAACCGCTGAGAGCACTACTGTTACCGTACTGGAGATTACTAGCCCGTGGTCTGTGACGCAGCTAATGTGGTGACTGGAAGAAAAGGAACACCATGCCCCACACAACACTGCCGCGGCGCGAAGCGCTCACCGAACTTAAAGATCAACTGGCCGAAAAGATTGTTGAAGCCGGCCCCGAAGTCGACCGACTGGCCCGCGATAGCTCCCGCTATGCCCCGCACGGCCGGCCCTTAGCCGTGGTGATGGCTACGTCAACCGCCGACGTCGCAACCGCTTTGGCCTGGGCACATCAATATCATGTTCCGGTGTCGGTACGAGGTGCAGGCACCGGGCTAGCCGGTGGGGCGGTGGCCTATGATCAAGGCCTGGTCATCTCGCTGGAACGTTGCAATAGGATCCGTGAGATCGACCCGGTCAACCGTCTAGCGGTCGTGGAAGCCGGCGTGATTACGGCCGACCTTGATCGGGCGGCTCACGAGCACGGCTTATTTTTCCCACCCGATCCGGCCAGTGTTGAAACCTCTACGGTCGGCGGCAATATCGCAACCAATGCCGGGGGTTTACGCTGTATTTCTCACGGGGTGACCCGCGATTCGGTCGCGGCCCTTGAGGTTGTCCTGGCCGACGGCCGGATCATGCACACCGGAACTCGGACCCGCAAAAATGTGGTTGGTTTGGATCTGACGAGTTTATTTGTTGGTTCTGAGGGCACTCTGGGTGTCATCACAGCCGCGACGGTGCGACTCAAGCCCATACCACCGGGCACCTCGCACACGTTTCGGGTGAATTTTGATTCGATTCATGCAGCCGGCGAAGCGGTCACCGAAATCGTCAACGGGGAAGCGCAACCCGAGGTGTTAGAGCTGCTTGACGCCCACAGCGTCAGAACCATCGAAGAGTTTTATCCCTCGGGGCTCACCGTGCCCGAAGCCGCGCTGCTCATCGGCCAGACGGTAGGGTACAACGCCGCCGAAGATGCCAAGACCATCACCGAAATTTGTGCCCGCCACGGTGGCAGCGACGTCGTCATCGCACAAAATGACGCCCTGCTCGAAGCCCGCCGCCTGGCTAACCCGGCGTTGTCAGCACGCGGCCTGCGCGTCTCGTGTGATGTCGGCGTGCCCATCGGTGAGTTGGCGAATGTATTCCGGGGTATCGATCAGATCGCTGCCAAACATAACCGGGCGATTTCAATTGTGGCCCACGCGGGTGACGGGAATCTGCACCCCACTGTGGAAGCCGGCGATACCGAAGACGAATACGCGGCCGCTGAAGCCGTCATCGTGGATATCTCGCGTCTGGCGGTCTCCTTGGGTGGGACCATTAGTGGCGAACACGGCATTGGGGCGGTTAAACACCATGAATTACCGATCCAACTCGATGCGGCAGTTTTGGACACCCAGCGTGCGATTAAACATGCGCTCGACCCCCACGGCATCCTTACTCCCGCACGTGCTATCTAAGGCAGTGGCTACGCTCGGAGTGTACAAGCCGTCTGGGGCGCAATGATGTACCTGGTGCTGGGTGTGGCCATCGGGGTGCTCATGCCCAACCAGTCCGCGATTAATAACCGTCTCCGACATGCAGTTTCGACCCCTTGGGTCATGGCCGCCATCTCATTTCTGGTGGGCACGGCATGTTTGCTGCTACTCACCTGGACGACCGTGGGCACCGTGGGGTTGGATCCGGGTCACCTTAGCGCTCAACCCTGGTGGATCTGGTCCGGTGGTGTCTTTGGGGTGATCGGGATGACGACGAACGTGTTGTTGTTGCCGGTCATTGGAGCGCTGTATTCCACGGTGTTGAACCTGACCGCCCAGGTCATCACCACGCTCATCATCGATCACTTCGGGCTCTTTGATGTTGATCGGTACCCAGCAGATGCCTGGCGGTTGCTAGGTGCCAGCATCGTGATGCTCGCCGCGGTGCTCGCTGTGGTAGCAGGCCGCAGCAGGGTTCAGGCGGATCGACCGGCCCCCTCGCGGGGCTGGTATTTGGCCGGGCTGGGCATCGGGGTGTGTTTTGGGCTGCAAGTCGCCGTGAACGGCCAGCTGACGCTGGTGCTTGGCTCAGCGATTCATAGCGCGTTTGTCTCATTTCTCGTGGGCACGATCGTTCTGATCACGCTGGTTGTTTTGACTCGCTCACCACTACGACTGCGGGTACCTGATGGCGAAACGCACAATCCATGGTGGATGTGGCTTGGGGGAGTCCTCGGTGCACTGTACGTGACCGGTGTGGCGTTTTTATCCCCGCTCATTGGATCGGCGGTCACCGTCGTTGTCGTGCAAGTGGGGTTGATCGCAGGTGCGTTGCTGGTAGATCAATTCGGGTTGTTATCCGCCCCAAAAAGAGCAGTCCGACCACTGCAAGTGATCGGACTGCTCTTGATGATTACCGGGGTCGTCGTGATGAACGCCCCGAAGATACTTGCCTAGACTTCAAGTGCTTCGTTGATCAGGTCTTCAACCTGTGCGCTGGTCAGCAGGCCTTTTTCTACGGCGAGATCGGTCACTTTGGCGCCGGTTTTGGTCGCTTCAACGGCCAGTGCGGTGGCCGCCTTGTACCCGATAACGGGGGAGAAGACCGTGGCCAGTCCGGCGGATCCTTCGACGACGTCGCGCATCAGCTGTTCGTTGGCGGTGATACCTTCGATACATTTGTCAGCAAACATGGTTGCAGCGTTCGACAGGATACCAATCGAGTCGAACAGGCCGCGGGCCATGATCGGTTCGAAGGGGTTGAGTTCAAGCTGACCTGCCTCAACTGCCATGCTGATGGCAGCATCGTGACCGGCGACCTGGTATGCGACCTGGTTGACAGCTTCAGCAATGACCGGGTTGACCTTGCCCGGCATGATGGACGAACCCGCCTGGCGGGCAGGGAGGTTGATTTCTCCGAATCCACCTGATGGGCCCGAGGATAACAAGCGCAGGTCGTTGGCGATCTTCGACATGGTCAGGCCCACTCGCTTCAGCGCCCCGGAGAGATCGACGAAGATTTGAGTATCGGCGGTTGCAGCAATCAAGTCTGGAGCCGAGGAGATGTTGGTCAGCCCGGTGATCTCGCGCAAGTATTCGACGGCGCGCTCGCGGTAACCGGGATTGGCGTTGATCCCCGTACCGATTGCCGTACCACCCAGGTTGAGCTCGAGCAGATCGAAACGAACCCGCTTCAACCCGGTTTCGGCGCGCTCGAGCATTACGGCCCAAGCAGCAAATTCTTGACCCAGCGTCATCGGCACGGCAATCTGCATCTGAGTACGACCCATTTTGACGCTGGTACGGAACTCTTTGGCTTTCCCGCGCAGCGAGGTCTTGAGCACCTCGAGGCTTTCCAGCAGGTTGCCGGTCATCTTATGCAGCGCCAGTTTCAGTGCGGTGGGGTAGACGTCGTTTGTCGACTGGCCCATATTCACGTGGTTCAGTGGGTGCAGGGCATCGTATTCACCCTTGGCCAGACCCATGTGCTCCAAGCCGCGGTTGGCAATGACTTCGTTAGCGTTCATGTTGGTGGAAGTTCCTGCGCCACCTTGAATCATGTCCAAAATAAATTGGTCGTGCAGCTGGCCTGCAGCCACATCTTTCGCTGCGGCAATAATCGCGCTGGCAATTGTTTCATCTAGAGCGCCAACATCACGGTTCGCAGCGGCAGCAGCATGCTTGATGATGGCCAGAGCTTCGATCAGCTCCGGGAATTGCGCGACCCGCGACGACGACAGTTGAAAGTTTTCTGCCGCACGAACAGTGTTGACACCATAATAGACATCGGCTGGTAATTCGACTGTGCCGATCAGATCAGATTCGGTGCGTAGCTGTGTTTGAACTTCAGTCATGACTCTCTTATCCCGTACCCCCTGCCGATGCGTACTGCCATAGGACTGCATCGTGGCGGTTTATACATACGAAGACCCGGGCATCCGCCCGGGCAAAAATGCATATTCGCTCCTGGATGTGGAGCAGATTTTGCGGAAATACTTTCCGCTTCAGAGTCGTCACACACGCCGTTGTGGGCAACGTCAGCATCCCAGCTTGTGGCTGGCACACTGTGTCTAGCATACAACCCAAAACATCGGTGAGGGGCTAGGGGTGTGGAAAACGTGGAGTATCCACAGCTGGAGGAGCAAAGACCCTGATGCGCGGCCATCCTAGATAAGCTCAACACCAAGTCCACGACCGAGAGATCGTTACACTTCTGTTATTTCGCCGCTGGACGAACCGAGTTTACTTTACGGGTGAACAGCGACGAACCCTACTGCGTGACCCCGATCTCACATGGGGGTGTGTTTCCTACTCAGACATTAGGGAGAGGTGGTGGTTTCTGAGGTCCCTAGCGAAGGGTTCGTGTGTGCTAACAGTGCGATATCCGTTCGGAGCAGCTTGACGATTGGAGATAACGAAATGATAACGCTACTATGTAACAGGCAATTCAAACTTCCCCCTTTCTTGGTGACCAGCTTTTATGACAGTTTCTGAATACCCATCCCGCCGCGAGCTGCGCGAAGCCGCTGCCAAAAAGAAGAACGGACGCAAGGCCACCGTCATTACGGCAGGCGTTGCAGTCGCCGTGTCTTCGGCGGCTGTGACGTTCGGTGGCAGCACTGTTACAGATGGCAACCTTCTGGCGTTTGGTGACACGGCGCATGCCGACACTAATAAAGCCTCGCTAGAGGCGGCTCCCCGTCAGACCACAGTTATCCCAGCTGCCATTTCGGGTGGCAATGAACGCGTTGTTGCCAAGATGACGAACGAAATGGCCGCTTCCCAGGTCGGTCTCGGCCGCCTTTACCAAGAAGGTGAAGGAGACGTTGCAGCTGGGCAGCTGGCCGTTGCAGAAGCGCAAAACCCGCATAATGGGTCCCTGAAATCACTACCAGGGAACTTACAGATGATTTACCCGGCTGACTCCACCCGGACCTCTTCGACTTTCGGCTTGCGTAGTAACCCAACCGGTGCAGGCTCGCAGTTCCACGTCGGAACCGACTTCCCAGTGCCAACCGGCACTCCGGTCAAAGCAACCGAAGCAGGCACTGTGACCTTTGCAGGGGTGCACAGCACCGGCGGATACCGTGTAGAGATCGATCACGGTAATGGCGTCACAACTGCTTATAGCCACAACTCCCAATTCAAAGTGAACGTTGGCGATGCTGTTTCTCAGGGACAGATCATCGCTCTGGCAGGGTCCACCGGTAATTCAACCGGCCCGCATATTCATTACGAAATCCAGGTCAATGGCAAGTGGGTCGATCCTGAGTACTATCTTCCATCTCAGTCCGATGGCGGAGAAAAACGCCTTCACACAGCTTCAAGCGCGCAATAGCTTATAGCATTCAAAATGCTCAGGCCAGGTTCCAGTTGGAACCTGGCCTGAGACGTTAAGAGAATGGAAGCGTTCGATCCAATAAGTTTTTCAGGGCACTATGGTCACGGCGTGACAACGAAGCGGTGAGTGCCTCCTCAACGCGTTGTACTAACACTGCGGCTTGCTGATATAGACGCTTACCGTCTGCGGTGATGATCAGTGCTCGTGCACGTCGATCTTCTGGCACGGTCTGTCGTAGGAGTAACCCGCGAGCGGCAAGTCCTTTCGTAAGCGTGACAACTTGGGAGGCGTCGAGATGCAAGATATGGCCCAGATCTAGCTGGGTCGGCCTATGACCCCCGACAATATACGCCAGCGTCGTATATTGTCGGACATCTAGGTCTACCTGTTCCAGTGCCGCCTGCATTGTGGTCCGAAACTCGTGCTCAAGCTGTGTTAAAGCAAAGAACAATTGCCGGCCCAAGGCGGATGATTGGGCGGCAACCAGTGCGGTGCGGGCTCGCGTATGCTTCGACCCGAATGATGTGTGCATGCTGCTCCCAATCTATGGCTGCCTTCATTGCTTGACCCGCAATAGTTTCGAGCGTTCATCTAGTCGGCTCCGCTGTATATCTGACAGCGCTAACGTTGAAACGCTTGGTATTCTTGTCCAAGAATATCGCCCCTCGGTTCAGGCCGCGGTTATGTAAAAAGGAAACTTGTTCGCGACCTATGAAGAAACGCTCCACGACCCCGCTGCCGGGTTGGTTATGGCTGATGGTGACCGCCGGCGTGTTGACGCAGACGACCGCAAACCTGGTTCGGCCGGTGACTAGCTATAAGCTCATTTTGCTTGGCTGGGGCGAAACAGAGATCGGCATCGCAACTGCGGCCTACGCCCTGTTACCGCTATTTGTTGCATTACCGTTTGGGCGGTTACAGGCGCGGCTGCGCTCACCTCGGAATTTTGTGGCACTGGGGGTGCTCATTTTAGCGACCGGTGCCGCCTATCTTGCACTCACGAATAATGTGATTCACCTAATGATCGCGTCTGCGGTCCTTGGTGTGGGACATCTGATGTTTACGATTGGCGGTCAAAGCATGGTCGCCAGACGTTCGCGAGCCACGCAGATGGACGCGAACTTTGGCTGGTTTACGGCGTCATTTTCTGTCGGGCAGATGCTTGGCCCGCTTCTGTCGGGGGTGTTATTGGGCGGGAGTTCCTTAGCTGAGGCACAGGCCGGCGGCGGGGATTTGTCGTTCAGTATCGATCTGGCCCTGTGGATCGGTGCGATCACTTCGATTGTCGCGGTGCCGGTCTTGTATGTTCTGCGCTCTACGCAGCCGCCTCCGACCACTGCGACACAGGACTTAGTGACCGTGGAGCCGGGTATGAAACCCTCGGCACTTAATATTCTGCGGCTTCCCGGTATTGCGTCGCATATGCTAGCCGCGCTGGCGTTGCTTGCGATTTTGGATATTTTGGTGGCCTTCATGCCGCTGGTGGGTGAGTCTGTTGGAGTATCGCCCTTGGTCATCGGAGCGCTCTTGGCTACGCGCGGCGCCACATCAGTGTTGTCCAGAATATTCATCCGTCCGTTATCCGCGCGGTTTTCTCGCAACACCCTGGTCCTGGTGGCACTCCTGGTTTCCGCAGTAGCTATTGCTGTAGTGCCCGCCGTGTTGGGCTTCGGTCCGGTGGGGATTGCAAGTGCGTTTGTGTGCATGACCATCGGGGGCTTCACCCTAGGGGTAGGCCAGCCGATGACGATGACGTTGATCTCCCAAGCGGTCCCACGCTCGTGGCGCGGCACAGCATTAGCGTTGCGGCTGATGGGCAACCGTATCGGTCAGGTCACACTGCCGATTGTCGCCAGCCTGGTGACAGGCCCCGTCGGTCCGGCCGGCGGGATTTGGTTCGCGTGTGCTGTCTTGGGAATATCGGGCGCCGAACGGTTAATCAATAAGCGCACCGGCCCGAATGTGTCACCTCGTTAGAGATTGTGTCGGCGGCGTTTCAGCAACCAGAAAATCGCTAGGCCCAGACACAGAGCAGCGATCAGGCTGGGTACGAGCGCATTGGATGTGCGATTGGATATCCGCTCATCAGCTGACGCGAGGTGATCGGCTGGCGGCCGGTCAGCCCTGTCAGGTGAACTCAGTCGTGCCTTGATTGCCTCGAGTTCCTCTTCAGAGACCGGGGGAAGCGTTTCTAAATCTGGTGGCCCTTGGTCAGCGCTGCGCGGTTGAAGCATGATGAGCCCCGAGCCAGGCTGTACATCAATGCCTAATAATTGCGGCAAGAGATGACGCGGATCGTGAGAGAACTGCCGAATAATGCGCGGCCCAATCTGGCCGGAGGGCCGACGCTGCGTGGTTGATTCCTGTTGCTGAGTCGTCCCCGATGGCAGCAACGATGGCGTGGTAGACATTGGTGGGCTACTGGCTGGTCTACTGGGTGCCGCGGACGACGAGCCTGGGGCTGTGACTGTTGGCTTCGATGGTGCTGTCGGTGTCGGTGTAAGACCCGGAGATGTCTGGGAGGGACCTGGCGTCGGACGGCCCGAAGTCGGCGTTGTCTCAGGCTCAGTCGGGCTGGACGGAGTCGTCGGTTCGATAGTTTCAGTGGGCGTGGGTTCCGGTGGGGTAGGTTCTGCCGTGGTGGACGGTGCCGTCTCGATACATTCCCCAGTCAACGAAGCATTTTGCCATAGCTCTATGCCGACAGTGCTCCCGGAGTCTGGCCGCTCGATGACTATCGAGCTGTCGTGAATAGTCTGCGGATCAACGAGTTGACCGTTAACTTTCACAGTGAGCTCATCGAACGGGGGCTCAGGGGAGAAGTCAATGGTCAGTTGAGTACTCGTCACATCCACTTGGCATGACATTGCCAACGAGCGAGCCGCTGTATCGACCGGCGGACTGGGAGACACAGTCTGGCTGGCCGCTGATGTCGTTACCCCATTGGGATGAGTCATGGGAGTGGCTACGGCGTAGGCAGCAGGGACCAGACCGTAGGACACTAGACCTGTGATGAGTCCGACTCCTAAGCGCGCGAGAAAGTTCATGCCAATGGTGTCACCTTCTGGGCGATGAGGCCTCGGTCCGACTCGGTGACACTGCATTCGACGAGCTGGTCTGTGGAGATAAAGCCGTATCCTTGTCCGACGTTGAACCACTTGACGGTTCCCGATAGTCGATGAGACATAAGGCAGCTCGCGTTCCTTATCTGAGCGGGGAGGGTGTCGTTTCGAGGTATTTGACACCAGATTTTAGGCTACTGGAAAAGCCCGTTTTATAAAACTCTGCGGAACGATATCAAGACGCATGATCTAAAAGTATGTGGATGGCGCTCCCGGGTCTTCATTAAATACGATGAAAAATCCCGCCGCCTGATGAAAGGGGATCATCGGGCGGCGGGATCTTTACAACATCACTCGCACCTTGAAGAGGTATCTATAGTCTAAGGAAACTTGTTTGAAGTTGTCCGAACGTTTGCTGGGAGGTTCCTGTGTATCTAACGGTTAGTATAACCACGCAGGCGATCGAGCTCCCGGCGTTGTTTCTTCGTTGGTCGACCTGCACCGCGTTCACGCCGTGGAACCGCCAGCAGATGGCGAGCGACGGGCTCTGGCGAATGATCCTTGTACTGCTTTATGGCAATCGGGTGGCCAACACGTTTATCTAGCAGGCCGGTGACTTCGATAATGCGTTCGCGTCCGGGCTCTCGAAACGTCACAGTCTGACCAACCCGTAGTTTGTGGGAGGGCTTGACCGGGTCGCCGTCGATTTTGATTTTGCCACCTTTGACCGCAGTGTTGGCAGCGGAACGGGTTTTGAACAGCCGAACCGCGTGCAACCAGACGTCTACGCGAACAAAATCCATGAGCGCGGTTGTTAGTGATCGCGGACGTTACGGAACTGGGATTTATGGAATACCAATGGTTCGTGAACGTCAGTGAAATCGGCGATATTGTGCACTTCGAGCAGGGCCACTACGTGGTCGCCTGCTGGGAATTCACCGTAGATTGAGGTCTCTAGCCACAGCGCGGATTCAGCAACGAAGATCGCATCGTTGTTGGTCTCCAGGTTGAGACCCTCGAAACGATCGGCACCCTTGGCGGCCATCTGCCGGGCAATCGTGCCCTGACCTTCACCCAGAATTGAAATACCGATGCGATTAGTTTCACGCAGCACGGGCCAGGTGGTGGAAGTGTTTTGCACAGCCACTGAGACTAAGGGTGGCTCTAAGGAAACACCGACGGTGAATGACGAAGCGACCATGCCTTGTGCTACACCGTCTTGGGTGTAGGCGGCGAGTGCTGCGACGCCCGAGGGGAACTGGCCGAAGGCGCCGCGGAGCGACAGTGGCGATAGGTCGTTGGACAGTTGGGTGGTGGTCTGCAGGTGGTGGACTTGCAAAGTAGTTGTCACAATCATGCCTTCAAAGTTTTGCGCCCGAATATGCGCTCGAACGCTGTACTTGCCCGACACGGGGTGTTCCGTGAGGCCGAATCATCACCTGGGGCACCCCACTACAACGTGGGAGGGTTGCCGTCTTACCAGCCAGGGCTACGGTGCGGTAAGAACTCGTGATTCTGCAAAACAGACTAACCTATTTTGACCTGCCACGGCAGTGCAGTTTGTCACATTCCGTTAAATCGTTGCGCGATGGCCGTGGCATGGGCATGAAGTCCTTCGGAAGCGGCAAGCGCTTGGATGCCGTCAGCAAGTGGCTGCAGGCCGTCCTTGTCATAGCGAATGCGTTGTTGCAACCGGAGAAACGACACGGTATTGAGACCCGATGAAAACCGGGCGGTCCCGGAGGTAGGTAAAACGTGATTGGAACCAGCAGAGTAATCACCGAGTGGAACCGGCGCGTAGGGTCCCATGAAGATCGCGCCAGCGTGGGTGATCTTTGCGAGAACGGCTTCATTGTCTGCGGTTTGAATTTCCAGGTGCTCGGTTGCAATCGCGTTGGTGACCTCAATGGCTTCCTCCATTGTGGTCACAACCAGGGCACCCGACTGTTGTCCGGTCAGGGCTTCACGGATCTGACCTTCTAACACTGCACCAGGAACTTGCGCCTCGATTTCTGCCACCACGGACTCTGCGAAGTCCATCGAGGTGGTCACGAGCACCGAGGCTGCTAGCGGATCGTGTTCCGACTGGGAGATGAGATCGGCAGCGACCCAGGCTGGGTTCGCAGTCTCATCGGCTAAGACGAGGATTTCGGAGGGGCCGGCAACCGCATCAATGCCGACTTGACCGAAGAATGCCTGTTTTGCCGCAGCAACATACACGTTGCCGGGACCGGTAATCAGATCTACCGGCGCACAGACCGGGTTGCCTGCAGCATCCTCCACACCCAGTGCCAACATAGCAACGGCCTGTGCACCACCGGTTGCATACACTTCGTTGATGCCAAGCAGCTTGCAGGCGGCCAAGATCGTGGGGTGTGGCAGACCGTTGAAGTTGGCTTGTGGGGGAGACGTGACGACAATGCCCGGCACGCCGGCGGCTTGAGCTGGCACCACATTCATGATGACCGACGACGGATACACGGCTCGTCCGCCGGGCACGTACAAGCCCACTCGCTGGATCGGAACCCAGTGGTTTTCTACTGCTGCACCGTCACCGAGTGGGACAACAGTATCGGTTGGCACCTGCGCGGCGTGGACAGCACGCGCACGACGGATGGATTCTTCTAGCGCTGCGCGAACATCGTCGTCGAGTTCGGTTAGGGCTTGGTCGAGTGCGGAACTCGGTACTCGCAGGCTTTCAGGACGGACGCGGTCGAACTGTTCGGTCAGTTCCAACACTGCTTCGGCACCACCGGCTTTGACCTTGTCAATGATGGGTTGCACGATGGCTGAGGCATCAGCAACTTCAAGTTTTGCCCGCGGCATCACGGTTGCTGGATCATAGGTTGTGTTGCGCAAATCGGTGATGTGAAGCATGACTGTTAGTGTAGCCGTTTTCAGGTTTAGTTCAGATCGCGCTGAGAGGATGGTGCCTATGTTGCGTCACGAAACTGAAGAGGCCCCGGCTGAGCCGACCGAGGTGCCTTCACTGCCGAATATGGAAGAAGCCGTCCCCGAGGATGTGCAGAACTCGGCACTAGAAAATATCGAATCACTAGGCCCGCTGTTTGGTGTCTCGCTCAATATCGCCGTCGGGGTACTCATAGGGCTGCTCGTTACCGCAGCGGTCGCTCTCGTCGCTCGTTTTCTCCTACGATCGCGCAAACGCTTTTTATCCCATCTGAAAATTCTTCTGGTGCCCGCCTTCACGGCGATGGCTTTCCTCGGTGCCCGCATCGGCCTGGAACTGTCCGGCCGCGACATCGCGATGTATGACCTCTTGGCCTTCATACTGCTGATCGGTACGGCCTCAGGTTTTGCCTGGTTAGCACTGCGCCTCGTCAACGTCATTGAGCGGCGTGTTGAGGTGCGCTATGACGAAGTCACCACCGAAGATCGACGCGGTCGTCGCATCAAAACTCAGATGCAACTCATTAAACGCGTCCTGCACGCCATCATTATTGTGATCGCTATCGCTGCAATCCTGCTGGCCATTCCGCAGGTACGCGCTCTGGGCGCCGGTCTGTTGGCCTCGGCCGGTTTAATTTCAGTGGTCGCCGCTCTGGCCGTGCAAACCACGCTGACGAACGTTTTTGCCGGAATGCAGCTGGCTTTCACCGACGCGATCCGCGTGGGCGACGTCGTCGTGATGGACGATTACTACGGGACCATCGAAGACATCACGATGTCGTATGTTGTACTGAAAATTTGGGACGGCCGGCGCATTATTTATCCGTCGTCGTATTTCACCACCACTCCGTTTGAGAACTACACGCGCGTTGGGACCGAGATTTCCGCCGGAATCGATTTCCAAGTTGACTGGCGCGTGCCGGTAGATGCGCTGCGCGCCCGCCTGCGTGCGCTGGTAGAGTCCTCGGATCTGTGGGATGGACGTGACGCCAAGATCCAGGTCTTAGACATTGCCAATGATCGGGCAACCCTGCGCGTGGCGGTGTCAGCACGCAACGCCGGAGAGTTGTGGGACCTGCAGTGCCTGGTGCGCGAGGACTTCATCAAGTTCATTTCCGAAGAGCACCCGTATGCGATGAACGTGATGCGGATCGAACAAGCCCCGCCAGAACCCCGCGTTGAGACACCCGAGCAGCAACCCGAGCGCGAACCTGCTCAGCGCAAGCGCGCCAAGGAGCCCGCCCATCGCAGCAGTCGCTGGGATATGAACTCGGTGCCAAGCTTCGATCATGACAAGGCGCAGCGCTACAGTACTGAACCACCGGTTGAGATCGGGACGATTCCTACGATAACCCGTCGCCAACAGGAACAGGACGACGAGTTAGTCCCGACCGGTCCGGATACCTCATCGGTGCCGCTGACCAAACCGTCCGAAGATGGGACGATGTACACCGGCTCGGTTTCTGCGATTGAACGCAGCGCGGATATGGCAGGCCCCGGCGAAGAGGCCTACCGCAGTCGTGCGCAGAACACCAGCGAGCTCGAAGTCGTAGACCAAGGTCGCCGTGATGACGACGACCAGGAAGGTGCCGAGGACGACGACCGCCGCCGTCGTGACGACTAGCCACCCTACTTAGCCAGGTGGGCGTTGTAGAGCTGTTCCATGTCTTCCGAGAACGGCACGAACACTACTGTGGCAACCGAAATTTTAGACGCCATGGAGCGTACGGTGTCCACCGCAACGGCCACGGCGTCGTCGTGCGGCCAACCATAGACGCCGGCTGAGATGGTGGGGAACGCGACCGATGTGGCGCCCAGCTCATCAGCGACTTCCAGTGAGCGCCGATAGCAGCTGATCAGCAGGTGGCGCCGGTCCTTGGACTTTGCATAGACCGGTCCCACGGTGTGAATGACCCAGCGAGCGGGCAGTTTACCGGCTGTGGTCGCCACGGCGTCACCGGTTGGCAGACCATCGGGCAGCTCAGTAGCCCGTAACGCTTTGGTTGCTTCCAGGATCTCAGGTCCGCCGGCTCGATGAATCGCACCGTCGACGCCACCACCGCCTAATAATGTGGAATTGGCGGCATTGACGATCGCATCAACCTCGACGGTGGTGATGTCACCGCGTTGGACAACCAGTTCCATATCTAATCCTCTTCGTGCTTGGCCTGTTTCGTGACGGCAGTCTCGGGGACTTTAACTGAAACGACCGGAACCGGCAGTTCGCGCAGCAGTTCATCGGCAACGGAACCCATCATGAACTTGGAAAATCCGGTGCGTTTTGCGGTCCCAATGATCACCGCATAGGGGTGCAGCTCGGCGACGACGTCTTTAAACTCATCAGTGGTGGAGCGGCCGCGCGAGTATTTCCGCAGTTCCGTTGGCACGCTGAATCGGGCCAGATACTGTTCTAGCTGTTCGGTTTGGGCTTGCGTGAGCTCTGACTCCGAGCGTCGTTCTGCTCCGGGGCCGGCATTGACGACGACGACGCTCATGGACAGTTTCTCGGCGAGGTCAAGCCCGAAGTCTAGGGCTGCTCGTGATGGTTCTGACTCGGTGTATCCCACAATAATGGTCATGACTTAATCCTTCGGGCTAGCAAGCAAATAGTCCAGGGTTGCAGCCAAGGTTTTCATGGCTGGTCCGCGAACCACATCGGGCAGGTTGGGGTAGAGCCGCATCGATACATCACGCACGACGACCGACTCCCAATCCACCGGCGTCAAAATGGGTGGCAAATCTCGGATGAGTTCGCGTACCTGGTCCACACGTTCTAACCGGTGCGTACGATACTCCTCGGCAGTGCGAGCCACTGAGGCAAGAGTTGGGCCGTGGGCCGGCAGGATGGCCACCTGACGTCCGGCACCTTCCAGCCCCGCTAGGGTGTCCAAGGACTTCAGATAATCGTGGAGTGTACCGTCTGGGTAATCCAGCATGGTGGTGCCTTCACCCAGAATCGTATCCCCGGTCAGGACGGTCCCGCCCGGGTGCGGTGGCGCATGATCTTCGGGCAGGAAGAAGGATACTGAGTCGGAAGTGTGGCCGGGGGTTGCGACCACGCGGATCCGAGTGCCGCCGCCGGTGAGGACCTCCCCGCCGATCAAGGGCGGCGCATTGCGGCACCACTGCTCATCGACTGCCCGCACCGGCGCATCAAAGCGTTCAATAAAGGTGGGCAAGGCCCCCGTGTGGTCGAGATGATGATGGGTGATCAGGATGGTTTCGACCGTGCGATCACCCAACACTTTGCTGACCGCGTCAGCGTGGGCGGTGGCGCCGGTAGCATACCCCGGGTCCACGATCACCGCCGTGTCGGCCCCGGGCGCCGCGATGACATACGTGTTCGTGCCGCTCAAGGTCATCCCGGAAGGATTGTCCTGGGTAATTCGGGTTGTGAACAGGCTACTAGCCACAATGCTGGAAGAACTCATATGGTGAAGTCTATGGACTCTTCGACCAATACTGGATACTCCACACCCGGCAAACCATTTACTCGCGACACAAACTACATTAATGATCGCATCGTCGCCGACCCTGAAGCACACCGGGACGCCGACCCCTATGAATACAATACGATCGGTACCTTGACCACCGGTCTGACCAAAGATGCTGAAGCCTGGCCGGTCGAGGCCGGCCGGTACCGCTTGGTGGCGGCCCGCGCGTGCCCGTGGGCGAACCGGACGATTATCGTGCGTCGTCTATTGGGATTGGAAGACGCCATCTCGCTTGGCACTCCGGGCCCCACCCACGACGCGAACTCCTGGACTTTTGATTTGGATCCTGACGGCGTTGACCCGGTGCTGGGTACCCATCGGCTGCAGGAAAACTATTTCAAACGCTTCCCAGATTACCCACGTGGCATCACCGTACCGGCGATCGTGGACATCCCAACCGGGGGCGTGGTGACCAACGACTACCCGCAGATCACCCTGGATTTCTCTACCGAGTGGACCGCATTCCATCGTGACGGCGCTCCAAACTTACTGCCCGAAGAACACCTTGATGAGATGTTTGACATCATCAAACGCATCTTCACCGAGGTCAACAACGGCGTCTACCGTGCGGGCTTCGCCGGCTCCCAGGAAGCCTACGAGGATGCCTACGAGCGGTTATTTACCGCGATGGACTGGCTGGAAGAGCGCCTAACGACCCGACGGTATCTGATGGGTGAACACATCACCGAGGCCGACGTCCGCCTGTTCACGACCCTGGTACGTTTTGATCCCGCCTACCACGGACATTTCAAGTGCAACCGCAATAAGCTCATCGAATTCTCGGCATTATGGGCCTACGCGCGTGATCTGTTCCAAACCCCGGGCTTCGGGGACACCGTGGACTTCCAACAGGTCAAAGACCACTACTACATCGTCCACCGCGACATTAACCCTTCCGGCATTGTGCCCAAGGGTCCCGTACTGGCCGAATGGCTCACCGAGCACGGACGCCAGGACTTGGGCGGTTCACCATTTGGTGACGGCACTGCCCCCGGCCCGGTACGTGAGGGTGAAGGCGTCGACCCGGCCACGAACCCGCTGTACGCCTAACGCTGTCTACCGAACCCGTTAGGCTTCGGTACGTGGTCGAATCCACACCTCAGTGATCTGGGTATCCGAGGGGGCTTCGATCACGTGCCGGATGGTCCGAGCAACAGTCGAGGGCTTGATTAGGGTTTCGGGGAGCAGCAACGGATAGTTGTCGTCCCAGGCAATCATCTGCGTATCAACATATCCCGGCGCAACGGTTGCTACCCGGATCCGGTCAGCCTCCGTCCGCATCCGGACCCCATCGGCCAGGGCCTGCAGAGCGTGTTTCGACGCCGCATAGACCACATTATTTGGCGACGTCGTCCGCGAGGCTCCCGACCCTAAAAACACCACGGTTCCGGTGGCTTCTTGCAACTGGGGCAACAGCGTGCGAGTCAATTCAGAGGGCACAGTGACGTTGAGGTGCATGACCTCTGACCACACGGCCGCATTGGCGTCGTCGAAAGCGAATCGGGGCGCGATGGCCGCAACATTGAGCAGCGCATCGACGCGGGGTAACATTCCAAACGTGGTTGCAAACTCTTCGGTGTCGACCAGATCGCATTGCACCGGATAAATCTCTTCACCCAACCGGGACAGGGTCAACAAGCGAACCTCATCGCGGCCCTGCGCGACAATAGCGTAGTCGCCTACGAGTTCTTCGACGATCGCCTGACCAATGCCACCGGTAGCACCTGTGACCAGCACGACCGGTTTATTCGTCACGGCCAAAGCTTTCAGATGATCGGTGATTTTGAGCTGTTGTTGAGCGGTATTCATCGTACTCCTTAGCGAGTTTGGTCAGCGAACATAGTGCGCAGCGACTGCTCTGGTAGGGAGTGGGAAACTAACACGGCCAACAGGATGCGCGCCTGATACGTGTTGAGCTGATGCGCGCTCATGGCACCCGCATCCAACAGCGTGACCGCCCCGCCGTTACCATAAATGGGTGCTACCGGGCCGGCCGGCACCCGGGTCGAAAGCACTACCGGAATCCCGTCAGCCACGGCGGTTTCTACGGCGTCGGTAAATGCCGGTGGGGCATTGCCAGCACCCACGCCTTGCAGTACCAGCCCATCAACCCCGTGTTCCAACGCCGCATAAAATAAGGCTGCATCCGTGCCAGGCGCTGCATCAATGACCGGGATGTTAAGCTGCCCGAAGCGTTCTGTTGGCTCCTGAAGCACCGGATAGGACACCGGTGCCGCCAGGCGGGTGAGCTCGTGGTGATAGAACTCAGCGATCAGGGTGCCACCGGAAAAGGCCGATGTTGCCAGCGTGTGTTGTTTGCGAGTGCGACGGGCCGCATGAAATTGCGCATCAAATCCAACGACGACGCCGGCACCGCGCAGCGTGGCAGACCCCGCGGCCAACACGGCCTGGCGGAGGTTTTCTGGGCCATCAGTGTTGGGTAAATCGGCGGCACGTTGAGCGCCGGTCAGCACGACCGGTTTCTCGGAATCGTGGAACAGGGACAAAAAGAATGCAGTTTCTTCCATTGTGTCGGTTCCATGAGTCAGGACAATCCCGTCGATCTGCGGATCATCAAGAGCTTCCGCGACGGCGGCCCGGATTTTGAGTAGATCGGCAAACGTGAGATGAAATGAGTTAATGTGCAACACATCGTCGGTGGTGACGTTGGTGTCCAAGCCCGTGGCATCCAGGACATCGCCTGCCGAGTCTGCCACGACGGAACCACCGACGTCAGCCCGCGACGCGATAGTGCCGCCGGTACCTATTACATGCACATTGCTCATGAAGCCATTGTAAAGGTGACCGGTTAGAAAAGCTCCCCGTCAACGTAGACCCAGCGATCGTTTTCGCGAGCAAACCGGGAACGTTCATGCAGGAAATCCCGGGCGCCGTCGACCGTGCGAAAATGCGCGACGAACTCGACCTCGCCGGTTTCATCATCCGGGCCGCCAGCAACGGTGTCACGAATGCGCAGCCGTCGCCAGTCGATACCTTGCGGCGCCGATGGGTCGGCGGGACGCGTCGCGGAGTGCCAACTGGCTGCGAGATAGGCGTCGTCGCCGATGACGAATGCCGTGTAGCGCGAGCGCATAAGTGCCTCGGCAGTCTTGGGGAACGCTGCACCGTTGAGCAACGGTGCACAACAGTCCTTGAAGCGGGCTGTTGTGCCACAGGGGCATGGCGCATCCTGGTGAACTGTCATCGTGACCTTCCATTGAGCTGGGTGCGCCCTGGGCGGGGGCCTCGGATTGCTACTGTAGCCGCAAGGCTTTGTTCTCGCAGCCGCTAGCCTCAGAATCAAGCCTCCGCTGGGTCACTATCACAGCGCTGGTGGGTCGTCAGTGTCATACCCTAAAATTAGCCCGATAGGCTAGCCTGTCGTTGTGACTGACCAACAACAATCCGAGGTCCGTTCCCCGTGGATCGCTTTTGCCGTCACCGTCTCCGTGGCGGTATTAACCATCCTTGACGTGGTCAAAGTCAATGTCGTATTGACTCCGCTAGAGGAAACACTGCAGGCAACACCCGCTCAAACAGGGCTGGTTGTTGCCGGCTATGTCTTGGCGTTTGGTATCGCGCTGGTGCCCTCGGGGCGACTCGGGGACCAGTGGAATCGCAAAGCGATGTTTATGATAGGGCTGGTTATTTTCGCCGTCGCGTCACTCGGGGCAGCTTTAGCTCCGACTGCCAGCCTGTTGGTCATAGCTCGCATTCTGCAAGGAATCGCCGCTGGCATCCTCATGCCCCAAGTGTTGGGCATGATCCAGACGATATTTCAAGGACAAGCCCGAGGGCAGGCTTTTGGTATCCTCGGAGCTGCCATTGGGTTAGGGACGGCGTTTGGGCCAACCATCGGCGGGCTCTTCCTCGGTGGCTTGGGTTCTGAGCTTGGCTGGCGTTGGACTTTCGGAATGAATGTCCCATTAGTGCTGCTTGTCATTCCGCTAGCACTATGGCTCATTCCGGCCGCACAACCCCGTGAAGGACGCGCCGATCTTGATATCGTGGGCGTCCTGCTGATGGCTGTCAGCGTCTTATGTGTCATGTTGCCGTTTGTGTTGACGACAGGATCTGGTGACCACCCGGCTCGCTGGGCGTTATTGGGCCTGGGAGCTGTGACCGCCTATTTATTCGTGCGGTGGGAAAACCGCTATCGGGCTGCAGGAAAAAGTCCCGTTTTGGATTTCACCCTGTTTACGTTGTCGTCTTACCGTAACGGCGTCATCATCACCACGCTGTTTTTTGCAGCGATGCCTGCGATGTTTTTAGTCATGACGCTCTTCAACCAACAAGGACTCGGCCATGATCCAGTGGTGGTCGGACTGATCACCGTGCCCTACGCTGTTGTATCCGCCATTGTGGCCGCTGTTGTTGGCAAATATACCTACCGGCATGCGACCGGCCTGATTATCTGGGGTTTCATGATCTTTATCGCCGCACTGATCGGACTGGTGATCGTGGCAGCGGTGGTCCCGCCGGAACATAACCCACTCGCTATGGCCATCGTGTTAGCTATCGCTGGCGTTGGACCGGGTTTTATTATGGCCGCAAACCAGATGCGCACACTCATGGACGTGCCGGTCACCCAGGGTGGCGTTGCAGGATCCTTCCAACAAGTCGGACAACGACTTGGCAACGCGATTGGCATAGCTGTGGGTTCCGCAATCTTCTACTCATTAGTCGTAGCCGTTCCGCGTGACGCCTCCGGTCTGCCCGACCCCACCAACCCATCGAGTGTTGCCACCTACGCGTACGCATTCCAAATGGCGATGGTAGTGCTCATAATGTTCTCGGTGGTCGCGCTGGTCTTCGCCGGCATTGACCATCGCGCTCGCAGCCGGCAATTGGCCGAACAGGCAGCCGCGAGCATTGGATCATAGCGCTCTACGCAACCGGGCAACGTCGTCGTCGAGTTATCCACAGTTGATACCGGTTCCGGGCGTGTTCATCGCATAGGTTGCATAGTCTCGGACTCACATCAGACTGCATACGGCAGTCCAACTGAGTTGAGGAGACACGTTGAATCACACCCTTTTGGCGTCTCTAGCCGCCGTCACCCTAGGTGCAACAGCATTGCTGGGGACAGCACCTGCTTACGCCAGCCACGCTGTAGAGATCGAGCACGAAGTCAGTGCTGTGATGGGTCCGGAACAAGAATATCAGCGGGGTCTGACCGTCAACGGTGTAGCGCCGACTCTTCGATCCGTGACGGTCGATGAGGAAACTATTCTTGCCTACTGTATTGAATACTGGGTTCGCGCTGCGCAGCCTGGCCATCAAGCAGCTGTTACCAGCTGGGATGGTTTCACTGGAGATAATCACTTCAAGACCAGTCCACAGGTTCGGGAAGCCGTTGCATGGATTTTGCATAATTCGTATCCAGCGCTTGCCATAGACGAGCTGGCAGCACGAACAGCGTCCACCAGCCTCACCGAAGCGGAAGCAATCGCCGCAACACAGGCCGCCATCTGGTTCTACACAGATGATTTCGTCTCCGATGGGGTTCTTACTGTTGAGCCGGCTCCTGATGATGCTGCAAGTTTGACTGCTACCGCTGCTCCGAACGTCCAAAATGTTTTCGATTATCTCACCGGGGATCAGAACACCGGGCTAACGGAACAAGAAGTTCAAGCCAGTGTCACGCTGCACGATGCCAGCGGCGCCGAAGTCAGTGTGCCCGGTCCTGTACTGGAAGCCAAAATCGACGATGACGACCACATTCTAGGGCCAGTGGCTGTCACAAGTTCATCAGAGAACGTCAGCTTGCACCTTGAAACCACGAATCCTGCCGTATCACCAGAAGATGTCACACTATTAGATGCGCAAGGACAAATCATCGATGCGACCGAGCCCGTGACAGTTCCGGAACTGTGGGTGCTTGTGCCCGCTGATACAGCATCAGGCGGCGTGCAGTTAGCTGCCGAATCCACCGAATACGGCTATACGGGCCGTTTGATTATTCCCGAGCCTGCACCTGACCGCCGGTTTCAAACCATTGTGGTGGCAGACCAAATTTCCAATATCGCCACCACTGAACTAGCGCTGCATTGGGAGAAACCTGAACTGACTGAACCGCCCTTGGAAGAGCCCGTGGAAGAAGAAATTTCTGATAATGCCGAAGAGCGTCCTGCTGACGAAGAAATGACCTCAGCCGCGGGAGCAGTCATTGCTAACCCCACCCAAGAACAACAAACCAGTCAGGCAGTATCAACCACCGTTACCCTCGAAAGCGCCGAGCACACACCAGCGCCGAACCAAACGCTAGCTGACACCATCGAGACTGAAGAAACGGTCCAGGCTCACCAAGCATCTACTGAAGAACTCGCCGAAACCGGAGCACATCAAACACGGAACATCCTTGTAGCACTCGGGACAATAGCCGTCGGTGGTGTCCTAATTGTGATGAACCGATTGCGACGGAGGTGGGCTTAGTGGGGGCCGGGTGATTTTGAGGATGATGTCGACCCGAAAACGCCAAAAGATGGAAATTTAACATTAACGTGAAGGCAATCATTGATCGGAGTGCTGCAACCATCATGGCGAAGCTTTCCAATATTCGGATGCTTACGACAATGAGTGCCTTGAACGTAGCGAACATGTTGACCTTCAGGCGCTTGCTGACGGAAGTTTTCGAAGACAGCTAGAAGGGACATGGTTTTGACTACATCACATGACATTGATGCACGAGAATACAACGACGCACTTTGGACCTCAGAGGAGTTAGGGTTCTGGCATCGAGTCGTCGCGGTCTATATGGGTGTTCTGCCTGAACTGGAACGCGACCTCCAAAGAGCTGGAAGACTCAGCTTCTTCGAATACCAGGTGCTCGAACATCTCTCATCAGTCGACGGGGCCATGAGCATGACTCAGTTGTCAACTAGGTGTAACTCATCGTTGTCTCGACTCTCGCATGTCGCACGGAAACTGGAAGGGCGTCGATTACTGACCCGCCAACTATCTGAAGAGGACAAACGGGTCACGGTGGCTGAACTTACCGCAGAAGGCAGAAAGCTCGTTGATAGAACCCGTGAGATTTACCGTCAATCAGTAGAAACTCGTGTGTTGCAGTCGCTATCACCGGATGAGCTTCGTCAGGTCACCGGTCTTCTCGACAGTATGCTGCGCAAAAACGAGCCGAATCACTGGCTCTTCTCCTACTAGCAACAACCGACTCCTCCCGTCGCATTGCGGGGAGCGCGACCCCCGGTTTTAGTTTGATTAAATGATTTGCTCATACTAGACTGTGGGGTTGTTGTCTGCACTGTGCCGAATCTGGTTCGACCATGACCAGATGAAGGCGACGGAGAGCATGTGCGACAACCGAAATATGGCTCTCTTTCGGTACTTTGTATCGACGGAGACTCACCGTCTTCACCCTAGCGATAAAAAGGGCACTTCGGTTGGTTCTCACCCAGCCTGGTATTCCTTCGAGAAGGTCGCAGTAAGAGCGCGGTGTAACAACTGGTGGCGAAAGTTCTGCTGATTCCATCAGCCAGACCATTATTTCGCCCGTACTTTTACTACTGCTTAACACGAGGAGTGATCATGGCAGCACACTGCCAGGTAACCGGAGCTGGACCGGGATCAGGGAACCGAGTTTCCCACTCGAACCGCAAAACTAAACGCCGGTTCAACCCAAATATTCAAAAAAAGAGCTACTTCGTCCCATCCTTGGGTCGCAAAGTAACGCTCAATGTATCCGCCCGCGGTATCAAAGTCATTGATGCACGCGGCATCGATTCTGTCATTTCAGAACTGGTCGCTAAGGGAGTGAAGCTCTAACCATGGCAAAAGATAAGGGCTTGCGCCCCATCATCAAAATGAAATCAACCGCTGGCACTGGTTACACTTACGTCACCCGTAAGAACCGTCGGAACAATCCCGACCGTATTACTTTGAAAAAATACGACCCAGTAGCCCGCAAGCATGTTGATTTTCGAGAGGAGCGCTAAGCATTGGCTAAGAAATCTATGATCGCGAAAAACGAGAAACGCAAAGAAATCGTTGCTCGTTACGACGAACGTCGCAAAAAGCTGAAAGCACAGCTGATCGACCCGAACGCAACCGATGAAGAGCGCGAAGAAGCACGCCTTGGCTTGCAGAAGCTGCCACGCGACGCCTCTCCGGTCCGTGTTCGTAACCGTGACTCCATTGACGGACGTCCACGCGGTACCCTGCAGAAGTTTGGTATCTCACGTGTCCGCCTCCGTGAAATGGCTCACCGTGGTGAACTGCCAGGCGTTACCAAATCATCCTGGTAATCACGTAAAGCTTTAACAAAATCTGGCCGGTGGGTTCCCTTCGGCCAGATTTTTCTTTTAACCGTCTTCCGCGATTGAACTGCAGGCCACCATACCTGACACGGCGATGCGCAGAGAAGATATCGACCGGCGACACCATGCGTTATCCTTGCCATATCAGTTGCTCAGAGGGAAGGCATTATCGTCATGTCAAAGTTGAGTTTTGTGGCCCTCTCCTTACAGACCACACACTTGGACCCGGCCTCGGTTTCAAGAGTCACTTATGTGAAACTCGTCGACGGAAACATTACCCGTCAAGACGATATCCCAATCATTCCGCCTACCGGCAAACTGAAAGCTACTGATGAGCAAGCCGAAAGATCCCATATTACGTGGAATGCAACGCTTGAAAAGTTAGGCATGATGATTGGCAAACTACCAATTGTCAGCTACTACCGAGATGCCGACAAGGAAATTTTCCACGCGGCGTCTCGTCAGCTCAATATCGAGCCACCGGTGCTGCACTGGCTGGACTGTCGTGAGCTGGCGCGCAAGCTGCTTCCTGAACTTCCAGATGTGCAGTTATCTACGGTGCTGAAAACACTTGACCTCTATGACGACTATGCCGATAGCAGTGCTGTAGAGCAGACGACGCAGATCGTTATAGCACTTGCCCAACGTCAGGACGCTCAGACGGTTGCTCAACTCTGGGATGAACTCTATAACCAGCCAGAGAATTTACTCGGGCTCGATTCCACATTCGAAGGCGCTGCAGACTCAGGGAGTTCTACAGATGACGACGACGTGATTGATGCACCATCGGCAGCCGAAGTCCTGCCATTTGCTCCAGCAGTCGGTGCTGCTGGCCAAACTGAGCAAGCCGAGCAGGCTGCTGAACCAATATTTGCTGATGCTGCTCCAGCTGAAGCAACACAGGACGAATCCGGCGATGCACCAGCATCACCGGGACACGCACCATCCCTTGATGAGGCGACCGAGGTTGCTTCAAGCACCCAAACCGACACGCAACTACCAGCAGCACACGCGGAGACTGCCGTTGACCAGGTGCTGCCACCTGCCCCGGGCTCGGACGAACTGCCACTGTTCTTACAAGAACCTACTCGTGATGAGCGAGATGATCTGCACACCGAAGCGACCGAGCCAGACGCTCAACCTGATACCGCCGCCGAACTTGCAGGCGCAACGGCTACCAGCTCATCCCAGTCCGTAGGCTCCGATGACGAGTCGGTGGAATCACTCGACGCCGCACTGGATGAAGAGACACGCGTCGATGAGGCCGTTGAAGAATCCCACACCGAACACTCCCAGCCGCTTGCACCACCAGCCCTCAATAAAAAATCGGTAGAACCCGCTGACGATGTACCAGTCGAACGCGTCGATGAAGACGCGGTTGACCCTCATGAGCCAGAAACATCTCGAGCCTTTCTGGAGGAAACTGCCCCTGAGGTGATCGCACAACAGGACATAGAGTCCGCTGCGCCTGAACAAGCTGAGCCGGCAGATTTGGTAGCCGCAGACGAGGTATTCTCAGACAGCCCACAAGAGGAACCGCATCCTGCAGAGGCCAAGGAGGCCCCTGTGCTGGCGACTACTGCCAGACCGCCAGTCGTAACACCGATAGGCGACCGAGCGTCCCAGCCGACGGATTCGATGGCACAACCACAGACGGCGCATGCGGTCAAAGTATCTGACCGACCGCGGGTGAGTAGAACTTCTCGACCAGCCTCGAACGTCAACCAAATTTTCGGTTTTGTTGGGTTGTTTGTTTTTGGGCTGCTCAGCATCATCGGTATTGTCTTAGTGGTCATGGCAAGCATGCTCTTTTTTACCGAGAACTCATTAATGCTTGAAACCAAGATCGCCGGTATGATTCTCACCCTGGCGATAACCCTACTGAGCCTATTGATGACGAGCGTGAGTTATCGGAGTTTTCGTCAGAAATAGCTAGCCCATATGGAGCTCTTTCGGTAAAAATGCCACCGCATACGTCACACGATATGGGTGCCATTGCTGGGAAGAAGCTGAGATTTTGGGGACTTTTTGCCCAAAAAAGGCGAATTTCCGCGAATTTCCGCAAAAACCGCCGCCAAAAGCGCCACAAACCGCGCCAATGGTGGTAGTTTTTCCAAAAGGAGCCCGGCGAACGTCGGGTTTAAGACAACCTAAGTCCAGGAGGACATATGGCTATGAATCGCAGTGAACTTGTTGCAGCAGTCGCCGAAAAATCTGGCAACTCTGCTACCGCCGTCAATGGTGTGCTCGACGCCGTATTTGAGGTCTTTGCATCCCAGGTTTCCAAAGGCGAAAAAATCACCATTCCAGGCTGGTTCTCAGTAGAACGCACCAACCGTGCAGCCCGCACCGGTCGTAACCCACGCACCGGTGAAGCAATCGAAATCCCAGCCGGTCACGGTGTCAAGCTTTCCGCTGGTTCGAAACTGAAAGCAGCCGCCACAGGTGAGAAGAAATAGGTTCTAGTTCTCCTATAGAACCAAGACGCTCCGGAATTGACCGGGGCGTCTTTGCTCTTAACAAACATTCTGCGAGCGAAGTGCGAAAAGTGGTTTAATGAATTCGACCACCCGTAGAATTCACGGAGCGCCCTTGCGCTGACCCAGGAGAGTACATGTCGGACCATGCCGTCTTGTGTAGACGTAGTTCCGGTATTGTTCGACTTCTCCGCGGATGGACCATTGCCGTCATTGCGGTGCTACTCGCCGCTGGCGGTCACCAGACTGCTCATTCCGTCATGCACGGAGCGACCGAAGCGATCCCGTTGCAACTGCTGGCATTCTCAGCGGCACTCACGGCACCCATGGCTGTGGTCTTAGCTGGCCGACGTATCTCCGCCTGGTCAACGGCTGCCACCACGATTCTCGGGCAGATTATCTTTCACGGACTGTATTCGCTGCCATATACCGGCGTCTCCAACCTGCCCACCGGGCATGACCTCCACCACTTAACGCCCCGTGTGGCAGCCGAGCCGTTAGGTGTACAGCACGCAGCGCACTCAACAGCTGCGGCAGATATCGTGATGATCGCCGCTCACTTACTAGCTGCGACCATGACCGTCGTCGTCATAACGCACGGCGAACGCAGCTTCGTAACGCTGGCAGACTGGCTTACACTCACCCAGGTGCGTGTGGTTTTGGCCACCCGTCCGATGAGCCCTGTGCGCACTCCCACGATACCGTCGGCTGTGCACGTCTGGATTCCCCATCCGATGAATGTGGCCCAAACGCGCACGACCAGGGGTCCGCCTGTATTAGCGTAGACGTGGCCTACCTGTGGAAGTGGCCCTCCCACATTCGTTGGATCATCCCAAAGACTTTTGGGGAGGAACTATGCAAAAAACTCTCACCACCAGGCTCCGTGTCTGGTTCGCCGCCGCCCTCATGACCACCCTTGGCTTGATGCTCGTCCCACAATTGGCACACGCCCACGATGTGTTAATTGAATCGACGCCAGAAGTTGGGGGAACCGTTGACGAGACCCCAGCCGAAGTTCGGCTGCGCTTCTCCGGTACGCCCTTAACTGGCGAGGGGCTGGCCAATCTGATTCGCGTCACTGATGCTCAAGGCAATCAGTGGCAAGATGGCGAACCTGTCGTGGAAGGTTATGAACTGGCCGTACCGCTGTGTGAAGGCCTTCCGCAGGGGGAATACACGGTGGCCTACAGAGTGATCTACTCGGATGGTCACACCGGTGAGGAACGGTTCAGTTTCACCAACGCCGACACGAATGCCCCAACTCAGGGCGCACCGCAAAAGTGCGGAGAAGCCGTAGCGGCAAGCTCACCGAACGCAAGTGATATTGAAAAACCTGAGACCAACGAACCACAGGCTACGTCCGACGCCGAAGCAGCCAACCAAGAAAACTCTTCAGCGTCTATCCCCGCATGGATTTGGATCTCTGCGATTGTTGGCATTGGCGTGGTAGCAACGGTCATTGTGCTGTTGTTGCGCGGTAGCCGCAGAGCAGAGAGCCGCCATGACGATGATGACGCCTAACCTGTAGGACATCATTCATGAATACAACCCGTCACTTTATTATTACCTCAGCACTAGCTGGGCTGGTCCTGGCCGGATGTGGTACTGCAGACTCTGCCGAAACCACACGCGACCACGCAGAAGATGGCGAATTCTTTTCGGTGGAAGATCCTTGGATCAAAGCCACCGAAGAGTCCCTGGACACTTCCAGTGACCACTCTATGACCGGAGCGTTTGTACACCTGACCAATGTATCGGGTGAGGACCAGACCATCATTGGTGCTGACGCCGAGATCGCCGAGGTCGTGGAGCTCCACGAAGTCGTTGACGACGGCGGTGTGAACCTGATGCAAGAAAAAGAAGGTGGCTTTCCCGTCGCTGCGGATGAGCGGTACGAGCTTAACCCGGGGCAAGACCATATCATGCTCATGGATCTCACCGACGACGTCAACCCCGGAGATCGGATCGAAGTCACTCTGGAATTGGCGAACGGTGAAACCCAAGTCATCGACTTTGTTGCCAAAGAATACGTTGGCGCACAAGAAAACTACGGTGACCTAGAGCATGACCACGGCGATGACGCCGAGCATGATCACACGCACTAAGGAAAACGATACCTAGTGACCAACAACGACATATCCGCCGACAAGCAGCCCAACCAGGGTGTGTCGCGGCGCGGATTGCTGTTGGGCGCCGGAGGAATCGTGGGGGGTGGCCTGGTTGGTGCCGCAGCAGGATACTCTGTGGCATCGACCGCGGCCACCGCCGCACCCGGTGATCTTCAACAACCCGTAGACGTCACCCCGGGGGTGGCTAACACGCAGGTGACGGTGTCCCACCCGTACGGCACGGACACGATACCGTTTTATGGACCACGCCAGGCCGGAGTTGATACCCCGCAGCAGGCCCACGGGGTCTATATTGGGCTGACCCTCAAAGATGACACCGACGCCGAGCGGCTGTCATCCATGATGCGCCTCCTCACCGACGACGCCGCACGACTGACCCAAGGTCGCGGCGCGCTGGCCGATCTCGACGAGGAGCTCGCCGCAGCCCCGGCACGCTTGACCGTCACTTTCGGATTCGGCTCCGAGGTCTTTGCCCGGACCCGACCCGAGCTGAAACCCGCCTGGCTGAAACCACTGCCAAAATATGACATCGACCAACTCGACCCGGCGTATACCGGCGGCGACATCGTCATCCAAGTTCAAGGGGACGACCCGTTATCAGTCGCGCACGCTCGGCGTATGCTGCTCAAAGACGCCCGTGCATTCGCCACGGTGGCCTGGGTGCAAAACGGTTTCACCCATGCTCGAGCCACACGACCGGATAACACGACGATGCGTAACTTATTTGGCCAAATCGATGGCACCGGCAACCCGGAACCTGGTTCCGAGCACGCTGAGCGCATCATCTGGGGTGTCGGGCAAGGTGACGGTAGCGGCAGCAAGAACTTACAACCGTGGATCGAAAACGGCACCTCAATGGTCATCCGGCGCATCGCGATGAACGTTGACGAATGGGACGAACTAGACCGGTCCGCCCAAGAGGGCGTCATCGGGCGCACACTGGGTTCAGGCGCGCCACTGACCGGGCAACATGAGCACGATGAACCCGATTTTGAGGCGCTGGGACCCTCGGGGTTCCCGGTCATTTCGGATATTGCACACCTCCGCCGTGCACGCTCAGCTGATCCAGATGAAGCGATGTTCCGACGCAGTTTCAACTATGATGAACAACCTGCCACGTCCGGCGATAGCCTGCACGGCCAAACCGGAGTATCCCAATCCGGGCTGATCTTCGTTGCCTTCCAGTGTGACGTCGACCAGCAATACACCCCGATTCAGGACCGGCTGGCTGAAACCGACCATCTGAACCTGTGGACCATTCCCATCGGCTCGGCGGTTTTTGCCGTGCCGCCGGGCTGCCAACCGGATGGTTATATTGGCGAAGCGCTCTTCGCCTAGCACCCCCAAGGAGTACCGTTGACGAAAACGACCACACAGACGACGCAGACACCCAGCTGGTTATGGCCGGTTGCGGTGATCACAGGTGTCGCGTTTTTAATCGTCATCGGGATCTCCTCGGGCGTGACCGCCGTGCAGCAGCTCTCAGATCCCGGGGCGCTGACCCGCTGGGCGCTACCGGCAACCAAGATCATCCACAACTTGGCCTGGTCGTTAACCTTCGGGGCGTTAATGTTCGGGGCCATTATTTTGCCGCGCTGGACGGCGATGCCCAAGCGCGGCAGACCGGTCCCGGCAAACGCTCAGGAACACCCGGCCTACACTCGCACCGTGAAGATTGCCACGGTGGCCGCGATCATCTGGACGTTTAGTGCGATCGCCCAAATCGTCTTTACCTATTCGGATGTCGCCGGGATGCCGGTGAACGCTTCCGAAGGGTTCTCATCGGGCATGTTGGACTATGTGCTGGCTATTGCGGTCGGCCGGGCTTGGTTCTGGATGACGATTATTGCCGCAATGGTGACCAGTATGATCGTCGCATGGCGCACCCCGACCGGGATGGCTTGGGGTGCAGGGTTAGCACTGTTGGGTGTCGTCCCGCTGGCACTGGTTGGGCACTCGTCTTCGGGCGATGATCACTTTGCCGCAGTCAACTCGATTGGCCTGCACCTGTTGGGCGTGCTGCTGTGGGTCGGTGGTCTGGTGCTGCTGGCCATGCTGGCGCCGACGCTGACCGGCACCTCGCAGTTAAAGCCCAAGGTGAAAAAGGGGCACACCCAACCGCTGGTCTACACCGTGTTGAGCCGATACTCGGCTGTGGCCGGCGTTGCGATCGCACTGGTCGCCGGGTCCGGGGTGGCCAATGCCGCCATCCGGATGGAAAATCTGGAGCACTTTACCTCCCCATACGGCCAGATGGTGGTGCTCAAATTCGTCCTGACCATTGCGCTGGGCTTGATTGGTTTAGCACACCGGGTGCGTGTCATCCCGCGATTAAAAACCGGCACGACCCAACCACCCGGCAGCGCCCGAAAAACCCTGTGGCAACTCATCGCTGTCGAAGTCGTGATCATGGTCGCGGTCATGACCACCGCGAGCCTGCTGGGCAAATCCGAACCACCCAAACCTGAAGAAATCCCACCCAATGCCTCGCCGGCACGAATTACCACCAAATATGAGCTGCCACCCGAGCTGACTGCGATCCGGTGGATCACCGAGTGGCGATTCAACTGGCTATGGGTCGCTGTCGTGCTCTTCTTGGCCGTCTGGTATATCCGGGCGATACGAAAATTGGCCGCCCGGGGCGATAAGTGGCCCGTTGTCCGCACCATTTTTTTCTTCACCGGGCTGACCATCCTGGTCTGGGATACCTCCAGCGCTCCAGCCATCTACGGACTGGTACTGTTTTCAGCACACATGATCAACCACATGATCTTGACCATGCTCATCCCAATCTTTTTGGTCTTGGGCGCACCGATCACGCTGGCGATGCGCAGCATGGAATCCCGCAAGGACGGCACCCGGGGCCCGCGCGAATATATGCTAGCCATGTTGCAATCCAAATACGCCAAGGTCATCACACACCCAATCTTTGCAGCAGTAAACTTTGCGGGTTCGCTGGTGATCTTCTACTTCACTCCCGTCTTTGAATTCGCGTTGCGCTATCACATCGGTCATGAGCTGATGAATGTGCACTTCTTACTCACCGGGTTCATTTTGGCTTCCGTGATGATCGGTATTGATCCGCTGCCCAACAGACCCACTTATCCGCTGCGCCTGGTGATTCTGATTGCCACCATGGTCTTCCACGCGTTCATCGCCGTCTCCTTGACCGGTTCGGACTCATTGCTCATGGCCGAGTGGTTCTCTGCGATCGGCCGCGACTGGGGCCTGCCGGCCATTGATGACCAAAAAGCGGGTGGGCTGCTCATGTGGGGGACCGGTGAATTCCCTACCGTGGCTATGGTTCTGATCGTGCTATACCGGTGGCGCACCGAAGACGTTCAACATGCTAAACGCCGCGACGCGCGCGTTGATAAATACGGTGACACCGATCTTGATGAACTCAACGAATACTATGCCCGCATGGCGGCAGTCCAGGAGCCCACCACGCATGACAACCCTCGGTAAAGTGACCCAGACCCTGACAGTGTTCTCGATAGCCGCCCTCGGGTTGGTCGGCTGCGCCTCAGATGCCGGAACCGCTGACGACGGACAGACTCACCAAGTTGATTCACTGCTGGCTACCGATGCACGCCCGGACCAACGGGCCGCTGGAGGAGCTACCGCCATGGCCATCGAGCTGGGCTTCGACCAGGTCCAACCCGCTTCGCAGGAAGACATCACCAGCGTGCGAGAATCAGCTGCCGAACGCACGGACACCGCTCGCCAGCTCAATGTCGAACCTGCCAGTTGCGCCGCACCGATTGCCGAACTCGATTGGTCGCCGATTCAAGCATCGTCCGAATCCGTAACGCGCGTGGATTTCACTCGCGAGAACTTCGCAGGTGCCGGCAGTGTTGAAGTCGCCGGCATCACCGAGGACACGGGCGGATCTGCCGAGGCCGCTGACGAAGTGGCGGCCCATCATCAAGCGGTGGAAGAAATCACGACGAATTGTGGTGACATTACGATGATGTTAGCCGATGCTGCAGAACCCGATTGGGCCGAAATAGAATACACCTTCACCGCGCAGGCTGTGGAAACAGAGTCGGGGTCCGGGCTGTTGTGGCAGCGCTATCCCACCGATGATCCCGAAAGCCAATCCACGACAGCCCTGACGCTGATGACCGAACATGAAGGGCATGCGATCATGGTCGCATTTATTGGCAGTCAAGAAATCGCGGATGCGGAATTTACCGACATTAGTGAAGCGATTCTTGCCTCGGCGGTCGCCCAGCTGGACTAGAGGTGCAACGCAAAACGGTCAGGCCGTTGGCGAGCCTGACCGTTTGTGCATGTGTCAATTTGGAGCGTTCCTTAGGTCACTGGAACGACTCCTAATTTAGGGGCCCTGGGTGACCTAAACCTTCCACTGAGGTAAACGCGGCATCAACTTTTGCCCTGAACTTTTCTGCAATTTGCCAGCCGCGTAGTTCGCCAGACAGCGAGCACGGGCCGGACGCGGCGTCAGCAACGTTAGTATGAATTTATGACCACACCGTCTCCGACCCTGCGACTCATTCAGATATCTGACCTGCATCTGGTGGAAGAAGGCAAACTTCTGCGTGATGTGATGGACACTCCCAACCGCATGCGTGATGCCCTCGATCGTGTGCTCACACTGGGTCCAGCGGCCGTCATTTTGTCTGGAGACCTCGGGCAGCGAAATCATTATGTGCATGACGACGTCGCCGCCTACGTCGGCCATTTCCAGGAACAACTTGGTATCCCGTTCATCACGGTGGGTGGCAACCATGACCCAATCGACTCGGTCGGTCCGGCCTTCAATCCAGCCAAAATTGCCTCCGGCCCAGAACTGTGCGACACCGTGCACGACGTCCAGGGTTTGCGAATTATCGGCCTCGACTCTCACGGGGTGGGACGAAACTTTGGCCATCTGACGCAAGAACAACTCGACTGGTTGGCCCAGATGACTGCTGAACCTGCCAGACACGGCACACTGCTGGTAGTGCATCATCCGCCACTTCCATCGACGACGACGGCACAGCGCGGTTCCGGGTTACAAAACGCCAAGGCACTGCACGACGTTATTAAAGCTTCGGATGTGCGGGCAATTTTGTCGGGCCACTACCACTACCAGGTTGCTGGCACGCTGGGGCATATCCCCGTGTGGGTCTCCGGGGCGGCGTCGTATAACTTTGATCTCTTCGCACCCGGTGAGGTGCTGCGAGGCATGGCCGATGGGTGGGCCACTCTCGTGGACGTCTACCCAGAGACCATTACCTTCTCCTCGCTGTTACTGACCCATCGCGATGAGGTGTTTGCAAAAACCGTTGGCTAATCAAAGGTCTGATCCCATGGCTTTCCGCGAACTCTATGAGCTGCTCGATGCGTCGGTTGATCCGGGTACCTGGTGGCCGGCCGATACGCATTATGAAGTCGGCGTGGGTGCGATCCTTACGCAGAACACCGCCTGGTCGAATGTCGAACAGGCCATCGAGGCGCTGCGTGCCAACCGGCTGCTCACGCCCACCGGTATCGCGGCCGTGGACAAAGAGGGACTCAAAGAGCTGATTCGTCCTGCCGGATTCATGAACGCCAAAGCCGCGTACTTGAAGAATTACACGACCTGGTATCTGGCCAATTACACGACTGCCGCGGAACTTTCGGACGAGCAGTTGCGCAAGAACCTCATGGCGGTGCGGGGAATTGGGCCGGAAACCGCCGATGTGCTGATGCTGTATGTCTACGACAGACCGGTGTTTATCTGGGATTCTTATGCTCGACGTGTTCTTGCCGCAGCCGGTTATGCAGTAGCCAATGGCTATGAGTCGGCGCGACGCGCTCTGACGGAGCCGATGCTTGCCGCGGAGTTTACAACGCTCGAACAGCAGCGATTCCACGGGCTGATTGTGGAGGCGGGGAAATTGGCCACCGCGGCCGGTGGTTGGGAGAACTACTGGCATCAGCTGCAGGACTAAACCCGAGGTTGTCATCCTCGCACGTGCGACCCCTGTTGGTGTTCCGCTGCATCGACTCGCCCTAGGTCTGCTGAGCTGCCTTGAACACAAGGAGCTGAGAACCATGCTGAAAAAAACACGGCGAATCTTGAGCTCGCTCAGCTGCCGTCCGTTCGAGATTGCCCGAGCAATGCTGATTCTAGAAAATATCGACGCAGCGCTCGACGAAGGCGGGCGGCAAAGCCCGTCGACAATTCAGAGATTGACCGGGTGTTGTCGTGTTCTCTTCTTTAAGAACTTAGGCGGGGCTCAGACTTGTGAGGAGCGATCGCTGAAGCCGATCTGTTCCACGCGTGTGTGCTACAACTACGGGCCGACAACTAGGGTAAACCGACTCGCGACATCCATGAGAACCCAACGCTTCATAAGCATTTATTCCAAGATATATACAATAGGGCCGGAAAGTTTCGGACTAGCGATATGCGGCGCGGAAATTTGGAACATTTCGCGCCACGGAACCATCTTCCAATATTGATGGACGAAGTTACAGCCAAGCTTGCTGGTAGGGACACGTGGAGATCACGCATCCGTAAGTGGAGCGGGTGACGGGAATCGAACCCGCGTATCTTGCTTGGGAAGCAAGCGCTCTACCATTGAGCTACACCCGCACAATTCGCAACGGCTAAGTACGCCGTCGTCATTGGTACAAAAGATATCTTAACACCCGATGACGTTGAATCAGTGCATTCGATGAGTGTGGCGATTTGCCCACCGTGAACCTGACTACTGAATGTGACGCAAACACTTGCGTTGCATGGGGGATAGGGAAGAATACAAGGCATGACTTCGGCACCATCAACTCCCCGTATCCGCGCCTCAGAACTAGTTGGCGAAACCTGGTTCAACATCGGCGATCAAGACCTGAGCCTCAAAGAGCTTCGCGGCAAGATCGTGATCCTAGACTTCTGGGCGTTTTGCTGTGTGAACTGCCTACACGTACTCGACGAGCTGCGCCCATTAGAAGCCAAGTACTCCGACGTGCTGGTAACCGTGGGTGTACACTCACCAAAATTTGATTACGAGGCCGAAACCTCGGCGGTGGCCGCAGCGATTGAACGCTACGACATCGCCCACCCGGTGCTCAATGACCCGGAATTGATCACCTGGCAGGCATACACAGCACGCGCCTGGCCAACCCTGGTGGTCGTAGATCCAGAAGGCTACGTTGTTGCCCATCTGACCGGCGAGGGCCACGTGTCCGGGCTGTACTCGCTGATGGACCAACTCATTGAAGAACACGATGCCAAGGGCACCCTGCACCGCGGAGAGGGACCATACGTTGCACCAGAACCGGTGGCACGTGACCTGAAATTCCCGGGCAAGGCCATTGCGCTGGGCGCTCGCGGGACCCAGACGGGTTCGTTCTTGGTGGCTGACACCGGCCACCACCGCCTGGTGGAAGTTGCTGACGACTTAGAAACCGTCTTGCAGACCATTGGTGGCAACGGCACCGGTGAGGCGGTGTCTGAAGATGCCGCCCAGGCCGATCCTGAGCTGATTTCGGTGCGTGGGTATGCTGATGGCGGTCGTGAAGTCGCACTGTTCAATGAACCGCAGGGTCTGGCCCTGTTGCCTGACGATGTGGCCGCTGCAGTTGGTTACGATGTGCTGATCGCCGACGCCGTGAACCACCGGTTGCGCGCAGTGAACCTGACCACCGGTGAGGTCTCAACCGTTGCCGGCAACGGGGTGCAACGTCTGATCGACTCCGAGCGCGTCCAGGCCGAAGCCGACGCGAACGATGCCAGTGCAGTTGACTTGGCACCATTTGCTGCCGGTGCTCTGAACACCTCGTTGTCGACCCCGTGGGATGTCCAGTACTCTGCAGCCGAGGCCAAGGCTATTATCGCGATGGCCGGAACCCACCAACTGTTCTCCTACAACCCAGTAACCAAAGACCTGGCGATCTATGCTGGCACCGCACTGGAAGGTCTACTCGATGGACCCGCTGATGAAGCCTGGTTCGCTCAATCTTCTGGCCTGTCGATCGACGCCGATGGCACCCTGTGGGTTGCTGATTCGGAAACCTCTGCGGTCCGGTACGTGATCCCGTCAACCAAAACCGACTCGGGTAAACCCGAAGTTGGCACCGTCGTCGGCACTGGCCTGTTTGATTTTGGCTTCCGCGACGGCACACCCGAAGACGCCCGTCTGCAGCATCCGCTGGGTGTCACGAATCTGCCAGACGGTTCGGTGCTGATCGCCGATACGTACAACCACGCGATCCGTCGCTGGGCGCCACAAACCCTGAATGCGGATGGCACCAGCAAACCGGCCGAGGTTACCACGGTGGCCCGTGACCTCGAAGAACCCTCCGACATCCTGGTGGAAACCGATGCCGAGGGCAATGCGGTGTCGATTGTTGTCGTCGAAACCAACGCCCACCAGCTGGTGCGAATCTCGGTGCCGGAGAAATTCTTGCACGTCGACGAAGGCGCGATGCAGGTCCAGCGACCACCAACGAAACTGGTCGCCGGTGAGGTGCCAATCAATATTTCGTTCACTGCACCCAGAGGCCAAAAGCTCGATGACCGCTGGGGTGATCCAACGCAGTTGACCATCTCCTCCACCCCAGAAAACCTCCTGTTACAGGGTGAAGGCCGCGAAACGGGGCTGACCCGACAGCTGAAACTCAACCCGGAGGTCACCGAAGGGGTGCTCCACGTGACTGCCCGTGCTGCGGCCTGCGACGGTGAGCATGGTCAACCGATCCCAGATTCGGCCGCCTGCCACCTCTATCAGCAAGACTGGGGCATTCCCGTGACTATCCACGCGGATACCTCCGACGGCGCGCACGCCACACTGGACCTTGACCTGCGCGGTATCCACTAAAACCCAGACTCAACACAGCAATCCGTTCGGGTTAGACTAGGCACCAACGTGTCGTCTACCCGAACGGATTTGTTGTTTCATGGCAACTCTCATCGCCCACAGCCCCGAACCAGCAACCCAGCACTTCGTCGACCACCTCGCGACCCTGCTAAAACAACAGCGTGGAATCACACTGGCCGTGGTGGATTTGGCGCGCGCTGACCGCTATATCGATAACGTGGACGCCGTCATTGTCGTGGCCGAAGCCGATGCGGAAACCTTCAATACTCAGGCCCGCAACTTTCTGGCCGCCGAGCACGCCGAGCTTGCCGAAAAGTCACTGTTCGTCGTCGCACTGGGCACAGTCGCTGGCCTCACTGAAACCCAACAGCTTGCCATGGACGCCTTCCAGCCGCGCGACACCGCTTATTTCCGGACTGACGTCCTCGATGAGTCGGCGCTCAACGCGTGGGTCGGCCAGATTTATCGGCGCGGTGTCGCCTAGTTACTGCCAGTCGGGACGCACCCGAAGATTTTCAGGGGTCAGCTCTAGCTCGGCTGTCATTTCAAAGACTTCTTCGTGCCGAACTTCTGCCTGCTGCCCCGAACCAATATCAATCTCTTGGGCATTGAGCACCGCGGTCGCCATGATCCGATCGATTCTTGGTTCCGAATCTTCCCACGAATAGTGCACTTTAGGAACATCGATCGACCAGTTGACTGACTCCGGCACAATCCGGTTGGTGGTCTCATACCCAAACGGACAGCCCGTAGGTTTCAACACCTGTTGCTGCGTGCACCGCTGCAATTGTTCTTGAACTTCTTGGGTAATTGCATCGTCAACGGCTTGGGTGGGCTGGACTTCGAATTCAAAATCCGTATGCGCCCCGGCGGCCAAGACATCGTGGGCTACCAGATCTACCGGTTCGGGGACCTCCAAGTATGTGCCGTGATACTCCAGTTCTATGGACGACGGCGCAAAAGCCGCAAGTGTGGCAGGGGTGCCATTGGACCCCAGCAGAGGAGTGGGCTCATCGTGGATGTGTGCCACCGGTTCATCGGCTTTAGCGTTTTCCGGCATTTGTAGCGGCGTGAGCTCAATTTGCTGCAGCGGGAGCGGGTGCAGTTGCCACTGGTTAAAGAACAACCACGAGGTCCCCACCTTATCCACGACCAGCACGGTTGAACTCGCCTCGTCGTCGGCATCGCGGTAGCGGATCTCGACTACTCGTTGGGAAACATCAGGGTCTCGAAAGCTCTCGGGTATCTCGGCGTCAGTTGCCACAATGTCAGCGCCTTCCAATATCGCAGCCGAAGCAGCTAACGGCTCGCCGTCCAATAACACCGTGGAGATTGTCTCGGGGGCATTATCTGGCAGGTACCCTTGAGACAGTGCCATCGCGGTAGACCCGTCACCGGCACGCAGCGCGGCAATGTAGTCTTCGACCGCTGACTCTGCGTTGTACACCAGCGAGTTGAGTAGCATGACCACGCCAGCGCCAGCCAGTACCAGTGCGCCGATGATGATGCCCCAAAAGCCTGGCCGTGTGGCGACAGGCCGCTGTGTGGAAGTTTTGGGCACGTTCATGTCCTTCGAAATGACAGATAATGCTCTAGGCTAACAGACCCGCGACGATGATCATCGCCGGTATTGCAAGGATGGTCGTCACGAACACTGTATCGCGGGCAACGATCAGGCCGGTGTTATAGCGAGATGCCGAGACAAACACGTTTTGTGCCGTCGGCAATGACGCTAACACCGTGGCCACGAGCACCGCATGAGCATCGAGTTGGAATACAAACTGTGCCAGTAGCCACGCCACCACCGGATGGATGAGTAATTTGATCGTCGCAGCTAGCACGGTGTCACGGCGTCGACCCTGTTCTTTATCGAGCGGACGTGAACCAACCAGCGAGATGCCAAAAGCCATCAGCATGGTGGGAATAGCGGCACCGGCGATCAGATTGATGGACTCGTCTAACGGCTCCCACAACTGCCACCCGGTAATTGAGAAAAGTAAACCGGCAGCAGAACCGATAATTAAGGGGTTGCGTAGCACGGTGGCAAAGATGCGCCAGAGACTTCGCCAGAACCCGGCGCGCACGACCTTCGTGCCCGAGGTGCCTTGCTGGGATTCTTTCAGCGTTTGAGTATCTAGGATAAAGACGTAGATGGGCGTATAGATTGCCAGCTGAAACAATATAACGGGCGCTGAATAGCTGGCGTCACCGAGTACATAGGCGGCAATCGGTATCCCAAGATTCGCCGAGTTTATTAATGACGCCGATAACGCGGCAATCATTTTCTCTGAACCACTGCGTCGCGTTAGCAAGAAGCGCGCACTGACCAGATAGAGCCCTGCTGCGATGCCAGCTGAAAGCGTAGCGATCCATAGCTGCGGTCCCAAGACCACAAACACGTTGCTATTGGATAAGGTATTGAATAGTAACGGGGGAGAGGCCACGAAGAAGGCTACACGAGAAAGCACGGGCTGAGCATTCTTTCCGAGTGCGCCAGTTTTACCGACCGCATACCCGACCAGGATGATCAACCAGATGATGAAAAACCCCGACAGAACCTGTGTCACTGGTACCTTTCGTCAAGTAATAGTGTCCGGGCTATCCTTCGTTCTTGAGGCGCACTTGCACTAAACTACCCCCGAAGTGAATCGGAAGTGCCCCAAGATAGGAAGTCATGGCTCATCAGCAACGCAGACGAACCAGAATCTGGTGGCTGTCTGGAATTCTAGCTATTCTTGGCGCGGGTATTGCAATGTTTGCCGCTATGGAATTATTTGTTGTCACACTGGTGACCGTAGGGGTTGCTCTGGTCGTGACTATCCTGTTGGGGGCTGCCCTGGCGGAGATGGATTCATAGACTTGTTCCCGCGACTCTTTATGCCAGTAGTGAAAAGCCAGCCCCCGAGTTCATGTTGTACGGCTCACTTTGCTAGCTGAGGTTCCCTGCGGTCGGCGAACACGTTGCCGCGTTTCGTAATCATTGTGCTGCGAGCCGCGGAATTCCGCCGAAGTTTGCCCTTCGTAACCAATTAGGGCACACCTTATGTTCGCTAATTCGGCAAGCCCAAATTGCCTAGATCCTCCGCTCTCGGCACGTTATATTATGAGTAATTCAAAATACGATTTTGAATGCCGTTCTATATGAACATCAGGAGGGAGCAGCTTTGATTCATCACCAGAACAAAAACACACTTATGGGTGCGCTGGGTGCTGTCGTTGCCGCCCTGTCTGCATTGGTCGTCGTTACCGCGATCGCTCAGATGTACGCGCTCACCGTCAGCTTCATTGTCGCTCAGCTCGCCGTTCTTGGCGCCATTGGCTATGTCTACACGAAGGCCCGCGAACAAAAGAACGAAATGTTCTGCGCTAGCTTGACCGTTAGTAAATAACCCTTTCAGTCGCACCTGTGACAAACGCATAACTTTCCACGCTTTCAAGCCCCCGGTCTCGAGCTTCGACGCCGGGGGCTTGGTATTCTTAACGTGAGGCACGCGACATTAGCAGGAGGGTTGACCATGTCACATCCAGAGCAAGAATCGCTGATTGTCCTGGGCGGGACAGGTAGCCTGGGGACACAGGTGCTGCCGATTCTGGCAGATGCCGGGTATCACCTCGTGGTATTTTCTCGACGTCAAGTGACTGGCCAACCATTCGATGATCCTCGGATGAGCCTCGAAATCGGCTCATTGGATGATACGGCCTGTATTGACTCGTTGGTGACGACCGCGCTGGAACGTGCGGACACGCTTCGTGGAGCCATTTTTTTGAATGGTGGCTTCAGTAGCGACCAAGGTATCGGTGCCGAGGGATTTACCGAAGTCTTACAGGAAATGATGGAAAAGAACGTCTACCCGACGACCAAAGTTCTGTCGCGAATCTTGCCACACTGGAAGTCCCACGGCGGAGGGAAGGTTGTGTTGACCTCCGCAACGGCAGTGGAAAGACGGTTTACTAACGGCGGGGCCTATGCCACCTCGAAAATGGCAGTCGATAGCTTGGCGCGACAAATACAGCGAGAGTACGAACCCGAAGAGGTCGATGTTCATGTGCTCCGTCCAAGAATTATTGGAACCAAAAAAGGCCAGAACTCCCCCGCGGATCTTGCCCAAGAAATGCTAGCGGCTATTCGCCACTAATGCACAGTGTTGGTGCCGGTGGAAAGGAGCACTCATGGCCCGGTCCCTCACACATCCAGAACACACTTTGATTAGCGCCATGATTACCAGCGCCAAGGCATCCGACCCCGATCGGCTCAAAGGATCCGTGGCGTGGCGGAACTGGCGCCATGAGCTTCACGCAATGATTGACCGCCTCTCAGTGGGAAAATTATGTGATTGCGGTAAGTGCCCGTCATTCCAGCTCCGGGTCGATGGGCAAGAAGTGCAACCCAGCGATGCCCCCATCATTCTTGAAGCATTTATTCCTGAAGGTATCGTCATGCTGTTCGTCGATGACGGGAAACCCTCGTACTTTGAGGTTGCTCCTAATCTTGACGTCAAAGTCGATCTGCCGCTCGAATCAGCGCTGATTTTCTAATCGGTCTAAGGTGATGGCACGCCTGCTGCCATAATGGCTACGCTCTTCGGATCGTGCGCTACCGTTAAGCTGTGCTTCTATCGGATCGTGATATCAAGAAATCATTAGAAACTGGGCGGATCGGTCTAGACCCGCTGGACGTTGCCATGGTGCAACCGGCCAGCGTGGATGTCCGGATCGACCGGTATTTTCGGCTGTTCGATAACCACAACTACCCGTTCATCGACCCAGCGATAGAGCAGACGAACCTCACACGCATGGTCGATGTCGAACCCGATCAGCCCTTCATTCTCCACCCCGGAGAATTCGTGCTGGGCTCGACCTATGAGAAGGTGACGTTAGCAGACGACGTCGCCGCTCGATTAGAAGGTAAATCCTCTCTCGGGCGTCTGGGCTTATTGACGCACTCGACCGCAGGTTTCATCGATCCCGGGTTCTCAGGTCACATCACGCTGGAGTTGTCTAACATGTCGACGCTGCCAATCAAGCTGTGGCCTGGTTCAAAAATTGGTCAGATGGCCTTCTTTGCTCTGACTTCGCCGTCGGAACATCCTTACGGCACGGGACCCAACCTTAACCGGTATCAAGACCAGCGTGGGCCGACTGCCTCCAGGTCGCATCTGAATTTCCACCGTTCGACCATCGAACGGTAAGCACCTGTAGCCGTCCCGTCTGCTCAACAGTTGAGCCCTAACCCGGCCGAAGCTGCCGCAAATCTCGGAGCGTAGGAGCCGTTGCGCTGAAAACAGAATGCAGCCTGTCAGTGCTTCACATTTCGATCCAACATCTCCCATTCGCGACGTTATGGGCGGTGAATAATTCGCGCCGTGCAGCGTGAGAGCGGGATTTTAAACCTTCTGGGAATGCAGGTTAAGGCCTTGGAGCCAGGGCGCCAACTGCGGTTCGTTTTCAGTAACACAACGGTGATTTTAGTAATGCTCTTGATCCAGGTTGTTTGGTATAAACCAAACTAGAACCGGTAAAACAAGACTTAAGCGGGATAGGTCGAGAATGTGAACCTCAAACGCCCTGCGCCAAAGGCCTCCTCCACTATGTAAGGTTAACCAGGTGACCGTCCCCTAGACCTCACGGAGGCAACCATGCTGATTGTGCTGCTTGCACTTTTTGTGGTTGCGCTCATCGCACCCCTGATCTTCCATAAAACCGGACGTTCAGGCTTCCTCATACTCGCAGCGATACCAGCGGCCGGGTTTATCTGGCTTACGGCACAATTACCCAATGTCCTTGCAGCCGAGGAATTGTTAGCGTCGGGCGCTGCTGCAGATCACCAAGATACTTCCCTTGTCCAAACCTGGCAATGGATCCCACAGCTGGGGATCGAACTTTCGTTCCGCTTAGACACGCTCAGCGCTTTCCTCGGACTGATTGTCCTGGGCGTTGGTGCTGCGGTGCTGGTCTATTGTGCACGGTACTTTAAAGCAGATGAGCCGCGCTTGGGCAGCTTCGGAGCCCAGTTCTTGGCCTTTGCTGGAGCCATGTTTGGTTTGGTTACAACCGATGATCTCATGGTGCTCTACGTCTTTTGGGAAGTCACCTCGATCCTGTCGTTCCTCATGATCGGGTACCAGGCGCATCGTATTTTTGCTCGCCGGTCCGCGATGACCGCTTTGATGATCACCACTCTTGGTGGCTTGGGCATGCTGATCGGGCTGGTCATGTTCGGACATGCAGCAGGGACCTTCCGCATTTCCGAGATCGTTGCTCAAGGTGCTGAACTCCTCGCCGGAGATTTCGCCGGGACTTATATGACCTGGGCTATCGGCCTGGTCCTCCTTGGGGCAATTACGAAATCGGCACAAGTCCCGTTCCACTTCTGGTTGCCGGCAGCCATGGCCGCTCCAACTCCCGTGTCTGCTTACCTGCACGCTGCAGCGATGGTGAAAGCCGGTATTTATCTGGTGGCACGGTTCGCTCCTGCCTTTTCCAGTGAAAATATCTGGCAAATCATGGTCTTGGGCGTGGGCATGTGGACCATGCTCGTGGGTGGTTGGCGCGCCCTGCGACAAACCGATATTAAACTTATTTTGGCCTACGGCACCGTCTCCCAGCTGGGCTTCTTGATGATCGCCAATGGGCTTGGCACAGCTGCAGGAGCTCAAGCGGGCCTGGTGATGCTCTTGGCCCACTCCCTGTTTAAAGCACCGTTGTTCATGGTGGTTGGTGCCATCGACAAGATCACCGGGACCCGCGATCTGACGAAGCTTTCCGGACTGCGGAAGTCCCATCCAGGATTATTCTGGACGGCGACTATTGCCTCACTGTCGATGGCGGGTGTGCCACCGCTGTTTGGCTTTATCGGCAAAGAAACCGTGATGCAGGCCGCCATGGACTGGGGGCTGTGGCGAACCGATGCGTTTTTGCTAGGCCAGCCAAACTTCTGGGGCGCTGTGTGGAGCTGGGCTCCACTGGTCATCGTTGTTCTGGGTTCCATCCTGACAGCCGCCTACACCGCACGCTTTCTGTGGGCCGCATTTGCCACCAAGAAAGTCCGAGCGGGTGGCCAGCTGCAAGAACTTCCACAAACCCCAGCACTGCGCGGATTTGGCCGACTCGGTCTGATCCCGGCCGCATTACTCTCGGCCGCCGGCGTCGTAGCAGCACTGGTCCCCAGCTGGGTAGGCGCTTTACCCTACGGGTTCAGCCAGACCTTCGAACACATCGAAGGTGAACATGTGGAACCGATTGCGCTATGGCACGGTTTCAATCTGGTGCTGGGACTCTCCGTGCTGATTATCCTGGCCGGTGTCGGGCTCTTCGTCATCCGCGGCCACGTGAGTCGTGCCCAGGACGCTGTGCCCACCTGGATCGATATGTCGCGGGTCTACCGTAATGGCCTGGCCCGTCTGGACGATTTGGCCATTTGGATCACCGGCCGGACCCAACGGGGTGACTTGTCGGTCTACCTCTACATCATTCTTGCCGTCACAGTGCTGGCACCGCTTGCCGTCTTGTTGTTCCCCACCAATACTGATGAGACCACCATTTCGCTGCCCAATGCGGCCTTTGCCGGCGACTGGATACTCACCGGTCATCCGGTGTACTTCGTGGTGGCAGCCGTGATGATCCTGGCTGCGATCTCGGCGATCCGTGCCAAACGACGTTTCTGGGCCGTCCTATTAGTCTCGACAACCGGATATGCCCTAGCAGCGGTCTTCGCTTTCCAAGGTTCCCCGGATCTTGCACTGACGCAAGTGCTGGTTGAATCTGTGTTAACCGTTGCGATGGTCTTGGGACTACGCGTCTTACCCCCAGAGATTCCTAAAGTCCAAGAAGAACACGATAAGCAGTGGGCGCGAGCGCTACTAGCCATCGCGTTCGGATTCGTCATGATATGGATCGCCGCTACCGTCATGGCCTCGCGCATTGCCGACCCGATTTCACTAGCCATGCCAGAGCTGTCCTATTACGAAGGTGGGGGCACAAACATCGTCAACGTAACCCTGGTCGATATGCGTGCCTGGGATACCTTCGGGGAAATCACCGTCCTGGCGGCCGCAGCCACCGGCGTCGCCTCACTGGTGTTCATTGCTGAACGCGAGAAGCGCCGCAAGAGCCTTTCGGAAATCACCGCCGGAACCGTGGGCGCATACCGTGTCGAAGAACTGCCAATGAACGAAACCGAAGTGAAAAGTTTCCGCAGCTTTTTCAATGTGCAGCGCGAACCCTGGATTGTTGCCGGTTCCACCATGGCCCCGGAACGTCGCTCGATCATTTTCGAAGTGATCACCCGACTAATCTTCCACGCCATTATCCTCGTGTCACTGTACTTGCTGATTTCCGGCCATAACCTCCCCGGTGGTGGATTCGCCGGTGGTCTATTAGCCGGTATTGCTTTTGCCATTCGTTATGTAGCTGGAGGCCGGTTCGAGTTAGAGCAATCCATTAAGGTCCCCGCCGGCATTATCCTGGGCTCAGGTCTTGCCATCGCCGCCGTCGCTGGTGTCATTCCACTCTTCTTTGGCGGGCAAGTCTTCCAAGCCTATGACGTCGAAGTCGTCCTGCCGTTGTTTGGTCATGTCCACTTCGCCTCGGCCATGGTCTTCGATATCGGTGTGTACCTCGTTGTTATTGGGCTGGTCATTGATGTGCTGCGCTCCCTAGGTTCCGAAGTGGATCGCCGCTACGAAATCGAGATCCGTGACCGAACCGAGGCCGAACAACGTATGACCGCAGCCCGAGTCAGTGCACAAAGTTCAGGAGGCCGCCGTGACCATTGATGCCATATTGCTCATCATGATGGGTGTCATGTTCGCCGCGGCAATCTACCTGCTCCTGGACCGCACCCTGACCCGGATTATGTTCGGTTTGATGATGTTCACCAACGCTGCGAACCTGCTGATTATCATCATGGCCGGTCCAGCAGGACTCCCGCCGATCTTCCGCGATGACATCGCGGCCGACGAATACCTCGATCCGCTGCCCCAGGCACTGACGCTCACCTCGATTGTTATTAGCTTTGCGGTCACCGCGTTTATTCTGGCGCTCATCTACCGATCCTGGGTGCTGGCCCGGCGTGATGAAGTCCAAGTCGATATCGAAGACATCCAGGTTGCCGAACAGCCAACCTACGATGCCGAAGACGATGCGCTCATTGCCGATGAAGCATCCGAATTCCTCGAAGATCACGAGGATCCAAATATTTATTACGAATACACCACCGAGACCAATCCCAATGTGGACTCTGCAGAACCGAAAGAAGGTGACCGCTGGTGATTGACATTTCTGTGGTCGAACTCGCGCCACTTTCGGTACTGCTGCCCATCCTGGGTGCAGCAATCGCGTTCACCCTGGTGCGCAAGCCAGTCAGTCAGGTTGCCGTCACGCTCAGCACGCTGGCAATCACCCTTGCCTTAGAAATCTGGTTGCTGATCGATGTGTGGATCCACGGTGGCGCCGAAGCCGTACTGTTAGGTGGCTGGGAAGCCCCGATCGGCATCGTCCTGGTCGTGGACCGGTTCTCCGCGCTAATGCTCGTGGTTTCATCCGTGGTGGTCATGCTCGTGCTGCTATTTTCTTCGGCCCAAGGTGTCGGCAGTGACGAATCCCCGCAGCAGCCGGTGTCTATTTTCCACCCGACGTTTTTGATCTTGACTGCAGGCGTGTCCAACGCGTTTCTGGCCGGAGATCTCTTCAACCTTTATGTTGGGTTCGAGATTCTCCTAACAGCCTCCTACGTCTTGCTCACCATTGGCGGGACCGGACCGCGAGTACGAGCCGGCGTTACCTACGTCGTCGTCTCCGTCGTTTCGTCAGTGGTCTTTTTGGTCGCCATCGCGATGATCTACGGGGCCACCGGGACCGTGAACATGGCTGATTTAGCTATGAAACTCGGAGATTTGGACCCGGATCTGCAACAGTTATTGCACTTGATGTTGCTGGTGGGTTTTGGTATCAAGGCGGCGGTGTTCCCGTTATCGTTTTGGTTGCCAGACTCCTATCCGACCGCCCCAGCACCGGTTACCGCAGTGTTCGCCGGCTTGCTGACCAAGGTCGGCGTCTACGCCATCATCCGTACTGAAACGCTGCTGTTCCCAGGCGACCGCGTCAATTCGCTGTTACTGGTGATTTCTGGGCTGACCATGATCGTGGGGATTCTGGGTGCCCTTGTCCAGTTCGACATCAAACGTGTTTTATCCTTTACGCTGGTCTCACACATCGGATACATGATCTTTGGTGTGGCAGTGTCCAACCACATTGGTCTGACCGCCACGGTGTTCTACGTCGTCCACCACATCACCATCCAGACCGCGCTATTTTTGGTGACCGGTCTGATCGAATATCGCACCGGATCAGCGAACCTGGACCGGCTTGGGTCGATGCTCAAGATTTCCCCGCTCGTAGCCATTCTGTACATTATCCCCGCACTCAACTTGGGTGGTATTCCACCGTTTTCTGGGTTCATCGGCAAGGTTGGTCTGGTCCAGGCCGGCGTGGCCAATGGTTCCGGACTGGCCTGGGTGCTCGTGGCAGCCTCGATTATTACCTCACTGTTGACGCTGCTGGTCATGATGCGCATCTGGAGCCGTGTCTTCTGGCGACCGATCGAAGACTCCGAAGACCCCGCGATGCGTGGCACCGAAGAAGCCAAACGCGTCGACCAACGGAAAAAACCTCTGCGCAAAGACTCTCCAGGTCTGGTAGCACCGACCGTCGCCCTAGTCACGGTCGGGGTGGCACTGACCGTCGTGGCAGGCCCGCTCTTTGAATTTGCAGATGAAGCCGCCGACGACATGATCCACCGGACCCCGTATATTCAGGCGGTGTTGGGCGACGAGGCCGCCCAACAGGCCCAGCTGGAAGCCGACCAGTTGGAAGCCTGGGGGATTGAGGGCTCCGATGGAGCGGGCACTTCACAGGATTCGGAAGGAGGCACGAACTAATGCCAAAAACCGCGAAGACATCGCAGAACCGGCGCCCCGACATGCCTTCGGCCATCGAAGATAAACGATCCAGGCTGTCTCAATGGCCCATGATTGTGGTGCTCACCTTCGTTTGGGTCGCCCTCTGGCAGGATCTCACACTGGGCACGATCGTATTGGGCATCATTTTTAGCTCCGCCGTCATGTTGTTATTACGGTTGCCACAGGTTCCGTTTGCTGACCGTTTCAACGTGTATTACAGCATCAAATTCGTGTTCTATTTCCTGTGGAAAATCACAGCAGCTACCTGGGATGTCGCCGTCAAAGCCGGCAAACCCGGGCCCAATGTTGTCAACTCGGTGGTCGCGGTGAAACTGCGCACCCAAGATGACTTGCTGTTGACGTTAGTTGGACATGTCTATGCCCTCATCCCGGGTTCGTTGGTGATCGATGTTGATCGACCGACCTCGACGCTGTTCTTACACGTGCTGGACGTTCCAGACGAAGCGGCGGCAGAAGCGTTTCGCGTGGATTCCTTGGATATTGAAGCACGGATGATTCGTGGCTTCGGTTCCAAACGTGATTACGCCCTGGTAAAAGCCGAAGACCACGCCGACGACGGGGTGATCCGTCGGCATAGCGAACTAGCGGAGATCGCTGAGCTGACAGAGCTGGAGGAACGATCATGAGTGTTTTATCTCTGGCCGGTTGGATCAGTCTGGGCTTCCTAGCTTTGGGAGCCATCGGGGCGCTGTACCGCATTGTGCGCGGCCCAGCACTGCTCGACCGTGCAATTGCCGTCGACGTCATCCTCATAGTGCTCTCGTCTGGACTGACCGTGTGGATGGCGCTGAACGATTCGACGCATTTCATCGTGTTGGTCGTGGTCGCATCGCTGATTGGCTTCATCTCCTCGGCAACATTGGCGCGATTCACGGTGGAAGGCGCCCACGCGAATCAAGCTGAACCCGAACCCCAACAAGGTCCCACAGGCGGTGACGTCTAAATGGAAATTACCTATGACTCCTGGATGGACATCGTTGCGGCGATCTTGCTGGTGCTGGGCACGCTATTATCGGCGGTGGCCGGATTTGGTCTCCTGAGGTTTCCTGATGTGCTGTCGCGCATGCACGCAGCCACTAAACCCCAGGTACTGGGTCTCTTTCTAGCATTGGCCGGTTTGGGCTTCGCCTTGAAAACCTGGGTGGTGGTGCCGGTTTTGATCGTCGCGTGGCTGATGCAGCTGATTACCGCCCCGGTATCAGCACACCTGGTCGGACGAGCAACCTACCGGTCCCATCACCTGGATCCGGCGCATATCGCCGTCGATGACTTGGCCAAGGTCATTTACGAACAAGAGCGTGCCGACGCGGAAACAGACGCCGAGGATCGCGCGAACGGGCGTCAGTAACGCACCCCGGTCAGTGCTTCACTCAGTTCCCACAGTCGCTCTTGGACCTGGAGATCATACGTTTGCGGGTGGGCTCTGGCAGGCTGCTGGATGGAAAAGTACTGCCCGGATACCCCGTCGAGCTTGGGTGATTCGATCAGCTGCAAGACCGCATCCACACCGGTCTGGAGATCATCAACCGTGCGGCCGTAGCCTTCATGCACCATCCGAGTGGGCATCAGCGTGGCCGGATGCAAACTATTGACCGTAACCGTCTTCGGCGCCAGGGTACGCGCCAGTTTGAACCCGGTGGCTACCATGGCGAACTTGCTTTGCGCATAGGCCCGATTTCCTGAGTAGTGCTGTGCCAGCTGCGGGTCTTCGAAATCTACGGGTTCTTGCGCCCCGGACGCCACATTGACGATCCGGCTGGGCGCCCCGGCTTCTAACAACGGCAGCAGGTAATTGGTTAAGGCAAACGGGGCGAGATGGTTGACCGCTAAGCGCAGCTCATATCCATCAACGGAAAGCTGTCGAGTATCGGTTGCACCCTTGCCAACTCCGGCATTATGCACCACCACCTCTAAATGTTCGGTCAGCTCGGCGACGTCGTCAGCCAGTTGTACTACCTGGGATAAATCCGCCAGATCTGCTTGAACAACGTCGATCACTGCGGTCGCGTTGCTGAGTTCTGCACGCAGTTGCTGCAGTCGTTGTGCATCGCGCCCGTGTAAAATCAATCGACTTTTCCTCGTGGCCAGCGTAGCGGCTACCGCCCGGCCCAAGCCACTGGTCGCACCGGTCAGGAAAATCGTTGGCTCGGCAGCTACCATCTTAATCCTCCTCGCCGTGAGCGCTGGCGGCCCAGACCTGAGCCCATTTTTCACCCAGCGTTTCGACGGACTCATGAGCGTTCAGCCCACTGGGGTCCGGCACGACCCACAGCTGTGACTGCTCGGGCCATCCCGTCAGGTCATCGGTTGGTTGCGGCCCGAGCAGGGCCTTGGGTGACGCAAAGGCCGTCCGAAACGCGGTGATCCCGGTAAACGCTACAACGCGAGGTCTTAACACTGCGACGCGCTCTATCAGCTGGGCACATCCGGCCTGTAATTCTTCGCGGCTGAGCTCACTGGATCTGGAGGTTGGTCGGGAGACGATATTGGTGATGCCAACACCGCGTTGCGCCAGCATCAACTCATCGGAACGCTCCATGCCATTGGAGTTATTGACCAGCCGCTCCGTCACGCCACCGGCGTGGAGGGATTTCCAGAATCGATTCCCCGGCCGAGCAAACGGCGCTTGAACGGATGCCGCCCATGGGCTGGGATTGGTCCCCACGATAAGCAATCGCAACAGGCCTGCATTGTCGTGTTCGGCAGGATAGGGCAGCACATCGTCCAAAGTCACGCCGTTTGCCGCGGTCTCAGCCAGCTCTTCTTTGGTGGGACGGCGCCCCTGCAGTGGGGAGGGCGCACGCCACGGGGTCCAGGTGTCGGGAAGCTTAGTGTCCATATGTTCTACCCTAAGACGCCGCCGTGGTAATGCAACGTTAGAGTAGAAACATGAGTCAACCTGTATCGCGTCCGGAGCATCCTGATCACGAAAACCCCTGGGCCATGCAGTTGGTGATCCATCGCAATAAACAGGATCCAGCCAATCACCTTGATGTGCTAGAAGCCGCCGGGACGGCCGTAGTGCAGTTGTTGGACGACCCGCAGGCATCCGATCCGCGAGGGGCGTGGGCTGCTGCGGTTGCACACTGGCGTGCCGGGTGGATCCGCAAGGTAGCCCGCCGGGCAGAAAATAAGCGGTGGGATGATGTCCACAACTTAGACGGGATCACCGCAGCCTCGGGGAGCGCCCAGGTGAGGGCACTTGTTCCCGGCCCGGTGGATCCACTGCCCGCGGCAATAAAAAAACTGCAGGTTCGAGGCACCGAACTGCCGCGGCTTCGTGCTTCGGTGCAGCAGCATACTGTCGTAAGCATCGAGGTGACTCCGCACACCGAGCTCACTACCGGCAAGGCGGCCGCCCAAGTCGGCCACGCCGCGCAACTGGCCTATGAGCATCTCGTCGAACAATCCCATGCCGGTGATGACCAGGCCCAACAGGTGCTGGCAGCGTGGCGCGACGATAATTTCCGGATCCGGGTCGAGGAACCATCCGTGTCTCAGTGGGACGCCACAGACCGGCCGGTGCGGGTGATGGACGCCGGTCTGACTGAAGTTTGCGGTGTTACCGAAACCGCCCGCGCCTATTGGTAGGGCCTTTAAACACTCGTGGTGCCAGAGGTTTCCCTCCGGCACCACGGTGAAGCAATAGTTGTCAGGTGTTTAGACTTCGGCGCGGCCGAGCTGTTTGGCTTTTTTGTTATCGGTCTTCGACATGGCCTTATTCACTAGGCGCTGGGAACCGACTTCGAGCAGAGCCGAGACTCCGGCAGAGATCGTGGCGAAGGCAACAACCCGCAACAGGGTGGCCTGGTCGTCGTCGGTGTTTGGGGCCTCGTCGTCACCGGTTGCGGCTTTCCAAATGGCTTCAACGGCTTTAGTGCCAATGAAACCAGCGCCGATGGAAACTCCGGTACGCAGAAGTTTTTGCATCATGTCATTCATCCTTATGCCTTTCTCGATGGGGAACCGTTTCTAGCTTAGACCTTGCGGCGCGAGGTTGTAACGGGCGTATCGGTCGCGGTTTCGTCTGCGTGGCGCCCGGCGTCGTCGGTGGTGTTGAGTTCCGCTAGTTTGGCGCCTTCGACGTCCACATCCGGCAGGATGCGGTCCAACCATTTCGGCAAGTACCAGGCCGCGGGCCCCAGCAGGTGCATGAGCGCGGGCACCATGAGCATACGCACCAGAAATGCATCAAATAGCACCCCGATGGCTAACCCAAAACCGATCGGCCGGATATAGGAGTCGTCGGCGTAGACGAAACCGCCGAATACCGAGACCATGATGATCGCAGCAGCTGCGACGACGGCCCGGCCCTGCACAAAGCCTTTTTGGACGGCCAGGCGTGCCTCGGTGCCATGGGCATAGGCTTCGCGCATTCCCGAGGAGATGAACAACTGATAGTCCATGGCCAGGCCGAACAGCACTCCGATCATGATGGTCGGCAAGAACGACAGCACGGGTGCCGGGTTGTGCACCATGAAGATATCGCCCAACCAGCCCCACTGGTAAATTGCTACGACAGCACCCATGGCCGCGCCCACGGACAATACAAATCCTCCCGAGGCGATCAGTGGGACCACCAGCGATCGGAAGACCAGCACCATGATCAACAGGGACAGCCCGACGACGACGCCCAGGTATAGCGGCAGGACCTCGGCGAGCGCGTCAGAGATGTCAATGACGCCGGTTGCGTGCCCGGCCAGAGCAAGGTTGGTGACTTCACCGGCCGGGTCGAGGTCACGAAGCTGATAGACCAGATTTACGGTGGCTTCATGATTCGCGTCGTGCACCGGGATAATTTGGTACATCAGGATATCGCCGGCTTCGTTTTCACCCACCGGCACGACGTGTTCGACTTCATCAAGCGCGGCAATCTGTTCGGCTTGTTCGACGGTCGTGGTGAGCAGGTCGGTTTGATCAAGGTCCGCTGGGATGTCGGCTACTGCAATGATCGGCGCGTTCCGGCCGGCCCCGAAGTGTTCGGCCTGGGCCGCATAGGCTTGGTATTCGGAGGTGTCTGGGGCCTCGGCTGACCCATCGGGGATGCCAAGGCGCATCGAAAACACCGGAATGGCAATGAGGGCCAGCACGGCGATGGTACCGATGGCCGTGAACACGGCGCGCGCCGTCGACATGGGTTGCAGCGTTTTGGTTACTCCGGTCCGGTCTGCGCGCTCGTTGAGTTGGCGACGTTCGCGTTTCGACAGAGCACGGTGCCCCAGCAGCGAGAGCATCGCGGGGGTCAGGGTGATGGCCACCAGCACGGCAATGACCACAACGAAGCCGCCGACGGTTCCCATGAGTCCCAAAAATGGGATGCCGGTTAGGTTGAGTGCCAGCAGTGCGATCACCACGGTCGAGCCGGCAAAGACCACCGCGTTGCCCGAGGTGCCATTGGCCATGGCAATTGAATGGCGTATCTCCATGCCGGTCTTCAACTGGGTACGGTGCCGGTGGACGATGAACAGGGCGTAGTCAATGCCGACCGCCAACCCGAGCATCACACCTAACACGGGGGTGACCGAGCTCATCTCGACCACCGAGGAGAAGGCCATGGCCGCTAATGCGCCAACGCCGACACCCACCAGGGCGTTGAGCAGCGGCAGTCCTGCGGTGATGAAGGTTCCCAGCATGACGACTAACACGATGCCGGCGATGACCAGCCCGACGACTTCGGCCCAGCCTAAGACCTGGGGTACGGCCATGGAGAGTTCTTGGGAAGGGAGGATGTCGACGCCGTCGATCTGGGCGTCGGTGAACGTGGTGACAACGGCTTCGCGAATCTCGGTCGAGACATCCATGTCTTGGTCAACGAACTGTACGGTGCCAATCGCCGCGGACCCGTCCGCTGAGACCACCGAATAGTCGTTGGTAGTAGTCAGTAGACGGTCACCGAGTTCCACGAGTTCTTGGCCTTCTTCGTATTCGGCACGGCCTTCTTCATAGTTCGTGCGTTCCTCGGCCAGCTGCTCACGGCCGGCTTCAAGTTCTTCGACCGCTGCGTCTAACTGGGCTTGTTGCGTGGCGAATTGTTGTTCGACGGCGGCTTCGGGCAGACCCGCTCCGAGGGCCTGGTGTTTGCCAGCATCGAGTTGTTCTTGGGCGGCTTCGAGCTCGGCTGCAGCGGCATCGAGTTCTTCTTGGGCGGCTTCAAGTTGTGCGGGCGCGGATGCAAGCTGTTGGCCTGCGACCTTCAGCTCTTGGCGACCCTCCGTGAGCTGTTGTTGCTGCTCGGCCAGTTCGGCTTCGGTAGCAAACGGGTCGATCACCTCGGCAACCCCGTCCACCTCGCCAGCATCCTCAAGCACCGTGGTGATGGCCTCACGCTGGTCGGTGCTCAATTCCGAGCCGTCTACGGTCTGGAAGACCACATTGCCGGTCCCACGTGCGGCATCAGGAAATTCTTCTTGAAGCCGGTCCGTGGTTTGCGCCGTCGGGGTGCCGGGGATATCAATGGTGGAAACCAGCGTGCCGCCGAAGGTTAGAAAAGCTGCCGCGGCGATCGCGAGCATGACCAACCAGGAGAAGATCACTGCAAGTGGCCGTTTAGCTGCACCGAGCCCAAGACGATAAAGAAGCTTTGCCATGTTCACCCTTGTATATGAAAGTATGGTGGGCCGTTTGCGACCCTATACAACTGTATCGGAAGCGAACAGGCCCGTAAATTTGTCCGATGGGCGCTGCCCAACCTGTTTCTATGGCTTCGTGGCCTAGACTATTGGCATGATTTGGTCGGTGGCTGACTTGGCGGATTTTCCGTTCTGGGTGCGTGTTTTGTTCACGAGCGCCGACATTGCCATCCGTATCGCACTGCTAGGCATTGTCCCGGGCAACCGTCGACCTGCCGTGGCCATGGCCTGGCTGTTGGTCATTTTCTTTTTCCCCATCCCGGGGCTGTTGTTGTTCTTGACGTTTGGCTCCTTCCGGCTGGGCGGCCAACGCCGCTCGCGTCAAGTCGCAGTCAATTCGGAGCTGCGACGAGCCACCGCGCACTTGGATTTACCCGACCAGGTGGGTGCGGCCCCGGATTACGTGGCGGCGAATTCGAAACTGACCCGTCGGTTGACCGGTTTTCCCATGTTGGACGGCAACACGTTTGAATACCTCACCGATTATCGGCTGACCATGCAGCACATGGCCGACGATATCGATCGGGCCCAAAACTACGTCAATGTGATGTTCTATATCATCGGCACCGACCCGAAACATCGGCAGGGTTATGCGGACTTGGTCTTAGACGCGATGGAGCGCGCGGTGACTCGAGGGGTGACGGTGCGCTTGCTGTTCGATCACATTGGCACTGCTCGGGTCAGAGGATACCGCCAGCTCCTGCGGCGCTTGGACGCGGCCGAAATCGAGTATTTTCGGCTCATGCCGGTGCGGCCCTGGCGCGGACAATATCAACGCCCAGATCTGCGCAACCACCGCAAAATGATCGTCGTCGATGGTGTCGTGGGATATACGGGCTCAATCAACCTCATTGAACCCGGCTATAAGCGAGCCTCGGCACACCGGCTCAACCGTCACTGGGTCGATATGATGGCGCGGATCGAAGGGCCCACGGTGGCCTCGCTTGACGTGGTGTTTGCTACCGACTGGTTTTCAGAAACCGGCAAACAACTGCATCAAGAACTCCGCGACGTCACCGAAGACGAGATTGAGGATCACGAAGGTCCCGCAGCCCAGGTCATTCCCTCGGGACCTGGGTTTTCCCAAGAGAATAATCTGCGGGCCTTTATCCATCTATTTTATGCGGCTCAGGAGACCATCCGCGTGGTCACCCCCTATCTCGTCCCCGACGACACGATGCTCTATGCTCTGACCACAGCGGCTCAGCGCGGCGTGCGCGTCGAGGTGCTGGTGGTACGCCGGGCAGATCAGCTGGCCGTCCAACACGCCCAGCAGTCCTATTATGAGCAACTGTTGCGCGCCGGGATCCACATTTACCGCTACCCGGATCCGGATGTGCTGCACTCCAAGATGTTTACCATCGACGACGACGTCGGCGTTTTTGGGTCCTCGAATATGGATATGCGCTCGTTTTCGCTGAACTCAGAGGTGACGGTCATGGTGGTCGGCTCCGAAGAGGTTGCCAAACTCGATGCGATTATCGATATGTACCAGGCCAAGTGCGAGCACCTGTTACTCAAAGATTGGTTGGCTCGGCCGCGCTATTACCGCTGGGTGGATAACGTCTTCCGCCTGACCTCGGCCTTACAGTAGCTGCCCAGGCGCGCATCGCCCGGCCTAAGCGTCGCTCTGATCGGCCGGTGTCGGATCCTCCAGACTGCGTCCGGTGGCCAACATTGCCTGGACAACAGCCAGTGCGGAGATGTGATGGCGTTCATCGGGTTCATCAGCCACCAGCACTAAGTCTGCGGCATCATAAATCTGGTCCTGGTCTAACATCGCACGCTCCTGAGCCGCCCAGCGATCCCAGTGAGCACGGTAGGTGTCGCCGTCGCGTCCCATGGCGCGCTTATGCCGGACCTTATCGGGCACGCGCAACCAGATCAGGACGTCCAGATATTCGCGGTTCGGCCGGGCCCCCACACCCACCCCTTCACAGATAATGACTTCGCTGGGTTGCGTGATCACGACCGGCCCGGGACCGCCCTGGGGCGTATCGGAAGCATGCCAGTCCCAGGTTTGATAGGTCGCAGTTTCGCCCTCGGCTAAGGCCGGTAGGACGTCGTGGCTAAATTTTTCGATGCCGGCTGCCAACCCATCCCAGCCGCGGTAGAAGTCTTCAAGACGTACCACGGTGACCTCGTGGTCGACCGAGAGCGTTTCGGCAAGGACCTTCGATAGGACCGTTTTGCCGGAGCCCGAACGGCCGTCGATACCAATGATGAGCGGACGAGCGGCGGAATAGCGTGACATAACTCTATGCTAGGCCACCGATCTCGATGCATCGACGAACCGGTCAAGGCGTGTACGCCAAACCACATTTGCGTGCAGGCGGGAATAAAACCAAGGTCCTGAATGCTATACGTGACAGATGCGAAGTTGAGTCCACTTGACTCAGGTTTTATTTGACACGGAGTCGCAACCTGTGGCACCTTGAGTGTAGAGAGCTCAAGGAGTGGGCTGAGAAATTTTAAAACACGAAAATACTTTCCCAAGTATTTGCAACGAAAGGATTCCCATATGTCACGTGCTGTAGGTATTGACCTGGGTACCACCAACTCGGTGGTTGCCGTACTAGAAGGCGGCGACCCAACGGTTATCGCCAACGCCGAAGGTGCACGCACCACGCCATCGGTGGTCGCATTCACCAAGGGCGGCGAAGTCCTGACCGGTGATATCGCCAAGCGCCAGGCCGTCAACAACCCAGAACGCACCATTTCTTCGGTTAAGCGTCACATGGGTACCGACTGGAAAGCCGAAATCGACGACAAGTCGTACACCGCGCAGGAAATCTCGGCCCGTATTTTGATGAAGCTCAAGCACGACGCCGAAGAATACCTCGGCGAAAAGGTAACCGATGCGGTTATCACCGTGCCGGCCTACTTCAACGACGCCGAACGCCAGGCCACCAAAGAAGCCGGTGAAATCGCCGGGCTCAACGTCTCACGTATTATCAACGAACCAACCTCGGCCGCTTTGGCCTACGGCCTGGAACGCGGTAAAGAAGACGAACTGATCCTGGTCTTTGACCTCGGTGGCGGTACCTTCGACGTCTCCCTGCTAGAAGTTGGCAAAGACGACGACGACTTCTCGACCATTCAGGTTCGTTCCACTGCCGGCGACAACCGTCTCGGTGGCGACGACTGGGACCAGGTTATCGTCGACTGGCTGCTCGAACGCGCCAAAGCCTCAGGTGCAGACCTATCCAAAGACAAGATTGCGCTGCAGCGTCTGAAGGAAGCCGCCGAACAGGCCAAGAAGGAACTCTCCTCGGCAACTTCGACCAACATCTCGCTGCAGTACCTGTCCGTGACCGAAAACGGTCCGGTTCACTTGGATGAGCACCTGTCGCGCGCCAAGTTCGAAGACATGACCTCCCATCTGCTGGAGCGCACCCGTCGCCCATTCGAAGACGTCATCAAAGAAGCCGGCGTTTCGGTTTCCGAAATTGACCACGTCGTCCTCGTGGGTGGTTCGACCCGTATGCCAGCGGTTGCCGAACTGGTCCAGAAACTGGCCGGTGGAAAAGAACCAAATAAGGGTGTCAACCCGGACGAGGTTGTCGCTGTCGGTGCTGCCATTCAGGCCGGTGTGCTGGCCGGTGAGCGCAAAGACGTGTTGCTGATCGACGTCACCCCACTGTCACTTGGTATTGAAACCAAGGGTGGTGTGATGGCTAAACTCATCGAGCGCAACACTGCTATCCCAACCAAGCGTTCCGAAACCTTCACCACCGCTGATGACAACCAGCCATCGGTTGATATTCAGGTGTTCCAGGGTGAACGCGAATTTACCCGCGACAATAAGCCACTGGGTAACTTCCAGCTGACCGGTATTGCGCCTGCCCCTCGCGGTGTCCCACAGATCGAGGTCACCTTCGACATCGACGCCAACGGTATTGTGCACGTTTCTGCCAAGGACGGCGCAACCGGAACCGAACAGTCGATGACCATCACAGGTGGCACCTCGCTGTCTGATGAGGAGATCGATCGCATGGTCAAAGACGCCGAAGCCCACGCTGAGGAAGATAAGCAGCGCCGCGAAGCCGCCGAGGCTCGCAACGCTGCCGAAACCACTGCGTACTCGGTGGACAAACTGCTCAAAGACAATGACGAAAAACTGCCTGAGGATGTTAAGACTGAGGTTCAGGCCGACGTCGATGCGCTCAAGGCAGCCCTTGAAAAACAGGATAATGACGCAGAAATCCAGTCGGCGTTCGAGAAACTGCAGCAGTCGCAAACCAAGATCGGTGAAGCCCTGTATGCAACTTCGCAGCAGGAGGGCGCACAGCCTGATGCTGATGCCAACGAGGACGAGGACATCGTCGACGCTGAAGTGATTGACGAAGACGAAAAGAAGTAACTTTCTGACCGTTTAGCTGTTCAATGTTTAGGACCGAGGCCGGCCGGTTTCCGGCCGGCCTCGCGTGTTAAGTTTTTCAAGGAGATATACCATGACCGATCAGCCGCATAATGAAGAAAACGAACCGATCCGGTTTACCGATAAACGCCGCATCGATCCAGAAACCGGCGAGCTACGCGATCAAGCTGCCGAATCTGAAACAACCGACGAGTCGTCAGAGCATGCCGATCCGCTATCGCAGGTTGAAGACATCCTCAACGCTGCCGGTGCTGAAGCCGAAGAAGAAGCTGCCACGGACGAGACTGCCCAGGTGGACGAAGCCGCCGAGCTGCGCAGTGACCTGCAACGATTGCAGGCGGAGTTCGTGAACTATCGCCGTCGCGTTGAACGCGACCGCGACGTCGCCAAAGACAACGCCAAGTTTTCGATGCTGGAAGCGCTGCTGCCGGTGCTCGATGATATCGATGCCGCCGATGCTGCCGGTGACCTTGACGGTCCATTTGCCGCGATCGCCCGCAAACTGTTCACCACGCTGGAGTCCGAGGGCCTGGTCAAACACGACAGCGACACCCTGGTGGGAGAAGCATTTGACCCAGCCCACCACGAAGCGATGTTGCGTCAACCATCGCAAGAGGTTGCCGCCGAACACATCGTGCAAGTATTCCGCAACGGTTACCTGTATAACGAACGCGTGCTACGCGCCGCTCAAGTGATGGTCTCCGCCGGTGACGAATAACAGGAGGGAGATCCCATGGCCTCACAAGACTGGCTAGAAAAAGATTTCTACGCCATTTTAGGTGTCGACAAAGACGCCAGCGACGCCGAGATCAAAAAGGCTTACCGCAAACTCGCCCGTAAATATCACCCCGACGCCAACCCCAACGACGCCACAGCAGAGCAACGCTTCAAAGAAATCACCGAAGCCAACACTGTGCTGTCGGATCCGACACAGCGCCAAGAATATGATCAGCTGCGTGCTATGCGAACCGGTGGCGCGCGCTTCACCGCGCCCGGGGCCGGCCAAGGAGGATTTGAGGATATCTTCTCGGGACTGTTTGGCCAAGCTGGAGGTGGGGGTGGCGGCCGCAACGCCGGATTCAGTGATATGTTCGGTGGATTTGGCGGCGGCCAAAGCTTCGGCGGTTTTCAACAGGCGCCAACCAAAGGTGCTGATTTGAAAAGTGCCATCACGATCAGCTTCGCCGATGCCATTCGCGGCACGACCGTCAAGGTCAACACCGGTTACGGGGCCCCCACCGAGGTGCGCATCCCGGCCGGAGTCAAAGATGGCCAAACGATGCGCGTCAAAGGCAAAGGACAACAGGGGACCGGTGGGCGAGGCGACCTGATGGTCAAAGTCTCGGTGACCCCGCATCCGGTTTTCGAACGTGATGACTACAATATCCGGATCAAGGTACCCGTCTCTTTCGATGAGGCGGTTCTGGGTACTACGATCGAAGTGCCAACCCTGGAAGGTGCCGTGAAAATCGGAGTTCCTGCCGGATCGTCGTCGGGCCGTGTCCTGCGATTGCGCGGGCGAGGCGTGAAGACCGCCAAACGCACTGGTGATCTGCTCGTCGAACTGGTCATCGATGTGCCCACCAACCTCAGTGACGAGGCGCACGCCGCAGTGGAAGCCTACCGTGCGGCAACCGCCGGCATTGATCCGAGGGCCGAGCTGGTAAAGAAGGCTAAGTTGTAATGGTCAGCCGTCACAAACACGATCCGGTCTACGTCATTTCGGTCGCGGCCCAGCTGGCCGACATGCACCCCCAGACCCTGCGGCAATATGACCGCATGGGACTGGTGGTGCCTGCGCGCCAAGCTGGCGGCCAACGCCGATACTCCGCCGAAGATGTCCGGCGGTTACGGCGGATTCAATCGTTGTCTCGTGACGGGGTCTCATTGGAAGGCATCCGCCGTATCGTCGAGCTGGAGGAAGAAGTCCAAGAACTCCGCGATACGGTCAGCGACCTGGTCGACCAAATTGCCGTGATGCGATCCCACGTGTCCTTCTCCCGCACCTTTACTGCCGGGTCTTCTGGCGTGACGACGAATATTCACGGTCTCACAGAACCCAACCACCAGCATCACGACGACGCCGCGCGCGCCTACCGCGAAGAACGGCGTCGTCAGCGCTTCGACCGCGACCGGGTCGAACAAGCCGTGATGTTCGCCCTGGAACAATCCACACCGCGGTATGCGCTCAACCGCCCACGGTATGCCTTGCCACGCTGACAAGCTTTGACGAGGTGTGTGTCGCGCATCTTGGCCAGAGCTATGAGCATCTGACAGCCGGATCCCGAGTCATCGGATCCGGCTGTTGTCGTCCACAGTCCGGCGTGTGATCACCCTGGTCTTAGTCGATTTTTTGGTAGGCCAGATCAAAGATATAGCGACCCGCACGTTGTGCTTTAGACTCAAAACTCGTGACCGGGCGGGTTTCAAACCTGGGAGCCCAGCCGCCGACTTCATCAAGTGCTTCTGTTAGCGGTTGTGGGATTTCATTATCCGTGCCGTGCAACCTCGCCAGCGTTAGCGGTGAGTCTGGTCCGGCTAACCGTCCTGGATGGAGGTTTTCAAAGGCCGGATGAGTATCAGCCACCTCGCGCATCTGGGCCGCATAATTGGACCAGTCGGTGGCCAAACGCAGGATTCCGCCGGGGGCCAGGACCCGCGCCACCTGGTCTAAGAATTTGGATTGGATCAACCGACGCTTGTGGTAGCGATTCTTCTGCCACGGATCCGAGAAAAAGATCCAGACTTCTTGTGCAGCCCCGGCGGCGAGCATGTGGTCAAGCACTTCTGGTGCATTGGCCTCGACCATTCGCACATTGGTTACACCCTCAGTCACCACGCGGTCTAGGAGTTTGGCTAGTCCGGGGCGGTACACTTCCACCGCTAAGAAGTTCGCCTCGGGATGCTGCACTGCTCCGGCGAAGGTCGATTCGCCATGTCCCACCCCGATATCGACGATCAGCGGGCCAGCCTGTCCCCAGACTTCGGCCACATTGAGATGTGATTGAGGAGCAACGGAAGTATCGGCAAAGGTGCGAGTGACCGGCAGAATCGTGGTGCCCATATGGTCCTGCCATAGACGTTGGCGGGTGGGGGACATCGCCAGTTCACGACGCACGAAAGATACCGGGCCGTCGCGGACGATCTTGATTCCTTCCCGAGTTTCGACCTGCTGATACCCCTTGGGGATCTCGTCCAGCTCGGCGGGCTCATGGCGGGTCGCAGCGTCGTTTGGCTGTTGCTTTGAGACGGGTTCTTGCGGAGATCGCGGGGTATCAGAGTGCTGAGAAGTCGGCGTCATGGTGTTTCGTTGAATCTTTCGGATGGCGGATGGTCACAGTTTGTTCGGGTGCGCAGTGACCTTGCGAGGTGGCAAGTTCATGCCCGTTGAGGCACTTCACTGGCAGGGATGTTTCGCATGTGCAGTCTGTGCGCACATGGAACGTGTTGGATTTGGTCAAGAAAGTATTACAGTTAACCATAACGAGTCCCGAATGGAAGGAAGACTTATGAGCTTAGCTCAGCTGCCAATACGTTTGACCACCGGTGCGTTTGTCCTGAACTCTGGTATTTCCAAGCTCAGCTTGTCAGATGAAGAAGCCGAAGGTTTGCAACAGATGGCCTCCAATGGTGTCCCTGTCCTGGCTGATATGTCACCGGCTGCGTTCCGTAAGTTCATCGCGGTCACCGAAATCGGTGTCGGTGCAGCGCAGTTGATTCCAAAAGTTCCGGGCTGGTTTGCAGGAGCTGCGCTCAGTGTGTTTTCCGCCGGCATGCTTAACATGTATCTCAATACTCCTGGTATGACCCAGGAAGACGGTGTGCGTCCGACTCAGGAAGGCACTCCGGTTGCCAAAGATGTTTGGATGCTGGGTGCCGGGGTCTCCATGATTGTTGATTCCATGTTGAACACCTCATCGCGTCGTCGCAGAGCTGCCAAACGCCGCGCGACCAAGATTCAGGATGCGAAAGAACAGAAGGTCGAAGCGATCCAAAGCGCTCGCGAAGAGCAGCAAAAGGCTCTCGAATCGGCTCGTGAAGCAGCCCGCGAAGAGCGCAAAGCTGCTCGCAAAGCGGCCCGTAACGTGCGCAAAGCCGCCTAACGCGCCCGCTGAACGCTTCGCATCGCGTATTACGACTACGCGCAAGCGCCCTGCCAAGTGCAGGGCGCTTGCGTATTTTTGCAGGATTAATCGGGCTGTGACTCAGGGCTATCGGTTGGGCCGCCGTCATCCCAGGTGAAGTGCTTCGCGGGTGGTGTGGGATCAGCCGTGTGAAATGGGGTGCCCGTTGACGGTTGATAATCAGGTTCCTTGATTGCCCAGAAGCTGCTGGCTTCGGTGAGCTGTGGCGTTCGCGGCGTCGTCACCGCTTCACCGGTGTGGTAGTTGTCGACTATCAGGCCAGAAATCCGTCGCCGGTTGGCATCTTCGGCATCGAGTCTGCGCAAAACCCAGGTGTGTTCGGTGGCCAGTTGGAGCTCATCGCATGCTCGATACCCTGAGGCCAGTTGTCGGGCGCGTAGCATTTCGGCGTCCCACCCAGCAGCGATGAGCATGACTATAAACGCCAGCCACACCATCAAGATCACGTAGAGAATTCCATTGACCGTTGTGAAGACTCGTTCAAAGATCGCCACTCGGTCTAACAGCCAGCCGGTCAGGGCAAGGCTGGAAAATAGGACGATGACGGTCACCGCTGCACCGGTGGTGATCACGCGGTAGCGGGGTCGAGTCACATTGGGTCCACGATAAAATGCCTGCGATACCAGAAATATTAGGACCAATAAGATCAATGGCCATTTCAGGATGTTCCAGGCTGCAACAGCCTCGTCTGTCAGCCCTAGCATTTGGCCCAGACGCCGCGAGAGATCACCGCCAAGGATGATTAATACCAGCAGTGCCAGCGAGGCAATGATCAACACGAGGGTTTCCAGAAACACCACGAAGCGAAAGTAGATCAAGGGTCGGCCTTCGCGAGTGTCATAGATGCGGTTCATTGCACGATGGAACGCGGCGACGACATTGGATGCCGAATATAACGAACCGATGAGCCCGAGGGTCAGCGCCAGGACTCCGCCCGGGGTATCGATCAGGGTAAATAGTGTCTGAGCTACGATGGCGGCATCCATTGCTGGGAATAGTTCATTGGCCAGTCCTGCAATCGTCCAGATGGTTTCCTCAGTGAAATCGACCACCGAGACGATCGAAGTGATCGCAATAAGCCCTGGGAGCAGTGATAAAAATAAATAGAATGTCATGGTTGCTGCGACATCCCACACCTGCATGGAGATCGCTTTCGCCCAAGTCCGTCGTGCCACAAACCACAACGTGGGACGAGGCTGCCGGTAGGTCCGCAGCGGACGGGTCGGGGTCAAGCGTGCTAGCGCAGCCGAAGCGATGCGCTGAGGCACCCCGGCCTGGTTCCCAGCTGAAGACGCGACAGGTGAGTGCTGCGCGGCATCCGACGTCGTCGGAGTAGCCGGCGGGTTGTGCGCATCGGGGGAGTCGGCCGCGGGGTGGGACATACCTTTGAGCTTAGCTGCACCGGTGTGGGTGTGTCGGTAGCGGAGGCGCTGACAGGTGGCTCGAAGGTTGCAGTCGACGGTTGCAGAGCCTGTATCGTAGAGGGTGTGATGTGTGTTAAACGTAGAGTTCTTCGGTTCTCGGCCCTGGCCGCTGTGGGTCTGCTGGGGCTTGCCGCGTGTGCTTCCGACGACGGCGAGCAACCCGACTCCGCACCAACCGACAACGAGGCCCCCGCAACGTCGCCGGTGGCCACTGAGGTCGACCTCGACCAATTTGCTGCCGCCCTGGTCACCGACGCTGAGGTGGTGGGGGTTGCCCAGGATCCCCCGATCGAAGGCTTTGCGGATGATCCTGTCACGATGTATCTGACCTTGAGTGAATTTGAACCCACTGGCCGCTGTGCGAGCCTGCTGGAGGAATTGAATTCTTTTTCTGCCCCTGCGGTCGGTGGTGTTTCGGCGAAGTTTATCCGCGAGGTACCTGATCGTTCCGAGGAATCGGCGTCTCAGGCCACCCGGGGTGCTGCGGTGGAGACCATGATCTTTGAAACCACCGAACTGACTGAACCTATGGCAATTTACCGCGATATTCCGAACGCCTGCGAGACGCTGACCTCCTCCGAGGTCGAAGGCGCTGAGGCCACGTTTACCAAAGTCCCCGGTCTCGATGCATTACATCTGGAGATCTCGGACGGACAAGACGTGGAGTCTTTGGCCGTGGGCGGCTCATCAGTCAACGCCCGTTTCCACATGTACATGACCGCCGAGCAAGTCACGCTACAACAAGCACAAGACATGTTTGGTGCTCAGGCTGAAAAACTCCAGGAAACCTTCCGTGATCGGGTCGATAGCGCAGCAACACCGTCCCCGACCGCTGAACCGTCTACCGAATAACTCACTGTCCTCGTCAGCGCACCCGCTGAGCCGGGTAGGGTGCGGCCCGGCGCTGATGAACAGTCGACGTCAGCACCATACTTTTCCATGGACGCTTCGCTCATGGAGAATATGTTTTTCTCTCTTCCGGAATATTCCGCACCCAGTTAGGGTTGAGTTAAGTAGGCTCAAGTTTAAGTTTCATTTCGGTATGCATTCCGAAAGCAAGGAGTTTGCATTGAAAAATTCGCAATTCACGACGAAGTCTCAAGAAGTGCTGTCGGCCGCGGCCATGAATGCCTCGACGGCGGGCAATCCGCAAATTGAACCTGCTCACATCCTGAAAGCGCTGATGGATCAGCGCGGATCAGTCGCCGTCGCAGTGCTCAAAGCCGCTGGAGTCGATCCCGACGTCGTCTCGACCAAGGCTTCCAGTCAAATTGCCGCATTACCCAAAGTGTCGGGATCCACGATCGCTGAAGCCCAGCTGTCTCGTAGCGGACTCAACGTTCTTTCTGCCGCCCAGACACAGGCCACGAAGAACCAGGATCAATTCGTTTCCACAGAACACCTGCTGCTCGGGCTTGCCGCGGACGCCGGCGATACCGGAGCGGCGCTGCGCGATGCAGGAGCCAGCGTGGAAGCATTGACTTCTGCCATGCAAGCGGTTCGCGGCGATACGAAGGTGACGTCACAGGATCCTGAAGGAACCTTTCAGGCTCTGGAACAATACGGCACCGATCTCACGGAGATTGCCGCTGCTGGCAAGCTCGACCCGGTGATTGGTCGCGACGCTGAGGTTCGTCGCGTCATCCAGGTACTGTCCCGTCGTACCAAAAACAACCCGGTGCTGATCGGTGAGCCAGGTGTCGGTAAGACCGCAGTCGTCGAAGGCCTGGCACAGCGCATCGTTGCCGGCGACGTCCCGGAATCATTGCGTGGCAAGCGACTCATATCGCTTGACCTTGGCGCGATGGTTGCGGGCGCGAAATACCGCGGCGAATTTGAAGAGCGGCTCAAAGCCGTCTTGGAAGAAATTGCTGCTGCAGGTGGCGAGGTCGTGACGTTTATTGACGAGCTACACACCGTAGTCGGCGCAGGTGCCGCCGAAGGTTCGATGGACGCTGGCAACATGCTCAAGCCAATGCTGGCCCGTGGTCAGCTGCGGATGATTGGTGCCACGACGCTGGATGAATACCGGGAAAATATCGAAAAAGATCCCGCGTTGGAACGTCGCTTCCAACAGGTCTTTGTTGGTGAACCCTCCGTGGATGACACGATTGCTATTCTGCGCGGCCTGAAAGAACGCTACGAAGCCCACCACAAGGTTGCCATTGCCGACGCTGCCCTGGTAGCCGCAGCCAACCTGTCGAACCGATATATTCCGGGACGCCAATTGCCAGATAAGGCCATCGACCTGATGGACGAAGCGGCCTCGCGGTTACGGATGGAAATCGACTCAGCACCCGAGGCCATTGACAAGCTACGCCGCGCTGCCGACCGGTTGACCATGGAGGAACTCGCGCTGGAAGGTGAAACCGATCCGGCCTCGGTGGAACGCTTGGCTGCGCTGCGTGCAGAGTTAGCCGACACGAAGGAAGAACTCGCCGGACTCACAGCCCAGTGGGAATCGGAAAAGGCGTCCTTGAATAAGGCCGGTGACCTCCGCGTGCAGCTCGACGAGCTGCGTTCAGCAGCAGAAAAAGCTCAGCGTGAAGGCGACCTAGCCGAAGCATCCCGGATTCTCTACGGTGAAATTCCCCAGGTCGAAAAGGATCTGGCCGCAGCCGAAGCCGCAGATTCGACCGCTGCCAGTGAGGACCAAATGGTCTCCGAACAGGTCACGGCTCATGACATCGCAGAAGTCATCGAAGCCTGGACCGGCATTCCAGCCGGGCGCATGTTGTCCAGCGAGCAGGAAAAATTGCTCAACATGGAAGCCGAGATCGGCCACCGCCTGATTGGGCAGCACAAAGCTGTGGCCTCGGTGGCAGACGCTGTCCGGCGCTCGCGTGCCGGAATCTCGGATCCAAACCGGCCGATTGGTTCGTTTCTCTTCTTGGGACCCACGGGGGTCGGCAAGACTGAGCTTGCCAAATCCCTGGCGGAATTTCTCTTCGACGACGAACACGCGATGGTTCGCATCGATATGTCCGAGTACTCGGAGAAACACGCAGTGTCACGCCTGGTCGGTGCTCCTCCTGGATACGTGGGCTACGACGAGGGCGGCCAACTGACCGAAGCTGTGCGTCGTCGCCCCTACTCGGTCATCTTGTTAGACGAGGTCGAAAAGGCACACCCAGAAGTCTTTGACATCCTCTTGCAGGTCTTAGACGACGGTCGGCTCACCGACGGACAGGGCCGCACCGTGGACTTCCGCAACACCATATTGATTCTGACCTCCAACCTGGGTTCAGAATATCTGGTCGACCCAGGCCTCGAACCGGCCGAGAAACACGCCCGTGTTGATGCTGCAGTGCGAGCCGCGTTCAAACCTGAATTCTTGAACCGACTGGACGACATGATCCACTTCGATCCGTTGACCATCAAGGATCTGGTAAAGATCGTCGACTTGCAGATTGCACAGCTGGTCGATCGGCTCGCTGATCGCCGCATTAGCCTCGAGGTGACCCCAGCAGCTGCTGAATGGTTGGCTCGAGTTGGGTACGATCCCGCATATGGTGCCCGTCCATTGCGTCGACTCATCCAGCGTGAAATCGGAGATAATCTCGCACGAAAAATCCTGGCAGGCGAGGTAAACGATGGTGATAGCGTGACGGTCGATGCTGACGACGAGGGCATCATACTGACAACACATCCGGTACAAGCCGACACCGGCCAGGAATCTACCGTCTAACGGATCCCTTTGGAACCCCGTGGGGTTCTGAAAAGGCCGAGTGCCCACCCCTGCAGGTCGGCACTCGGCCTTTTTTCGTATGCGAGAAAGTACTGCTCGCCGCGATCCGGCGTCTAGGATTCCTCTGAATCAGCCGTTGGGGAAGCTGTTGCTTCGGGATTGGCGGCAGCTTCGGCTGCGGTCTGAATCGGGTTCTCGGCCTGTTCTTCTTCGGAGCGTTGATCGTCAATGGCAGGTTCTTCTACCAGCGACTCGGAGAAGTTTGTTTCGTCATTGGTTGACACGATGCAGTCGACCCGGCGGTCTGCCTCGGTTTCCCACGTGTATTCCGACGGACGCGAAGTGTTGATCGAATAGGTCGCCTGAGTGTTTTCCAATAAGGCAATGTCTGCGCAGAATGCCTCGGACGATTCTCGTAGCTCTTCTTCACCAGGGTAGGTCATCTCCCCGGAGTACAGGCGTCGTCCAATGAGCTGAGCGTTATGCGGAGTTGAGCATTCGACAATGTCAGCAGGCTGGCTAGCGTCCGTGTAATTCGCCAGACAGTCCCCGGGTAGGAAGTTCTCTGGGGCCACATTGGTGGCTACAATGCCGTCGATACCAGGCGATGGGTTACGCGTGGTGGTTTCGGTGGGGGTTTCAGCCCCGTTGTCATTATTCGAGGAGCTGAAGCTATAGACGAAGAACATGACAATCCCAAGCACCACGATCAGCACCGTGAAAAAGATGATCCAGGAATTGCGCCGAGAGCGCCGTTCACGTTGCTGACGAATCTCACGCCGCGATGGCGTAGACGGATCTTCAGCTGACAGCGGAGGCTCCGGGTTTGAGCCTGGCTGGTAGTCGGCTGGGGTCATGCCGTTCCATCATCCTTCCTGACAGCAGCGTTTTATTTCCTCGCGACTGCTTCGCCATCGGCGAGCGACGCGGGGGACTGCTGGTTATAAGCTGATCTTAGAGCGAAAGCCCCGGTTATACCAGACATATTTTAGCGCCAAAGGGGCGAACTCTACTCAAACATGTTAACCTGGTAAGCACGAACCATTACGAAAAAGAGACCTCAGCGACAACATGAGCCTTATGTTGTCGCTTTTGGGGACAGAGACCGCGAAGGGGGTCACGCTCATGGGGCGCGGCCGTCAAAAGGCAAAGGCAACCCGTCAGGCACGGGACATGAAGTACTTCTCGCCAGCTACCGATTTGGCAGCACTCGAGCGAGAGCTATCCGGAAAGAAACCCGATAGGGAAGAGAGTAACGAGTACGCCGAATACGCGGAAAAATATAACGCCTACGACGACGAATACGACGAAGATACATCGTATTAGTAGGATCTTTTCGCTTATGGGTTTCCTTGACTCTTAACAGGTCGGTCCGGTGAGATGACAGATTCATCTGACCGGCCGATCTATTCTGAGGCGTCAACGCTTTCGGAAGATCATCCGGCTTACGCTACCCACCAGGCCGCCATGCGGTCTGTTCAGCGTGTCATCGAAAATACAGCGCCCTATCAGAACGTCCAGGTCGCATCCACCGGCATCGGTCAGCTACTCAGGCTCAAACCGTTGCTACTCACCGGTGCTGGTATGTCTACCGATTCTGGGATCCCTGATTATCGTGGCCCCGAAGGCTCGCTGCGGCATTCACGCCCCATGACCTATCAGGAATTCCTGCATGACGATGCTGCCCGTCATCGATATTGGGCGCGGTCTTTTGTCGGTTGGAAACACATGTATGCCGCGGTCCCTCACTTGGGACACGAGATCATTGCAAAATGGAACGCTGCGGGACGGATTGCAGGAGTCGTCACGCAAAATGTCGATGGTCTCCATCAGCGAAGCCAACGACTAGCAGATCAGCAAGCAGACCATGGCACGGAAGCTGGCCCCATTATTGCGCTTCACGGGTCCATGGATGAAATTGAGTGCCTCGTGTGCGGTGCTAAAGAGGACCGGGCAGATTTCGGTGTACGTCTGCACGAAGCAAATGCTGGCGTTGCGGATGACTGGGAAATATCTGAAGAACTGATTAACCCCGATGGCGATGCACGCATCCCGCAGCACTGGGTCGAGCAATTTCAGATGGTGCATTGTCTCAATTGTGGCTCGGATAAGCTCAAACCGACCGTGGTTTACTTCGGTGAGATTGTGCCACAACAGCGTAAGAAGGCCATTCAGGAGCTGTTAGACAATTCCGGAGCCCTCATCGTTCTTGGCTCTTCACTAGCTGTGATGAGTGGATATCGTATCCTGCTTGAGGCTGATCGTGCCCGTAAGCCGATTGGCATTATTAATCTGGGTCCGACTCGTGGCGAAGACCGAGCTACCTTCCGGTGGAGAACCGGCGTAAAACAAGCCTTAGCGTGGTTGGACCAAGAGATTTCCTAACACGGGGCGGTGGAACCAACCGACCGGCCGGGATATGCGTGAATACCCTCGTTGTCGTATGTGTGGCTTTGGTATACCAGCACGAGACACACGATATAGAGGATCAAAAAACGACGACGCCGCACGGAACTACCGTGTGGCGTCGTTATATGGCTCAGACGAGTGCTGAACGGTTATTGGGCGTAGCTGCCGCGCAATAGTACCCCGCCACCGTCAACACCTTTTGCACCCTGGATAAAGTCGTCACCGGCGGCAGCTGCGTCCTGCGTCAGTGCGCCGACTTCGCCGATCTGCCAGGAGGTCATACCGTTGGTGTTCAGCCAGGTGAGCGCGGACTCAGCGGCTTCTGGCGCGACCACGGCGACCATGCCAACGCCTAGGTTCAGGGTGCGTTCCAGATCGGCCTGAGGGACCTGACCGGCCTCGGCCATCACTGAGAACACCGCGGGCAACGACCAGGTCGACCGGTCGATCGTGGCCATCGTGCCCTGCGGTAGCACACGTGCCAGGTTGGCTGCCAGACCGCCTCCGGTGATGTGCGAGAACCCGCGCAGTGCAAATTCGCCGTCCGTGTTGAGCTCAGCAATCAGATCGAGGCAGGTTGTAGCATAGATCCGGGTCGGCTCGAGGAGCTCTTCGCCAAGACTGCGACCAAATTCGTCAATGTGCTGATCCCAGCTCCAGGCACGCGCAGCAACGATCGAGCGCAGTAGCGAATACCCGTTCGAGTGCACTCCGGACGAGGCCATGGCTATGACGACGTCGCCTTCGCGGACGCGTTCTGGCCCGAGAATCTCGCCACCTTCGACCACACCGGTGACGGCCCCGGCAACATCATATTCGTCGGCGGCTAACAGGCCCGGGTGTTCGGCGGTTTCGCCACCGATGAGCGCAGTATCGGCAAGTTTGCACCCGTGAGCAATCCCGCGCACGATATCGGCGATGCGCTCGGGTACGACCTTGCCGGTGGCAATGTAGTCGGTCATAAACAGGGGTTTCGCGCCCACAACGACAATGTCATCGACCACCATGCCCACCAGATCCTGACCGATCGTGTCATGGATATCCATCGCTTGGGCAATGGCGACTTTAGTGCCGACTCCATCGGTTGAGGTGGTTAAGACGGGCTGACGGTAACTGGTCAACGCCGTGGCATCCCACATGCCCGCAAACCCACCAAATCCGCCCAGTACGCGCGAGGAATGGGTGGCGGTGACCGCCGACTTCATGAGCTCAACGGCGTCGTCGCCGGCTTCAACATCGACCCCGGCGGTCGCGTAGGTGATCGGCTCGGGGGTTTGGTCTTCAGTCACGTTATTTCCTGTCTGTGGTCAGCATGGGGACTTCGGTGGGGTAGTTACCCGAAAAACAGGCGGTACACAGGGTGTCTTCGTCCTGTTGGGTGGCGGCAATCGTGCCCTCGAGTGAAATATAAGCCAGCGAATCAGCGCCGACGTGTGCTCGGATTTCTTCGATACCAGCACCGGTCGCAATCAGTTCGGCGCGCGTGGCGAAGTCGATACCGTAGAAACACGGCCATTTGACGGGCGGCGACGAGATTTTCACGTGCACCTCGCGAGCGCCTGCCGAGCGCAGCATCGACACGACCTGGCGCTGGGTATTGCCACGCACAATCGAGTCATCGACAACGATCACGGATCGGCCAGCGACCACGGAGGGCTGGACATTGAGTTTCAATCGGATGCCTAGCTGGCGCAGGGTTTGGGAAGGTTTAATGAAGGTGCGCCCGACGTAGGAGTTTTTCACGAACCCGTGCCCCAGGGGAATACCCGACTCTTCGGCGTACCCAATCGCGGCGGGTGTTCCAGACTCGGGAACCGGGATCACGACATCGGCTTCCGCAGTGTTCTCGCGGGCCAGTTGGCGCCCCATCTCCAACCGGGATTCATACACACTGCGCCCATTAATCGCAGCATCCGGGCGGGCAACGTAGACGTATTCAAAAATGCACCGAGCTAATTGCGACGGCGCAAACCGGGTCGAACGCACCCCGTTGGTGTCGATCGCCAGGATCTCACCGGGGGCTACCTCGCGAATAAAGGTTGCACCGGTGGTTGCCAGGGCGGCTTGCTCCGAGGCGATGACCCAACCACTGGAGAGTCGTCCCAGCACCAGGGGGCGGAAGCCATGCCGATCTCGCACCGCATACAGGGTGTTTTCTGACATCATGACGACGGAAAACGCGCCCTGAAGTTTGGCGAAGACTTCAGCTGCGGTTTCTTCAAGTGAGTCACCGGTCTGGCCGCGCAACAGGGTGGTGATCAGGGCGGTATCCGAGGTGTTCCCTTGGGCGAGTTCACCCGAATCGATTTCACCGTAGCGTTCGGCGATCAGGGCTTTGATCTCTTCGCGGTTGGTGAGTGCGCCGTTGAAGCCCAGCGCGACCGTGCCGTCATCCGAGGTGGCACCCAGGGTTGGTTGGGCGAATCGCCAGTCGTCGGCGGCATGTGACCCATATCGGCAGTGACCGATGGCAATGTGGCCGGTCAGCGAGGACAGTGTGGCTTCGTCGAATACCTGAGAGACCAGGCCGACGTCTTTATAGACAGAAATGCGGTCACCGGCGGAGGCTGCGATACCTGCCGATTCCTGACCGCGGTGTTGGAGGGAGAACAAACCGTAATAGGTAAGTTTGGAGACTTCTTCGCCCGGAGCCCAGACGCCAAATACTCCGCAGGCGTCTTTGGGTGAATCATCGGTGAGGTTTTCGACCATGAACTATTTCCGTTTATTTCGTTTGTGGGCTTTGGCTGCGGCTTTTGCCTCGAGCTGGTGCTGTCGGCGTATTTCGTCAGCGCGCTGGCGTTGTTGGAACTGGGACCATTCCAGATAGTCGTCTTTCGTCAGGGCGACGTCGGCGGCCTGAGGATCAGTGGTTTCTCTGGCATAAACAGTTTCGGTATGACGTTTGGATCGACGATCCAGCAACAACCACACTAAAGCGCCGATGGTCAGCCCAACGACTCCCAGCAGTGCCGCCATAAAGCCCAGAGTCTGAGCCCGCGTATATTCATCGGACGTGCCTTGAAACGCGACCCAGAAGAAGGCGATCACCACTCCAAAGAATCCACCGGTGACCAAAAATGGGGTAATTTTCGGCGCTCGGCGGTACACCATTTGTTGGGGTGTTTCATGTGCGGTGTTATCACCTGCGGCGCCGGCCATGTCAGGTTGGTCAGGAAGTCTGCTGTCAGCCATAGTCCCTTTAGTCTAGCGCGTCGGGCGCGTCGTCGTCATACGTGTCCACGGGGCGGGACTCGACCAGAAACGTGGTCTGGCCCTCATATTTTGACCAATGGAAACAGCGGTCCCAAGTCTGTTCGCTGTCCAGATGCCACCACGTCGCCGGCAGCCACGGCTTCTGCCCAGACACGTTGCCCGGTAACAAGCGCCAACCAGGTATCGGGAGAGGTTTCTACCACCGCCGGGGGAGTGCCCCGAGTGTGCACGGTGCCTTCAATAATCTGCGTGACCCCAAACGGTGGCACCCGAACCTCGACCGACCGACCAGGCACTAACTCGGACAGCGCTTCTAACGAATACCGCACCGCGAGGGCTCGAACCGGACGTGGCGCAGCCGAGGGATCAGCCGCCCACGCGCGCACCGCGGCCACGCCCTCGGTGACATCGATCTTGCGTCGTGCCATGGTCCCTCCATCTTTTGTTGTCGTCCGGCTGCTAGCTTAGCTGAGCAATCGCAGCACCGCCGGTGCTACTTTCACACCACCGACCGGCTGACCCCCGCCATACACGGGCGGGACAATCCGCTCGATGACGTCGCGCATGGCGTCCACCGGTAGTACCTCTGGGGCGAAATTCGCCAATAAGACCAACGCCACCAGATGCGTTGCCCGATGCGTGGAATCAATCATGGAGACCGCCACTGCGGTGCCATCCGGTGCAGCGAGTGCAACAATGCCGTCGGCGCCAGTTTTGACGAGCAATTCCAGCGACTCCAGCACGACTGTATCGGGTCGCTTGGGTCCCTGAACGGCGTGTGGGTAATCCAGCATCGCGCGAGCAACCATCGCGGCCTGCAGTTCAGCTCCGCGATCGGTGACGGCGCGCCCCAGAGCCCCAAATCCTCTGGCCAAGGAGGTCAGCGACATGACCGGGGTGGGTGCCCCGCAACCATCAACGCCCACCTGCGTGATGCTGGTCTGGCAGTATTGCTCCAAGACCGTCAGCACCTCGGATTGCACCGGTGCATCGGGGTGCAAATAGTTACTCGGGTCTTCACCCGCAGTGACCGTGGCGGACAGAAAGCCCGCGTGTTTGCCCGAGCAGTTATGGGCCAACCGGGAACGTTCTAAGGGTAGTGGCGCAACCTGCAGGGCAGCCTGGGCGACCTGTGATGCCGACGATGGATAAACCGCCGGGCAGCCCAAGTTTTCGGCGGTCAGCCCAACGTCGGATAGCACTGCGGAGGCGATCTCCTGATGCTGGGTGGAGCCGATATGAGAGCCGCATGCCAAAGCTAACTTTTCACCGCTAAGATGCGCACCGCAGCGCAGGGCAGCTATGGCTTGAAACGGTTTCAGCGCAGAGCGAGGATAAACGCCGGCATCGGGATCACCCACCGAAGCAAGAATGCCGCCGTCGGGATCTACCACAACGGCCGATCCAAAGAATCGGTTTTCCACAAATCCGTTGCGAGTTGTCACGGCCAGTTGTGCCGCATCGGACGCGCGAATCGGTTCAGACACTCGGTCTCCTTTTCGATGGTTAGTCGTTGGATTTTTTGCGATAGACGGCCCAGGTCACGATTGTTGCTGCCACCGCCCCAATGCCGAGCGACGCGATGGCATAGGGGATATCGCCGCGGGTCGCATCGACAAAGGTCCGAAACCCAAGCCACGCTACCCAAGAACACGAGAACATGATCATGAGCCAGACGTAAACAATTTGCAGCCAGCGCGGGAAAAACGGGCCCTGACCATAGGGGAGGTGGCGGCGACGAAACGACATGGTCACGAGTCTAGTCGCGGTGTCCGCATATTTCAGACATACCGCCCACCAGGTGCCGTGAAACGACTACGCTTAGGAGCGTGAAAACTTTAGTCCTGGGCCCAGGTGGCCGTGAACACGCAATTGTGCAAGCCCTACGCGACGATCCGCTGGTTTCTGAGGTGCGCTGTGCACCCGGCAACGCTGGCATCGCGAAGGAAGTTCCCGTCTACCCAATCGATGTTTCCTCCCCGCAGTTGGTCGTTGAACTATGCCAGGAGCTGCAACCTGATCTGGTGGTCGTTGGTCCTGAAGCCTTGCTGGCCGCAGGGGTGACCAATGCGTTGCAGGCCGCCGGGTTCGCCGTCTTCGGCCCGACTCACCAGGCGGCCAGGTTGGAGTCATCAAAAGCGTTTGCCAAAGAGATCATGCACGCTGCTGGGGTGCCCACCGGGCAGGCCCACACCGCGACCAACCTGGAACAATTAGAAGCTGCACTGGATGACTTTGGAGCACCCTATGTCGTCAAAGACGATGGGCTGGCCGCAGGCAAGGGCGTGATCGTGACGCAGGATCGCGACGCGGCCATCGCCCACGGACAAGCCATTTTCGCCGGCGGGGATCCGGTGTTAGTCGAAGAGTTTCTCGACGGTCCAGAGGTTTCGGTATTCGTCATCGCCGATGGCAAAGATGGCGTGGCCATGTCGCCCGCCCAGGATTTCAAACGGATTTATAACGACGATGAGGGTCCTAACACCGGCGGCATGGGTGCCTACACCCCGCTGGAGTGGTTGCCCGAGAACTTCACCGAAGACGTCATGGCACAGGTCGCCCGACCAGTTCTGGCCGAAATGGCTGAGCGCGGCACGCCATTTACCGGTGTGCTCTACTGCGGGCTGGCGGTGACCAAAAAAGGCATCCAGGTCATTGAATTCAACGCCCGGTTTGGTGATCCAGAAACGCAACCGGTTCTGGCACGGTTAAAAACCCCGCTGGGCCAACTGCTCCAAGCCGCAGCTGATGGCAAACTGGCCACCACGTTCCCCACCATCCAGTTCCATGACAACGCAGCAGTGGGAGTCGTGGTGGCCTCGGAAGGTTATCCAGAGACACCAAAAACCGGGGCTCAGATCACCGGTGTCGCAGATGCTGCTCAAGACGAGGATGTCACGGTGTTGCACGCCGGAACGACCGCCGGAAAGACCGGGGAATTTACGGCATCGGGCGGTCGAGTCTTGACCGTGGTCGCCACTGGAAAAGACCTCGGTGCAGCCCGCGATAAAGCCTATGCTGCCGTGGAAAAAATCTCGATCCCGAATGGCCAATACCGTACGGATATCGCTGCCAAGGCCATCAACGGTGAGATCACGATCTCAGGAGCCTCAGACCATGACTGATACCGCAACGTCGCTACCCGGTTGGCGCCACATTTATTCCGGTAAAGTCCGCAACCTGTATGAACCCGCAGCTGCTGAACCAGGAGAATCCGAAACGCTGCTGGTGGTAGCAACCGATCGGGTTTCGGCTTTTGATCATATTCTGTCCCCGGGCATTCCGGAGAAGGGCAAGATCCTCACTCAGCTGTCGCTGTGGTGGTTCGAACGATTGGCTGAAGAAGTTGAGGTACCAAACCACGTGGTTTCCACGCAGGTGCCCACCGAAGTTGCCGGGCGTGCCATGGTCGTCAAACGCCTCAACATGTTCCCGATTGAAGCCATCGCGCGAGGATATCTCACCGGGTCGGGACTTGCCGAATATCGCCAGACCGGTGAAGTCACCGGCATTCCATTGCCTCAGGGACTTGTCGATGGGTCGAAACTCGAACCTGCCATCTTCACACCGTCGGCCAAAGCCGAGGTTGGCGAGCACGACGAGAACATCAGCTTTGCCGAGATGACCTCGCGTATCGGGCAGCAAGCCGCTGATGACATTCGGGATAAGACGTTGCAGCTATATACGGCAGCCGAGCGGATCGCTCGTGATGCTGGCATCATTCTGGCCGACACAAAAGTCGAATACGGTACCGACGAAAACGGGATCATCACACTAGGCGATGAGGTCCTGACACCGGATTCGTCACGTTTCTGGGACGCCCAAGCATATGCTCCTGGCACGTCGCAGAAATCATTTGATAAACAGTTCGTGCGCGACTGGCTCGCATCTGAGACCTCGGGGTGGGATCAGGCCGCTGATACCGAACCACCGGAGCTACCAACCGACGTGGTGGAAAAAACCGCTGAACGTTATCGCGAAGCATTCCGCCGGCTCACCGGACGCGTCTTTCAGTAAGCCCTTGCTTGGTCTGCTGAAACCAGGTCGATGACCACGGCTTCTGGCGGGCAGAAAGTCCGTAACGGGACGGCTGGTGAAGCCCCGATGCCGGCGGTGACATTGACCAGCGCGCTGCGTCCAGCGCTGCGCCATGTAAAAAGGCCAGCGGCCAGACCGGTGGGCAGGTCACAGTTAGCGACCAGCGCGCCATAAGCCGGTAGGGCCACCTGTCCGCCGTGGGTATGCCCGGCAATGACGATGTCAGCGCCGTCGGCAACTGCCGCATCGAGCACCCGCCGATATGGGGCATGCGTGACCGCAATTTTCAACAACGGTTGGCTGTCCTGGGTGATTGCAAAGCCTGGCCACTTATCAGCCTGCATGTGCGCATCGTGTGTGCCAGCGACATGGACTTTTCTGCCATCCCGAAGCTGTACTGTCGTGGATTGGTTACAGAGCTGATGCCAGGTGCCGTGTGCTGTGAACGCTTCAAACATTGTTCGTGCGTCAATTTTCTCATGCTGCTTCTCCGCGCCATCAGTCGTAGACGGGGCGCGCAAATAGCGCAGCGGATTTGCCCGATGAGGGCCAAAAAAATCGTTGGATCCGGGGACGAAGACACCAGGAAATTCTAAGAGCGGTTCCAGCGCATCCAGCACGTCATCCACGGCGTTGACGCCACCGGGATTGTCACCGATATTGATGACAAGGTCGGGCCGGGTTGCAGCAAGACCCCGGACAAAATTGATCTTCGCCTGATCACCGGCCACCAAGTGCATATCGCCTATATGCAAGACGCGTAATGGAGCGTGGCCGGAAGGCAACAGGGGAAGAGTTTCGTAGCGCATGCCAAATTGACGTGCGGAAACCAGCCCAAAGAGCGTTGCGGAGACTGCCGATACGGCACCGAGACTGAAAACTTTGGCCGCGCCGGATACCATCCGACGCGGCCAACGCTGTGCCTTAGACACTAGTCGTCATTTCCTGACGAATCACTGTCATCGGAGTCGTTATTGCTGGATTCATCTGAAGAATCCGAGTTCGATCCCGAATCGGAATTCGAGTTGGAATTCGAGTTCGAATTAGAGTTGGAACTGCTTGACGACCCGCCTCCGTACTGACTGGGGTCACCGGTTGGTCCGTCAAATTTCGGGAATGCATCGGTGCCGTATTTCGGGCCGGCAACCTTCATGAAGTCCACCCACATAGGACCAGCAATCAGCGAGCCCCAAGCGTCTTGGAAGTAGCGTCCGCCGATGTTCTTACCTTTTAGGGTGTAATCGGGGCCGTTGCCCAGATAGTTCCCCACCCATGAGGCCGTTGACAGTTCCGAGGTGTAGCCGATGAACCAGGTCGAGGACTCGAAGTTGTTCGTACCGGTCTTCCCAGCGATCGGGAAGTCGAGTTCTCCCTGAGAAATACGTTTGCTTGCAAGCGCGGTCAAGGTGTTATTCAGTTCTTTAATATTCTCCGGGTTCAAAGCACCAGGGGAGCATTGAATCGGCGGAACAGTATATTCATTACCATCGGCATCCACAATCGACTCAATGGCACGCGGTTCACAGTAGGTGCCGCCGGAACCTAAGGTCGAGTAGGCCGATGCCATGGTCAGCGGGGAAACGTTGTATGCCCCCAAAACGAACGATGGGTTTGACGGATCTAGACCTTCGTTATTTTCGGCATCGGTGATACCAGCAGCATCGGTGATATCGGTGATTGCACACAGGTCGGTGTTATAAGCCGCAGCAATGGTCGCGGTGTTAATCGACCAGTACAAACCGTAGTCCATACGCATTGGTTTGTGCATGTCAGCAATGGCGTTCTTTGGTCGCCAGCCGTCACTACCGATGCGGGCATGTCCACCTGGAAGACAGTAGGCCGGAAAGCGTGCGCCGTCGTAGTTATTCCGGGAAGCATCCACGCGGTCGCGCATGGATTTCCCCGACCCGATCCAAGCCATCGCAACGAAAGGTTTCAGCGTTGACCCCAGCTGGAAGCCTTGGCCTCCGCCCCAGTCTTTGTCGACGTTAAAGTTCAGCGAGGTTTCACCGTTGCCCAGGTCCTCGCCGACCTCATACTTGGTGTTCTGGGCCATCGTTTTGATGTTCCCAGTGTTTTGCTGGACCGTCACGATGGACGAGCCAATGCCTTCATTTTCACCAGCAGGGACGTTGCGACGCGCGGTTTCTACGGCGGCTTTTTGCAGATCAGAATCCAGCGTGGTGGTAATTTCTAGACCAGAGCGATCCAGCATGCGCTGACGGGATTCACGATCGGGACCAAATGCCGGATCAGCAAGAATCAACCGTTGGATATAGTCACAGAAATACTCGAAACCATCTTTGGCGTAATAACAGCCCGATGGCAGCGGGTTCATATCGAGTTTAATTTCCGAAGCGACAGCTTCTTCGTATTCCTCTTCCGTGATGAAACCCTGATTGCGCATATTGCCCAGCACCAGGTTGCGACGGTGGGTGGCGCTCTCCGGGTTATTCTCGGGGTTCAATGCGTTCGGTGACTGCACGAGACCGGCCAAGAGCGCTGATTCTGGAATCGTCAGTTCAGCGGCTGACTTGTTAAAGAAATACCGTGCTGCAGATTCCACGCCGTAGGTACGGCCGGAAAATAGCACGATGTTGAGGTAGCCTTCAAGGATTTCGTCCTTGGACATCTCTTTTTCAATGGCCACCGCAAGCTTCATTTCGCGGATCTTATCCGGAATCTGCTTGGTCCCAGACACGGTCGTGCGCAAACCGTTGAGGTTTTGGTAGTTGACCAGAACGTTATTGACGTACTGCTGGGTCAGCGTGGAAGCGCCCTGCTGCGTGTCCGAGGTGACGTTGTGCACGACGGCGCGTGCCAGGCCTTGGCCATCAACACCGGCATGGTCATAGAAACGTTCGTCCTCAATGGCGATGATCGCATCGATCATGTGCTGCGAGATGTCTTCGAGATCAACCGGGGTGCGGTCTTCTGCGTAAAAGGTTGCAATCTCTTGACCGTCTTGATCGAGAATGACTGACGGGATAGACAGGGGCTCTTCATTGAGCTCAGCAGGCAGCTGATCCAGCATTTCGGTACCGACCTGTGAGGCTGCACCCGCGAGCATGCCTGCGGGGAGCAGCATGCCTGCCCCGAGGGCGCCTAAGAGCGCGGAAATACCGAAAAAGGCGAGCAGTTTCGTCAGCACGGGGTTGTTTTTGAGCACACTAGATCCTGAGGACTTCGTTTTGGCCATGTCGGCAGTCTACTACGAAGCACAACATCAAATCTGTTCGAAAGCTCTCGGCGCAAGATACGGTTAAGGTATGAGTGTTAACCAAAAGTGGGAATACGCCACGCTGCCCTTGCTGATTCATGCTACGAAACAAATTCTCGATCAGTGGGGTGACGACGGCTGGGAGCTTGTCACCGTCATCCCTGGACCGGACGGTAATGCGCCGGTCGCCTATCTCAAACGACCAAAGTCAGAATAACAAGGAGTCTCATGTCCGCTATCGAACAGCGTATCGAAGAAGCCGGGTATACTCTGCCCGCAGTCGGCAAGCCGCTGGCCGCTTACGTGCCCACCATGCGTGATGGTGACAATATTTATACCTCAGGCCAGCTTCCGATGGTCGATGGCAAACCAGCTGGCACCGGCAAAGTCGGTCAAAATGTCAGTGTTGAAGATGCCGCAGATTATGCCCGCATTTGCGTGCTCAACGCGTTGGCCGCCATCAAAACGGAGATTGGGGATCTAGATAAGATCACACAGGTCACGAAAGTAGTCGGGTTTGTATCCTCAGCTTCAGACTTCGATCAGCAACACATCGTGATTAATGGTGCATCCGAATTTCTCGCCGAGATCTTCCAAGAGAAAGGACAGCACGCCCGATCAGCAGTGGGCGTAGCGATGCTCCCGATGAATGTTCCGGTGGAAGTCGAGATGATTGTGAAGGTCCAAGACTAGGACTCCAAGACTCAGGACTGTGACACGCAGTCTGTGATTAAACCACTGCCGGGCTGAAGAGGTATTCTTCAGCCCGGCAGTGGTTTAACAAGCGTTGGAGCTGTTTAGCGTGCGCGCTGGCGCAGACGCTGCAGGTCCAGGATAATGACGGCGCGGTTTTCGAGACGCAGCCAATCGCGCTGGACGAATTCGGCAAGGGCCTTGTTGACGGTTTCACGGGAAGCTCCGACTAGCTGAGCCAGCTCTTCCTGCGTGAGATCGTGAGCTACCAGCAGACCGTCTGCGGTTGGACGGCCGAAGCGGTCGGCCAGGTCCAGCAGAGCCTTGGCAACGCGTCCTGGGACATCGGAGAAGACAAGGTCTGCCAGAGATTCATTTGTGCGAGACAAACGACGTGCTAGAGCGCCAAGCAACTGCATGGAAACTTCTGGCGAAGAATAAATAACCTTGCGTAGGTTTTCGTGGCGAAGGCCAGCCAGGCTCGTTGCTGAAACTGCGGTTGCCGATGCGGAACGAGGAGCTGGGTTGAATAGCGCCATCTCGCCAAAGACCTCGCCTGGGCCAAGAATAGCCAGCAGGTTTTCGCGACCGTCTGGGGCGGTGCGACCGAGCTTGATCTTGCCCGACAAGATGACGTACAGCTGATCGCCGTCATCGCCTTCGTGGAATACTGAAGCGCCGCGTGACAGTTCGACTTCGGTCAGCTCCGCGGTCAGAGCGCTGAACACCTCATCGTCAAGGTGAGTGAAGAGCGGTGCATTGCGCAATACGTCTAGATCCATGGTGGTGAAAATTTCCTTACTGGCCTTATGGGCCGAACTCAAACGTGTCGGAACTTGGTCACTGTTGGTGAAGTGCCGATGAATGCCGGATCGGGCACACAAATGTTAGTGCGTTTCGACATGGGCTTCCAGCCAATTCTATCCAATGTAGAAAGCATTGTGGAAATCGTCACAACCAGCAGCGAAATATTCTTCTACGATAGTCTAAAAATCAACCGAATAATGACGCTTTCCGTGGCTCGGGCATAAGATAGCAGAACCGGCTACGCTTAAATGATTGTAGCCGCCAATAGGGACAGCTGATGGGACGGTGGGTGGTCATAGCGCTTTCCTTGCTTGATTGGGCCTTACTCGTTGTGCTCAGCATTGTTATTCTGATCGGTTTTCGTCGAGGGTTCTGGGTCTCGATGGGCACCGTTGCAGGCGCAGTTGTAGGGGTATTCGGTGGCTTGTTTTTGATGCCACTGATTGTTCAACTGGTCCCCGCTGGGGTCATCCGGATTGTCATCATGGTGGCTGTCACTGCAGTGTTGATCTGGCTCGGTATGGTGATCGGTCGCAAGATCGGTCGCAGACTGCGCTTACATATCAGCCACCCGTTGATGCGCACCATCGATAAATTCTTAGGCGCAATCGGCAATACAGTGGTGGCGGGTCTCATCATTTCGCTGGTCGCCTTCTCTATCTCCAGCGTCGGTGTTCCTGGCATTACCAGCGTGCTAAAAAATTCCACAATTGTGGCGTGGACGACAACGCTGACACCTGAAAGCGCTCGTATTTGGGTTGCTGATGTCCGAGCAGACATCCTGGACTCCTCGGAACTTCCCGAAATGGATCTGGCAGGAACGGCAGAGCCAGAGGTCGAGAAGCCCGCGCTTGAACCCGCCGATGAAGTACACGAAACGAGTGCCTCTTCGGTGCGTATCACGGGGAGTGCCTATGAATGTGGCCAGAGCCAGACCGGTTCTGGCTTTGCCGTGACAGGTGACCGGGTGGTAACGAACGCCCATGTGGTAGCGGGCGTCGAAGCGCCCCAGGTTGAGTCATTCGATGGAGAACTCTTCACCGGTCAAGTCGTGGCTTTTGACCCGGATATCGACGTTGCCATTATCGCCTTGCCTGGAGCCCAACTGCCAAGTGTGGAGTTTGGTGAGGCTCTCGAGCCGGGAGATCCGGCATTTGTTTTAGGGTTCCCCTCCGGCGGACCACACCAGATCCTTGGGGCCGAAATTCAAGCCCGAGGCCCAGCGACCGTGGCGAACATTTATGACGAAAATGCCCAGTTGCGTGACGTGTACCAATTGGCTGTCGAAGTACGTCAAGGAAATTCGGGCGGAGCGCTGGTAGGGGAAGATGGCACGGTCGCAGGCGTCATTTTTGCTCGCGCTTCAGAAGCCGATATTGGTTATGCGATGTCCCATGCTGAAATCGCTGAGGTGGTCAACCAGGCCGCTCATCTTTCGCAGCCGGTATCCACTGGACACTGCCTGGAATAAGCACCACAGCATAGGCCAGAGCTCGATTCCCAAGTCAAAGCGTGTCTGTTTCGCCCGGGTATATTGTTCTAACGCATGACAAGGCGTAATCTTGGTGGCACAAGTCATACTGTGACTGTTGCTCACATCGCCTGTTCTGAAGGGGTAGAGATGTCCTCTCAAGTAACTTCTGCGCCAACAAAATCCCAAGTGCGTGAAGATTTTGGTGGTCGTTGGATATTCATCCTTGCGGCCATGGGCTCTGCAATTGGGCTCGGCAATATTTGGCGGTTTCCGTATATCGCGTATGAAAATGGCGGCGGCGCGTTTATTATTCCGTACCTCGTTGCCCTGTTATCGGCCGGTATCCCGCTGTTATTCTTCGACTACGCGTTGGGCCACCGTTTCAAAGGGTCCCCACCGCTGACCTTCCGTCGACTCCACAAACGGACCGAGGCCGTCGGTTGGTGGCATGCGATGATCTGTGTCGTCATCGGCATCTACTACGCAGCCATTCTGGCCTGGTCTGCGATGTATATTTTCTTCTCGGCAACTGAAGCGTGGGGAGATGACCCCAATGTTTTCTTCTTTGAAGAGTATTTGCAAGCGGCAGAGACTCCGGCACTCAACTTTGACCTTGTTCCGGGAGTGTTCTGGCCGCTGCTGGTCATCTGGGTGGCAACGCTTTTGATCCTCGCTTTCGGTGTCCGGCGTGGTATTGGTCTCGCCTCGGCAATTGGGATCCCTTTACTTGTGCTGATGTTTTTGGTGCTGGTCGTGATTGCGCTGACCCTTCCGGGTGCGTTCACAGGCTTAGATGCCCTGTTCACACCGAACTGGGAAGCTTTGCTCAACCCGAGCGTGTGGATCGCGGCTTATGGTCAGATCTTCTTCTCGCTGTCTGTTGGCTTCGGCATTATGATTACCTATGCTTCGTACCTGAAACGGCGTACCAACCTGACGTCTTCAGGCATGGTCGTAGCGTTTTCAAACTCAGGGTTTGAGATCCTAGCGGGCATCGGCGTCTTTTCGACCCTGGGCTTTATGGCGCAAGCCGCCGGTGTGCAGATTGGCGAAGTCGTCACCTCAGGCATTGGCCTGGCGTTCGTGGCGTTTCCGGAAATTATCTCTCAAGCCCCGCTCGGGCTGGGACCAGTCATCGGTATTTTGTTCTTTGGTTCACTCTTAGTGGCGGGCTTCACTTCGATGATCTCGATTCTGGAGGTCACCTTCTCTGCTATCAAAGATAAGACCGGCTGGTCCCGTAATGCCGTCGTCTGGGGCGTCGGAACGCTCCTAGCCCTGATTTCACTCTTCGGGTTCGGTACGACCTCCGGGGTGTATCTGCTGGATACTTTAGACAAGTTCGTCAACCAATTCGGCATCGTCGCTGCAGCATTTGTAGCAGTCGTTGTCGTGGCATGGTTACTACGTCGTCTCGGCCGCATGGTGACCCACCTCAACAAGGTCTCATCGTTCAGGCTGGGCACCATTTACAAGATCCTGGTCGCCATTGTGCTACCGGTTGTTCTTGGATACATGCTTATTTCGGAGTTCATCAACCTCATCACGGCTGAAGAACCCTACGAAGGCTATCCAGGGTGGTATGTCAATACGTTTGGCTGGGGTATGGCTCTCGGCTTGATCGTTATTGCCGTCATTCTGAGCCTGATTCCATGGCCGCAGAATTCAGCACTGTACACCGAGCACTCATCGAATGAGTACCCGCTTGATGAATCTGATCCACCTGTGGGTAAGCACGCTTCCGCACAAGAACCAGAACAAGAGGTCACACCATGAGCGCCATTGCAATCATCATGATGGTCATCGCTTGCGTTACCGTCTTTGGCGGTGTCATCTTTGCGCTGATCAATCTGCAACGTAACCCGGACGAACTGTCTGGCGAATTTGCAGACGAAGAACGTCTAAGCCGTAAAACCCTTTAGCCAACGTGAATACTCAAAAAGGGTCGCGGCCCACAACCAAACCGGTTGGGGGCCGCGACCCTTTTGGGTTTAGCGATCCTCAGTGGCTAGCCACGCATACCGTTGAGAATTTCCTCCATGACCGCAGGATCGGCCAAGGTCGCCAGCGCGGTTGCATCAGCCTGGGTCTTGCCCTCCGCAGCGTCTTTGAGCAGACGCCGCATGATCTTGCCCGAACGAGTCTTCGGCAGGTCGCTGGTGACCAAGATCCGACGTGGCTTAGCAATCGGCCCGATATGCGATGCCACATGTTCACGCAGCGTCGCTTCCGCTTTCTCGCCGGCAACACCGTCTGATTCCTCGGTCAAAATAACAAACGCATAGATTGCTTGACCGGTGGTCTCATCAGCGGCACCCACGACCGCGGCCTCGGCGACCAGCGGGTGTGCGACCAGGGCGGACTCGATCTCAGTGGTCGATAAGCGGTGACCGGAAACGTTCATCACGTCGTCGACACGGCCCAGCAGCCAGATATCGCCGTCCTCGTCAAAGCGCGCGCCGTCGCCAGCAAAATACATGCCATTAAATCGTGACCAGTAGGTGTCGACGAACCGCTGATCATCCCCCCAAATGGTACGGGCCATAGCCGGCCAGGGTTCACGAATAACCAAGAACCCCTGAGACGTATCTTGCATGGTGTTGCCGTCTTCATCCACGACATCGATGGCAACCCCGGGCACGGCTCGCTGCGCGGAGCCCGGTTTGAGCTGCTCGGCGGTGAGCGCAGGCAGCGGAGTCAGAATGTGTGCGCCAGTTTCGGTCTGCCACCACGTGTCGGCAATGGGCACCGGATCGGTCTTGCGCGGGCCAGGTGTGACGCTGCCATCTTCGTTGACCGTGCCAGCACCATTATTGTTTCCGATAACTTCGCGATACCAGTACCAAGCTTCCGGGTTGATCGCTTCACCGACCGAACCCAAGAGGCGCAGGGACGATAAGTCATAACGATCAGCGATATCACGACCCCATTTCATAGCAGCCCGGATCGCGGTTGGCGCGGTGTAGAGCGTGGTCACGCCGTATTTTTCGACGATTTCCCACCAGCGGCCGCGATGTGGTGCATCCGGGGTACCTTCGTAGATGACCTGGGTTGCCCCGTTGGACATCGGGCCATAGACAATATAGGAATGCCCGGTCACCCAGCCGACGTCGGCGGTACACCAGAACACGTCGGTCTCAGGTTGCAGATCAAACGTATCTCGCGCAGTGGCGGTGACCTGGGTCAGATACCCGCCGGTCGTGTGCAAAATGCCCTTCGGGGTGCCCGTGGTGCCCGAAGTGTACAGAATGAACAACGGATGTTCGGCCTCGTGCCACACAATTTCGTGGGTGGTGGGCTGGGCGTCAACGACGTCGTCGAACCACGCATCGCGGCCTTCGACCCAGGTGATATCTTCACCGTTACGCCGCACAACAAGCACATGTTCCACGGTGTGCCCGTCTTGAGTCAGCGCCTCATCGACAATTGGTTTGAGCATATTGGGCTTACCGCGACGATAAGAACCATCGGCGGTGATAACCACCTTGGCTTCGGCGTCATCAATGCGCGAGCGCAATGCCTCGGCCGAGAAACCGCCAAAGACCACCGAATGGACCGCGCCGATGCGCGCACACGCCAAAATGGCCACCACGGCCTCGACCAGCATTGGCAGGTAGATTGCAACCCGGTCGCCCTTGGCGATGCCCAGAGATTCCAGGGCGTTAGCGGTCTGGGAAACCCGTTCGAGCAGTTCGGCATAGGTTACGGCCTGAGAGTCACCAGGTTCTCCCTCGAAATACAGGGCAACTCGGTCGCCATTGCCGGCAGCAACGTGACGATCCACCGCGTTGTAGCATGCGTTGGTTGTCCCGTCGGCAAACCAGCGTGCAAAGGGTGGATTGGACCAGTCCAGTATTTCAGTAAATGGGGTGTCCCAGTGCACTTCGGTGCGGGAACGCTCCGCCCAGTACTCGACATGGTCGGTGGCGGCTTGTGCATAAAGCTCTTGCGCTCGTTGTTGTGTGGCAAGTTCGTGTGTGGTGACCATGAGGCTCCTTCGGTCGTGATCGTCGTCACATCTAGGGTCATGGTAGGAGTTTTGGTTGCGTCATTCAAATTCACACTGCGCTGAACGGTCATGGTTGTCACGATGAGCGGTCATTACGTTATGATCCGCATGGATTCGACGTGGGGAGACCTGTGCGGCCTAGGATAAGACAGGATGACGCAAGGAAAGGACCACCGTGAGTAACGAGACGCCCCTAGCCAAAAAGCGCCGAGCCCGCAAGATTTTCCGCGTGCTCGGGGAGGTCTTTCCCTATGCACATGCGGAACTGGATTATTCCAACGCCTTCGAGCTGTTGGTCGCCACGGTGCTCAGCGCCCAAACCACCGATATCCGCGTCAATACCGTCACCCCGGCACTGTTTCAGCGTTTTCCTGATGCCCATGCGATGGCCCAGGCCTCCGAGGTCGAAGTACAAGACCTCGTTCGCTCCACCGGGTTTTATAAAAATAAAACCCGCGCGCTGCTTGGTCTTTCCCAGGCGCTGGTGGAACATCACGACGGCGAAGTTCCTGGCACCCTCGAGGAACTTGTCAAGCTTCCAGGGGTGGGGCGCAAAACCGCATTTGTGGTGCTGGGCAACGTTTTCGGCGTCCCCGGCATCACGACCGATACTCACGTCATCCGGTTGGCCAACCGGTTTGGGTGGACGGAGTCAACGAATCCTAATGTCGTCGAACGCGATATTGCCGCGCTCTTTGAGCCCAAAGACTACACCGAAGTTTCCAACCGCGTCATTTTCCTAGGGCGCCGAATTTGTCACGCTAAACGTCCCGCGTGCGGCGCCTGTCCGGTTGCTAGATGGTGCCCCTCGGCGGGCATCGGTGAAATCAATCCCCAGGCCGCCAAAGAACTCTTAGCTTATGAACTCGCCCCCGGGCGCGAACACATCCATCAAGCGCTGCTCAACGGCGCCACTCGTGCCCAGTTGCGAGCTGACGGCTACGTTTGGGAGGTTTAATGCAGCTCGACGGCGCGCTAGCAGACTTGCTTGCCCTGGTCCACACCCATGGGACCGTTCATCCTGACATCGCCAAACGGGTCACGGTCTCGCCAGCGGCGACTCTGCCCGAATATGAATCAACCTGGCCGTTCAAACTCAGCGATCTGGTCGATCCGCGCCAGGCTGCGGTGCTGTTACTCTTCGGTGCCCTAGATGACCGGCCGGCCACGTTTCAACGCACCATCGTGCCTCAAGAGCTTGACGTGTTACTGACCCAGCGTTCCATGGCGCTGCGCAATCATCCGGGTCAAGTCTCCTTTCCCGGAGGTGGGGTGGAACCCCAGGACGACGACGAGGTTGACTGCGCGATCCGGGAAACTTATGAAGAAACCGGAGTCGACCCCACCGGCATCATCCCGCTAGGCAAGCTGCCGGAACTGCCGCTGCCCGTCTCCAACTTCCGCGTCACCCCGGTGGTTGGTTGGTGGCAGCACCCCAACGAGATGATCACCACCGAAGAAGCCACCCGCGTCTTTCGCGTTCCAGTCGGCGATCTGGTCGACCCGAAGCTTCGCGTCACCGCGGTCGCCACGGATCGTTCCGCCAACCAACGCTTCGGCACACCGGCTTTCACCGTCGGCGGCACCCTCGTGTGGGGCTTCACCGCAATGATTCTTGATCGAGTCTTGGAACTGCTCGGCTGGGCCGAACCCTGGGACCCTCGGTACAAAATCGACATTACCGGCTGGGACGCGACCCAGCCCGTACCTGCCGCCTACTTCGATCCTGCCCACAGTGAAGTCGACCTTACCGGTCACAAATAATCCTTCTGGCGGACCATCCACATCTGGTTGCCGTCAGTCGAGGTTTTCCACATTCGACGCCAACCCCGGATGAGCGCCTCGTTGCCTGGTTGATGCTGGAGGCATGTCAACCACGCAACGAAAACTTCGCCGAGGCAAGAGCACACCTCCGGTCACCCTGATGACGGTGCTGGTGGATACCACCGATGCCCGCGACGATGCTGCACGCTTCGTATATTCGGTGATTGCCGCGCTGGGCCTGGAGTTCGTCGAACTCGCCGATGCTGAGGATGCGCCCTACGCTGCGACGATTCAGGTTCGGGGCAATACGATCCTTACGGGCAATAACCAATGGCGCCATCCAGGTCACGAAGCGACTTTCGAAGACTGGCTGGTTACCACCTGCTTTGCTCGTGTTTCCGACCCCACGGTGTGGGCAGTCGTGCAAACCGGGTCCGAACGTTTCGAGCTGCTAGCGGCCGCAATGGCCTACGCGTTCCAGGGCGATGGCGCGTTACTCATCGATGCAGATGCTGCCGAAGCGTTATCGCAGACTATTCTCAAGGCCACTGATGACGCCGTTGAGATCTTGGATTTCGATTTCGATTTGCCGTCGCCGCACATCTACATGCTTAATGCGCCCACCTGGGAAGGTGTGGCGATGCTCTTGCAGGTTGACCGAGCGAACCCGTTGAACTCCGTATTATTGCCCGACACACTCCAGGCGGCGCAATACCATTTCGCACATACCATCATTGACTGCGGAGCAGACCTCTTCTTGGCCCAGCGTCTGGAAGCAGCGGGAAGCCGCATCGTCCACATCGATGACTGCACTCGTCCGCTGTATGTGGACCTGACGCCATATAAACGCATTGAATACTTCGCCCACGATATTCCGCCCTATGGCGCCCGTGACGACTTCGAACTCATCGTGCACAAGACCCGACGCCGTGGCAGCATGCGGCGCTGGATGCAGCGAGGTGATCAGACATGACCCGCGGATGGGTACCCACACCGCCACCGAAAACCGGTGGGTTGACGGCGGCTAAACACTGGTTAGCAGCGCGTCTCAAACCTGCCACAGATCGTACTCATCAACCATCTGAACCGGCACCCGCCTTGGTGGCCACAGCAGTTGCCAAACACGTGCCGGTGGCATCGGCGAACCAAGCTGCTTCCTCAATGCAGCACTTGCTCGATGATCTTCTTGGTCTGGGGCCGTTGGCCGTATTTGCTCGCAATGCGACCACGACCGACATCATTGTCGATGGCCACGGCCGTGTCTGGACCGATACCGGTGCGGGGTTGAACCGAACCGAAACTGTGCTGGATGCAGAAACAACGCGTGCGCTTGCCGTCCGTCTCTTGGGTCAAGGCGGCAAGCGCTTGGATGAAGGCATGCCGTTTGGCGACGTGCAGATAGGAAGCGCTCGTGTGCATGCCGTATTGCCGCCGATCGCGACCGCCGGACCCCAACTGTCCATCCGCCTGCCCTCCAGGACGCAACCCACCATCGAAGCCTTAGCCACCGACTGGCCCGGCGCCGACAAATGGCTCAACGTATTGCATCACCTCATGCATCATCGGGCCAATATCCTCATCTCCGGTGCAACAGGTTCTGGAAAAACAACTCTGCTCGCTGCACTCTTAGCCACGGTCGACCCTGACCAGCGCATCCTCACCATTGAAGACACCCCAGAGTTAGATATTCGCCATCCGCATGTTGTTGGACTGGCCACCCGAGAGCCAAACACCGAAGGCCAAGGGGGTATTGGCTTACCAATCCTGATCCGCCAGGCGTTGCGCATGCGTCCAGACCGGGTCATTGTCGGTGAATGTCGTGGCGCAGAAGTCGCCGAATTTCTGTCAGCCATGAACACCGGTCACCGCGGTGCCATTGGCACAGTGCATGCAAACTCCGCCAGTGATGTGCCCGCACGGCTCAACGCCATGGCGGCTCTGGCGGGGCTTGACCCAGCGACCGCAGCCGCACAAATTCGCTCGGCTATTGACGTGGTGCTGCACTTAGAACGCAACGAGCAGGGTCAACGATACCCAGCCGAGGCGGCATTGCTATCCAAAGCCAGTGAAGATACCAACCTGCCACTCATGTCGGTGCTCACAACGGTTAGCCAGCAGGTTATCGAAGGCCCCGGCCTGGCACTGTTAGATGGCTTGGCCCACCAGGAGGCGGCATGAACCCCATCAAAGCCTTAACCAACCTGATTACCGCAAAACGCCGTGCCGCACAACAATACGCAGAATTCATCACGGTGATCCGCCAAGCGGCAGCCCTATTATCTGCTGGCCGACCGTTGAGTCATCTCTGGCCGGAGGTCGCAGATGCACACGCTCCGTGTAAGGCGGCGCCAACACCGGACGTCCGAGATCCAAAATGCTGCATGCATCATGTGTTGGCTACCCAACATACCGCCATGCTGCTGGAGGAACCGTATTTCGCGCACATCACCGCTCCCAGTGACACTGCGGGCTGGCAACAACTTTCTGCCACGCTCACGCTAGCCCAAGACACCGGGATGTCATTGGCCACTATTCTCTCCCGTCTGGCCGATGCACTCGAAGCAGGCGAAGACGCGCATCAAGCCCGCGAGGCAGCATCGGCGGGCCCACGAGCCACAGCCAGTTTATTGGCATGGCTCCCTGTAGCCGGACTCGGACTAGCCCACATGCTCGGAGCATCCTTAACGGAGCTTATGACCACCCCAACAGGGTGGATATTGCTCGTATCCGGAGCTGGCTTAGCACTGCTTGGCAGACGCTGGAGCGCGCGCATGATTCGAACGGCCCAAGAACCATGAAAACCACCCACAGCTCAACAGACCCGGCACTCGTCCTTGACGTTATGGCACAACTCTTTGCATCCGGCAGTTCCTTGCCTGCTGCACTGGCCGCAGCCGGACGACACTTACCCGGATGCCAAGCGCTCACCGACGTCGCGCAGAAACTCCTGTTGGGCCTGGATTGGGACACCGCCTGGCAGGACACTACCGAAGATCCTGATCTGACAGTGCTCGCTCAAGAACTACGCTTCGTGTACTCCTCAGCGGTACCTTCGGCACACATGCTGATCACCGCCGCCACGGCACTGCGGGCCAACCGTAAACGCCTCGCCGAGCAACTAGCGCAAGAACTTGCTATCCGCCTGGTGCTACCCACCGGAATCTGCCTGCTGCCCAGTTTCATTTTACTCGGCATCATCCCCATGGTCCTGACCCTGCTGCCAGGATGATCACCCCAGACGCATAACTAAATATGGCAATCCACACCATCCACCATCCAAAGGAGAACATCATGGAACACAAACAAGCATTCGAACTCGATTTCACCGATGATACGGGGGCGAATACCGCAGAATATTCCATTGTGACACTAGCGGCTGTAGCCTTTGCTGGACTGCTTGCAGCCGTCTTATCCTCGGGTACTGTCCAGGGACTGCTCGAAGGCCTCATTGAACGAGCCTTGAGCTTCTAACCCATCAGATGTGGCCGGGGTCTCACCCCGGCCACCCCACCAGGGGAGTCACTATGACCGCAGCCAAGAAATCGACCGCAGGTTCCGTCACCGCAGAGTTCGCTGTGATCCTGCCCGTCGTCGTGTTCGTTATAGCAATGCTGATTAACATCATCGCGGCGGGCATTCATCAGTCCAGACTGCATCAAGCTGCTGCCGTGGCCGCTCGCCAACTGGCACGCGGGGAATCCACCGCGACCATCACGACCTCGGTCACCACGATGACAACCACCACAACCCAGGTTTCGACCTCGGTATCCGGCCAGTGGGCCAGCGTTGACCTCACAAGCCCAGTTCCCGGACCACTGGGCTTGCTTCCCACACTCGAATTGACCGCCCAAGCGAAAGCACCGAATCAATGGACCGTCGAACCCTAGTCCGCGCACGGTGTGCCGAAGATACTGGAGCATCGACAGTCATGATGCTCACGATTTTCGCGGCACTCATGTTGCTCTTAGCCGCCGCGCTGACGCTGATTCAGGTTCACGTAGCCGCCTCGCGAGCCGCCGTAGCCGCAGACTTAGCCGCACTATCAGCGGCCGATGCAGCCAGGGGACTGATGATCGGAGAGCCCTGTGCGCTCGCAGCATCTACCGTGTCGGCTCACGGTGCCACGCTGGATTCTTGCGATATTAGCGCACCAGGTGTGGCCTATGTTCAGGTCAGGTTGGCCAGTCCGCTCGGACTCGATGCTACGGCTGAGTCTCGGGCGGGACCGAAACAGCCCTAGTTAAAGCCTCGGCTACGTATTTCAAAACGACGATGGCGCCAGGCTTATCAAGCGGCGAGTTCCGGTTGCCGCACTTGGGGGACTGGACACACGAAGGACACCCGTCAGTGCAGGCGCAATCTTCGATCGCGTGCATGGTCGCGGTGATCCAGGTGCTTGCTTGACTGAATCCTCGGGTGGCAAACCCAACTCCGCCGGGATGACCATCGTAAACAAAGACGGTTGGAGCTTCGGTATCAGGATGTAATACCAGTGAGACTCCACCAATGTCCCAGCGATCATTGGAAGCCACCAAGGGCATCATGCCAATCATCGCGTGTTCGGCAGCGTGCAACGCGCCAGGTAATCGATCGGTGGTCAGACCAGCGGCTATGAACTGCTCTGAGGGTGCCGTAAACCACACCCCCTGGGTATACAGCTCCCGGGCTGGTAAATCTAGGGGCTGCTCATCGATCGCCTTGCCACTGGACACCTCCTTGCGCTGATACGACACCACTTGATTGGTTACTTTGACGGGCCCGTGGACCCACGCCAGGTCGTCGGGCTCCGAATACAGGCGGGCGTCTTCGCCCAAGATCTCTACATCCGTCACATCTCGAGCCTGGGTGTAGTATTCCGGCTCAGCTCGTAACACCACTACGGTGGAGTGCTCTTCGTCGAGGTCTTCGACCACCCAGGTGCGACCCTGGTGCATGTACACCGCGCCCGGGTGTGTTTGCGAATGTGCTTGTTCTGCCCCAATGGATCCCAGAATGGCTCCGGTTTCGCCATCGATAATCTGCATCGGACCGCCACCGGCATCGCGCAGACTGATCATGCCGGCCGCGTGTTGCTCATGGGTCCAATACCAGCCTGCCGGACGGCGCCGTAGATACCCTGCTGTAGTGAGTTCCTCAACAATATCGCGCACATGGTCAGCGTCTCCGAAGACGCCAAGGTCATCGGGTTGTAAAGGCAACTCGGCGGCTGCAGCACACAGGTGAGCCGATAAAATATGGGGATTTTGCGGATCGATCACATTGTCTTCCACCGCTAAATCAAAAACAGCTTGCGGGTGATGCACCAGATAGGTGTCCATCGGGTCATCGCCGGCAACATACAGCGCTATCGAGCGCTGCCCGGCACGACCGGCACGCCCCAATTGCTGAAAGAACGAGGCACGTGTGCCCGGCCAGCCGGCTACGACCACGCCGTCCAAGCCTGCGATATCGATCCCAAGCTCCAAAGCGGGGGTGGTAGACACGGCTAATAACTTGCCGTTATTCAATTGCTCTTCGACTTCGCGACGTTCTTCCGGCAACAGCCCGGCTCGATAGGTCGCGGCTCGCCCCACCAACGAGGGGTCGACTTCGGCGAGTTGGCGTTTGACCATCTGCGCCATGGCTTCTGCCCCGCGGCGTGACCGTATAAATGCGACCGAACGGATCGAATTGACCGCCAGATCAGTCAACATATCCGCCCCGGTGGCAACCAATGATCGTCGCAGTGGCGCGTCGTGTTCACCCGTGGCTCCGGAAAACTCTGATTCCCAGAAACCCACGACCACTTCACCATGCCCGGAGGTATCTTCTTCGACGCTGCGAGCGGGCGTACCGATCAGTGCCGAAAAGCTGTCTGCCGGAGCAGAAGATGTGGCCGATGCCCCGAAGAACACGAGCTCGGTATTACCCAGATGCGCACAGATTCTGCGTAATCGTGTCAGGACAACCGCGACATGCGACCCGAACACCCCACGGTACGTGTGTGCCTCATCGACGATCACGTATTTCAAGTGACGGAAAAATTTGGACCATGCACTGTGATTTGGCAAGATGCCCACGTGCAACATATCTGGATTCGTGACCAGCACATTGGCGTGTTCCCGAGCCCATGTTCGCGACTGCGGATCGGTGTCGCCATCATATGCAGCTGGGCGCAACCAGTTGACTCCGTGATCTGCAAGGTACTGCCAGGACGCTAACTGGTCGGCACTGAGTGCTTTGGTGGGCGCCAAATATAGGGCAGTAGATATCCCATCGGTCAACGTGGTCGCTACCGGCATGTGATAGGCCAACGACTTGCCCGACGCCGTACCGGTGGCCAGGACCACGTGCTCACCGGCCGACGCCAGTTCGGCTGCGGCGACTTGATGGGCAAAGGGATGTTCCACGCCGGTAAAGCCCACCGCAGTACGGAATTTTTCTGGCAGGCTCTGTGGCCATACAGAAAACCTGGCGGTGCGTTCCGGCAAGACTCGGGTGTGGACTAATTGGTCCGGCACCCGTGAGTACCCCAGAAGCTCCGCCAGGTAGGCTGCAGCGTGGTCGTGGCTGGGACTTACGCTTCGAAGGTTTGGGTCGCCCACTGATCTTTCGGGTCAATATCGGGGTGACCAAGGACGACGACGTCGCCGATTGCAGACCACCCCAGGTAGGTGTACAGTGCCTGGCCTTCGAGTCCGGCGATGAGCAGCCCGGTTTCGACGTCGTCCTCCAAAGCTAGCGAGCTCAGATAGCGCATCGTGAGCGAGCCGAGACCTTGACGGCGGAAATCTGGTGCCGTCCAAATCTGGTCGAAGACCGCGTAGGTGCCGTCGACCACAGCCACACGACCGCGGGCGGCCAGCTGATCAGCGCCGACATCGGCTTCATCAGTCGTTTTGAAGGCCACCAGATGCCACCCGTCATTGCGCGTAACTTCGGCCGTGAACTGTTCTGGGATGATCGGCTCTTCGACGTCCTGCTGGGTCATATCGGTAACCATCACCAGTTCATCAACACCGATGGGACGCAAGCCGGTTTTATTCGCAAAAAATTTCGCGGTAGACCCCGCAGGCTGTGGGTCATCTGCCAAGTCGGCAGCAACAATCAGCTGGCGACTAGGGTGTTTGAGAATCTCATCTGCAACAACCTGCAGCACATCATCGGAAGCATTCGTGACGACGTATTCCCAAATGTCTTCACCGGCTTCAGCCGACTCTGGAGTACGCAGGGCAGCATGGATATTACCCTGAGTGGTCAGGTGATAATTTCGTATGCGGGCACGTCCGGTCAGCCACGCCGTGGCAAGTTCGTCTGTCAGTGAAGTAGTGATAGCCATGCCCCTAGAATAGCTTTAGTCACGCTCTAAGCCCAGCTACGGCTCATGACATTGCACGAGCGTCACCAACTTGTAACCCTTAAGAAAGCCCAACTCACAGCCTGACAGCTCGAAACCATGCAACAGAAATGCCAACTATGAACCCGCAATCCAAAATCGCACTGTACTACCTTTTCGCACCCATCACTGATCCGCAGGCTGTCGCGCTGTGGCAACGGGAACTGTGTAAACGGCTGGAACTTACCGGCCGAATCATCATTTCCGAACACGGTATTAACGGTACGGTTGGCGGGCCGATTCGCGCGGTTAAAGAATACGTTAAAACGACGCGCACCTATCAGGCGTTCAACGAACTCGAAGTCAAATGGTCTGAAGGCGGAGCAGAAGACTTCCCGCGCCTGAGTGTCAAAGTCAAACCCGAACTTGTGGCTTTTGATCGTCCAGAGGAAGTAGCCGTCGCTCCCGGCAACACCGTAGTGGGTACGGCAACGCACCTGACCCCACAAGAGGTCAATGACCTCGTCGCGACAAAAGCCGCCGAAGGCCGCCCGGTGACGTTTTTTGATGGTCGCAACAAATTCGAAGCCGAAATCGGCAAGTTTAAAGACGCCGTCGTCCCGGATGTCACGACCACGCGCGATTTCATCGCCGAATTAGAGTCCGGTAAATACGATCACCTCAAAGACCAACCGGTCATCACATACTGCACCGGCGGAATACGTTGTGAGGTACTCACCGTGTTGATGGCCAATCGAGGCTTCCAAGAGCTCTATCAAATTGACGGGGGGATCGTGCGATATGGCGAAGCCTTTGGCGACGACGGGCTGTGGGAGGGTTCCCTGTATGTCTTCGATGACCGGATGGCCCTGAATTTCTCGGATACGCCCAAAGTCATCGGTTCCTGTCAGTTGTGCAACACGCCGACGGCGCAGCTGCGTAACTGCACCGATCCTGGCTGCAAAACCCTGGCCGTGATCTGCGATGACTGCCACCAATCGCACACCGAGCGCGTCTGTGAGACCTGCCTGACCGACGTGACGGTGAAGCAATAATGCATCCTGCACCGGTTGCGCACGGACCAGACCTCGCTGCCCTGGCTCAGGACTTGACCTCGGCCGGATATACCGCCGACAATATTGCCCACCTTCTGGGCCCTACGGCAGCTGCCGCCCTGGACCGCGAGCAGCTGATACCGGCCCGCCAAGTGCTGGCGGGCCCGCTGGCCGAGGGGAATCGTCTGGCGGGATTCATCAGTTGTTTCATGCTGGCCGATCCGATCAGCACGCCACTGGCCGAACGCCTCTTTGCCACGGTCGGTCTCGACGGTGCGCTGGCGTTAAACATTGTGCGCCTCACAAAACACGGCGACGTCGTCGCCACCGTCGATCTGTCGGCCTATGCAACCGATCATCCCGGCGACATGTGGGTGGCCTCGGATCAGACCGCACTGCAACTGGGTGGTCCGTTACCGGCTGAGCATATTCTGGGGGTGGGCAAAGCATCCATGACGTTAGCCGAAATTACCCCGCGACACGAGGTTGACACCGCATTAGATATTGGCACCGGTTGCGGAGTCCAGGCGCTGCATCTGCTCACGCACGCTCGACACGTGACGATTACTGATGTTTCCCAGCGGGCGTTAGATTTCGCGGTCTTCAATGTGATGCTCAACGCCGCAGTGCTCGATATTGATCCGGGCAACCTTGATGACCGGGTCACCGTCGTGTTGGGCAACATGTTAGAGCCGGTGGCTGGGCAACGCTTTGAACTGGTCGTGACCAATCCGCCCTTTGTGATCGCACCGGCGGCGTCTGCCATCACGCACACGTACCGCGAAACCGGACACACCGGCGATCGCCTGGTCAAAAAACTCATCGCAACGATCGATACGGTGCTGACCGATGGCGGTCAAGCCGTCATGTTGGCCAACTGGGAAATGTTTGGCAAAAGCGATTGGCATGCGCGGCTGTCCACCTGGCCCGACTCGTCGCTGGACATCTGGGCGATCCAACGCTCCAGTTCAGATCCAGCCCAGTACGCCGAGATCTGGTTGCGAGACTCGTCCGAACACCTCGACCCCGATGCCTATGCCCAGGCCTATGCCGCCTACCTGGCCGATTTTGCCGCGCGCGGCGTCACCCAGATCGGCTTTGGCTGGGTGTGGTTACGTCAACGTGCTCACACCCCACCGTTGCGCCGGTTTGAGTATCTCACCGGGGCCGTGCAGCAGCCCGTGGCGAGTGCGTGGGCGAATTCGGTGGCCCGTCACGATGAGACCTCCGACGACGACTGGGCGCTGGCCAATAGTCACCTGGTGGTGCCAGACTGGGTGACCTATGAGCAATACCAACGCTTCGGGGCCGAACACCCGGAGGTCCTCATGGCCCGCTCCGGAACAGGTTTTGCCCGCCACATCCGACTCGACACGGCCACCGCGGCAGTGTTGGGCGCGTGCGATGGCGAGCTGACGGTCAGACAAATCACCGCAGCCGTGGCAGGATTACTGGAATTAGATGACACCCAAACGGCTGCGCTGCAAGACGAAATCACCGCGTTATACGTTGACGGATTTTTAGAAGTATTCGAGCATGGCAGCGCTACGGGTTAGATTAGTGTGGAAGCTGCTGTATTGAAAAGGAGCCACGTGAGCGCAAAAAGTTCTGCATCGACCAATGGTGATACCACCAAATTGGTTATCGTGGAATCCCCGGCCAAAAGCCGATCCATCGCCAAATTCTTAGGTGAGGGCTGGATTGTTGATTCCTCGGTAGGCCACATTCGCGACCTACCCCGCCCATCCGATTTGCCCACGGAGATGAAAAAAGGCCCCTACGGCAAATTCGCGGTGGACACCGAAGACGGTTTCGAACCGTATTACGTGGTCGCAGACGATAAGAAAAAGAAGGTCACGGAACTTCGCAAAGCGCTCAAATCCGCTGACGAACTCTACCTGGCAACAGATGCTGACCGGGAAGGCGAAGCCATCGCCTGGCACCTGCTTGAGGTGCTCAAACCCAAAGTCCCGGTCTATCGCATGGCGTTCACCGAAATCACCGAAGAAGGCATCCAGCGCGCGCTGGAAAACATTCGCGAGCTCGATACCGACCTGGTCGATGCTCAAGAAACCCGGCGTATCCTGGACCGGCTCTACGGTTATGAGATCTCCCCGGTGTTGTGGCGCAAAGTCGGCCCCGGCCTGTCGGCCGGTCGTGTTCAGTCCGTTGCCACGCGTCTGGTGGTTGAGCGTGAACGCGAACGCATGGCATTTGTGCAGGCATCTTACTGGGATCTGACAGCAGACTTTGTGACCGACGCCGAAGAATCCTTCGGTGCCAAACTCACCGCTGTCGACGACGTACGCGTTGCCACCGGTCGAGACTTTACTGACAAGGGCCAACTGAAATCCACGGCCGAGGTGGTCCATCTGGATCAAACATCGGCGCAGTCGCTGGCCGAGGGTCTGGCCGACACCGAATTTGCGATCACCTCGTTAGAGGATAAGCCCTACCGCCGTCGTCCGGCAGCACCGTTCACCACCTCGACGTTGCAGCAGGAAGCATCACGTCGTCTGCGGTTTACCTCGCGGGTGACCATGCAGGTCGCTCAGCGACTGTATGAAAACGGGTACATCACCTACATGCGTACCGACTCGGTCGTACTGTCGACCCAAGCGATTTCTGCGGCACGCAAGCAAGCAACCGAGCTCTACGGCGGCGAAATGGTACCGGATAAACCCCGCTACTATGCCTCCAAGAACACTGCCGCGCAAGAAGCGCACGAAGCGATCCGGCCATCCGGGGACCATTTCCGCACGCCGTCGCAGGTGAAAAACTCGCTGACCGCCGATGAGTTCCGGCTCTATGAGCTCATTTGGAAGCGCACCGTGGCGTCGCAAATGATTGATGCAACCGGATACACCGCGACCGTGAAGATTGCTGGCACCTCGGCCGAGACCACCCCGCGGACGGCGGAATTCTCGGCCTCGGGAACCGTCATCACCGTGCCCGGGTTCATGAAGGCCTATGAATCCGACCAGAAGTCAGTCCCCGGTGAAAAACAGGAACGCGACGACGCTCGCCTGCCCGATATGGGCGAAGGTCAGATTCTCGAGGCACGCGATTTGGTCGCCGAAGGTCACGAAACCACGCCACCGGCCCGCTACACCGAGGCCTCGCTGGTCGCCGAATTGGAAAAACGCGAAATCGGCCGCCCGTCAACCTATGCACCGACCATTTCCACGATCTTGGATCGTGGGTATGTGCGCAAACGCGGCTCTGCGTTGGTACCGTCATGGATCGCATTTTCGGTGATCCGGCTGCTGGAAGAACACTTCGCGCGCTACGTGGATTACGAGTTCACCGCGCGCATGGAAGACGACCTCGACCAGATTGCCGCCGGGCAGATGGATCGACGCGACTGGTTAGAAGGCTTCTACTTTGGGCAGGCCGAATCGGCCGAGGGGCTGAAGCACACCGTGGAAAACCTCGGGGACATTGATGCCCGAGCCATCAACTCGATCCCGGTGGCCGAGGGGATCACCCTGCGGGTGGGCCGCTACGGACCGTATTTGGAGAAGGCGCTGGGCGACGACGCCAAAGAAGGCGATGATCCCAAACGCGCCAATGTGCCAGAAGAGATGGCACCGGATGAGCTGACGCCAGAAGTCGCAGTCGAAATGATTGAAACCGCCGGACCATCCGAACGGGTGTTAGGAACCGACCCGGACACCGGCTATGAGATTGTGGCCAAAGATGGCCGCTACGGCCCCTACGTCACGCAGATCGTCCCCGATTTTACCGAAGAGGAAATCCAGGCGCATAAAGACGCGCAACCGGATGAGTTCTATAAAAACGGTCGCAAGAAGCCCAAGAAGGCCCCGAAGAAACCGAAACCGAAAACCGGTTCGCTGCTCAAGGGCATGGACCTGGCGACCATGACCTTGGACGACGCGCTGAAGATCCTGTCGCTGCCGCGCAGCCTCGGGGTTGCCTCTGACGGCGAGGAGATCACCGCCCAGAACGGTCGGTTTGGGCCGTATTTGCGCAAGGGCTCGGATTCGCGTTCGCTAGAATCCGAAGAGCAGATGTTTACCATCACGCTTGCCGAAGCCGAGGAAATCTACTCGCAACCTAAACAGCGTCGCGGGCGTGGCCAAGCCAAACCCCCGATTGCCGAATTTGGTAATGATCCGTCCTCGGGTAAAAAAGTCGTCATTAAAGAGGGCCGATTTGGCCCGTATATTACCGACGGCACCACGAACGTGACCGTGCCACGCGGGACCGCACCGGAACAGATTACCGAAGGTCAGGCCTTCGAACTGCTCGCCGAGAAACGGGCCAAAGGGCCCGCCAAACGAACCAAGAAGAAGTAGCAAAACAATGCGTCTGGGAGTCCTGGACATCGGCTCGAACACGGTCCACTTATTGTTAGTGGATGCGTTTCCCGGAGCACGCCCCACCGCGTACGCCGACCACAAACGTCCGATGTCGCTGATTCAGCATCTTGATGACGACGGTGCCATCACCGAAACCGGGCAGCGCAATCTGATTGATTTCATCAACGGAGCTGTGGCCTTTGCCAAGGCTAACGGCGCCGTCGACATGATCAGTTTTTGTACCTCGGCCATCCGCGACGCGGCCAATGGACCCGAGGTTTTGCAACGCATCACCCAGGAGACTGGTGTATACCTGACCGTGCTGTCGGGCAACCAGGAAGCCGCGATGACGTATTTCGCGGTGCGCCGCTGGCACGGCTGGCACGTGGAGAACCTGCTGAACTTTGACATCGGTGGGGGCTCTTTTGAGATGTCGTTTGGCACCGATGAACTCCCAACCACCGCGGTTTCTGTGCCGTTGGGCGCGCAGCGGCTAACCCGAGAATTCTTCCCCGACCCCGATCCGCCCACCGCTGGGCAGGTGCAAGCACTGGATGACTACATCCATACGGTCCTCAAGAAATATCGCAAGAGATTTCCGAAAAGACTACCTGACAACACGGTCGTGACCGGCACGTCGAAAACCTTCCGTTCGCTGGCACGACTGTCCGGCGCCGCGCCGTCAACCGACGGGCTGTTTGTGCCGCGCAGACTCCGGGTCAAAGACCTGGTGACGTGGAATCAGACGCTGGCGTTGATGAACGAAGCCCAGCGCGCCCAATTGCCAGGGGTTTCGGATATCCGAGCCCGCCAAGTGTTGGCCGGGGGTATGGTTGCCCAGGCTGCGATGGAAATGTTCAAAGTCAAAAAACTCAGCATTTGCCCCTGGGCGCTGCGCGAGGGACTCATCCTGGGTCGCCTGGATGCCTTAAGGCTGCAAGGACGCGTCGCCCAAACCAACGACAACCCGTGGGTCCAGGGCGTAGACTTGACTTCGGATGATCAACGGCCCGGATTCTCACTAGGAGTAACAGGTGGTTAGACCAGAAATCCCGGTGACGTTGTCGTCGTCATCGATCTTTTCTCTGCCACCTCAACACGTTTTTGCGATGGCCGAAGACCTCGGATATGACGGGGTCGAGGTCATGGTCACTCAGAACCGGTGGACCCATAACCCCACCAAACTTGATGACCTAGCCCAACGTCACTCAATGCCTATCCACTCGATCCACGCCCCGACCCTACTGTTCACCCAACAGGTCTGGGGGTCGGCCTGGACCAAGGTCGCTCGAGCAGCCGATCTGGCGCGCGAATTGGGTGCGGAAATCATGGTGGCCCACCCGCCATTTCGCTGGCAGGGCTCCTATGCAGTGGAATTCGCCGACGGCATCCGCGACATCATGGAAGCCACCGGAGTGACGATCGCGGTGGAAAATATGTATCCCTGGCGAGTCAGCGGCCAAGAAATTCAGATGTATCTGCCGCATTATGACCCCATTCCGCAAGATTATGATTACGTCACCTGGGACTTCTCGCACGCCGCTACCGCCAAGATGGACTCGCTGCGGGCCATTAAGCTGCTCGGTTCCCGCCTGGCACATGTGCATCTGACCGACGGGGCTGGTTCAGCGGCTGATGAGCACCTGTTACCCGGTTACGGGAACCAACGCGTAGTTGAATCTCTGCGTTATTTGGCCGAAAGTGACTACGACGGTGCAGTGTGTGTCGAGGTGTCAACGCGCGGGCAGAAGTATCCGGGCCACCGCGAAGAAATGCTAGCCGAAGCCTTGGCCTTTACTCGCAAACATCTGACACGTAACCCCGCAACGCAAGGAGAGTAACACTAGTGCGCATCAGCTTTATCGGTTTGGGTCATCTTAACTCCGCGATCGTCGCGGGTCTGTTGGCCGATGGCTACGACCGCGACAACATCGTCGCCACCACCCACTCAGCTGCCTCAGCTGCCACCCGACGTCAGGAGTTTGGGATCTCGGTGACCGCGGAAGAGGACAGTCCGGGAACCAATGCTCAGGCGGTGGCTGATGCCGATATCGTGGTGCTGGGTGTCAAACCCTTCCACATCGTCGATACCGCACAGTCCCTGGCCGATGCGCTGCGCCCGGAAACCGTGGTCGTGTCCGTTGCCGCCGGCACCACGCTGGCCACGCTGACCTCGGCGCTGCCCGAGGGCCAACCGGTGGTGCGCACCATGCCCAACGTTGCACTGACCGTTGGGAAGGGAGCGGTCGGGCTGGCCCGCGGTGCGACCGTCACCGATGAACAAGTTGCTCAGGTGGAACGCCTATTTGCCGCATCCGGAACCGTCTTCCACCTGCCTGAAGATCAGCTCAACGCGCTGGCCGCGATGGCAGGTTCCGGGCCAGGATATGTCTTCCGATTCGTCAACGCGCTAGCCGCCGGGGGTATGGCATTGGGCCTGGACGAGCATGTAGCACAAGAACTCGCCCGGCTGACGGTAGTCGGCGCCGGGGCGATGTTGGACACCGACGATGCCGATCCGGCCGCGCTTGAAGACTCGATTGCTACCGAAGGCGGCGTCACCGAAGCCGCCCTGAACTCGCTGGATGCCAATGACTTCAACCAGGTCATTGTCCAAGCCCTTCAGGCCAATGTCACCCGGTCGCAGGAGCTTGGCGCCTAGCGCTGCAGGTCTTCGAGCGCACTGCGCGCGGCGTTAAAGCCTGCCATCCCGTGCGCCCCGGCACCCGGGGGAGTGGAGGCCGAACACAGATACACTCCGGTTGGTCCTAACCGGTAGGGATTAAACGACGGCCGTGGTCGGAAGAGTAACTGGTCCATGGAGTTTGCCCCCGAGACGATATCACCGCCCACAAAGTTGGGGTTCTCGGCCTCTAAGTCTGCGGGCGTGCGCGACGTCTGGGCTACAATGCGCTCCCGCACCCCGGGTGCAAACCGCTCTAATTGGCGCACAATGAGCTCGGTGGCGTCATGGGGGTAGCCCGAGGGCACATGCGCGTACGCGTCAATTGGGTGAACATTATTGTGCGCCCGCCCTGGATCGGCCGCGGACTGCTGACCGACCAGTACATAAGGATTATCGGGCATCTTCCCCTTGGTGATCTGGGCTTCCACGACGGCGATTTCAGCAAAAGAGCCGCCAACGTGCACGGTACCAGCGCGACGTGCCGGCTCATAGGTCCACGGGATGCCACCTTCCACCGCTAGGCTCACCGTGGCTGCTGCCGGACCGTACCGGAACCGACGCAACCCCGCGGCAACGCGCTCGGGCATTGCCGGGCCTAAAATATCCACGGCGGCTCGCGGACCGGTATTGAGCATCACGATATCTGCGGCTGGCAGCTCAGCTAGCGAGTCAATATGGGCACCGGTCTCCACTCTACCGCCGTGGTGAACTAAGGCCTTGAGCATCGCGTCAACAATTGCCTGCGACCCACCTTTGGCCACCGGCCACCCCACCGCATGCGCGGCCGCCAACAGGGTCACCCCGATGGCAGAAGACCCCAGCGTGTGCAACGGTCGAAACGCGTGAGCAGCAACCCCGGCAAATAACGCTTTGGCCTGCTCGGTCCGGAAGGCTTTGGCCAAAACATTGGCCGGTAGCCCGGCGCGTAAGCCAAAGCGGGCAAACCCGATGGGTGACTGCGGCAGCTGCAACATGGGTTGGACCACATCGGCACTGAGCTTGGCAAAATGCCGAGCCAGGGGACCAAATAGTGTCTGCCACGCGGGATCGTGGAGCAGACGGCTGGTTTGGTCAACCGAGCGATACGCTGCCGCCCCGTGACCATAATCGAGCGGGTGAGCATACTGAATTTCTGGCAGTGCCCACTCGAGCCCGAAATTGGCTAACTCGGCGTCCATGAAAAAAGCGTTGTTGACCGACAGCGCGTGAAAGCCCGCACAATGATCATGCAGCACCCCCGGCAGGGTGGCCTCAACCGACCGCGCACCACCACCCGGAGTCGCATTGCGCTCATAGACGGTGACATCCACCCCCGCTTTGGCCAGCGTTACCGCTGCCGCCAATCCGTTGGGGCCTGAGCCAATCACATTGGCAGTCACCATAAGATTCTTACCTTCCGTTGGTGTTACAACCGCTTGGCGAACTCATCAACCCGGTCGGTCGGGCCCGCCACGAGCATATTGGTACCTTTCGGGAGCTTGGTGTCTGTAGAAATATTCAAAAACTCCGCATCGGCTTCATACGCCACGAGGGTGACCCCGTAGCGCTCTTTCAACCGTAATTCACTCACCGATCGATTCGCCAGGACTGCCGGCACCGTGATAATTGCCAGCGCATAATCTGGGGAGAGTTCCGTGAAATTGCGCATCGTACCGCTCAGTAGATGCGCGGTGCGCTCGCCAGCTTCTTGTTCTGGATAGATCACATGGTTTGCGCCAATGCGCTCTAAAATCTCACCGTGGGAACGCGTGATCGCTTTCGCCCAAATATTTTTGACTCCCAGATCCACAAGGTTCGCCACCGTCAGCACGGAATTCTCAATGGAAGTCCCAATGCCGACGACGGCGGTGTCGAACTGATCGGCACCGACCTGTTCTAGTGCTGCAAGGTCGGTCGAATCCGCCTGCACGATGGAAGTAAACGCGTCGGCAAAGTGTTGGACGATGCTCCGGTCCTTTTCTAAGGCCATTATTTCTTGTCCCAGGTCAGTGAGCTCTCGAGCCAGCGCTGAGCCGAAGCGACCCAGCCCGATAACCAATACCGGGGAATCCGTTCGTCTAACCAATGATCGGCCTTTCAGTAGGGAAGCGATACAGGGTTTGTTGTTGGCGGATCGTCAGCCCCGCGGCAAACGTAATGGTGCCCACACGTCCGATGTACATCACCGCGAGCAGAATCCACTTGCCGGCATCCGGGGCACTCGCCGTCAACCCGGTAGACAGCCCCACGGTGCCAAACGCCGAGAGCACCTCAAACGTTGTGGTTGCTAAATCTGCTCTGGTCACCCAGGTCAGCAACACTACGGCGGTCAACACGACGACGGAGCCGGCCATCAGCACGGCCACTGCCACGCGAATGAGACCAACTGGGAGTTCGCGGCGGTGGACGCGCATGTGCTCTTCACCGCGAATCTCGGTCACAATGGCCAACAGCAACACGGCCAGCGTGGTGACCTTGATACCACCGGCCGTCGAACCAGACCCGCCACCGATGAACATTAACACGCTGGTCACCAGCAGCGTTTGATCGGTCTGGGCTGTCACATCATAGGTGTTGAAACCGCCAGAGCGCGTCATCCCGGAGGCAAAAATCGCGTTGTGCAGTTTGTCGCCGGTGCTCATGGTCCCTAGTGTGGCCGGGTTATGCCACTCAAAGATCGCGAGCAACAAGGCACCGCCAATCAGTAAAATGGCGGTCATTTCAAGGGTGATCCTGGTGTGCAGATTCATCCGAGCCTTGTGAAATATCATCCGGTACAGCATGTAGACCACCGGGAAACCCAGGGCCCCGGCAAAGACGCCAATGTTAATGGTGGTCATGACCACCGGGTGGTCCAGGCTGTTGGGGTCCAAAACGAAGCCCGCATTGGAAAACGCCGAGACCGAATAGAACAATGCGTGAAAAAGCCCCTTGCCAAACCCGAGCGCCTGCACAAAGATCGGCAGCATGACCAGCGTCAGTAGCGCCTCGATCGTCAGGGTCACCACGAACACGGTCAACAGTAGCGCAGGGACTTCGCCAAGTTTCGAAACCCCTAAAGATTCGGTCGATAACAGCCGGGTGCGCAGACTCAACCGTCGAGACACGAGCAGGGTCAACCAGGCACCCAGGGTGACAATACCCAGTCCACCGGTTTGAATCGCAGCCAACAGCACGACCTGGCCGGCAAATGAATAAAACTCAGGATCTTGCGACGTCAAGCCCGTCACGGTGACCGCCGAAGTAGCGGTCAGTGCCGCATCGGTGAGCGTCATCGGCATGCGTTCCGCCGATACCCACGGCGACGCCAGTAATATCGTGAACACACTGATGACGAGCAGAAACAACGACACCGCGGCCCGAGCCGGATGGCCCGCGAACACCTGGGTCAAGGTACGCGTGAATCGCACCGCGCCGCGAGGTTCGCGATGCAGGCGAGCACCGAGGGAATAACGTGACTGTCTCACTGATTACATCTTCGTCCCAAACGGTGTTGATCACCAGTCCTGAGGCCAACTGTTGAGACTCGGGGGCTTCACAATCCTTGGTTTAGATCGGTATCCCAGCCGAACGACCTACGCTAGTTGGTGATGGAAAACACAGCTGGACCTCGTAGTGCTCTGGTGTGGGACGACGCGTTTTTGAATTATCGCTTCTCTGACACCCACCCAATGAATCCGGTGCGCCTGAAACTCACGCACCGGCTCGCAAAAGCACTGGGTGTCCTAGACCGGCAACGCCTGGTTCAGCTGAAACCTCCCCTGGCCACTGATGCTGAATTGGCGACCGTGCACTCCATCGAATACATCGCCCAGGTCAAAGCAGCCTCGCGCGACGCCGAAACAAGTGACGCCACAATCTTTGGCAACATTGCTCGGGTCTATGAAGGCATCGGTCTGGGGACCGAAGACTGCCCGGTGTTTGCCGACTTGCACGCCTCATCTGCCCGAATCGCCGGGGGTACCCTTATGGCGGCCAAAGCCGTGTGGAATAACGAGGTGGATCGCGCCGTCAACTTTGCTGGCGGTATGCACCACGCCCAGCGCGCCGCGGCCTCCGGGTTCTGTATTTATAATGACGCCGCCCTGGCCATCCAGTGGATGCTGGACAACGGGGCCGAACGGATCGCCTATGTCGATTTGGACGCCCACCACGGTGACGGCGTTGAACAGGCCTTCTGGAACGACCCGCGCGTGCTGACCATTTCGATTCACGAAACCGGGCTGCTGTTGTTTCCTGGGACCGGATTTGCTAAAGATATCGGGGGCCCCGAAGCCGAAGGTACCGCCGTGAATGTCGCGGTGCCGGCCTCGGTTTCAGATGCCGGATTCTTACGCGCGGCCCACGCCGTCGTCCCACAATTATTGCGTGCCTTTCAGCCACAGGTCTTGGTGACCCAACACGGTGCGGACGGCCACCGCCACGATCCACTGGCCGATTTGAACTTATCAGTTGACGGGCAACGCCAGCTGATGCTTGATGCTTGCGACTGGGCCGAAGATTTTGCCAACGGGAAATGGTTGGCGCTTGGCGGGGGCGGGTACAGTCCGATGAAAGTCGTGCCGCGCGCTTGGGCTCACCTGGTTGCCATTGCGGCCGGCACGCCGATTTCGCCGCGCACCGAAATCCCGCAATCTTGGCGTGAGCTGGCCGGTGCGGAGCTTGGCGTCGACAATATTGATGACGTCGTCACCACCATGTCCGACGAGGTCGACGTGTGGTGGCGCTCCTGGGAAGTTGGCTACGATCCAGCGGATGCGACAGATCAGTCCATCATGGCGACCCGCAAAGCGGTGTTTCCATTTCATGGTTTGGATCCGTGGTTCGATTAATGAATGCTTGCAATCCGATCGGTAAGCTATTATTAATGTCTAATGGTGGTTGCCGCCTTCACTTTGAACTTCCCCTCAGGCTAAAACCCCGCTCTTGAGGGAACGTTAAAGGAGTATGAACCGTGGCGGAGAATTTCGCGAAGGCCCAATTCATGACGGTCACTGAGGTCGCCGACATGATGCGTGTATCACGTATGACCGTATACCGGATGATTCACGCAGGTGATCTGCCGGCTGTGCGGTTCGGGCGCTCCTACCGTGTTCCGCAGGAAGCGGTGCAAGCCATCGTCTCCGATACGGACGCGGCCACTGGCACCGACGAATAACCCACAAGACTTTTCACTACGAAGCCGCCTCTTGCAGGCGGCTTTGTGTTTATCGAACGGAAAGAAGCCCAAGTGGATCTGAAATTGCTGACCAAACCAGAATGTCACCTGTGCGCTGCCGCCCGGCAGACCATGGATGAGGTCACAAGCGAATACAACATTGGTTGGCAAGAGATTTCTACAACCGACCATCCGCAGTTGGCCGAACAATTTGCTGAAGAAATTCCGGTGCTGTTCGTGGACGGTAAACAGCGTGATTTTTGGGTGATCGACCCGGCGCGCATGCGAGTAATGATCGAAGCCGGCTTGGCGTCATGACCGACCAGCCCACGGCCAAGAAACTCTCAGCCCGGACGCTTTCTCGGCTGCCACAATATTTACATTACTTAGATGCTCTACGAGCAGCCGAGATCGCACACGTCACCTCGGCTCAGCTGGCCAAAGCGCTGGGATGTTCGGATGCGCTAACCCGCAAAGACGTCGCCGCACTTGGTCATAGCGGCCGTGCGGGACTGGGCTACTCGGTGGAGGCCCTGCGTTATACCATTGCCAGGATCTTGGGGGTGACTAGCGGTCGGCGCGTGCTGCTCGTCGGGGCCGGCAACTTAGGAACGGCCCTGATGTCCTATGAGGGGTTTGGGGACCGTGGCATGCACATCACCGCGGTCGCAGATAGCGACCCAGCCAAAATTGGAACCACGATCAACGGGTACACAATTTTGGATATTCACGACATCGGCACCGACCACGATATGGAACTAGCCATTGTGGCGGTGCCGGGAGATGTCGCCCAACAGATCACGGATCTGTTAGTTGACGCTGGCATTGCCGGGATCCTAAATTTTGCACCCCGCAGGCTCCAAGTGCCCGAACATGTCAAAGTGCAAACCGTTGACCTATCTGCGGAGCTGCAGATTCTCGCTTTTCATCGCGACGGCGCCTCCGGGTAGACGCGTTTCGCGGCCTTCTGCCAAGCCTTCTGACGGAAGTATTCAGTGGAGGTGGGCAGCCAGGCATACACAATACCGACGATACCTAACGCAATGGATAGCCCGGATAGAGCTCCTGCGAGCACGGTCACGGCGGTGAACATGAGCAGCGACAAGACCGCAAAGATCGTGCCGATGATGCGCATTGAGCGCCAGCCATGGCGGATACCCAGGGCCACCAGAATGTAGATGACCAAAACAATGACCGCTTGACCGATCATTGCGGCGGTCATCATCGGAGAGTTCAGATACGCTTCGACGCTACCGAACGGCAGCTCGGAAAGCATCGGACCCAGCATGTCTTCTAATAGGGTGATTTGTTCGTCGTCGTAGCCCCGATTTGGCAGAGGTACGGTCACCAAAATGGACAAGAGGTACGCGACACCGGCGGTGATGATAGCCCAAAACGAAATGTTCACCGTCTTGGGGCGAACTGGTTCCTTGGCCATATCCGGGTGCAGTTGCGGCCCACCAAAAGGCTGCCCGTAGGCTGGCTGCTGTTGGAAACCTGGTTGACCATACCCTGGTTGCTGATATCCAGGTTGTTGGTATCCGGGCTGTTGGTTCCCCGGCGCCTGATACCCAGGATATTGATAGTTCGGCGGTGGTTGATACCCACCCTGTGGGCCGTACTCGGACGCCGCAGGGTCTTGGTGTCCCTGGGGGCCATATTCGGTCCCACCACTACCGGACGACTGAGACTGGAATCTTTGTTGATGCGCACTTAATTCATCACCGGTTAACCGCACACCATAGTCTGGCTCTTTGCTGGGCTGTTGGTCGTTCATCACAAGCCTTTCGCTAAATACTTGGTTCCATCCTAACGACTTACCAGACCCGGCAAAGCCACCTGTTGGAGCAAAATTCTTACCCGGTAGCTTAAGCACCCCGTACCGGGGACCTTCAGGCAGAGGGCGAGTGAACTCTATGTAAAAATGAGCGGTATGACAGTTAGCGTGCATCTGGTTCGCCACGGCGAAGTACTTAACCCTGACAAGGTGCTCTACGGCCGTCTCCCCGGATTCGGACTTTCGGAGCTTGGCCAGCAGATGGCCGAGGAACTCGCCGATGGATGGGATGAAGCGCCGGCTATCCTGGTCTCGTCACCGCTACAGCGCGCTCAAGAAACCATCGCCCCGCTGGCCAAAAAATTTGACCTCGACGTGCGCTTGGAACCACGGGTATTAGAAGCCGAAAATAAATTTGAAGGCCTGTCGGATATGCGCCGTCGACTCCGCAACCCAAAGCTATGGCCCTTGGTGCGCAATCCAATGCGACCATCCTGGGGCGAACCCTATACTCAACAAGCAGCCCGGGTGGCAGCCGCGATCCAAGATCTACGCGATGAACTCATGACGACGTATGGTCCAGGTTCCTCAGCAATCGTGGTGTCCCATCAACTGCCGATTTGGGTGACCCGGTTATCGGCCGAAGGCAAACGGCTGGCACACGACCCGCGTCGTCGGCAGTGTTCGCTAGCATCGGTGACCAGCTTTGCATTCGCCCCTGGACAACGCATTCCAACCGTACGCTACACCGAACCGGTGGAACACCTGAGCCAACGAGCAGCCGCACTGCCGGGCGCCTAAACACTCAGGAACTACTCAGTAACCGGAATTAGAATCTAGCGCGGTATTTGAAAGGGAGAACTTTTGTGAAGAATAAGACGTCACGTGCATTGATCGGCCTAGCCATCGCCGGGTCGGCACTATTCACGGCGTGCGCATCAGATGATCCCCTGGCTGCTCAAGCAGGCAACTCCGGTGGCAAGAACTACATTGCAGGTGACGGTTCCGTCATGGAAGTAGCCGCCGAAGAGCGCGGCGAAACCGTTGAATTTTCCGGTCAGACATTTGACGGCGACACCATCTCAACCGAGAGTCTGGAAGGCCCCGCACTGGTGAACTTTTGGTACGCCTCCTGTGCCCCCTGCCGGATAGAAGCACCCGATTTGGCAGACCTGAGTCAAGAATTCTCCGATGATGTCACCTTCGTGGGTGTCAACGTGCGCGACGCCGCCGATACCGCTGCAGCGTTCGAACGCAATTTCAATATTGAATACCCTTCGATCGAGGGTCGCGACGGCAATGTCCTGCTGGATTTCGCCGATTACGTGCCACCGCAGGCTGTCCCAACCACGCTGATCCTGGACGCTGAAGGCCGCGTGGCCGCCCGGGTTTTGGGCGCCGTTGAACATTCCACCCTGAAATCACTGCTGACCGGTGTGGTGGATGAATGAATAACCCGTTCGCCGAGATAGCACTCGACGGGTCCATGTGGCTTGCCATGCCCGTGGCCGCCCTCGCCGGGCTCGTCTCATTTCTTTCCCCGTGCGTGCTACCGCTGGCACCCGGGTATCTCGGCTACGTATCCGGCCTCTCCGGAGCCAGTGCGGGAGATACCAAACGCGGCCGGATGCTGACCGGTACCACGCTGTTTGTGCTGGGCTTCACGGCAGTGTTCGTGACCGCCGGACTGCTGTTGACTCGGGTCTTCATTTGGCTCAAAGGCGATGGCCAATGGCTCACCCAGGTACTGGGCGGCGTCGTGATTATTATGGGCATTGTGTTCATGGGCGGGTTGTCGTTTTTCCAGCGCGACCGCAAAATCCAATACCAACCCACAGCTGGACTGTGGGGCGCGCCCATCTTGGGCATGATCTTTGGGCTTGGTTGGGCGCCGTGTATCGGGCCGACCATGGCCGCGGTCATTGCGATGTCGACGGCGGGCACCGATAGCCTCTGGCGCGGCGGCGTGCTAGCCGTGGTGTACTCGCTTGGCTTGGGCATACCTTTTATCCTGCTGGCCTTAGGGTTCTCCCGCGGAATGAAACGCCTCGCGTTTTTCCGTAAACACCGCTTATTTATCATGCGCGCCGGTGGGGTGCTCCTGATTCTGCTCGGGCTAGCCATGGCCACCGGGTTATGGAATGACTGGGTCAATCAGCTGCAAAGCTGGTTCGCTAACGAGGTGACACTACCGATTTGAGTACCGCACAAACCACGCTGCCATCGCTAGGATTCCGCGGCACCCTGCGATTCATGTGGACCCAGTTGACCAGCATGCGCACAGCCTTGATGCTTCTGCTGCTGTTGGCCGTGGCTGCCGTCCCCGGCTCGCTCTTCCCACAGCGTCGCGCCGGTGCCGATATCGTTGAAACCTGGATTGAAGATAACCCGACCGCCGGGCCCATCATGGACGCCCTGGGAATGTTTGACGTCTACTCGTCGCCGTGGTTCTCAGCAATCTATCTGCTGTTGATGGTCTCACTGGTCGGGTGTTTGTGGCCGCGAGGTCGTCAACACCTCAAAAGCTTGCGCCAACCGCCGGCCCGGACACCACGCAACCTCAATCGGCTGCCCGAATACGGCCAGCTAGTGCTCGAAGCCGATGGCCCCACCCCGGATCAGGCCCTGGTTGATGCCGAAAAGATTTTGAAAAAAGCCGGCTATCGCACCGAACTGCGCGACGGTTCAGTCGGGGCTGAGCGCGGCTACACCCGCGAAATCGGCAATATCTTGTTCCACTTTGGACTCCTCGGCGTCATTGTGTTCATGGGCCTGGGCGGTCTGTATAAATATGAGGGGCAAAAGATCATTGTCGAGGGCGAAGGCTTCACCAACAACCTCGTCTCCTATGACTCGTTTACCCCCGGCACCGCGTTTTCTGAAGAACGGCTCCACCCGTTCGCCATCCAGTTAGAAGACTTCGACGTCGTGTTTGACCGCGAATCCGAGACCCATTTCGGTCAGGCACTGGATTACACCGCGACCATGCAGGTCACCCCCGCCCCGGGCGCGGAAACTTACCAGGATACGATCAAGGTCAATGACCCATTGACCATCGACGGCGTCCGCATGTTCCTCGTCGGCAACGGTTATGCCCCAAACATCACCGTGACCGACGGCAACGGTGACGTCGCTTACTCTGGCCCGGTCATCGCCCAGATCCAGGACCCCAACGTCAACAGCTCCCTGGTAGTGCTGAAAGTTCCGGATGCCCGACCCGAACAGCTGGGCTTTGTCGGGCTGTTCTTGCCGACGTCATACACCGGCGACGACGGGGTGGCGATCTCGATTGACCCGGATGCCTATAATCCTGAGCTGATTTTGAACTCGTACTACGGTGACATCGGCCTGGACTCGGGCGTGCCACAGAACGTGTATGTACTCGACACCGAGACCATGACCGAACTGAACTCGCGCAATAACGACAACGGCGGGATCACCCTGGGCGTTGGCGATACCTACGAGCTACCCGATAACATGGGCACCATAACGTTTGACTCGTGGGACCGCTACGTTGGGTTGGATGTGCACTATGACCCGTCCAAGTGGGGAGTGGGCTTTTTCGCTACCCTGGCGTTGGTGGCCCTGGTCATCTCGCTGTATGTGCGCCGTCGTCGGGCCTGGGTGAAAGCCAGCGCCAAGGATGGACACACCGTGATCGAATACGGCCTGTTAGCCCGCGGTGAGACCTTCGGGCTGCGCGATGAAAACATTAAGCTTCGTCAAACATTTGACACCACGTGGCCGGTCATCCCGCCCAACACTTCGGAGGACTCATGACACCTGTCAACGAAACGCTGGCCTCATACAGCGAATTGTTCATGCTCATTGCATCATTTATTTACTTGGCTGCGTTCCTGTTCTTCTCGTGGGATATCGCCACCGCGTCCAAAGCGGTCAAAAAGCTCGAGGCCGAGATCGCCACCGAACGCTCTAAACAACTGGTCGGCGCAGGTGGTCCTGCAATGGACCAGCCGAATCAGTCCCGTCAGTTCGTTTCCGATGACATGGAATACACCGACGGCGTCAAACGCCCGGCCGCCAATATTGGTGTGGCTATCATGCTCATTGCCACGCTAGCTCACGGGTTTGCCGTGATTGCTCGCGGCATGGCAGCATCACGTGCTCCGTGGGGCAACCTGTATGAATTCATGACCTCAGGCGCCCTGGTCATTTCGGTGGTGTATCTGGTGTTCTTGCTGCGCAAAGACTTACGGTTCGTCGGGACCTTCGTCTCCGGTGTGGTGTTGCTGATGATGATGGCCGCCACCGTCGGTTTCCCCACCCCGGTGGGCAACGTACAACCGGCACTACAGTCGTGGTGGCTCATCACGCACGTCTCCGTGGCGGTCATTGCCACCGGGATTTTCTCGCTGACCTTTGCGATGTCGGTACTGCAACTGATCAAACAGCGCGCCGAGAAAAACCACAGCGTCACAGGCTTCATGCGCCTGGTCCCGTCGTCGTTGGCACTAGAGAACTGGTCCTACCGCCTCAACGCCATCGCATTCGTGCTGTGGACCTTTACGCTGATCGCTGGGTCGATCTGGGCCGAGCAGGCCTGGGGCCGGTACTGGAACTGGGACGCCAAAGAAGTCTGGACGTTTGTGATCTGGGTGATCTACGCCGGCTACCTACATGCCCGGGCGACCCGTGGTTGGACGGGTACCCGGTCAGCCTGGCTGAACATCACCGGATTCTTAGCCCTGGTGTTCAACTACACCATCGTGAACGTGTACTTCCCGTCACTGCACTCCTACGCCGGGTTCTGACCGTTACCTGACCCTGTTCCAGAATCTGTGCCGTCATCAGTGTCCGAATCATTATTGCTCTTGAACTGTTCTTCACGACGTCGAAGTTCTTCTTCACGCTTGCGCAGTTCCTCGGCCTTTTTCTGCTGAGCGCGTTGAATATCCAGTGAGCGCAAGAATTCCTCGTCGTCATCGGGGCTGGCGGGACGGACCGGACCGGAAGTTTGTTTGAAACCCTGTACGGTGGACGCCAGATATGAGTTTTGGTTCCCAAATAACAGCCACAGCACACCGCCAACCAGTGGAATCAGGACGATGACGACAATCCACACGCCTTTGGGCATGATGCGCACCCGATCGGACGGCGTCGAGATCGCCTCGATGAGGGCGTAAATCATGACACCGACGGCAACGAGGATCAGGGGAATGAGCAAACGTGGCATATTTCCTATCTTACGAACTTGGCAGGCAGAACGCACACCCGCCCGGAATGGAGACGCACATGAAATTTTGGATCTACACCGCTCTGCGGTTTGTGTTATTTGGGGTCGGTTTTTTCCTGACCATCTTCCTCACCGACAACGTGTTCTACGCGGTGCTGGTCGGGCTGGTCGTCGGATTCGCCCTGACGTACCTCTTTACCCCAAAACTGCGCCAACAAGCGTCCGAAGACCTGATGCGCGCTTTGGATTCGCGCAAACGCAATAAGACCGCCGTGGATGACGCCGATGCCGAAGACGCCTACACTCAGGGCCGCTTCGTTGATCCGCAGGACCTACAAGGCAACGCCAAGGGTGAACAAAACGGCGTAGAGGATACCAAATAAACCGGTCATTTTCAGTACCGGAATCAGCTCACCGCGTTCTTGTGCCTCCAGCATGATCAGCGAAGGACGCAGCGATACGACCAGCAGGACCAGCATCAGCCACATCCCCGGATACTCGCGAACAAAAAATAGTGGGGCAGCGACGGCCACGGCGAGCATGATCGGATATGACCAGCGGGCTTTAGTATCGCCCAGACGCACGGCCAAGGTGCGTTTTCCGGCTTCGACATCGGTGGGGATGTCGCGCACGTTATTGGCCATCAGCAAGGCAGTGGAGACCAGTCCGGTTCCGATGGCCCCCACCCAGGCCACATCGGAGAGCTGCTCGGCCTGGGTGTACGTGGTACCCAACACGGCCACCAGTCCGAAGAAGATGAACACGAAAATCTCGCCTAATCCCATGTAGCCATAAGGATTCTTACCACCCGTGTAGAACCACGCCGCGACGATCGAGGCCAGTCCCACCAGGAGCAGCCACCAGGCGTTCGCCCAGATCGCCAGTGCCAACCCGGCCAGTGCTGCGATCCCATAGAACGTAAACGCCATATTGCGTACCGTGGCCGGGGCCGCGGCTCCCGAACCGGTGAGTCGAAACGGACCGACCCGGTCGTCGTCGGTGCCGCGAATGCCATCTGAGTAGTCGTTGGAATAGTTCACCCCGATCTGCAGAGCCAGCGCCACGATCAACGCCAGCAGCGCCTTGCCCAGATGCAAACTGCCAAGTTCTGCTGCAGCGGCGGACCCCACCACGACCGGTGCAATAGCCATGGGCAGGGTACGGAGGCGGGCGGCTGCCACCCACTGGGAAAACGAAGCCAATTTTATTCCTTTATTAACCATTTGGTGAGCGTGATACGATCCGGTTTGCCGTTTTCTAACATGGGCAACGTTTCGAGTCGCAACCATGTTTTCGGTACTGCTGGTGCGCCCAGCGCACTGCGCACCGCATCGGCCAGGATCTCCTCAGACGTGTCACCGGTGACGACGGCGGCCACTCGATCGCCCCATTCGTCATCTGGGACCCCGGTGACAAACGCTTCGGGGACCCAGCGTTGTAGTACTTGCTGTATTTTAGCCGCCGAAACTTTAATGCCCCCGGTGTTGATGACGTCATCTAATCTGCCGTGGATTTCTACAACCCCGTTGTTCACGGCCCCATAGTCATCCGTCAAATACGCGCCGTCGTGGAAATGGGTGGCGGTCATTTCAGGGTCATCGAAATACCCAGCGGCGACCATCGGTCCGGTAATGCGCAACCGGCCAACCCCGTTGTACTGGACGGTGTCCACGGTGACACCGGGTAGGGGGATGCCATCATAGACGCACCCTCCACAAGTTTCCGACATGCCGTAGGTCCGGTAGAGGTTGAGACCGTAGCGGTTTGCGGTCTCGGTGATGCGTTGCGGGATCGCTGCCCCGCCCACCAGGATGGCGGAGAAGGATTGCAGCGCTATGATTGCGGCGTTGTCGTCTAGCAGGCGCAGCATTTGGGTGGGCACCAGAGATACCGCGGTGAACTCATGGTCCAGTTGGTTGGTGCCGGCGACAAATTCTGCCGGGGTGAACCCGGGATCGATCGTGACCGGTACGGTCCCGGCCTGAACCGAGCGTGACACCACGGCCAACCCCGCAACGTATTGGGTGCCCACGGCTAACAGCCACTGGCCCTGACCACCGATGCGCTGGGCGGTGGCCTCAGCCGAGGCTGCCAGGGCTGAGGCAGTCAGGAGGGTTTGTTTGGGGGTGCCAGTAGATCCGGAGGTTCGCACGACGGCGATCGCATCCGGGTGGCCGCGGTGTTCATCCGTAATTTCGGGACGTTCGATGACGCCGTGTGCGGTCGCCTCGAACGGTATGCCGTGTTGCAGCGCGTGATAAACATCCATTAGAAGTAATACGGGAAGTTCGTCCAGTCAGGATCGCGTTTTTCGAGAAATGCATCGCGTCCTTCGACGGCTTCATCGGTCATATAACCCATCCGGGTTGCTTCACCGGCGAACACTTGTTGGCCGGCCATGCCATCATCCGCGAGGTTGAAGGCAAATTTCAGCATCCGGATCGCCTGCGGTGACTGCGCGTTAATATCTGCTGCGTATTCCAGGGCCACGTTTTCAAGATCTTCGTGATTGACGGATTCGTTGATTGCGTTCATGGCCAGCATGTCGTCGGCCGAGTACTCGCGGGCAGTGAAGAAGATTTCGCGGGCGCGTTTTTGTCCGACGTGCCGGGCGAGCAGTGCGGAACCGTACCCGGCGTCAAAGGAGCCCACGGTCGCATCGGTTTGTTTGAATTTGCCGTGCTGCTTTGAGGCCAGCGTCAGGTCGGCGACCACGTGTAACGAGTGTCCGCCACCGGCGGCCCAGCCGTTGACCACGGCGATGACCACCTTCGGGCTGGTGCGCATCAGGCGCTGGACTTCAAGAATATGCAGCCGGCCCGCACGTGCCGGATCCACGGATTCGACGGTCTCGCCGTCGGCATACCGGTAGCCGTCACGACCGCGAATCCGCTGGTCACCACCAGAACAGAAAGAGTGGCCGCCGTCCTTGGGGGAGGGGCCATTGCCGGTGAGTAACACCGTGCCGACGTCGGAGGTCATCCGGGCGTGATCCAGTGCGCGGTAGAGCTCATCGACCGTGCCGGGGCGAAACGCGTTACGCACCTCAGGCCGGTCAAAGGCGATGCGCACGGTGCCCAGGTCGCGCACCCAGTTGCCGTCGGTATCGCGCTCGACTTGGCGGTGATAAGTAATGTCTGCAAAATCGAAGCCCTGGACTTCACGCCAGTGGCTGGGCTCAAAGATATCGGAAACTTTTTCAGGAACAGGGTAGTTACTCACATCGCCTAGTCTATACCTATGGTCTCTTCTACAACTCAGTATCTGCATCCAGCTGATTGGTCTGGAGCCCGCAATGCGTGGCAAGTCAGACCACATTTGTGGCGCATGGGCCGTGCCGAGTGGGTTGATGCTACCGGTTGGCAACAAATGCTCGACGACGGCGTTGCCACCGTCATTGACGTGCGCACCCCACCTGAGATTAAGCGCCGCGAGCTGGACCCAGAAGCGACCGTGCCTCAACAAATCCAACGCCTCCACCTGCCCGTGGAAGACGTTGACCATGAGCCCTTCTGGCAGCGCAACGCTCCCTACCCGATGCATCCTGATGCTTATGCCGACACGATGGAAACCTTTGGGGATCGTGTGGCGCAGGCCATTGCCACCGTTCGAGACTCGTGGCTGGGTGGCGGAACAGTCCTGCACTGCACAGCCGGACGCGATCGCACCGGTCTGGTACTGGGGCTGTTGTTACAGATTCCTGATATCCCCGGTGGCACGGCAGACTGGGGCGAACACGAACGAGTCTATGCCTCCGGCGCCTACGGCATCAATGAACACCACCGCACCAGTCCGGTGCCACATCCTTACGAATCATATTTACCTCCTGGCGACTTCGCCAAAGAACTGGCGAACCGTCTGACCAGCTACCGACGTTTTCTCCAGCAATGGCCGGGTGAGCGGGTGTTGGAATTACTCGATCGACACGGCCACTAGATCTTCTCAACATACTCACAGTGCCGCCCACCACTGGGGAGTCTGGGGCCAATTGTGGAAAACACGAAGTTATCCACAAACCGAGATCACGTCGGTTGGGGCGTCGATACCCGACGTTACTGTGATGGTATGACGACACTTCCTGTTGAAACGAATCCGGTCACCGCTCTGGGTGACTGGATGGCCGCGCGCCCGGTGGCAAAAACCGAACAGGAACATATTGAGCGAATTCAGGAGTATCAACGGCTCCGAGGCCAAAGCGATGCTGCCATGGCTGTTGAAGCTGCTGAACTAGAACGCAAACGCATCGCTGCAGAGAAAGCACAACAGATCCCGAAAGCGGACCGTGGCAAAGGCCTAGCCGGAGAAATCGCGCTAGCTCGGACCGAATCGCCTGCAAAAGGCAAACAATTCTTAGACCTTGCTCGGACACTTGATCACGACTTACCCCACACCAAGGCGGCCTTGACCGCAGGTAAGATTCGGGAAGAACACGCCCAAAGTATTGCCAAAGCCACCGAAGTGTTGTCCTCCAAGCATCGTCGCAAAGTCGATTCAGCACTCAAAGACCGATTGGGTGTGGCCGGACCGAAAGACCTGGGCAAACAAGCTCGAGCCTATGCACAATCCCTCGAGCCCTCAGCGGCTGCCACCCGACATCGTAAAGCCAACGATTCCCGCCGCGTAGCCACCCATCCTGCAGGCGACGGCATGGCCTTTTTCACCGCGTATGGTCCAGCCCCTGTCATTCAAAACATGATGAATGCTGTGGAGTCGAAAGCCAAGACTATTATGAACTCGGGGCACTCTAAGGATGCGAACGGTCAGAAGCGTACGCGCGATCAGGTCATGTTTGATGTCCTTGCTCAATGGTGCACCGGCAAGGCAAATCCCATGGCCGCTTCCAAAGTCGATCTCGTGGTCCTGATGACGCCGCAAACTCTCTTGGGACAATCCCATACGGCAGCCTGGTTGGCAGGACATGGCCCGATTCCTGCACACATCGCACGCCAATGGTTGGCTGACGAGGATCTGCACGTCCTTTTGCGGCGGCTATTTACCGATCCCACAGCAACACAGCTGCTGGGAATGGAATCTCGAGGTCGGAATTTTCCTGCTGGATTGCGCAAAATGATGTTGATGCGAGACAACGGATGTCGCAACCCATTTTGTGAAGCGACCATGAAAGATGGCGACCATATCGAAGGCCATGCCAAGGGCGGCAAGACGGCGCTGAATAATGGCTCTGGACTATGCGGCTATTGCAACCAACTCAAGGAAAACCGGGGATGGAAACATACCGGAGATGCTCAGTCGCTCACGGTGACGACACCGACCGGACATGAATACACTAAACCCCCGGCGCCGCTGTTACCAGGACAAGAGTTTGAAGTAGAACCGCTTGCTGCCCCTGTACCAGAAGGACCACCGACCCAGGGTGCTCCGCGGCCAGGGTCGATACCTAAACGGCCGCCAAAAACTCAACCAGAACCATATAGACGCAAATCGCACCGGATTGCGATTACCCAGTATCTGCGGTGCTGACCCTCGACGGCGTCTGTCATCGCAGGAGCTGGCAGCCGGTGCAATATCTACCGGGCAGTTAAAGGGTTAAATGCTGTGGCGTGGCCAAAGCATTGTTTGGCCACGCCACACATTGGAATTTGCGTTAGATGATTTCGGATTCCAACAGGTCTTCGAGTGACTGTGGGCTGAGCAAATACAGCGGTACTTCCAATACGGTGTAGGCACCGGACTGGCCTTGTGCTTTCAACCGTGCTGCTGCACGTCCAAAAGCGACCATGGCCGCTGCGGTGAAGTTCGGGTTCGACTCCAGATCTAAGCTGAACTCCACGCTGGCGTTGTGTCCTTGGAGGTTCCCGGTCGTGATGACGTAGCCACCATGGGGAGCACCTTGATGATCACGTTCGAACTCGTCTTCAGAGATGAAGTGAACAGTGGTGGTGTACGGTTCGAAGTAGGCCGGCATGGTCACGATTTCTTGGCGGATGCGTTCGTGGTCAACCTCGTCTGCCACGACATACACGATACGGTCATGAGCCTCGGTCTTCGATAGATCTTGACCATTGCCCGCACGTGCCTGATCGATCGCATCCTGTGCCGGGATCGTATACTGGACCCCTCGCTTGACGCCCTCCACCTGACGTACTGCATCGGAGTGACCTTGCGATAGGCCTTTGCCCCAGAACGTGTTCTGTACGGGTTCGGGGAAGAGACTCAGACCCAGCACCCGGTTCATTGAGAACAGGCCTGGATCCCAACCGGTAGAGATCACTGCGACGTTGTTATTCGCGCGCGCAACTTTATCCATCGCGGCACGATGCTCGGCAACTTTTGAGTGATTGTCGTAGGTATCCACGGTCGTGAAGTGTTCTGCAAACCCCGTAGCTTGTTCCGGAATATCGGTTGCAGAACCAACACACAGGAACATCACGTCGATGTCGTCTTTGTAGTTGGCAGCATCCTCGACCGGATAAACGGCGGCGTCGGTATCTAGTGTTTCCCGGCGTGAGAAGATGCCGAAGAGTTCAAAATCGTCAAGGGAGTTGATGAGGTATTCAACCCCTTGGCCGAGGTTTCCGTAGCCAACGATTCCAGCTTTGATGGTCATGAGTTCTCCTGGTTGAAGACGCGTTCTTGGGCATTGAGAGCGGTGAGGATGAAAGCGAAATCCCAGGCCCGGTCTTCCCAGGCGCGGTATCGGCCAGAGGCGCCACCGTGACCGCCATCCATCTCAGTTTTCAATACGATCGGTGAACCACCTTCGGCTAAGGAGGTGTTTTGATCATATGTGGTGTTGGCACGCAATTTCTGCACCCATTTTGCCGGCTCGACATATAGCACTCGAGTGTCATGCAGAGAGGTCACCGCCGCGATGGCCGGATACTGGGTGGAGGCCACGTTGTGGTACGGAGTGTAGTCGAGCATGTAATCGAAGACTTCCTTATCCTCAATTGGGTTGCCCCACTCCTCCCACTCCAGTGCGGTTAGCGGCAGATCGGGGTTTAGAATCGAGGTCAACGCATCCACGAAGGGCACTTGCGCTACGCACACCCGGTACAGTTCGGGTGCCATATTCAATACCGCACCCATCAACAGGCCGCCGGCCGAGCCGCCCATCGCGGCAATGCGGTCAGGGTGCACCCAACCGGATGACGCAACAAATCGCGTGGCGTCGACAAAGTCGGTAAAGGAGTTCTTCTTGGCCAGTTTTTTCCCGTTTTCATACCAGGTACGACCCAGCTCGCCGCCACCGCGCACATGCGCGACGACGTAAATCACGCCGCGATCTAATAGCGACAAGCGCGACGGCCCAAATCCGGGATCCATCGACATCTCATAGGACCCGTATCCGTAGATCAACGCCGGGTTGTCGCCATTCCACTCCACATCTTTATGACGAATAACGGTCAACGGGATGGCGACGCTGCGGTCGGTGGATTCGGCTGGCGCCCACCAGCGCTCGACCAAATATTGTGCGGGATCATAACCGGGAACTTCAGTCTGCCGGCGTAGTTTCGAGGAATTCGTTGCGGGATCGTAGTCCAGCACCTGCGACGGGGTAATCCAGGAGGTGTACCCCAGGCGGATATATGGCGAATCGATGTGCTGGCCTATCGGGGCCGCAGAGTAGAGTTCCTCGGGGAACGCAGGCTCGATGACGTCGGCCTGGTTTTCGGTGCCAATGTCTTCAAGCGGCATGAACCACATGCGCGGCGTGGTCTCAGAGCGCACTGCGGCAAACAGGTACTCGCGGGTCACGCCTACGCCGTCGAGCTTGACGGTTGCCGAGTGCTCAAACACCGTGCGCCAGGCCGAGCGATCTGTGACTTTGTCGGCGTCAACAATGGAAACCTGGTTATTGGGCAGCGGCGTGCCATCAGCGGCACGATTATGCGTGATGAGGTACTGATCGCCCACGGGCACCACATCGTGCAGCGAGCGCTCGTCGCGGCTGATCACTAGTTCTAAGGGCGCGGCAATCTGTGTCAAATCCAAGATGTGGGTTTCGGTGACCTCCGAGTTCCCCAGCTCCAACAGGAGCTTGGTTTTGTCAGGGCTCAGCCCGAAACCGCCCCACATCTGGGGGTCGTCTTCTTGATGGATGACGGCGTCGAAATTGGTATCAGTGCCCAGGCGGTGGGAACGCAAGCGGTAGGGGCGCCAGGCTTCGTCGGGCTCCATGTAGAACAGGCGAGAGCCGGAAGGATCAAAAGCGATGCCATAGGACAATCCGGAAATTTCATCGGGGAGTTGTTCACCGTCGCGCAGATCGCGAACACGCAGGGTGAAACGCTCGTCGCCGGTTTCATCGACCAGATACGCCAGCAGGTTGCCATCGGGGGAGACTGTCATCCCACCCAGCGAGAAGAATGCTACTTTTTCGGCCTCGACGTTACCGTCCAGGATGACTTGTTCACCCTCTAACGGCACACCACGTTGAATTTGTGGCGGCTCCCAGGAGTCGTGTTCTACCGGTACTCGACAGTGCACCGCGTACTGTGCACCTTCTTCGGTGCGGGTGAAGTACCACCAGTCATCAATGCGTGAGGGCACCGACATGTCGGTTTCCACGGTGTGTGATTTAATCTCGGCAAAGATCGTCTCACGCAACGGCTGCTGGTCGGCAGTGACGGCGTCGGTGTAGGCGTTCTCGGCCTCTAGGTGCGCAATGACCGCGGGGTCGTCAGGGTCTTTGAGCCAGTCCCATTCATCGACCAGGTCCACGCCGTGATAGCGGGCGGTGACCGGTTTTCTTTGAGCTTTTGGAGGGGTAGAAGTCATGGTCTCCACTATAGGGAACTACAGTCCCAGCATGCCCTGGAATACGCCCATTCCGAAATAGAACACAAATGCTACGGCCACGACCCACAGCAGCGGGTGGACTTCGCGTCCGCGGCCTTGACCGGTGCGAATCACGGCATAAGCAATGATTCCGGCGCCAATGCCGTTGACGATCGAGTAGGTAAAGGGCATCAGGGCGAAGGTAATAAATGCGGGGATGGAGGCGCCGACGTCGTTCCAATCAATTTGGCGGACCTGGGAAACCATCATGAACCCGACAATCACTAGAGCCGGGGCTACGGCTTCGAAGGGGACCAGGTAGATCAGCGGGGTGAGGAACATCGCGGCCAAGAACAGCACCCCGGTGACAATCGAGGCGAATCCGGTGCGGGCGCCTTCGCCAATGCCGGTGCCGGATTCAACGAAAATCTGGGTCGACGACGCCGAGCCGGCGCCCCCGGCGGTGACACCCAGCGCGTCAACCAGCAGCACCCGGTCGAGGTTTGGGATATTGCCGACGTCGTCCACGTTGCCGGCTTCGCGGGCCAGGCCGACTGATGTGCCCATCGCGTCGAAGAAGACTGACAGCAGGATCGCGAAGACCAAGAGTGAGGCGGCGATCGAACCGATGGAGCTAAATGCACCAAACGAGAAGTTGCCCAGCAGGCTGAGGTCCGGTGCGCTCCAGCCGGGCATCGAGGGAGCAACTAAGCTCCAACCTTCGGGATTGACATTATCGGCGGCATCAATCGAAGGCCCAATGTCAAAGACGGCCTCGAAGACGTTGGCTAACACGGTGGACACGACAATTCCGATGAGAATCGCGCCGCGCACCTGACGCACAACGAGAATTGCGGTCACGGCCAACCCGATGACAAATACTAAGACTGGCCAGCCTGACAACTCCCCGCCAACGCCGAGTCCCAATGGGACGGTGGTGCCGGCTTCATCGGGAACGCGACGCACAAATCCTGCATTGACTAAGCCGATGAGGGTAATGAAAAAGCCAATGCCAACGACGATGCCGGTCTTGATGGCATCCGGGACGGCGCGGAAGACCGCGGTTCGAAAGCCAGTCAAGACCAGCAGGATCATGACCAGTCCTGCGATAACGACCAGGCCCATGACTTCGGGCCAGGTTAGGTCCGGGGTGGTGGCGATGGTGATGGCCAGCAGAGCGTTGACACCCAGTCCGGCGGCCAGACCGAAGGGGTGGTTGGCCCACAGTCCCATCAGGAAGGTGATGATGGCGGCGATCAGTGCAGTTGCAGCTGCGACCGCGGAGATCCCCAGAGTGTTACCGGAACCATCTGGTCCGGACAGGACAAGCGGGTTGAGCACAATGATGTAGCTCATGGCGAGGAAGGTCGCGAGCCCGCCGCGAACTTCGGCACCGATCGTTGAACCGCGTTGGGAAATTTTGAAGAACTTGTCGAGTTTATTTTTGGGTTCGACGTCCCGGTGATTCACTGTGCGCAACGTTGACATGGAAATATCCTAGAACGTTTTTCTACCTCGAGGTTAACGCACACCATAGCGGCGGTCGCGAGCGGCCTCACGGCCGGCTTCCCAGCGGAAGAAACTGGTCAACAGCGCGCAGACCAGACAGGCCGCACCACCAATGAGCGTCGTGCCAAACATAAACCAGCGCAGCGATGGGGTGACCTGGTCGAAATGGGTTGGCAACTCGCCAAGCCCGAGAAATAACATGCCCACCGAACCACCGACCCCGACGACGGCCAACAGCCATAACAGGATTTCGCTGAGTGAGGCGTGCTTGGCGCGAGAGCGGGCAGAAATGACGTTGTAGTCGGCAGACACTCTGTAGATGATGAAGCCACCGATCAGCGTCCATAACCCAACGACGAGGTAGGCGGCCACAATGTCAGCTGGCCGGTGCCAGCCGTCGAAAAAGGTTGCCACGCCTACGGTGGCCGAGAAAATCATGCCGACCAGTCCCACCGTCGAACGCCAGCGGGGAGCGACCAATAAGAACACCGCAGCAAAGGTTGCGGTGGCAAATGTCACATGACCGGAGGGTAAGGAATTGCCCGTGTAGTACGGCACGCCGTTGGCCAGTTCGGGGCGATCGAGTAGCACTTTCAGCATCTGGGTCGTGAAATTGGCGGCGGCAAACGTCAGCGCTACGATCAGCGAGGCGGCCCATCGTCGTCGCCACAATGTGAGTACTAAGAACCCGGCTGCGGAAATTGCTGCGACAACGATCGGCAGGTCAGCCAACAGGCTCACCGAGGCCGCATGCAGTGATTGGAGCCGGACCTCTGCCGAAGCCAGCGCGGCATGATCCAAGATTTGTCCCTGAGATGAGACCACAAAGACCCGATAGGTTGCCACGAACCCTGCGATCATGACAGCTGCTAGTACCAGCCAGGCCCATATTCTGGACCCGGGCGCGCGAATAATCCGGCGCTCCGGTTGGGAGGCCGGCAGATTATCCTCCGGCAGGTGATGGACAGGGTCGGAATACATCATTGAGCCTAGACTAACTACATGGTCGACAACTCACACATCTTACCGCTAAATGCTGACGTTGCTCTGGACGAATTAGCCACAAACGCCGTGGCGATCGGGTTGCCCATGAACACGACTTTTCGCAACACCACCCTGCGGGAAGTCATGCTCATCAAAGGGCCCCGCGGCTGGGCTGAGTTCTCACCATTTCCTGAATATGGCCCCGACGAATCCGCCAGGTGGTTATCTGCGAGCATCGAAGCCGGGTGGCACGGTTGGCCCGAACCTGTCCGCGATACGGTTCCGGTCAATGCGACGGTGCCGGCGGTTGCTGTCGACGATGTTGAGTCGGTGTTAGCTAAATTCGGACCGGTCCCAGCGGTGAAAGTCAAAGTCGCCGAAGGTGATCTCGCAACAGACATTGCCCGGGTCAAGCGGGTGCATGAACTATTGCCCGATGCCGATATTCGCATCGACGCCAACGCGGGATACACGCATCAGGAAGCTGTCGAAGTTATTACTGCACTGCCGTTTCTGCGCTACGCCGAACAGCCAGTGCCCGGTATCGAACCTCTAGCTCGGCTGCGTGCCGCCTTGCGCGCAGCGGGCAGTACGGTGTTGATCGCTGCTGACGAAGCAGTCCGCAAGGAAACCGACCCATTGGCCGTTGCCCAAGCCAATGCTGCTGATCTGATTGTGGTCAAGGTGCAACCGCTGGGCGGGGTGCGCCGGGCGCTGTCCATCGTCGAACAGGCAGGCCTAGACGCCGTTGTGTCCTCGGCTCTGGATTCCTCAGTCGGGATTGCCGCAGGGGTCGCGCTCGCCGCCGCACTGCCACGCCTGGAACATGCCTGCGGTCTGGCCACCGCAGCTTTATTTGCTACGGAACCTGCCAAGCCCGCGCTCCCGGTGGACGGTGTGCTCACCCCCGGGCCGGCGCCGGTCCCTGATCCACAAGTGCTCAAACAGTTGAAACTGCCCGCCGACCGGCAACGCTGGTGGCAGAAGCGATTGGCAACGGCGCACGGAGTGTTAGTGCAGAACGCGTAGGATGGAGCGCATGGATTCCATGGATACCGCACGAGCCATCATCACCGCACTGCGCGATTCCGGGGTGCAACACGTTGTCATCGGGCCAGGCTCGCGCTCGGCACCACTCGTGTACGCACTGGCTGAAACCGCCGATCCTGAAACGATGCGATTACACGTCCGCATTGATGAACGCTCTGCGGCATTTACCGCGCTGGGTATCGCTCTGGCCTCCGGCCACCCCGCAGCCGTGGTCACGACGTCGGGCACCGCCGCCGGCAACCTGTTACCCGCGATGATGGAAGCCGCGCACGCCGATATCCGCCTGGTCGCCGTCACCGCCGACCGTCCAACGGAAGTCCAATTTACCGGCGCAAATCAAACCACCGATCAGCGCAATATCTTTGGCGTGCACGCCCGCACCTCCATTACCGTCACCGGCGACGCCGCAGACTATGCAAAAACCCACGCCTCGGTCATGGGCGCACTGGCCGTGGGAGCCGGCACCGCAAGCTCACCAACCGGTCCGGTACACATCAACGTGCGGTTCCGTGAACCGCTCATCCCGCAGCCCGATGCGCTCGCCGTCGTCCCCGACGCAGAAACCGGCGTGCTGCCCGTATTACACCCCGCACCGGGCCAACCGCGTTTTACCGTTGATAAGCGCTGGCGCGAGCGCGGGCAGTCGTATCACGACCAGTTAGTAGGCATCTCGAATCTGCGGGAACGTCACACCGTAGTCGTTGCGGGGCATGGTGCCGGTCCGATCGCTCACGACTTCGCGTTGGCCCTGGGGCTGCCGTTATTCGCCGAACCGTCCTCCAATGCGCGGTTTTCACGCAACGCTATTGCCGCCTACCCGTATCTGTTGGGACCCGAAGGTGGGGTCGGCGAGCAGGCCCACCGGCTAGGCAAGCACATCCGTCGCATCGTGCTCTTTGGGCGTCCCACGTTGTCGCGCCAACTTCAGGCGTTACTGAAACGTGATGACATCAAGTCCGCGCTGTACCATCCACGTCCGGTCGGTTGGTTCTCACCCGGTGCGCGCAAAGAACAGTTGGTCGCCGATCTACAAGAGCTTGCCGAGTTTGCCGGCAGCGGTCCTCCAGGATGGCTTGGTTCCTGGCAGTCTGCCGCCCAGCGCGCCCAACGTGCCCTAGAGCAGGCCTTGTCACAACGACAACACGTGGTGGGTAAGCCGGGGGCCATGCGCACCGCCCAATTAGTGTCGGCGACCGCACTCGGTCAACTCGTGCTGGGATCCTCGTCGGTGATTCGCGACGTCGATCTGGCCTGGCGGCCACCGTCCGAGGCGACCTCAACGGTTTTTGCCCACCGCGGGCTGGCCGGCATTGACGGTACGATCTCGACGGCGACCGGCATCAGTCTGGCAACGAATCAACGCACTACCCTGATGGTCGGAGACCTCACGTTTCTTTATGACACCAACGGGCTGTTGATCGGTCCCACAGAACAAGAACCCAATCTCGATATCGTCGTGATCAATGATTCCGGTGGCGCTATTTTCCACGGGCTCGAACACGGTGAAGTGGCCACTCGCCCCGGTATGTCATCGGTGGTCGAACGCTTTTTCGGTACACCCCACACCGTTGACATCGGGGCGGTGTGCGCCGCGCACGGTATCAAACACGAGCGACTCACCTCGGAACAACAACTGATCCACGTCCTTGGAGACCCATCCCAGGGACGTCGTGTTCTGGAGGTTATTTCGGATCGCAGCCAGCGGCCCGAGGTACATGCAGCAGTTCAAGCCGCCGTGCGCGCCACATTCGTTTAGCGGCCGTCGACATAGCACTCCGCCTGCGATCCCCGGCGTTGGATGATGAGAAAATCGTGCGGGCGCTGCATGAACAGCTGGTAGTTCACGATAGTTTCGAGTTTCTTCTGGCTCAGGGATCGTGGGATGAAATCCTTGAAACTATCCAAGGCGAACCACGCGGTAAAAATTTGCCGGAAGGGCGGGTGCCAGCCGACTTCTTTTGGTTGAAGTCGATGGCGAAATTATCGGTCGGGTCTCCACCAGGCACAAGCTCAATGAGTACCTGTTGAACTTCGACGGGCACATTGGCTATGCCATCGCTCCGGAATTTCGAGGCCGCGGATACACGAAGCAGATTCTGTGACGCGCTCTTGACCATCTTGCGGTACTAGATATCGACCGGGCTTTGATCACCTGTAAAGACGACAATCTACTATCCGCCGAAGTCATTGAACACTGCGGGGGCGTGCTCGAAGATGTCCGGCGGAGGTTCAGGTTGATTCGTTAGGCTACTCCACGTCAGTCCGTAGATGACCCGGACAGAAAGGAGTACCTGTGACGAAGCCAACACCGAGGTCCCCGCAGCACACCCTGCTGGTGGGTTGTGGCACAGTGGGTACCGAATTAGGCCAACGTTTAACGGCCGAGGGCACCCGGGTGCACGGTCTGCGCCGCAACACGGCACAATTGCCTGCCGCGTTTATGCCGCTCGCGGTGGATCTCACCCGACCCGTTATTCAGCGGTTGCCCGCCGTCGACACCATGGTGATCACTCTGACGCCGAGCATGCCGGAGGTCAACGCTCAGCCCGGCTATCTGGCTGCACTCAACAATCTCGCCCAGGCGCTGCCCAAAATCCCAACCCGGGTTGTGTTTGTCTCGTCCACCCGGGTATTTGACGGCAACCCCGAAACATCGGCGCTCACCGAAAACGATGCCCCAGCTCCGGTGTCAGAACGTGCACAACTTCTGGTGGCCGCCGAACACCTGGCAGCCGAGCTCTTCGATGCGCACATTGTACGCCCAGCCGGTATTTATGGGCCCGGCCGCGAAATGCTCATCCGCAAAGTCCGTGCGGGCGAAGCCATCAACCGTAGACGACGTACCAACCGTATCCACCAGACCGATCTGGCCCGGGCATTGCACATGATGCTCACGATGCCCAACCCACCGGCAATCCTGCACGCTGTGGACGTGGCCCCGGGCATACCACGGGGCGACGTCGTCGACTATATTGCCCAGTGCTTACAACTTGCGCCACTACCGGCACGCGCCCCCGACAGCGTCGGCGGGAAAATCCTTGATGCTCGCCTGCTGCACACCCTGTTGGGTCCGCTATATTACCCAACCTTTAGGCAAGGATATGACCAAGTCATCGCGGCCCACCGGAGCTGAGTTGCCGGAACAGGCACCCGGTCTCCAGGTACAGGGTATATGCTTGGCCTGGTCCATAACGCGTCACCAAAGAACTCACTATGTCTCGTCTTTTTCGTCTGTTCGCAAGTCTCACCGCCGTCTCGTTGCTGGTGGCTGGCTGTTCACAACCACCCCAATCGGCCGAAACGGAAGCGCAACCTCAAACGGCACAGCCGACTCCGGAAGCCGAACCAACCCCTAGCGAAGAGCCACCCGAATTAATCGGGGGCGGCACCGAGATTTTCCCCGAACGTCGTTTCATTGCCCTCTATGGCCACCCCGAGTATGCCGAACTTGGTTCACTGGGTGAACAAGGCCCGCAGGAAGCAGCCGAACGGGTCATAGAGCTGGCGGAAATGTATGAGGCCCACGCCGATGAGGACATCATCCCGGCCTTTGAAATCATCGCAACCATGGCCTCGGCCGCGCCTGGCGAGGACGGGAACTACTCGGCCGTAGCCGACCGGGCCGCATTGGAAGCCTACGTCGACGCCGCCGAGGAACACGACATTTATGTGGTTTTAGACCTGCAACCGGGCCACGCGGATTTTCTCACCCAGGCAAAACTGTTCGAAGACCTGCTCACCCGTCCCAACGTGGGACTTGCCTTGGACCCCGAGTGGCGACTAGCCCCCGGTCAGGTGCACATGCAACAAATCGGCTCAGTCAGTGCGGTCGAAATTAACGAAACCACCGAATGGTTGGCCGAGCTAACCGCGGAACATGATCTGCCCCAAAAACTTGTCATCCTGCACCAGTTTCGACTATCGATGATCCGTGGACGTGAACAAGTCAACACCGACCATCCGGAGCTGGCTGTGGTCCTACACGCCGACGGCCACGGCACCCCGGAACAAAAAATGGACACCTGGCGGGCACTGAAACAAGATCTCCCAGACAACATGTACATGGCGTGGAAAAACTTCTTCCGCCAGGATCAACCGATGTTTGCGCCAAAGGACACCTTTGAAATCGAACCAAAACCCTGGTTCGTGTCCTACCAGTAACTGCCGGCTAGACCGCGCTCAGGGCGTGGGCGTCGGTCAGCGTATCGGCGAGGTGTTCTGCGATCGCTAATGACGACGTAGCCCCATTGGTCATAGCGCGTTGGTAAATATTGTGCAGCCGCCCGCAGAGCTTTATCAAAGACCGTGACTGCGGCTTGCGGGAATCGGTGGAGCACTGCGTGCGACGGCGACCCCAATAACGTCGGCATCACTCACCCCGAAGGTGATACGTCTCGACGGAAACGTCACGAGTCCGCCGCAATCGTTCGCAGGGCGTGTTTCATAGGTCGCATCTTGGCGTGGGTCTCGGCCAGTTCTTCGGCTGGATCAGAACCTTCAACGATGCCGCCGCCCGCGTAGAGGCGGATATGGTGCGCATCTTCGATGATGCTGCCGCGCAGAGCAATCCCGAATTCGCCGTGACCGTGAGCATCCAACCAGCCAACCGCACCGGCGTATAAGCCGCGATCCATCCCGTGGGTCTGTGCTTCCAGCTCCCAGATCACCTCCAGCGCAAGGTCTCGTGGAGTCCCACCAACCGCCGCGGTCGGGTTGATTGCAGCCACCAGATCCAGAATCGAGGTGGCATCTGTGAGTTGTGCCGACACATCAGTGGCCAGGTGATACACGTTCGGCAGGGCTAGCACAAAAGGTGTCTCGGAGACGTTCATCTCGGTGGCAAATGGTGTCAGTTTTTCCACCAGGGAGTCCACCGCGGCTTGGTGTTCGAAGATTTGTTTGGGACTGTCGGAGAGCTGTGTGGCGATCAGTTGCTCATTAACGGCTACCGTCCGATCCACGGTCCCGGCCAGTACCCGAGCCTTTGCAGCAGCATCTTTGCGAGCAATTAGTAATTCTGGAGTGGAGCCCATCAGGTTTGCAACTTTATAGGTCCAGGCCGTTGGATTATGGTGCGCCAGAGCACGCAGAGTGGCCGGTATGTGAAAACCGGTGGCGCTGTGCAGCAGCTCATCGCGAGCAAGCACGACCTTTTCGATGCCGCCTTCTGCCAGCATCGCAACGGCAGCCTGGACGCTGTCTTGGAACGCGGTTTCAGTCATCTGGGCTGCCAAGTAGGTAAATGTCGCATCGCCAACGGTGGCCGTGTCGGCTGGCAGCTCTGAGATAAACGCTGCGAAGACTGTTTCTGGAGTCGCGATGGTTTCACTGGCGTCGTATTGGTAGTGCAGCCACGTGGAGGTTTCGCCGACGTCCAACACATACTTGGGCACCGTCACCACAGAATCGACGTCGGAGCGTGCATCAAAACTAAAGGCCGCAAAGCATACCGGTGCGCTGGCGGTGAATCCGGTGGGCACCGCGGTGACCGAAGTGGAGGTCAGCTCGTCCCACCGATCTCGCGCGTTACTGAACCGTTGTGGCCCGTGCGTACAGAAACGATAGCGTTCGCCGAAGCCGAATTTGCCTCGGTGATGACGAGAAAACGCACTACTGGCCTGACCAATGATCTGCGTGGGCAGTTGTTCCAATTGTGCATCAGAAAGCTGAAAGGCTACGGCGGTAAAAGACATGATAGGCAATAATGTACCGGGTTTTGCTCGTACGCGTGCTTGTCATCTTCCTATCGTGACCACCACAATAGGAAGTGACCGGTTGGCGAAAGGGGTGCGGTCATGCAAGAACATTTGATCTGGCCTCGACGAACTCGGTTGTGGTCGTGGTGGCGCAAACGACGTCGTCGGGCTGGGAAATTACCGACGACGCCGCAAGGCAAGCACAACGTCAAGCCTGCACACGACTGAACGACCGCTGATGGTTATCGCTACTAGATATTGCGTGGGGCGGTCGTTGGGCTGCTCGGACAGCTGAAAATCCGTACTGGTCAGGGTAACCTCTACACACTGAAGTCTAGGGCGGGGTAAGTTGGGGCCAGACAAATATAAGGTCTCAAGATGATGATTCGAGCGGCCCAAATGGGTCGCTAGTGTAGGGTTATACGGGTGGATATTTCTATTTCGCTGCCTCCGGGGATTGACGCACTCCAAGAGCACGAACAGCTTTTCGATGCGCTGCTCACCAGCTTGTCCAAGATCGAAGAAGACTTAGCTGATGCACTGGTCTACCCAGACGGGTTGGCACAGGCCACAACGCGTCATCTGCTAGATGCCGGCGGCAAACGAGTCCGTCCTATCGTGACAATTTTATCCTCCATGTTGGCCGACGAAAATGTGGGCTCCGGGCTGGTCGATGAACCCGGCAAGCCGATCCGACAAGCGGCCGTCGCGTTAGAACTGACCCACTTGGCCACGTTGTATCACGACGACGTCATGGATGAAGCAGACCAACGTCGCGGGGTGACCGCAGCTCATCGGCAATGGTCAAACTCGATTGCGATTTTGGCCGGCGACCTCATCTTTGCCCGAGCTTCAGCAGAAATGGCAAACCTGGGACCTCGCGCGGTGCGAGAGCACGCGATCACTTTTGAGAAACTGGTGATGGGGCAGCTGTGGGAAACTGTCGGGCCAGCAGCCGGGGACGATCCACTGGAGCATTACCTGCGGGTGATCGACGGCAAAACCGCCTCGCTGTTGGCAGCAAGTGCGCTGCTGGGCGCCTTGCTTGCAGGCGGCTCAGACGAGGTAGTCGAAATTGCTGCTACCTATGGTGGCAATGTGGGCATGGCATTCCAGTTAGCTGATGACATTATTGATCTGACCAGTTCTTCTGATACCTCTGGCAAAGTTCAAGGTACGGACCTCAAAGAGCGCGTCCCCACGTTGCCCACCCTGTTGTTACGTGAAGCCGCAGCAGAAGGCGATACCAGTGCCATCAAAGCTCTTGAACTGGTAGATGGGCCACTGGATACCGACGCCGAACTTGCCGCGGCGGTTGAGGCCGTCGCTTCGCATCCGGTGATCGATCGCGCCTGGCTGCTGACGCAGCAGTGGGCCGATAAGGCTATTGTGGCGCTTGACGGTCTCCAGGAATCGCCAGTGAAGACTGCGCTGTCAGACTTCGCCCGGTACGTCGTTTCGCGCGACGCCTAGGATTCCGGCAAGAACGTTGCCGCTGGATTCAGGGTGGCTTTAATATCCTGGGCGATTCGTGCGCGGTGTTCGATGTCCATGGGTTGGCGCAGGTGACGATACAGCATATCGCCGGAATAACGCGGGAACACATGCAGATGGTAATGCCACACGTGCTGGTTTCCAGCGGGCTCATTGTGCTGCCGGGTTGAGACCCCTTCTGGATTCCAAGCACGCTTTATCGCAAGAGCGATCTCTCGAGCCATCAGACTAATGCGCATCAGCACCCGGTCGGGGAGGTCGTAGAGTGCCTCATAGTGTTCAGTAGGGCAGATCATGACGTGGCCGGCGTGCGGACCAAAGCCATCCGCTGCGCTAAATACGATGACGTCGTCATCCTGATAAATCAGATCGGATAACGCGCACCGGTTATTCGGATCGGCAACATCACCGTTGACCAGTCCACAGAACGGGCAAACATACCCCGCGGGCGCATGGGAGCGGATCTGCGGGGGAGTGGGGTGGGGGCCGTGGCCGGTGGTGTCAGTCAACGTCGTCCTCCGAGTAGTTCCAGGTCAAAATGTCGGTGATGAGTTCAGATACCGTCAGCTCCGTAGTTTCCCAGGTGCCTGCGTGATCGGGCTCATCTGCACCGACGGTCCGCCGGAAGGTAATGGGGTCGGGTAGCGAGGTCTGATCAATCGGCACACCCCACACCGTCGTTTCATCGGCGTCTTCGACGAACATGACCATGTCGTCGCGAACCTCAAGCTCGTCAGGGTCGAAGAAAAAGTGATTCGTCTCCATCATTTCAGAGACCCCCAACGCAAGATAAAATTCCTGGAGAGCCAACGGCGCAATAGTGTGCACTGAAGCGTCGAGCCCGCGAGTCTGTAATTGTTCGGCTGCGATCGACGACTCCACGAGTCGGTGGAATTGCTCAGAGTCCATGCCGTCATTAACGGTCCATGAACGGTCTAGGAGTTTGGTCACCAAACCCTGATATGAAGGATAAAATACTTTTGTATCGCGTCGAGCCATGCCTTCCAGTGTAGTCGTCAGAACGGTCACAGCTACTGTTGCTAATCGCTGAATTCATAGGTGACAACCAGCATTAGGCGATACGGTGATTACGTAATTAAGATTTACGGTACCTCTGTGTCATCAAGAATAAGGGAGATACGTGTCCGATACTATGCATCGTCCACTGCGGATCGCCGTCGTAGGCGCTGGTCCGGCCGGTGTGTACACCGCAGACTCACTGCAAAAAGCTGATATCGATTTCGACGTGTCGATCGACCTATTTGATCGATATCCAGCACCTTTTGGACTGATTCGCTACGGTGTGGCACCCGATCACCCCCGCATTAAGGGCATCATTAACGCTCTGCACCGGGTGATGGATCGTGGAGATATTCGGTTCTTGGGCAACGTCGAATACGGCACCGACATTCACTTAGAAGATCTACAAAAACACTATGACGCGATTGTCTTTGCAACCGGTGCGATAAAAGATGCCCGTTTGAACATTCCGGGTGTCGACGCCGAAAACTCTTTTGGGGCAGCAGATTTTGTGTCGTGGTACGACGGTCACCCGGATGTCGACCGTCATTGGGATCTTTCTGCACGCGAAGTCGCCGTCATTGGCAACGGCAATGTCGCGCTGGACGTGGCACGGGTGCTTGCCAAACCTGCCCGACAGATGCTGGAAACCGAAATCCCGGACAACGTCTACCAAGGGTTGAAAGCATCTCAGGTGACCGATGTGCATGTTTTCGGCCGTCGTGGACCAGCCCAGGTGAAATTCACACCGCTGGAATTGCGCGAACTGAAAACTGTTGAAGATGTAGACATTATTCTCTACGAAGATGACTTCGAATTTGATGAGGCCTCCGAGAAGGCTGCCGAAGAGTCCAACCAGGTGCGCAACATGGTCAACACGTTGACTAACTGGTTGTTAGAACAAGATGAGAACCCTGAGGGCACCGGGGCGTCGCGTCGTCTCCACTTGCACTTTTTAGAAGCACCCGAGGAGATTTTGACCGAGAACGGCAAAGTCGCCGGTATTCGGATGCAGCGCATGGAATTGGACGGTACCGGAAATGTGCGCGGCACCGGCGAGAAGAAGTTTTACCCGGTCCAAGCGGTGTACCGTGCGATCGGTTACTTTGGCTCCGCCGTCCCGAATATCCAATTCGATGAAGAACGCGGCATCATTAAGAATGCAGAAGGTCGCGTATTGGGTGCCGACGGTAAACCGGTACCTGGACTCTATACCGCAGGCTGGATTAAACGCGGTCCGGTAGGTCTGATTGGGCACACCAAGGGTGACGCTTTAGAAACGATCGGCCACATCATTGAGGATGCTGATCACCTGTACACCGCCGAGAATCCAGATGCAGACGCCATCTTGCATCTGCTAGAAGAGCGCGGAGTTGCATATAGTGATTGGAACGGGTGGAAAAAACTCGACAATCACGAAATCAACCTCGGTGATCTGGCCACAGAGACCGGTCCGGTGGAACGTGAACGGGTCAAAGTCGTTGATCGTGACGAACAAGTTCGCATCTCCCGAGCAAAATCCCGAGCAGCCGCACATAGTTAGAGGAAGACAGCATGCAACGCGCAGCACGAAATCGCACAAAAACTTGGTTTCTTTTTGCCCTCATGTTGGGCATCCTGGTCGCCATTGGCGGTGCTATTTCGGGATCCACGGGCAGCAGCATGTGGATCGTGCTCTTTACGGGGATCGGTCTGGTCACTACCGCAGTGACCTACTGGAACTCGGATAAGATCGCGCTGCGCAGCATGCAGGCTTACCCTGCTGATCCAAACCAGTTCAGGGGGATCTATGAGATGGTGCATGATCTAGCACAGAAAGCCGGCCAGCCTGCCCCTCGGATCTATATTTCCCCGGCCCAGCAACCTAACGCATTTGCAACCGGGCGAAACCCTGAGTACGCGGCGATCTGTTTCACCGAAGGCATTATGCACCTGTTGAATCCTCGCGAATTGCGAGCAGTGACCGGGCACGAGTTGATGCACGTGTATAACCGTGACATCCTCACCTCGTCCGTCGCCGCGGCCCTGGGCACCGTGATCCAGGGTGTGGCCTACATGCTGATGTTCAACCGCGGCAATAACAGCAATGCGTTGTTGAACCTGGTTGCTGCAATCCTGGCACCACTGGCTGCCGGACTTGTTCAGGCCGGAATTTCGCGCGATCGTGAAACGTCCGCCGATCATGACGGCGCAGTATTGACCGGCGATCCGATGGCGTTAGCCTCAGCTTTAGAAAAGATCTCCGGTGGCGTCCAACGGCACCCTATGCCGGCTGAGGATCATCGCGTCAAGGCCGCCTCACACATGATGATCGCGAACCCGTTTGCTGGCAAAATTCGTAACTGGTTCTCGACCCACCCGCCCATGGATGAGCGGGTCGAGCGCTTAACTCAACAAGCCCGCGATATGGGCCAGCACCGCTAACAAACACCGGGGATTATCTGCCGTGGTTCTTCCAGTGCAGCTCTAGCCGGTCATTGATCGGCTGCTTCAGGAGATCTTGGCGAGCGGTATTTGCCCAGCCCAGTGCCTCTTCGTGATCGAGTCGGGCTTCTCGTGCATCCTGACCTTTTTGTTGAAAGTGACCGGCATTTTCTACCGACACCGGACCATCATCGAGTTCCGCCAGTTGAGCTGCTAGCTCGTCTTGTGCAGACGCCGCTTTTTCCAGTCGCGATGGTGCGGTCATGATATCGACCAGTCCGCCATCGACCAGGAGCCCCCGGGGGTGCGGGAACCCGTGGCGTAATGCTGGCTGGAGCACGTCATCTGAGTTGAACGGTAGCTCGACTGGGCTCAATTCCAGTTGATCAAACGACTCGCCGTCTTGTTCCATCACATGTAGGTCACCAACCGAGGATGGTGCGGTATATACGTCATGGTCAAAAGTGATCAGATACAGCATCGACAAAGCTCCTTAGTCTCTATTTGAAGTTCACAAATTGTAGTGCGGCATCGTCGAAGTCACGCAATAGACTCATGGTTGCTTGCAGATCATCCCGCGACTTCGAGGAGACACGCAGCTGATCGCCCTGGATGTTGGCCTTGACTGACTTTGGAGCTTCGTCACGGATCAGCTTGGAAATTTTCTTAGCTGTGGCCTGATCAAGGCCTTCTTTAATCGTTGCGGCAATTTTATAATGTTTGCCCGACGCGATGGGATCCCCGGCGTCCAGTGCCTTGAGGGAGATTCCGCGGCGTACAAATTTTGATTGCAGCACATCAAGGATGGCGTTCACTCGTTCTTCGGCGTTAGCGGTCAGAGTGATCGTGTTGTCTGTGTGATCGATCGAAGCATCGGTGTCTTTGAAGTCATAGCGTTGTTGGATTTCTTTAGACGCCTGGTTTACTGCGTTTGCCACTTCTTGTTTATCCACCTCGGATACGATGTCAAACGTCGATTCCTTGGCCATGAGTTCTCCTTGCACAGACTGGATTACTGGTACTGGTCAAAGTGTAGCGCGAATCTACGAGGGTGCCCCAGACAAGGTCGACTGGCGGGTCATGACCGGCAGGTGACACCCACCTAAAGGCACGGAATGGCTCGATTCGCAAAAATAAAAAAGTGCTGGTAAGGTAATCATTCGTGCACGGATGACGTGCACATGGCAGATTACCCAAGCGGCCAACGGGGGCTGACTGTAAATCAGCTGGCATTGCCTTCACTGGTTCGAATCCAGTATCTGCCACCAGTTCAATACAGCACTATGACCTCGGAGAGATCCGAGGTCTTTCGCTTTTCAGGCCGCTTATTCCAGTAAGCGGCCGTGTCGTTGGACCAGTGTTTCCAGCTCTTCAGCGCGAGTCTTGAAAGTGTCTGGCGGTAGGTCGTGGGTAAACCCGGTGACAGAGACGGCGGCAATAACAGTGCCACTGAGGCCCAACAAGGGGACCGCGACAGCCGTCATATCGGCATCCCATTCATTATTTGATACCGCCCAGCCGCGTTCTTTCGTCAGAGCAAATTCCTCGGCCAGGCAGACCGGGTCAGTAATAGTGTGTTCAGTGAATGTTTCCAGTTTGGCGCTGAGCACCTGATCTTGCACGGTTCGATCAGCAAAAGCCAGCAATACCTTGCCGCTACTGGTGGCATGACCGGGAGTTCGGCGTCCCACGTACTGGCGGGGCGTAAAAAACCTCTTAGACGGGGCAGATTGGGCGATGTTCACCGCAAAGATCTCATCACGGATGGCCACATTGGCAGTGAGCTGGAAATGTTCCGCGACCATTTCCACGAGTAATTGCGCGGAACGAGTCAGGTCATTTTGTGATCGGACTGTGCTGGCCAATTGTAGGACTCCGTGGCCGAGCTCATAGGCCATCGAACCGGGTTGTCGGACAACGAGGCGGTGCTGTTCCAATACTGCGAGGAGTCGCGAGGCCGTGGACTTATGTACTCCGAGTTCTTCGGCGATCTCAGTAACCGTGGCTTGCTGTAGTCCATTGAGGATCCATAAGACCGTCAGTGCCCGGTCAACTGATTGATTCGAACTCACAATATTCGTCCTCTTACGACGCTCTGACAAACCCCTTGTGTCCTGACTCCAATCGCACTATGATGTGTGCGACAAGTCACAGTTGCATCTTACGCATAAGTTGCAACATATGCAACTCAAGGGGATAGACCATGGAACAACAGACTTACTCACCTGATGCGAAAATCGTTGTTATTGGTGCCGGCGTCGTCGGCGCCGCAGTGGCGGATGAATTGACGCAACGTGGTGCACGCAATGTCACGGTAATAGACCAAGGACCGCTGTATCGAACAGGTGGCTCCTCCTCGCACGCGCCCGGTTTTGTCTTTCAGATCAATCCGTCGAAAGCCATGTCGGAGCTAGCTCAGCGCACGCTGAATAAACTGGACGAGTTGAATCCCGGTGGGGACGACAATTGGGTACTGAAGCGGGTTGGTGGTATCGAGCTGGCATACACGGATGAACAATTCCGCGAGCTGAAGCGTCGCCACGGTTTTGCTCAAGCTTGGGGTGTGGACTCCCGATTGATCGACGCCCAGGGGGTATGCGAACTCTGGTCGGGCATCAACACCGAAGGGCTGGTCGGTGCGCTGCACACTCCGACGGATGCGGTGGTGCATTCGGTGAGGGCAGTCGAAGCTCAAGCGACTCGGGCGATTGAACACGGCGCAACCTTTCACGGCCACACACAAGCTGTTGATCTGGTGGTCGAAGACGACATTGTCGTCGGGGTCAAGGTCGTTGATGCTCTCAGCGGAGACAATGAACGCATCATTGAAGCTGATTACGTGGTAGCTGCTGGCGGCATTTGGGGGCCCACGATTGGCAAATGGTTGGGCCGCAACCTCCCGATGCAGCCGATTGAACACGGGATGGGTTATAGCCACGAGTTGGACGAGTTCCAAGACGCCGTCAATGATGAGGCCTGCAACCACCCGATTATCCGCCACCAGAGTGCTGGGCTGTATTTCCGTCAGCAAGGCAAGACGCTTGCGGTGGGCGCCTATGAGCACCGCCCACTAGAAGTGCGCCAAGACGAAATCGCGACTCCGCAAGCAGCGCATATTTCTGGACGCCAACCCGCCATCCATGAGTTTACCTATAAGGACTACGCGCCAACCTGGGAAGAGATTCAGCGGGTTTATCCTTCGGTTCGTGACGGTGGACTTGATGAGGAGCGCTCCTTCAACGGCCTGTTCTCCTTCACTCCCGACGGCGGGCCACTGCTGGGTCCATCAAATACCGTGCGTGGTGTGTGGTTGGCGCAGGCCGTGTGGGTCACCGCCTCGGCCGGCGTGGCGCAAGTAGTAGCCGACTGGATGACGACGGGTGACCCAGGCATCGACACAGCAGACCTGGATGTGGCCCGCTTCGACACCCAATTACTGTCACCCGAGTTCGCGCGGCAAAAGGGTCTAGAAGCCTATGACGAAGTCTACGACATCCGTCATCCGCGTGCTGCGTCGGCTAAATTGCGGCGCTTGCGGACCTCGCCGTTCTACTTCCACCAGAAGCTCGCCGGCGCGCATTTTGTCGAAGCCAATGGGTGGGAACGCCCGCTATGGCTGGAAGAAAACCGCAGGATCCTTGAAGAAGCTGATCTGACCTTCCCGAAAATTCCGGCATGGGATACCTCCGAATTCTCACCGATTGCTGTTGCAGAAGCCTGGGCCACCCGGAACCGCGTAGCGATGTACGATATGACCTCACTCACTCGCTACCGCGTTGAAGGTCCGGATGCCACCGCACTGCTCGAACGGCTCACTACGAATAAAGTTTCGAAGGCCCCCGGCTCGGTGACCTACTCGCTGATGCTGGATGCAACGGGCGGTATTCTCTCGGATATCACCGTAGCCCGGGTGAGCGAAGACGAATATATGATCGGGGCGAATAATCACCGTGACCTGATGCACTTGAAGAACAATGTCATAGACGGTGAACACGTCACGATCACAGATATCTCCCCGGGAACCTGCTGCATTGGTCTGTGGGGACCGCATGCCCGCGATGTCCTAGGTAAACTCACCGACGACGACATCAGCCATGAGGGTTTCGGTTACTTCAAAGCCCGGCAGATCTACGTGGCGGCCGTGCCGGTCTTGGCACTGCGGGTGTCGTACGTTGGCGAACTGGGTTGGGAGCTCTACACGACCGCAGATCATGGTGCCCGTCTGTGGGAGGAAATCGAAGCCGCAGGCAGAGCATATGGACTGATCATCGGCGGACGGTTAGCCTTCAACGCGCTCCGTTTGGAAAAAGGCTACCGCTCTTACGGGGCAGATATTACTCGTGAGCATCGGCCAGACCAGGCCGGTCTCGGATTCGCGGTCTCTAAGGTCAAAACTGATTACCTTGGCTATGATGCGCTAGCGACGCCGCCTCGGACTTACCGCAGGATGGTGTCGTTGACGTCTGCCTTCCCTTTCGGATCGCCGAACCCTGGTTCCCCGGTACGCAATCAGGCCGGCGAAACGATCGGGTACACCGCCTCATCGGACTTCGGATACACCGTGGGCAAAACCATCACGTATGCCTGGTTAGATCCCGAATACACCGAGCCCGGCAACGACGTCGTGATCCAGCACTTTGACCGGTCCGTCCCGGCAGAAGTTGCCATGGATCCCATCTACGATCCTGAAGGAGCCAAGATTCGTCGTTAAATATCCCTGACCTCATACGCAATGCACCGGTGGTGGGCGCCTCGAGCAACGCCCGCCACCGGTGGTATGTATGGAGCCAACTACCGAAGCAATCACCCGAAGACAGGATCAGCTGCTTTGGGAGCGCCGATTCCTGGGTCGATTTGGTGGGGACCGTTGGCTGATGGTCGCACGTCAAAATCGAAAATCGCGGTTGGAATGTAGACCGTTGAACACGAGTTCGGAATATCGACGACGGACGACAGACGTCCTTCGACCGGGGCTGCACCCAGCAGCAGGTACGCCTGTTCGGGTGAGTAACCAAAAGTCGCGAGGTAATCGATCGCGTGCAAGATCGCTCGCTGGTACGACAGGTGGGAGTCAAGATAGCGCTGCTCGCCGTCCAAAGTTACCGAAGTACCGGAGAATGCGATCCATTCACTGAACTGTGGATCCTGGCGACCCGGCATAAAGATCGCGTTTTCGGACACTCCATAGAGCTCCATGCCGTTTTTTATCAGGTCAACGTGCAGTTCCAGATAACCCCCCATCTCGATGCCGCCACAGAACGTGATTTCCCCGTCACCCTGTGAGAAGTGCAGGTCACCAACCGAGAAGTTCGCACCGTCAACAAAGACCGGGTAGAACGCCCGGGTACCTTTAGTCAGGTTCTTGATGTCCTGATTTCCACCGTTTTCTCGCGGAGGAGCGGTACGGGCGGCTTCAGCTGCGATGCGTGCCCGATCAGCTTGCGGGACGCTGCCCAAGACGGACTCTTCGGGCTCCGGTGGTAGCGCCAGTGGCGGGACACGCTCCGGGTCGGTAGCGATTAGGGCCGCTTCCCGAGTATTCCATTTCGCCAACAGTTCGGCACTGGGTGCAGTAGCCATGATCCCGGGGTGGGTAAGGCCTTCGAATTTCACCCCCGGAATGTGGCGCGACGTCGCCCAGGGGCCGTGGAAGTCCCAAACCGCTTTGTACGCGTCCGGGAATTGTTCGACTAAGAAACTGCCGCCGTTGGATTTAGCAAAGATGCCCGTATAGCCCCACCCCTGTCCAGCTAGTGGACCTTGTTCCTGGGGGATTGGTCCGACATCCAAAATATCGACGATGAGTAAGTCGCCGGGTTGGGCACCTTCGATCCGGAAAGGTCCGGATAGGCCATGGACTTTCTTCATGGGCGCATTGAGAATGTCCTCAGCGGAGTCATCATTTTTGATGGCGCCGTCAAACCATTCTCGAGAATCCACTCGGAAGCTGTCTCCGGGTTTTACAGTGGCTACAGGTGGGATTTCGGGGTGGTAACGGTTGTGCCCGATCTTTTCTTGTTCGGTAAATGGTTTGGATGAATCGAGGGGGAAAAGATTGCCAAGCATTGATGCTCCTTCGTTCGTATGCGAGCCCCTAAGGGCGGGGCAATTTTTGATGCAGTGGATTTCGGGTGACAGGAGTCGAGGGGCGTTTCTTGGAGCGAGCACCTGAGATGGAATGCACCACCTCGGGAGTTTCGGCGGTGGCTCGGGTTGCATCTAGGAGGCGCATTTGTGCCGAGTTGAGCTTCGAGGGGCCGATAGCCGGCATGAGACTGCTGGCGCTTTGCCCACAGCTCGGGCAGGTGGCAGTATCGGGTTTGTCATGCATGGAAAAGAAGGCTTCGAAAATATCCCCCTCGGGGCACCGGTAATCATAGAGTGGCATATAGTGTGATCCTCTCAGAGTGCAGGTCGGTAGTGCCGAGCCAAACATATAGTTGGCTCGAGCACAATGGGTCTGACTTGGAGTGCAGTCGGCTACGGTGCTCTCAAGAGCGGTCTCATGCCGGTTCGACGAAATATCCCCCGGCCTGACCAGAAGCTCCTCAGCCGCATTTCATTGAACAAAGTGTCCCAAACCGCAGCTATGCGGTTGACAGGCGTCAGTCGGTCGGTCATAGGGTGAGAATATGAGTAGCCGTAAGATCGTCATCAAACGGATCTATGATGACGCTGATGATTCCGATGGTCTACGAGTTCTGGTGGACCGAATCTGGCCACGCGGCGTCAGCAAAGAACAAGCGCAGCTAGATCATTGGTTAAGAAACATCGCGCCAAGCCGTGACCTGCGAAGGTGGTGGGATCATGACCCGAACCGGCTCGACGAGTTTGCGGAACGATACGAGCAGGAACTTTCCGATGAGGACCACGAAGATGCTGTCGATGAAATCATCCAATTGATTCACGATAACGAGCGCGTGACGCTGCTCTACGCAGCCAAAGATAAAGCCATCAACCACGCGAGCATCCTACAGGACTACTTACGGAGGCATAGCTAATGGGAGACCCAGCGTGCTGGCTCGACCGGCTGTGTCCTGATTGCTCGGCCATGCTTGATGACGTCACATCACAGAGCACTGTTATATGTTGGCGCTGTGGTGCTCAAATACGCTTCGACGATGACGGCCCGACCAGCGTCTGAGGCAACTATGACCGTGCAGTATTCTGCGATGCCTATTTTCGTTTCCCCCAATCTTCTTGACTGTGATGAGCACCACTGTATATATTTGCTGCAACACTGTTGCGTTCGAGGCAACTTTATGAATTGCACATTCTCTGATCGGCACGTTGCCGGAATTATGACCCCGACTGTTGGGGAGTCAAGGAGTACATATGTCTTCAGTCTTTCTGGAAGACCTCGATGCGGATACATTTGCCGAGTATCTCAGTCGAGAAGGATCAACGGTTATTATTCCCACCGGAGCAACCGAACAACACGGTCCCCACATGCCACTTGGTGTCGATGCCATGCTGTCAGCGGCGATCGCTGCATCAGTCGCAGAGAACATTGGAGCTCTCGTCGCACCAGTCTTCGCATACGGATATAAATCCCAGCCCCGTTCAGGTGGAGGCAACCACCGCTTGGGAACTACGAGCCTGAGGGGCGTCACTATGATCAATCTGATCGAGGATGTGGTCTCGTCTTTTCTTGCACAAGGTTTCCAGAATGTCGTCGTGCTCAATGGCCACTTTGAGAATTACCAGTTCGTCTATGAAGGTCTCGACTGCGCAGTGGCACAAGCCCGCAAGGATGGAAATGCAGGACGGGGCATGCTGCTGTCCTACTGGGATTTCGTTGATGAGACGACACTCCAAAGTGTCTTTCCCGATGGTTTCCTCGGTTGGGACATCGAGCACGGTGGAGTACTCGAGACCTCGCTGATGCTGTTGTTATACCCCGACAAAGTCGACATGTCCCGAGTCATGGATCATCCGCCAGCGCAGCTAACGAATTACGATATTTTCCCAGAAGATCCGGGACGCACGCCATCAAGTGGGTGCCTATCGTCGGCAAAAGCTGCTACCGCTGAAAAGGGTCAGCAATTATTTGAAGCTGTCCGCGGAGCGGTTTCTTCGGCTCTCGTTTCCGAACTTCAACTCATGGCTGCCCCACGAAAGGCAAATTGACATGACCAGTGCCAAAACTACGACAAAATCTTCCGAAGTGTCGGTTGAATATGCAGGAGAGCAGCCCGTGGAGTCCGATGAACAGCCCCCGGTTGAAGTGCCCCGGTTCATGGGCCGACAAATCCCACCCCTAGACCGACTGCTCATCATGATTATTCCGCCGGTACTCATAGTTGCCGCGGTTATCTGGGTCATCGTCAACCCAAATGGTGCAGCCGCAGCTATTTCGATGCTGCGGACATTTGTTACCGGTGAATTCACATGGCTATTCATCGTGTACTCGCTGGTTGCACTGATCGTATGTATTTGGGCGGCCTTTAGTAAATTCGGCAAAGTTCGTCTTGGTGGTCCGAAGGCAAAACCTTTGCACGGGCGCTTCGCGTGGTACTCTATGCTCTTTGCGTGCGGGCAGGGCATCGGGCTGATCTTCTGGTCGGTAGCTGAACCCATCATGCTGCGGGATGACAACCCTGTCATCCCTGTTGTGGGAACAGGTGGAGCAGAAGAAGGCGCGATCGTCTGGACGTACTTCCACTGGGGACTGACAGCCTGGGCGATGTACTGCGTCGTGGCGCTCTGCTTGGCATACTCGCATCACAACCTGGGTAAGACGCTAACCTTCCGCGAAGCGACCGTTGATATCCTGCCCAAGAAAGTACAGCGCCCGGCTGGTGTGGTAATCGAACTCTTGGCAATCATCGCCACAGTGCTCGGTTTGGCAACATCATTCGGTTTTGCGGCGATGCAGTTCGGCTCAGGTATTACGTCGTTTACCGGACTCGAGTCAGGACCGGTCATGTGGATGATCGTCATCGGTGCTTTCGCTGCCGTGACGGGCATCTCAGCCTTTGTTGGCATTAACAAAGGTATGGCCCGATTATCTGGACTGAACTCGATTCTGAGTATCATACTTGTTGTAGCGGTGTTCATCTTCGGCCCGACGATTTACATGCTCTCAACCATGACCCAAACTTTTGGTACATTCGGTCAGCATTTCTTGTCGATGAGCTTCTTCACCGACTTCCAGCTTGCCGCAGGGTCGCTCGATACGTGGCAGGATAGCTGGAACGGCTGGTGGACGGTCTTTATCTGGTGCTGGGTTATTGCTTTCTCGCCGTTCGTAGCGGGTTTCGTGGCACGCATTTCCCGTGGGCGGACGATTCGCGAATTCGTCCTCGGTGTGACCGTTGTGCCGTCGCTTATTGTGATGGTCTGGGTCGGCGTCATCGGCGTTGCATCGATCTACTATGACGACCAGTTGGGCCGCTCTATTAGTGAACAGGTCGCAGCTGACACCTCAAGCGGGCTATTCGCGATGCTCGATCAGATCCCGGTGATTGGAACCATCTTGCTTGTCGTTGCGACAGTGCTGGTGGCTACCTACTACATCACCTCGCTGGACGCTGGTACGTATGCGTTAGGTGAGTTCGTGACGGCACCGCGCAAATCCAGTCCGGTCTTCCGTGTCGTGCTGGTCGTGAGTATTGGCACCGTGGCAACTGTCTTATTGTCGATCGGTGGTGAGGCAGTCGTAGACACCGTCCAAACCGGAACCATCATCGGCGCCTTCCCGTTCTCGTTTGTCATCCTGCTCATGATCGCCAACCTGATTAGACGACTACATAAGCGCAATAAGCAGATTCGTCGTATGGAGCGGGCCATCAATGACCCGGATCCAAACCTGGTGCTAATTCCTGACCCCGACGGTGAGGGTTTCGTGGAGTCACCTGATGACGCCACTACTGTCTCCTCACGTCCGCCAGGATCCGGTGATAACTTGTCCTAACCTTTGGGGGCAGGCAAAACGGGTGTCTTCCCTCACGGGAAGCGCCCGTTTTGGCGTGTTCTGATGCCGTCAGGCGACCTCATGGCAAGGTTTGAAAGATTTTCCAAAACCCTCTTGACAGTGAGGATACTCACACATATCCTGGATGCAACGGCGTTGCACTGATCGCAACTTGATCGGTTGCCGGTTTCCATATCAGAGCGGCGGGATTCAGCCCGCGAGGCTCAAAACCTATTCACCACTATGGTTCAGCACCAAGCACACGGGCTGAGGATTTTCAAGGAGAACCACATGGCTAATGTCACGAATGTCAGCGAACTAGAGCGTCTGAAGACCCTCCATAATGGAGAAAAGCAGCCGCTGACTTTCTCGGACGCCGAATTTGAGCGTCGTTTGACTGGTCTGCGCTCAATCATGGCCGAAAAAGAACTCGACGCAGTGATCTTGACGAGCTATCAGAGCATCAAGTACTACTCGGACTTCCTCTTCACATACTTCGGTCGCTCCTACGCGTTGGTTGTGACAGCACAGGAATCCATTTCGGTGACTGCCAACATTGATGCCGGCATGCCATGGCGAACCAGCTACGGTGACAACATCGTCTACACCGACTGGCGCCGCGACAACTTCTACTACGGCCTACAGGAAGCCCTTGCCCGCCAGGGCATCAGCGCTAAGCGCATCGGCGTCGAAGACGACACTGTGACCACGATGCAGCGCAGGGCACTCCAGGACACCTTCCCATCCGCCCAGCTGTTGGATATTTCCCAGGCAGCGATGCGTCAGCGCATGATCAAATCCGCCGAAGAAATTGAGGTCATCAAGCACGGTGCCCGCATCGGTGACATCGGCGGTGAGGCAATCAAGGCCGCGATCCGCGAAGGTATTACCGAATACGAAGTCGCACTGATCGGTGTCGAAGCAATGACCCACGAAATTGCCAAGACCTTCCCAGACCAAGAGGTACGTGACACCTGGGTATGGTTCCAGTCGGGTATCAACACCGACGGTGCACATAACTGGGCAACCACTCGCAAACTGCAGCGCGGCGATCTGCTGTCCCTGAACTGCTTCCCAATGACATCGGGCTATTACACCGCTCTCGAACGGACATTGACCCTGGGACAACCGGACGCTCGTACGTTAGAGCTGTGGAAAGCAAATGTGGAAGTTCACGAAGCCGGTCTCGAACTCATCAAGCCCGGTGCAGTCTGTAAAGACATCGCACATGAACTGAATGAAATCTTCATCGGACACGGTCTGTTGTCGAACCGCACCTTCGGATACGGCCACTCCTTCGGGGTGCTGTCGCACTACTACGGACGCGAAGCAGGCCTAGAACTGCGCGAAGACATCGATACAGTGCTAGAACCTGGCATGGTCGTGTCGATAGAACCGATGATCACGGTCATGGAAGGCGAGCCGGGCGCCGGTGGCTACCGCGAACACGACATCCTCGTGGTCGGAGAAGATGGTGCAGAAAACATCACTAAGTTCCCATACGGCCCAGAACATAACATTATCGACGCGTAGTAAAAGCTGGCTCTGAAACCACCCAGAGCATGCTGCGTAAGAGAAGCCTCGGACAGCTCAGCTGTCCGAGGCTTCAAGCGTCTATGTGATGAAGTGGTTAGAGCTCCGTGTAGTCGGTACGAAGCGCGGTAGCCAAAGCTTCAAGATCTCGCGAGGCGGGGTGCGCGAGCTCCAGATCGCTCCCAGCGACCTCGGTGATATCCACGACGAACCACGTGGCATCATGTACCATCGGCAACGCACCGTCTTGGGCTGTGGCCATCCTGTCCTGAATCTCCTCGATGACGACTTCATTATCTGAATAAGCCATGACAATGCTTTCGGCGCACCGTCGGCCGCTCAGCAGTCCATGCTCTTCGCCGGCGTCGAAAGCATAATCTCCACTAGTGTCTTCTGGGCACTCCAGGTGACGATCAACAGCTTCGAATAATTCATCCACACTCTTGAAGTTGACTGGTTCGACCTCGCCAACCTCATCAGACATCCCGCACCCCGTCACCGCGAGCATCGCGGTGAGACCCCAGAGGGCCGGAGCGGGGAGTCGTGCCGTGTCGAAGTCGGGTGTAGCCATATCTATGACCCTAACGATCCGGGTGATATGCGTCACGATCTGGTTGGCGAGGGTTCGTGAGGTTATGAAGCGCGGTTGATACCCCACGTAGGCGCTGCAGCCATGAGTTCTTGAGTATAGGTGTGCCGTGGATGATTCAGGATCTGTTCGGCGATCCCAGTTTCGACAAGTTGACCGTTCGTCATGACCGCGATCGTGTCGGACATGTGCTCCACGACCGCGAGATCGTGGGTGATAAAGAGATAACTCGTTGCTGTTTCCAGTTGGATGCGATCCAAGAGGTCCAAGACAGTGGCCTGAACTGAAACATCCAAGGCTGATACCGGCTCGTCCAGGATCAGGATATCCGGTTCTGGAGCTAACGCGCGAGCGATCGCGAGGCGTTGTCGCTGTCCACCAGACAGTTCTCGGGGATACCGACTCAGCACAGAGCTGTCTAGCTCTACCGTTTCCAGCAGTTCTTCGGCCCGTTTGCGATACTGGCGTGCTCTTGAAGTCGTGCCCTGAGATAGAGCGTTGATCAGGATCTGAGATACCGAATAGCGTGGGTCGAAGGACGCAAGCGGATCCTGATAAATGGCTCCGATTCGGTCGCGGAGGGCGCGACGTTCAATTTCTTTAGCCGGCGTGAATTGCTCACCGAAGATATGCACCGTACCGGTGTCTGGCGCGGTCAAGCCCAGGATCATGCGAGCGGTTGTGGTCTTCCCGGATCCGGACTCACCGACCAAACCCAGCGTGGCGCCTTTGCCAATGGACAACGAGACGTCGTCGACCGCAACGTGATCACCGAAGGTTTTCGATAACCCCGTGACCTCAACTGCAAGTTCATCGGTGGCCTTGCGTGATGCTTCTGACCGGGGGAGACCCGCCTGTGGCGTGGCACCCTGGGATACCTCACGGGCCAACGGAACAAATCGCGGAACCCCCGCCGGGACCGCAGCGAGCAATTGCTTGGTGTAATCATGGGATGGACGTTCGAGGATCTGATCAGTTAACCCCGCCTCGACGATCTCGCCGTGACGCATCACGATAATCTCGTCAGCTACTTGAGCGATTTGTGCCAGGTCATGCGAGATGATCGCCAGTGCGATGCCTTGAGTGGTGAGCTCGTGCAGTTGATCCAACACCAGTCGTGTCAGCCGAGTATCGAGCGCGGTGGTTGCTTCGTCCGCGACCACCACAGCCGGATTGCCAATCATGGCCTGGGCGATCAGTGCACGCTGACGCATGCCCCCCGAGAGTTGTGGACTGCGTTGATCAGCGCGCACCGTGGGGTTAGGCATTTCGACACGGCGCAGCGCCTCGACCGCGGCATGTTTCCGTGCTTTCCGCGCTAAGGGCAGCGCATCGGCGATCTCCCGGTGAATCGGACGCAGCGGATCCAGACTATTCAGCGCATCTTGCAAGATCATCGCCACCTTGCCACCGCGCAGCTCGCGCCACTGAGCATCCGGCAGCTTTCTGGCATCCGTGCCCAGAATATTGAGGACATCGGCGGTCACCTGCCCTCCTGCGAGACCTAACAGCGCGCGAGCGGTCACCGATTTTCCTGAACCAGACTCACCCACAATACCTAAGGCCTTGCCTGGTGTGAGCTTGAACGAGACGTTCTTGACCGCTTCGATCACAGACTTGCCATGCCCGGGAAACGACACCGAGAGGTTCTTGACTTCAACAGCTGCCTGGCTCATGTGCTCCTCCGCGTAACCGACCGCCCTAACAGAGTCGCCCCGGCGGCAACGGTGACAATCGCAAGCCCAGGAAACACCGTCATCCACCAGGCAAAATGTAAATATGTGCGGCCGGACGCCAGCATCGCACCCCACTCGGGTGCCGGAGGCGGCGTTCCCAACCCGAGAAATGACAGCGCAGAGGCCCAAATGACCGCCTGGCCAATACCCAACGTGACCAGCGCTAACAGGGTCGTAAGCGTATTCGGGACCAGATGGTTGCGGACTTTGCGCCAGGTGGAGTGTCCAAGGACCGTGGCGGCGTCGAACATCTCAGAGTTCACCAAGGTGCGCAGATGGGTACGAATCAGCCGAGCATAGCCCGGGGCAGTGGATAGCCCTACGGCGATAATCGCGGGGGTGGTCCCGGGCCCGGTAAATGCGATGATGATCAACGCCATCAATAAAGTAGGAATCGCATACAGCACTTCAAGTCCGCGCAGAATCACCGAGTCAATCCAGCGTGGCGCGAACGCCGTGATAATGCCCAGGACGACGGCGATGCCCATACCCAATCCGGTGGCCGCAAGACCAATGGTCAACGAATCGGCCGTGCCGTGGACGACACGGGTGTAAATATCGCGGCCGGATTCATCGGTGCCAAAAGGGTGGCGTAACGACGGGGATTCGAATGCTTCGGCCGGATGCACGGCTAGGGGGCTGCCTGGTGCCAGCAACGATGGAAACAGGGCAGCGACGGCGATGAGGGCCACGAACACGCCGGCAAGGAACTTCCCGGTGCGGGTCACTGGTCATCACCTCGTGCCGCTGCAGGATTAATGAACGCTTCGATCGTCTCGACCACCAGCATCACCACCATATAGATCAGTGCTGAGAACAGCGCGATGCCGGTGACCATGGGCATATCCCGAGACAATACTGCTCCAAGAAGCGAGCGCCCCAGGCCGGGGCGTGCAAAGACTTCTTCAACGACGACGGCCCCCGAGATCGAAGCCGCGACCGCCCAACCGGTGAGATTGAGTGCAGGTAGGGCTGCGTGTCGGAAACCGTGGCGGAAGAAGACCTGACCTTCGGAGGCTCCGCGGGCACGGGCCGCTAATGCGAACGGCGAGTTCATCGCGGTCAATAAACTGTCGCGCATCAATTGTGCAAGGAAACCCGACAGTGGGATGGCCAGGGTAACGGCGGGCAGAATGATGCCCTGCACAGTGCCGGTATCCACGGCTGGCAACCAACCCAGCCAGGTCGAAAAGATAATGATCAGCATCGCGCCCAACCAGAAGTGGGGGATGGCAGCGGCGATAACTTCGATAATGGTGCCCATCGCCTGACCAATGCGAGAGCTGCGCGCGGCAATGGCGGCCATGACAAACGCGATCAACCAGGCGATGACTAATGCAATGAGCGTCAGTTGCAACGTTGCCGGCAGCATTTCGGCCATGACTTGCGCAACCGGGCGGTGCTGGGCGTAAGAGGTCCCCAGATCACCGGTCGCGAGTTTCCCCAGGTAGAGCCCGTATTGCACCAAGATGGGCTCGTTGAGATGGTACTGCTCGCGGGCGGCTTCTAAGGCTTCGGCCGAAGCCTGGGAGCCGGGTCCTCCCATGATGGCTTCGGCTGGATCACCCGGGATGAACCGGATGGCGATGAAGATGACGGTGGCCACAAGCCACAGCAAAATAGCTGCGGCTCCTACCCGGCGGGCCAACCACGTGATGATGTGCATGAACTACTTACTGGGTGAGCCAGACGTTGTAGTACTCAGGTGCAGCGATGGCCGAAGCCTCACCCATGCCTTGGACATCAGCGGTGTAGAGGAAATGGTTCTGCTGGTCATACAGCGGCAGTACGTAGAAGTCTTCTAACACCATTTGCTGTGCTTGTTCGTAGAGGTCAGCGCGTTCGGCGCCGTCGGGTGTTTCTTCGGCTTGGATTAGGATCTCATCCAGCTCTGGGATATCGACCTGGGCGTTATTTGCGAAATAACCGGATGGTGCTGGCTCAATCGACGATGAGTGGTACAAAATGCGCAGCACAGACGGGCCAACTTTGGTGTACGGGGCCGAAACCAGGTTGTAGTTATGCTCAGCTAGTGCGGCATACCAACTGGACAAATCCAACAGATTGATCTGCATGTCAAAACCGACTTCGGAGGCCTGGGCTTGGAACTGCTCAAACAGTGACTGTTCGGCCGGTACCGACTGGTTGGTCGAGACCGGCATGACGATCTCTAAGCGCTCGCCGTCTTTCATCCGAACATCGTCGTCGTCGCGGTCGGTCCAACCGGCTTCATCGAGCAGGTCGTTGGCCTCGTCGACGTCGCGGTAAAACAGCGCATCATCGGAATAGCCCAGCGACTCGACCGAGGATAACAAGGAGTGCGAACGCGGGGCGGTGTCGAAGAATAGAGCCTGGATGCCGCCGTCAACATCCACCGCACGAATGAAAGCTTCACGCACCAGCTGGTCATCAAATGGTGCCTGCGAGGAGTTCAGCTCGATGCGGTTTGACGCGCCCGGGCGTGGGGAATCCAAGTGACCAATGTTGGCATTATCAGCAGACTGGATGGTGTCTGGTTGGGCGTTGTCGATGATATGAACTTCACCGGATTGCAGCGCAGCGTAGCGGGTGGCAGCCTCGGGGATCAGACGCCAAGTAATGCCGTCCAGGTAGGCCAGGTCGTTTTCACGCTCTGGGTCTTCAACCGGCAGGACATAGTCTTCGTTGCGCACCAGGTTGATTTGTTGTTCGCGGTCCCAGGAATCGACCTGGAAAGGACCGGTGCCAATCGGAGCTTCACAGTTTTCTTGGACGTCGCGAGCCAGCGCGTCGGGAGACTGAATCGCGGTCCAGTGCATAGACAGGGATTCTTCCAGCGCGTTATCTGGTGCCGACAGGTGCAACTCCGCGGTCAGGTCGTCGACGAGTTCGACTTCTTCAACCTTCTGCACCGCCAGGAAGCCGGTGGAGGATGCGGTGTCCGGGTCTTGGAGGTGTTCAATATTGGCTTTGATCGCCTCGGAGGTCAGTGGGGTGCCATCGTGGAACGTGATGCCATCGGTCAGGGTAATGGTGTGGGTGAGACCGTCTTCGGAGACTTCCGAGCTCTCAGCCAGCCACGGGACGGTTTCGCCATCCTCATTCTTGGTGAATAAAGTCTCGAGATACTGGGTTGAGATCAAACCCTGCGGGTAGTTTCCGCCGTAGTGGGGATCTAAACAGTCAGGTTCGGCGTCGCCAGAGGCATAGATCAATGTCCCGCCGGACTGGGGGTCACCGGCTGCTTCGTCTTGGGTGGAGCCGCTATCGCCACAGCCGGCCAGCGCGAGCCCGCCGATGGCGGCGGTTGCCAAGATCTTCAATTGTGAGGATGAGAATTTTGCCATGGCCACAACTTTACGGCTAGCAGCCCGGGTGCTCCGGGTAAAAGGTCACATACGACGATTCCGTTCGGTACCAACGAAATCTCCTCACTCCCAGCGTATTATCAGCGCACCCTGAGGCAACTTTAGGCCACGGACTCTTGTCAGTAGCAGACCCGATACGTAGCGTCGAAAATAGCCTGATCCACCAAACAATCCAAGGAGGACATCGTGGCATCTGAAAGCAACACGACCACCGATCATGACGAGATTCGCAAATGGGCAGAAGCCCACAGCGGTAAACCCGCTGTGGTGCGCGGAACCGATTCGTCAAACACCAGCGGTATTCTGCGGATTGACTTCCCTGGAGGTGCCGGAGAAGACGAGCTGGAACACATCGAGTGGGATGACTGGTTCGAAAGATTCGATCAAGAGAATCTAGCTTTCCTTTACCAGCAGCAAAAAGCCGATGGCAGTCACAGTACGTTCTTCAAACTGGTGTCGCGCTAAGTCTGAGCCCCAATAGTTTGGACCTGCAGCCACCCTTCGGGGTGGCTGCAGTGCTGTTTACGCCCGTTGCAGTTGTCCGTACATGAGCACAGAATGCGTCATTGATTGCTGGCGTTACTTCTAGACGGTCGTTAGGATCCGAATATGACTGAACACATTGATCATGGACCACATCCGTACGTCGTCAACATTGAAGAAGCCACACTGACCAATGAAAACTTCCGGACTACTTTGTGGACCGGGGAGAAAATGCAGCTCACCGTGATGACCATCCCGGTTGGTGGAGATGTCGGACTGGAAGTACACGACGACACCGATCAGTTTCTCCGCCTCGAGCAGGGCCATGGTCGCGTCCAGATGGGTCCGTCGAAAAATGAGTTGACGTTCGACGAGGAGGTCTCAGACGACTGGGTTATCCTCGTCCCCAAGGGCCAGTGGCACAATATCACCAACATTGGGGATGAACCCATGAAAATCTATAGCCTCTATGCTCCGCCACATCACGCGCACGGCACCATTCATCAGACGCAGGCAGACCAGGACCACTAGAGTTTCACCGTCCACCATGAGTGTCACTGAGCGAGTCTATTCGGCGCTGGTACGCCGCACCCTTGAAACCGAAGACCAGATGACGGCGGAAAGCCGCAGCAACCTGGCGCCGAACGGGCTTCGTCTCGTGCTGGCCAATTCATTGCAGTCATCGGGCGACCAGGTAGTGAATGCGTCGACCATTCTACCCTGGCTGTTTGCCGCACTGGGCGTACCCCCGGCGCTCACGGGTGTGCTTGTACCCATTCGGGAATCCGGGTCTATGCTGCCCCAAGCATTTCTCACGCCCTTAGTGTTGCGCGTGCGATACCGCAAGTGGGTTTTTGTGACCGGTGCTATTGTACAGGCGGCCGCGGTCGCCGTAATGGCTGCCACCGCAGCCCTCAGCGAGGGCATGATCGCCGGGCTCCTGATCGTGGCAGCGCTGGCGATCTTCGCGCTGGGGCGTTGTCTGTGTTCGATCTCGTCCAAAGACGTTCAAGGCCGCACCATTCCTAAAGGAGAACGCGGACAACTCAACGGCCTAGCTACGACTGCCGCCGGACTCGTCGCGATCACCCTGGGACTCGCAATCCGCTGGTTCGGAAGCAACGACTTACCGGCCGAGGAACTGTTTTGGCTGCTCGTCCTAGGTGTGGTCCTGTGGGTAGGGGTTGCGGTTGTATATATCGGTATCCGGGAGCCTGCTGATGAGATAGCACCACAGCCGGTCGATACTGCTGATGAGACCCAATCTGGGCAAACCACCAACTGGTTTACTCAGATGATCACCCTGTTGAGAGATGACAAACCGTTTCGAAACTTTGTTACAGTTCGCAGCCTTTTACTGGTGTCATCGTTGAGCCCACCGTTTATCGTGACGCTCTCGGTACATTCCGGAGCCTCAAGTCTGACCGGACTGGGCGGGTTCATCATCGCCTCTGGGCTTGCGGCACTCATTGGCGGTCGTCTGTTTGGACGTTTTGCAGACCGTTCCAGTAAGAAACTCATGAGCATAGGAGCCGGTGTCGCATCAGCTATTATCATCGTCACCGTTATCTTGACAGCACTCCCGGCTTTTACCGCTGATAGCTGGCTCGGCAACCTATTGTTCGTGATTGCCTACTTCGCGGTAACGCTGATGCACACCGGGGTTCGCATCGGGAGAAAAACGTACATCGTCGATATGGCCCGGGGCGATCAGCGGACGGTTTATGTGGCCGTCTCCAACTCCGTGCTAGGCATCGTTTTGCTGATAGTTGGTGGACTCAGTTCACTGCTGGCGCTGATCAATATCATCTGGGCGCTGCTCTTTCTAGCAGTCATGGGGCTCATCGGAGTCGTCGCCGGAAGCCGGCTGCCGGAGGTCTCTCAGGGCTAGCTGCAGGTAGCATTACTGAATCGCACTAGCCGCTAGGAGATATCTGTCCTCGGCGACAGAACGAAGCGTTTCGTCAGTGTTCGCGTTCGACGGATGGTCATCTGTGGATTCACGCTAGGCACGATATGGCTCCACTAGTAGGCTGGCCGCATGGCAACAAAAGATCTCACCCAAGAAACGTTCCAAGAAACTATCGAAAACAACGACATCGTCCTGGTGGACTGGTGGGCCGATTGGTGTGGTCCCTGCAAGATGTTCGCACCGGTCTATGATGAAGTCTCTGCAAAACACGACGACATTGTCTTTGGCAAAATCGACACCGAAGATCAGCAGCAGCTCGCCGCAGCAGCCGGCATTTCTTCGATCCCGACACTAATGGCCTTCCGGGAAAACGTGCTGGTTTTCTCCCAGCCCGGCGCGATCAACGCCCAGCAGCTTGACCACCTGATCGAACAGGTTCGCGGACTGGATATGGCAGAAGTCCACAAACAGGTCGAAGAAGCTCGCGCCAAAGCCGAGCAAAACAACAACTAACGATCCCGAAAATCGGTTGCCGCCATGCGCGGCCCGTAACGCGAAAAGCGGATCCCCGAGGCATAAATCAGCCTGACAATACGCTGCCGATGACCGGCCCAGGGCTCAAGGAGCTCTAACATGCCGGCATCATCGGTGCGTTTTCCGGTCAGCGCTTCGCCGACGTGGTGGGCAATGTGAAAGTCACCCACCGCCACGTAATCGGCTGCCCCGTGGGTCCGCTGCAGTGTTTCTGCCACCGTCCACGGTCCGATACCCGGCAGCGAATTCAATCCTGTACTAATTCGTTCCAAGGGCTTATCAGCCAACCGGTTGATTGCGCTCGCGCGGGACGCCACGGTTTTCAACGTGCGCACCATAAACGGCTGCACCCAACCTGCATGCCACTGCCAGGGGGCAATATCCATGATGGTCTCGGGACGCGGTGCCAACTTCGGCGCAGGATCGCCCGCGGGGGAAGGGTTGCCATGGGTTTCGGCCAACCAGCTCCAGGTCGCACGAGCCTGTTGCTGGGTAACTTTTTGTTCTAACACCACGGTAAACAGCTCATCGAGGAGCTGACCGGTCGCTATCAACCGCATTCCCGGATGACGACGCCGTGCTTCCACCACGCGTTCCGGCAACAGATCAGCAGTCTGTGCCAACAATTCATCGAATGCAGCCCAGCCCGCTAGGGCATCATTATCGATCCCCAGCAGTAGTGGCATGCGTTGCACGGTTCTCTGAATGGCGTCGTCGTCACCATTGGCCCATACGTGATATCGGATAGGACCAGGGTGCAGCGCTGAGGCCGGGTGAACAATCGCGATGGTCACCGGGCCGGTGGCGACCGGCTGGAACGAAAGCCAGCTGACCCCATCCACGGTAGCTGCAGTAGGGTCGCCCTTGCCACGAACCAGCGGTGCCATATTGGCGGCTACATCGACTGCGACACCAGGGTGCAAAACATCAGAATAGTCGGGCTTGCGCACAAAGTTCATGGCGTTTTATAACCTCCTGACACACCGTGAAACCACCGAAGCAGGTAGCGTGGTGACTATGAGCCAAAATCAGCCTACGTCAGCGACACCTCAGTACGCAGAAACCATTCTGGACCTCATTGGCAATACGCCGTTGGTCAAACTCAACTCGATCGGATCGGATCTGAAACCAACGATCCTGGTCAAATGCGAATTCCTCAACCCCGGCGGATCCATCAAAGACCGCATTGCCCTGAAGATGATTGAGCGGGCAGAAGCCGAAGGCAAACTCTCCAAGGGCGGAACCGTGGTTGAACCCACCTCCGGTAACACCGGTGTCGGTCTGGCCATGGTGGCACAACAAAAAGGCTACCGGTCCGTCTTCGTCACGCCAAGCAAAGTAGCCCAAGAAAAACGCGATGTGCTCAAAGCCTACGGCGCTGACGTTGTCGTATCGGAAACCGCGGTGGCACCGGACTCATCCAACTCGTACTACGGAATCACGAATCAGCTAGAAGAATCCATCGACGGCGCCTATCAGCCCAACCAGTTCTTCAACGCTGCTGCTCCGGAATCACACTATGAAACCACCGGACCAGAAATCTGGAACGACACCGCAGGCCAGGTGACCCACGTGGTCATTGGTGCGGGCACCGGCGGGACGATGACCGGCACCGGACGCTACCTCAAAGAGGTCTCGACCGACCGCGCATCCGGTCCGGTTAAAGTGGTCGTCGCTGATCCATCCGGTTCCGTGTATTCCGGCGGTTCAGGCCGACCGTACTTCGTCGAAGGTGTCGGCGAAGATATGTGGCCGGGCAACTACGATCCACAGGTGCCAGACTCGATCCACGAGATCACGGATGCCGAAGCATTCCATTACACCCGCCGTCTGGCTGCTGAAGAAGGCATTCTGGCCGGGGGATCTTCGGGGATGGCGCTTGCAGCTGCGCTGAAAGAAGCCAAAAAGCTGACCGAAGACGACCTGATGGTCGTGATCCTGCCGGATTCGGGTCGCGGATATCTGGGCAAAGTCTTCTCGGAAACCTGGATGCAGGAACATGGTTTTGACACCAACGCACCACAACCTGTCGCGCCAGAACGCATTGGCACCGCATACCGCGATGGCACCGATCCGATAGCCCCACAGGAAGCGACAACCACCGTTGAGGTTGCCGGGCTGGAAACCCAGATCGGGGAGCTACTGGATGCCAAAACCCAATGGCTGCCGGGTTCACTGCCGGAGGTCGTCATCGCAGAAATCGACGCACCGGTTACCGACGCGATCTCGACGATGAACCGCTACGGCATCGACGCTATCCCGGTGGTCGGCGGGGTCCAAGAGCACTACCGCATCGGTGAGCTGCGTGGAGCGGTCACCGTGAAGGACCTGATGAACCAGCTGGTTCTCGGCAAGATCACCGCCCAGACGCCGCTGTCAGAAACTGAACTGGTAGAGCTCCCCATGGTCGGATACATGACGCCCGTGGCCGAAGTGAAAACCATTCTAGATTCGGCTCCAGCTGCGCTGGTGACACGCGATGGCAACATCGCCGGCATCGTCAGCGCGCACGACATTCTGATGCACCTCATTGACAACGCATAACCCAGGAGCATATTTTTATGACGTTCATTGATAAACACACCTCCGGGTTCAACACCCGGGCCGTGCACGCCGGTCAGGAACTCGACCCGGTCTACGGCGCTGTTGTTCCGCCGATCCATTTGTCATCGACCTACGCACCCGAGGCCATCGGCAAACTGCGCAAAGGCTACGACTATGGACGTGGCACCAACCCGACCCGCGACGCACTCCAAACCCAAATTGCTGGACTCGAAACCGGCAATGCGGACACCGGGTATGCCTACACCTTCTCATCCGGGCTAGCTTCGGAAACCGCGTTACTCATGGCCACCTGCAAACCCGGCGATAGGGTAGTCGTTGGCAACGATGTCTACGGCGGCACCTACCGTCTGCTCGACAAAGTGCTTGGCCCCTGGCAGTTAGAACACCAAGTCGTCGACATGTCGAACCTGGATCAAGTACGCGAGGCCTTGGTCTCGGCGAAAGCTCGGATCCTGTGGGTTGAAACGCCGACCAACCCGCTGATGAAAATCGCCGACATCGCAGCCCTAGCGGAACTGGCCAAAGAGTTCGACACCCTGCTGGTTGTGGATAACACGTTTGCGACGCCGTATCTGCAGCTGCCCCTGAAACTCGGTGCCGACGTTGTCGTACACTCGACCACCAAATACATGGGTGGCCACTCCGACACGATCGGTGGGGCACTGGTAACCGAGAATGCAGAGCTGGCCGAGGCGATCAAGTTCCAGCAATACGCTGCTGGTGCATCGAATTCTCCGTTGGACTCGTACCTGGTCACCCGCGGGCTGAAGACCCTGGGTGTGCGCATGGATCGTCACGTTGCCAATGCCACCGCGGTTGCACAGTGGCTCACCGAACAACCTGGGGTGGAAAAAGTTCACTACCCCGGCTTAGAAGATCACCCTGGTCATGAGATCGCTAAGCAGCAGATGTCTGGCTTCGGCGGCATGGTCTCCGTACAGTTCAAAGCCGGTGTGGAAGCAACCCGCAAGGTGGCCGAGTCCACGCACGTTTTCCGTTTGGCAGAATCTCTTGGTGGCGTAGAATCGCTGCTGAACTATCCAACCGCTATGACGCACGCCTCAGTTGAGGGCACCGAGTTGGCGGTTCCTGGTAATTTGATCCGGCTTTCTGTCGGTATTGAAGATATTGACGACCTGATCGGAGACCTCGAACAGGCCCTTCAAGGTCTCTAGAGGCGACCTCGATTATTGAAAACGCCGGATCTGGCTTAGACTAGAACAGTTCAGCCAGATCCGGCTTCTTCCTTTTCGTCTTCAACTCCAGTCACTGGGACTGTTGAGTGGACCGTAGCGTGCATTGCAAGGAATACATCCGGATCCTTACATCACCTTACGAAATCTAGGAAGTCTTTTTGACCGAACAATCTTCGCTGCCCGAAACTGAAATTACTTTTGAATCGCTCAACCTCGCCGACCCGATCACCAAAGCGTTGGAAGGTCTCGGCTATGAAAAGCCCTCGCCAATTCAGGCGCGTACCATCCCGCTGCTATTAGAAGGCCGCGACGTCGTGGGTCTGGCCCAGACCGGTACTGGTAAAACCGCAGCTTTCGCACTGCCTGTCCTGTCCAAATTGGCCGAGGTCGACGAACGCCACGACAGCCCCCAGGTCCTGGTGCTGGCACCAACCCGTGAACTCGCGCTGCAGGTCGCTGAGGCATTTACCTCTTATGCCGCCCACATCCCAACCGTTTCAGTAGTGCCCGTCTATGGTGGCTCCTCGTATGGTCCACAACTGGCCGGGCTACGTCGCGGGGCAACTATCGTCGTGGGTACTCCAGGGCGCGTCATCGACCACCTGGAACGCGGGTCATTGGATCTGTCCGATCTGAAATATCTGGTGCTCGATGAGGCCGACGAAATGTTGCGTATGGGCTTCGCCGAAGACGTCGACCGCATCCTGTCTGAAGCGCCCGACGGCAAGCAGACCGCATTGTTCTCGGCGACCATGCCACGCGCGATTCAGCGCATCACCGGTGACTACCTCAACAATCCTGAACAGGTCGAGGTCGCAGGTCAGTCCAAACCTGCTCAGAACATCCGTCAGCGGTATTTACAGGTCGCTCAGCCATGGAAGCTTGAAGCTATGACTCGCCTGTTGGAAACCGAAGAGACCGACGGCATTATCACCTTCGTGCGTACCCGAAATATGGTCGAGGAGCTCACCTCAAAACTTATCGCTCGCGGCTTTGCTGCGGCCGCCATCTCCGGTGATATTCCGCAGAACCTGCGCGAAAAAACCGTGAACGATTTGCGCGCCGGCCGCATCGACATCCTCGTTGCTACCGATGTTGCCGCCCGCGGTCTCGATGTCGAACGTATCAGCCACGTCATCAACTATGACATCCCACACGACACGGCCTCGTACGTGCACCGTATTGGCCGTACCGGCCGCGCCGGGCGTCAGGGCGATGCCATCTTGTTGATGACCCCGCGGGAACGCTACTTGCTGCGCTCGATTGAAAAAGCCACCAAACAATCGGTGGAAGAAATGCAGTTGCCGTCGCTGGACGAAGTCAACGCGTCACGTCGTGCAGCCTTTGCAGAAGAAATTACCAAGACCATTGCGTCACAGGTAGAATCTGACGAATTCTCGGTGTACCGAGACCTGGTTGCCAACTACATCGAAGAACACAATGTGGCAGCCGTCGATATTGCTGCTGCGCTAGCGATGATGGCCCAAGACGGTCGCCCACTGGAAGCTGCAGAACCAGACCTGCCACCGATGAATATGCGTGGACGTCGCAAGGAACAGCAATCAGGTGAACGTTCCAGCCGTCCGAAGCGCCCAAGTAAGGAAGGTCAAGCGACCTATTGGATCGCCGTAGGACACAAAGACCGGGTCGGTCCTGGCAACATTGTGGGTGCCATCGCGAACGAAGCCAATATCGACACTTCCGATATCGGTGACATCCAGATCCGCCCGACCTTCTCACTGGTGGAACTGCCTGAGAAATTATCTCATCAGCAGGAAGAGGCCCTCAAGAATGCCGTGGTCGGTGGACGCAAGTTGAATCTGCGTCTTGACCGCGGTGCGCCGAAGTCCTTTGATTCTCGTGGTTCGCGCGGTGGCGGTTTTGATGGGGCACAGCGAGGTCAAAAGAAAAAACAACGCTGGTCCAAAACCAAGAAACGGTCCGACTTTAACAGCTAAAACCAACGCACCGTGACGTTTGCCATAAACGAGCATATCGATTTTGCCTTTTGATCATTTGTTGGTAAAGTCTTATCTCGTTGCCCCGATAGCTCAGGGGTAGAGCGCCATCTTGGTAAGATGGAGGTCCCGGGTTCAAATCCCGGTCGGGGCTCTGATAAAAATAGCCTGCGTGCTCCGCAGGCTATTTTTATCCGGAGTCAGATATCTGACGTGGCTGTGTAGCTCAGTTGGTGAGAGCGCACGACTCATAATCGTGAGGTCGGCGGTTCAAATCCGCCCACAGCTACAGTAAAACTCCCCTGCAATTGCGGGGGAGTTTTTTGTTCCCAACTATTTCCCAGTCACATAATTCGTACCGTGTGCGCACTGCGGGACGCCCCAGGTCACGTGCAGTCCACGGTCCTCACCAGTCCTGAAGAAGGTATAGGTGGGGAAACGTACTTCCCCACCCATACCGCATAGCATCTCGGTATGACTATGAGTCGATGATGTTATGTTCCGGGCCGACTTCAAAATCGGTCAGGTTTTTGTGCCCATCTTCCGTGAGCACGAGGATATCGTGTTCACGGTACGCGCCAGCGCCCGGCAAATTATTTGGAATGGTCAACATCGGTTCCATCGAAACCACCATGTTTGGTTTCAGTTCTGTTTCGATGTCTTCACGGAACTCCATCGCGGCTTCGCGACCGTAATAGGGGCTCATGACACCAAACGAGTGACCATAACCGATCGGGGCGTATTTCAGCAGGTCATGTTTTTCGAAGAACCGGTTGAGTTCAGCTGCAATATCCTGGGCAACGGCGCCAGGCTTGATAAGTTCTTTTCCGAGTTCAAAGGCCTCAACGTTAATCTTCCATAATTCCAGGCTGCGTTTGTCTGGCTGACCTAAGAACATGGTGCGTTCCATAGCGGTGTAGTGGCCTGACATCATCGGGAAGCAGTTGATCGATAAGATGTCACCTTTTTGCAGTTTGCGGGTAGTCGGCCAGTTGTGTGCACCATCAGTGTTGATACCGGCCTGCACGAGGCACCAGGTTTCGCGGAGTTCTCGTGAGGGATAGGACTTGGCGATCTCGGGCACCATCGCTTCGGTACCAATCAAGGCCAATTCGTATTCGGTGATGCCTTCCGTAATTGCATTTTTAATCGCCCGACCGCCAATATCAGCGATTCGTGCACCCTCGCTGATCAGGTGAATCTCTTCCTCTGATTTGACCACGCGCTGATTCATCAGATCCGTAGCTACGTTGACAAGCTCAACGCCGTCGAACCAATCGTGGAGGCGGTGGTATTCCTCAACGGTGAGGCCATCGTGTTCGATCCCCAACCGGCGCGGTTTGATGTTGCGTTCATCCAGCGTGTGCTGGATGGCGCGGAAAAAGTTTTGTGCATCCCAATCCGAGTAGACGATATTGTCACCGTACGTAGTGCGCCAAGGCATGCCGCCATCAACCCAGGGGGTGATGGTAATGGAATCTTCAGGGGTGATGATGATGCCGAAAAGCCGACCGAAGGGGGAAGGAACGAAATCAGAGAAGTACTTGATATTGTGCATGCTGGTGAGTACCAGCGCCTCCACATCATCAGCCGCCATCACTTTTCGAGCGTTAGCCAGCCGGCGATCGAATTCCGCTGGTGAGAACGTCAGCTCCTGCTGATCACCGTTGTGCTGCGTAAAAACATGCGGGACCGTACTGTGGTCGGTTTTGTGAGGTTTGATCGGGCTAGTCATTAAGCGATGCTCCACTTCAACTCTGGGGTCATATTCTGTGCCTTATCGTTCGACCCCATCCTATGCACCGGTTAAAAGCGACTTCAAGATAAGACCCGCTGTGATCCTTGTACGCGCCCGGTGTAAGTGTTCAGCGTCATACGTTCCCAGCCATCTTGCCGCAGCCAAACCAGCCAGAAGACCTAGTCAGTGCTACATGGCCAGTGTTTGCGGATTGCGCCATTACAATGACTCGAGGGACAAACCTGCGCTGATACAACGGATAAGGGTTGGAGTCAGCGTGCACAACAACAGAAGACGGTGAATGATATCTGCCCGGGACTGAACGTGGTGAGGATTCAAGGACACGGCACACCAGGACTGTGGAGAACTCAACGAACTATTGGTGGCCTACCTATGGTCCGGGGTCGTCACGAGTGATGCGCCACATTAATCGAAGCCTTGTCTTTCTTGTCGGAGTGTTCTTGATCGCGATGGGTATTGCCATCTCTGTCCGGGCAGATCTCGGAACAGCGCCGATTGCTTCGTTGCCCACAGTGCTATCTTTTGCAACTCCCGTCAGCGTGGGGACCTACGTCATGACGCTGAACTTGTTATTCGTCGGGTTGCAAGCGCTCGTACTGCGTCGCAGGTTCAAGTTATTCCAGCTCATCCAGATACCTGTCACTGTTGCCTTTGGGCTGCTCGTTGATTTGTGTATGCACCTGACGTCCTGGCTTAATCCGTCGAGTTATCTTGAACAGTGGGCCTGGATTACCGTCAGTGTGGTGAGTCTGGCTCTGGGGGTGTTTATTGAGGTGCAACCGCGTCTGACATACCTGCCTGGTGATGGGATTGTTTTTGCGATCTACACGGTTTTGCAAAATATCCCCTACGGAACCGTCAAAATCGTGGTCGATACGATCATGGTGACCTTAGCAGTGATCGCGTCCTGGGTGCTGCTCGATGGGCTGTATGGCGTACGCGAAGGTACGCTCTTTTCAGCCCTCACCGTGGGGCTCGTGATCCGCGTGATCAGTCGGATAGCTGAGCAGGTTCGAAAGCCACGCACCGAGAATTAGGACTGGTCGATGCTTAGAGGACCATCGCAGCAACCCAACCAGAAGCGGTCAGCGGGATGTTGTAGTGAATGAAGGTCGGAATGACAGTATCTCGCATGTGGTCGTGTTGGCCATCGGCTGCTAATCCTGCGGTGGAGCCCAGTGTGGAGTCGGAAGCGGGGGAGCCAGCATCGCCCAGGGCGCCAGCCGCACCAACGAGTGCCACGGTAGCTGCCATCGAGAAATCGAGTGAGATACACAATGGGACGTAAATCGCGGCGATAATTGGCAGGGTCGAAAATGATGAGCCGATGCCCATGGTCACAATCAGCCCAACCACGAGCATGGCCAGTGCTGCCATGGCCTTGTTTCCACCGAAGAATTCTTGGACGACGGCGACCAGTGGTTCGATCTGATTCGATTCGTTGATCACTGCGGCAAAGCCTTGCGCCGAGATCATGACAAATCCGATCAGCGCCATCATGCGCATACCTGAGGTGAAGACGTCGTCGGCCTTATTCCATTCGACAACACCGGACAGCAGGAAGATGCCGAGACCGACCAGTGACCCCAAAAGCAGGCCATCGGCTTCAGAACCGCTGAACTGCACAATGAGCTGGATGGCAAAGGTAACCACGATAGCTACGATCGACATGATGAGGTTATAGCGGGTCGGCGTTGGTTGAACAATTGTGCCGCCTGCCAGCGGGCGTTCTTCGTATTGGCGTGGTTTGCGGTAGCTAATAAATACGGCGATGAGTAACCCGGCGACCATGCCCAGAGCGGGGATGGCCATGACTTGCACAATGTTGATCCCCGAGGTGTCCAAGCCCGCACGTTCGATGTTGCTCAGCAGAATATCTTCCAAAAAGATTTTACCGAAGCCCACCGGTAACAGCATGTAAGTGGTCACCAGACCAAAGGTCAGAACGCAGGCGACGAGTCGACGATCCAGGTTCAACCGATTGAATACGGTCAACAGCGGTGGTATGAGCAATGGGATGAACGCAATATGAACGGGTATGAGGTTCTGCGACATGATGGACATCGCCAGGATCCCACCGATGACCAGGTAGGTGGTTATCGTGATAACTTTTTCAGAGGCTCCGTCGGCATTCGCATCTAACTTGCGAATTAACGCATCGGCTAAAGCTTTGGGCAAACCGGAAGCAGCAACTGCCATCGCGAACGCCCCGAGGAGGGCATAGGATAGGGCGATTTTGGCCCCGTCGCCAAGACCTGATTCGAAGGCCAGCATCGTGCCTTCTAGTCCCATGCCGGCCATGAGGCCGCCAGCAAGGGCACCGATAAAGAGGGCGATAACTACGTGAACCCTCAACAGTGCTAGTAGAAGCATGACGGCCACGGAAATAACTACAGCATTCACGAACGATAAGCATAGACCATAGGGTGCCTCCGCACCGAGCCCACCTTTGACATTCATCGCCGGAAGAACCGTTCGTTGGCCTCTCGTTGCTACTCAGCAGCCTATTATGTTTCAGGGGAGCTTGCTAAAGTGGTGATATGAGACACATCGCAGAGCATCCAGCAACAGGTACTGTCGTCGTTGGTGTGGACGGATCAGAAAACAGCGAACGAGCATTCGACGTTGCCGTTGAAATTGCCCAGAAATTTGGTTACGGCTTGCGAGTCATTGCGGCTTACACCGAACCAGGATACGAGTATCTTCCAGAGAACACCCAAGGCCTGGCTCAAGAAAATGCCCAGGCGGTTATTAATGACTTGGTAGCTACCGTCGATGATTCCGAGCTTGGCATCAGCGGCACCACGATCGAAAGTGATGCAGCCGGTGCACTCATCAAGGCTTCCCAAGACGCGGTGCTCGTGGTGGTGGGCAAGCGTGGACGCAGCCGGTTTGCTGGTCGCTTTTTGGGGAGCGTTTCGGCCTCGGTTGCTTCGCATGCTAAATGCCCGACCTTGGTTATTCCAGAAAAACGCCACTCCGGTGAGCACTTGGAAACGCAATTTGCACGGTTATCGGGCAGTCCAGAATTGTCGGAGTTCGGAGTCCTATCATCCCAGGATGATGGTGACCCTACTAACTTTAGTGGAACCGTTGTCGTGGGCGTCGACCTGGATGCCTACCCGGTGGAATTGTCATTGCATGCAGCAAAACATGCCCAAGTGTTAGGCAAATCTCTGACGTTGGTTACGGCCCAACCTTTCACTGGCAGCATGTGGATGCCTGTCTCACCAATTTATCAAGCAGAGGTGCCAGACCTGCGCAAAGATGTCGCCAAGCGCCTGGCAAAGGTTGCCGAACAGGTTGCCGAACAAAGCTCCGTTGAGGTGCATTGGCGTTTCTTTGATGCTTCACCTGCAGATGCATTAGCAGAGGCGTCGCGCACCGCCGACATGGCAGTCGTGGGTACACGCGGTCGTGGTGGATTTGCCGGTTTGCTCTTGGGGTCCGTGAGCCAGGCGGTGTTGAACCGTGCTGTCACGCCCGTGCTCGTGGTGCCAACCGCAATCGACTAATGTGCAACACAAGACAATCCAGTCTCGCGGTTATTGCGAGTCTGGATTTCCCATCCGGGTGGAAATCTTTGCTGCGGTCGCCACGCACTGGTCTATCAACGCCTGGGTGGTCTGCTCATCACTCCGATAGGAGGGCGCGGCGATCAAGACCGCAGCGACGACTTCGCGCCGATGATCGTAGACCGGTGCAGCAATCCCCACTTCGTCATCAAAGGTTTCTTGCAAGTTCGTGGCATACCCTTGCTTGCGGACCGCCTCGAGCCGTTTACGCAATTTTGCTCGCGTCCATCCATGCTGCAACTCGATGGTGCCTTCATCCAACAATGTGGTGACCTGTTCATCGGACATTTCGGCCAGGAAGACCTGCACCGAGGCTGAACCCGTTGATGCGTAACGCGCGCCTAGTGGGGAAGTATGTTTGACTGTGCGATCGGAAGCGATTTGTTCGACCGTGACTGCCACGGACCCTTGCCACACCGCTAAAACTGCGGTTTCTTTCGTTGTTTCAGCCAATTCCTGCAGATATGGATAAGCCACTTGCCGGACGTTGAGATTTGCCAGCAATGGTCCGGCAATGGCAATCAGTCCGAGCCCGAGCTGGTATCGCCGAGTGATGGAATCCTGCTCGACCCACCCCTCGGCTTCCAGAGTGGTTAATAGGCGAGAAACCGAGGATTTATGTAACCCGACTCGATCAGCTATCTCTGTGACGCCCACCAGGGGATACTCGGATGAAAAGCATCGCAAGACGTCGATAACGTTATGAACTACCGAGTTGCGAGGGGCACTCATGGATCTCCTTTGATGTGGGAACACTTAAGAATCTTACGTCACAGCCCTGACCTGAGTCATGGTTGAGAAGCGACTATATAGCGCTCGTGAAGTTGTGCTGCAGGTATAGGATGAAGCCGTGCCCTGTATTGTCAGAAATGAAAGCGAATTTCATGGCTTCTCCCACCGAGACTGATCTCACCGCACTAGCCGAAGCAGCCACTAGAACCGGGGCACGTCCGTTTAACGGTGCCACCGGGAATTGGACAACCGCCGTAGAAGTCGCGCTTATGGACACGATCTTGAGCATCGGGGCCGAAGCAGACGGCGCCTATGGGGCCGGGGTGCTGCCGCGGCTCAGAGCGTATAAAGCTTTTCGGGGCCCGGCCAATATGATGCGACTCCTTGCCACGCTAGGTCCTTTTGGGTTGGCAGATTTCGTTGCCGAACAATACCAAATCGACAGGTTGATGACCGCCGCTGGTGCGTTGCTGGACGCAGGCATCAACAGTGCAGCGGATGTTGATCCGGCGTCGCAGCAACAGCGCGATGCATTATTGACCACCGATGGGGTACCCACCCCGGCTTGGGACTATTTCTTGATCGTGCTAGGCCACTACACCCCGCACTTATCGGAGGTGCAAAACGCCTGGTTGGATGCTTTCGTTGCTCGTGCGCTCGGCTTTGGACAGTTCAGCCGCACACAACGTGATGACCTCTTGCTGGGTGTAACCTCTAAGCTTGACGTCGAGCACCAACGGAGATCTTTTGGTCGAATGCCAGAATTTACCTTGCCACAATTACACCACATAATATTTCGGGCCGAATTCGCTCGAGTCACCGTGTAGTGCACTCTGAACAAAGTCGGCCCGAGTTGGGGACTACAAGATGCTTAGCAGTCTTCGAGTTCTTTGTGGCTTGTTTCTGGTGAGAGCCAGACAGCTATCAGCGCGATAACAGCTGCGCCCATCAGGTACCAGCCCGGAGCAATGGCGCTGCCAGTGCTAGCAATTAGCAAAGTTGCAATAGCCGGGGCGGTTCCGCCAAAGATCGCGTTACCCACGTTGAATGACACAGCGAAGCCGGAGTAACGTACTCGGGTGGGGAAGCTCTCTGCGAGGAAACTGGCCAGGCTGCCGTCATTGAGTGTCAGCATGGCGCCTAGCAGGACTTGGACCAGCAGAATCACCACTACACTACCTGTGCCGAGCAGTAAGAATGCGGGCACGGTGAGCAGGATGAACAGTACAGAAGCACTCATGAGAATTTTGCGGCGCCCAAAGCGGTCAGATAGATGTCCTGTGAGGAAGATGAATCCAATGTAGGTGATCAGCGATATGGTGGTAGTGACGTTGGCTGTAGTGAGATCAAGCCCGATGGTCTGGGACAAGTAGGTCGGCATGTAGGTCAAGATGACATAGAAACCTACGGCATTGAGCAGCACTGCTGCTGTGGCACGAACTAGTGCACGCCAGTGGTCACGGAACAGGGCCCATACAGGTGCTTTGACGGCTTCATCTTCTTGTGCCATTTCCTGGAAGACAGGGGAGTCCTCTAGTTTTCGACGGATATATACGCCGATGAGCCCAAGTGGAGCTGCCAGGAGGAAAGGAAGCCTCCAGCCCCATGATTCCATCTCTGCGGTCGTCAGTGACGCAGTCAGCGTGGTTGCCATGAGCGAGCCGAATAGTAGACCTGCTGCGGTCGATCCTGGCACGACGGCTGCGTAAATGCCGCGTTTGCCTTTAGGCGCATACTCGACGAGGTATGCCGATGCTCCGGCGTATTCTCCCGATGCGCTGAATCCTTGCAGCACGCGGAAAAGTAACAGTAATGCCGGGGCCCATAAGCCGAGTGTGGCCGCACCGGGTAGCAATCCGATGCAGACAGTGGAGGCACTCATAATCAGAATGGACCATGCTAGTGCGTTGCGTCGGCCGACCCGGTCGCCGATGTGGCCCCAGATGAACCCACCGAGCGGCCGTACAAGGAAAGACACCGCAAACAACGCAAACGTCCAGATTAATCCTTCGGTAAGGTTGTCTGACGGGAAGAATACGGCAGCAATGACAACAGCCAGATAGCTGTATGCGCCGTAATCAAACCATTCGACAAAGTTGCCAATGAAACTCGCCACAATAACTTTGCGACGTGCTTTGGTTCCGATCCCCCCAGGATGTGGACGTTCTTGGCCCGAAAGCGTTGGACCTAAATCTTCTTTGAAGGTCGGAGCGCTTGGTTCAGACATTCTTCACCGCCGTAGCATCAATAGTTGCAACTCTTGCAACGCTGTTGCACCACAGTAGAATGTGATGCACATTACTGTCAAGGGGGCTTAGAGGTTGTGTGCGATCGAAGGGTTTGAGGCAAGAAAAACCGGGCCTCTATCGGATGAGGCCGGGCGTGACTGCAGGGGCCGTCTTACAGGGCTTCGCGCACCATGGTGTAGAAGTTTTTCACGTGTTCTGACGCTGTCTGCTCGGCGGCTTCGGCATCGCCGGCGACGATCTGTTTGAGTAGTTCGGTGTGCTCGACAATGTGTGAGTGGAGCGAAGGTAGGCGGTCCGACAGTGCCGCCCAAATGCGAGTGGCGATATTGTCCAGTCGAATCAGGGTCTCTGACAGGTGCTCATTGTGGGTCACGCTGTAGATGAGTCGGTGCACTGACAGGTCGTAAGACAGTAAGTCGCGCTGCGATTGATTTGGGTCGAGGCTTTTGAGTTCATCCAAGACTTCGAGAAGCTGCTCCCTCATCTCACCGCCGTTGACCTCTGCGGCGCGACGCGCGGCCAGGGGTTCTAGGGCTTGACGAACTTCGGAGACATGAGCAAGTTCGGTTACATCCACCTGGCTGGCAAACGTACCTCGACGCGGATAGGTGACGACGAGGTGGTCCGACTCAAGGCGCTTGAGTGCCTCACGTAGAGGCGTACGACCCACCCCCATTTCCTCGGCTAGGTGCTTTTCCATAATGGGTTCCCCGGGCTGAATGTCCAGCATGATGAGGCGGTCTAGCAGGATGCGATAGGCGCGAGTCGACAGAGACTCGCTGTTCGTGTTGACAGTGTCCAGCGTGGTCATCAGTGTCCTTTCATTGCTCCTTATTGTGCACTACTTGCGTGGAATCCGCAGCGTCTCAAAGATTTTTGGGTAAGCACTTGACATGCCTGTGATGTTCATCATAGTCTGTGATCGGTAACTGATATATCAAATGTCGTTCAGGACTTTTTGAAGGAAAATACATGACTAGTATCACCTCACAGGTTGCACCATCGCTGACCGAAGATCTGGCAGACCTCGATCCAGAAATCGCTGGATTTATTAACCAAGAACTAGACCGTCAGCAACGCGGTCTCGAAATGATCGCCTCGGAAAACCACACGCCGCTAGCAGTCATGCAAGCGCAGGGATCGGTGCTGACCAACAAATACGCAGAAGGTTATCCAGGACGCCGTTACTACGGTGGCTGTGAACACGCCGACTCGGTAGAACGTCTCGCCATCGAACGTGTCAAGAGTCTTTTTGGTGCCCAGTTCGCCAATGTCCAGCCCCACTCCGGGGCACAGGCCAATAGCGCAGTCATGCACGCGCTCATTCGTCCGGGCGATACCGTGATGGGCTTGAACCTGGCTCACGGTGGACACCTGACTCACGGGATGAAGCTGAACTTCTCGGGCCGCCTATACAACATTGTGCCGTACTCGGTCGATGAAAATACCTACGAAGTTGATATGGATGAAGTCGCTAGCCTAGCTCGCGAACACCAGCCGAAGATGATCGTTGCAGGCTGGTCGGCATATCCTCGCCAGCTCGACTTCGCCCGCTTCCGCGAAATCGCGGATGAAGTCGGCGCTTACCTGTTCGTCGACATGGCCCACTTCGCCGGACTGGTAGCAGCCGGACTGCACCCCTCACCCGTTCCACACGCCCACGTTGTCTCATCGACGACGCACAAAACCCTGGCCGGGCCTCGAGGCGGCATCATCTTGACCAACGATGCTGAAATCTCTAAGAAGATCAACTCAGCCGTCTTCCCTGGTCAACAGGGCGGCCCGTTGATGCACGTGATCGCAGGTAAAGCTGTTGCCTTCAAAGTGGCTGGCGAGGAAGAATTTGCCGAGCGGCAGCGTCGCACTCTGGAAGGTGCCAGAATCCTGGCGGATCGCCTATCACAGCAAGACGTTGCCGACGTTGGTATCTCCGTACTGACCGGTGGAACGGATGTCCACCTGGTGCTCGTTGATCTGCGCAATTCAGAACTCGACGGCAAGCAGGGCGAAGACCTCCTGGAGGAAGTCGATATTACCGTCAACCGCAATGCCGTTCCTTGGGATCCCCGCCCACCAATGACGACCTCTGGTCTGCGCATCGGCACCCCAGCGTTGACCACCCGCGGCTTTAGCACTGAAGCATTCGAAGAAGTCGCCGACATTATCGCTGAAACTTTGATTGCCGGGGCTACCGGCAATCGTGATGCACTTCCAGAGCTGGCCTACCGCGTTCAAGCGCTGGCCGATGCTCACCCGTTGTACCCCAACCTTGAACCGTTCGGAGCATAACCATGGCAGAACTCCTCCCACAGCACCCTGAATTTCTGTGGCATAATCCAGAGCCCAAGTCCTCCTACGATGTGATCATCGTGGGCGCCGGTGGCCACGGACTTGCCACCGCCCACTACCTCGCTGCCCGACACGGCATTACTAATGTCGCGGTAATCGATAAAGGCTGGCTGGGCGGCGGCAATATGGCTCGAAATACGACCATCATTCGTTCCAACTACCTCTGGGATGAATCCAGCCTGATGTATGAAACCTCGTTGAAGCTCTGGGAAGAGCTCCCGGAAGAGCTTGACTACGACTTCTTGTTCTCTCAGCGCGGCGTCATGAACCTGGCTCACCATGTCTCGGAAGTCCGCGACTCGGTGCGCCGTGTCAAAGCCAACCAGCTCAACGGTGTGGATGCCGAATGGTTGACGCCGCAAGAGGTCAAAGAAGTCTGCCCGATCATCAACATCTCGGATAACATCCGCTATCCAATTATGGGTGCGACCTACCAGCCACGCGCCGGCATCGCTAAGCACGATCATGTCGCCTGGGCCCTGGCTCGCTCTGCTGATGCTGCTGGCATTGACATCATCCAGAACACTGAAGTCACCGACATCCTGGTTGAAAACGGACGTGTCACCGGGGTGGAAACCACTCGCGGAAAGATCTCCGCGGGACAGGTTGCTCTGTGCGGTGCTGGGCACTCCTCGCAACTGGCCGAAATGGCCGGTGTGAAACTGCCAATCCAATCGCACCCGCTGCAGGCGCTGGTTTCAGAGCTATTTGAACCGGTCCACCCGACCGTAGTTATGTCCAACCATATCCACGTCTATGTTTCTCAAGCCCACAAGGGTGAGCTGGTGATGGGTGCGGGTATCGACACCTACAACGGCTTTGGTCAACGTGGTGCGTTCCATGTGATCCAGGAGCAGATGGCCGCGGCGGTCGAGCTGTTCCCAATTTTCGCTCGCGCACATGTGCTGCGTACCTGGGGCGGCATTGTGGACACGACCCCGGATGCTTCACCAATCGTGTCCAAAACTGAGGTCGATGGTCTGTATGTCAACTGCGGTTGGGGTACCGGCGGCTTCAAGGGCACTCCGGGAGCAGGCTACGCGATGGCTCACACGATCGCTCACGATGAACCTCACGAGATCAACGCAGCGTTTAGCCTCGAGCGTTTCGAAACCGGTCACCTTATCGACGAACACGGCGCCGCAGCCGTAGCCCACTAGAGAAAGGCAATTGCCATGATGCTCATTGATTGCCCGTACTGCGGGCCACGTAATGAAACCGAATTCGGCTACGGCGGCGAAGCACACGTCGCCTATCCACAAGACCCCCATGCTCTCTCTGATAGAGAATGGGCCGAATTCTTGTTCTACCGCGATAACCCGAAAGGCGATTTTGCCGAACGCTGGGTTCATAATGGCGGGTGCCGCAAATGGTTCAACGCCGTCCGCGACACGATCACCTACACATTCAAAGCCACTTACCCGGTCGGCGCCCCACGCCCCGAGGTTTCCGGAGGTACCAAGTGACACGCACCACCACAGATCAGGACACGCACATGCGTGAGCAACTCGGCACACAGCGCTCATACCGGCTCGCTCCGGACCAAGCGCCCCACGCTGTCGTGGACCACACCGATACCGTTGACATCGAAATCGATGGCAACCCCACTCAGGCCCTACGCGGCGATACGGTCGCCTCAGCACTATTAGCCACCGGGACCCGCGCAGCAGCGAATTCGATGTACTGGAACCGCCCGCGCGGCGTGTTCGCAGCGGGCGTTGAAGAACCCAACTCGCTGGTTCATCTGTCCCCACGCCACGCCGGTGACGTCGAAGAGTCGATGATGACTTCTACCACTGTTCCGGTGACCAACGGATTAAAGGCAACACAGCTTCGTGGATTAGGTAAACTTGACCCTGCTCAGGACCAGGCTTACTACGACCACGTCCACGTCCATACGGATGTATTGGTGGTCGGGGCCGGTCCGGCAGGACTTTCTGCCGCCGCCAACGCAGCCGCATCTGGTGCTCGCGTGATGCTCATGGACGAAAAGCCATGGGCCGGCGGGAGCCTGCTTGATGCCCCGTATGAAATCGTCGACGGCGTGCCTGCACCACAGTGGATCAACGACACCGTGACCAAACTGTCTTCGACCGACGACGTCGAGATCCTCACCGACACCACGGTTACCGGTGTCTATGACGAAAACTATGCGATCGCCGTCGAACGTCGCACCCACCACCTGGACGATAGCCCAGGCGAAGGCATCTCACGTGAGCGCATCTGGCATGTGCGCGCCGATCAGGTTGTGTTGGCCACCGGAGCCCACGAACGCCCACTGGTTTTTGCGAATAATGATCGCCCGGGCATCATGTTGGCTTCCGCCGTGCGCACTTACCTGAACCGCTACGCTGTGCGCGCCGGACAACAGATCGCGGTCTTCACCACCAACGACTCGGTCTACCCGCTGGTGTCTGAGCTTGCCGCGACCGGGGGAGTCGTCGCCGTTATTGATGCGCGCTCCTCAGCCTCGGCCGCCGCCCAACAGGCAGTATCCGAGGGCGTCAACGTGCTGATTGGCTCGGCGGTGATCGACACCCACGCCGGTGACGACAATGAACTCAATGCCGTGACCGTGGCTCCGCTCAACGGCGGCAAGCTCGACACGTCCCAAGCCCAGCGTATCGAGGTCGACACCTTGGCGGTTTCGGGTGGCTGGTCGCCCGTCGTGCACCTGCACTCGCAGCGTCGCGGTCGGATCGACTGGGATGCTCAACTCCAGGGCTTCGTCGCTGTGGAATCTGTCCATGACATGCGCTTGGCTGGTGCGCTGATCGGCAAATACAGTACCGCTTCGGCGTTAACCTCGGGTGCCAATGCCGGTGCCGCAGCCGCCACCGCGGCCGGGTATGAAACCGAAGCCACAGCCGCTCGCGCTATTGACCGCCCGTACGGTCCCGTCGTCCCGCTGTGGATGGTTCCATCCCCGGAGGGTGACGACGCTGATAACTACAACAATCACTTTGTTGATCTGCAGCGTGACCAGTCCGTCGCCGATATTCTGCGCGCTACCGGTGCCGGGATGTCCTCAGTTGAGCACGTCAAGCGTTATACCTCGATCTCTACGGGCGCTGACCAGGGTAAAACCTCGGGCGTGCCTGCTATCGGCGTGATGGCAAATATCCTCGGTGTTGAGGATCTTTCCGAGATTGGTACCACAACCTTCCGTCCACCGTTCACACCGGTAGGTTTCGCAGCCTTAGCTGGACGTCGTCGTGGCAAACTCTTTGAAGTCGCGCGTGGCACACCAATCCACTCGGCCCACGTGGCTGCCGGCGCGGTGTTCGAAGACGTCGGACAGTGGAAGCGTGCTCGTTACTACCCTCAGGGCAACGAGACCATGGACGAGGCCGTCTACCGTGAGTGCGCTGCCGCACGCGAGTCAGTGGGCATGTTCGATGGCTCAACATTGGGCAAGATTGAACTACGCGGCAAAGACGTCCCCGAGTTCCTCAACCGTATCTACACGAACGGCTACATTAAGCTCAAAGAGGGCATGGGTCGCTACGGTGTGATGTGTACACCAGACGGCATGATTTTCGACGACGGCGTGACCTTGCGTCTAGCTGAAGACCGCTTCTTCCTGCACACGACCACCTCGGGTGCCGCTGATGTCCTGGAATGGATTGAAGAATGGCTCCAAACCGAGTGGCCGGAACTCGATGTGTTCGCCACTTCGGTCACCGAACAGTACGCGACCGTCGCCGTGGTTGGACCAAAATCTCGCGACGTCATGCAGAAACTGGCACCGCACGAAGACTTCTCCGCAGAAGGCTTCAAGTTCATGGCCTTCCGAGATATCACCCTGGCCTCCGGTATTCCGGTTCGCGCCAGCCGCATCTCGTTCTCGGGTGAACTCGCCTGGGAATTGGCCGTAGAATCCTGGTACGCACTGGCCGTGTGGGAAGCAGTCGCTGAAGCGGGTGCCGAATTCAATATCACCCCGTACGGCACCGAAACCATGCACGTGCTGCGTGCGGAAAAAGGGTTCATCGTCGTCGGCCAAGAAACCGACGGCACCGTGACCCCGCAGGACGCCGCCATGGAATGGATCGTGTCCAAGCACAAAGATTTCATTGGCAAGCGCTCCTTCTCTCGGGCAGACAATGTCCGCGAAGACCGCAAGCAGCTGGTATCTGTGCTCCCGGATGATCCAACCTTCCGCTTGGAAGAAGGCGAAGCCCTGGTGGCCATGGACACGCCCATCGATATCGCTGCCGGACCAGTCCCACAAGAAGGCTGGGTCACCGCCTCGTATAACTCGCCTGCCCTGGGCCGCACCTTTGGTCTAGCGCTGATCAAAAATGGTTTTAACCGCGTGGGTGAAAGCCTCAAGGCCCTGGTTGACGGCGAAGTTGTCACCATGAAAATCGGACCAACCGTTCTATATGATGCCGAAGGAGCTCGTCGAGATGGCTAATGTACAACAGCTGCGGCGCTCACCACTTGCCGCTCGAAGTGAAGAACTACACAACGCCTCCGGTGACGCCGTGGCGGTGCGCGAAATCCCGTTCACGACCCAGGTCGGCATTCGCGCGACCCAAGGAACCGAAGGGTATGACGCGCTGGCAGCAGCCCTTGGTGGGCTGCCCGCCAAAGTCGGCGACGTCGTCGGTGAACCGTCGACTACGGCGGTGGTGTGGATGTCACCGGATGAATTCCTAGCGATCGACAAACCCGACACCGGGCTGGCCGAAACCCTGGAACGCACCCTGGGAGACCACTCCGGTCAGGTCCTGGACCTGTCAGCCAACCGCACGATCATTGAGGTCTCGGGTGAGGCTGCTGAACTGGTACTGCGCAAGTCCTGTCCGCTGGATCTGCACCCGCGTGCTTTCCAGGTCAACCAAGCCTATGTCACCGAAGTCGCCCAAACTCCGCTGATTTTGTGGCGGGTTGCCGAACACACCTGGTGGTTGGCACCGCGAATTTCATTTGCTGACCACGTCACTAACTGGCTGCTCGACGCAATGGTCGAGTTTTCCGGTACGAAAGGATAACTCCATGGCTCTCAGTGTGCTGGACATGTTCTCAATTGGTTTGGGGCCCTCCTCGTCCCACACCGTTGGCCCCATGCGGGCAACAGCCCAGTTCATCAATGGTCTGGACGTCGACACTCTGACGGCTACCGCGCGTGCCAAAGTCGAGCTATTTGGCTCACTGGGAGCCACCGGTATCGGACACCACTCCGATACCGCGGTGATTCTGGGTCTGGCCGGGCACGATCCGGGCACGATCGAACCTGATCAAGTCGATGGGATCATCGAACAGGTACAAACCACGTCCACCCTGCAGTTGGGGGGTATCAAAACGATTGAGTTCGATCGAGGCCGGGACGTCATCTTGCACCTGCAAAAGTCTCTACCGGGTCACCCGAATGGGATGAAAACCACGGTCTACGGGGCTGATGGCCAAGAGCTGGCCTCCGAGATCAGCTATTCGATCGGTGGCGGATTCGTGGTGACCGAGGATGAGCTCGATAAACCACTGACCACTGAACGCAAAGTCCGCCATCAATTTGGCACTGCCGACGAACTGTTAGAACTGTGCCGCGTCCACGACAAATCGATTGCCGAATTGACGTGGGAAAATGAGATCGAATGGCGTGAGCCCGAAGAGATTCGTGCGCAGCTGTTGAAGATCTGGCAGGTCATGCAGGACTGCGTGCAGTCCGGCATTGAGCGTACTGAGACCACCCTGCCCGGCGGGCTGCAGGTTGCCCGTCGAGCACCGAAGCTGTATAAGCAACTCACCCAGGGTGGTGCGTCAGAGCGTACCGGAGACACTACAGATGCACTGCGCGGTATCGAGTGGGTCAATCTGTACGCCCTGGCCGTCAACGAGGAAAATGCCTCCGGTGGCCGAGTGGTTACCGCCCCCACGAACGGGGCAGCCGGCATCATCCCAGCGGTGATGCACTACTATGCCCGGTTCCTGGATGATGTGACCGATGACAAGATCATCGAGTTCATGCTCACCGCAGGGACCATCGGCATCATCATCAAGACCCAAGCCTCGATCTCGGGAGCTGAAGTCGGATGCCAGGGCGAAGTCGGTTCGGCATGTTCCATGGCAGCCGCAGGACTGGCGGCTGTTATGGGCGGCACCGCAACCCAGGTGGAGGACGCCGCTGAAGTGGCATTGGAACACAACCTCGGGATGACGTGCGACCCAATTGGTGGGCTCGTGCAGATCCCATGTATTGAACGCAATGCCATCGCATCGGTCAAAGCGATCAACGCGGCACGCCTTGCCCTGCACGGCGATGGCAGCCACAAGGTCAGCCTCGACGAAGCTATCGAAACCATGCGCCAAACCGGTGCTGACATGATGGATAAATATAAAGAAACCTCGCGAGGTGGACTGGCCGTCGCGGTCACACTTCCTGAGTGCTAACGTCTCACAACCACGAAGGTCGGCTCGGGCAACCGGGCCGACCTTCGTGGTTGCCGACCGGGTTACTCGGGGCTAGATGTTGCATACCGGAGCAGGACGCCTCCACAAGAAAACGGGTGGCGCTCCGTGAGCTCCACCTGGGGCGCTGGTCTGCATTCAGGATGGGTTTTCCCCGGCAGAGCAAGGTCGGAGGGACGATGAAGTCGAACTCATCGATCAGGTTCAGCACATTGAGTGCGCCAATCAGACTGAGACTGCCGTAGACGATCACGTCACCGGCAGATCGGTCCTTGATCCTCTGGATCTCGATGGCCGTTGCGTCTTCGACACGGTGGGTTCCCGGCCAGAACGCGACGGCGCCGGATCGTGACACGACGAATTTGTCCATCTGGTCCAGCCGGTGTGCGTAGCGTTTTGTGCCCTCGCCCGCCTGGGTCTCATCGGCAGCAACGGCAGGCCAGTAAGAAGCGAAATCGCCATGCGTGATCCTGCCGAGCAGCAGGGTACCGGCGTTTTCCATCAGGCTGCTCTCATAGTCCATGAGATCGCCGTGGGCGTGAAACCAGGCTGGGAGTGGGTACGCGACATCCACGCAGGGCAAGTTCAGAGCGTCGCTCTAAGAGCTAAAGACTAGCGCTGGTGGCATGAGGAAACGACTACAAGGCTCACTCGGCAGGCTCACAGCTCGGGCGATCCGAACCATTGCACCTGACCTAGCGCGGGTCCCACCCTCTTGCTGACCGCGACCCTCATCGCCGCCATTGCTATCGATCTCATCACGCTGCCGACCACGTCGATCGCAGCACGTCACGCCAGTCGGATCGTCGGAATCCAAGCTGTCTATTGCTGATTGTGTCCAAACAAATGCGATGACTTGGTGCTTTGAGTAGAGTGACCTGCGATACTCACACTCACAAGGGCAGTACAGTGATCACACTTGAATCAGTGTCAAAACGCTACTCCGGAAAATTTGGCCATATTGACGCTCTCATTGACGTGTCAGTCCGGGTTGAACGATCAGATATTTTCGGCATCGTTGGGTTTTCTGGAGCCGGAAAATCAACGCTTATCCGCATGGTCAACCGCTTAGAAGAGCCAGATAGCGGAACCATCATGGTTGATGGTGATGACGTGACCGCGATGACGAAAAAACAACTCCTGACCAGTCGCCGCAACGTTGGCATGGTGTTCCAACAGTTCAACCTGCTAGAGACCAAAACCGTCTTCCGCAACGTCGCCATGCCGCTCATGCTGCAAGGCAAGTCCCGTGCTGAAATAGCCCGGCGGGTCGATGAAGTGCTAGACATCGTCGAGCTGTCCGATAAACGCGACGCCCGCGTCAGCCAGTTATCTGGTGGGCAAAAACAACGTGTCGGGATTGCCCGGGCCCTGGCCACCGAACCGGACATACTGTTATGCGATGAGGCCACAAGTGCGCTCGACCCCAAGACCACCGAGGCGATCCTGCAACTGCTGAAACGCATCAACAAAACAATGGGCGTGACGATTTTATTGATCACCCACCAAATGCAAGTAGTCCAACGAATTTGCAATAAGGTCGCCGTGATGGAAGGCGGCCGAGTGGTGGAACAAGGCTCGGTTATCGAAGTGTTTGGCAACCCACAAACCGCCACCACGCAAGAATTCGTCCGAACGGTGATCAATGACCAAATCCCCGAAGCCGTGATGGACCTAGTTAAAAACGACCCCCGTAATGCGCGCATTTATCGACTGCGATCAGTGGGAGTAGCTTCTCAAAATGCTCTGCTGTCCAAGCTCAACCAGACCACCGGATTAGAAATCAATATTCTGGGTGCCACCATCGAGCAATTAGAAGACACCGTGGTCGGGGTATTCCACGTGCAGCTGGTGGGCAGCGACGACGCCATTGACCGCGGTGAAGAGCACATCGATGCCGCCCGGATCACCAAAGAACAGGTGCGCTTCTAATGGACTTTATGGAACAAGACTTCTTCGGTGTTAGCGGTGAAAGACTGCTCCTGGCTGGTGCCCAAACGGTGTACATGCTGGGCTGGAGCATGCTTTTTGGTGCGGTTTTAGGTATCGCCATCGCCCTGCTGTTGGTGATGACCCGGCGCGGCGGACTAACGGAAAACCGGGTGGCCTATTCGATCTTGAACTTCATCATCAACGTCACCCGCAGTGTGCCCTTCATTATCTTGTTGGTCGCGCTCATTCCGTTCACCCGGTTCGTCGTGGGCACCAGTATCGGCAGTCAAGCCGCACTGGTGCCATTGACCATCTACATCACCCCGTTCATCGCACGCATGGTGGAATCCAGTCTGCTCGAAGTCAAACCCGGTGTCATCGAAGCCGCCCAGGCTATGGGTGCCACGAACTGGCAGATCATCCGGCACTTCCTGCTTCCGGAGGCTTACCCTTCGATTGTGCTCTCGCTGACCACCAGCATCGTTGGACTCCTGGGCGCCACCGCGATGGCCGGCTATGGCGGAGG